>NZ_JBSWTF010000001.1:2500-3507500 GCF_056158405.1 Photobacterium sp. AWH4_225 | reverse complement strand
ATGGTTTTAGAAATAGCAAAAGTGCTAATGAATAACGTCAGTTATTGATTAACGCTTTTGCGTTATGCTCTTTAACAATCTGGAAAGCTGACTAGTAAATTGAATTCATTGAATTCAATACTAATAGTTTCATCGAAAGATGAAACGAGTTCTCAAGCAACACACATTCAAGTGTCTTGTGTAAGAGTCCGGCGAAACACAGTTCATCAATACTCAGATGAACAACCTTGGTTGTTGAGCCATACGAAAGACCTCTTGGGGTTGTATGGTTAAGTGACTAAGCGTACACGGTGGATGCCTGGGCAGTCAGAGGCGATGAAGGACGTGCTAACCTGCGATAAGCCAAGAGAAGATGGTAAGAATCACTATACTCTTGGATTTCCGAATGGGGAAACCCAGCTGCATAAGCAGTTATCAATACGTGAATACATAGCGTATTGAGGCGAACCGGGGGAACTGAAACATCTAAGTACCCCGAGGAAGAGAAATCAACCGAGATTCCGGCAGTAGCGGCGAGCGAACCCGGATTAGCCCTTAAGCTAGTTTTGCGACAGGTGAATGTGCTGGAAAGCACAGCGATACAGGGTGATAGCCCCGTAACCGGTAGCGCATTGCGAGTGAAATCGAGTAGGACGGGACACGTGATATCCTGTCTGAACATGGGGGGACCATCCTCCAAGGCTAAATACTCCTGACTGACCGATAGTGAACCAGTACCGTGAGGGAAAGGCGAAAAGAACCCCTGTGAGGGGAGTGAAATAGAACCTGAAACCGTGTACGTACAAGCAGTAGGAGCCCTTCGGGGTGACTGCGTACCTTTTGTATAATGGGTCAGCGACTTAATTTTAGTAGCAAGGTTAACCGTTTAGGGGAGCCGTAGGGAAACCGAGTCTTAACTGGGCGTTCAGTTGCTAGGATTAGACCCGAAACCAGGTGATCTAGCCATGGGCAGGTTGAAGGTGAGGTAACACTTACTGGAGGACCGAACCGACTAATGTTGAAAAATTAGCGGATGACTTGTGGCTAGGGGTGAAAGGCCAATCAAACCTGGAGATAGCTGGTTCTCCCCGAAAGCTATTTAGGTAGCGCCTCGGACGAATACTACTGGGGGTAGAGCACTGTTAAGGCTAGGGGGTCATCCCGACTTACCAACCCTTTGCAAACTCCGAATACCAGTAAGTACTATCCGGGAGACACACGGCGGGTGCTAACGTCCGTCGTGGAGAGGGAAACAACCCAGACCGCCAGCTAAGGTCCCAAAGTTATAGCTAAGTGGGAAACGATGTGGGAAGGCTCAGACAGCCAGGATGTTGGCTTAGAAGCAGCCATCATTTAAAGAAAGCGTAATAGCTCACTGGTCGAGTCGGCCTGCGCGGAAGATTTAACGGGGCTAAGCTATACACCGAAGCTGCGGCAATGCATTTATATGTATTGGGTAGGGGAGCGTTCTGTAAGCGGTTGAAGGTGCATCGTAAGGTGTGCTGGACGTATCAGAAGTGCGAATGCTGACATGAGTAACGATAAAGGGAGTGAAAAACTCCCTCGCCGGAAGACCAAGGGTTCCTGTCCAACGTTAATCGGGGCAGGGTGAGTCGACCCCTAAGGCGAGGCCGAAAGGCGTAGTCGATGGGAAACGGGTTAATATTCCCGTACTTCTTACTATTGCGATGGGGGGACGGAGAAGGCTAGGTGGGCCTGGCGACGGTTGTCCAGGTTCAAGGGTGTAGGCTGTAATCTTAGGCAAATCCGGGATTACACTAGGCTGAGACCCGATGTCGAGCCGCTACGGCGGTGAAGTCATTGATGCCATGCTTCCGGGAAAAGCCTCTAAGCTTCAGATAGTAAGGAATCGTACCCCAAACCGACACAGGTGGTCGGGTAGAGAATACCAAGGCGCTTGAGAGAACTCGGGTGAAGGAACTAGGCAAAATGGTACCGTAACTTCGGGAGAAGGTACGCTGCCGGCGGTGAAGAGACTCGCTCTTGGAGCTGCTGGCAGTCGCAGATACCAGGTGGCTGCAACTGTTTATTAAAAACACAGCACTGTGCAAAATCGAAAGATGACGTATACGGTGTGACGCCTGCCCGGTGCCGGAAGGTTAATTGATGGGGTTAGACTTCGGTCGAAGCTCTTGATCGAAGCCCCGGTAAACGGCGGCCGTAACTATAACGGTCCTAAGGTAGCGAAATTCCTTGTCGGGTAAGTTCCGACCTGCACGAATGGCGTAATGATGGCCACGCTGTCTCCACCCGAGACTCAGTGAAATTGAAATCGCAGTGAAGATGCTGCGTACCCGCGGCTAGACGGAAAGACCCCGTGAACCTTTACTACAGCTTGGCACTGAACATTGACCCTACATGTGTAGGATAGGTGGGAGGCTTTGAAACCGAGTCGCTAGATTCGGTGGAGCCGTCCTTGAAATACCACCCTTGTAGTGTTGATGTTCTAACGTCGCCCCGTCATCCGGGGTGCGGACAGTGCCTGGTGGGTAGTTTGACTGGGGCGGTCTCCTCCCAAAGCGTAACGGAGGAGCACGAAGGTGGGCTAATCACGGTCGGACATCGTGAGGTTAGTGCAATGGCATAAGCCCGCTTGACTGCGAGACTGACAAGTCGAGCAGGTGCGAAAGCAGGTCATAGTGATCCGGTGGTTCTGTATGGAAGGGCCATCGCTCAACGGATAAAAGGTACTCCGGGGATAACAGGCTGATACCGCCCAAGAGTTCATATCGACGGCGGTGTTTGGCAC
The DNA here is from genome assembly GCF_056158405.1 of Photobacterium sp. AWH4_225. Lineage (NCBI taxonomy): Bacteria > Pseudomonadati > Pseudomonadota > Gammaproteobacteria > Vibrionales > Vibrionaceae > Photobacterium > Photobacterium sp. AWH4_225. The sequence continues at coordinate 3,504,751 of NZ_JBSWTF010000001.1, read as the reverse complement.
CTCGATGTCGGCTCATCACATCCTGGGGCTGAAGTCGGTCCCAAGGGTATGGCTGTTCGCCATTTAAAGTGGTACGCGAGCTGGGTTTAGAACGTCGTGAGACAGTTCGGTCCCTATCTGCCGTGGGCGTTGGATGATTGAGAGGGGCTGCTCCTAGTACGAGAGGACCGGAGTGGACGAACCTCTGGTGTTCGGGTTGTGTCGCCAGACGCATTGCCCGGTAGCTAAGTTCGGAATCGATAACCGCTGAAAGCATCTAAGCGGGAAGCGAGCCTCGAGATGAGTCATCCCTGAACCTATAAGGTTCCTGAAGGGTTGTTGGAGACTACGACGTAGATAGGCAGGGTGTGTAAGCGTTGTGAGGCGTTGAGCTAACCTGTACTAATTGCCCGTGAGGCTTAACCATACAACACCCAAGGGGTTTTAACGGACTCCGCAAACACTTGGATGAGTGTCGAGAACATCAGCTTTTTAGATTGTAAGAATTTTGCTTGGCGACCATAGCATTATGGACCCACCTGATCCCATGCCGAACTCAGTAGTGAAACGTAATAGCGCCGATGGTAGTGTGGGGCCTCCCCATGTGAGAGTAGGACATCGCCAGGCTTTCATTTCGACTTTGCTTATTTGATAAGCAAGTCACCATAGAGCTTTAAGTTTTCTTAGAGTTTTATGTTGACTTTCGAAGTGGTTAGCGTATTATACGCGTCCTGCTTAAGTGCTAAGGCACTGAAAGGCAATATGTTCTTTAACAATTTGACCATGCAATCTGTGTGGGCACTCGTGAAATGATAGTCAACAAAAGCATTATCAATGAAACTGAGTGACCAATACAAATTTTAAGTTTACTTATTATTTGGCACAGTCAATTCAATCATTACTTCGGTAATGGTTTAACAGTATTTCATTGAGCCAAAACTTTAATTGAAGAGTTTGATCATGGCTCAGATTGAACGCTGGCGGCAGGCCTAACACATGCAAGTCGAGCGGCAGCGACATAAGCAATCCTTCGGGTGCGCTTATGGGCGGCGAGCGGCGGACGGGTGAGTAATGCCTGGGAATATGCCCTGATGTGGGGGATAACCATTGGAAACGATGGCTAATACCGCATAATCTCTTCGGAGCAAAGAGGGGGACCTTCGGGCCTCTCGCGTCAGGATTAGCCCAGGTGAGATTAGCTAGTTGGTGAGGTAAGAGCTCACCAAGGCGACGATCTCTAGCTGGTCTGAGAGGATGATCAGCCACACTGGAACTGAGACACGGTCCAGACTCCTACGGGAGGCAGCAGTGGGGAATATTGCACAATGGGGGAAACCCTGATGCAGCCATGCCGCGTGTGTGAAGAAGGCCTTCGGGTTGTAAAGCACTTTCAGTCGTGAGGAAGGCATATGCGTTAATAGCGCATGTGTTTGACGTTAGCGACAGAAGAAGCACCGGCTAACTCCGTGCCAGCAGCCGCGGTAATACGGAGGGTGCGAGCGTTAATCGGAATTACTGGGCGTAAAGCGCATGCAGGCGGCTTGTTAAGCCAGATGTGAAAGCCCGGGGCTCAACCTCGGAATAGCATTTGGAACTGGCAGGCTAGAGTCTTGTAGAGGGGGGTAGAATTTCAGGTGTAGCGGTGAAATGCGTAGAGATCTGAAGGAATACCGGTGGCGAAGGCGGCCCCCTGGACAAAGACTGACGCTCAGATGCGAAAGCGTGGGGAGCAAACAGGATTAGATACCCTGGTAGTCCACGCCGTAAACGATGTCTACTTGGAGGTTGGTGTCTTGAACACTGGCTTTCGGAGCTAACGCGTTAAGTAGACCGCCTGGGGAGTACGGTCGCAAGATTAAAACTCAAATGAATTGACGGGGGCCCGCACAAGCGGTGGAGCATGTGGTTTAATTCGATGCAACGCGAAGAACCTTACCTACTCTTGACATCCAGAGAACTTTCCAGAGATGGATTGGTGCCTTCGGGAACTCTGAGACAGGTGCTGCATGGCTGTCGTCAGCTCGTGTTGTGAAATGTTGGGTTAAGTCCCGCAACGAGCGCAACCCCTATCCTTGTTTGCCAGCACGTCATGGTGGGAACTCCAGGGAGACTGCCGGTGATAAACCGGAGGAAGGTGGGGACGACGTCAAGTCATCATGGCCCTTACGAGTAGGGCTACACACGTGCTACAATGGCGTATACAGAGGGCGGCCAACTTGCGAGAGTGAGCGAATCCCAGAAAGTACGTCGTAGTCCGGATTGGAGTCTGCAACTCGACTCCATGAAGTCGGAATCGCTAGTAATCGTGGATCAGAATGCCACGGTGAATACGTTCCCGGGCCTTGTACACACCGCCCGTCACACCATGGGAGTGGGCTGCACCAGAAGTAGATAGCTTAACCTTCGGGAGGGCGTTTACCACGGTGTGGTTCATGACTGGGGTGAAGTCGTAACAAGGTAGCCCTAGGGGAACCTGGGGCTGGATCACCTCCTTAACGATATGACTGCGTTTTATGCAGTGTCCACACAGATTGCTTGGTTGAAATGTAAGAGAGCAAGGGTAGCGTTGGCTATCCTCGTTAGTGTGCCCAACACATTAACCAAACACTTAGTCCCATTCGTCTAGAGGCCTAGGACACCGCCCTTTCACGGCGGTAACAGGGGTTCGACTCCCCTATGGGACGCCACGGGTCGTTAGCTCAGTTGGTAGAGCAGTTGACTTTTAATCAATTGGTCGCAGGTTCGAATCCTGCACGACCCACCATCTTCTCCTTTGAAGATGTAAAACATCGGAGGGCGATTAGCTCAGTTGGGAGAGCACCTCCCTTACAAGGAGGGGGTCACTGGTTCGAGCCCGGTATCGCCCACCACTCTCTAAGAATTTTCTGCACGGATACGCAGATTCAATGAAGGTTAACTTTGTTGAGTCCGCTTTTTTGCCGCCGAAAATCATTAGAAAGTGGTTATCTCACGATAAACACATGCTCTTTAACAATCTGGAAAGCTGACTAGTAAATTGAATTTTCGAATTCAATACTAATAGTTTCTACTTGAATAAAGTAGGAACGAGTTCTCAAGCAACACACATTCAAGTGTCTTGTGTAAGAGTCCGGCGAAACACAGTCCATCAATACTCAGATGGACAACCTTGGTTGTTGAGCCATACGAACAGACCCCTTGGGGTTGTATGGTTAAGTGACTAAGCGTACACGGTGGATGCCTGGGCAGTCAGAGGCGATGAAGGACGTGCTAACCTGCGATAAGCCAAGAGAAGATGGTAAGAATCACGATACTCTTGGATTTCCGAATGGGGAAACCCAGCTGCATAAGCAGTTATCAATGCGTGAATACATAGCGTATTGAGGCGAACCGGGGGAACTGAAACATCTAAGTACCCCGAGGAAGAGAAATCAACCGAGATTCCGGCAGTAGCGGCGAGCGAACCCGGATTAGCCCTTAAGCTAGTTTTGCGACAGGTGAATGTGCTGGAAAGCACAGCGATACAGGGTGATAGCCCCGTAACCGGTAGCGCATTGCGAGTGAAATCGAGTAGGACGGGACACGTGATATCCTGTCTGAACATGGGGGGACCATCCTCCAAGGCTAAATACTCCTGACTGACCGATAGTGAACCAGTACCGTGAGGGAAAGGCGAAAAGAACCCCTGTGAGGGGAGTGAAATAGAACCTGAAACCGTGTACGTACAAGCAGTAGGAGCCCTTCGGGGTGACTGCGTACCTTTTGTATAATGGGTCAGCGACTTAATTTTAGTAGCAAGGTTAACCGTTTAGGGGAGCCGTAGGGAAACCGAGTCTTAACTGGGCGTTCAGTTGCTAGGATTAGACCCGAAACCAGGTGATCTAGCCATGGGCAGGTTGAAGGTGAGGTAACACTTACTGGAGGACCGAACCGACTAATGTTGAAAAATTAGCGGATGACTTGTGGCTAGGGGTGAAAGGCCAATCAAACCTGGAGATAGCTGGTTCTCCCCGAAAGCTATTTAGGTAGCGCCTCGGACGAATACTACTGGGGGTAGAGCACTGTTAAGGCTAGGGGGTCATCCCGACTTACCAACCCTTTGCAAACTCCGAATACCAGTAAGTACTATCCGGGAGACACACGGCGGGTGCTAACGTCCGTCGTGGAGAGGGAAACAACCCAGACCGCCAGCTAAGGTCCCAAAGTTATAGCTAAGTGGGAAACGATGTGGGAAGGCTCAGACAGCCAGGATGTTGGCTTAGAAGCAGCCATCATTTAAAGAAAGCGTAATAGCTCACTGGTCGAGTCGGCCTGCGCGGAAGATTTAACGGGGCTAAGCTATACACCGAAGCTGCGGCAATGCATTTATATGTATTGGGTAGGGGAGCGTTCTGTAAGCGGTTGAAGGTGCATCGTAAGGTGTGCTGGACGTATCAGAAGTGCGAATGCTGACATGAGTAACGATAAAGGGAGTGAAAAACTCCCTCGCCGGAAGACCAAGGGTTCCTGTCCAACGTTAATCGGGGCAGGGTGAGTCGACCCCTAAGGCGAGGCCGAAAGGCGTAGTCGATGGGAAACGGGTTAATATTCCCGTACTTCTTACTATTGCGATGGGGGGACGGAGAAGGCTAGGTGGGCCTGGCGACGGTTGTCCAGGTTCAAGGGTGTAGGCTGTAATCTTAGGCAAATCCGGGATTACACCAGGCTGAGACCCGATGTCGAGGTGCTACGGCACTGAAGTCATTGATGCCATGCTTCCGGGAAAAGCCTCTAAGCTTCAGATAGTAAGGAATCGTACCCCAAACCGACACAGGTGGTCGGGTAGAGAATACCAAGGCGCTTGAGAGAACTCGGGTGAAGGAACTAGGCAAAATGGTACCGTAACTTCGGGAGAAGGTACGCTGCCGGCGGTGAAGAGACTCGCTCTTGGAGCTGCTGGCAGTCGCAGATACCAGGTGGCTGCAACTGTTTATTAAAAACACAGCACTGTGCAAAATCGAAAGATGACGTATACGGTGTGACGCCTGCCCGGTGCCGGAAGGTTAATTGATGGGGTTAGACTTCGGTCGAAGCTCTTGATCGAAGCCCCGGTAAACGGCGGCCGTAACTATAACGGTCCTAAGGTAGCGAAATTCCTTGTCGGGTAAGTTCCGACCTGCACGAATGGCGTAATGATGGCCACGCTGTCTCCACCCGAGACTCAGTGAAATTGAAATCGCAGTGAAGATGCTGCGTACCCGCGGCTAGACGGAAAGACCCCGTGAACCTTTACTACAGCTTGGCACTGAACATTGACCCTACATGTGTAGGATAGGTGGGAGGCTTTGAAACCGAGTCGCTAGATTCGGTGGAGCCGTCCTTGAAATACCACCCTTGTAGTGTTGATGTTCTAACGTCGCCCCGTTATCCGGGGTGCGGACAGTGCCTGGTGGGTAGTTTGACTGGGGCGGTCTCCTCCCAAAGCGTAACGGAGGAGCACGAAGGTGGGCTAATCACGGTCGGACATCGTGAGGTTAGTGCAATGGCATAAGCCCGCTTGACTGCGAGACTGACAAGTCGAGCAGGTGCGAAAGCAGGTCATAGTGATCCGGTGGTTCTGTATGGAAGGGCCATCGCTCAACGGATAAAAGGTACTCCGGGGATAACAGGCTGATACCGCCCAAGAGTTCATATCGACGGCGGTGTTTGGCACCTCGATGTCGGCTCATCACATCCTGGGGCTGAAGTCGGTCCCAAGGGTATGGCTGTTCGCCATTTAAAGTGGTACGCGAGCTGGGTTTAGAACGTCGTGAGACAGTTCGGTCCCTATCTGCCGTGGGCGTTGGATGATTGAGAGGGGCTGCTCCTAGTACGAGAGGACCGGAGTGGACGAACCTCTGGTGTTCGGGTTGTGTCGCCAGACGCATTGCCCGGTAGCTAAGTTCGGAATCGATAACCGCTGAAAGCATCTAAGCGGGAAGCGAGCCTCGAGATGAGTCATCCCTGAACCTATAAGGTTCCTGAAGGGTTGTTGGAGACTACGACGTAGATAGGCAGGGTGTGTAAGCGTTGTGAGGCGTTGAGCTAACCTGTACTAATTGCCCGTGAGGCTTAACCATACAACACCCAAGGGGTTTTACGGACTCCGCAAACACTTGGATGAGTGTTGAGAACATCAGCTTTCAAGATTGTAAGAATTTTGCTTGGCGACCATAGCATTATGGACCCACCTGATCCCATGCCGAACTCAGTAGTGAAACGTAATAGCGCCGATGGTAGTGTGGGGCCTCCCCATGTGAGAGTAGGACATCGCCAGGCTTCCAATTTAGATTATCGCAGTGAACGTGCGGTGATTTGAGTGGAGCGGTAGTTCAGTTGGTTAGAATACCGGCCTGTCACGCCGGGGGTCGCGGGTTCGAGTCCCGTCCGCTCCGCCACTTATACTAAGCCCAAGCAGAAATGCTTGGGCTTTTTTACGTCTGTGAGATATGTTCGCCTTGCAGGAGAATGAGTCCCGCTGGAGCGCCAGCCCGGCCGTTCCGCCACTTATATTAAGCCCAAGTCGAAAGACTTAAGCTTTCTTGTATCTGACGCTACAGAAAGTGCTGCGCACTTTGGTCGCGTCCGGCAGCCCGGCCCTTCGCCACTAATACTAAGCCCAAGCAGAAATACCTGGGCTTTTTTACGTTTCAGGTAAGGGGGTACTGGTTTGTGGCTATAGGCAAAACGGCTGCAGGAAGAGCCGAGATGAAACAATGGACTGGCATACGGCATTGTAAATATTGTCGTGCCAAAAAAGAAAAAGGGTAGCGAAGCTACCCTTGCCGCGAAGGCTTAAAGCCTGCGAAATGTAACAGCTATGTGCATGTTACCTTAGGACTCAACGTGTTTCCCCAGCGCTAACCAAGGCAGTGGTAAGGCTAGCGCTGAGAAAGGGGTAAGCGTTAAAGGTTGAGGAAAGCCTTCAATTGGCTGACAACCTTCTCGGCCTGTTCTTGATTCTCCATCTCAGCAAACAGCCTCAACAGAGGCTCGGTGCCTGAGAAGCGGGCGAGTGCCCAGCCACCATTCTTGAAGTAGACTTTAGCCCCATCGGCATAGCTCACATGGTCGATTTCCCATTCGAAATCAGGTAGCTCCTTGTTGATGTAGATCTTGTCATATAGGCGCTGGCGATCCCTAGGGCGGAAGGTACAGTCACCTTCTGCGGTATAGGCAAAGCCATACTTGCCATAAATCTCATCAAGCATTTCTGACAACTTTTTGCCCGTCACACTTATCATCTCGACCAGTAAGCTAGAGGCAAATACACCATCCTTACCTTTTATATGGCCACGGATTGTAAGGCCACCAGAGCTTTCACCGCCAATGAGCGAGTCATCGGCTTCCATTTGTGAACTGATGTGTTTGAAGCCGACCGGAACTTCAAAGCTTTTCTCTCCATGGTCTGCCGCAATCTTGTCTAGCAGGTGAGTAGTAGCGATGTTGCGAACCACAGAGCCTTTCCAGCCTTTATATTCAAGCAGGTAGTAATACAGCAGCATCAAGACTTCGTTCGGGTGAATGAAGTTACCTTTTTCATCAATGATGCCCAGTCGGTCTGCATCACCATCGGTACCAATACCAATATCGTAACCTTCATGGGCCACAAGGTGTTTCAGACGGTAGAGCGTTGCCGCGTTAGGTGATGGCATCAAGCCGCCAAAGGCTGGGTTTTGTCCATCGTTGATCACATCCACATCACAGCGGCCGGTGATCAAAACGGTTTGTAGGGCGTTCTTGGCAACACCGAACATTGGGTCAATCAGTACCCGCAAGTTTGCTTTCTTTATCGCATCGATATCGATGAAGTTAATGATGGAATCGACAAAGTCGTTCATCGGGTTGATCTGGGTAATGAGCTTGTCTTCAAGCGCCTGCTCGAAATCGACTGACTTGACGTCTTTGGCTGTGAGTGTCGCAACCTGTTGCTCAATTTTAGCCGTTATGACTTCGTCGGCGTCCCGGCCTCCTTCAATGAAGACCTTGATACCGTTGTAGTCGGCTGGATTATGCGAGGCTGTGATGCAGGCTGAGTATGTAGTGCCCATCTCTTTGGCTTGGAACATGACTATCGGGGTAGGAACAAACTTATTGATCAAGCTCACTCTGATACCATTTGCGGCCATTACTTCAGCGAACCAGGCGGCCGCTTTGTCTGACAGAAAGCGACGGTCATAGCCAATAACAAAACCGTTATCAGTCACTTGTTCGGCAATCATGATATTTGCCAGCCCTTGGGCTGCAAGGCGTACATTGTCTTTGGTGAACTCTTCCCCGATAAGGGCGCGCCAGCCACCGGTTCCAAATTGGATCATAATGGAACTCCTATTCTCTCGTAGATAGACGGGGCGCAAGCGGCGCCCCAAATGTGTTAACCCATCACAACCGTAACTGTGTTAGTGCTGCCTTCAGGCTGGGCAGGAATAGCTCCCTCAATCGCTTCGCCATTGAGGCTGATAGACTGAATGCCTTTGCTTACACCGTTCGGGTTTTCGACTTTGATCTGGTATGTCGCACCACGCCATTGGCGAGTGACTTCAAAGCCAGGCCAGCTGGTTGGAATACATGGATTAACCGTTAAGCCGGCAAAGCCTGTTTGGACACCCAAGATGAAATTGGTGACGGCAAAGTAAGCCCAGCCAGATGTCCCTGTCAGCCAAGGGTGATTGGCACGGCCATGATCTTGATGATCGCGTCCCATGATGAACTGAACGTACGAGTAAGGTTCGGCGATACGTTTCTCGATAATGTCATTCTGGTTGAACGGGTTCAGGGCATCGTAGAACTTCATGGCTTGATCGCCACGTCCTAGCTTGGCTTCCGCTACCCAAGCCCAAGGGTTTGGATGAGAGAAGATAGCGCCATTCTCTTTTACCCCTTGGTAAACCCGAGTAACAAAGCCAATGTCATCATTCGGTGTGGCAAATGATGGGGCGTTCAGGTGAAGGCCGTATTCGGAGAACAGGTTTTCGTCAACGGCGTCCATGGCTTGTTTACCGCGTTCTTGAGAGGCAAGACCCGATAGAACTGCAAGGGTATTGGATTCAAGGTGGATACGTCCCTCTGTTTGCTGGGCGGTACCTATCTTGTCACCGTTTTTGGTTAGGCCGCGGATATACCAGCCGCCTTCTTCATCCCATAGGTGCTGCTCACAGGCTTCGCGGACGTTGGCTGCCATTTCAGTATATTTTGCAATGTCATCGTTTTTGCCAAGATACTTCGCAAGTTCGATGAATTCCTGCAGTGCCCAGAAATGCAGGAATGAAACCATGGCAGACTCACCGCCACCGAGGTTCAGGCAGTCGTTCCAGTCAGCTCGTAAGCCTTTACAGATCCCTGTTTGACCTACATATTCGGCCGAGAAATCCAGTGCGGCTTTCATGTGCTCGTAGACGGTAGCATCGCCGCCATCAGCATATGGGATCACTTCATCAAAGAAGCTCTCCTCACCGGTTTCCGTCACATACTTACAGATGGTAGGGATCAGCCATAGGTGATCATCAGAGCAGGTATCTTCAATACCGTGGATCTTATCTTCGTCACTCGGCGTAGGAACAACAGTTGGAGATTTCGACGGTTCGACATCAGCTTTTTCCGGATCAAACCAATCAGGATCGAACAAGTGGAGACCATAGCCCGCTTTTACCTGGCCGCGAAGCAGATCAACCAAGCGCTTGCGAGTCATTGCGGCATTGGAGTGCGGAACCGAGATTGCATCTTGAGCGGTATCACGGTATCCCAAACCAGTACGGCCACCCACTTCGATAAATGAGGCGAATCGAGACCAGACCACACAAGTCTCTGCCTGGTATAGGGTCCAAGCATTGATCATTGTATCCAGCCCTTCATTTGGCGATTTGACCTGGAACTTAGCACAGCGCTCATCCCAGTGGGCTTTGATCCCGGCAAATGCGGCATCGACCTCTTCCAAGTTCTGGTACTTGGCTCGTAGACGTTCGCCATTGCCTTTGCCGATCCCTAGGATGTAAGCAAAGCGGACTTCTTCACCCGGCTGGATCGTGAATTGCTTGTGCAGTGAACCACAGTGGTTGTAACAAGTTTGGGCTGAGTTTGAACACTGGCCTTTTTCAACTGCAATCGGGTTAGCTTCATCTCGGTACAGGCCTAGGAAACTGTCGCGCTGACCATCGTAGCTATCAGGAGAGAACGTTGAGGCTAGGTAATAGAAGCCTTCGAAGTCATTGGTGTTGTAGTAGAGATCGTATTCGATCACGCCTTCTTTATATTCTGTACCGGCAGAGTATAGCGACATTTGATGGTTCTGATTGTCCGATTGGATATGACTAAATGAGAACTCTACAAATGAGAATGCACTGATAGTACGAGGTTTGTCGGATGTGTTCTTGATGACGACATCCCAGATTTCAGCATCTTCGCCTTTTGGTACAAATAGGGTTTTGGTCGCAGTGATGCCACTGTATTCACATTTGAACTTCGAGTATGACAGACCATGGCGGACTTCGTAGTTGGCTTCCTCTAGGCTTTTCGCCACTGGCTGCCAAGAGATGGACCAGTAGTCACCCGTTTCGTCATCACGCAGATAGACATAGTGGCCCGGACGATCAAATGTCGCATTCGGGCGGAATTTAGTGACTCGGTTGTACTCAGGCGAGTTATAAAATGAGTAGCCACCTGCGTTGTGCGAGATAACCGTACAGAACTTTTCTGTTCCCAGGTAGTTGGTCCAAGGAGCAGGCACATCAGGACGGGTGATCACATACTCTCTATTATCGTTGTCAAAAAAACCGTATTTCATGGTGTTTCAATCCTTTTATTGTAATCGTTGTCCTGCGCCTTACTCGCAGCGACGGTAATTGATGCCTACTTTGTCTAAATATGCGAACTGGCCGGCTAGGCGGGCGGTGAAATCAGGCCAGTTACGTTTCTCGGGAGCTGTCCAGCCTAATTCAGCGATGGCTAGTAAGCGGGGATAGAGCATGTACTCGAATCGGCTTTGGCTATTGATCAGTTCACACCACAGGGCGCACTGAATACCTTTGATGTGATGGCGGGCCGGATCACCGTCAGGTAGTTCAGCCAGAGGGTGATATTGGTATACCTGCTCCAGCGTAAGCTTGCCTGCCCAGTCGACGCCGGCTTCTTCTGCTGAATAGCCCTGGGCCATATCGAGGTAGGTGGCTTGCCCAGGCTGCATAACGACGTCATACCCGGCTTTGGCACACATAAGGCCGGCTTCTTCGCTTATCCAGGAGAAAATGACAGTATCTTTGCTGACTTTGTCGCCATGAGTCGCTTCTTCCCAGCCCATCATGCGCTTGCCTTTGCTGGCGAGGTGGTTTTCGACAAAGCGCAATAAGTGGCCTTGAAGTTCTTTGGGATCCTTATAGTCTTGCTCTTCCATCAATGCTTGGCATGCAGGGCTATCTGTCCATACACCTTTCGGTACTTCATCGGCACCAATATGAACATAGGGGGCAGGGAAAAGCTCACAGACTTCATCGAGAACATTGGAGATAAAGGTATAGGTCCCTTTCAGAGCCGGTGACAGAACATTGTCGTTGTAACCCTGAATGCTGCGATAAACGGAATGGTCATCCGGGTCGACAAGTAAATCGGGTAGGGATTTGATTGCCGCCCGGCAATGCCCGGGAATATCGATTTCTGGGATCACCATGATCCCTCGGTCTGCGGCATAACTGATGATGTCGCGGATATCCTGCTTGCTGTAATAGCCACCATGGCGCTGGCTGATGGCGGTAAATTGCGGTTGGATTCTTTCATTCGGGCCCCGCCAAGCCCCAATTCGCGTGAGCTCTGGGTAGCTATCAACTTCTACCCGCCAACCTTCATCATCGGTGAGATGCCAGTGGAAGACGTTGAACTTGAATCGAGCCAGCTGATCAAGCAAGAATTTGATGCGCTCTACCGGGTGGAAGTGGCGGGCACAGTCAAGCATCATACCGCGGTGCTCAAAATGCGGCGCATCACTGATTTCGACCATAGGAATACGGTAAGCCGCATCAGCACAATGATTGGGCTGAGGCGGAATGAGCTGTAATAACGAGGCTGTTGCATGGCAGAAGCCGGATACTGAGCTGGCAAGCAGCCAAATATCATCTTGTTCGACCAGTAACTTGTAAGCACCATCGGCAAGTTGCTCTTGGAGCTGGTAGTGAATATTACCTTTAGGATCCACTGCCAGCTTTTCGTGCATTTGGCTCTCAACTTCGGCCTGCAACCAACGGCTGCAACCTTCAGCAAGAGGAGTTGCTACGGAAACCGCGGTGTTTCGGCTGAATGTAAACTGCCCGGAAAGTGTCCTGATTTGTTGCGGAGCAGGGACAAGACTGATTGCGGCAGCTGGTTCCAGTTTTGTGTTATGGCGTTTGCTCTGCGGGTGATGCAAGCCGAAAGCTGTAATTTCTACAGGCTGCGGAGTGATAAATGGTGTTTGGCCATCGCTGCAGATAAAGGCATCGATGATCCCATCATCCAGCAAGGTAAAGGGTTTGGTTCCTATGGTGAACTCGGTGTAGAAGTGGCCATTAGACTGCAATGTTTCATTTCGACTAGGAGTTAGCGTGCAGTAGCTCCCCACTTGCTTCAGTTGCCCATTGGTTAAGCTGGCGTGGTTGAGCCAGCGCCCCATTGTAAAATGCAGAGACCATTGGGTAAGCGGTTTGTCCGATAGGTTGTGAATTGTCAACGCAAGCCGCGACTCATCCGGCTGCTGTTCGATGACGACAAAATCAAGACGATAACTCATAGCCACCTCATAATGGGTAAAGGTTGTGGTAACCGCGAGCCATCGCCAATGCCCCATCCATCGCATCACCCATTGGCTCGGCGACACGCTGCTGCATTGGCGGGATCAACCAAGGCTGGATCCGCTCTGCAATGCTGCCCATTAGGCAGATTTGCTCGGCTCCGCGGCTGATCAACGCTTTCATCCACATTTCTACATCTGCCGCAGTTTGGTTGAGGAGTTCGATACCGAGTGCATCCCCCCGGTAAGCTTCTGCAAAAATTGCCGGAGAGAACTGGCCATAATCGCAAGGGCGTGCTGATTTAGACCAGCTGACGATGGCATCGATATCATGCTTGAAGTGGCTCAGTACATGCTCCGCCAATGGGGTGATAGGGCGGATCCCATCATGGGCCAGCAGGGTTTGTTGGATGAGGCGAAGCCCCATGACAGCCCCGCCGCCCTGATCGGAGATCGGAAACTCGCGTCCGCCGACCACGTGCTGCTCGGTGCCCTTGAGCAAAATGCCACACGATCCTGTGCCGGCAATCAGGATGGCACCATCGTTTCCTCCCCAAGCACCAAGGCAGGCTCCGTAGGCGTCGGTATTGAGGGTGACCGCACCGAAAGGGTGTGGCTGGGCCATAAATTCATACCAGGCGGACTGCTGCTCCGCGCCGGCCAGGGCCAATCCGACTGACATCGCAGAAAAGTCGTTTTTTGTCAGTTCGGCAGCCGCTGCTGCCGTGGCGATGGCATCGATAATAGACGCCATTGCGACATTGGCGCCAAGCAAAATATTGGCACTGCCTGTTTTGGCTTCACCCAAAAAGCGCCCGTTGCTGTCTGTTATCCGAGCCCGGCAAGATGTACCGCCACCATCTACCCCGACGTAGTAGCGAATAGGATCAGTCATTGTGTCGCTCCTTAAATTGCAGCGTTACAGCCAATAAATACCAAGTAGCATGGGGGATCCATTGCTCTCCCCAGCGCCAGTTCTGGAGAATGTCTTGGTGATGCGGTGCTGGGTTGAAGGCAATGTCGTGTTCGTTATCGAATCCTGAGGTAATGCCATTGCAGACCCCGCCTCTGGCATTGAAAAAGCCGAGTTCTGGCAGGTAATCCGGGTTGTTGCGGCCGTGACCGTCAAGCATGGAAATATCGAATGGGTTTAGACCCAGCAGCCAATCGAGTAGTCTTTGGCCATAGGTTTTGAGTTGCGGGCGCAATGGTTGGCAGCTTGGATAGCTTGCCGCCATAAATGCCATGCTGGCCAGTGAGGCCAAGCGGGCGTTTTCCCCTTGCCACCAATATCCGGTTTCATTGTGGTGGGGAGTGAAAAATGCCGAGGCTTTTGGACCGTCGACTGGCTTGGTGTATTGCCGTGGATAACCAAATGGGTTGGTAACTTCGTGGGTAATATCGAGTTCGAAGGCGACCGCATTAGCGACGACATCCCCCAGCTGTTTCTGACGCTGAGGCTCTGGCTCGATAGCTAAATACTTGAGCAAGCTGATCACCGGCAAACCGGCTTCTGCAGCGTGGAAGTATGGGCGGCTGCCATCACTATTGGCCGACCAGTAACAATGCTGCTGCTCATCACTCAGTTGGCGCATGGCCAGTCTGTTTGCCCAGTTTCGGGCTTGTGCCAAGAAATCGGTATTGCTGGTGGCACGGAAAAGCTCAACAGCGGCCAGCAGGGCACAGTATTCATCGATGATGTTTTCAATACCGTCATCAAGATATTGCAGATTGTGCTCAACCAAGTGCCAGTAGCCTTGCTCCGCTGCCGCTAGATAGGTCACGTTGGCTGTTGATGGATAGCCGATGTGCTTTGCTGTTGGGCTATTCAGGATCCGGCTTGCTGCTGCCAAGGCGGCAATAGCAACCCCTGCTCCCTGGCGGAAACCCGCTTGGAAGTCGGTAGATTTGTCGCCACTTTGATGGGCGTAACTACAGATTTCACGCTGTTCGGTTTGCTTGCTCCATTTGTCGAAGACCGTGGTGTAGAAGTAGCCCTGCGGTGCCTGCATTTTGACAAGAAAATCGGCTCCATAGAGAGCTTCTTCCAGCAAGCGAACCCGGCTGAAGTCAGCAAAGGCTTCTTCGTTTGCCAGGGTTTCGAAAGCAGACAGCATATTCCACACCACCATAGGTGTTTGCTGCGGGTTGAAATAGTTGCTGAAGGATAGGTGGCTCAGGTATTTGCTGACGTCACCAGATGCGTCGTACCAGCCTCCGCTGACATCAACCTTGGTCTCGGTGCCGAGTATCGGAACCGTGCGATCGGCCAAATCAAACTTGCCGCCGCAGCGCTGGGATTTAAAGTAATGCAGGACATCGCTGAAAGTGCGAGTCATCAATAGCCCCTCGGCGATAGCAAATGGCTCCGACAAGGTGTCACCGACACGAAGGTGATATTTCCCGCACTCCTTGAGTGCGGAAAAGTCGATAGTGTAGGTGAGCCCTGTGTGCCATTGATCGACCGGACCACAGGCCTCAAGAGGCAGCTGCATGATAGGCTGTTGGCTGCGGGCACAGATAAGCTCGGCATATTGAGCGTCAATAGCTGATGCCGTTTGAACGACTGCCTGCTTGTGGCCAAATTGCTCATAGCCTAAGTGGTTGGTTAACAGCTGCATGATCCCTCCATCAATTCTCGTACAGGTAACAACGTACGAAATGGTTGTCGGAGAGCTGGGTTACTCCCGGAAGTTGCTCACGGCACTTGTCTGTCGCATGGGTACAGCGACCGGCAAATGGGCAACCTAGGCTTTCTGGTGTCCAGAGCGGGATCTCCCCTTTGTTACCCTTGAGCTTCTCGTGGATAGACTTCTTCGGATCCGGAACTGCCGAAACCAAAAGCTGGGTATAAGGGTGCTGCGGATCGTGAATGATCTCTTCGGTATCTCCCCACTCAACCATGTGACCGACATACATCACAGCCAGATCTTCAGCAATGTAACGCGCAGTGGCGATATCGTGGGTAATATAGAGAAGCGCCATCTCGCGCTCGAACTTCATCTCTTCCATCAGGTTGAGTACACCTGCACGGATCGAAACATCGAGCATCGACGTCGGCTCATCGGCCAGTACAACTTCGGCACCAACGGCAATGTTTCGCGCTAGGTTGACGCGTTGACGCTGGCCACCAGAGAGCTGATGCGGATACTTGGCTGCGGTTTCTTTAGGCGGGATCAGACCAACCTGTTCAAGCAGATCGTAGACCCTTTCTTCCAATTCTTTCTTGTTGCCTTTGCTGACTTTGTTGTGGATCAGCAGCGGGCGCGCCACATGGTGGAAAATGGTGTGGGTCGGGTTCAGCGAGCCGAACGGGTCTTGCCATACCATCTGGATACCTTGGCGGTATTGCATCAGGTCGGCTTTTTTCTCGATGGTGGCAATATCACGTCCGTAGTATTCGATATGTCCGTCTGTCGGCGCGTACATCTTGGCAATCATCTTGGCCGTGGTCGATTTACCCGAGCCGGATTCACCGACGACAGACAGGCCGCGGCTTTTGTACATTTTGAATGATACGTCGTTGATGGCACGCATCATGGATTTTTTCAGCGAGTTGCTGTTGACCGGGAAGTCCTTGACGAGGTTCTTCCCTTCAATAATTGGTTGTCCGATTGGCTTGCTCATAATGCTTCCTATTACTTAATCCTTAACTGCTCTTGTTGAATAGGTGGCAGTTACTAAAACGGCCTGGTTCCAGCTGACGAAGCTGGGTTGCATGGCTGAAGCAAGCGTCGTGGGCCTTGCTGCAGCGGGCCTGGAAGCGGCATCCAGTCGGCACTTCCAATAGGTTGAGCGGGTTGCCCGGGATCCCTGTCAGACGGGTCTTAGGCCCAGTCAACGGTGGGAAAGAGCTACCCAGCCCTTCGGTATAAGGATGGAATGGGGTTTCCAGGATCTGCTTGGACGGCGCGACCTCAACCAGTTCACCGGAATACATGATGCCGATGCGATCGGAGAACTCGACCATCAACGACAGGTCGTGGGTAATGAACAGGATAGAGAAGCCGAACTCCTCTTTCAGGGCGTAGATCTTCTGTAGGATTTCGCGCTGTACCACCACATCCAGAGCGGTAGTTGGCTCATCCATGATGATCATTTTTGGGTTCAAGGCCAGGGCAATGGCAATGACCAAGCGCTGGCGCATACCACCAGAGAACTGGTGCGGGAAATCACGCAGGCGGCTTGGATGGATATCGACGATTTCCAGCAGGCCTTCGGCACGGCGCACAGCTTGTTGGCGGGTCATTGCAGTATGGCGCATGATCACATCGCAGAACTGCTCTTCCAATGTCAGAACCGGGTTGAGGGCGTTCATCGCACTCTGGAAGACCATGGAGATCTCGCTCCAGCGGAATGCTGACATTTGCATGTCATTGAATTTCAGGATGTCTCCGTGGCCGTCGAAGATAACCTCGCCACCAGTAATAAACGCAGGCGGCTTGTGCAGGCGCATCAGCGAGAAGGCTACGGTGGATTTACCACAGCCTGATTCGCCCGCCAGACCAAAGATTTCGCCTTTGCCAATATCGAAGCTGACGTTGTTTACCGCACGCACATCACCGGCATCGGTAATGTAGTCAACGCACAGGTTGCGGATAGAAATTTGTGGATCATTCATTATTTCTCTCCCCCTTCAAGGGCTGGCTGAGGCGCGATGTTTGCCTTAGCTTGTTTCTGGTTTTCTTTTGCCATGTTCTGCCAGCGGCGCATGCCTTTGTGCGAACGTAGTTGCGGGTTGGCGATTTCATCGACGGCAAAGTTCAGCATTGCCAGGCCAATTGCTATGAATGTCAGGGCGAGACAAGGTGCTAATAGTTCCCACCAAGCGCCAACCAGCATGGATGATGAGGTTTGAACGTTGTAAAGCATGATGCCCCAGCTGATGGAGTTCGGGTCGCCCAGGCCAAGGAAGGACAGGGTGGCTTCCATCATGATGGCCAGCATGACTGAGCCAATGAAACTTGCACCGACAATCGAAATCAGGTTTGGAAGGATCTCGACAAAGATAATACGGGTAGATGATTCGCCTAATACTTCAGCTGCCTTGACGAACTCTTTCTCACGTAAGGAGAGGGTTTGCGCCCTGACTACACGGGCACCCCATGCCCAGGATGTCATCCCGATCACTATCGCGATCGTCAGTGGGCCGGCCTGGCCGATAAAGGCGGCAATCACGAACAACAGCGGTAGCTGGGGGATCACCAACATGATGTTCATGGCTGCCGACAGGATGTCGTCGACCCGGCCGCCGAAGTAACCGGCAGAAACACCGATAACGGTTGCCAGGAAACACACCATGATACCGGCACCGAAACCGACTGCGAGTGAGGTACGGGCACCGTAGACAACCTGAGACCAAACATCACGGCCCATGCGGGTGGTGCCTAGGACATGGTCAGCATCTTTAGATAGACGTAAAGTACGCTTGCTGTCCGCCAGATTGGTTGATACCCAACCGTCAGGGTTATTTTGCGCAGCTTTTACCACAAAAGCAGGGTACTCGTGCGGGCTACCTGTACGTTTATCGGGTGCATATTTGGTAATCACCGGAGCAAATAGCGCCCCAAAAATAAAGATAGCGATGATGGTGAGGCCAAACATAGCCTTGGCATTACTGGAAAGTAGTTTGATTAGTCCTTTCATGATTATTTGCCTCCCTTACGTAGGCGAGGATCCAGAGCAACAATTAGAAGGTCGGCCAAGAAGTTGAAGAACAGCATGAACATAGTCATGATCAATAGCTGACCTTGCAGTACTTGGTAGTCTCGGGTGTTAATGGCATTGAGCAGGACAGTGCCAAGACCCGGGTAGTTGAAAATCATCTCGATGATTAGCTGGCCACCGATAGCCATACCAATTGCCATCGACAGGGCGGTGACACTCGGCAGCATGGCGTTACGGGCGGCATATTTGAAAACGACGCGGTTCTCGCTCAGGCCCTTACCCTTGGCCATGGTGATGTAGTCTTCGTTCAGCAGGTTGATCATGTTGTTACGCATATTGATCAGGAAGCCGCCGATTTGGATGATGGTGGCACAGAACAAAGGCAGTACTGCGTGGTAACCGACATCTAGGTAAAAGTCTAGGCTCGTCCAGTCCGGCGTAGTTCCCGGGGTATAGGCGTATGTTGAAGGGAACCATTTCGTTCCGATAGCAAAGGTGTAAAGGACCAACATGGCGACCACAACTGGCGGTACTGCCTGTATGACCAGCATCCCCGGAGAGATGAAGGCGTCGTATTTACTCCCGCGTTTCCAGGCGGCAAAAATACCCAGGGTAGAACCCATGCAGAAAGCCAAGATAACAGCGGTACCGGCAAGAAATAGTGACCAACCAACAGCATTGCCCAGTACGTCGTTAACGGTTTGTGGGTAAGTTTGGATTGAGATCCCTAAATCCCACGACAGGATACCTTTGAGGTAGATAAAGTATTGCTGATACATTGGGCCGTCTACAAAGCCCAGCAGCTCTTTCATTGCTGCGATACGTTCTGGGGTCACCTGTACTGCGGCATTGGCAAACATCATGGTGACCGGATCACCCGGCATCGCCCGGGGAATTATAAAATTGAGGGTTATTGCGAACAGGAGCGCAATAAAGTAAAAGCTAAGTCTGCGTAGAAAGAATCCCATAACTCACACCTTAAAATATCCAGCTTCTCCAACCAGATTTCAGACACACTCTTCCCTGACCACTGGCCATAGTTATTTCTAAGGGGGAAGGTTGAAGGGGCGGTGCGCAAGGTGCGCACCGCAAATTACGACAATTACGATTTAGGTTTTAGATCAAGTACTTGAAGTAGACGCTCTTGCGTGTTGGTGATAGGCATCGGACGTCCTTTCGGATTCTTCTCGTTCCACCAACCAGTAAAGCGTGCTGTGTTGTACTGAGATGTGTAAGCACCTGACATTACAGGGATTGTTACTTGGTTCTCTGCAATGATCTCCTGGATAGCATGTGCCATTTTAACCTGCTCGTCGCGGTCAGCTGTCTTGTAGAAGCCCGCTAGTAGGTTATCCAGCTTCTCGCTCTTCCAGTAGTGCAGGGCGAAACGAGGCATACCTTCGTTAGCCTGGAAGCGTGAGTGGTAAGCACTATCCCAGTATGTGTAAGGATCTGCACCGTGGAAGTAGTTGGTGTAAGCTACATCGTAAGTGGCATCCAGCATAGCCTGGTTGTATACCGAGAAATCAGGTGTGCTAGCTTTCGCCTTGATACCCACTTCCTGTAGCATTTCAACGCTTAGCTGAACGGTGTTGTTGAAGTCAGTCCAACCGTTTGGCGATTGGATAGAAAGCTCAATCTTCTTACCCGTAGGTGTTTCAACGAAGCCGTCGCCGTTGGTGTCTTTAAAGCCGGCTTTTTTCAGTAGCGCTTTAGCATTGGCAACATTGTAAGTCATGTATGGCTTGTACTTCTCGTGTACAGCTTCATCTGACCAAGATTCAAATGCCTGGCCTAGACCTGATGCATAGTCGTTCACTACACCGCCGCCATAGAAAGCGATATCGATGATAGTTTCACGGTCGATAGCCATAGAGAAGGCACGACGGAAATCAATGTTGTTGATTGCTTCGTGGTTACCTTTGTTCGGTGTTTTGTAGTTCAGCATGAATGCTTGCGTACCACCTGCAGGGTACCAGTACTTGTTGTCTGGGCTTGCTGCTGCGTATGTGCTGTCAACATCTGGGATGAAGGCGTATGTCCAGTCAAACTGGCCACTCAGTACCTGACCTAGGAACTGGTCGTTGCCACCTACCTGAGGAAGGCGCAGACAGTCAACGTCTAGGTTGGCGTTATCCCAGTAGTTAGGGTTACGGCACTGGGTGTACAGCTGAGGGGTAAAGGTATCAATCTCAGTGAAAGGACCCGTACCGACAGGGTTTTCGTTAGTGAAGCGAGTTGGATCCTCAACTTTACTCCAAACGTGCTCAGGCACAACGGCAACTTTAGAGATCAAGTAAGGAACATTCGAGTTCGCTTCTGTCAGGCTAAAGGTAACTTTGTCGCCTTTCGCTTTCACACCTTTAAGGCGAGCATTGATACCAGTACGATCAAGCTCTGGGTGTTTTTTCAGCAACTCGAAAGTAAATGCCACATCTTTGGCAGAGAACGTCTTACCGTCTGACCATTTTACGCCATCACGGATCTCGAAGGTCACTTCCATCAGGTCATCTGACATGTAGTAGTCTTTTGCAAGACGCATGACCGGCTCGTTACCCTTAAGCTCGTTGAATACGACCAATGGCTCGAAAATGAAGTCATAGGTTGTATCTAGCTGAGTCTGTAGGTAAGGGTTAAAGTTACGTACAAAAGTTGGATAGAACTTAGGAACCATAGTTAGCTCGCTGCGTTCTGCAGCCGACGCCACTGGGGCGGTTAACATAGTTGAAGCTGCTGCTACAACGGCTAGCGCTAACTGGTTTTTCTTTATATTGGCAAGCATAGCTGTTCCTTACTCTTTGCTTTTAGTTTCACTTATGGAAAAAGCCCCGTCTTCACGGGGAGGAAGAACCTACTTTGTTCAAGCTGAGTAACGCACTCGAACAAATGGCCTTGTAGGCTCTGTGTGCCTTAAGGAAACTCCTGATTGGCAAAACGGTCAATCAGGCTGCCCGTCAAAAACGTTAAATTCGTTTATCACTCCGTAAAAAACGTTAATAACGGACTGTGATCCAGCGCTTGCTTGAGTGGTGAGTGTGCTTTAGGTCGCAATTATTATTTCGCTGTTTCATACTGATAAATTTCGCACTTATTTTTAAGTCGTTTAAATTCATGGGCTTAAGCTCTGCTCTGTGTAGGGTTAATGTAACGGGATGAATCATGCCGCTTATTTCCCTGCGGAAAATTTATCAGTGCAGTTTGTTGTGATTACCTTCTCATAAACCGAAACTTTTTGCTGTGAGGGTGGGGTAAGGTGGGAAATAGAGTCGTATCTGGGGGATTTTTCGCCACTGATTTTGCCTGTGTCAGGGCGTTTTTTGCGGTTTGTGAGGGATAATTCGAGGTAAAAAAAAGCCTGCACAGAGCAGGCTTAGAGTGGATAAAGAGCTCTGGTTATTATTGGTTGACGATATCCTGCAGTTGCTCTTTCATCGTCACTAGCTCGTTATGTGTCGGGGTGTTTTGAGGGCTACGCTCAAGGACAAAGTCGATGGTACTGAGTACCGTTCGCCAGCGTGGTGTCTTCGGTAGGGTCTCCAGGTGCAGGTACTTGTCCAGCGTACGTGTCTGCAGGGTGCTGCGGTCGAGATAGACCCGCCACAACCCGCTCTCCTCGGCTAGCTCGAACTTGGTCTTCTGGGTGGAGTCCTCCCATTGCTTCAGTGTGGTCTTCATTATCTCTACAAGCAGTTCGCGCAAAGTGTCATTTTTGCTCTTGCCATTACCCTCCAGCTTGTCGGCTATGGAGCAGAACTCGTCCCCCAAGTGGCGCAGCTTCTGCAGGTTGTCCTTATTTCGGTTGAAAGCAAAGCCTGAGAGCACTTCGACGGCATTTTCCAGCACCTCTATTCGGTGGCTGCTGGTCTGCCCCTGGTTGTCGAAGATAAACATCCGCTGTAACCCTGACTCCTCTGGGAGGTTGATGACATCGGTTTCCAATGATGTCAGGCTGTCACCGATCTTGAACATCAAACTGCCATGGAAGTGGTGGCTTAGACTGATGTCCTGCGGCAAATGTGTGGCCAGAATATCTTCGATATGGTGGCGCTCTACTTGCTCCGGCGAGCGGTTGAAGAGTTTGCCGGCAGCGGCATTGGCATAGCGTATACGACCACCACTTTGGACGCAGAGGATTGCCTCGTTGGACGACTCGAGTAAGCCCAGCAAGCGATTTTGCGTCTCCAGTAGGCTATTTTCAACCTGCTCCCTGCGTTCAATCTCTTCAGTAAGGCGTTGATTTTCTCTAAGCTGGCGCTCTGTTTGCCCGGCTTTGAGGTGAGCGCCGATACGGGCGGTGAGCTCTTCTTTGTTAAATGGCTTGGTGAGGTAATCATTGGCGCCAGATTCAAAACCACGGATCCTATCCTGCACCTGGCCGAGGGCCGAGAGCATGATGATCGGGAGCTCGAGCATATTATAATCTTGACGCAGCTTCTCACAGACCTCATAGCCGGACATTTCCGGCATCATGATATCTAGCAGCATCAGGGCTGGCTGGTGGCTTTCAACCAGTTTCAGCGCCTGCGGCCCGCTTTCAGCTGTGATCACCCGGTATCCCTCGAGGCGAAGGAAGTTATTGAGAACCTGAAGGTTGACGGGTTCATCGTCGACAATCAGCAGCAGTTCGCCATCGGGGTTTTCCTCGATATGCTCTAGCTCGCAAGCTTGGGCTTCCGGTGACGGGATCTGGAAGTGGCCGCTGCGGCTTGAGATCTCGCTGTTGGCAATATCAGCCTCCGAAGCGAGATTCAGCGTGAAGCTGAAGGTCGTGCCTATCATCGGCTGGCTGCTGACGTACAGGCGCCCTCCCATCAGTTCAATGAGCTGGCGGCTGATCGACAGGCCGAGTCCTGAGCCTTGGCGGTAGTTGGCTGATTGGGTATTGGCCTGGATCAAGGGCTCGAAGATATGCTCGAGCTGCTCTGCCGGGATCCCTTGCCCGGTATCGACCACCTGAATCCGAAGCTGCGATTCCAGTATGGTCGCCGAAAGGATGATCTTACCTTCGGAGGTGTACTTAATAGCGTTTCCGACCAAGTTATAGAGAACCTGCTCCAGTCGCTGCTCGTCCCCTTGTACCAGCGGTAAGTCGTTGGGGATCTGGTTGATAATGCGAACCGGTTTGCTGCCAAGTAGATGGCTGGATAGCTCCAACACCAATCTGGCGGCAGAGGAGACATCGACCGCGTGCTGCTGGATATCGAGATCGCCATAGCGCATCTTGTGGTAGTCAAGCAGGTCATCGACCAGATTGGTCAGGCGCTGGCCGCTGTTGATCATGATTTCAAGCTGGCGGCGCTGAGAATGCTGGACGGGACCGTTGGCGCCTGCCAGCAGTGACTCGGCAATACCGACCATACCATGCAAAGGCGTTCGTAGCTCATGGGAAGTGGTTGCCAGGAACTCATCCTTGAGCTTGTCAGCAGTTTGTAGCTCCTTGTTTTTCTGCTGGATGATCTGGAGGTTTTGCTCCAGCTCATTGTTTTGCTCGCGGATCAGGGTCATTTTCTCCCTGACCGAGGCCTGCATCCTGGCAAAGCTAACAGCCAGGCGGCCTATTTCATCACAGCGATCCGTCCCTTCAATTTTCTGATCCATATCGCCGGCGGAGACCTGCTCTGCAGCCCAGGTCAGGCGAAGCAGAGGGGCAGTAATGGAGTTTGACAGCCAATGCGAGGCGATAATGACCAATACGATGGCCGTTAGCATGGCAACGAAGAAAATCACTTCTAGCTGGCGGATCCGGGCAAAAGCTTCCTCTTCAGGCAGTTCGACCACCAAAGCCCAGGGGCTATCCATGATATTGAGTGGGGAAAAGGCGCTGAGAACCGGGACGCCATTGAAGTTGGCAAAGCTACCCACGCCGCTGTCTCCTTCCAGCGCCCGGTTGATACTGTTACTGGAAAATGAGGCGGGATCTCCGCTCGCGGTTGGTAATCTAGAACGGTGATCCTGGCCGACCAGCAAGGTCTGGACGGAGTAGGAGTTATTGCCAGTGTCACTCAGGAAGTCACGGATAGATTGATTGCTCAGCTTGAAGAACACGTAGCTGTGCAAATAGCCTTGCTGGATGATAGGGGCAGCAAACCAGGCCGCGAGATCGGCTTCGCCCTGAGACGGACTGAAATCGGTGAAGGCAACCGGGACTTGGTCGGTCGCACTTTCTGATTGTTCGGTTTTTTTCTGGATAGATGAGAATGTCTGGCTTAATGCCGGGTACGCTTGCGCCGACTGGGGCAAGTTAATACCAAAAATCCCCGGGCTGTTGGCTGCATAGACGATGTTGCCGTTGATATCGACCAGCAAGATGTCACTGAACGAAGAGCGTTTAAGGTACTCTTCATAGGCCCAGTTATAACGCTTATACATCAACCGGTAGCGCTCATGGCCGACATAGTTGCCGGTGTCTTGCTCGTTGAGAGATTTATTGGTCAATGTTTCCGTGTAGTAGCGGCCTCTACCTGTCTTGTGCAGTACATCGGAAATATCGCCCAGCTGATGGTAGGCGCCGACTAAGCCATAGAAACGGCCACCGCTGGCATTGGCCAGTTCGGAACGGGCAAAGCTCTGTACCTCCGATTCCCGGCCGGCAAAGAAGTTGTTGAGCTGTTTTTTCTTGTTGTCGAGTAGGGACGCAAGATGGTTGGTGCTCTGTTCAGCCAGATCTTTGGTATGGGAGTTGAGGAAAAATAGGGCCGATAGTATCAGTGGGGTAATACTCAATACTAAAAAAGCCAGCATTAAAGTGTGCTGGAGACGCTTTAAACGGGTAGTCTGCTGCATTCCGGTGCCTGAAAATACCTGTGGGACAAAGCTACGTTGGTGGTAACGCCTTGATGTTATTGATATAGGTGTTGATTGCTTCCGTAAAATTGACGAAATTAACGGTTCAATCGTGCGGAAAAATCACCATAACCACCAGTTATACTGTGTTTTTTCGTGGAATCAAGAAAGTGGAAGCGGAAGCGTGTGCCGACACACAGATTTGACGTTTTTGCCGTCAATTATGGAGATGAAATTGCCCAGAATGTGCAGGTTTGTATGAAAAGTTGGGCTGAGGCCGGGTGTTACCCAGCCTTAATAAGTCATTTTTTTGCAGTGTAAATACTAAATTTATTGTTCTTGGCTGTGGTCTCGCAGTTGCCCAGGCTTTCCTCGATAAGCGGTGGATAACGTAAGAAGCTGTTAGCAACAATGATCAGTTGGCCTTCATTGTTCAGGTACTGCGGCGCCTTGGCAATAAAGTCTTCCGTCGCGGCATAGAAGGTTTTCAGTCCGGCATGGAATGGCGGATTGCTGATCAGGTAGTCGTATGGGCCTTTCAGTGACGCATAGACATCAGTGGCTGTAAAGGTTGCTTCCAGTTGGTTTTCCCGGAAAGTCTCTTCGGCAGATGCGATGGCCAAGGCGCTGATATCACACAGTTCCAACTCAATGGATGGGTTGTTGGTTTTCATTACCGCACCAATGACACCGGCCCCACAGCCAAAGTCCAGTACGCGGCCTTTCAGTGAAGGCAGGGTTTCCAGCAGCAGTTTCGAACCTTGGTCGAACTCACCGTGGCTGAAGACGCCCGGCAGAGAGCGGATCGTCAACTCGGTACCTGCGATGCTAAGTGGGTAGCTGCGGAACCAGTCATTGATATCGAAAGCCGGAGCCTGGGTATCGCAGCGGCCCCAGAAGAAGCTGCAGCGACGGGCCGAATCGTACTTGGTAAGCTTGCCATAAGGGGCGAACATTTTCTCGGCACTACGCACACCGCTCCGGTTTTCACCCACGACACAGATTTCGGTTTCCGGACCAAACTTGGCCAGCAGCATCGCCAACAGGTACTCGGCTTCGGCTTTGGCTTTCGGCCAATACAGCAGAATCATATCGATATCGGCTTCATCACTGAACTCAGCGCCAAAGGTTGTATGGATATTGCTAAAGGCAGCCATACGGCGGGCATAGCCGAAATTGGTGGTAAAGATCGTTACTGATGCAGCGGTCTGTGATAGCTCATTTGGAAAACTGTCATCGAGCTCACCGGCCACCAGGACTTTGCGGTTTTCGAAAAACTCTAGTTGACGGGCAGCAACCTGACTAGCAGCACTGTATGACATAACGACCTCAAGAATGGATGAAAGCTGTGTTGGGGCGCGAATTGTTCCACAAAAATGCGGATAAGAAAAGCCGGGCTGGGGCAGAGCCCCAGCCTAACTGATTAATGATGGTCTTGGTGCTGGAGGAAGTCCTGGAATTCGGCTTCGTAGAGCTTGAACAGTACCAAGGTGACGGCGAAGATAATCGGGCCGTAAATCAGGCCGATCAATCCAAACACATGCAGGCCTCCAATGATGGAGAAGAAAATCAGCAGCGTGCTCATGCCAGAGCTACCCTGCATCAGCAGTGGGCGCAGGAAGTTATCGATAGAGCCGACCACAATCGCTCCCCAGCCAGCCAAGAACAGTGCCCATTCCCATTTGCCTATCAGTAGCAGGTAAATACTCGCAGGTAGCCAGATCAGCGCGGTGCCGACCACCGGGATCAGCGAGGCAAAAGCCATCATTGAGCCCCAGAACAAGCCCTGGAAACCGGCCATCCACATGGCAAAACCACCGGCAAAACCTTGGGCAAGCGCGGTGAGGAAAGAGCCGAGTACCGCAGACTTGGCGACTTGCTCGACTTCATTGAGGACGGCATCTTCCTGGCTGCGAGAGAGTGGCAGCACATGGCGGATGGTCTGGACGATCTTGTCATGGTCGCGCAGTAGGAAGAACAACACGAACAGCATCAGCATGAAGTTGATGAGGAAGTTGGTGGCATCTCCCAGCAATCGGGCACTGACATTCAGTAGCTGTGCACCGAACTTCGAAGAGGCCGATGCCACTTTCTGCACCATGACCTGGGTATCGACCGGCTCGAACGGTGAATATTTTTCGATAAGCGATAGGAGTTTGACCACATAAGGGTGGGCCAGCACCTCTTGTACCCCACCGGAGGTTAGCCAGGTGTAGCTCTCCCTGGAAAAGGTAGTGCCCTGATGAATGATTGAGCTAAACACCACCAGCATCGGGATCACGATGATGAAGGTCAGTAGGGTGCAGGACAGTACCGATGACAGGTTAGGCGAGCGAGGCATCAACCTGTCCAGCTTTAAATGCAGCGGGTAATAGAGCAGTGATATGATAAACGCCATCACGATAGGGCCGATATACGGCTCAATCAATGTGTAACTGGCGTAGGCGGCCAGCGCCAAAGCGGCAATAAGCATCCAGTGGCGAGACTCTACTTTGAATGGTTTGGGCACTGTGCATCCCTTCTCGATAGTTTTAATGAGGCTAATGTTGCTGTCTGGTATTATGATTGCACCACATTGCTTACGAGGCAATCGATAATATCTGTCTGATTTTCCAGCGAGGAGGTATGACGATGGGGTGTTGTGACTGCGGTTGTGAGACCAAGAAAAAAAGGCGGGTTCCGCTGGCGGTTTTGGTCTTGGCTGCACTGGTTGTTTTGGCACTTGTCTTCTGGCAGTGATGCGTAGATTCTAAATATAGACAGTCCCAAAACTAACAAGCCGCTCAGTGAGCGGCTTGTGTCTATCGGCTTTTCAAAACGAATAGGGTGACGTTAGCACCGTATTATGCGGCAGCTTCTTCTGCCAGGGTCTTGAAGGCATACTCTGCCGCACCCAACGTGGCTTCAATTTCCTTATCGCCATGGGCTAGCGAAGTGAAACAAGCTTCGAAAGCAGAAGGTGCCAGGTAAACGCCTTTTTCCAGCATCAGGTTGAAGAAACGCTTGAAGCGCTCGATATCGCATTTGGCAACATCGTCGTAGCAGTTGACAGCTTCCTGATCGGTAAAGAAGAAACCGAACATTGCACCTACCTGGTTGGTTTTCAGTGGAACGCCGTACTTATCAGCCAGAGACTGGAAGCCTTCAGCCAGTCGCTGAGTAGTGCTGGCAAGCTGCTGCTCATGACCTTCTTTGGTCAATACGCTTAGGCAAGCATGGCCGGCTGCCATGGCGACAGGGTTGCCCGATAGGGTGCCCGCCTGGTAAACAGGGCCGGTTGGCGCCACATATTCCATCACTTCACGACGGCCACCGAAAGCACCAACTGGCATACCGCCACCGATCACTTTACCCAGCGTAGTCAGATCTGGCTTGATGTTGTAGTAACCCTGAGCACCGCCGTGGGACACACGGAAGCCAGTCATCACTTCATCGAGGATCAACAGGGCACCAAACTCGTCACAAATCTCACGCAGACCTTCAAGGAAGCCCGGTACCGGTGGAATACAGTTCATGTTGCCGGCTACTGGCTCGACAATGATACAAGCGATCTGCTCTGGGTGTTCGGCAAAGGCTTCGCGAACAGAGTCTAGGTTGTTGAAAGTGCAAGTTAGCGTATGCTTGGCAAAGTCAGCTGGTACGCCCGGAGAGCTTGGCTGGCCAAGGGTAAGGGCGCCGGATCCCGCTTTCACCAACAGGCAATCGGCATGGCCGTGGTAGCAGCCTTCGAACTTGATGATCTTGTCACGGTTGGTGAAACCACGAGCCAGGCGGATAGCACTCATGGTCGCTTCGGTACCCGAGCTCACCATACGAACCATTTCCATCGACGGTACCAGCTGGGACACCATTTCAGCCATGATGATTTCCATCTCTGTTGGTGCGCCAAAGCTCAGGCCCTGCTGGGCAGCTTTGATCACGGCATCACGGATAGCGACATGGTTGTGACCAAGGATCATCGGACCCCACGAGCCAACATAGTCAATATAGGCTTTGCCATCGGCATCGAAGATGTAGGCGCCGTCTGCGCGCTCGATAAATAGCGGGCTGCCGCCTACGCCTGCAAAGGCACGGACTGGTGAGTTAACGCCACCAGGGATCGTCTGTTGCGCTTTGGCAAATAAATCAGCTGACTTGCTCATTGTGATGTCCTGTTATTGAAGATTGTCCGATTTGAACTGTCGGCATTGTACCTAGGCTAATGGGGGCTTTCAATTGGGGGCGACGGGAACTATGGGCCGGCGCAAAGCATTGCGGGGCACAAAAATGCTGTGCATCACTGCAAAGCTAGTTTTCAACATTGAATATGTAAAAAAAACAACCGGTCAGCTATGCTTTCTCAAGGCGCTTTCTACATATAGGGCGTCCCTTTCTATTGTTTCCCGGCTCCGGGATGACTTCATACTTACGGCATTGTTGATGACAGAGAAAAACCAAGGCACACCTGCGCCTGAAAGACTGCAGCCGAGCGGGCTGGTCCGGCGCTTTTTATCCCGTGACAAAACCCCTGTATCCGTCCTTTTCCTCTCCGCGCTGGTGGGCCTGGGAGCCGGGTTGCTGTCGACCTTGTTTGAGATTGCTGTGCATTGGGTGTCTGAGCAGCGAACAGAATGGTTGCGTCATGAAATCAGCAACATGCTGCCGTTATGGTTGTCGGCTTTCTTGATCAGCGCCTTGCTGGCCTTGGTGGGGTATTACCTGGTCCATCGTTTTGCTCCGGAGGCAGCCGGTTCGGGGATCCCGGAGATTGAAGGGGCGATGGATGACATCCGTCCGGTGCGCTGGTGGCGGGTGCTGCCGGTTAAGTTTATCGGTGGCCTAGGCGCATTGGGTTCAGGCATGGTGCTGGGCCGTGAGGGACCGTCGGTACAGATGGGCGGTAATATTGGCCGGATGGTGTCTGATCTGTTCCGGCTTAAAGATAAAGAAGGTCGCCATGCGCTGCTTGCCTCGGGGGCCGCAGGCGGTTTGGCCGCTGCGTTCAATGCCCCGTTGGCGGCTATCATGTTTGTGGTTGAGGAGATGCGCCCGCAGTTTCGCTATAGCCTGATCTCTATTAAGTGCGTGATGATTTCAGCCATAGTCGCCAATATCGTTTTTCGCAGTATCTCTGGTCAGCAGGCGGTGATCACCATGCCGCAGTATGATGCCCCGTTACTGCGGTCGCTATGGCTGTTCTTATTGCTCGGTATGGCATTCGGTATTTTCGGCGTGGTGTTCAATAAGCTGGTCACCATGGCCCAGGATATGTTTGCCCGTATCCACCGCAATGACCGCCGCCGCTATTTACTAACGGGGACGTTATTGGGGGGAAGCTTCGGTTTGCTTCTGTTATACGTTCCTGAAATGACCGGAGGGGGGATCAGTTTGATCCCAAGTGCGACCAATGGCGAGTATGGTATCAGCGTACTATTGATCCTCTTCTTGGCCCGTGTGGCGACCACCTTGCTGTGTTTCGGATCAGGGGCGCCCGGGGGGATCTTCGCGCCGATGTTGGCGTTGGGCACCTTGTTCGGTACTTTTTTTGGTGCCATTGCCCAGCAGTTGTTCCCTGAGCTTGGCCTGCAGCCAGGCATGTTCGCTATTGCCGGTATGGGGGCACTGTTTGCGGCCACAGTAAGGGCGCCGATCACCGGTATCTTGCTGGTGATCGAGATGACCGATAATTATGATTTGATCCTGCCATTGATTATTACAACCCTGGGGGCAACTATGCTGGCACAGGTACTTGGCGGTAAGCCAATTTACTCTCAGCTCTTGCATCGGACCATAGAAAAGGAAAAAATGGCAAACAGAGAGCAGTCTACGGTGGTCAATACTTGAACGAGATAGTCAGGTATTAGATAATCACAACCATGACCGAGAGTATTTGAGAGGTTTTTAATGAGCGATGCTAATCTGCCGCTGAATTTTTCTGATGTTGCAGCGAACAAAGTGAAAACGCTTATTGCCGAGGAAGAGAACCCGGAGCTGAAGCTACGTGTTTACATCACCGGCGGTGGTTGTAGTGGTTTCCAGTATGGCTTTACCTTCGATGAGAAAGTAAACGAAGGCGATACCACGATTGAAAAAAGCGGCGTCACACTGGTTGTTGACCCGATGAGCCTGCAATACCTGATCGGTGGCACGGTTGATTACACGGAAGGCCTGGAAGGTTCCCGCTTTTTCGTAAACAACCCGAACGCGACAACCACTTGTGGTTGTGGTGCATCGTTCAGCGTCTAATTGAGCTATCTCGGCAGCCAAACAGGTTGCCTGTGCATTGGCGAATAAACATTGGCGAATAAACGGACGAATAAAAAGCCGCTCCCGAAAGGGGGCGGCTTTTTTGTTGGCTGTGGCTGCTGGTAGGTACGTGTTAGGTACGGTTGCCAAGCAGTGGACTGTTGTCGGCAATAAACTGGCTGAAGTGGTTCAGCTGTGCCATACGTTCTTTGGCGAACTTCTGGAACTGGGTCTTTTCCTTGCCGCTGAGCGAGCGGGCCTGAGGCAGTTTTACCGTCCTCGGGTTTTTGTGTACCCCGTTGACCAAGAATTCATAGTGTAGGTGCGGGCCGGTAACTCGGCCGGTGCCACCCAGCGTACCGATTGTTTGTCCCTGCTTGACACGCTGGCCTGTTTTGACCTTGCGTTTAGTCAGGTGGAGATACTTGGTAATGTAGGTTGAGCTATGGCGAATGAAGACATAGTTACCGTTGAATTTGTTGTAGCTCGATTGCATGACCACACCGTCACCGGCTGCCCAAATCGGGGTACCGACCGGGGCTACGTAGTCAGTACCTCGGTGGGGACGGACCTGTCCGGTCACTGGGTGCAGGCGGCGCGGGTTGAAGTTCGAACTGACGTAACGGAAGTTGATCGGTGAGCGCAGGAATGCCTTGCGCATCGCCTGGCCTTTCTCATCATAATATTTGCCATCTTCACTGCGAATTGCCGTAAATGTCTGGCCCAAGTTACTAAAGGTGGCGGCCAGAATATTGCCACGACCGATAGGCTCGCCTTCAACCAGGCGCTCTTCAAATAATACAGAGAAGCTGTCACCAGCACGGATATCTAACGCGAAGTCGATATCCCAGCCGAAGATCCCGGCGATTTCCATGATTTGGTTTGCGGTCAGGCCGGCTTTATCTGCGGCATTCCAGAAACTCGAAGTGATCACAGCCTGGGCAAAGTTGAGTTGAAGGTCAACCTCTTTACTTTCCTTGTTCGAATAGAAGGTATCGGCAGTGCGGGTGATCACCAAGCTGTCGGTTGCGCTCTGTGGCTGGATCAACTGGACCAATTGGTTGTCTTCGTCAAAACCAAAGCGCAATTTGTCGCCCGGACGCAGGCTAGTTAAGGTTTTGGTGCCTTCATCGGCATTGACCAAGCGATAAAGGGTAGCAGGCGATAATCCAACCTTGTTGAATACCACCGCCAGGCTTTCGCCGGATTGCACTTCGTGCTCTTTCCACTTCAGGGCCGGAACCGCAGGCTTTTCATCACCCTCCATCGGTCGAAGCTGGTCGGTATCGAGAGATATTTCCAGCGGGTAGAGTTTGCCGATTTCGAATTTTCGCTCAGGGTGTCCACTGCTTTGTGAACTCGGCCATAATATTAACACCACGAGCAGCGAGCTGATCACGGTGATGAGAATTTGGTGCATCCTTGGCAACCGGCGGAGTATCGGTACTTGCATGTGGTGTTTTTTTGCGATTTCGTAAAAAATAAGACAACCCTTAGTCTAACTGGTTTCAAAAAACATCGCTATTCAAGTAAGATTGAGGATTATTACTTTTTTGCCAATTCTGTGGGAGCGAACAAGAATGGCCAGCATTGAACAAGCTTTAGCTGAAATTAAGCGTGGTGTGGATGAGCTGATTCCGGAAGAGGAGCTGATTGCCAAGCTAAAAGAGAACCGTCCTCTGCGAATCAAACTAGGTGCTGATCCAACTGCACCAGATATTCACCTAGGTCACACGGTGATCTTGAACAAACTGCGTACGTTCCAGGAGCTTGGCCATGACGTCACGTTCCTGATCGGTGATTTCACCGGTATGGTGGGTGACCCAACAGGTAAAAACACAACTCGCCCACCGCTAACACGCGAAGACGTTCTACGTAATGCAGAAACGTACAAAGAGCAGGTTTTCAAAATCCTAGATCCTGCCAAGACCAAGATTGAGTTCAACTCGAGCTGGCTGTCAGATCTGGGCGCAGAAGGCATGATTCGTCTGGCTGCAAACCAGACTGTTGCTCGTATGCTTGAGCGTGACGACTTCAAAAAGCGTTACAACGAAGGTCGCCCGATTGCGATCCACGAATTCATGTACCCGCTGCTTCAGGGCTATGACTCGGTAGCCATGGAGACCGATGTTGAGCTAGGCGGTACTGATCAGAAGTTCAACCTTCTGATGGGCCGTGAACTGCAGAAAGCCAATGGCCAGAAACCTCAGGTTGTTCTGACTATGCCACTGCTGGTTGGCCTAGACGGCGTGAAGAAGATGTCTAAGTCTGCCAACAACTACATTGGTGTGACTGACGTACCAAGCGAGATGTTCGGTAAAATCATGTCTATCTCTGACGATCTGATGTGGAACTACTTCGAATGTCTGTCTTTCCGTCCGCTGGAAGAAATCGATCAGTTTAAGTCTGATATTGCTGGTGGTCGTAACCCGCGTGATGTGAAAATCTTGTTGGCGAAAGAAATTATTGCCCGCTTCCACAGCGAAGCAGATGCCGATGCGGCCGAGCAAGAGTTCATTAACCGTTTCCAGAAAGGTGCGATGCCAGATGAAATGCCAGAGTTCGAATTCGAAGCCGGTATTGCGATTGGTAACCTACTGAAAGATGCGGGTCTGGTTAACTCAACCTCTGACGCGATGCGTATGATCCGCCAGGGTGCAGCGAAAATCGATGGCAACAAGATCGAAGATACTAAGCTGATCCCTGAAGCCGGTACTGCGGTTTTCCAGGTTGGTAAGCGCAAGTTCGCCCGTGTTACTTTGAAATAATCAAAGTCTTCACCCGCATGAAAAAAGGCGCCTCAGGCGCCTTTTTTGATCACACTGCCAATAGCCAAAAACCTATATGCTGTAGTCGTTACGCTGACTGTTGTCTTGGCTAAGGTATTCGATAAATTCCCACTCTATGCCATTGGGATCCCAGAAATACACCCGCTTGCGCCATGGGTGCGAGGTCTCCATCTCATTCTCTTTGTAGCCAGCTGCCAGCAGGCGGGCTCTAACCTCCAAAATATCTTCAGTCACCAAGCCGATATGGTTGATACCCGCATCTCGGTAGGGCGTGCGATCAACCGAGCTACGCTCGACGACCTCCTGCAGGGCAAGGTAGCTATGCTCAGTCCCGATATGGCACCAGCGGTAGCTATCGCCTTGGCCGCAATGGCGGACAGTAAATGCCGGTAGGGCGGTCTGGATGAACTCGATAGTATGGTCGATGTTGCCGACCGTGATGTTGGCGTGTTCCACGTAGGGGGTCATAGGCACCTCTTATTTATTAAGTAATGTTTTTTGTTTACTTAAGTGTAGGAGGTCGAGGATTTAAGTAAAGTTTTTTGTTTACTTAAAATGGCGAGGTTACAAAAAAACCGCCAGAGTGGCGGTTTTTGTGAAAAAGCATTATTGCTTGCATTTGAAAGTGTGAGATTGATTAGCCCCTCAGGGCAAACGTCGGCAGGGAAAGGTGCCAGCGTATTGCTGCCAGACGAATAGTCAATGTCGTAATAATGCCGGCCAGGGTCGCGACTGCAGTATCTACATTGGCTGACAGAGCCATAGTGTGAACAATACCGCCAAGGATACAGGCGGTGGCATACACCTCGGTACGCAGTACCATCGGGATTTCCCGTGCTAATACATCACGAATAAC
Source organism: Photobacterium sp. AWH4_225 (assembly GCF_056158405.1). Classification (NCBI taxonomy): domain Bacteria; kingdom Pseudomonadati; phylum Pseudomonadota; class Gammaproteobacteria; order Vibrionales; family Vibrionaceae; genus Photobacterium; species Photobacterium sp. AWH4_225. The sequence continues at coordinate 3,469,704 of NZ_JBSWTF010000001.1, read as the reverse complement.
CCCACCGCCACAGCCGGTCATCACCCCCATGATCACTGCAACCATAGGAGTCGCACCAAAACGCAGGGCCTTCTCGACACCAATCGCCACGAAGACCGCAAGGCCAATGGCATCAGAGACCGGTAAGATCCACCAAGGCATCTGGCGTGGGCGGCGTATCGCCAGCATGCTGACTAGGCAGGTAATGAAAATCACCCATAAGTAATTGGTATCGGTGATCCAGAAAACAGGTGTCGCGCCAAGAGCCATATCGCGGATGGTTCCCCCTCCAATGGCGGTAACGCTGGCCAGCACCACAACCCCGAACGGGTCCATCCGGAGTCTGCCTGCCAGTAATACACCCGAAGCGGCAAACACGGCCGTTCCGAACATATCGAGAAGATAAATGAGCATTATGATACCTGCTGAGTCAGAGAATATAGGGCGATCGCGCAGATTGTACGACGAATAAACTGGCTGACAACTCGCTGCAATCGCTTTGTGAGGTGACTCACATTGATTGTTGATAGCCTGTTACAAGGGGCTTTGGCGAACTTGATCCAGGTACTGGCAGATTTCTTCAGCGGCCTTTATGGTGCGTGGTGTAGGCCGGTTTAACCAGTCTGATGTCACAGTAAAAATGTGCTGCCTTTCCACTGCGGGTAACTGCTGGCGCCACTTGTCCCACACCGATGGATCGGCGGCAGCATGCGAAGTACCGAAAATCACCTCTGGCTGGCGAACAATGACTTGCTCTTGTGAAACCTGCGGGTAGGCGGCAGCACTGTTGGCAAAGATGTTCTGCCCACCACAAACAGCAAAGACTTGGCTTGGCCAATTATCGCCGGCGACGGTGATTATCGGGCTGTTGCTGAGCTGGTAGAAGTAACTGACGGGCTGTTTTTCCTGGTGTGCCAGACGAAGGCTCTCTAGCCGCTGACGAAAGTCGTGGGCATTGTTTTGGGCTTGCTCGGGTGTGTCGGCAAACTGGCCGAGTTTCTCGAGGGTGGCCGCAATGTCTTCCAGTGATTTCGGGTTGGAATAAAATACCTTGAAGCCTAGTTGCTCCAGCCGGGTCATTTCGCGGGTCGGGTTTCCACCTTCCCAAGCTAGGATCAGATCCGGCTGCAGGGCAACAATGCGCTCCATTTTGATCCCGCGGTAGTTGGCGACACGCTCAAGGGATTTAGCCGCTTCCGGGTAGTCGCTGTAATCACTGGCAGCGATCAGTTTATCGCCGAGTCCTGCAGCATAGGCCATTTCGGTGGTGTGGGGCGAAAGGCTGATGATGGTTTTCACTGGCTGGGCAGAGGCAAAGAAGACTGGGAATAACAGCAGGCAGAGGGCAGCGAAACGCACTTAAACGGCTCCTTGTAGCATGAGTAGTAGTAGGCTTTGGACAATCACCCATGCCCATAGGCGCTGGTTGGCAAGGCGATTGATTTGACCTAGGTGGAAGGCCGCAGGCGCAATTCTGCCGCCGAGCTTTGGCCGTTCCATCTTGGTTTGGTCATAGATGGCCGGCCCGCCCAATGACAGCGATAGCTTGTGCCCGGCAGCGGCCAGAAGCCATCCGGGACCTGGAAGTAGCCAGCTTTCGCCCTGTTGCTTTAGCCCTTTTAGCGCGACCTGGGCGTTATGGCCAAGAGTCAGGACGAGGGCAAACAGACGCAATGGCACAATATCAATAATGGCGAGGGCGGTTGTGGCAGGCTGGCCAAAATGGCGGAACTGCTGCCGGGAGGGTGACCAGCAACGGCTGAGCTCAACGGCTAGGCGATATAAGAGCGCGCCGATCCCGCCACCAAGGGCATACCAGAACAACACACCTGCGACTAACCGGCCGTATCCGACCAGCATGGTTTCTGCGCCGGCCTTGCCGAGGCCAAGCAAAGAGAGGCTTTCGGTATGGCGGTTTATCTTGCTGGACAGCAGTGTTCGGCACTGCAATTTATCTTCTCGGCTGTAGGCTCGGACAAACTGCTTACTGAACTTGTGCATATTGCGCCAGTCCAGGGCAACCCATAGCAGTAGAAGGTGGAATGCAGTATCGATCCAGACCAGCTGGTAAAGGCAGATCAGTACAATAAGGACAGTGAGCCACAAGAGCGACCACGACAGCAGACCTGAAAGGCGTTTCTGTTGCGGGGCATCATTGGGTTTATTGACTTTTTGCGCGAGGCTTAAGGCCAATTGTCGCCAGATTTGTAGCGGGTGTAACTGGGAAGGTATCGGCAACAGCCATTGCAATGCCAGTGCACCCCACAAGGCAAGCAGGGTGCTGTTACCGGCGATATTTGCAATGGCGTCGGTCATCTTATTGGTTCAGCAGGTCAACCATCTTGGCAACCATAACCGATGAGCTCTGGGCTGCAACTGGCAGGAACTCTTCAAAGCTCATTGGCGACTCTTTGTCTGCCACGTCGGAAATGGCACGGACAACAACGAATGGTACGTTGAACTGGTGGCAAGCCTGGGCAATGGCTGCCGCTTCCATCTCAACCGCAATCACTGACGGGAAGTTGTCACGAATGAAGGTTTGTTTTTCTGCCGAGCACACGAAGGCATCGCCAGTACAGATCAGGCCGCGTACCGCGTGGGTATCACCCATGGTCGCCAGAGCCTGCTCGGCAACGTCCATCAGCTTGGCATCAGAAGCAAACGCCGCTGGCTGCTGGGCCATCTGGCCGATTTCGTAACCGAAAGCCGTTACGTCAGCATCGTGGTAACGCACTTCTGTTGAGATCACGACATCGCCAACATTCAGGCTGCTGTCGAAACCACCGGCAGAGCCTGTGTTCAGCACGACATCCGGCTGGAAGATTTCAAGCAGCACTGCACTGCCGACTGCCGCGGCTACTTTACCGATGCCTGACTGAAGCAGCACCACATCATGGCCGTTCAGTGTACCTGTGTAGAAAGTACAACCTGCTTTGTGATGCGTTTCGCAGTTAGCCAGTTGGTCTTTTAGGATGGCAACTTCTTGCTCCATCGCGCCGATAATGCCGATTTTCATCAATACAGTCTCTTGTTAGGTAACAAGCCCCCATAAAGGGGGCGTGGGAATGGGCAGATTGTAACATGGTGGGCGGCAACTTTGCCAAGTTGCCAGCCGGTTAGTTACACATCTATGAGCTATACATCTAGGAAGTCGAGGATACCGTCTGCGGCGCGGCGTCCTTCGTCAATGGCGGTGACGACCAGATCCGAGCCGCGGACGGCATCGCCACCGGCAAAGATCTTCGGGTTGGAGGTCTGGAAGGCAAAATCGCCACCCTCCGGGGCCTGAATGCGGCCCCATTGATCCAGCTCGACCCCGAACTCAGCCAGCCATGGCATCGCATGGGGCTGAAAGCCGAAAGCCATGATCACCGCATCGGCTGGCAGGATATGCTCGCTGCCCGGGACGGGCTCAGGGCGGCGGCGACCCGCCTCATCGGGCTCACCGAGGGCGGTCTTGACCATTTTAACCCCGCTGATTTGTCCATCGCTGCCAAGCTCCAGGCCTGTCGGCTGCAAGTTGAACTTGAATTTCACGCCCTCCTCTCGGGCATTTTTTACCTCACGCTTGGAGCCGGGCATGTTGGCTTCATCCCGCCGGTAGGCACAGATAACGCTGCCGGCACCCTGGCGAACCGAGGTGCGAACACAGTCCATCGCAGTATCACCACCGCCGAGTACCACCACATTCTTGCCTGCCATATCAATGAATGGCGGACTGTCATCGAGCCCCATCACCCGGTAGGTATTGGAGATCAAAAACGGCAGGGCATCGAACACCCCCGGGGCGTCTTCGTTCTCCAAGCCTGCACGCATGTTCTGGTAGGTGCCGACACCAAGGAAGACGGCATCAAATTCAGCTGTCAGCTCGGCCATTTGAATATCTTTGCCGACTTCGGTGTTGAGGCGGAACTCCACACCCATTTCGCTGAAGATCCGGCGGCGGTTGATCATGACTTCTTTTTCCAGCTTGAACGACGGGATCCCGAAGGTCAGCAGGCCGCCGATCTCTGGATAGCGGTCGAACACCACTGGCTTGACGCCGTTACGCACCAAGATATCTGCACAGGAGAGACCAGCAGGGCCAGCCCCGATGATGGCCACTTTCTTGTCGGTCCACTCGACATGGGACATGTCTGGTTTCCAGCCCATCTCGAAGGCCTTGTCGGTAATGTACTTCTCGACATTACCGATGGTGACGGCACCAAAGTCATCGTTAAGGGTACACGACCCCTCGCACAGGCGGTCTTGTGGGCAGACCCGGCCACAGACTTCCGGCAGGGTGTTGGTCTGGTGCGACAGCTCAACCGCTTCGATGATCCGTCCCTCGTTGGCGAGTTTGAGCCACTGGGGGATATAGTTGTGAACCGGGCACTTCCATTCACAATACGGGTTGCCGCAATCGAGGCAGCGGTCAGACTGGGCGCTGGCCTGTTGCTGGGTGAAAGGTTCGTAGATCTCGACAAACTCAATCTTGCGCACTTTCAGTGGCTTTTTGGGCGGGTCGATACGTGCAACATCGATAAACTGGTAAATATTCTGGCTCATCGGGTTCCCTCCCTATTGTGCTTGAATGCGCAGCTCAGCAGCTGAGCGACTCTGGTGGCCGAGCAAGGTATTCACATCGGCAGTTTTTGGTTTGGCCAGGTAAAAACGCGGGATCCACTGGTCGAACTCGGCCAGTATCTCCTGAGCCCGATCCGAGCCGGTCAGCTCGAGGTGCTGGTCAATCAGGCCGCGCAGATGCTCCTGGTGGATCTTGAGCTCAGATAGAGGCAGGGCCTCGACCAGCTCAGGGTTGACCCGTCCGGCAAAGTCGCCGTCTTCATCGAGGATGTAGGCAAAGCCCCCGGTCATCCCGGCGCCGAAGTTGACCCCGGTCTTGCCGAGAATGGCGACAATGCCCCCGGTCATGTATTCGCAGGCATTGTCACCCGCACCTTCGATAACGGCGATGGTGCCGGAGTTCCTGACCGCAAATCGCTCACCAGCTTTACCGGCGGCAAACAGCTTACCGCCCGTTGCGCCATAAAGGCAGGTGTTGCCGATAATGGTTGATTGGTTGGATTTGAAAGCCGAGCCAACTGGTGGGCGGATGACTATTTGCCCGCCAGTCATGCCTTTGCCGACATAGTCATTGGCATCGCCGGTCAAGAAGAGGTTAAGGCCTCCGGCATTCCATACCCCGAAAGATTGCCCGGCAGTACCGGTCAGGTGGAGGTTGACCGGTGTCGACGCCATCCCCTGGTTACCCCAACGCTTGGCGATTTCCCCCGATAGTCTTGCGCCTACCGAGCGGTCGGTATTACGGATGTTCTCGAAGATGTTTGCACCGCTACGCGCTTCGATAGCTGGCAGTGCCTGTTCGAGTAGGGCGGCATTGAGCGGTGCATTATCGAACGGACTATTGCTTTCGCTGCAGTACAAGGTTTTGCCTTCCAGAGGCTCGCTGGTCGCCAGTACCGGCGATAAATCCAGCTTGCTCTGTTTGGCGGTATAGCCTTCGATGACTTCGAGTAAGTCGGTACGGCCGATCAAGTCGGTGAGCTTTTCTACCCCGAGTTCTGCGAGCAGTTCTCGGACTTCCTCACCAAGGCCGATGAAGTAATTCATCACCTGCTCGGGTAATCCTTTAAAGAAATCGCGCCGCAGGGTTTCGTCCTGCGTTGCCACGCCCGTTGCACAGTTATTGAGGTGGCAGATCCGCAGGTATTTACACCCTAGTGCCACCATTGGCGCGGTACCGAAGCCAAAGCTCTCGGCGCCGAGTATAGCTGCTTTGACTACGTCCAAGCCGGTTTTGAGGCCACCGTCGACCTGGAGCCGGATCTTGTGGCGCAACCCATTGGCGACCAACGCCTGCTGAGTTTCGGCAAGTCCCAACTCCCAAGGGCTACCGGCATATTTGACCGAGGTAAGCGGGCTGGCACCGGTGCCGCCGTCGTAGCCAGAGATAGTAATGAGATCGGCATAGGCTTTGGCTACCCCGGTCGCAATGGTGCCGACGCCGGGCTCGGACACCAGTTTGACCGATACCATGGCAGTCGGGTTGACTTGCTTGAGATCGAAGATCAGCTGGGCCAGATCTTCAATCGAATATATATCGTGGTGAGGCGGTGGCGAGATCAGGGTAACGCCCGGTACCGCATAACGCAATTTGGCAATTTCGGTGGTGACTTTGTGGCCCGGAAGCTGTCCGCCTTCACCGGGCTTGGCCCCTTGCGCTACTTTGATTTGGATAACATCGGCGTTGACCAGGTAATGCGGGGTAACACCAAAGCGGCCCGAAGCGACCTGCTTGATGCGGGAGTTACGCTCGCTGTTGAAGCGGCGAGGATCTTCGCCGCCTTCGCCGGAGTTAGAAAATCCACCCAACCGATTCATGGCAATAGCAAGAGCCTCATGTGCCTCTGGACTCAGGGCACCGATAGACATTGCCGCGGAGTCAAACCGTTGGTAGAGCGCTGACGCTGGCTCGACCTTGTCGATGGCAATAGGCGTTTGATCCGAACTCAGTTTGAATAAATCACGGATCGCTGCGACAGGTCGCTCGTTAACTTGTTTGGCAAAAGCTTGGTAGTCGGCGTAGTCACCGGACTTGACCGCTTTTTGCAAGGTGCCGACCACGTCCGGGTTATAGGCATGGAACTCTCCGCCGTGGACGTACTTGAGCAAACCGCCATGCTCGATGGGTTTGCGCTTGAGCCACGCTCGACGGGAAAGGTTGAACAAGTCCTGCTGGAAATCGGCAAAGCCAGCACCCTGGATCCGGCTCGAGACACCACGGAAGCAGAGATCGACCACCTCGTCATCGAGCCCGACCGCTTCGAATAACATGGCGCAACGGTAGGAGGCGATGGTGGAGATCCCCATCTTGGACATGATCTTGTACAGACCCTTGTTGATGCCGTTGCGGAAGTTGAGCATCACTTCGCGGTACGGTTTAGTTATAGCGCCGCTATCAACAAGCTGGCCGAGGGTTTCATAGGCGAGATACGGATACACCGCAGTAGCACCGAAGCCAAGCAATACCGCAAACTGGTGCGGATCGCGTGCGGTGGCGGTTTCAATGATGATGTTGGCATCGCAGCGGAGCTGCTCGGCCACCAAGCGGTTCTGTACCGCCCCCACAGCCATGGCCGCAGGGATAGGAAGCTTGCCTGCATTAATGCCGCGGTCTGACAGCACAATAAGTACCGTACCACTGCGGACCAACCGCTCGGCCTGATCACAGATATCGATGATTGCCTGCTTGAGATCTTTCTCGTTAGGATCGAAGTTGATATCGATGATGCTGTTACGATAGTGCTGGTTATCGAGTTCCAGCAGCTGGACCAAGTCGGAGTAAAGCAGTACTGGCGAACCGAAGGCAACCCGGTAAGCGTGGCTGTCGGTTTCGCAGAACACGTTGATTTCACGACCGATACAGGTCGCCAGCGACATCACATGTTTTTCCCGCAACGGGTCTATCGGTGGGTTGGTGACCTGGGCAAACATCTGGCGGAAGTAATCGGTGACGGCCCGTTCTCGGGAAGAGAGTACCGCCATTGGCGCATCATCGCCCATCGAACCAGTCGCTTCCTGGCCGTTCTCGCCAATCACCCGCAGGACCTGATCGATTTCTTCACGGTTCATGGCAAACTGCTTCTGGCAGGTACCCAGCTCGGTGTCATCGAACGAGCGGTTGCCGACCTGTTCGTCGCCGAGCTCCTCGAAGGGTACTAGCCGTTTGACGTGACTGTCCATCCATTCTTTGTAAGGGTGGCGTCCCATCAAATCGTTATCAATGTCGGCAGAGTGCCAGATCTTGCCGAACTTGGTGTCGATCACCAGCAATTCACCCGGCCCGACGCGGCCTTTTTCAGCCACTTCATCAGGGGCATAATCCCAGATCCCGACTTCGGAAGCCAAGGTGATCAGCTTGTCCTTGGTGATGATATACCTTGCTGGTCGCAAACCGTTTCGGTCGAGGTTACAGGCGGCATAACGGCCATCGGACATCACGATACCGGCCGGCCCATCCCAAGGCTCCATGTGCATGGAGTTAAAATCATAGAAGGCCCGCAGCTCGGGCTCCATGTCCGGGTGGTTCTGCCACGCAGGCGGTACCAGCATTCTCATCGCGCGGAATAGATCCATGCCGCCGGAGAGGAATAGCTCGAGCATGTTGTCGAGACTCGAAGAGTCCGAGCCGGTCTCGTTGACAAACGGAGCAGCGGTTTGCAGATCTGGCAATAAGGGGGATGCAAATTTGTATGCCCGCGCCCGCGCCCACTGGCGGTTACCGGCAATGGTGTTGATCTCACCGTTGTGGGCAAGATAGCGGAACGGCTGGGCTAGCGGCCAGCGGGGCTGGGTATTGGTTGAAAAGCGCTGGTGGAACAGGCAAATCGATGACTCCAGCCGGATGTCTCCCAGATCCTGGTAGAAACGGGGTAGATCGGCTGGCATACACAGGCCTTTGTAAACGGTCACTTGGGTCGACAGGCTACAGATATAAAAGTCAGGGTCTGCGGTGATGCGTTTTTCGATCCTGCGCCTAGCAACATAGAGGCGGCGGTCAATATCCCTCGGCTTCCAGCCGGCAGGGGCGTTGATAAAAACCTGTTCGATATTGGGGAGAGTTTCGGTTGCGATTGGGCCAAGTACCTGAGGGTTGATCGGCACCGGACGCCAGCCAACCAATGACAGGGTTTCCTTGGCCAGCTCTTCGCTGATGATCGTGCGGGCCTGTTCGGCAAGCACCGGATCCTGGCTGAGGAACAGCATGCCAAGAGCAAATTCTCGCGACAGCTTCCAGCCGTTGTCTTCGGCCACGATGCGGTAGAAACTATCGGGTTTTTTCATTAGCAGCCCACAACCGTCACCTGTTTTGCCATCGGCAGCTATGCCGCCACGGTGGGTCATTCGGTCAAGGGCGGAAATCGCGGTCCGGACAAGTTTGTGGCTGGTTTCTCCTTCGATATGGGCAATTAACCCGAAACCACAGTTATCTTTATCCAGCATGGGGTTATACAGTGTCATTACAACTCTCCCTAGCATCTGCCTGAACAAGCAGAAATACTGCATCTTTTGACGGTCTTCCTGACCGTCGTTGACAACCTTCACGCGTACCACGGGTTGTTTCTTGTGATTATCGGGTGGCCGCTGAAGGTACCTTTTTGCTTCCAGCGACCTTTCAAGTTAACGGCTATTTACAGAAAGGTCAAATTATAAGCAATAAATTAACATCCACTGTAGGCACGGATAATGCAGTGATATAGAGGGAGTGTAGAGTGAATAATTATGGTGAGGTGGGCTTGTGAGGAATAAAAAACCGGCCTGAGGAGGCCGGTTTGGTTTAAGTTTTTCGAATCGGACAGGTAATTACCAGATTAGGCATTCGACAGCATTAGCGAGTCGGCCTTGGCTTCGAGGTTACTATCACCCATCAGATAGGCATCGATCTCGCGGGCACATTCACGGCCTTCGTTAATACAACGAACCACCAGTGATTGGCCGGTACGCATATCGCCAGCAGCAAATACACCTTGCTGGTTGGTGGCAAAACCTTGGGTTGCCACGTTGCCACGGTCATCGAGTTTAATGTCCAGCTGTGCTAGCACACCGGTTGGCTCTGGGTGCAGGAAGCCCATTGCCAAGAAGGCCATATCACACGGAATGATACGCTCAGAGCCTGCCACTTCGGTAAAGCCTGGGCGCTCACCTGCTTTTGCCTCTTCCCACTGGATGTCAGCAATACGCAGTGCTTTGACATTACCCGCTTCATCACCAATGAATTCCTTGGTCAGGATATTCCAGTGACGTTCACACCCTTCCTCATGGGAGGTCGAGGTTTTCATGATCATCGGATAAGAAGGCCATGGCTGGTTGGCCGGGCGCTTTTCAGGCGGGATCGGCATGATCTCAACCTGGGTAATGCTCTCTGCACCGTGGCGGTTGGATGTACCTACACAGTCAGAGCCGGTATCACCACCACCGATCACCACTACATGCTTGCCTTTGGCGTGGATCTCTTCGGTTTTCAAATCCATGTCATTGGCACGGCGGTTGTTCTGGGCAAGGAACTCCATGGCGAAGTGCACGCCTTTGAGTTCACGGCCTGGGATAGGCAGGTTGCGAGGAACTGTCGAGCCACCGGTCAGCAAGACGACATCAAAGTCCTGGCGCAACTGCTGGGCATTGATGTTGACACCAACATGGGCGTTCACTTCGAACTTGATCCCTGCATCGGCCATCAGGTTGATCTTGCGATCGATAATGTCCATGCCCAGTTTGAAATCAGGGATCCCGAAACGCAATAGGCCACCCACTTTCTCATCACGCTCGAACACCGTCACACAGTGACCGGCACTGTTGAGTTGCTCGGCTGCCGCCAGGCCCGCAGGGCCCGAGCCGATGATCGCGACCGTTTTACCGGTACGCGAACGCGGTGTCTTCGGTTTGGCGTACCCTTCGCGGTACGCCGTTTCGACAATGGTCTTCTCGATATTACAAATCGTGATTGGGTCTTGGTTGATCCCCAGTACACAGCCACTTTCACAAGGGGCTGGGCAAACACGGCCGGTAAATTCCGGGAAGTTGTTGGTCGAGCTCAGGATATTCCACGCCTCTTCCCAGCTGTCACGGTACACCGCGTCATTGAATTCCGGGATGATGTTACCGATCGGGCAGGAGTTGTGGCAAAACGGCACGCCACAGTCCATGCAGCGCGATGCCTGCGTGTTGATCTTGTCGCCGAACTCCTCGTTGAGAACAAACTCCTTGTTGTCCTGGATACGGACGCTCGGATCCAGCTTCTTTGGCAGCTCGCGGCCAAACTCTAAAAATCCAGTAGGCTTACCCATTGACGGCCTCCAACTCTTCCTTGTTTTGTGCTTCTGCCTTACGCTTCTGTAGTACTGCCTTGTAATCCCTTGGCATTACTTTCACCATCTTCTCGAGGTTGGCCTCGAAGTTAGACAGGAAGGTTTCTGCCACAGTACTGCCAGTCAGCTCGACGTGCTTGGTTAGCATATCGTGCAGCAGATCCTTGTCTTCCTGCTCGATTGGGTCGAGGTCGACCAGCTCAGGGTTGAGCTTGGTGTCGAAGTCTTCGAACTGATCCCAAACATACGCCACACCGCCACTCATTCCGGCTGCGAAGTTACGGCCTGTTTGGCCTAGAATAACGGCCACACCGCCAGTCATGTATTCACAGCCGTGGTCACCCACGCCCTCAACGACGACCTTGGCACCCGAGTTACGGACACAGAAGCGCTCGCCGGCCATACCGCGGATGTAGGATTCACCCGAGGTGGCACCGTAGAAACAGACGTTACCGACAACGATGTTGTCTTCCGGGATGATGTCAGATTTGGCATCTGGGTAGAGTACCAGCGTACCGCCTGACAGGCCTTTGCCCCAGTAGTCGTTGGCATCGCCTTCGACTTCGAACTTGACGTTTTTGGCCAGGAAGGCACCGAAGCTCTGGCCGGCAGAGCCGTTGAACTTAACGTTCATTGGCTGAGGCAAGCCCTTGTCTTTGTAAATTTTGGAGATTTCGTTCGACAGCATGGTACCGGCACTGCGGTCGGTGTTGATGATGTCAAACTCGGCATCTACCTGCTTGCCTTCGTAAAGGGCAGGGGCCGCGGCTTCAATCAGCTTGCGATCCAATACCTCTTCGAGGTTGTGGTTCTGCTCACGCTGGTTGTACACGCCGTCTTCGTCACGGGCTGGCTCGATGAACAGTACCGGACTTAGATCCAGGTTCTTGTACTTCCAGTGGCCAATGTTGTCGCGGATTTTCAGTTTGTGTGACTGGCCAACCATCTCATCGATAGTACGGAAGCCTAGCTCTGCCATGATTTCACGTAGGCCTTCAGCCATGTACTGGAAGAAGGTCACGACATCTTCTACGCGGCCGTCGAAACGCTCACGTAGGGTCTTGTTCTGGGTCGCGATACCCACTGGGCAAGTGTTCTTGTGGCACTTACGCATCATGATACAACCTTCAACCACCAAGGCTGCGGTTGCCACGCCCCATTCTTCGGCACCTAGCAAGGTTGCGACAGCAAGGTCACGCGGAGTCTTCATCTGACCATCGGTCTGGACTACGATACGGTTACGCAGGCCGTTCTTCAGTAGGGTCTGGTGGGTTTCGGCCAAGCCAAGCTCCCACGGTAGACCTGTGTGGCGAATAGATGACATTGGTGATGCACCGGTACCGCCATCGAAGCCCGCAATTAGCACGACATCTGCTTTCGCTTTAGCTACACCAGAGGCAATCGTACCGACACCGGCTTCCGATACCAGCTTAACGTTGACGCGGCCGGCACGGTTGGCATTCTTCAGATCGTAGATCAGCTGCGCCAAGTCCTCGATAGAATAGATATCGTGGTGTGGCGGTGGTGAAATCAAACCGACGCCCGGAGTTGAGTGACGGGTAGCACCGATCCAGTCATCGACCTTATCACCCGGTAGCTGACCACCTTCACCCGGCTTGGCACCCTGTGCCATCTTGATCTGAATTTCATCAGAGTTGGTCAGGTAGTATGAGGTAACACCGAAGCGGCCAGATGCGACCTGCTTGATTGCTGAGCGTTCCCAGTCGCCGTTGTCTTTCTTCTCGAAACGGGCAGGGTCTTCACCGCCTTCACCGGAGTTGGATTTAGCACCGATGCGGTTCATCGCGACAGCAAGCGTCGAGTGGGCTTCGTACGAGATAGAGCCGAAGCTCATTGCACCGGTCGCAAAGCGCTTGAGGATGCTCTCGATTGGCTCAACGTCTGCCAGTGGGATTGAACCGGCTGGGTTTTTGATGAACTCTAGCTGGCTACGCAGGGTCGCTGCGTTATCGCCCTGCGCATCAACGGCGTTGGCGTACTCTTTGAACTGGGCAAAGTCCTTGTTACGGGTTGATTGCTGCAGCAGCGAGATAGTTTCTGGGTTGAATAGGTGCTTTTCACCACGCTGTTTCCACTGGTAGACACCGCCGACATCCAACATCTGAATTGGCACTTCGCGGGTTGGGTAACCTAGGCGGTGACGAACCAATACTTCTTTAGCAATGTCATCGATGGTCAGACCCTGGATACGGGAAACCGTACCGGTGAAGTATTTATCAACCACAGACTTGCTGATACCAAGGGCTTCGAAGATCTGGGCGCCGTGGTAAGACTGCAGGGTCGAGATCCCCATCTTGGAGAAGATCTTCAGCAGGCCGCCGTTCACACCCTTACGGTAGTTGTTGAACAGCTCTTCGGTCGGTACTTCCGGATCCAGCTTGCGCTTGCGTTGCAGGTCAACAATGGTTTCAGTCACCAAATATGGGTTAACCGCATTGGCACCGTAGCCTACAAGAGTTGCAAAGTGGTGGGTTTCGCGGGCATCACCGGTTTCAACCACGATGTCACACTTGGCACGCAGGCCTTTGCGGATCAGGTGGTGGTGAACAGCGCCGACGGCCAGCATCGCCGGGATAGCGGCATGGTTGGAGTTCACGGCACGGTCGGTCAGGATGATGATCGAGTAACCGTCGATAACTGCATCTTCCGAGTACTGGCAGATACGCTTAAGAGCACGCTCTAGCTTGCCGTCTTCGCCGCTGGCACGGAACACGATATCCAGTGTCTTGGCCTGCAGGTACTCGTTATCGATAGCACGCAGTTTTTCCAGCTCAGCATTGCTCAGTACTGGTGATTCGATTTCCACCTTCTGGCAGTGCTCAGGCGTTTCTGCCAGCAGGTTGTGGTCTTTACCTAGGTAGGTATTGAGTGACATCACCATACGCTCGCGGATCGGGTCGATCGGCGGGTTGGTCACCTGGGCAAATAGCTGCTTGAAGTAGTTCGACAGGTGCTGAGACTGGTGCGACAGCACAGCCAGCGGCCAGTCGGCACCCATGGCGCTCAGTGGCTCGTAACCGGTTTTCGCCAGCGGCACAATGATATCGTTGACTTCTTCCGAGCTCATGCCAAAGGCTTGCTGGTGGTGCAGCAGACGTTCTGGCGTTGGCTGGTGGTGCATGTTGTCCGCTTCAGGCAGGCTCTTCAATGTCAGCAGGTTGTCTTTGACCCACTGCTCATAAGGCTGGGCTGAGGCGATAGTGTCTTTAACTTCTTCGTCGGAGATGATGCGACCTTGCTCTAGATCGGCAACGAAGATACGGCCCGGTTGCAGGCGGCCACGGAACTGGACGTTCTCCGGCTCGATCTCCACCACACCGGATTCCGAAGCCATGACCAGGAAGTCATCCTTGGTCACTGTGTAGCGCGATGGGCGCAGGCCGTTACGGTCAAGGGTTGCACCAACCTGAACACCGTCGGTGAAACACACCGAGGCAGGACCGTCCCAAGGTTCCATGACGTTGGCATGGTACTGGTAGAAAGCACGGCGCTTTGGATCCATGTTCTTGTTTTCTTGCCAAGCCTCAGGGATCAGCATCATTAGCGCATGCGGCAGGCTACGGCCTGACAGCACCAGCAGCTCCAACGCCATATCGAAGTTGGATGAATCCGAACTGCCTTCCTGACAGATAGGCAGCAGCATATCGATTTCTTGCTGGCTGAATAGCTCAGACTCTAGGATCGCTTCACGGGCTTTCATCCAGTTCAGGTTACCGCGCACGGTGTTGATTTCACCGTTGTGGGCGATGTAACGGAAAGGCTGGGCCAGGCGCCATTTCGGGAAGGTGTTGGTCGAGAAGCGGGAGTGAACCAGCGCCAGTGCCGTCACCATCGATGGGTTCTGTAGATCAAGGAAGTACTGAGGTACCTGTTCAGTGGTTAGCTGCCCCTTGTACACCAATGTCTTGTATGACAGAGAGTTAATATAGAAGTCATCACCGATATTGGAGATGCTTTCCAGGCAGACACGAACCGTGTAGTTACGCAGAACATAAAGCTTACGCTCAAGTTCAGCCGGCTCCATGCTGGTACCGCCGGTAATAAAGACGTGCTCGAACTGAGGCTCGGTACTTAGCGGATCATCGCCAATCATTGAGTTGTCGACGGGCAGCACACGGTAGCCAATGACTTCTAGGTCAAGTCGTTTGGCATTGCGCTCAAGGATGTCACGGCACTGCTGACGTTTGTACTCGTCTTTAGGGAAAAGTACCACACCCACACCGTATTGCTCGAAAGACGGTAGGCGGATACCTTGTTTGACGGTTTCTTCCAGCAGGAATTCATGCGGTTTCTGTAGCAAGATACCTGCACCGTCACCACTGCACGGGTCACAGCCCTGGCCGCCACGGTGTTCCATCCGAGCTAGCATATCAAGGGCTTGGGTGACAATTTCGTGGGATTTACGGTTCTTCAGGTGGGCCACAAAGCCGATACCACAGGCATCGTGCTCCATTTCAGGCACATAAAGTCCCTGAGCATTCAGCTCTTGATCTGTCATAGATACTTCCTTCCAGTTTCAACAGGTACCAATCCTGGTACCTGAGTTATCCCTAATTTTGGTTATGCATCCTTCACGGCCCATGGTGGACTCCTGTCCGGCCATGTCGGATGGGTTTGCTGTGGGATGATGTAGTCAATCAATAGCAAACTTCATTCTGTAGCACCTGTGCTCTGGTATGCAAAAGCGCTGCAGTTTTGAGGGGAAGCAACATAAACCACTAAATATTCGTCTGGTTTAGTTACTTTTATTGTTCATAAATTGCACACAGCTGTAACTATCCTACAATTTTGATTGATTAATTACCAACAAAAAATATCCCCACCCTGTAACATCTCGGCATCACTATGAATTAATTGCTTAATTAGGTGCGTATCTATTCGGAAATAACCATCTATCTGCATAGTGGGTTTATTTAACCATGAAAAGTGTAGGGTTATCGGGTGGGGGTATAGACCAAAGTATTACAAAATGATGTTGTTGCTAATTTTCATTCCTTTTTCCTACCGATACATGGTGAAAAAAACGCCTTTATTGTTCTCGCACAACTTTTGCCAACATCATCGGTGCTAACCTGTGCCGCTTTTTTCGACCCCTTGAATGACTAGGTGACAAGATGCAGCTGCATGAGCTCGTGAATACATTTGGCCAGGACCTACAGCGTCGCTACGGAGAGAAGGTACACAAACTGACCTTGCATGGTGGCTTCAGCTGCCCGAACCGTGACGGCACTATTGGCCGTGGCGGCTGCACATTCTGTAATGTTGCCTCGTTCGCCGATGAACAGGCGCAGCACAAGCCGATCACCGAACAGCTCACTCAGCGTGCCGGTGAAGTTAACCGTGCCAAACGTTACTTGGCTTATTTCCAGGCCTATACCAGCACTTATGCCGAAGTGCAGACGCTTAAGGCTATGTATGAAGAGGCGCTGGAAGCGGCGGATATCGTTGGCCTGTGTGTTGGTACTCGCCCGGACTGCGTACCGGACGAAGTGCTCGAACTGCTGGCGGGTTACCGCGAACAGGGCTATGAAATCTGGCTTGAACTCGGGTTACAGACCGCCAACGATAAAACCCTCAAGCGGATCAACCGTGGCCATGACTTTGCCTGTTATGAGGCTATCGCCAAGCGCGCCAGGGCGCTAGGGCTGAAAGTGTGTGCCCACCTGATTGTCGGCCTGCCGGGAGACACTCGCGAGGATAACCTGGAGACTGTCCGCAAAGTGGTCGATGCCGGTGTGGATGGCATCAAGCTGCACCCGCTTCATATCGTTGAGGGCAGTATCATGGGCTTGTCATGGAAAGCCGGTCGATTGGCCGAGCTCAGCCTTGAGGAGTACACAGAGATATCTGCTGAGATGATCCGTTTAACGCCGCCGGAGGTGGTTTACCACCGTGTTTCCGCCAGTGCCCGTAAGCCAACCCTGCTGGCCCCTGAATGGTGTGAAAACCGCTGGCTGGCAATGACGGAGATTGGCCGTAACCTTGATAATAACGGCGGCCAGGGCGCGGCACTGGGGCAGCCGTTTGAATATACCCCGCCGGTGCCTCGATCGAGTTAAAACTTGCAACCAAACAACCGGGCTGGCATTAGCGGATGTATCGGTAAGTGTGTTAGATTACGAGTAAAATGACGTCAATTACTAAAATCAATGCATACTTCCTGTCAGGAACGCTCTGTTAGTCCGATATTGCTTACACTGCTCACCTTACTGGCCAGTTGCGGGGTGCTTCTGATCAAGGGGATGTCTCGCCGCCTATTATTGCTGGGGGCGAGCTTTTTTGCTCCTGCGACCTTGGCCTCAACCGTTTCCCAATGGTTTCAAGCTGATAATCCGGCGCTGCTTTTTTCTCTGTTGATCCTTGTGCTGGTTATCGGCGGAGGGTTATTAACCTTGCTGTTTCATCACCTTGAAGCCAGCTCCTTCCGCCGCTTGCATGGCCAGCTTACCCTGATGCCTGTTGCTGTTGCGCTTGTCCGTAAAAAGGATGGCCATTTGATCTATGGCAACAAGCCCTGCCGTCAGTTGCTGGGGGTACGCAAGATTAATGATCGCTATCTTTATCCTGATGGACTCAGCAGCAAGATGCTGTGTGACTTCTTTCGCCCCTTTACCGGCCTGAAAGCATTCAGGGATGTTGATGAGGCCTTGCCTCAAAGTAATGGCAAAGTGATCCCACTGCTGGTTTCAGGCCAATCGATTCGATGCCAATGGCAGCCTTGCTGGTTGTTGTTTATCGACTCGCCCCGCTCACGTCACGGTGAGCAGATAAAGCTGGAAAATGAGCAGCGGATCTTCCAGCAGGTGCTGAACTCCCTGTCGGAGCTGGTGTATTTCAAAGACAAATCAGGCAAGCTGATTGGCACCAACAAAGCCTTTGATCGTTTCTGGCGGGGTAGGCTCGATGAAGGGATCACCGAAGAACAGGATATCGGCTCTTTGGGCAATACCGCGTCCCATACTTGGACCACGGCCCCTGATGGCTCGAGCCGGCTTTTGGAAACCAATTGTAATTTGTTGATTGGTGATACCGGTGAGGCCATCGGTACCCTCAGTATCAGCCATGACGTGACGGACTGGCATGAGATGCAAGAGGTATTGAAAACCGAAATCGAAAAACGGGAAGTGACCGAACAGGAGCTGGCCCAGCGAAATACCTTACTTGATACTATCCTCAGTGCCAGCCGGGATCCGATAGCCTTATATAATGAACATGGTGTTTATGTTGGCTGTAACGAGCCGTTTGCACGATCACTGGGCTATACCCAGCAAGCGCTGCTGGGAAAATCGTCGGCCGATGTGTTGGAGCCGGACAAATATGAGTTGTTTCGGCAGACCGATTTGCAGGTTATCCAGCAAGGGATCAGTGTCAAACTTGATGACTACGTGATTTTGGAAGACGGCACCCCTATCTGGTACGAAGTCCTCAAGTCTCCTTACCGGGATCCGACCGATGACACCACCGGGGTGCTGATGATGGCCCGGGATGTGACTGAGCGTAAGATGGCCGAGCAGCAACTTGCCGATGCCATCATGGAATTGCAGGAGCTCAGCTTTGTTGACAGCCTGACCAAGGTCGCCAACCGCCGGAGTTTCGATGAGCAATTGCGTAAGATGTGGTACAGCCATATCCGTGAGCAGCACCCACTGACGCTGATCCTGTGTGACATTGATTACTTCAAGGCCTTCAATGACAACTATGGCCATCAACAGGGTGATTTTGCCTTGCGAGAAGTGGCGAAAGTGCTGCGCAGTGTGGTTAAGCGCGAGACTGACGAAGTCGCCCGCTATGGTGGTGAAGAGTTCGCCTTCCTGCTGCCAAATACCAGCCTGGAAGGCGGTCAGGTAGTCGCAACGGAAATCCATCGGGCACTGGCCGAGAAAGGCCTGACTCACCGCTATTCGGATATCGCCTCGACCCTGACTGTGAGTCTGGGGGTGGCTACCCTGACACCAAAACCGAATCAGGATTATGGTGAGCTGGTGGAGCTGGCAGACGTGGCACTGTACCGGGCCAAGGCGGCAGGGCGAAACTGTACCATGACCATGTCAGAAAAAGAGGCCGGGTAGACTGGATCGTAGTTAATACGGCCGGACAACCAAAATGTGAAGGACGGCAGGTGATTGGAAAAAGCCTGCTTGGGTTCTCGGCGGCTCGCCATTATGATGGTGAAGCGGTAGTGAATAGGAAGCAATAATGAAACAAATCAAAGTACTGGCACAATATTACGTTGATCTGCTGGTCAAACTAGGACTGGTTAAGTTTAGTTTGTTACTGGCCCTTGCGCTGGTGGCCTTGGCGGTGGTGGTGCAGATAGGTGTCACCTTGGTTTTGCAGGGCGAAGTGCTGGATATTGATATTGTCCGCTCGGTGTTCTTTGGTTTGTTGATCACGCCGTGGGCCGTTTATTTTCTATCCGTCGTGGTGGATCAACTAGAAGAGTCCCGCCAGCGCTTGTCCAAGTTAGTCACCAAGCTTGAAGAGATGCGCTCGCGTGATATGCAACTCAACAAGCAGCTGCATGAAAACATTAACCAGCTCAATCAGGAAATCGAAGAGCGGGAAAAGGCAGAAGAAGCCCGCCGTGAAGCGATGCAGGATCTTGAAAACGAAGTCTACCAGCGTGAAAACGCCCAGCTGGAATTGGCCGAGCAGAGCGCATTGCTCAAGTCTTTCCTCGATGCCTCGCCCGATTTGATTTACTACCGCAATGAGAAAGGCCAGTTCTCCGGCTGTAACCGGGCGATGGAAGAGCTCACCAACCGCACCGAGAAGCAACTGGTTGGCCTTACGCCCTGGGATGTCTACAGCGAAGAAGTGGCGAGCAAAATCGCCGAAACAGACCAGCAGGTGTTCAACAACAATGTTTCCCTGACCTACGAGCAGTGGTTGGAGTACCCCGATGGCCGTAAGGCTATTTTCGAGTTGCGTAAGGTACCTTTCTACAGCCGTGACGGCCGACGTCTGGGTTTGATGGGCTTTGGCCGTGATATTACCGAGCGCAAGCAGTACCAGGATGCGCAGGAGAAGGCGAGCCGTGACAAGACTGCTTTCATTTCTACCATCAGCCATGAGTTACGTACCCCGCTCAATGGTATTGTGGGTCTTAGCCGGATGTTGCTTGAGACCAAGCTCGATCAAGAGCAGAACGACTACATGCGTACCATCTATGTCAGTGCCATTACTCTGGGTAATATCTTCAACGATATTATTGATATGGACAAATCTGACCGTCGCCGTCTCGAACTGATGCCTAAACCGCTCGACTTCCATGACTTTGTCTCTGAGATGGAGAATATCTCTGGTCTGATGGCAAGCCAGAAAGGCCTACGCTTCGACCTCGAGCGGCTGACTGAGCTACCTGAGTGCATTGAGGTAGATGGTACCCGGTTACGTCAGGTGCTGTGGAATCTGATCAGCAACGCGACCAAGTTTACCAAGGATGGCGGTGTGGTGATGTCGGTCAGCAGCGAGGTGGATGATGAGCAAGCTCATATCACCTTCGAAGTCGAGGATAGCGGAATAGGGATCCCGGCAACAGAGCTCGATAAGATCTTTGCCATGTACTATCAGGTCAAAGATGAAAACGACAACCTGCATGCGGTCGGTACCGGGATTGGCTTGTCGGTTTCGCGCCAGTTGGTGCAAATGATGGGCGGAGACATTACGGTTAGCTCGGAAGTGGGCGAAGGCAGTACCTTCACGGTGACAATCACCGCCCCGCTAGTCGAGCGTGTTGAGGAAGAAGAAGCCCTGCCGTCCCTGCCGCAGATCAGCCTCAATATCTTCATGGTGGAAGACATTGAGCTCAACATTACGGTTGCCAAGGCATTGCTGGAAAGCCTGGGCCATGAAGTGACGGTGGCGATGCGCGGTGACGAGGCCCTGGAGCTGTTTGACCCAGAAGCCTACGATTTGGTGCTGCTGGATATCCAGCTGCCGGACATGACCGGTTTCGATGTCGCAGCCAAGCTGCGCGAACAATATGACTACCTACCTGCATTGGTGGCACTGACAGCCAATGTTATCAAGGATAAGGGTGAATACCTGGCCAAAGGCATGGATGATGCGATCAGTAAGCCGCTGAGCGTCAAGGCCATCACGGACGTGATCCAGCGCCTGGTGCTGACATGCCCGCTGGATGAGGAAGAAGGAGAGGAATTGGTGGTTGAAAGTGAAAACCCGCAAGGGGTTAGCGATGAGATGTTTAATACCTTGTTGGATTTGGAAATGCTGTCCTCCTATGTGGAGATTGTCGGTACCAAGCCGGTGTATGACAGCATTGCGATGTTTGAGGCCAAAATGCCGGAATACATTGCGATCCTTGATTCCAACATGACGGCCAAGGATCAGGACGGCATCAAGTTTGAGGCGCATAAAATTAAAGGGGCGGCCGGCTCCATTGGTCTCAAGCATATCCAGCAGGTTGCCCAAAAAGCCCAATCGCCGGAATTGCCGGCCTGGTGGGAGAATATCAATGATTGGGTCGATGAAATCAAAGATGGCTACCACAATGATCTTAAGGTGCTTAAAGACTGGTTAGCCCAGCAGGAGAAGGCATGATGGGAACTGATGCAAAAGCGTTTCTGCTAGCAGCAGGGATAGTATTGGTTGCAGGCTGTGGTGAAAGGGCGCAAGACCAAGAGACAGAATCCAAAGACCCGGCTGTTGTCGAAGAGCAAGCCGAACCTGAAGCGCCACCTGTCGAGGAGGTTCCGGTGACCTTACCGGCGGAGATTGATATCTGGCAATCCCCACAGGAGCTGGTGCTGTCAGAAGTGACCGTTTATTTAGGCAGTGAGCTATGGCTCAACAGCATGCCGGTGATCGGTGATGATGGTAGCCAGCCTGCTAATAAACTGCATGCCTCTATCCGTTTGTTGACGCGCGATATGAAGCCATTGCCTGCAGGGGTGGAAATCATGCAGGTGATGATAGCGCAGGACGACCAGCAGTGGCTGGCGCAGGAAAACCTGGAGATTCGCTCGGAAGGTGAAATGAGCCTGGAAGTCAGTATGCGTGGCGGGCCGGAGTGGCTACCGGGCAGCAAGGCTGATATTGCGGTGACGGTACTTTATCAAGGCCAGGAGCAGGTAGTGATCCAGCAAGAGGTATTGATCAGTCAGGTGTTCTGATTGGTGGTTGTAATTACGGCCTCAGCCATTCCCCGTTGCAAAAAAACAAAAAAGGCTCCGCGAGGAGCCTTTTTGCTATGCGAAGAGCCGGAAAGATTATTCTTCTTCCAGATCGCCGCAGAAACGGTAACCTTCACCGTGGATTGTCGCGATGATTTCCGGGGTATCAGCCACTGATTCGAAGTGCTTACGGATACGGCGGATAGTCACGTCGACGGTACGGTCATGTGGCTTAAGCTCACGGCCGGTCATTTTCTTCAGTAGCTCGGCACGTGTCTGGATTTTGCCTGGGTTTTCACAGAAGTGAAGCAGGGCACGGAACTCTGAGCGTGGCAGCTTGAACTGATCACCGCTTGGGCTAACCAATGAACGGCTGTTGATTTCAAGCGACCAGCCGTTGAACTCGTAACGCTCAACCATACGCTTGTCTTCAGTTGGCAAGCCTTGGTTCATCGCACGGGTTAGCAGGTTGCGAGCACGGATAGTCAGCTCTCGAGGGTTGAATGGCTTAGTGATGTAGTCATCAGCACCAATTTCCAAACCAAGGATCTTATCCACTTCGTTGTCACGGCCAGTCAGGAACATCAGTGCCATGTCACCTTGCTCGCGTAGTTCACGCGCAAGCAGCAGGCCGTTTTTGCCTGGTAGGTTGATATCCATGATCACTAGGTGAACTGGGTGCTCAGAAAGCATCTGGTGCATTTCAGCGCCGTCATTGGCTTCAAATACTGTGTAACCCTCTGCCTCAAAGATGCTTTTCAGGGTATTACGTGTTACGTGCTCGTCTTCTACAATTAGAATGTGAGGGGTTTGCATTGGCAGTACCTAATTTCTAAAAACGGAATCTGGTCAAAAACAGAATAGTAAAATTCTATATAAAAAATTCACATACAGGCAAAAACTTGGGAGAAATACGTGCTTGGTCGTATTTCCTCATTTTCCTGTTGGTACGCCATCCATTTATCCAGCTCATCACGACATGATGATTTTCGCTGAAAAAGCCCAAACTTAGGGGCATTGGCTACAATTTCCGTGGGATGGCGACGATTGTATTCACTTAACAGCTCGCTAACAATATAAGTGCTTTGTTTCCGCGCTGCTTTCGGGCACTTTATTGATTTACATCAAACAGTATGAAGTGTATTACGACTCTCCACTTTGTTTAACATTCGCTACAAAAAAATGCATCGTCCCTCAGGTGTTACTTTCTATGTGTGAAAAAAAATCGCTATGGTGTAGCTACCAATCGATCATCTTTAATCTTAAGCAACACCCTGTTTACCCTTGCTTTGCAATTCTAACAGCATTTAATCCGAGAAGCATCGTTCTTAGCAAGAAAGACAACCTAGCTCGACATCAAAAGCTTGAGTTAGCGCTCAAATCACAATGCGACAGTGTATTGCCGATCAGCTGCAGCGCCCCGGATGGGCAGTGGCAGGAATTAGGCTTTATCGTGCCACTGAGCAAGGAGGCCGCATGTTTGGAAGCCCGGCGCTGGGAGCAGAACGCAATTTATTGGGTCGAAGGTAACGAGCTGTTTTTAGTGCCAGTTTTACTCGACGGTGTGGAGACACAAAGATTGGGTGATTGGCCAAGCTTTCTCTACACTTAACGTAGCCCCAAGGAGCTGGGGAAGAGACGGCCTTGGATAGGGAAGGCAACAAAGACAATAAAAGGAGCCTGCGATGAAAGATTTAACCCCGGATTTGTGCGATCACTTTGAACAGGATGTGCGTTGGTTACCGTTGACTCTGCAAAATTACGGCGGCCGGACGGTATTCTATGGTGAAGTAGTTACTTTGCGGTGTTTTGAAGACAACAGCTTGGTGCGAGATATCCTCTCCCGCGAAGGTAAAGGCAAAGTGCTGTTTATCGACGGGCATGCTTCCTGTAACAAAGCACTGCTTGGTGATCAGCTGGCGCTGCTGGCCCAGAAGAATGGCTGGGAAGGGATCATCATTAACGGTGCCGCGCGTGATGTTGGGATCATTGCAACATTGGATATCGGAGTTAAGGCATTGGCAACCTGTCCGGTGAAAACCGTCAAGCGCCAGACCGGTGAGGAAAACGTCACGCTTACTGTTGCCCATACCTTGGTGTATCCGGGAGACATGCTCTATGCCGACCTCAATGGTATTGTCTTTAGCAAGCAGCCGCTTGATCTATCCGTTATCAATCCGTAGTGAAAGGCCTGATGGCAACAAGAAACCCAATAGAAAAACGCCTGGCTGAGCCAGGCGTTTTGCTAGGTTTACGAGAAATCAGGTGACGGAATAGCGCTAGAAACGAAAGCCTATCCCGAATTGGTAAATTTGCTCCAGTGCCTCATAGTCGAGCGTAGCATGCAAATTTAGCCTTTCCGTTACTTCATATTGGCTCGATACCTCCACACCCATCACTGTGTCTTGGTTCTGTGTTTCGGAAGTTACGGCACTTTGTAAGCTCAGTTTCGGTGTGAAACTATACTTCACACCGGATAACAGCCCACGACTGGCTGATTGGTTTTCGTTGCCGCTTTTCAAGCGGGTGCTGAGATAAAGCTCAGTGTTATTAGAAATAGAGTAGGCATAGCCGCTGTCGATTTGCCAGAGATCGAACTGCTCTGCGCCTTTGGACTGGGATGACATGAACCACCCAGAAGACGAATCATCGTCAAGTATGTTCAATAGCCTGCTTTCTGCTGCTGTTGTTGGTAACGCCACTACCAGCAGGGCAATTGTGATTAGCCATGTACGCATTCATCACCTTCCCTGTTTTATTGTTGTGATTTTTTATATATATCCTTAACAAAGTACTACTAAGAACAAAATAATATTAGGTCATTTAGTACAAAAATGACACAACGGTTTTGCATTGCTGAGACATTTTGCCCTATTTAGCTAGCCCCCTGGCCGAAAATGAGTCGTTGCTGGTTACTGTACGGGAAGACATCTTCGAATTTGCCTTCCTCGATATTGCTTTGCAATTGCTGCCAGTATTGGGGCTCGAACAGATCGCTGTGCAGCTCGTTGAAAAGTTGCCTAACCTTTGGATTGATCAGCAGGAAGGTCCGAAACTCTTCCGGGAAGACATCATTAACCCCGACACTGTACCAAGGCTCTGCAGCCATCTCGTCTTCCGGATAACGGGGAGGTGGGATCTGGCGGAAGTTCATCTCCGTCATGTAGCTGATCTCATCATAGTCATAGAACACTACCCGCTTGTGGCGGGTCACCCCGAAGTTCTTGAATAGCATATCGCCGGGGAAGATGTTGGCGGCCGCCAGCTGTTTGATGGCCTTGCCGTATTCATCGACCGCATGGCGCAGATCATCATCGTTGGCTTGCTCAATATACAAATTGAACGGGATCATCCGCCGCTCGATATACAGGTGCTTGATCAGGATTTGTTGATCGGTGACCTTGACTATAGACGGGGCGACCTTGAGCAGCTCTTCCAGTAGTTCGTCACTGAAACGGTGGCGGTCAAAGGTGAAGTTGCGGTATTCCTGGGTATCGGCCATCCGCCCAACCCGGTCATGTTCTTTAACCAGCTTGTATTTCTCCCTGACCACGGCGTGGCTGATTTCTTTTTGCGGAGCAAATTTGTCTTTGATGATTTTAAACACAAACCCATAGGACGGTAGGGTGAACACCGACATCACCATGCCTTTGATCCCGGGGGCTAACTCGAATTGGTCATCGGAATGTTCGATGTGGTGCAAGAACTCGCGGTAGAGCTCTGTTTTACCGTGCTTTTGGCAACCTATCGCGGTATAGAGCTCAGCCTTGGTTTTGTTTGGCATCAGCTCACTCAGGAAACGGACCAGTGCGGCCGGCGCCGGGGCGTAAACCATGAAATAGGATCGGGCGAAGCCAAACAGGATACTGACCGCATCGACATCGACCAGGCAGGCATCGACAAATAGCTTGTTCTCGCTGGTAGTGAGAATAGGTAGAACAATGGGTAGGTGATGGTGGTCGTCAAAGCGGATCCGTCCTACCAAATAGGCTGCCTTGTTGCGGAAAAACGGCTCGCGGATCATTTCGATCACTGGTGGTGGATTGCCAACTGCTGCCAAATGCTGGCTGATGCGTTCGCCAAGCAACTGGATATCCCGCTGTTTATCCTCCCATTCGAGGCTGAACGGCGTGTCATCGAGGATCCGGCCCAGCAAGGTGTCGAGCGTCGCCCCGGTATTGTACAGCCGGCTGAGGTTGGTCGGGTAAATGGGGATCCGGCCTTCCTGTGAACTATGGACAAACAGCTTGTCGCGTTTGATATTGCGGTGCTCGAAGATCCGGCAATAGACCGAATTGAAAAAGCTCTCGGCAATATCGTAACGGGGATAATCGAGCAGCAGATCCTCATAGGCATTTTTGACCGCCATCAGAAATGCGTGGTTGGCATAGCGCTTACCCAGCATGATGGTAATTTGGCTGGTGACGAGCCCAACATGGTGATCATAGAACTTGATACGGGTCTTGAGCGCCTGTTGTACGGCTGGCCAATTCTGGCTTTCGAAGCGCTCCTGCGCACCGGCAGTCACATCCAAAAATCGGCCATACATGGCATCGAAACCTTGCAGAATCGTATGGGCGACAAGTTGTTCCATTGCAGCTGTCATCCGAGCTCCCTATTCTTATCAAGTTAGCCTATGAGTAACGGCACATTGTTCCCAAGCTCAGTATTACCAACCCTGGGCGCATCATCCTAAGTTGCTTAATTATTCACCATATCTACTATGCATGTTGTTTAGTTTAACTGCAATAAAATGATACTAACTATGCCTCAATGGTATAGCTATATCGCTAGTTTTACCTGCATTTTGCTATTTAAATAGCCATCTCGAGGCAAAAATAAGGTTGACTCGGGAAAATGATTACGGTAAACGTAAATGCATACATATATTGGTTATCTTTTTAGGACACCTATGTTTAACGCATTCAGCATGAATACAACCACCATTATTATTACCGGCACCATGATTGCTGGGGTGGGCTGATGCGCGAAAGAATTGCAAAAAAAAGCCCACATCCCAAAAAGATGTGGGCTTTTTTTTAACCTGATATTTCATCCTGGAGTGGCAAAAAGTCACCGGGGGCACGTTTTAGGAAGTTGTGGGAGTAGGGAATGCGAGTATTAAAGTTTGGTGGTTCATCGTTGGCCGATGCTGACCGGTTTTCTCGGGCAGCGGATATTATCGCCAATAACGCCCAGCAGGGGCCGGTTTCAGTGGTGCTGTCGGCACCGGGTAAAGTCACCAATAAATTGGTGTCAGTGATTGAAAACAGTATCCAGTTTGGTGAGGCGGAAGCACAATTGGCCGATCTGGAAGCGGTGTTCAATGAACTGCTGTCGGGGCTAAAAGAGGTTGAGCCTGGCTTTGACAAGGAGGCATTGGAGGCCAAATTGGCGAGCTCGCTGGGCCAGCTGAAGCAATACGTTCACGGTATTAAATTGTTGGGCCTCTGCCCTGACAATGTCTATGCCAAAATCATCAGTAAGGGTGAAAGGCTGTCTATCGTTATGATGCAGTCGCTGCTGCAGGCCAAAGGTCACCAGGCTAGTCTGATTGACCCTGTGGCGTACTTGTTGGCCCATGGTGATTACCTCGAGGCCCACGTCGATATTGAAGCCTCTACTCAGAACTTCCGTCAAAATCCACTGCCGCAGGACCATGTCAATATCATGCCGGGCTTTACTGCCGGTAACGAAAAAGGTGAGTTGGTCACCCTTGGCCGTAATGGCTCGGATTACTCCGCGGCGGTACTGGCAGCTTGTCTGCGTGCCGAATGCTGTGAGATCTGGACTGATGTCGATGGTGTTTACAGCTGTGATCCTCGCCTGGTACCCGATGCCCGCCTGCTTAAATCTCTGAGCTACCAGGAAGCCATGGAGCTGTCTTATTTTGGTGCATCGGTTCTGCACCCGAAAACCATTGCTCCTATCGCCCAATTCCATATTCCATGTCTTATCAAAAACAGCTTCAACCCACAGGGAGCAGGCTCGCTGATTGGTCTTGATACAGGTGAAGACAAGCTGGATATCAAGGGGATCACTACCCTGAAAGATCTGACCATGGTCAATGTGTCGGGGCCGGGAATGAAAGGTATGGTTGGTATGGCCGCCCGTGTGTTTGGTGCCATGTCATCGGCCGGTGTGTCGATTGTATTGATCACCCAGTCTTCGTCGGAGTACAGCATCAGCTTCTGTATCGAGAGCGAGGACAAACTGGCAGCCCAGCGTGCCCTCAAGGACCACTTTGAGCTGGAGCTGAAAGAAGGCCTGCTTGAGCCTGTCGAATTTATGGATAACGTTGCGATTGTTACTTTGGTCGGTGACGGTATGCGCACCTCCCGTGGTGTGGCTTCGCGCTTCTTTACCTCGCTGTCTGAAGTGGACGTTAATATTGTAGCCATTGCCCAGGGTTCTTCCGAGCGGGCGATCTCTGCGGTGATCCCGGACGACAAGGTTTCCGAATCGGTCAAGGCATGTCACGAGAACCTGTTTAACAGCCAGCACTTCCTTGATGTCTTTGTTATTGGTGTCGGTGGTGTCGGTGGTGAGCTGGTGGATCAAATCCAGCGCCAGCAGGCGAAACTGGCCGAGAATGGCATTGTGATCCGGGTATGTGGTTTGGCCAACAGCAAGGGTTTGCTGCTAGATAGTAACGGCCTCCCGCTGGAGAACTGGCGTGATGCAATGGGTCAGGTTTCCGAACCCCTAAGCCTTGCACGAATGATCCAGCTGGTGAAACGCAACCACGTTATTAACCCAATCGTGATTGACTGTACCTCAGACCAAGGTATTGCCGAGCAGTATGTTGACTTCTTGTCAGCAGGTTTCCACGTGATCACCCCGAACAAGAAAGCCAATACCGCCAGCATGGCTTACTACCAGCAGCTGCGTCAGGCTGCGCGCTCAATGCGCCGTAAGTTCATGTATGACACTACGGTAGGTGCCGGGTTGCCAGTTATTGAAAACTTGCAGAACCTAATGGCCGCCGGTGATGAACTGGAGCGTTTTTCGGGGATCCTGTCTGGTTCGCTGTCCTTTATCTTCGGTAAGCTGGACGAGGGAATGAGCTTTAGCGAGGCGACGACGGTTGCGCGTAACAATGGCTTCACCGAGCCGGACCCTCGTGATGACCTATCGGGTATGGACGTAGCCCGTAAGCTACTTATCCTGGCCCGTGAAGCCGGTATGGCACTTGAGTTGGAAGATGTGGTTGTCGAGCAGGCTCTGCCACCGGGTTTCGATGCCGAAGGCTCAGTTGATGAATTCATGGCGCGTTTGCCTGAAGCGGATGCCTACTTTGCCAATTTGATTGAAGAGGCAGCCAGTGAGGGTAAAGTGCTTCGTTATGTCGGTGAAATCAAAGACGGTAAATGTGCAGTGAAGATTGCTGCGGTCAACCCGGATGATCCTATGTTCAAGATCAAGGATGGTGAGAATGCGCTGGCTTTCTACAGCCGCTACTACCAGCCAATCCCATTGGTACTAAGAGGCTATGGTGCCGGTACAGAAGTAACAGCCGCAGGGGTCTTCGCCGACTTGATGCGTACGCTGGGCTGGAAATTAGGAGTGTAAGATGAGTGTAGTGGTTTATGCGCCGGCGTCGATTGGCAATGTGAGTGTCGGTTTTGATGTTCTGGGGGCCGCCGTGTCCCCTATCGATGGCACCTTGCTTGGCGATAGGGTATTGGCAGAGCAAGGCTCTCAGCCATTTTCTCTGAGCTGTGTCGGGGCGTTTGTCGATAAGCTGCCCAAGCAGGCGGAAGAGAATATTGTCTACCGCTGTTGGCAGGTTTTTGCCCGAGAGCTGGATAAGAAAGGGGCGGCGCTTAAACCTGTCGCCCTGACCCTGGAAAAGAATATGCCGATCGGATCGGGCCTGGGTTCCAGTGCCTGTTCGATTGTTGCGGCGCTCGATGCGCTGAACCGCTTTCATGACCAACCGCTCGATGAGACAGAATTGCTGGCCCTGATGGGGGAGATGGAAGCTGAGATCTCCGGTAGCTTGCACTACGACAATGTCGCCCCGTGTTATTTGGGCGGGCTGCAGTTTATGGTCGAGGAGCTCGGGATCATCAGCCAGTCGGTACCATGCTTCGATAACTGGTACTGGGTCATGGCGTACCCGGGCATCAAAGTGCCGACGGCAGAAGCCCGCGCTATCTTGCCATCTCAGTACCGCCGTCAGGATGTGATTGCCCATGGCCGTTACCTGGGCGGCTTTATCCATGCTTGTCATTCGGGTCAACCTGAGCTGGCAGCAAAAATGATCAAAGATGTGGTTGCTGAGCCATACCGCGAGCGTTTGCTGCCTGGTTTTGCTAAAGCGCGGCAGTATGCGCTGGAAGCTGGGGCTCTGGCTAGCGGGATCTCCGGCTCGGGGCCGACGATGTTTACCGTGTGTGATGACCTTGAAGTCGCAAAACGTATTGCACGATGGTTGCAAGATCATTATGTTCAGAATGAAGAAGGATTCGTCCATGTCTGTCGTTTGGACGGGCAGGGCTCAAGAGTAACAGGAAGTGAGCTGTAACCATGAAGCTATATAACCTAAAAGATC
The DNA here is from genome assembly GCF_056158405.1 of Photobacterium sp. AWH4_225. NCBI lineage: Bacteria > Pseudomonadati > Pseudomonadota > Gammaproteobacteria > Vibrionales > Vibrionaceae > Photobacterium > Photobacterium sp. AWH4_225. Next base: position 3,439,144 of record NZ_JBSWTF010000001.1, on the reverse strand, counting down.
ACCAAGAGCAGGTTTCGTTCGGCCAGGCAGTACGCCAGGGGCTGGGAAGCAACCAGGGCTTGTTTTTCCCTGCCGAACTACCGGCTTTCGACAATGTTGATGCGCTGCTGGAGCAAGATTTTGTCAGCCGCAGTACGGCTATCCTGTCGGCATTCATCGACGAAGAGCTAGCTGCAGAAACCGTCTCTCAAATGGTTGGCAATGCCTTCCAGTTCACTGCACCGATCAAGCCGGTCAAAGATGGGGTCTATGCCCTTGAGCTGTTCCATGGCCCGACCTTGGCTTTCAAGGACTTTGGCGGTCGTTTCATGGCCCAGTCACTGGCTGCAGTGTCTGAGAGTGACGGTAAAATCACAATTTTGACTGCGACTTCGGGTGACACCGGCGCAGCAGTGGCCCATGCGTTTTACGGCATGGACAACATCAAGGTGGTGATCCTTTACCCTAAGGGCAAGATCAGTCCGCTGCAGGAAAAACTGTTCTGTACCCTTGGCGGTAACATTTCGACGGTTGCGGTAAACGGCACCTTCGATGATTGCCAGTCGCTGGTCAAGCAAGCCTTTGATGATGGTGAGCTGCGTCAGGAAGTAGGCCTTAACTCGGCAAACTCGATCAATATCAGCCGTTTGTTGGCTCAAATATGTTACTACTTCGAAGCGGTTGCCCAGCTACCGAAAGAAAAGCGCGAGGAGCTGGTGATCGCAGTACCAAGCGGTAACTTCGGTAACTTGACTGCGGGTTTGCTGGCCAAAGCCATTGGTCTGCCGGTGAAACGCTTTATTGCCGCAACTAACGTCAATGATACCGTGCCGCGTTATCTGCAAACCGGTAACTGGACACCGGAGCCAACGGTACCGACTATCTCCAATGCGATGGATGTCAGCCAGCCAAACAACTGGCCTCGTATCGAAGAGCTATGCCGCCTCAAGGGCTGGGGTCTTGATCAGTTGGGCTATGGTGCGGTTAATGACGAGCAAACGGCTGAGACCTTGCGCGAGATGGAGCAGGAAGGCTATCTGTGCGAGCCGCACGGTGCGATTGCATACCGCATCTTGAATGAGCAGTTGGCCGAAGGCGAAACAGGCTTGTTCCTATGTACCGCCCACCCGGCTAAATTCAAAGAAGTGGTGGATGAGATCCTGGGTAAGGACATCGACCTGCCAGCGCCGCTAGCCAAGCACAATGCGATGGAGCTATTGTCGCTCGAGCGTGACAATGACTTCGAGCAGCTAAAAGCAGTACTGCGTAGCGTTCAGTAAGCGAGTTATTATCGATAATGAAGAAGGGAGCCGATTGGCTCCCTTTTTGTTTGGCATGCAGATTTCTAGGGTATGGCTTAAGCGGTTTGTTCGCTGTTGGTGGTTGCAGCCTCCGCTTCCATCACTTCACCGGATGCGGCTTCATCAGCAAATTTGTCCACCCAAAGTGCCAGCGCACCGTCACCTGTGATGTTACAAGCAGTACCGAAACCGTCTTGTGCGAGGTGAAGGGCAATTTGCAGGCCGATCATTGCTTCGGTAAAGCCCATCATCGAGCCAAGCAGGCCAACCGCCGCCATGACTGCGCCACCCGGAGCACCCGGTGCGGCAACCATGGTAATACCCAGCATACCGATAAACGGCAGTGCTTCGATGAAGCTTGGCACGGTGGCATTACCGGTTACCAAGATGACCGCGACACAGACAGAAGTGATGCTGATCGCCGAGCCGGACATATGGATATTGGCACAAAGTGGTACCACGAAGTTGGCAATCGGCTTTTTCACGCCATTTTGCTGAGTCTGGCGCAAGGTCACTGGCAGGCTGGCTGCAGATGACATGGTACCCAGAGCCGTAACGTAGGCTGGTAGCATGGTTTTCAGCAGCTTTAGCGGTGAGCGGCCAAGCAGTGCACCTGTGCTGATGAACTGGAAAGTCAGCCATAGCCAGTGCAGGGCGACAATCAGTACCAGCACCAGGGTGAATGTTTTCAGAGTCGAGAACACCGTGCCTTTAACTGTCATGTCGGCAAATACGCCGGCGATATAGAACGGCAGTGACGGTACCATCACCTTGGCTAGGAACAGCTCGATGATGTTGCGGCCTTCGTCGCTAAGTTTGCGTAGGTGCTCGCTGTTGGTCGCCGTGATGCCAAGGCCAAAGATAAAGGCCACGGCGAGAGCGGTCATGACCCCCATGACAGGCGGGATTTTCAAATCAATCAGCGGAGCCAGGGTGCGGGCCGCTTCGCTGACTTCAGCTGGGCTGTGCAGCATTGACGGCAGGACCTGCCCTGCCACCAGGTAGGCCATAGCACCGGCACCCATGGTCGACAGGTAGCTCAGGCCGACAGTTTTACCCAGCAGTTTGCCGGAGTTTTTCGGTAGGTTTGCGATCCCGCTGGTGACAAAGAAAAGGATAAGCAGGGGAATGGTGAAGCCAATCAGCTGGCTGATCAAAGCCTTCATGGTGATCAGGATCTGAACCAGCACATCGGGGGCAAACAGGCCGAAGAGAATACCGGCTAGAATGCCAGCAATGAGTTTTAAAATCAGTTTCATCGCCAATAGTCCTATTGAGGAAAATGGATAGTAGTCCGTAACAAAGCGGCGACGTTTTTACCATTACTTGGCGGCGGATGCCAAAAAAGAGGTGTTTTATGTGTTACATCGAGTGAAATAGTGATTTGCTTGGGTGTAATAACAGCATACCGATGCTTTTTTTGACATAAATTAAGGCGAAACAGGATACTTGCAGGTCAAAAAAACGCCCTTGTGATATCGATTTCATAAAAAAGGCAGGCTCATCGCCTGCCTTTGTCGAATTGGTTAGTGGATTAGACGTCTGCTTGCTCGATAGCCTGAGGTTGAGGCTGTTTGGCAAACTTGTTTACCCACAAGGAGATAGCACCGTCTCCGGTAATATTACAGGCAGTACCGAAGCTATCTTGGGCCATATACAAGGCAATCATCAGAGCCAGTTCGGCTTCGCCGAATCCCAGCATCGATGCCATCAAGCCGAGGGCGGCCATCACGGCGCCCCCCGGCGCGCCCGGTGCAGCAATCATCGTTACCCCAAGCATCATGATAAACGGCAGCATTTCAAGCAGTGATGGAATTGCAATGTGCTGGCTGAGTGCCATGACCGCCGTCGAACAGGTCACTAAGGTAATGGTGGAGCCAGACAGGTGGATGGTGGCGCACAGCGGGATGGTGAAGTTGGCGATGGACTCATTGACACCATTTTCCTTGGTCTGGCGCAGTGTCACCGGAATAGTGGCAGCCGAAGACATGGTACCGACAGCGGTAAAGTACGCCGGCATCATGTTCTTGATCAGCTTCAACGGCGAATAGCCCAATGCCAAGCCAGTAATCGTGTATTGGATGGTGATCCAAACCCAGTGCATGAAGATAGCTAATGCTAGTACTAGGCCGAAGGTTTTTAGGGTCGAGAAGACGGTGCCTTCAGCGGCCATTTCGGCAAACACGCCAGCAATGTAGAACGGCAGGAGCGGGATAATAATGTTGGAAAGTAATAGGTCGATGATCCTGCGGCCGTCTTCGGCGATGGTTTTCAGCGGTTTGCTGTCAGTAATACTGATCCCCAGGCCAAACAGGAAAGCAGTGGCCAAGGCGGTCATGACACCAAACAAAGGTGGCACTTCAACGGTTATAAAGCTGGTGAGCTTGTCGGCACTGTCCGCTGCTGCGGTGACAGGCTCTGCCATGCCGCTGATCACGGTACTGGCTACTATAAAAGCCAAACTGCCGGCAATGATGGTTGAACCGTACGACAGGGCCACGGTTTTACCCAGTAGCGAGCCGGAATTTTTTGGCAGGCTGGCAATGCCGCTGGTGATATAGAACAGGATGATAAGGGGAATGGTGAAACCGATGAGCTGCCCACCAAGGAGTTTGATAGTCAGCAAGACGCGGATGATGGCGTCAGGGGCGAAGAAACCAAGGAGGATACCGATCAAAATACCCGCGATAAGCTTGAGGATTAACTTCATGAACTGGCTCCGAAAATATTGTTATATAAAAAGCTCCATTTTTGTGGCATTGCCCGTGGATACAGACATTGGGTGGTAGGCAACGCTATGAATGTACAGTTTTATTAACATAAATACCTAAATTGTCGTCACATTTTAGATGATAATATAAACAGTATGCGATAAGGGTATTCGGAATGTGTTTCGGCAGACATAAAAAAAACGGCACCCTCGGGCACCGTTTTTGCTAACAGGAGCTGTGATTACAGGCTGTTAGTGAAAGTACGTGCGATAACGTCACGCTGCTGCTCTGTAGTTAGAGAGTTGAAGCGTACTGCGTAGCCAGAAACACGGATAGTTAGCTGTGGGTATTTTTCTGGGTGCTTAGCTGCATCTTCCAGTGTTTCACGCTTAAGAACGTTAACGTTTAGGTGCTGACCGCCTTCGATCTTAGCCGGTGCTTCGATAGCAACTTCACGAGACTCGTACTCACCTAGATCTGCAGCAGGAACCACTTGGTCAGCTTCGAAACCAGCAGAAGCAGCAACACAGCGAGCTTCGTTAGTTTCAGTATCTAGCAGCCAGATTGAGTTTAGTAGGTCATCGTTAGCTGATTTAGTGATTTGAATACCTTGGATCATGACTTTATTCTCCGTTTTAAGACTTATCTCTTATGACCTAACCCCTGAGGTTTAAGCCTGATTTTGCAAAATTATGACTATTGAAAAATACGACCGAATATCGGTTTTTATGAATAAGTGAAGCTCTGTGAGCAAAAAAAGCTTCAACCGTCACAAGCCATATTTTTTAGTAGTAATAATTCGCAATCACCGCTAAAGAGAATGTCGTTAGTTTTTTCGGTTTTCTTGTTGAGTTGCGTATTATATATCTCGATGGTGTTGATTGTGTATTGATTTAGATCAAATTACAACAAAAAACCTTAAATATATTCAGGCTATTTTATTGAGCTAGGTCAACTAAGCCGCATATTTATTGGTGTTTAACTAATATTTTATCATTTAAAAAATATTTGAAACGATCATTTGTAGTAAAATTACATCAAAATGAGCAATGCCTTTCACCTAACCTCACGGAAATTGTGCGCTTGCCCCGATCAATCTGTAAGCGCTGACGTTGATAAATAACGTACAATCCGTGCTTAAAATGCAAACCTTCAGAGTAGGAAAAAGATGAAATTAATTGGTGCGCACGTATCCGCTGCCGGCGGTGTACACAACTCGCCAGAGAATGCCCACAAGATCGGTGCCAATGCCTTTGCCTTGTTTACCAAGAACCAGCGCCAATGGGCGGCCAAGCCGTTGGAGCAAGATGTGATCACGGCATTCAAGGCCCGCTGCCAGCAATACGGGTTTACTGCTGATGCCATTCTTCCTCATGATTCGTACCTGATAAACCTTGGTGCGCCAGAGAGTGAGAAGCTGGAAAAATCACGCAAAGCATTTATTGATGAAATGGCCCGCTGTGAACAGTTGGGGCTGCACCTGCTGAATTTCCACCCGGGTAGCCATTTGAAGAAAATCCCCGAGGGCGAGTGCCTGTCCTTGATTGCTGAGTCTATCAATATGGCGCACCAAGCCGTGCCGAATGTGGTGGCGGTGATCGAAAATACCGCAGGGCAAGGGAGCAACCTCGGCTGGCGGTTCGAGCAACTGGCCAGCATTATCGAGCAGGTAGAAGACAAGTCGCGGGTCGGGGTCTGTATCGATACCTGCCATGCATTTGCTGCCGGCTACGATTTGAGTAGCGATACTGCGACAGACAAGACGTTTGCCGAATTTGATCAAGTTGTCGGGATGCAATATCTGCGTGGTATGCATCTCAATGATTCGAAAGGCGGCTTGGGCAGCCATCTTGACCGTCACCACAGCTTGGGTGAAGGGGAGATTGGTTGGGATTGCTTCCGCTATCTGATGCAAGATAGCCGCTTCGATAATATTCCGCTGGTATTGGAAACCATTAACCCGGATATCTGGCGGCAGGAAATTGATACGCTGCGCTCGTTTATTCCTGAAACGGTATAGGAATGCCTGCTTCTAGGCGTTGCTTTTTGGATAAGTAATTTGTCCTACAATGGGGCAGGTTTCACCAAGGTAGGGCGTGGACAAAAATATCAATCATTGTGTTTTTGAGTTTAAGGTATTGAAAGTTAATAACTTTGTTGTATTTCTCAATATTGGCATCAAGTTTTCATATCTTTACCCAGTGGTTTAACAATAGGGTAGGGAAAATGATGAACAGTGAAATGATGATGTTGAGTTACGGTATCTCAAGACTGCCGCAGGCCCACCGCCATATCCAGGGTCGTGGTCATTGGCGAACGCCAGTTACCCCTAAGGCGCGCTATCAAGTGGAATAGCCAAACAGGTTTTCTTCTCCTTTGCAGTAAGCCTCCTATCTGTATCTATAGGTAGGGGGCTTTGTTTTCTCTGCTAAACCCATACAATGGGCACCAATAGTGAGATTGAGGAGCAGAGAATGAGCCCGGTATTGAGCTGGCAAGATGTGATTGACGCGGAGCGCCAGAAACCCTATTTCCAGCAGGTTGAACAGCATGTTGCCGCTGAGCGCGCGGCGGGCAAGGTGGTGTACCCGCCGCAGGAAGATGTGTTCAATGCATTGGAAGCAACACCGCTATCGGAGGTCAAGGTGGTGATCCTCGGACAGGATCCCTACCACGGCCCCGATCAGGCCCATGGCCTAAGCTTTTCGGTCCGTCCCGGCGTAAAAGTCCCGCCATCTTTGGCCAACATGTACAAAGAGCTGGTGACGGATATCGATGGCTTTACTCCGCCATCCCACGGTTATCTGCAGAGCTGGGCCGAACAGGGAGTGTTGCTACTTAATACCGTGCTGACGGTGGAACAAGGCAATGCCCATTCCCATGCCAAGATAGGCTGGGAAACATTTACCGACCGTTTGATCGAAGTGATCGATCAGCACTGTGACGGCGTGGTTTTCCTGCTGTGGGGTGCCCATGCCCAGAAGAAAGGCAAGAAAATTGATACTGAGCGTCATCATGTACTGCGCTCCGCCCACCCATCACCATTGTCTGCATACAGAGGCTTCTTTGGTTGTAAACACTTCTCGCAGACAAATCAGCTATTAAACCAGATGAATAAGCCAACGATTGATTGGTTGCTGGAAAATTAATCTTAATTTGTCAAAATGTGTAGATAATGTAAATTATCTGCACATTAAATAACCAGGATCAAGGTGCGTTTTTTCATCCCTGCTTACACTTTCAATAATGGAGATGACTGGGAGGTTTACGCAATGATGCTGGATGATATTCACACTGAACATGGTTATATATGCCGACTGTTGAAGATCCTTCAACAGAAGCTTACTGCAATACGTAACGGGCAAGAGGTCAACTATGGCCTGATCAAAGATATTGTTGATTATCTGCAGAATCATGCCGAATGTTGCCACCATCCGAAAGAGGATGTGCTTTATCACTACTACCAGGCACATTATGCCGAGCATGCCGGTGAAGTCGAAAGCCTGGAGAAAGAGCACGAAGAGTTGGCAAGGCTGACCCAAGAGTTTGCCGATACCGTCGAGATGATATTGATGGATGCGGTGATCCCGCTCGATGTGTTTGCTGACAAGCTCAATGCTTTTGTTGTCCGCCAATACGCTCACTTGGAATTTGAGGAAAAACATATTCTTCCCCTGATCCGCAAGCACTTTACCCAAGATGATTGGTTGGCAGTATCACAGCAGTATGAAGAATGCGATTGTGATCCGTTATTTGGTGCCCAGGTCACTGATCGTTACCGTCACCTTGCTGAGCGGTTACAAGCCTAGGTTGCGAGGCGGTATACCATACAAAAGAAAGAGCCGGCATACGCCGGCTCTTTGTTAGATCATTGCTTGTTGATTAGAAATCAAGATCGTCGTCTGATAAATCCTTGAACATATCAATATCAGCCAGTTCACGGCGCAGTCTCTGCCTGTCTTTCAGCGCTTCAATCTCACGCCACTTGCGTTTCACAGGCTTGCACCGGGAACCACGTCTTGGTGTTTCAGTTGCAAGAATGTCATCGAATGCATAGCTGTCCATAGAGCACCTCTTCCTTACAATCGGTCCTATTTAAATATCATAGCAAGCCACAAAATAAAATTGATGTGTTTCGCAAATGTTACCCATTGATGAAGTTTTGATGTGCGTAAGATCGCAATGTCAAACTGGTTGTATAAAAAATCGGCAAGATAACCGGTGCTATGGCTTGCGGGAATGGGATGAAAAAGCAGAATATCGGCCCTAATTTCGCCAGCGTAATGCCAGATAAGCAATATTCATGGCTAGGATATTGATTTTTGCTGGTTATCTTTGCATGATCATCAGCCATCTGCAGTTATACCAAACAAGGTCCTGTCAGCAGGTGGCACATTTCTCATGCCTCTTGTTAACATCATGCCAACATAATAGCTGCGCCAGATAGCGGTCTGTGAATACAGGGAAATCCGTCGCTGTCTTTTACCACATAATAAAACTAAGGTTGTAGTAACTGTTTTGCTTACCCGCAAACTTGCGTCAGGTTGGCAAACGGGCTGTGCCGATATTTTCTGGTTGCGGTCGATGAGATCGGCAATCAGCTAATTATTGATTTCTAGAGGGGTAGACGTGTCAAGTCAGATTAACTTTTTGAACGATCTGTTATGGGGCTCCGTGCTCATTTATTTGCTGATTGGCGTTGGCGTGTTCTTTACCTACCGGTTGGGATTCATTCAGTTCCGTCATTTTGGCCATATGTTCAGCGTAATGAAGAACAGTCGTAAGTCGGACAAGGCAGGGATATCATCGTTCCAGGCGCTGTGTACCAGTTTGGCTGCCCGTGTCGGGACCGGCAACATGGCAGGTGTCGCCGTAGCACTGACGCTAGGTGGCCCGGGCGCTATTTTCTGGATGTGGCTGATTGCCATGCTGGGAATGGCGACGGCTTTCGCCGAGAGTGCCTTGGCACAGCTCTATAAAACCCGTGATGATGACGGCAACTACCGTGGTGGCCCGGCTTACTATATGGAAAAAGGCCTCGGCATGCGCTGGATGGGCGTGGTGTTTTCCATTTTCCTGATTATCGCCTTTGGCTTGGTGTTTAACTCGGTTCAGGCCAACTCGATCACTCTGGCGATGAATGTGGCCTTTGGCTGGAATCCGGCTTACGTGGGTGTCGTTCTGGTATTCATGGCGGGTGTCATTATTTTTGGTGGTTTGCGTGCCATTGCCCGTACTGCAGAGATCCTGGTGCCGGCCATGGCGCTGTGTTATCTGGTGCTGGCCCTGTTTATCATGTTCACCAATATTGGCAAACTGCCTGAAGTGCTGGGGCTTATTTTCCGTAGTGCGTTTGGCCTTGAAGAAGCGGCTTCGGGCGCCTTGGGCTATACCATTGCCCAGGGGATGATCAATGGCCTTAAGCGCGGCCTGTTCTCCAATGAAGCAGGTATGGGTTCCGCACCCAATGCTGCCGCTTCGGCAACGCCGTATCCACCGCACCCGGCTTCGCAGGGCTATGTCCAGATGCTCGGTGTATTCATGGATACTATCGTAATTTGTTCGGCCACTGTGGCGATTATCCTGATGTCAGGCGAGTATGTCCCGCACAGCGAGATCACCGGTATCGAACTGACTCAGCGTGCGCTGAGCTCTCAGGTCGGTGGCTGGGGTGCCATTTTTATCGCGGTGGCGATCTTCTTCTTTGCCTTTACCTCGCTGGTGGCAAATTACTCTTACGCCGAGACTAACTTGATCTTCCTTGAGCACAACCACAAGGCCGGCCTGACCGTGTTCCGTATTGTGGTGCTGGGCATGGTGATGTTCGGTGCGGTCGCCGATTTGCCGACTGTCTGGGCGATGGCGGATGTGTCGATGGGGATGATGGCAATCATCAACTTGATAGCGATTGTGTTGCTGTCCGGTACAGTAGTGAAACTGGCTCGGGACTACAACCTGCAGCTCAAGCAGGGCAAGGTGCCGACTTTCGATAGCAAGGATTACCCTGAGTTGCATGCCCAGCTTGAAGAAGGGATCTGGGATCAGCCGAAGAAGGACTGATTGCATGTGACCTCTGGTGGTGAGCGATCTCACCACCTCACCACCTCATCATCGAATTTAGCGATAACAGCAATAGAAAAGACCACGCGTACTTCGCGTGGTTTTTTTTTGTCAGGCTGATAACATCTTAGCTATATAAGATCAAAAGGAAGCTTCCCATGTTAATTGTGGTTTCACCGGCAAAAACTCTCGACTATGACTCTCCGTTGGCGACGGAATCTTTCACCCAGCCAGAGCTGACAGATCACTCGGCTGAGTTGATTGAGGTTTGCCGTGAGCTGACGCCAGCGCAGATCGCCAGCCTGATGAAGGTGAGCGATAAAATCGCCGGCTTGAATGCAGCCCGTTTTGCCGAGTGGCAGCCAGAATTTACGACAGACAATGCCCGCCAGGCGATTTTGGCCTTCAAAGGGGATGTGTACACCGGCTTGGCGGCCGAAACCATGAATGACGAGCAGTTTGCCTATGCCCAGCAGCATCTGAGAATGCTCTCTGGTCTTTATGGCCTGCTGCGCCCGCTTGACCTGATGCAGCCGTACCGCCTCGAGATGGGCACCAAGCTCGAGAACCCGCGTGGCACGAACCTATACCAGTTCTGGGGCAACATTATTACCGATAAGGTCAACCAGGCCTTGGCTGAGCAGGGCGACGATATCCTGATCAATCTGGCTTCGAATGAATATTTCAAGGCGGTGAAGCCTAAGCAGGTGGCCGGTAAAATCATCACCCCGGTTTTCAAAGATTGCAAAAACGGTACCTACAAGGTGATCAGCTTCTATGCCAAGAAGGCGCGTGGCATGATGGCGCGCTACATCATTGACAACCAAGTGGATTCAGTAGAAAAACTGCAGCAGTTTGATACCGCGGGTTACTACTTTGTGCCGGCAGAGTCGACAGCTACCGAGCTGGTGTTCAAGCGCGAAGAGCAATAATCACAACGGTATGCCGTGGTTACAGGAATAAAAAACGGGCTGGTATCTACCAGCCCGTTTTACTATTTGCTTACTGAAGAAAATGCCTTACTTCTTGGCTTTTTTCTTTTTCACTGCTGCTTTCTTTTTCGGATCTTTTTTCTTCTTCTTTTTCACCGTGGCAGGCTTTTTGTGCTGCGGGCGCATGCCATCAATAAAGCGCTCGGCCACTTCTTCTTTCATGTAACGGCCGACACGTTCGATCATTGCCTGATCGTGAGCTTCAATCAAAGAAACGGCAGTGCCTTTCTTGCCTGCGCGGGCAGTACGGCCGATACGGTGCAGGTAGACATCGGCGGTGCGTGGCATATCGAAGTTGATCACGTGGCTGATGTCCGGCAGATCGATACCACGGGCGGCAACGTCGGTGGCCAGCATGATGTTCACTTCTCCCTCGCGGAAACGGCGAATAGTGTTGTTACGTGACGCCTGGGCCATCTCGCCCTGGATCCAGCAGCATGGGATCTGCATTGCAGCCAGCTGATCACGCAGAGTAGCAAGACGTTCGCGGGTCTTGACGAAAATAATGGTGCGTTCAGCTTCGCCCTTGAGGATGTTTTCCAGCAGCGCCAGCTTGTGGGCCATGTCATCACAGCGGTGGTAGTACTGGTGGATCTTCTTGCGTTCGCGGCGTGGCGGCTCGGCATTGACTTCGACCGGCTCATTGAGGATGGTGTTCGAGAAGTCACGGACTCCTTTGCCTTCCAGCGTGGCTGAGAACAGCAAGCTTTGGCGGCGCCAGCGGCATTCGTTGTGAATACGCTCTACGGCTTTGCCAAAACCCATGTCCAGCATGCGATCGGCTTCATCGAGGATCAGGCACTCGATAGCACGGCAGTCGAAACGCTCGCTTTCGATGTACTCCATCAAACGGCCCGGTGTCGCCACCACGATATCCTGGGTTTTGCCCAGTAGCTCAGCATGCTCGTCGTAGGAGATCCCGCCGGTAATGGTGAATACCTTCAGCTGGGTGTGCTTGGCCAGCGCGCGCGCTTGGTCGGCAACCTGAATAGCCAGCTCACGGGTCGGGGTCAGAACCAGTACGCGTGCAGGTCCCGGCTTCTTGCGCGGGAAGTCCTGCAGGTGCTGGATCATCGGCAGAAGAAATGCTGCGGTTTTTCCGGTACCGGTAGGAGCGGACGCCAGTACATCACGGCCATCCAGCGCGTGCGGGATCGCCTCGGCCTGGATCACGGTTGGGCGATCGTAGCCGATATCTTCAATGGCCTGCAGCAGCTCGCTATCTAATTCTAATTCGGAAAAGTCTCTCACCAGTCATTTCTCCTTGGGAACTCAGGGCATCTTCCACCTGTTGGGGAAGCCTATAGAGCACGTGCAAAATACATAAGGGGCGGCATTATAGAGATAATTGCCGCAACGATCACCGATAAAAGTACAAAAACTTCTGCAAATCGCCAAACCGAATGCGGCAGTCCCGCTACATTTTCAGATAAAACGCCTTGGTTAGGGCAACAAAAGCTTTGCTGTACTCGCCGCTCTCGTGGATCACCAACTGCTCGTGTTGTGGCTCTGATGGGCTTGCAGCCAACGCGATCAGCAACCGGGTTGGGGCTTTACGCTCGGTGGTTTTTACTTCGCATACCCGTTGGCAGTATAGCTGGTGGGCGCGGGCGGCTTGGATCAGTTGCTCGCCTTCGTAAACCGGCAATATCAGGCTGGCGCTTCCTGTCGGGCTTAGCAGATAGCTGATGGCTGACAACAAGTCATGGTGCGACAGGGTATCTGTATGGCGCGCCGTCGCCCTGGATTGGCAGTCAGCTTGCTCGCCATGGTTGAAGTAGGGAGGGTTGCAGACAATCGCTGCAACGCTGCCCGCCGTCTGCTGGCTGGCCCAGTCTTGGACGCTTTGGTGTGCCAGCTCGATACGCGCTGGCCATGGAGAGTCGCTGAAGTTTTTCTGCGCTGCCGTGGCTGCTCCGCTGTCGATTTCAATAGCGGTAATGGGGTTGCCATTACTTGTCGTGCGCTGTGCGCTCATCAGTGCAAGCAGACCGCTACCGGTGCCAATATCGAGGATCTGGCCCGATCTCGGTAGCGTTGCCCATGCGCCGAGCATGACGCCATCGGTGCTGACGGGCATGCCACAGCCATGATCGTTGACATGGAACTGCTTGAAGGTGAACCCTTTTGCCATTGTGTTGCTGGACCTTGTTGTGTTTTTGACCAAGGCATTATAGCCCGCCCGAGATGAAATGCAGAATGGTAACCTTCTGTTGAATAGATGTTGCATAGTTATTAATTCTGTTTTTTATCTTTTTTATAACTCGCTTTTATTGGTCATATACTCCTCTCTGGGTTTTGTTTTTGGTGGTATATGCTGGTTTTTGAGTTTAACAGCCAAAGATTATGGTGTTTTTCACTGTGATATTGCTTGTTGAGTACTTTTTCGTCATTATGCTGCGAGCAAGGTCACATTCAGGTAATCCTTTTTTGTGGCCAAAAAAATAACAAAAGTTACAAATACAGCAGACATAACAAAGAGTGGAAGGTGCAGTTTGAAAAAGTCACTCAGTTTTACCGATATCATGGCGTTGGGTTTTATGACCTTCGCTTTCTTTTTGGGCGCCGGTAATATCATATTCCCGCCGCAAGCTGGCCAGCAGGCCGGTGATCACCTCGTTCCGGCGATGTTCGGGTTCCTGTCAACCGGTGTTACTTTGCCGCTCGTGGCGATTATTGCCGTGGCTGTGGCAGGCGGTTGGAAAGGCATGACCCAGGATTTGCCGTCCAAAGTCGCGACACTTCTTGCAGTACTGATTTTTATCGTGATCGGCCCTGCCTTTGCCGCACCACGTGCCGGTTTGGTGGCTTATGAAATGGGCGTGAAGCCATTCATTGCCGACGCAGGACAGCTTAGCCTTACTATTTTCTCTATCGTCTTTTTTGGCATCGCGATGTTCCTGTCCCGCTCGCGCGGTAACCTGGTTGATATGGTCGGTAAATTCCTGACTCCTATTTTGTTTATTGCCTTGGTTGTACTGGCAGTGAGCGTAGTGGCTAACCCGCAGGATGCAATTGAAGCGGCACGTGGCGATTATATCGATATGCCTTTCCTCAAAGGTTTCGTCGAAGGGTACAATACCCTGGATGCCGTGGCAGCTCTGCTGTTTGGTATGGTGATTGTCGATGCGGTACGCAGCAAGGGCGTGACCGATGAAACAGCAACCCGTAAATACTTGGTAATGGCAGGCCTTATTGCGGCTGCTGGCTTGGCGTTTGTTTACATTTCCCTGTTCTACTTGGGCGCTACCAGTGTGAATATCGCAGCCAATGCGTCAAACGGTGGCGACATTCTGGCGATTTACGTTGCGGCGCTGTTCGGCCCAGCAGGCCAGATGATGCTGTCACTGATTGTGTTGCTGGCGTGTTTGACCACTGTGGTTGGCCTGATCAGTGCGTGTTCTGAATATTTCTCATCATTGACAAGCTGGTCTTACGAAAAGTGGGCTGTGGTATTGTCAGTAACATGCTGTGTGGTTGCCAACGTTGGCCTTAACCAGCTGATTGTGCTGTCTCTGCCTGCTTTGTTTGCCCTGTACCCAATTGCGATGGCACTGGTTATTCTGACCTTTATCCGCCGTTGGTTGCCAAACCCTGCACTGTCCTACCGTGTGGTAATGCTGGTGGCACTGTCGTTCAGCATGATTGATGCGGCCAAGGTAGCAGGTTTCAATGTGTCGGCTTTCCGCGTATTGCCACTGTTTGACTACGGCATGGCGTGGCTGATGCCAACCTTCGCGGCATTGGTAGTGACTTACTTTGTTGGTTCGCAAAAAGCTGTTAAACAAGCACAGCAAGAAGGCCAAACGGTGTAACCGCTCAAATGCCAGTATGCAGTTAGCAAAAAGGGATGCCTCGGCATCCCTTTTGTCTTTTAGCGGTTACCCAAGTTAAAGGGAAACCGCTGTAGCGTTAAAGCGTTTCGCTATACTCGGTGAGGATTTGCTCACACCAGGTGGTGATGCGTTCATCGCTCAGCTCGTACTGGCTGTCTTCATCCAGTGCCAAGCCAACAAACAGTTTGCCGTCATCGGTCAAGGCTTTTGACGCTTCGAATTCATAGCCCTCGTTAGGCCAGTAGCCAACAAACTGGGCACCGGTAGGCAGTAGTTTCTCATGCAGCATGCCCATCGCATCGAGGAACCATTCGGTGTAGCCTTCCTGATCGCCAAGGCCGAACAGCGCCACGGTCTTGCCTTCTAGGCTCAGGCCATCAAGTTGCTCCCACACGGCTTCCCAGTCTTCCTGCAACTCACCGAAATCCCAAGTGGAAATGCCTAGGATCAGCATGTCGTACTGGTTCATTGCAGTGATGTCTGCTTCTTTGATGTTATGTAAATCAACCAGTTCGGCACCGATACAGTCGCGGATCTTTTCCGACGCCATTTCGGTATAGCAGGTGGTTGAGCCGTAGAATAAGCCAATCTTCATGCTGCTTGTCCAATGTGTAACGAATAAATGATAGGGGATTCTACCTAGCTTGGGCGGTCTTGACTATTTCTGAGTGATTGAGTCAGAAATTCCAGTAGCAAACGAGCTGGGTCGTTACATTTGCAGGGAAATCGTCTACCATTGAATACTGTTTATTTATCCATGTGTTTTATAGGCTATGCTTCATGACCTTTTGTTCATGCTCATTAGCCCGAAACGAACACCGAGGTTGTAGTGGAAAACGATGAAGTGATCATCGAGCGGTTTCTCGATGCGATGTGGATGGAGCGGGGTCTGTCTGAAAACACCCTGATGTCATACCGCAATGATCTGAAAAAGCTGGAAAACTGGCTCAAAGACCAAAGCCTGACCCTGGAAAAGGTGTCGACCGACGATCTGCAGCGCTATCAGCAGTGGTTGTTTGACGCCGATTATAAACAGACGTCGCGGGCCCGGATGGCATCGGCGATACGCCGATTGTTCCAGTATCTGAACCGGGAAAAGATGCGCGATGATGATCCCAGTGCCATGCTGGTCAGTCCCAAGCTGCCTAAGCGCCTGCCCAAGGATATTACTGAAGAGCAGGTTGATGCCTTGCTGTCGGCGCCTGATCCCAACGATCCGATTGAGCTTCGTGACAAGGCGATGCTTGAGCTGCTCTATGCGACCGGCTTGCGTGTGACCGAACTGGTGAGCCTGACCATGGAGAATGTCAGTCTGCGCCAGGGCGTGGTTCGCGTGATTGGTAAGGGTAATAAGGAGCGCTTGGTACCGATGGGGGAAGATGCCATCGACTGGATCGAGCAGTTCTTGCAAAGTGGTCGTCCGCAGCTCCTAGGTGAGAAAAGTTCGGATGTGGTCTTCCCGAGCAAACGCGCCAAGCAGATGACCCGCCAGACATTCTGGCACCGGATCAAGCACTATGCCGTGAAAGCGGGCATAGACGGTGATACCTTGTCGCCGCACGTGATGCGCCATGCCTTTGCGACCCATCTGCTCAATTACGGTGCTGATTTGCGTGTCGTGCAAATGTTGCTTGGTCATAGTGATCTGTCGACCACCCAGATCTATACCCATGTCGCAACCGAGCGCCTCAAGCAGCTTCACGGCGCGCATCACCCTCGTGCTTAGGTGGGCAATTTACCAGTATTGAAACGAAAGTCAGCCTGCATCTGCTTGATACTTGGGTATATACTAAAAGAGTGATACCAACCTTGGTAAATATTTGACCAATTACTCATTTAGGTTGGCATAGGATATTTTGCGGAATGTGAAATTTTTTTGCACTACAAGGGTCATATAGTTCACCAGTAGTGATGGGTGCTGGCGGTAAGCGTCACAGTCCGGCACGAATTTATTATTTTAAAGGAAAGAGTCGCATGCACTTTTTGGGTCGTACGTTACTTGCAACCGCAGTGGCAATGACAGCCTTCACGGCATCAGCCAAGCCAGACGAAGCAGCAATCACCAGCAAGTTGAGCAAACTGGGTTTGGTGCCGGTCACTATCAGTGCTTCGCCACTGCCTGGGCTCAATGAAGTCGTGACCGATCGTGGTATCTTCTATGTTTCGGATGATGGCGGACATTTTTTGCTTGGGCAGCTATATCAAGCAACAGATGCTGAGCCGGTGAACCTGACCGAACAGAAGATGGCCAAACTTAACAAGGCCAAGCTTGAAGGCATGGAAGATGAGATGATCGTCTATCCGGCCAAAGATGAAAAATATGTGGTGACGGTTTTCACTGATACCAGCTGTGGCTACTGCCGTAAGCTGCATAGTGAAATGCAGGCCTACAATGATGCCGGCATTACTATCCGTTACCTCGCTTTCCCACGCGGTGGTGAGCGTTCGCGTAACTTCGGTGAGATGGGTGCTATCTGGGGTGCCAAAGATCCTGCTAAGGCAATGGATCAAGCCAAAGAAGGTACTTTCAACCCGACGGGTATTGAGCAGCAGGGCGACTTGGTGAAGAAACACTATCAGCTGGGTGTGGCGATGGGCGTTTCCGGTACGCCTGCGATGATCCTGGAAGATGGCACTATGCTGCCTGGCTACCAGCCAGCGCCAATGCTACGCCAGATGCTGGATAACCGCAGCTAATTTGACGTTTGCTTAAGGTTATTGGTCTTAAAGCCCTGGTACTACCAGGGCTTTTTTATGTCCGAAATTCTGTTGCCCACTCGGGCCCAGTGCCTATAATGGCTAGATGCGCATATGCCTAAGTCTCCTTTAACTTACCCTGCCGAATAGATAATCCCGATGATTGAAATAAAACGCCGCCCAGAAGCCGACACCAGTCAATTTACCGAAGCTACTCCACCAATCCTTCAACGGATTTATGCAGCTAGGGGGATTTCCAGTGAAGCGGAGCTAGAGCGTGGGGTGCGTGGTCTGCTGGGATATAACCAGCTGCATGGTATTGAACCGGCGGTGACATTGCTCAAACAGGCACTGGCCGAGCAGCGCCGTATCATCGTGGTGGGTGATTTTGATGCTGATGGAGCAACCAGCTCCGCGCTGTCGGTACTGGCACTGCGCATGCTCGGTAGCCGAAATGTTGATTACCTCGTCCCTAACCGCTTCGATGATGGTTATGGTTTGAGCCCGGAAGTGGTCGAGCAGGCGGCAGAGCGCGGTGCTGAACTGATCATGACGGTGGATAACGGGGTGTCCTCTATCTCCGGGGTGGCGGCAGCCAAGGAGCGCGGTATCCAGGTGCTGGTGACTGATCACCACTTGCCGGGGGATACCCTGCCAGAAGCGGATGCGATCGTGAACCCAAACCTGCATGAATGTGATTTTCCATCCAAGGCGTTGTGTGGTGTGGGCGTTGCTTTCTACCTGATGCTGGCAGTGCGAGCATCGCTGCGCGAGGATAATTGGTTTGCCGATCAGGGGCTGCCGGAACCGAATTTGGCCGAGTTATTGGATTTGGTCGCATTGGGCACTGTCGCCGATGTAGTGGCATTGGATGGCAACAACCGTATTTTAGTCCATCAGGGCTTGCAGCGTATCCGTGCTGGCAAGTGCCGACCGGGGATCCGCGCCTTGATTGAAGTGGCTAACCGCGATCCGGCCCGCCTGGTGGCGACGGATTTGGGCTTTGCTCTGGGTCCGAGGATCAATGCCGCCGGACGTTTGGATGATATGTCTTTCGGCGTTGAGCTGCTGCTGTGTGACAACATTCAGGCGGCGCGCCGGATGGCTACCGAGTTGGATGCCTTGAACCAGACCCGCAAGGAAATCGAGCAGGGTATGAAGGAAGAAGCGGTAGCGATTTGCGAGCGCCTCAAGTTCAACCAGCAGGATATGCCTTATGGTTTGGCCCTGTTCCAGCGTGACTGGCATCAGGGAGTGATCGGTATTTTGGCCTCGCGGATCAAGGAGCAGTACCACCGCCCGGTGATTGCCTTTGCCGATGCCGGCAATGGTGAAATCAAGGGGTCATGCCGCTCTATTCCCGGTTTGCATATGCGTGATGTGCTTGATTTGATTGATACCCAGAACCCGGGGATGATCCTCAAATTTGGTGGTCATGCCATGGCTGCGGGTTTGACTATTCCCGAACCCAAGCTCGAGGCGTTCAGCCAAGCGTTTGATCAGGCGGTGCGCGCCGAGCTCGACGAGGATGCCTTGCGCGGGGTATTGCTCAGCGACGGCGAGCTGATGCCGCAGGATCTCAATTTGCAGACAGCGGAAGTGCTACGAGCCGGTGGGCCGTGGGGGCAGCAGTTCCCAGAGCCTATGTTTGATGGCCGGTTCCGTTTGCTGCACCAGAAGCTGGTGGGCAGTAAACACCTTAAGATGATGCTTGAGCCTGTCGCGGGTGGTAGCGTGATTGATGCAATTGCCTTTAATGTTGATGTCCGCCGCTGGCCGGATGCTTCGGTCCAACAGGTTGAGCTAGCTTACCGACTTGATGTCAACGAGTTCCGCGGTAACCGCAGTGCCCAGCTGTTGGTAGAGCACATCACGGCGCTGTAGTTTGTTCTTGTTCAATCTGATCTGGCAGGCCAAATGGGCGCTGTCGGCACGCTGGTGACAGGGAATTTTGCTGAAATATGGCTTCTCTGTTACCGGCGGCTTTTTTGTGATCGGGTTAATAAAATAATTTCACCGTTTCCCTTCCCTTTTCCCTGTATATTCTATCTACAATTCGATAGAATCCTCCGGTTATGTCCATTTCGGCTATGAAGAGTGGCAATGTTCGAGATTAATCCTATTAAAAACCGACTTGAGGATGTATCAGCACGTACTGACGTCCTTAGGGGGTACCTTTGACTATGATGCCAAGAAAGAGCGTCTAGAAGAGGTCAATGCAGAATTAGAGCAACCTGATGTATGGAACGAGCCAGAGCGCGCACAGGCGCTGGGTAAAGAGCGTTCATCATTAGAAGCGATTGTAGATACCATCGACCAGTTGGACCAAGGCGTTGAAGACGTTGAAGGTCTGCTTGAGCTGGCAGTGGAAGAAGAAGACCAAGAGACATTCGACGAGATCGAACCTGAACTCGCCGAGCTAGAAAGCAAGCTGGCCAAGCTTGAGTTCCGTCGTATGTTCTCTGGCGATCACGATAGCTCTGACTGCTACATCGACCTGCAGGCAGGTTCGGGCGGTACAGAAGCACAGGACTGGACATCGATGATGCTCCGCATGTACCTGCGCTGGGCGGAGGCCAAAGGCTTCAAAACCGAAGTGATCGAAGTTTCCGAAGGTGATGTGGCTGGCCTGAAGTCGGCAACAGTTCGCATCAGCGGTGAGTACGCCTACGGCTGGTTGCGTACCGAGACCGGTGTACACCGTCTGGTGCGTAAGTCACCATTCGATTCGGGTGGCCGTCGCCATACGTCTTTCTCTTCTGCGTTTATCTACCCGGAAGTGGATGACAATATCGATATCGATATCAACCCTTCTGATCTGCGTATTGACGTATACCGTGCCTCGGGTGCCGGTGGTCAGCACGTTAACACCACCGAATCGGCGGTACGTATTACTCACGTGCCAACCAACACTGTGGTGCAGTGTCAGAACGACCGTTCTCAGCACAAGAACAAAGACCAGGCGATGAAACAGTTGAAAGCAAAACTGTTCGAGCTTGAGATGCAGAAGCAGAATGCTGAGAAGCAGGCCAACGAAGACGCCAAGTCTGACATTGGCTGGGGTAGCCAGATCCGTTCTTACGTGCTGGATGACTCCCGTATCAAAGATTTACGTACCGGGGTGGAAAATCGTAACACCCAGGCCGTACTTGACGGCGATTTAGACCGTTTTATTGAAGCCAGCCTGAAATCAGGTCTGTAACCGACTCCGGTTAAAACATTTAAGGGTTAACCCATGACTGATCAATTACAAGATGAGAATAAGCTGATTGCTGAACGTCGCGCGAAATTGGATAAAATCCGCGAAAACTGCAAGGCAAACGGCCACCCGAATGATTTCCGTCGCGATAGCCTAGCGGCAGATCTGCAGGCTAAATACGGCGAACTAAGCAAAGAAGAGCTTGCTGAAGCGGGTCACGTAGTGGCGATTGCTGGCCGTATCATGGCTAAGCGTGGTCCATTCCTGGCAATCCAGGACGTTTCTGGCCGCATTCAGGCATACGCCGACAAGAATGTTCAGAAAGAGCTGAAAGAGAAATACGCTGGCCTTGATATCGGTGACATCATCGGTGTTAAAGGTGCCCTGCACAAGTCAGGCAAGGGTGATCTTTACGTCAACATGGACGAGTACGAGCTGCTGACCAAAGCACTGCGTCCTCTTCCAGAGAAGTTCCACGGTCTGACTGACCAGGAAATGCGTTACCGCCAGCGTTACGTTGACCTGATCGTGAACGACGATTCTCGCAACGCGTTCATCATCCGTTCTAAGCTGGTGGCGGCAATCCGTAACTTCATGATGTCGAAAGGCTACCTTGAAGTTGAAACGCCAATGATGCACGTGATCCCGGGTGGTGCGACGGCGCGTCCGTTCATCACCCGTCACAATGCGCTGGATATCGATATGTATTTGCGTGTTGCCCCTGAGCTGTACCTGAAGCGTTTGGTTGTAGGTGGTTTCGACCGTGTATTCGAAATCAACCGCAACTTCCGTAAC
Organism: Photobacterium sp. AWH4_225; assembly: GCF_056158405.1. NCBI lineage: Bacteria > Pseudomonadati > Pseudomonadota > Gammaproteobacteria > Vibrionales > Vibrionaceae > Photobacterium > Photobacterium sp. AWH4_225. The sequence continues at coordinate 3,417,574 of NZ_JBSWTF010000001.1, read as the reverse complement.
GAAGGTCTATCGCCTCGCCACAACCCAGAATTCACCATGATGGAATTCTACCAGGCATACGCGGACTACAAAGATCTGATGGATCTGACCGAAGAGATGCTGAGCACTGTGGCAATGGATGTACTGGGTTCAACCTCTATGCCTTATGGCGACGAGACCGTTGAGTTCGGTGGCACTTACGCGCGCATGAGCATGTTCGAGGCGATCAAGCACTACAACCCGAACCACGAGCAGATCCAGGCCCTGACTGAAGAAGATCTGCAGAACCGCGAGCTGATGGTTTCTATTGCCAAGTCTGTTCACGTTGAAGTGGAAGACTTCTGGACATGTGGCCAGCTGCTTGAGGAAATCTTCGGTGAAACTGCTGAGCCTAAACTGATCCAGCCAACCTTCATCACTGGCTATCCAGCGGATATCTCGCCACTGGCTCGCCGTAGCGACGACAACCCGTTCTTTACTGACCGTTTCGAGTTCTTCATCGGTGGCCGTGAAGTAGCTAACGGCTTCTCTGAGCTTAACGATGCAGAAGATCAGGACGCACGTTTCAAGGCGCAGGTTGAAGCGAAAGACGCAGGTGATGACGAAGCGATGTTCTACGATGCGGACTACATTACCGCGCTAGAGCACGGCTTGCCGCCAACAGCAGGTCAGGGTATCGGTATCGACCGCCTGGCAATGCTGTTCACCAATACTCACACTATCCGTGATGTGCTGTTGTTCCCGGCAATGCGCCCGCAGAACAACAACGCATAAGCCTCGCTTATCGTGATTGATGAAGCCACCCTCCGGGGTGGTTTTTTTATATCTGCAATATGAGTTTGCGAGCGGAAATGCGCTCTATGTGGAAGAAGAACAAAGCTGGTTAACTTATAATCACCTTGTAAAAGTTTAATAAATATAAGGGATTATAATGAAATATCGATTGGCGACGTTGGCTGTGGCCGGTTCTTTATTGGTTGGCTGTAGTTCTTTGCAGATGGTACCGCCGCAGAGTGACTACCAGGGAAACTTACCAGAGGTATACAAACAGGAATTGAATCAACTCAATTCCTTGCCCAGTACACCGTTTCGGGGAGGTGTCCAGATCTACTACTTCGATAATGATGCGTCGTTGTTGACGATAATTTATCGTCTACCCAACCCGAGATGGTCGTGGAATTTGGGCCAGCAAGAGTTTGAGCAGGAGGAATTTCCGACTATTTGCCAGCAGCTTGGACACGAAATTCAGCAGGGTCTAGGCGTGCGATATTGGTTCTCTGGCGGAGGGGGCTTTTTGACCAATATTGTGACTGACGAGACTTGCCGCTCTCTTTCTTCATAACGACTTTGTTAGTTCTATTGAGTCAGCCTTAGCTCATTAAGGTGGCATTAATGGCTTTTCTGAATAGGATCAGGAAGGCCATTTTTTATGGTTTCCAATAATGAAAGTTGGTGGAAAATTGTTCTTATAGTGAACTTTTGGGTGTGACCAAGCACACGTTTTACGTAATTGATAACTTTGCAAATAAAGCAATATGTTGCCACATATTCTGCTATTGATGGTGTGAATAAGTTGCCGTTTTGCATGGGTTTTAGTGTTTTGTTTTGTGTTTTTTATTCTATGTCGATAATTAATATTGTGTTTCAACTGTAGCTAAATTGTAAAAATTGTTCTTTTAAGTTTGTTTTGGCTGTGTAAAATGACGCCCAATCTCGCGATAAACAGCGGGAACAGGAAGTAAACAGAGTTTTTACAAGCACAACAGACTGGAGATGGACGATGAAGAAATCGCTATCAGGAAAGATATTTACAGGCTTGTTTGCCGGCCTGATCCTCGGTACGGCAATTCAATACCTGTTTAACGGCGTGACCTTGATGGATACCTATGTGCTCGGCCTAGCGGAAGGTGCTGGCGGCATGTTTGTCTCACTGATCAAACTATTGGTTGTTCCTTTGGTGTATGTGTCGATTGTTTGCGGCATTGTCGAGCTGAAAGACATCACTGCGTTTGGTCGCCTTGGTGGTAAAACTTTTGCTCTCTACATTATCAATACCATCATCGCGATTACGGCAGCCCTGACAATTGGGATGATTATCCAGCCGGGCGCAGGTGCCAACTTGGCAGGAACCGTGACTGAAGCGGTGCAGCTGACGACCACCGAGACGCCGGATATTTTCTCGCTGATTGTTAACATCGTACCGAGTAACCCGGTTCAGGCTTTCGCCAACGGCGATATGCTGCAGATCATCTTCATGGCTATCCTGACAGGCTTGGCGATCCAGGCGCTGGATACCCGCGGCGGCCCTGCGATCAAGACCTTCAAAATGGCCAACGAAGTGATGATGAAACTGGTTGGTTTGGTGATGAGCCTGGCACCATTCGGTGTGTTTGCCCTGATGATCCAGCTGGGCGCGACATTGGATGCCAATACCCTGATGTCGGTTGCTGGTTATGTGGCACTGGTTGTGTCAATGCTAGTGTTCTGGATTTTCTTCTTCTACCCAATGATGGTTGGCCTGACAACCGGTATCAAGCCGAGTGCGTTCCTGCGTCATACCCGTGAGCAAATTCTGTTCTCGCTATCAACAGCAAGCTCGAACGCAACCATTCCGGTAACCATGCGTACTCTGACTGACAAGATTGGTGTATCTAAGTCTGTGGCTGGTTTTGGTGTGCCATTGGGTGCGACCATGAACATGTCTGGGGTATCTATCTACATCGCACTGGCAACCCTGTTCGTGGCCAATGCGTTCGGCCAGCCAATCAACAGCGCTGATATCTTTACCCTAGGTCTGACTATCCTGCTGCTTTCTATCGGTGCCGGTGGTGTACCGGGCGGTGGTGTGGTGATGGTCGGTGTACTTCTTCACCAACTAGGCCTACCGCCTGAAGGTTTGGCTATTATTGCCGCGGTTGACCGTATCAATGATATGTTCTGTACCAGCTCTAACGTTGTTGGTGACACTGCGGTAAACACCATTGTTGCCAAATCTGAGAACGAGATTGGTACAGCTGAAGTTGAAACCGAATCTCAACCTGAGCAGGTGACCGTTAGCTAAAGCTAGGTCTCAAAGGGATGAAATATGAAAGCGCCTTAGGGCGCTTTTTTTATTTGCGTCCAAAATTTCTTCCCTCCGCCAGACTTGACTACAATTTTAATATTAAATTAATTGCGCATTAGTCAAATCATGGTTGTTAGTTGGTAGCGGTATTGCCTTTAGTGTGGGTTATTATCCAAGTGGGAAATCGCACAACTAGCAAAAAGGGTTGCTCTGGCCGGGAAGGGATTGCGGATGAAAAGAACACAGGGAAACAGTTCTATCTTGGGGACATTGGTGATTTTGGGGGGTGGGACTCCGACTTGGATAAGCGTGTTGGAAAAAGCGGGCTGGGCTTGCCATCGCTGCTACGATCTCCGGGCGGCAGAATCACTGATGTTGGAAATCGGTCCCTGTATTGGCGTGGTCGATCTCACCCGTGATGATTTTAGTTTGCAAGGGGTTGCCGGGCTGGTCAATCGCAATAAACAGGTACGCTGGCTGGCGCTGGTACAGGAGCGGCAGCTAGCTCATGATTCTATCTGCCAGTTCATTGTGAATTTCTGCATTGATTACTTCACCGACCCTGTGCCCGAGTCCCAACTACTTGGGACTATTGGGCACCAGCTGGGTATGTTGCAGCTAGAGCACCGGGTATGGCCGCAACTTGGCGTGTTTGGTCAATCCGGCCTGCAGGGGGAGCAGGCAGCAATGAAGAAGCTGCGCCATCACGTCAAGCGCATTGCCATGGCTGATGTTCCTGTTTTGGTCCAGGGCGAGATAGGAACCGGCAAAGAGCTGGTTGCCCAGGCGATCCATCAAGCCTCGACCAGAGGCAAGGGGGCGTTTGTCAGCGTGAATTGTGAATCTCTGCCTGATAGCTGGATGGTCGAAACCAATACAGGCAAGACAGAGCAGTGTTGTCTGGAAGCGGCTGATGGTGGCGTACTGTTTTTAGATGAAATCACCCAACTAGATCTCCCCCGCCAGCAAGAATTGGTTCGCCTGCTGGAAGATGAGGCCTTTACTACCGAAACGGGCCGCAAGGTCTCGGCAGATATTCGATTGATAGTCTCTACCCGCTATAGCCAAGAAGAGCTGATGGAATCTGGCCTGTTGTGTGAGGAGCTATACTTCCGTCTCAATGCCCTTGGCGTTATGGTGCCGGCCCTGCGCGAGCGGGGCGAGGATATCGTATTGCTGGCTGAGTTTTTTATGCTGAAATTCGCCCGTCAGTATAACAGCCCTGTGAAGCAACTTTCGCCGGAAGCCGGCCAGTTGTTGGTCAGTTATTCATGGCCCGGTAATGTCAGGGAGATGATTGGCCATATCAAGCGGGCTATCTTGTTGGCCGATGACAAGATACTCGAAGCGGATCATCTCGATCTGCCAAGGGTCATGGATGACAAACAGAGCCTGAAAAAAATTCGTGCGGACTCCGAGCGGGGAGCGATCCTAGCTGTGCTTGAGAACAACAAAGGCCAGATTTCCGCGGCAGCACGGGAGCTCGGGGTGTCAAGGGCAACCATGTACCGGTTATTGAATAAACATGATCTTGTACCGCCGCCCAAGCATTTCCGCCAAAGCTGATCCGGAGCCATGCTCTGCAATCTTTTTTGATATAGGGGATTTATTCACCAATTCGTTCCTGTTGGGGGATGAATGCAGAATATTGTTGTTTTTATATTCACAATCCAGCCTAAGTGGTTGTTTTATACTCATGGCTTGTTACAATGACCCCATATTTCACATCTTCATAACTTATTACCGGAGGAACTGATATGCAAAGTAGTATCTTTATGTCGCACACCTGTTCGTTCGGTGATACCTGCGCCAAACCAAATCATTAACGGCAATCCGCTGTGTAAATGGGCCGCGGATTTCTGTCGCGGCTAGTTAAGTTTTGCTTATGTTGTCAGCCTGATCGGCAGGATCTGTGTCCCTCTTATTAACTTTAAATTAAATGGAGAGCACAATTATGCGCCACTCAGTCTATTTACGCCTTGCAGTCTTTCTTGTTCAACTTGATGTTAAACGTGAGGATGCCCTATGGCGGCGTGAACACCGTCGTATCCAAATCAACCTGCCATACCACCTATCAGAGCATTTGCTTAAAGATATGGGGATTGATAAAGACCACCGTATTGCGCAAGACCTCTTGAACACATCGGCCGGTCGTAAGGTGCGTCATTTGAGACGGGAATACAAATCTAGACTTGTCACGTAACGCTTCCCCCCGTAAATGGTTTGCGGGGGGAGAGAAATATGATCAACTGTTAGCAATAGGTATAGGCCGTCACGGCTTGTAACATTTACCAACGCTTTGCGACGAATGTGGCCTAGAGCCCATGGAGAGGGTTAGGTAAAGTAGCCGGGCATCAACAAAGGTGTCTACCTAAGTTGGTTGAGCTAATGTTTTTCGGCCCCCGTATTACGGGGGCTTTTTTTTGTCTGTCGTTTACCAGGGGAGGGGATCACGGACAAGGGTTGGAATATTGGGTGCCAACTTCCTGTAGGTCTTGTAGGACCGCTTCAGTCAGTTCGACATCCAGACTGTCGATATTGGCATTGACTTGTTCGAGAGTGGTGGCACCGATGATATTGCTGGCAACGAAAGGACGTTGGTTGACGAATGCTAACGCCATTTGGGCCGGATCCAAACCATGCTTATGAGCAACGTTGACATAGGCTTCGGTGGCGGCAATGCCCTGTGGCTTGAAATAGCGCGAGAAGCGTTCGAACAAGGTACAGCGTGCCCCTTCCGGACGAGCACCGTTGAGGTACTTGCCACTGAGAGTACCGAACGCAAGTGGTGAGTAGGCCAGCAGCTCTACCCCCTCATGGTGGCTGATTTCCGACAACCCGACTTCGAAGCTGCGGTTGAGCAGGTTATACGGGTTCTGGATGGTGACCACACGAGGCAAATTGTGCTTTTCCGCCAGACGCAGGAACGACATCACGCCCCAAGGGGTTTCGTTGGAAAGACCGATGTACCGGATCTTCCCGGCCCGGACCAGTTCATCCAGGGCGGCGAGCGAGTCGGTCAGGGTAACCCCGGAATGATCTTCCTGGTATTGGTAGTTGAGTTGACCAAAGCAGTTGGTTTCCCGCTGCGGCCAATGGATTTGGTACAGATCGATATAGTCGGTTTGTAGCCGGTTCAGGCTAGCTTCTACCGCATCGTGAATATTTCGCCTGTCGAGGGCCATTTCTGGTCGGATATAAGGCGTATTACGCGGCCCAGCCACTTTAGTTGCTAAGACCACCTTGTCTCTGTGGCCAGTTTTTTTCAACCAGTTACCAATATAGGTTTCGGTTAACCCTTGGCTCTTGGCATTGGGAGGAACAGGGTACATTTCTGCGGTATCGATAAAGTTGATCCCGCGTTCAAAGGCCAAATCAAGTTGGCTATGTGCCTCTTGCTCGTTGTTCTGTTCACCGAAGGTCATGGTGCCGAGGCAGATCTTGCTGACCTCAAGGTTCGAGTGTGGGATCTTGTGGTATTTCATTAGCCCTCCTTGGACTCAGCAGATGTTCTTGTTTCGACTATAGCGCGAGTTCCAGAGTGTGAGAAGTCCCACAACACCCTACCGAGTCTCTATCCTGATCTTGCTGGGTGGAGGATTGTGACCAATAGTTAAGCTTTATAGGATGGGCAATGTTGGGGAGAGGCGATAATGAAGCTGTCACAGTTGAAGCACTGGACAAAAGCAGGCAACGGGGCTATCCCCGCGTGTATCCTGACAAGCTACGCAGGGTGTTCCGATTACTTGATTGAGGTTGAGTACAAACATCACCTTGAGCCGCTCAAGACCGATAGCGGTGAGATGGTCAAGTTCCAGTCGATTGAGCAGGCAGGGGATCTATTGCGGCCGCTGGGGATCACCAGTGTGACGCTCAGGGTCATTGATCCCTATGACGAATTCTCGCCTGATGGCCAGGTGAGTAACTGCCGGGAAGACATGACAATCGCACTCTAGGATGCCAACAGGATTACAGGATAAAATACTTTTCCAGCAGGCCGGCAGTGAAATGGGTTTTGAGGTAAAAGCCACGCGGCAGGGTTTTGATCGGCTGGCCATTGGCCCCATAGGCTTCCGTCAGTGCTTTGCTGTTGGCTGCTTTCGGGCGTAGCTGCAATACTTCGCCATGACGCGCAGTGATTTGTTCAACCTGGCCTAGCACTATCATATCCATCAACTCTTCCCAGTCCTGCCGAAGCTGCTGTTCTTCCTCTGGTGATGGGCTCCATAAAAGCGGCGATCCGACATGGCGATCCGCCAAAGGGATATCCCGCTCTCCTTCCACCGGGATCCACAGCACCCGGGCAAGCTTGTGGCGGATATGACTGTTTTCCCAACGTAATCCTTGTAGACCGATCAGCGGTGCAACGCAGACAAAAGTGGTTTCAAGGGGCTTGCCATGATAACCCACGGGGATCGTCTTGAGTTCAATGCCAAGCTCGGCAAAGTCTGGTACAGGTTTGCTGCCAGCCGTGGCCCCGAGGTGCCATTCCAGCAGTTGCCCTACCCAGCCTTTATCCCGACGCAGATCAGGCGGGACAGTGATATTGGCCATGTGCGCTAGCTCACCGAGGGTCATCCCGGCCAGTGCATTGGCTCGCGTCAATAATTCCTGTTCTGTCTTTGGCGTCGGTTGCATGTGGTCTACCTTCTTTGTGGCAGGCGATCCTATCATAGCTGTATTCAAGGATCCTATTATCTAGTTATCCACAGGCATGAGGGTGAAAAAACTTTATTTGGTTGAATATGTATTTTTATACAGGGGTTGGTTGCTAATTTGACCAGTGGTGTGATGGTTTTTTGAGTGGTTGATGCTTTTTGATGTGGATAAAATGATGGGTGGTTGATCTTTGACCGATCTAGAGTTGTGGCAGAAATGATCTTGTCACAATTGAAGGTGAATATTCATTATTGCTGATTTAGTCTATGTTTATTAAGGTTTTTTGCTTTGTTGCTGGTGAGGTTTTATGACTGGCTCTACAGCAAGATTAGAACAGTAACTCACTGGATTGACGGCTTCTTCACAATTCTATCCACAGAAATCGTGTATAAATGTGGGCTGGGTCTCATTGTGGTGTTTATAAAGTAGCCAGGAGCTGAAAGTTATCCAGATTATGAGGCTTGGCTAGGAAAATAGAAGGATAAATAACAATGTTTGTTTACCCATTGGATTGTCTGTGAAAAAATCACTATTAATAGAGATTTAATTGAGGTCGTCCAGTGATTGATGGCGATGGGTACCGCCCAAATGTGGGTATTGTGATCTGTAATAGCCATGGCCAAGTATTCTGGGCTCGACGATATGGACAACATTCCTGGCAGTTTCCGCAAGGTGGCATCGACGAGGGGGAAACCCCTGAACAGGCCATGTTCCGGGAGCTTTACGAGGAAGTAGGGCTAACTAAGAAGGATGTACGTATTGTGGCGTCAAGCCGCCATTGGCTTCGCTACAAGTTACCCAAGCGACTGGTGCGCTGGGATTCTAAGCCAGTTTGTATCGGGCAAAAGCAGAAATGGTTTCTGCTCAGTCTAGAGTGCGATGAGTCAAAGGTGAACATGCAGCGTGGCAGCACGCCTGAATTCGATGGTTGGCGATGGGTCAGCTATTGGTATCCGGTGCGGCAGGTTGTGTCTTTCAAGCGAGATGTCTATCGCAGAGCATTAAAAGAATTTGCTGCCATAGCAATGCCTTTTAAAGAGCGCAAAGAACGAAAAAAGCGCCGGGGCAAACGCGGCTAGGCCAGTTGGTAGGGAGCGGGGCGGATTATGCTGACGCAACTAAGAGAAATTGTTGAAAAGGTGGCGACGGCCCCGAGTCTGCTTGATGCCCTGGAACAACTGGTGATCAGCACCTGCAAGGCAATGAAAACCGAGTGTTGCTCGGTGTATATTGCCGATCAGCAGCGCCAGCGCTTTACTTTGATGGCAACCAAGGGGCTGAGAAAGCCCCACCGTCATGTCGGCCTGCCTTTCGGCCAGGGTTTGGTGGGTCTGGTTGCCGACAGGGCCGAACCGATTAATGTCGCCGATGCGCGACACCACCCCCACTTCAAACACCTTCCCGGCATCGGGGAAGAGTCATTCAGTTCCTTTTTTGGTACACCGATCATACACCAGCGCCAAGTGCTGGGTGTGCTGGTGATCCAGCAGCGTGAACAACGTGAGTTCGACGAAAGCGAAGAGTCGTTCATGGTTACCTTGGCCGCGCAGCTGGCGGTGTTACTGGCCCATGCCAAGGCACAGGGGATGTGGCCGGATCAGCACAACGGTTTGCACCTCGTCGGCTCGGCGGCGTCAACCGGAGTCGCGGTTGCCCGCGCGTGGTGGGATGACAACCAGCCGCGTTTAGAGCTGGTGGCGCCGGCCTCCTGTTTGGATCGTGAGGAAGAGCAAGAGCGTTTAAGTATCGCCATTGAGCTGGCAAGTGCTGAATTCCGTCGCCTGCGCAAGCGCTTTGACAGTGAGCTGCACAAGGAAACTTTGGCGATTTTCGATTTGTTCAGCCACCTGCTCAATGATCCCATGCTGCGCAAGGATCTGTTCCATAAGATCGCCGGCGGTGATTTGGCCGAATGGGCGATCCGCCAAGTGGTCGAAACCTATTCTGCCCGCTTTGCCAATATGGAAGATGCCTACCTCAAGGAGCGGGCACAGGATATCCGTGAACTTGGTCAGCGGCTGTTGTTCTTTTTGGCCAATGAAGAAGTTACCGAGCATGCCTGGGATGAGCCGGTGGTGCTGTTGACCCGTGAGCTGACTGCTGCCATGTTGGCCAGTGTCCCTCGCGATAAACTGGCTGCCGTGGTATCGCAGGAAGGTGCTGCGAACTCCCATGCCGCGATACTCTCCCGCGCCCTCGGGATCCCTGCGGTAATGGGGGTTGATTTTGTGCCGGAGAAAATTCACAACAGTCAGGTCATTGTCGATGGCTACCGGGGCGATCTACTGGTCAACCCCAACCGCCACGTGTTGGCTGAATATCTTCGCCTGCAAAAGGAAGAACAAGAGCTGGCCGCGGTTGTCGAAACCGGGCTGGATAAACCTGCGGCGACGCTGGATAACGAGCGGATCAATATTTTCCTCAATGCCGGGCTCAGTGCCGATACCAGTATCGCGGTTAACCGTGGTGTTGATGGGGTAGGGCTGTACCGTACCGAAGTGCCTTTCTTGCTGCAGCGCAGCTTCCCGTCAGAAGAGGAACAGACTCAGCAATACCAGTCGATCCTCGAGACTTATTGCGGCAAGCCGGTAGTGATGCGTACCTTGGATATTGGCGGGGATAAACCCTTGCCGTATCTGGCCATCGAAGAAGACAACCCCTTCCTCGGTTGGCGTGGGATCCGCTTTACCCTTGATCACCCGGAAATCTTTCTGATCCAGGTGCGGGCGATGCTCAAGGCCAGTATCGGCCATGACAACATGGATATCCTGCTACCGATGATTTCCGGGATTGCCGAACTGGACGAATCGTTGACCCTTATCGAGCGGGCCTACACCGAGGTGGCGAAAACGGCTGCCGAGCAGGGACATGTACTGCGCCGGCCACGGATCGGGATCATGATTGAAGTCCCATCCATTCTTTACCAGTTGCCGGTCTTGAAAGGGCGGGTGGACTACATTTCTGTTGGTAGCAATGACTTAACCCAATATTTGTTGGCTGTTGACCGGAACAATTCGCGGGTTGCCGGTGTCTATGATGCACTGCATCCGTCGGTGATCCATGCACTCAAGCATATTATTGACGTCAGTCAGCAGCTGCAACTGCCGGTCAGTGTCTGCGGTGAGTTAGCCGGTGATCCTATAGGTGCCTTGTTGTTGGTGGGAATGGGTTACCGTTCGCTGAGTATGAATACCCGTAATGTGGCGAAGATAAAATACATGCTGCGCCACGTATCGGTGAGTGATATGCAGCAGTTGGCGGATTTCGCCCTATCGGCAACTTATGCCGATGAAGTACGGCGCAATACGATTGAATTTGTCGATGGCCATGGCTTGGGCGGTTTTATCCGTGCCGGTAAGTAGCCTTGTTGTTTTGTTGTTGGTGTGAGTAGTATGGCCGACATTTTGTCTATCTATGGCAGCGAACTGTGGGTGTTCGGCTGTTGTTTGCTTCTTGGCGCGGTTGTGGGGATTCTAGCTGGCTTGCTGGGTATCGGCGGAGGTTTGCTGGTGGTACCAGCTCTGGTCTGGTTGCTGCCCCAAGCTGGTATCGAAGCCAATTTGGTGATGCATATTGCGCTCGGGACATCCCTCGCCAGTATCGTGCTGACATCGGGCTCCTCGGCCCGGAATCACTTCCGGCTCGGCAATGTGGATTTATCCATTGTCCGCAGCTTGGCACCGGGTGTGGTAATGGGGGGGCTGGGTGGCAGTTTTGTCGCTGAGTTGGTGCCTTCCTCGATGCTGCCGAAAATCTTTGCCATTATTGTGTTATTGCTGGCCACTCAAATGTTGCTGTCGATGCGTTTTAGCGGCAAGCGCGATTTGCCCGGAAATATGGGAACATTCTGCTCTGGTGGGGTGATTGGTGTGGTGTCCAGTTTGGCCGGGATCGGTGGTGGTTCACTGACCGTACCGTATCTTAATTGGCATGGGGTGGAAATGCGCCGGGCTATTGGATGTGCCTCGTTTTCCGGTGCATTGATTGCGATTGCGGGAATGACGGGGTTTGTCTTGGCCGGGGTCGGAGAGCAAACCTTGCCACCGATGAGCTTGGGTTACGTCTATTTGCCTGCATTGCTCGGTATTGTACTGGTGTCGATGCAGACAACACGTTTTGGCGCTGCGTGGGTGAGCCATTTGCCAACACCGGTACTAAAGAAAATTTTTGCTGTTTTTTTACTGTTTGTCAGTATCAAAATGTTTATGGGGTAGTCATCATAGGCATATTGCCTGTGAAGTATAGAGATAAGATTGATGAGCCAAGGTTATTTAACGTTTCCGAATATTGATCCGGTGTTGATTGAGATCGGGCCGTTAGCCATCCGCTGGTATGGCATGATGTATTTGTTGGGGTTTGTATTTGCCATGTGGTTGGCCAACCGCCGTGCTGACAAGCCGGGCAGTGGCTGGACCCGAGAGCAGGTCAGTGACTTGTTGTTTGCCGGTTTCCTCGGCGTGGTATTGGGCGGCCGTATTGGCTATGTGCTGTTCTACAATTTCCCATTGTTCTTGGACAACCCGCTTTACTTGTTCAAGGTATGGACCGGAGGGATGTCGTTCCACGGCGGTCTGCTCGGTGTGATTGCGGCGATGTTCTGGTATGCCTACAAGAACAACCGTACCTTCTTCAACGTTGCTGACTTTATTGCGCCGTTGGTGCCTTTCGGCCTTGGCGTTGGCCGTTTGGGTAACTTCATCAATGGTGAGTTATGGGGTAGGGTAACCGATTCGCCATGGGGAATGGTCTTTCCGACCGGTGGACCGCTACCGCGCCACCCGTCACAGTTGTACGAGTTTTTCCTTGAAGGACTGGTGCTGATGATCATCCTCAATGTGTTCATCCGCAAGCCTCGTCCTGCCGGCGCGGCCTCGGGCTTGTTCCTGTTCGGTTACGGCAGCTTCCGCTTTATCGTCGAGTATTTCCGCGAACCGGATGCGCACCTTGGCTTGTTCGGTGGATGGATCAGTATGGGACAAATCCTATCGTTGCCAATGGTCATTGGTGGCGCCCTGATGATGCTGTGGGCCTATAAGTGCCAGCCGAAAGGTAAGACAGCCTAATACTCAACAAATGACTATAGGGCAGCCTCTGGGCTGCCTTTTTTGTATCTGGCGATAATATCTCCCTGAATAATTCGTGGTTTCGTGTAGAATTAGCCGCACTTGAATTTAGAACTAAGGCCAGCGGAACCATGAAACAATATCTCGCGCTTTGCCAGCGCATTGTGGACGAAGGAGTATGGGTTGAGAACGAGCGAACAGGCAAGCGATGCCTGACAGTGATCAATGCCGACTTGAATTATGATGTGGCCAACAACCAGTTTCCGCTGATCACTACCCGCAAGAGTTTCTGGAAAGCGGCGATTGCCGAGATGCTGGGTTATATCCGCGGCTACGACAATGCGGCGGACTTCCGTGCTCTGGGTACCAAAACCTGGGATATGAACGCCAACGACAATGCCGCTTGGCTGGCAAATCCGCATCGCAAGGGTGAGGACGATATGGGCCGCGTCTACGGCGTACAGGGCCGCAGCTGGCAAAAGCCTGATGGCAGCACTATCGACCAGTTGCGCAAAATTGTCGACAACCTGAGCAAGGGCATTGATGACCGCGGCGAGATCCTGACCTTCTACAACCCGGGCGAGTTCGATATGGGCTGCTTGCGCCCGTGTATGCACACCCACACTTTCTCTTTGGTTGGTGACACCCTTCACCTGACTAGCTACCAGCGCTCTTGTGATGTCCCATTGGGGCTGAACTTCAACCAAATTCAGGTTTTTGCCCTGTTGGCACTGGTGGCCCAGATCACCGGCCACAAACCAGGACAGGCATACCACAAGATCGTCAATGCCCACATCTACGAAGATCAGCTAGAGCTGATGCGTGATGTTCAGCTAAAACGCGAGCCGTTCCCATCGCCGCAGCTGAAAATCAACCCGGACATTAAATCGCTGGAAGATCTGGAAACCTGGGTGACCATGGACGACTTTGAGGTAGTGGGTTACCAGCATCACGACCCGATCAAGTACCCTTTTTCTGTATAGAAACCTTGCTGCGGGTAACAAAATATTGCCGCAGAAACATTTTCATGCCCCTAAAAGCCCCTTTTTGGGGCTTTTTTGTAGGTAAAAAGCGGTAAAGAGCTGCGGAACTATGGTGTGATGGCACTATGGTTTAGCACCTAGAATATTCGAATCGGGAGGGACTTTGGCGAACAAAAATGAAGAGAGGTTACTTGACTTAAAGAGCCTTTTGAGAAAACTTGCACAGCACCACAGCACCACAGCACCACAGCACCACAGCACCACAGCACCACAGCACCACAGCACCACAGCACCACAGCACCACAGCACCACAGCACCACAGCACCACAGCACCACAGCACCACAGCACCACAGCACCACAGCACCACAGCACCACAGCACCACAGCACCACAGCACCACAGCACCACAGCACCACAGCACCACTTTCTGTAGATAGCAAAAAACCCGCCGGAGCGGGTTTTTTTAGGTGTGTGTTTTAGCGAGCGATTACGCTGTAAGGGCTAGGATGGCACCCGGGATAGCGATGAATACTAGACCGATGTAACCTGCCACTGCTGCTTTGCTCTTGGTACCGATTTCGCCTAGGTAGAAAGCACCTTTTAGTGGTAGTTCACGTAGGAACGGTACACCGTAGATAAGTACTGTCGCCATTAGGTTGAATGCTAGGTGAACCAGTGCAATCTGCAGAGCGAAGACTGCGAACTCACCACCAACAGCCGTTGCTGCAAGCAGAGCCGTGATACATGTACCGATGTTAGCACCAAGAGTGAATGGGTATACATCGCGTACTTTCAGAACACCAGTACCTACTAGCGGAACCATCAGGCTGGTTGTGGTCGAAGAAGACTGAACCAGAACCGTTACCACTGTACCTGATGCGATACCGTGGATTGGACCGCGGCCGATAGCGCTCTTTAGGATTTCACGTGCACGGCCAACCATTAGGCTACGCATCAGTTTACCCATCGCTGTGATAGAGATGAAAATCAAGCCGATACCGATGGCAATCATGAACAGGCCACCCATAGTGCCGAAGCTAGACAGTGGGCCTTTGATTAGGTTAACACCCGGGCCAGTAACGGCCTTCATGAAGTTAAGACCACCCATATCCATGTTGGCAGTACCCATCATTGGTGATACCAACCAAGTCGAAATCTTATCCAGCAGACCGAACATCATCTCCAACGGTAAGAAGATGGCTACAGCTAGCAGGTTGAAGAAGTCATGGATTGTTGCACTGGCAAAGGCACGGCGGAATTCCTCGTTACAACGAGCATGACCAAGGCTAACCAATGTATTGGTTAGGGTTGTACCCATGTTGGCACCCATAACCATTGGGATCGCGGTTTCAACTGGCAGGCCGCCAGCAACCAGACCTACAATGATAGAGGTTACTGTACTTGATGACTGGATAAGCGATGTCGCTACCAGACCGATCATCAGGCCAGCAATCGGATGCGAGGCAAACTCGAAAAGCGTTTTAGCTTGTTCACCAACAGACAGTTTAAAGCCGCTGCTCACAACGGATACAGCAACAAGTAGAACGTAAAGCATGAACGCTAGGTTAGCCCAGCGGACCCAGCGCATAGAGCTGTTCATTGGCTGTTCAGCAGTAGAGGCTTGGGTAGTCATAATCATTTCTCCATGACAGGAATATGTCGTTTTGGTTTCATATTTTTGAAATCTGAGGGCGATGGTAGAGATCGAATATTTCAGAAATATGACAGTTGCTGTCACAAAGTAAGTTTGTGCTCTTTTTGCGAGGTGAAGCAGTGGTTGTCAGCGTAATGAAAAATTTACTTTGATTTTATCTTTATGAATTTAAAGGCTATTTTTAAAGAAGAAAGATCAATGATGTCGTGAAATTTTTTTCTCTTGTAAATGAGGTTTTTTTAGAATTAATTAGTGATTGATGGCTTTTTGAGCAGCCAAAAATGACGAATATGACAGTGTAAATTAGACAGTACGGTTATTGCTTGTATTGGAGGTGTATTGCTCGGTTTTACCGAGGTTTATATTCTGAACAAACGATTTAACAGTTTAGTGCTGTGACGTCTAAACTAAATTTACATTTTTATTGTGACATTTGTTTCACGAAAAGGAGTTCCGGTCGATGACCGATGCGATTCGTAAATTCTTAAAACTAGAGTCTGCTGGTGGGATAATCCTGATCATCGCGGCGGCGTTGGCCATGATGATCGCGAACTCCCCGTTGCAGGATCTGTATAACGGTACACTGCACACCTATGTTGCGGGCTTGTCTATCTCACACTGGATTAACGATGGCCTGATGGCTGTGTTCTTCCTGCTGATTGGTTTGGAAGTAAAACGTGAGCTGATCGAAGGGGCGCTAAATACTAAAGAAAAAGCCATCTTCCCTGCCATTGCCGCTGTAGGCGGTATGATTGCGCCAGCACTGGTTTATGTCCTTTTCAACTTTGCTGACCCACTAGCTGTGAAAGGCTGGGCGATCCCTGCAGCCACTGATATTGCCTTCGCGTTGGGGATTATGGCCCTTTTGGGTAGCCGTGTTCCGGTCACCTTGAAAGTCTTTCTGCTGGCGCTAGCGATTATCGATGACTTGGGTGTTATCGTGATTATTGCTCTGTTCTACAGCAGTGATCTGTCGACACTGGCGCTTGCTGTTGCGTTCGCATCAACCGCAGCCCTTTTCATCATGAATGCGAAAAACGTCACCAAAATTTCTTGGTACGTTGTTGTTGGCCTTATCCTATGGGTCAGTGTGTTGAAGTCGGGTGTCCATGCAACACTGGCTGGTGTGGTATTGGGCTTTGCGATTCCGCTGTCCGGCGATAACGGTTTGTCAGACGAGCATTCACCGCTCAAGAAAATGGAGCATGCCCTACACCCGTATGTGGCCTTCTTTATCTTGCCAGTGTTTGCCTTTGCCAATGCCGGTATTTCGCTAGAAGGCGTATCCCTAAGTGGCCTGACATCTATGTTGCCATTGGGTATTGCCCTCGGTCTGATGATCGGTAAGCCCCTAGGCATTTTCACCGCAAGTTATCTGGCGATTAAAACCGGTTTGGCAAGTATGCCGGAAGGCATTGGGTTCAGGCAGATTTTTGCGGTCTCAGTACTGTGTGGTATCGGTTTTACCATGTCTATCTTCATCTCGTCGCTGGCTTTTGTTGGCGCACCGGAGGAGTTCAGTACTTACTCTCGATTGGGCATCCTGTTGGGGTCAACGATATCAGCGGTTATTGGCTATATGATGCTTAGCCGTTCGTTGCCAAGGAGTATTGCCAAGGAAAGTGGAGGTGTAATATGAAACGCGCAATGATGATTGTTGGGCTCATGGTGTCTGCGACAGCAATAGCCGTACCGGACTACCAAAGCTGCAACCAAGATGACAGCTCAGATGTCTGCCAGGCTTACCTAGCAGGTTTGAACCACGGTAAATCGGCTGCAGAAACTACCGCCATGGTTGAAAATGATAGTCCGTTCCGTTCCCGAGCGCTCGAGCAGCGTGTCGGCGAACGTTACCGGAAAATGTCTGCGATGGATCAAAAAACGGCTTCAACATCAGAGTGATAAACATTTTTTTCGATGTATGAAAACTGAATAAGTGTAATATTTCATTTGTGAATGAATGATTACGGTTGAAGCGCCCAGAAGCTCAGCGTAAGCTGGCTTCTGGGATTTTTATTTTTAGGGCAGTGTGATTTCCGATCAGCAGCATCGCAGTCTACGTTGCTGGTTAACAAGACCGATTACGTCATCAGCATTTTGTAACCCCGTTACTGTATACTCTTCTTGTACTCGGTAGTTCAACACCTCTGTTGGTCCTTGCCTATCCCGATTGGAATGACACTGCTTATGGAAAATGGTTGCTTAACATGTCTCACCTAAACTACAACCACCTTTATTACTTCTGGATGGTCTGCAAACAAGGCTCAGTTACCAAGGCTGCCGATGCGCTGTTTTTGGCACCGCAGACGGTCACCGGACAGATCCGTGCGCTGGAAGAACGTTTAAAGGGTAAGCTGACTAAACGTGTTGGTCGTAACATCGAGCCCACCGAGTTGGGCCAGCTGGTTTTCAAGTATGCCGATAAGATGTTCGACCTCAGCTACGAGATGTTGGATATCGTCAACTATACCCAGCGCGAGAACCTGTTGCTGGAAGTTGGCGTGGCGGATGCGTTGTCCAAACGCCTGGTCAGCAAAGTGCTGATGGAAGGTTTGCCGGAAGACGAGCGTATTCACCTGCGCTGTTACGAGTCGACCCACGAAATGCTGCTCGAGCAGCTATCGCAGCATAAGCTCGATATGATCCTATCGGATTGTCCGGTGGACTCCACCCAGAGCCCTGGCCTCTACAGCAAGAAGCTGGGTGAGTCGACCATGAGCTTTTTCTGCAACGAACCAGACAAGCCACTGAACTTCCCTGCCTGCATTGAAGATTACAAGCTGCTGATACCGGGACGACGTACAGCGATGGGGCGTAAGCTTATCCATTGGTTCGATCAGATGGGTATTACACCGAATATCCTTGGTGAGTTTGATGATGCTGCCTTGATGAAAGCCTTTGGCTTGTATCAGCAGTCGATGTTCGTCGCGCCTTCTATCTATGCTGCCGAGCTGGAAGACACTACCCATAACATCCGTGAGGTGAAGCGGGTGAAAGAGATCAAGGAAGAGTACTACGTCATCTTCGCTGAGCGAATGATCATGCACCCAGCAGTAAAACGCATATGTGAGGCAGACTTTAGAAAACTGTTTAAATAAAGTTGCTGATTTTTGTTCGTTTGATTCAAATATCCATACTGTGTGCTAGAAAACCATGTTTAAATTAAGTACATTAGCGTTAACTTAATTGACAGGTGGTAGCAGTATGGAACTACAGCAAATGGAGCAGAATGCCCCTAAAGCCGTAGCTCTGCTAAAAGCAATGGCCAACGAACGGCGTCTATTCATCCTTTGTTACTTATTGGAGGAAGAAATGTCGGTTGGGATGATGAGTGAGCGGCTGGGGCTTAGCCAATCGGCATTATCGCAGCATCTGGCATGGTTGCGGCGTGATGGCCTGGTAGAAACAAGGAAAGAGGCTCAGACGGTCTATTATCGCCTTAAGAGCGATGAGGTCAAAGCGATGATCCAGTTGTTACACAAGATGTATTGTGGGGCCTAGCAGCGCAGATATTGCTGAAAAGCAGACATAAAAAAACCGGCGAAAGCCGGTTTTTTTATCGAAATCAGAAACTCAGATTAAAGAGCTTTGATTTTAGCAGCTAGACGAGCTTTATGACGTGCAGCTTTGTTTTTGTGGATCAGGCCTTTAGTAGCCATGCGATCCATAACAGGTTGCATTTCATTGAAAGCTTGAGTAGCAGCTTCTTTGTTGCCCGCTTCGATAGCAGCAATAACTTTCTTGAAGAAAGTACGCATCATAGAACGACGGCTAGCGTTGTGCTGGCGACGTTTTTCTGAAGTGATCGCACGTTTCTTAGCAGATTTGATGTTAGCCAAGGGTATAACTCCAAAACTTGGTACGGTGACATTTTAAGGCCGAGGACTATGCCTGTTTAGCCAGAGATTGTCAAATGATTTGTGCAAATAACCGCCTAACCAATTGAATTGGCACTTGCGGATTAACACGGTTAATATGGCGGCAGATTTTACCAGCATTTGGCTACGGAAGTCACCTTTTGGGGCCATCTTTATGAGGTTTTTTTTGTGAGCAAGCGTCTTTTGCGCTCAGGACTGATTGTCAGCACCATGACATTGGTCTCTCGAGTGCTTGGTTTGGTGCGCGATGTGGTTGTCGCCAACCTGATGGGGGCCGGGGCCGCGGCCGATGTTTTCTTCTTTGCCAACAAAATCCCTAACTTCCTGCGGCGGTTGTTTGCCGAAGGCGCCTTCTCACAGGCTTTTGTCCCGGTACTGACGGAATATCACGCATCCGGTGAGATGGACCGTACCCGCCAGTTGATTGCGAGGGCATCGGGTACCCTGGGTGTGATTGTGTCGATTGTTACCCTGCTGGGTATCCTCGGTTCGGGAGTGGTGACCGCCTTGTTCGGCGCAGGTTGGTTTATCGACTGGCTCAATGACGGCCCATCGGCGCCTAAATTCGAGCTGGCTAGCCTGCTGCTGAAAATTACGTTCCCTTATCTGTGGTTTATCACCTTTGTTGCGCTGTCAGGGGCGATCCTCAACACCTTGGGTAAGTTTGCGGTGTCTTCGTTTACGCCGGTATTCCTCAATGTGGCGATTATTGGCTGTGCATGGTTTGTATCGCCGAACTTGAGTCAACCGGAAATAGGACTGGCACTCGGGGTATTCCTTGGCGGTCTGATCCAGTTTCTGTTCCAGCTGCCGTTTCTATATAAAGAAGGAATGTTAGTCAAACCCAAGTGGGGATGGAACGATCCGGGCGTGGTGAAGATCCGTACCTTGATGATCCCGGCGCTATTTGGCGTTTCGGTCAGTCAAATCAACCTGTTGTTTGATACCTTCATTGCCAGTTTCCTGACCACCGGCTCTATCAGCTGGCTGTATTATTCCGACCGTTTGTTGGAGTTCCCGCTGGGCTTGTTCGGTATCGCCATTGCAACGGTGATCCTGCCTGCGCTGTCGCGCAAGCATGTGGATCAGAGCCCTGAGCAGTTTGCCCATACCATGGACTGGGGCGTGCGCATGGTACTGTTGCTGGGGATCCCTGCGATGCTGGGATTGATGGTGCTGGCCAAGCCGATGCTGATGGTGTTGTTTATGCGTGGTGAGTTCAGCCCTAACGATGTACAGATGGCGTCTATGTCATTGCTGGCTTACGCCTCAGGCCTGCTTAACTTTATGTTGATCAAGGTGCTAGCGCCAGGTTATTACGCAAGACAAGATACCAAGACCCCGGTGAAGTTTGGTATCGTGGCGATGGTAACCAATATGTTCTTCAACGCCATCTTCGCTTATTTCTATGGCTATGTTGGCCTGGCGATGGCTACGGCGCTGTCGGCACTGGTTAACGCCGCCCTGCTTTACCGCGGCCTGCACATTACCGGTGTGTACAAGGTGACGGGGGAAACCTTGTGGTTTGTGTTGCGCCTTGTTGTCGCCGGTGGCGCCATGGTCGGCACACTGTTGTGGATTCTGCCGGAGATGGCGGTGTGGCTGGAGTGGACTTTGGCTAATCGCGTGCTGTGGTTAGCCGGCCTCATTGGTGCCGGTGCTGGGGTATACCTAGTCGCAGTCATGCTGATGGGTGTGCGCCCCCGCCACTTGAAGGCCGCGAGTTAAACCTTATTGCGGGTGGTGATAAATTATCCGCAAAATCGCCTGAATATGATTCAGATTGGTATGATGGGTTCAGAGTAGTATATAATCCGTCAGTTTTTCACTCTGCGAAAATGAACTTGACGCATGGAATTGATCCGAGGAATACATAATATCAAGCCTGAGCACCATGGTTGTGTGCTGACGATTGGTAATTTTGATGGTGTTCACCTAGGTCACCAGGCAGTGCTTAGCAATGTCATGGCCAAGGCGAAGGCGCTTGGCTGTCCGGCGACAGTGATGAGCTTTGAACCCCAGCCTCAGGAGCTGTTTGCCGGCGATAAGGCACCAGCGCGATTAACTCGCTTCCGGGACAAATACTTACGCTTGAAAGAGCAGGGTTTGGAACGCTTCCTGTGTGTCAATTTCAATCGTCACTTTGCTAGCTTGTCGGCACAAGATTTTGTCCGCCGCTTGTTGGTTGAGCAATTGGGTGTTAAGTTTCTGGTAGTTGGCGACGATTTTCGCTTCGGTAAAGGCCGGAGCGGTGATTTCGCGATGCTAGAAGCTGCCGGAAAAGAATATGGCTTTACTGTGGTGAGTACCCAGAGCTTCTGTGTCTCCGAGCAGCGTGTCAGCAGCACAGCTATCCGTCGGGCATTGGCCGACGATCAGCTTGCGCTGGCAGAGTCCATGCTAGGGCGTCCGTTTAGTATTAGCGGACGCGTCTCCCATGGCCGAAAATTAGGACGGACTATCGGTTTTCCGACAGCTAACGTCCCACTTAAACGCCGGGTCTCTCCGGTTTCTGGCGTTTATGCCGTCGAAGTCCACGGCGTGGCAGATACTCCGCTTGCCGGGGTTGCTAATGTTGGTCGTCGGCCGACGGTAAACGGTGTACGCCGCCAATTGGAAGTACACTTGTTTGATTTCCAATCTGATCTCTACGGGGCCCAGATTGACGTCGTGCTCTGCCATAAGCTGCGCGACGAGATAAAATTTGAATCATTTGATGCGTTAAAAGCACAAATCGAGCGTGATGCGCAGTCAGCACGGGTGTGGCTGGCTGAGCGTAATAATGTCCAACTTCGCCCAAGTAACGGAATCGAGAATCAATGAGCGACTATAAAGATACCCTGAACCTGCCTGAAACAGGGTTTCCGATGCGAGGCAACCTAGCTCAGCGTGAGCCTGCAATGCTTAAGCGTTGGTACGATGAAGATCTTTACGGTGAAATTCGTAAAGCTAAGAAGGGTAAGAAATCCTTCGTACTACACGATGGCCCTCCATATGCCAACGGTGATATTCACATTGGTCACGCGCTAAACAAGATTCTTAAAGACATTATTATTAAGTCAAAGACTCTGTCAGGCTTTGATGCGCCATACATTCCTGGTTGGGACTGTCACGGTCTTCCTATCGAACTGATGGTAGAGAAGAAAGTCGGCAAGCCGGGCCACAAGGTTACTGCTGCGGAATTCCGCGAGAAGTGCCGTACTTACGCAGCCGGTCAGGTTGAAGGCCAGAAAGAAAGCTTTGTACGCCTGGGTGTACTGGGTGAGTGGGACAAGCCTTACCGCACCATGGATTTTGGCACTGAAGCCAACATCATCCGCTCGCTGGGCAAGATTGCCGATCAAGGCC
Source organism: Photobacterium sp. AWH4_225 (assembly GCF_056158405.1). Taxonomy (NCBI): domain Bacteria; kingdom Pseudomonadati; phylum Pseudomonadota; class Gammaproteobacteria; order Vibrionales; family Vibrionaceae; genus Photobacterium; species Photobacterium sp. AWH4_225. The sequence continues at coordinate 3,394,946 of NZ_JBSWTF010000001.1, read as the reverse complement.
ACCTGCTAAAAGGCTTTAAGCCTGTTCACTGGTGTACAGACTGTGGCTCTGCACTGGCTGAAGCAGAAGTAGAATACAAAGACAAAGTGTCTCCTTCTATCGATGTTCGCTTCAAAGCTGCTGACGAAGCCGCCACTGTGGCTAAGTTCCAGTGTGCTGATGACCATACCGGCGAAGGTGACATCTCTATCGTTATCTGGACCACAACACCTTGGACATTGCCTGCCAACCGCGCGGTTGCTGTACGTGATGACTTGGAATACGTGCTTATCCAGGTTGAAGGCGAGAAGAAAGAGCGTCTGATCGTTGCGTCTGAACTAGCGAAAGATGTGCTGGACCGTGCTGGTATCGAGCACTTCCATAATCTTGGTTTCTGTAAAGGTGCTGATTTGGAATTGGTGCGTTTCAACCACCCATTCTACAACTTCGAAGTACCAGTGATCCTGGGCGATCACGTAACGACTGAATCAGGTACAGGTTGTGTACACACAGCACCGGGCCACGGTCAGGAAGACTTCGCGGTCGGCCAGAAGTACGGCCTAGAAGTGGCTAACCCAGTTGGCAGCAATGGTGTTTACCTGCCGGATACCGAGCTATTTGCCGGTCAGCACGTATTCAAAGCCAACGATGCAGTTGTTGAAACGTTGAAAGAGCACGGTGCGCTACTTCACCACCATGCTTACGAGCACAGCTACCCACACTGCTGGCGCCACAAGACACCAATCATCTTCCGTGCGACGCCTCAGTGGTTCATCTCGATGGATCAGGCGGGTCTTCGTGCTAAAGCGCTTGAAGAAATCAAAGCGGTTGAGTGGATGCCTGAGTGGGGTCAGAGCCGTATCGAAGGTATGGTTGAAGGTCGCCCTGAGTGGTGTATCTCTCGTCAGCGTACCTGGGGTGTGCCAATTGCCCTGTTTGTTCACAAAGAAACGCAAGATCTTCACCCGAACAGCGCAGAGCTGATCGAGAAGGTTGCAAAGCTTGTTGAGCAAAAAGGTATCCAGGCATGGTGGGATCTTGACCCAGCAGACATCATGGGTGAAGAAGATGCAGCCAAGTACGAAAAAGTACTGGATACCCTGGATGTATGGTTCGACTCGGGTGTAACTCACTTCTCTGTGGTTGATAGCCGCGAAGAGTACAACGGCAACAGCGCCGACCTATACCTAGAAGGTTCTGACCAGCACCGTGGTTGGTTCCAGTCTTCACTAATTTCTTCAGTGGCGATGAAAGGCGAAGCACCTTACAAGCAAGTGCTGACTCACGGTTTCGTTGTTGACGGCCAGGGCCGTAAGATGTCGAAGTCTATCGGTAACGTAGTGGCACCGAAAGATGTGACCAACAAGCTGGGTGCAGACATCCTGCGTCTATGGGTTGCGTCGACTGACTACACCGGTGAAGTTGCTGTATCTGACGAGATCCTGAAGCGTTCAGCTGATGCTTACCGTCGTATCCGTAACACCTCGCGCTTCTTCCTGGCTAACCTAAGCGGTTTTAACCCTGAAACTGACCTGGTTGCACCAGAAGAGATGGTTGCACTGGATCGCTGGGCTGTTGGCCGTGCGATGGCTGCGCAGGAAGAGATCATCAAAGCTTACGATGAGTACAACCTGCACGCGGTGACTCAGCGTCTGATGCAGTTCTGTTCGGTTGAAATGGGCTCATTCTACCTGGATGTGATCAAAGACCGTCAGTACACCGCGAAGCGTGGTGGTCACGCTCAACGTAGCTGCCAGACCGCACTATACTACATCGTAGAAGCACTGGTTCGCTGGATGGCACCTATCATGTCGTTCACTGCTGATGAGATCTGGAACGAGATGCCAGGCCAACGCGACAAGTTCGTGTTTACCGGTGAGTGGTTCGAAGGTCTGTTTGGTCTAGCGGAAGGCGAAGAGCTGAACAACGAGTTCTGGACTGAGATCCAAACTGTACGTGGCGCGGTGAACAAGCTGCTTGAAGGTGCACGTAAGGACAAAGTGATCGGTGGTGCCCTGCAGGCGGAAGTAACTCTGCACGCTTCTGAAACGCTGGCTGCCAAGCTGAACAAACTGGAAGATGAACTACGCTTTGTTCTGCTAACCTCTAAAGCAGAGGTTGTTATTGCAGACAGCAAGCCAGAAGGCGCGCAGGATACTGACGTGGAAGGTTTGTTCGTCACTGTAGCTGCCTCTGAAGCGGCGAAGTGTGACCGTTGTTGGCACCACGTTGCCGATGTTGGCACAATCGAAGGTCACGAAGAAGTGTGTGGCCGTTGTGTCAGCAATGTCGAAGGTGAAGGTGAAGAGCGTAAGTTTGCCTAATGAGTAAGTTATCGTCTGAAAACGGACTATCGCTGAAGCAATCCGGAGTTCGCTGGCTATGGCTAGCGGCTCTGGTGTTCATTGTTGATATCGGCAGCAAGCTGCTGGTGATGAACACCATGGAGTACGGTTGGCCAAACCGTATTGAACTGCTGCCATTCTTTAATCTGCTTTACGTCCACAATACCGGGGCGGCCTTTAGCTTTTTGAGTGATGCAGGCGGTTGGCAGCGTTGGCTGTTTGCAGCGATAGCCCTCGGGGTTTGTGCCATGCTGATATTCTGGATGCGCAAGCTTCCGGCCAAGCAGAAACTGGCCAATATCTCCTACGCCCTGATCATAGGTGGGGCATTGGGTAATCTGTTTGACCGTCTTTACCATGGCTATGTGGTCGATTTCCTCGATTTTTATGTCGGGACTTACCACTGGCCGGCATTCAATATTGCCGACATGGGTATTTGTATTGGTGCCGGCTTGATTATCCTTGATGGGTTCTTGTCAGATAAAGACAAGAAGAAGCAAGCCGTTAAGCATTAACCTCGATCTTGGCTTATATCCCTAAGCGCCGTCCGTTGATACGGGCGGCGCTTTGTTGTTAAATGGGCGGGTATAACTAAAGAGAAAGGATCCCTACATGTCGGTCATTACGGAAAGCAGTGAAGTTCTCATGCACTTTGCCATCAAATTAGAAGATGGTTCAGTGGCAGATTCAACCCAGGCAATGGGCAAACCGGCAAAATTCAGGATGGGGGATGGCAGCCTGACAGACAATTTCGAAAAATGTCTGCTGGGCCTGGCACAAGGACAGAAGAGCAGTTTCGACCTTGAACCGGAAGATGCGTTTGGCTTGCCAAACCCTGATAACATCCACCATGTTGACCGTACCAAATTTGGTACTGATGCCCCGGCCGAGGTCGGCAATATTATCGCTTTTGCCGGTCCTGACGGCAGCGATATCCCAGGCATCATTACAGAAGTTCTCGGTGACTCTGTGACCGTTGATTTCAATCACCCGCTTGCAGGGCAGCGTGTGACTTTCGAAGTTGAAGTCGTTGCCATTGAAAACTAAGAGCAGTTAGCAATGAAAATCTTACTCGCGAACCCTCGGGGTTTTTGTGCCGGTGTAGACCGAGCTATCAGTATTGTTGAGCGTGCGCTGGAAATGTACCAGCCGCCGATTTATGTTCGCCATGAAGTGGTGCACAACCGCTTTGTGGTTGAGGGGCTGAAGCAGCGCGGAGCCATTTTTGTCGAAGAGCTGCACGAAGTGCCGGACGACAATATTGTGATTTTCTCCGCCCATGGGGTGTCGCAGGCAGTTCGCAACGAAGCCAAAGCCCGTCAGCTGACGGTGTTCGATGCCACCTGTCCGTTGGTGACCAAGGTCCATATGGAAGTGGCGCGTGCCAGTCGCCGCAATATGGAAGTGGTGTTGATCGGCCATGCCGGACACCCAGAAGTTGAAGGTACCATGGGGCAGTATGCGAGTGAGGCTGGTGGCATGTATCTGGTCGAGAAACCAGAAGATGTTGAGACGCTAACTGTCAAAGATCCGAGCAATTTGCACTACGTCAGCCAGACAACCCTGTCAGTTGATGAGACGGCGGATGTAATCGACAAACTACGTGAGGTCTTCCCTGAGATCCAGGGCCCACGTAAAGATGATATTTGCTACGCGACCCAAAACCGCCAGGATGCCGTGCGCGAAATGTCGACCGATGTCGATGTGATGATCGTAGTGGGTTCGAAGAACTCTTCAAACTCCAACCGTCTGCGCGAACTGGCCGAGAAGCTGGGTACGCCGGGCTACCTGACCGATTGCCCTGAAGATGTTGATCAGGTGTGGTTCGAAGGGAAAACGAAAATCGGTGTTACCGCAGGTGCATCGGCACCGGAAGAGCTGGTGAACCAGATTATCGCCCGTATACAGTCGTTAACAGATGCCAGTGTCGATGAGCTGACCGGCCGCGAAGAGAATATGTTCTTCGAAGTACCGCGTGAATTGCAGGTTAAGAACGTCTAACCATCCTCGACCTAAGGTCGGTTTAGTGAATTTATCAGCCCCAGCCTCTGCTGGGGCTTTTTTTATCTTTCTCAACAGGCTACATTGGGGAGCATAGAGAACATAGAACCAGGGAGATGAAGCGCAATGGTAAGAATTGCGATTGCTGGCGCGGCAGGACGTATGGGCCGTCAGCTACTAAAAGCGACACATTTGTCCGAGCAGGCAGTATTGGGTGCAGCAACCGAGCGTCCTGAGTCGACACTGATTGGCGCCGATGCCGGTGAGTTGGCAGGTATTGGTCCGGTGTCGGTGATTATTGTCGAGGATTTGGTCAAAGCGGCTGATGACTTTGATGTGCTTATCGACTTCACTGCACCAGTAGCAACCTTGGCTAACTTGGCTTTTTGCCAGCAGCATGGCAAGAAAATTGTTATCGGTACGACGGGTTTCAGCGATGAAGAGCGTGCCCAGATCGACAAAGTTGCCGAGTCGGTGCCTGTAGTGATGGCGCCAAACTACAGTGTCGGTGTCAACCTGGTGTTCAAATTGCTGGAGAAAGCCGCCAAGGTGATGGGTGATTATTGCGATATCGAAGTGATCGAAGCCCACCACCGCCATAAAGTCGATGCTCCGTCTGGTACCGCGATCGGTATGGGTGAAGCAATTGCCGGGGCGATGGGTAACAAATTGAGCGATGTGGCGGTTTATGCCCGTGAAGGGATCACTGGCGAACGTAGCCGTGATGAGATCGGCTTTGCGACCATCCGTGCTGGCGACATTGTGGGTGAGCATACCGCCATGTTTGCCGATATCGGTGAGCGAGTGGAAATCACCCACAAGGCGACTGATCGTATGACCTTTGCCAGCGGTGCTGTCCGAGCGGCAGCATGGCTCAATAACAAGCCGGCAGGTTTCTATACCATGCACGATGTGCTAGGGCTCGATGAGCTGTAATGGATGTTAAAAAACCGGCCAGTTGGCCGGTTTTTTTATACCTGTCTACTATGCTGGACTGATGGTTGTAACCAAAATCCGCACTAAGCAGAAGGGGAAGCTATATGCTTGAAGGGAATTTATGCTGGTGGCTGATGTGGCCAATATGCTTAGTGAGTGCATAATCAGCCACTTTGTTGCTGGTCACTGTTCGTTTTGTTAGCTATTTCTAAAATTGACGGTGTTTTCCTGCTTTTAGTGTTTATTTTATTGGCTTTGTTGTGATTTTTTGGTTACCTCTCCAAAATTGGCGGTAAAGTTGGCGTGTTTTCGCCGCAACCCGATAGTTTTTTGTTTTTGCTTTTGGTTGAATTTAGGCAAACGATAAACTGGATCTGGGTAGAAAAAAGAACCGTCAAAAGGTGGGGTTTTCTTAACGTTTTGCCCGTCTTTGCTGGTTTTGGTGCTGGGGAGGCTAAAAAATAAATTTATTTTTCGTGATCTGTTGACAGATTTCGATACCGTCTCTAGAATGCGCGCAATTTGTCAAAATTCGGCTTGACTCGCGTTTTGACTTTGTATGGAATGGGTAATTGCAACTTTATCTGTTTTAACTGCATTTTTATATTTTTGGAGGTTGTCTTGAGCAAATCAGCGCTGTTAGTCCTGGAAGATGGGACAGTGTTCCGCGGCGTGTCCATTGGGGCAGATGGTTCGGCCGTTGGTGAAGTTGTTTTTAATACCTCGATGACGGGGTATCAGGAAATTCTCACCGACCCTTCTTATTCTCAGCAGATTGTTACTCTTACTTATCCTCATATTGGCAATACCGGAACTAATTCCGAAGACGAAGAATCCTCCTCAATCCATGCGCAAGGCTTGGTAATTCGCGACCTCCCTCTTATCGCTTCTAACTTCCGTAATCAGCAGTCCCTTTCTGATTACCTGAAATCCCAGAACATCGTTGGCATTGCCGACATCGATACCCGCAAGCTAACTCGCCTACTGCGCGAGAAAGGTGCACAGAACGGTTGCATCGTAGCGGGTAACAACCTGGATGAAGCGCTAGCATTGGCGAAGGCGAAAGAGTTCCCGGGCCTGAAAGGCATGGATCTGGCTAAAGAGGTGACTACCTCTGAAGCTTACCAGTGGAAACAAGGTTCATGGACGCTGGAAGGCGGCCTGCCAGAAGCGAAAGATGACAGCGAGCTGCCGTACCACGTTGTGGCTTACGATTTCGGTGCCAAGCGCAATATCCTGCGCATGCTGGTTGACCGCGGCTGCCGCCTAACTGTCGTTCCTGCCCAGACTTCAGCTGAAGAAGTACTGGCCCTGAACCCAGACGGTGTGTTCCTGTCAAACGGCCCTGGCGACCCAGAGCCATGTACTTATGCGATTGAAGCAACAAAAGTGTTCCTTGAAAAAGGCCTACCAATTTTCGGTATCTGCCTTGGCCACCAGATCCTTGCTCTGGCCTCAGGTGCACAAACGGTGAAAATGAAATTTGGTCACCACGGTGCCAACCACCCGGTTAAAGATCTTGACCGTGATGTGGTGATGATCACCTCTCAGAACCACGGCTTTGCCGCTGATGAAGCAACGCTGCCTGAAAACCTACGTGCGACCCACAAGTCACTGTTCGATGGTTCGCTACAGGGTATCCATCGTACTGACAAGCCAGCCTTCAGCTTCCAGGGCCACCCTGAAGCAAGCCCTGGCCCGCACGATGCAGCGCCACTATTTGATCACTTCATCGACCTAATTAAGCAGCACAGCGCCTAAGCCGGAGTAATTAAGCAATGCCAAAACGTACTGATATTAAAAGTGTTCTAATCCTAGGTGCTGGCCCGATTGTTATCGGCCAGGCATGTGAGTTTGACTACTCAGGTGCTCAGGCGTGTAAAGCCCTACGTGAAGAAGGCTACCGAGTTATCCTGGTTAACTCGAACCCAGCTACCATCATGACTGATCCAGAGATGGCTGATGCCACTTACATCGAGCCAATCCACTGGGAAGTTGTGCGCAAGATCATCGAAAAAGAGCGTCCGGATGCGGTACTACCGACTATGGGTGGCCAGACAGCGCTGAACTGTGCGCTTGATCTTGAGAAGCACGGCGTACTGGAAGAGTTCGGCGTTGAAATGATCGGTGCAACAGCTGATGCTATCGATAAAGCGGAAGACCGCTCTCGCTTCGATGCAGCGATGAAATCAATCGGCCTTGAGTGTCCACGCGCTGATACCGCGAAAACTATGGAAGAGGCTTACAAAGTCCTCGATATGGTTGGCTTCCCATGTATCATCCGTCCTTCATTTACTATGGGTGGTACCGGTGGTGGTATCGCTTATAACAAAGAAGAGTTCGAAGAAATCTGTCGCCGTGGTCTGGACTTATCGCCAACCAACGAGCTACTTATCGATGAATCTCTGATTGGTTGGAAAGAGTACGAGATGGAAGTGGTTCGTGATAAGAACGACAACTGCATCATCGTATGTTCAATCGAAAACTTCGATGCCATGGGTATCCACACTGGTGACTCAATCACGGTAGCACCAGCACAGACCCTAACAGACAAAGAATACCAGCTGATGCGTAACGCATCGCTAGCGGTACTGCGTGAAATCGGTGTTGAAACCGGTGGTTCTAACGTACAGTTTGGTATCAACCCGAAAGATGGCCGTATGGTTATCATCGAGATGAACCCACGTGTATCTCGCTCTTCGGCGCTGGCATCTAAAGCAACAGGTTTCCCAATCGCGAAAGTGGCGGCGAAACTGGCTATCGGCTTTACTCTTGACGAGCTGATGAACGACATCACTGGCGGTGCAACGCCAGCATCGTTCGAACCAACAATCGACTACGTTGTTACTAAGATCCCTCGCTTTAACTTCGAGAAATTCGCTGGTGCAAACGACCGTCTGACCACTCAGATGAAGTCGGTTGGTGAGGTAATGGCTATCGGCCGTAACCAGCAGGAATCTTTACAAAAAGCACTTCGCGGCCTAGAAGTTGGCGCGAACGGCTTCGACGAAATGGTTGACCTGGATGCACCTGACGCTCTGACGACTATCCGTCACGAGCTGAAAGATGCAGGGGCCGAGCGTATCTGGTACATCGCGGACGCATTCCGTGCCGGTCTATCGGTAGACGGCGTGTTCAACCTAACGAACATCGACCGTTGGTTCCTAGTTCAAATCGAAGAGCTAGTGAAGCTAGAGGGCGAAGTAAAAGAAGGCGGCTTTGCTGGCCTTAACGCTGACGTTCTTCGCAAGCTTAAGCGCAAGGGCTTCGCTGATGCGCGTCTAGCCAAGCTACTAGGTGTGGCTGAGACTGAAATCCGTAAGCTGCGTGACCAGTACGATATCCACCCAGTGTACAAGCGTGTTGATACCTGTGCGGCTGAGTTCTCTTCTGATACCGCTTACATGTACTCATCTTACGATGAAGAGTGTGAAGCGCAGCCGACAGACAAAGACAAGATCATGGTATTGGGCGGTGGTCCGAACCGTATCGGTCAGGGTATCGAATTCGACTACTGCTGTGTTCACGCCTCTCTGGCACTACGCGAAGACGGTTACGAGACCATCATGGTTAACTGTAACCCAGAGACAGTATCGACCGACTACGATACGTCAGACCGCCTATACTTCGAGCCAGTTACACTGGAAGATGTACTGTCTATTGTTCGTGTTGAGAAGCCAAAAGGCGTTATCGTTCAGTACGGTGGCCAGACGCCACTTAAACTAGCACGTGCACTGGAAGCTGCTGGCGTGCCAATCATCGGTACTAGCCCAGATGCTATCGACCGTGCCGAAGACCGTGAGCGTTTCCAGGCAGCCGTTGAGCGCCTGGGCTTGCTACAGCCAGAAAACGCAACCGTAACGACAATGGAGCAAGCGGTTGAGAAGTCAAAAGAAATCGGCTTCCCACTGGTTGTTCGCCCATCTTACGTACTGGGTGGTCGTGCGATGGAAATCGTCTACGACGAAGCTGACCTACGCCGTTACTTCAACGAAGCGGTTAGCGTGTCTAACGAGTCGCCAGTTCTGCTTGACCGTTTCCTAGACGATGCAACAGAAGTTGATATCGATGCTATCTGTGACGGCGAGCGCGTAGTTATCGGCGGTATCATGGAGCATATCGAGCAAGCCGGTGTTCACTCAGGTGACTCAGCATGTTCACTACCTGCTTACACCCTAAGCCAGGAAATCCAGGATGTTATGCGCCAGCAAGTTGAGAAGCTAGCCTTCGAACTTGGTGTACGCGGTCTGATGAACACCCAGTTCGCGGTTAAGGACAACGAAGTTTACCTTATCGAGGTGAACCCACGTGCTGCGCGTACGGTACCGTTCGTATCGAAAGCAACGGGCGCACCACTGGCGAAAATCGCTGCACGAGTGATGGCTGGTCAATCTCTAGAGTCGCAAGGCTTTACCAAAGAGATCATCCCACCATACTACTCAGTGAAAGAAGTGGTACTGCCATTCAACAAGTTCCCAGGTGTTGACCCACTGCTAGGCCCAGAAATGCGCTCTACTGGTGAAGTAATGGGTGTCGGTGATACGTTCGCTGAAGCTTTCGCCAAAGCTGAACTAGGCTGTGGTAAAGAGAAACAAGCGAAAGGCCGCGCACTGCTGTCTGTTCGCGGTAACGACAAGCAGCGTGTTGTTGACCTGGCTTCCAAGCTGGTTAAGCAAGGCTACGAGTTGGATGCTACCCACGGTACTGCGGTTGTACTAGGTGAAGCGGGTATCAACCCTCGTCTAGTAAACAAGGTACACGAAGGTCGTCCTCACATTCTTGACCGTATCAAGAACAACGAGTACTCGTACATCGTGAACACGGCTGAAGGCCGCCAGGCTATCGAAGACTCGAAAGTTCTTCGTCGCGGCGCGCTAGCTGAGAAGGTGAACTACACCACTACGCTAAACGCAGCATTTGCAACCTGCATGGCTTGGGCTGCTGATGACCGTAACAAGGTGACTTCAGTTCAAGAGCTACATGCTCGTATTAAAGACGCATAATAACAGACACTAAATCTCTGCTTTTACGAGCAGAACAGAGTGCAAAAACGGCCTGCGGATGCAGGCCGTTTTTTTATGTTTGTCCAAGGGACTGTGGGACTTTTGAGCAAGCAGTTTTCACCATAATGTCATGGTGTTGAATATCTGTGACGTCATTAATAATTTGTGTCAATTGCGGATGAAAATCTCCTTGAAACTGCAACTGAAGCGCGTACAATTAGCCGCGTCGCATAAGCGATACTTATTTTTTGGAGACTTAGATGAACGATACCGACCATCCCCCGAGTATGAAGGTGGAAAATCAAACCTGCTAACGGTGTCGGTCTCCTATGATTCCGAACTGTCCCCAGGTTCGGAATAGTCTGTTCTATCTCATCTTTCGATGACCCTTTTCAAACATACTTTTCCTCGGTTTTCCCAAGCCATTATCTCAATATAGAATCTCGCCAATGTGTGGTGAATGACAGGCTTTTTGCTGTCTGCAGTTCAGCTTTATGTTAAGCGCTTGCAGATAGGGGCTGGCACATTCATTTCGTGTTATGGCGTGTTCTGGTGGTCGTTGCCGTGACCTAGCTAATCGGGAGATTCGCCATGACGGTAATGAACTATGCAGCAGATGCTGCACTGGTAAATGAAGAACTAGCTAAGAACGATGTTCTGGCTGCACGCAACGCGTTTTTGAAATATGACATTGATGAACAGGCCAAACTGTTGGTCAAGATGCCTATTTCAGAAGCGATTGCGATTTTGAGTGAAATGCCGTTGCGTCATGTGCAGACCCTGTTGGATCTGCTGGATGAAATGGACGAAGAAGTATGCATGCGCCATCTGGCGAACGGCCTTGGCCTGATCTGCTCTGAAGCAGAGCCTGCCGGTCACTACCTGCAAAACAGCGTGTTTAGCCATGTGCGCGAGCGTATTGGTTGGATTGTCGGTCTGGCTTTGCTGGGTATTGTTTCGGGCCTGATTATCTCGCATTACGAAGATACCCTGAGCCAGCTGGTACTGTTAGCGGTATACATGCCGGTGATTGCGGCAGCAGGTGGTAACACCGGCTCGCAGGCGGCTACGCTGGTAGTCCGTGCCCTAGCCATGGAAGAGATACGGTGCCGGGATTGGGCTAAGGTTCTGTGGAAAGAGTTCCGTGTTGCCTTGATGATCGCCGGTGTGTTGGCTGCTGTGATCATGGGCCGGGTGATGATGTTCAGCGATGGCTCGTCGCTGCCAATCGGTATGGAGCTGATGGACATTGCCATGGCGATCGGTGTGGCTATCTCGCTGCAGGTCGTTTTGTCGACAACCGTTGGTGGTGTACTGCCAATGATTGCCCGTGCGGCCAAGCTTGACCCGGCAGTACTGGTCAGCCCGGTATTGGCTTCGGTGGTGGATATCACCGGTATGATCATTTACTTCAAGACGGTCAACGCCTTCCTTAGTCTTGCCTAGTAAGCTAAAGATACGAACATGAAAAAAGCGAGTGGTGATGAGCCACTCGCTTTTTTTGTTGCTAGTCAGTATCCTGACGCTTCAATACTGCTGGTATAAGCCTTTATAGAGAGTACGCTCAAAGGTTTCGATAGGTGGGGCAATAGCTGGTAGGCTCTCATCTCGCTCCGGTGGGAAGTAGTTACTTACCATCTGCACAAACAACAAGGTTTGGCCTGATTGGACTTTGATAAGGCCAGCCAGGTTATAGGTACCGTACAGCGAACCGCTCTTGGCGTGAATTTTTCCTTGCAGCGGTTTGTGACGAATACTCTGGCGGTAGCGCAGGGTACCGCTCTGGCCACTGACTGGCATGGTCGCGAGCAGGTTTAGCGTGTCGTCATGGTTGTAGATGTAAGTGATCACTTCCATCATTTGGCTTGCGGTCATGCGGTTATTGCGGGAAAGACCCGAACCATCGACAATTACCGCCCGCTCTAAATCAATATTGGCCTTGTCTTTCAAGATAGCCTTGATGGCCTTGCTGCCGTTGGCAAAGCTGCCCGGCTGCTTGAAGTATTTGGCACCAATCGTTTTGGCGATGTTGTCTGCATACAGGTTATCGGAATCTTTGACCATGGTGTTGAGAAGCTCATGCAACGGGGCAGAGTGATGGCTCGCAATGACCTTGCCCTTGGCACTGTCGTCACGTTTTATGCTCCCTTCCAATTTGATACCAAGACGCTTCAGCTCGGCCTTTATCACCTGGCTGATGTACGCTTCGGTATCCTGCACGGCAAAATTCAGCGGTAGCGGCTTGTCACGCTTAACCAGGCAGCCGCTGAGGTGGTAGTGGTTGTTGCCCTTGTTTGTCAGTTCAAGATCGCAGTGACTAGCTTTCTGGCGCTCTTTGGTCGTCACCAGTGCGTCAGTCGTGACTTTTAGCGGCTGGTGGCTTGGGATATTGACCCGGGTTGTATCACCGACATTACGGTTACTATACAGCGCACCTTGTACGCAGTTGTGCTCGAGGCTCAGGCTGCTCGACGGCGCACTATAACATACCCCTAGAATATCCCATGGCCAGCCTGGTGCTTGCTCGTAGCCGCTGAACTGGCTGCCGTTGAGCAGCAGATCCCCTTTAATGGTAGAACCTGAGTGTGCCTTCATCTTGCCGAGTAACGAAGCGAGCTGTTTGCGCGACAAAGCCGGATCGCCACTGAAGCGCAGAACGATATCGCTCTCTTGCTGTTCTAGCTGAGTGGTAAAGCGGTAATCCTTACCAAGATAAAGCTGTGCTGCTAGAGCGGTCACCATTTTCTGGGTACTGGCTGGTGGTTGGAATTGTGCTTCACGTTGTGAATAAAGAATATCTCCGGTCTTGGCATCCGCGATGACGAGTGCGGTGTCATGGCCGTAGGGCAGTGCTCTGAAGTCTGGTTGATAAGCTTTGAGCGCTATAGGGGCCGACTGTTGGGCTGTATTAGATTGATTCGTTGCCTCAGCTTGGACTTGTGTTTGGGCTTCTGTATGGGAAAAAACAACGGGGGAGGCTAGCGATAAGCTGGCGGAGAGAAGTAATAGACGAAATGGCAGACGCATCGGTGGCCTTCTGTTGAAAATTGGAGTAAATCACTACTCCCATGATAAACAATATCAGGCAGATAAAAAGTCAGAGATCGGCAAGCTTGTTGGGGTCATTGGAAGTTTTATTACTAAATAAGTGACATTTGCGGTTTCTAGAAAAAAGGCATAAAAAAACACCGGCCAGAAGGCCGGTGTTTAGAAAAGGCTGTGTTAGAACTCTATATCCAAATAGGATTAGAAGTCGTAACGTGCACCAAGAACGAACTGATCGTCAGCATCTGAACGCAGATCAAACTGGTAAGAAGCGTAAGTACGGAAGTTCTTGTTGAAGTAGTGAGTTGCGTCTACTGCGATAGCATCACGTAGGTCTGCTGCATCACCAGAAGCGTCAGTGTCTTCTAGGTAGTTGTAAGTAGCTACGAATACAGTCTTGCCGTAAGTGTATGCTGCTGCAACTTCGTAACCGCGAGAGTTGTCGATAGTTTCGCCGTCAACAACTGTTTTACGAGCGTCTTGGTATAGACCAGACACGTAGAAGTCACCGTAAGTGTAAGAGATAGCACCGAATGCTTGCTTCTGAGTGTCATCAACAGCAATGCTGTTGAACGTGTTGCGGTCTTGCTCACCGTAACCAGCACCGAAACCTAGGCCCATGTCCATTACGTACATTGCACCTACAGAGTAACCGTCACCGTATTCAACGTTGTCATCAGAAACGCCTTCAAACGCGTAGTTAGCTTTAACAGTCAGGTTGTCACCTGCGATGTCGAAAGAGCCAACGTATGCTAGGTTGTTTGAAGTACGGTCAGCTGCAGCAATCTTGTTACCTGCGTTGTTACCGTGGAAAGACATGATATCAGTGAAGTCAGTAAGCATGCCTAGAGAGCCGTCAGTCTTACCGAAAACAACTTTACCAAAGTCACCACCGATACCTGCGTTAATGTGACGGTTGTTAACGTTGCCGCTGTCAGCAGAAGAACCAGAGCTTGTGTACTCGCCTTCGTAGAAACCGATACCGTAGATAGTATCAGTGATGTCTGTCTTACCTGCGATGTTCATACGAACACGTGATGCATCAGAAACGTCACCGTCGCTGAATACTGCACGTGCTTCAAGACGACCGCCTACTGCTAGGCTTGAAGTTTCGTCAGAGTAAACTTCTGCTGCGTTTGCTACAGAAGAGATAGATGCTGCTGCTACTGCTAGAGCAATCAGTTTCTTGTTCATTGTCGAATCCTTTTGGAATTTTTTGTTGTATGCATATCTGTGCTAAATGCATGCTGTTCTTTTTACTGGTCTCTGGCCCGATCTGTTAGTAAAAAAAACTGAAAAATACTTTATTTCAATGATTTTAAGGCGGTTTGTGATAGGTAATGTATGAGATATCAGGTGGTTACCAGCGATCAAAAAAGTTCGCCCGTATGGGCGTTTTTTAGCTATTTTTAGGGTTTATCTGTTGCACTTTTAGATGGGTAAAATTGTTTTAATGCGTGATTTTGTGATCGTTAGCGCATAAATTTTAAACTGCATGCGCTAGGGCTATGGTTTGTGAAATTTTTATGATTTTCCGCTACTGTGATGGCGCTTGTAACCGAAAGTATGCCGCTGAATGAACAAGGGTGATCTCTTTGGCATCTTTGTTTAGAATGAAGTGTTCCCATTAGTAATCGCCTCGTCCGGCCAATCTGCCGGGCTGGCTTTGTTTTGCCTTTTATAGCAGTGGCTATACGGGCGTTGAGGTAATAAGAGTTATGGATAAGATTCCAATGACGGTACGCGGCGAGAAGCTGCTGCGTGAAGAACTGGATGTACTAATGAAGCGTCGCCCGATCATTTCGCAAGCCATTGGTGAAGCGCGTGAGCTGGGTGACCTGAAAGAAAATGCCGAATACCACGCTGCCCGTGAAGAGCAGGGGATTTGTGAAGCGCAGATCCGTGATATCGAATACAAGCTGTCTGTAGCGCAGGTTATCGACGTCACCAAGATGCAGAACACTGGTAAGGTGATCTTTGGTACTACTGTTACTTTGATTGACGTCGACACCGACGAAGAAGTGACATACCAGATCGTGGGCGATGACGAAGCCGACATCAAGGCGGGTCGTATTTCAGTGAATTCACCGATTGCCCGTGGCCTTATTGGCAAAATGCAGGATGACGAAGTGACAATCACCACACCAGGTGGTGCTCGCGAGTTCGAAATTGCAGAAGTGGCTTACATTTAATCACACGAAATTGTTATTAAATGTATCAGTAAAGAATGGATCATGGCATTCCGTGCCATGATACAGACATAAAAAAGGCCGCAGCGGCGGCCTTTTTTATTTGCGCGGAAGCTCGATCTTACGCTCTTCGCTCTGGCGGTACAGTACCAGTGTCTTACCAATAACCTGGACTTTCTCTGCCTTGGTTTCGCGAACAATTGCGTCAACGATCAAAACCTTGGTCTCGCGCTCTTCAGCAGCCACTTTAACCTTGATAAGCTCGTGGTGGTTAAGTGCCAGTTCAATCTCGGCAATCACGGCTTCAGTCAGGCCATTTGCGCCCATTAGGACAACTGGCTTTAGGTTGTGGGCAAGACCTTTAAGGTATTGCTTCTGCTTGGTGCTTAGATTCATGTCGGCTCTATTATTAAATTAGGGTTGAAAACCGCGTATTCTAACGCCATATAGTCTAGAAGACTAATTTGTTTAGTATACGCCATTTGTGGTGTTGCTGAGTATACTTGATAAGTACCCAAACTCATTAGGTAAATCATGAGTAAGAAAAAACATTCGGGCAGCTCTGGCCGATGGCTGAAAGAACATTTTGATGACAAGTATGTTCTAGAAGCGCAAAAAAAGGGCTACCGTTCCCGCGCGATTTTCAAAATTGAAGAAATCCAAAACAAAGACAAGCTCCTGAAACCCGGTATGACGGTGGTTGACTTGGGAGCGGCTCCTGGTGGATGGTCACAGTATGCAGCTGAGGTCGTTGGTGATGAAGGGCAGGTGATTGCCTGTGACATATTACCAATGGATTCACTGCCTGGCGTGAGCTTCCTGCAGGGGGATTTCCGTGAAGAAGCTGTCTTGGATGCACTGCTTGAGCGTATCCAACCTGACATGGTTGATGTTGTGTTATCCGACATGGCACCGAACATGAGTGGTAACTTGGCTTCAGATCAGCCTAGAGCTATGTATCTTGTTGAACTAGCATTAGATATGTGTAGGCAGGTACTTGCGCCCGATGGCAGCTTTGCGGTAAAAGTTTTCCAAGGTGAAGGCTTTGACCAATATCTGGCAGAAGTGCGTAGTATGTTTAAAGTGGTCAAAATTCGTAAGCCAGATTCGTCGCGAGATCGTTCTCGTGAGGTATATATTGTAGCTACAGGTTACAAACTGTAGTACCCTAAATTCATCTATTAGTTATCGCGGGGTTAACACCTTGAGTGACATGGCAAAAAACTTGATTTTGTGGTTGGTCATCGCTGTGGTTCTGATGTCTGTATTTCAGAGCTTCGGTCCTGGTGATAGTGCTGGCCGTCAAGTCGACTATACAACCTTTGTCCGTGAAATCGGTCAGGATCAGATAAGGGAAGTGCGATTCAATGATCGTGAAATTACCGTATTCAAACGTGATAACACGCGATACGTCACTTATCTACCTGTCGTTAACGACCAAAAGCTGTTAGACGATCTAATTAACGCAAACGTAAAGGTCATGGGTACTCCGCCTGAGGAGCCAAGCCTACTGGCCTCAATCTTTATTTCCTGGTTCCCGATGCTATTACTCATCGGTGTCTGGATCTTCTTCATGCGCCAGATGCAGGGCGGCGGTGGCAAAGGTGCCATGTCGTTCGGTAAATCCAAGGCTCGCATGATGAGTGAAGACCAGATCAAAACAACCTTCGCCGACGTGGCCGGTTGTGATGAAGCCAAAGAAGACGTGAAAGAGCTGGTGGACTACCTGCGTGATCCAAGCCGCTTCCAGAAACTGGGCGGTAAGATCCCAACGGGTGTTCTGATGGTCGGTCCTCCTGGTACGGGTAAAACCCTATTGGCGAAAGCCATTGCCGGTGAAGCCAAAGTACCGTTCTTTACTATCTCAGGTTCTGATTTCGTAGAAATGTTCGTCGGTGTGGGTGCATCCCGTGTCCGTGACATGTTCGAGCAGGCAAAGAAAGCCGCGCCTTGTATCATCTTTATCGATGAGATCGATGCGGTAGGCCGTCAGCGTGGTGCTGGTGTAGGTGGTGGTCACGATGAACGTGAGCAAACCCTTAACCAGATGCTGGTAGAGATGGATGGTTTCGAAGGTAACGAAGGTATTATCGTTATTGCCGCGACTAACCGTCCTGACGTACTGGACCCTGCGCTATTGCGTCCTGGTCGTTTCGACCGCCAAGTAGTGGTTGGCCTGCCAGACGTTCGTGGCCGTGAGCAAATCCTGAAAGTTCACATGCGTAAAGTGCCGCTAGACGGTGACGTTAAACCTGAGCTGATCGCTCGTGGTACGCCGGGCTTCTCTGGTGCAGACTTGGCGAACCTTGTTAACGAAGCGGCATTGTTTGCTGCCCGTGGTAACAAGCGTACGGTTTCTATGGTTGAGTTCGAACTGGCGAAAGACAAGATCATGATGGGCGCAGAGCGTAAGTCTATGGTGATGTCTGAAGATCAGAAAGAGTCGACTGCATACCACGAAGCAGGTCACGCAATTATCGGTCGCTTGGTACCGGATCACGATCCTGTGTACAAGGTCTCGATCATTCCTCGTGGCCGTGCATTGGGTGTAACCATGTACCTGCCGGAGCAAGACCGTGTCAGCCACTCTCGCGAGTTCTTGGAGTCAATGATTTCAAGTCTGTACGGTGGTCGCTTGGCGGAAGAGCTTATCTACGGAGTTGATAAGGTATCGACCGGTGCATCGAATGATATCGAGCGTGCAACAGACATCGCGCGCAAGATGGTGACTCAGTGGGGCTTCTCTGAAAAATTAGGTCCATTGCTGTATGCGGAAGATGAAGGCGAGGTTTTCCTTGGCCGTTCAGTAACGCAGAGCAAGCACATGTCTGACGATACGGCGAAGCTTATCGATAACGAAGTTCGCGCTATCATCGACCGCAACTACGAGCGTGCCCGTGAAATCCTTGAGCAGAACATGGATATCATGCACGCAATGAAAGACGCGCTGATGAAGTACGAAACGATCGATGCCGGCCAGATTGACGACTTGATGGAACGCAAGACAGAGATCCGTGCGCCAAAGGGTTGGGGTGACGAGAACGACACCCTGAAAGCGAGCGAAGCTGCACCAGAGCAGCAGAGTGAGCAACAGGAAGCACCTGCTGAACCAAAAGCAGAAACGCAACCTGAGCAAGCACCCGAAGCACAGCCTGTTCAGAAAAAAGAAGACGACAAGCCGCAAGCTTAATCGTTAGACGCTAATTAAAAACCCCGACCTTGTTCGGGGTTTTTTGCATCTATAACATCAATGGCAAACCACCAAACGTAAGATACCAAGTGCTATAACCTCCACATATAGCCTAGGAGCAGAAAGTTGATCCTCAAGAGTAAATCAAAAACGCTAAATCTTTCCCGTCCCCACACCATGGGGATTTTGAACGTTACCCCAGACTCCTTTTCTGATGGTGGCCGCTTTAACCAAATGGATGCCGCCTTGCGCCATGCCGAGGAGATGCTGGCTGCAGGGACAACGATTTTGGATATCGGTGGTGAGTCCACCCGCCCTGGGGCCGATGAAGTCTCACTCGAGCAAGAGCTTGACCGTGTTGTGCCGGTTATTGAAGCTTTGCGCCAGCGATTTGATTGCTGGATTTCGATTGATACCAGCAAAGCCAAGGTGATGACCGAGGCAGTGAACGCTGGTGCTGATCTCATCAATGATGTTCGTGCCTTGCAGGAGCCGGGTGCGTTGCAGGCGGCCGCCGGTGCCGGCGTGCCGATTTGTGTAATGCATATGCAAGGGCAACCGCGTACAATGCAGCATCAACCGTCATATCAAGATGTCATTGCCGATGTCGGTGACTTCTTGGCGGAACGAATTACTGCCTGTGAGCAAGTTGGGATCCCGCGTGAGCAGTTATTGCTCGATCCCGGCTATGGGTTTGGCAAGACCCTTGAGCATAACTACCAGTTGCTTGCTCACCTTGACGAATTCCATCGCTTCGGCCTGCCGCTTTTGGTTGGTATGTCGCGAAAATCGATGGTATTCAAATTGTTAAACAAACAACCGGCTGATTGCCTAGCTGGTAGCCTTGCCTGTGCCGCTATCGCAGCGATGAAAGGGGCCCAGATCATCCGGGTTCATGATGCGAAAGAGACGGTAGACGTCCTTAAGGTGTGCGAGATGACGCTGTCCCAGTACCGGGATAAGTAACAGTTTCAGGCTAGGTTGAATATATAAAAGTTGCTAGGAGCAGAAAATGGCTGAGCGTAAGTACTTTGGTACCGACGGTATTCGTGGGTTGGTAGGTAAAGGCCCGATTACCCCGGATTTTGTGTTGAAACTAGGTTGGGCTGCGGGGCGAGTATTGTCACAGCAGGGCACCAAGAAAGTAATTATCGGTAAAGATACCCGTATTTCAGGCTACATGCTGGAGTCTGCATTGGAAGCAGGCTTGGCCGCTGCTGGTTTGCAGGCGGCGTTCACAGGCCCGATGCCTACTCCTGCAGTGGCGTACCTTACCCGCACTTTCCGTGCCGAAGCCGGTATTGTTATTTCAGCATCACATAACCCGTATTATGACAATGGTATCAAGTTCTTCTCGTCAGAAGGAACCAAGCTGCCAGATGAGGTTGAGCTGGCGATTGAAGCTGAACTGGACAAGCCGTTGACATGTGTCGAGTCAGCCATGCTGGGTAAGGCCTATCGTATTAATGATGCAGCCGGTCGTTACATTGAGTTCTGTAAGGGTACCTTCCCAAGCAAGTATGACTTGGCGGGTTATAAGATTGTTGTCGACTGTGCCCACGGTGCGACCTACCACATTGCGCCTAGCGTGTTTAAAGAGCTAGGTGCAGAGGTGATCACAATCGGCTGCGAGCCGAACGGCACCAACATCAACGACAAAGTTGGTGCAACGGATGTTGCTGCACTGCAGGCCAAAGTACTGGAAGAGAAAGCACACTTCGGTATCGCGCTGGATGGTGATGGCGACCGTGTGATCATGGTCGATGAGGAAGGCAACAAAGTTGACGGCGACCAGATTGCCTACATTATTGCCCGTGATGCCCTGCGCCGTGGTGAGCTTAAAGGCGGTGTGGTTGGCACGTTGATGACCAATCTGGGAATGGAAAATGCCCTGAAAAACCTGGGTATTCCGTTTGTCCGTGCCAAAGTGGGTGACCGCTATGTTATGGAAGAGCTGAAAAAGCACGATTGGCTGATCGGTGCTGAGAACTCGGGCCACGTGATCCTGCTGGATAAGGTCACCACGGGTGACGGCATTGTGGCGGGTTTGCAGGTGATGGCATCGATTGTCGGTAGCAAGATGTCACTGAAAGAGTTGGCTGACGGCATGACCATGTACCCGCAGGTACTGGAAAACGTCCGTTTTGCTGGCGAGTCTAACCCATTGGAATCAGACGCAGTTTTATCAGCAACCGCTGCTGTTGAAGCTAAACTAGGGGATAAGGGACGTGTCCTGCTGCGTAAATCCGGTACCGAGCCTCTGATCCGCGTCATGGTTGAAGGCGAAGATGCTGCACTGGTCAAGGAGTCAGCCTTGCTGATTGCCGAAGCCGTGAAGGAAAGCTGCTGATTTTGTCCTGATTTCGACTAACCGGTGTCGGTTTTGCCTAAATCTTCGACAAGTAATTCAAGAAACAGAGTTTTCGAGGAAATTTTACTTGTCAGTGAAGATAGCTTTCGCTAGTATTCAATCCGCTCCTAATGGAAGGGGTGCGCTGGCACTGCTAAAGCAAAGCCGGCACAACAATTTAACCATAGGTGGAACCCATGTACGAAATTCTACTTGTGATTTATCTGTTGGCTGCGCTTGGTGTTATTGGCCTAGTTTTGGTTCAACAAGGTAAAGGCGCAGATATGGGAGCCTCATTTGGGGCTGGCGCATCAGGAACCCTGTTTGGCGCGAGCGGCTCTGGAAACTTCTTGACCCGAATGACCGCAATTTTCGCGACCATCTTTTTCGTTATCAGCTTGGTGCTTGGCAACATGAGCGCTAAAAAAGCAGGCGAAACCAGTGGTTGGGAAAACCTAAGCGCTCCGGCGACTGAACAAGTTGTTGAGCCAACTCAGAATGCACCAGTTAACAGTGACATTCCTGAGTAAATAAAGAATTTAGCCGAGATGGTGAAATTGGTAGACACGCTAGCATGAGGTGCTAGTGCCGCAAGGTGTAGGGGTTCAAGTCCCCTTCTCGGCACCATTATTACTCGCTTGAAAGAGTGAGGTCTGGGCGATATAATCGCCGTCAGATTACGGACGCGGGGTGGAGCAGCTTGGTAGCTCGTCGGGCTCATAACCCGAAGGTCGTCGGTTCAAATCCGGCCCCCGCAACCACTTTCCGAAAAAACAGCTATTCTTAGTAAGGTTGTTTTTTCTATCACAGCGATATGCTGTGGTATCAGGGTCCAGTGATATTAAACCCCGTAATTCGGGGTTTTTTATTATCTGAAACATGACCATTCAGGTATCTACTGGGCTTTATAGCCCTTTTTTTGTTTCCGGGGGGTTGTCTTGACAGCTTTAGAGATGCAATTGACCGAACTGCTTGAGGCGCCGGTAACGGCGACAGGCTATGAACTTGTCGGTCTGGAATTTATCCGTGCAGGCGAACACTCAACACTGCGTGTATTTATCGATCACGAAAACGGTATCACCGTTGATGATTGTGCCGAAGTTAGCCGCCAGGTAAGCGCGGTGATGGATGTTGAAGATCCAATCACTGTGGCCTATAACCTGGAGGTCTCTTCCCCTGGTCTAGAAAGGCCGCTATTTAAAGCCGCGCATTACCAGCAGTTTATTGGCCACGAGGTCAGCCTGGTGTTGAAAATGGCGATGGGCAACCGTCGTAAGTGGAAAGGTGATATCGTTGCCGTAGAAGGCGAGCTTGTCACATTAAATGTTGATGGCAATGAAGAAACATTTGCACTGAGCAATATTTCCAAGGCCAACCTGGTTCCAAAATTCTAACCGCTAAAATTGGGGCATTAGAAATGAACAAAGAAATCTTGGCTGTCGTTGAAGCGGTATCCAACGAAAAAGCTGTACCTCGTGAGCGCATCTTTGAAGCTCTAGAGATCGCATTGGCAACAGCGACGAAGAAAAAATACGAAGCGGAAATCGATGTACGTGTAGCTATCGACCGTAAAACTGGTGAATTCGAAACATTCCGTCGTTGGAAGGCAGTAGAAGAAGTGACTCAGCCTACGCTTGAAATCACTTTGGAAGCGGCCAAGTTTGATGATGAAACTATCGAAATTGATGGCTTCGTTGAAGACGAAATCGAATCAGTGACGTTTGACCGTATCACTACACAAACTGCGAAGCAGGTTATCGTTCAGAAAGTTCGTGAAGCCGAGCGTGCACAGATCGTTGAGCAATTTATTGACAACGAAGGTGAGCTAATCACTGGTGTAGTAAAGAAAGTTAACCGCGATGCTGTTATCATTGACCTTGGTAACAATGCAGAAGCTGTTATCCAGCGTGACGACCAGTTGCCACGTGAAAACTTCCGCCCGGGTGACCGTGTTCGTGGCCTGCTGTACAAAGTAGCGCCTGAAGCACGTGGTTTCCAATTGTTCATGACTCGCTCTAAGCCTGAAATGCTGTCAGAGCTATTCCGCATCGAAGTGCCGGAAATCGGCGAAGAGATGATTGAACTGATGGGTGCGGCTCGTGATCCAGGTTCTCGTGCCAAGATTGCCGTTAAGACTAACGATAAGCGCATTGACCCTGTGGGTGCATGTGTAGGTATGCGTGGTGCACGTGTACAGGCCGTATCTGGCGAGCTAGGCGGTGAGCGTATCGATATCGTGCTGTGGGACGAAAACCCAGCTCAGTACGTAATCAACGCAATGGCACCGGCAGAAGTTAGCTCTATCATCGTAGATGAAGACAACCACACTATGGATATTGCTGTTGAGAAGGACAACCTTGCTCAGGCAATCGGCCGTAGTGGTCAGAACGTTCGCCTAGCGTCTCAGCTTACTGGCTGGGAACTGAACGTAATGACTGTTGAAGATCTTCAGAAGAAGCACCAGGAAGAAGCCCAAGAGTCTATCGAAGTGTTCACTAAGCACCTAGATATCGACGAAGACTTCGCCACTGTATTGGTTGAAGAAGGCTTCACAACACTTGAAGAAATCGCCTACGTACCAGTAGCCGAGCTGATGGCTGTTGAAGGTCTGGATGAAGACACTGTTGAAGAGCTGCGTAACCGCGCGAAAGAAGCGCTAACCACGCTTGCCCTTGCTCAGGAAGAAACTTTTGAAGGTGTTGAGCCTGCAGAAGACCTACTGGGTCTGGAAGGCTTGGAGCGTGAGCTTGCGTTTAAACTGGCCGCGAAAGGCGTTGCAACGCTAGAAGATCTTGCTGACCAAGGTACTGATGATCTAACTGACATCGAAGGTATCGACGAAGCAAGAGCGGGTGAGCTAATCATGGCTGCTCGTAACATTTGCTGGTTCAGTGACGAAGCATAATATTTAATCGCAAGGGAGGAGCAGCATGTCAGAGGTTACAGTTAAAGCACTTGCCGAGGAAATCGGCACGCAGATTGACCGTTTGCTTCAACAGTTTGCCGATGCTG
The DNA here is from genome assembly GCF_056158405.1 of Photobacterium sp. AWH4_225. Classification (NCBI taxonomy): domain Bacteria; kingdom Pseudomonadati; phylum Pseudomonadota; class Gammaproteobacteria; order Vibrionales; family Vibrionaceae; genus Photobacterium; species Photobacterium sp. AWH4_225. The sequence goes on along the minus strand of NZ_JBSWTF010000001.1, from coordinate 3,370,896 downwards.
GTATCAGCAAGAAAGCTGAAGATAGCGTAAGCCAACAAGAAAAACAGAGTCTATTGGCCCACCTGAAGAAAGAACATGGTGGCGATAGCACATCTGGCGAGGCTCCGACACGCCTTACTTTGCAACGTAAGACCCGAAGCACGCTGAGTGTTTCGGGCTCTGGTGGCAAAAATAAAAGTGTTCAGGTAGAAGTGCGCAAAAAGCGCACCTACGTAAAGCGTTCTGCGCTTGAAGAAGAACAGCGTGCCGCGGAAGAAGCGAAGCGCCAGGCTGAAGATGCAGCCCAGCGTGAAGCAGAACAAGCCGCTCAGCGAGCAGCCGAAGAAGCTGCCAAGCGTGAAGCAGAAGAGCTGGCAAAACGCGAGGCGGAAGAAGCTGCTAAGCGTGCTGCTGAAGAAAAGCGTTTAGCTGAAGAACAAGCTAAGCAAAATGCAGAACAGAATGCTGATCGCAATGCTGAGGAAAAGCAGAAGCGTGAAGCAGAGGAAAAGCGTTTGGCCGAAGAAAAAGCTAAACGCGCCGCCGCTGACGAACAGGCTAAGAAAGAAGCTGAGGCGCTACAACGTCGCCGGGAAGAGGAAGCCAAGCGTAAAGCCGAAGAAGAGAGTCAGCGTCAGCTAGAAGAGGCACGCAAAATGGCAGAAATGAATGAAAAGAACTGGTCAAAACCTGACCAGGAAAAAGGTAATATGGATAAAGCAGACTACCATACTACGACGTCTAGCTACGCTCGCGCAGCTGAAGACGAACAAGACCGTAAAGAAGAAGGCGGTCGCCGTCGCAAGAAGAAAAAAGCCGGCGCTAAGCAAGACGACCGCAATGCACGCGGTGGCCGTAACCAGCGCGGCCGCGGCAAGCAGCAGATGGCTAAGCCAACTTCTATGCAGCACGGCTTCGACAAAACAGCGACAGTTGCTAAGCAAGATGTTGTGATCGGTGAGACTATCGTTGTTTCTGAACTTGCTAACAAGATGTCTGTGAAAGGCGTTGAAGTTATCAAGGTGATGATGAAGATGGGCGCAATGGCAACCATCAACCAGGTTATCGACCAGGAAACTGCTGCACTAGTAGCAGAAGAAATGGGTCACAAAGTTATCCTGCGTAAAGAGAACGAACTTGAAGAAGCGGTACTGTCTGACCGTGACGAAAACCTAGCCGTTGTTCCACGTGCGCCGGTTGTAACCATCATGGGTCACGTTGACCACGGTAAGACCTCTACCCTTGACTACATCCGTAAAGCACACGTTGCTTCTGGTGAAGCGGGTGGTATTACCCAGCACATCGGTGCATACCACGTTGAAACTGACAACGGTATGATCACCTTCCTAGATACTCCTGGACACGCCGCGTTTACTGCAATGCGTGCCCGTGGTGCTCAAGCGACAGATATCGTTGTTCTTGTAGTAGCAGCAGACGATGGCGTGATGCCACAGACTGTTGAGGCAATCCAGCACGCGAAAGCGGCAGGTGTTCCTCTGATCGTTGCTGTGAACAAGATCGATAAAGAAGACGCGAACCCAGACAACGTTAAGAATGAGCTAGCTCAGTACGACGTTATCCCTGAAGAGTGGGGCGGTGAGAACATCTTCGTTCATATCTCTGCTAAGCAAGGTACAAACATCGACGGTCTTCTTGAGTCTATCCTTCTACAAGCAGAAGTTCTTGAGCTAACTGCTGTTGCTGAAGGTATGGCGAAAGGTGTGGTTGTAGAATCTCGCCTAGACAAGGGCCGTGGTCCTGTTGCAACTGTTCTTGTTCAGGAAGGTACGCTACGTAAGGGCGACATCGTTCTTTGTGGTCTTGAGCACGGCCGTGTTCGTGCAATGCGCGATGAGGTTGGTAAAGAAATCGAGTCTGCCGGTCCTTCTATCCCAGTAGAGATCCTAGGTCTTTCTGGTGTTCCTTCTTCAGGTGACGAAGCGACTGTTGTTCGTGACGAGCGTAAAGCCCGTGAAGTAGCACTTTACCGCCAAGGCAAGTTCCGTGACGTTAAACTGGCTCGCCAGCAGAAAGCGAAACTGGAAAACATGTTCTCTAACATGGCTGCCGGTGAAGTTGCTGAGCTGAACGTTGTACTGAAAGCTGACGTACAGGGTTCTGTTGAAGCGATTGCTGACTCACTACGTAAGCTATCGACTGAAGAAGTTAAAGTTAACATCGTTGGTTCTGGTGTTGGTGGTATTACTGAAACTGACGCGGTTCTTGCTGCAGCTTCTAACGCTATCATCCTTGGCTTCAACGTTCGTGCTGATGCATCAGCTCGCCGTACTGTTGAGACTGAGAACCTTGATCTGCGCTACTACTCAATCATCTACCAGCTGATTGACGAAGTGAAAGCTGCAATGGGCGGTATGCTATCTCCTGAATTCAAGCAGGAAATCATTGGTCTGGCTGAAGTACGTGACGTATTTAAGTCGCCTAAGATCGGTGCTATCGCAGGCTGTATGGTTACTGAAGGTACCATCAAGCGTAACAACCCAATCCGCGTACTGCGTGATAACGTTGTTATCTACGAAGGTGAGCTTGAGTCACTACGCCGCTTCAAAGACGACGTTCAAGAAGTTAAGAACGGCTACGAGTGTGGTATCGGCGTTAAGAACTACAACGATGTTCGTGTCGGCGACCAGATCGAAGTTTACGAAATCATCGAAGTTCAGCGTACCCTTGACTAATCTTCAAGGTCTAACCTGCTCTAAGATATACAAATAATCCATGGGGAGCTTCGGCTCCCCATTGTTTCAAGAGAGCTTTCTCTAAGAGAGGCAATGAATGTCTAAAGAATTTAGCCGCACTCAGCGTGTTGCGCAGCAGCTTCAGAAGGAGCTGGCCGTGATCCTGCAGCGTGAGATCAAAGACTCGCGTATTGGCATGACCACTATTTCAAGTGTCGACGTTTCCCGCGATATGGGTTACGCGAAAGTATACGTAACCTTCCTGACTGTGGGCGAACAGACTCCAGAAGGTAGCTTGGAAGCACTACGCGAGATGGCACCTTACATTCGCTCACTGCTGGGCAAGCAGATCCGTCTGCGCGTTACCCCTGAGCTAAACTTCATCTTTGATAAGTCACTAACCGAAGGTATGCGTATCTCGACCCTAGTGTCTAAAGCAGTACGCGAAGATGAAGAGCGCCGTGGCGATGAGCCACAGGCAGAAGACGAGGAGTAATCCATGGCACGTCGTCGTAAGGGCCGTCCTATTGATGGTGTGATCCTGGTTGATAAGCCAACCGGGATCAGCTCGAATGATACGCTGCAGAAAGTAAAACGTATCTTCTTTGCCCAGAAAGCCGGCCATACCGGTGCCTTGGATCCTTTAGCGACGGGCATGCTGCCGATTTGCTTTGGTGAAGCGACCAAGTTCTCCCAGTTCCTGCTGGATTCGGACAAGCGCTACCGGGTAATTGCCAAGCTGGGCGAGCGTACAGACACCTCGGACTCCGACGGTGAAGTGGTACAGACCCGCGAAGTCAAAGTCGACCGTGGCCAGCTCGAGCGCTGTATTGCCAAGTTCCGTGGTACGACCGACCAGATCCCGTCGATGTACTCGGCACTGAAGTACCAGGGCCGCAAGCTGTACGAATATGCCCGCGAAGGGATTGAAGTACCGCGCGAGTCACGCAAAATCACAGTTTACTCGGTCGAGTTGCTGCGCTTTAGCAACAACGAAGTGGAAATGGAACTGCATGTGTCGAAAGGCACCTATATCCGTACCATCGTTGATGATCTGGGCGAGATGCTGGGCTGCGGTGCCCACGTGACCTACCTACGCCGTACCGGTGTATCTAACTACCCGGTTGAGCGCATGGTAACGATTGAGCAGCTTGAAGCCTTGCTGGAGCAAGCAAAGGGCCAGGACATTGCACCGTCTGAACTATTAGACCCACTGCTATTGCCTATGGATACCGCCGTACAGGATCTGCCTGAGGTGAATATCATCCCGCAGATCGCTATCTATGTTCGTAATGGCAACCCGGTCAATGCCGGCCGTGTTCCTGCCGAAGGCACCCAGGTACGTATTACCGTCGGTGAAGAGCGCGAGTTCATCGGTGTCGGTGTCATCGACCGCGAAGGCATGCTAGCGCCAAAGCGTGTGGTAGTGAATGAGCAAGCATAATTCTCTTGTAGTTATTTTGCGCTCCACGTATAATCCGCGGCTCGGGTGTCGGCTGAATCAGAGATTGGCTGACACAAATTAGAAACATCTTTGTATTAGGAATGAGTTATGTCTCTGAATGCAGAAACTAAAGCAGCAATCGTTGCTGAATACGCGCAGTGCGAAAACGACACTGGTTCTCCTGAAGTTCAGGTTGCTTTGCTAACAGCACAGATCAACCACCTTCAAGGTCACTTTGCTAACCACAAACACGACCACCACAGCCGTCGCGGTCTACTACGCATGGTTTCTCGTCGTCGTAAGCTTCTAGACTACCTAAAAGGTAAGAACCTAGATCGCTACCAAGACCTAATCAAGCGTCTAGGCCTACGTCGCTAAGATTGCTTTGAGAAAGGAGCCTTATGGCTCCTTTCTTTTTATCACTGCACTTCATCGCCAATATCACGAGTCGTTTTCGTCGACCTAGAGGTCGCGGCTAATGACAGTTCTTCAAGTGTTGAGAATTATCATTAGTCGCGATACGTGAAATTGCGGTAAATTGCCCTTCATCACATGACGCTTTTCCTTGTGTCAGATATACTTAACGGCGCAAATAGAAAGCGGAATAATTTAAGGAAATTCACGTGAATCCTATCGTAAAGACTTTCCAGTACGGTAACCACACGGTTACCATCGAAACTGGTGTTATGGCGCGTCAGGCGACCGCTGCTGTTATGGTTAGCATGGACGATACATCTGTATTCGTTTCTGTGGTTGGTAAGAAAGAAGCTGTTGAAGGCCAAGACTTCTTCCCGCTAACGGTAAACTACCAAGAGCGTACTTACGCTGCAGGTAAAATCCCTGGTGGTTTCTTCAAGCGTGAAGGTCGTCCATCTGAAGGCGAAACACTAACAGCCCGTCTGATTGACCGTCCAATCCGTCCGCTATTCCCAGATGCATTCAAAAACGAAGTACAGGTTATCGCGACTGTGGTTTCAGTAAACCCAGACGTACAGCCTGACATCGTGACTATGATCGGTACTTCTGCTGCTCTAGCAATTTCTGGTATCCCGTTCAACGGTCCAATCGGTGCAGCACGTGTTGGTTACATCAACGACCAGCTTGTACTTAACCCAAGCAACACTGAGCTTGAAGAAAGCAAGCTAGACCTAGTAGTTGCTGGTACTGAAAGCGCAGTACTGATGGTTGAGTCAGAAGCTGACCGCCTATCTGAAGAACAGATGCTACAAGCTGTTGTTTACGGTCACGACCAGCAGCAGGTTGTTATCAACGCGATCAACGAGTTTGCCGCTGAAGTTGCCACTCCTGCATGGGAATGGGAAGCACCAGCTGTTAACACTGAGCTGAAAGCACGTGTTGCTGAGCTTGCTGAAACTCGCCTAACTGACGCTTACCAGATCACTGAAAAAATGGCGCGCTACGAGCAAGTAGGCGTTATCAAGAACGAAGCAGTTGAAGCACTTCTAGCTCAAGACGAGACACTAGACGAGCGCGAAATCCGCGGCATGCTAGGCTCTCTAGAGAAGAACGTTGTACGTAGCCGCATCATCGCTGGCAACCCACGTATCGACGGCCGTGAGAAAGACATGGTTCGTGCGCTTGACGTACGTACTGGCGTACTTCCACGTACCCACGGTTCTTCTCTGTTCACCCGTGGTGAAACTCAGGCTCTAGTAACTGCGACTCTAGGTACGCAGCGCGATGCTCAGATCATCGACGAGCTAACTGGTGAGCGTAAAGATCACTTCCTTCTACACTACAACTTCCCTCCATACTGTGTGGGTGAGACTGGCTTTGTAGGTTCTCCTAAGCGTCGTGAAATCGGCCACGGTAAACTGGCTAAGCGTGGTATTGCTGCAGTAATGCCTTCTGTTGACGAGTTCCCATACACAGTACGTGTAGTATCGGAAATCACTGAATCTAACGGTTCTTCTTCAATGGCTTCTGTATGTGGTACGTCTCTTGCGCTGATGGACGCAGGTGTGCCAATCAAGGCATCTGTTGCGGGTATCGCAATGGGTCTTGTGAAAGAAGGCGACGACTTTGTAGTTCTTTCTGACATCCTGGGTGACGAAGACCACCTTGGCGACATGGACTTCAAAGTAGCCGGTACTGAAGACGGTATCACTGCACTGCAGATGGATATCAAGATCGAAGGTATCACTAAAGAAATCATGCAGATTGCACTGAACCAAGCAAAAGGTGCGCGTACGCATATCCTTAGCGTAATGGATGAAGCAATCAACGCACCTCGCGAAGAGATTTCTGAGTTTGCTCCTCGTATCCACACGTTGAAGATCAACCCTGAGAAGATCAAAGACGTGATCGGTAAGGGCGGTGCTGTTATCCGTGCACTAACGGAAGAAACTGGCACGACTATCGAAATCGAAGACGACGGTACTGTGAAGATCGCTGCGACCGAAGGTACAGCTGCGAAAGAAGCTATCCGCCGTATCGAAGAGATCACTGCTGACGTTGAAGTTGGCCGTATCTACACCGGTAAAGTAATGCGTATCGTTGACTTCGGTGCGTTCGTATCAGTTATTGGTGCGAAAGAAGGTCTTGTTCATATTTCTCAGATCTCTCAAGAGCGTATCGAGAAAGTGGCTGATCACCTAGAAATGGGTCAGGAAGTTAAGGTTAAGGTACTGGAAATCGACCGCCAGGGCCGTATCCGTCTGAGCATGAAAGAAGCACAGGCTGAACTGAACCCAGCACCAGCTGGCGAAGAGAAGCCAGAAGCATAAGGCTTTTTGCTAAAAGCATGATATAAAGGGGCTATTCAGCCCCTTTTTTTATTATATTGAGAGTTCACCGGAAAATCCCTCGCAATAATCGCTTAGGAGAACGCGGTTGCGTCTCTTATGGGCTACGATGGTATATGCTAGAGATAGACGTGTCTCACTCAGGGAGAACTGCATTGATTGCAAATAGGATAAAATTCGCGTGCCTGGCGCTGGTCTTGATATTGTCAGGCTGTTCAACACCCAAATCCCAATGGACTCAGCCGCCGATGGCTGTGCCGTTCCAGCCGACTATCCAACAACAAATCCAGCTGGCGAGGATCGATCAACTGCTACAGCGTGACGATCTGGATAACGAAACTTTAGCTCAGGTGTATTACGAGCGCGGCCTGCTGCACGATAGTCTTGGGTTGCGTGACCTGGCTCGCTTGGACTTCAACCAGTCGCTTTCTCTCAAACCAAACCAACCTGATGTCTTCAATATTCTTGGGGTTTACTTTACCCAGGGTGCCCATTTTGATGCGGCCTATGAAGCGTTTGACTCCACCCTTGAGCTGAATGTCCGTCACCCATTTGCCCAGCGCAACCGTGGTATCGCCCTTTACTACGGCGGTCGCTATGAGTTGGCGCTCGAAGATCTCAATGCCCACTACCAGCAGAACATTAATGATCCTTACCGGGTGATTTGGTTGTATCTGACCGAGCTTGAGCAAGACCCTGCGACAGCTGCCGAGAAACTACGTAACCGCTATAATGCGGCCACAGACAATAACGACTGGGGCTGGCAGATTGTACGTTTGTACCTGGAAGATGTCAGTGAGTCAGAGTTCCTGCGCCAGATTGCCACAGAAAGTGAAGATAACGATGTGCTGGCCGAGCGCTTGACCGAAGCTTATTTCTATTTGGGCAAGCGTTACCATCATAACAAGGATTTCTCATCAGCCTTGATGCTCTACAAGCTGACGCTTTCCGGCAATGTGTATGAGTTTGTCGAGCACCGCTTTGCCTTGCTTGAGCTAAACCGTCTGATGGCTGAAGTCAGTATCAACCAGCCGATCACCCCTCCGGCCGAACCGGCAGAAGAAGTGTAAGCTCGCTTCATATTCGGACTCGCTTCATATTCGGAATAGATAAACAAAAGCCGCGGTCATCCGCGGCTTTTCTCGTCTTGGAGCAGCTATGGCATGCAAAACATGGCTGTTGGATTACTCGATGTTGAGGCCAGCCAGGTTGTGCCAGTAGCCGTTACAGTGGTGACCGCCTTCCAGAGGGTGCTTGTGCTCGCCATGCTGGTTGGCACGGAAGGTATCGACCAGTGAAAGGGTATCGATACCGAGCGGGCTGAGGCGTACCACGTCTACCAAACCAGCCATTCCCGGCTGATCGTTGATCAGGTTGTAGCAGTAACCTGACTGGGTCTGAATGCCATTGAGGGTAAAGACTTTCTGCTCTTCCTGGCTGTTGACGGTGATCCCGGTTGGGTACTTGATACAGCAGGTTTCGCAGTCATCTTTGGCACGGTCTTCGGCACGGGCGGTAAAGCAGCGGGCCGAGTAGGCCAGCGGTAGGTAACCGTAGCTGAATACCTCGGTTTCGAACTTGTCGCGGATCCCTATCTGTTCACATTCTTTGGCGACGTTTTGCAGCCACTGGCGTGACAGCTCAACCGGCATACACCAGCGGATCATGCCCTTTTTCAAAAACAGGTTAAGGGTTTGGGCGTTGTAGCAGTTCACGGCCGGACCAACCACAAAAGGCACCTTGTTCTCGTGCGCCAGCTGAATGGCTGATACATCGTTGGCTTCAATCGCAAAGTCACCGTTATCAATGTACTTTTTCATCACATTGACTTCGCTTGGTGCTTCGAGCAGTGCCATGGTCGACAGTACCACCTGCTTGCCACTGGCAGACAACTCTTTGGCAATATCGAACCAATGGGCTGGTTTCATCTCGCGGCGCTTGGAGCAGACGGTTTCACCAAGGTAGATAATATCGGTGTTGGCGTCTTTGGCTTGCTGGTAGAACGCCTCAACATCCATTTTTGGCCAGAAGTACAGCAGGGGGCCAAGTGAGTATTTCATTGCTGGCTCCTTATTGCCATTTGCGGTGGTAGGCACCGAGGGTAGTCTGTTTGCCTTCTGATACGTTACCGAGGCAGGCATTCCAGGCTGGGTCTACGCTGTAGTTTTCCGGTGAGGCCAGGTAGCGGTCAATGGCTGCACGCCAGGTACGGGTAACCTGTTCTACATAGGCAGGGCTGCGCTGGCGGCCTTCGATTTTCACTGAAGAAATATTGGCCTTGAATAGCTCAGGCAAGATTTCCAGCGTATTGAGACTGGTTGGCTCTTCCAGAGCGTGGTAGCGGCGGTCTTCCCCGTCGAGGTTAACGTCGAAACGACCCTTGCACAGCGTCGGATAGCCCGCATTTTCGCCATGAGCATAACGGTCAATCAACACCTCGTTGAGGCGAGATTCCAAGCCGGTCGGTGTTTCCTGCCAGCGGACGAATTTGGCTGGCGAGCAGGCACCGACGGTATTCGGTGACTCACCTGTCATATAAGACGACAGGTAGCAGCGTCCTTCCGACATTATGCACAAGCTACCGAAAGCGAACACTTCCAGTTCGACATCGGTATTGCGAGCCAGCTGCTTGACCTGGTGGATAGATAATACTCGAGGCAGTACCACTCGCTTGACATTGAAGTTCTGGCGGTAGAAATCAATGGCGGCGGTATTGGTCGCCGAGGCCTGCACCGAGAGGTGAAGCTCGAGATCCGGGTACTTGGTGGCGGCATATTCCAATACCGCGATGTCGGCAACAATCAGCGCATCGACACCCATGGCAGCGGCATTGTCTACTGCATTGCGCCAGCGGTCGAAGCCATCCGGGTGGGCAAAGGTATTGAGGGCAACATGCAGTTTACGGTCGTGGTCACGCACGTACTGTACGGCTTTTTCGAGTTTACGTCCTGTAAAGTTTAAACCTGCAAAGTGGCGCGCATTGGTATCGTCTTTGAAACCGATGTAAACCGCATCGGCGCCGTTATCAATGGCAGTTTTAAGCGCGGGTAAGTTGCCCGCGGGGCAGAGTAGCTCCATATTATTTTTATCTACCAGTGTGGGAAAGAAAGTAATAAGAGCAAATAGTAGGGGGCGGACTGCCCCCGTGTTTTGATGTCAGGCAGGTTTTGTTGATTTAGGACAACTTATTTTCCACTTTTGTATAGCTCAAGATTCATTTTTGAGTGCGATTCACCTAAAGGTGATTATGCTTGTGAAGCGTGGCTTCGAGCTCGTTTTTCGGTAGTGGCTTGTAGAAGTGGAAGCCCTGTATCGCATTGCAATCGAGGTTGGACAGCAGGGTGGCCTGCTGGCGGGTTTCGACCCCTTCGGCGACCACGCTCATGTTGAGCGACTTACCGAGGTTGATGATGTTCTCGATCAGGGTCAGCTGCTTGGGAACATCTTCGATATCTTTGATAAAGGCGCGGTCTATTTTGAGCTCGTCGAGCGGGAAGCGGGCGAGATAGGACAGTGACGAGTAGCCGGTACCGAAATCGTCGATGGAGAGCGAGAAACCGAGTTTCTTGATGGCGTTGAGCATCTGGATGGTATGTTCACCATCGCTCATTACCGCACTTTCGGTGAGCTCGAACGTAATATCGTTGGGGTTGACCCCGGTTGCCTTGCGCAGCTTGTCGACAAACTGGATCAGGTTGGGGTTGCCGAACTGCTGTGGTGACAAGTTGATCGCCACTTTGCCCGGCAGCAGACCCTGGGTTTTCCAGTAACGGACCGTAGTGAAGACTTCTCGCATGACGACCTGGCCTAATTGTTCGATCAGCCCTGAGCGCTCGGCAACAGGAATGAACTGGGCCGGGCTGATATAGCCTTCGACTGGGTGTTTCCAGCGCACCAGTGCCTCTGCACCGTTGATGGAGAAGTCGCGGGCATGGACTTTGGGTTGGTACCACACATCAAGCCCGTTGTTCTGCAACGCCTTCTGCAACTCGATTTCAAGCCACAGCTGCATCCGCGCTTCCTTGTTCATCTCTTCGCTGAACTTGACGGCACGGTTGCGGCCTCGGTTTTTGGCTTCGTACATAGCCGTATCGGCATTTTGCAGCAGGATACGGGCATCATTGCCGTCCCCGGGGTATTGCACCATACCGATTGAGCAGGCCAGGTGCTTGCTGAAATGGTGCAGGTCGAAAGGTTGGTTGATCAGGGCAATAACTTGCTCGGCGATCAGGCTACCTTGTTGTTCGTGCGCAGGATTGGGCAGCAATATCGTGAACTCATCCCCGCTGAGGTGGCCGATAATGGCATCATCAGGCAGCAGGCGTCTCAAGCGCTGGGAAATCTCCTGCAGTACTTGGTCACCAATATGGTGCCCCAATGAATCATTGATATTTTTAAAGTTATCAATATCGAGATACAGCATCACCAAGGGGATCTGCTGATTGATCAACTGCTCCAGCTGGCGGCTGGTGCCGTGGCGGTTAAGTAGCCCGGTAAGCGGATCGATGTGAATCGATGATTCGCTTTTTTGTGGTTTGGCGACTGTCGGTGAATAAGATTTGAGGATCACCAGCTGGGCCGAGGCACCCAGCACCTCGATCGGCGAGGTGGATAGCTGCAGTGTTTGCTGCTGCGGGCAATGGCGGCTGGTTTGGCATAACCAGGCTTCGCCTTGTTGATGTAAAGCCAGCTGGGCCCGGGTTACAGGTTGTTGCTGGTTATCGACCACCAGCTTGCTGAACGCCTTGCCTTTCAGATCGTTGGGATGCTCAAACCCAAGCAGTTGGGCGGCTTTGTCGTTGGCTGAAATCACCGTATCGTCCTCGACAATACAGCTGCCGTCGTGCATCAGCTTGTTGAGGGTTTGCAGGTGATTTTCATGCTCTTGGATGGCGTTGGTCAGAATCTGGCGCTCGGAGGTATCGACACAGTGCAGCACAATATGAGTGATTTTCTCGCCTTCGCTGCGAAGCGGAGAGAGGCTGAAGTGCATGCTGGTATCGTGGTGGTTGTCATCGAGGATGACTTCGCTCTCCAGCGTTTCACCTTTCAAGGCCCGCTCATAGAAGGGGCGCATCGAGTGATAGAAGGATTTGCCAAGGGTGTCGACATCGCTGAGGCCGATCAGCTCGTCACGGCTCAGGCCGCTGAGTTCGCAGTATCGGTTGTTAACCATTAAATATTTGTGCTGATGATCCAGGACAGCAAATAGAAAAGGGCTGTGATCAGTCAGAAGGGGAAACCAATGGTTCAGTTGCTCAGTCGGCATGATCTTGGGTTATTTTTCCGTAAGTTACTGCCATCCAGCAGCGAGGAGACAGGTGTGTTTTCACTCACTATATCGAGGTCATTGGCACAATACCAAACTTTAGCTGAACAAAGCTGTATTTTTTGACTCAAGGCATAAAATTACTGCCTTGTCTTGCCATACAATCACTAAATATATGCGACCGACTACAGGAAAAATTATTCAGTGATTGCTCAACTTAGAAAACAACTGGTACAGAATGGCCCGGCCCTATTGCGTGTTCCTGCCAAACTGGCGCCTTTTCCTTTGCAAAAGAAAGTGATGCTTGATGGCTTGGCCATGGTATTCAAGGAAGCACTGGAAGATGGCGACTTTGAATTTTTGGAAGATCGCTGGCTGAAAGTGGAAGTGCGTGATTTGGATCTGCGCTGGTACATCAGTTACCAGAATGAGCAATTGGTGGTGGCAGAGCACGTTGAGCAGGAAGATGTCAGCTTCAGCGGTGAATGTAACGATCTGGTATTAATTGCCGCTCGCAAGGAAGATCCTGATACACTGTTCTTCCAACGTCGTCTTCGTATCGAAGGGGATACCGAACTTGGATTGGAAGTGAAGAATCTGATGGACAGCATCGATTTGGACTCACTACCTGCGCCAGTTAAATTTGTACTGCACCAGTCGGCGGACTTCATCCACAAGGGTATGCAGTCTGCATCTGGGCAAGAAGAGGTCATGAATGCTCATTAGATCTGAGGCTCCGGCCGATATTATCCCGATCGACAACCTGCTGAAAACGGTGTTTGACACCGAGGCTGAAGCTGAGTTGGTCATGCGGTTGCGGGAAAATGGCAAGCGCACCCTATCGCTGGTCGCATGCAATGATGAAGGCGAGCTGGTTGGCCACTTATTTTTCAGTCCGGTGATGCTCGATGGTGAGGATCATAACTGGCAGGGATTGGCACCGATGGCGATCAAGCCGGAGTATCAGCGTCAGGGTATTGGCCTGGCCATGCTGGAAGAAGCCAAGCAGACCCTGGCAGAGCTGGGCTATCCGGTCATTGTAGTGCTGGGCCATCCTGAGTATTACCCGAAAGTGGGTTTTGCGCCTGCGGCCCCTCAAGGGATCCAATGCCCTTGGCCAGTACCGGAAGAGGCTTTTATGGTGTTGGAAGTCGTTCCCGGAGCGATCGGTGAAAAGAGCGGTATGATCAGCTATAGCGAAGAGTTCAACGCGCTGTAATAGTCGTCTAAAACAAGTTTCATTAAAATACCACCGCAAGGTGGTATTTTTTAGGTTTGTGGGCAAGTTCTGGTAGTATTCCCGGCCAAAGTGAACATCATCAAGGTGAGTAGATGAAACAGCGTGATTTACAGTTGATGAAGGCAATCGGATTAACCTACTGGCAGGTCCGTAAACCGGGCTTTTTCCCCGATCAGGAACAGCCAGTGATCGATCTGCCGGACACCTGTCAGCTGTTGTTTGTCTGCGATGAAGAGCTGGATGAGCACGACCGCTGGCTGTTCGGCCGTATCCTCGGCAGCATGAAGCTCCAGCCCGAGCAAGCACTGTGTATCCCCGCGGCTGCGGTTGAGCAGGTGCGTGAACACCATCTCAAATGGTGTTGGGTTGCTGGCTGTGAAGCGGCTCATCCTGCCGACTGCCAATTGCTGACGTCTGCCTCACTGAAATCAATGCATACCAATCCCGGCGCCAAAAAAGCGCTGTGGCAACAAATTTGTTCTTATGACGCATAACATTGTGACTCTAGCGCCCCATCATCTCGATGATGTTTGGCGCATCGAGCAAGCCGCCCATGCTTTTCCCTGGGCAGAATCGCTGATCCGCAAGGAGCCCAATAAACTGGCGCTGAACTGCGGGCTGGAAATTGACGGCCAATTAGTGGGGTACTGTTTTGGCCAGCTGGTGGCCGGTGAAGCAACCTTGCTCAATATTGCTATCGACCCTGCCTGCCAAGGCAAGGGCTATGGCAAACTTTTGTTAGAAGGCTTTATTGATAGGGTCGGGCAGCAAAAAGGCGAGGAAGTGTGGCTGGAGGTCAGGGCGAGCAATACCCGGGCCTACCAGCTTTACGAGTCACTCGGCTTTAACGAAATTAACCGTCGCGAAGGCTACTATCCGTCAGAAAATGGCCGGGAAGATGCCCTGATCATGACGTATTTAGTCATGTAGATTTTACCCATCTTGCGCGGTGCACCTTGCTTGCGTGTTACCGCTGTCTCTTTTGGTGGAGTTTGCGTATAATTCCGCCATCTTTATCGCACCGGCTTGCGAAAATCGCAGTCGCTCGATTATTGAAATCTCTAACAGGATTATCAACGCTTATGTCTTTTCTACCTGAAGTGAACAAACGCCGTACGTTTGCGATCATTTCTCACCCGGATGCGGGTAAAACAACCATTACCGAAAAAGTCCTGCTATTCGGAAACGCGATCCAGAAAGCGGGTACCGTAAAGGGCCGTGGCTCTAACCAGCATGCCAAGTCAGACTGGATGGAAATGGAAAAAGAACGTGGTATCTCGGTAACCACGTCGGTGATGCAGTTCCCTTACAACGAATGCCTGGTCAACCTGCTAGATACTCCGGGACACGAAGATTTCTCGGAAGATACCTACCGTACCCTGACTGCGGTTGACTCGTGCCTGATGGTGATCGATGCGGCGAAAGGTGTCGAGGATCGTACCCGTAAGCTGATGGAAGTTACCCGTCTGCGTGATACGCCGATCGTCACTTTCATGAACAAATTGGACCGTGATATCCGTGATCCGATGGAGCTGCTGGACGAAGTCGAAACCGAGTTGAACATGGCATGTGCGCCGGTATCATGGCCGATCGGCTGTGGTAAAGAGTTCAAGGGTGTTTACCACATCCACCGTGACGAGACGATCCTGTACAGCACGGGTCAGGGCCACACCATCCAAGAGCAGCGCATCATCAAAGGCTTGGACAACCCAGAGCTAGATACTGCAGTAGGTGATGATCTTGCCGAGCAACTTCGTGAAGAGCTTGAGCTGGTGATTGGTGCGTCCCACGAGTTCGATCGTGAGTTGTTCCTTGCCGGTGAGCTGACGCCAGTGTTCTTCGGTACTGCATTGGGTAACTTCGGTGTTGACCATATGCTAGACGGTCTGACTGAGTGGGCTCCTGCGCCGATGCCGCGTAAAGCCAATGAGCGTGAAGTAGAAGCAACCGAAGAGAAGTTCTCCGGCTTTGTCTTCAAGATCCAGGCTAACATGGATCCTAAGCACCGTGACCGTATTGCATTCATGCGTATTGTATCGGGCACCTACAGCCAGGGCATGAAGATGAACCATGTCCGTACCGGTAAGAATGTCAGTATTTCTGACGCCGTTACCTTCATGGCCGGTGACCGTGCGCGTGCCGATAAAGCCTATGCGGGTGATATCATCGGCCTGCACAACCACGGTACGATTCAGATCGGTGATACCTTCACTCAGGGTGAAAACCTGAAGTTTGCCGGTATCCCTAACTTTGCTCCGGAACTGTTCCGTCGTATCCGCCTGAAAGATCCACTGAAGCAGAAGCAGTTGCTTAAAGGTCTGGTACAGCTGTCGGAAGAAGGCGCGGTACAGGTGTTCCGTCCGCTGCAAAACAACGACTTGATCGTTGGTGCGGTCGGTGTGCTTCAGTTTGACGTGGTAGTTGCCCGCCTGAAAGCGGAATACAACGTTGAAGCTATCTACGAAGGCGTTAACGTGGCAACAGCCCGCTGGGTTGAGTGCGATGACACCAAGAAGCTGGAAGAATTCAAGCGCAAGAACCAGTCTAACCTAGCGTTGGATGGCGGTGATAACCTGTCTTACATCGCACCGACTATGGTTAATCTGAACTTGGCCAAAGAGCGATTCCCTGATGTTGATTTCCGTGCCACTCGCGAGCACTAATTCGCAATAAGTCACGGGCATCCAGCTCAATATCGAAGCCGTCACATTGTGGCGGCTTTTTTTTGTACTTTTTGTGAAGCCTACCTCTACCCGTAGGGAATGGGTCTACTATTCTGGTTATGCACGTTGGCGCAGCACAACAATAAGGATGATGGCATGAACAGGGCAGACGGACTTGAGGTTTCATTGAGCACCGCATTGGCGGCGGACAACCAGATATACACCTTGCCTGGCGAGGCGTTCCCGCTAGGATCCTCGGTTCGCGAGAACGGGGTTAATTTTAGTGTCTACTCCAAAGATGCGACACGGGTGACCTTGCATCTGTTTGCCAGTGCCGATGCCACCGGCCCCTTTCGCTCGTTTGAGCTCAGTCCGGCGCTGCACAAGCGAGGCCATTACTGGTTTATCTTTGTCGGCAATATCGGCCATGGACAGTATTACGGCTTTCAGGTCGATGGCCCGTGGCTGCCCGAGCGAGGGCTGCGTTTTGACAGCGACAAAATTCTTATTGATCCCTATAGCCAGGCGGTCGGTTTTGGCCGCAACTACAGCCGCCAGCGGGCTATCGACACAGGCAGCAACATGGACGCCTGCATGAAGAGTATCGTGGTTGATCACTGCGGCTTTGATTGGCAGGACGATGTCGCCCCGCGCCATTCGCTGACCGATACCATCATCTATGAGATGCATGTCGCCGGCTTTACCCGCCACCCTTCCTCTGGCGTAGTCTCGACCAAAAAGGGGACGTTTTCGGGGATCATCGAAAAAATCCCGTATCTCAAATCGCTCGGTGTCACAGCCGTTGAGCTTATGCCGGTGCAGCAGTTTGACGTCGATGATGCGCCTGAAGGGCGGGATAACTACTGGGGCTATAGCCCAATCAACTTCTTTGCCGTCCATGCCGACTACAGTGTCGAAAAGGCCCCTCTGAGTGCCATTGACGAGTTCAAGACCTTAGTCCGCGAATTGCACAAAGCGGATATCGAGGTGATCCTCGATGTGGTGTTCAATCATACTTCGGAAGGGGATGAGCACGGGCCGACGTTTTGCTTCAAGGGGCTTCAAAACGGCGCCTATTACCTGTTGGACAAGAAGACGGGATCCTATGGTAACTACAGCGGCTGTGGCAATACCTGCAATGCCAACCACAGTGTGTTGCGGCGGATGATCATTGATGCGTTGCATTACTGGGTGACTGAGATGCATGTTGACGGTTTCCGGTTTGACTTGGCCTCGGTACTGGCCCGCGACAGCCAGGGGCACCCAATGAAGGAGCCGCCTCTGTTGTGGTCGATTGACTCGGATCCTATTCTCTGCAGCACCAAGATCATTGCCGAGGCTTGGGATGCGGCCGGGTTATACCAGGTCGGCTCTTTCATCGGGGATCGCTGGAATGAGTGGAACGGGAAATTCCGTGACGATGTCAGGGCATTCTGGCGTGGGGATGCCGGTTATGTCAGCCGGTTTGCCTCACGAATTTTGGGCTCGCCAGACATGTACTGCAGCCACCACCACTCGCCGCACCGTTCAGTCAACTTCATCTGTGCCCATGATGGTTTTACCCTCAATGATCTGGTGAGCTACAGCGAGAAGCACAACGAGGCCAACGGTGAGGGTAACCGCGACGGTGACAACCACAACCTGTCGAGTAATTACGGGGTCGAAGGACCGACCGCGATTGCAGAAATAGAATCGCTGCGCCATCGTCAATGTAAGAACATGCTGGCGACCTTGTTCCTGGCACTTGGCACCCCGATGCTCAATATGGGGGATGAAGTGCGCCGGACCCAACAAGGCAATAACAACGCTTACTGCCAAGACAATGAGCTAAGCTGGTTTGACTGGGGGCTGGTGGATACCCATAGTGACTTGCTGCGCTTTGTGACCCTGCTTAGCCAGTTGCGTACTGCCGAGCCGACCATCGACTGGAACATGCATATGTCACTCAATTCGGTGCTGGAAGATGTCGGGATACGTTGGCATGGTATCCAGCCGGATCAGCCGGACTGGTCGGAAAATTCCCATTCTATTGCGCTGACGGTGTATCACCCGATCACCCAGGATGAGCTGTATGTGATTTGTAATGCCTTCTGGGATCCGCTTGAGTTCACCCTGCCGGATCGTCATTGCAGTGATTGGCACTTGGTGATTAACACTGCCAAGCCATCGCCTCATGATATTTATCCTATTGATGAAGCACCGCTCTATACCCGCGATACCATATTGGCGACTGGGCGTAGTATGATCGTCATGGTTGCCAAGGCGACACAAGCGACGAAATAGACAAAGCAATAGGCCAATAACTGTTAGGAATGATAACCATGATGTCGTTGATAAAGCGTGGGGTAGCGGCGTATGACCGCTGGTGTGAAAAGATGGGACTGGTACCCGAGAACCGCCGCTGCTGCGCACCGGTTCGTTACGATACCGATGACCCGCGCCACCCCGCTAACAAGCAGGGGAGTTGTTCAGTAAAGGCCAAATCGCATGCTGATTGACAGTCACTGTCATTTCGACTTCGCGCCGTTTTGTGATGATCCTGAATACTACTTGGGATTAGCACAGCAGGCCGGGGTCGAAAAAATTATTATCCCGGCCGTCGGCCAGCGCAACTGGCAGGCGGTTCGTCAGCTGGCAGCGCGTTTTCCCAGCCTGTATTTCGGCTTGGGGTTACACCCTTTCTTCAGCGCTGAGCACGATGCTAATGCCTTGGAGCAACTGGAATCAGAGCTGGTTGCAGAGGCGACGTTGCGGGAGAAAGATCACTCTCGCTGCGTTGCTGTCGGGGAATGTGGGCTAGACTTTGCCATTGCGGATGCCGATCGGGATCAACAGATTTCGCTATTAGTCGCCCAACTACAGTTGGCCAACCGCTTTGAGCTACCGGTGATTATGCACTGTCGCAAGGCGTTCCCAGAACTCCTTCGGGTTTTGAGGCAAAATACGCCGATTGCGGGTGGGGTATACCATGGTTTTAGTGGTAGCTATCAACAAGCTAAGCAACTTATTGATCTAGGTATCAAAATTGGTGTCGGGGGAACGATTACCTATCGCCGAGCCAACAAGACTCGCAGTACAATAGCGGCACTGCCACTAGATGCATTACTGCTGGAGACTGATGCGCCAGACATGCCCGTGGCAGGGTTTCAGGGAGAGCCAAACCGACCCGATCGGTTAGTGAATGTGCTGGATGAACTTTCAGCGATCAGAACGGAAACCGAACAGGAAATTAAGCAGGCAACTAGCTTAACCACCGCTGAACTTTTCCGTATCTGGATGTGAATGAACATCACAAAATAAACGTTTGCGTAAAACGTTTGCGTGAAAGTGTGATGAGTCTCACGTTTGGAATTGAACTTTCACTCTCTTTCCTTGCAAAGTGTGAAGTCGGCGTTATTTTATCCGCCGCAGCATGAGTATAATGCGCCGGACTCTTAATTGAGCCGAATTGTCGAGACGCCAAACTTAACTAAAGGGAAGCCATAAACTATGAGCATGTTTATGAGCCTGGTTGGGATGGCAGTACTGCTAGGTCTTGCAGTACTACTATCTGATAACCGTAAAGCTATCAATCTACGTACTGTGGGTGGTGCATTTGCCATCCAATTCTGTTTGGGTGCATTTGTTCTTTATGTACCTGTTGGCCGTGACGTGCTATATGGCATGTCTACAGCTGTTGCCAACGTTATCGCTTACGGTAACGACGGTATCAACTTCCTATTCGGTGGCCTGACTTCAGACAAAATGTTTGAAGTATTCGGTGGTGGCGGCTTCGTGTTTGCCCTACGCGTACTACCAGTAATCGTTTTCTTCTCTGCACTGATCAGCGTACTTTACTACCTGGGCATCATGCAGGTTGTGATCAACATCCTAGGTGGTGGTCTACAGAAAGCGCTAGGTACTTCTCGTGCCGAATCAATGTCTGCAACAGCTAACATCTTCGTTGGTCAAACGGAAGCACCTTTGGTTATCCGTCCGTTCGTACCAAAAATGACTCAGTCTGAGCTGTTCGCGGTAATGTGTGGTGGTCTGGCGTCTGTAGCTGGTGGTGTACTAGCGGGTTACGCATCTATGGGTGTTCCTCTAGAGTACCTAATCGCCGCTTCATTCATGGCAGCTCCTGGTGGTCTTCTATTTGCTAAGATCATCAAGCCTGAAACTGAAGAAGCTGTTGAGCAGCTAGCAAGCGACGCGACTGCAGGCGACGACAAGCCAGCTAACGTTATCGACGCAGCGGCAGCGGGTGCATCTTCTGGTATGCAGCTAGCACTAAACGTTGGTGCAATGCTTCTAGCATTCATCGGTCTAATCGCGCTAATCAACGGTATGCTAGGTGGCATCGGTGGTTGGTTCGGTATGCCTGAACTGACTCTAGAGCTTATCCTAGGTTACGTATTCTCTCCTCTTGCATTCCTAATCGGTGTGCCATGGGAAGAAGCAACAATCGCTGGTTCTTTCATCGGTCAGAAACTAGTTGTTAACGAATTCGTTGCTTACCTGAACTTTGCCCCATACCTAGCGGAAGGTGCTGCAGTTACTCTATCTACGAAGACTGAAGCAATCATCTCGTTCGCTCTATGTGGTTTCGCAAACCTATCTTCAGTAGCAATCCTACTGGGTGGTCTAGGTGGTCTGGCGCCAAGCCGTCGCCACGATATCGCACGCTTCGGTATGAAAGCTGTTGCCGCTGGTACGCTTTCTAACCTGATGTCTGCAACTATCGCAGGTCTATTCATCAGCCTTGCTTAATTCAAGCGAGCTGAAAGCCTGATAAAACGCCGCGGGAAACCGCGGCGTTTTTGTATTTCTGGCTAGAGGCGAAGAGCCTGGCTAGGGGCTAGGGGCTAGGGGCTAGGGGCTAGGGGCTAGAGGCATAACAGCTTGGCTAAAGGCAAAAGTGGCTCTAGGCTACGGGAAGATCTGAGAGCTAGGAACTTGACATGAAGAGGCTACTGTAAAACTCTGTATCGCCTATCGCCTATCGCCTATCGCCTATCGCCTATCGCCTATCGCCTATCGCCTATCGCCTATCGCCTATCAACAGCTCCAGTAAACATCCCCTCCGTCGTTTCTATTTGATGCCATAAAATCGATTGCGCTCCGGTTTCTGGCAAAACCCTTTGCTAACATTACTTTCATTGCGGGGCAGACTACACTTTCCTTTGTGCTGTAACAGACAGAGAAATGATTATGAGTGAAGTACTGCTGGCGCTGGTCGCCGGGTTTATTGTTGGCGTATTGTTTTCCGCGATTAAACTGCCGATACCGGCTCCGCCGGTGCTTTCCGGGGTGATGGGTATCTTCGGTGTCTATGCTGGTGGGATAGCCTATCAGTGGATAGTCGAGCGGTTTTTTACCTGACGAAATTTGTGCGTTGGGTAAACACATTGTCCACGCTGGGAAACGTATATTTCGTGGTGGCAACAAGGCCTGCTTGGTATTATAGAGCAGCACCATCACAAACTGATTTTCGCTGTTCTGGTCAACACCGTCATGGTGTTACCTATCGCTAGGCAAGGCCAGGACAGCGCATTTGCTGGGAAGTAATTATGGTCACTTCCCACGCGGTGAAAAGGATATCAATCAGGATAATGCGTGTGCATTGTTTACCTGAGTCTTCAAGGAATCAAGTCCGTAACCCCGTCGACTGATGGCTGGTTGTCGGGATACTGCTTGCGAAAGCGGGCCGTTTGGCGGTGGCGCAATGAATACCGTCAGGCGCATCTATTGCTGGGCAAGGCAATTGTTCAGCAGAAATAGCTTGGTAGAAACTAATTGGACTGGAGATAGTCATGAGCGAATTGAAAGCGGCTGCACTACGTGCACTTAAACTAATGGATCTTACCACTCTTAACGACGACGACACTGATGCAAAAGTGATCGAGTTGTGTAAGAACGCGAAGAGCCCGGTAGGCAACACAGCGGCCGTATGTATTTACCCACGTTTTATCCCAGTTGCTAAGAAGCAGCTTCGTGAGCAGGGTACACCAGAAGTACGCATCGCGACCGTAACCAACTTCCCGCACGGTAACGACGACATCGAAATCGCTGTTGCTGAAACGAAAGCGGCTGTGGCTTACGGTGCAGACGAAGTTGACGTAGTTTTCCCGTACCGTGCCCTAATGGCAGGTAACGAAGAAGTTGGCTTTGAGCTAGTGAAGCAGTGTAAAGCTGCGTGTGGCGAGATCATGCTAAAAGTGATCATCGAAACTGGCGAGCTGAAAACTGAAGAGCTAATCAAGAAAGCATCTGAAATTTCAATCAAAGCAGGTGCTGACTTCATCAAGACTTCTACTGGTAAAGTGCCAGTGAACGCAACGCCTGAGTACGCAGAAATCATGCTTAACGTGATTAAAGACATGGGTGTTGAGAAAACTGTTGGCTTCAAGCCTGCTGGTGGCGTGCGCACTGCAGAAGACGCGCAGCAGTACCTAGACATGGCTGACCGCATTCTTGGTGCTGAGTGGGCTGACAACATGCACTACCGCTTTGGCGCATCAAGCCTGCTAGCTAACCTGCTTCACACGCTAGGTGAAGGCGAGAAAGCAGCTGAAGGCGGCTACTAATTCTATTCCAGTAAGGTGGCATGATTGCCACCTTATTTTTAGGTCTCCGACCGCAACTTATCCGTGATGTTTTACTGTTTGGTTCTTGCCTTGCTCCGGTTATGGAATAAGGACGGGCTGTCTGTACCTGAGAATCATCAAATACCAGGTAAAACGTCATGACCCTACATAAAGAATATCATTGGGGAATACCATGTATTTACCACAAGAAATCATCCGTAAAAAACGTGACAACATTGAGCTAACTGCTGACGAAATTAACTTCTTCATCCAGGGTATCGCCAAAGATACCGTGTCTGAAGGCCAGATCGCCGCTTTCGCGATGGCGATTTACTTCAACGACATGACCATGGACGAGCGTGTGGCACTGACATGTGCAATGCGTGACTCAGGCATGGTTATCGATTGGAGCCACATGAACTTCGATGGTCCGATTGTCGACAAGCACTCAACCGGTGGTGTGGGCGATGTAACGTCACTGATGCTTGGCCCTATGGTGGCAGCATGTGGCGGTTACGTACCGATGATTTCTGGCCGTGGTCTTGGCCACACCGGTGGTACGCTGGATAAGCTTGAGTCTATCCCTGGCTACAACATCACGCCAAGCAACGAAGTGTTCGGTCAGGTGACCAAAGACGCGGGTGTGGCAATCATCGGCCAGACTGGCGATCTTGCTCCTGCTGACAAGCGTGTTTACGCAACTCGTGATGTAACCGCAACGGTTGATAACATCTCGCTGATCACGGCCTCTATCCTGTCGAAGAAGCTGGCTGCTGGCCTTGGCTCTCTTGTGATGGACGTAAAAGTCGGTTCTGGTGCCTTCATGCCAACTTACGAAGCCTCTGAAGAGCTGGCGAAATCGATTGTAGCCGTTGCTAACGGTGCTGGCACTAAGACCACAGCACTGCTGACAGACATGAACCAGGTATTGGCATCGACTGCTGGTAATGCACTCGAAGTTCGCGAAGCCGTGCAATTCCTAACCGGTGAATTCCGTAACCCTCGCTTATTTGAAGTGACCATGGCATTGTGTGCTGAAATGTTGGTAAACAGTGGTTTAGCAACAGATATCGAGCAGGCACGCGAAAAACTTCAGGCGGTACTGGATAACGGTAAAGCGGCTGAGTGCTTTGGTAAGATGGTGGCAGGTCTAGGTGGTCCAGAAGATTTCATGACCAACTACGACAACTACCTAGAAACAGCGGAGCTGGTGAAGCCGGTATACGCAGAAACCACAGGTTACGCGTTTGCTATGGACACCCGCGCACTGGGTATGGCTGTGGTAGGCATGGGCGGTGGACGCCGTGTGGCCTCTGACACTATCGACTACGCAGTTGGCCTGAGCGACATGATCCGCCTTGGCGATGAAGCCAATGCCGACAAGCCTCTTGCGGTGATCCACGCGCGTAACGAAGCGCAGTGGGAAGAAGCGGCCAAGGCTGTACGTGCTGCGATTACTATTTCTGATCAGAAACCTGAGCCGACACCTGAAGTTTACCGTCGTGTTCGCCCAGAAGATGTTTAATGGAGTCATCATGAAACGTTCTATTATTCTTGTTCTAGATTCATTCGGTATTGGCGCTACGGAAGATGCCGTTAAGTTCGGCGATGTTGGTTCCAACACCCTAGGCCACATTGCTAAAGCCTGTGCCCGCGGTGAAGCGGACAACGGCCAGCGCAGCGGTAAGCTACACCTGCCAAACCTTAACAAGCTAGGCTTGGGCAAGGCGTGTGAAGAGTCTTCGGGTTACTTCCCTGAAGGTCTGGATGCTGATGCGGAAATCACTGGTGCGTTTGCCCACGCGGCAGAGCTGTCTTCTGGAAAAGACACACCATCAGGTCACTGGGAAATCGCAGGTGTACCTGTGTTGTTCGACTGGGGTTACTTCACCGACAAAGAAAACAGCTTCCCGAAAGAGCTGACCGACCGCATCCTTGAGCGTGCAGGTCTACCTGGTTACTTGGGTAACTGCCATGCATCGGGTACTCAGGTACTGGATGACTTGGGCGAAGAGCACATGAAAACCGGCATGCCGATTTTCTACACCTCGGCTGACTCGGTATTCCAGATCGCTTGTCACGAAGAAACATTTGGTCTTGATCGCCTACTAGAGCTGTGCCAGATCGCTCGTGAGGAGCTGGAAGACTACAACATCGGTCGTGTAATCGCCCGTCCGTTCATTGGCCCGGGTAAAGGTCAGTTCGAGCGTACCGGTAACCGTCGTGATCTGTCTGTCGAGCCGCCATCAGCAACGGTTCTGCAGAAGCTAGTCGACGAGAAGCAAGGCGATGTGGTGTCGATCGGTAAGATCTCTGATATCTATGCCGGCTGCGGTATTACCAAGAAAGTCAAAGCAACAGGCATTCCAGCATTGTTCGAAGCAACACTGGAGCAAATCAAGGAAGCGGGTGATAACACTATCGTCTTCACTAACTTTGTTGACTTCGATTCTGCCTACGGTCACCGCCGTGATGTAGCTGGCTACGCTGCAGCGCTGGAATACTTCGACAAGCGCTTGCCTGAGATCATCGAGTTGCTGCAGGAAGACGACGTACTGATCCTGACTGCAGACCACGGCTGTGATCCAACATGGGAAGGCACTGACCATACCCGTGAACACATCCCTGTTTTGGTGTCTGGTCCGAAAATCGCTGCTGGCTCTCTGGGCCGCCGTGATACGTTTGCCGACATCGGCCAGAGCTTGGCAGAGTACTTCGGTATCTCTGACATGGAATACGGTAAGTCATTCCTATAACAAGCAAGGGCAGGGAGATCCTGCCCAAAAACACAATTCTTTTTACTGTTTCGGTCTATATTTGTCCTAGATCGAAACAGTGTTTGCAAGACAAGATTACATTGAGTTGGTAATGCAAATAAACCAACAGATGACAGAAAGGAAATAATGATGGCTACTCCTCACATTAATGCTGAAATGGGTGACTTTGCAGACGTAGTACTGATGCCGGGCGACCCGCTACGTGCCAAGTACATTGCAGAAACGTTCCTGGATGACGCTAAAGAAGTGTGTAACGTACGCAACATGTTCGGTTACACAGGTACTTACAAAGGCCGTAAGATCTCTGTAATGGGTCACGGTATGGGTATCCCTTCTTGCTCTATCTACGCAACTGAGCTGATCAAAGACTACGGTGTGAAGAAAATCATCCGTGTGGGTAGCTGTGGTGCAGTACGCGATGACGTGAACCTGCGTGATGTTGTTATCGGTATGGGTGCATCGACTGACTCTAAAGTGAACCGTATCCGTTTCGGTGACCACGACTTTGCTGCGCTGGCTGATTTCGGCATGGTACAGAACGCGGTAGACGCAGCGAAAGCGAAAGGCGTAGACGTGAAGGTGGGTAACATCTTCTCTGCAGACCTATTCTACAACCCAGATTTCGATTTCTTCCAGACTATGAAGAAATACGGCATCGTAGGTGTTGAGATGGAAGCGGCTGGTATCTACGGTCTGGCTGCTGAGTTCGGCGCTAAAGCACTGACTATCTGTACGGTTTCAGACCACATCCTACGTGGCGAAGCGACTACCTCTGAAGAGCGTCAGCTGACGTTCAACGATATGATGGAAATCGCACTGGAATCTGTTCTGCTGGGCGACGCTGACGAAGCGTAAGCAACAGAAGAATGACACTAAAAAGGGCTTGCCACTGGCAAGCCCTTTTTTATTGCTGTTAACTCAACTCAGTTTCGCAATGGCAATGGCAACGCAATCAGTCGCTCTTGTCATTGCTGAGCAAAATAGGGAAATGCCACTTCTCCTTGCGGTTACCGAAGGTCATGGCCAGCAAGAAGCCAATCACCATCGCACTGGCGATCAGGGCGCGGATAATATTGGTGATGGCATCGATATCCGCCATGGTCTCGGCAATCAGCTTGTCATGCTCCAAAGTGATGCGGACAAAACCCACCACCTGGTGCTGGCTCATAATGGGTTCAATCAATTGCTGGCGACCATAGCTGGCGAC
Organism: Photobacterium sp. AWH4_225; assembly: GCF_056158405.1. NCBI lineage: Bacteria > Pseudomonadati > Pseudomonadota > Gammaproteobacteria > Vibrionales > Vibrionaceae > Photobacterium > Photobacterium sp. AWH4_225. The sequence continues at coordinate 3,344,293 of NZ_JBSWTF010000001.1, read as the reverse complement.
AGCCAGTGGTGTAGACAAGCCGGTGACCTGTTTTAGCGGCAGCGCTTCTTGGCTTTTGGCCAGTGTTACACCTTCCAGATCATAGATGCTGGCATCGAGCAGCAATGGCTCTTTGGCCAGTTGTTCAACTAGCTGCTGTAGCCGGTCTTGGTTCTTCTCAATCACATCCGCCGCTGCGGTATCGGCAGCTTGGCGCACGACCAGGCGCGAGAGTTGCTGGGTCTGATCACTCAGGGTGCGGTAGTTTTGCTTGGCTAGGTTGGAGCCGTATTCAACCATGGTGATCAGTGCCGCAAGGCAGCCGAAAAGGATGAACAGCCGCCAGGCTTTTTGGAATTGGGTATGTTTTTTCTTCATCATATCAGCGGTACATTCAAGACCAATGTCATCTTGGGGCTTGCCCTGGTAATTTGCAATAGGGTAAGTTGTTTAACCAAGCGTTTACTTTAACATGGATGGTTTGCAAGTGCTCAAAATAAGGAAACATACCTCGTTACTCCAACGATTCCCGGAAGTGGTGTCGGCGACGAATCTTGACCGACAGCGTTCAACAACCCTGATTTATGGTCGCTCTATTGATGCCGTCGCGGTCCAGGCGATTGAAGAATCCTATGGCGAGCCTCTGGTACTGACCGCCGCGTGGAAAGTGGGCAAGTATGATTGCTTGTTGCTGGCAACACCTTACTCCCTGTTGCTGGAGCAATGTGTTACCCATGCTCAGCTTGATATTGCCGATTTGGGACAGCTCCCTGATCTGCGCGAGCCGGGGCTGGTGGTGATGGATATGGACTCGACGGCGATTGAGATCGAGTGTATCGATGAGATTGCAGTCTTGGCCGGTGTCGGCGAGCAGGTCGCTGAAGTGACCGAGCGGGCGATGCAGGGCGAACTCGACTTCGAGCAAAGCCTGCGCCAGCGTGTTGCGACTTTGGCGGGCAGTGATGAGGCTATCCTTGAGCAGGTTAAAAGCCAGCTGCCGTTTATGCCTGAGCTCCGAGAGCTAGTGGCGACCTTGCATCACTATGGCTGGAAGGCAGCGATTGCCTCTGGCGGATTTACCTACTTTTCAGATCACCTTAAGAAGGAGTTGGATCTTGCTCATGCCCAGTCGAACACACTGGAGATTGTCGAGGGTAAATTAACCGGTAAGGTATTGGGTGATGTGGTGGACGCGCAAGCGAAAGCGTCGATACTGCGTAGTTTGGCCGAACAGTATGATATTGCTCCGCATAATACCGTAGCTATCGGTGACGGTGCCAACGATCTGGTGATGATCAATGCTGCAGGCCTTGGGGTTGCCTACCATGCCAAGCCGAAAGTGGAAGACGAGGCGCCTGTCGCTATTCGCTATGCCGACCTTGGTGGGTTGATCTGTGTCCTCTCGGTGTCTTTGGTGCCGCAGCAACTCGGCTGGTAGTGGTTCTAGGTTGGTAGCTGTCCGAGGTTAGTAGCTTTCAAAGGTAAAATAGCTCTGGGCTGTCAGTTCAGAGCTATTTTTATGGGTTAGCCGATCACTTGATCTCCAGTCTGATCAGAACCTCATCGGTGATATCTTGGATTTCACCGCTGCCAATCACTGAGTTGAGCTCCTGCTCCAAGGCTCTTGCCCGGTGTAATACCAGACGGGCAAGATCCCCTAATTCTTTACCTATCAGTGCCGTCATCGGGCTCAGCACCGGTGCCGCTGTCAATCTCAGAGCCATAAAGCTGCCCGTAGATTTCGCCTGCTTGATATAGGCGATTCGCTCTTCGATAGTCCTGAACTCATCCAGAAGTTTGGCTTCTACTTTGGGTGTTTGGCCACTTGTTTGCGCTATCGCGAGATAGAGTTCATGGATATAGGGCTGGTTGATCTCGACCGGGCGCATGGTTTCGGCCAGCATCCGTTTGATCCGGTTACGGAACAGCGGCTCGAGAGAACAGTTATAGCCATCGGCAAGCTGGCTGAATAATTTGACGTGAGGTGGCGGCGGAAAATTACAGCCAACTGCTTTCAACCTGATCTTATGGTCGACCTTCTCGGCAAAGTAAGGAACCGTTTTGAGCCTTGTCAGCAGCATCTGGTGCATGGCCAGCAACAACTCACCTTGTGGCAGTTTCTCCTCGGCCATCACTAACTTATTTTCATTGTGCAGGATAAGCTTGCGCAGGAAGTGCTCACTTTGCGCGGCAAGGCTCCCCGAGCCTGTGGTTAGCTGGATATTACAGTAGTCAGGGCTGATCCGGACGACGCTATAAGGTACCTGGTTCAAAGGCGCATTCTTATTGCTTTTCTGCAGCCCAGGGAATGATACCAGCACCTGATCGCCTCGACACAGAGCTACTGGCGCTGAAAGTTTGATATTCAGGCCACGGGTTGAGAAGTCGATACTTTGCCCGGTAACAGGTGCACTTTTATCGGTGTTGAGGACAATTGAAGTATCAAACAGGTATCTGTCTTCTTTTCGTTGCGGCCTTGGGTCAAAGTATACCGCTTTGGCCGTTGCCACCGGGTTACGGGGATGACGGAAAGCCTGCAGGGTTTTGCTGGGTAGCTGTGGTTTGACACTGAGGCGGTAGTCCTGTTGCGCTTCTGTGTTGGTCAGATCCTGCAATACGCCGACATGGGTCAGCGAGCTAAGTTTGTCGACCATATCCGGCGCGATGCTTTTCAAGCTTTCGATATCTTCCTGATCGATAGGCTGCAGGCTCAGGCGCATGACCCGCCAGCTGTCACGCTGTGCCCCGATATGCCAGAATAGCCGGCGCTGCTCGGCATTCATTTCCGGAAGGGCTGCGGAGTAGAAGAAGGTTTTGCCGTCGTGTTCATGGCAGAAGCTATAGAGCAGGGTGCTGGATTGTTTAAGCCCTGCCTTGCCCAAGCTGGCCAGACGATCGGCTGAGATCAAATGATTAAGTACCGGCTGGTTTCTTTCGTCGTGCCAGTGCGACCAGATATGGCGGTTGTATTGGGTTAGCAGGCAATAGGTCAGCTCGGTGCCTGACAGGAAGATCGGCAGGCTGGTGCTGTGCTTGAGGAAACAGTGCTCGTAACCACGGGTTCTGATCTGGATGATCTTGTCCTCATGATTATGCCTCGTGCGGTTCTGTGACTGGCTGAGGCCATAGTCGATCACCGACTTGATGAGGGCATTATCGCTCAGCAGCTTTAAGCGTAGCCACTTGTAGCTGTCGTTATCCGGATTCTCATCAATACCCAAGATACGGTAGCTCATTCCTTTGACCAAGCGGGGATCACCCAACTGATCAGCCAGCTTGGGAAAACGGACAACAATCGTCATGCCGAGCTTGTAGTTGAATGCGGCAGGCACTTTGAACTTGGCGCCGGAGTATGATAAATCGGCACTGATCCCGTTGACGACTTGGCTCAGGGGAAGTTCCAAGCTAACCGGTGTGGCGATTTGCCAGCGGTTTTCGTTACGGGTCAGGTAGTGGCCAAACCGGATCAGCGGGGCGACCAGCGGGGTGTCTGGTTGCTCTTCGACTTTAGGCGCCGACTTGGGTTGCAGTTTGCCTTGCTGATGCATAACCCGGAAGTTGTTGCGGGTGTTCATCAGTGCCTCGTACAGGCCGACCCGGAACTGGTTACCGAAGGTTTTTATCCGCTTGTGGTAAGTATTGATGGCAACATCATCGAGCCAGTGCTCGCGGCCATTGAGTTGGTAGGGGCGGCATTCGCCCTGTACGCGCCCGCGAAGATCGACAGCCTTCATGCATGGCGTCATGATGCGGTGCAATTCCATCTTTAGCTGCAGCCGGGTAGGGCCGTCCTCGCCTTCGGTCATCATCTGGAAGACGTCGTCAAAATCCTCGCTATCGTAAACAGGGATCAGCCTTTCAATCAGTCCTTTGTAATCGTCTAGCACCATAGTTATTTTTGATTATCTCATTCTTCGTTTATTATCGGCATATTTCCTAAAGAGTTGAGCTTTTCTTCAACCAGCAGGCAAGCTCTATTCTACATCTGTTTTCAGGATGTGTTTAACCAAATATATCAAGGTGAGTCATGGCAAAAACCAAGCGGGCCTATGTGTGTAGTGATTGTGGCGCAGACTTTCCCCGCTGGCAGGGCCAGTGTAGCGCGTGTGCGGCCTGGAATACGATAACCGAGTTCACAGTTCCCAAAACCCGTGCGGCGGTGGGGGCGGTATCGGGTGGTGGTGCGAGCAGTTATGCCGGTGCCGCGACCAAGGTGCAGAAGCTGTCGGAAGTCGAGAGCAAAGATCTACCGCGCTACAGTTCGGGCATATCCGAGCTGGACCGGGTATTTGGCGGCGGTATAGTGCCGGGCTCGGTGCTGCTACTGTGTGGTGATCCGGGGGCTGGTAAGTCGACCTTGCTACTGCAGAGTATCGGTTCGGTCGCTGCGACCAAATCGTCGCTGTATGTGTCGGGTGAGGAATCGATCCACCAGATCTCCCAGCGCGCCAAGCGCTTGGGCACCCAGAACCTCGATAACATTAATGTGGTCGCCGAAACCTCGGTAGAGGCGATTATCGAGCACATTCGCGCCCAGAAAGCCGAGTTTGTGATCATCGATTCCATCCAGACCATGACGGTTGCCCATAACGATTCGGCAGCAGGTAGCCCGAGCCAGGTCAAGGAGTCGGCGGCGGCACTGACCCGGTTTGCCAAAACCGAAGGGGTCACCTTCATGATTGTCGGCCACATCAACAAAGATTCGAACGTGGCCGGCCCGATGCAGCTGATCCACATTGTTGATGGCCTGTTTGCCCTATCATCGACCGCGGATGAGAAGTTCCGGGTATTGCGTACCTCGAAGAACCGTTTCGGTGCGGATTCCGAGTCATGCTTCTTCGCCATGACCGAAACCGGCATGAAGCAGGTCAAGAACCCATCGGCGATTTTCCTCAGCCGGTCAGACAAGAACCATGCTGGTTCGGTGTGTACCACATTGTGGGAAGGGACCCGGCCGTTGCTGGTGGAAATCCAGGCCCTGTGCAACAACTCGGTGACCGAGAACCCACGCCGATTGACGGTAGGTTACGACAACAACCGTTTGGCAATGTCGATAGCAGTACTGGCCCGTCACGGTGGGGTGATGCTGTCGGACATGGATATCTTCGTTAACTGTGTCGGCGGGATCAAAATCGAAGAGACCTCGGCGGACTTGTCCGTACTGCTGGCGATTTTCTCCAGCTTCAAAAATGCCCCGGTGCCGCAGGATGTGTTGGTGTTCGGTGAGATTGGCCTGAATGCTGATATCCGCCCGGCCGCCAATGGGGTGGAGCGTATCCGCGAAGCGGTCAAGCAGGGCTTTACCCGTGCTATCGTTCCCAAGGCCAATGCCAGCCGTCAGGTACCGGGTATCGAAATCATTGCGGTGGAAGATCTGCAGGAAGCACTTACGGCGTTCGAACGTGTGGCGCTCTAGCTTAGAGCTTGAGGCGCTTTAGCGGCTTGTTGTCGGGCAACAAAGAGAAGATAAAAAGGAAGGGCTGCATGATGCAGCCCTTTGTGTATCTAGAGATACGCGCGAATTACTTAGCAATACGCTTGTACTTGATACGGTGTGGCTCAGCCGCTTGCGCGCCCAGTGTTTTCTTCAGCCAATCCGTGTACTCGGTGTAGTTACCTTCGTAGAAGTTAACCTGACCTTCGTCACGGTAGTCAAGAATGTGGGTCGCGATACGGTCTAGGAACCAACGGTCGTGCGAAATAACCATGGCACAGCCAGGGAACTCTAGAAGCGCTTCTTCTAGTGCACGTAGCGTTTCAACGTCAAGGTCGTTGGTTGGCTCATCGAGTAGCAGTACGTTGCCGCCGGCTTTAAGCAGTTTGGCAAGGTGGACACGGTTACGCTCACCACCAGACAGATCGCCGATGCGTTTTTGCTGATCGCTGCCTTTGAAGTTGAAGCGTGAGCAGTAAGCACGCGCCTGGATTTCAAAGTTGTTGATCTTGATGATATCCGCGCCTTCGGAGATCTCTTGGTAAACCGTGTTGTTGTCGTTCATGCTATCGCGGAACTGATCAACAGACGCCAGGCTTACAGTCTCACCAAGCTCGATAGAACCAGAGTCTGGCTGCTCTGTGCCGCTAAGCATCTTGAACAGCGTTGACTTACCGGCACCGTTGGCACCGATGATACCGACGATCGCACCCTTAGGCATGCTGAAAGAAAGGTCGTCGATAAGAACACGGTCACCAAATGACTTGGTCAGATTGTTCACCTCGATAACCTTGTCACCTAGGCGCTCACCTGGCGGGATGAACAGCTCGTTGGTTTCGTTACGTTTTTGGTGATCACTTGTATTCAGCTCTTCAAAGCGTGCCATACGGGCCTTCGATTTTGCCTGGCGACCTTTAGGGTTCTGGCGAACCCACTCAAGCTCTTTCTCGATGGTCTTCTGGCGGGCTTTCTCTTGCGAGGCTTCTTGCTTTAGACGGGCATCTTTCTGCTCAAGCCAAGAGGTATAGTTACCTTCCCATGGAATACCTTCACCACGGTCAAGCTCTAGGATCCAACCTGCAGCGTTGTCTAGGAAGTAACGGTCGTGGGTGATCGCCACAACAGTACCGCTGTAGTCAACAAGGAAGTGCTCAAGCCAAGCCACTGATTCGGCATCAAGGTGGTTAGTTGGCTCATCAAGCAGCAGCATGTCTGGCTTGTCTAGCAGTAGGCGACAGATAGCCACACGGCGACGCTCACCACCTGATAGGTGTTTGATTTGTGCATCCCACTCAGGCAGGCGAAGGGCGTCAGCGGCACGCTCTAGTTGCATCTCTAGGTTGTGGCCGTCTTTGGTTTCGATCAGAGCTTCTAGTTCACCCTGCTCTTTAGCCAGTTTGTCGAAGTCTGCATCTTCTTCGGCGTATGCTGCGTAAACAGCATCAAGACGCGTCAGGGCATCTTTCACGTCAGCCACTGACTCTTCAACCACTTCACGTACGGTCTTTTCTTCATCCAGTACCGGCTCCTGAGGTAGGTAACCTACCTTTAGGCCAGCCTGTGGGCGTGCTTCACCTTCGATATCGGTATCGATACCTGCCATGATGCGTAGCAGGGTTGATTTACCGGCACCATTCAGACCCAAAACACCGATTTTGGCGCCTGGGAAGAAGCTCAATGAAATATCTTTTAGGATTTGACGCTTAGGTGGGACGATTTTGCCCACGCGCGACATGGTATAGACGTATTCAGCCATATCCGTTTGCGATCTCTAAACTAAATGAAAGGGGGTATTTTACCTGTTCTGGACATAAGTTTAACAGCAATGTTCATAATTAGTGCCCCAAGTGAGCGTTAAGGTAGCACTCTGCTCCCATCTTTGCGTAGCGGGTGCCTTTTACCGTGCGATTTCCTGCAACATTGCGATGTTAATTTTCTGTTACCCATCGGCGATCTTGATTATTAAATTCGACAATTTGGTATTACGCTCAATATTGGGCCGCCTGAAGGTTATTGGCGCCAGCCCTGCATCACGCAGAGGCTTGTAGTAATGGAATTTATATGCAATAAAACACACAGGTTTTTGACCTGAATGAACATGGACAACGAATGGAAGGGTGCTGTGTATAGCAATAAAAACCTTAAAGTAATTTCAGGTCTTGTGCTGTCGGTTGGCTTGCTGCTATCGCCTTTGATGCAGGCATCAACCCTTGAACAGCAGCGCGAACGCTACGAGCAGGCGCAAGTCGCCTTGGAAGAAAAGGATGAGGCGGCGTACGAAAAGCTTCGCGGCAGTCTGGATGACTACCCGTTGACGCCTTATCTCGATTACCGCGAGTTTATCCAAACCCTGTATGCCAAAACGCCCGGCGAAGTTGAGGCATTCATTGAACAATATTCTGCTTTGCCGTTCAGTACGACGGTGAAAGATCGATACCTCAACCACCTAGCAAAAACCGAGCGTTGGGAGAATTTCATTGAGGTTCAGCCTCTGCCGCCGCGCAGCCAGGTATTGCGCTGCCATTACTATTACGCCCAGAGCAAGCTTGGCAATAAAGACGTTGCCTGGCAGGGAGCACAGACCTTGTGGCTAACGGGGAAATCCACCCATGATGCCTGTGATCCACTGCTGAACACTTGGCAGAAAGCGGGCAAGCGGACCGATGTCCTGATTTTGGATCGCATGTTATTGGTTTATGAAGAAGGTAACCGTGGCCGGCTCAAATACCTCAACAAACAGTTGGGGGCCAAGAGCAAGCAGTCGGGTAAAGCGGTGATGGATCTCTACGATAAACCCCAAGGGGTGGCGGCATTCTCCAAGCGCAGCAAAGTGACCCCCTTCAACCAGAATCTCACTGTACTGGCATACAAAAAGCTGGTGCGCAGTGACGTCAAGGAAGCGGTAAAGCAGTATCACAACACCGTACAGGGGCAGCACTTTGAGGAAGCCAAGCGTCAGTCGCTGGCAGACTATACCGCCAGCCGCTTGATGGCGACCGATGATGAGAAACTGCAGAAATGGTGCGATAACGCGTTGGCGAAAAGTACTAACATCAGCTTGGTCGAGCGTCGTATCCGCCAGGCGATGCGCGAAGACAAGTGGCAAGAGGTCGAGCTTTGGGTGAATCGCTTGCCTGATAAGGCCAAGCAGACGACCCGCTGGACGTTTTGGCAGGCCCGGTTGGCCGAGCGTGACGGTGACAAGGCGTTGGCAGAAGAGAAGTATAACCAGCTCTTGGGCCAGCGCGATTTCTACAGCGCCGCGGCTGCGACTGTACTTGGTAAACCGATCACCTATCCGGTGAAAACCGCGGGTGATTACCGTACCGATGTGAAGGAGTACGAGCAGACCTTGGCACGGGTCAAAGAGCTTATCGCCACCGATAAGCTGCTAGCGGCAAACCGCGAATGGCACTATTTGCTGCGCGGGCTGGATAACGATCAGATTGTAGCCTTGGCTTCTTATGCCTCTATCAATAAGTGGCATCATCTCGCGGTACAGGCGACTATTTCCGGCCAGTTGTGGGAATACGTCGAGTTGCGCTTCCCGATTGCCCATAAGTGGTGGTTTGATTTCTTTAGCAAGAAACGTGATTTGCCGGTAACCACCATGATGGCACTTGCCCGCCAGGAAAGTGCGCTCAATATCGAGGCGGTCTCGCCGGTTGGTGCTCGTGGCCTGATGCAGCTGATGCCTGCTACTGCGAAGGAAACGGCTAAGAAGCTAGGGCGCAACTACGAAGGGAAAAACAGCCTGTTTGATCCCGGCGTCAATATTCGCCTTGGCAGTGGTTACCTTAAAATGATGCTCGAGCAATATGACAACAACCGGATCTTTGCCTTCGCTGCTTACAACGCAGGCCCGAGCCGGGTGACCCGTTGGCGCAAAGGCACAGATGGCCGACTGGATGTCTATGCCTTTATCGAGGCGATTCCGTTCAATGAAACCCGGGGATATGTCCAGAATCTGTTGATGTTCGAGATCTACTATGGTGATTTGACTAAAAGCCCGGTGCCATTGCTGACGGAGAATGAGCTCAGCACCAAGTATTAGCTTTTTTTTGCCAAGGGCTAGGTTGTCGCTGGTTAAAGGGATAGAATCAGTACTCGAGAACGAGTACATCAAATGAGGATGACATGTCGAATATTCAAGAAACCCCGGAATTTACCGAGTGGCAGCAGGTGATTGATATCTTGCGTCAGGCAACGACCGAGCACAAGGACGATACCTTGCTGAGGCTGCTATTGACGCCCGACGAAAGGTCGGTGCTATTGTCCCGAGTGAATATTCTGCATGAGTTGCTCAACGGTGAGCGTAGCCAGCGTAAAATCAGTGAACTGCTTGGCGTGGGTGTCGCAACCATTACCCGCGGCTCCAATGAACTCAAGCACCATGATGAAGACACTAAGGCATGGTTGTCTGCCTTGCTGAAAGAGCAAAGCCCGAACGCGTGATCTCCATCTAAACGGTTTTGATAAACAAAGGCCCCCAGAGACTTGATGTACTCTGGGGGCCTTTCTGTTTTTGGGAGATATCCCCACTTGCTTTGAAAGCATAGTGGTATCACTTAATTTATTTTGCGAACAATGTTGGGTGAATGAAGGGGATAAGTGCCAAAATCAGCGCCTGCTGGTACACCGAGCTGCGGCTTAGCAGATGGTTGGTCAGCATCGCAATGGCACCGCCTTTCTGCTTGATATTGGTTTGATTGAACATTTCATCCATGACATCGCCCAGCTCTTCGCCTTGGTGGAGCTTTTCCAGCGCTTGGGGAGGCAAAGGGAGTGAGGCCGAGCGGGCTTCTCCCCGGTTGTCACCGCTTTCGATAACCATCCAGGCAAACGTGAACTGACCATCAATACCCGCTTCAAGGCCCACGTAATAGTCTGCGCCAGGCGTGGCTTGGCGAGCATTACTGACGCGGTTTCTTGCGCCCTGCAAGGTTTCGTCGGCACACATTGGCTGGTCACGGACACCGCTGTCGACACTGATCCCTTCGATAGAAAACTGGCTATCTGGGAAGGTGTGCTTGAATGCGTCTTCGACGGCAGAAATTTTGGCGGGATTGGTTGAGGCGACAATTATCTTGGGCATAGCAAACATCCATTATCTGAGTGCTTACTATTCTAATACTTGGCGGCGCTATGTCACGCCGCCACATCGTTTAATCAGCGGTTTTTCATCAACGGCTAGGAGGTGCGCCGATTAACGGTCGTAAGCCCAGTCTGACTGGATGATGTAACCGTGGATCTGGAACTCATCGTTGTTGACGAACAAGTTAGGGAAATCCGGCTGAGAGGTCGAGAACACCACGCCGTCAGCAAGTTGCGTCATGTGGTAGAAGTCCGGCTCACTGCCACGAACGGAAGCAAATACCGGCTGCTTCGGACGGTAAATTGCCGTCTTGGTCGCAAGGGCGTAGCTGCCAACTGGTGCACACTGTGAGATATTCTCGTTATCGACCAGCAGGCCCAAACAATCTTCGCGCAGTAGATGTTGCGGGATAGCACGCTTGCTGATCACATCCACGGATGCCCCACTGCGAAAGGAGATAAAGTCTTTGCGGTGGATGATAGGGATGTAAGTGCTGGTGGTGCCTTGGTCCATACTGCTGTTGATGGTTGTGGTCGCTTGGGTGCCAGTATCAACCTGACCGGTCAGTAGGTAGCTGATTGACGTGCTCAGAGCCTCGGCAATTTTTTCCAACTCACGGACTTCGATACCGTACTTGCCAGATAGCTTACGGCTCATTGTCCCTTGCTGGAGATCAAGGGCTTCACCGAGTTGCTTTTGGCTGATCCCTTGGATTTTCGCTAAACGCTTAATTCTTTCTAAATATTCCATACTCACTAGCTTCCTGCTTAAATTTTTTACTGATGCAAACACGCATTCTTAAATGTCATATTGATTGTACTGCTAACAGCAAGCTGGGGATCTGGCGGGTATAAAAAATGCGATTGGTTTCGTTGTGGGAATATCAGTTTTTTTCCAGATGTGCAAAAAAGGGAACAATTTTCGCAAATTGAAATAAGAATTCGGCAGAATATTTGTTGGATGAAGATCACTCTTTGTAACCTTTACCGCTAAGGTATTATTGACCCAAAATGCTAGGTTTTGCTTTGTGGTTTTGATTTATATTACTGAAAGTAAAGGGTTTACATTGAGTTTTTCTTTGCTGACTGCCTGGTCAATAACCACAATGAATCTGCGGGTGATGTTTTATTTGTGGCAGTTATGTGTTGGTGTGTATCTAGTCGTTATTTTTATGTGTATCAGCAAAAAATAGCCATTACAGATAAAGCGGGAGGGGATGTTAGGTTATGCTTTCGGGGGATAAAGAGGAAGGCGAACCTTCCTCTTTGGTAGGGTTTAGCGAGTCAGGTAGGTGTACAGGAACTTGGTGATCTCTACCATGTCATCAATCTTGATGAACTCTTCCGTGGTGTGTACCTTCGCCATACCGGTAGACAGGTTTACTGTCTTCAGGCCTTTGCTGTTGAAGATGTTCGCGTCGCTACCGCCACCAGTTGGCTTACACATTGGCTCAACACCGTTGGCTTCGAATGCTGCTTTGATCTTCTCGACGTGCGGGTCGTTGTCGGCAATGCGGTAAGCGTTGTAGGCACGCTTAGACGCAATGTTGATTTCTGCGCCGTGCTTCTCAGCTGCAGCTTCAAACGTGCTCACCATGTGATCAACCTGCGCCTGCAGTTTGTCGTCATCTAGTGAACGTGCTTCAGCTTCGATGAACAGCTCAGGCATCACGATGTTAGTCGCTTGACCACCTTTAACCACACCGATGTTGGCTGTGGTTTCTTCGTCGATGCGAGATAGCTTCATGTTGGTGATGGCATCAGCCGCAACCGTCAGGGCATTGATCCCTTCTTCCGGTGCTAGACCTGCGTGGGCTGGCTTACCTGTGATGTTCACTTTCAGGTTCTGCTGGCCAGGTGCGGTAGTAATGATGGTACCGATAGGGCCGCCAGAATCGAATACGATACCGGTTAGCGACTCAACCTTGCTCATGTCGAAGTTCTGCGAGCCGTGCAGGCCGCCTTCTTCATAAACGGTGAATGCTAGTTCGATAGTCTGGTGCTCTTCGCCGTCAGCCTTGATGCAGCGAACCGCTTCCATAATAGCTGCGATACCAGATTTGTCGTCACCGCCTAGAATAGTGTCGCCTTTCGAGCGGATGATACCGTCTTCGATGATTGGCTCGATGCCGTTACCCGGAGTAACGGTATCCATGTGGCAGCTTAGTAGGATAGTACCTTCCAGCTTGCCTTCTAGTTTGGCGTAGATGTTGAAGCCGTTGGAGATCTCAGCAGGAACAGGAAGCTTCTGAACGTCAAAGCCCATTTCACCTAGCTGCTCGGCCAGCGCCTCGGCAATCGCTTTCTCGTTGCGCGATTCGCTGTCGATTTTAACCAGTTCAATAAAGTGTTGGACCAGACGGTCCTGATTGATATTTGCCATTTAAAGCACCTCCGTAATGGTCGCTATATTACGTGAACTGGCTGAACTAACCTTGATCTGTCCACCAATATCGTGGGGGTAATCACTATAAAACTTGAAATGTTAAGGTGATTATTCTGGCTTGTTGGGGAAATGTACGGCTGGGGTTGGGGAGGTGTGGGGGAGTCGTTAAGGGGAGGGCTTCAATCCATATGCCAATGAATTGAAGCCTAGAGCCAGTGTCGACACTACATCAGTGTCTCGTAAAACTCATCCATTAGGTTCTCGAGTAGAAAAAGTTGCTCGGTATCTTCTTCACTGAGCTCGTCCTTGTTGTAGAGCAGCTCCATTTGGGCCTGAATTGTCGCGATCTCTTTCATCACCTCCACGTTATGCTGCTCCAAGATCTCTTCCAGATCTTGCGCGTGTAATGGCGGAATAGAGAACGAAAGGGCGAAAGCAGCTATTACCGTAAACAGCAGCGGCTTGATGGCGAGTAGTGCCTTGATTCTGGTTGTAGGGGATTTCATTGACCGGTTCCATTGGTTTTATTGTGGTTAGGGGTAAAGCCTATGGAAGTGGTTGTCGGATCACTATGATATTGCGCAATGATTGAAAGTCAGAAATGAATGATTACAAATTTAGAACCTGTATATTTACCGCAGGTCAAGATATGTAAGACGCACGAGGTAATGAGAAAAAGCCCAATCCATCATTGTTTTATTTATAACAGATATTTACGCTGTTATTTTGATTGTTTAACGATGGTAATAAAGTGTCTCTTTAAGACCCTTATATAATCATTGGGAAACAATTAGCATATTAATTTCAATGATTTAGTAGCGCTAAAGTGCTAAAAATTATCGTGTGTGAAATAGCAGAGCTAAAATCTTAATTCTGAGATCTTACTCACTCGTTTCTGTGGCACTTATTTGTTACCTTACGCCGTTTTTGGCTCACTCTGATCTGGCTATGCCTTCACAATATATAATCAATAAAGTTGTAGAAATTGGGGATACCTTGCACCGCTGTGGGTGCCCACCTTATAAGGTGGAAAAGTATACCCAGCACTATGCCAAAAAGTATGATGCGGACGTTATGGTCCAGGCCATGCCAACCTCGATTAACTATCAGTTTCTTGGCAAGAGAGACACCGTCGTTCTAAAGCGCCACAAACCCGCCTCTATTAACCTTGCCTTGCTGGCCAATACCATTGACCGCATTAACCAACCACGCAAAGAAAAACCAGCGAAAGATTTTCACTACCCTAAATGGGTCGTGGCATTGGCTAATATGGGAATCCCCCCTGCTTACTTGATGTTGGTTGGGAGTACGCTGGAAGCAGTAGGGTGCGCGACCTTGCTTGGGCTAATGGTTTGGTTAGTCCAGTTAATATGCCATGGCCGCCGTGCGATTGCCGCTGAGTTTATAGCGGCATTGCTCACCGGCCTGTTTGTCGCCTTTATTGTGAGTTTGGGGATCAATGTGCCCGTCTGGGCGCTGTGTATTGCGTCGATAGTCTTGTTTGTTCCTGGATTATCGATTGCTAACTCATTGGAATGCCTAGCGTTCAATGACTTAGTCTCTGGTACCGCCCTGCTTGGGCAAAGTATGTTGACCCTACTCAAATTGTTCATCGGCATGATGATCGGCTTGAGCGTCGGTGAGGCTTGGTGGGGGCCTGTGGATACTCTCCCGTATACCAATGAAATTCCTCTGTGGCTGCATATCTTTGGCTTGGTGTTGATCTCGTCGTCGATCGGGGTGATCTTTAATGCCCGCCCGCAAGATATTTTGCTTGGGCTGCCGGTTGCGGTGTTGGGCATGTGGGGGCCGATGTACCTGGGCTTTGGTGGCGACTGGGTAGTGGGCACTTGGGTGACAACCGTATTGATCACCTTGTATGGCACTAAAATTGCCAAACTGCTTAACCTAACCGGTTCTATTTATATCGTGCAGGGGATCATCATTCTGGTTCCCGGTAGTCGCGTGCTGATCAGTGCAAGCCAATCCGTGTTCGAGCAATCTATCTTGCCGATCCCTAATATCGGCCTATCAGCCATCTTCATGTTTTCAGCCATTGTAGCCGGGCAGATCACCGCTTATTCGCTGTACTCGCCAAAGATAGATCGTTAATCACTTCTCACATAAATGGCCACTAGTTCCATGAACTAGTGGTCTTTCCAAGCGTTTGAGCTGCTGCTTTTAGCTATTACTCTACAGGTAAGGTTTGGAACCCGCACTGTAGAAGGTATTGGTAAGTGTGTTGGTAATAATTGCATGGGCGGGTTGGGTCGCCATCGTTTCCTTCAGGCACAAAGATCACCATGCCTTGTCGTGCACGCGTTAGCAGCACCCGGTATGCATTCTCTAGATAGCGTTTGTCTTGCTCTTTGTTACGCTTTTGCCACTTAGTGCCTTTGAAGCGCCAATGCTCAAATTGCTGATCAATATAACGATAGTCTGCATCCCATCCAACCAAGCACCAGTCTAGTTCAAGCCCTTGGACATCAAACTCAGTAGCAACATCTTCTAGGAAGTGGCATGAGCGGATATCGTCGTGGGGATGGAGGAACCAGCTAACCGGATCAAACTTGTTTTTGACAAAGATCCCTTCAGCTTTGAGGCGAATGCCATTGGAAGATGCCAACATGCCAATGCTTTCTAATCCGCGTGATTGCTGTTTTAGCCATTGTTTGGCTGTAGCGAGATCACGGGTCAGGTAGAGCGGATATTGGGCTTGTAATTCATCAGCCAACTCTGCGGCTTTTGTGCATTCTCCTGCGATGACATGGTGGACAAAGCTAGACAGCTTTTCGGCCCTGAACGATCGCATCGAAGTCGCCAAATGCAGGCTTGGCAGTTTGTGTGCGTTTTGCAGATTTTCTAGTGATAAACCATCTGAGACATATTCGCCCTTGAGTAACTCTGTCGAGCAGTAGACCTGCCAATGAGAGTAATCATGCTCTAAGGCCGATAGCCATCCCGCAAGCCCGGCTTCGCCAGTATTGATCTCTTGCCCGCCGCCTATCAGGGCAATGATCACCGCCCAGTCTTCGTGCCTGTCCATCACTTCAATCAAGAATTCAGGCTCAGATTGATTAAAGTCGGGCTGATTACGTTTGGTTTGCATGAACTTTGATGTCTGCTCTGCGTTCCATGCCCGTTGTGCCTCGTCAAATATCGCGACATTTTCTGGCGGGATAGAGCCATCCAAAGCCTCATCACGGAAGCGGTGAATATTCTGGATAAACTGTGACGTTTCTCGGCGTGCAGCCGCTTTGCTCATATCGGTACGTGAAGACTTATCAATGGCGAGTGCTTCTTGCAATACACTTACTAATGGCCCGTTACCACTTAGAAAAACTGAGTACTCGTTATCTTTAGGGTTAGAGTGGGTGTTGGCAATATTAAGCCCGACTAACGTTTTACCTGCGCCAGGGACACCTGTGACGAAACAAATAATTTTTTGCGTATTGACTCGGGCTTGGTGGATAAGTTCGAGTAACTCGTCGCTGGTTACGCCTAGGTTTTGATTATCCGCTTCATTACGCGCAATATCTTCAACAGCATGATTGGCATACAGTGCCTGCGCAGCCTCCACGATAGTAGGGGTAGGGAGGTAACCGCTATTAGACCACTCAATGGCATCAACCTGATTAGCTTGCAGCTTAGCTGCGCACTGCTTGATGATGTCGGCTATCTGCTGGCCATTATCGACAATTGGTTTAGCGACGCCATCTTTATCGAGGGTTAACTCCCACGCACTTTTTTCCGCTTTGGTTGCCAGGAGAATTGGCACTATAGGGAGTGAATGACTGCCTCGATGGAAGTTTTTCAGGTCTAGCGCATATCCGACGGTTTGGCGCAGATCAGCAGAATGGTAGTTGCTTGAGCCGACTTTAAACTCGATAACAAAGATAATACCTTGATAGATAAGTACCACATCAGCGCGCCGTCCCATTCGCGGGATAAGGAACTCAAAGAACAGGTGCCCATCATGAGGTGATAAACCAGATAATGTTTGCTGCAGGATTTGAACTTGTGCTGCCCACGCCCCTGTCTGTTCATGCTGTAATTGCTGGGTATGGCTACTGGCAAGCTTACCGATAATGTTATCTGAGGAAGATTGAAGAAAATCTGACAGGGTTGCGTCGTAAAAAGCTCGGTTACTCATTGTCGACCTCAAACGCCAAAAGCTTTTCCGGTGCAACATCAAGTGCCTTCGCCAACTTAAACAAGTTGATGAGGCTGACATTTCTAAGGCCCCGCTCAATGCCACTGATATAGGTACGGTCAAGTCCACAACGCGCAGCCAATTCTTCTTGGCTTAACGCAGTATCCTTTCTTAATTGTCTAATGTGTAACCCAAAGGGTTTGAGTACTGAGTCGTTCACGGCAGTCTACTTTTTGCTTGCTTATGAACGACATGGTCTTCGCCTGTAGACTTTTGGTCCACGGACTATGAGTCACATTTGCTCTTGTAGATGAGGAGCTGTGAGGTATTGAGTGTTGGTAGTATCAAACAAACAAAAAGGGCGGTAATCTTTCGATTACCGCCCTTTCCAAACGTTTGGTGGAGCTGGCGGGAGTTGAACCCGCGTCCAAAATCAGTCTAACAGATGGCGCTACATGCTTAGTCTTTCTATATTCTCGTAAGAGCACTGCGGAAAGACACGCCATGCCAATACATACCAGAATTCTATTTCGCGGTTCACCTCTCTGGTCGAAGGTTCCCTCGCTATCTTGTTTGGGTTTGAACCCCTGTTGGTCCCCGTCTTACAAGCGGAAGCTAGGGCAGGAGCGCTCTTAGCAGGTTATTAAGCTGCTAGTGCGTAGTTTTCGTCGTTTGCGACTATTTTTTTGCGGCTTTTTTACGAGGCCAACCGCACCTCGGCATGCTCCACAAGCCTTCGTGATCCTGTCGAATCCTAAATCAGCCCCAGAGTTAAGGCGATGGTAACAGAATTTCACCTAGCGTCAATACAATTCCCTACCAGCGCGTTTCTTATGGAGAAAAATCCATCAAATTACTGGTAGGAAAGGAGTATTAGCGTAGGCTGCTCTTCATGATACGCGCCTTGTCGCGTGCCCAATCTTTGTCTTTCTTGTCGGCACGCTTGTCGTGTAATTTCTTACCTTTTGCCGTACCTACTTTAAGTTTAACCCATGAACCCTTCCAGTACATGGAAAGCGCAACAATGGTTTCACCATCGCGGTTAACGGCACCCATCAGCTTGTCGATTTCACGGCGGTTCAACAGCAGCTTGCGGGTACGGGTAGGATCGGCCACTACGTGAGTTGACGCGGCGTTCAGCGGGGTGATCTGCACACCCGAGATGAAGGCTTCGCCGTTGCGCAGGAATACGTAGCTTTCCGAGATGTTTACCTTGCCAGAGCGGATCGCTTTAACTTCCCAGCCCTGGAGCTCCATGCCAGCTTCGTACTCGTCGCTGATCGCGAACTCGAAACGGGCGCTTTTGTTCTTGGCAATAGTATTGCTACTTTGCTTTGGTTTTTTCTTTGCCATAAATACTCTTGAATGTTGCTGTCCCAACCGCAGATAACTGGGCTGGTCGAAAAAGTGTCTATTTATAAATCAATGAGATGAACTCAATAAACACGCTTATTTTGGCTGTTAGCTCAGTAATGGTATCATTGGGCTTGTCCTTGTCATAGGTTTTCACCAGCAATGCGCACAAATCCTAGGGCAGGCGGCACGTTTTAACCGTAAGGAGAAGCTATGCCTCAGATCAGCCGTTCTGCATTAGTACCATTTAGTGCAAAACAAATGTTTGAACTTGTTAACGATGTTGAATCATACCCTGCATTCTTGCCGGGCTGCTCGGGTACCAAAATTCTGGAAAGCTCCGAACAGCATATGATGGCCTCGGTGGATGTGTCCAAGGCCGGGATTAAGAAAACATTCGTGACACGTAATGATCTGACCGACGGTAGTGTGATCGCCATGCAATTGGTCGATGGTCCATTCAGCCGCTTGGTCGGTGGTTGGCACTTCACCGAGCTCGATGCCGAAGCGTGTAAGGTTGAACTTAAGCTGGATTTTGAATTTACCAATGGCTTGGTGGAAGCGGCGTTCGGCAAGGTATTCCGCGACTTGACCAACAACATGGTGTCTGCTTTCACCCAGCGTGCGCGAGAGATTTATGACTTCTGAAGAAAAGTTGATCCACGTAGAAGTGGTGTATGCCCTGCCTGATGTGCAGAAGGTGATCCGCGTGACAGTGACGCCGGATATGCAGGTGCAGCAGATCATCGAGCAATCCGGAGTATTGGCAATGTATCCGGAGATCGACCTGAAGAAAAACAAGGTGGGGATCTACAGCCGCAACGTGAAGCTTGATGCCACGGTGCATGATGGCGACCGCATTGAAATTTACCGCCCGCTGCTGGCCGATCCGAAAGAGATCCGCCGTAAACGTGCGGAGCAAGCCAAGCAAGAGGCTTTGGCTGCCAAAGAAGAGAAAGCCTAATTTAGTGCTTCAATAGAGGCAAAAATGAAAAAGCTCGCCGATGGCGAGCTTTTTGTTTTCTGATAACCAGCAATTTGTTATCGAACAATCTTAGTACTTAGATGAATGAGTACTTAGTTAAATTGCTCCATGAACTGAGGGCTTTTTTCATAGTCCCCTTCAAGGCTGGTTAGCTGATTCTGGGCATTGAACTTCAGGATCAGGTTTTTCTGTTGCGGCTCTTCGTGACCCGGCTTGTGGTAGTAAACGTAGTACCAAGTATCTGGGTACTCAGGTTCAACCAGCATTGGCGAGCCAAGTACGAATTGCACCTGCTCTTTGTTCATTCCGTATCGAAGGGTGTCGATATCTTTCTGCTCCAGGTAGTTACCCTGGTTAATATCAATTCGGTAAACCAGTCGTTCAACGACTGAACAGCCACCCAATAAACTGACCGCCAAAGTCACGGCAGCAAGGTTCTTCCAACTCATAGCATCCCGGCAAGTTCGCTTTATTCTGCAGCGATGATAAACAACACCCGAGCAGAAGTAAAAAAGCAGTAAAGAAAAAAACTGTAATTGAGACTACAGTACAACCATTTAGTTGCACTGCCCATTAAGTTTATTCTATTTATGCCGCAACAAGCAGTTCTTTTGCGTTTGCCAGTGTTCGTTCGGTAATTTCACTACCGCCCAGCAGGCGGGCAAGCTCGTTGACACGGGCTTCCTGTGTCAGCGGGAACATGTTGGTTTCAGTCTGGCCTTTGCTGGACTTCTTCGCCACAAACATCTGCTGGTGGCCGCAACCGGCGACCTGCGGTAAGTGAGTCACACACATTACCTGGGTTGATTCGCCTAGGGTGCGCAGCATCTTGCCGACAATCGCTGCTGTTGGTCCACTGATACCCACATCGACTTCATCGAAAATCAGGCTAGGGGTTTCGACTTTCTGTGCCGTGATCACTTGGATAGCCAGCGAGATACGTGACAGCTCACCACCAGAGGCCACTTTGCCCAACGGCTGCAATGGTTGACCCGGGTTGGTGGAGACCAGGAAGGTGATGGTGTCGAAACCCAGCGGGCTGAGCATGCCTTCAGCATCGCTCTGGACATCAATCTTAAACACGCCGTTTTCCATGCTTAGCTGGTGCATGCTGTCGGAGATCTTCTTGTCGAGCTCCTTCGCATAGCGTTGGCGGCTCTTGCTGAGCTTCTCTGCGCTGGCCAAGAACTTCTGGCGCAGGCATTCGACATTCTCGGCGATTTCTTCCAAACGCTCATCGCTGCAATCAAGGTTTTCCAACTCTTTGAGCAGCTCCTGATGCTTGCTGTATAGCTCTTCCGGCATCACGTAGTGTTTGCGGGCAAGCGACATGATCTTGGCCAAGCGCTCTTCGAGGTACATCAAACGCTGTGGGTCCATATCCATGTTATCGAGGTAGCTGCGTAGCTCCTGGCTCGCTTCTTGTACTTGGATGATGGCTTCTTCGAGCATTTGCGGAATAGCACTTAGGTTGCTGTCGATTTCCCCGAGGTTGGCAACTTCCTGGCATGCTGACTGCAGCATGTTGAGGGCGTTGCAATCTTCGTTGTCGTAAAGCATCGCCAAGGCGTTTTGGCTAGATACTGCCAGCTCGCCACTGTTGGAGAGGCGCTTGTGCTCTTCCTCGATCTCGGCGTACTCGTCTTCGGCCAAAGCTAGCTCGTTGAGCTCTTTAACTTGGTATTGGATCAGCTGCTTTTGCGCTTCGTTCTCTTCGCGGTTCTGAACCAAACGCTTGTATTCGTTGTTAGCCTGACGCCAGCGCTGATAGTGGTTGCGGGTCTTTTCCATCAATTGATGGTGACCGGCGTACTGATCCAGCATCTGCTGCTGGTAATCAGGGCGCATCAGCTGCTGGTGGGCATGCTGGCCATGGATGTTGATCAGCAGCTGGCCCAGCGCTTTTTGCTGTGATGCAGGCACTGGGCTGCCGTTGATGAATCCACGCGAACGGCCTTCCTTGGTGATGACACGGCGCAGGATACACTCGTCACCATCAATCAGCTCGTTGTCTTCCAGCCAGCGGCGGGCGGCTTGGTTGTTGAGCAATGAAAAGGCGGCAGAGATTTCTGCTTTGTCTTCGTTCGGGCGAACCATGCAGGCTTCGGCGCGATCACCCAAACACAAGCCAAGTGCATCGATGGCAATAGACTTACCTGCACCCGTTTCACCGGTGATGGTGGTCATTCCCGGTTTAAGTTCAAATTCAAGGTTTTTGACAATAGCAAAGTTTGAGATCGTCATATGAGCCAGCATGTGTTCACCTGTTTAAATCAACACCTGTTTTTTCATACAGTATATACTGTATCTACATACAGTAAAGTACTGTTGGTGAAATTTTTCCAACAAAGCTTGATTTAGGTTAACGTTCTGAAAATTGGCAATAAAAAAGCCAACCGCAGGGTTGGCTTCAGAATTCGTTAACTGAGGTGTTTTTTGCTAGAACAGGCGGCTCGACCAGCCCAACTTGCCCCGGAGTACTTCATAGTAGCTGTAATTCTTCGGGTGGATCAGCCGAAGGGTTTCCGGGCTCTGGTAGATATGGATCTCATCGCCTGGGCTGACAGGCAGGGACACCTGGCCGTCACAGCTGACTTCCAGCGTACTGCCATTGGTCGGTGAAACCAGCAGTTTGATCCGGCTGTTGCCATCGACCACCAAAGGGCGGCATGACAGTGTGTGCGGGAACATAGGTACCAGCGAAATTGCATTGAGCTCGGATGACAGGATAGGGCCGCCACCGGATAGGGAATAAGCCGTTGAACCTGTTGGGGTCGAGATGATCAGGCCATCGGAGCGCTGTGAGAACGCGAAGGTATCATCAATGTAGACCTCGAATTCAATCATGTGAGCGATTTTATCCGGGTGCAACACGGCTTCGTTGAGCGCGGCATTGCGGCTTTTGATCATGCCATGGCGATGGACTTCGGCCTCAAGCAGGAAGCGTTTCTCGACTACATATTCGCCATTGAGTACCTGCTCGAGTTCTTCCTCGAAGGCATCGGGGTCGAGATCGGTCAAAAAGCCAAGGCTTCCTCGATTGACACCGATAACCGCAATATCGAAGCGGGACAGTACCCGGGCGGCGCCCAGCATATTGCCGTCACCACCAACCACGATCGCCAAGTTGGCTTTGTCACCAATGGTCAATAAGTCGCAGAACACGGCTTTGGGCAATGACAAGTCGTTGGACAGTCGGTGGTCAACAAGTACGTCATAACCTTTTTCGACCAACCATTTGTAGAGACTCATATGGGTCTGCAGGGCTTCGGGGTTGCGGGGTTTGCCAATTATCGCGATAGTCTGGAAAACGCGTGTCATGTCCATGATCCGACAAATAAAGAGAGAACCAGTATAGCGTCAGGATTAGACACTTGTCGCGCATTGTGAGCGATATCGGCTTGAATCATTGAAGTTCATCCCCATAATATGCGCATATACAAGTTTTTTGGATAGAGCTGATTATTCTATCCTCCATTGAACACCATGATCTTGGCGGAGAAGCGAAAGCATGAGCAACGAAGAGAAAAAAGTACAGGACGAACAGCTACAGCAAGAGCAAACTGTTGAAGCGGTTGAAACTGAATCTGCTGAGGAAGAAGTGGTTGAAATGACCCTTGAAGAACAGCAGGCAGCCCGTATCGCTGAGCTTGAAGCCGCTTTGCTAACCAGCGAAGCTAAAGTACGCGAGCAGCAAGACAGCGTTTTGCGCGCCCGTGCTGACGTAGAAAACATGCGTCGTCGCAGCGAGCAGGAAATCGACAAAGCACGTAAGTTTGCTCTGAATAAGTTTGCTGAAGAGCTACTGCCGGTTATCGATAACATGGAACGTGCTATCGAGATGGCAGACAAGAATGATGAAGCCATCAAGCCAATGGTTGAGGGTGTTGACCTAACCCTGAAGACCATGATGGGTACGGTTGAGAAATTCGGCCTGAAGCAGCTTAACCCTATTGGTGAAGCCTTCAACCCTGAATTCCACCAGGCAATGTCTATCCAGGAAAGTGCCGAGCACGAGCCAAACACTGTTATGTTGGTGATGCAAAAAGGCTACGAGCTGAACGGCCGCGTGGTTCGCCCTGCAATGGTAATGGTGTCTAAGGCTGCGGCTGGCAACATCGATACCCAAGCATAAGCGGGATAGCGATTGAGCAAAGCCCGCTTCGAGCGGGCTTTTTAATTTTTTTTGATTTTTTTTCGTTGTCGCCCTTGAAAACAATTTGGCTGCCCTTATCTAGTAGTCATACGACATCGTAAATCAATTTCAGCGGGTGAAACCGCGTTGTCAGTGGCGTTATGGTAACGGGCTGGCAAGTAAGCTAAATGAATTTCGGAGAAAGCCTGATGGGTAAAATCATTGGTATTGACTTGGGTACAACTAACTCTTGTGTAGCAGTACTTGATGGTGACAAGCCACGTGTAATTGAAAATGCTGAGGGTGAGCGCACAACGGCATCTGTGATCGCTTACACCCAAGACGGTGAAACTCTAGTTGGTCAGCCAGCTAAGCGTCAGGCGGTAACAAACCCTGAAAACACGCTATTCGCAATCAAGCGTCTTATCGGTCGTCGCTTTGAAGACGAAGAAGTACAGCGCGACATCGAAATCATGCCTTTCAAAATCGTTAAGGCTGACAACGGTGATGCTTGGGTAGAAGCAAAAGGCCAGAAAATGGCTGCTCCTCAGGTTTCTGCTGAAGTACTTAAGAAAATGAAGAAAACTGCTGAAGACTTCCTAGGTGAGGAAGTAACTGGCGCGGTTATCACAGTTCCAGCATACTTCAACGATGCACAGCGTCAGGCAACGAAAGATGCCGGCCGTATCGCAGGTCTTGAAGTTAAGCGTATCATCAACGAACCAACAGCTGCTGCTCTGGCTTATGGCCTAGACAAGCAGGGCGGTGACCGTACTATCGCGGTTTACGACCTTGGTGGTGGTACTTTCGATATCTCTATCATCGAAATCGACGAAGTTGAAGGCGAAAAGACGTTTGAAGTTCTTTCTACCAACGGTGACACGCACCTAGGTGGTGAAGACTTCGATAACCGCATGATCAACTACTTGGTTGACGAGTTCAAGAAAGAGCAAGGTATCGACCTTAAGAACGATCCGCTAGCGATGCAGCGTGTTAAAGAAGCTGCTGAAAAAGCGAAAATCGAACTATCTTCTGCACAGCAGACTGACGTAAACCTACCTTACGTAACTGCTGATGCGACTGGTCCTAAGCACATGAACATCAAAGTGACGCGTGCGAAACTAGAATCTCTAGTTGAAGACCTAGTACAGCGCTCTCTTGAGCCACTAAAAGTTGCTCTAGCTGACGCAGACCTATCTGTAGGCGACATCACTGACGTAATCCTAGTTGGTGGTCAGACTCGTATGCCTATGGTTCAGGCAAAAGTTTCTGAGTTCTTCGGCAAAGAGCCACGTAAAGACGTGAACCCAGACGAAGCTGTAGCAGTTGGTGCTTGTGTTCAGGGCGGTGTTCTTGCTGGTGACGTTAAAGACGTTCTACTACTAGACGTTACTCCACTATCTCTTGGTATCGAAACCATGGGTGGCGTAATGACTAAGCTTATCGAGAAAAACACCACTATCCCTACTAAGGCGAACCAGGTGTTCTCAACAGCTGAAGACAACCAGAGCGCGGTAACTATCCACGTTCTACAGGGTGAGCGTAAGCAAGCGGGCTACAACAAGTCTCTTGGTCAGTTCAACCTAGAAGGTATCAACGCTGCACCTCGCGGTATGCCTCAGATCGAAGTAACTTTCGACCTAGATGCCGACGGTATCCTGCACGTATCTGCGAAAGATAAGAGCACAGGTAAAGAGCAGAAGATCACTATCCAGGCATCTGGCGGTCTGAGCGACGAAGATATCGAGAAAATGGTACAAGAAGCAGAAGCTAACAAAGAAGCGGACAAGAAGTTCGAAGAGTTGGTAACTGCACGTAACCAAGCTGACCAGCTAGTTCACGGTACTCGCAAGCAGATCGAAGAAGCAGGCGAAGCTCTTCCAGCGGAAGACAAAGCAACTATCGAAGCGGCTGTAAACGAGCTTGAAGAAGCACGTAAAGGCGAAGACAAAGAAGCGATCGACGCGAAAGTTCAGGCGCTAATCGCAGCTTCTCAGAAGCTAATGGAAATCGCTCAGCAGCAGGCTCAAGCACAGCAGGCACAAGCTGGCGGCGAGCAGCCACAGCAAGAGCAGCAAGACGACAACGTAGTTGACGCTGAGTTCGAAGAAGTTAAAGACGACAAGAAATAAGATAGTTAATTCTTATTCTTAGTTGAGCGCGGGCGTTGGAGTTTACTCTTGCGCCCGTAGCTGTATTAAGGCAGGTGACAGATAAGTATGTCAAAACGAGATTTTTACGAAGTTCTGGGCGTAAGTCGTGATGCGTCAGAGCGTGATATCAAAAAGGCTTACAAGCGCCTTGCAATGAAGTTCCACCCTGACCGTAACCAGGGTGACGAGCAGGCGGCTGAGAAATTCAAAGAAGTTAAGACTGCATACGAAATCCTAACGGATCCTCAGAAGAAAGCAGCTTACGACCAGTACGGCCATGCAGCCTTTGAGCAAGGTGGTATGGGCGGTGGCGGCGGCTTCGGCGGCGGTGCTGACTTCGGTGATATTTTCGGTGATGTGTTTGGCGATATCTTCGGTGGCGGTGGCCGTCGTGGTGGTCAGCAGCGCGCGCAGCGTGGTGCCGACTTGCGCTACAACATGGAACTGACACTGGAAGAAGCCGTTCGCGGTTGTAGCAAAGAGATCCGTGTTCCTACCTTGGTTCACTGTGATACCTGTGATGGTTCTGGTGCTAAGAAAGGCACTTCAGCCACCACATGTGGTACCTGTCATGGTAGTGGCCAGGTGCAGATGCGCCAGGGCTTCTTCGCCGTACAGCAGACCTGTCCGCACTGTCACGGTCGCGGCAAGATCATCAAAGAACCTTGTGGCACGTGTCACGGCCAGGGCCGCAAAGAAGAAACCAAGACTCTGTCTGTTAAAATTCCTGCCGGTGTGGATACAGGCGATCGCATTCGTCTATCTGGTGAAGGTGAAGCAGGGGAGTTCGGTGCACCAGCAGGCGATCTGTACGTACAGGTCCATGTTGCCCAGCACCACATCTTCGAGCGTGACGGTAACAACCTATACTGCGAAGTCCCAGTAAGCTTCACTATGGCAGCTTTGGGTGGCGAGGTTGAAGTACCTACCCTTGATGGTCGCGTGAATCTGAAAGTACCTTCTGAAACGCAAACGGGCCGTATGTTCCGCATGCGCGGTAAGGGCGTGAAGTCAGTACGCGGTGGCGCAATGGGTGATCTTATCTGTAAGCTGGTGGTAGAAACCCCGGTTAATTTGAGCGCCCGCCAGAAAGAGCTGCTGCAAGAGCTTGAAGAAACCCTAGGCGGCAAAGCGGCAAAGAAGCACAAGCCGAAGGCTGAAGGTTTCTTTGACGGTGTGAAGAAGTTCTTCGATGATCTGACTGGCTAATTAGCCTGTTGGATTGAATATATGAAAAGCCAGCGCAAGCTGGCTTTTTTGCGTCTAAAGGTTGGATGCTATCTAATTTACCAACAGCCAGAAATCGTTGTTCCATTATCTAAAGCCTTGCCTATTCCTGCTGCATTTAAAGATAAAGTCTTGCAGCTATCTTTATCTTGCCCTGAAGTGGCTTGCGGTGTCGCTGCAATAATATAGCGATTTTCTCCTGTGCCACTCGAGTCAATGGATAGTTTGTAGCGCGCCGGATTTGATTCACAGAATGAGCATGTGCCACCACTTACTAAGCCAAAAGAGTAGCTACTATTTTTAGTGAATTGCTCTTCTAGGGTAAGCTGAATTTTAATGAGATCAGCCATTGCCTGTGAACGATAACCTTTAAGTGAATGCTCTTGATAGGAGGGATAGGCGATTGCAGCAAGAATACCAATGATTGCGACGGTAATTAATAGCTCGATCAGCGTCACGCCTTTATGTCTTTTCATTAACCAAATACCTCTGAATTTTCGAACTCGCTCGATAACTCCTTTTAACCCTCTGATAGATATTGTGGCTGGGTGCTAACATATGAATCAAGTTGAAATGATTCTATCTGTGACAATTTAGGTAGAAATGGGGAATAGGTCGCGAAATATTGAATGGGGTACATTCACACTTCCCAAAGACTGGGCGAACTAAAGGTTTCAGCTTGCTTGAGCTACTTATTACTCTTGCTGTTGTTGTCGTATTGATAAGTGCGGCGGCACCATCATTTGACAGCATAGTAGAAACTAACAAAGTGAAGCGTTTGGCCACTGAGATTGAATGGTTGATGGTACAAGCCAAGTCTGAAGCTGTGATGAGGGGCGAGAATGTCACGGTTGATATCGTCGGTGTTGCTATTAGCTCTGCAACAGGTACTGACCCGGATTGGCGAATACAGGCTAAAACCTCGGTAGGAAATGAGGTTATTGCGGAGGTGAGTGGGGAGCAATTTCCGAAAACTTCTCTCTATATGACCTTTACTGTAAATAATGTCTTGTTTGATTCCATTACAGGAAGACCAAATCGTAACGGTAGTTTCGTTTTATCTACTGGAGAAAAAGAAAGTGTAAAAGTTAAAGCCAGTAATATGACTGGCAGGCTATATGTATGCAGCGAAAGTGGAGGCTATGGATATGGCATCTGCCCCAAAAGTTAACCGAGGTTTTAGTCTTATTGAGTTACTCGTTGCAACCACTATTTCGCTGATGGTGCTAGCAGCAGTCACGTCAGTTTTTATTTCAGGTTTTAGTAGTGCGTCACAACGTTCTCTACAGCTGATGTTGGCACAAGATACCAATGATGCCTTGCGAATGATTAAGGATGACATTTTACGAGCTGGGTTTGCTTCGGGGGCTTCATCCACATTTGTGCTGAGCGGAGCGACGAAAACAGTGTATTTAGATGCTCCTATTTCTGGCTCCTCAACATGTATTGCGTATGGCTATAACGATGGAAGTAAGAAACACTATCGCTCCTATTACCTTAAAGATAATAGGCTCAATGTATTTATGACCAAGAGCTCAGTAATTAGCACTTCTGAGGCATGCAATAATGGTCATTCAGTCTTGGATTATAACCAGATGAAAGTGACGAAGTTTGAGGTGTCAGAGAAGTTATTAAACGCAGGTTCAGCATCGAGCCAGTTTCTAACTATTCAGTTGGATGTGTCTACGCTGGGAGATGAATATAGCGTGTCAAAAAACATCAAGGTCAAAACAAGGAATTGGTACTGATGAAAAGGCAGAGGGGGTTAACAACTTTATTAGTGACAACCATGTTATTGGTTGTATCTTTGATCTTCTCTTTAGCATCGTATAAGAACCTTTTTTATCAGATAAAGCGAACTCAGAATGAAGTGATGGCCAGAAAGGCTCACTGGCTGGCTGAGGGAGGGCTGGAATGTGCATTTACAGAGTTAAAAGTGTCAGGCCTGTTGCCGAGTGACCCAGCTTATTTAAATAACTGTGATAGTGAAATAGATAATACGTCATTAGATATTACTGTTCATGGAAGTCAGATTAATATTAAAGCTTTAACACAGACATCTGTAGGCGCAAAAGCTAATGTGCGTAAAGTTGCACAGTATGCTGGCGGAGTTAATTCAACTATTAAGATGAATGCTTCTATTTTGGAGCTAACAGGGTCTCAGCATTTTATACCTAATCCAACAAATAAGTTATCAGGTAGTAACGATTATGCCTGCCAGTCAGTAGTTAGCAGTGGAGAGGTCAAGTACATTAGTAGTGGAGGTACTGATGATCATTTTATAACAATTGATAGCACGCGAAGTAGCCATGGTGGAGGCCCTCATGGCGCTGTAGGCTTTACTTGTGATAGTAACTACTTATCTAACATATTTGACTTAAGCAATGTTCCTACAGGCTTTACTGCAAGCGATTACGCCAAAGGTTCGGATATTCTAGAGGGTGTAAATGTAAATGTTTTTAGAGATATTTTTGGTGTTGAATATTCTGATTGGAAGTCGGTACGTGAGTCCATTGCAAATGAAGTAAAAGGTGATGTGATTGGGCCTGAAGTTGTTAATGGCAAGGGAGGAGATGATATTACAACTCAAGGGTGGGTGAAAAATTGTTCTGATCTGGTTAAGTCTTCATATGATAAAGGTAATAAAAAAATCTGGGTTGATGGTTCCTGTGTTTTAGGATCCAATATCTTTGGTGGTGTTGTTTCAGATAACTCTATCCTTCTCGTTATTAATAATGGGTTTCTTGAGTTTAATGCTGCAGGAGCGTTTAATGGTTTGTTATATCAATATACCTCACCCACTTTAGATGCCAAAAAGATTTGGGAAGATCGAATTGATAATATACCGACTCCAGCAAAGGCATTTAATAAGGTAGATATTGATCCTAATTATTTGAATGTCAGCTTTTATATTTTTGGTTCAACATATTTTGATGGTGCTATTGGAGTTGATTCCCCTGGACGAACGGTAAGGATCAATGGCTCTATTATTCCTTCGTACAATGCAGATAAATCATCAAAATATATAAGTGGCCATTTACAGTGGCAAGAAGGCTCATGGCATGACTTCTAACCAAAGAGGCTTCAGCCTTATAGAAGTATTCATTGCTCTTACTATTATGGCTGTGGGCGTGATGGGTTTGATAAAAGTGCAGTCTTTTATGGAAGTAAAGGCTGAGAATGCATTGAAAACCTTGGACGCACTCTATTTAGCAGAAGAAAAGCTAGAAGAGTTCCGTACGCGTGCGCAAAGTGCTGCTGGAGGGACCATTGCTTATAGCTCTATAGTGAGCCAAACAGAATCAGTTTCTATGGCCGCATCAACAGTGACTCGCGAAGTGACTGTCATAGACGACTCTCCAGTATCCGGCGCAAAAAAAATCACTGTATCCGTCAGCTGGAAAGACCGTATGGATCAACCCCAAGTAGTTAGCCTTGAGACGGTTATCTCAAAGTACAGTGAATTTGATTGATTTTCTGTATAAGTAAAGTCACAAAATAGTCGAAAATAAGCGCTTCGTTTAAACTTTGACCGCTTGGTCGTTTTTCTCAAAAAAACTATTGCCCTCTCGAATTCTCTCCCTATAATGCCACCTCACTGACACGGAGCACGGCAACTTAAGCCGCTAACCAATCAGTATTGTTCTTTAACAATTTGACCATGCAATCTGTGTGGGCACTCGTGAAATGATAGTCAACAAAAGAATTATCAATGAAACTGAGTGACCAATACGAAATAGCTTCGGCTATATCGGCACAGTCAATTCTTACTTACTTTTTGTCTTCACTTTTTAAAGTGAAATAAATTGGAAGTAATAACAGTATTCATTGAGCCAAAACTTTAATTGAAGAGTTTGATCATGGCTCAGATTGAACGCTGGCGGCAGGCCTAACACATGCAAGTCGAGCGGCAGCGACATAAACAATCCTTCGGGTGCGCTTATGGGCGGCGAGCGGCGGACGGGTGAGTAATGCCTGGGAATATGCCCTGATGTGGGGGATAACCATTGGAAACGATGGCTAATACCGCATAATCTCTTCGGAGCAAAGAGGGGGACCTTCGGGCCTCTCGCGTCAGGATTAGCCCAGGTGAGATTAGCTAGTTGGTGAGGTAAGAGCTCACCAAGGCGACGATCTCTAGCTGGTCTGAGAGGATGATCAGCCACACTGGAACTGAGACACGGTCCAGACTCCTACGGGAGGCAGCAGTGGGGAATATTGCACAATGGGGGAAACCCTGATGCAGCCATGCCGCGTGTGTGAAGAAGGCCTTCGGGTTGTAAAGCACTTTCAGTCGTGAGGAAGGCATATGCGTTAATAGCGCATGTGTTTGACGTTAGCGACAGAAGAAGCACCGGCTAACTCCGTGCCAGCAGCCGCGGTAATACGGAGGGTGCGAGCGTTAATCGGAATTACTGGGCGTAAAGCGCATGCAGGCGGCTTGTTAAGCCAGATGTGAAAGCCCGGGGCTCAACCTCGGAATAGCATTTGGAACTGGCAGGCTAGAGTCTTGTAGAGGGGGGTAGAATTTCAGGTGTAGCGGTGAAATGCGTAGAGATCTGAAGGAATACCGGTGGCGAAGGCGGCCCCCTGGACAAAGACTGACGCTCAGATGCGAAAGCGTGGGGAGCAAACAGGATTAGATACCCTGGTAGTCCACGCCGTAAACGATGTCTACTTGGAGGTTGGTGTCTTGAACACTGGCTTTCGGAGCTAACGCGTTAAGTAGACCGCCTGGGGAGTACGGTCGCAAGATTAAAACTCAAATGAATTGACGGGGGCCCGCACAAGCGGTGGAGCATGTGGTTTAATTCGATGCAACGCGAAGAACCTTACCTACTCTTGACATCCAGAGAACTTTCCAGAGATGGATTGGTGCCTTCGGGAACTCTGAGACAGGTGCTGCATGGCTGTCGTCAGCTCGTGTTGTGAAATGTTGGGTTAAGTCCCGCAACGAGCGCAACCCCTATCCTTGTTTGCCAGCACGTAATGGTGGGAACTCCAGGGAGACTGCCGGTGATAAACCGGAGGAAGGTGGGGACGACGTCAAGTCATCATGGCCCTTACGAGTAGGGCTACACACGTGCTACAATGGCGTATACAGAGGGCGGCCAACTTGCGAGAGTGAGCGAATCCCAGAAAGTACGTCGTAGTCCGGATTGGAGTCTGCAACTCGACTCCATGAAGTCGGAATCGCTAGTAATCGTGGATCAGAATGCCACGGTGAATACGTTCCCGGGCCTTGTACACACCGCCCGTCACACCATGGGAGTGGGCTGCACCAGAAGTAGATAGCTTAACCTTCGGGAGGGCGTTTACCACGGTGTGGTTCATGACTGGGGTGAAGTCGTAACAAGGTAGCCCTAGGGGAACCTGGGGCTGGATCACCTCCTTAACGATATGACTGCGTTTTGCGCAGTGTCCACACAGATTGCTTGGTTGAAATGTAAGAGAGCAAGGGTAGCGTTGGCTATCCTCGTTAGTGTGCCCAACACATTAACCAAACACTTAGTCCCATTCGTCTAGAGGCCTAGGACACCGCCCTTTCACGGCGGTAACAGGGGTTCGACTCCCCTATGGGACGCCACGGGTCGTTAGCTCAGTTGGTAGAGCAGTTGACTTTTAATCAATTGGTCGCAGGTTCGAATCCTGCACGACCCACCATTCTTTCTCACGAAGGAATTAAAACTATCGTGGGCGATTAGCTCAGTTGGGAGAGCACCTCCCTTACAAGGAGGGGGTCACTGGTTCGAGCCCGGTATCGCCCACCACTCTCTAAGTATTTTCTGCACGGATACGCAGATTCAATGAAGGTTAACTTTGTTGAGTCCGCTTTTTTGCCGCCTGCGCGGCCCGGCCGAAATTAATTAGAAAGTGGTTATCTCACGATAAACACATGCTCTTTAACAATCTGGAAAGCTGACTAGTAAATTGAATTTTCGAATTCAATACTAATAGTTCTATCGAAAGATAGAACGAGTTCTCAAGCAACACACATTCAAGTGTCTTGTGTAAGAGTCCGGCGAAACACAGTTCATCAATACTCAGATGAACAACCTTGGTTGTTGAGCCATACGAAAGACCTCTTGGGGTTGTATGGTTAAGTGACTAAGCGTACACGGTGGATGCCTGGGCAGTCAGAGGCGATGAAGGACGTGCTAACCTGCGATAAGCCAAGAGAAGATGGTAAGAATCACAATACTCTTGGATTTCCGAATGGGGAAACCCAGCTGCATAAGCAGTTATCAATGCGTGAATACATAGCGTATTGAGGCGAACCGGGGGAACTGAAACATCTAAGTACCCCGAGGAAGAGAAATCAACCGAGATTCCGGCAGTAGCGGCGAGCGAACCCGGATTAGCCCTTAAGCTAGTTTTGCGACAGGTGAATGTGCTGGAAAGCACAGCGATACAGGGTGATAGCCCCGTAACCGGTAGCGCATTGCGAGTGAAATCGAGTAGGACGGGACACGTGATATCCTGTCTGAACATGGGGGGACCATCCTCCAAGGCTAAATACTCCTGACTGACCGATAGTGAACCAGTACCGTGAGGGAAAGGCGAAAAGAACCCCTGTGAGGGGAGTGAAATAGAACCTGAAACCGTGTACGTACAAGCAGTAGGAGCCCTTCGGGGTGACTGCGTACCTTTTGTATAATGGGTCAGCGACTTAATTTTAGTAGCAAGGTTAACCGATTAGGGGAGCCGTAGGGAAACCGAGTCTTAACTGGGCGTTCAGTTGCTAGGATTAGACCCGAAACCAGGTGATCTAGCCATGGGCAGGTTGAAGGTGAGGTAACACTTACTGGAGGACCGAACCGACTAATGTTGAAAAATTAGCGGATGACTTGTGGCTAGGGGTGAAAGGCCAATCAAACCTGGAGATAGCTGGTTCTCCCCGAAAGCTATTTAGGTAGCGCCTCGGACGAATACTACTGGGGGTAGAGCACTGTTAAGGCTAGGGGGTCATCCCGACTTACCAACCCTTTGCAAACTCCGAATACCAGTAAGTACTATCCGGGAGACACACGGCGGGTGCTAACGTCCGTCGTGGAGAGGGAAACAACCCAGACCGCCAGCTAAGGTCCCAAAGTTATAGCTAAGTGGGAAACGATGTGGGAAGGCTCAGACAGCCAGGATGTTGGCTTAGAAGCAGCCATCATTTAAAGAAAGCGTAATAGCTCACTGGTCGAGTCGGCCTGCGCGGAAGATTTAACGGGGCTAAGCTATACACCGAAGCTGCGGCAATGCATTTATATGTATTGGGTAGGGGAGCGTTCTGTAAGCGGTTGAAGGTGCATCGTAAGGTGTGCTGGACGTATCAGAAGTGCGAATGCTGACATGAGTAACGATAAAGGGAGTGAAAAACTCCCTCGCCGGAAGACCAAGGGTTCCTGTCCAACGTTAATCGGGGCAGGGTGAGTCGACCCCTAAGGCGAGGCCGAAAGGCGTAGTCGATGGGAAACGGGTTAATATTCCCGTACTTCTTACTATTGCGATGGGGGGACGGAGAAGGCTAGGTGGGCCTGGCGACGGTTGTCCAGGTTCAAGGGTGTAGGCTGTAATCTTAGGCAAATCCGGGATTACACTAGGCTGAGACCCGATGTCGAGGCACTACGGTGCTGAAGTCATTGATGCCATGCTTCCGGGAAAAGCCTCTAAGCTTCAGATAGTAAGGAATCGTACCCCAAACCGACACAGGTGGTCGGGTAGAGAATACCAAGGCGCTTGAGAGAACTCGGGTGAAGGAACTAGGCAAAATGGTACCGTAACTTCGGGAGAAGGTACGCTGCCGGCGGTGAAGAGACTTGCTCTTGGAGCTGCTGGCAGTCGCAGATACCAGGTGGCTGCAACTGTTTATTAAAAACACAGCACTGTGCAAAATCGAAAGATGACGTATACGGTGTGACGCCTGCCCGGTGCCGGAAGGTTAATTGATGGGGTTAGACTTCGGTCGAAGCTCTTGATCGAAGCCCCGGTAAACGGCGGCCGTAACTATAACGGTCCTAAGGTAGCGAAATTCCTTGTCGGGTAAGTTCCGACCTGCACGAATGGCGTAATGATGGCCACGCTGTCTCCACCCGAGACTCAGTGAAATTGAAATCGCAGTGAAGATGCTGCGTACCCGCGGCTAGACGGAAAGACCCCGTGAACCTTTACTACAGCTTGGCACTGAACATTGACCCTACATGTGTAGGATAGGTGGGAGGCTTTGAAACCGAGTCGCTAGATTCGGTGGAGCCGTCCTTGAAATACCACCCTTGTAGTGTTGATGTTCTAACGTCGCCCCGTTATCCGGGGTGCGGACAGTGCCTGGTGGGTAGTTTGACTGGGGCGGTCTCCTCCCAAAGCGTAACGGAGGAGCACGAAGGTGGGCTAATCACGGTCGGACATCGTGAGGTTAGTGCAATGGCATAAGCCCGCTTGACTGCGAGACTGACAAGTCGAGCAGGTGCGAAAGCAGGTCATAGTGATCCGGTGGTTCTGTATGGAAGGGCCATCGCTCAACGGATAAAAGGTACTCCGGGGATAACAGGCTGATACCGCCCAAGAGTTCATATCGACGGCGGTGTTTGGCACCTCGATGTCGGCTCATCACATCCTGGGGCTGAAGTCGGTCCCAAGGGTATGGCTGTTCGCCATTTAAAGTGGTACGCGAGCTGGGTTTAGAACGTCGTGAGACAGTTCGGTCCCTATCTGCCGTGGGCGTTGGATGATTGAGAGGGGCTGCTCCTAGTACGAGAGGACCGGAGTGGACGAACCTCTGGTGTTCGGGTTGTGTCGCCAGACGCATTGCCCGGTAGCTAAGTTCGGAATCGATAACCGCTGAAAGCATCTAAGCGGGAAGCGAGCCTCAAGATGAGTCATCCCTGAACCTATAAGGTTCCTGAAGGGTTGTTGGAGACTACGACGTAGATAGGCAGGGTGTGTAAGCGTTGTGAGGCGTTGAGCTAACCTGTACTAATTGCCCGTGAGGCTTAACCATACAACACCCAAGGGGTTTTTACGGACTCCGCAAACACTTGGATGAGTGTTGAGAACATCAGCTTTCTAAGATTGTAAGAATTTTGCTTGGCGACCATAGCATTATGGACCCACCTGATCCCATGCCGAACTCAGTAGTGAAACGTAATAGCGCCGATGGTAGTGTGGGGCCTCCCCATGTGAGAGTAGGACATCGCCAGGCTTCCAATTTAGATTATCGCAGTGAACGTGCGGTGATTTGAGTGGAGCGGTAGTTCAGTTGGTTAGAATACCGGCCTGTCACGCCGGGGGTCGCGGGTTCGAGTCCCGTCCGCTCCGCCACTTATTAAGAAGCCTCGTCGAAAGACGGGGCTTTTTTACGTTTACAGGTTTTAGATTGGACTCTCACGAGCCTTTGGCTTGAGTCCCGCTTGTGCGCAAGCCCGGCCCTCCGCCAATCATTAAGTCCCTAGCAGCGATGCTGGGGATTTTTTGTATGTGCAGTACACGAGCGGTAGTTCAGTTGGTTAGCCTATTTACCTTAAAAGCAGCGGCCTGTCACGCCGGGGGCGCGGGTTCGAGTTCCGGTCGTGCGCGACCCCGGCCCTCCGCCACTTATACTAAGCCCGAGTCGAAGTACTCGGGCTTTTTTACGTTTCAGGCCAGAGGCCATTGGCTTGGGGCTAGAGGAAGAGCAAGGTTGCATCGCCCATCGCCCATCGCCCATCGCCCATCGCCTTCTATCCCAATAACCGTTAAAATGTTTCTTCAGATTAAATCCTATTCGTAACCCGATTTATATCAAAGGTATGGCTATGACAGCGCCCCAGAATGACACCTCCCATGTAGACAGCGATCAGCTGACAGAAATAGCCATTGCCTACTACCAGGATGGGGCAACCCAGGAAGAAATCTCCAAGATGTTCGGGATGTCGCGGGCCAAAGTAGGCCGCTTGCTGCGCCGTGCCCGGGATGAAGGGGTAGTGGAAATCACGGTGAAATACCACCCGGTGTTCAGTGAGAAGCTGGAGCAGCAATTGGTCGAGCGCTTTAATTTGAAACGCGCCTTGATTGCCCTTGATCAGCCTGATGACGAAAGCCAGCGCCAGCAGGTCGCTAGCCTGGTATCGAGTTACCTGTCATCCATTCTGACCGATGACATGGTAGTCACCGTTGGCCAGGGGCGTAATATTGCTTCAATCGCCAGTCATGTCGGAGTGGTTCCCCATCGCAAATGCCGCTTTGTCTCGGGTATAGGTGGTACTCATCGCTCCGGTAACGCCATCAATGCCGATCATATCTGCCGCCTACTAGCAAAGAAATATGACGGCATCAGTGAAACCCTGTATGCCCCGGCTTATGTCGAGGACATCAAGGTAAAAGAAGCCTTTATGAAAAACGGTACAGTAAAGGAGACGCTTGATCGTGCCAGACGTGCAGACGTTGCATTGGTGGGGGTTGGTGATATGAATGAAAACAGCCATATGGTCAAGCTGGGCTGGTTTACGCCCCAGGAGATTGTCGAAGCGCGGATCCGCAAAGGGGTAGTGGGGGACATTGCCGGCTATGACTTTTTTGATAGCCAGGGACGCCGTGCTGATACCATGATGAGCGACCGGGTGATTGGCTTGAGTATGGAAGAGCTCAGACATATTCCAACAGTGGTTGTCACAGCTGCCGAGAACAGCAAAGCCTTGGCCTTGCTGGGCGCATTGCGATCCGGTGTGGTCGATGTGCTGGCGACCAGTGTCAGCAACGCCTTGACCATTTTGAATCTTGATCAACAGATGAAGTAATGATCGGAAAATGAATATTCGATCCCAAATGATCAAGCTGCCTACGGGCAGCTTTTTTGTTGCTTGCTATGCTCAAAAGTATGCGGATAAAAAAGTAACAAAAGGATCAGACAGGCATGAGGTATATTTTTGCCCTTCTTTTAGGGATTACGATAGTTTTGCCCGTTGCGGCAAGCCCATGGGAAAAGGTGAAAGCGCCATCGCAAGGTCAATCGGAGTCGATTGGTACTTACAATAACGGCTGTCTGGCCGGCGCCGAGCCTTTGCCGTTGGAGGGGGAAGGTTATCAGGTGATGCGATCACAGCGGGGCCGGTATTACGGCCACGAATCGATGATCCGCTTCCTCCATGATTTATCAAAACAGGTCTACAAACTTGAGCTGGGCCAATTGCTAGTCGGTGATATTGCGATGCCTCGGGGCGGACGTTTTTCGTCGGGCCATAACAGTCACCAGACTGGACTCGATGCGGATATCTGGCTCAAGCTAAGCGATGGCCCACTTAGTGAGGAAGAGCTGATTGATGTCCAGCCCTTGCCAATGGTGCACATCAAGCAGTACAAGATAAACAAGAAAAACTGGGGGGATAAACAAGCCTTGATGGTCCAGCTTGCTGCGGCTGATGAGCGTGTCGCCAGAGTTTTTGTTCATCCGGTGATTAAAGAGCAGCTGTGCCAGCGCGAATGGACGGATAGGGATTGGCTGCAGAAAGTCAGGCCATGGTGGGGACATTATTACCACTTCCATGTCAGGCTCCATTGCCCAGACGGTGACAGCAGTTGCAAAGCGCAGACTCCACCTCCTCCGGGGGATGGTTGTGGTGCCGAGCTTGCTTCTTGGAAGCCTAAGCCAAAAGCGAAGAAAGAAAAGGTCGCCAAGGTGAAGAAAAAGCCCAAGCCAAAACCGGTACCGCCAGCACAGTGCTTGGCGTTACTGCGGACACCAACAACGGGATGATTGGAAGTTAACGCCTTGCTTTAGAGACAAAAAAAGCGCCTTTCGGCGCTTTTTCTTTTATGCCAATCCCTGCAGGGTGACAAACTTTTCGAACAGCGCTTCGTCTGTTTCGACGTTGTCGGGATCGGTAATAATACAGTTGGTGATCGGACACACCGACTGGCACGTCGGCTTGTCGTAGTGTCCTTTACACTCGGTGCATTTGTCAGGGTCAATCTCGTAGATTTCGTCCCCCATGGTGATCGCCTCGTTTGGACACTCGGGATCACACATGTCGCAGTTAATGCACTTACTGGTAATAAGCAGTGCCATGGTGATTACTTACCGTCTTTTGGTGCGTGTGGGTTTCGGGTGCTCTCACCTGAGTTTAGGTTACGCATCAGCAGGCCGTATTCCAGATCCATATCTTCCGGTACAGGGATAAATACGAAGTGGCCGTTACCCTTGGCGTCAGTGACCGCTTCAGACTTGCGGTTTTCCATCGCTTCAAGAGTGAAGATCACATTACCCTGCGGTGTCATTAGCTCAAGGCTGTCACCTACTACAAACTTGTTCTTCACTTCTACTTCAGCCAGATCGCCGCGGCGCTTACCGGTAAACTCACCCACGAACTGCTGGCTGTCAGAGATTGAGTAGCCGTAGTCATAGTTTTGGTAAGCATCGTGAGTGTGACGGCGCAGGAAGCCTTCGGTGTAACCACGGTGGGCTAGGCTTTCCAGCGTACCCATCAAGCTTTCGTCGAATGGCTTGCCAGCAACTGCGTCATCAATTGCTTTACGGTAAACCTGTGCGGTACGGGCACAGTAGTAGAATGACTTGGTACGACCTTCGATTTTCAGCGAGTGAACGCCCATCTTGGTCAGGCGGTCAACGTGCTGGATAGCACGAAGATCTTTCGAGTTCATGATGTAGGTGCCGTGTTCGTCTTCGAACGCCGCCATCTTCTCGTCTGGGCGGTGCGCTTCGCTTAGCAGTACCACTTCTTCGGTTGGCTTGCCGCGGCCGATAGTGGTTTCAGGACGCTCGTCCTGTACTTCGATCGCTTGGGCATCGCTTGGGTTGAACTCTTCAACGATCTGGCCAGCGTCGTTTTCCGCGCCTTTTTCCACTTTGTATTCCCAGCGGCAGGCATTGGTGCAGGTACCCTGGTTAGGGTCACGCTTGTTGATGTAGCCAGATAGCAGGCAACGGCCAGAGTAAGCCATGCAAAGTGCACCGTGGACGAAAACTTCCAGCTCGGTTTCAGGGCAGTGCTCGCGGATCTCTTCGATTTCTTCCAGAGACAGTTCGCGAGAGACGATTACGCGCTCAACGCCATTGGCTGCCCAGAACTTCACCGTTGCCCAGTTTACGGCGTTCGCCTGAACTGATAGGTGGATTGGCATCTCAGGGAAGTTCTCGCGCACCATCATGATAAGACCTGGGTCAGACATGATCAGTGCATCAGGGCCCATTTCCACAACCGGCTTCAGATCGCGAATGAAGGTTTTCAGTTTAGAGTTATGTGGCTGAATGT
This sequence comes from Photobacterium sp. AWH4_225, assembly GCF_056158405.1. Lineage (NCBI taxonomy): Bacteria > Pseudomonadati > Pseudomonadota > Gammaproteobacteria > Vibrionales > Vibrionaceae > Photobacterium > Photobacterium sp. AWH4_225. Next base: position 3,304,162 of record NZ_JBSWTF010000001.1, on the reverse strand, counting down.
TACATACCACGTAAAGCTTCTTGCCTTGGGCATGAGCTTCGTCGATACCGATTTTTAGGTTCTCGTGGTTGAACTCGTTGTTACGTACACGAAGGCTGTAACGTGGCTGGCCGGCGTAAACAGCATCTGCACCGTAGGCAAATGCGTAGCGCATGTTCTTCAGGCTGCCCGCAGGCGATAACAATTCAGGTTTAAACATAGCTCTTATATTCCAGTGTCTGATTGCAAATCAGGCCGTATCGCAGGGGGATACGGAGTTGAGGCGGGATTTTACTGTGATCTACCCCCCAATAGCAATGCTAATGCCGAATTAGGCAAAGTTTAGTCGTTGGTGACTGTAAACAGTTGATTAGAAGGTTTCACCGTAGGGGGCAACTGGTGGTTTGATTGTATTGCGAGGGGGTAACGAGATAGACGGAGAAAGTGGCACCGAGGAACTCAGTGCCACAAATAGTAAATGCTGATTAAGCTTTGGCTTCCAAGCCGCCAAGCACTTCGAACAGGTTTGGCAAGAATGCGGAGAATTCGCCAGCCATCAGCGATAGATCGGCATCGATACGCTGGGCCATTTCATCGCGGTCGATATCGTCATTCTGCTCTTTCAGCTCATCAGAGAATTTCAGGCGCTTGATAGACAGGTCGTCTGCCAAAACGAAGTCGATGCGGTCCTGCCAGTTGATAGACAGCTTGGTCACCAGCTTGTCAGCTTCGATGTGGGCCATGATCTCATCGCTTGATAGATCCTGCTGCTTACAGCGGATCACACCACCGTCTTCCAGAATGGCTTTCAGCTCGGCTTCTTCGCCGATGGTAAAGCCGTTTGGCGAGGTGTTTGAACGTACCCACTCAGTCATGGTTAGCTCGGCCGGTTTTTCCGGTGTGACCGGGATAACTGGCAGGCTACCGATAGATTTACGCAGCAGCGCCAGCAGATCTTCGGCTTTCTTGAAGCTACCAGCATCAACCAGTACATAGCCTTCTTTAGGCATGATCAGCGCGTAAGTCTGGCTCTTGCGGCTGAAGGCGCGCGGCAGCAGATCCATCACGATTTCATCTTTGATGGTGTCTTTTTCGCTTTTCTTCAGTTTGCGGCCTTGCTCGGCTTCCTGAGCTTCTACTTTCTCGTTCAGTGTCTCTTTGATCACTGACGCTGGCAGCATCTTTTCTTCTTTGCGTGCACAAATCAGGATGTTGTCACCAATTACATGGGTGAACATGTCGCCGTGCTTACCCAGTGCGTGGACCCAACCAAATTTTTGCTGATCTTGGCTGCCACACGGGGTAAAGCGGAACTCTTCAAGTTGCTTCTCAAGTTGATCAGGATTGAGGTCGATCTCGCGGCTGAAGCGATAAGTAAGTACGTTTTTAAACCACATCATGGCTGTTACAAATCCTTGGTTGTGCATTTGGCTGTCAATCTTATTGCATTGGTTGGCTTTTGTCTTAAGTTTTCGTGCTCAGTAGCTTGGGCATAACGCAAAGTGCGGTACAATCCAAATCAGTGTTTCCATAACGGCATATCGACCGCAATGAAGATCCTCCATACCTCCGACTGGCACCTAGGCCACCAACTGCATGGCTATAGCCGCGATTTCGAGCACCAGGCGTTTCTTGACTGGCTGGCGCAGACCCTTGAGCAAGAGCAGGTCGATGCCCTGCTGGTGGCTGGTGATATTTTTGATACCGCCAACCCGCCGGCCAGTGCCTGGCGGATGCTATACCGCTTTCTGGCACGGATGGCGAAAAGCATGCCGGATTTAAATGTCGTAATGATTGGTGGTAACCATGATTCGCCAAGCAAGCTTGATGCTCCGCACGAGCTGCTAAGAGCATTCGATTTGCACATAGTCGGTGGGATTCACCGCCAGGCCGATGGCGAGCTCGATACCGAGCGGATGTTGGTTCCGCTGACCAATAAAGCCGGTGAGCAAGCGGCATGGGTATTGGCGGTGCCTTTCCTGCGCAGTGCTGATCTGCGTACCGAAGATCTGGATGAAGAAGACGATCGCCTGATCAAAGGGGTGGAAACCCTCTATGGCGAAGTGACCGAGGCAGCGCGCCAGATCCAGACACCGCAGCAGGCGCTGATCGGCATGGGGCACGCCTACATGGCATCGGGTAAATTGTCGGAAATGTCAGAGCGCCGGGTGCTCGGTGGTAACCAGCATGCGTTGCCTGCTTCTATTTTTGCCGATGATATGGCCTATGTGGCGCTAGGCCACTTGCATTTGGCCCAGCGCGTGGCGAAGAAAGAGCAGGTTCGCTACAGCGGCTCGCCATTGCCGCTTTCGATGTCCGAGCGAGGCTACAACCACCAAGTGGTTATGGTCGAGCTTGATGGTGCAGCGGTTGCCGGCATTGAGTCTGTCTCTGTGCCACGGGCCGTTGATATGCTCAAGGTGCCTTCGTCACCAGCCCCGTTGGAGCAGGTGCTTGAAGAGCTCAAGGCGCTGGACGTCGATGAGCGTCCGCGTGAGCAGCAACCGTTTTTGGAAGTGCATATCCAGCTGGATAAACCACAGGCCCTGCTGCGCGAAAAAGTGCTTGAAGCCCTGGAGGGCAAGGCCGTGAGGCTGGCCAAGATCACCCCGCACTACCAGCAGCAACAGGCACAAAATGGCCTTGGCCATCGTCGCCTGTCCGATGTGACGCCGCAGCAGGTGTTTAGTTTGAGCTGGAGTCAGAAATACCAAGGTGAGCCGGATGAGGCAATGGCCGCTGCTTTCGAAAGCCTGTTGATTGCCGTGGAAGACAGCGACGCTGTCGAGTCGTAAGCCAGAACAAGAAAGAGAACAACAATGAAAATCTTAGCGCTACGTGGTGAAAACCTGGCGAGCCTACAGCAGCCATTCGAGATTGATTTTGCTGGCGGCCGCTTGGGCGATGCGGGTTTGTTTGCCATTACCGGAAAAACTGGTGCCGGTAAGTCGACCTTGCTTGATGCGATTTGCCTTGCGTTGTACGACCGCATTCCCCGCCTCCAGTCCAACAAGAAAAACGATGCGGAGATTGGCCGCGACGGTGACAACGGCCGGATCAAAGCCAACGATGTCCGCAGTATTTTGTCGCGCGGCAAGGCCGAAGGGTTTGCCGAAGTCGATTTTGTTGCCAACGACGGCAGCCACTGGCGGGCGCACTGGCATGTCCGCCGTGCCCGGGGGCGTGCCGATGGCCGTATCCAAGCCTCGGAGCAATGGCTGGAATGCCTGGAAACTGGCCAGCGTTTTGCTGGCAAGAAAGCGGAACTACAAGCGGAAGTCGAGCGCTTAGTCGGGCTGTCATTCGAGCAGTTCCGCCGGGCGGTCATGCTGCCGCAGGGCGAATTTGCCGCCTTCCTAAAAGCCGGGGCCGATGAACGTGCGGCATTGCTCGAGCGAATGACCGGCGGTGAGATATACGGCCGCCTATCCATGGCCGCTTATGAACGGGCTCGTGAGGAAAAGCAAAAGCTCGAGGCTTTGCAGGCCCAGCTTGGCGATATTGAGCTGCTTGATGATGAGCAAAAAGCGCAACTCACCAGCCAGCTTGAAGCCCTCAAAGTACAGTTAGGCCAGTGGGAAACCTCTCTGGCGGCGTTGACCCAGCACCAGCAGGCGCTGCAGACCCAAACCCGGTTGCAGCAACAGCAACAGGAAGCCGAGCAGGCATTGGTTCATGCCGAAGAGCAGCTTAAAGAGGCGGCACCGCGTCAGGAGCAGCTAAAACAGATAGCCAAAGTCCAACCTGCCCGCAGCGATTTTACCTTGTTGCAGCAAACCCAGCTGCAGCTAAGCAAGCTGCAGGTATCGCTCGGCAAAGCTCGTGATGAACTGGCGCAGCACAAACAGGGGCTGTTGGACGCGGATAACCGGGTACAAGGTACCAAGCAGGCATTGGCAAAAGCCAAGCTACATTGGGATGAGCTTGAACCAAAACTCAAGCAAGTGGCTTTACTCGACGAGCAATTGGCTGCCGGGCAGCGCCAGCTGGCCGAGCTAGATGCCGATCACCAGCAGCAGCTCAAAACATTCAATGAACAGCAGCAGGCGGCTGAGCAGAAAAAACACCAGCGCCAGCAGCTGCAGCAACGCCATCACCAGTTGGCGATGGTGCTAGAGCAAAACCGGGAGCTGGCCGGTGTTGCCGAGCAGTACCAGCCAGTATTGGACAACCTAGATCAGTATCTATCAGCCCACCGGACATTGGCGACCCTGTCGCGCGAAAAGCAGCAACTGCAGTTCGAGCAGCAGTCCCACGACCGCAATGCCACGATGCTGGAGGCCCAGCAAAAAGAGGTTAGCGGCCAGCTTGATGCGGTGACCAAGGTTCTCAATGAGCTCAAGGTTGAGCAGCAAGAGCAGGCGATTGCCGATAGTCAGAAACAGTTTGCCAGCAAGCAAGCCGAGCTCGATACCCTGCGCCAGGCAATGTCGGGCACCAAGGAATGGTCTACCTTGCTTGAGCAGATGGAGAAACTCAAAGCCGAGCATCAAGAGCTGAGCCAGCTCAAGCAGCAGGCAGAAGCTAGGCTGGAGGCCTTGTCGCCAGAAATGGAGCAGCTCATGGCCCGTTACCAGGAGGCCGAACAGCAGCTGCAGCAAAGCATGGCAGTGGTTAACCTCAGCGAGTACCGCAGCCATTTGCAGCCGGATTCGCCGTGCCCTTTGTGTGGTTCGCTCGAGCATCCATATGCCGAGCAGCACCCGGTTGTCGAAGGCTTGCTCCATAGCCAGCAGCAGCGCTTGCGTGAATTGCAGCAGTTGTTGCAAAACGGCGAGGGCGAACGTCGCCATCTGCAGCAGCAACTGCCACAGTGCCAGCAGCGCCTGGCGGTGATCGACAATGAGCTGGCGCGTTACCGTGCCTACAGCGATCAAATTGTCAGCCAGCTTTTGGCCATGCTTGAGCAGGTTGAACTCTCTACTCCGTTGACCGCAGAGGCTGAAAGCGGCCACCTTAACGACCAGTTGGTGCAGTGGCAGCAACAAGCCGAGCAGGCATATAACGAGATCAGGGCGTTACAGCAGGGTATGGAAGCCGCTCAGCAGCAGCTGCAACAAAGCCGTCAGTTGCAATACCAGCGCCAGCAGCTGCAGCAGGCAGAAGCCGAAATCAAAGAGCATATCCACCAACAAACGCAGGCCAATACCCAGCGTACCGAGCGATTGCAGTCGATTGAGCAGCAGAGCCAGACCCAACAGGATATCCTGACCTCCCGTGGTGAAGCCTTAAACGACCAATACGGTAACAACCAATGGTTGGATATGCTGCGCCAGCAAGGTGCCGAGCAATATATCCAGCAGCTCAAACAGCAAGTTGAGCACTACCTGTCGAGCCATAAGGCCATGCAGGAAGTGGAGCGAGAGCTTAATGAGTTGGCCCCGCAGTTGGCCGAGCTGGAAGCGAATATGGCAGCCAGCTATAAGCAGGCGATCGAAAAGCAGCAAAAAGCTGAGCAGTTGCAGCAGCAGGTTCAGTCACTGTGGCAGCAGCGGGTCAGCGTGTTTGGTGAGCACGCGGCTGATGCCATAGAACAACAGGCCAAAACTGCGGTGTCGGAAGCCCAGCAACAGCATGAGCAAGCCGAGCTTGACCAGCGTCAAGCGGGTGAAGCCATGGCTGCCGCGACGGCGGCCTTGGCCGGCCTTGAGCAGCAAGATAAAGAACTCTCGGCGGAGCATCGTCAGGTTGTCCATAGCTGGTTGGGGTGGCAGGAAAAACTGTCGCTTAACGAGCACCAGCTGATGCAACTTCTTAGCAAGGACGAGGCGTGGTTGGAGCAAGAGCAGGCGGCGCTCAAAGCGCTCGATGATACCCGTACTGAAGTGGCAACACGGGTCCATGAGCGTGCGAATGCGATTGAACAGCACAAGGCTTTGGCGGAGCAGGCCGAGCAGTGGTTTGTCGGTCATGATATCAACAGCGAGGTACTGACCGAAGATGATATCGCTGTGCGTCAGTTGCGTGAGCAGTGGAACAGTGAAAAGCTCTCTTGTGATGAGCAAATCTTCCAGCTGCGCCAGCGCTTGACCATGGCTGAGCAGGCTCTGCAGCAAGCAGGGGAGCTCACCGAGAAAATGGCTGCTCAGCAGAAACAAACCGAATTGTGGCTGCAGATGAGCGAGCTGATCGGCTCGGCAACCGGTAATAAGTTCCGCACTCTGGCCCAGGGCCTCACCCTGCAGCAACTGGTAATGCTAGCCAATGAGCACCTGTATGACTTGGCCCCGCGCTATGCCTTGCAGCCGGTGCCGAACAGCCCATTGGCCTTGCAGGTGGTCGACCATGATATGGGAGATGAAGTCCGTAGCGTGGAGTCATTATCTGGTGGCGAAAGCTTCCTGGTATCGCTGGCCTTGGCGCTAGCACTGGCCTCGCTGGCCGCTGATACCCGCCAGCTCGGATCGCTATTTATTGATGAGGGCTTTGGTACGCTGGACCCAGACAGCCTGGAGATGGCTTTAGCTTGCCTTGATGCATTGCAGGCAGACGGCCGCCAGATCGGGGTGATTTCACATGTCGGTACGCTGGTTGAGCGTATCGGTGTACAGGTCGCGGTTGAAGCCCAAGGGGGCGGCCGGAGCCAGATCCGGGTGAGGGGATAAGGTTGGGCAGCCTGCTGCTATACAGCAGGCTGACTCTAATTATCTTTTTTATCAATACGTTGCACTTGAGTGCAACATAGTGCTATATGACAGTATGATATACGTTCAGTTACGTATTTCTCCGCGAAAGTCACAAAAGTGTCATACTTAACACACATAATGGCGCTCGAAAGACAGCAATTAATAGGTATTGAAAACGATGGTAAGACGGATTCTTGTTGTAGAGGATGAAGCTCCAATCCGCGAGATGCTTTGCTTCGTTCTTGAGCAGAAGGGATATCAGGCGATTGAAGCCGAAGATTATGACATGGCACTAGAGAAACTGTGCGAACCCTACCCAGAGCTGATTTTGCTCGACTGGATGTTGCCTGGTGGCTCAGGAATTAATCTTATCAAGCACTTGAAGCGTGATGAAGTAACCCGTCAGATCCCGGTAGTGATGTTGACTGCCCGTGGTGAGGAAGAGGACAAGGTACGTGGCTTGGAAGTGGGTGCGGATGATTACATCACCAAACCGTTTTCGCCAAAAGAACTGATGGCACGCCTGAAGGCGGTAATGCGCCGGGTATCACCGACTTCTCTGGATGATGTGATTGACGTACAGGGTCTTAAGCTTGATCCGGTTTCACACCGCGTGACATCCAACGAGCAGCCGCTGGACATGGGGCCAACCGAGTTCAAGATGCTTCACTTCTTTATGACCCACCAAGAGCGTGTATACAGCCGCGAGCAGCTGCTGAACAACGTGTGGGGCACCAATGTGTATGTTGAAGACCGAACTGTCGATGTTCATATCCGTCGTCTGCGCAAAGCGCTGGAGACTGGCGGTCACGATAAACTGGTTCAGACGGTGCGCGGAGCGGGTTACCGTTTCTCGACCCGAGTATAGTAGTAACAATCAAGTAGGCGCACGGCGGGCAACGCGGTGACGGAGTAATAAATGGTAGAACGGCTGTCGTGGAAGAAGTTAGTCTGGGAACTACTCTTTTTCTACTTGCCTTGGATCGCACTAGGGTGGGTATTTGGTTACATGCCCTGGTTCTTGCTGGTCGCAACTTGGATCCAGTTAATCTGGCATTTTCATAATTTATTGAAGATGTCCAACTGGTTATGGAAAGAGCGAAGTCTGACGCCGCCTTCGGGCTCGGGTAGTTGGGAGCCTCTTTTCAATGGGATTTACCGTTTACAGCAACGTAACCGACGCCGTCGCAAAGAGCTGGCAACCTTGATCCGCCGTTTCAGAAACGGTGCGGAGTCCCTTCCTGATGCTGTTGTTGTCTTTCGCAGCGAAGGGAACATCGTGTGGTGTAACAAGCTTGCCCAGCATCTGCTTGGTTTCCGTTGGCCGGATGATGCCGGCCAGCCGATTAGCAACTTGCTTCGCAGCCCGGACTTTGTCCGCTACCTGAGCAAGCAGTCATTTGAGACCCCGCTTGAAATCACTTCTCCGCTTAATTACGACCGCACCCTAGAATTGCGGATCATGCACTACACCGAGGGTGAGTATCTGATGGTGGTGCGTGATGTGTCCCAGGTTAAGCAGCTAGAAGGGATGCGTCGCAATTTCTTTGCCAACGTTTCCCATGAACTTCGTACACCTATGACGGTGCTGCAGGGTTACCTGGAGATGTCGAAAGATCCTGAGATGCTGGTGGGGCCGATGTGGGATAAAGCCCACGGGGTAATGACCGAGCAGCTGACCCGGATGAACTCATTAGTCGAACAGTTGCTGACCCTGTCGAAAATCGAAGCGGCACCGAATATCGAGTTGGAAGAAACCATCGATGTGCCGGCTATGCTGGATGTACTTGAAAAAGAAGCGATTTCACTCAGCGGCGGCGAGGAGCAGCTGTTTACCTTTGAGGTGGACAAATCGCTCAAGGTGTTGGGCGATGAAGATCAGCTGCGCAGTGCGATTTCCAACTTGGTGTATAACGCAGTTAAGCATACCCCGGTAGATGCCGAGGTGAAGGTGCGCTGGTATCTGACCTCAGCCGGTCCAAGGTTGGAAGTGACCGACCAAGGGCAGGGCATCGAGCCGCAGCATATTCATCGACTGACTGAACGTTTCTACCGGGTCGACAAAGCCCGCTCGCGTGAAACCGGGGGTAGTGGATTGGGTCTGGCGATTGTTAAGCATGCACTTAGCCATCATGACTCACATCTAGAAATAGAGAGTGAAGTGGGTGTTGGCAGTACGTTTGCCTTTACCCTGCCTCAGCGATTGATTGCTAACGCAGCATAAAGCTTACGCAGCACAAAGTTAGCTCAGCAAAAAATATGCTAAAGTATTGAGCGGCCTAAAGGGCCGCTTTTGTTTTTTTGAGTATTGTTTTGAGGAGTCACACTAATCGAATGATAAACCGGATCAGGCAGGCCATGGCCCGATGGCAGAAAATCACCTTCTTTGTATTGCCAGCCGCTATCTTGGCCACAACAGGCCCGGCGCAGGCGGATCACAGCCCATTGCCCCATTACACCAAGGTAAAAGGGATCTCCGGTAATTTATCGTCGGTGGGTTCCGACACCTTTGCTAATCTGATGACCTACTGGTCAGAAGAATTCAAGCGTACCTATCCAAGTGTGAATATCCAGGTTCAGGCCGCTGGATCGTCCACTGCACCGACGGCATTGATAGAAGCCACTGCCCAGTTTGGACCGATGAGCCGGCGGATGAAGGCCAGAGAAATTGCGGCGTTCGAGCAAGAATACGGTTACAAGCCGACGGAGATCCGGGTCGCAATCGACGCGTTGGCGGTGTTCGTTAACGAGGACAACCCGCTGCAGGGGCTCGATTTCACCCAGCTTGACGCTATTTTCTCACAGACGCTGCGTTGTGGCGGTAACCAAGCGATCACTCGGTGGGGGCAATTAGGACTGAAAGGCAGTTGGGAAAAGCGGAGTATTCAACTGTTCGGTCGTAATTCTGTCTCTGGTACTTATGGTTATTTTAAGCAAAAGGCCCTGTGTCAGGGGGACTTCCGTAATAATGTCAATGAACAGCCGGGCTCGGCTTCTGTTGTGCAGTCGGTCTCGACATCGCTTAACTCCATTGGTTACTCCGGGGTAGGTTACCAGACCACGGGGATCAGGGCGCTGCCTATTGCACGCAAGGGCAGTGACTATGTCGCGCCGACTATCGATAATGCTGCCAGCGGCCGCTATCCATTGGCCCGTTACCTGTATATCTATGTCAACAAGCACCCAGACCGGCCATTACCGCCGCTCGAGAGTGAATTCATCCGCTTTATCCTATCGGATCAAGGGCAGGATTTGGTGAAGAAGGATGGTTATGTTCCGCTTCCTGCCGAAGCCGTGAATCAAACCTTGCTGGAGTTGGGGTTAGATAAATAACTCGCATAGAAAAAGCCGGAGTGACTGAAATCACTCCGGCTTTTTTGATAGGGGCTAGCCATTATCCGGTGAGAGCTCTAACTCCCAGCCGGCTTTGCGCCAGTATGCCTGCTCTTGGCGTAAATCGGCTGCCAGTAAGCGGTTACTCCCTTCCCAGTCTTCGGGCAGCGTCAGCTGCCACTTTTCCTTGTCAGCATCGACCGCTATCGTCGGTAGCGGATCATCACTGCGTTGGCCATTGAGGGCAACAGCTAGCCTCAAAGTGCGGATTAACGGGTAGAGATGCTTGCGCTTGTAGATGCTCAGCTCTGGCATTTCTTCGAGTTTCAGGCTCTTGCGCTGGAAACGCACCAAGGTCGCCAACACGGTCTGCTGTTCGAGGTTAAAACCCGGCATGGTGCTGTGGCGCAGCAGGTAGGCTGAATGGCGGTGGAAGCCTGGGTAGCTGATACTCAAGCCGACTTCGTGGAGCAATGCTCCCCAGCTAAGCAGGGTTGCCAGCTCGATTTTTGTCAGGCCCGGTTGCGGCTCGATTTGGTTGTAGAGCTGCTCGGCGGTTGCCTTGACTCGGTTGGCCTGGCCAATATCGACATTGTACTGTTTGGCCATGGAGCTGGCGGTTCTGACCCGGATATCGCTATGGCGGAAACGCTCTTCCATTTCGTACAGCAAACCTTCTCGAAGGGCACCGTCTGAGAAGATCATCTCTTTTATATCCAAAGACTTGAATACGGCACTGAGGATGGCGACACCGGCGGCAAAGACAGGTTTACGATCATCACTCAGGCCGACAAAGTCGAGGTCATCCGAGTGTTTGACCTTGAGGATAGCATCATAGAGTTGCTGCAGACGTTTGGCGGTGATCACCCCGTCGTTATGGCCTTGTCCGATCAAAACTTCACGGATTGCCTTGATGGTGCCGGATGAGCCAATTGCAGTCTGCCAGCCCTTGCGGGTGTATTTACTGGCAATACTCTCGAGCTTTTGCTGGGCAGCCAGCTGGGCCGTAGCCATGTTTTTGCTACTGATTTTACCTTTGGCAAAGTAGTTCTTGTTGTAGCTGACACACCCCATGTGCTTGCTGTAAGCCAGCTGCGGGGTGAAGCCATCACCAATCACCAGTTCGGTACTACCACCCCCGATATCGACAATCAGCTTTTGGCCGTTGTCTGGCTGGGTATGGGCGACGCCAAGATAAATAAGGCGGGCTTCTTCGGTGCCGGGGATGATTTCAATCGGATAGGGGATCAGGGCTTCCGCGCGTTTGAGGAAGACATGGGCATTGTTTGCCTGCCGTAACGTGTAAGTTGCTGCAATGCGGACATTTTCCGGCTCAAATCCTTGCAGGCGTTCAGCAAACATCGCCAAGCAGTTCAGGCCACGCTGGATGGCGGCCTGATCGAGGTTATGGTGGTCATCGAGCCCAGAGGCCAGATGAACACGTTGCTTATGACGGCTGATGATTTGCAGGCTTTGCCCGACTATGCGGGCAACCACCATGTGGAAACTGTTCGAGCCAATATCTATCGCAGCGACTTCTCTTGGGCGTACAGGTTCTGTCATGTATTGGAATCGCTCTTTAGTTTTTTCTTCAGCTGTTTTTCTGACTGTTTGAGGTAGTCGTAAATCGCAATCTGCGAGCGGATCTTACGTCTGTTGCCTCTAGGGACGTACTTATTGGACATTTCTTTATCAATAATACGTGCCTTCACGGTATCAGACAGCTGGATATTGAGTATGTCGATAATCTTGGTTTTCAGCTCCGGATCAAAAATCGGGCAGCCGACTTCGATACGGTTGTCGATATTACGGGTCATCCAGTCGGCGGATGAAATGTACACATCAGGCTCACCGTTGTTTTCAAACACCACGACACGAGGGTGCTCGAGGAAACGGTCGATGATACTGATGGCCGTGATGTTTTCGCTGATCCCTTTGATACCCGGGATCAATGCGCACATGCCACGGATAATCAGTTTGATTTTCACACCGGCACTGCTCGCTTGGTAAAGCAGATTAATCAGACCCTTATCGACTAGGTTGTTCACCTTTAGTGTAATACCGGATGGTAAGTTTTGCTTGGCGTGTGCAATCTCCCGGTCAATCAGGTCATACAGGCGCGAGCGGGAGTTACGCGGCGATACAATCAGGTGCTTGAATTTCACCGGGCGGTAAGGGTTTTGGATGTAGTTGAACACCATCCTTACCTCGTCGGTGATTTCGGTGCGGCAGGTCATTAGCGAAAAGTCAGTGTAGATACGCGCTGTTTTCTCGTGGAAGTTGCCGGTCCCAAGGTGGGCATAACGTACCAACTCATCTCCTTCCTTGCGGGTAATCAGGCAAAGTTTGGAGTGAATCTTTAGACCAGGCACACCAAACAGAACCTGTACCCCAGCTTCGGTTAGGCGACGGGCCCATTCGATATTGGCTTCCTCGTCGAAGCGGGCTTGCAGTTCAACCACCACCGTGACTTGTTTACCGTTGTTGGCGGCATCGATCATCGACTCGATGATCTGTGAGTTTTTGGCGACTCGATAGATATTGATCTTGATGCTGCGTACTTTCGGATCATAGGCAGCCTGGCGAACCAACTCCGTCATGTGGCCAAAGGTATGGTACGGGTAGTACAGCAGGATATCCTGTTTCTTAATGGCATCGAACGCATTGCGGCCATTAACAAACTGGGCGCTCTCGAGTGGCGGCAGTGGTTTATTTTCCAGATAATCACGGCCAACATTCGGGAAGCCGATGAAGTCCTTGAAATTATGGTAGCGGCCACCCGGAATGATACTGTCGTAGCTTGAGACTTTCAGCAGGCCACACAGGACATCAACCATATCACCAGGCATATCACGCTGGTAGACGAACCGGACCGGCATGGCGGTCAGGCGCTGGTCCAAACCCTCTGACATCTGCTCGAGCAGGCTATGCTCTACTTCCTGGCTCAAGTCGTATTCGGCATCACGGGTCATCTTCATCGCATAGGCAGACAACTCATCGTATTCGAACAAGCCACTGAAGATGTCATCAAGACAGAAGCGGATGATGTTATCAAGGAAGATAAGGGTCTTGCGGCGCTTCCCCTTGGCTTCAGGAAGCTGGATAAAACGGGGTAACTGGTCGGTTGGAATTTCGATCAGGGCGTAACGCTTGTTAACGCCTTGGCGCATCTCCACGGCAAGGTAGGAATATTCATCCTTGAGGAACTGCAGCAGATCGATATCGTCAGTCAGTAAGATAGGCGTGACATGAGGCAGAATGCGGTTGCGGAAGTGCTTTCTCAGCCAGGCTTGCTGGTGGTCATCGAGCTGCTGCTCATTGACCAGGAAGATATGGCGCCGGGCCATTTCCAGCAGGATTTCATTGTATAGGGTATCGAAGTCCTGGTTGAGCTTGAGCACCCGGCTCTGGATCTTGCTCAGCAGCTCCTTGGCCCGGTCATTGCCGCCTTGCTCTTCGTTGATCAGGATTCGGCGTTTGACATCGGCAAACCGGACTTTATAGAACTCATCGGTATTGCTCGAGTAGATACCGAGAAAGCGGACCCGTTCAATCAGCGGAACTGATTTGTCAGCCGCCTCCTGCAATACGCGCTCGTTAAAAGATAGCCAACTCAGTTCTTTGTCGGTGTAAAGGGGTTCTGCGCTCATTGTCATCCTACTTACTATTGGTGCATGAGAGGGATCAGTTATCGTCGATGTCGATGGTGAGATCGTCGGCAATCTTCTCCAGCTCTTCTTGGACATACTCAATACTCAAATCACCTGGCAGCTCCAACTGGAAACGGGCTGAGAAAATCGGGTAGCCCCAGTTAGGCGCACTGTCGGAATGCGTTTTGAGTTTGTGAATATTTATCCCAAGCTGATTGAGCTTGGTGGTGACGTCTTTGACAATACCTGAGCGGTCATTACCTGTGACTAGCAGGTGGTGAACAACAGAAGTTGGCAGGGTCTTACTTTCTTCTTCGACGATCTGGACTTGAAGGTTATCAAGCTGTGTGAGCGCCTTGCTGAGTACCGCGACATATTGGTCGGCGACTTCCACTTGCAGGATACCGGTAAACTGGCCGGCTAACTTGCTGAGGCTACTGGAGAGCCAGTTGCCATGGTTCTGGTAAACCGTGTCGGACAGGGTTTCTACTAGGCCAGGGCGATCTTGGCCGATGACAGTGATGATCAGATGCTTCATAACGATGTCCTTATTACCGAGAGGCGTCATTGCCCGTTCTGTATAGGTTATTATGTGAGCATCAACACGGCCTGTCTAGGCTTATAGACCGATCAAGGTATTGAATTTTTTACGAAATCACATAACAGAATAATAATTAAATTTCATTTCACTTTTATGTCATTTATGACTAAGGCGAAATAAATCCACCATCATGATCTTCTTCAGGATCCAGCCATGTGTGTCCGACATGACTGGGAAGCTCTCTTGTCATATAATTGTCATATTAGGGAAATACTATTAGTAAACGTGTAAATTTATTGAGGTAATGATGGCAAAGGCCGGTGCGATTTTGATGGGAGAGAGTCCTGGCCGTAAGGTAAAAGATAAGCTGGTTCGTGTGGGAGTGACGTCCGGCGGGATCTTTGTCCTTGTTACCCTCATTTTGATCTTTTTCTACCTCCTGTATGTGATCCTGCCGATCTTCTCATCGGTTAAGGTGACTCCCCAGCAACAATTTTCTACCTCGTTTAACAATCAAACAGCTGAAATTCGTGTCAGTGACAATAATAACCACCTATTCCGATTAGCTGATGATGGCTCGCTAAGCGCAATTAGCCTGTTTCGCTCTAGTGCTGGTGAGGTTTATGATACGGCGGACTTGCTGGGTGATGTGGCCAGTGTGGGGCGTACCTTACCTGCAGACAGGCTATACGCCTTGGGCGGCAAGCAAGGTGAGGTCGTGATTACCAAGCCTTCACTATCTACGCTTCGGGGAGAGAGCACACTCTCGCTGGATTTCCCTCTGGGCAACGAGCAACTTCAGCTTGATCCCAAGGCTCAGCCAATTGTGAATTTAGCTGCTTCTGTTCGTGGCCAGCAAGCGATCATCATGGGTTTGACTGCTGATGGCAGGGCTAGAGCGATGCTGTTTACCGAGAACAGCAATGTGCTGGGGGGCAATAACCATGACTGGCAATCGTCTTCCTTCGCTATTAGCGGGTTGCCGGAGGCGGCCGATGATATCGTGGTGACCCCTGACGCGCGCACCGCCTATGTCCTCGCCGCAGATAAGCTGTATGTCGTGGCATTTGGCAGCCGTTCGGGCTGGGTACGGGAAGTGGTTGAGGTTGAAGAGCCGGGCAGTCATGCCCAGCAATTGGCGCTATTATCAGGCGCAAACTCCTTGCTTATCAGCCACAGCGATCAATCACTTTCCCAGTGGTTTGAGATCCGTAAGGATGGCAAACGAACCATGGTGCGGACCCGTGACTTTGAGGTAGGTAACAGTCCGGTCACCAAGCTGATCCCTGAGCATACCCGCAAAGGCTTTTTTGCTCTCCAACAAGATGGGAAGTTATCGGCTTTCTATACCACGGTAAAAGGGGCTATTTACCGCGAGCCTGTTTTTGACAATGGCTTGCCGCAGCAGATAGTGATCTCACCGCATGCCGATCGCCTAGTTACGCAAAATGGCAATGACTGGCAAGTTTATAATGTTAAAAACCCTCACCCGGAGATAGGCTTTGCCTCGCTGTGGCAAAAAATTTGGTACGAGGGCTACCCGGAGCCAGATTATGTCTGGCAGTCGACGTCAGCCAGTGATGAATTCGAACCCAAGCTGAGTTTGGTCCCGCTGGTTTTCGGTACCCTGAAGGCTGCCCTGTATGGCTTGATGTTCGCAGTGCCGGTGGCATTGGCGGGGGCTATCTATACCGCTTACTTCATGTCTTCACGAATGCGCGGCATCGTGAAACCGACGATTGAACTGATGGAAGCGCTGCCTACCGTTATCCTCGGCTTTCTTGCCGGTATTTGGCTGGCGCCGATCGTTGAATCACACCTGGTTGGTATGGTGGCCCTGGTGCTGATGTTCCCGCTGGGGATGTTAGTGGCCGGTATTGGCTGGTCCCTGCTGCCAGACAACTGGCGCAGCCGTATCCCAAGCGGTTTCCATGTTCTATTGCTGATCCCAGCCATTGTCCTGATTGCCTATGCCTGTTTTAGCTGGAGCCCCTGGCTGGAGCAAACTTGGTTTGCCGGCGATGTCAGGACATACCTGAGTGATGAGTGGGGCATTGGTTACGATCAGCGCAATGCCTTGGTGGTAGGGATCGCGATGGGGATCGCCGTTGTCCCGACCATTTTCTCCATCGCGGAAGATGCGATTTTCTCGGTGCCAGGCCACTTGACGAGCGGTTCACTGGCTCTGGGGGCAACCCATTGGCAGACATTGACGCGGGTCGTGCTGCTGACTGCCAGCCCGGGTATTTTCTCGGCCATCATGATGGGTCTCGGCCGCGCTGTGGGTGAAACCATGATAGTACTGATGGCAACGGGCAACACGCCGATCATGGACTGGAATATCCTTGAGGGGATGCGGACATTGGCAGCCACCATTGCTATTGAAATGCCGGAAAGCGAAGTGGGGAGCTCCCATTACCGGGTAATGTTCCTGGCCGCTTTTGTCCTGTTTGTCTTTACTTTTTTGTTCAATACCGTCGCAGAGCTCGTCCGCCAGCGATTGCGGGAAAAGTACAGCTCGCTCTAATGGCTATTGAGCGGCTTTGGAAGTAATCAACGTAATGAAAAGCGAAATTAATGAGCAACGGTTTTAATGAGTAATGCTGTAAATGAATAGGTGGCTGAAATCTGGCGCACCTTGGGTGTGGCTGACCGCAGGTGCAGTTAGCCTGAGCCTGATCGTGGTACTTGGCTTGTTGCTACTAATAGGCTGGAAGGGGCTGGGTTACTTCTGGCCGGCTCCTGTGTACCAGTTTGAGGTTGAGCAAAACGGTTATCAAAGCACTATCATCGGCGAGTTATACGAGCGCAAAGCCGTGCCAGTAAAACAACTGGCCGAGGCCGGCATTGATACCTCTGGTTTTGAAGGCGACAAGACTTTCCGTTACGTGATCAAAACCGGTAACCGCGATGTGCTTGGCAGTGATTTCGTCACGGTCCTTGAGCCGCATATCATCAGCCAAGAGCCAGCAAAAGGCGTGGCGGTCATCGAGCGGTTGAAGAATGGCAGGTTTTATGGATTCCCTGTCGGTTTAATGGATGATGGTGTTGAGATCCCGCTGCAAGAGCTTGAGGCGAGTTTGGAGCAGGCTGAGATTGTTCGTGATTTAATTAGCCAAATAGAACAGTCGGATCTAGCGAAGCTCAATTTGCAGTTTGAGCAACTGAACGCTAAATCTCGCCAGCAAGGTGATGAAGGAACGTTCATTGGCGAGCGGCAATTGCTGGAGCAGCGTTTTGCCCAAATCGAACAACAGCTGCTGACCCTCCATCAGCAACTGAATCGAGACAGTGTGATTGTCCGGGAGATGACTGGGCAAGAAATCGTACTGCCAATCGAGCAGATACTGGATATCTGGTATCCCAACGATTTATCTACGGCAGGAAAGTTAGGTCACTGGGCCAGTCAGCTGGGCAACTTTGTCAGTGATGATCCCCGTGAAGCCAACACCGAGGGGGGGGTATTTCCTGCGATCTTCGGTACTGTGTTCATGGTACTGCTGATGAGTGTGATAGTGACCCCTCTGGGGGTATTGGCAGCCGTCTACCTTCATGAGTATGCGGGTAAGAGCACTTTTACCAAATTGATCCGGGTCGCGGTCATTAACTTGGCTGGTGTGCCGTCGATTGTGTACGGCGTGTTCGGGCTGGGCTTCTTTGTCTATATTGTCGGTGCCCAGATTGATGACTTGTTTTTTTCCGACCAGCTTCCGGCGCCGACCTTCGGCACGCCCGGGATTTTATGGTCGGCATTGACTTTGGCTATCTTGACCCTGCCGGTAGTGATTGTCTCGACCGAAGAGGGCTTGGCGAGAATCCCCAATTCGATCCGCCATGGCTCTTTAGCACTGGGGGCTACGCAGGCTGAAACGTTGTGGCGGACAGTATTGCCTATGGCAAGTCCTGCGATCATGACTGGACTTATCTTGGCGGTTGCGCGTGCAGCCGGTGAGGTTGCCCCATTAATGTTGGTCGGGGTTGTGAAAATGGCACCGTCATTGCCGATAGACGGGCAATTTCCATATCTGCATTTGGATCGAAAATTCATGCATCTCGGTTATCATATATATGATGTTGGTTTTCAAAGTCCGAATGTGGAGGCGGCCAGACCGCTTGTTTACGCCACGTCATTTTTGCTGGTAACCGTGATTGTCGGTTTGAACCTGACAGCTATCGGTATCCGTAACCATTTGCGTGAGAAATTCCGCTCTTTAGAGCAATAGTGAGATTCAGGAAAAAGTATGTTTTCAACTAATTCCCCAATTGGCCTGTTTGAGCCTGTTGATTTGTCAGCGTTGCCGGAAGAGCAGACGGCGCTGTCTATCGAGGGGCTGGATCTGCACTATGGTTCTCACCAGGCCCTCTATGACATCAATATGCGAATTGCCAAAGGGCAGGTGACGGCATTTATCGGCCCGTCGGGGTGCGGTAAGTCAACCTTGCTACGCTGCATCAACCGGATGAATGAGCTGGTGGAAGGCTGTAAGGTTGATGGCAAGGTGATGCTGCATGGGCAGAATATCTACGATAAAAAAGTCGATGTCGCTTCGCTTCGTCGGCGTGTCGGTATGGTGTTCCAGCGCCCGAACCCTTTCCCTAAGTCAATTTACGAGAATGTGGTCTACGGCCTGAGGCTGCAGAATATCAAAGATCGCCGTGTACTCGATGACGCCGTAGAAAGCTCGCTGCGAGGGGCGGCCTTGTGGGACGAAGTCAAAGACCGTTTGCATGAGAATGCCTTTGGCCTGTCCGGTGGCCAGCAGCAGCGTTTGGTCATTGCCAGGGCTATTGCGATAGAGCCGGAAGTGCTATTGCTCGATGAGCCGACCTCGGCGTTGGATCCGATATCGACCCTCACCATCGAAGAGTTGATTAACGATCTGAAAACCAAATATACGGTGATTATTGTTACCCACAATATGCAGCAGGCGGCCCGCGTGTCCGACAATACCGCCTTTATGCACATGGGCGAGCTGGTGGAATACACCAGCACCAACGATATCTTCACCACCCCGAAAGAGAAACGCACCGAAGATTACATTACCGGTCGTTACGGTTAAGGAGAAAGTAATGTTAGATAATTTGAGCCTTGGCCGTCATATCTCCGGCCAGTTTAATGCCGAATTGGAAAGTATCCGTACCCATGTACTGGCGATGGGCGGTTTGGTCGAGCAGCAACTGGCCGATGCCCTCAAGGCGATGCACAAGCAGGATATCGAGTTGGCTCGCCGCGTTATTAAGGATGACCACAAAGTCAACGCCATGGAAGTGGCCATCGACGAAGCCTGTACCCGCATTATTGCCAAACGCCAGCCGACGGCCAGTGACTTGCGCTTGGTGATTGCTATCATCAAAACCATTACTGATTTGGAGCGAATCGGTGATGTAGCAGAAAGTATTGCCAAGGTTGCGTTGGAGAACTTCACCAACAAGCAATACAACCTGTTGGTATCGCTCGAAGCTCTCGGCCAAAGTGCAGTCCGTATGCTGCATGAGGTGTTGGATGCGTTTGCCCGGATGGATGTGAAGGCGGCGATAGAGGTGTATCAGGAAGACGATCGCATCGACCGTGAATATGAAGCGATTATCCGTCAGTTGATGACCTACATGATGGAAGATCCACGTTCGATTCCCAATGTGTTGCAGGTGATGTGGTCGGCACGCTCGATTGAGCGGGTTGGGGATCGTTGCCAGAATATCTGCGAATACATTATCTACTTCGTGAAAGGTAAGGATATCCGCCACACTAGCCAGGAAGAGCTAGAAAATATCTTGAAGTAGCGAATATTCAAGATTGAGTAACGAATGTTCGTCCTGATCATGTCGGGGCGTTTTTTTGCGACTTAGAACTGGTAATTAACGCCTACCCCATAACTGACATAGTAGTTACTTTCGCCAAACATATTGGCTTTTTGGAAATGGTAGTAACCGACAATATCGAGATCCAGTGTAATTTCTCGACCGACCTCAAATCCATAGATCCCCGTTATGTCGTGGTCTCGCTCTTTTTGATATTCACCTCCCCCAACATAAGACCTTCGGCTTTCTTCAATCCGGCTGACCCCGAGTACGGCAGACACATAGGCGGGTTGATAATCTAGCGCCAGAAAATGGTACTTGGGTTTGAGTACGGCACTATAGCTGTGGGTTTTATAGTTGGTACTTTTGAAGCCTTTGAAGAAAATACTATCGCCCAATTCAGTTGCACTGAGTTCCGCACTCAATGAAACCCTTGGGGTGATGGCAGATGTATAGCCCACAGCCAATCCATATTGACCCGCCAGAGTTGCCTTTCTGTAGTCGGTAAAGCCAAGTTTTAGCCCAACATATGGGCCTTCTACTGAGCTAGCTATAGCACTCGTTGAGAGGAGTGTCGCTAGGAGCAATCCTATAGATGGTTTCATTGTGTGGGAATTCTGTTTTGAAAAGTAGCAAATGAAACCTGACGGCGGTAATGCCGTCAGGTATTTTTCGTCTTTTGAATAAAGGCGAGATTAGAAGTTGTAGTTAGCACCGATGTAGAAGGTGTCTAAATCGAGGTCAACCCCTACCACTTCTCCGGCATAAGCTTTGTAGCCACCTTTGATGGTCACATTGTTGGTTACTTCATAGCCGGCTTCCAACCCATATGACAGGCTGGTGTTGCTTTCTTTAAGTCGAACATCAAAGAAATCATCACTAAGATCAACAGTGACATTATGAAGACCTAGTTCAACACCGGCGTAAAATTTATCGTTGAAAAAATATTTTGGTTTAACATTCACACCAAAGCTGTGTGCCTTGTCTTTGTAATCAAATCCGAAGTAATCACCACTATCTTCGCCAAAATTGCGGTATTCACCTTCGACACCGATGACGACACTTGGCGCAACTTGGAAGTTATAACCAGCAGTCAGACCGATACCTGCACCTAATGATTCACCTTCAAGTTTGTTGGTGCTCAGATCAGCACCTACATAGAAACCTTCTTTTGAAGCCAAAGCTGGAGCTGAAAGTAGTGAAGCAATAGTTAGAGCAAAAATGGTCTTTTTCATAATAGTGATCTCTAAATTCTCTAATAAATGTTGGTTCGCACAGGTTGAACGTTATCTCTTCCGATGCGAGAAATATTAAATTGAACACCGTACACAATCTAATTAGTTCGATTGATATGAGTGATAAGCAAAGCTTATTGCACGGTGTTTTTATTGGGTTGTGAGTGTATTAGGCTCAGTTGAACTTGTAGTTCACCCCGGCGTAGATGGTGCCAAACTCGGTATCGTAGCCAAGAAGGTCTGCTGTCGCTGCCTTGATACCACCACGAAAGCTGACATTGCGGTTTAGCTCATAGCCACCTTCGATGCCAAAAGCAAAGCCATTGGCAGTGTCTTTGCCACCCAGTGTGTCGTTGCCGATAGTGAGCTTCTCTTCGTAAGTGATACGCTGCATGCCTACCATGACTGCACCGTAAAAACTGTCGGTGAAGTAATACTTCGGTTTGATATTGATACCATAGGAAGAGGCGCTGACATCGGCACCTACGTTGATACCGGATGTGCCATCAAAGGCACTGTCGCTGCCCATATTGCGGTATTCGCCCTCGACGCCAACGACTATCTTAGGGGACAGTTGGAAGTCATAGCCTGCGACCAACCCAATGTTGCTGTCTAGGTAATAGGAGCCGACATAGTTGGCACCAATGTCTGCACCGATGTAAGCGCCTTGCTTGCTAGCAAATGCTGACGATGAAAATAGGGCAACGATCGATAGAGTGAGTAGTGTTTTTTTCATTATTTACCTGCTGCAAAGAATCTGACTTTGTGATGCCGGGCTTTCCCTGCCAGCGAGGTAAATACTAAATTTTGCTTTGTTATTTATCTAATTACTAAATCTGAACAGTGTTATTCATGCTGTTTATTGCTATGGTTTTGGCTATTGAAGCTCAAGGTGTAATTGCTTAATAAGCCCAAACAGCCACTGGGTCAGCGGGTCTTTATGTTTTGATTGGTGATAGAAGCATACTGAAGAAAACCCCACTATTGGCCCATTGACGATGGCTTCGATTTTTCGAAAATCCGGGTCATCATCGGGCACCATGATATCAATCGTCGGAAACAGGTGATCGCTCTGTTTGACTACCTGAAGGACTGCTTCTGGGGACGTTGAACGAAAGCAGATATTTGGGATTAAGTCGTAGTGGGCAAAGTACTGCTCTATATCAGCCACTTGCTCATTGCGCTCCGGTACGATTAAGCAGGCAAATTTTGCCTCTTTGGCTTCGGGAATAGTTATTGAAGAGTTAGTAAAGGGGTGATCCCTGCGAACTATCACTACTCCCTTATCACCTGGAATAGTCTGGCGATACAGCTCCTTGCTAGTGTTGGCAATATCATAGTTCAGGGCAATTTGGGTACTGCCATTAAGCAATTCTGGAAAGGTTGTTGCACTCCAGTTAATCACTTCTACCTGACAGTTCGGTGCTTGCTCCTGAATCGATAAATATAATTTGCTGCCAAAGGCATAGATATATTGCGGTGCCAAGGCAATTCGCAATTTGCCCGTTATCTCTGCAGGGTTGAATTCCTGGTTAGTATTGACCGCAGTGAACAGGTTATCGAGAGCAGGAGCCAACTTTAGGCACAGTTGATCGGCATAGGGCGTCGGGGTTAAACCGGTACGGGTTTTGGTGAATAAGTCATCACCGAAATGAAGGCGGAGCTTTTGCAGCGCATGGCTGACCGCCGGTTGGGTGACGAACAAACGCTCCGAGGCCTTACGCAAGTTCTGCTCCTGATAAATCACCAGCAGGGTTTTGAGCAGGTTTAGGTCGAGATTTGCCGATAAATCTTTGGCCATTACAGCATTCCTTACTTGTTCACTCAAGTATCAAGATACCACAGCTTTTGGGCTGTAAGTATTGGCTTTGAAGTAAGTAGCGCAAAAAGACCCCTGAAAAATCAATTATCAGGGGCGCGAGTACCAAATGGACAAGGTGCTTTATAGGCGTTATTTGAATTGAAAATTGAAGCCGGCTTCTATTGTGCTGTCTGATGTCACGGGTTCTCCAGGGCGGGCACGGTGCTCCCCGTAGATATATTTGATATAGGGCTCAATCCATTTGGGTTTGAAGCTGAGGGTAATATCGTGGCTGTTTATATTGTCATTAATAACATCTTGCGAGAAACGATCACCTGAGAGTAGCCTGTCATGGTTAAAGCTATAGCTTGCGCTTAACCACGGCTTAGGGCTATAGCTGACGCCTAGCGTACTTTTCCACTCACGTTGATCAAACCAGTCGACATCAAGCAAAGTTTTGGTTTTTCTCCACTCATGTGACGTACTGGCATAGATCATTACTGCTTCCGTTAGGGCTGTACCGGAAAATATGCCAACATCATAAATATCGATACTGTCAGCACGTCCATAGCTAGCGTAAGCCTCGGTATAAAACTGTCCCAGCATGACTCCATAACCCGTACCTATCTCGAGATAACCGGTTGAATCGAGTTCAGCATTGATATTGACCTCTTCAGTCGCTTGCAAGCTGCCTGTTATTGTTCCTATCCAGTCATCCCCGGTTTTTGAAACCTGGAAGCCAAGCAGCGGTTCACTCGCTTTTGTCATATAGCTGACTGAAATTGATAGCAAAATGCACAAGGTATAAGTTAAGCGTGTCATAGGCGCATACCATAAGAAAAGAAAGCCGCCATAAAGGGGCGGCTTAAGTCCAGTGAAAGCGAATTTATGAGCGCTCTACCTTGGCTTTGATCGCTTCACGCAGCTCTCGTGACTTAGCGCGTAGCTGAGATTTTTGATCAGCAGATAATTTTTGGTGTTGGAAGAGTTGAGGTGCAGGGCCATTTCTGTCTCGGTCAACGGCAACAATTCCATCTTTGTTAACGGTGAAATTAAATGTATGACCTGTGCTATGATGGGTATACGCAAATGACCCATCGGTATTTTTATCGACGGAACCTGCTAACTCACCATCATTGTTCCAAACCATACCATTAGAGAAATCAACGGTACCGGCTTCTTCGCCATTCAGATTGATAGTTCCATCATCGCTAAGGCTTATATGGTTTATGCCCATTTCAGGAGCATCATCAGTTGGTGGTAATTCAGGTGCTGGCTTTTGAACGTCCCAGCCATTGTCGATAGTGGAGTTCTCCCAATCGATAGTCACTACGCCATTTTTATTAATTGTGAAAGTATATTGATTTTGGCTTTGGTATTCTTTGAAAGTAAAAGATCCTGTGTCTTTATCAAAAGTAACATTTCCCACCAGGACACCATCCTTCCAGACTAAACCATTTGTTGGATCTACCTTTCCAACCTTCTCCCCATTAAGAAGAACATCACCATCATTCGATATAGCAATATGATTTTTTCCCATCTCAGGAGCATCATCGGTGGGTAATCCCCATTCTGGTGAGTCATCTTTCTCTATCGGGTTTTCAATCCCTGCACGAGGATCATCAAACTCAGGATCAACCGTATCGTTTTTTGAACCAGAAGATGATGAACAGCCAGTTAAAATGGTTGCAGCCACTAATGAAGCAAGTGATTGAATTTTCATTGGATACTCTTAATTATAAATGTGTTTATCATCGCCCATTAGCCAAAAATACAACTATTAGCGACTGGAACGATATTTTTAATAAGTAGATATGTCTGGGAAGCTTGGTAAATCATGCCGCCGTGTTGACGGAGTGAATATTAAACAATTAACTTAGCTTGCTCTAATTAGTGGTTATGATTTAGTCATTAAGTGAAGGTTATTAATTACGGCAATTTAACGAGGTGATAAGCATAGCTTATGAGGGGGGGGGGCTGAAAAGTGTGAGTGGTTAATATGTTAGTTGTGTTGAACATTGTACTCTATTTATTGGTGGTTTTCAGTTTTCTCCGTGCTCTTTTAATAGTTCTTCAATCAAGCTTAATAGCCACAATGTTAAAGGGTTACGGCGATCTCTTTGGTGCATAAATGCCATGAGAGGGACTTTAAAGTCTTGATCATTGACTTTGAGTTTTAATCCTCGAAGTTGTTTTCTTTCTTCTCTGGGAAGAAATGATGATGACGGATAGATCATATCTGTATGTTTGATAATATCTAATACCGCCATCGGTAGTTCTGAGCGAAAGGCTGTTCTTACATAGAAGCCATGTGATTTCATAATTTTCTCTACGATAGGTATATTGGAATTCCAGTCGGAAATAATAATACTGGCTACTTCCAATCCGTCGAGATCTTTGGGAGTTAGTGTTTTTTTACTGATCGGATGGTCTTTGCGAACATACAGTGTGAATTTATCGTCACAAATTTTCTTCTGAATAAGCTCTTTTGTTGCATGGTGGATTTCAAAGTTGACCCCAAGGGTGACTTCACCTTTATTGATCTTTTCCAGTGATGTAGGGGACCAGTTATGGAGGTGGAGATTTACGTTTGGCGCGACTTGGCGAATTTTCAAATAAAGCGGGGTTGATAGGTAAGTTAAGATAGTGGGAGTTAAGGCAAGCTTGATGGTGCCTTCGAGCTTTGATGGTGTAAATGCATTGCCTGCATTTAGGGTGTGCGATAACTCATCGAGTAAAGGGCTGATATTTTCGGCCAGCTCAACACCGAAAGCTGTGGGTTTTAGGCCATGGCGGGTTTTGACAAACAGATCATCGTTGAAATGGTTACGCAATTTCTGCAGTGCTTGGCTGACTGCGGGTTGGCTGACAAACAGCCGCTCTGAAGCTTTCCTCATATTGAGCTCTTGCGAGAGGATCACAAAAGTGCGGAGTAGATTAAGGTCGAGACTCGCATAGAGATCTTTAGCCATGTATAGCCCTTTGTAGAGTGGTTAAATAAAACGTCATTTTATTTAACCAAGCTTAATCGCCGCCAAACAAGTCTGGTACAAAGGTCTGGTTTTCTTCTGGTGCGCGGATGTACCCCTCTTTGTTGACGTCCGGGAGTTTGATTTCGGGGTAAGCAATATCTTGATAAGGGATTTGGCTGAGCAGGTGGGAGATACAGTTAATCCGTGCTTTTTTCTTGGTGTCTGCATCAACCACCCACCATGGGCATTGTTTGGTATCGGTGTAGGCAAACATTCGGTCTTTTGCAGCGGAATAGGCAGCCCAGCGGCTACGGGACTCCAGATCCATCGGGCTGAATTTCCAGCGCTTTATTGGCGTGTTGATCCGTTCCATAAAGCGTTTTTCCTGCTCTTCGTCAGACACCGAAAACCAATACTTGAGCAAGATGATACCGGAACGCTTGAGCATCCGCTCGAATTCGGGACAGGAACGAAGGAACTCCTCATATTCATCATCATTGCAGAAACCCATCACATGCTCGACCCCGGCCCGGTTGTACCAGCTGCGATCGAATAGCACCATTTCACCGGCTGCTGGCAGGTGGGAGACATAGCGCTGGAAGTACCATTGTGACCGTTCACGATCTGTAGGAGTCGCCAGGGCGACGATGCGGCAAACACGTGGATTGAGCTTTTCGGTGATGCGTTTAATGACGCCGCCTTTACCGGCAGCATCGCGGCCTTCGAACACCACCACGACCTTTAGTCCCTCTTGCTTTATCCACTCCTGCAGCTTCACCAGCTCTATTTGCAGGCGTTCCAGCTCGGTTTCGTAATCGCTTTTTTTGAGTTTCTTCTTTGGGGGAACAAAAGGCATAAAGCGTCTCTATTTCGTTTCAGGGTGATAACAAAATAGTAACTCGGAATAGGGGCTTTGACGAATAGGAGTGCTAATTGCTTGAGATAGTTAGCAGTTTTAGGGGCAACAGCCCCTAAAGATCGAAAGGGCTAAAGCGTTTTCAAGGCGCTGAGCACGGCAGCAATTTTCTCGGGTGCCGTGACTGGAATCGCGAAGTCATCGACTTCAGCATTACCCATGTGGGCCGAACTGGCATAGCTTTGCATTAGCGAAGGGCGTGTCGATTTGCCTGACAAGTGCACTTCCCTGACGCCGGTTTGCTTAACAATTTGTGCTACGTTGCCAGCGTTAACGCCGGCTCCGGCCATGATGGCGAGGTGCTCGCCGCAGAGCTTCACCATCTGTTTCAGCATAGGAATGCCGTCAAGGGCATTGGCCTCAAGCCCAGAGGTGAGCACACGCTCACAGCCGTGCTGCATGATGAGATCCAATGCGGCCATCGGCTCTAGGCACTGGTCGATAGCCCGGTGGAAAGTCAGGCCCATACCATTGGCAGCTTGGCTGATCTCGGCCATAAAGTCGCTGTCGATGGTGCTATCGTCGTTAAGGGCACCGATCACCAATCCATCCAATCCGGCCTGCTTTGCTGCATAAGCATCTGCCAGCATGATTTCTTTATCTTGGCTCGAGAACAGGAAATCACCCTGACGAGGGCGGATCATGGCATATACCGGTACTGTGGCATGTTTGGCTGCCAACTGCATTAAGCCGGCATTGGGCGTTAGGCCACCAAGTGCAAGGGATGAACAAAGCTCGATCCGTGTTGCGCCGCCTTGTTGGGCAAGGTGCAGCGATTCGATGTTGTCGATACAAACTTCAATATGATCAATGGTCATAGCAACAGCTAGGGATAGGGTTGAGGTGGTAAGCAGTGTAGACGATATCGCGCAGGGAGACGATTGGTTGGATCAAAGTTCTAGCGGGAGATAGCGATGGGAATAAAGCCCAGATACAAAAAGGGCCCGGTGTGTCCGGGCCTCATTATTTTGTCGTTGGCTGACAATTGGCTTTACGCTTTTGCGTTTTTACCTTCACACCGTGAGCATGGTGTGATTGCTAAATTACTTAGCTAGGTCTGCAGTGTGCTCAGATAGGTAGTCAGCAACACCTTTTGGAGATGCGTCCATACCTGCTTTACCTTCTTCCCACTGTGCTGGGCAAACTTCACCATTCTTCTGGTGGAAGTTTAGAGCGTCAACCATGCGTAGCATTTCGTCGATGTTACGGCCTAGTGGTAGGTCGTTAACTACTTGGTGACGTACAAGACCGTCTTCGTCGATTAGGAAAGAACCACGGAAAGCAACGCCTGCTTCTGGGTGCTCAACGTCGTAAGCTTTACAGATTTCGTGCTTAACGTCAGCAATTAGAGGGTACTTAACCTGACCGATACCGCCGTTCTCAACAGCAGTGTTACGCCATGCGTTGTGAGAGAACTGAGAGTCGATAGAAACACCGATTACTTCTACGCCTTTCGCTTGGAAGTCTTCAAAACGCTTGTCGAAAGCGATTAGCTCTGAAGGACATACGAAAGTGAAGTCAAGTGGGTAGAAGAATACTACTGCTTTCTTACCTTTAGTGAATTCTGCAAAGTTGAAGTTATCAACGATTTCGCCGTTACCTAGAACAGCTGCAGCAGTAAAATCTGGTGCTTGACGACCTACTAGTACCATGTTGGTGCTCCTAAATATTGTGTTTGTCGCCTACCTTTCCGGTCGGCTCTCTGTTTGGACGAGACAAACTATAGCGAAACTGGTAAATTCAAAAAAGCGGAATAAATAGATTGATGTAATCGAAATTTACGATGAACAAGTTTCCTTCTCTTAAACAGCTTCATTACCTAGTGACTTTGTTTGAAACCCGCCATTTTGGCGAGGCGGCAAAAAAGTGTTTTGTCAGCCAGTCTACCTTGAGCTCCGGCGTACAGAATCTTGAAGAACTCATTGGCTGTCAGCTTATTGAGCGTGACAACAAGTCTTTGGTCTTTACCTCGACGGGTGAAGATGTGGTTGCACGTAGCCGGGAGTTACTGGCGAGAAGCCAAGACCTGATGGAGTTGTCTAATTGTACCGGGGATGGCATGGAAGGTCAGTTACGGGTCGGGTGCATCCCAACCATAGCCCCTTTCCTACTGTGTGACTTGGTGCAGGAAGTAAACCGTCTGCATCCTAATCTCAACTTGCTGTTGCGTGAAGACACGACCACCAACCTGCTGGCCGCATTACGCAATGGCGAGATGGATGTCCTGATCTTGGCACTGCCGGTAGAGATTAATGGTATGCATAGCCAGGTAGTGGGCCGTGACGAATTCAAGATGGTGATCAGCCGTAATCAGGCTGAGCAGGTGACGACACCATTGCGCTACGCCGATCTGCCGGATGAGTCGGTGTTCTTATTGGAAAAAGAGCACTGCCTTACCGATCATGCGGTTTCTGCGTGTAAACTGACGACCAAAGAGAAGATTAACCCATTCACAGCCACCAGTCTTCACACCCTTGTACAGATGGTAGCTAATGGCCTAGGTACGACCTTTATTCCGCAAATGGCGATTGATCATGGCCTGCTGCACAACCAGAATCTGGTGGTGGTTGATCCCCCTGGCCAGGAGGCATACCGTGAAATTGGCTTGGTCTGGCGTCCGACATCGAGCCGTACCCGTACTTTCCACCGTCTTGCCGATATTGTCGAAGAGTTACTGTAAGCACTTCATTCTCGCAATTTTTCTTTTGTAGCCGCTCATTTAGCGGCTACTTTGCTTTATTTCCTTTCCGTAAATTAAGTGCTGAGCAAAAACCGCTTATCTCAGCATAAAATTCTGAATGCTCACACCTTTCTGGTATATCGCATTTACCCTGTTTGAAGAAACTGGCTGCTATTTGTAGGTTTATTATGTTTCGCATTAAAAATAAATGAAACCGGTTGATTAAGGGTCTATGCTTTCTGTGTATAAAAAATGACCGTTTCAGCTTTTTTAATGGTTGTTTTTTAAGCGTATTAATGCTTCTACAAAATACTCCTCCTGTTTGAAACGCAGATCAGGACAACCGTTTGAATTTGAATTTTCTGTAATTTAATTACGTAAGTGGTTACGAAATGGCGGGAAAAAAGTTATTGGCAATAAAACCGAGTTTTTACCTGAATTTTGTTTCAATTTAGTGTTTTGAGTTATTGCTCTACTTTTCATAAGTTGTTGTTTTTTATTGATTTGGTTGTGCTGTTGCCTTCTGGGTTAAATTGGCAGTCCTTGCAATTGGGCGTATGTTGCGGCAACGTAAATAGGGCGTTAAGGTCAAGTTTGTTTTGCGTGAAGACGAAAACGTACTTGGTTGGGGTGGTGATTAAGTTACATTCGTAAGGGAGCGTTAAAAATGGAAAACGGCATGTCTACTAACCATGAAGTGAAGCTTTCACTACAAACGCCGCTGACGGCAGAACAAGCAGATATCCTCAATGATGAGGCTCTGGCTTTCTTAGAGCGCTTGGTACAACGTTTTGCCGGACGAGTCCCCGAACTTCTTGCCACTCGGGAACATCGTCAACTTGCTATTGATGCCGGCAGCCTACCTGACTTTTTACCTGAAACTGCCGAAATCCGAAACAGCGAGTGGAAGGTTCAGAACATTCCGCAAGACTTGCAAGATCGCCGGGTGGAAATCACCGGTCCGGTAGAGCGTAAGATGGTGATCAATGCGCTTAATGCCGATGTAAAAGTCTTTATGGCAGATTTTGAAGACTCCTTTGCCCCTGCGTGGAGTGAAGTATTGGCTGGCCAGCAAAACCTGAAAGATGCTGTTAACGGCACGATTTCCTATACCAATCCTGAATCAGGCAAGCACTACCAGCTCAATGAGGATCCCGCGGTCTTGATTTGTCGGGTGCGTGGTCTGCACTTACCGGAAAAGCATCTGCTTTGGCAGGGTGAGCCTATCCCTGGCTGCCTGCTCGACTTTGCTCTCTACTTCTATCACAACTACAAGGCATTGCTGGAAAAAGGCAGTGGCCCTTATTTCTACATTCCCAAGCTGCAGGCTTATCAGGAAGCGGCATGGTGGAGTGAGGTCTTTAGTTTTACCGAAGATACGTTTGAGCTGCCGAGAGGCACCATCAAGGCTACGGTGCTGATTGAAACCTTGCCAGCAGTATTTGAGATGGAAGAGATCCTCTATAGCCTCAAAGAGCATATCGTTGGCCTTAACTGTGGCCGATGGGATTACATCTTCAGCTATATCAAGACATTGCGAAACCACCCCGATCGCATCCTGCCGGATCGCCAAGTGGTGACGATGGAGAAGCCTTTCCTCAATGCCTACTCGCGCTTGCTGGTGAAAACTTGTCACCGCCGTGGTGCCTTTGCGATGGGCGGGATGGCAGCGTTTATTCCGTCGAAAGATCCTGAGCGTAACGAATGGGTGCTCAACAAAATTCAAACCGATAAGTCATTGGAAGCCAACAACGGTCATGACGGCACATGGGTGGCCCACCCAGGCCTTGCCAGTACGGCCAAGGCGGTATTTAACGAAGCGCTTGGTGAGAGAAATAACCAGCTGGATATTTCGCGTAGCGACGATGCGCCAATTACTGCAGACATGCTGCTTGAGCCTTGTGAAGGTGAACGAACCGAAGAGGGTATGCGACATAACATTCGCGTTGCGGTGCAATATATCGAAGCATGGATCTCCGGCAATGGCTGTGTGCCTATCTACGGCTTGATGGAAGATGCGGCCACGGCAGAGATTTCCCGTGCATCTATCTGGCAGTGGATCAAACACGGAAAGACGCTGAGTAATGGCAGTGTGGTAACCAAAGCCTTGTTCGAGCAGATGCTCAAAGAGGAAATGGAGGTGCTAGAGCAAGAGCTTGGCAGTGATCATTTCCAGCAGGGTAGATATAACGAGGCTGCAGTACTGATGTCACAGCTGACCACTAGCGATGAGTTGGTCAACTTCCTGACATTGCCGGGCTACGAGTATCTGCCTTAAGCACTCAGTCGGGATATCAATAGAATTAGCAACACCAACAAAGCCAATAACGAGAAAGGGCTCGAATGCTTGAAGCTTATCGGGCCGATATAAAAAGTCAGTTTACCAATAACAATATGTGATGCGGATTATCGCCAAATGAAACGAGGGACATCATTATGACATTGACTCGCCAGCAACAAATCGAAGCATTGGAAAAGGACTGGGCGGAAAACCCACGTTGGAAGCATGTAAAGCGTACCTATACCGCAGAAGAGGTTATTAACCTACGCGGCTCGTTTGCCCCTGCAAATACTATCGCCCAGCGTGGCGCGGATAAGCTGTGGGATTTGGTCAACGGCAGTTCCAAGAAAGGCTACGTCAACTGTTTGGGCGCCCTAACTGGTGGCCAAGCGGTACAGCAGGCCAAGGCGGGCATTGAAGCCATTTATCTATCAGGTTGGCAGGTTGCTGCCGATAACAATACAGCATCGAGCATGTATCCGGATCAGTCACTTTACCCGGTAGACTCGGTACCCGCTGTGGTCAAGCGTATCAACAACTCGTTCCGCCGTGCAGACCAAATCCAGTGGTCGAATGGCAGTTCTCCTGAAGAAGGTATCGACTACTTCCTGCCAATCGTTGCCGATGCGGAAGCAGGCTTCGGCGGGGTGCTCAATGCTTACGAGCTAATGCGCAATATGATTGATGCCGGTGCGGCAGGTGTGCACTTTGAAGATCAGCTGGCGTCGGTCAAGAAGTGTGGCCACATGGGCGGTAAGGTGCTGGTGCCTACCCAAGAAGCAGTGCAGAAGCTGGTAGCGGCGCGTTTGGCTGCAGATGTGGCGGGCACGACGACCTTGGTTATTGCCCGTACCGATGCCAATGCGGCAGATCTGCTGACTTCTGACTGCGACCCATATGATAAAGACTTTATTGTTGGTGAGCGTTCTCAAGAAGGGTTCTACCGCGTACGTGCCGGTATCGATCAGGCGATTGCCCGTGGCCTTGCTTATGCACCTTATGCTGATTTGATTTGGTGTGAAACGGCGACACCGTGCCTGGAAGAGGCACGTAAGTTCGCAGAAGCTATCCATGCCCAGTACCCTGATCAGCTGTTGGCCTATAACTGCTCGCCGTCTTTCAACTGGGAGAAGAACCTGGATGCCGAAACCATTGCCAAGTTCCAGCAAGAACTATCGGACATGGGCTACAAGTACCAGTTCATTACCCTAGCAGGTATCCATAACATGTGGTTCAACATGTTCGAGCTAGCCCACTCTTATGCCCAGGGTGAAGGTATGCGTCATTATGTCGAGAAAGTTCAGCGCCCAGAGTTCGAAGCTGCCGAGAAGGGTTATACCTTCGTGGCTCACCAGCAGGAAGTGGGTACTGGTTACTTCGATAAGATGACCAACACTATCCAAGGTGGTAATTCGTCGGTCACCGCACTGACAGGTTCGACCGAGGAAGAGCAGTTCAAATAACCCATAAACCAAAGCCTCCTAGTAATTGTTACAACCTATTTTGTTGTAGAGCGCCTTTATGGCGCTCTTTTTTTGCTAGGTTGATAACACTTAGCAGCCTGCTCGACCTGCGGGTAGATCAAAAAGAATTGTTGTTCTAGTTGGTTGTAGTTAGCCATCAATACGGCTGGTGTAAGGGCTAGCTGGTGGAGCCTAGGGCGACGGCTGGCCATCCGAACCAGCGCGGTTTCTAATGTTTCGGGGTACTGGTATTGTAACAGCCAGTTTTGCTGCCACATCCGGTCCATCATCAGCAAGTAGGCTTCTGGCATATTGTGTTGGTATGGCTCAACCTCGTTACGGGCTGTGTTGACAAAGTCACTCAGTGGATGGGGATGAAACTGCTGCCAATGGCGGGCGAGGAAGTGATCCCAGACCATATCGAGGGCAATTCCGCTGACTCTGCGGGTATCTGGCCCAAACAATTGTCTGCACTGTTTAACCTCCGGCATGGCATCAATATAACTGTCGACAAACCGGTGAAGTTTGATCCCATCTGCGATGTCTTTGCTAAATTGTCGGTAGGGATCCCCCCTGACAAAATCGGCAACCAAGTTGCCTGCGAGATGACTGTTGCATTGCTGGGCGAGGTGGAGGTGGGCCAGAAAGTTCATACGTAAGGTAGCGTCGCCGGGCTTTCTGGCGCCATGTTTGGCTGAGGGTTAGTAGGTTGATGCGGAGTCGTTTTCAAGTGGTTCGACCTCTTCCTGCAGCTCCAGTAGGTTGATGGCGATAGAAACAAAATCGGTGTCAGTGATGATACCCACTAGTTTATTGTGGTCGACAATAGGCAAACAGCCAATTTGGTGTTTTTGCATATAGAGTGCCGCTTCTTTTAGCCCTGCAGTCGGGTCAACACTCATCAAGTTACGGTGCATGGTTTGCTCTAGAGGAATATCCAAGGCAGAGATGAAAGTGCTCTTGGAGATTTGTTCAAGGCTAGACTCTTGGGCGGAGAGGATATCCCGCTGGCTTACAAGGCCAACCAGATGGTTGTCTTTGTCGGTGATAGGTACATGGTGAATATGATGCTTGGCCATGAGTCGCTTGGCATCAGCCAAGGTATGCGATGCGGTCAAGGTATGGGGGTGGGGCGTCATCATATCGGCAACGGTAAACATAAAGCCTCCTCAATAACGGTGCGTTATTTGTTGTTATTGCCCACTATTGCGGGCTTCTCAGTATCCTTTTTCTGCTTCTTCTATGAATGTAGCCAATCTTACCGTCACGACCTATGACGCCAGTCAAAGAACTTGCAAGTTATTTAACTGTGTCTCAGATGTTTCTCATAAGTTAAATTTAAGAATGTGTCGTATACTCATTGAAATGATGCCGTAGAGGAATGAGTCAATGCGTAAGCTGCTGTTTATTTTGCTGTCTTGGGCGATGTGGTTACCATTCTATGCACACAGTGATGATCCTGTGCCCCAGGCCAAAATTATTGGTGGAATTGAATCTGGGACCAATGAAATACCTTGGCAGGCTTACCTGAATATGACCTTTGGTGAGGGCTCGCAGGAAAGGACTTTTATTTGTGGTGGTGTGGTGATCAGTGAAGATGTGGTTCTGACCGCAGCTCATTGCATGCGTAATGGCTCCGAAACCGCTAGGCCCGAAAATGTCAAAGTATGGGCTGGCATTACCAGTATCTTCAGTGCGGGGTCACTCAACTCGGTGGCAGTTAGTGAAATTATTCTCCATCCCAACTACAACTCATCACGTTTTGCCAATGACATTGCCATTCTCAAGTTATCCAGCACCCTGCCTGAAGATGCTCTGCCAATTCGTCTTGCCTCAGAGAGTGAGCAGCAACGAGCCGACCAAGCTTTCGCTAATGGCTGGGTAACTGACGGTGAGCGCCAGCCTAACTTGTTGGTATCCGGCTGGGGCAGTACCGATGCCAATGACTCAAGTTCAGGGGCGACACGGTTGCAGCAAACCTTGTTGTCGGGGGTGCCGGACAATATCTGTGATTCCATGTGGGGCAGTAATATCAATAGCAGCGAATACGGTATTTACTTGTGTGCCGGCTCGGTGTCGCCAACATTAGGACGAGACAGTTGCTTTGGCGATTCAGGTGGTCCGTTGGTATGGCAGGATCCTCTGCGGGCAGCTGACAGCGACTTTGGTTTACGTTTGGTTGGGTTGGTCAGTTTTGGTGAAGGTTGTGCGGGGCGCCTACCAGGTGTTTATTCGGAAGTTGCCAGCCAGACCGACTGGCTAGCAGGTGAAATCGGGTCGGCATTTTTGACGCAGGCGACATCGGAGTTTTCGGTTGATCCCTTCCTCGCCAATTATGATGGGGTTGGTGCTGACGTTGATAGTGGCCAGTCTGTTGCTGCGGGAGGCAACAGTGGCAGCAGTGGGGGTAGCATCGGAATGACGGGGGGACTTCTGCTGACCCTAGTGATGTGGCTTCGTCGCCGGGGCGTGGCCTAGCGGGTGATCTTTGCTTGATATTGCAGTGTGGCAGCCTATACTAGCTGCCTGCTGTAATTTAGGGCCCTAATGATGCAAGTTTCTGATTTTGACTTTGACCTACCTGATGAGCTGATCGCTCGATACCCGCAACCTCAGCGTACTGCTAGCCGCTTGCTGCAGCTGACCGGTAATACTGGTGAGCTAGCGCACAAGGGCTTCAAAGATGTATTGGATCTGGTAGAGCCGGGTGACTTGTTGGTATTCAACAATACCCGAGTGATCCCTGCGCGCCTGTTTGGACGCAAAGCGTCAGGCGGCAAGATGGAAGTGTTGGTTGAGCGTATGCTGGATGACAAGAGCATTCTTGCCCACGTGCGTGCGTCAAAATCACCGAAACCGGGCAATGAGCTGTTCCTTGGCGAAAACGACGAGTACCAGGCCGAAATGGTAGCCCGCCACGATGCATTGTTCGAAATCCGCTTTAACAGCGATAAAACGGTATTGGAGATCCTTGAAGAAGTGGGCCACATGCCGCTTCCGCCATATATCGACCGCCCAGATGAGGATTCCGATAAAGAGCGTTACCAAACGGTATATAACGCCAAGCCGGGTGCGGTGGCTGCGCCGACGGCGGGTTTGCACTTTGACGATGAGCTGATGGCTGACCTGAAAGCAAAAGGTGTCAATTTTGCTTTCGTTACCCTGCATGTTGGTGCTGGTACCTTCCAGCCGGTTCGTGTGGATAACATCAACGATCACCACATGCATGCCGAGTATGTCGAAGTACCAGAGGAAGTGGTTACAGCGATCAACGAAACCAAAGCCAACGGTAAGCGTGTGATTGCAGTGGGGACGACGTCAGTGCGTTCGCTGGAAAGTGCCGCTCAGGATGCCAAGCAGAAAGGTACCGAGCTGAAGCCATTTTTCGGTGATACCGAAATCTTTATCTACCCGGGTTATGAATACCAGTTGATTGACGTGTTGATCACCAATTTCCATTTGCCGGAATCAACCCTGATCATGCTGGTGAGTGCGTTTGCTGGTTACGAGCATACCATGAACGCATATAAGCAAGCCGTTGAAAATAAATACCGTTTCTTCAGTTACGGGGATTCGATGTTTATTACCCGTAAAACCGCGTAATCACACGTTTCATTGACGAAGTCAGTGTCACTTAAGGCTGCATTTGCTAAAATGCGGCCTTTCTGTTTTTCATCTCTGTCTAATTAAGATCAGACGATGACAAATTCTTCCACTAGGCTTTAGGGCGGAGTGGAAAGCCTGCTGACACGTTGGCAGGTGATATTGGGCATCACGGGCGTATTGTCTGTTGGTGCCATCGTTGTGCCCCTGACCTTAGCAGGATGGGGGTGTTGATGTCAGATTGTTTCTCTGGCTGTTGGAGGCTTTGTGAAATTTGAATTAGATAAAACCCAGGGACGTGCACGTCGTGGCCGTCTGCAGTTTGAGCGTGGCACGGTAGAAACCCCTGCCTTCATGCCAGTTGGTACTTACGGTACCGTTAAAGGCATGACTCCGGAAGAAGTGAAAGAAACCGGTGCGCAAATTCTGCTGGGTAATACCTTCCACCTGTGGCTTCGCCCTGGCCAAGAAGTAATGAAAATGCATGGTGATCTGCACGACTTCATGCAGTGGCAAGGCCCGATCCTGACTGATTCAGGCGGTTTCCAGGTATTCAGCTTGGGTGATATCCGTAAGATCACTGAAGAAGGTGTTCACTTCCGTAACCCTGTGAACGGTGACAAGATTTTCATGGACGCAGAGAAGTCGATGGAAATCCAGAAAGACCTGGGTTCAGATGTCGTGATGAT
Source organism: Photobacterium sp. AWH4_225 (assembly GCF_056158405.1). Lineage (NCBI taxonomy): Bacteria > Pseudomonadati > Pseudomonadota > Gammaproteobacteria > Vibrionales > Vibrionaceae > Photobacterium > Photobacterium sp. AWH4_225. The sequence continues at coordinate 3,266,594 of NZ_JBSWTF010000001.1, read as the reverse complement.
CTTCGATGAGTGTACGCCATACCCAGCGACGCACGACGAAGCGAAGAAGTCGATGGAGATGTCACTGCGCTGGGCACAGCGTAGCCGTAATCACTTTGACAAACTTGGTAACAAAAATGCGCTGTTTGGTATCGTCCAAGGTAGTGTATATGAAGACTTGCGTGATGTTTCTGTTGAAGGCCTGACCAAAATCGGCTTTGACGGTTATGCGGTAGGTGGTCTGGCAGTCGGTGAACCGAAAGAAGATATGCACCGCGTACTTGAGCACACTTGTCCTCAGCTGCCTGAAGACAAGCCACGTTACCTGATGGGTGTGGGTAAACCAGAAGACCTGGTTGAAGGCGTACGTCGCGGTATCGACATGTTCGACTGCGTAATGCCGACTCGAAATGCCCGAAATGGCCACCTGTTTGTGACCGGAGGTGTGATCAAGATCCGTAATGCGAAACATAAAACGGATACAACCCCTCTCGATCCGCACTGTGACTGTTACACTTGTCGCAACTACTCGAAGGCGTATCTGTACCACCTGGATAAATGTAATGAAATCCTGGGTGCACGTCTTAACACAATCCACAACTTGCGTTACTACCAGCGTTTGATGGAAAGTATCCGCAAGGCGATTGAAGAAGATCGTTTCGATGTGTTCGTAGAGGAATTCTATGCACGTCGTAACCGTGAAGTTCCACCATTAAATGACAACAAATAATCGAGGACGTTAGTAAATGAGTCTGATTTCTCAAGCACACGCAGCAGCTGAAGGTGCACCACAGGGCGGCGGTATGCAGCTATTCATCATGCTTGGCCTTTTTGCCGTAATCTTCTACTTCATGATTTACCGCCCACAGGCAAAACGTGTGAAAGAGCACAAGAACCTTATGTCTTCGATGGGCAAAGGTGACGAAGTGCTTACCAACGGTGGCCTTGTAGGTAAAATCTCTAAGGTTTCTGAAGAAAACGACTACATTGTTATCGCGCTGAACGACACAACTGAAGTGACTATCAAGAAAGACTTCGTTACTGCCGTTCTGCCTAAAGGCACAATGAAGTCTCTATAAAATTTGCTTAAAGGATCGTAGCAGTGCTAAACCGTTATCCCTTGTGGAAGAACCTGATGGTAGTGTTCGCACTACTGATCGGTTTGCTTTATGCGCTTCCCAATGTTTACGGCGAAGATCCAGCAATTCAAATCTCCGGGGCGCGTGGCGCCTCGGCAGATATGTCCACGCTGGATGCCGTCACCGAAGATTTAGAACAAAATCAAATCTCATATAAATCAGTCGCTTTCGAAAACGGTACTGTCCTGGTCCGCTTTAACGACACTAATACTCAAATTAGTGCTCGCGATATTCTCAACGAACAGCTTGGCGACGATTTCATCGTAGCCCTTAACCTTGCTCCTTCTACTCCTGCCTGGCTTGAGTCCATCGGCGCGAACCCAATGAAACTGGGTCTTGACCTGCGCGGCGGTGTGCATTTCTTGATGGAAGTAGACATGGACGCAGCCATGGATAAATTGCTGGGTCAGCAGGAAGAAACGTTCCGTACTGAGTTGCGTGAAGCGAAGATTCGTTACCGCGCGATCAGCAAAACTGATGAAGCGGTTGAAGTTCGTCTGCGTAACGCAGAGCAGCTTGATGAAGCTAAGCGTGAACTGCAACGTCTTCACCCTGATATGCAGTTTATCGATACCACTAGCGGCTTCCTGCTAACAGCGACATTTACCGATGCCCGCCTTCAGGAAATCCGCAACTATGCGGTTGACCAAAACATCACTATCCTGCGTAACCGTGTTAACGAACTGGGTGTTGCCGAGCCATTGGTTCAGCGCCAGGGTGCTAACCGTATCGTTGTTCAGTTACCGGGTGTGCAAGATACAGCCCGTGCCAAGGAAATCCTGGGTGCAACAGCAACCCTTGAGTTCCGTGAAGTGGATAACTCGGCTGACCTAGCGGCAGCGGCATCTGGCCGTGTACCACCGGGCAGCGAAGTGAAATTCACCCGTGATAATCGTCCTGTCGTACTGAAGAAACGTGTGATCCTTTCTGGTTCTCATATTACTGATGCAAGTTCGAGTGCCGATGAATACGGTCGTCCTCAGGTCAACATCTCGCTCGACAGCGAAGGCGGCAGCAAGATGACAGCCTTCTCACGTAACAACGTGGGCAAGCTGATGGCAACCGTCTTTACCGAGTACAAAGATAGCGGTGATCGTGATGAGACCGGTAAGGTTATCCTGGAAAAACACGAAGAAGTGATTAACCAGGCGACTATCCAGACTGCTCTTGGCCGTAACTTCCGTATTACCGGTATTGACTCGCAGGCAGAAGCTCACAACCTAGCGCTACTATTGCGTGCCGGTGCTCTGATTGCACCTATCTCAATTGTGGAAGAGCGTACCATTGGTCCATCAATGGGTCAGCAGAACATCGACATGGGTATCCAAGCGATGATTTGGGGTATGGTTGCCGTAATGCTGTTTACGCTGGTTTACTACCGCCGTTTCGGTTTGTTTGCCAACATGGCATTGTTAATGAACCTAGTATTGATTATCGGTGTGATGTCGATGATCCCGGGTGCAACAATGACCTTGCCGGGTATCGCCGGTATCGTTCTGACGGTAGGTATGGCGGTTGATGCCAACGTGCTGATCTTCGAGCGTATCCGTGAAGAGCTTCGCGAAGGCCGGAGCCCGCAGCATGCGATTCAGCAGGGCTACGCCAATGCATTTAGCACCATTGCCGATGCCAACATCACGACCCTTATCACCGCAATCATCCTGTTTGCAGTGGGTACGGGCGCAATCAAAGGCTTCGCTGTTACGCTATCAATTGGTATTTTGACTTCCATGTTCACGGCTATCATCGGTACCCGTGCACTGGTTAACTTGGTTTACGGCGGTAAGCGCGTCGATAAACTGTCGATCTAAGGAGACGCTGACATGTTTCAGATAATGAAAGCGGATAAGGCGATCGACTTTATGCGCTGGTCGAAAGGCGCATTTGTCCTTTCGATTATTATGATTATCGCTGCAATCGGTACTGTGACCACCCAGAAACTGAACTGGGGCTTGGATTTCACCGGTGGTACCCTGATTGAGGTGGGCTTTGAACAGCCTGCTGATCTAGTGCTGATCCGTGAGTCGTTGGAAGGTGCGGGCTTTGGTGATGCTATCGTGCAGAACTTTGGTACGGCACGTGACGTAATGGTTCGCCTCCAGCCGCGCGAAGATGCACAGGGTGAGAAGCTGGGTAACCAGATCATCGATGCATTGCGAGCGGGTACTGGCCAGGATGTTGAAATGCGTCGTATCGAGTTCGTTGGCCCGAATGTGGGTGACGAACTGGCCGAAGCGGGTGGCTTGGCTATCTTGGTCTCGCTGATCTGTATCTTGCTGTACGTTTCAATGCGATTCGAATGGCGTTTGGCGGCAGGTGCGGTACTGGCACTAGCCCACGACGTTATCATCACTATCGGTATTTTCTCGTTTACTCAGATTGAGATTGACCTGACTATCGTGGCAGCCCTGCTGACCGTTGTCGGTTACTCGCTCAACGATACCATCGTGGTCTTCGACCGTATCCGTGAGAACTTCCGCAAGATGCGTAAGGGCGATGCAGTCGAGGTAATGAACAACTCTATTACCCAGACGCTAAGCCGTACCCTGATCACCTCGGCAACGACATTGTTCGTGGTTATTGCCCTGTTCTTGAAGGGCGGCAGTATGATCCACGGTTTTGCCGCAGCCTTGCTGATTGGTATCACTGTCGGTACGTACTCGTCTATCTACGTGGCTTCGGCGCTGGCGCTAAAACTGGGCATTGCCCGTGAGCACCTAATGCCGCCGCAAGTAGACAAAGAAGGTGAAGAGTTTGATGCCATGCCATAAGGCGGTGTTGACTCACTGAATGAAAAACGGAGCCGATTGGCTCCGTTTTTTTATGGATGAAACTGGCTATTGGCTATTGGCTATTGGAGTTGGGACCTTTCTTATCGGCTGAAGATCCTGGGATGGCTGCATCTACGGCTTTGCCAGCCACTCCCTCATCGGGGAGGGCATTGCTTACTGCGCCACTAGCAGTATCTTTGGCTGCTTCTTTAGGCGAGCAACGACCGCTGACTCCCACGGTCATTTTGGCGGCGGTACTTTTGGCGGCTTTCTCTGCGGTGCAGTCGGGATCCTTGATACTAGCCTGTAAGGGCAGAGCCAACGCAATACCTATCAAGAAGGGATAAACTACTTTCATGGTCTTTTCCTTTGGGGCACAGAAGAAGTGTAGTCGTTGGTCCATAATGCTAGCGCATAAAAAACGCCCCGGTGATTTTCATCACCGGGGCGTTTGATGTTTTTATTTTTGCGAAGATTATTTCGCTAGTGCTTCGCTACCGTGTTCACGGATTTTGCTTAGCAGTGGCTTAACTACGCGTGCGTTACCAGCAACGATGTTGCCAGTTACAAGGTGGTTAGTGTTGCCAGTGAAGTCAGCACAGATAGCACCTGCTTCGCGAGCGATTAGCTCACCAGCTGCAATTTCCCAAGGCTTCAGGCCTAGGCGGAAAACACCGTCAACACGGCCAGCCGCTAGGTAACATAGGTCTAGGGCTGCACAGCCAGACATACGCATATCATCACACTCTACAAATAGAGCGCTCTGGATTTTCATGAAGCTTTCAGAGTGCTGCTTGGCAGCAAACGGTAGGCCTGTAGCCAGAGTTGTGCCAGTTAGGTCACGAGGCTGAGATGAACGGATACGCTGGCTGTTTAGCTGCGCACCTGCGCCACGGGTAGCTGTGAATAGCTCGTTGCGTGCTGGGTCGTATACCGCTGCCACTTCAGTGCGGCCGCGCATACGTAGTGCAACAGAGATTGCGTAGTGAGGGTAACCACGAACGAAGTTCTTGGTGCCATCCACTGGGTCGATGATCCACTGGCATTCTTTGTCCTTGCCTTCAATCGTACCGCTCTCCGCTGCAATGATGCAGTGGTCAGGGTAAGATTTGCGGATAGTGTCGATAATGATAGCTTCAGCTTCGTTATCGATGTTAGTAACAACATCATTACCTTTGTTAGCTACTTCAATAGCTTGCGATTTTTCTAGAGATTTAATGACATGGTCACCAGCCTTTCGTGCAGCACGAATGGCAATATTCAGCATAGGATGCATAGGATCTTCCCAACGGATGTTAAAGAACTAAAAAGCGGCGGCGAGTATATCAGAGCTAGGACAAAAGGGAAGTGGTTATTTTTTATTCGTGCAGCTGTAGCACGTCGAGTTGGTGGGGATTTATCCACTTAGCCGTTGCAATGTGTGATTGGTATAAAGTTTTTACATGTTTTCACCATTTTTAAAATGCCTGTGTTAAAATCTTTCGGTTCGATTGATAGAGTTGAAAGTTGCACCTCCTATGTTAGATAAAGTCAGTGTCGTTCTCGTGGGTACCTCACATCCCGGCAATATTGGTTCTGCTGCCCGGGCGATGAAAGTAATGGGTTTGACCAACCTGGTCTTGGTAGACCCGGCCTGTGAGATTGATGAAACAACCCATGCGCTGGCGGCGGGTGCATCCGATATCGTTGAGCAAGCAAAAATTGTGTCTAGCCTTGATGAGGCTATTGCCGATTGTGGCTTGGTGGTTGGCTCAAGTGCCCGCTCTCGTACGCTGGAGTGGCCGCAGTTGGATCCCCGTGAGTGCGGGATCAAAACCATTGCCGAAGCACCTTCCCATAATGTCGCTATTCTGTTCGGCCGTGAACGCACCGGCCTGACCAATGAAGAATTACAGCGCTGTCATTGCCATGTCTATATTCCGGCTAACCCTGAATATAGCTCGCTGAATTTGGCGATGGCGGTACAGACGGTGAGCTATGAAATTCGCATGGCTTACTTGGAGTCTGAGAAATTCCAATCGCAACAGCCGGTTGAGGAATATCCGCGAATGAAGGAGCTGGAAATGTTCTACCAGCACCTTGAAAATGTGGCGACCAAGACCAACTTTATCAGTAAAGACAAGCCATCGATGGTAATGACCAAGATGCGCCGCCTGTTTTCCCGGGCAAGACCGGAGTCACAGGAGCTGAATATCTTGCGTGGTATCCTTTCTTCGATAGAAAAGTCACTCTCTCGCCCAGAGAAATAGACACAAACTCTGAATGGTTAAAAGCCTGACTAAATTAGTCAGGTAAATACTTGACCGTTTTAGTCAGGTATGCGACACTCCCCCCATAAACAAACGTGGGTAGCGGTGTGTTATGAGATTGACATCAAAAGGAAGATACGCAGTCACGGCCATGTTAGACGTGGCCTTGCACTCTCAGGATGGTCCGGTTCCTCTGGCTGATATTTCAGAGCGTCAGGGGATCTCATTATCCTATCTAGAACAGTTGTTCTCTCGCCTGCGCAAGGCTGGTTTGGTCGCCAGTGTTCGTGGACCGGGCGGGGGATATCGCCTCGGCGAAGATGCCAACCATATTGCTGTTGGCATGGTGATCGCAGCCGTCGATGAATCCGTAGATGCGACTAAGTGTCACGGAAAAGGGGATTGCCAAGGTGGCGTTCGTTGCCTGACACACACGCTCTGGCGTGACTTGAGCTCCCGTATCAGCGGCTTTTTGAACAACATCACTCTTGGTGAGTTGATGCAAGACAATGACGTACAAGAAATTTCTGATCGTCAGGATCAGATTCTAACCAAGTCGTCATTTGGACATAAAAATACACACGACAACACCTCAATCGGTGTAGATGTTCGCTCCTAGAGACCAGACGTCCGTGTTTTCGGAGATGAAGATGAAACTGCCAATATATTTTGATTATTCCGCCACTTGCCCTGTAGATCCTCGCGTTGCCGAAAAGATGGTGCAATGCATGACCATGGATGGAAACTTCGGTAACCCGGCTTCTCGTTCTCACCGCTTCGGTTGGCAGGCTGAAGAAGCGGTTGATACCGCTCGCGAGCAGATTGCTGAGCTGGTAAACGCAGACCCGCGTGAAATCGTATTTACCTCAGGTGCCACTGAGTCAGACAACCTGGCTATCAAAGGTGCGGCCCACTTCTACGGTAAGAAGGGCAAGCACGTGATCACCTGTAAAACAGAACACAAAGCTGTACTTGATCCATGCCGCCAACTAGAGCGTGAAGGCTACGAGGTGACTTATCTTGAGCCGGAAGCAAACGGCTTGATCGATATGGCTAAACTGCGTGACGCGATGCGTGAAGACACAGTACTGGTGTCAATCATGCACGTGAACAACGAAATCGGTGTAATCCAGGATATCACCGCGATTGGTGAGCTATGCCGTGAGAAGAAAGTGATCTTCCACGTCGATGCTGCACAGTCAGCAGGTAAATTACCTATCGATGTCCAGGAAATGAAAATCGACCTGATTTCTTTCTCTGCGCACAAAATTTACGGTCCTAAAGGTATCGGTGCTCTTTACGTTCGTCGTAAGCCGCGTATCCGCCTAGAAGCTCAGATGCACGGTGGTGGTCACGAGCGTGGTTTCCGCTCTGGTACCCTAGCAACACACCAGATTGTGGGTATGGGTGAAGCATTCCGTATCGCCAAAGAAGAGATGGACAAAGATTACCAGCACGCCCTTGCCCTGCGCGAGCGTATGCTGAAAGGCCTTGAAGGTATCGAGGCAATGACCATCAACGGTGATTTGGAGCAGCGCGTACCAAACAACCTGAACATCAGCTTTGCCTTCGTTGAAGGTGAATCGCTACTGATGGCTCTGAAAGATCTTGCAGTATCATCTGGTTCGGCATGTACTTCTGCCAGCCTGGAGCCATCTTACGTTCTTCGTGCCCTTGGTTTGGACGATGAACTGGCACACAGCTCAATTCGCTTCTCTTTCGGTCGCTTCACGACGGAAGAAGAAGTAGACTACGCAGTTTCACAGATCCGCGGTGCGGTAGAGAAACTACGTGACATGTCTCCGCTTTGGGATATGTATAAAGAAGGTATTGACCTGAACACGGTCGAGTGGGCACACCACTAATCTTGCGGTCATCACGTATTCGAGGAAACTGTCATGGCATATAGTGAAAAAGTTATCGATCATTATGAGAACCCGCGTAACGTAGGCTCATTTGATAAAAGCGACAAAAATGTAGGTAGCGGCATGGTGGGTGCACCTGCCTGTGGTGACGTAATGAAACTTCAGATCAAAGTGACTGAAGAAGGTATCATCGAAGATGCCAAGTTCAAGACGTACGGCTGTGGTTCTGCGATTGCATCAAGCTCATTGATCACTGAGTGGGTGAAGGGCAAGACGCTGGACGAAGCTGCTAGCATCAAGAACTCAGCAATTGCTGAAGAACTTGAGCTTCCACCTGTAAAAGTTCACTGCTCAATCCTTGCGGAAGACGCAATCAAGGCAGCAGTTAGCGATTACAAGAAGAAACACGAAGATTAATTCTCAAAGGGTTGTTGTATGGCCATAACGATTACTGAAGCGGCAGCAAGTCGCGTAGCTACTTTCCTAGAAAACCGAGGAAAAGGCATCGGCCTTAGGCTGGGTGTTCGAACTTCAGGTTGTTCGGGAATGGCCTATGTACTGGAATTTGTTGACCAGCTGGATGAAGGCGATCAGATCTTTGAAGAAAAAGGAGTGAAGATCATCATCGATGCCAAGAGCATGGTATATCTCGATGGTACTGAGTTGGACTTTGCCAAAGAAGGTCTTAACGAAGGCTTCCAGTTCAACAACCCTAACGTGTCCAGCGAATGCGGCTGTGGTGAAAGCTTCAACGTATAATCGCTGAGCCAATTGAACCTGATTGCTGCCTTTATTAAAGGGAGGGTCAGGTTCAGTTATTTTTAGACTCAGTCTTTACAGAAACTCACGCGATATGAATCATTTCGAACTCTTTGGGCTACCATTTCAGTTTCAGCTGGACGGTAGCCTTCTTGCAACCCAGTTCCGTGAACTGCAGCGCCATTTCCATCCTGATAACTTTGCTACGGCTTCCGAGCGAGATCGCTTGCTTGCGGTTCAGAAAGCTGCCCAAATCAACGATGCCTTCCAGACGTTGAAAAATCCTATTTCCCGTGCAGAGTACATGCTGTCAGTTAACGGCGTTGAAATTAGAGGTGAAAGCAAAACGCTGCAGGATCCTGTTTTCTTGATGCAACAGATGGAGCTGCGCGAAGAGCTGGAGGAGATCCCAGAGTCGAGTGATCCAGAAAGTGCGTTGTTTGATTTTGAACAGCACGCCTCAACCCTGTACAAGGCACAGCTGGTTGAGCTTGAGCAATTACTTGTTGATGAAAACTGGGAAGTGGCGGCTGACGCCGTGCGCAAGCTGAAATTTATTGTTAAGCTGCGTGAAGAAGTCGAGCGCTTGGAAGATAGCTTGCTTGATTGATTTTACCCTAGCCCGGTATAAACACCACAGGAACGAAAATGGCACTGTTACAGATTGCTGAACCCGGTCAAAGCGCTGCGCCGCACCAACACAAATTGGCGGTGGGTATTGATCTGGGCACTACAAATTCTCTCGTGGCTGCAGTACGCAGCGGCGTTCCGGAAACCCTGAAAGATGAGCAAGGTCGCGCGATAATGCCGTCGGCGGTTCACTACAGTGAAGACTCAGTGGTCGTTGGCCATGAAGCCCGCGATATCGCCCAGCAGGATCCGGCCAATAGCATTATTTCTGTTAAGCGTATGATGGGCCGCTCACTGGCGGATATCCAAGCTCGCTATCCGCAGATGCCATATCAGTTCAGTGCGACAGATAATGGTTTGCCTCAGCTGATCACCCGTGGCGGTGAAGTTAACCCGGTTCAGGTATCGGCTGAAATTCTCAAGACCCTTAATCAGCGCGCACAAGACACCCTTGGTGGTGAGCTGGAAGGTGTGGTGATCACCGTACCTGCCTACTTTGACGATGCTCAGCGTGCGGGTACCAAAGACGCGGCGAAATTGGCAAACCTCAATGTTCTGCGCCTGCTTAATGAGCCAACGGCGGCAGCGATTGCTTATGGCTTAGACTCAGGTCAGGAAGGCGTGATCGCTGTTTATGACCTTGGCGGCGGTACATTCGATATCTCTATCCTTCGCCTGTCGAAAGGTGTGTTTGAAGTGATGGCAACCGGTGGCGACTCTGCACTGGGCGGTGATGACTTTGACCACCTGCTGGCGGATTGGATTGCCGAGCAAGCCGGTATCACCGAGCGTGATGCGATTGCCCAGCGTAAGCTGCAAGATGCTGCGCAGGCAGCCAAAGAAGCGCTGTCAGATGCCGATGAAGTCTCGGTAGATGTGCTGGGCTGGCAGGGTACTGTTTCTCGTGAGCAGTTCGACGCCTTAATCCAACCTTTGGTGAAAAAGACGCTGATGGCTTGCCGTCGTGCATTGAAAGATGCAGACGTTACTGCCGAGGACGTTATCGAAACTGTCATGGTAGGTGGTTCGACCCGCGTACCTCTGGTGCGTGAAATGGTTGGAAACTACTTCGGCAAAGAGCCGTTGACGTCTATCGACCCGGATCAGGTGGTGGCAATTGGTGCGGCTATTCAAGCGGATATCCTTGCCGGCAACAAACCTGATGCTGACATGCTGCTGTTGGATGTGATCCCGTTGTCGCTGGGTATCGAGACCATGGGTGGCATGATCGAGAAAATCATCCCGCGTAACACCACTATTCCTGTCGCCCGCGCCCAGGAGTTCACCACATTCAAAGATGGTCAGACGGCTATGTCAGTCCATGTGGTTCAGGGCGAGCGCGAAATGGTGAGTGATTGCCGTTCACTGGCACGCTTTACCTTGCGTGGTATTCCTGCGATGGCCGCAGGTGCAGCGCATATTCGTGTTACCTACCAAGTGGATGCAGACGGTTTGTTGTCTGTAACTGCGATGGAAAAGAGTAGCGGTGTGCAATCTTCTATTCAGGTGAAGCCATCTTACGGCCTGACCGATGATGAAATTGCAACGATGATCCGCGATTCAATGACCTTTGCCCAGGACGACAAAGACGCCCGCGCCCTTGCCGAGCAACAAGTGGAAGCGGATCGCGTACTGGAAGGGTTGATTGCAGCGCTGGCTCAGGATGGTGAGACCCTGCTGAGCAAAGAAGAGCGCGACGAGCTGGAAGCCGTTATGATGGAACTGGTTCAATTGCGTCAGGGCACAGATCCGCACGCAATTGAGGCTGGAATTAAGAAAACAGATAAGGCGAGTCAGGAATTTGCATCGCGCCGGATGGATCAGTCTATCCGTCGTGCCCTGGCTGGTCAGTCGATTGATGAGGTTTAGGCATGCCTAAAATTGTTGTATTACCCCATGATGAGCTTTGCCCGGAAGGGGCAGTGCTAGAAGCGCAAGAAGGCGAAACCATTCTTGACGTGGCACTGCGCAACGGTATTGGCATTGAACATGCGTGTGAAAAATCCTGTGCGTGTACCACGTGCCACTGTATCGTACGTGAAGGCTTTGATTCACTTGAAGAGAGTGATGAGCTGGAAGATGACATGCTGGATAAGGCATGGGGACTGGAGCCTGAATCACGTTTAGGTTGCCAGGCCAAGGTTGCTGATGAAGATTTGGTGGTGGAAATTCCGAAGTACACCCTGAACCTGGCATCGGAAAACCACTAAGATGTCCAAAGCCCCGATGGTGCAAACCATCGGGGCTTTTTTATACCCGGTGATTTACGGTCGTTGGCTACACTAATAAGGCTAGAGCTAGAGGCATAAACAAGAGGAGAGTGTTATGGGCTTGAAATGGATAGATTCACGGGATTTGGCTATCGAGCTGTCAGAGCTGCACCCGGATGTTGATCCGGAGAAGATCCGCTTTACCGATCTAAGAGAGTGGATTTTGGAACTGGATGATTTTGATGATGATCCGAAACATTGTAGTGAGCGGGTGCTGGAAGCGGTGCAGATGTACTGGATAGAAGAAGCGGACTGATCATCTGGGCTGTTTTTTCCCTTTCTATTAAATCCCCGCCTTATGATCTTGCTCTTAGTCTCGTTGTAAACAGCTTGTTTCTTGGCTGCAACCAAGGCAGAGTAAGATAAATTCTGAAAACTGGCAAATAGGCCATATTTTCAACTACTTTGTCCTTCCTCTTTTGGGAGAACAGCTCGGAACGTGCTGAAATCGTTGTGAAACCCCTTGTAATGCTAAAATGAGCCCCAATAACAACTGTTATAGCGGGTAACGCCATTGTCATTCATTTGTTATCCAAATGCATGCAAGATAAGGTATTCAGGCGTTAGGCACGCCCCATCTCATCTCGTTACTACGCCTTCGCTGGCGGGGTAACAACAATCCAAGGAGTATTTCATGTCTGCCAAAATGAGTGTGCTACTGTCTGCGGAAGCAGCTGATGAAAAGTGGGGCAAAAATGCCCTGGTAACCTTCGAAGCTGATGGTGCGGTAGTACACCTGACAGAAGAAAATGTATTGCCGGCTATCCAACGTGCGGGTCGTAAGTTGGACTCTCAGGGTATCAAGCAGGTTGAGCTGGTTGGTGAAGGCTGGGAGCTAGAAACGATTTGGGCATTTGTTCAGGGTCACCGCAATGCCAAGCCGGGTAACGAAGTTAGCTGGAGCGGCCTGTCAGATGAGGATGAAGCAGAGCTTCAGGCACGTCTGATGGCAACCAACTGGGTTCGTGAGATCATCAACCAGTCGGCAGAAGTGGTACGCCCATCGCAGCTAGCTTCTCGTGCAGGGGAATTTATCAAGTCTCTAGCCCCAGAGCACGTCACTTACAAAATCATCAAGGGTAACGATCTGCTGGATGAAGGCTGGAACGGTATCCATACTGTCGGTCGTGGCTCAGAGCGTTCACCTGCGATGCTACGTCTGGACTACAACCCGACGGGCAATGCCGAAGCGCCAGTCCATACTTGCGTGGTGGGTAAGGGTATTACATTCGATTCAGGCGGTTACAGCATGAAGCCATCGGCGGGCATGACGGCAATGAAAGCGGATATGGGGGGCTCTGCGTTGGCAACCGGTGCATTGGCACTGGCAATTGCCCGTGGTACCAACAAGCGTATCAAGCTGATCCTGTGCTGTGCGGAAAACATGGTCTCTGGCCGCGCCTTCAAGCTGGGCGATATCATTACCTACAAGAACGGTAAAACCGTTGAGGTGCTAAACACCGATGCGGAAGGTCGCCTGGTACTGGCAGATGGCCTGATCTACGCCAGCAGCCAAAATCCAGAGTTGATCATCGACTGTGCGACTCTAACCGGTGCGGCGAAGAATGCGCTGGGCAACGATTACCATGCGCTATTCAGCTTTGATCATGGTCTGGCCCAGAAAGCCCTAATGGCGGCGAGTGATGAAAACGAAGGTCTGTGGCCGCTGCCATTGGCTGATCACCACCGTGCCATGATGCCATCGAACTTTGCCGATCTGAGCAATATCTCCCAGGGTGATTTCATGCCTGGTGCAAGTACGGCTGCAGCCTTCCTGTCTTACTTTGTTGAAGATTACCAAAACGGCTGGATGCATATCGATGCCAGCGGTACCTACCGCAAGTCAGCCAATGACAAGTGGGCAGCCGGCGCAACGGGTATGGGGGTACGTACCCTGGCCAACATCCTGTGTGACCACGAACAAGACTAAAACTAAAAAGACTCATTGCTGCCGCCCAAGGGCGGCAGCTTTTTTCAGGAAGAAAGTATGTTAAAAATTTCATTATCGTCAGCCCAATATGAAGGTGTATGGGGTGACAAGGCGCTGGTTGCCTATGAAGCCGACGGTGCGGTTATTCATTTTTCTGGTGATTTCCCATTGCGCCGTATTCAGCAGGCTGCCCGCCAGTTGCAGTCTCAGGGGATCACGGCTGCCAGCCTAGAAGGTGAAGGCTGGAGCTATGAGCGGCAATGGGCGTTTTACTGTGGCTTTGCCACACCAAAAGCAGACGTTGAACTGCGCTGGGCCTCGATTGACGAGGATGAGCTTGAACTGCTCAATGCCCGCCGCCGCAGTGCTGACTGGGTGCGTAAGGTGGTCAACGCGACACCGGAAGATATGTACCCTGAAAAACTCGCCGATGAAGCGGTATCTTTCCTCTCTGCGATTGCGGGTGATGCTCTTTCCCATGAGATTGTGGTGGGTGATGCATTGGCTGAACAAGGCTGGATTGGTACCCACAGTGTTGGCCGTGCCAGCAGCCGACCACCTGTGATGCTGACTGTGGACTTCAACCCGACGGGTGATGCCGATGCGCCGGTCTCTGCGTGTCTGGTGGGTAAAGGGATCACCTTTGACTCGGGCGGTTACAGCATCAAACCAAGTGCCGGCATGGTCACCATGAAGTGCGATATGGGTGGTGCGGCCACTGTAACGGCGGCCTTGGGGTATGCTATCGAGCAAGGTTTGCGCCAACGTGTGAAGTTGATCCTGTGTTGTGCCGAAAACCTGATTGCTGGAAACGCATATAAGCTTGGTGATGTGTTAACGTACAAGAATGGTCAGACAGTAGAAATCGTTAATACCGATGCCGAAGGCCGTTTGGTATTGGCTGATGGTTTGATTGCCGCCAGTGAAACCAAAGCGCCACTCATCATTGATGCTGCGACATTGACCGGCGCTGCGATGATGGCAGTCGGTACTGACTACAATGCGTTGTTTGGGCTAGACAAGGAATTGGTGTTCAAGGCACAGCAGCTGTCTGATTTGGTTAACGAGCCTGCTTGGCCGTTGCCGCTGGAAATCTGGCACCAGTCGTACTGCCCGTCATACTACGCAGATACCGCCAACAGCCGAGTGCAGAAAGGTGGCGGTATGGGCGGTGCATCCAATGCGGCTGCCTTCCTGTCGCGCTTTGTCGATACTGACAATTGCGGCTGGGTCCATTTTGACTTGGCGGCTTGCTTCCGTGACAGTGCCGATGCCCGCTGGGCGGCAGGTGCTACCGGAGTAGGTGTTGCCAATATAGCAGCGATGCTGCTTTAGAAGATTTAAGCCTGAGGGGAAATATAATAATGACAATTGAAAGAACATTCTCAATCGTAAAGCCAGATGCCGTTAAACGTAATTTGATTGGTGCTATCTACAACCGTATCGAAAAAGCGGGCCTTCGTGTGGTCGCCGCCAAGATGATCCACATGGATGCCGATAAAGCCAAGGGCTTTTATGCCGAGCATGAGGGCAAGCCGTTCTTTGATGATCTGGTCGCGTTTATGACGTCTGGTCCTGTAATGGTACAGGTACTGGAAGGTGAAAATGCCGTGGTGCGTTACCGCGAACTGATGGGCAAGACTAATCCGGAAGAAGCAGCTTGCGGCACTCTGCGTGCTGACTATGCCCTGAGCCTGCGCCATAACTCGGTACATGGTGCTGATAGCCCAGTATCCGCAGCACGTGAGATCGCTTATTTCTTTGCAGACGATGAGATCTGCCCTCGCGACTGAGCCAGGCTAGTTAATCAATAAGTGAAAATGAAACGGGAAGCGAAGGCTTCCCGTTTTTCATTTTTACGCCCGTTTAAACCCCTACGGGGAACAAGTGGAATCTCACTGCCAAAGCCTGTACAATTTCGCGCCTTAAAACCAAACTGATAAACAAGCTGGTGTAAGAAAGCCGCTCTTGATCGTTTGGTACTCAAAGGTCCTGTCGTATACCGCTCAATGGTATGCCCAAGGCACAGATAACGTCACGTAATTTAAAGAGGCAACAACCGATGACAACTGTTAAAACGAATCTGCTGGATTTTGATCGCAAGGGGCTGCGAAAGTATTTTGCCGAGGAGTTGGGCGAAAAAGCCTTCCGTGCTGATCAGATTATGAAGTGGATTTATCATTTCGGTTGTGATGATTTCGATCAGATGACGAACATCAACAAGAAATTGCGTGAAAAGCTCAAGCAAGTTGCTGAAATCCGCGCGCCGTATGTATCGGAAGCGCAGCACTCAAGTGATGGTACCATCAAGTGGGCGATGAAGGTGGGCGATCAGGATGTTGAGACGGTTTATATCCCTGAAGATGATCGTGCGACTTTGTGTGTTTCTTCTCAGGTGGGTTGTGCGCTGGAGTGTAAATTCTGCTCGACAGCCCAGCAGGGCTTCAACCGTAACCTGCGCGTGTCGGAAATCATTGGTCAGGTTTGGCGTGCAGCCAAAGAGATCGGTGTCGAGAAAGAAACCGGCCGTCGTCCAATTACCAATGTGGTGATGATGGGCATGGGCGAGCCACTGCTTAACATGAAGAACCTGATCCCGGCACTTGAAATTATGCTCGATGATCTTGGTTTTGGTCTATCAAAGCGCCGTGTAACAGTATCAACATCTGGTGTTGTCTCTGGCCTTGATCAGATGACGGGCAATATCGATGTGGCATTGGCGATTTCTCTGCACGCACCGACTGATGAACTGCGCTCTGAAATCATGCCAATCAACGACCGCTGGAACATTGATGACTTCCTTGCCTCGGTGCGTCGCTACATTGCGTCATCGAACGCCAACCGCGGTCGAGTGACTGTCGAGTACATCCTGCTGGATCACGTCAACGACGGTATGGAGCATGCCCGCCAGTTGGCAGAAACATTGAAAGATACTCCGGCTAAAGTCAACTTGATCCCATTCAACCCTTACCCGGGCTCGCCGTACAACAAGCCAAGTAACTCGCGCATCGATCGCTTCATGAAAACCCTGATGGAGTACGACTTTACCGTAACGGTACGTAAGACCCGTGGTGATGATATCGATGCAGCCTGCGGACAATTGGTGGGCGATGTGATTGACCGCACGAAACGCACACAAGCTAAGGCTCAAAACGGTGAACAAATCCCGGTAAAATCAGTCTAATAGACGATTACCAAGTCAGGGCAGGCGATAAGCTTGCCCTGACTGCACATTAATATGGATATTAAGGTGGGATTGGGATGGTGCAATGGAAGAAGTGCCTATTATTGTGTAGTTTTTTGGCCGGTTGTGTTACCGTCGATGAGACTGGCAAAGCCCCCCAGAGCGTCAACAAGGTAGAGGCTGCAGAAGCCAGAGTGACCCTTGGGCTGGGGTATTTGGAAAAAGGGCAATGGCAGCGGGCACGTGAGAATTTTGAACTTGCCCTGCAGTATGCTCCCCGTTATTACCGGGCGCAAAATGCCATGGCTTATTACTACCAGCGGGTGGATGAACCAGAGTCGGCGGAAAAAATTTACCGTCAAGCACTGAAATATTCACCAAAAAATGGCGATGTAAGAAACAACTATGGTGTATTCTTGTGTAGTCAGGGGCGCTATGATGAGGCGATCGACCAGTTTGAGAGCGCCATCAAGCAACCATATTATTACCTGACTTCGGCCAGTTATGAAAATGCGGCGTTGTGTAGCCTAGAGCAGGGTAACCAACCTCAAGCTCGGGGTTATTTCGATAAAGCCTTGGCTTATGACCCTTATCGGGCCAAGTCTATGCTGCAGCTGTCGAAGTTGGATGTTGAGGCGCAGAACTTCAAGGAAGCCCGCGTCAGGCTGTTTAAATTTAACAAGAGATACGGGTACAAAGCAGACAGCCTATGGCTGTTGATCCAGCTTGAACAGCAGGCTGGCCAAGATAGCCAAGCGGATAAATATGCTGGCATTCTCAAAGCTCAGTTCCCGGATTCTCAGCAATATCAAAACTATCTAGCCAATGAATACTGAACAGAACGAAGAACGATCAACAGAAGAAATCATTCTTCCAGGGGATATGCTGCGTCAGGCTCGAGAGAAGCTAGGCTATTCACAGAAGGATGTTGCAAGCCGATTGAGGCTCCGCCTCTCGGTTGTCAGTGATATCGAAAACAACCATTTCGAAGAAGCACAGCTAGCCACATTTACCCGTGGTTATGTGCGCTCCTATGCCAAATTTGTCGGTCTGGATGAGACCGAGATTCTGGCCAAACTTGACCAGCAGGGTCATGCTCAACCCCAAGAGCAGGAAATGCAGAGCTTTTCGCGCCGCACCAAGCGTGAAGCGCACGATAACCGTATCATGCGTTTGACCTGGGTACTGGGTGCCTTGTTTATTGGCCTTACCGGTATTTGGTGGTGGCAGAGCCTGCAGATGACCCCTGAAGCCGAATTTACAGCGGCTCCGGCTGAAGTCCAGGCGCTGGACGAGTCAATTGCCAATGCCGGTAACGGTTCGACTTCCACGATTTTAACAACAGTGTCTGAGCCGGGCGCCGAGGACACAGCAAGTGTTGTGACCACGGTTGAAGCCGAACCTGTCCAGCTGCCAGAGATTGAACCTGAGCCACAGGCGAGCTTTGAAGATAGCTTTACCGAGCCGCAAGAGCTGGCCGATACAGATGTAGACAGCGCCGACAGTTTGGCCGCCGAGCAATTGAGCGACGTGGTATCGGAAGACGAAACTGTGGTCGCAAGCTCGGATCTTGAACTGAGCTTTACCGGTGATTGCTGGATCGATATCCGCGATGCCAATGGCCGCCGTTTGGATACCGGTATCAAGAAAGCCGGTGATGTCCTTAAACTGGATGGCAATGAACCTTTCCGCGTGGTGCTGGGTGCACCGAGCGTTGTAACCATGAGCTATAAAGGTGAACCTGTTGATTTGAGCGGGTACCCTGCAGGTAAAGTGGCGCGATTGAAACTGCCGCAGTAAAGAGTAGATGTAATGCATAACGAGTCTCCAATTAAACGCCGTCAGTCCACCCGAATCTATGTCGGTGATGTGCCAATCGGTGACGGTGCACCTATTGCGGTGCAGTCCATGACCAACACCCGTACCACCGATGTGGCGGCAACTGTTGCCCAGATCAAATCGTTGGAAAATGTCGGTGCTGATATCGTCCGTGTTTCTGTGCCTACCATGGATGCGGCCGAGGCGTTTAAGCAAATCAAGCAGCAGGTGAATATCCCGCTGGTGGCTGATATCCACTTCGACTACCGTATCGCTCTGAAAGTGGCAGAATACGGCGTAGACTGTCTGCGTATCAACCCGGGTAATATCGGTCGTGAAGATCGTATCCGTGCGGTAGTGGACTGTGCTCGTGACAAGAACATCCCAATCCGTATCGGTGTAAACGGTGGCTCGCTGGAAAAAGATATCCAGCAGAAATACGGAGAGCCGACACCGGATGCCTTGGTGGAATCGGCAATGCGCCATGTGGACATTCTAGATCGCCTCAACTTCGACCAGTTCAAGGTCAGTGTTAAGGCATCTGATGTGTTTTTGGCGGTAGACTCGTACCGCAAGCTGGCCCAGCAGATCAAGCAGCCGTTGCATTTGGGTATCACCGAAGCCGGTGGTGCACGTGCCGGTGCAGTGAAATCAGCAGTAGGCCTGGGTATGCTGTTGTCAGAAGGCATTGGTGATACCTTGCGTGTATCGCTAGCGGCCGATCCGGTTGAAGAAATCAAAGTCGGGTTTGATATTCTGAAATCACTGCGTATCCGCTCTCGCGGCATCAATTTTATTGCCTGCCCAACATGTTCACGCCAGGAATTCGATGTCATTGGCACCGTGAACGAGCTTGAGCAGCGACTGGAAGACATCACAGTACCTATGGATGTTTCCGTGATTGGTTGTGTGGTTAATGGTCCGGGTGAAGCGGAAGTTTCCCACTTGGGCATTGCCGGCGGCAACCGTAAGAGCGCGTTTTATGAAGATGGCTTGCGCCAGAAAGAGCGTTTCGACAACGACAATGTTATCGAGCAGCTGGAAGCTAAAATCCGCGCTAAAGCATCAATGCTGGATACAGCAAACCGCATTGATGTGACAGAAAAATAACGAAATTGACGAGAATCGCCCCGACTCGCGTTGGGGCGGTTCACTATTTGCGTTATAACCTATATATTCAACTCCATTCCCCATCGGTTAACGAGAATAAACGTGGCGAAACAAATTCAAGCAATTCGAGGCATGAACGACTGCCTTCCAACCCAGTCTCCACTTTGGCAGAAAGTGGAATCGACCATTAAACAAGTAGTGAGCGCTTACGGTTACAGTGAAGTCCGTATGCCAATCGTTGAATCGACGCATTTGTTTAGTCGGGCAATCGGTGAAGTAACGGATGTTGTTGAAAAGGAAATGTACACATTTGATGACCGTAACGGCGACAGCCTGACTCTGCGTCCTGAAGGGACTGCTGGCTGTGTCCGTTCTGGTATCCAGAATGGTCTGCTGTACAACCAAGAACAGCGTCTGTGGTACACAGGTCCTATGTTCCGCCACGAGCGTCCACAGAAAGGTCGCTACCGCCAGTTCCACCAGTTCGGTGTGGAAGTTTTCGGCCTGAATGGTCCGGATGTTGACGCGGAACTGATCATGATGACAGCCCGTATGTGGCGTGAACTGGGTATCGACAAGCACGTTCGCCTTGAGCTGAACTCTATCGGCTCTCTAGACGATCGTGCCAACTACCGCCAGGCTCTGGTGGCGTTCCTTGAGCAGCACATCGAGATTTTGGATGAAGACTGCAAGCGCCGTATGCACACTAACCCACTTCGTGTATTGGATACCAAGAATGCGGCTATCCAGGAAGTATTGGCCGATGCACCTAAGCTATCTGACTACTTGGGTGAAGAGTCAAAACAACATTTTACCGGTTTGTGTGAACTATTGGACGCTGCAGGCATCGAATACCAAGTAAATGAACGTCTTGTTCGTGGTTTGGATTACTACAACCGCACAGTATTTGAGTGGATCACTGAAAGCCTTGGTGCGCAGGGTACCGTATGTGGCGGTGGCCGCTACGATGGCCTCGTTGAGCAGCTAGGTGGCAAAGCGACACCGGCAGTAGGTTTTGCGATGGGTCTTGAGCGTCTTGTGCTGATGATGGAAACCCTAGAGCTGACTGATGTACGTCGTCCGGTTGACGTCTACATGGTGACTGCTGGTGAAGGCACTATGATGGCAGGCATGAAGCTGGCTGAGAAGCTGCGTGAAGAAGTGTCTGGCCTACGTGTGATGAGCCACTTCGGTGGTGGTAACTTCAAGAAACAATTCAAGCGTGCTGACAATGTCGGCGCGGCAGTTGCACTGGTACTGGGCGAAAACGAAATCGCTGAGAATACCGTGGTAGTTAAAGATCTTCGCGGCGGTGAGCAAACCACTATGGCGCAAGACGAAGTGGCAGCAAAGCTGGCCGAATTGATTTAAGAGAGGACAGGAAGTGGACGGCAATATCACAGAAGAACAACAAGTTGAACAGATAAAGGCTTGGTGGAAAGAAAACGGTAAAGCCGTTGTTCTCGGTACTGTGATTGGTTTGGGTGGTCTGTTTGGCTGGCGTTATTACCAGTCGGAAGTTCAATCAGCCAAGGAACAGGCATCTGATGCATACACCCAGGTGGTTAACCGCCTGGAAAGTGGCAGCGAATCTGCCATTGCTGATGTTCAGGCGTTTATCGCAGCCCATGAAAGCAGCCAGTATTCTGTACTTGCGTCACTGCAACTGGCAAAAGCCCAGGTTGATAATGGTGACTTGGATGCAGCCGCTGAGCAGTTGAGCTGGGCTATCGCCAATACTCAAGATGTGGCGATTCTGCCTATTGCACAAACCCGCTTGGCGCGTATCTATGCTGAGCAGGATGCCTTTGATCAGGCGCTGTCTGAGCTGGATAAAGTGACGGCTGAGAGCTGGGCGGCCAAGGTTGCTGAGCTACGTGGTGATGTTCTGCTGCAAAAAGGTGAGACTGAAGCGGCGCGTGAAGCATATGTTAGCGCACAGCAGCTAGGTGCCTCTCCTGCCTTGCAAATCAAGCTAGACGACTTGGCACAATAAGGTACAGCGTATGCAGAAGGTGTTGAAGCAAGCTATCTCGGTTGCCTTGGCTGTTGGTCTCCTTGCTGGTTGTGCCAGCGAGGAAGACACTATCCAGATGGCACCATTGCCTGTGGTTGAAAACTCGTTTACCCCAGTGCAGGGATGGAGCAGTAAGGTAGGGGATGGTGTCGGCCATTTCTTCTCCAAGCTCAGCCCGGCGGTAGGTTACGGTAAGATCTTTGTCGCTGACCGTACCGGTCTCGTTAAAGCACTGGATCCGGATACAGGTTCGGAAATCTGGCAGCAGGATCTTGAAGGGGATATCTCAGCAAGATTAGCGGGCGGTATTTCCCTGTCTTACGGCAAGGTGTTTATCGGCTCTGAAAATGCCGAGGTGATTGCCCTTGATGAGGAAACCGGTGAAGTCGTTTGGCGTCAGACGGTAGAAGGCGAAGTCCTGTCCAAACCATTGGTTGATGAAGGTTTGGTCGTTGTGAATACCAGCCGTGGTATTTTGCAGGCGCTGGATGCCGATACCGGTGAAAGTCGCTGGCAGCTAGGTAGTGAACTACCAACGCTGACTCTTAGAGGTGACAGCTCGCCAGTTTCTATCTCTGGTGGTGTATTCTGGGGGCAGGCCAACGGTCGTTTGGCGGGTGCTTTGATGGGCAATGGCCAGATGCTGTGGCAGCAACCTATCGGTTCACCGAAAGGCGGTACTGAAATCGACCGTTTGGTTGATGTCGATGCATCGCCGGTTATCGACGGTGAGCGCTTGTTTGCCCTGGGCTTCAACGGTAGCTTGGTCTCGATCGATCTGCGTACCGGTCAGCCGGCGTGGAAACGTAACTATTCCTCGGCCACTGACTTTGCCATTGACGGTAGTCAGCTATATTTGATCACAGATAAAGACCATGTTGTTGCGGTTGATACCCGAAGCGGCACGGAGCTGTGGTCTAACAGTCAGCTGGAACACCGTTTGCTCAGCGCACCTGCTGTGATCAACGGTTACCTTGTTGTTGGTGATAGCGAAGGTTACCTGCATTGGATTGATCCATACAGTGGTGACTTTGTTGCCCAGCAGGAAACAGACGGCAGTGGTATTGCGGTACCGCCAGTCCGGATGAGCGATGGCTACTTGGTGATCACTCGAGATGGGCGTATTAACAAAATGCAAATGCCTTAATTTGCCGCTATAATACGCGCCATTATTATTCTCGGCTCCTGCTGTGGACACAGTCAGGGGCCGTTGTTGTTATATCCGTTCGCGATATTATTGTCGGATGAAGGTGAGGCTGGTAGCCTGGCTGGAGGCAAGAATGAATGGAAAATATGTCATTAAGACTATGAAAAGTAAGAGGTACTTATGATTCCTGTTGTTGCCCTTGTCGGGCGCCCAAACGTGGGTAAATCGACGTTATTCAACCGTCTTACCCGTACAAGGGATGCGCTGGTAGCTGACTTTCCTGGCCTAACAAGGGATCGTAAATACGGTAAGGCTGAGCTCGAAGAGCACGAATTTATTGTGATTGATACCGGCGGTATCGACGGTACTGAAGAAGGCGTCGAAACCAAAATGGCCGAGCAATCACTGGCCGCTATCGAAGAAGCCGATGTTGTTCTGTTCCTGGTTGATGGTCGTGCGGGTCTAACTTCATCAGACGAGGCAATTGCCAAGCATTTGCGTAGCCGCGAAAAGCCAACCTTCCTGGTGGTGAACAAGATCGACGGCATCGATGCAGACAGTGCCTGTGCCGAGTTCTGGAAGCTGGGTATGGACGGTATGTACCAGATCGCTGCGGCACAGAACCGTGGTGTGACTGCGCTGATGGAGCGTGCGTTGGCGCCATTTGCTGACGACCTCAAGGCAAAAGCCGAGGAAGACAGCGATGAAGTCTTCATCGAAGATCTGACATCTGTAGAAGATATCGAGAAAGCCAACCTGTCTGAGGCGGATGCTGAGGCGGCTTACAAGCGCCTGCAGGAGCAACCAATTAAGATGGCGATCATCGGTCGCCCGAATGTGGGTAAGTCGACGCTGACTAACCGTATTCTGGGTGAAGAGCGTGTGGTTGTTTACGATATGCCGGGCACCACCCGTGACTCTATCTACATCCCGATGGAGCGCGAAGGCCAGGAGTATGTGCTGATTGATACGGCGGGTATCCGCCGTCGTAAAAACATGCACGAAGCGGTCGAGAAGTTCTCGGTGATCCAGACACTTAAAGCGGTAGAAGATGCCAACGTTGTTCTGCTGGTTATCGATGCCCGCGAAAACATTTCCGATCAGGATCTGAGCCTGCTTGGCTTTGCCCTGAATGCGGGGCGTTCACTGGTGATTGCCGTGAACAAATGGGATGGTCTGGATAACGAAGTCAAAGAGCGTGTGAAGTCTGAGCTAGACCGCCGTCTGGGCTTTGTTGATTTCGCCCGTATCCACTTTATCTCGGCGCTACACGGCACCGGTGTTGGCCACTTGTACGAGTCAGTACAGGAAGCGTACCAGTCGGCTACCAAGCGTATCAGCACTTCAATGCTGACTCGCATTATGCAGATGGCACAGGACGATCACCAGCCACCTATGATCCGTGGCCGCCGTGTGAAACTGAAGTATGCGCACGCAGGTGGTTACAACCCGCCGATTATCGTTATCCACGGTAACTTGGTGAACGAACTACCGGGCTCATACAAGCGCTACTTGATGAACTACTACCGTAAGTCATTGGAAATGATGGGTACTCCAATTCGTATCCAGTTCCAGAGCAGTGATAACCCGTTCGAAGCTAAGAAGCAGAAGCTGACCGTTTCTCAGGAGCGCCAGCGTAAGCGTCTGGCTACGGCGCTGAAAAACCGTGACCGTGACAGCTAATTAACCTGTCAAACCGTATAGACAACCCGGCCCACTGGCCGGGTTTTTGTTATTATCGATTTTCTATCGAGCAGTAAGGATATCCCCACAGTGATCAGCGCGACCCAGGTTCTGTTCCCAGAACGTATTTACCAATGCGAAGCCAACATTCAATTGATTGCCGCCCATCCGGAACAAGGGTGTTATGTTGTTACCGACCGTACGCCTTTCCACCCGGTAAGTCATATCTGGCCAGATCATCCCGCAGATCGCGGAACAGTGGTTCTAGAGAGCCAAGTGCATGAGGTAGTTGATTGCCTGATCGGTGCAGTAGAGCAGGAAAGCGGACAGCTTTATGTTGGGGCTGATATCCCGGTTAAGCGTGATGAGCCGGGATGGATCTTTGTGGTTGTACACCATTTGGCAGAGAGTATCGAAAGCTCGGTTGGCACTAAGGCAACCCTAAACGTGGACGAACAATACCAGCTTGCCCTGAGCCGGGGACACAGTGGTGGCCACCTGTCATCGTTGGCCCTGAACAAGGTGTTGCACCATGACTTCTGGCGCAAAGATGCCTCACGCAAGGATGAGCTTGGCCATTATGACTTCCATAGTTATGCCCAGACAGAAAGCCGGGTAACGGAAGACTGCAGCACAGACACTTACCGTATCGGTAAAACCCTGCGTAAGCGCGGGCTCAATGCCGCCGATATGATTGCAGCCTTGCCGGCGATAGCCGAGCAAATCAACCAGCAGCTTGCTGCATGGTGTGAGGCGGGCTTCCCTGTAGACATGCGCAGGGAAGGGGAAGAGCTCACCGACTCCCGTTATTGGCGCTGTGATTTGCAAGAAGGGGAAGTGGTAGAAATACCTTGTGGTGGTACCCATGTCCGTTCACTAGCAGAATATTCGGCGCTGCGGGTTGAATTCCAGCTAATCAATGAACAGGAACTTGTGATGCTTACCCACAGCCAACCTGTATGATCGGCTGTCGATAAGGACTTAAGTGTTACTTGGCTGATGAAATGTATTTAATATCAATGCTTTAACTTTTTTTGATGTTTTAATGGCAGATTTCTGATCCGTTAGTGCTGGTTTTATTATTTGCTGGATCATGTGGATAGAAGCCGAAAGTGATAGATATTAATATCGTTTAAAATTGAAAAACAGAACATGTAACTTATGCTTTCGGGATGTGTATTGATAAATGTTCTTTTGCTAGCTGATCGCTGATCACCATGGCTTTTGTCGTTGATCAACAGTTTGAAGTACGATCAGGATACGCAGTCTTGATGGAGGACATCCCACTTTAGCCATTGCTGAGCTGGATCAAGAGTGCAGGGTGCTCGGTTAAGTTATGATGGGGACAATTGGATTAAGGGAGAGTCTATGAGCCAGAATAATTGCCCGAACTGCAGCCAAGAGCTTGAGTGGCAAGACGGGAAGTACCATTGCGGGCAATGTAGCTTGACGTTTATCAAGAAGGCATTTTGCCCGGATTGCGATGCTGAGCTGGAAAAGCTCCAGGCATGCGGGGCTGCGAGTTATTTTTGCAATACATGCAATGAGTTGAAGTCCAAATCTCGAGTCAGGATCCAGTTCGATAAAGCTTGATTGGATATGACCGGAAACGCCGTAGACTGAATTTCATTTGGCTTCTGAGCTGAGCAGAGCAATCAAGCAGAGCAATAAAAATGCCGCCTAGCGTCACTCACTAGGCGGCATTTTTGATTATGAAGTGAGAGCCTGATGTTATTCGGGGGACTGTACCGATCCAGACGTTGATTTTGAAACTGACTCCAATACCGTGGAATGAATTTCCCCGTCGGCAAGTGTTGTCCTAAGGTTATCACCTTGCTTAACCTGCTCGGCACTACGGATGACCTGCCCCTTGTTGTTGCGGGTGATCGAGTAACCACGTCCCAAGGTTGCCAGTGGACTGACCGTTTCCAGCTTTTCTGCTGCCATTGCCAGTTTATGGCTGGCATTGAGCAGACGCCTATCCATGCCGTCCTGCAATCTTTGCTGTAGGCGTTCGAGCCGGTTCTGCTGGGCCTGAACAATGTTGGCCGGCGAGTTTAGTGCCAGCTTGTAATTGTTGCGGTCGATGTGCTGCTGGTGGCGGCTCAGACGCTGCTTCATTGCTAGCTCAAGCTTGCCAGCCAACTCATCCAATTGTTGTTGCTGCTGGTTGAGGCGTACCTGCGGGTGCTGGCGATCAAGGCGGTGCTGCAGCCTGATTGTCTGTGCCTGCTTACCCGACAGGTAGTGTCGCATAGCATGCTGAAGTTGCTGTACTTTCTGGCTGATCTTCTGAGTCTGGAAACCCATGTCACGGCTGATCAGCTCTGCGGCTGCCGAAGGGGTTGGGGCACGGACATCGGCGACGAAATCCGCAATAGTGATATCCACTTCGTGGCCGACAGCACTGACAATCGGGATCTGGCTGGCAGCAATAGTCCTTGCCACTATCTCTTCATTGAAAGCCCACAGATCTTCCAGCGAACCACCGCCACGGCCGACAATCAGCACATCACACTCACGGCGAGAATTAGCACGGCCGATAGCCTGGGCTATCGAAATCGCTGCGCCTTCACCTTGGACAATGGTCGGGTAGATGACAACGGGCAAGCTGGGATCACGGCGCTGCAGGACATTGAGGATATCGTGCAGGGCGGCACCGGTTTTCGAGGTCACGATCCCGACTCGCTGCGGTTGCTCCGGCAGTGGCTGCTTGAGCGACTGGGCAAACAGGCCTTCGGCCGCTAGGTTCATTTTCAGCTGTTCGAACTGCTGCTGCAGGCGGCCGTCGCCTTCCGGCTGCATGCTCTCGATGATCAGCTGGTAGTCACCGCGAGGCTCATAGAGCGACAGGCGGGCTTTGACCAATACCTGGGTGCCGTTAGTAGGCTTGAAGGTCACACGGCGGTTGCTGCCTTTGAACATGGCGCATTTGACCTGGGCGCGTGAGTCTTTGAGGGTGAAATACCAATGGCCGGAAACGGGCATGGAAAGATTTGACAGCTCACCGACCAGCCATAAGACACCCATCTCGTTTTCAAGGATCAAACGGACTTGGGCATTGAGGCTGGAAACAGTGTAGATACGGTCATTGGTCTGGTTCTGTTGAGCAAATAACGTCACGAGACAAGATACCTGTTTTGGAAGGCGAAAGTGTGCGGTTGACAGGGGCTAGGACGAGGTTAAAAGGGCCTAGGCAGATCTATGGACAGATCTTGGTCGTAATATGCTGACCGCAGCACCGGATACTTAACCGATATATACTACACATCAAGAGTTTTTTGTCAATTAAAAAAATTAAAAAAAGTCTAGCCAATCGATTGCATCCTCCGTATAATTCGTCCGCAATATTTTATCCTTCTTTAAACCTTTACTTGGTGTGAGATATTGCAATGTTACGAATCAAACAAGAAGCTTTGACTTTCGATGATGTCCTGCTGGTTCCAGCCCATTCAACTGTACTGCCTAACACTGCCGATCTGCGCACCCGCCTGACGAAAGACATTACGCTGAACATCCCTATGGTGTCTGCGTCAATGGATACCGTGACAGAAGGTCGCCTGGCGATTGCCCTTGCTCAGGAAGGCGGCATTGGTTTCATCCACAAGAACATGTCTATTGAGCAGCAAGCCAATGAAGTTCGCATGGTGAAAAAATTCGAAGCCGGTGTGGTTTCTGAGCCTGTAACCGTAAAACCTAACAATACGATTGAAGATGTGAAGCGCCTGACTATCGAGAACGGTTTTGCAGGTTACCCTGTTGTTTCTGATACCAATGAGCTTGTTGGTATTATCACAGGCCGCGATGTTCGTTTTGTTACTGACCTTTCTCTTAAGGTTGAAGAAGTGATGACGCCAAAAGATAAGTTGGCATCGGCCAAAGAGGGCGCATCACGCGAAGAAGTTGAAGCTATCATGCAGCAGCACCGCGTAGAGAAAGTACTGCTAGTCAACGATGACTTCCAGCTTCGCGGTATGATCACTGCGAAAGACTTCCAGAAAGCAGAGCGTAAGCCTAACGCTTGTAAAGATGAGCGTGGCCGTCTGCGTGTAGGTGCTGCAGTAGGTGCTGGTGCTGGTAACGAAGAGCGTGTTGCAGCCCTGGTTGAAGCGGGTGTTGACGTACTGCTTATCGACTCTTCACACGGCCACTCTGAAGGTGTTCTAGCGCGTATCCGCGAAACTCGCGAAGCTTTCCCTGACCTACCAATCGTTGGTGGTAACGTGGCAACCGCTGAAGGTGCCCGTGCCCTTATCGAAGCCGGTGTAAGTACTGTGAAAGTCGGTATCGGCCCAGGTTCAATCTGTACGACTCGTATCGTAACTGGTGTTGGTGTCCCTCAGGTTACCGCTATTGCTGATGCTGTGGCTGTTGCTGACCAGTACGGTATCCCAGTTATTGCTGACGGCGGTATCCGCTTCTCTGGTGATATGTGTAAAGCCATTGCTGCTGGTGCCTCTTGTGTGATGGTAGGTTCAATGTTCGCTGGTACTGAAGAAGCACCAGGTGAAGTTGAGCTGTACCAAGGCCGTGCCTACAAATCTTACCGTGGTATGGGCTCTCTGGGTGCCATGTCTAAAGGTTCTTCTGACCGTTACTTCCAGACTGACAACGCTGCTGACAAGCTGGTTCCTGAAGGTATCGAAGGCCGCGTTGCATACAAAGGCCACATGAAAGAGATCGTTCACCAGCAAATGGGCGGCCTGCGTTCAAGCATGGGTCTAACAGGTTCGGCGACAATCGAAGAACTTCGTACTAAAGCTGAATTTGTTCGCATTTCTGGTGCCGGCCTGAATGAGTCTCACGTACACGACGTGACGATCACCAAAGAAGCACCTAACTACCGCTTGGGTTAATTTTCATCAGCTGCACCAGCAACTGACGAAAACGTTTGCCTAAACGCGAAACTTGTATAAGATCGGGGGCGTTTTAATGCCCCCACCTTTCAATTATTTTTTGAGACAGCTCGAATGACCACGACCACAAATATTCATGACCAGCGTATCCTGATCCTGGACTTTGGTTCTCAGTACACCCAACTTATTGCACGTCGTATCCGTGAAATTGGTGTTTACTGTGAGCTATGGAGCTGGGACGTTGATGAAGCGGATATTCGCGATTTCAACCCTAACGGCATCATCCTTTCTGGTGGCCCTGAAAGTGTGACCGAAGAAGGTTCACCTCGCGCACCGCAATATGTGTTCGAAGCCGGTGTGCCTGTATTCGGTGTTTGCTACGGCATGCAGACAATGGCAGAGCAGCTAGGTGGTAAAGTTGCTGGCTCTACTGAGCGTGAGTTTGGTTATGCTCAGGTGAAAGTGGTTGAGCCAACTGCTTTCTTCAAGAATATCGAAGATGCGATTGCCGACGACGGCAAAGCACTGCTAGACGTATGGATGAGCCACGGTGACAAAGTGGTAGAGATCCCGTCTGATTTCGTTAAGGTTGCTGAAACCGAGACCTGTCCTTACGCGGCAATGGCGAACGAAGAGAAGCGCTTCTACGGCGTTCAGTTCCACCCAGAAGTGACGCACACCCGCCAAGGTATGCGTATTATCGAGAACTTCGTTCTTAACATCTGTGGTTGTGAGAAGCTATGGACGTCTGCCAACATCATCGACGATGCAGTTGCCCGTATCAAAGAGCAAGTGGGTGACGATGAGGTGATCCTTGGTCTATCTGGCGGTGTGGACTCGTCAGTTGTTGCCATGCTTATCCACCGTGCAATTGGCGACCGACTAACGTGTGTGTTCGTCGACAATGGTCTACTTCGCCTGAATGAAGGTGAGCAGGTAATGGAAATGTTCGGCGATCACTTCGGCCTGAACATCGTTCATGTTAAAGCAGAAGACCGTTTCCTTGATGCCCTAGCGGGTGAAGCTGAACCAGAAGCTAAGCGTAAGATCATCGGCCACGTATTTGTTGATGTATTCGATGAAGAGTCGAAGAAGCTATCAAATGCTAAGTGGCTGGCACAGGGTACTATCTACCCAGACGTGATCGAATCTGCAGCCTCTAAGACAGGTAAAGCGCACGTTATCAAGTCTCACCACAACGTAGGTGGCCTGCCGGATGACATGGAAATGGGCCTGGTTGAGCCGCTAAAAGAGCTGTTCAAAGACGAAGTGCGTAAGATTGGTCTTGAGCTTGGTCTGCCTTACAACATGCTTTACCGCCACCCGTTCCCAGGTCCTGGCCTAGGTGTACGTGTACTGGGTGAAGTGAAGAAAGAGTACTGTGATTTGCTGCGTCGTGCTGATGCTATCTTCATCGAAGAGCTGCACAAAGCGGATCTGTACCACAAGGTTTCTCAGGCATTCACTGTTTTCCTACCAGTTCGTTCTGTAGGTGTAATGGGTGACGGCCGTAAATACGACTGGGTTGTATCACTGCGTGCGGTAGAGACTATCGACTTTATGACTGCGCATTGGGCACACCTTCCATACGACTTCCTAGGTAAAGTTTCCAACCGCATCATCAACGAAGTAGACGGCATCTCTCGTGTTGTTTACGACGTATCTGGTAAGCCGCCAGCAACGATCGAGTGGGAATAATCCAGACATTAATGCCAAGCTCTGCTTAGCTGAAATGGACAATAAGAAGCACCCTCGGGTGCTTCTTTTTTTTGGCTACACTGTAGTCATGCCTGCAGAATGTTGCTTTGTGATGATAGGGCTCGGACATTGTGTCTTGAAGATATGAGTGCCTTTTATTTCTGGAGTGGCATTTACTTGCTTTCAACCAATGGCGGGGCGGGCATTGATAGCTTATGGGGCTGCTCAGGGATGGTTACTGGAGATAATTTATATAAATGAAAGTATTGTTGTGCTTAGGGTGCGGGCTTGTAACGTGCTTGTTAGTATGATGTTTTACATTAATATTTCATTACAATATGGTATTATGAATATTCTCGAATGCATGGTGGATCGTGCGTTTTTATTTGAACTTTTCATTACAATTCGCCACAAGCTTTTTCTGTCGCAGAAAAATCGGATTGACGGCGATACAACCACAATCTAGCGCCGCAAATTTACAACATCACTAATGACCATGGAGTTCCCATGAGCAATCAAGCTGTCAATAAGACGCCTAATGAATCGCCGAGTGCGATGAATAAGTTTCTTAATTTTATTGAGCGAACAGGTAACAAGATCCCGGATCCTGCTTTGCTTTTCTTCTGGGGACTGATCCTTGTATGGGTTCTGTCTGCAGTATTCTCTCAGTTCGAATTTGGTTTAATTCACCCGGTTTCTGGCCAAGCAGTAGAGGTTAACAACCTACTGACTGGTGAAGCCTTCGCAAACTTCCTTGCGACAATGGTGAAAAACTTCACTGGCTTTGCACCGCTAGGTATTGTTCTGGTAGCAATGTTGGGTGTAGGTGTTGCAGAAGCATCGGGCTTCATCAACACTGGTCTTAAGAAAATGCTGAATGTAACACCAGCTAAATTCATCACACCTGTGCTGATCCTAGTTGCTATCGTATCGCACACTGCTGCCGATGCGGGCTACGTACTGGTTATTCCACTAGGTGGTATCATCTTCCACGCCGCGGGCCGTCACCCACTAGCGGGTATTGCAGCTGCTTTCGCAGGTGTATCCGGTGGTTTCGCAGCAAACTTCATCCCTTCAGGTATCGACCCTCTATTGGCAGGCTTCACTCAGGAAGCAGCACAAATTCTTGACCCTGAATATGTTGTTAACCCACTTTCAAACCTATTCTTCACGGGCCTGTCTTCATTGCTAATTGTTAGCATCGGCTGGTACATCACTGACCGTATCATCGAACCACGTCTATCTCAGACGCCTATCGATGAAGATGCAGAAGAAGCACCTGACATGGGCTCGTTCACTGAGCTAGAAAGTAAAGCTTTCTCTCGCGCGGGTTGGGCTATGATGGCGGGTATCGCTGTGCTATTCCTGGCACTGATCCCTGAGTCTTCGCCATTGCGTTCGCCAGCAGGTGAAATCACCGCGTTTGACGCGCCGGTTATGCAGTCTATCGTACCGCTTATCTTCATTCTGTTCGTGATCCCTGGTGTGGTTTACGGCCGCGTTGCTGGTACGTTCAAGGCAAGTGATGACGTGATCAAGTCTATGTCAGCAACCATGAGCAGCATGGGTAGCTTCATGGTAATGGCGTTCTTCATTGCTCAGTTCCTGGTTGCATTCACCCAGTCGAACCTAGGTACACTGCTAGCGCTTTCTGGTGCTCAGTTCCTGCAAGCAATGAACCTACCGGGTCAGGTAACTATCGTCGGTATGATTCTGCTAACTGCTTTCGTTAACCTACTAGTAGGTTCTGCATCTGCGAAGTGGGCCCTGATCGGTCCAATCATGGTACCGATGCTAATGGCTGTTGGTATCTCTCCTGAATTGACTCAGGCGGCTTACCGCGTAGGTGACTCAGTATCTAACATCATTTCTCCAATGATGGTGTTCTTCCCGCTGGTTGTTGTATACATGC
Source organism: Photobacterium sp. AWH4_225 (assembly GCF_056158405.1). Classification (NCBI taxonomy): domain Bacteria; kingdom Pseudomonadati; phylum Pseudomonadota; class Gammaproteobacteria; order Vibrionales; family Vibrionaceae; genus Photobacterium; species Photobacterium sp. AWH4_225. The sequence continues at coordinate 3,233,577 of NZ_JBSWTF010000001.1, read as the reverse complement.
AGCGCTACGTGAAGAGCTCAGGTATCGGTTCTCTGGCTTCTATGATGATGCCTTACTCGATTGCGATGCTAATTGGCTGGACGCTGTTCCTACTGGTTTACTGGGCAATCGGTATCCCACTAGGTATTCAGGCGCCTTACACTTACAGCATGTAAGAGCTGAAGTCCCAAATGATATTGAAGCCCCGCACTGCGGGGCTTTTTTATGCTGGCAAAGCAAGCTTTTGTTATGCTTTGTCGGGATTTTATGTTGTTAAAAGGTAGGTTTATATTGGTGGTATCAATAATTAACTGTTGCCTGATTGTTAATTCTGATTTTATTGCATTAATTGAAATTTAATTTTGCAAAATTTTAATGCTGTACTAACTCGATAGTACGGAATTTGATTGTTGCTTAACTGTAGCTGAACGGGATTTATCTCTAGTTTGGTTGTGTTTTGTGGTTGTATGGTCTAATTGTTGTTGCGTTTAGTGGTTTTACTCAGTTGAAATGATTTGTTAGTTTTCTTTTAAAACACAACATCAAAAACTCAATCGGTGTATTAAGGAAGTACGATTATGAGTGAGACCATTTCTAGCCCGCCTTCGCAGAAAGGCATTATCGCGTTCATTGAGCGTGCCGGTAAAAAAATCCCTGATCCAGTGATCATCTTCATGTCACTGTTTGTGTTCTGTCTGGTGCTGACCGCAGCTATTGGTGGCCTGCAGTTCGATATCACAGGCGCAGACGGCGGCTCTGTCACCCATACGATCAAAAACATGATGGCGACAGAAAATGTTCGCTGGATGTTTGACAACGCACTGCTAACTAACTGGTTGTCGTTCGGCGGCGGTGTACTGGGCGTGATCCTGATTGTGATGCTGGGTGTCGGTATCGCGGAAAATTCAGGCTTGCTATCGGCTGTTATCAAGAAGGTTGGTCTGCGTATCAATGATCGCTACCTACCGTTACTGGTTGTCTTCCTTGGTATCATGAGCTCAATTGCGACGGATGCGGGCTACCTGATCCTTATCCCTCTAGCTGGTCTTCTTTATGCCGGTCTAGGTAAGAACCCACTGATCGGTATGGCGGCAGCATTCGCGGGTGTATCGGCGGGTTTCAGTGCCAACTTGATCCCTGCAACACCGGTTGACGTTATTCTGGGGGCCAACGCGCGTATCTTTGCCGAGTCGCAAGGTATTCCGTTTGAGACGGCCGCAGGTGAGCCAATCAACCCAGCGACCATGCACTACTTCTTTATTTTCACGTCAACCTTCCTGCTTGCTGGTCTTGGTGCGTGGGTAACGACTCGTTTTGTAGCACCTCGCCTTGAGAAAATGTCTTACCAGCTACCGGAAGATCTTAACCTGAATGACTTCCAGGTGACGGACGCTGAAAACAAAGGTCTTCGTGCGGCAGGCCTAGGCCTTATCATTGCACTGGCTGCTGTGGTTGGCTTGGCAATGGGCCCTCTGGCGACTTACACCAACGAAGCAGGCCGTGAAGTAACGCCTTACCTAGACAACGTGATCCTGCTGATTGCGATGGTGTTTGCGGTTGTTGGTATCTTCTTCGGTGTGGCGACAGGTAAGTTCAAATCACTACAGGATGTGGTGAAGGCGATGGTTACGCAGATGAACACCATGGGCTACATCTTGGTATTGACGTTCTTCTGTTACAACTTCTTGGCACTACTTGGCTTCTCGGGTCTGGGTACGTATGTAACTTACCTAGGTGCGACCTTCTTGAGTGCACTTGGTCTGCAGCAGTTCCCGATCCTACTGATCATCGGCTTTATCCTGACAACAGCGGTTATCAACCTGTTTGTGGGCGGTTTGACTTCTAAGTGGATGCTGCTTGGCCCTATCTTCGTACCAATGCTGTACCAGGTAAACCCGAACATGACCCCTGATCTTGTGACTGCGGCTTACCGTGTAGCGGATTCATCAACTAACATCATCACACCAATGATGAGCTACGCGGGTGTTATTCTGGCCTTCATGCGTAAGTACAAGCCTGAGCTGTCGTTCGGTGATGTAATTGCAATGATGGTACCTTACTCGGTTGCGTTCCTGACGGTATGGACTTCGGTATTAGTCGCATTCTTTGCCTTCAACATTCCACTGGGCTTCTAATAGAGCTTCTTCTTTAAGACTCAGGCTCCGTTGAAAACCTAAGAGCAAAGAAAGTGCAGATAAAACAAACCCCGCTTAGTGCGGGGTTTTTTATTGTCGGCCTCACGGCTTCTTATAGTAGGAACTGGCTCATAGTAGGTACTGGGCGTGGAAGCGCAGGTGATCATCGATAAAGCTGGCGATGAAGTAATAGCTGTGGTCGTAGCCTTCTTGCATGCGAAGCTCTAATGGGTAATCAACACTTTGGGCGGCTTCTGCCAGAGTTGTCGGCTTAAGCTGCTCTTCGAGGAAGCTGTCCTGATCGCCTTGGTCAACCAGCGCCGGAACTGGTTGCTGGTTTTGCTTGAGAAGTTCAGTGGTGTCGTATTGTAGCCAGCTTGTTCGGTCTTCACCGAGGTAACCACTCAGCGCTTTTTCACCCCAAGGGCAGTTGATCGGGTTGCTGATCGGGCTAAACGCCGAAACCGAGCTATAGCGTGACGGATTGCGCAGGGCAATCATCAAGGCACCGTGGCCGCCCATTGAGTGACCGCTGATCGCTCGTTTGTCACTGACCGGGAAGTGCTCCTCGATCAGAGCTGGCAATTCATTTACCACATAGTCGTACATCTGGTAATGGCGGTTCCAAGGCGCCTGGGTGGCATTGACGTAAAAGCCAGCGCCCAAGCCGAAGTCATAGGCTCCTTCTGGATCATCCGCTACCCCTTCACCACGCGGGCTGGTATCCGGTGCGACGATGGCGATGCCAAGCTCTGCGGCTAAGCGCTGCGCCCCGGCTTTTTGCATGAAATTTTCATCGGTGCAAGTCAGGCCAGATAACCAATACAACACAGGTACCTTGGTGCCCTGAGCGATTTGTGGCGGCAGGAAAATCGCGAATCGCATGTCGCAGTTCAACACAGCGGAGTGGTGGGTATACTGTTTGTGCCAGCCACCAAAGCTTTTGTTCCAGCTTACGTTTTCGATAGTCATTAGCGTCTCTTTCGTTGCCAAAGTCGCTAGGCTCCCGTAGGAGCCTAGCTAAGCGTTTTACTTGTCGTAGTGGATCACAGAGCGGATGCTCTTGCCTTCATGCATCAGGTCGAAGGCGTTGTTGATATCATCTAGACCCATGGTGTGGGTGATGAAGTCATCAAGCTTGAATTCACCCGCCATGTAACGTTCAACAATCTCTGGTAGCTCAGAGCGGCCTTTCACACCACCAAACGCAGAACCACGCCATACACGACCAGTTACCAACTGGAACGGACGGGTAGAGATTTCCTGACCAGCACCGGCAACACCGATGATCACTGACTCGCCCCAACCTTTGTGGCAGCACTCAAGTGCAGAGCGCATTACATTGACGTTACCGATACATTCGAATGAGAAGTCCACACCGCCGTCAGTCATTTCGACGATCACTTCCTGGATAGGCTTGTCGTAGTCATTCGGGTTGATGCAATCGGTCGCACCAAGCTCTTTGGCTAGGGCGTATTTACTCTCGTTGATATCAACACCGATAATGCGGCTAGCACCGGCCATGGTTGCGCCGATGATCGCTGATAGGCCGATACCCCCCAAGCCAAATACCGCAACGGTATCACCTTTTTGTACTTTGGCAGTTTTCAGTACTGCACCCATACCGGTGGTTACACCACAGCCTAGCAAGCAGACTTCTTCCAGAGGTGCTTCTTTGTTCACTTTTGCCAGTGAAATTTCTGGTAGTACCGTGTACTCAGAGAAAGTCGAGCAGCCCATGTAGTGGAAGATTGGCTGGCCATCTTTGTAGAAACGGGTCGTGCCGTCTGGCATCAGGCCTTTACCTTGGGTTTCGCGGATCTTCTGGCATAGGTTGGTTTTACCTGACTTACAGAATTTACACTCGCCACACTCTGGGGTGTAAAGCGGGATAACATGGTCACCCACTTCAACACTTGTCACGCCTTCGCCGACCATCTCGACAATACCGCCGCCTTCGTGGCCAAGAATTGCCGGGAAGATCCCTTCAGGATCATCACCTGACAGGGTGAAGGCATCGGTGTGGCAAACGCCGGTTGCGATGATGCGAACCAACACTTCGCCTTTTTTCGGCAGCATTACATCAACTTCTTCTACAGATAGTGGCTGGTTTGGACCCCATGCAATCGCCGCTTTGGATTTGATAAATTGCTCAGACATTTAATTTCTCTCTTATATTTGGTGGGCAAGGCCCTTTGCTGTTCCTACGGTTGCTTTAACAGTAGGAGAGATTTTTAACGAAGGCGGAGAGATTGGTGGCTCTGTTTCCTCGTTGTGATGGGCTTAGTATATTTATTTCTTTGGTGATGATAATTGCCCTATAATGCAAATAACTTTTTCTGTCAGGTAACAATGGTGAAATATGTTTTTGTGGGAAGGGGTCAGTGAATTTGTCGCAGTGGCGGAAGCGGAGAGTTTTACCGCCGCTGCCAAACAGCTTGGAATATCTACTGCTCAGGTGAGCCGTCAGATCAGTGCGTTGGAGAACAGGCTCAATACCAAGCTGTTCTACCGGACCACCCGCAAGGTATCGTTGACCGAGGAAGGTGCCATCTATTACCAGCATTGCCGCCGTCTGATGGATGGGCTTGAGGAGGCGGAGCGGGCAATCAGTGATCGGCGTGATACCCCACAGGGCAGCCTGAAGCTAACGGCACCGGTGACCTATGGCGAACAATACATCATGCCATTGGTGGTCGACTTTATGCAGCAGTATCCCGAAGTCGATGTGACAATGAACTTGACCAACCAGACAGTGGATTTGGTCGAAGGTGGCTATGACTTGGCGATCCGTCTCGGCAAGCTAAGTAGCTCGACCATGATGGCCAAGCGCCTTGCCAACCGCACCCAGTATGTATGCGCTTCATCGGTATATTTGGAAAAGTATGGTGTACCCCATTCGCTCTCCGAGCTTCGTCATCATAATTGTCTGGTGGGTAACTATGATCATTGGCGTTTCCAGGAGGCGGGCAAAGAGCGAAGTGTCAAAGTTGACGGCACGCTGCGTTGTGCAAGTGGCCATGCCCTGCGTGATGCCGCCCTGAAAGGATTGGGCTTGGTGCAACTGCCCGATTATTACATCAGTGATGATTTGGACAAGGGCGAGCTGGTTACGGTACTGGATACCTTCCGGGAGCCAGAGGAGGGCATTTGGGCCCTGTATCCCCATAACCGTCATCTATCACCTAAGGTCAGACTGCTGGTGGATTTCCTGGCTGATTCTTTGTCGTAGCGCCTCGCATCCTACAAGCATTTGGGTATAATCAGCGGCCTCAAGCCACAGAGAGTATTTGTTCCATGACCGAGCCATCCACAACACAAGCCCTTCATGATTACAGCGACGAAGATTTCATGCGCCGCGCCATGGAGCTCGCAGCCCGTGCTGAGGCTGATGGTGAGGTGCCGGTCGGTGCGGTTGTGGTTTATCAGGGGCAGGTAGTCGGTGAAGGTTGGAACCGCTCGATCACCCAGCATGATGCGACCGCCCACGCCGAGATCATGGCATTGCGCCAAGCCGGTAAGGTATTGCAGAACTATCGCCTGATAGATGCCACTATGTATGTCACTCTCGAGCCATGCCCTATGTGTGCTGGTGCCATGGTTCATAGCCGGATCGGCAAAGTGGTCTTTGGTGCCCACGATCTCAAAACCGGGGCGGCGGGCAGTATCATGAATCTGCTTAGCTACGAGCAGGTTAACCACCATGTGGCGATAGAGTCTGGGGTATTGGCCGAAGAGTGCCGTGCCCAGCTGCAGGCCTTTTTCAAGCGTCGCCGGGCCGAGAAAAAGGCGGAAAAGAAAGCTCGTCAGCTATCCGCTGGCAAACCTACCTGATTCTTCCCTCATTGCTATATATGGCGGGGTCAGATCCCCGCTGTACTATTGATAATATAGCTGCGCTGGCGCCACAGTATTTTCTTTCTGATGTTGGCATTTAGCCGCTTGCGGCGGGTCGCTGCAGATGCCATTCGCTGGCGCATTTTGCCGATGGCTTTTTTCTTTGAAAAGTGCATAGAGCCTCCTCCTTTAGAACTGCTCGGGATCATGAGGTTACAAAGTTAGTATCTCTGATCACCGTCCTTTCTCTAACGATGGCGGTCACGCTTTACGATCATTTCTTTCAGGCAATAACAACAAGATGTGAGTAAGATCCCCCTACCAGGGCAGGGGGAAGGATAAGGCGGGTTAATTGCTGGCGGTTTTGTTTGGTGCCGCCGATTCTGGCGTTACTTGCGCATCGGTAGCATCTGGAAGCTGCTGGGCAAGCGTGTCAGTTGTCGGTGTTGGCGTAATGGTATGCAAGCCGTCGATCAGCTCAATATCTTCAAGCTGTGGCTCCTGGCTGTGGGTTTGCTCATAGCCGATGATACTCTGGTAGTAGCGGCGGATATTTTCCACATAGTGCAGGGCTTCGTCACCGCGAGCATAGCCATAGCGGGTCTGTTTGTAGTATTTGCGCTGGCGCAGCAGTGGCAGGCGCTGCTTTACATCGCTCCATGCATCAGGGTTGCCGCCTTGTGATTGGGTCAGGCGGCGCGCATCCATCATATGGCCGAAACCGACATTATACGAAGCCAGGGCAAACCATACTTTCTCGTGCTCTTCGATACTGTCCGGAATACGGTTGATCATCTTGCGTAGATACTCGGTACCGCCGCGAATACTCTGCTCAGGATCGAGTCGGTTCTTCACGCCTACCGAGCGGGCGGTCGGTAGGGTCAGCATCATCATACCGCGTACACCGGTTGGTGACACCGCGCGTGGATTCCAGTGCGACTCCTGATAGGACAGGGCAGCAATCAGGCGCCAGTCAAACTCGTTGGCATATTGCTTGAACAAGTCTTTCCACTGTGGAAGTTTGCCTTCAACGGCACGTAGGAAGGCACGGGTGTCGACGTAATCAAACTTGTCGACGTGGCCCAGATACTTCTCTTCCAGCTTGGCAAGCTCACCACTTTGCTGGATTTCGCCAAAGAACTCGATCAGCAGCGCATAAAGGCTGTCATCATTGTTCTGGTTGACAAACCAGGCGATCGGCTCATCTTCAGTAAGTTCAAGAGCGGTAGTGACATCAGGCAGGATGCGCTGGTTGAGAGCGATATCCACCGAGTCGGCAAGGGTGTAGTCGAGCTCTCCTTCGGCAACTTGGCGCAACAGCTCATCACTGTCGATTTCTTCCACCGACTGCCACTCGAGAGTTGGGTGCTCTAGCTTGAGCGCTTGCAGGGTTTTCTCATGGCTGGAGCCGCTGACAACTGCCAGGGTGCCTTTGTTTTCAGCTAAGTCTTCAGTGCTGCGAGGTCGCCACTGGCCTTTCTTGTACACCACTTTTTGGCTGGCGTAATAATAAGCCGGAGCAGCACGGAAGTTGGCGAGGCGCTCATCGGTCATGGTCAGGCCGGCAGCAAGAATATCGACATCGCCACGCTCTAGGCCGGGGAACAGGCCTGAAAGGGTGAACATGGCTTTCATTTCCAGCTTCACGCCCAGCTTGTCGGCAAAGCGACGGGCTAGTTCGTAGTCCAAGCCGGTAGGGCCTTCATTACCGATATAGTAAGATAGCTGGTTGTTGAGCGTACCCACTCGCAGTACACCTTCCTCGCGGATCCGTTCAAGATCGGACTGGGGCTCTTCTTGCCACAGGCAGCCATTGAGAACCAAAACGCTCAATAGTAAGGCAATGAAATGTTTGATACTTGAATTCGGTCGAAGAATACTCAACGAGGTACGCCCTTGGTAAAAATAGGACGTCCTTTATACCAAAGCTTGACCGAACCGCAAAATAATCCCAGCGCTTTGGCGACGGGTTTGCGGTGGCAAGACGCATTTCTTAAGCCTGAAATCGTAAATAAGTGTGATTGGATAGGGCTGTGTGAGCAATATCTCACTGGTTTTTGGTGCTGATTGAAAAAAAAACACGCAAACGGTTGCGTCAGGTGTTACGTCACAAAAAAAATTCCCTTATACTACGCCCCATCATGAGCACTTCGCCTCACCTAGGGTCTGGTACGCGAGGTGACATTGACGTAATTAGCCCGGTAAAACGCCGGGGGTTAGGCCAATATCACCTTCATTAAACTGCTAATCGAGAGACGTAAGCACATGGAAATTTTGCGTGGTTCACCCGCACTGTCTGAGTTTCGCGTAAACAAGCTACTTGAGCGTTGTCGCGAATTGGATCTGCCTGTGTCAGGTATTTATGCTGAGTTCATGCACTTTGCAGACTTGTCTGCGCCATTGAGTGCCGAAGAGCAAGAAAAGCTGGCAAGCTTGCTAACTTACGGCCCTACGATTGCAGAGCATGAGCCATCAGGCCTACTGCTACTGGTTACCCCGCGTCCGGGTACAATCTCCCCATGGTCATCTAAGTCTACCGATATCGCCCACAACTGTGCCTTGGCCCAAGTTAAACGTCTTGAGCGCGGTACGGCTTACTACATCGAGACTTCTACTGAGCTGTCGGCTCAGCAAGTGGTTGAGCTGAAAGGTCTGATCCACGACCGTATGATGGAAGTCGTCTTTACTGATCTTGATTCAGCTGCTGCCCTGTTCCAAGTGGCAGAGCCTGCGCCTGTTGCGGATGTTGATCTACTGTCAGGCGGCCGTAAGGCGCTTGAAGAAGCAAACGTTACTCTAGGCCTTGCGCTGGCGGAAGATGAAATTGACTACCTAGTAGACAGCTTCGTTAACAAGCTAGAGCGTAACCCGACTGACATCGAGCTGATGATGTTTGCCCAGGCGAACTCAGAGCACTGCCGCCACAAGATTTTCAACGCAGATTGGACAATCGATGGCGTGAAACAGGAAAAATCCCTGTTCAAGATGATCAAGAACACCTTTGAAACCACGCCTGACCATGTGCTGTCTGCCTACAAAGATAACGCAGCGGTAATGACAGGTTCGAAGGTTGGCCGTTTCTTCCCAGATCCAGAAACTCGCCAGTACAACTATCACAACGAAGATGCGCACATCCTGATGAAGGTTGAGACGCACAACCACCCAACGGCAATTTCTCCTTGGCCGGGTGCTTCAACGGGTTCAGGCGGTGAAATCCGTGACGAAGGCGCAACAGGTATCGGCGGTAAGCCAAAAGCTGGCCTTGTTGGCTTCACAACGTCTAACCTGCGCATTCCTGGCTTCGAGCAGCCATGGGAAACTGATTTCGGCAAGCCAGGCCGTATTGTTAACGCCCTGGATATCATGCTAGAAGGCCCACTGGGTGGCGCGGCGTTCAACAACGAATTTGGTCGTCCGAACCTTCTTGGTTACTTCCGTACTTACGAAGAAAAAGTGACTTCACACGCTGGTGAAGAAGTACGTGGTTACCACAAGCCAATCATGATTGCGGGTGGTATGGGTAACATCCGTGATGAGCACGTGCAGAAGAAAGAGATCCCTGTTGGTGCGAAGCTTATCGTACTGGGTGGTCCTGCGATGAACATCGGCCTTGGTGGCGGTGCAGCTTCTTCTATGGCATCAGGCCAGTCGGCAGAAGATCTGGATTTTGCTTCTGTACAGCGTGAGAACCCAGAGATGGAGCGTCGCTGTCAGGAAGTGATCGACCGTTGCTGGCAGCTAGGTGATGCTAACCCAATTGCCTTTATCCACGATGTAGGTGCAGGCGGTATCTCTAATGCACTGCCAGAGCTTGTCGACGATGGTGAGCGTGGTGGTATCTTCCAGCTACGTGATGTGCCAAACGATGAGCCGGGCATGAGTCCACTTGAGATCTGGTGTAACGAATCCCAAGAGCGCTACGTGATGGCGGTTGCGCCTGAGAACATGGCGGCATTCGATGCGATCTGTAAGCGTGAGCGTGCACCGTACGCCGTTGTGGGTGAAGCAACAGAAAAGCGTGAGCTGAAACTGGAAGATTCACACTTCGACAATACGCCAATCGATATGCCAATGGATATTCTGCTTGGCAAAACACCTAAGATGCACCGTGATGCGAAGACGCTGAAAGTAGAAAGCCCGGCGATCATTCGTGACGGCATCGAAGTCAATGAAGCGGTTGATCGTGTTCTTCGCCTACCAACGGTTGCAGAGAAGACATTCCTGATCACTATCGGTGACCGTACCGTGACAGGTCTTGTGGCGCGCGATCAGATGGTTGGTCCATGGCAGGTGCCAGTGGCTAACTGTGCGGTAACCGCAGCAAGCTACGACTCTTACCATGGTGAAGCCATGTCTATGGGTGAGCGCACGCCAGTTGCTCTACTAGACTTTGGTGCATCAGCCCGTCTTGCGGTGGGTGAGTCCCTAACTAACATTGCCGGTACTGACATCGGTGATATCAAACGTATCAAGCTATCTGCTAACTGGATGTCTCCTGCGGGTCACCCAGGTGAAGATGCAGGTCTTTACGAAGCCGTTAAAGCAGTGGGTGAAGAGCTGTGTCCAGCACTTGGCCTGACTATCCCTGTTGGTAAAGACTCCATGTCGATGAAGACCAAGTGGGAAGAGAACGGCGAAAACAAAGAAGTCACTTCTCCGCTTTCATTGATCATCACTGCGTTCGGCCGTGTTGAAGACGTGCGTAAGACGGTAACTCCTCAGCTTCGTACCGACAAAGGCGATACCTCTCTGCTTCTTGTTGACCTAGGTAACGGTAAGAACCGTCTGGGTGCAACGGCACTGGCTCAGGTTTACAAGCAGCTAGGTGATAAGCCGGCTGATGTTGACAACGCGGAGCAGCTAAAAGGCTTCTTCGATGCGATGCAAACCCTGGTTCGTGATGACAAGCTGGTGGCTTACCACGATAAAGGTGACGGTGGTCTGTTCGTTACCCTAGCAGAGATGGCATTTGCCGGTCACTGTGGCGTGAAAGCAGACGTTGCTAGCCTAGGTGACGATGTTCTTGCTGCGCTATTTAACGAAGAGCTAGGTGCGGTTGTTCAGGTGAAGAACGACGATCTTGAAGCGGTTAAAGCGGTACTGGCAGCAAATGGCCTAGAAGCTTGCTCACACGTTATCGGTAGCGTAGAAGCTTCTGACAGCGTTGTTATCACTGCGGGCGATGCGGTTGTCCTTGAGCGCTCTCGTACTGAGCTTCGTACTATCTGGGCTGAAACCACGCATAAGATGCAAGGTCTACGTGACAACCCAGCGTGTGCCGACCAAGAGTTTGAAGCGAAGAAAGATAATACTGACCCAGGTCTTAACACCAAGCTAAGCTTCGACATCAACGAAGACGTAGCGGCACCATACATTGCTAAAGGTGCTAAGCCGAAAATGGCTATCCTGCGTGAGCAAGGCGTTAACTCACACGTTGAGATGGCGGCAGCTTTTGACCGCGCTGGTTTCGAAGCAACAGACATTCACATGAGCGACATCCTAACCGGTCAAGCGGTATTGGATGAGTACCATGGCCTAGTAGCTTGTGGTGGTTTCTCTTACGGTGACGTACTGGGTGCCGGTGAAGGTTGGGCGAAGTCTATCCTGTTCAATGGTCAGGCTCGAGAGCAGTTCCAAGCTTTCTTCAACCGTGACAATACCTTCTCGCTAGGTGTGTGTAACGGCTGTCAGATGCTATCTAACCTGAAAGAGCTGATCCCGGGTGCTGACCTATGGCCGCGCTTCGTTCGTAACGAATCTGAGCGCTTTGAAGCACGCTTCAGCCTAGTTGAAGTACAGAAGTCTGATTCTGTGTTCTTCAACGGTATGGAAGGCTCTCGCATGCCAATCGCAGTATCTCACGGTGAAGGTCGCGTCGAAGTACGTGATGCCGACCACCTAGCTGCGATTGAAGCATCTGGTACGGTTGCGGTACGTTACGTGGACAACCACGGTAACCCAACCCAGCAGTACCCGAACAACCCGAACGGTTCGCCAAACGCTATCACCGGTCTGACAACTCAAGATGGTCGTGTGACTATCATGATGCCTCACCCTGAGCGTGTGTTCCGTACCGTGGCTAACTCTTGGCACCCAGATGACTGGAGTGAGAACAGCCCATGGATGCGCATGTTCCGCAATGCCCGCGTGAATATCGGCTAATAAGCTAATTGCTTAATATTGATGAAAAAAACCGCTCCCAGTGAGCGGTTTTTTATTATCTGTATCATTTTTAGGAAATAAAAGTAGCAACAAGTGCAAGACTATGATTAAGCTGAAGTTATCCATCTGGTGAATAATCGATGGGGCACAAGCCCAAAGCCGGTACTGGAGGTGCGATGATTTTCTTCGATCTGGACAATACCCTGCTTGATCATGATGGTGCGGAGCAAGATGCCATTCGTGATTTCGCCAAGCGTTACCGTGATGAAATTATTGACTGCCCAGACGGTATCGAGGTGATGTGGCGGGCAATCACTGACGAAAAGCGTCAGCAGTGGCGGGCCGGAACGCTCAACTTCGAAGGGCTGCGCCGGGCCAGGATCAGTGCCTTATTCCGTCGTCCGCTCAGTGAAGATCTGGCGGACGAGCTGATTGCAGAGTACTACAGTAGTTACCGTCAATATTGGCGTTTGTTCCCGGATGTTCAACCGGCGCTGGAAAAGCTGCGTAATGTCGCTCCGCTTGCCATCATTACCAATGGCTTTACCTATCATCAAGAAGCGAAATTGAAAGCGACAGGGATCCGTGAGTTCTTCTCGTATCTGGTGATCTCGGAGCAAGTGGGGGCGGCAAAGCCAGATCCAAAAATTTTCCAGCATGCATTGAAGCAATCCGGCAAGTCGGCCGCTGAATGTTGGTATATCGGTAACCATCCGTTCAATGATGCCACTGCAGCCAGTGAGCTGGGGTTCAAAGCGGTATGGCTCAATCGGCACAAACTCGAAACCAAGGTATCGACTCGGGTGGTCCGAAGCCTCGAAGGGTTGGTTGATTTGGTTACCGTGCATTACTAGCTCAGAAGGGAACCTATTGCCAAACCAAGGTCTAAAGAAGAGGAGATAAATTAAACGCAGAATTGATTGAATAATTGTTGTACTGGTTAAAATACCCGCATAGAATATGCGCTTATTTTTGCGGGCTCTAAATGTCATTACCTCATGGAAGAGAGACAATAATGGATGTAACACGTCGTGGACTGCGTTTGGCCACCAAGGGCCTTGCAGTACTAGTAATGATTTGCCTGGTAAGATACGCCGACAGCTTTGCCCTGATTTTCAGTCTAAATCAGGTCGGCATCGTGCCAAGTTATATCGCTATCTTGGTCCTACTTTCCGGTATCGGTGCGATACTGGGTCTCAGCCGCGGAAACCGCTGGGGATTCATCCCGCTTTACTTTTTTATTCCCGCGATCACTATGTTTTTCAACTATAGCCTGATCCCATATCTCCCTCAGTTGGTCGCTCCCGAGTTTAGAGGCATGGCCGTTTTTTTCCTCAACAGTAGCGTACTGCTTTTTGCCGTCCTGTTACTGCTGAAAATGATGGACAGTGATGTCATATTCTCGGTAGAAAAATACTGAAACGCTGATCTTTCAGCGCCAGGCTTTTGATATACTTCAGCTTAAATTAAACAGGTTGTTGGCAGTTTCCCCAAAAGCGTTTGCCAGCACTACCTTGCTCAGCAAAGGATGATGAGAATGAAAAAAATTGAAGCTATCATCAAGCCGTTCAAGCTTGATGATGTTCGCGAAGCGCTAGCCGATGTCGGTATCACCGGTATGACAGTCTCAGAAGTCAAAGGCTTCGGTCGCCAGAAAGGTCACACCGAGCTATACCGTGGTGCCGAGTACATGGTCGACTTCCTGCCGAAAGTGAAACTGGAAATCGTCGTTGCCGATGAAGTAGCCGATCAGTGCGTCGACACCATCATCGAAACCGCCCAAACCGGTAAGATCGGTGACGGTAAGATCTTCATGTTCGATGTTGATCGTGTGGTGCGGATCAGGACTGGTGAGGAAGACGAAGACGCTATCTAAAATCGTCTCTGTCGTCGTTGTTTCATCCTCTGGTGTTATCGGAAGTGCTCATTTATGCCTATAAACTCCGCGCTTCCTCTTAGCCAGAGAATGAAACAGCTTAGCCAGAGCTGATTTACTGAGAAATACTCTGCGCTCCCTCTGCGTTCTTGAGCGAAATCCCTTTTGCCCTCATCTCAATTGGCCATTGGCAGGTGGCTATCGGCCATTGGAAGAGCAAAGGGCAGGAGCAAGAGCTTGACTGGGGAAAGTTATTCCACAATCCTGAGTCGCCCATCGCCCATCGCCCATCGCCCATCGCCCATCGCCCATCGCCCATCGCCCATCGCCCATCGCCCATCGCCCATCGCCCATCGCCCATCGCCCATCGCCCATCGCCCATCGCCCATCGCCCATCGCCCATCGCCCATCGCCTCTAATCAATAGTTTTTATCTATCGAATGTATAAATCGATACGAATGGAGCCCAGTCATTCCCGCCCGTATTATTGTTGCAAACCAAGGGGGAAATGATTATGTCGACACACAATATGATTGGTCTGGATAGCGTTAAATCTGAAGCGCTAGCCGTTGAGCTCAACAAGCTGCTGGCTAACTACCAAGTGCTTTACATGAATACGCGTGGTTACCACTGGAACATCAAGGGTAAAGAGTTCTTTGAGTTGCATGTGAAATTTGAAGAGATCTATACCGATCTGCAGGTGAAAATCGATGAGCTTGCTGAGCGTGTTCTGACGCTTGGGGCGACACCTTCACACAGCTTTAGCGAATATCTAGAGGTAAGCGAAATCAAAGAGCATCTCAACGCCCACAGCGGTGATGAGTGTGTCGGCGGCCTGCAGCAGGGTTTCCAAACCGTGCTGGGTATGCAGCGCAGTATTCTAGCTCTTGCTGGTCAAGCCGATGATGAGGGGACTGCCGCAATCATGGGCGATTATATCCGTGAGCAAGAAAAGTTGATGTGGATGCTTACCGCTTATAATCACTAAGCATTGCAATACCAACGGGAAATAGGCACGAAAAAAGAGGTCGCAGGATGCGACCTCTTTTTTATGCGTCAAAACCTAGGATCTAGGAACCAGGATCTAGAACTACTCTTATCCTGCCTGCGGCTTAAGTTCACCGCTGTAGCGGCCTGGCTTGTGGTTCATTGCGAGCACTAGGTTCAGCATAAAGGCGCCGATAACCGAGAATAGTAGGACCATCGGGCTAACAAGGAAGAAAGAAGCGAATAGGATGGTGATATCAATACCCATCTGCAGCTTGCCTGCCGACCAGCCCATTTTCTCCTGTAGGAATAGCACCAAAACATTGAAACCACCGAGGCTAGTTTTGTGGCGGAATAGGATTAGCATACCCAGTCCCATCAGCAGGCCACCGATCAGGGCGCAGTAAAGCGGTTCAAGGCGGCTGATCTCCAGCACATGGTGGAGGTTGTCGGTAATAATAGATACCAGGCCACCGGAAATCACACTGGTGATCGCAAAGCTCTTGCCCATACGGAACCAGGCCATCAGGTAAAACGGGCAGTTCATCATAAAGTACAGCTGGCCAAACGACAGATCGACAAATTGGCTGACAAGCAGGGCCAGACCAGTGGTACCGCCGGTGAGAAGATCAGCTTGCTGGAGAAAGAAAACCCCTTGGGCAACGATGAAAGTACCGGTAAGAATAGCAATGATATTTTCTTTCAGTGAATGATGATAACCGCTCAAGACAACACTCCTTATGTATAGAGGCGCCATGATATAGGGCATTGGAGACAAGCGTGATAGCAGGCATGAAATCTGTCTGATGGTCAGTGTACAAATTATATTACGCTGTCGTAAAAAATTAATTTCAATCATTACTTGTAATGTGGGTATTTTAGTTTTGGTTGCCCATGACGAGGGAGTGAACAACTTGAAAACAATTCACACCAAAAATGAAATAAATACCAATAAAAAGTCACATTAGGGGTATCTGATTTAGATCAAATTCTGTAAAATACTGCGTTATCTACAGGCGAGACGAAAACGTTTGCGTCCACGTGGCGCCTAGCTTTGCGGATTTTCCGTTTTTTGCCAATTTTGTGTGTTTACCGCCTCTTTGTCGGCACGGCCATTGACTGGTCTACCAGAGACAAAAAGGACTAAAACAATCTGAGTCAGGAGATACAGATGCTAAAGCGCGACATGAATATTGCCGATTACGATGCTGAACTATTTACAGCGATTCAGGAAGAAACGGCGCGTCAGGAAGAGCACATCGAGTTGATTGCTTCTGAGAACTACACCAGCCCTCGCGTGATGGAAGCTCAGGGCTCCCAGCTAACCAACAAGTATGCTGAAGGTTACCCGGGCAAGCGCTACTACGGCGGTTGTGAGTACGTGGATAAAGCCGAGCAGCTGGCTATCGACCGTGCTTGTGAGCTATTTGGTGCCGAGTACGCCAACGTTCAGCCTCACTCTGGCTCTCAAGCCAACAACGCAGTGTACATGGCACTTCTAAATGCAGGCGATACCGTTCTGGGTATGAGCTTGGCACACGGTGGCCACTTGACTCACGGCTCTCCAGTTAACTTCTCGGGCAAGCTATACAACATCATCCCTTACGGTATTGATGAAGCGGGTCAGATTGACTACGCCGAAGTTGAAGCGCTGGCGCTTGAGCACAAGCCAAAAATGATCATCGGCGGTTTCTCTGCCTACTCTCAGATCGTTGATTGGAAGCGCATGCGTGAAATCGCAGACAAAGTCGGTGCGTACTTCTTCGTTGATATGGCGCACGTTGCCGGTCTGATTGCAGCAGGCGTGTACCCGAACCCAGTTCCACATGCTCACGTGGTTACAACCACAACGCACAAGACGCTTGCGGGCCCTCGTGGCGGCCTAGTGCTGTCTAATGGTGGCGAAGATCTTTACAAGAAACTGAACTCAGCAGTATTCCCTGGTGGCCAGGGTGGTCCTCTGATGCACGTTATCGCAGCTAAAGCGGTTGCATTCAAAGAAGCGATGGAGCCTGAGTTCAAAGACTACCAGGCACGCGTGGTTGAGAATGCCAAAGCAATGGTCGGTGAGTTCCTTGAGCGCGGTTACAAGATCGTATCGGGCAGCACCGAAAACCACCTGTTCCTGGTTGATCTGATCGACAAAGGTATCACAGGTAAAGAAGCGGATGCGGCACTGGGTGCAGCGAACATTACGGTTAACAAGAACAGTGTGCCGAATGACCCGCGCAGCCCGTTTGTGACTTCAGGTATCCGTGTCGGTACACCTGCGATTACCCGTCGTGGCTTTACGGTTGAAGATGCCAAGCAGCTTGCAAACTGGATGTGTGATGTGATGGACAACATCGACAACCCAGAAGTGATTGAAGCGACCAAGGCAAAGGTGCTGGAAATCTGTAAGCGTCTACCGGTATACGCGTAAGCACTGACCCTTCAGGGTGACAGTTTTGGAACAAAAAAGGGCCTGCAGCTTGCAGGCCCTTTTTTTATGGCGGTTTCGCGCCATTTTCGGCAGAATTTTTATGGTAATAGTCTCCCCCCATTAATGAAATGAGTTACACTGGAGCGACGAAGTTGAGGAGGCAAGATGCATTGTCCTTTTTGTGGTGCCAATGACACCAAAGTAATAGATTCCCGTCTGGTGGCCGATGGCCATCAGGTTCGTCGCCGTCGCCAGTGTTTAGCCTGTAGCGAACGTTATACGACGTTTGAAACCGCTGAGTTGGTGATGCCACGGGTGATCAAAACTAATGGTAACCGTGACCCGTTCAATGAAGACAAACTGCGTGGTGGGATCCAGCGAGCGTTGGAAAAACGTCCTGTCAGTGCTGATGATATCGAACGTGCGATCAATACCATCAAGTCGCGCTTGCGTGCGACCGGTGAGCGAGAAGTGCCATCGGAAATGATTGGTAACTTGGTCATGGAAGCATTGAAAGAGCTGGATAAAGTTGCGTACATCCGCTTTGCTTCTGTTTACCGCAGTTTTGAAGACATTCGTGAGTTTGGTGAAGAAATCGCTAAACTGGAAAAATAATTGATGCCGGACGTGATGTGCCGGCTTTCTAACCGATACTGAAGTCTCATGTTCTCATCTATCGACCACGCCATGATGCTGCGCGCAATCAAGTTGGCGAAGAACGGTCAGTTCACGACTACTCCTAACCCCAATGTCGGCTGTGTGATCGCCCGCGACGATGAAATTGTCGGGGAAGGCTATCATTATCGTGCCGGAGAGCCCCATGCAGAGGTCTTTGCACTTCGTGCTGCTGGTGATAATGCGAAAGGTGCCACCGCGTATGTCACGCTGGAGCCTTGCTCTCATTACGGCCGAACGCCACCCTGTGCCGAAGCGTTGGTCAAAGCCGGTGTGAAGCGCGTGGTCTGCGCTATGGTTGATCCTAACCCGAAGGTAGCCGGACGTGGTATTGCTATGCTCGAGCAAGCCGGCATTGAAGTACAAACAGGCTTGTTGGAGCAAGATGCCGAGGCGTTGAACCCGGGCTTTATCAAAGTGATGAAGAGCGGCCTTCCGTATGTCCAGCTCAAGTTGGCAGCCAGCCTTGACGGTCGTACCGCGCTGGCCAATGGTGAAAGCAAGTGGATCACCGGCCCTGCAGCAAGGGCGGATGTCCAACGCTACCGCGCCAAAGCCGGCGCCATCTTGTCGACCAGTGCAACTGTGTTGGCTGATGATCCGTCGTTGAACGTCCGTTGGCAGGAGCTGGGCGATGAAGTGCAGCAAGGCTACCCGGAAACTGAACTTCGCCAGCCAGTTAGGGTAGTCATTGACAGTAAAAACCGAGTCACCCCGCAGCATCGTTTGGTCAGCCTGCCGGGCAAAACAATCCTGGCAAGAAAACAAGCTGACACGCTGGCATGGCCGCAGGATGTAGAGCAACTGGTTATGCCCGAAGGCGAGGGGATCGATCTCCAAGCGCTTATGGTTGAATTGGCAAAGCACAATATCAACCACATTTGGGTGGAAGCCGGCGCTGGCCTAGCAGGTGGTTTGCTGCAAGCTGGGCTGGTCGATGAGCTGATCCTCTATCAAGCGCCCAAGTTAATGGGCAGCGATAGCCGCGGACTGATGGATCTTAATGGACTGGTGTCGATGACACAGGTTCCCGAACTGAGCATCTTGGATGTACGAATGGTGGGGGGAGATATTCGTATCACCTCCCGTATCCAGAATCACATCCAAGCTGATTTACTCAATGCAGACAAAGAATAAGGTTTGACATGTTTACTGGCATTATTGAAGCCGTGGGTACAATTACTGCCCTGACACCAAAAGGCAAAGACATTTCTGTGACGGTGGACTCCGGCAAGCTGGACCTATCCGATGTAAAATTGGGTGACAGTATTGCAACCAACGGTGTGTGCTTGACTGTGGTAGAGCTGACAGGTTCAGGTTATGTGGCTGACTTGTCGCTGGAGACCCTTAAGCGTACCGCATTTGTCAATTACCGGGCGGGACAGAAGGTAAACCTTGAAAAAGCGATGCTGCCAACGACCCGTTTCGGTGGGCACATGGTCTCTGGCCATGTCGATGATGTGGCTGAGGTGATTGAGCGCTCCCATACTGGTCGTGCGATTGAGTTCTGGTTGAAAGCTCCGGCCCATTTGGCGAAGTATATTTCTGAAAAAGGCTCGGTGGCCGTTGATGGCATCAGCTTGACGGTCAATGCGATTCGCGGCGATGAGTTCAAACTGACCATCGTGCCTCACACTGCATCGGAAACGACGATGGAAGCATTTACCGCTGGCCGTAAGATTAACTTGGAAGTTGATGTGATTGCCCGCTATCTCGAGCGTTTGATGATGGGCGAGAAGGCGGCAGAGCCGAAGTCAGAAGTTTCTATGGATTTGCTGGCTCGCAGCGGGTTCCTTCGATAAACAGACAGAAGATTAACAAGAATTAAGGTATCGATATGGCTCTAAGCAGTGCAAAAGAAATCATCGAAGATATCCGCCTAGGTAAAATGGTTATCCTGATGGATGACGAAGACCGTGAAAATGAAGGCGATCTGATCATTGCATCGGAAAAAGTTACCCCAGAGGCAATTAACTTCATGGCCCGTCATGGCCGTGGTTTGATCTGCCTGACCCTGACAAAATCTCGCTGTCAGCAGCTTAAGCTGCCATTGATGGTGCAGGACAACACCGAGCAGTTCAGCACCAACTTCACCGTGTCGATTGAAGCGGCTGAAGGCGTAACGACGGGTATTTCTGCATCAGACCGCGCTGTGACGGTACAGGCGGCGGTAGCACCTGATGCTTCACCGGCTGATATCGTGATGCCAGGCCATATTTTCCCATTGATGGCGCAAGAGGGTGGAGTTCTGGCCCGTGCTGGTCACACTGAAGCCGGTTGTGATGTGGCTCGTCTGGCAGGCCTTGAGCCATCGAGTGTTATTGTCGAGATCCTTAACGAAGACGGCACTATGGCGCGTCGTCCGGATCTTGAAGTGTTCGCTGAGCAGCATGGCCTGAAACTGGGTACAGTTGCGGACTTGATTGAGTACCGCAACAACAACGAAACCACCATTGAGCGTGTCGCGCAGTGCACTTTGCCAACCGAGTTCGGTGATTTCGAGATGATCACTTACCGTGACACCATCGACAACCAGGTTCATTACGCACTGAAAAAAGGCGAGGTTGTTGACGGCGAGCCGACTTTGGTTCGTGTTCACCTGCAAGATACCTTTAAAGATATTCTCCACTCGGGTGCAACCCAGTGGACACTGCCGTCGGCGATGAAACGCATTGCCGATGAAGGCGGTGTGCTGGTAGTACTGAGTAAGGCAGAAAGCCAGGACTCTATCATCACCAAGGTTCAGAACATGGCAGCGCAGGAAGAAGGCAAGCCGGGTGTGAAACTGAACCCGAAAGATCAGTCGCGTCAGGTGGGTGTCGGCTCTCAGATCTTGTCAGATCTTGGTGTTTCCAAGATGCGTCTGCTGTCATCAAGCACTCAGCGCTACCATTCGCTATCGGGCTTTGGCCTCGAAGCGGTTGAATACATTTGCGAATAATCAAAGCGGGCCCGGTGCCCGCTTTTGCTCGAAACCTATTTCCATTTAATCAATCCCAAACATTGCCAGTATGAGGCGGGAAAGCGCTTGAATATGCCAATTGGTATAACGCATAAAGTGTGATAGACTCCCGCGGTTTCTCATACCGGAAAAGACATAGTCACAGGAAGGCCCATGAAGGTAATTGAAGGCGCCATCGCGGCACCAAACGCAAAAGTTGCTATCGTAATCGCACGCTTCAACAGCTTTATCAACGAAAGCCTACTAGAAGGCGCGCTAGACGCTCTGAAACGTCAGGGTCAAGTTAGTGATGACAACATCACTGTTGTTCGTTGCCCAGGTGCATACGAGCTACCACTTGTTGCTCAGCAGGTTGCTAAGAGCGATCGTTATGATGCTATTGTTGCGCTTGGCTCTGTGATCCGTGGCGGTACGCCACATTTTGATTATGTTGCCGGTGAGTGTAACAAAGGTCTGGCTCAGATTGCTCTAGAGTACAACACTCCAGTAGCATTCGGTGTTCTGACTGTAGATTCTATCGAACAAGCCATTGAGCGTGCCGGTACCAAGGCTGGTAATAAAGGGGCAGAGGCTGCACTAAGCGCGCTTGAAATGGTTAATGTCCTGTCCCAAATTGAATCCTAATGGGGGTTAGTGTGAAACCAGCCGCACGTCGTAACGCACGTCAGTTTGCTGTACAAGCAATCTATTCTTGGCAAATTACCAAAGGTAACGTTGCAGATATCGAGCAACATTTCCTTTCTGGCGACAACTTTGAAGAAGAAGAGCACCAGGCAGAAGCCCCGGCGCTAGCAGCACCACATACCGATGTCGCGTACTTCCGTGACCTACTAACAGGTGTTGTTCTGAACCATCAGGAGCTGGACAGCAAAATGCGTCCGTACCTGTCGCGTCCGCTTCAGGATCTAGACCAGATGGAACTGGCGCTACTTCGTCTTGCAATGTACGAGATGATGAAGCGTGATGACGTACCATTCAAAGTGGTGATCAACGAAGCTATCGAATTGGCGAAAGCTTTCGGTGCAGAAGACAGCCACAAGTTTGTGAATGGTGTGCTGGACAAGGCCGCGCCATCACTTCGCAAGAAGTAATCACAATACGATTGTTAAAGGCCAGCAATGCTGGCCTTTTTTCTGTCTATCAAAAGAAGAATATGGCAAACGAATTTGATCTGATAGCCCGGTACTTCGAGCGCCAGGCTGTGAAACGAAAAGATGTACCTTTGGCAATTGGTGACGATTGCGCCTTGCTGGAGGTACCGGAAGGGAGTCAGCTGGCCGTCAGTACCGATTCGCTGGTGGCAGGTACCCACTTCTTGGCCGAGGCTGATCCGGCATGGGTAGCTCACAAGGCATTGGCGTCGAATCTCAGCGACCTGGCTGCAATGGGAGCCACACCGGCTTGGGTATCACTGGCGTTGACGATGCCTGAGCCTGATGAAGCCTGGCTAGCAGGTTTCTGCGAGGGGTTCTTTGCTCTGGCCGAATACTACAATGTCCAGCTGGTGGGCGGTGATACCACCAAAGGCCCTCTGAGCATTACCCTGACAGTGCATGGCTTCGTGCCGCACGGCCAGGCCCTGACCCGTAGTGGGGCAAGCTCTGGTGATTGGATTTATGTCACTGGTAATTTGGGGGATAGCGCGGCCGGTCTGGCGTTGCTGCTCGGCCAGAAAAAGGTTGAGTCCCTTGAACTTGAAGCGACTTTGCTTGAGCGCCACCATAAGGCTGAACCCCGTATTCTGGCAGGGCAGGCATTGCGCGGAATTGCCTCGGCGGCATTGGATATCTCCGATGGCCTGATCAGCGATCTTGGACATATTCTGAAACGTTCTGGGGTGGCAGCAGAAATTGACGTTGATAAACTACCTCTTTCGCCAGAGCTGGAAGCTTTTGAGCCTGAGCGGGATAAAGCGTTGCAGCTAGCATTGGCCAGTGGTGAAGAATATGAACTGTGCTTTACGGTTCCGGAGCAGAATAGGGGCGCAGTGGATACCGCCTTGGCCCATAGTGGCGTAAAGGCAACCTGTGTCGGCCAATTGCGCCCGGGGCAGGGCATTACCTTGGTACGCAATAGCAAGCCGCTGAACTGGCAGCTGCACGGATATGATCATTTTGCGGAGTAAATTGTGGCAAACCCAAAAGATAAGATTAACCTGAAAAATCCATGGCATTTCTTGGCGACCGGTTTCGGTAGCGGCCTGTCACCTATCATACCGGGTACCATGGGCACTGTTGCCGCGATCCCGCTGTATTTGCTGATGGCGCAACTGCCATTTACGGTTTACTTGCTGATCACCGTGGTGGCTGCCCTGATTGGTATCACCATCTGTCAGAAAACCTCTGATGATATGGGCGTCCATGATCACGGCAGTATTGTCTGGGATGAGTTTGTCGGTTTCTGGATCACTATGGCGATTGCGCCTGTTGTGAGCTGGCAGTGGGTGTTGGCAGGTTTTGTGCTGTTCCGCTTTTTCGATATGGTCAAGCCATGGCCGATCAGCTGGTTGGACAAGCATGTCCATGGCGGGCTAGGCATTATGATCGATGATATCCTGGCGGGCTTCATGGCAATGATTGCTCTGTGGGGGCTCGGCCACTGGATGGGCTGGTAGTAACCTCTCTACCTATGAACAGATAGAAAAGCCGCGCGGTTGCGCGGCTTTTTTTATTTTTAATTCAATAGACTAAGCTTTAAGTGCTAGTGGATTGAGGCGAGAGATAGGGAGGTTGTCGGTTGAGTATACTGATGCGGGTTTATTACTTTGTTGGGTTTACGCTGTTATCACCGTTTTCTCTGGCACAGGTGTATCCATCGACTGGGACGGCGTGGGTATTGCCAGGCAGCTGGCAAGACACAGTAGTTGACGGTAGTCCTGTCACCGCCGCGCAATTGAAAGAATGGGAAAGCCAGCATGCCGACGTGGTGTTTGGCAGCATGCAAAACTGGGCGATGAACCAGAAGATGAATGCGATGGGCTATATGTATGCCCACAAGTTCGACTGCCGCCCGGGCAAGCAAGAAGCGTGGCTAAGCCAGCAGGCGTTCCAGTCGGGCGCAGATATAGAAGATGCTTACCTGCATTTTTCCGAAGATACTGAGCTGCTGGTAGATAAACCCAGTAGTGGGTTGGATTATTTGCTCAAGGGGCAGCCTTACCATCTGCTACTCATCCGTGACAGGCAGTATTCAACAGCACGCTTGCCCATTGAACTGCAGCCAAATGACCATATAGTGCTTATAGCCTCTTACCCTTTTGAAGGGGTATCTCTCAAAGCTGACAGGCTGCCTGAACTCTCCCGGCATGAGACCAATGACGAGGGGATTGTCAGTCGATGGCAGCCTGTTGGCGTTGAGTGGCATATACAAACTGACGATGACTGGAGCATAAAGTATACCGGGCACCTCGAGTGGAACGGTACTTGGCAAAGTGCTCAGCCAAAATATCAAGGCCGGGATCTCAACAGTGGTGAGCCCGGCTTGGCAGCAGGCTTAAGGGTATGGATGCTGTCGCTGTCGTGGCAGCAAGCCAGCCGGGTGGAAAGCCTGGCAATTACCCCTTGGCTTGAAATGACCCGAAGTGGGAAACAGCTGTCGCTTTCCATTCCCGGCTGGGATCCCGGTAATGACAAGAATAGCGACGGGTATGTTGATGGACGTGAGTTTGCCGCGCGTGCCAACCGTAAGGCATCGGCGCGTTTTCGTCATCAGGCAAGGCTTATTCCTGCCGGTTACCTGTGGCCGGGAACGTGCTGGTACCGGGTTAATTTCCTCGATAACGCGGTCAATAAATTCCATGCCCAGTGGTACCAACATGACTGGCAGCAGCAGGGGCTTGCCGGTGCCTACAATGATGACATGGCAAAACTGCTCGGGAGCAATCAGTTCAAGGTGCTGTCAGGCGGTAAAATACAAGAGCTACCCTATGTTGCGGGTAGCCAGCAGGCTGAATATGAATATGCCTTGCAGCTCGCAGGCTTTCTCGAGCAAGTCAAATCTCTAACAGGTACCCAGTGGCTGGCAGCAAATATTTCCGAGCTTAATGTATGGCACTATGCGCCGTGGCCTCCTGAATTGCGGGAGGTGATTGATGTCTGGTTGCGTGAACACTACCTCACACCAGCAATCGGACTGGGACGGCTTCAGCGTTATTGGGATAACTTCGCCTTGGCAGGCCAACAAGACAAGAGCCTGATCATGGCTTCGACCAAAGGGGGTAGGAGCCAGTTGTCACCATCCAGCCTTTCGGCATGGCAGTCGGATATCGAAACTGGCTTGGCACTCTATTACCTGTTCAATATTCCCGGCCAGACCTATTACCACAGCTGGAACCAGAGCTATCGCTATGGCAGTGGCCATACTGACTCAAATAACTGGG
Organism: Photobacterium sp. AWH4_225; assembly: GCF_056158405.1. NCBI lineage: Bacteria > Pseudomonadati > Pseudomonadota > Gammaproteobacteria > Vibrionales > Vibrionaceae > Photobacterium > Photobacterium sp. AWH4_225. Next base: position 3,208,164 of record NZ_JBSWTF010000001.1, on the reverse strand, counting down.
CGCAGCAGGGCATTGCCAAGAATATTGCCTACCAGCCGACAGCAATGTTGGGTGTCGACCTTGGTACTCCCGAGCCAGCACCGCAGGGGGAAGAGTTGGTAGTGTTTGATAACAAGGGAAAAAAGGCTGACTCTGCTGCTGCGGTTATTGGCGGGATCCCGCTAAAGCCCTCAGGCTGGTATTGGCTGCAGCACAGTGGCTGGTTTGGTGATTTTCCCGACCAAGGCGTTATTGCCCGTCGCTACAGTAAAGGCTTGGTTCTCTATCGCGGGATAAGGGAGCGCAACAATACCGCGTTTTTCTCGGTTGAGCCGTTGGAGGTTAGCCTTGATGGCGGCTATCAACGAGTGAGTTTTGATGGCAGTTTAGGGCCTGAGGTAGAGGCGGTGACATTGGCTGGGTATCAGGGTGTCGTATTGAGAAGAGTAGTGGTTGAGAACAGTAACGATAAATAGAAAACGCCCCAAGCAACGAAATTGCTTGGGGCGTTAATCTAGCAAAATGGCTTATCCGCTAAGAGCTCAGTAGATAATGGCTCAGTCGATATAAGCGCGGATCTGTTTTTCGAGTCCCGGCCCGTCGATCTCCAGCATGGCGTGAAGTTCGGCTTGGGTACCTTGCTCGATAAAGCGATCTGGCAGGCCGAGGTTCAGCACTGGCTTGAGTACCTTTTGTTTCATCAGGAACTCATTGATACCACTACCAGCACCACCTGCAATGGCATTTTCTTCCACCGTCACCAGTACATCATGGCTGGCAGCCAGCTCGAGGATCAATGCTTCATCAAGCGGTTTGACAAAGCGCATGTCAGCCACGGTGGCATTGAGGTTTTCGGCGGCTTCCAATGCATAGCTCAGCATTGTGCCAAAGCTCAAGATAGCCACTTTCTCACCTTCGCGGCGAACAACGCCTTTACCAATAGGCAAAGCAGTCATTTCCCTCTCTGGCGCAATACCTGTGCCGCTACCACGAGGGTAGCGTACCGCACTTGGGCCTTGGTGCATGTGACCGGTATAGAGCATCTGGCGACACTCGTTTTCGTCGCTTGGCGCCATGATCACCATATTCGGGATGCATCGCATGAAGCTCATGTCGAAAGCGCCTTGGTGAGTCTGGCCGTCTGCGCCTACGAGACCACCGCGGTCGATGGCAAACATAACCGGTAGATCCATAATGGCGATATCGTGGATCAGCTGGTCGTAGCCACGCTGTAGGAAGGTCGAGTAAATCGCTACAACCGGGTTGTAACCACCAATGGCCATACCGGTAGCCAATGTCACGGCATGCTGCTCAGCAATCGCAACATCAAAATACTGTGACGGGTACTCTTTGGAAAATCGCACCATACCAGAACCTTCGCGCATAGCAGGGGTGATTGCCATCAGCTTTTCATCCTGCTCGGCCATGTCACACAGCCAATCGCCAAAGACGTTGGAGAAAGTCGGCTGGCTTTTCGCTTTTGGAATTGGGTTCTGGGTCAGATCAAACTTGGGTACCGCGTGGTAGTTGATCGGATCGGCCTCGGCTGGGGCATAGCCCTTGCCTTTCTTGGTCATAATGTGCAGGAACTGCGGCCCTTTGAGGTTACGCATGTTCTTGAGGGTTTTGACCAGCTCTTCAACATCATGGCCGTCAATCGGGCCGATATAGTTGAAGCCAAGCTCTTCGAACATGGTGCCAGGGACAACCATGCCTTTAAGATGTTCTTCAGCACGCTTGACCAACTCTTTGATTGGTGGAGCGCCCGACAGGACCTTCTTGCCACCTTCGCGGATGGTGGTATACAGGTTACCTGAAAGCAAACGAGCCAGGTGGTTGTTTAGGGCACCGACATTTTCCGATATCGACATTTCGTTATCGTTGAGGATCACCAACATGTCCGAATGCACACCACCAGCGTGGTTCATTGCCTCGAAAGCCATACCCGCGGTGATAGCGCCGTCACCGATGACACTGACAACCTTGCGGCCCATGCCTTCTTTTTCCGCGGCAATTGCCATACCTAGCCCAGCACTGATCGAGGTCGATGAGTGGCCGACTGACAGCACGTCGTATTCGCTTTCTTCACGCCATGGGAAAGGGTGCACCCCGTCTTTCTGGCGGATTGTAGGCATCTGATCACGACGGCCTGTAAGGATTTTGTGCGGATAGGCCTGATGGCCAACATCCCAGATCAGGTGATCAAAAGGGGTGTTGTATACATAATGCAGAGCGACGGTTAACTCGACAGCACCCAGTCCAGAGGCAAAATGGCCGCTGCTCTGGCTGACAGAGTTCAATAAATAGGTACGTAGCTCGTCGCATACTGCCGGCAGACTTTCTGCAGGCAGCAGGCGTAATTCATCTGGTGTGTTGGCCAACGCCAGATGAGGGTATTTCGAAATATCCAGTGTCATAACATTCACGGCGCTTTGCTGTTTTTAGTTATTGCGCTCGATGACGTATCGGGCAAAAACTTCTAATTGTTCTGTATTGTAAGGTATTGCACTCAATGCGTGTAGTGCCTGTTGGTACAGTTGTTGAGCTTTTGCCTTGGCGCCATCCAACCCGAGAAGAGCAGGATAGGTACTTTTTTCCAGCTCGATATCTGAACCTTGCGGCTTGCCCAAGGTTTCAGTATCACTTATTACGTCAAGAATATCGTCTTGGACTTGAAACGCCAAACCAATTGCATCGGCATAGGCATTGAGTTGGGGTAAAACGGCTAGGCCTTTTTCACCCGCGGCCATAGCACCTAGGCGAACCGCACAGCGGATCAACGCACCAGTTTTGTGGCGATGGATGGTTTCCAGCTGCTCAAGACCGACTTGTTTGCCTTCGGCATCCAAATCAAGGGCTTGGCCCATGCACATGCCGCTGGCACCGGAGGCTTTAGCCAGCTCGCTGATCATTGCTACTCGGTTGGTTTCACCGTCAGCACTCAGCGGGCCTGAGGCTAGAATATCAAACGCCAGCGTCTGCAATGCATCGCCCGCAAGGATAGCTGTCGCTTCATCAAACGCAATATGGCAAGTTGGCTGGCCGCGGCGCAGGTCATCGTCATCCATGGCTGGCAGATCGTCGTGGATCAGCGAGTAGGCATGAATACACTCAACCGCTGCTGCAGGCGTATCGAGACTGGCCACATTGGCTCCGAGCATTTCACCGGTCACGTACGTTAAGAACGGACGGGCACGCTTACCACCGAGCAGGGTGCCGTGCTTCATCGCTTTGATGAGTGGCAAATCGGCAAAAGGCTGGGCGTCAATCCACTGACCGAGTTGCTGGTTGCTGCGTGTTTGATAAAACTGAAGTGATTGCGACAGAGATGGCGTGTTATTCATTATTTGCATCAAATTTGGTCAGAGGTGCTTCGTCATCTGCCTGCAGCAGAATTTCAACGCGTTGTTCGGCTTGAGTGAGCTTCTGCTGGCTGGTGCGGGCAAGCGCAATGCCGCGTTCAAATTTTTTCAGCGCGTCTTCTAGCGCAATGTCACCGGATTCCAATTCATTGACGATTGAGTCTAGTTCATCCAGTGCGGCTTCAAAGGCCATGTTTTCTGGTTTCTTGGCTGCCATAATGATGTCGTTTCTTATATAAGTGCTCGAAAAAATAGCGTAGAGCGTAATCTGGGTCAAATTATCTCACAGTAATCTGTGTCACAGACAGGAATTTTCATTTTTTATCAGCATAAGACTAAACCTGAGCAGCAAAGTGCCGATAACTAGTTGCAGTTAAGCATGTTGATGGTGATTGCTTCATATGGAAGTCACCTAGAGCACGAATAATGAACGAATGCAGCCCTTTTGGCATTGTGGCTTTGAAAGGTCGCTAGGGGCTAGATACAATGTTCGCTCGATATTGATTTACGAGTGCAACGAACTGGAGACTACCAAGTGGATTTGGCGACCCTTATAGGATTAATTGGGGCATTTGCTTTTGTCATCATGGCCATGGTGCTAGGTGGCAGCTTTGGCATGTTCGTTGACACCCAGTCAATTCTGATTGTTTTGTGTGGCTCCCTGTTTGTTGCCCTGATGCAGTACAGCGTCGGGCAGTTTCTGGGTGCGACCAAGATTGCCGTCAAGGCATTCATGTTCAAGAACGATAATCCGGAAGATTTGATTGCCAAGATCGTCGAGATGGCCGATGCGGCCCGTAAAGGCGGTTTCCTTGCCCTTGAAGAGATGGAAGTGGACAACACTTTCCTGCGTAAGGGCGTGGATTTGCTAGTGGATGGCCACGATGCCGATGTGGTGCGTGCCACCCTGCAAAAAGACATTGCGTTGACCAACGAGCGTCATGAGCAGGGGATCAGTATCTTCAAGGCGCTTGGTGACGTTGCTCCTGCCATGGGGATGATCGGTACCCTGATCGGCCTGGTCGCCATGCTATCGAATATGGATGACCCGAAATCTATCGGCCCAGCCATGGCCGTTGCCCTTCTTACCACTCTCTACGGTGCAATCTTGGCCAACATGGTCATGCTGCCGATTGCCGCCAAGCTGGGGCTGCGTAAAGACGAGGAAAAGCTCAACCGCCGCCTGATCCTTGATGGCGTACTGGCTATCCAGGATGGCCAGAACCCGAGGGTGATCGACAGCTACCTGAAGAACTACCTCAACGAGAAAAAACGTACTATCAACGTTGACGATTAAGGAGGGTAGATGGAAGAAGAACATAAATGTCCCCCTCCGGGCCTGCCGCAATGGATGGGTACCTTCGCCGACTTGATGTCGCTGCTGATGTGTTTCTTTGTTCTGCTGCTGTCATTCTCTGAAATGGATGTGCTCAAGTTCAAGCAGATCGCCGGCTCGATGAAGTTTGCTTTCGGTGTGCAGAATATGCTGGAAGTCAAAGACATCCCCAAGGGAACCAGTGTGATCGCCCAGGAATTCCGCCCAGGGCGCCCTGAACCGACACCGATTGAGGTGATCATGCAGCAAACCATCGACATGACCCAGCGTACCCTGGACTTTCACGAAGGGGATTCTGACCGTGCCGGAGGTACCAAGCGCGATGCAGGCAAGCTCACCGGGGGCCAGAGTGCTGAAATCGCCACCCAGCAGAACCAAAATAATGAATCGGAAATGTCGGAAGCCCAGGAGCAACTGTTGGAAGTGCTCAAGCAGGCCCTGAACCGGGAAATGGAAGAAGGGGCTATCGAGGTCGAGAACCTTGGCCAGCAGGTGGTTATCCGTATTAAGGAGAAAGGGGCCTTTCCTGAAGGGTCGGCATTCTTGCAGCCTAAGTTCCGTCCATTGGTCCGCCAGGTCGCTGACTTGGCGAAAGATGTTCCTGGGGTTATCAGGGTAAGTGGCCATACCGATAACCAGAAGCTGGACTCTGAGCTCTACCGTTCTAACTGGGATCTCTCAGCCCAACGGGCGGTATCCGTAGCTCAGGAGATGGAGCAGGTTGATGGCTTTGACCATCAGAGGCTTCGAGTTGTTGGCTTGGCAGATACCCAACCGTTGAACGGTAACCGCACTCCGGATGAGCGCAAGGCCAACCGACGGGTAGAGATTTCTATCATGCAAGGCGAGCCTCACTACAGCGAAGAAATTTCTAGCCGCAGTGCTCAGTAAGCTAAGTTCGGCGTTATTTACAGGCCGTCTCCCTATCAGGAGGCGGCCTTTGTTTTTGGGTTGATAAGCAACTGGCTAACGCTAAATGAAAATATGCCTACACTATATTTAAGTAGCTTGACTATATATCCTTGTTTCAGCAACAGCCTGCTTGCTGTATAATCCGCGCCTTTGATCCTTTTTGGTATTGTTTGGCCCAGTGTAGCGAAGCGTGTTATGAAATTTATCGTTAAACCCCATCCTGAGATTTTCGTAAAGAGTGAATCCGTACGTAAGCGTTTTACCAGAATCTTAGAATGTAACATTCGCATTATCCTTCAGCGTCTGTCTGATTCTATTGCGGTATACAACCGCCGCAGCCACATTGAAGTGGTGCCAAAAGACGAGAGCCTGCGCGACCAAGTGCTGGCAGTCTTGACCCAGACTCCGGGTATTCACCATACATTGGAAGTGAAGCAGACGGATTTTACCGATCTGCACGATATCTACGAGCAGACACTGGCCCATGTTGGTGACAGCCTAGATGGTAAGACGTTCTGTGTGCGCGCCAAACGTACCGGTAAGCATGACTTTACCTCGATTGAGCTTGAGCGCTATGTCGGTGGTGGCTTGAATCAGGCGATTGAGTCTGCGTCGGTGAAACTGAAGAACCCTGATGTGACTGTGCGTGTCGAAGTTCAGAACGACAAGCTAAACCAGATCCTTGCCCGCCATAAAGGTTTGGGTGGTTTCCCTCTGGGTACCCAGGAAGACGTATTGAGCCTGATCTCCGGTGGCTTTGACTCGGGTGTTTCTAGCTACCTGCATATCAAACGCGGTAGTAAGGTACATTACTGCTTCTTCAACCTAGGCGGCCCTGCGCACGAAATTGGCGTGAAGCAAGTTTCCCACTTCCTGTGGAAGAAATACGGCTCATCCGCTAAGGTGAAATTTATTGCCATCGACTTCGAACCGGTTGTTGGCGAAATCCTTGAAAACGTTGATGACGGCCAGATGGGCGTGGTGCTTAAGCGTATGTTCATGCGTGCCGCTGGCATGGTTGCCGAGCGTTTTGGTATCGAAGCGCTGGTAACGGGTGAAGCATTGGGTCAGGTATCGAGCCAGACGCTGACTAACCTTCGTCATATCGACAACGTGACTGACACGCTTATTTTGCGCCCGCTTATCAACTGGGACAAAGAAGACATCATTGATGTTGCGCGTGAGATCGGTACTGAAGATTTTGCCAAGACCATGCCTGAGTTCTGTGGTGTGATTTCCAAGAGCCCGACGGTGAAAGCGGTGAAAGAGAAGCTGGAAACCGAAGAAGCGAAGTTCGATTTCACTGTACTTGAGCGAGTGGTAACCGAGGCGCGTGTGATTGATATCCGTGATATCGAAAAAGAAAGCCAAGAGCAAGCACCGGAAATCGAGCTGGTCGATCAGATCGAAACCGATGCTGTGGTGCTGGATATCCGTAGTCCGGACGAAGAGGACGAGAACCCGCTTGAAATCGACAACGTCGATGTGAAGCATCTTCCGTTCTACAAGCTGGCGACCAAGTTTGGTGATCTGCCGCAGGATAAGACTTACCTGCTGTACTGTGACCGTGGCGTAATGAGCCGTCTTCAGGCGCTATACCTGAAAGAGAATGGCTTTGACAACGTGAAGGTTTATCGTCCGTAAGGGCAGGTTCTAGGAGAAGAAGATCCTAGATCTTAGAGCCATCCCACAAAGGGTATGCACCCTAGGAACGAGGATCTAGGAACTCGAACCTTAAACAAAAACGAGAACCATATGGTTCTCGTTTTTTTATGCCTATTACTGGGGAAAGCCCTATTTCCTTGGCAGAACGGTGTAATGCATATTGGGCCATACCACCATTGGTTCTGCGACCTCGGCGGCCTTTTCTTTGCCGGCGAGGTGGTTGATGATCTCGAGGGCAAACTCCATCGCGGTGCCCGGACCTTGGCTGGTCAGTAGACGGTTGTTGACATCGTAAACCACGCGTTTGGTGCGTAGGAACTCGGCTGGGATCTGGTCATGGAAGCTCGGGTGCGAGGTCATCAGCGCTTCAGGATAAAGCTGGTGGTGCTCAAGTACCAAGGCTGGGGCAGCACAGATCGCCGCAATCAGCTTGCCGTCGTATTTGTGCTGTTTGACGAACTCAACCAGCAACGGGCTGTCGCGGAAACATTCCGCACCGCCAATTCCGCCCGGCAGCACCACGCAGTCGAAAGGTTCATCGGCAATGTTGACCAGAGCAGTATCGGCCACCAGCTTGATGCCGCGCGAACCTTCCATGATCAAGGCACCGTCTGAGGCAACACTGGCTGTTGTAACAGAAAAGCCAGCGCGGATCAGCATATCAATTGCGGTGACCGCTTCCATCTCTTCGGTGCCAGGGGCGATGCACACGGCAACCTTGATCGGCTTCTGGTTGGTGGTGTCATTGGTCATGGTAATGTTTCTCCAAATCTTTTATTGCCTGCCACAAGCGTTGGTTGTAAATAACGCTGATATTATGCTCAGCCGCCCGGGCAATGAGATATCCGCTAATATAGTCGATTTCTGTCTGCCTTTGATGGCAAACATCTTGATTCATGGAAGAAAAGTTATCAGCCGTTGCATTTATCACCGTATCGACCTGTTGTCTTAGTTCAACAGCCGTAACAGGATACCCTTCTGCGGACATCACCTCGGCAACTTCCTGACAAACCCCATTGAGTTCACTATCAAATTCTTTTTGAGCCAGTTTACCGTTTTTGCAGTTGTGAAGGGCGGTCAACGGATTAATCGCACAGTTAATCGCCAGCTTACGCCATAGCGGTTGGTTGATATCGTCCTGCCACTGGCAAGGGGGGAGGGCATCATCGAATAGCTGCCCTAGTGATTGATAATCGACAGCGCGAGATGTGATTGCCTGTGTTGTGATAGTTTGGGGTGTGACTAGTCCGAGCAATGTAGGGCCAATGCCGGTATGGCAGATGTCTTGTTTATTAGGCCGGAATGCTGCCTGTGCGGTCGTGGCATAAATGATAGGGTTTTCCGGTAATAGCTCCAACACAGTTTGCTGGCTACCCATACCATTGTGCATGATAACGATAGTGGTATCTGGATTTAGGTGGGCTTTAATCGATTGAATAGCGGCTTCTACCTGAAAGGCTTTGACGGTGATTAACACCAGAGCACTATTAGCCAGTAAAGCGGATTGGTTAGCGTCAAACTGAAAGGTGGCTTCTGGTGTGATGGCACTTGTCGCTTCAGCACCGGATAGGTGAATCGTCAGTTGTTGGCTATCGTCACGGGTCCAGAAGTGGACTTTATGTTTGTCAGCAAGTTTGCAGCCCCAAAGCCTGCCAACGGCACCAGCCCCTATAATGGAAATGTTCACAACGTGCTTCCGTGTATTGGTTAACTATGAGGCGATGATAACATTGTTCGAACTAGTAAAGGGACTGGCTACCCCCATCCATGGGCGGTAGGCAAGATAAGGTTAGAATTTGTAGTTAGCAGAAAAGTAGTGACCAAAACCTGTTGTTTCGCCAGCAATACCGCCGTCTTCAAAGAGAGCCATGTTGTAGTAGTATTTTAAGCCATAACCAAATGCCCATTGTGGGGTATGGTAGTAAATACCGTTGAACCACTCTAATGAATCTGAGCTTCGGTCTGGGTCGCTTGAAATTTCTGTTGCACCGAATTTATAGTCCAGATAACCCTGATAGGTAACAAAGTGGCCACTGCTGAAGGTGTACCAAGGTTTAAACCAGTTGGTGGTGACCATATAGCCATCCCATTCACCTTCGTTATCAGCCCCAAAGTTCTCCCGCACATAACGGGCATGAAGGTTGAGTCCCATTTTGCCAAACCAAGGCACAATAACATCTGAGCCCAAACCTATGTAATGTTCAAACAAAGCGTTATCACCAACATTGGTGACCGTTGCAATATAAAGTTCTTGGACAGGACCGAAAGAAAGGTCTTTACGGGTCAAGCCGTCTAAAGAAAAGCGAGGAGCAAACTTAAAGAAGAAATTATCTGCAAAGTCATCGCTTCCTTGGGGTTTGTTCCTGTCTGACGTACTCGAATTGAAAATATCAAAGACATCCAAGTAACCGTAAAGGTCAAGCCAGCCCGAGCGGCCCCCAAACTCCATCTCAAAGTAGGTATCGTCTTGAAAACCAAATGGTATTTTGTTGTCGATACTCTGCATCAAGTTAAACGTCATCCATTTATAGTCATTTTTTCGAATGTCGTCGGAATAATCGATAGCAAAGCTGGTTGTCGGCAGTATTAATGCCGCCGTGATACTCAAAGCGGTTAGGGTTTTATACATGATATTGTCTCGCTAGCCATTTGCCATTGCCTGTTGAGCGCTGGGTTGCCATGTTCTCTGGCGTAGTCCAGTGCTAATTAAAGGCTAGCGGAATGCGTTATGGTTGGAGCACTGTCTTGCAACTACGGCAAGGATCTTGCGTATGAAATTCTTGATGCTGGAAAAATGTGCCAAAAATGAACAACAAAGACAGGGTGTCTCGAAAGTAATTTCTATCTTAGATTTGAGAGGTGCGGATGAGTGGAAGAAAATTGGCACAAAAAAAGCACCCGAAGGTGCTTTTTCTTTTCTAAATAAGCAGTAACTTAGAACTTGTAAGTTACGCTGAAGTAGTGGCCAACACCTGAAGAGTCAGCAACTGGAGCCCATGGAAGCGCTGCGCCGTCTTCGAAACCGTATACGTTGTTGTATAGTTTCAGGCCGTAACCAACTGCGTAACGGTCAGAGTGCCAGTAGATACCGTTAAACATTGCACCGCCGTGGCTTGACTGGAATGCAGCATCATCTTCCATACCGAACTGGTAATCGATGTAGCCCTGGTAAGAGATGAATGTACCGTTGTCTAGGAAGTAGAATGGTTTGAACCAGTTAGTTGAGATCTGGTAACCGTTCCAGTCTTTCTGGTTTGAATCGTAAGTAGCGTATAGGTTCAGGCCGATTTTGCCCAACCATGGAACCATTACGTCAGAACCTAGACCAACTTTCTGAGAGTTAACGCCAGAGTTACCACCCCATTCCATAAGTGTTGCAAGGTATAGCTCTTGAACAGGACCGAAAGATAGGTCTTTGCCTGTTACAGCATCAAGAGACATACGAGGTGCAAACTTCATGAAGATCTTTTCTGCGCCATCTTTGTCGCTGTCAGGATCACTTGTTAGGTTGAACACATCAACATAACCGTATAGATCGAAGATACCTGAACGGCCGCCGAATTCCATTTCTAGGTAATCGTGAGATGACTCTGGACCTGCACCTTTTTCGTCAACAGCATACATCAGGTTGAACTGAGACCAGCTGTAGTCGTTTTTGTGGATGTCGTCAGAGTAATCAGCCGCATTAACTGCTGGAACAGCAGATGCAGCTAGAACGCTTAGTGCTACTAGTGATTTACGCATGGGGTGAACTCTCGCTAATTGTGTTTTAAGACCGGACTTTTGTCTGTCCGTGTTCTGTTGGCGGTGAGTTTATTGTTTTATGTCACCTTTGTGAATGTAACGATTGCGCAATCCTTTGCTAAATGTGATCTCGATCGACTGTAATCGATTACAAATATTGGCAAAAGTGATCTTTAGCGTGTTTTTTGTGCATTTGATGGTAATTTTTCTGAACTAAGTGTGAAGGAGGTGCTCTAAGCGCACTTTTGCTATCGATTTACGGGATGGAAATATGGATAAATAAAAAAGGAAGTAATCTGACTCAACAGAATACTTCCTTTTAAAGTGGATTTGACTAGGGTGTGAGCGAATTATTGTTGTTAACTGCTCTCTGCGGTTAGTGCCTCAGAGTGTCTGTTGACGATATAAATCAGCCCAAGTACCGGCAGACCGATCAGAGCCGTGGTGAAGAAGAAGATATTATATCCAAACATGTCGACATAAAGGCCTGAGAAACCGGCAATGAATTTCGGGAACAACAACATGATTGAGCTAAATAGCGCATATTGAGTAGCTGAAAATGCGACATTGGTCAGGCTCGACATAAAGGTAATGAAAGCAGCCGTTGCGATGCCAGCACTGAGGTTATCCAAAGAGATCACCAGTGTGAGCATAGGAAGGCTATTACCGATGTAGCTAAAGACCATGAAGGCCATATTGGTGATAGCGGCTAATACAGCCCCCAGGGCAAGAATACGCATGGTGGAGTATTTACTAACCAAGATCCCGCCAAGGCCTGCACCCAGCAAGGTCATAATGACACCATAGATTTTCGATACCGAAGCGACTTCGGTTTTGGTGAAGCCCATATCAACGTAAAAGGCGTTCGCCATTACTCCCATCACTACATCTGAAATTCGATAACAACCAATCAGTGCCAAAATCAGCAGGGCCTGCTTGCCATAACGGTCGAAGAAATCCTTGAACGGCATGACCGCTGCAGTATAGAACCAAGCCATAAGCCTTGCGGTACGAGGGGATGTGCCTTTGTCGATGAGTTGTTGGCGGTACTCTTGCTCGACATTATCGATTTCTGAGCTGTCGATGGTTGGCTCATGGATACAAAGAGCCGTAATGAGACCAACCCCCATAAGGCTAGCCATGATGAAGTAGGCATATTTCCAGCCTTCAGGATCATAGCCGGTGTTGGAGCCAAACCATGCGGCAAAGGCCAGTGCGCCGGCACCCGCCATGATCATCGCTAAGCGATAACCTGTCATGTAAGCGGCTGCCAATGCTGCTTGCAATCGCTCTGAAGCCAGCTCAATCCGGTAGGCATCGATAACAATGTCTTGAGATGCTGATGAAAATGCCACGATGACGGCAAAAATGGCCAACTGAACTAAATCGCCCTGTGGGTTACTGACGGCCATGCCTATCAGGGAGGCGATGATCAGCAGTTGCGAGAACACCATCCAACCGCGGCGGCGGCCCAGCAACGAAGATAATACCGGAATAGGGAAACGGTCGATAAGCGGTGACCAGACCCATTTGAAACCGTAGGCAAGGGCGACCCAACTGAAGAAACCTATATCGGTGCGGCTGACATCGGCTTCGCGGAGCCAGAAAGACAAAGTACCAAAAACCAACAGCAAAGGCAGGCCAGACGAGAAGCCCAGTGCCAGCATGATTAGGACTTTTTTCTCTAGATAAACTCGCCAGCCAAGTTTTTCATTTTCAATCGATTGCTCCATGGATCCCTCAGGTCTTTCTGATTAAGCAGCCAGTAGTATAACCCCAAGCAGGTAGGGTGTACCCGCAAGCTACCGAGTAATTAGGTAAAAATACAGTAAAAGGTGGTGGCAAAGTATGAAACTTGTGTATTGCAGAAACAAAGCCGGTGGGAGGTAAAGCGCTCAACTGTTGGCATGCCTTGTTAGGCTATGGCCGGATCCCCTGCATTTTTTCCTGTCGCTCGCCGATACCAAGCAGGAACTGCGCAGCTGATGAGACTTTATATTGCATGAAATTATTGCCCAATAATTCATGCTCTTCCAAGGATTCCAACAGGTGAATAAGATACCAGTAAGTGGATTCGTAGTGGTCATCTGGAGAGCCAGAAGGGACCGACAGCTTCCACCATTCATGGAGGTGTTCGGTGACGGTGACTTTCATCGAGTCATAATTGACATTGCCGTTGATAGTACCCAGAGCACTGAGGGCAATGGCCGGAGCATGGTCGGCAATGTGTTGGCTGATCAGTTCAGCCGGAGCATCTGGTTGGGTTGAGACAAGTTTGAGCATGGTCGTCACCTGATCACAAGCTAATGATCAGGTGACATTAGCCTGTGTCTAATTTTTAATAATTTTGACACTTTCAATAACTATAGGTTGCTCCGGAACATCTTTCATACCCATAGAGCGGATAGTTGTAGTAGGAATTTCCGCCATTTTTTCAATAACTGGGAAGCCGCTCACAACTTTACCAAATACCGCATAGCCTGGGCGGCTGCCTTGGGCATCAAGGAACGTGTTGTTCTGGTAGTTGATGTAAAACTGGCGAGTTGCCGAGTCTGGTGCTTGGGTACGCGCCATCGCGACTGTGCCTTTGGCATTGCTCAAGCCATTGGTGGATTCGTTCTTGATAGGGTCGTAGCTAGAACGGCGCTTGAGATCTTTATCAAAACCACCGCCCTGGGCCATAAAGCCTGGGATCACCCGGTGGAAAATGGTGCCTTCATAACTGCCATCCTCGACATAGCGCAGGAAGTTCTCGCTTGAGACAGGGGCTTTGTCCTGCTCGAGTTCAATGACAAATTCACCCAGGTTGGTGGTAACAGATACCTGGGTTGCTGCACTTACTGGAAGCGCAAGACAAAATAGTAGGGTCGATAGCAAACGACGCATTATAGGTTCTCCTGCATATAAGCGTTCAACTCTGGATCAGCATAGATGTCTTTAAGCACGGCAGTGATCAAATTGTTCATTGCCAGTTCCATATCTTCAACCGAGGCACTCATTGCACCATTGCGTGAAGACTTACCGGAATAGCGTTTGACGAACTTACCCTTCGGTGTTTCCACAACAAGCTGTAACTGCAGTTTGCTGCTCAGATCGTGGCTTACCACACTGTGCTTGACGTTGACCATTGCCTCAAGGATATCAAGGCGCATGGTGCCTTCGCTGTCTTCGGAAATGGTATAACCCTGCGCGGTCAACTGACGTGAAAGAGCATCTTCCAATGTAGTTCGTAGGTTTTCGTTGCTGTGCAGTGGCTGGACATTCTCACGACCGCTATCGACAACCGCAATAAATTGGGCAGTACGAAGATCACGGCTGTCTAGGTTCATACTTTTGCCATGTACCATTGGCTGAGAGGCGATCACCGGTTCTGGGTGGATGGAGAGCTGAGGCTCTGACGGCGATGAGCATGCCGTCAAGGCCAGTACGGAGGCAGCAACAAGAAGCTTCTTCATAGTCATTCTATCCTTGGGTAAAGCGGGGGCTGCGCAAGCTCCCCGTAAATTGGTTATATTGTAATTTACTTATCTGATTGATAAACGACAAATTTATTATTTTGGGCAATTACCGTGACATTGCCAAACAGGCGCTTAAGTTTTCCGCCATATCCGAGGTGGCGGTTGCCAATCACAACCAGCTTGCCGCTTGGTCGCAGGACATGGTTGGCGTCGCAGAACATTTGCCATGCAATATGGTCGGTAATGGCGGCCTGCTGGTGGAACGGCGGGTTACACAATACCAGATCCGCACTCTGGGCAGGGAAGCCATCAAGGCAGTTGTTTACCTTGGCGTTAAGCTGTGACGGATTGTCTAGGTTTTGCTCGGCATTCATTGTGGCCGATGCCACTGCCATATAGCTTTCATCAACACACACTACATTGGCTTGCGGGTTGAGTCGGGCGGCTTTAATACCGATCACCCCGTTGCCACAGCCGAGATCGATAATATCTTGATATTGGTTGCCACTAGGGATGTGCTCCAGAAGCAGGCGGGCACCTATATCCAAGCTGTCACTGGAAAACACATTGGCATGGTTGTTCAAAGTGATGTTGTGTTCAGGCACATCCCATTGCTGCGGGGCCGGCAGAGGCTGTGCAAGTTCAGGATTGGCCTGGCAGAAAACCAGTCTTGCTTTTTTCACTGCCAGAGAGGTTTTGGTTTTGCCTAGATGCTTTTCGAAAAGCTTCAGGGTTGAGGTGTGGATATCGCGCGCTTTTGCGGCAGCAATCACCGTGCAATCGGCAGGAAGCAGCTGGCAAAGTTGCTGTAGTTGCCAAACCAGCAAGCGGTTGTTTTTTGGCAGCTTCATTATCACCAACTGTGGATTTTCCGGCAGATCAGCCAGACAGTCGACAATATTCACCTCTGGCAGCTGGTTATCAGCCAAGTTGGCAAGGCAAGCTTGCTTGGCGATAAATGAATCCGTAACCGTGGTGACCTTGCCGTCGTTGGCAAACCAGCAGCTCAGTGCCCCGAAACTGTCGTTAAGGATAAGGATAGGGCGTGCTGGGTCGAGGGTAATCTCGGTCTCTATGACGTGGTTGATCAGGTACTCGTCTGCCGCGTCCCATGCCTGCAGGGTTTCATTTTTCCTTACTGGGTAACGCTGTAGGGTCAGCGTTCGCTCATGAAGGGTTAGCTCTGGTTTCATTAACGGTTACTTTACGGTATGTTTACTCATTGGTTGGTATTTTCGCAAAACCAGCCACTACTTAAAACTAATTTTATGTCAGTCTTTATTGGGTATTTATCGCTACCGCCTATAAATTTGCTCACGGCAGGGGTGATTTTACCGTCGGAGAAGGTAAACCATGATCCAGGAACGTATAGAAGAGAAATTACAGCAAGCGTTCGCCCCCCTTCATCTAGAAGTGATCAATGAGAGCTACATGCACAATGTGCCGGAAGGTTCGGAAAGTCATTTCAAAGTTATTGTTGTCAGTGAGCAGTTCGAAGGAATGCGCCTGATTGGCCGTCACCGTGCCGTTAACAGTGCCTTGGCAGACGAACTGGCCAATCATATCCACGCATTGGCTATTCATACCTATACCGAAGCTGAGTGGCAGAATCAGCAAGAGGGTGCGCCTGCATCACCTGCTTGTCGTGGTGGCAGCAAACTGGGCTGACCGGTAGCTGAACCCGATTAACAAACCGCAATATTTGCGGTTTTTTTATCCGGATTTTTGAGACTTACGGCATTATTTATTATCTCGATTTCGTACTATTGCAGAGATACGGCCTATGATTGGGATGGCATCTTGTGGCTTATCTGTTGAGTACCTCAGGTTAGGCCTGTCATTTTGCCTCCGGTGTCTATACTTTGGGCTGGTGGTGTAAAGCGAAATGACGCTGCTATGAATGGCGCAAGTACCTAAAGGGGTATTGCTGCGGTGTACCGCAAGCGGTAAGGTCCCCAGCCAATGGTAGAAATTTACGATTTTTGAATGATTCAGTGGTGGAAAAGGCAATTCCACCAAGGAGTTGTTGGCGCCAAGTTGTTAATAGTGATTAACATGGCGACATAATTGAAACATATAATAATGGGGCTTTTTGCCCCATTGTTGTGACTGTATGGTAATTGTTGGTTTTTTATTAACTTATTGGTGGTGATGCGAAAAAAATGATAATTCCAGATGATTATCACTTTTGTGTGTCAGTTCAAAAATATTACCCAACAAAGATATTGCGTTTAAAGAGTTAGCCGATTTTCAGTCCGATTAGCGCGGTTTGCCATGGTAAAATCCAACCAAATAGTGCTAAAATTCCGGCCTCAAAATTACTCGTCGCCAAAAGTGTGACAGGTAAGTGAATAGGATGTTGCGTTGCTGGTAGCGGATCAAGCCGGCTTCGGACGAAGGAAAGTCGTGTCTAATATTGCGCAATAGAAAATAATTTTTTCCCGTTAATGTAGTGCAAGTGCGTATGATTACAATAAAGAAGGGTCTGGATATCCCAATTTCAGGGACTCCTGCCCAGGCGATAAATGATGGCAAGGCCATCACACGTGTCGCCTTGCTTGGCGAAGAATATGTTGGTATGCGTCCTACAATGCATATCCGCGTAGGGGATGTAGTGAAAAAAGGTCAGGTTCTTTTTGAAGACAAGAAGAACCCAGGCGTTAAGTTCACTGCTCCAGCCAGCGGCAAGGTTGCAGAAATCAATCGTGGTGCAAAGCGTGTTCTACAATCCGTTGTGATTGATGTAGAAGGCGACGAGCAAGTTACATTCAACAGCTATGATGCTGGTCAGATTGCTCAGCTTGAGCGTTCTGCACTGGTAGATCAGCTGGTTGAGTCTGGTATGTGGACAGCGCTTCGTACGCGTCCTTTCAGCAAGGTCCCTGCGATCGATGCTGAAACTCAGGCTATCTTTGTAACGGCTATCGACACTAACCCTCTAGCAGCTAACCCAGAAGTTGTTATCAACGAGCAAAACGATGCATTTACTGCAGGTCTGACAGTATTGTCACGCCTAACAAGCGGTAAAGTATTGGTTTGTAAGTCTGGTGCAAGTCTACCTCGCTGCAGTGAAGCCAATGTGGAAGAGCACGTATTCAACGGTCCGCACCCTGCGGGTCTGGTTGGTACTCACATCCACACGTTGTTCGGTGCGAGCATCGAAAACGTGGCGTGGCACATCAACTACCAGGACGTTATCGCATTCGGTAAATTGTTCCTGACTGGTGAGCTATACACTGACCGTGTGGTTTCTCTGGCTGGTCCTGTTGTTAACAACCCTCGTCTAGTTCGTACCCAAATCGGTGCGTCTATCGAGCAGATCACTGATTCTGAAATGATGCCGGGCGAACTGCGTATCCTTTCTGGCTCTGTGCTGAACGGTGTTAACGCTGCGGGTCCTCACGCATACCTAGGTCGCTACCATCTGCAGATTTCTGCCCTTCGCGAAGGCCGTGAAAAAGAATTCATGGGCTGGATCGCGCCAGGTAAAAATAAATTCTCAGTGACTCGCTCTTTCCTAAGTCAGTTCTTCCCAGGTCAGCTTTTCAACATGACCACGACGACGAACGGCTCTGAGCGTGCGATGGTGCCAATCGGTAACTACGAAAAAGTAATGCCGCTTGATATCGAGCCGACTCTGCTTCTTCGTGATCTGTGTGCAGGTGACGTTGACAGTGCTCAGCAGCTAGGTGCACTAGAGCTGGATGAAGAAGATCTAGCACTATGTACCTTCGTATGCCCAGGTAAGTATGAATTTGGTCCTATGCTACGTCAGTGCCTGGACACAATTGAGAAGGAAGGGTAATTCATGAGCCTCAAGAATTTACTCGAGCAGGTTGAACACCACTTTGAGCCAGGTGGTAAGCATGAAAGATGGTTTGCGCTTTACGAAGCGTTTGCAACTTTGATGTACACACCGGGCCAGGTAACCCGTACAAGCGCGCACGTACGTGACAGCGTTGACCTGAAGCGCATCATGATCATGGTGTGGTTTGCGGTCTTCCCAGCAATGTTCTGGGGTATGTACAACACCGGTCACCAAGCAATCACTGCGCTTAACCACATGTACGTGGGTGAGCAGCTAGCAACTATCATTGCAGGTGATTGGCACTACTGGCTAACAGAAATGCTAGGCGGCACCATGTCAGCAGACGCTGGCTGGGGTAGCAAAATGCTACTGGGTGCGACCTACTTCCTACCTATTTACGCAGTGGTATTCGCTGTAGGTGGTTTCTGGGAAGTCCTATTCTGTATGGTGCGTAAGCACGAAGTTAACGAAGGTTTCTTTGTAACTTCTATCCTTTTCGCATTGATCGTACCGCCAACACTACCACTATGGCAGGCAGCACTAGGTATTACCTTCGGTGTTGTTGTTGCTAAAGAAATCTTTGGTGGTACTGGCCGTAACTTCCTTAACCCTGCTTTGGCAGGTCGTGCGTTCCTATTCTTCGCATACCCAGCTCAGATCTCTGGCGATCTAGTATGGACAGCGGCAGATGGCTTCTCTGGTGCAACAGCACTGAGCCAGTGGGCAAACGGCGGTCAGGCTGCAGTGATGAATACTGTAACTGGTGATGCTGTTAGCTGGATGGACGCGTTCATCGGCCGTATCCCTGGTTCTATCGGTGAAGTTTCGACGCTAGCTATCATCCTTGGTGGCGCAATGATCGTGTTCATGGGCATCGCTTCATGGCGCATCATCGCGGGTACTATGATCGGTATGATCGCGACAGCGACGCTATTCAACATTATTGGTTCTGACACCAACGCAATGTTCAGCATGCCATGGCACTGGCACCTAGTTCTAGGTGGCTTCGCATTCGGTATGATGTTCATGGCAACCGACCCTGTGTCTGCAGCATTTACCAACAAAGGTAAGTGGTGGTACGGCGCACTAATCGGTGCAATGGCTGTTATGGTTCGTGTGGTTAACCCTGCGTACCCAGAAGGTATGATGCTAGCAATCCTATTTGCTAACCTATTCGCACCTCTATTTGACAACCTAGTAGTTCAGGGCAACATCAAGCGGAGACTAGCTCGTCATGTCAAGTAATAACGATAGCATTAAAAAGACGCTAATTGTTGTTATCGCACTGAGCCTAGTGTGCTCAATCGTGGTATCAGCAGCAGCGGTTGCTCTGCGTCCACTGCAGCAGAAGAATGCTGTACTTGACGTTCAGCGCAACATCCTTTCAGTTGCGGGCCTTCTGCAAGATGGCACCAACATCACTGAAGCGTATGAGCAGTTCATCGAGCCTAAGCTTGTTAACCTAGAAACAGGCGAGTTCGTAGAGCAGACTGAAGAAGGTGCAACTGCATCTGAGTACAGCCAGCGTGATGCAGCGAAAGATCCAGCACAGTCTATCCGCCTATCTGGTGACCAAGACCTAGCGAAGATCATCCGCCGTGCAAACGTTGCAACAGTTTACCTAGTGAAAGATGCGAACGATAACATCGACAAGCTGATCCTACCGGTACACGGTGGTGGTCTGTGGTCAATGATGTACGCATTCATCGCGGTTGAAACTGACGGCAACACGCTTGCAGGTATCACTTACTACGAGCAGGGTGAAACTCCTGGACTTGGTGGTGAGATTGAGAACCCGAACTGGCGTGCACAGTTCGTTGGTAAAGAACTGTTCGACAGCAACAACAAGCCAGCTATCCGCGTCGTTAAAGGCGGTGCACCTGAAGGTGACATCCACGGTGTAGATGGTCTGTCTGGTGCAACCCTAACTGCAAATGGTGTTCAGCACACCTTCGACTTCTGGTTGGGTGACATGGGCTTTGGTCCATTCCTAGCTAAAGTTCGTGAAGGAGGCCTAAACAATGGCTGATACTAAAGAAATGAAGAAGATTCTGTTTGCGCCGTTTATCGACAACAACCCGATCGCGCTTCAGATTCTTGGTGTTTGTTCTGCACTAGCAGTAACCACCAAACTAGAGACAGCATTCGTAATGACCCTAGCGGTAACATTCGTTTGTGCATTCTCTAACTTGTTCGTATCTCTGATCCGTAACCACATTCCAAACAGCGTACGTATCATCGTACAGATGGCGATCATCGCATCGTTGGTAATCGTGGTTGACCAGGTACTAAAAGCATTTGTTTACGATATTTCTAAGCAGCTTTCTGTATTCGTTGGTCTGATCATCACGAACTGTATCGTTATGGGTCGTGCTGAAGCATACGCAATGAAGTCTGAGCCTCTACCATCACTTGTTGACGGTATCGGTAACGGTCTTGGTTACGGCTTCGTACTTATCACTGTAGCTTTCTTCCGTGAACTATTCGGTTCAGGCAAACTATTCGGCGTGGAAATCCTGCCGCTAGTATCTGACGGTGGTTGGTACCAGCCAAACGGTATGATGATCCTAGCACCATCAGCGTTCTTCCTGATTGGTTTCATGATCTGGGCTATCCGTATTATCCGTCCAGAACAAGTCGAAGCGAAGGAGTAAGGGGAACATGGAACATTATCTAAGCCTTCTAGTTCGTTCGATCTTTATCGAGAACTTGGCACTGTCGTTCTTCCTAGGTATGTGTACATTCCTAGCCGTATCGAAAAAAGTTAAAACTTCTTTCGGTCTGGGTGTAGCGGTAATCGTTGTACTAACGATCGCTGTTCCTGTGAACAACCTGATCTACAACCTACTGCTAAAAGACGGCGCCATTGTTTCAGGCGTTGACCTTAGCTTCCTGAACTTTATTACGTTCATCGGTGTTATCGCGGCACTGGTACAGATCCTGGAAATGGTTCTGGACCGCTTCTTCCCGCCGCTATACAACGCGCTAGGTATTTTCCTACCATTGATCACAGTAAACTGTGCGATCTTCGGTGGTGTATCTTTCATGGTACAGCGTGATTATAACTTCGCTGAATCTGTAGTTTACGGTCTTGGTTCTGGTATCGGTTGGATGCTAGCAATCGTTGCTCTTGCGGGTATCCGCGAGAAGATGAAGTACTCAGACGTACCTCCAGGTCTACGTGGCCTAGGTATTACATTCATCACCGTTGGCCTTATGGCGTTGGGCTTCATGTCCTTCTCCGGCGTTCAGCTGTAATCAGGATAAAAGGAATAATCAATGGATATTATTCTTGGCGTAGTCATGTTCACCCTGATTATCCTGGCTCTAGTTCTAGTGATCCTATTCGCTAAATCTAAGCTGGTACCATCAGGTGACATTACTATCTCAGTAAATGGCGATCCGGAAAAAGCGATTACAACCGCTGCCGGTAGCAAACTGCTTAATGCACTTTCAGCAAGCGGCATCTTCGTTTCATCTGCTTGTGGTGGCGGTGGCTCTTGTGGCCAGTGTCGCGTTAAAGTTAAGTCTGGTGGTGGTGATATCCTACCGACTGAGCTTGACCACATTACTAAAGGTGAAGCACGTGAAGGCGAGCGTCTAGCGTGTCAGGTTAACGTGAAATCTGACATGGACATCGAGCTTCCAGAAGAAATCTTCGGTGTTAAGAAGTGGGAATGTACTGTTATCTCTAACGATAACGAAGCAACCTTCATCAAAGAGCTCGTGCTTAAGATCCCTGAAGGTGAAGAAGTTCCTTTCCGTGCGGGTGGTTACATCCAGATCGAAGCTGAACCTCATCACATTAAGTACTCTGACTTCGATATTCCTGAGGAATACCGTGAAGACTGGGACAAGTTCAACCTGTTCCGCTACGAGTCTATCGTAAAAGAGCACTCAATCCGTGCATACTCTATGGCTTCATACCCAGAAGAGAAAGGCTTGATCAAGCTGAACGTACGTATTGCAACGCCGCCGCCTAACAACCCAGATGTACCACCTGGCGTAATGTCATCTTACATCTGGTCTCTGAAGGCTGGTGACACTTGTACTATCTCTGGTCCATTCGGTGAGTTCTTCGCGAAAGAAACTGACAACGAAATGGTATTCATCGGTGGTGGTGCAGGTATGGCACCTATGCGTTCGCACATCTTCGACCAGCTTCTACGCCTGAAATCTAAGCGTAAGATGACTTACTGGTACGGTGCGCGTTCTAAGCGTGAAATGTTCTACATTGAAGATTTCGATACGCTAGCGGCTGACAACGAGAACTTCGAGTGGCACGTAGCCCTGTCTGATCCACTACCAGAAGATAACTGGGATGGTTACACAGGCTTCATCCACAACGTGATCTACGAGAACTACTTGAAAGATCACGAAGCGCCTGAAGATTGTGAGTACTACATGTGTGGTCCACCAATGATGAACGCAGCTGTTATCGGCATGCTGAAAGATCTTGGTGTTGAAGACGAAAACATCCTACTGGATGACTTCGGTGGCTAATTAGCTGCACACTGAAAAACTGGCTGATCCCAATCGGGGTCAGCCTTTTTTCGTAATAAGCGCAAAATAACGGTATGTAATATATGGTTTTTTCATACTAGGCGCTTACCCATAATAAATAACAATGACTGTCTTTCATTTGGGGAGTAGTTGGATGAAGACGTTACTGCACCGCGCATTGCTGATGCTTGCGATGGTTATAACCCTGTCGGCCTGTAGTGATCAGCGTGAGATGATCCACCTTAACGGTTCGACCATGGGAACCTACTATTCAATTAAGTTGATTAAGCAGGAAGGCTTACCGCCTGCCACGGATATCCAGGCAGAAATTGACCGTCGACTAGAGCTGGTTAACGACCAGATGTCGACATACCGTAAGCATTCCGAGCTCAGCCAATTTAACCAGTCGCGCTCGAGCGAACCGTTTGAAGTGTCGGCTGATACTGCCAAGGTTGTTACAGAGGCTATCCGCCTTGCCAAACTGACAGACGGTGCTCTGGATGTGACAGTGGGCCCTATTGTCAACTTGTGGAGCTTCGGCCCAGAAGCGCGCCCTGAGAAAACACCGACTGAGCAAGAGCTGGCCGAGCGTCGCAAGATAGTGGGTATTCACCACCTTAGCGTAGATGGCAACAGCCTGAGCAAGGATATCCCGGATCTGTATGTCGATCTGTCCTCGATTGCCAAGGGATTTGGGGTTGACGTAGTCGCCGATTACTTTGATGATCTAGGCGTGGCGGATTACCTAGTTGAAATCGGTGGCGAGCTCAGCCTGAAAGGCAATAACTTGGAGGGTGTGCCTTGGCGCATCGCGATTGAAAAGCCAACTGAAGACGGTAGCCGGGCGATTCAGGAAGTGATTGAACCGGGTGATATGGCCGTTGCAACATCGGGTGATTACCGCAATTACTTCGAAGAAGACGGCGTGCGTTACTCGCACCTGATCGACCCGAACAGTGGTATGCCGATTTCCAACCATGTAGTATCGGTAACAGTGCTGCATCCATCAAGTATGACGTCAGATGCCCTGGCGACGGCGTTCTCTGTGATGGGTGAGGAGAAGGCGCTGGCATTGGCTAACCAAGAGCAGATCCCATTGCTGTTGGTTGTGAAAACAGAGCAAGGCTTCAAGGAATATACCTCGGATGCTTTTGCCCCTTACATGAATCAAAAGTAGAGATTGAACAATGGTTATCTATTTAACTACCTTTGCTGTGTTTTTGCTGGTCATCACTGCGATGGCTGTTGGCTACATCTTCCAGCGCAAAAGCGTAAGCGGCAGCTGTGGCGGCCTTGACGGTATCGGTATTGCCAAAGAGTGTGACTGCCCAGAGCCATGTGATGCCCGCCTCAAGCGTGAAGCGCGTGAAGCCCGTGCTGCTGAATGGAAGAAAAACCAAATTATCTGATCAGCGAGCACTTGCTAACTGAATTCCAAGCCCGGCACTAACCATGCCGGGCTTTTTGTTAGGCTTCACAGTGCCTGCTGGAGCCTCTATAATGTTTACTGTATAAAAAAACAGTAACCAGGTAACCTCTCGCATGTCTTTGTTGTCACCCCCAAAGCCTGGCAAGGCGCAAAAAAAGATCATCCATGTTGATATGGATTGCTTCTTTGCGGCGGTAGAGATGCGTGATAACCCTGAGTTGCGTGATATTCCTATTGCCATTGGTGGGCGCTCCGAGCAGCGTGGGGTGATCAGTACCTGTAATTACCTAGCGCGAAAATACGGGGTTCGTTCGGCCATGCCAACAGGCAGGGCAATGCAGCTTTGTCCTCACCTGACTCTGGTTTCCGGCCGTATGAGCGTTTACAAAGAAGTCTCTGGTCAGATCCGTGAGATCTTCCAGCGCTATACCGATAAGATCGAACCGCTTTCCCTTGATGAAGCTTACCTTGATGTCACCGATTGCGAGCTGTGCCATGGCTCGGCCACATTGATTGCTGAAGACATCCGTCGGGCTATCCGCGAAGAGCTCAACCTCACAGCCTCTGCCGGTATTGCCCCGGTTAAGTTCATTGCCAAGATCGCCTCGGATCTCAACAAGCCCGATGGGCAATATGTCGTGACGCCTGATCAGATCCCCGCTTTCGTAGAAGACTTGAAACTCGAGAAGATCCCCGGTGTCGGCAAAGTCACCATCCAAAAGCTACATGATAAAGGTTTGTATGTCGGCAAAGATATACAGCAATACGACAGGCATTTGCTGTTGCAGCAGTTTGGTAAATTCGGCCAGTCATTATGGTCGCGTGCCCATGGTATTGATGAGCGGGAAGTGGTGGTCGAGCGGGAGCGCAAGTCAGTAGGGGTTGAACGTACTTTCTCGCAAAATATCAGTACCTACGAGCAATGTTGGGAGGTGATAGAGCGCTTATTCCCCGAGCTGGAAAAGCGTCTCAAGCGAGTCCGACCAGAGCTTAATATTGCCAAGCAGGGAGTAAAGGTGAAATTCGCCGACTTCCAGCAAACCACGGTGGAGCATACCCAGCCGAAACTGGACAAGGCCCAGTTTGAAGGTCTGCTTAAAGAAGCCCTGACCCGCCAGCAGGACAGGGAGATCCGGCTGATTGGTATCAGTGTAGGGTTGGAGCTTGGAACGCGGGCGCAGCAGCTGTCGTTGTTTTGAGAGTAAGGTTAGGAGCGGGTCCTGGTTCCTAGGAAGAGCTGGAAGAGCAAAAAAGAGAAGCTATGAAAAGCTGAAGCAGAACATTAATCATCACTATTTGTGACGGTGTTGAATTCTTGGATTGATAGTCGCTCTTTCTAGGAACTAGGAGCTAGAAACTTTCTATCAACAAAAAAGCGAGCTCATAAGAACTCGCTTTCTTTAAAGTTACTCAGTGCTTAGAGATTACGCCTTCACCGGAATATTCTTCAGGATAGCGACCATTTGCTCCCAGAACAGGGCAACAGTGTCGATCTGGACTTTCTCGTCTGGTGAGTGCGGGAATTTGATGGTCGGGCCGAAAGAAATCATATCCATGTTCGGGTATGGCTTCTTGAACAGGCCACACTCAAGACCGGCGTGGATCACCATGATATTCGGTACGCGGCCGTAGATGCTCTCGTACGTTTCGCGGAACAGGTGCATGACTTCAGAATCAGCGTCTGGTTTCCAGCCTGGGTAGGTACCAGAGAACTCACAGCTTGCGCCAGCGAGCGAAGCAACGGCTTTCAGCATGCCTTCTACATTGCTGCGTCCAGAGTCGATCAGTGAGCGGATCAGGCACAATACCGTGATTTTGTCAGCTTCTGTGGTGATCACACCCACGTTCAGTGAGGTTTCAACCACACCTTCGATATCATCGCTCATGCGGATCACACCGTTAGGTGTTGCGTTCAGCATGTTGATGAAGCGCTGCTGGTCAGCGGCTACTAGCACATCAGCAGGAAGCTCTGCAGTCTCAGTGAAAAGGTTGATGTCTGTTTCTACACGGCCAAGCTCAGCCACAAGCAGCTCTTGGTAGTAAGCAAATAGCTCGTTCAGCTTATCAACGTTTGCAGCAGGTAGAGTAACCACCGCGCTAGCCTCTCGTGGGATTGCGTTGCGCAGGCTACCACCGGTTAGAGAAGTTAGGCGCAGGCCAAGCTCTTCGGCGTGGCCAAACAGGAAGCGACCTAGGATCTTGTTGGCATTACCACGGCCAGTGTGGATATCACAGCCAGAGTGGCCGCCTTTCAGCCCTTTAACAACCAGTTTAACTGCTTGGAAATCAGCAGGGGTTGTTTCGCGTTGGATATCCAGAACCATTGAACCGTCAACACCGCCGGCACAGCCCATGTAGACTTCACCTTCCTGCTCAGAGTCGGTGTTAAGCAGGATATCACCTTCCAGCCAGCCTTCTTCAAGACCGAAAGCACCCGTCATACCGGCTTCTTCGTCGATAGTCAGCAGTACTTCCAGCGGACCGTGTTCAACGTCTTTTGAAGCCAATACAGCAAGACAAGCCGCCATACCCATGCCGTTGTCGGCACCCAGGGTCGTGCCTTTGGCCGTTACCCACTCGCCGTCGATGTATGGCTGGATTGGGTCGGTCAGGAAATCATGATCGGTATCTTCGTTCTTCTGAGGCACCATATCGATGTGGGCTTGCAGAACAACGCCCTTGCGATCTTCCATACCAGGCGTCGCAGGCTTTTTGATGAAGACGTTACCGACGGCATCACGACGCACTTCAAGACCTTCGCCTTGAGCGAACTGGATAATGTGCTGGGCTAGCGCTTCTTCATGCTTGGAAGGGTGAGGGATAGAGCAGATCTGATCGAAGAATTGCCACACTGGTTGAGGTGACAGTTGACTGATTTCTGACACAGCAGTCTCCTTTATAAACTTTTGGTTATTGGCGATGAGTTAGCGGAAAATTAACTATATTGCAAAGTTATTCAGAACAATTAACTATCGCGGTTAACCTCAAGGATACCACTGTGCCTGAAACGGTAACAGCTAAATCTTAAAGTGGCTGACATGGTTCTCCAGGCTCTGCCCGTTTGCGAGTAATTGAGTGCTGGCAGCTGCAATATGATCGCCATTTTCAACCGTTTGGTGGCTGTGCTCGGTCAACTGATGCAGGCTCTGGTTAATGGCCTCCGCAGCCTGTGACTGCTGGTCACTGGCTTCGGCAATATGCTGGTTGAGAGTCAGTATCGTGGTGATCTGCTCGCCAATCGCCCCTAGAGTCTGGGCGACTTCGTCCGCATGTTCGGCGGTGCTGGAAGATTGTTCGCGGGTTTTGACTAGCGCCCCACTGACACTGTTGGCCTTGCCCTGCAGGTTGGCAATGATCGCTTCTATTTCGTTGGTGCTTGCCTGAGTTCTCGTCGCAAGCGTCCTGACTTCATCAGCGACTACCGCAAAGCCTCGGCCTTGCTCGCCTGCCCGTGCAGCTTCGATTGCTGCATTGAGGGCGAGAAGATTGGTTTGCTCGGCGATACCACGGATCACATCCAATACTGAGCCGATAGTCTGTGAGTCTTTCTCCAATGCTTGGGCGCTATGGTTGGCTTCATCCAGCAAGGTCAGCAGTGCATGCATTTCTCGCGAGGAATTTGAAACCACGGCAATACTGTTGCTGCTGTATTGCTGGGCTTGATCGGCTGCCTCGGCAGCTTGTTGGGCTGACTGAGCAACATCCTGGTTATTGGCATGAAGCTGGTTCATGGCGGCAGCCACGCTGTCGATGCCCCGGTAGGCTTGGTTGGCGCTATTGGCTGTCTGAGTGGCGACACTGTTGAGTTGGCTGGCTGCTGCACTGATTTGGTCGCTGACAGGAGCGATATCTCGAAGCATATCGGATAGGTGACTGGCGAAGGTATTGAACGAGCGGGCCAGTTGGCTGAGTTCGTCATCGCCTTGGCTTGGCAGGCGCTGGGTTAAATCCCCGTCTCCCTTGGCGATATCACGCATGGCTTGCGCGGTTTCGTGGCAGGGGATGGTGATAGATCGTGAGATAATCCAAGCCAGTAAGCCACTCAATGCCAAAGCGCTGAGAAGGAAAACGCTAAATTGTTTAAGCTCGCTATAAAAAAGGGCGGTGACATCATCCACGTAGATACCCGAACCAAGAATCCACCCCCAAGGCGCAAAGCCTTTGACATACGATATTTTTTCAACCGGCATGCTGAAACCGGGTTTTTCCCAATAGTAATCGACAAAGCCCTGGCCTTGCTGGCGGACAATATTGGCCATTTCAACAAACAAGGCCGTCCCGTTGGGATCCTTGAAGTTGTCCAAGCGCTGGCCATTGAGAGAAGGTTTAAAAGGATGCATGACCATTGTCGGGGTCATGTCATTGACCCAGAAGTAGTCTTTGTCTTCGTAGCGTAATGTAGCAAGCGCTGTCACTGCTTGTTGTTGGGCTTCGGTTCGGGAAAGGGATCCTTGTTGCTCAAGGGAATGGTAATAGCTGATCAGGCTATGGGCACTTTCAACCAGGTGACGGGTCTTGAGCCTTTTTTCTTCCATAATATTGGTTTGGTAGTTGGCAATGAACAGTACTAGCGGTAAAAGCGTCAATACAGTCACAATAAAGCTCAATAAATAGAGTCGCTTACTGATAGTGACTTTTCTCAGTGATGAAAATGCCGCCATGATATACCCCTTACCTTGTTATTATTGATTTGCATGTTGTTGAATAAGGTATGTTGTAAGTGTGTAATTGTTCAAGAGGGTGGTAGTTACACTTTGGTCGCGAAATGGTGAAATTGTGAAGTGGCTCAGTGTAATTTAATTACAGTTTTTGTTGTTCAAATACTCAATAACGGCAAAAGTGTGACGGAGTTAAAGAAAATACTTGAAAGTTTATTACGGCGGGGTTATAGTTGCACCATCTTCAGAACGAAGACGAACGACACAAAATTTTGCTCTAGGATGAGCCCGAGATATCGCCTCCAAGGAACCGAGTTTAAGTCAGGCCAAGACGGCCAAACACGTAATTCGTGTAGTCATTGCTTAATAGTTAAGGTGATAAAAATGAAAGTATTTGAATCTGTAAACAAGTTTTGGAACAACCGCGCTGTATACACCGGTAACTTTAAATACCCAAGCTCGTTCGGTTACTAATTCTGTGGTTTGTCCGGTTCTACATTGCCGGACAGATCTGAGTGGTCAATTTTTTGTTCACCCCCTTTATTTAAGAATCTCTTAAAACCGCTTTTCGGTTTATAGTTACATTCTTGACGCCACTTCTATTTGGAGTGGCGTTTTTTTTTATCTTCTTGATTCATCAATCTCTCTCTTGTCATTCATACTTCCCGGCTTTATCGATAGCGTTATTTTATGCCTTTTTGGTGTATTCGATTACATCTGGCGTTAACTGTTAATTCATGCAATTTGATAGTTGATATTAACGTTTGCGCATAGGTGGAAAATATTAATTGAATAAAATGTAGCCACGCTGTTAAAAATGCAAGTTGTTGTTTTTATTTGTTTATATTTCCACTCTCTGTGGCTTGGCCGGTTTTTTATTCGGTTGTTCGTATTGGTTGATGATAATTGCGTTATTTACTGGAAATTGACAATTATCGAGCATATAATCGCCACCCAAAATAGAGACGCAATCGTTTTCTATTTCTTGAAAATTCGTGATGTGTGGAAACCGAGAACCGGCTTCGGCTCATCCCTTAAACCAATATCAATTGCTTAATATCTCCAAGGAATCGAGAGCAATGCTTGAGAAACTTTTTAAACTCAAAGAGAACGGTACCGATGTCCGTACCGAGCTGCTAGCGGGTCTGACTACCTTCTTGACGATGGCTTACATCATTTTTGTAAACCCATCTATGCTGTCGGCGACGGGTATGGACCAAGGCGCGGTATTTGTCGCGACCTGTCTGGCTGCGGTTGTGGGCTGTTTCATCATGGGCTTTGTGGCTAACTACCCAGTGGCGCAAGCGCCGGGTATGGGCCTGAATGCTTTCTTCACCTACGGTGTTGTTTTAGGCATGGGGCATACATGGCAGGTTGCGCTGGCGGCGGTATTCCTATCGGGTCTGTGCTTTATTGCCCTGAGTGTACTGCGAGTTCGCGAGTGGATTATCAACTCCATTCCTCATGCGCTGCGTATCGGGATCTCGGCGGGTATTGGTTTATTCTTGGCATTCATCGCCCTGCAGAGCTCTGGCATTGTGGTCGATAACCCGGCAACGCTGGTACAAGTGGGTGATTTCACCAGCTTCCCGGCTGCTATGGCATCTTTAGGCTTCTTCCTGACCATTGCCCTGGTACACCGTGGCTACAAAGCGGCAGTACTTATCGCGATTTTGGCTGTCACTGCAATCAGCGTGCTGGTGGGTGAAGTGGCGTACGGCGGTATTGTCTCGGCGCCACCAAGCATTGCGCCAACTTTCATGCAGATGGACTTCTCAGGTGCATTGGAAGTAGGTTTGATTTCGGTTGTGTTCGCGTTCTTGTTCGTTGACTTGTTTGACACTGCGGGCACTTTGGTCGGTGTGGCAACGAAAGCAGAACTTATCGACAAAGACGGTAAGCTACCACGCCTGAACCGTGCGTTACTGGCAGACAGTACTGCAACTTCTGTGGGTGCGGTATTGGGTACATCGAACACGACCTCTTATGTTGAGAGTGTTTCGGGTGTCGCTGTGGGCGGCCGTACCGGTCTTACCGCTGTAACGGTTGGCGTTTTGTTCCTGTTGGCATTGTTCTTTGCGCCGCTAGCAGGTATGGTGCCTGCCTATGCGACAGCAGGTGCTCTGTTCTACGTAGCCATCCTGATGATGTCTGGTTTGGTTAGCGTTGACTGGCGTGACTTAACAGAAGCAGCACCAGTAGTTGTAGTTTGCCTACTGATGCCGTTAACATACTCCATCGCTGAAGGTATTGGCCTTGGCTTTATCACCTACGCTGCCGTCAAGACGATGAGTGGCAAAGGTCGCGATGTAAATATTAGCGTTTGGGTTATTGCAGCCCTATTTGTTGCTAAAATTATTTTTCTATAACAGTAAATAAATACATACAGCAGTTTTTCTGCTGACTCAGAGGTTCATCGGATATGAGTAATAAGTTCATCATCACTTGGGACAACATGCAAATGTATACCCGCCAGCTAGCAGAGAAATTGCTTCCTGCAGATCAGTGGAAAGGTATCATTGCCGTTAGCCGTGGTGGCTTGGTTCCATCTGCAATTTTGGCGCGTGAACTTGGTATTCGTTATGTTGATACAGTATGTATCTCAAGCTACGACCACGATCACCAGCGTGAGATGAAAGTACTGAAGCAAGCAGAAGGTGATGGTGAAGGTTTCATCGTTATCGATGATCTGGTGGACACTGGCGGTACAGCGGAAATGATCCGTCACATGTACCCGAAAGCGAAATTCGTAACTGTATGTGCGAAGCCTGCAGGTAAGCACCTGGTTGATGACTACGTGGTAGACATCCCGCAGGAAACTTGGATCGAGCAGCCATGGGATATGGCCGTGACTTTCGTTGATCCTATCGCGAAAAAATAATACCGCTTTTAGCGACTAAAAAAGGAGCCATCGGCTCCTTTTTTTATGCCTGCTGTTCCGGGGTATTAGCTGGCTTTGGCTTTAATGTCCGACAGGGATTCGCCATTGGGTTTGTTGCGGTAATAGTTGTTGTAGTTGATGAGATCAACCATGGTATTACCGGTTATCTTGCATTGGCGTTGGTATTTGGTTTGGTAGCTGTCGGGAATTCGCTCGCCTGTTACATCAAGGCAAAGTGAGGTTTTGGCATTGACGCCACCTGATGCCTCTCCGGGGTTGCCACCCAGGGAGCCACCGCTACCAAAAGCGAGGACTGACGAAGAGAAAAAAAGTGAAGCACAGAGACATAGGACGTATCGCATACTTACCACCGTATGAAGTACTGATAGGTAAGTACAAGCATAGCTTACTCCTGAATTTCTTCAGTACTGCTTCTGCAACAAGTGGGAATTGTCTGCCGGCTCATACAGTAAGTATCTGTTGGGTGGTATACTTTAAAAATATAATCACAATAAGCACATCCCCAAGGCCGAACCGGAATAACGTGCTTTTGTTATAGACCGGAAGTGCTCGGGCCTGCATAGTAGGTATGTGTGAACCGATATGGAGCAGAACGTGTCTGAACCGTCCAAAACCAATCTTTCCGAAAAGCTCTTTGCCCCAAGGCAAACCTCCAAAGAAACATCGAGCCTGGTGAAATTGGCCCATGTTGTCGATGCCCCGATCCACAGTGCGCTGGATGGCGATACCGAGATCGGCTGGTATCGGGTGATGCGCCGTCCGCAGTGGATCTGGCAGGGCATCGATCCTATTGAACTTGAGGCTATTCTGGCAAGAATCGCCAACTCCGAAGCCCCGCGCACCCGAGATGACTTGCTCGATACTGTTATAGGCTACAAGCCGGGCAACTGGGTGTATGAGTGGTGCCAGTCGGGGGGAATGTATCATAAAGCGGCACGGGCTTTATTGGATCAGGGTGAAAAGGAAAAGGCGGCCGATCAGCTCATTACCGCCAGTATGTATTACAGTATTGCAGCTTATCCCCACCTGAAAGGGGATGATTTGGCAGCCCAGGCTGAACTGCAAGCTAATCAAGCCTACCGCGACGCCATGGACAATATGCCGCACCAGATGCGCACCATTGATGTCAAATACGAAAATAAAACCTTCCAGGCTTTCATCCACCTACCTTGTACCGACAAGTTATTGCCGACGGTAATCGTCAGTGGTGGTTTGGATACCCTTCAGTCTGATCTGCTTCGCCTGTACCAGAAGTACTTCGGGCCGGCTGGCTTTGCGATGATCACCCTAGATATGCCGTCTGTCGGTCACAGTAGCCATTGGTCACTGACCGAAGATACCAGCCGCTTGCACCAAGCGCTGTTGCAGCAGGTGAAAGATGTACCCTGGGTCGATCATACCCGGGTTGCGATGCTGGGCCTTCGTTTTGGTGGTAATGCTGCGATTAGGCTTGGTTTCCTCGAACCAACGCGCCTGAAAACCTGTGTCAGTGTCGGAGGTATTATTCACAGCGGTTTGGCCGATTCTAAGCGGCTGGATGCCATGCCGCGGATGTACCTTGATATGATTGCCTCACGCCTTGGCAAGCATGGTGTATCAAAGACAAGTTTGGTGTCCCATTTACCTGCATGGTCACTCAAGCATCAGGGATTGCTGGGTCGCCGTAAGATTGATGTACCGATGCTGGGGATTGGCCTGAAAAGTGATCCTGTTTGCTCGGAGTTTGATAACCAGCTTATTGCAATGTCCAGTCGAGGAGGCAAGGCCGTTACTTTGCCCGATAAGCCGCTGCATGACGGCTACCACCGGGCAATGACGACTGTGGTTGACTGGCTGAAAGAAAAGTTAGCCGAGTAAGAAAGTAATCAATACGCTAATGTTGTAAATAAATTGTTGCCAAATGAGCGGTTTACAGCTTAAATGGATTAGGTAATTTATTGCTAGGGATGGAGATGATTATGACGACAGAAAAAACTTTCCCGCCGCATGGGCGCTTGATGACTAAGCTGACGGCCTTGGGACCTTACTTGCGTCAGCCTCTGTCTTCCGAAGGGCATTTTTTCTTTGATTGCCTGTCGAGCTGTGTCAGCGCCAAAAAGGCACCCGAAGAGCGTGAATTCTGGGGCTGGTGGTTCATCATAGAAGCCAATGACGAAGGCTTCGAATACCATTATGGCTTTGGCCGCTATGACGATGCTGGCGAGTGGATCAAAGATCCGGTACCGGCAAAGCATGAGAAAGCAGTACAGCAAACCTTAGAAGATTTTTATCCGAAATTGGAAGGTTTGCTACAAGATGAGTTCGAGTTGACATTATCTCCTTCCAAAGTGCTCAAGGAGCCAGAGCTCGGTAGTGTAGCCTGATTTCAAGCCTTACTTTAAATGAAGAAAAATGCGCCTGATTGGCGCATTTTTCTTGTGATTTATAAAGGGTATTGATACAACATCATTCTACTTTTCTTTTTGTTTTATCCCCATGGCAGAGACAAATATCCTAAATGAGCAAAACAAGGACTTGGTAACCGCAGACTCCAAAGATGGGTCTCAAAACCAAGAGGTTAGGCACAGTTCACAGACTATCGTGGTCAAGCTGGGTACCAGCGTATTGACTGGCGGTACGCTAAAGCTGGATCGTGCCCATATGGTTGAGTTGGTTCGTCAGTGCGCACAACTGCGTCGGCAGGGCCACAAGGTCATTATTGTAACTTCAGGCGCCATTGCCGCCGGCCGCGAACATTTAGGATACCCCGAACTGCCCAAGAACATGGCGAGCAAGCAGCTTTTGGCTGCTGTTGGCCAGAGCCGCCTGATCCAAGAATGGGAAAGCCTGTTCGGTATCTATGGCCTACACGTGGGGCAGATGCTGCTCACCCGTGCTGATCTAGATGATCGTGAACGTTACCTTAACGCCCGCGATATGCTTGTTGCCCTGCTGGATAACGGCATTATTCCGGTTGTTAACGAAAACGATGCGGTAGCTACGACTGAAATCAAAGTCGGTGATAACGACAATTTGTCGGCATTGGTGGGTATTTTGGCTGGTGCCGATAAGCTACTTCTGCTGACCGATCAGCCGGGGCTGTTTACTGCCGATCCGCGTAATAACCCGGAGGCAGAGCTGATCCGCGAGGTCCATACCATCGACGAAACCCTGCGCAAGATCGCCGGTGGCAGTGTTGGTGGACTTGGTACTGGCGGTATGGCCACTAAGTTGCAGGCTGCGGATGTTGCCCGCCGTGCGGGTATCGAAGTGATTATCGCTGCAGGGAGTCGCCCGGATGTGGTGGCTGATCTGGTCCAAGGCATTTCGGTCGGTACACGCTTCTTGCCACTGGAATCACCGCTTGAAAGCCGTAAGCGTTGGATCTTGGCTGGTCCCCCACCAGCGGGTGATATTGTGATCGACCAAGGTGCAGCGGCAGCTGTACAACAGCGAGGCAGTAGTTTGCTATCGAAAGGGATCACCGAAGTAAAAGGTGAGTTCGAGCGTGGCGAAGTGGCTAGGATCTTTAATGCCCAAGGCGAACTGCTGGCAAGGGGTATTAGCCGTTACTCGAGTAAAGATTTGGCGAAAATTGCCGGCAAACACAGCCAGGATATTTATCAGGTGTTGGGTTATGAATATGGCCCTGTTGCTGTACACCGTGACGACTTGGTAGTCATCTAACACCTATTAAAACGTAAGGGAAAAGAACATGAATCTTGAACTGATGGGCCAAGCGGCGCAGCAGGCTGCTTTTGAACTGGCAACGGCAGCAACCGAACAGAAAAACCGTGCATTGGCTGTGATTGCCGATGAGCTGGAAGCCAACCAAGATGTTATTTTGGCTGCTAACGCCAAAGATATCGCAGCGGCAAAAGAAGCAGGTATGACCGATGCTTTGGTAGACCGTCTATTGCTCAATGCCGACCGTTTGGCGGGGATTGCTAACGACGTGCGCAATGTGATCAGCCTAAATGATCCAGTTGGTGCCGAGCTAGATAGCAAGGTACTGGAAAACGGTATGCGCCTGAGCCGACGTCGTGTCCCTCTTGGTGTTGTCGGTGTGATCTATGAAGCTCGCCCAAATGTTACCATTGATATTGCAGCGCTGTGCCTGAAAACGGGTAACGCCAGTATTCTGCGCGGTGGTCGCGAGACTTTCCACTCCAATATGGAACTGGTCAAAGTGATCCAGGTAGCACTTGAGAAAGCAGGGCTGCCAACGGCTTCGGTACAGTACATTGAAAAACCAGACCGTGAGCTGGTTTCCCAGTTGCTGAAGATGGATCAATACGTTGATATGATCATCCCGCGTGGTGGTGCTGGCTTGCACAAGATGTGTAAGGAAAACAGCACGATTCCGGTGATCATCGGCGGTTTTGGTATCAGCCATGTGTATGTAGATGCAACGGCAGATTTGTCTCGTACCCTTGATGTAGTGGAGAACGCCAAGGTACAGCGTCCATCGGCCTGTAATGCCCTTGATACTCTGTTGGTTAGCGAGCAGGTGGCAGAAGCTTTCTTGCCTCGTTTGGCGGAGCGCCTGAATGCCAGCAATGTGGATATGGTAGCTGACGAGAATGCCTACGAGCTACTTGAAGGTAAAGCGGCAAGCCTGCGACGTATTGCTGAAGGAGACTTCGACACTGAATGGTTGAGTTTCACGCTAGGGATCAAGATCGTTAAAGATGTGGAAGAGGCGATTGCCCACATGCGCAAACATAATGCCAGCCATTCTGATGCGATCATGACCAATGATTTGATGGCGGCAGAGCGTTTTGTTAATGCAGCAGGTTCTGCAGCCGTTTATGTGAATGCGTCAACGCGCTTTACCGATGGCGCGCAGTTTGGCCTAGGGGCAGAAGTGGCGGTATCGACCCAGAAACTGCATGCCCGTGGCCCGATGGGGCTGGAAGAGCTGACGAGCTATAAGTGGGTAGGCGTCGCAGACTACCTCCCTCGTTCGTAACAATGATTTCGTTGTCAGTTTATCTATTACTGCATCGCAAGTGCTCATTGTTCTAGATAAACTGACTTAGAACTCATTGCTCCGAATAGCTTTGAGTCAGACTGATTTAGATATAAAAAAACGAGAGCGTCACGCTCTCGTTTTTTTATGCCTGATCTTTGAGTTTTTTTAAGTCTTGGTTTTCGTCGTTAGCTGCTTGTTTCTCGATCAGCTCATCAAGTTCTTGTTCGCGCTTGCTCTTGTCGTACATGTATTTGACTTTGTCCTTGTAGCCAAATTTCATGTTAGCGGTGTATTTCAGCGCCGCAATATTACCTGCCACCACGCTGACGACGATGATGCTGATAACCCACGGGTTGAGTAGCCATTCCATTTACACCTCACAGATATTCTCTATGTACCTACTATAAAGACTATCAAGGTTTTCTAGGATGTGCGACTTTCCTTCAAGCTCAAATTGGCTAAGTGTGCGCTTGAGCAGGTCTGGCGTGAGCTGTGAAAGTAAATATTTGCTAACCGGGAAGTAGCTGATATGCCAGGGTTCGCAGGCGACGCCATGGCGATCTTCTGCATAGGGCAGGTAGAAGCCAAAGCGCTTCATATTGCCACTGAGCCATTGGCTGAACTCGGCTTGGTGGCCTCCGGTCTGGTACTCCCAAGGCTCAAGCTGTAGTTGTACACCCGCCGGTAGGCAGTTTGCCGCGTAGACATCAAGATCGGTGCCCCAATGGTGGCGGCTTGCGCCGGGTAGGGCAGACCAACGCATTATCGCGTGGATTTTTTCAAGCTCAGTAAGGGAGCTTGGGTCAAGCAGCTGGCTGTTGCTATCAAACAGCGGGCGCTTGCCGGAATATTTGTTGTTCCAAATTAGCAGCTGGCGCTCGAACGGACGAAAGGCACTAGCAATCTGGAGATCAAAACCAGCAATATTGGCTGCTTCTTTTAATGCCTCAAATGCGGGTAGCATTTGCTGGTGGACAAAAGGATGCCCGCCGTCTGGGTTAACAGAGACCAGGTGACTTGTCTCTTGCCCGGTCAGTTGCCCGGCAGTGTGCTGCCGGGCTTGGCTTGGGTGGCTAACCATTAAAGGACTTTTTCCATCACTTTCTGGTACATGTCGGTCAGCTTTTCCAGATCAGCGACTTTCACACACTCATTCACTTTGTGGATGGTTGCGTTGACAGGGCCGAGCTCGATAACCTGCGCGCCGGTACGGGCAATGAAACGGCCATCGGAGGTACCGCCGGTGGTCAGTAGTTCTGGTTTTTTGTGATTCACTTCCTCGATGGATTCCACAACGGCATCAAGCAAGCTTCCTTCGTCGGTTAAGAACGGATGACCGCTGAAAGTCCAGGCTAAGTCGTAATCAAGGCCGTGAGCATCGAGTACCGAGTGAACCTTGCGCTTGATGTCATCGGCGGTTAGCTCGGTGCTGAAGCGGAAGTTGAACTGCACATGGAACTCACCCGGGATAACGTTCGATGCGCCGGTGCCGGCAGACAGGTTGGCGATCTGGAAGCTGGTCGGTGGGAAGTAGGCATTACCGTTGTCCCACGTTGTCGCGGCCAGTTCGGCCAGTGCAGGCATAGCACGGTGAACCGGGTTATCGGCTAGATGCGGGTAGGCAACATGGCCCTGGGTACCTTTGATATTCACATCGCCAGTAATCGAACCACGGCGGCCGTTCTTCACTACATCGCCCACAGCATGGGTGCTTGATGGTTCACCGACAATACACATGTCGATTTTTTCATTACGGGCTTCCAGTGTATCAATCACACGGGTCGTACCATTGATGAACGGACCTTCTTCGTCCGAGGTGATCAACAAAGCGATAGAACCTTTGTGATCAGGGTTTTCGGCAAGGAATCGCTCAATCGCTACAATCATACAGGCCAGTGAACCTTTCATATCAGCAGCGCCGCGGCCATGCAGGTAGCCGTCGATGATGGTTGGCTCGAAAGGTGCGGTATGCCATTTATCAAGGTTACCGGCTGGTACCACATCGGTATGGCCGGCAAAGACAAATAGTGGAGCTTCCGTGCCGCGGCGGGCCCAGAGGTTGGTGGTATCTTCGAACACCATGGTTTCGATATTAAAACCGAGCTTTTCCAGGCGCTCGATCATCACGTCCTGGCAGCCAGCATCTTCAGGGGTTACTGACTGACGGCTGATAAAGTCTTTCGCCAGGGCGAGAACCGGGCTATCTGACATCCTTGTATCCTTTCTTAATTCGTTTGGAAGATTTCTTGGTACTGGGCTGGCTTGAAGCCCAAGTGGTAGCTGTTATTGTGAACCAACAGCGGGCGCTTGATCATTGCTGGGTGCTCCAGCATCAATTCGATCGCGCTTTGCTGATCAAGGCCGGCTTTTTGCTCATCGCTCAGCTGGCGGTAAGTTGTACCGCGCTTGTTGACCATGGCTTCCCAGCCCAGCTCGGCCTCAAACTGCTCTAGCATGCCACGGTCAAGGCCGTCGGCACGGTAGTCATGGAAGGTGTATTCGATGTTTTCGGCTTCTAACCACTTCTTCATTTTCTTGATGGTGTCGCAATTTTTGATGCCGTAAGCAATTGTACTCATAGTTATTCTGGCTGACTTATTTTGTGAACTTGGTCTCCCTTTATAGCGGGAATAGACATGGGGTGCAATGGCTTCAGCCGCCATAGTGGATAGCCAGTTTAATCAGCCACATATTCGCTAATATCCCCAGCACAAAAACGATGGTTCGCCATGGGCTTAGCTTGAAAGCATAGCAAATGAAGTAAAGCACCCGGCTGATGATAAACAGATACGCGGGGAGGGCTGATTCATGGGCGGGTACCCCTGCCAAATGGGCGATGAAAACGCAGCTTGAGAATACAGAGAGGATCTCCCAGCCATTGGCTTGTGCGGCTTTTACCCGCGAGGCAGCACCAGTGAGCTCTCGGTCTTGGATTCGTGGTTGGTTGATATCAAGCTTGCCGGTTTGGCGGACGGTTAACCAGCCGCCGACACCTGCCAGTAAATAGTTAATCAATATCATGGTGATAATGCACCAGAAAGCAGGGGTCATAGCAGCTCCAATGATTGATCGCGGGTTTGTCAAAAAGTATAGGAGAGAAGCGCTGGGGGAGAGTATTGATAAGTGTCTATGAGCATATTTATCGGTAACAAAAAAGTGCTGCCAGATAGTAAGACGACTACTGCTCGATGGCAATTTATGCGAGCCACTTAAATGTTTTTGGGTGGAGTTGGTTACATTTTTTGCTGCACACGTCTTTCGTGCAATGTATCTGTTGTAAGTAATTGATCTGTATCAAAAGTTATTTGTTATCACTAATTTTTATAAATTGATTTCAATCAATACGAGTGTGTTTCTAAATGGTTACATTTTGACCCGCTTAACGTGAAGCCCAATTTTTCCCCATGTCGGGATTCAAAAGGAATGGAGTCAATAATAATGAAAAAGAATCTATGTACCGTCGCTATCCTAGCCGCAATAATGGCAGCCCCTCAGGCTATGGCACACAAGCAAGGTGACATCTTGGTCCGTGCCGGTACGGCAACGGTGGTTCCGAACGAAAGCAGTGATGATGTACTTGGTCTCGGTGAGTTTGGTATCGATTCAAACACCCAGCTAGGTATCACTGTGGGTTACATGCTGACAGACAACATCAGTATTGAGCTGCTGGCGGCAACCCCGTTCAGGCACAGTGTTTCTCTAAACGGTGTCGGTAAAATTGCAGAAGTTGAACACTTGCCACCGACACTGATGCTTCAGTACTATTTTATGGACAGCAGTAGCAAATTCCGTCCATATATCGGTGCTGGCTTCAACTACACTACTTTCTTCAATGAAGATTTTAATGGCACCGGTGAAAGTGCTGAGTTGAGTGATCTTAAATTGGAAGATTCCTGGGGCCTTGCCGCCAATGTAGGTATCGATTACCAGGTGAAGGATAACTGGTTCTTTGGTGCTTCGGTATGGTATGCCGATATCGGTACTGATGTGAAGTTTAAGGCCGCTGGTGAGTCTCAGAAGATCAGCACCGATATCGACCCGTGGGTCTTTATGGTAACCGCCGGTTACACTTTCTAGTTTAGGGCCTGAGTTCACAGTGGGCGCATTAATTATTTGCGCCTACAATTTGGCCAGAGAGTTATTTTTGTGTGATATTTCAAGTTGTTGTTTAAACATGTCTTTTTTGTTTCTCAAATGGCACGTTCCTAAATTTTGCGACCGCGATCACCGAAAATGACGACCAAAACAGGGAAATCTTCCCTCATTTTGATCAAACTCAACACCCTGCAGGCAGAAGTCGGAATAATAAAACCTCAAATTATGGAGGTCTCAATGGAATTGAATCCGGTTTTTGCCCGTCGTCTTTATCTTGCTTTGCTTGTGGAGCAGCTTGATCGTCCCAATGTTCCTAAGCTGATTGAAATTACCGGTTGGCCACGTCGTACCATTCAGGATGTTCTTAAAGCCCTGCCAGGTTTTGGCATTGAATTGGCGTTTATCCAAGATGGTAAGCGCCACAATGATGGCTATTACCAGCTAAGCGACTGGGGACCCTTTGATGTTCAATGGGTTGAATCGAAAGAAAGGGATATTATCTCTTCCGTCTCGAGCTAATAAAAAAACCGCACTCGTGCGGTTTTTTTATATCTGGGTTATTCGCAATAGTAGGCATTGCCAATTAATGTCACAGACGTCGAAAAATCCGGTGGGCTGTACAATGAAACTGTATTGGCACCCAATCCCGCAGCCTGATTGCGCAGTTGGTTCAGAGCGCCTTGGGTCAAATCCCTGTCACTGATAAACCAATAATTATACCAACTCCCCTGTGAGCCGATAAGCGTCCCCCGTCTCTCACAGGTATTTTGTATATCATTGGCATCCCAAGTTAATACCACGCTGTTGGCATCAACAAGCAGAGGCGAGGTACTGCACCCCGCCAATAGCATAGTCGACAGTAAAGCAGTCAGAGCCCCGACTTTTCCCATTACTGACCTTGTGATTCCAAGTAAAGCACTGTGGCGGCAGTCCTTGATTTTACCTGCAGTTTTTTCAGCAAGCTTTTCATATGTACCTTAACCGTCGCCTCTGAAATGAATAGGTTATCGGCAATCTGCTTGTTGCGGTAACCCTTAGCCACTTCTTTTAGGATCTGCATTTCTCTGTCGGTTAGGGTATCGAGCAGGGAGTCTTGCTCGGCACTGTCGGCCAGATATTCACGTACCAGATCACTGAAAGCCTGCCCGCCGCACATAGCTTGTTTAAGCAGGGCAATAAGTTGATCCGGCTCGGTATCTTTCAATAGGTAGCCATCGGCGCCGGCGTTGACCAGGGCCTTAACGTCGGATCGGCTATCGGAAACAGTCAATACGACAATTCGAGCCTGAATTCCCTCGGCGCGCATCGCATTGAGGGTATCGAGACCAGACATGCCCTTCATGTTGAGGTCAAGCAGGATCAAATCGGGTTCTTTCTCCTGGGCGAGCAGTACGGCATCGGCACCGTTGCTGGCTTCGCCAACCATCTCGAAATCGTTTTCAAAGCTAAGAAGCTGGCTGATCCCCCTGCGCATTAACGGGTGATCATCAACAATCATAATTTTCCAACACGTCATATTGTTATCCTTGGGATTCGGGCTGAAATTGAAGGGTGACTTCGCAGCCAGTGCCCTTGGTTGTATTAATTTCCAGTGTACCGTGAAGGCGTGATGCCCGCTCGGTCATAATTGCAAGGCCATAATGATTGAGTTTTTCATTGGCCGGATTGAAACCTATTCCGTCATCACTGATAGTGATTGTGACTGTATCCAACTCTTGCAGGCAGGTAACAATGATTTCATCTGCCTGGGCATGTTTGATTGCGTTTAGTACTGCTTCCCTGATCAGTTGCAGTAGGTGCACCTGGTGGTGGGCATCTAAG
Organism: Photobacterium sp. AWH4_225; assembly: GCF_056158405.1. NCBI lineage: Bacteria > Pseudomonadati > Pseudomonadota > Gammaproteobacteria > Vibrionales > Vibrionaceae > Photobacterium > Photobacterium sp. AWH4_225. Next base: position 3,165,538 of record NZ_JBSWTF010000001.1, on the reverse strand, counting down.
CTCAGTGATGAAAGTTGGTTATCAATAATCAACAAAGCATTACTCTGCTCTTCCAATGGTTTTAGCATCTCTACCAATGCTTCACCAAAATTTGCTTCTTTGATTGTCAGGCGGAAAGTACTCAATAACTCTCTTAGCTGGGTGTAAGCCCCTGATAGCCCCTGATCAATATCACTGATGATCGCCATAGTCTGCTGCTGATCACCTTGGCCAAGTTGCCTTTTTAGCAGGGTAACTTGGATTTTGAGATAAGACAGTGATTGTGCCAAAGAATCGTGAAGTTCACGTGCAATCGTAGCACGCTCTTCCATCAATAATAATTGTTCCGATTGTTTCTGGGCTCGGTTGTAGTAAATCCCTCTGGCCAGTGTACGGGAAATGTTCTCTATCAAACTCTTATCTGGGCATGGCAGGGTGTCTTGCCACCACAGTTGGCCGAGTACCTGGCCATCAAGATCTAGGTCATGGTAATGCCAGTTATTGCCAGAGGGTTCGCCAGCGGTGATTTCGGTGTTGTTGCCGGTGTTTTCTTCAATGATTAGCTTGGCGGCGGTCAGCCCCTCTATATCGAGCAAGGTTTCGAGCATAACGGCGAAATTCTTGGTGCTTAGGCGGCTTTGCGAGAGCTCTTGCGAGCAGTCATAGAGCACCTGTAGTGAGTCATTGGCTTGGCGCAGGCGCCGAGTCTTCTCATCGACTTTCATTTCCAGATTTCGGTACAGCTTGCCGAGTTCTGTCGCCATAGTGGTAAAAGTACCAGCTAGGATGCCCAGTTCGTTGTCACTTTTGACATCGAGAGTGAGGTCGAATTTCCCTTCCTGGATTTGTTCGCTGGCGGTGACCATCTGGTTGAGTGGGGTGACGATTTTGCGCTGGGTAAAGTGAATGGTGAACAGCGCAGCGATGAGGATCAGGCTCAAACCCAGCCCTCCGACCACTGACAACACCTGAAGCTTGATGATCGAAAACTCTTGTAACTCGTAGACAAATTGGTCGATTCGGTCGACAAATTTGGCAACTTCGCTGAGAAATAGCCGCTCGTTGCCATCATGCAACAAGGGATGCAGATCTTCCCAACGGCCGATCAGGTTGTAGTAATGCATCTTGATATTGGTCGGTACCGTCCAGTGCTCCAATGCTGCCATTGATGGCGAGAACAAGGACTTTTCGAACATATCCAAATGGGCTTCCAGATGGGGAGATTGAGTCTGGATATCGTAGGCCAATCGGTAGCTTTGCATGCGCAATGAACCGGACACATTGACCGCCTCGGCATCGTTCAAGCTAGATGCAAGGGTGAGCAGGGCAAAGCTGGTGGTAACCACAGAAAGAAGCAAGATTGCGAGCATGGCTCTGGCAATCGTTGTAGTGACGGGCTTTAGAGGCCTATTTTTCACAGATTTTCCTTTTAAATCGTTATCTTAAAGATAAGGAGAAAACGTTTTTCTGTTTAAGTCTGGTCTATATTTAATAGACGGAATGGTGATTTTCAATGCAATTGAGATAAATGCTAGCCGCTTCAAAGAAAACTTGGCTTTTTTATACTGAGAGGGCGCGCATTTGAATTTATTGATCCAAGACAAATTTAGCCCCTAATTAGCCCTTACTAGGTATTTAAGCATTTATTACGGGATTTACACTTGTCGTGTAAAAAAATGACAGCTTGTGAATATTTGTTGTAATTCATTTAAGCGGTTTATTGGTACACCTTGCTTTATATAGCCAAGCTGCTGCCCGTAATCACTATTTTTATTAATAATATTTTACGAAGGACTGAGTCAATGTTTGATCGTTCCCGTCGTCGGTTGTTGACGCGGCGTCGCAAGCCTGACCTGCAGCGAATGCCCTGGGTGGTCGATGAAGAAATCTTCACCGACACCTGTACCCGGTGCAACAAGTGTATCAATGCATGTGAAACACAGATTATTGCCAAAGGCGACGGTGGTTTTCCTGCTGTCGACTTTCAGCTTGGTGAGTGCACATTCTGTTACCGCTGTGCAGAGGCTTGTCCCGAGCCGTTGTTTCAGCCGCAATCAGAGCAGCCATGGCCTTTGGTGGCACAGGTTAATGAGGGTTGCCTGGCCCACCAAAATATTGAGTGTCGAAGCTGCGGCGATGCCTGCGAGGTGATGGCGATTCGGTTCAAACTGCAATTGGGCGGCGTTGCCCGTCCTGAACTGGATACCTCAGTTTGCACAGGATGTGGTGGCTGTGTGTCGGTTTGCCCGGCATCGGCGATCACCATGGTGAATCACGATAACGAAGAGAATTAGCGATGGCATTACAAGAAGTACACATTTCCAGCTTGGTTGTTCATGTAAAGCCGGAGTATCTGGCCTCTGTCAAAGAGCAGATCGCAGCAATGCCGAATGCAGAAATTTACGGCGACAGTGAAGAAGGGAAGGTCGTTGTGGTTCTGGAAACCGAAAACCAGGGCTACGTGACCGACACCATAGATAAAATCAATAACTTAGAACACGTTTTAACCACGTTTTTAGTGTATCACCAAATCGAACACTTCGACTCGCAATCTGAGGAAGATTCATGAAAATGACAAGACGTGCGTTTGTGAAAGCAAACGCCGCTGCATCGGCAGCAGCCGTAGCGGGGATCTCGCTGCCAGCATCAGCAACTAACTTAATCGTTAGTTCTGACGAAACCAAAATTAAGTGGGATAAAGCGCCTTGTCGTTTTTGTGGTACAGGTTGTTCAGTACTGGTCGGTACGCAGAATGGCCGAGTGGTCGCTACTCAGGGTGACCCAGAAGCTGCTGTAAACAAAGGCCTGAACTGTATCAAGGGTTACTTCCTATCGAAGATCATGTACGGCAAGGATCGTCTACAGACGCCGATGCTGCGCATGAAAGACGGTAAGTACGACAAAGAAGGCGACTTCCAGCCAGTATCTTGGGATCAGGCGTTCGACGTGATGGCCGAGAAGTGGAAAGAAGCGCTGAAGAAGCACGGTCCTTCTGGCGTAGGTATGTTTGGCTCGGGCCAGTGGACAGTAATGGAAGGCTATGCTGCATCGAAAATGATGAAAGCAGGTTTCCGTTCTAACAACATCGACCCGAACGCCCGTCACTGTATGGCTTCTGCGGTTGTTGGCTTCATGCGTACCTTCGGTATCGATGAGCCGATGGGCTGTTACGATGACTTCGAAAATGCAGACTCGTTCGTGCTTTGGGGCTCGAACATGGCGGAGATGCACCCAGTATTGTGGACCCGTTTGACTGATCGCCGCCTGAGCAACCCACACGTTAAAGTGAACGTGCTGTCGACTTACTACCACCGCTCGTTCGAGTTGGCTGACAACGGCATGATCTTTGAGCCGCAGACCGACCTTGCGATTGGTAACTTTATTGCCAACTACATCATCCAGAATGATGCAGTTAACTGGGATTTCGTGAACAAGCACACTAACTTCAAGCGTGCTGACACTGACATCGGTTACGGCTTGCGTGACGAAGATCCTCGCCAGCAGAAAGCGAAGAACGCTAACTCTGGCAAGATGCACGCGATGACGTTCGAAGAGTATAAAGCCTCTGTTGCCGAGTACACGGTCGAGAAAGCCTCTGAAATGTCGGGTGTATCACAAGAGAAGCTGATCGAGCTAGCGAAGCAGTACGCTGATCCAAACACCAAGGTGATGTCACTGTGGACCATGGGTATGAACCAGCACACCCGTGGTGTGTGGATGAACAGCTTGGTTTACAACATCCACCTGCTAACCGGTAAGATCTCGCAGCCGGGTAACAGCCCATTCTCGCTAACGGGTCAGCCATCGGCTTGTGGTACAGCGCGTGAGGTGGGTACCTTTGCTCACCGTCTGCCAGCCGACATGGTTGTCGCGAATCCTAAGCACCGTGCAGTTGCAGAGAAAATTTGGAAACTGCCAGAAGGTACGATCCCGCCTAAGCCGGGTTACCACGCGGTACTGCACGACCGTATGCTGAAAGACGGCAAGATGAATGCCTACTGGGTAATGTGTAACAACAACATGCAGGCAGGCCCTAACATCAACGAAGAGCGTCTGCCGGGTTACCGTAACCCAGAGAACTTCATTGTGTGTTCAGACCCATACCCAACGGCAACAGCACAAGCGGCTGATCTTGTTCTACCAACCGCTATGTGGGTAGAAAAAGAAGGCGCCTACGGTAACGCCGAACGTCGTACTCAGGCATGGTACCAGCAGGTTGAAACCCAGGGCGAGTCTAAGTCTGACCTTTGGCAGATCATGGAATTTTCCAAGCGCTTTAAGGTTGAGGAAGTGTGGGGTGAAGAGCTACTGGCGAAAGCACCACAGTACCGTGGCAAGACCATGTACGACATCCTGTTCCGTAACGGTCAGGTCGATAAATTCCCAATGTCTGAAACCCAGCCATTGAACGATGATGCCAAAGCGCAAGGTTTCTACGTGCAGAAAGGTCTGTTCGAAGAATACGCGGCATTCGGTCGCGGTAAGGCGCACGACTTGGCACCTTACGATACATACCATCAGGTACGTGGCCTGCGTTGGCCGGTTGTTGACGGCAAAGAGACCCAGTGGCGTTTCTCTGAAGGTCATGATTCATACGTACCGGCAGGTGCAGGTTTCCGTTTCTACGGCCATAAAGACGGTAAGGCGAATATCATCTTTGCCCCGTTCGAGCCAGCACCGGAAGTGCCAGATGCAGAATATGACCTATGGATGTCAACCGGGCGTGTTCTAGAGCATTGGCACACAGGCACCATGACGCGTCGTGTTCCTGAGCTTTACAAAGCGGTGCCGGATGCGTTGTGTTACATCCACCCAGATGATGCTGAGTCTCGAGGCCTGCGTCGTGGTGATGAAGTGCTGGTTGCTTCTCGCCGTGGTGAAGTGCGCTGTCGTGTTGAGACCCGTGGCCGTAACCGTCCACCTGCGGGCTTGGTATTCATTCCATTCTTTGATGCCCGTATTTTGGTGAACAAGTTGATTCTTGATGCAACCGATCCGCTGTCCAAGCAGACCGACTTCAAGAAGTGCCCTGTGAAGATCACCAAAGTATAAAAAGCAACAAATTGAAGAGGTTGGTTGTCTGGCTTTTTGCCGGACAGCCCTACCTTGACCTGAATTTAGCCTGTAGGCGGAGAATACAATGAAACGATTAGTTCTAGCAGTAATGGCATTAGGCATGATGCTGGCTGGTGCTGTACACAGTGCAGAAGAGTTGCACAACCCAGGTGGTATCGGTGGTCTTGAGTCACTGCGTGGTGCCAGCGAGCTGGAAGCGACCCGTGCGGCGGATCCAATGAAGCGTTACCCGCGTGATCAGGGTACGATCGACAGCGATTATGTTTACCAGCCACCTTTGGTACCGCACACGATCCGTAACTACGAAGTATCGAAGAATGCCAATAAGTGTTTGGCTTGTCACAGCTGGAAAAATGCTAACGAAATGGGCGCGACCAAGATCAGTGTGACTCACTACCAGTCACCACGCGAAGGCCAGGTGTTGTCTGATGTGTCACCAGCACGCTACTTCTGTTTGCAGTGCCACGTACCGCAGGCAGATGCTAAGCCATTGGTTGAAAATGATTTCCAGCGTGTTGATGCGTTGCGCTAATTATAGCCGTCAGTGCTAAAGGGGCTATAAGATGAAACTATTGAAAACATTTTGGCGCAGGTTCTCCTCGCCAAGTAAAGTGGCTGTCGGTCTGGTCTTGTTCATGGGTTTTATGGGCGGCTTGCTGTTCTGGGGCGCATTTAACACCGGTATGGAAGCGACTAACACCGAAGAGTTCTGTGCTGGCTGCCATGCACCGATTGTCAAAGAGATCCGTGAAACGGTTCACTATGCCAACCGCTCCGGCGTTCGTGCTATCTGTTCTGACTGTCACGTACCACACAACTGGACGGACAAAATTGTGCGTAAGGTGCAGGCTTCGAAAGAGCTGGTGGCCCATGCGATGGGAACCATTGATACGCAAGAGAAGTTCGAGGCAAGGCGAAGCCACCTAGCTAACCGCGAATGGCACCGGATGAAAGAAAATGACTCGCAAGAGTGTCGTAACTGTCACGAATTCGAGTTCATGGACTTTTCCGAGCAGGGTAGCCGTAGTGCTAAGCAGCACTCTACGGCGCTGGCATCGGGCGACAAGACTTGTGTAGATTGCCACAAGGGTATTGCCCACAAATTGCCTGACATGTCGGGTATTGAAGGCTGGCAGTAAGCCTCAGATAAGGAGCAACAATGAGTACATTAGAATCAATCTTCTGGCATGTACTGGGCTATGCGGCCATGCCTGTGATCATCCTGTCTGGTTTTGCTGCGGTAGCTGTGATTTGCGTCTGGCTATTGTCATTGGGCAAGGACAAAAATATCTAGCGGCAGCGTTCAGTTCGCCGTAATAATCAAAGCCATGCATCTGTTGCATGGCTTTTTTAATGCTTGTGTGATTAGCCTTTACACCATTGGTATAGACCGATGGCAATCAAGGTTAACCAGATGCCATCGATCACTAACCATGAAGTGAGCCCTGAGGAAGCATCAGGAGCCAATACAATAGCTTCTATCCCCTGAATGACGAGCATGTTAAGGAGCCCCAAGATACTGAACAACAAATAACTGGCGATACTCATAACGATCTTCCATCAAGAACTGGCTTTATTTTAGATCTAAATGAGAATTATTTGCAATAATTTAAGGGTGTAATGTCAGGTGTTATTTTTTCAGGTAACCGGCCTCATTTAACAACTGTCGGAAAGCCTCGGCACGTTCGCGGTTTACCCCGAAATCAGAATACCCGGTACGGGACTCCGAGCGCACGGTAAGTTGGCCTGACTGACGCTGTACTTCAAAATCATCAACAAAACGAAACACTTTGCTGGTGCATTCTATATGAAGGTAATCCTCGGAACGTTTGGCAAGGGAGGCGCCGGGAAGGGAAAGGGCCAATTGCTCTATCTGCGCCCACTGCTCCAGCCCTGTATTACTGAGTTCAAAAGGTGTTAGGGCGTGTTCTTCACGGTTATCCAAGGTGCTGACGCAATTTGGCTTTTCGCCACAGGCTTGGTTGACTCTAACGGCGCTGCTATGGGCTGAATCTGGACTGCCACAACCGGTTAGTACGGTCATCAGTGCTACCAGAGGAATATAACGAAAAACTTGTTGTTGAATCATCCATGACTCCTTAGATGTGTTAGCCAAGTTGAAGGAAGCCAATAAACCCTATCCAAGAGGCGATAAGTAATAGCCAAGGCAGCCAGTTCTGCTTGCTAACAACCACTTGTTCTACCGCTGGCGTGTTTGGAGTGGTTTGCTCGACGTCTTGTGTTCTATCTCTCACCTGCTTCTTGCGTAGCTTGTCTCGCTCACGGGCTTTGGCCTTTTGTTGTTTCTTGTATTGCTCTATACCGTGCTGGATCCCCTGGGCGATCAGTTTGGTTTGTTCTTTGGTCTGTCCCGGCTTCTGCGTCGCGCGGGCAATCTTCATTGCTTCTGCTTGGGTTTCAGGGGAAGGTGTCCCTTGACTCTTCTTGGTGGCCATCGTTTGTCCTATACATTATTTTGCTAGCCTGAGTATACCGTGACATGAACAAATGGCACATCGCTGTAATTTACCTCCTTCAAAAGAGGTAGGAATCTTACATCAGCTGAATAAAATATGAACAGGGTGGGGTTTGTATTAATATTCATTAACATGATGAATTACAATGATTATTCCACTAAAGTATTGGCAGTTGAGCATAATTATTCCTGATGTGACTTTTGTAATAAAACTAGAAATTTCGTCAATCTCATCCCACAAAACGTGATCATTCCGACAAGACGAACACCCAAATAGTGCGTTGAACCACAGAATTTACCTCTTTGGGTGGTAGTTGTGACTAGATAGATTAAGGTGTGCCTAGTACTGAACAGTGTTGTTATATCGGCCCCTGTAAAAAAAAATCATGCCCATGACAGCCAAAAAACAAATTTGGCTATTGAAATACCAAGGGTAAAGCTCCATTGCACATTAAGCAGTGAGAAACGGGGAAAGTGAGTGTTATATCCGATAGACGCCTACGACAAGCATGGCTTGTTGAAACCATCCGCCATGCTATGGCTATGTTGGTTGTTCAGTGCCAAAGGCTGGGTCATTTTTGTTATGGCAGGTGCAAGCCGCCAGCAAGGAGCCCAAGTCTTAGAGATTTTGTATCCATTGCGAGAAAACCTTTATCTGGCAATGATGATAGGCCTTCCGGCACTTATCTATATGTGGATGGCCGGATACCGACACAAAAATAAAAAACTAATAAATTACGTATGGCTGCATGGGAAAGGGATCCTGATGCTGAGCTATGCCACAGATTGTGTTTTGCAAATGTATCAGCTGATGTTGACCCACGGGGCCTTCAGCTGGACCCGGGCAGTCAGCCTGCTGCTGACATTCTGGCTAGGAGGGTACCTGCTCAGAAGCTCAAGGGTCAGAAATACATTTGCGGACAAGCCCGTAGAGAGGTAAGTACGATGAATGATTGGGGTAAAGGGTTGGTGCTGTTTAGCGCACTGCTAAGCCCGTTAGCCATGGCTGATTGGCTACTAGATGTGAATTTTGAACTAACTGGCGCATCTGGCAGCACTCAATCGGTGAATACATCACTGTCACTGCTACCTGGAGAAGAGACTGTCTTCTTTGGTAGTAACATCGATAGTGAAGAAAGCAGCCGCGAGCTGGTCGGTAGCGCAGAATTACTGGAAGTCTCGGCAGAAGAAGTGAAAATTGCGTTCAAAGTTCAAGAGCGTTTAGATGATGGTGGCTGGCGTACACTGGTGTCTCCAACGTTATCAACAGGCCTGAATGCGCCAACCATGTTTGAAGGTTTGGATAACAACGGCGACCAGCAAGTGAAGCTTCAGGTGGAAGTAACATCGGTATAAAGCTGTTATTGCCTCTCAATGTTTAAAGCCCGCATAAAAATGCGGGCTTTTTTGCGTTTATAGTAAGGCCAAAACGTTACACCGAGGTATCAAGGACATTACCGCTAGCGGTCCCCGGATCGGGAGTGATGCTCTGGCTGTAGAAGTCCGGTTTTGGCCGATGGTCGTTAATCGCATCTGCCACTTTCTTTTTTATGATCAAGCGATCTTCTTGGGTTTGGGCCTTATTGTCGGCTGAGATCACCACTGTGTCGGGATCCTTTTTCGGATCATCTTCGAATTTATTCGTACTGTTTTGGTGTGTGTCTATCAGCTTTTGGGTTTGCTTGGCTTGGTAGAGGGTACCGGCCACATCTTTGGTTGGAAATGATGATGAACCTGTCTCCATGATCTTATCCTTGTTATTGGTATCAGCTAATGTGTTGTGTATGTATAAATTTTAATCCATCTTAGCAGGTCAAAATAGACACAAGTTGAACATTTCAGCATTTTTCAGCGTCTATTTCGTTCAGTAAAGACGGCAATTAGGCGGAAATGTGCTTGAGGTGGTAGCTAAAGTTATTGAAAATCACTATGAGACACACATTGATTCGAGTTATGTAACCCCACTCTGCTGACAATGATCAATTTTCCTTGCTGTATTATCGATATACTTTAGGCGGTATAACGCTGGTACAGCAATGATAATAAACTAGGAGAAAAATATGGCTACGGCACAACCTTTGATTTTGCCTGAAGCAGGACCATTTGCATTATATGTTGTCATGAAGGCAACAGGTGATAACAAGGCACTTGTAGAGCGCTGTCAGCAAGTCCATACATTGGTTGAAGAGATCAACAGTCAACAGCCAGGTGCCGAGCTACGTGCGAGTATCGCGTTTGGTAAGGCGTTTTGGGCATCGCTAGAAAAAGGTATGCCAGCAGAGTTTGATGATTTTACCCCGCTAGGTGAGGGCCAAGTGACGGCTCCTGCAACTGGTGGCGACGTGCTGCTTCACGTCAATTCGAGCCGCCACGACTTGAACTTTTACCTGCTGCGCCAGTTCGTCTCACCTATTGCCGAGCATGTTGAAATCATGGATGAAACGTACGGTTTCAAATACCTAGATTCACGTGATATGACCGATTTCATCGACGGTACCGAGAACCCGAAAACGCTGGAAGCCCGCCAGGATGTCGCCTTGATTAAAGAAGGTGATTTTACCGGTGGTAGCTTTGTGATGCTGCAGCGCTTTGTCCATAATCTGCCAGCTTGGAACCGCTTGAATATCCAGGCCCAGGAAAAAGTGGTTGGCCGCACCAAGCCTGACTCTGTTGAGTTGGAAGATGTACCGGCAGCTTCGCACGTTGGCCGTGTAGATATCAAAGAAGAAGGCAAAGGCCTTAAGATTGTCCGCCACAGCCTGCCATACGGCTCTGTAAGCGGCGACCACGGTTTGCTTTTCATTGCCTACTGCAATACCCAGCACAACTTCAAAGCCATGCTAGAGAGCATGTACGGCCACACAGACGGTAAAACTGACCAGCTTCTACGTTTCACTACCGCTGTAACTGGTGCTTACTTCTTCGCGCCATCGGTTGAGATGCTGAATTCGTTGTAAGAGCGGGTTGCTAGATCCTGGTTCCTAGCTCCTAGACAAAGGGCTTTAGGAATAGAAGGCCCTGGGCCCTTGGAAGAGCAATAGCTGTATTAGATTAAATGACAAATCCTCGATATCTATCGGGGATTTTTTTGTTTCTAGAAGATAGTTGGGAAGAGCACAGTTCCTAGATCCTAGTTCCTGGCAAGAGCATGAAGAGCATGAAGAGCATGAAGAGCATGAAGAGCGAAAAGCAGAAGCAATGCTTAATACTGGTGTTTTGAGCTAAGAGCTAACTCTAACCTCAAACTCTCAGCTCTTTTCTAGGTTCTAGGATCCAGGAACTAAGCCCTCGCCCTTAGGATCTTGATACAAACAAAAAGCGCCACCCGAGGGCAGCGCTTTTGGCAAAGATTGTGACAATCTTACTTCTTGATGCGAAGAACTGGAGTTTCACCCACAGTCGTTGCGCCAGAAAGTTTGTTCAGCTCTTTGATTTCGTCCATGTTAGAGATAACAACTGGAGTCAGAGTTGACTTCGCTTTCTCTTCTAGAAGTGCTAGATCGAATTCGATGATAGTGTCACCAACTTTAACTGTTTGGCCTTCTTCAGCGATGCGAGTGAAGCCTTCACCTTTCAGTTCAACAGTGTCGATACCGAAGTGAACGAATAGCTCGATGCCGTCGTCAGACTCGATAGAGAAAGCGTGGTTAGTTTCGAAGATCTTGCCGATAGTACCGTTTACTGGTGCAACCATTTTGTTGCCAGCAGGTTTGATAGCGATACCGTCACCAACGATTTTCTCTGCGAAAACAACATCTGGCACATCTTCGATGTTTACAATTTCACCAGAAAGTGGTGCGATGATTTCGATAGCACCAGCTTCAGTGTTGTCATCAGAAACCAGCTTCTTAAGTTTGTCAAACAGACCCATATCGTTGCTCCTAAGCGTTTTTATTCTATCTGCAGCTATATTAGCAGATGGTCTTTTCTGCGATGAATTTTTCTACGTGAGCTTCAATTTCAGCAGCAGTAGGCATAGCAAGCGCCTGCTCAGCCATTGCTTTAACATCAGCAAAGTTAGCGTTGCGGATAATCTTCTTAACGCGAGGAATCGAAATTCCACTCATGCTGAATTCGTCCAGACCCATACCTAGTAGTAGTAGGGTTGCACGCTCATCACCCGCTAGCTCGCCACACATACCTGTCCACTTGCCTTCTTTGTGAGAAGCATCGATAACTTGCTTGATCACAGTTAGGACTGCAGGTGATAGTGGGTTGTAAAGGTGAGAAATCAGCTCATTACCACGGTCAACAGCAAGAGTATACTGGGTTAAGTCGTTAGTACCAATACTAAAGAACTCAACTTCTTTTGCTAGGTGGTGAGCAATCGCTGCAGCAGCAGGGGTCTCAACCATTACACCGATTTCGATGTTTTCGTCGAACGCGTGGCCTTCAGCACGAAGCTCAGCTTTGTATTCTTCAATCGCAGCTTTCAGTTCGCGGATCTCTTCAACAGAGATAATCATCGGGAACATGATGCGGATCTTACCGTGTGCAGATGCACGTAGGATACCGCGTAGCTGGTCACGTAGGATCTCGCGACGGTCAAGGCTGATACGAACCGCACGCCAGCCTAGGAATGGGTTCATTTCTTGTGGCAGATCCATGTACGGTAGATCTTTGTCACCACCGATATCCATAGTACGGATAATCACTGGCTCGCCGTGCATTGCTTCCGCAACTTCTTTGTAAGCTGCGTACTGCTCTTCCTCGGTAGGAAGCGCGTCGCGGTCCATGAACAGGAATTCGGTACGGTAAAGGCCAACACCTTCACCACCGTTACGGTTAACGCCGTCACAGTCTTTAACTGTACCGATGTTACCGCAAACTTCCACTTGCTTGCCGTCAAGCGTGATAGCTGGTAGGTCTTTCAGCTTAGCCAGCTCTTCTTTTTCGGCAATGTGTGAGTCACGGATCGCTTTGAATTTGGTTAGTTCAGCTTCAGATGGGTTGATAACAATCGTGTTGTTGATTGCATCAAGAATCAGCATGTCGCCGTTCTTAACCTGAGCTGTAATGTCGTTAGTACCTACGATTGCAGGTAGCTCTAGAGAACGCGCCATGATAGAGGTGTGCGACGTACGGCCACCGATATCAGTAATGAAGCCAAGAACGTAATCTAGGTTGATTTGCGCCGTTTCAGAAGGTGTCAGGTCGTTAGCAACCAGGATAACTTCTTCGTTGATAGCGCTTAGGTTTACGATGCTGATACCTAGTGCGTTTTTCACAAAGCGGTTACCGATATCACGGATGTCCGTTGCGCGCTCTTTTAGGTATTCATCATCCAATGATTCTAGCGTAGATGCTTGCTCTTCGATGATAGAGTGAATCGCAAGATCTGCTGAAGCATTATTGTCTTTAATGAAGGCTATGATTTCTTCTTCAAGCTCTTCATCTTCCAGCAGCATGATGTGGCCTTCAAAGATGGCTTCCTTCTCTTCACCGAAGGTTGCACGTGCTTTTTCTTTGATAACTTCTAGTTGCTCAGAAGATTTTTTTCGAGCATCGAAGAAACGCTGAATTTCGTTCTCGATTTGGTCTGCAGCGACAGGAGCTTTGTTTAGAACAATCTCTTCTTCCTGCAGAAGTAGTGCTTTACCAAAAGCAATACCAGGAGATGCCAGGATACCTGAAATCATAGCCTTACCTTAAATTGACTTAAAACTAGGGGAAGTAATAAACGGACTGCGGATTAGTGCAGTTCATCCATTAGAGCAACTAGGTGGTCAACAGCTTGTTGAGCTTGAGCACCTTCAGCAGAGATAGTTACTACTGTGCCTTTTACTAGACCTAGAGTCTGAAGCTTGAATAGGCTCTTAGCGCTTGCGCTTTTGCCGTTTGAAGTCACTGTGATGTCAGCGTCGAAGCCTTTAGCTTCTTTAACGAACTGAGCAGCTGGACGAGTGTGTAGACCGTTTTCTGCAGTGATCTCAACTTGCTTCTGATACATTTTTCACCCCGATATAGATATTATTTATTTAATATTAACGTAACTGAAAGTAAGCTTAACCTGTTTATGCTAAGCTCGCTATCTGGGATTATAAACTACCCAACAGTTCGGTGTTTGAGCTTAATCCAAGTCAATTTTTTGTGACTTTTCTCTCTGTTCTAACCTCTTGCCGTCCGTTTTTTGACCGCTTTATTTTGAAGCTAGAAATAAAACACAACGGATTTATATTAAAGCTACGGTCAAAATGCAACAAAAAAGCCCCCCATAGGGAGGCTTTTGGGTAACATTCGTTACGTCAACATGTGAAAGTGTGATCACTGTTGGGTTTCTTTTTCTGTAAAGATACCGGCAAACAGTGCAGATGAGAGGTAACGCTCACCTGAACTCGGTAGCACAACAACGATATTTTTACCTGCAAATTCTGGACGTTCTGCAATGCGGTTTGCTGCTACTACTGCGGCGCCAGAAGAAATACCTGCCAGGATACCTTCTTCTTCCATCAGGCGACGTGCCATATCAATTGCATCTTCTGAGCTTACACGCTCAACTTCGTCAATCAATTCAAGATCTAGGTTGCCAGGGATAAAGCCGGCACCGATACCTTGGATTTTGTGCGGGGCAGGTTTGATTTCATCACCATTTAGCGCCTGGGTGATAACTGGTGACTCGGTTGGCTCTACAGCGACTGTGGTAATTGCCTTACCTTTTTGCTGTTTGATATAGCGGCTCACACCGGTCAGAGTACCACCGGTACCTACGCCTGAAACGAAGACGTCAATTTCACCTTCGGTGGCATCCCATAGTTCAGGGCCAGTGGTCTTTTCGTGGATTTCTGGGTTAGCTGGGTTGTTGAACTGCTGCAGCAGTAAGTACTTGTCTGGGTTAGATGCAACAATTTCTTCTGCTTTTTCGATAGCACCTTTCATGCCTTTTGGCGCTTCAGTTAGAACAAGGTTTGCACCCAATGCTTTGAGTAGCTTACGACGCTCAAGGCTCATGCTCTCAGGCATGGTAAGCGTTAGTTTGTAGCCACGAGCTGAAGCAACAAACGCAAGAGCAATACCTGTGTTACCACTTGTTGGCTCAACAAGTTCAACACCTTCTTTCAAAATACCTTTCTTCTCGGCATCCCAAATCATATTGGCACCGATACGACATTTAACGCTGAAGCTCGGGTTACGGGCTTCAACCTTAGCCAAGACGTTTCCTTTACTTACTCGGTTAAGGCGAACGAGCGGAGTATTACCAATTGTCAGGGAGTTATCTTCGTAGATCTTGCTCATTGTTGTCGTTCCTTCGTAACGCGTTTAAAAACATAAGACACGTTAAGCATAACCCTTAAACGAGGTTTGCAAAGTAATTTGTGGTTATATCTTATTGTTATATGGGAACATCAGTATGTAAGGCCAAGTGACTAAGGTGGGGACGGAAAATTTCGTGTAAATCGATAAGTCTTGGGAAGAGTGAAAGGCAGATCCTGGGAAGAACAGATCCTAGTTCCTGGGAAGAGCGAAAGGCAGAACCTAGGAAGAACAGGCCCTAGTTCCTGGGAAGAGCGAAAGGCAGAACCTAGTACCTAGGAAAAGTGAAAGGCAGAACCTAGGAAGAACAGATCCTAGTTCCTAGGAAAAGCTGAAGAGTAAAAAACTTGGTGCAATAAAACTATCACTCAACGCTTTAGCAGAACCCAGAACCCAGAACCCAGAACTCATCTAGGAACCAGGATCTAGCTTCTAGGATCTATTTTAATAATTCTTATGCTGCTCGCGGTAATGGTCAACCCACATTGCTGTTGCGCCGCATACCGCAACTGGCATCACGAAAAGGTTGAGGATTGGGGTCATGGTGCAAAGCATTACTAGGCTGCCGAAACTCAGTGAGGTGCCTCGCTTGGTTTTTAGCGCATCACGCATGGTTGGGAATGGCACTTTATGGTTGTCGAACGGGTAGTCGGCGTACTGGATACTCATCATCCAAGCACTGAATAAGAACCAAAGCACTGGGCCGACGGTCTGACCGATGGCAGGGATCCACAGTAGGATGAAAAGCCCAATCGCTTTTGGCAGGTAGTACTTAAGCTTGATCCACTCACGGTGCATGATCCGAGGAAGATCTTTCATCACTCCGGTGATCCCTGTATCTGGTGCCTTTTGCCCTGTCAGTTTAGCTTCTAGGTGTTCGGCGAGCAGGCCATTGAATGGCGCGGCAATCCAGTTGGCGATAGTACTGAATAAATAGGAGAAGGTAACCAAGGTTGCAATGGCTAAAAGTGGCCACAGTAAATAAGACAGCCAATCAAGCCAGCTTGGTAGCTGGTTCATCCAGCCGTCAATCCAAGTACCCAGCTGGCTAAGCACCAACCCGAAGGCTGTGCCAAACAGTACAATGTTGATTAATAGCGGAAACAGGACAAAGCGACGCGTTCCGGGTTGGGTCGCCAGTGAAATGCCACGAAAGAAATAACCGGCACCACTTAATGGGGCTGTTAGCTGGGGGCGGGGCTGCCGGGTAGATTGCATAAAGGCTCCTTGGCAAGTCGAAAAGGTTAAAGACATAATCATTCTTGGCTTGATAGTAACGGTGATTAATAGCTATAAGCAAATTAACGCCGTTTGGTAACGGTCGGATGACGGCAAAAATGGTCAAAGCTTGTTCATTTTTGTGCTCGGCAGCACTATCTTGCACGAATAACGACTTTCACCTTCTCATTCTGATTTGAGTTTTGATACATTAGAGTAAAGTTAAGTCCATAATGACTGATGTACACTACTTCAGTGAAGGGCTGTAGTTGGCTTTTTAATTTGCACTTTTTTGTCATTGTTAGATGAGTGGCTATGATAAAAAGTAACAAGCTAAGTAGTAGAGGTTACCCACTGGCTATCAGTGGCTGTAATCTAGATGTTGATTTACCCGGTAGTGGGTTACAAGTAAATTCAGAGTATTCGTATGCAGGAATTGCGTCTGGTTCTTATTATTGTCGGTGCGCTTGCCATTGCAGGATTATTGCTTCATGGATTATGGAGCAGTAGAAAGGAAAAGCCTGCAAAATTTGGTGAGAAGCCACTGGGTAAGTTGGACAAGTCTTCCCGAGATTCGGAAGGTTTTGATAAGGATGGTGTGGGCAGTGTCAGGGTAGTAGGCTCCGACACTGCACCGGTTGAAGCACCTCGTCATGAAAGGAAAGAACCCGAATTGCACTTTGGTGCAAAATTGGATGCTGATCCATTGCTGGACGGTCCTGCAATGAAAGACATTGCTCCTGCTCAAGGGCAAAGCGCCCCGAGCTCAGTGGCAATGACGGCTGTAGATGCGCCAGAGCCTGTATCAGTAGCCATCGAACCGCAGGAAGTTGCCAAGCAACCTGCAGCTGAGCCAAAACCAGCTCTAGAACCTGAGCGGGTATCAGAGCCGCAAGCACAAGCTCAAGAGCAGCCGGCACCTAAAGCCGTAGCCCCAGAGCCAACATTGAAGGTGACCGAGAAGGTTGAGCCTGTGCTAAATGTTGCCACTGCAGAGCAGGTCACACTTGAGGAACCAGTTCAAGCAGCTAAAGCCGAAACTGAAAGTGCCGAGCCAGTGGTTTCTGCTACCGAGTCTGTGATAACTGAATCTGCTAACAAGGTTGAGGCAGATGACAAGGTTAAGCCTGAAGAGTCTGAAAAAACTGAAGAGGTTGTTATTGCTCCAGCTGCAGAGCCTGTCATAGAGCAAACTTTGCAAGTTGAAGAGCCAGAGCAGCCCGCCGAGCAAGAAGTGCTACCACCAGATTACTTGGTACTGAATGTCCATGCCCGTAATGGTGAGATGTTCCGTGGCAGCCGACTGTTTAACGCTTTTGAGCAAAACCATCTGATCTTTGGTGAAAACTCGGTGTACCACCGCCATGTTGATGCGGCGGGCACAGGGCCGGCAATCTTTACGGTAACCAATATGGTTCACCCGGCCCACTTCCCTGAAGGTGGTAGTGAAAGCTTTGAAACACCGGGCGTGGCATTTTATCTGATGCTGCCTTGTGAATTAGGCCGTGCCGATCAGAACTTTA
Source organism: Photobacterium sp. AWH4_225 (assembly GCF_056158405.1). Classification (NCBI taxonomy): domain Bacteria; kingdom Pseudomonadati; phylum Pseudomonadota; class Gammaproteobacteria; order Vibrionales; family Vibrionaceae; genus Photobacterium; species Photobacterium sp. AWH4_225. The sequence continues at coordinate 3,148,015 of NZ_JBSWTF010000001.1, read as the reverse complement.
ATTTAATGCTGCAAACTGTCCAGCGTATTGCAGACAGTTTAGGTGGTGATGTGCTCGATCATGAGCGCAACCTTATCACGCCGCACCGCATCAGCGGCTACCGCGACAAAGCGCAGCGCTATACTGTAAGCTAACTTTTGTAGCCTCTAACGAACACAAATTGGCCCTTTATACATATAGGTATAAGGGGCCTTGTTTTTTATACCCTCTCCAAGCATTGGCCTTTGAGCACATCGCTTGGTATCAGTACAGGTACACATATGAGCCACGACATTCAGCAGCAGCTCGATGAGTTGCGCGAACTACTTGCCTATCACGGTCACCGCTATTACGTAGAAGACAACCCGGAAATACCGGATGTGGAATATGACCGAATGATGCAGCAGCTGCTGGCGATTGAGGCGGAAAACCCAGAGCTAGTGACCGTTGACTCACCGAGCCAGCGAGTTGGTGGCAAGCCGTTGGACGGTTTTACCCAGATCACCCATGAAATTCCAATGCTGTCGCTGGACAATGCATTCAATGATGATGATCTTCATGCTTTCGAAAAGCGAATGTTGGATCGTCTGCTTTCTGAGTCATCTCTTGCATACTGCTGTGAGCCGAAGCTGGATGGTTTGGCAGTGAGCCTGATGTACGAAAATGGTGTACTGACTCAAGCCGCGACCCGAGGTGATGGTACCACGGGTGAAAATATCACTGAGAATGTGCGTACCATTCGCTCTATCCCGCTAAAGCTTCGTGGTGAAGGCTGGCCTTCCCGTCTAGAAGTGCGTGGTGAAGTCTTTATGCCGAAAAAAGGCTTTGAATCGCTGAATGAGAAAGCCTTAAAGAAAGGTGAAAAGACGTTTGCTAACCCACGTAATGCTGCGGCAGGAAGTTTGCGCCAGCTAGACTCTAAAATTACTGCGACTCGACCTTTGAGTTTTTACGCTTACTCGGTGGGTGTCGTTGAAGGGGTGGAACTTGCCCCTGGTCAATATGATCGCTTGGTTCAGTTAAAAGGGTGGGGGCTGCCAATGTGTCCGGAAATCCGCCGGCTAGCCAGTATGGATGAAGTGATCGCTTACCATCAGGAAATAGGTGAAAAGCGTGAGTCATTACCTTATGAAATTGATGGTGTGGTAATTAAAGTTGATGATATTGCCATCCAGCAGCAGCTAGGCTTTGTCGCGCGAGCTCCGCGCTGGGCGATTGCCTATAAGTTCCCAGCCCAGGAAGAGCTGACGACACTAAACAATGTCGAGTTCCAAGTTGGCCGTACCGGAGCGATTACCCCAGTTGCAAAACTGGAACCTGTCTTTGTTGGCGGTGTGACGGTTAGTAACGCCACACTGCACAATGCCGATGAAATTGCCCGTCTTGGTGTGATGGTAGGAGATACGGTGATTATCCGCCGTGCCGGTGATGTGATCCCGCAGATTGCTTCTGTGGTGGAGTCTCGCCGTCCAGCAGATGCCAAGCCAATTGTGTTTCCAGAAGCATGTCCGGTGTGTGAGTCCAAAGTTGAGCGTGTTGAGGGTGAAGCGGTGGCTCGTTGTTCTGGCGGTTTATTCTGTCAGGCGCAGCGTAAAGAAGCATTGAAGCATTTTGTATCTCGTAAAGCGTTGGATGTTGACGGCTGTGGTGAAAAAATCATTGAGCAACTTGTTGATCGTGAAATGGTGGCGACACCGGCAGATCTCTTCAAGTTATCAGCGGGTGTATTAACAGTCTTGGAAAGAATGGGACCAAAGTCAGCGCAAAAGCTGGTGGACTCACTGTCTTCATCAAAACTGACTACACTGCCTCGCTTCCTTTATTCCTTGGGTATCCGTGAGGTGGGTGAGGCGACTGCAGCAAACCTTGCTATGCATTTCGAGTCTTTGCCAGCAATTGAAGCAGCGAGCAAAGAACAGCTGGTGGAAGTACAGGACGTTGGCGAGATTGTAGCGGCACATGTCTACAACTTCTTCCGCGAGGAGCACAACCTGACGGTGATTAATGATCTTATTGAAGTGGGTATTCATTGGCCAGCGATTGAAAAGCGCGATGAGGCTGCTGAGCTGCCACTTGATGGTAAGACTGTCGTGCTAACAGGCAGCTTGTCACAATTAACTCGCTCGGATGCCAAAGCAGCACTGCAAAATCTGGGTGCGAAAGTGACAGGCAGTGTCTCTAAGAAGACCGATCTACTGGTTGCGGGTGAGGCGGCTGGGTCAAAACTTACTAAAGCTCAAGAGCTTGGCATTGAAATTTGGGACGAGCAACAGCTTGTTGACTTCATGGCTCGGTAAAAACGTCAAAAACGTCAAATTATAATTATTTGACGAAATTAACGATAAGCAGCTATAAAGCACTGTCTTTATGGCTGTTTTTTTTTACCCTGCTGATAAGTTGGCTTGTTATTTTTTAGAGCGAAATCAGTGTGGTTTTTTGTGTCTTTCTTGATGAAAAATACTCGTCGATTTCTGCTTGAAGGAACTGATTCCCGAAAAGATAGCATACGATACGCATGAGGAGTTGAATTTACCTTGTTGTTATAAAAGGTTTTTTTGCTTTGTTTATATCTATTTATAATCTGGTTTGATCCGGATCACTATTCGCCATAAACTTTGCACTGAGTCATATTTTTCAAAGAATAAATTAAGTTCTATTTGATGTTTTTTGATGTGAAAGTAGTCTTAAAGGGGAAGAAGGGCAGAGGTTGAAAAGAATAGTTCAATCGAAGTTTAAAAAATATAGCAGGTTGCTTTCTAGCAGCCTGCATATTGGGAGAGTTACTTGTTGCCCTCGGCGGCCAACCTTTTGGGCACAAGTAAACACAGCTAGTATTTTTAGGAGTTATTCCATGGAAAACAGTTCAAAGCTTTTTAAAGTTTCTGCACTTACAGCAGCGATGTTCGGAGTGGTGGCAATGCCAGTTCATGCTTCGACTGAAAGCGCTGGAGGAGATCAGTATGTAGAAGCTATCAATGAGTTTGTAGCTGATGCGGCACTGAGTGGTACACTGGTAGTTGATACGCGTTCTCGCACTCGTACTTCTGGTAAACCTGGTGGTGAAAATGGTGACCGCTGGAGTCGTCTAGATTATTCATCTTACAATGCTATTCTTGATTTCACTTCAGGCTACCATGACGGTTGGTTAGGTGCTGATGTTGGCGCTTACTTCTCTGGTGACCTATACAACAACAGTGCTGTAAATGGTGATACAGGTGAGTACCTATGTAATGAAATTTCAACCTGTAACAACCTTGACTGGGGTTCAGGTGAAGGCAACCCGCTAAAAGTTTACAAAGCGGCTTTGAAATTTAAAGCAGGTGAAAATTTTGACGGCCGATTCGGTATGCTACAAGCCGGTGGTAATGGCACTATCGGTAATGTATGGAGCTTCGTACCTGGTACTTACCGTGGGGCAGAACTGAATGCTAATTTAGGTAAGGTGAAGCTAAGTTACTTCATTGCAGATCAATATACAGCACCATGGCTTTTGAGCGAGGACGATTATGCTCCTGCGCTTTGGTCAGACACAAGCTGGGGTATTGTTCACTCTTTAGGTGCTCAGTTTAATGCTACTGATGATTTGTTCCTGCAGTTTGGTATTGGCCAAGCAACTGACGTGGTGTACACCGACGGTGTTGATTGGGCAGCAGGGGAAGTTACAGGCTACCAAGACGCCGTTGATACAACAGGTTACAAGGCTTATGCTCGTTATAACATCAACGATACGATGAACATCGCCTTTGACTTCTACGGTGTTGATGATGATCGTCAGTATGATGGCTTAGGCTACACCACAGGTCTTGCATTTAACGCAAGCTTTGGTCAGTGGTCTTGGATGTCTAACCTGCAGTATGCTAAATCTGACAACGACCGTGATGTTAACCCACGTATGATTTATACCTACGGTATGACCAATGGTAACTACTCTTTGTGGTGGGATGCCCTGTCTGACTGGAACAAGTCTGGTGAAGTATCATTCTACAACCGACTATCTTATAACCAAGGCAATGGTTGGAACTACTACCTAGGCTTCGGTTACGGTACTGGCGGTAAAAACTCTGATAAGGCGAATGTTGTTGGCGGTGATTGGAACTACGAGAGCGAGTATGCGATCAACGGTACTGTATCTTACTCACTACAGAGTGGCTCACTTAAAGGCACCACTGTGCGTCTACACGGTACAATCCTAGAACGTGACGAGTTTGCAGGCGCAGCTGATGCGGATGAGACTGACCTACGTTTCCAGGTTATCGTTCCTTATAACTTCTTATAACCTCTTCTAGAGCACTAGATAAGCAGGCCTATTGGTCTGCTTTTTTTTGTTTTTGAAAAAAGAACTTGCTAAGTACATAAATTTTTTAAAGAAAAATAATTCAATAAAATGGCGCACTATTTATAAGCTCCTATACTGAATGTGACCTAAATCATGTTTTATTGGGGGTTCTATGAAAAAAGCAATATCTTTAACGTTAACTGGATTGTTTTTAGCGGCATCAGTTTCATTACCTGTAAGTGCCGCGGGTAATAACAATGCCAACAGTGGTAATGGCGGCGGTTTCGGTCAGACATACTGTAAGCTTCCGTCTGGCGATGTTGTCTTTGTTCCTTGGTTCTACTGTAAAGCTAAGGATGGTCAGGGAGACCCTGCTGACTTTTAGGATAATTGTCGTTAATAGTTAAAGCTATTTACTGTGTTAATTGTTGACCAGCACGTTATGTGCTGGTCATAACGTTTAACTTATTGGTATTTTGTATAAGGCTTTTAAAGTTTAATTGCTTTTTCTCATCCTCTTTACTCAACTAGAGCATGAATATAATCGCCTATTATCCACATTGCCTAATTTGAAAGTTTTTTCCCTCCAACCTTGTTTATTCTTCTGTCAGCACTACCTGCTAGCTCTATGTTTTGCTTTGTAAATTACTTCCTAGTGGTTTATTTACGCGGCTTATATAAGAAGTAGAGGTTAGGAAGAAATAAATAAATCAACTAACCCTAATGTCAAAAACGTCAAAAAACTATTAAAAGTCAAAAAGCTCTCTTTGGGTATAAGAGAATGTAATGAGAGCATGATCACTCTTTTCTCATCAAGAAAAATAATAAAAAAACACAAGCTGTAAATCTTTCTAAGAAACGCAAAAAAATGTTGTCGATTTCATTACATTATGCGATCGGACGCACTCTTTATTTTTACTGTAAAATCAGTTCTGTATTTATGTATTTCCCTAACCTTTTGTATTTGATGGTTTTATGTTTGATTTAGATTTTCCTGTTTTGAACATGATCATGTTTTTTCGTGAGCTATCTTCACGATAAAAAAAAAGCCGATAGCCTTATTTGTGAACAACAGATGATAGAAATTCGAGCAAGCCTTCCTTCGGCGGCCAACTGAGGAGGCATTGCTTAAACAGCTATAATATTAGGAGTTTTTCATGGATAAGATCTTCAAGCGTACCCTTTTGAGTGCAGCAATTATGTCTGCTGCTGTTGCTGCGGTACCTGCACAGGCAAGTGATTCAGACGCGAAATATGAAGTTTACGGCATCATCGCGGTTCAGGCCGCATATCGTGATTACGATACGGGCAATTCCACTGATGACGATAACTTGGGCGGCATGCAGCTAAATAACGAATCACGCATCGGTTTCCGCGGCTCCAAGCAATTTAAAAACTTTGGCCCAAAATTCATTTGGCAAATTGAGGGTGGTTATGTAGATCCAAGCTTCGGCGGCGAAGGTGCCGGCCTTGGTGAGCGTGATACCTTTGTCGGTTTTGAAAGTGACAACCTTGGCCAAGTGCGTTTGGGGCGCGTGTTGACGCCACTATACGAGTTGGTTGACTGGCCAGCATCTAACCCTGGTCTGGGTGATGTGTGGGATTGGGGCGGTGCTATTGGCGGTGCGAAATATCAAGACCGCCAGTCAAATACTATCCGTTGGGATTCCCCACTTTATGCAGACTCACTGACATTTGATGTTGCTGTTGGTGCTGGTGATAAGGCTGGTTTGGGCGAAGGTGACGATTACTGGGGCGGTTTGGCTGCTCACTATAAAGTTGGCCCGGTTCAGTTCGATTTAGCGTATGAAGGCAACCGTAACATTGCTGCAGAAGGAACAACTTGGGAAAACGATACCTATTTAGCGGGTATTCAGGGCTGGTTTGAAAACGGTATCTCTTTCTTCGCACAATATAAGTATATGGAAGCCTCTCCTAAGGCCGGTCAGGACGAGAAGCAAGACGGTGTTTCTGCGGGCTTGATGTATAACATCAATGACTGGCAGTTCAAACTGGGTTATGCCGCGAACTTTGATCTTGAAGTCGGTGGCAAGACGGTGAAGAACACGTCTGATGATGTTATCTCTGCTCAGGCAATGTACTTTGTTGACCCGTCGGCAGTGATTTACTTCCGTGCTCGTACCCTTGATTTTGGTGATGCAGCAGAATATACAAATGGCTGGCGTGACGATGATAATGGTACAAGTCGTTGGAAGTCAGGCGATTACAACGAGTTTTCTGTTGGCGTCGAATACTACTTCTAATTGCTAGCTTATAAAGATAACGATTAATAAATAATAAGGGCGAATTGTTCGCCCTTTTGCTGATTGTGCGTATTGGAGCAGAACAATGAAACCACTATATACACTTGTTGCCACCAGCTTGTTGCTCGGGGCTGTAACTGTAAATGCCGATACTACGCTCTCATTTCAGAGCGAAATCCAACCACTGATTTTAAACTCGGTTGATGCCGAGGATGCTTTGGCTGAGTCCAGCAACAATCTATTGCTTATTGAGGAGGGATCAAATCAGCTGCTCTTCAAAGTAGGGCAATTGGTCTCTGAAGATGCTAAGCATCGAAAATATAACTCACCTGCTTTTATCATCCGTTTTGAGGCGTCTGATAGCCCGCTTAAGCTTAGCTATCCAAAATTAAGAACCATAGCCGATGCCAAAGCCTTTGAGCGCTCTCCATCCTTTAACTTAGTCAATGACGCAAACAGACCGGTTGAATTTTTTATCGACAAGCTCACTGCTGGTGGACTCCAGAACCTTAGGGACTATCAGAGTGAGTTGGCGGCATATAACCAGCGGGTTGACGCCATAGCTGCTGTTTCATCTGTACCAACGATTTCAACTGTCTCAACGTCAAAGGAAAATAAGGTTGTTTCTGATGAGTCTCAGCCACTGCCGGTTACCCACAGCAGCTCTCGAATGAACATATTACAAGGATCATTTTCACAGCTAACTGCACAAGAACAACAAGAGTTCATGTTGTGGGCGATGAAAAACCTGAAGGACTAACTGCTATCGATACCTTCAAACTTGTTAGCCAGGGCAGTCGGTAGCGTGGTTAATTCTTAAAGATTGACTGATTGTTGACGGGTCATTGTAGATTTACCAGACAGTGTTAAAATACCCGCCATCTGATCGCAGTGAATCCACTGCATACTCCTTCATTAATTAGGTAATGTTCAATGACGGTTAAAACTCGCTTTGCACCGAGCCCAACAGGCTTTTTGCACGTAGGTGGCGCTCGTACGGCTCTTTATTCTTGGTTGTTTGCTAAACACATGGGTGGCGAATTTGTTCTTCGTATCGAAGACACTGACCTTGAGCGCTCTACACAGGAAGCGATCGATGCCATTCTTGAAGGCATGGAATGGCTGGGTCTGAACTGGGATGAAGGCCCATACTACCAGACCAAGCGTTTTGATCGTTACAACCAGCTAATTGACCAGCTGCTTGCAGAAGACAAGGCTTACAAGTGCTACTGCCCGAAAGAGCTACTAGATGAAATTCGTGAAGAGCAAATGGCTGCTGGTGTAAAGCCTCGCTATGATGCTAACCACCCTAAAGTTGTTGCGGCAAATGCGGCTGCGACTGAAGATTCGCCGTTTGTTATCCGTTTCCGTAACCCGAAAGAAGGTACGGTTGTATTTGACGATCACGTACGTGGCCGTATCGAAATCGCCAACAGCGAGTTGGATGATCTGATCATCCGCCGTACTGATGGTAGCCCGACGTACAACTTCTGTGTGGTTGTTGACGACTGGGATATGGGTATTACTCAGGTTGTACGTGGTGAAGATCATATCAACAACACTCCTCGCCAGATCAACATCTACGAAGCACTAGGCGCGCCAGTCCCTGAGTTTGCTCACTGTGCAATGATCCTGGGTGACGACGGTGCAAAACTGTCTAAGCGTCATGGCGCGGTTAGCGTGATGCAGTACCGTGACGAAGGCTACTTGCCTCAGGCACTTCTAAACTACTTGGTTCGCTTGGGTTGGTCACACGGCGATCAGGAAATCTTCTCTCTAGAAGAGATGATCAAGCTGTTCAGCCTTGACTCAATCAGTAAGTCAGCGTCTGCATTCAACACTGATAAACTGCTGTGGTTGAACAACCATTACATCAAGACCGCTGAGCCTGAATACGTTGCAGAATACCTGCAATGGCACCTGGATCAGAAAGAAATTGCGATTACCGAAGGCCCTGCGATCACTGACGTGATCAAGCTGGTTGGTGAGCGTTGCAACACGCTTATCGAGCTTGCAGAGCAGTCGCGTTACTTCTACCAGGACTTCAGCGAGTTTGAAGCCGGTGCGGCGAAGAAACACCTGCGCCCAGTGGCTAAAGGTGCACTAGAGTTGGCGCTTGCTAAAGTTGAAGCTCTTGAAGAGTGGACGACTGAAAACCTTCACAACGTTATCAAAGAAACCTGTGAAGAGCTTGATCTAGGCATGGGTAAAGTGGGTATGCCACTACGTGTATCTGTTACCGGCCAAGGTCAGTCACCATCTGTAGATGCTGTGATGCAGTTGATTGGTAAAGAGCGCGTTGCTGCTCGAATCAAGATGGCACTGGCGTTTATCGCAGAGCGTGAAGCGAACAGCTAATTCAGGGTTCCTGAATGTAGAAAGAGAAACGGAAGAGTGAGAACTCTTCCGTTTTTTTATTTCTTATGCATTTGTTTGTAGTTATTAATACAGACATAAAAGCTTTTTGCCGTAGCACAATGTCTGACTGCATCTTCAGGGAGATCGGCTTCAGTACCTGAAAGGGTAAAAGCCCCAACATTGAAACTCGCGGCGACCATCATTGCAGCAAACAAAGTGATGATTTTCTTCATGGCGCTCTCCTTCTTAATGAAACGAATATGATAAAAGCCACAATATTTTATGTACGACATACATCTGTACCATTAGATAGTAGGCGAAGATCATTTTTTTCAAGAATTAATAACAGCTTGTTATGCCTATCCCACAGGGGGGATTGATTTAGCAAAAAGGATAAAGTGATATTTATCACGAAATCACCTTTTGGGTTTCATTGCCGGAACTACTTCTATTGACATGATTTAGCTAAGTTTTTATTATCCTGTTCACGATTTGGGGCTATAGCTCAGCTGGGAGAGCGCTTGCATGGCATGCAAGAGGTCGGCGGTTCGATCCCGCCTAGCTCCACCAAATTCAAAAACCTCGCCTAGGCGAGGTTTTTTCGTTTTTAGGCTTTTTCACCTTTTTCGATTCCTCAAGCAAGCGGCTTTCTGTGCCAGTTCGATCATTCATATGAATTAACCTCCCAGCGCCTTTCGATCAATAAAATCTTGGTGTACTTTTTACCAAATTAAGAACGGTGTTTTTTATATGGTTAAAAAGTTAATTCAGCAAACAACATTGGGCGCGTTATTGCTCGCTTGCCTATCAACTGCAGTTGCATCTGAGGTGAAAGAGGCCAAGTCATTCATTGGCGTTGGCGTGACTGATGGGACGAAATATGAATCGCCACTGGAGTTTGAGCCGATATTTCGTCTAGGGGCTATTTTTGATGACAAGCATCGTATTGCGGCCAATTACTCTCATGGTTTCACCTCAGGCGTTACCAGTATCCATTTTGCTTATGATTACTTATATCCGTTCACGGATAGCGGGAGCTGGCAGGTGTTTGGTGGGGGTAGCTTGGGTTACAAGTTTGGCTTGCATGATAAGAATGACTGGACCTTTGGTGGCCAAACGGGCATTCGTTACCAATATAGTCCTGCGACCAGTGTTGACTTCGGTTACCGTGTGTTCGATACGCTCGATGACTGGAAAGAGTATGAACTGGGTGAGCTAGGGAACTTGTATATCAGTATTGATTTTACTATGTAGGTGGTGAGCCCAAATTAAAAAGGCCCAGTTACCTGATGATAACTGGGCCTTAAAATATGGCGCTCCCTACAGGAGTCGAACCTGTGGCCTTCCCCTTAGGAGGGGGACGCTCTATCCAGCTGAGCTAAGGGAGCAGCAAGCACTGCTTTGTTTCGTCATTATACAAAAAAATACCAATAAATTAAGTGATTACTCTTAATCTTCAATCTGTTTGGTTAGCAAATCACCAGGTTGGATACTACTGGCAAGCTCCGGCTGTTCGATGCTGAGCTCGGCAGATTTTTCGTATACCCGGTCGACAACCAAGGTGATGTCGGTTTGAACCATACGATTTCTTGGGATCCCGTTTTGATCAATAAAGCCAGCACTGTGCCATAGCGCCAGTTGATCACCTTGTTTCACGCCATGCTTGCGGCCTTGGTTGATATGGATGGTATTGCCATAATGGCGAACCACTTCCGGTAAGTTGGTGCGGCAAGCCAGTGTGCTTTCCAGATCCAGCATCATGTTTTGGCTGACACGCTGAACAGCCTGGCCATAAGCTGACTGCCAGAACCGGGCACTGCCGGTGTCAACCTGGCTGGTGCGGGAAAATGGCCAGTTTGCCACTTCGCGGTATTGGTTTTGCATTAGTACTTCACCGGTTTTGCCGTCCATCAGTTGGATCTCGGCAGCAAATTGCCGATTTATCGTATCGCTGCGTAACAACTTTTGATCGAGGGTAGAGGTTAAATCGGTGATCTGACCGCTGATGATGTACTGGGCATCATGATCTTCCGCTAGCATAACCATTTGGCTAGGGTAACCCGGGTTGATTTGGACGCGGGTGGTACCGGAAACCACGAAGCTTTGCGAGCGGGTTTCCAATTGGCGCTTCAGCACGGACGTAAAATTGTCTCCTAGCTGGTAAATCCCACCCAGCGAGGCGTGTTGTGGGGAGCGGATATCAAACTCACCCAGCAGCAGGCCTTTTTTGTATTGTACCTTGTGGCAAGTTCTTGCCGACGGAAATACTTCGATTTGGGCTGTTAGATAAAGGCTGCCGCTTTTCTTTTTGGTTTTGGTGACAGTAATTTGACGTAATTCACTGCCACTGAACTGGTAATGATCCCGGCTGTTCTTCAGGTAGGGCTTGATGCGGTTGAATGAAGAAAGATCGGCTCCGGCATATCGGATAACCTGTAACACGGCATCTTCCAGAGCGGTCTGGCGGGCTTGTGATTCACTTTGCAACACAACAGCAGAGCCTGTGACTTCATACCATGCGGCACTTGCCGGTAAGGCAAGCAGTAGCCAGATGCTGCTGAGGGTAAGGAGGATCTTTTTTATCATTTCGTCCACTTTCGGTATAAAAATTGCTTTAAAACTCTACGTTGGATGCTTACGAATTGAAGCGAGTGTGCCACTATCGATTGTGAGATTGAATGGCGACTTTCATAGTATTCCAAGGATAATGCAAAGAGCATTCCTGAATTTTTGTGTTTACCAATAAAGTTTTTGTTTGAATCTACGATAACAAGCTATGGGTCTGAAGTCTCTCTTCAATTGGAGCTGTATATTATGAAAAAATGGGTAATTGTATTGATGGCAATGTTGGTAACATCTTGTGCCTATTCTCCCATTTATAACGGTAAAGAGCCTTATACCGGTAGCCGACATAGTTTGGATGAAATGCCACGCCATACCATGGACTTTTTCATCCAGGGGATGGCTGACAAGCTGATTGAATCTAATCAGTACTTGACTGCTCGTACGCCTATGGCCGTGACTTCATTTGTTGACCTTCAGGATATGGACGAGACGAACTGGTTGGGTAATACGGTCTCTGAAGGTTTGATTTACCAAATGCAGCAGCGTGGTTATACCGTGGTTGATTACAAAGTTACTGGTGGTATCAAAGTGACCCCGGATGGTGACTTTGCCCTTAGCCGCGACTGGCAACAATTATCATCAGAGCAGCCGGTCGATTATGTACTAGCAGGTACGATGCTTCGCCAATCGGCAGGTGTGCTGGTCAATGCCCGAATTATTGGTATCCGCTCTCGTGTGGTGATAGCCTCGGCGCAAGGGTTCCTACCTGCCGACAGGATTGGTCGTGATCTTGACAGTCTTAACAGAATGCGGATGGACAATGGCTGGATCATTCGTGATGAGACCCTGTCCCATGATAGAAATACAGTAGTAATTAAGCCTTAGGAGTAAAAATGCGTTACTGGTGCCTGTTGGTTATAGCTTTTCTTGTTGGCTGTCAGCCTTTGGTTGAAACGCGCAATACAGACATAATTACCGCTGTTGGCTATGCGTCCATTAGCGAGCAGCCAGGGAAAAGCATAGAAGAAAAACGTATGCGTGCCATGCGGGCGTCAAAGCTCGATGCTTACCGTGAGTTGACGGAGCAGATTTATGGTATCCGTATTACAGCCCGGGCCGAGATGGATGATCAGCAGTTGAATTATGAAACTAACGATAGCTCTGTTGATGGAAGTATCCGTGGTGCTGAAGTGATCCGCAGTTATCCGATTGGCGATAACTATGTGACTGAAATGCAACTTGACCTCAATCGGATGGAACGCTTGAGAGGGAATGTTGAAGTGTATTCGGTTCCCCAGAGCCAAGAAGTGATGTTCTAAGCAGGATAAATCGATAAGGCGGCTATTTTACGCTTTCAGATCAGTGCCCAGAGTACGAGTATTCTGGGTCATCCCCTCGCTGGTGTAGGTCATTTGATGCTTGCCGCGGCTTTGCTGCAATAAATTATTCAGTTTATGGAAGCTCAGCTGGGCGCGCATTAAGGCTTCGCCGTTCACTTCATTGGTGGATTGGCAGTCGTCAGCTAGTGTTCGTAAGGCTGAGACTTTTTCAGCCAGATCGCCGCCCTCAGCTAACCTAGTTTGCTCTGGATGAACAGATAGCTGGTGGTCGACAAGCTTGATACTGTCGATCAATGCTGATTTTTTCTGGGCACATTCAAGGATTTGTTCGGACTTGCGTTCGACAATCGCTTTTTGCTCTTGTGCGAGCAAAGAGGTGAGAGAGGTAAGGTTTACCTGTTGCTGTTCAAGAAGCTGTTCTATAGACGTAGACATACTCTCTCACTTGTTCCTTAAAGGCCTTTCAATTCGTCTTCTAGTTTGATCATATTAGCCGCTAGTTTATCGGCATCAATGACATAAGAGCCATTGGCAATCGCTTCTTTGATGGCGTTCACTTTTTCAGTGTCGAAAGCTTCCTGAGTCGCCAGCTGCTGATGGATCTGACCCACAGATTGACCTTGACTGCTCAAGGAGACGGAATCAGATTCGGTTGTATTGGTTTTAGCATCTGATGCCGGTTTGCTTTTGCCAGCATCGGCGTTGGATACATTCCCGCCAGTAGTCAATGGCTGGTTAGTGCGTATGTTATTGATAGTAGGCATTAGAAACTCCTTGAACATGCAGTTAGGCTCTATAGCTACTGTATTATCGACAACGATAGCAAAACCTTTAGGTATTGTACGTAAAATTTCGGTAATTTCGTATCAATAGCGAACCGTCACTTCACCGACAGCACTGACGACTCCGGTAATGACCTTTTTTGAGCGATTATTCTGCACTCTGATTTGCTCACCCAGCGAGCCATCAGACAAGGCTTTGCCTTCGGTAATAATAGACAAGCCGTCATTGCCGGCTTTGATAAGAACGGCATCATTTCTGCACACCAGGCAGATATCGCTGGCCAAGATGATTTCCCCGAGCCGGACGGGACGCTTTACTTTGGAGCCAATCAACTGCTCAGGGGTGGCAAAAGAGGCACCGCGTTGCCGCCTCAGTTCCACTTGCTCAACGCCAATATCGGCTGCGGAGATGACGGACCCTCTGGGAAGTGGCGCTTTGGCAATAACACGCTCAAGTACCTGTTGGACACGGATAGGTACGTAAATTTGCCAATTAAGTGATTCGCAACGAACTAAAACAGAGACCGTACCGCTCAATGAATTTTTGTTGGGAATGTCGGTAGACAGAGGTTCGGGGCACTGAGGTAGACGGAGCCGGTTATCGAGGTTTGGGGCCGTGATAGTGAAGGTGCCGTTTGCCTCGCGGGTTAGCTCGGTAACGTGATCTTGCGCGGCTTGGCTGATCGCTTCAGGTGCCATATTGGCAGGAGCTGGTTGGGTGAGTTGCTGGCTTGTATCTTGGCTAGCTGACGCGGGACTGATGCTGCTAAAGAAAAACAGCTGCAGGCCGATAAAACAAATTAGGTGGATGTTAAGCGAGTAGCTAAGCACGTAATTATCTCTTTAATGTCGCCAGTCACAATGGGATACTGTGTCTTACCGCAGGTATTTCAATAAAGCAGCTTTAACTTGCTATGATATGTGATTTAACCTTTGGTTTCTCTAGTAAACACGTATCAAATTATAAAAACAATCAACAAGGAGACGTCTTCATATGTCGGGGATATTAGATTCGGTGAATCAACGTACCCAGCTGGTCGGTCAAAACAGGCTAGAGTTGCTAACATTCAGGCTTAATCGACGTCAACGTTATGGCATCAATGTATTTAAGGTCAAGGAAGTGCTTCAGTGTCCGAAGCTGACAACCATGCCTAACTTGCACCCTTTGGTGAAGGGGATCGCACACATTCGTGGGCAAACTATTTCCGTGATTGATATGAGCCTGGCAACTGGTGGCCGTCCCATTGACGATCTCGACAATTGCTTTGTGATTATTTCTGAGTTTAACCGTTCGATTCAGGGGTTCTTGGTCTCCTCGGTAGAACGCATTATCAATATGAACTGGGAGTCAATCTTGCCGCCGCCAAAGGGAGCGGGTAAGGCGAACTATCTGACAGCAGTAACCGAAATTGATAATGAACTGGTTGAAATCCTGGATGTAGAGAAAATTCTCGATGAGATCTCACCGGTCAATACCAGTATCACCGGCACGGTGTTGGAAGAGCTGATTGAAGACATGCCAGATATCAAGCGCGTACTGGTTGCCGACGATTCCAGTGTGGCCCGTAAGCAGGTCCAGCGTGCGATTGAAGCTATTGGTTGCGAATGTGTGTTGGTTAAAGATGGCAAAGAAGCCATTATCAAGCTCAGAGAAATGGCCCAGGAAGGGGATATCTACAAACAACTGGCGCTGGTGATTTCGGATATCGAAATGCCGGAAATGGATGGTTATACGCTGACCGCAGAAATCCGTAACGATCCTAAACTGAAAGACTTGCATGTTATCCTGCATACCTCTCTCAGCGGGGTGTTTAACCAGGCCATGGTAGAGCGAGTTGGTGCCAATGCCTTCATTCCTAAATTTAATCCTGATGAGCTTGGCGCAGCAGTAAAAGCGGCTATGCCGAAATAGGCAATGTCAATATAAGCAATGCCAACATAAACAGACTCGAGCATAAAAAATCATACTAGAGCAGTAGATGACAGCTATAACAATAAACGATCAGGAATACCGCGAGTTTTGCCGTTTCCTGGAAGCCCAGTGCGGAATTGTATTGGGTGACAGTAAACAGTACTTGGTAAGAAGCCGGCTCAGTCCTTTAGTCAGTCAGTATTCATTATCTTCATTATCTGAATTGTTGCAGGTGGTGGTTGCGGGTCGGAACCGGGAATTGCGTGTCGCGGCGGTCGATGCCATGACAACCAATGAAACTTTGTGGTTCCGTGATACCTATCCTTACACGGTGTTGGCTGAGCGTATCCTGCCGGAGTTAGCTGCCAATAAACGGCCAATCAAAATTTGGTCCTCTGCCAGCTCTTCGGGGCAAGAACCATACTCCATAGCAATGACGGTACTGGAAACCCAGAGCCGCAGGCCGGGAATGCTGGCCAGCAGTGTACAGATCACGGCGACCGATATTTCACAGACTATGCTGGATACTTGCCGTTCAGGGGCCTACGATAACCTGGCTCTCAGCCGGGGCTTGTCGATGGAGCGTCGCCGGATGTTTTTCGAGGACAACGGTGATGGCCGCCTAAAAGTGAATGACAAGGTCAAGCGGATGGTCAACTTCCGCCCGCAGAACCTGAAAGACAGTTATGCGTTGCTTGGCAAGTTTGATGTGATCTTCTGCCGCAATGTGCTTATCTATTTCTCGCCGGAGATGAAAGCCAAGGTACTTAACCAAATGGCGGCCAGCCTGAATCCGGGCGGCTATCTTCTGCTTGGCGCATCAGAGTCACTCACTGGGCTGACCGATAAATTTGAGATGATCCGCTGCAACCCGGGGATTATCTACAAGCTTAAGTAAGGGGTTATTACCTTTGACTCATTGGGCCTAGGAAGAGCAAATACTAGGCCCAAGGTTCTCCCACCCCAGTCCTCAGTAACTCACCTCCAACCTCCTAATTTTCCTCGTTTATAACTTTTGGCACAGCCTTTGCTTTCTATTCGGTAACGATTTTGGGAGGCAGATATGTCCATTTCTTTTGATAAAGCATTAGGTGTTCACCAGCATACCGTTGGCGTACGAGCCAAACGCGCCGAAACGCTGGCAAGTAACCTCGCCAATGCCAATACGCCAGGGTACAAGGCGAAAGATATCGACTTCCAGCGGGCCCTCAATGCGGCAACCTCGGGGGCAAAAGTTGGCCTCAGCCGTACTGATGGTCGGCATATTTCTGCCTCCACGCAGGTAGCGGGTGAACAAAAGTACCGTGTTCCTACCCAGCCGGACACGGGTGATGGCAATACCGTTGATGCCCAGTTGGAGCAAAACCTGTTTATGCAGAACTCGCTGGAATATCAGGCATCGTTGGATTTTCTCGGGTCAAAATTCAAAAACCTGAGCAAGGCACTGAAAGGGGATTAATGAATGAGTTTGTTTAATATTTTCAACGTAACGGGATCGGCCATGAGTGCGGAATCGGTGCGATTGAATACCACCTCCAGTAACCTTGCCAATGCCAACAGTGTTAGTAGCTCTGCTGAAGAAACCTATAAGGCAAGGCATCCGGTGTTTGCCGCAGAGCTGCAAAGCGCGAGTTACAAGCGCAGTGAAAGTGTCCCGGTGCAGGTGAAAGCCATTGTTGAAAGCGAAAAACCATTGAGTGCCGAGTACAATCCGGATCACCCGCTGGCCAATGCTGAAGGTTATATCTACAAGCCGAATGTCAATGTTATGGAAGAAATGGCTAACATGATTTCGGCATCGCGTTCATACCAGAACAATGTCCAGGTGGCAGATGCCAGCAAGCAGATGCTGATGAAAACACTGCAGATGGGTAAGTAAGGTAGGGAGTAACGGCAATGAGCAGTATTAACGGTGCAGGTTCAAACAACCTTTCTTACCTCGACCAGCTAAAGTCGATGCAGGAAAAAAAGGTTCAAGAAGAGCAGAAAACCACTGGCCAGAACCAGCTGAAACAAGAAGATTTTCTATCCCTGCTGACCAAGCAGCTATCACAGCAGGATCCGTTCGAGCCAGTCGGCAATGACAAGATGATCGCGCAGATGGCCTCGTTTGCCACAGTAGACGGCATCAACCAGATGAATGAGCAGTTCGGTTTGCTGAACACCGCGATGACGTCGAACCAAGCGCTGCAGGCTTCGACCTTGGTCGGGCAGGATGTATTGGTGCCAAGTGCGACCGGGATGAAAGCGACTGAAGGTGGCTTAAGTGGTCGTGTCCGTCTGACTAACTCGCTTGATCAAGCCATGATGCGAGTGGAAACCCCTCAGGGCGAACTGGTTAAAACGATCAACCTCGGTGCCAAAGGTGCCGGCGATCACGATATTGAGTGGGACGGCAAGAACGAGCAAGGCAAGATGATGCCGGAGGGGCAATACACCATTCGAGTCTCTGGCCTTGTCGGCGGCGAAACACAAAACTATGACGTATTTACCCATGCCAATGTTAACAGTGTGGTAATGGGGCAGGGAGACGGCCAGGTACTACTTAACCTTGCTGGTCTCGACAAACAATTCAATTTGGCTGATGTACTTCAGGTCGGAAAAGCACAAGCGAAAGGATAATCAATTATGAGCATGAATATTGCCTTGAGTGGCCTGGGTGCGGCTCAAAAAGATCTCAACACAACCAGTAATAACATCGCCAATGCCAATACCTACGGCTTCAAGGAGTCTCGCGCCGAGTTTGCCGATGTGTATTCTAACTCTATCTTTTCGAACTCGAAGACAACCACTGGCGGCGGTGTACAGACGGCAACAGTCGCCCAGCAGTTCCACGAAGGGTCTAGTATTTATACCAACAACCCGCTGGACTTGCGTGTGTCAGGAACAGGTTTCTTTGCGGTTGCGCCAAATAAGACGGAACCAGCGAACAATAACCTGACGCGTAACGGTGCATTCCACCTGAACAACAATAACGAGATTGTAAACTCCGACAACAACTACCTGCTTGGCTATGAAGTCAACCAGGATACCAATACGGTTGCTTCTTACGAGCCAAAGCCAATGGCAATCGATGACACGTTTGGCCAGCCTAACATGTCGAAGAACATTAACATCGCGATGAACTTGCCAAGTGGTGAAGCAACGCCGAAGAGTACGCCGTTTGATTTCTCCAATCCGGATTCTTACAACAAGGCGACTTCTTCGACGATTTATGACTCATTGGGTAACCCGCTGAAAATGTCTGCTTATTATGTAAAGCAAGATGATACTCAGCCGGGTGTGGCTCCAAATACTTGGAGTGTGTACTACACAGTGAGTGATAGCGGCGGTGAAAAATCGCTTGATGTTCAAAATGGTATTAACTCTGGTAACGGTCATTTAGGTCATGAGCTACAGTTTGATGCGGGCGGTCAGCTGGTAACTAATCCACCAAACTTCCAAACAGTCGATTTCCAAACTGCGGGTATTCAGCTTGGCGGTGCAGACGGCTCCCAGAACCTTATTTTCAACTATGATGAGCCAACCCAGTACGCTTCACCGTTTGAAATCCGCAAACTAGAGGATGCAGATGGTGCGACGACAGGTTATCTGTCTAATGTTGATATCGATTCTGACGGTAACATTCTCGCCTCATACTCTAACGGTAAGGACAAAGTGATTGGCCGAGTAGCAATGGCACGTGTGGCTAACGAGCAAGGCCTAGCCCAGTTGGGTGGTACGCTATGGAACGTGACCCAGGATTCGGGCGCGGCAGTATGGGGTGATGCATCACAAGGTTCGTTCGGCTCTATCAAGAATGGTACTCTGGAGCAGTCGAATATCGATATGACTCAGGAGCTGGTGGATTTGATCACCGCGCAGCGTAACTTCCAGGCCAGTTCGCGTGCTCTGGATGTAAACAACCAGCTGCAGCAGAATATCTTGCAGATCCGTTAATTAATATACCTACCGTAATGAGCCCATAACGACTTCCGTTATGGGCTTTATTTTTTTAAGTCATTTTTTTGACGCCACGTTTCTCCTGTTCAGGATGCTTGTTCGTTCTTTGACCATAACCGTCAGCTAAGCGGCAACTCTTTTCCCCTTTCTCGTTATTACCCTCTCTTTTTTGCTTTGGTTTCTTTAAAATCAAAGATCTAGCGGTCAATTTTAGACTGGTATACTTTTTGCATTGTTAAAGCCTATCGATATAGGGGACGGTTAGATGGATCGCGCATTATTTCTCGCCATGAGTGGCGCTAAACAAGATATGTACGGCATGCAGGTTTCAGCCAATAACTTGGCGAACGTGAATACCACGGGTTTTCGCGCAGACCTGCAGCAGGCGAGAAGTATGCAGGCCTATGGTGAAGGGTTGCCGACCCGAGTGTTTTCAATGACAGAGCGTCCGGGCAACAACTTTGAGCAAGGTTCGGTAAAAATGACCGGGCGTGCTTTGGATGTGGCGGTGGAAGGCAATGGTTGGTTGGCAGTGCAGGATGCCTCTGGTCAAGAAGCCTATACCCGTGCAGGTCACTTGAAGATTGATGAAATGGGCATGCTGCAAAACAGCAATGGCCAGCTTATTTTGGGTGATGCTGATGCGCCAATTTTCGTCCCGCTTCCTATCAACAAGATTGAGATCCAGAAAGACGGCACAGTAAGTATCTTGCCGCAGGGCGCGCCACCGGAAGCCATGGTGGCCATTAACCGGATCAAGCTGGTTAACCCTGAAAACAATAGTTTGTATAAAGATGTTGATGGCTTGTTCAAAACAACAAACCCAACCCCGCAGGGACTAGATGCTGATGCAGGTGTGACCTTGCTAAGCGGTGCCCTGGAGGGCAGCAACGTCAATGCTGTCGGTGAAATGGTCAATATGATTGACCTTCAGCGCCACTTTGAAATGCAAGTCAAATTAATGAAAACCGCAGAAGACATGGATAAAGCGTCTTCATCTTTAATGCGTATCGGATAATAGCGAGGAGTTAACCAATGCATCCAGCTCTTTGGGTCAGTAAGACTGGTCTTGATGCCCAGCAAACCAATATCTCAACGGTTTCAAACAACCTAGCTAACGCCTCGACAGTGGGCTTTAAGAAAAGCCGTCCGGTTTTTGAAGACTTATTCTACCAGAATATTAATCAGCCTGGTGGCCAGGCGACACAGGATACCACTTTGCCGTCCGGCTTGATGTTGGGTGCCGGTTCTAAGGTTGTCGCGACCCAGAAAGTTTTTACTCAGGGTAATACCCAAACCACCGATAACGCCCTCGACATGATGGTTGAAGGCGACGGTTTCTTCCAGGTCATGCTGCCAGACGGCAATATCGGTTATACCCGAAACGGTCAGTTTACGGTGAGTAACGAAGGACAGATAGTGACTTCAGGTGCGGGGTATGTGCTTGAACCTGAAATTGTCGTGCCTGACAATGCTGTAGCGATCACCGTTGGTACTGATGGTGAAGTCTCTGCCCGTATTCGTGATCAGCAGGAAAACCAGGTGCTAGGCCAAATCAACCTGACTAACTTTATCAATCCAGGCGGTTTGGAGCCGATTGGCCAAAACCTTTACCTGCCAACGGGTGCTAGCGGCGACCCGCAAGAAGGGATCCCGGGGCTAGACGGTTTCGGTAGTGTACGCCAGTCGATGCTGGAAACCTCAAACGTGAATGTGACCGAAGAGCTGGTCAACATGATTGAGGCACAGCGAGTTTACGAGATGAACTCCAAGGTGATCTCGACTGTGGATCAGATGCTGAGCTACGTGAACCAGCAGCTATAACAGGGAGTAAGGTATGGGTAAGTATTGGCCGGTATTGTGGGTGGCACTGCTGGTGGCGTTGTTGTCGGGTTGTGCACAGAATTTTGATACCGGATCTGATCAGGATAGCGCTGTCAGCGATGTTGATGCGGTGGAAGGTACTACCGAGCAAAGCGATGGCATTATCGGTTTGGTCAGAACGCGTGAAGATGCCGTGCAGGGTGATCCTAACTGGTCTTCCGTACGCCCGCCTGAAAAGCCGGAGCACTACGCAACCTCTACCGGCTCACTGTTTAGCAATACCAACTCTATGGGGTTGTATAACGACTCCCGTCCAACAGGCCTTGGCGATATCGTCACTGTGCTGCTGGAAGAAAACACCCAGGCCAGAAAGAGCGCCAGTTCGGATTTGGGCAAATCGACTGACATGAACATGCAGCCGATCATGTTGGGTGGACGTCCGGTCAACATTGGCAATTATGACTTATCCTATGCCTTGACCAACGACAACTCATTCTCAGGTAGCCTGTCTTCGGATCAAAGCAACAGCTTCTCCGGCTCAATCTCAGTCGAGGTGATTGAAGTACTGCCAAACGGCAACTTGCTGGTGAGAGGAGAAAAGTGGCTGACCTTGAACAGTGGTGATGAATACATCCGGGTCAGCGGGACTATTCGTCCTGACGATATCGACTCGGAAAACTCGATTCCGTCAACGCGTATTTCCAATGCCCGTATCCAATACTCGGCAACCGGCGATCGCCAAGATACCCAAACCCCAAGCTGGTTTGCCCGATTCTTCAATGCGGCGATGTAAATCATGAAAAAGTTATTTCAGTCAGTGCTATTTAGCTTGTTGATGCTATCGGTATTGCCAGTCGTTTCACCGCAAGCATACGCTGCCCGCATTAAAGATGTTGCCGCTGTGGCTGGTGTCAGGGATAACCAACTGGTGGGTTATGGTTTGGTTGTTGGTTTGCCTGGCACTGGCGAATCGTCATCGGCTTACTATACCGAGCAAAGCTTCCGAGCGATGTTAAATAACTTTGGCATCAATATTCCTGAAGGCGAGCGTTTTCGTACGCGAAACGTTGCGGCTGTCGCTGTCCATGCAACCTTGCCGCCTTTCTCCAAGCAAGGCCAGCAAATTGATGTGACGGTTTCTTCGGTTGGATCGGCAAAAAGCCTGCGTGGTGGTACGCTTCTCCAAACCTTCCTCAAAGGTTTGGACGGTAACATTTACGCAGTCGCACAGGGCAGCTTAGTGGTCGGTGGCTTTACCGCTGATGGCGCTGATGGCTCGCGCATTGTTAGCAATACCCCAACTGTAGGTACGATCCCTTCTGGGGCGATTGTTGAGCAGGAAGTGCCAAACCCGTTTGGCCGAGGTGATTTCCTGACGTTTAACCTCTTTGAACCGGACTTTTCCACCGCGCAGAATATGGTCGATGCGATTAATAATTTCCTTGGCCCGGATGTCGCTTCGGCGATGGATGCTGCATCGGTTAGGGTTCGCGCGCCGCGTGATGTCAGCCAACGTGTTGCTTTCCTATCGACCATTGAAAATGTCGAGTTCGAGACTGCGGATTCCGGAGCACAGATTATCGTTAACTCGCGTACAGGCACCATAGTGATTGGTCAGCATGTTCGCTTGAAGCCGGCGGCGATCACCCATGGTGGGATGACGGTTTCGATTAAGGAAAATTTATCGGCTAGCCAACCGAATGCCTTTGGCGGTGGCCAAACGGTAGTGGTGCCGGATAGCGAAATTACCGTGACTGAAGAAGACTCGCGGATGTTCCTGTTCGAGCCGGGCGTGACGTTGGATGACTTAGTCCGTGCGGTGAATCAGGTCGGCGCAGCTCCGTCAGATTTAATGGCGATTTTGCAAGCCTTGAAGCAAGCCGGTGCCATTGAAGGCCAGCTGATCATCATCTAACGGGAGAGCAAGATGAAAAGTCCGACTGATACCAGCTTTGTTCTTGATATCTCAAGCCTCGATCGCCTTCGTGCCGGGGTCAAAACCGGTAAAGAGGGTGAACAGGCTAGTTTAAGAGCGGCAGCCGAGCAGTTCGAAGCCATCTTTACCCAGATGATGTTCAAGTCAATGCGTGAGGCCAATTCGGCCTTCGAGTCGGACTTGATGAGCAGCCGCAATGCCAAGTTCTTTGAGCAAATGCATGATGAACAGATGGCCAGCGAACTCAGTCGCAGCAATTCTTTAGGCTTGGCCGATATGATTGTTCAGCAGCTTGGTGCTCACCAAGAAGCTGATTCAGCCAAACAAAGTGATGGTACGCTGGTTAAAGAACAGCAATCTTTTGAGTTGGATAAGGGCGGCAAATACCTGCCTTTTGAGCGGCAAGACGTTAAAGCTAGTGATCACTTGGCTACCAATCAACCGAGTTACTCTTCTATTGCTGGACCCAAACCTGAAATCAATGAAGAGCAGATCACCGAGATAGCGAACAAAGCCATTGCCCAGCGTAATATGGCCAATGGAGTATCTTCAGACTTGGGAGCTGCCCAACGGCCTGACAGCTTTGACTCTCCACAAGCTTTTGTTACCCATATGGCTCCGTATGCCCGCCGTACTGCTAATGTGCTAGGGGTTGATCCTGCAGTGTTGATTGCTCAAGCTGCTCTTGAAACCGGGTGGGGCAAGAAAGTGATCAGCAATGCTGCGGGTAACAGCAATAACCTTTTCAATATTAAGGCAGATCCGAGTTGGAAAGGGGATAAGATGGCGACGCAAACCCTGGAGTACCATCAAGGTATTGCTGTTCAGGAGCGTGCAGCGTTTCGCTCTTATGATTCTTTTGATGAAAGCTTCAATGATTATGCACAGTTCTTGAAACAGAACCCAAGATATTCGGTAGCGCTAGAAAATACGCAGGATCCTAAAGCGTTTATTAACGAAATCCACAAAGCAGGCTATGCGACAGATCCAAGGTACAGCGAGAAAGTGATGCGGGTATTTGATCAGGTAAACGATTTAATGGAAAAATAGCGTTAGAACATCAATAGATAAAATCTAAACAAACACATCAACGATTGAAGAAATAATCTTCAACGTGTCTTCACTTTCAGACAAAGCAGACTGAATTTCATTGGTCTCTACTTTTTCTTGGTTTCCTTCCCGAATATTATCCATTACAACAGGTGCAATAATTTCCTTAATGGCATAGCCGAGCAATGTTGCAAGACCTATATTCATAATTACCGCCTATAAAGTGCTTGTTGGTATGTCTGTTAATTATATATACAAGCTGTACTGTTTATCTAGTGTAGTGTGAATTTATTTGTCAATGTTAGATCTGGTTGGCATTTAATGAAATAAATGTAGCAAAAATGTGTCTTTGTCGGTGATTAATATAAATTAGATAAAAAATAGATGAAAGATGATTAGTGGGGTAGATCTTAAGTGTTATGTTCGATTTAACTTTTACTTCTTAAAAATCAGTGGTATGCGTTGTATTCAGGGAGGTTTTAATAAGAGAGTGAAGCTAATGTTATGGTTTTCCTTCTGAAAAAACATAAAAACATCATTTAAACATTTGCTTTTTTGTTAGAACTTCAACTCTATTTCTTAGCTGGCTATTTCAGCTTTTAAATAAACGGTATGAAGTGCTGAATATCGCCTGATGATATACAATCAGGCTACTAATGTCTTAACTGTAGTTTGATGTATAGCGAACACACTTTATAACCATATATATTATTTTAAGTGTTCAGGCTCGAAGTGGTTATAGAAACACTGGTATCAAACAGTCAGCGTTCAAAGTTGTATTTTTACTTTTGGCTTAATATTTGCATTACCTGTCTTATGGGTGGTTATGATTGCCGCTGGAACTGGCTGGAGATAAGTGCATGGCGTTAGATTTGCTTAATATTGGTATGAGTGGGCTGAGAACCTCGCAGAAACAACTCAATGTTACCAGTCATAATATTAGTAACGTCAATACCCCAGGTTACAGCCGCCAGAGTGCAGAGCAAAAAGCGGATGATGCACACTGGATAGGTGGCAGCCAATACGGTACCGGTGCCTACATCGACAATGTGCGCCGTGCTTATGATCAGTTTGCTGCCCGTGAACTGACCCAGTCAACAACCAATCTCCACCAAGCCAATGAAAGCCATGCCCAGCTAGCCGTGATGGATGAATTCATTTCCAACAACGCCAGCAAAACAATCTCCAGCATGAACGATTACTACGACTCGGTGAAAAGCCTTGCAGATCATCCTAATGATCTTGGTTCACGCAAAGCGGTGCTGGAAAATGCCGCTCTGGTCAGCCAAACAGTCAATAGCACCTACGATACCCTTGCTGGTATGCAGCGTGATGTGAATGATCAGCTTGTTGCAACGGTTGATAGGGTGAATACCTTGGGGCAAGAGATTGCCACTTTGAATAAACGCATTCAAGAAAATCCGGCCGGGGAGAAAAATGATTTATTTGACCAGCAGCAGAGCTTGGTCAATGAATTGGCCCAGTACACCAAAGTGACTGTACTCAAGGGTAAAGATAACCTGGCGAATACGGTGATCATCGGTGATGGGCAAACTCTTGTGTCGGGCACAGAATCATCTCGCCTAACCGTGATACCGGGTGAGCCCGACCCGCTACAGACACAAATCGCGGTAGATGATGGCCACAATGCCACCCCACTGGATGCTGATAATATGGGCGGTATTCTTGGCGCCATGATTGGCTTTCGCCGTGATGTTGTCGAGCGCAGCATCGATGAAGTTGGCCGAATGGCAGTCGGCTTTGCTGGGCAGGTGAATACCATACAGCGCCAGGGCTTGGATTTGAAAGGCGAGCAGGGCAAGAACATGTTTGCTGATATCAATGATCCGATTGCGATGCAGCAGCGGGTGCTTAAACCGGTGGGCAGTAGTGCCGATATGACCGTAGCCATTGATGATGTCTCCAAACTTCAAGTGGGTGATTACCAGTTAAAAGCAAGCACTGATGGGATAACCAATAGCTACCAGATGTTTAATGCCAAAGGCGAAGAAGTATTGAACCAAACAATTGCAGCAACAGACCCGCAAGTGCTGCAAGCTGATGGTATGCAAATTAACGTTAGTAATTTATCAGCGGCCCCGTCTGATGAAACCTTTACCATTCGCCCTGTGCGGCTTGGCGGCGCACAGATGGCCATGAATGCAACAGAAGCATCGGATATTGCCGCCCAGCGGGTAGTTACGGCAGCAGAGGCAAACCAAGGAACTGCGCAACTAGAGCCGCTACCTACAGCGCAAGTTAGTGGAAGCTATCAGGTGTCGATCAGTAACACCGGTGATTCTTTATCGGTATTGGATGACCAAGGCAACCCGATCAACTTGATTGGTTATGACGCTCAGGGCAACGCTTTGCCTCCGAGTACGGCTATTGATTATCCTGTAACCAATGGTGTTATCCATTTTGCTGACGCCTTGAATAATCCTGTGCCGACGTTGGCGCTTAGCAGCGGCGCGGCAGCCAATGATAGCTTTACGGTGCAATTAGGCGCAACGCCTGCGGAAGGCGATAACAGTAACTTGCTGGAAATGCAGCACCTGCAAACCGAGAAGACCATGAACAATGGCCGCTCCAGCGTGATTGACTTGTTCCAGACCCTCACGACTGATGTCGGTATCCAGAAGATGAATGCCGAGAAGTTTGGCCAGATCAGCCAACTGGATTTTGATGCAGCCACTGAGCGGGTCGCCAGTGTGTCCGGTGTCAACTTGGATGAGGAGGCGGCAAACTTGATGAAGTTCCAACAGGCGTATATGGCTTCCTCCCGCATTATGAGCGTGGCCCGCGAAACCTTTGATACGCTGCTGCGTGCGGTTTAAGGATAGGAGGCATTATGATCAATCGTGTTTCAACCTTTTCCCAATATCAGAACTTGACGTCTAACCTTATGCGCAAGCAAGGGGCGGTAAACAACACCAATGAGCAACTGGCAACGGGTAAGCGTATCAAAACCGCCGGTGATGATCCTGTTGCATCAGTATCAACTCAAAATTACAAACAACAATTGGTTCAAATTGAACAGTTCCAGAAATCAATCACCTTGGCCAATAACCGTTTGGGCACCCTTGAGACCTCTCTCAAGAATGTGGAAAGCCACATTGATAGCTCCAAACAGAAGCTGATTGGCATGATCAATGGTGCGATGGCTGGCGATGATAAAACCGCATTTAAAAATGAGTTAGAAAGCTTATATGGCGGCTTGATGAATTTAGCGAATGTGCAAGATGAAGGTGGCAATTATGTTTTTGCAGGTCACCAATCAAGTACTCAGCCTTTTGTTGAAGATGCTAATGGCAAGGTGCAATACCTTGGTGACAGTGGTCATCGTGAAGCACGTATAGACACATCTGTTCACGTGCAAACAAGTCAGGCGGGTGATCATGTATTTATGGGAATAGAGAACCCATTCGGTGACTATCGCCCTGATTATGCCGGGCTGCAAGATGGCTCAGAACTATCGATGCTTTCAGCTACGAATGCGGAGTTGAATGATAACTCACTTTACCGTATTGAATTTCATGATAATGGTAATGATGGCTTTGATTATGAACTGTTCCGTGATGGTAACTCTCAAGGCCTCCAACCTTATGATCCTTCACAGGGGATTCAGTTTATTGATAACACGCCAGGTAATGAAGCGAATTTGGATATCAAGTTTGATGGTGAACTAAAGCCGGGGGATAGCGTCACCTTAGACAAGACATCGACCATTGATCTGTTCCAGACAATGAATGATGCGATCAACTTCTCTGAGTCACCGTCTTCATCTCCTGAAGCGAGAGCTAGCTTACAGCGTTCCATTGAAGAGTTAAATGCAGCATATGTCCATATGAACCAACGCCGGGCAGAAGTCGGAACTGGCTTGAAAACGCTCGAAACCTATGAGGCTCAGCATCAAGACTTCGAATTGAGCCTCAATAAGGCCAAGGGAAGCTTGGAAGATTTGGACTACAGCAAGGCAATCATTGAGCTAAACGAAGACATGCTGGCCCTTCAGGCCTCCCAGGCTGCCTTCAACCAAACCAAGCAACTTAGTTTGTTTAACTACCTGTAAACTCCAATCGTTCTTTCAGACTAAAGCGGCAGAGTCTTGCCGCTTTAAAAACATCGGTACTGTGGAGTTAAGAGCGGTGCTACGGCCCTATGGGAAAGTTAGCAGCGATACATGGCATTTAAAGTTAGAGTTTGACGAAGCAGCGTAGCTCGTAGAGTCTTCTTGCAGACCCACAGACCCACAGACCCACAGACCCACAGACCCACAGACCCACAGACCCACAGACCCACAGACCCACAGACCCACAGACCCACAGACCCACAGACCCACAGACCCACAGACCCACAGACCCACAGACCCACAGACCCACAGACCCACAGACCCACAGACCCACAGACCCGTTTTAATTTTTTTTAAAAAAATTCCTAAAGGTATTTTTGCTTGTGCCGTTAATAGAAGTACTTAAACAAAAAGAGATATTTACCCCCGCTTAGGCTGGGTTGTAACTCAACAAGGAGCGAAATATGTCTGTTACCGTAAATACTAACGTTTCAGCGATGACGGCCCAGCGTCACCTAGGTTCAGCAACTAACAACGTAAGCAGCAGCATGGAGCGTTTGTCTTCTGGTTTGCGTATCAACAGTGCTAAAGACGATGCGGCGGGTCTGCAAATCTCTAACCGTCTAACTAGCCAGACCAACGGCCTGAACGTGGCGATGCGTAATGCTAACGACGGTATCTCTATTGCACAGACTGCTGAAGGTGCAATGCAGGAATCGACCAACATCATGCAGCGTATGCGTGATCTATCTCTACAGGCAGCGAACGGTTCGAACTCAGATGATGACCGTGCGGCACTTCAGAAAGAAGTCGATGCACTTCAAACTGAAATGACACGTATTGCAGAAACGACTACCTTTGGTGGCCAGAACCTACTGGACGGTAGCTACGGCACACAAAGCTTCCAGGTGGGTTCAAATGCCAACGAGACTATCGAAGTAACCCTAGGTGATGTGTCAGCTAACGCGATTGGTAACCATACAACTGGCGGTGCAGGTTCTGTATTTGGTGTTGCCACACCTCAGACAAGTGCTGGTGAAGACTATGCTGTTGGCCTTACTGCGGGTGATATCAATATCCATGGTCCAAATGGTGATAAAACTGTTGCAGTTACAGCAACAGATAAGGTCACTGACGTGATGGCTAACATCAACGCATCTGGTAGCGGTGTAAAAGCAGAAACAACGGTTCAAACTAAAATCTCTAACCTGAGTGCAGCTGAAACTGGTACGTTAGAAATTGGTGATGATTCATTCAAGCTAGATAAGTACCAGGGTAAGATGGAAGACTTAGCCGCTGATCTTGGTAAAGCGGGCTATACAGCAACCATCGATGATGCCGGTGATTTGACAGTGTCTGCGAAAAATGTTGACGGTATCAAAGTGACTGATGCACTAGATGCTGCTGGTGGTGGTGTTACACTAGATGGTGTTGGTGCAGGTACTGCAAACGATGAAATCGTTAAGAACGCCGAGCTATCACTAAGCTCAACCAGCTCTTTCTCTCTATCAGATGATGGTACTACTGATCTGACTGAATTAATGGGCAGCTCAACTTCAAGTTTGAACTCTGTTGCCGATATCGATATCTCTACAGCTAGCGGTGCTCAAAGTGCAATTGACGTTATTGACTCAGCGATTGGTGCCATTGACTCGCAGCGTGCTGACTTGGGTGCGGTACAGAACCGTTTCAACCATACGCTGAACAACCTAGCGAACATCAATGAAAACGTAAATGCGTCAAACAGCCGTATTAAGGATGTTGACTTTGCTAAAGAAACCACAGACCTGACCAAGAACCAGATCCTACAGCAGGCATCTACTTCGATTCTTGCCCAGGCGAAAATGAACCCACAGGCGGCATTGAGCCTACTGTAATTCATTAAAAGAAAAGAGGCATGGCTGAGTAGCCATGCCTCTATTCGCTTTTTGTAAACATTAAGGAGAAGTGATTATCATGGATAAATTATCAGATAACCCCTCAGCTTCTTCTCTTAATTCAGCTCTCCCCGCAAAAGCTAAGCTGAATCTTTCCCTTAGTGAACTAGGTGGCTCAAAGCCTACTGATGCTGCCAAAACAGAGTTGCCATTGAAGTCCGCGGTTAATCAAACAGAAAAAGCAGATTCATCTCGACTGATGAGTGAGCCTTCAGCAGATGAACTCAATGAATTTCACCGTGAGCAAATTGAAGCCTTGTCGCAGCGGATCAACCGTGAACTCAAGTTTGAATTTGACGAGGAGAATGGTGAGCAGGTTGTATACATTTATGACAAGGCCAGTGGTGATCTGATCCGGCAGATTCCTGCACAGGAGCTATTGGAGCTTAATTCTAATTTGGCAAAATACTCCGTGAGTTCATTTCAAGAAAAAATATAGCTTGGCGTGCTTTTTGCATTAGAACTGTGTCTGCTGCAGGCGGCAAGTCATAAAGACTGAATTGGATAGAGGTTAAAAATGGCAGGTTTATCAGTTGGTGGTTTAGGCTCTGGTCTTGATGTTGCTGGAATGACTCAACAACTGGTTGCGGCTGAGCGCACGCCAAAAGAAATCCGTATTACCAATGAAAAGTCGAAAGTTGACGCCAGCCTGAGTGCCTACGGCTTGGTGAAGTCCTCTGCCAGTTCACTGCAAGACATGTTCGAATCGTTTGATGAAGATGAGGTTTTTTCCAGTAAAGGTGCTTCATCATCTGAAAGCAGCTATTTGGGTGTGACAGTTGAAAGTAATGCCCAAAACGGTCGTTACTCTGTCGAAGTTAAGCAACTGGCTGAGACCCATAAAGTGGCCAGTGACAGCTTAACTGCCGATCCTGATAGTAGTTTAGGCTCTGGTGATTTGGTTATTGGTGTTGGCTCTAATACTATGACAATCAGTATCGCAGCTAACAAGAGCAGCCTCAAAGATGTGGTTCAGGCGATTAACGATGCTGATGATAACCCTGGAATTACAGCGACTATCATCACTGATGACACGGGTGCCAAACTGATTTTTTCAAGCACCAAAACGGGTGAAGAAAACAAGATCAGTATTGATGCGTCAGGTGCTACTGGGGATTTGGGCGATTTGGATTTTGACCCTGATAACATCACCGGCAACCCAAATATGCAGGAAATGCAGGAAGCCAAAGATGCAGTGATTGTGATTGATGGCTTCTCGACGGTAACAA
Organism: Photobacterium sp. AWH4_225; assembly: GCF_056158405.1. Lineage (NCBI taxonomy): Bacteria > Pseudomonadati > Pseudomonadota > Gammaproteobacteria > Vibrionales > Vibrionaceae > Photobacterium > Photobacterium sp. AWH4_225. The sequence continues at coordinate 3,116,549 of NZ_JBSWTF010000001.1, read as the reverse complement.
ACAGCACGAATACCTTTACCGATGCGATTGAAGGTGTAACGCTGGATGCAAAGAAGATTACCGGCACCTATGGCACGGGTAATGACACCGATGATATTGAAGTTAAAAATGCCATCATCGAGATAGAAAATGATACTGATAAGCCTAAATCAGCGATTGATTCATTCGTCGAAGCGTACAATAGCTTGTTCGAGATGGTCGACTCTCAGTCAAAATACAATGTAGAAGAAGAGAGTGGTGGGCCGCTCGTCGGCGATAGTGTATCTCGCTCATTACTTAGCCAACTGCGTAACCTCCTGAATGAACCTGTTGAGGTTAACGGAAAAAGTTATTTGCTTTCAGAGTTTGGCGTGACCACTGACCGTTATGGCAAGCTCGAGGTTGATGATGACATTCTTGAAGAGCAACTTGACAATAACTTTGTTAATTTTGGCCGCTTTTTTAATGGCGATGAGGGTTTTCTGAAAAAAGCCGATGATTTGCTCGATAGCTTCGTCGGACGGGAAGGTACAATCACCAGTCGAGAAGACAGCCTAAAAGAACAACAGAGTCGGTTAGATGATGATCTGGCGACATTGGATGAGCGGATGAAGGCGTATGAAGAGCGGATGTACAAACAACTCTCCGCCATGGATGCGGCTATCTACAAAATGAACAACGAACTCAGCACTATGATGAGTATGCTGGTTTTCTAAAGGTGAAACATGCAAGAGTTAGCGAAACTAGAACAACATATCAAAGCCTTGCTCGAGCTTGAGGAATACCCAGACGATTTTTCCGAGCAGCTCGAACAGTTGGTCGCAGCAAGGCATGAGCAGGTCAAAATGATCCTGGCAGATCGCGACAACCTCAGCCGGGAAGCCTTTGAGGACGTCCAGCAACGTACCCGCGACTTGAAAGTGCTACTCGAACAGAACAAAGCCCGGATACGGCAGAAGCTACTGACCGCCAAGCAAGGCAAGAAGTCAGTGTCTGTCTATCAAATGTATCAAAAATAAATAGGAAATGATTATGCGTGGTTCGCTTCAGGCATATAAGCAAGTGTCCGTTAACTCCCAGTTGGCCAGTGCCTCTCCACACCGTGTGGTATTGATGCTGCTAGGGGGAGCCATTGAGCGCTTGATCCAAGCCAAGGCGGCAATGGATCAGGGCAATGTCGCAATGAAAGGTGAGCGGGTGTCTAAGGCACTGGCGATCATTGGCACCTTGAAAGATAGCCTGTCGATGGAAGACGGCGGTGAGGTGGCGACAAATTTGGATAACCTGTATGACTTTATGCTGCGTCATATTATTGACGGCAGCTCAAACAACAAGTCGGAAAACTTTAACGAAGTGGTCGACTTGCTGCGTGAAATCAAGTCTGCGTGGGAGCAAATCCCTGCCGAGTATCATCACTTGGCCGAGGAATCATAAAATTGCCACAGTAATGCTGTGACGTGTTGTGAGCCCCTCTCCAGTATAAAATCCATTCGAAAGCTATCCCAAGCTTGCTTTTCATTGGGATAGCTTCACAGCTTTTGCCCGCCGTCGGTTGCCTTATTCTGTACTTTAATTACAATGGTCAGATAAGATTTGAAGTGGTTTCTCGTCGCATTACGCAGATTTTTTCATAATTTTTGAATATGAATGTCGATAATGCCAGCACGAAATAACTCTTAAGTAGGCAGGCAAACTCTTTTCTATGCAAGTTCATACCCTCGTTATTGATGATGACCAACAGCATCGCCATGATTTAAGCGTGATCCTTACCTTTATCGGTGAGCAGTATGAGGCTTATTCGTCTCAAGAGGTTAACAGTTCGCACTGGGAAAAAGAGTGGGGCGCCTGTTTACTCGGCAAAGTTTCTTCTAGCCAGTCGCTAAGCAATTTACTGAATTTCTTGCGTACCCATCACCATATCCCGGTGATCTCGATGGGTGAGCATGAAGCAGAACTCGCCGCGCTGCCGAACTACGTGGGTAATCTCGATAAGCCTGTCCATTACGGTCAGTTGATGGACGCCTTCCGCCATTGCAAGGAGTTCCTGGGTAAACAAACCTTCCAATTGCCGACATTCGGTCGCAAGAATACTTTGTTCAGAAGCATGGTTGGCCGTAGTGAGGCTATTAGCGAGATCCGCCACTTGATGGAGCAGGTCGCGTCAACCGATGCCAGCGTATTGATCTTTGGTGAGTCGGGTACCGGCAAAGAAGTGGTCGCACGTAATATCCATTACCATTCTACCCGTGGTAAAGGGCCTTTTGTGCCGGTGAACTGTGGTGCTATCCCGCCGGATTTACTGGAAAGTGAGCTATTTGGCCATGAGAAAGGCGCATTTACAGGTGCCGTTTCAACCCGTAAAGGCCGCTTTGAGTTAGCTGAAGGCGGCACACTGTTCCTTGATGAAATTGGTGACATGCCAATGCCAATGCAGGTGAAACTGCTGCGTGTGCTTCAGGAACGTTGCTTCGAGCGTGTGGGTGGCAGTGAAACCATTAAGGCTGATGTACGTATTGTCGCAGCGACTCACCGCGATCTTGAATCTATGATTGCCGAAGAGAAGTTCCGCGAAGATCTCTACTACCGCTTGAACGTCTTCCCTATTGAAATGCCAGCGCTTCGTGAGCGCATGGAAGATATTCCGTTGTTGCTCCAAGAGCTACTGGCTCGTATGGAAGCCCAGGGCGCGAAGCCAATTCACTTTACCCCGCGTGCTGTTACCTCGCTGATGGAGCATGACTGGCCGGGGAACATCCGTGAGCTTGCCAACCTGGTTGAGCGTTTGATCATACTTTATCCGGGTGAAATGGTGGATATCAGCCACCTACCGATGAAGTACCGCTATAGCCAGTTCCCAGAATTCCAGCCGGAAGAAAACTTCATGTCTGTTGATGACCATGAAAGAATGGCGCTGGCTGACATGTTCAGCAGCCAAGCTTCAGATCTTGAAACAGCACAGAACCACAGTGATTTACCGCCGGAAGGGGTGAATTTGAAGGAAATGCTGGCTGAGCTGGAAATAGACATGATCAGCCAAGCATTGGAAGCACAGGGTGGGGTAGTCGCCCGCGCTGCTGATATGCTGGGTATGCGCCGAACCACATTGGTTGAGAAAATGCGCAAATATGGTCTGAGCCGCTAGTTGAGTTTCAAAAACTCTTCTCAAAACATTTTCCTCAAAGAAACGCTTCTCAAAAAACGCTTTTCAAAAACATGACGCCAAAAAAATGGCGTCATGTTATATTCCTTTCTGTAGATAAAGTGCTGATAATAAAGATGTAATTTTGGCACTATTCATGCATGGCTAAGTAGTTGACAGCATACAGATCAAGGTTTTCCATGGACGATAATCAGCCTGCACAGAGCATATCTCAAAGTTCCGATCCTGCTTTGGGCACATTGTCACAACAAGTCAGCCGGTATCAGCAGGTACTGGATGTGATGCCGTCTGGGGTGATTTTCTTGGATTCTGGCGGTATCGTCCGTGAAGCTAATCCTGAAGCAATCCGCTTGCTTGAGCAGCCACTTATTGATGAGCGTTGGGTGGATGTAATCCAACGTGCCTTTTCGCCTCGTGATGATGACGGCCATGAGATTTCTTTAAAAAATGGCCGCAGGGTTAAATTGGCGATTTCTGCTTCCAATAGTGGCCAGCTGATCTTTATCACCGATATGACAGAAACCCGTCTGCTTCAATCGCGGGTGAGTGAGATGCAACGTTTGTCATCGCTCGGCAAGATGGTTGCCTCGTTGGCTCACCAGGTAAGAACGCCGCTATCCAGTGCCATGCTGTATGCCTCAAACTTGGCTGCACCTAATTTGACGGCGCCGATGCGAGAGAGATTTCAGGGAAAGCTCGTTGATCGCCTGCATGACTTGGAAAAGCAGGTCAACGATATGCTGCTATTCGCCAAAGGCGGGGATAACAAGGTGGTAGAGTGCTTTACCCTCGAAACCTTGCTCAATGAGTTGGATAGCATGGTGGAAGCGCAGGTGATCAATAACAATGTCGATTTCAGTATCGACTGTGATGATGAGTCCCTGACTTTATTGGGTAATGCCAATGCACTGGCCAGTGCGATCAGTAATTTGATCACCAATGCCATCCAGATGGCAGGCAAGCAATGCCGGGTTGCGGTACAGGTTGTAGCCCAAGGAGGATGGATACATCTCGCCGTCTTGGATAACGGTCCGGGTATTGCGCCAGAGATGCAGAAGAAAATTTTAGAACCCTTTTTTACCACTCGCCAGCAGGGCACTGGCCTTGGACTGGCTGTGGTACAGATGGTGGCCAATGCGCACAAAGGCCGCTTGAGCTTGGAATCTGAGCTAGGCAAGGGAGCGTGCTTTACCTTGTCATTACCACAAGCCGATGAGCAGGACGCGAGTGAGCAAAGAAAGCAGATATCCAAAGCACCTTTAGATCAATCACAACAACTATCACAACAACAATTACAAGAACAAAACGGACAACACATTGATCCGACAGGAGTGACCCTATGAACCAAAGCCGAGTATTAGTTGTCGAGGATGATGAAGGCTTGCGAGAAGCCTTGGTAGACACATTGGCTTTGGCCGGTTACCACTCTCTGGAAGCTGACAGTGCCGAGCAGGCTTTGTTGGTGCTAAAAGCCAATTCCGTAGATATTGTTGTATCGGATGTGCAAATGGCGGGTATGGATGGCCTTGGCTTGCTCCGCAGCATTAAGCACAACTGGCCCAAATTACCTGTATTGCTGATGACCGCTTACGCCAATATTGAAGATGCCGTCTCGGCGATGAAAGAAGGCGCGATTGATTACATGGCTAAGCCGTTTGCCCCGGAAGTACTGCTCAATATGGTCAGTCGCTATGCACCGGTAAAAAGCGAAAGCGGGCAAACTATTGCGGCTGATGAAAAATCACTTAAGTTATTGGCACTGGCTGAAAAAGTCGCCAAAACCGATGCCAGCGTGATGGTACTTGGTCCGAGTGGTTCGGGTAAGGAAGTGATGTCACGGTACATTCATCAGAACTCTAACCGCAACGAAGGGCCATTTGTTGCCATTAACTGTGCGGCTATTCCGGATAACATGCTAGAAGCGACCTTGTTTGGTTATGAGAAAGGGGCGTTTACCGGAGCGATCCAGGCATGTCCGGGCAAGTTCGAGCAAGCTCAGGGCGGAACGATACTGCTTGATGAAATCAGCGAGATGGATCTTAACTTGCAGGCCAAGCTACTGCGGGTATTGCAAGAGCGGGAAGTTGAGCGTTTGGGCAGCCGCAAGAGCATCAAGCTGGATGTTCGCGTGCTGGCAACCAGTAACCGCGATCTCAAAGAATATGTCGCGCAGGGTAACTTTCGTGAGGATTTGTATTATCGCCTCAATGTTTTTCCATTGATGTGGCCGGCTTTATCTGATCGTCCGGGAGATATCGAGCCTCTAGCTCAATATCTGATGGAGCGACACTGTACCAAGCAAGGACAACCGGTGCCTGAATTTTCAATGGCAGCAGTTGCTAAGCTCAAGCAGTACAGCTGGCCGGGGAATGTGCGAGAGCTGGATAATGTTATCCAGCGGACATTGATTCTGTGTCAGGGGCAAACTGTTGCCGAGTCGGACATTCTGCTAGAAGGGCTTGATTGGTTACATGCTGATGGCTTGCAGACCCTGCTTGCGCCGATGGCACATTCTGGGTCAAATGATAATTCCGCGGTTGTACCTGATGTGGCGACAGAGCAGCAAAATGCCGAGAGACAAAATTCTGCGATGCCAGCAGATGGGTTAGGAAATGAGCTGCGGGAACAAGAGTTTTCGATTATTCTAGACACCATTCGTGCCTGTGATGGCAAACGCAAGGATGTTGCGGAAAAATTAGGGATCAGTCCAAGGACATTGCGTTATAAGTTGGCAAAAATGCGTGATGCTGGGATAGACATCCCAGTTTGATCACCGCATTGAAGGATGATTTCCTTCATACTTAACATAATCATATTAATAAAGAAATTAGGCTGACAACTAGTTGGATTGACAAGTTTCTGACGGGTAGGAGAGATAAATGAAAGTAAATGGACTTCAAGCCGAAATGCAGGCCATGCAATTGGAAGCCTCCAGCGCTTCTCGCCCGGCAACAGGACAACAGGTCAGCGCAGATTTCGGTGCCATGCTGGGTGATGCCATTAAAGGCGTTAATCAGCTCCAGTCACAATCCAGTGAGTTAGCCACTCGCTTCGACCAAGGGGATCGCAGCGTATCCCTGTCTGATGTCATGATCGCCCGCAACAAGTCGAGTGTTGCTTTCGAAGCGACGGTACAAGTGCGCAATAAAATGGTTGAAGCGTACAAAGAACTCATGAATATGCCGGTTTAATAGGAAAGTAGTGCGTGTCGGAACCATCAACTAACAATGAGCTCGCCGTTGCTGGCAATTCACCGTCAACAGCGGTAATGGCAGATAGCGAACTGGAGCTTCAGAACCCGGATGCAGGAGAAAAGAGTGCCTCGCGTGTTGATAGCATGCTGGGTAATCTTGATGTCCTGCGCCAGGTCGTTCTGGTTCTGTCGGTGGCTATCTGTGTCGCTTTGATTGTCCTTGTTGTCTCTTGGATTAAAGAGCCAGAAATGCGACCGCTGGGCACTTATGAAACCGCAGAGCTGATCCCCATCCTCGATCATTTCGATCAGAAGAAAATCAATTATACCCTTGATGGGAATACTATTCGGGTACCGGCGGATAACTTCTCTGCCATCAAGCTGGAGTTGACCCGTGCCGGATTGAACCAGACCGCGGCAGTAGGCGACGATATCCTGTTGCAGGATATGGGCTTTGGCGTGTCGCAGCGTCTTGAGCAAGAGCGCTTGAAGCTCAGCCGTGAACGTCAGTTAGCCCGTGCGATTGAGCAGATCCGACAGGTTCGCCAAGCACAGGTATTGCTGGCGATGCCAAAACAAAGTGTGTTTGTCCGCCATAACCAGGAAGCGTCCGCCACTGTCTTTTTGACTCTATCGACTGGTGGTTCATTGGGCCAGCAAGAAGTTGACTCTATCGTCGATATGGTGGCTACCGCGGTACCGGGACTTAAACCGACCCGTGTTACGGTAACGGATCAGCATGGCCGCTTGCTCAGTTCGGGCACGGCCGATCCTCAGGCAACCGCACGTCGTAAAGAATACGAGCTGGAACGCAAGCAAGAGCAAGCGCTTCGCGAGAAAATTGACGCCATCCTGATCCCTGTATTGGGGCTGGGTAACTATACCGCTCAGGTTGATGTCTCAATGGACTTCAGCGCCGTGGAAGAGACCCGCAAGCAATATGACCCGGCCTCCCAGTCAACCCGCAGTGAATATACGCTGGAAGACATCAACAACGGCAGCATGGTCGCAGGTATTCCGGGGGCGTTGAGTAATCAGCCGCCGGCAGACAGCGCGATTCCTCAGGAAGTCAAAGAATTACAATCTGGTGGCAGTGCAGGCAATAACTCGGTGCACCGAGAGGCGACCCGTAACTATGAGCTGGATACCACCATCAGGCACCGCCGCGCCCAAACTGGTACGGTTGATCGCCAGACGGTTTCCGTGGCTATTGATTACAAGCAGGTGGCGAATCCTGAAACCGGTGAAGTCACTCGTGTTGCCCTAAGTGAAGCTGAACTGGCTAAAATTGCCCGCTTGCTCAAAGGCGGCGTTGGCTTCTCTGAAATGCGCGGCGATATGCTGGAAGTGATTTCCGTGCCATTTGCTGTTCCTGAAGAGCAAATGATGGCAGATCTGCCTATTTGGGATCACCCGAATTTCAATACTTGGGTACGTTGGTTGGCTGCGGCATTGGTGATTATTGTCATTATGGTCGTTATGGTTCGTCCAGCGATGCGCAAGTTGCTGTATCCAAATCAGGCTGCAGATGGTACGCCATTGGATGAAAATGGTTTGCCGGTACCGGCTGGTGGTCAAGATTCCATTGATCTAATTGGTAGCGAGCTTGATGGCGTTGAAACGCTGGAGCTAAGCAGCAGCAACTTGGATCTACCAAACTTGCACAAAGATGAAGATCTACTGAAAGCGGTTCGTGCACTGGTTGCTAACGAGCCGGATCTTGCTGCGCAGGTTGTTAAGAGTTGGGTAACTGAAGATGGCTAATGAAGTAGCAACCACAGACAACAAGAAATTTGATATCACGACCCTGACTGGGGCAGACAAAGCTGCGATTTTGCTACTTAGCCTCAATGAGCAGGATGCGGCAAGTATCATTCGTCATCTTGAACCCAAGCAGGTTCAGCGTGTGGGTGGCGTGATGGCGCAAATGGCCGATCTGAACCAAGAAAAAGTATCAGCGGTTCATCGCCATTTTCTGGAAGATATCCAGAAATACACCAGCATCGGTATGGGCAGCGAAGACTTTGTTCGAAATACCCTGATTGCGGCTTTGGGTGAAGATAAGGCCAATAACCTGGTTGATCAGATCTTGATGGGCAGCGGCTCTCGTGGTCTTGATTCACTGAAATGGATGGATCCCCGTCAGGTGGCGAGCATTATTCTTAATGAACACCCGCAGATCCAAACCATTGTTTTGTCATACCTTGAGCCTGAGCAATCAGCAGAGATCCTGGCACAGTTCCCTGAACGGGTTCGCTTGGATCTGATGATGCGTATTGCCAACCTCGAGGAAGTCCAGCCGGCAGCCCTTCATGAGCTAAACGATATCATGGAGAAACAGTTTGCCGGTCAGGCCGGTGCACAGGCTGCGAAAATTGGTGGCCTGAAGGCAGCTGCCGAAATCATGAACTACCTCGACAACAATGTTGAGGGTGCGCTGATGGATCAAATTCGTGATAACGACGAAGACATGGCAACCCAGATTGAAGATCTGATGTTTGTCTTCGATAACCTGGCTGAAGTGGACGATCGCGGCATCCAGACCTTGCTGCGTGATGTACCGCAAGATCTGTTGCAGAAAGCCCTGAAAGGGGCTGATGATGTGTTGCGCGAGAAAATCTTGCGCAATATGTCCAAGCGTGCTGCCGAAATGCTGCAGGATGATCTTGAGGCTATGGGGCCAATCCGTGTGGCTGACGTGGAATCAGCCCAGAAAGAGATCCTATCGATTGCCCGTCGCTTGTCTGATGCGGGTGAGTTGATGTTGACCGGAGGCGGTGCGGATGAATTCCTGTAATCGTGCAAAGACATTTCGCATTGTAACGCCTACTAGCCTGGTAACGGCAAATAGTCAGGTAAAGGCTAATTATGTCTACTGATCGCCCAATGGATCGCCGCCGCGGCTTTTTGCGTGTGTCTGAACATCAGGCGCAAGAGCTTGAGCGCTGGGCTTATCCGGACTACTCCCCAGAGCATGAGAGTATAACAGAAAATGCCCTCAATTATGATCCTGAGTGGCAAGTCGAGCCACTCGACGAAGAGCCGGAATTACCACCGCTTACTGCCGCCGATCTTGATGATATCCGCCACTCTGCCTACGAAGAAGGGATTGCTGAAGGCCGTACTGCCGGTCACAGCGAAGGCTTCGAGCAAGGTATGCAGCAGGGTATGGAACAAGGTCTGCAGCAAGGGCTTGAACAAGGTTTGGCTCAAGGTTTGGAGCAGGGGCTGGAACAAGGAAAGGGGCAAATTGACGAGCAAGTCGGCCACCTCACGCAATTGATTGAAAAATTGGCCACACCGTTGCAGCAGGTCGATGACGCTGTTGAGCAGCAGTTGGTGTTTTTGGCCACGAGCTTGGCCCGAGAGTTGATCCAGGTTGAGCTCAAGACTAACCCTCAAGTGATTTTGCAAACGTTGCGAGAAGGTATCGCGGCGTTGCCGATGGCCGGACAGCAAACGACTATTCAGCTGCATCCGGAAGATTTAGATCTTATCAAGCAGGCTTACGGCGAAGAGAACTTGGCCGAACGCCGGTGGACTTTGCAGGCCGAGCCAGCCATGAATCGCGGTGATTTGTTCGTTGAATCAGGCAATTCGACTGTTGACTACCAGATGGAAACTCGCCTACGCCATTTGCTCGAGCAGTTTGTTGGCCTTAACAGCCAGTCTCAGCCTCAACCGTCATCTCAACAAGAGTCCGGAGAGGCGTAATGGCCAATCTGGCTCAACGTTTATCCCGTTACCAAACCTCTAATACTGCCTGCCGACCGGTGGCCTCTGGCCGTCTGGTGCGTGTGGTTGGGCTGACATTGGAAGCGATTGGTTGCCGTGCACCGGTTGGTAGCTTGTGCAAAGTCGAGACCCTAACGGGGGATATGGAAGCTGAAGTCGTTGGCTTCTCAGGAGAAACCCTATTTTTGATGCCCAGTGAACAATTGACCGGGGTAATGCCAGGAGCAAGAGTAACGCCCATTACCGAAGCTGGCGGGATCCCGGTTGGTATGGAGCTGCTTGGCCGCGTAATAGACGGTGTGGGTAACCCGCTTGATGGTCTCGGTGATATCTTCACTGCCGATCGAGCGGCGTTCAATGCCGAGCCGATCAATCCGCTAGCCAGAAAACCAATTAAAGAGCCGCTGGATGTGGGTTTGAAGGCAGTCAATGGGTTGTTGACTGTCGGTAAAGGACAGCGTATCGGCTTGTTTGCCGGCTCAGGTGTCGGTAAATCCGTGACCTTGGGTATGATGACGCGGGGCACGACGGCACAGGTTGTCGTGGTCGGGCTCATTGGTGAGCGTGGCCGAGAAGTGAAAGAATTCATTGATGAGATCCTTGGTAGCGAAGGACGCCAGCGTGCTGTGGTGGTTGCTGCGCCTGCAGATGCTTCACCTTTGATGCGCTTGAAAGGATGCCAAACCGCATTAACGATAGCGGAGTACTTCCGTGACCAAGGGCTGGATGTCTTGCTGTTAATGGACTCATTAACCCGCTTTGCCCAAGCACAGCGTGAAATCGCCCTGTCTGTTGGTGAGCCGCCAGCGACCAAAGGCTACCCGCCTTCGGTATTTGCTAAGTTACCCGCCTTGGTGGAACGTGCCGGTAATGGTGGTGAACATCAAGGCTCCATTACCGCCTTCTTTACCGTGCTGACGGAAGGGGATGATCTGCAAGATCCGATTGCCGATGCATCGAGGGCCATTTTGGATGGCCACATTGTCTTATCGCGAGAGCTGGCTGATGCCGGTCACTATCCAGCGATTGATGTCGAACGCTCGGTTAGCCGAGTGATGCCAGCCATTGTCAGCGAAGAGCATATGATGATGTCCAAAGCTGTTAGGCAGGTATTGTCTATTTGCCGCAAGAACCAGGATTTGGTGTCTATCGGCGCCTATAAGCCTGGTACCGATCAGGCCATCGATCAGTCGTTTGCCTTGAAACCACGACTCGATGGCTACATGCAGCAGTCGATGAAAGAAGCCGTCCCATACGAGATGTGTGTCAACATGCTGCGTGCTGTTCTTAGCGGGCAATAGCTAAGCGGATAATAATTTTCAGGAGTAAGTCATGGCAGCCGATAGTGCATTGGAGCTGATTTTGAATCAGACCGCTGACGCGGAGCATAAGGCGTCGCTGGCACTCAACCAAGCCCGTATTGAACGTGAAAACTATCTGCAGCAATTACAACAGATCGAGCAGTACCGCTTGGATTACTGTCGCCAGTTGTCTGAACGGGGTCAGCAAGGGCTAACAGCCAGTGCTTACAATCATCTGCAGAAGTTTTTGAATCAGCTTGATGAAACCTTGGTAAAGCAAAAGAGTGCGGGTGCGCATTTTGATCAGCAAGTTGAGCAATGCAGCCAGCATTGGCAGGAAATGCGAAAACAACGACGCTCGATTGAGTGGTTGATCGAGAAGAAGCAAACGGAGCGACAGCGCCTGCTGGATAAGCAAGAGCAGAAAATGATGGATGAGTTTGCCACGATGCAATATGCCCGTCGCCAAATGAGCCGCTAATAGAACGAAACCACTTGGCGTAATTTTTGCATTTCATTCGTTATAGGCCATAGTCAAAGCGCGATCATCATTATGTTTTTATCTCAATTTCTATCAGCGGATACTGCGTCGGCGTCGGCGTCGGCGTCTTCAGCGCCAGCGTCAAAGACATCATCTGTTGCTGAAAGTCAGGCGAAGGATGGCACGTCATCGGCTTCTTCCAAGGGATTTACCGACACGCTAAAAGATGCGTTTGAAACCGGTTCTACTGGTGCTTCGGACAACATTGAATCCACTCAGGAAGGGAAGAATAAGCTTGATGGAGAAACGAAAGACGGCTCTTCCAAGCTAACAGACTCAAAAGCTACCGATGAGCAGGCCGTCAATAAAGTTGCCCAGGGTACTGAAAATATTGAGCTACTTCAGGAAGGCAGTAGTGATGAGGTTACCCAGTCAACCACTTCTGAGAACAAAACAAAAGGTCAAACTGCTGAGGTTGATGCTACCGAGTCAGGTGATGATACGAATGTAAATGTTGTTGCCCAGCAAGCTGGCTCTGCTTTGGTTTCTCCTGATAATGCCAAGAGCTCGATGAGTGAGGGGGAAGAATTACTCCAGCGCCTATCGGCATCACATAATCAGCTCGCAGGTCATTCAGCTTCTGGGCCAGGAAAAGGAGTAGATGGCAAATTGTTGCCGCCTGATGCAATGGCTGCAGGTTCTGATACTAAAGCGCAGTTATCCGATCCCATAGCTAAAGAGGGAGTCGCAACCAAAGAAGGCGCTGCTGGCAAAGAAGCTCTTGGTAAAGAGCTTCAAGGTAAAGGCGGCTCAAGTAAAGATGCTTTGGCTAAAGAGCTATTGGCAAAAGAGCTTTTGGTTAAAGACCCGGCGGCAAAAGTTGACTCCCAGGGTAAAGTGGCATTAGCTGGCATGACGTTGTCAGGCGCAGATCTTGCCGAGCTGAAAAATGGCCAAGGGGCATCGCCGCTATCACAGGCTTTGTCCGCGGATGGTACGCTTTCGTCATCAGCCAAAAGTGATGTTGCCGCACTAATGGGACTATCCGTCTCCGCGAGTTCGCCAAAAGGTACATTGATGACCAAAGGCAGTGCTGGTGCACTTGCAGCGGCGTCTATGGCCGGTACAACGGACGGTGCAATGAGTTCGGGGGCCGATGATGGGCTAGGAACCGGCGTTGGAGAAGCGCAAGGGTTACATGCTGCTCATCGAACGGCTGCAGCTGGCATGATAGTCGGTGAAGGTGAAAAGCCGGCTAATGCCCAGCCTCCATTGCTTCTGACCAAAGAGCAGGCGGGCGACCAGCTTGCTGACAGGGTGCAGATGATGATGTCGAAGAACCTCAAGCATGTGGATATCCGCCTTGACCCGCCGGAGCTTGGTAAGCTGCAGATCAAATTGTCGATGAACAACGATCAGGCCTCGGTGCAAATTACCGTCGCCAACCAACAGTCAAGAGACTTGGTAGAACAGGCGATGCCACGTCTGCGCGAACTATTACACCTGCAGGGGCTACAGTTGGCCCAGAGCAGCGTGCAGCAAGATAGCAGCCGCCAGTTTGCGGGTGGTTCACAGCAGCAAATGAATGGTCAGGCGGGCTCTCAATCCCAGCATGGAGAGCAGGGCCGTGGTCAGGGAACATCCCATGAGCACGCAAATGGTACAGCGGCGCAATCACACTCGGCGGATTTGTGGATGACAGCACCAAAAGACGGTGTTGATTATTATGCCTAGCGGTTCAGTCTGTTAAACTGGCCAAGTATTTATGCACAAAAACAATAAAGAACGATAAAGGACGATTTGAATATGGCAGATGAAGCGCAACCCGGCGGTAAGAAAAAACTCATTATTATTGCCGTGCTGGCTGTTGTTCTGCTTGGTGGTGGTGGCGCAGCGGCATGGTTTTTCTTGAATGACTCATCGCCTGAACCAGAAATTGCGCAGTCTGGCGGTGCTGGCTCCCAAGCGGCACCGGCAGTTGTGGAATCGGCGTATTACGTTATTCTTCCTCAGCCATTTATTTTCAATGTGACGGGGGATGCCCGTGACCGGCTGGTACAGGTAAAAGTACAGTTGATGGTTCGGGGAGATAGCAATGAAGCGATCGCCCAACAGCATATTCCGCTGATAGAAAGTACACTGCTGCAGACCTTTGGTGCTGCAACGGTCGAGCAATTGAGAACCCCGACAGGGCGATTGGAGCTACGCGGCCAGTCGTTGGCGGCGGTCCAAGATGCGCTATTGAAGGTATCCGGTCGACAAGCGGTTGAACGGGTGCTGTTTACTGGTTTTGTAATGCAATAGGTTTTATGTGAGTGACTTATTAACCCAGGACGAAATTGATGCGCTACTTCATGGCGTTGATGATGTCGATGATGATGATGACGGTGGCCAGAGTGAAACGGGTGTCATTGCTTTTGATTTTTCATCACAAGACAGGATAGTCCGTGGGCGGATGCCCACACTGGAGCTGATTAACGAGCGCTTTGCCCGCCATATGCGGATCAGCTTGTTTAATATGTTGCGAAAAACCGCCGAGGTGTCCATCAATGGGGTACAGATGCTCAAGTTTGGTGAGTATCAGAATACCTTGTATGTCCCGACCAGTTTGAACATGGTGCGATTCCGTCCGCTCAAAGGCACGGCGCTGATCACCATGGAAGCAAGGTTGGTATTCATCTTGGTGGAGAACTTCTTCGGTGGTGATGGCCGTTTCCACGCCAAGATCGAAGGGCGTGAGTTCACCCCGACCGAGCGTCGCATTGTTCAGATGCTGCTCAAGCTGGTGTTTGAGGACTACCGTGAAGCCTGGTCTCCAGTGATGGGTGTTGAGTTTGAATACCTTGATTCGGAAGTGAACCCGACCATGGCCAATATCGTTAGCCCGACAGAAGTGATTGTGGTTAGCTCATTCCATATCGAGGTCGATGGCGGCGGTGGTGACTTCCATGTGGTGATGCCTTATTCCATGGTGGAGCCTATCCGTGAATTGCTTGATGCCGGTGTCCAGAGTGACAAGATGGATACCGATGTTCGCTGGAGCAAGGCCCTGCGCGATGAAATTATGGATGTTCCGGTAAACATGCGGGCGAAATTGCTTGATGTAGACCTGACTCTGCGTGATCTGATGGAGCTCCAACCGGGTGATGTGATCCCGATTGATATGCCTGAAGCGGCAACGGTGTTTGTTGAAGATCTGCCGACTTACCGCGCAAAAATGGGTAAGGCGGGAGAGAGCATCGCACTCAAGATCACTGAAAAATTAAAACGTCCGGATATGGTGAAGAGCGACTTGGCTTTTCTCGATCGCGATGAATTAGGCTCGGCACTGTTGAACCTCCACAGTGACGATACAGACAATTAAGGACGAGATCCGAATAGGTATAAAACATGTCTAATAATGACCAACAAATTGCCGACGATTGGGCGGCGGCACTTGCAGAGCAGGCCAGTGACGAAGGGGCGCAGCCAGCGCCGTTGGAAGAGCTGACCGATGAGTCGGCACCGATTGGTGATGATGAGCGCCGCAAGCTCGATACCATTCTTGATATCCCGGTAACGATTTCGATGGAAGTCGGCCGTACCCAGATCAGCATTCGCAACCTGCTGCAGCTTAACCAGGGCTCTGTGGTTGAGCTCGATCGCGTGGCTGGTGAATCACTGGATGTGATGGTCAACGGCACCCTGATTGCTCACGGTGAAGTCGTGGTGGTCAATGACAAATTCGGTATCCGTTTGACTGATGTGATCAGCCAGACTGAGCGCATCAAGAAGTTACGTTAATGATGGCGCCAGAACTAAACCTCGCCACCACCTTGGCCTCACTGCTTCTTGTTATTGCCGTGATTGTCTTGCTGGCATGGCTGATGAAAAGAATGAAGTTACCGGGCCTGCAAGGTGGCGACAGTGCGATTCGTATCTTGCGCCAGCTACCTGTCGGTCAGAGGGAGCGCATTGTGTTACTCCAGGTCGGCGAAGAGCAGATGTTGGTTGGGGTGACACAACACAATATTTCATTGCTCGGAAAACTCGATTCACCCATCGTTGCAGAGCAGGGCCAGGATGGCGGGGAGTTTGCCAGCCAGCTGGGTAGGCTGTTGAGAAAAGATGCTAAGAACTAATTTCATTGCCGCCTTATTGGCGGCTTTTTCGCTTTTGCTGGTTTTACCTGCAGCAGCTGAAACAGAAGATGGTAGCGCTGGTGCGATAGCTGCGCCGGGCGTGACGCTGAGCGAGATGCAAAACGAATCAGGCTCAACCCAGATGTCGCTGACCCAGGCTGGTGGCAGTGGAATTCCGGCTTTTTCGGTTACCGTCAATCCAGATGGCAGCGAGGACTATTCGGTCACTTTGCAGATCCTTGCCCTAATGACCGCATTGGGCTTCTTGCCTGCGATCGTTATCTTGATGACCTCCTTCACCCGTATCGTAGTGGTGATGTCGATATTGCGCCAGGCTATGGGCCTGCAACAGACACCGTCGAATCAGGTGATCATCGGTATTGCCATGTTCCTGACCTTTTTCGTGATGTCGCCGGTGCTCGACAAAATTAATACCGAGGCCGTCCAGCCTTACATCAACGAGCAAATGACCGCAGCACAAGCGTTGGAAGCGGCACAAGATCCACTTCGCCAGTTCATGCTCAAGCAAACAAGGGTCAAGGACTTGGAGACATTTGTTGAGATGTCAGGCTCAACAGCAACTGATCCGCAGGAAGTGCCGATGACGGTACTGATCCCGGCCTTTGTGACGTCCGAGTTGAAAACCGCCTTCCAGATAGGCTTTATGTTGTTCTTGCCGTTTTTGGTCATTGACCTGGTGGTGGCATCGGTGTTGATGGCGATGGGTATGATGATGCTATCGCCGATGATTGTGTCGCTGCCGTTCAAGTTGATGTTGTTTGTGTTGGTCGATGGTTGGAATTTGATCCTTTCGACCTTGGCGGGGAGTTTTGGTACGTGACGCCGGAGTTTTTTGTCGAAATCTTCCAAGATGCACTGTATATGGTACTGATCATGGTCAGTGCCATCGTTGTACCGGGCCTGCTGATCGGTCTGGTGGTAGCGGTTTTCCAGGCGGCAACCTCGATTAACGAACAGACCTTAAGCTTCTTGCCGAGGTTGATTGTCACCTTGCTGGCGCTGATGTTTTTCGGCCACATGATGACCCAGATGCTGATGGACTATTTCCACCAGATGATTGACTACATCCCTCGGTTGCTGCACTGATGAACTATCCAGCGCCTCTGTTGTTGGATTGGTTGGCAACGGTTTTCTGGCCGTTGACCCGCATTTCATCGATGTTGATGGTGATGACCTTTTTTGGTGCCCGTTATGTCGCGCCTAAAATCAGGCTCTATGTGTCACTGCTGTTCACTTTTGCCCTGTTACCCGTACTGCCGGTAGCCCCGGTCGATATCCCATTGCTGTCACTACAAGGCTTTATTACCACCGGCCAGCAGGTGGTGATTGGTGTCGCTATGGGAACGGTAACCACTTTTGTTACCCAGACGTTTATTTTATTGGGGCAAATCCTTGGTATGCAGTCGAGCTTGGGCTTTGCGTCCATGGTGGACCCATCCAATGGTCAAAACACGCCGGTGTTGGGCCAGTTCTATATGTTCCTGGTGGTAATGATTTTCCTCGCCAGCGATGGGCATTTGATGATGCTGAAACTAGTCGCGATGAGTTTTCATACTTTGCCGGTTGGTGAGTCGATGCTTGAGGCTAGCGATTACTATCAAATGGCACTGTGGTTTGGCCATATGTTCAAGTTTGCCTTGAGTATGGCGATTGCAGGTGTGGTTGCTTTGCTGGTAGTCAATATGTCATTTGGGGTGATGACCCGGGCAGCGCCTCAGCTTAATATTTTTGCGCTCGGCTTTTCTTTTGCTCTACTACTTGGCTTTGTGATCAGCTGGTTCTTGATTGGTGGGATCTTGCCGCATTACGAAGCAATTTGGCAGGTGGGTGTCGAGCAGGTGTGTAGTTTAATTCGGTTGGATTGCTAAGGATTATCTATGGCAGAGTCTGACGGACAAGAAAGAACCGAAGAGGCCACGCCCCGAAGGCGGGAGCAGGCCCGCGAAAAAGGACAGGTTCCCCGATCGAGGGAGCTGGCATCGATTGCTGTACTGGTCGCAGGGGCTGTCGGCTTCATGTGGTTTGGTGAAGCGATCGGCCGTGGCTTGGGCGAGGTGATGACTCGGCTGTTCAGCCTGACCCGTGAAGAAGTGTTTGACCTATCAAAGCTGTTTGCGTTGATTATGTCAGCGGTTGGTAACGTGTTGTTTCCACTGTTCACTTTTCTACTGTTTGTCTATGTTGCTGCCTTTATAGGGGCCACTGGCCTTGGTGGGATCCGCTTTTCGTCACAGGCTGCTGCACCAAAATTGTCCAAGATGAACCCGCTCAATGGTTTCAAGCGAATGGTGGGCAAGCAAAGCTTGGTAGAGTTGGTTAAATCCATCCTCAAGGTATTGCTGGTTGTCGGTGTAGCGTTTTTCTTGCTCAAGGCGAGTCTGACGGATTTTTACCAGCTCAGCCGCGAGATGTATCCGCAAAATATTGTCCATGCGCTGGATATCCTGCTCAACTTTATCTTGCTGATCAGTTGTTCTTTGCTGGTAGTGGTGGCGATCGATATCCCTTTTCAGATTTGGCAGCACAACGAACAGCTCAAGATGACCAAGCAGGAAGTGAAAGATGAATTCAAGGATTCGGAAGGTAAGCCTGAAGTGAAGGGGCGCATCCGGATGCTTCAGCGCGAGATGGCACAGCGCCGGATGATGGCGGATGTGCCGCAGGCCGATGTAGTGATCACCAACCCCGAGCACTTCTCGGTCGCGCTGCGCTACGATTCCAAAATAGATACGGCCCCGGTAGTTGTTGCTAAGGGGACGGATTTTCTGGCATTGAAAATTCGTGAAATTGCCAATGAACATGAGATAGAGATTGTCCCGGCGCCGCCACTGGCGAGGGCCTTGTATCATACAACAGAGCTCGAACAGCAGATCCCTGATGGGTTATTTGCTGCTGTGGCACAGGTGCTGGCTTATATCTATCAGCTCAAACAGTTCCAGAAAGGGCGGGGTCGCCGTCCGTCGTTATCGAAGGAAGCCTCTGATATTCCAAACGAGTTCCGCTACTAATCTCATTACCATAGACATATCCAGCGATTCATTTCGTTGGATATGATGACCTACCTCAAGCTTTTACAAAGCATGTCAAGAAAATGACACTTAAATAAGGCATGATAATTGCTTTATAATCGCTGTAAACTTGATTAATGATTGTTGTCGGTCGCTTTTTGTTTACCGGTGATAACGATACAATAACGGCAAAATAATGCCGAAAATCTTATAACACCCCTCGCAGATCCCACTCAATACAGTGTCGCATCCTGATGGTTAGCGTTCTATTGAAGGTGCCTTGGTTTAGCGGGAATGGAACCATTACAGACATTGCATGAAGCTTTCTTTACCTTTCGCCGATAAGTTTAATCCTGCCCGTTTGCAGTCGATGCCTGCAATAGGTGCGCCTGTAATGGTGCTGGCCACTTTGGCGATGGTGATCTTGCCAATGCCACCGTTGCTGTTGGACATGGCCTTCTCGTTCAATATTGCACTTGCACTGGTGGTGCTGCTGGTGACGGTATATACCCGTCGTCCGCTAGATTTTGCCGCTTTCCCGACGGTATTGCTGATCGCCACCTTGCTGCGATTGGCCCTAAATGTTGCCTCGACCCGTGTTGTTTTACTCTATGGTCATGAAGGCCCGGATGCTGCTGGTCAGGTGATTGATGCCTTTGGCTCGGTGGTGATTGGCGGTAACTATGCCGTTGGTCTGGTGGTGTTCCTGATCTTGATGATTATCAACTTCATGGTTGTAACTAAAGGTGCAGGGCGTATCTCCGAGGTAAGTGCCCGCTTTACCTTGGACGCCTTGCCAGGTAAGCAGATGGCGATTGATGCTGATTTGAATGCTGGTTTGATTGATCAGGATCAGGCCCGTACTCGCCGCTTTGAAGTGACCAAGGAAGCCGACTTTTACGGCTCGATGGATGGTGCATCCAAGTTTGTAAAAGGTGATGCCATCGCCGGTATTCTTATTCTTTGTATCAACATCATCGGTGGCTTGGTGATTGGCATGGGCCAGCACGGTCTAGGCTTTGGTGAAGCCATCGAAATCTACAGCCTGCTAACCATTGGTGATGGTTTGGTTGCCCAAATTCCTTCATTGTTGCTGTCTATCGGTGCCGCCATGATGGTGACGCGTCAAAATACTGACGAAGATATGGGCCAGCAGATGATATTCCAGATGTTCAACAACCCGCAGGCGTTGATCATCACTGGCGGTATTTTATTTGTGATGGGTATTGTGCCTGGTATGCCACACATCCCATTCCTGTTGCTGGCTCTGCTTATTGGTGCAGTGGCCTACTGGCGTATCAAGGCCCAGCGTGAAGCTGCAGAGGCGAAAGAGCAGGAAGCCTCGACGGATGTAGTGGTGCCGCAACTACCAAAAGAATTGTCTTGGGACGACGTTAAACCTATCGATGTCATCGGTTTGGAAGTGGGTTACCGCTTGATCCCTATGGTCGACAAAGACCAAGGTGGTGAACTGCTTGAGCGTGTGAAGGGCGTGCGGAAGAAATTGTCTCAGGACTTTGGCTTCCTGATCCCAGCGGTACATATCCGCGATAACCTCGAGCTACCGCCGAATACCTACCGCATCAGCTTGATGGGCGTCGCTTGCGGCGAGGCCAATATTCATCCTAACCGTGAGTTAGCAATAAACCCTGGCCAGGTCTTTGGTAATGTCGACGGTGAGCGTACGGTCGATCCTGCCTTTGGCCTTGAAGCGGTATGGATCAACGACTCCCAGCGAGAACATGCCCAAGCGCTTGGCTATACCGTAGTTGATTCAGCTACAGTACTGGCCACTCACCTGAGCCAAATTCTGACTAACCGTGCCGCCCAGTTGATCGGCTACGAGGAAGTTCAGAACCTCCTCGACTTGCTGGGCAAATCTGCCCCTCGTTTGGTTGAAGGCTTGGTGCCGGATCAGCTTACTCTTGGCGTTATCGTTAAGGTACTGCAGAACCTGCTTAACGAAGCCATTCCTATTCGGGATATTCGCACCATTGTTCAGACATTGGCGGAATATTCGACCAAGAGTCAAGATCCTGACATCCTGACAGCAGCTGTAAGGGTGAGCTTGAAACGACTAATTTGTCAGGAAATCAATGGTATAGAGCCTGAGTTGCCAGTAATTACCTTGGTGCCAGAACTGGAGCAGATCTTGCATCAAACTATGCAATCTTCCGGTGGTGAGTCGACCGGGATTGAGCCGGGTCTGGCTGAGCGCCTGCAGCGTTCATTGGTGGATGCCACTCAGCAGCAAGAGCTTAAGGGCGAGCCTGCTGTCTTGTTGACGTCGGGTGTATTGAGATTGACGCTCGCGAAATTTGTTAAGAACACCATTCCTTCATTACGCGTGTTGTCTTATCAGGAAGTCCCTGATGAGAAACAGATCCGTATTGTTAATGCAGTAGGAAATTCGTAATGGCGGTTACGGCGATGACGATGATGAAGGCAGTCTTTGGGCTGTCATCACCTCACGGCCTGATATAACGGGAAGGTCACATTGAAAATTAAACGTTTTTTTGCCAAGGACATGCGAGCTGCGCTGACCCAAGTTAAGGAAGAACTGGGTGCGGATGCGGTTATCATGTCGAATAAAAAAGTCACCGGTGGGGTGGAGATTGTTGCCGCGCTCGACAGCGAGGAGCCGCGTGCTCAATTGTCGCCTGCGGCGAGCAAGACACGCGAAGAGCTCGCCGGACAGTTTGACAGTGCTAAGCGGCAGCTGGCGGACGATAAAGTCCAGCTCCAATCTTCTTCAAGCCGTTTTGCCAAAGTGTTGAATAACTTCACCGGTCACCCTGACGATAGCGAAATGGGGGGAGGCCAAGGTAACGAAGCTGATTCACTGTCGGCTTTGTTGCAACGTCAATCGAAGCACTATGGTGACGAGCCGCGTTATAGCCGTCATGAAGAGTCTCAGCCGTCAAATAACCGTGCTGCCAATCATGCAACTACCCGGGGCTATGGTGACCGAAGCTCGCTGGGAGGCGGTCGTTCACAGGAACCACACCGTCGCCAGCAAGAGTCGTATTTCAATGATGCATCGCGCCAGCAAAGCGAACGTCAGCCAAATGGCCGCCAGCCTGGCAGACACCAACTCGATATTGGTGATTATCGTCGTCCATCAGTGCCTCAGGCTGAGCCTCTGCAAGTTTCCCGTTCTGCAGATGGCCGTCATGATTCTCACCGCTCTGAGTCACGGTTCGGTTTGCCTCAACAGCCTAAAAATCGCTTGGATCCAAGTCGCTACGACCCAAAGGCGCGCAGTCACAGTGCCGATGAAATTGACGCTATGCGCAATGAAATGGCCTCTATCCGCCGATTGCTTGAGCACCAAGTCTCTGGCTTGATGTGGCAGGAAATGGAACGCCGTGAACCGATGCGGGCGATGATGATCAAGCGATTGAAGAAAATGGGGTTGTCAGACGAGTTGGCCGATCAGCTCGCGTGCTATATCCCTGAAGATGTGCCGGCGAATGAAGCATGGCCGGCATTGCTCAATCTTCTTTCCGATCAAATTATTACGACCAAAGACAGTATTTTGGAAACCGGCGGCGTTGTTGCGTTGCTGGGGCCGACCGGTGTGGGTAAAACCACAACGATTGCAAAGCTGGCGGCACGAGCAGCCATGGAGTTTGGTCCGGACCAAATTGCCATGGTCACCACTGATACCTTCCGTATTGGTGCCCATGAGCAACTGGCCACTTATGGTCGAATTATGGGCTGTCCGGTAAGAGTGGCTAAAGATGCCGAGGAATTGGCCGATATATTACACCAGTTGCGTCATCGCCGTCTGATCCTGCTTGATACCGCGGGGATGGGACAGCGTGATATCAGGCTATCCGAGCAGCTCGATACCCTGATGCAAAACAGCGGCTCGCAAATCCGCAGTTACCTAGTGTTGCCATCTACCGCGCAGCGCCGGGTGTTGCATGAAACCATTGAGCACTTCCGCCGTATTCCGCTTTCGGGCTGTGTACTGACCAAGCTGGATGAGTCATTGAGCTTGGGTGAGGTGATCAGTGTGTCGATTCAGCACGCACTGCCGATTGCCTATCTGGCAGATGGCCAGCGGGTACCGGAAGACATTAAGGTCGCCACGGGTAACTACTTGGTTGCTCGGGCAAATGAATTACTTGAACAAGAGTTAAGTCAGCAAACCCACTTCTGGAGTAGCGAAAGCTCTGAGAGCCAGGGGGCAGACTTTTATGACTGAGAACGCCATGTACGATCAAGCTAGCGGTTTACGCCGTATGACACAGCTAACTTCAACCAAAGTGATTACCGTAACAGGCGGTAAGGGAGGGGTAGGTAAAACCAACGTCACCCTTAACATGGCGATTTCTATGGCCCGCCAGGGTAAACGGGTGATGGTACTGGATGCCGACCTCGGACTGGCGAATGTCGATGTTATGCTGGGCCTGCGAGCAGGGCGTAACTTGTCGCATGTATTGTCTGGTATGTGCGAGCTCAAAGACATTATCGTCGAAGGCCCGTACGGCGTGAAGATTGTGCCGGCCTCGTCGGGCACCCAGAATATGGCGGAGCTGACGACCGCTCAGCATATGGGGCTGATCAGGGCTTTCAGTACCCTCGAGGAAGATATTGATGTTCTGCTGGTCGACACGGCGGCAGGGATCTCGGATATGGTACTGAGCTTTTCTCGTGCCGCCCAAGATGTCGTTGTCGTGGTGTGTGACGAGCCAACGTCAATTACCGATGCCTACGCGCTGATCAAAATCCTCAGCCGGGAATATGATGTGCAGCGCTTCAAGATTGTCGCCAATATGGTACGTAGTTACCGCGAAGGGCGAGAGCTGTTCATCAAGCTTACCCGCGTGACCGAGCGCTTCCTTGATGCCAACCTTGAGCTAGTCGCTTGTATCCCGCTTGACGACCGCGTTCGCCAATCGGTGAAACGCCAGAAGCTAGTGGTCGAAGCCTTCCCGCGTAGCCCGGCTGCACTTGCCTTGGGAGCGCTGGCCAACAAAGCCGCAATGTGGCCGGTGCCGCAGAGCCCGGGTGGTCACTTGGAATTCTTCGTTGAAAGGTTGTTGGTGAACAACCGTCGTCCGCGGGAGGTGCCGGTCGGTGAATAAGGCATTAACCTATGGGCGCTACCAGCAAAGCCCACAGGCATTTATTGAACGGTACTCATCACTGGTAAAGCGTATTGCCCATCATCTTATGGGCCGCCTACCGCCGAGCGTGATGTTGGAAGATCTGATCCAGGCAGGCATGATCGGCCTGCTTGAGGCACAGCAGAATTACGATCCGACCAAAGGGGCGAGTTTCGAAACCTTTGCCGGTATCCGTATTCGTGGAGCCATGCTGGATGATATCCGCCGCGGGGATTGGGTTCCCCGCTCTGTTTACAAAAACAACCGACGTATTTCAGAGGCAATTTCTGCCCTTGAAGGTACCCTCGGCCGCGATCCGAACGATCAGGAAATTGCGGCATATCTCGAAATGACGTTAGAACAGTACCACCAGGCCTTAAATGATGTTAATTGTGGTCGTTTAGTGGGTATGGATGACCTAGGTGTCTCGGAAGATGCTGTCGCCAATGAAGAATCGGTTGAAGAAAATCTTCCCTTTCAGGGGGTTGTGGATGATAATTTTCGCAAATCCTTGGCTGAAGCGATAAAAACGCTGCCGGAAAGAGAAGCATTAGTTTTGTCCCTGTACTACGACGAGGAGCTAAACCTCAAAGAGATAGGGGCGGTTATCGGGGTGAGTGAATCCCGAGTTTGCCAGATTCACAGTCAGGCGATGCAACGTTTACGGTCCAAGTTGACTGCGTGGACTTCGTAATAATCACACTATAAGACACTGATAATTCAGTGGGGGCAACTTTGAATAAAAACATGAAAATCCTCATTGTTGATGACTTTTCAACAATGCGCCGAATCGTAAAGAATTTGCTGCGTGACCTGGGCTTCAACAATACCCAGGAGGCGGATGATGGATTGACTGCGCTACCTATGCTTAAAAAGGGCGGTTTTGATTTCGTCGTTACAGATTGGAACATGCCAGGCATGCAGGGGATTGATCTGCTTAAGCATATCCGTGCCGATGCCGAACTTAAGCACCTGCCAGTGCTGATGATTACTGCGGAAGCCAAGCGCGAGCAGATCATCGAAGCTGCCCAGGCCGGTGTTAATGGCTACATTGTGAAGCCATTTACTGCAGCAACGCTGAAAGAGAAACTTGATAAAATCTTCGAGCGTATGCAGTAAGACACTTATCGGGCATCAAAGGACAATAATAACAATGATTACACTCGAACAGGCAAAACAGCTTGTCAGTCTGCTTGAATCCGGCGATCAGGATGGAGCAAATACACTATTTACCCGACTGGTGTCAGATAGTCGTGATCCCGTCTATGAAGAAGTGGGCAAACTTACCCGCCAACTTCACGATTCGCTGGCCAATTTTCGCCTTGATCCCCGTATTACCGATTTAGCAAAAACGGAAATTCCTGATGCTCGCGACCGGTTGTCTTATGTCATAGACAAAACCGAATCCGCCGCCAATAAAACCATGGACGCTGTAGATAGTATCCAGCCGCTGGCAGAGCAACTCGGGGATACCTTACAGCAGGTTTATCCAAGATGGCAGCGTTTGATGGGGGGACAGATCGCACTTAATGAATTTAAGTCGCTCTGCCACGATATCAACGGGTTGCTCACTCAGGTCGAGAGTGATAGCAATGTACTGCGCACCCAGTTAACTGAAATTCTCATGGCTCAGGACTTCCAGGATCTGACCGGTCAGATTATCCGCCGGGTGATCGAACTGGTGCATGAGGTTGAAGACCAATTGGTGGAAATTCTCAAAGCGTTTGGCATGGAACAAGAAGACCGAACCGATGCGCTGCGTGAAGAGCGGACCCTTTCTCCGGAAGGACCGATCGTCAACAGCGACACGCGTGAGGATGTCATGTCCAATCAGGATGATGTCGACGACCTGCTGTCGAGCCTAGGATTTTAAGGGAACAATATGAGCTTTGATTTAGACGAAGATATCCTACAGGACTTTTTGATTGAAGCAGGAGAGATCCTCGAGCTGCTCTCCGAACAATTGGTTGAGTTGGAACGTAGTCCGGAAGACTCGGATCTGCTCAATGCGATTTTTCGTGGCTTTCACACCGTAAAAGGCGGGGCGGGTTTCCTTTCCCTGACAGAGCTGGTGGACGCGTGTCACGGCGCCGAGAATATCTTTGATTTGCTAAGAACCGGCAAACGTACGGTCACACCTGAACTGATGGATGTGATCCTAGAAGCGCTGGACACCATCAATGTCATGTTTGGCCAAGTGCAGGACCGTGAACCGGTTGAACCTGCTGAGCCTGCATTGCTTGAAGCGTTGCACCGTTTCAGCCAGCCGCCGACAGAGCAAGAGTTGGCAGCGGTAAATACGCCACCATTGAGCGATCCGGAAACCGTGGTTGAAGTCGCGATTGAAACTGCGATGGCCGCGCCGAGCATTGAGCCTGTTCCTGACTTTGGCAAACAGCCTGAGCCTGACATTAAGCCTGTTTTAGACACTTCGACTGACTCAGCCATTGCGGGTGATTCTGTTGACGATATTACCCAGGATGAATTTGACCGTCTGTTAGATGAGCTGCACGGTAAAGGGCGTGGACCTTCAGCGGAATCTGAACAAGAGTCTGCTTCCCTTTCCCCTGTTGCCGAGACCGATATCGTTAATCAAATTCAGTCTGAAAGCGGTGATATCACTGATGATGAGTTTGAGCGTCTGCTGGATGAGCTACACGGTGCGGGCAAAGGCCCGGGTAACAGTGAGTACACCTCTCCGGTAGCCAGCGAATCACAAGCCCAAGAGCCTGCAGTGAGCGCACCAGTAACACCGCCTCCAGCGGCAGACAGTGGTAATGACGACTTGATGACCGATGATGAGTTTGAGCGTTTGCTCGATGAGCTTCATGGTGTCGGCAAAGGGCCATCCGATGATGAGTTGGATATGGCCACCAAGTCAGTGGCTGATATGCTGCAAGAGTCCCAGCCTACATCGCAAGCTGTGGCCCAAGCCGCGGTTCAAGCTTCAGTTCAAGCACAACCTGAACCTGTTCACGTTAAACAAGAAGCGGCACCAGCCCCAATGCCTAAACCGGCAGCAGCTCCTCAGCCAGCGGCTGAGAGAAAGGCAAAGCCTGCAGCGAAGGAAAAGAGCAAAGTCGCAGAAGCTACCGTACGTGTTGATACCTCAACACTAGACACCATCATGAACATGGTCGGCGAGCTGGTACTGGTACGAAATCGCTTGGTAAGTCTTGGCCTCAATACCAACGATGAAGAGATGTCCAAAGCGGTTGCCAACTTGGATGTTGTCACAGCAGATCTGCAGGGCGCGGTGATGAAAACCCGCATGCAGCCAATCAAGAAAGTGTTTGGTCGATTCCCTCGAGTGGTACGCGACTTGGCACGCAACCTCAACAAAGAAATTGTGTTGGAGATGCGCGGCGAAGAAACCGATCTGGACAAGAACTTGGTTGAGGCATTGGCCGATCCATTGATCCACTTGGTGCGCAACTCGGTTGACCACGGGATTGAAATGCCGGATGCCCGCGAGAAAGTCGGCAAGCCGCGTGTCGGTACCGTACTGCTGTCTGCCTCCCAAGAAGGTGACCATATTCTGTTGACCATCGAGGATGATGGTGGCGGTATGGATCCGGATAAACTGCGTGGCATTGCGGTTGAACGTGGTGTTATGGATGCCGATGCGGCGTCTCGCCTGACTGATAGCGAATGCTATAACCTGATTTTTGCCCCAGGTTTCTCGACCAAGAAAGAGATCTCTGATATCTCCGGCCGTGGTGTCGGTATGGATGTGGTGAAAACCGGGATCAGCCAGCTCAACGGTTCAATCTCTATTGACTCGGCGCTGGGCAAAGGCACGCGTATTGATATCAAGGTTCCACTAACACTGGCAATTTTGCCGACCCTGATGGTGGGTGTGGCTGAACAGCCGTTTGCCCTACCGCTGGCAAGTGTTAATGAGATCTTCCATCTGGATCTGCGTAAGACCAATACGGTTGACGGTCAGCTGACCATTATCGTACGCGATAAAGCCATTCCGCTGTTCTATCTACAAGATTGGTTATCAGGTGTGGGTGTGCCGCAGCGTGAACGCGACCATGGCCATGTAGTGATTGTTCAGATCGGCCACCAGAGAATTGGTTTTGTGGTCGATACCCTGATAGGCCAAGAAGAAGTGGTGATTAAGCCATTAGATGAACTGCTTCAGGGAACGCCGGGCATGGCTGGCGCGACAATTACCAGTGATGGTCATATTGCGCTGATCCTTGATGTGCCTAACCTGCTCAAGCATTATGCTGGTCGCTAATTAAAAACAACAAAGACCTCAATGGCTTCCCTTTGAACCGGGAAGCCTTTGTTGTCAGAAAGCAATAGCTTTAAGACCGAAATAAAACCATAACTCATAAAAAGCCTGTCTGAAGGCGCAAGGTTTGTCATCAATAGGATAGAAATAACATGGCAGTAAAAGTATTGGTGGTGGATGATTCAAGCTTTTTCCGCCGGCGCGTGAGCGAAATTCTCAATGCTGACCCAAGACTGGAAGTGGTTGGCAATGCGGTCAATGGTAAGGAAGCGGTCGATATGGCTTCCCGCTTGAATCCTGATGTCATCACCATGGATATTGAAATGCCGGTGATGGACGGTATTACGGCTGTCCGCGAAATCATGCAGGCTAATCCCACGCCAATTTTGATGTTCTCTTCACTGACTCATGAAGGGGCAAAGGCCACACTGGATGCCCTAGATGCCGGGGCTTTGGACTTCCTGCCGAAAAAATTCGAAGACATTGCGCGTAACCGTGATGAAGCGGTAAGTCTGCTACAAAAACGTGTGACAGAACTTGCCCGTAAACGGGTATTTATGCGTCGCCCGGCTCGTACCGCAACGCCACTCCGTGATGCGTCGCGAGATAACTCCTCTGAGCCTGTGCGTCCATTGTCGGCGGTAAGAAGCGCAGTGGGAAGTCAGAGCTTATCATCATCCAACATGAAATCAGCCAATCCAGTTTCGGCGCTGCGTCAGCCTGCTGCGAGGCCGACAGCGGCAAAACCTGCTGCTCGCTTCAAGCCATCGGGGAAGAAGTACCAGCTGATGGCAATTGGTACCTCGACGGGTGGCCCGGTAGCACTGCAAAAGATATTAACGGCATTGCCAGCCAACTTCCCGCTGCCGATTGTATTGATCCAGCATATGCCTGCGACATTTACCGCGGCATTCGCTGCCCGCTTGAATAATCTTTGTAAGATTGGCGTCAAAGAGGCACAGGACGGTGATGTTCTGAAACCGGGGATAGCCTATCTTGCGCCCGGTGGTATGCAGATGATGCTGGATGGTCGCCCGGGCTCGGTGCGCTTGCGCATTATCGATGGGGGTGATCGGATGAATTACAAGCCTTGTGTTGATGTGACCTTCGGCTCAGCGGCTAAGGTGTACCATGACAAGGTGCTGTCGATGGTACTGACCGGTATGGGTGCCGATGGCCGTGAAGGAGCGCGAATGCTGAAAAATAGCGGTGCGACCATTTGGGCACAGGACGAAGACAGCTGTGTGGTTTACGGCATGCCCCAGGCTGTGGCCAAGGCAGGGATTTCTTCAGAAGATCTGCCATTGGAAAGAATTGCTGAGCGTATCTCGGTTGAGCTGGGGCTAGCGTAGGGAGTTTGCCTTGATAGTCTGGAGTATTGCCAACCAGAAAGGTGGCGTCGGTAAGACCACAACCACGGTATCTTTAGCCGGGCTGCTGAGTGAACGTAATAAACGGGTTCTGCTCGTCGATACTGATCCCCATGCGTCGCTGACCACCTATCTTAACTTTGACGCCGATGGAGTCTCAGCCAGCTTGTTTGATCTGTTCCAGTTACCCGAGATTAACCGCGATACGGTGAAACCGGTGATCTTGCGTACCCAGTTCAACAACATTGATATCATTCCTGCCCATATGTCGCTGGCAACGCTGGATAGGGTAATGGGTAACCGTGGTGGCATGGGGTTGATCCTCAAAAAAGCCCTGCAGTGCCTAGCCGAAGATTATGATTATGTGCTGATTGACTGTCCGCCGATCCTCGGGGTAATGATGGTCAATGCACTGGCGGCCAGTGATCGTATCCTGATCCCGGTCCAGACAGAGTTTCTGGCGATGAAAGGCCTTGAGCGCATGATGCGTACGCTACAGATCATGCAAAAGTCCCGTCGTTCACCATTTAAAGTTACCATCGTACCGACGATGTACGACAAACGGACACGGGCATCGTTGCAGACCTTGCAGGAGCTGAAGTTACGCTTCCCGGATCAAGTCTGGGCGTCAGCCGTGCCGATTGATACTAAATTCCGTGATGCCAGTATCAAACACATGCCGCCTTCACTCTACTCCCGGAGTAGCCGTGGGGTTTTTGCGTATAAAACGTTATTGAATTATTTGGGGCGTCTGCAACAGGATGAGCGATAATACCCGTTTGTCCAGCACTCAGGCGCTGGAAGACTATTTTGTTGATTTACTGCTAGAGCCAGAGCTAGAGCCAAAACAAGAGCCTGAAACGAAGAGCGAACCTAGCACAGAAACGGTAACGAGCAACGAAGCCAATTCCGAGCTGTCTGCACAAGCGACACAAGCATCTGTTGTTGAGTCTGGCGTAGTCGATTCTGGCGCATTAGATCTGGGTGAAGAAACGCCCAGGCCAGATTGCCAACTATCTCAAGATGCTGGGCTGCTGAGCGCACCTGAAGCTGAAGTGAATGCTTCTCAAACTGAATCAAGCGAAACGCCACAACAGACAGAGTTCGTGCAACGGGCAGAAACAGCCATGCCGGCCGCCAAGCCGTTTGATTTTGCCAGCATGGATGATGACGCTCGCAACAATGAGCGCAGCATGTCATCGCCAGTGCTGGATAACGTCCAGCGTTTGCTGAATCAGGTTAATAAGGTCAGCCAGGAGAAACCTTTGGTTTCCGCTCAAGAGCCGTCATCGACTATCGATGCTGAGCTGGCAGATGATTGGCAGCAGGTGATGGCTCACGAGCAGACAAGTACTTCGGAAGATGTTCCCGAAGTTAAACAACATATAGAAGAGATCGCTGAGCCTCAGCCTGTTCAAGAGCAAAGTCAGCAATCAGATTTGGAACAAGGCCAAGCAGTCAGCCAGACGCCTGAGACCAAAGCTTCAGAGAATCTACCCCCTGATAATTGGTCACAGCAAATCCATCAGGGTGATGAGTTCCAAGCCCTGTTCTTTGAAGTCAATGGTGTGACCTTCGCGGTGCCGCTGACCGAACTGGGTGGTATCCATCAACTGGGTGACGTTAACCGCCTGCTCGGGCGCCCGCCATGGTATCTCGGTCTGATGAGCAGCCGCGAGCACCAGCTAGATGTGGTCGATACAGCGTGCTGGGCGATGCCGGACAAGCTCGATGGCGAAGAGTACCGTGAACAATACAAGTATGTAGTGGTGCTGGGCGAAAGTTCATGGGGCTTGGCGTGTAATACCTTGCTGGGAACCGAAACCTTATCCGAGCACAGTGTCCGTTGGCGTGAGAAAGCAGGTAAGCGCCCTTGGCTGGCGGGCATGGTAAAAGAAAAAATGTGTGCGCTAATTCATGTTAGTGAGCTGATTTCCATGCTCAAAGCAGGATTAGATGTTAATACCAAACTTAGGCAATCATGAAAGGCTGCGGTATCATCCGGTAGCTAACTGAATGCAGCAAAATAGATCAAAGAGGAAACAGCATGTCACAGGTGAGTGTCGCTGAAATACAAAAAGAAGACAGTAATGATCAAGTCCTGCAGTGGGTGACTTTCCAGCTGGAAGATGAAACCTACGGTATTAACGTGATGCAGGTTCGTGAAGTGTTGCGTTATTCCGAAATCGCACCCGTACCGGGCGCACCTGACTACGTACTGGGTATCATCAACCTGCGTGGTAACGTTGTGACCGTTATCGATACCCGTTCACGTTTTGGCTTGATGCCGGGCGAGATCTCCGACAACACCCGCATCGTGATCATCGAAGCTGAAAAGCAGGTGATTGGTATTCTGGTAGACAGCGTGGCTGAAGTGGTTTACCTACGCAGCTCAGAAATCGACAGCACTCCAAGCGTCGGTACCGAAGAGAGCGCCAAGTTTATTCAGGGTGTTAGCAACCGTGATGGTCAGCTGTTGATCTTGGTTGATCTGAATAAGCTACTATCAGATGAAGAATGGGACGAGATGGCGTACCTATAATGCTAGAGATGTTGTTGCAATGGTTACCGCTGGCCTTGTCGTTGTTGGCGATTGTGGTCGCATGGTTGATGGTAAGACGTGAGCGTGTTGCCCGTCAGGCCCTTGAGACCAAATTTGCAGCGACAGAGCTGGTATTGAAAAATGCCCGTCAGCAGCAGGAAAGTTTGGTTAAACAGTTTAACGAGTTGCGAGCGGGCACCATGGGAATGAGCCAAAAATTGGCGGATATGGCTCGACACTTAGAAGAGTTGTCTGATCGCCAAGGCGAGTTGGCCATGCAGGATCCCGATAGCCGTCTGTACAGCCGTGCCAGCAAAATGGTCGAACTCGGAGCTGACGTCAACGAGCTGATGCGTGAGTGCGATTTGCCAAAAGCCGAGGCCGAGTTATTGCTGCGACTCCAGCAAATGCATCATTCAAGACGCTGACAACAAGGTAAGGTTAACAGCGATAGGCTGAAAAAATTTCTGAAAGATTCGAAGGTATCCAATTTTTGGGTACCTTTTTTTGTGCGCCTAGTTTTATTTACCTAGAAAGCTTTATGTAGATAGGTATAACTATAAACCTTGTCAAACCGCGGACAGTGGCCTGACTCACCGCTGACAGAATGGAGAAGAGAAGGTTATACAGTGACCTCTGTTAATAAATAACCAATAAAATCATAAAATTACATGTATTATTGAGGTGTCGCTAA
Source organism: Photobacterium sp. AWH4_225 (assembly GCF_056158405.1). Taxonomy (NCBI): domain Bacteria; kingdom Pseudomonadati; phylum Pseudomonadota; class Gammaproteobacteria; order Vibrionales; family Vibrionaceae; genus Photobacterium; species Photobacterium sp. AWH4_225. The sequence continues at coordinate 3,083,581 of NZ_JBSWTF010000001.1, read as the reverse complement.
TGAGAGTCATGCTAACTTTTATTGTCATCGCGCTGACATTTACCCAACCAGCGTTTGCAAAGGGCTGGGAGCATTTGGCAGAACGACGGGTTACTTATAAAGAGGATACTGATAGGGTCAACATTAATTGGTTTAATCGGGATATCCGTCAGATCCGTCTAAAGTCTAAACAAGGCATAATCAATATGGACTCTATTACCTTGCACTTTCGAGATGGAAGTAAACAGGTCACAGATGATTTAGGTATCCTGCTCAAAGGAAAAACCAGCCGTGCAATTAATGTCCCTCGTCATCAGTCTCGAAATTTAAAACGAGTGACGTTCAAATATAAGAGTGTTGGCAATCGTAATACTGATCTGGCCGGTATCACCAAGCGGGGTATCGTTGAAATCCAAGCCAAAAGGCGATGAAAGTTATCCAATTAAGTTAGAAGTTTAATTAGAAGCTAAGTTAGAAGCCAAACGAAGCACAGTGGTTAAATCACTTAAGCACTGTGCGTTCAAATCCACATCACAACTCTTTCCAGAAATTAGTATCTTTGCTTTTCTGCTTTTCTGCTTTTCTGCTTTTCTGCTTTTCTGCTTTTCTGCTTTTCTGCTTTTCCCAGGACCCAGGACCCAGGACCCAGGACCCAGGATCTGTTTTTAATTCAACTTGTAAACATTCTTTTCATTCCATTCACATCTATCAATAAATGCATTTGTCTTAAAAAATAGCAAGTTGCGATGAAAGTGTGCGGTCCGTTACACCTTTTGCTATTTTTAAAACTTCTTGTGGCACTTTTTTATTGTGTACTTGTCCATTTTGGCTATGGGTAGATTTTGGAAACTGAGTGCTTGGGTTAGGCGCAGTATGGAAGTCACAATTACAGCCTCTGCTCTCTAACAACAGGGTAGGCCGCTGTGGTACTATGCGAGTCAAATTGTGACACCTAGGATGCATCATTTTTATGTTGTCTGTTGAAGAGTTAAGTTGTACCCGAGACGAAAGGGTATTGTTTGAAAACCTGCATTTCACGGTTTCGTCGGGAGAACTGGTTCAGATCGAAGGCCACAATGGTGCCGGTAAAACCACTTTGTTACGTATTCTGGCTGGGCTTGGCCGTGCAGATGATGGCCGTGTTTGCTGGCTTGATGAGGATATCGAATCAGCACGGGAAGATTACCACCAGGAGCTTTTGTTCCTCGGTCACCAGACAGGGGTCAAACGTGAGCTGACGGCTTATGAAAACTTGGCTTACTTTCAATCGATGCATCTGTGCAACGAAGAAACCGATTTAGACGGAGAGCCTCAGGTCTCTGGCGACGATAGCCTTTGGCAGGCATTGGCCCAAGTGGGTTTGGCAGGACGCGAAGATGTACCAGCCGGACAGCTCTCGGCAGGTCAGCAGCGCCGGGTTGCGCTGGCAAGACTATGGCTGAGTAACCATAAGCTGTGGATTTTGGATGAACCCCTGACCGCGATAGATAAACAAGGCGTCAAGGTGTTGGAAGGTTTGTTTCTGGCTCATGCCAAGCGAGGTGGAATTGTGGTATTGACCACTCACCAAGATATGTTCACAGACAGTGATCAGCTACGAAAAATCAAGTTGGGGCAGTAATAGACGATGAGTGCGATTTTTCATGTGATCCGCCGTGAACTTCTGATAGCCTTCCGCCGCCAGGCTGAGGTCTTTAATCCGTTGTGGTTTTTCATTATTGTCATCACCCTTTTTCCACTCGGTGTCGGTCCTGAGCCAAACTTGCTGGCGCGTATTGCACCGGGCATTGTCTGGGTCGCTGCGTTGTTGGCAGCTTTGCTTTCTATGGAGCGTTTGTTCCGTGACGATTTTGTCGATGGCTCACTAGAGCAAATGTTGCTGATGCCAACGCCATTGCCAATTCTGGCCTTTGCCAAAATGCTGGCGCACTGGATGCTGACAGGCTTGCCGCTGCTTCTGATTAGCCCATTACTGGCCATCCTGCTCTCTTTGGAGTGGGAAACGTGGAAGGCAGTCGTTCTGACCCTACTTATCGGGACACCGACGTTAAGCTTTCTGGGGGCGATTGGGGTTGCCCTGACAGTGGGATTGCGAAAAGGTGGTGTTTTATTGAGCCTGCTCATATTGCCGTTGTATATTCCTGTGCTTATATTCGCGACCTCCGCAATAGATGCGGCCAGTTTAGGAATGCCTTATAACGGTCAAATGGCACTGATGGGCGCAATGTTGGTGGCGTCTGCGACACTTTCTCCGTTCGCTGTCGCAGCTTCACTACGCATAAGTGTGCAATAACTGATTACAATTAACTTAGATTTGTGCTGTCTCATGAGATTGGATCTCATGAGACAATTTTGAGCAAGAACAAGGAAGCGGACGATAGCCAATCTATTACCTCTTTAGGAGTATTTAGGTTGGCGTGGCATTCTGGATGATGGGGAGATAGAAAGCCCTTTTAGACCATGTGCTTAGTCAAAAACGATAAACAACACCTTAGGCGGGGTCAGGACTGGCATTTGAGCCAAGTGTTGTTTAGATACGTAATACCAAAGTGAGTAATAGCAGGCAGAAGATTGCTCATTTTGGGAGAATTATTCTTATTAAATGAGTAGAGCAGAATTATGTGGAAGTGGTTACATCCCTACGCGAAAGCTGAGAACTGCTACCGTTTGTGCGGTACCTTGTTGCCTTGGTTTTCCATTATCGCTTTGTTATCCATCCTGATCGGCACGGTATGGGGATTGATGTTTGCCCCGACTGATTATCAGCAGGGTGACAGTTTCCGTATCATCTACCTGCACGTTCCTGCGGCCATCTGGTCGATGGGTGCCTATATGTCGATGGCGATTGCTGCCTTTATCGGTTTGGTATGGCAGATCCGCCTGTCGGATATGGCTGCCCTTGCCATGGCACCTATCGGCGCGGTCTTTACGGTTATCGCGCTGTTGACCGGTGCTATCTGGGGCAAGCCGATGTGGGGCGCATGGTGGGTTTGGGATGCCCGATTGACCTCTGAACTGATCCTACTGTTCCTCTACCTGGGTGTGATCGCGCTTTATAACGCCTTCGACGATCAAAAAACCGCAGGTAAAGCGGCCGGTATCCTGGCGATTGTCGGTGTGATTAACCTTCCTATTATTCACTTCTCGGTAGAGTGGTGGAATACCCTGCACCAGGGCGCTACGATCACTAAATTTGCCAAGCCATCAATCGCGACCACCATGTTGTGGCCACTGCTGTTGAACATTATCGGCTTTGCCTGTTTCTTTGGTGCGCTGACCATGGTGCGTCTGCGTAACGAAATTATTGCCCGTGAAAGCCACCGCCCTTGGGTGCGTGCCCTGATGAAGTGAGGCCATTATGCATTTTGACTCTTTTAGTGACTTCTTGGCGATGGGCGGCTATGCCCCTTACGTATGGAGTGCCTACGGTATTTCCTTTGGCGCCCTGCTGTGGCTGATGATTTCAAGCCTGAATACCAAACGCCGCCTAGCGGCCGAGATCAAGAATAAGATTGCGCGTGAGAAGCGCATTAAAGATGCGGAAAAGCTGGAGAACACATTATGAACCCGAGACGTAAAAAGCGCCTGACGTTGGTATTGGCGTTGGTAGTTGGCCTCGGTGCAACCATCGGGTTGCTGCTGTATGCACTGAACCAGAATATGGATTTGTTCTATACCCCGACCGAGTTGGTTCAGGGTAAGAAAGACGGTACTAAGCCTGAAGTCGGCCAGCGTCTGCGTATTGGCGGCATGGTGGTTGAAGGTTCGGTTGTACGTGATCCCCAGTCTTTGCAGGTAACCTTCGACGTGGCTGATATTGGCCCGGCGGTAACCATCAAATACGACGGCATCCTGCCAGATCTGTTCCGCGAAGGGCAGGGTATTGTTGCTCAGGGTGTTTTGGTTGATGCCAATACTATCCAGGCCCACGAAGTATTAGCGAAGCACGATGAAGAGTACATGCCACCGGAAGTGGCAGAAGCGATGAAGAAAACACACGCGCCGCTTCAGTACACCGATGAACAATTGCAGGGTAGTGCTCAATAATGATTGCAGAAATAGGCAACTTTAGCCTGATTGTTGCACTGGGATTATCCATCCTAGTCAGCATTTATCCGCTGTACGGTGCATCCGTCGGCAACCAGGCGCTGATGCGCATGGCCCGTCCGCTAACTTATGGTATTTTCGGCATGATCCTAGTGTCGTTTATCATCCTTAGCTGGTCATTTTACATTAACGATTTTACGGTTGTTTATGTCGCCAGTAACTCGAACTCTATGCTGCCGTGGTACTACCGCCTGTCAGCTGTTTGGGGTGGCCACGAAGGCTCGCTACTGCTTTGGGTACTGATCCAGGCGGGTTGGGCTGTTGCGGTTGCGGTATTTAGCCGCGGTATGCCGCTAGAATCACTGGCACGCGTTCTTTCTGTGATGGGTATGATTGCGATTGGCTTCTTGCTGTTTATCATCGCAACGTCAAACCCGTTCCTGCGCACACTGCCTTTCTTCCCTGTTGATGGCCGTGACTTGAACCCATTACTGCAAGACCCTGGGCTAATCATTCACCCACCGCTGCTTTACATGGGCTACGTAGGCTTCTCGGTTGCGTTTGCATTTGCGATTGCGTCACTGATGACAGGCCGTTTGGATACTGCTTGGGCACGCTGGTCTCGTCCTTGGACAATCGCGGCATGGGCATTCCTGACGCTGGGTATCGCACTTGGTTCTTGGTGGGCTTACTACGAGCTTGGCTGGGGTGGCTGGTGGTTCTGGGATCCAGTAGAAAACGCCTCTTTCATGCCTTGGCTTGCCGGTACGGCACTGATGCACTCATTAGCCGTAACTGAAAAACGCGGTACGTTTAAAGCATGGACTGTACTGCTGGCTATCTCGGCGTTTTCACTGAGCTTGCTGGGTACCTTCTTGGTTCGCTCGGGCGTTTTGGTCTCGGTACACGCCTTTGCCTCTGATCCGGCGCGAGGCATGTTCATTCTTGGTTTCCTTGTAGTGGTTATCGGTGGCTCGTTGTTGCTTTACGCGCTACGCGGCGCTCAGATCCGCTCTCGTGGTAACTACAGCCTGTTCTCCCGTGAGAATTTGCTACTAGCGAACAACCTATTATTGGTTGCCGCGCTGTTGGTTGTTTTGATTGGTACCTTGCTGCCGCTTGTTCACAAGCAAATCGGCTTGGGTTCAGTCTCTATCGGTGTGCCGTTCTTCAACACCTTGTTTACTTGGTTGATGATCCCGTTTGCCTTTATTCTGGGTATCGGTCCACTGGTGCGCTGGAAACGCGACAAGCTGTCTAGTATCAGCAAGCAGATGACTATCTCTGCCATTGTGACTATTCCGTTTGCGTTCCTATCAGTATGGCTATTTACCGAAATCCTTGAGCCAATGGCGGTTCTGGGTATGGCGATGGCGGTATGGATCATCGTAATGCACGGTTTTGAACTCTACGAGCGCGCGACGCACCGTCATAGCTTGTGGGTAGGCCTTGGCAAGCTAGGTCGCAGTCACTGGGCGATGGTACTTGGCCATATGGGCTTAGCTGTGTCTGTCATTGGTATTGCTCTGGTTTCGAACTACGATATCGAGCGCGATGTTCGTATGGCACCGGGTGAAACCGTGCAGGTTCAGGGTTATGACTTCCACTTCGCGGGTCTTCGTGATGCGGATGGCCCTAACTACGACGGCTACATTGCTGATTTCAACATTACCCGTGATGGTAAGCGTGTCACAACACTGCATGCCGAGAAGCGTTTCTACACGGTGGCTGGCTCGATGATGACAGAAGCGGCTATCGACAGCGGTGTTACTCGTGACCTATATGTAGCAATGGGCGAGAAGCTAGGTGATGGCGCTTGGGCGGTACGTATCTACTTCAAGCCGTTTGTTAACTGGATTTGGTTCGGTGCTGCATTGATGGCACTGGGTGGGGCATTTGCGATCAGCGACAAGCGCTACCGTTTCCGCAAGAAAGCTGAAAAGGGACTGCCTACAGAGCAGGCTGGCAAGGTCGCTAAGCAGGAGGCGAAGGCAAACTAATGAACAAGAAGTTACTTTTTATCCCTCTGGTTCTTTTTTTGGGGCTGGTGGTGATGTTCATGATCCAGTTAAGCCGCAATGCTGACGGCGACGATCCAACCAAGTTGGAATCAGTGCTGGTAGGCAAGCCGGTGCCAGAGTTCAAACTCGAAGACTTGGTCGAAGCAGGCAAGCTTTACGAGCAAGATATCTTCAAGGGCGAGCCGCTACTGCTTAACGTTTGGGCGACATGGTGTCCGACTTGTTATGCCGAGCATACTTACCTGAACCAACTGGCGAGCGAAGGCGTGAAAATTATCGGTCTTAACTACAAGGACGAGCGCCTGAAGGCAGTTCGCTGGTTGAACGAGTTGGGTAACCCTTACCTACACAGCTTGTTTGATGGCAACGGCATGTTGGGAATGGATCTGGGTGTCTATGGTGCACCTGAGACTTTCCTTATCGATGCTAACGGCATTATCCGCTACCGTCATGTTGGTGATGTGAACGACCGTAACTGGAACGACACATTAAAACCAATGTACGAAGCCTTGATTGAGGAGGCGCAGGGGTAAATGACTATTTCTCGTCGAATGGCCCAGTTGTTTACGGGCCCAGTATTCGCGTTGGCGATGATGCTTGGTGGTACGGCGTTGCTTGCAACATCAACATCCGTCTTGGCTTTTACTGATGTGTATGACTTCGAGTCGGCGCAGCAGGAAAAAGACTTCCAAGAGCTGACAGCAACGCTGCGCTGCCCAAAATGTCAGAACAACAATATCGCTGACTCCAATGCGGCTTTGGCGTTAGATATGCGTCAAAAGACTTATGAGCTGCTTCAGGAAGGTAAGAGCAAGCAGGATGTTGTGGATTACATGATTGCCCGTTACGGTAACTTTGTGACTTACAACCCACCAGTTATGGCCTCAACCTTAATCCTTTGGTTAGGTCCATTGTTCTTCATTGTTGTCGGTTTCACGGTACTTGTCATGCGTTCACGCAAAGGCAATGAAAAGGTGACCGATACAACCTTGGAAGTTGATGAGCAAGCGCGTTTGAAAGCGCTAATGTCTGAAATGGGGTCTGAATCTGAAGAGTCCGCACAGCAGACTAACCAAGACGGTAAGGTGAAATAATGACAATGTTTTGGGTAATCTCCGCCCTCTTGGTACTGATCGCGATGGCTGTTTTTGTCGTGCCAATGTACAAAGGCAAAGAGCAAGATGAAGTCGCCAGCCGTGATGAGCTGAACAAAGCCTTCTTTAAAGATCGTATGGACGAGCTAAAAGAAGAAAGCAGTGAAGGTTTGGTTGAGAACAAAGATGAGCTGGTTGTTGAACTACAGCAGTCGCTGCTTGACGATGTGCCGGCCAATGCTGAACAAACCAAAACTAAAGTAAGCACGACTATGCTTATCCCAGGTTTGATCCTGTTGGTAGGTGTTAGCTTTGGTATGTACATGAAAGTCGGGAGTTTGGACAAGGTTCAGGCGTGGAACGACACGGTTGCTCGCTTGCCAGAGCTATCTCAGCGTTTGATGGATGAATCCAATCCATTGAGCGATCAGGAGATGGAAGATCTGACGCTTGCACTTCGTACCCGTCTGCACAGCAATCCAAACGATGCCACTGGTTGGCTTCTACTTGGCCGAATTGGTATGGCTAACCGTGATGCGGAAACAGCACAAGATGCGATGAACCGTGCATACCGTCTTGACCCGACCAATCCTGAAGTGATGCTGAGCTACGGCCAGACATTGATGATGATTGGCGATCCGGCACAAAGCGAGCGAGCCCGTGTACTACTTCGCAGTGTACTACGTGTTGATCACACCAATATTCGAGCATTGTCGCTGTTGGCTTTCGATGCGTTTGAAAGCAGTGATTTCCAGCAGGCGATTAACTACTGGAACATGATGAAGCAGCTAATCGGTTCGGATGACCCGCGTGCCGAAATGCTTGATCGCAGTATTGCTCGTGCTCAAACCCAGCTTGATCGTGGTAAGAACACCGCAACATCGGTGTCGGTTACTGTTGATCTAGATTCAAGTGTTAAACTGCCAGAGCAGGGCTTAGTGTTTGTCTCTGTCCATTCTGCTGATGGTGCTCCGATGCCAGTGGCTGCACGCCGTGTACCATTGTCGGCATTCCCATTCACCATTACGCTGGATGACAACGATAGCATGATCCCTGAGCGTCCAATGACCTCATTGCAGGATATGATCATCAAAGCCCGTATCGACACCGATGGGAACGTGATGACACGCAATGGCGACTGGTACGGTCAAAGTGAGGTTATCTCACTAGGCGGCTCGACCAACGTAGTGATAAATACAAAATATCAATAAAATCTTCCACTTGAGGTGGTAGAGATAAAAAAGGCCAGATACTATAAGTATCTGGCCTTTTGTTTTTGGGCTGTATACCCAAGTGACTTCAACTTGATGAGATCCCGAAGGGCGAGTTTACTTGAATGCTAAGCGGTGTTAGCTATTTTTGATTTAGAGCCACTAGATCTACAAATCGCTGCCTTGCTTATCATCCAAGTAATTCTCGCTGAACTCAGCACCTTGAAGTTACTTGGGTATAAGGATATGTGTCAGTTGATACACAATTTTGACTGATGTCTGAGCGCTTAGCATAAAAGTGCTAGATGTTTGCGGGCGCTGATATTACCATTTAGCGCGGTTTCAGCCGGATATGCCATGGATAGAACATTGAAAAAACACCTACTTGCTATCGCCATTTCATTGACACTGACAGCGTGCGCACAATCGCCGGAAGAGCAAACACAGTCAGATATCACTAACCTTGAACAATCATCACCTCTTGAGCAAAAAGACACTGTAGATCTAGATGTTACAGTTTCGGGTACAGATTCAGGCTCGGGTACAGGTTCAGGTGTGGTTACGGATGAAGTAGCGTCTGAAGCCAACGGTTTTGATGAGTTCGGCGATTACGATGAAGAGTACGACGAAGATCTCGCTGCAGTGCTTGAAGAAGTCGAGCAAGGCGAAGGGGAGTATGGGGTACCCGGTGTTTACGATCCTTTCGAAGGCTTTAACCGCGCGATGTGGAGCTTGAATTACGACTACTTTGACCCGTATTTAGCACGTCCAGTTTCCTTGGCCTACGTCGACTACACTCCGTCTTTCATCCGCACCGGTATCAAGAACTTCCTGGCTAACCTTGATGAACCGGCTAGCATGGTGAACAGTGCATTGATGCTAAACGGTGAAGAGGCCGTACGCCACTTTAACCGCTTCTGGATCAACTCCACCTTTGGTTTGCTCGGCTTAATCGATATCGCCTCTGCGGCTGATATTCGTAAGCCCGTCGACAAACAGTTCGGCGATACCATGGGCAAATACGGCGTAGCCAACGGCCCGTATTTCATGTTTCCAGTTTACGGTCCTCTGACACTACGTGAAGGCGCGGGTGATATTGTCGACGGATTGTACCTGCCATTGAGTGCTTTGAACTTCTGGCAGAGTTTTGGTAAATGGGTATTCGAAGGCATGGAAGACAGGGCGGCACTGGTCAACCAGGAAGCTATCCTACGGGATTCACCTGATGCGTACATCTTTACCCGTGATGCCTACATCCAGAACAAGAATTTCCGTGCAACCGGCGGCAATGTTGAGACTTTAGAGCAGGCAGATGAAGCGTATCTGGATGATTTCCTCGACGAGATAGATGCGGAGTGAGTGCCTTTGTGTTAACTGTAGCATGATCACTTAGTCAGTAATCATGAATAGAATAACGCCACTAGCTTGTCGGCCAGTGGCGTTAGGATACGTTGTTTTTTTCTTGAGCACTGCTATCGGGTACTGCAATATCTTCGCTCTTTTGGAAGAACTAACTTTCCCTTTATCCTTCAGCATGTTCATTGCCTATAAACATTCCAGTGTTGAATGAAAGGCAAGCATTCGTACCTTCACAATTATGGACGACACTGTGAGTTGTTTAGAATCTGCAACTCTATTATGAGTCTTTAGCGTGTTCCGTTTTTTTGTATTGGTAATCAGTAATGTTTTGTTGAGATAAAAGAGTTTGAATACCCTTATAGTCATATTCATGACAGAGAGTATCTAGCTTCTTTAAGATAAAATCCATGGTATTCCAAGGGAGCATCCGTTCTTTGGCCGTCATGATTTTATTGTGTTGAGTGCCTTCAACATTTTCACCAATCAAAAGCTCTTCGTATAATTTTTCACCCGGTCTAAGCCCTGTAAAAATGATCTCGATATCGCCTTCATCGGAAACCGCTTGATCTTTAGTCTTCTCTGTCATCCCCATGAGGTGCAGCATTCTTTTTGCTAAGTCCAAAATCTTAACAGGCTCACCCATATTGAGGACAAAAACTTGCCCATTATGTCCCATAGTTCCAGCCTGTATAACTAATTGAGCAGCCTCTGGAATTAACATAAAGTAACGAGTGATTTCAGGGTGAGTAACGGTGACAGGCCCCCCATTTTTAATTTGCTCCCTAAATAAAGGGACAACAGAGCCAGATGAACCTAGTACATTACCAAATCTCACCATCGTGAAATTGGTTCCAGACTGTTCATTAGCGAGGGCTTGCAAAACAAGTTCAGCAAGGCGCTTACTTGCTCCCATTATATTGGTAGGCCTAACTGCTTTATCTGTTGAGATTAATGTAAAATTATTCACTTTTTCAGCTATGGCTGCTTCAGCAATAGCAAGTGTACCAAATACGTTGTTTCTTATACCTTCGACAACATTGGACTCTACAAGCGGTACGTGCTTGTACGCTGCAGCGTGGTATATTGTCTCTGTTTTGTATATGTGTAAGATGTTCTGTACTCGGTTTTTGTTTTGAACAGAGCCTAATACAGGGATTATTTTTGTATTAAAATTCAGGTGTTTAATTGTTGTGAGTAGCTCTCTTTCAATTTGATATAGATTGTATTCAGTGAGCTCAAAAAGCACTAATGTTTCTGGATTTAATTTGATTATTTGGCGACAAAGTTCAGAGCCAATAGAGCCACCAGCACCAGTGACCATTACACTTTTACCTGTAATGTTCTTTGACATTAACTCTGCATCAGGCTCTACTCTCGCACGGCCTAATAAATCACTGATATCTAAATCCTGTATTTCGCTAAGGGTTGCTTTGCCTGCAGCAATGTCTTCTACAGATGGCACCGATTGGACAGCAATTGGTAGCTCTGAGAGTCTGTTAACTAGGCGAAGTCGTTGGCCTTTTCCGATATTGTTGATAGCTAGAAGCAACTTTACTGGTTGATAGAGAGACTGAAGCTCTTTAAACTCGGAGCTATGGTGCACTTTTAAACCAAAGATAATCTGTCCGACTTTTGAGTAGTCGTCATCAAGGATAATAACTGGATGGTATTCGTCACCACTAATTAGCGCATAAGCAAGCTCACGGCCTGTTGAGCCTGCACCGTAAATAAAGACATTGGGCTTTTTCCGTTTATAGTAGTGATAATAAATCGTGCGGATCATGATCCTAGGCCCGCCCAGCATAAGAATTGCAATACCGCTATAAATCATTGGTACGCTTCGAGGCACAAATGATTGGAAAAAGAATCCACTGAGCGCCAAAGTGACTGCAGAGAGAATAATAGCCAGCATGATATGACCGAGAGCTGGCAACATCATGTAACGTAACACAGCCCTGTACATACCAAGGCGGATAAAGCTATAAATTGTGACGACTAAAGTCACTGCAAAACTCATAGCTTCCTTGTATGTGATTACAAACATCCAATCACTAAGGCGCAGACTCATTGCTATATATAACGATAGTACTATTGCTACTATGTCATAAGTCATTGTAACTATTCTTTTATTCTTTCTTTGAGTCGAGAGTAGTGCTCTTATTGGCTTTAGCATAGATCGGGGCTTCGGTTAAAATTACTTCAATAGAAAGGTTTTTGTCGTGGATGTTATGTGCTTCTAAAGTGTGTGAAGCTAAGCATATAATACTCTTTTTTTTTCCAAATAGCGTTAAAGAGATTGAGATTTGAGAGCATTTGTTACTGGTGGAACTGGTTTTGTTGGGCGAAAACTAGTCGATAGCTTAAATTTGATGAGTGGATACGAAGTGATCCGTGCAGTCAGGAGTGCTCAATATAAAAATGATGTCTTGTTTGATTTAGGCTCACCCTCTGAAATGCTTGGCGTATTGAATGATTGCGAGGCTGTTATTCACTGTGCAGGTCGTGCACATGTAATGAATGAACATGCTGTTGATCCTCTCGCTGAATACAGGAAGGTAAACACGGAAGGCACACTGAATCTTGCGAGACAAGCTGCTCTAGCTAGCGTGAAGCGCTTTATCTTTATTAGCAGTATTAAAGTCAACGGTGAGTCGACAGCGCCGGGCCAGCCTTTCACCGCAGAAGTGAAACAGCCACCTCAAGATCCTTATGCAATCAGTAAGTATGAAGCCGAGCAGGAGCTGCGAGCGCTTGCTGAGCATACATCTATGGAGGTTGTGATCATCCGTCCTCCTTTAGTTTACGGTCCTGGGGTAAAAGCTAACTTTGCCTCATTGGTTAACATAGTGGGTAAAGGGCTTCCCTTACCGTTAGGTGCCATTCATAACCGTCGTAGTTTGGTGTATGTAGGGAATCTGGTTGACTTAATCATCAATTGTCTCAGTAACCCGAAGGCAGCAAATAAAACATTCTTGGCCTCTGATGACGATGACTTATCGACGACAGATTTACTGCAAGGCCTCGCACTTGCAATGGAGAAGCCAAGCCGCTTACTGCCACTTCCCTCGTCATGGTTAATGACTATGACGAAATTGTTGGGCAAGCCTGCCATTGGTGAGCGTTTGTGTGGTAATCTTCAGCTCGATATTAGTGATACCAAATCTTGTTTGGGTTGGACACCGCCATACAGTGTGGCGGAGGGCCTGAAACTGACCGTAACAGAAGATAGCAGACAGAAGTAATATGCAGTCTCCATTAATCCGTTTTCTCGATCGTTTTTTTGCCTTGGGTGGGTTGATCTGCCTGTCACCGGTCTTTCTTGTTGTCTACATACTTGGCAAACGTGATATCGGCCAGCCTATTTTTCGCCAAGAGCGAGTGGGTAAAGATAAAAAGCCTTTTACCTTGGTGAAATTCCGTACCATGCCGGTTACAACGGTATCTGTTGCAACCCACCTAGTTGATGCCAGCTCTGTAACGAAGTTCGGTGCTTTCTTGCGTAAGACTAAATTGGATGAATTGCCGCAGTTGATCAATGTGGTAAAAGGGGAGATGAGCCTAGTTGGCCCACGCCCATGCCTGTTCAATCAAACTGAACTTATTGAAGCGCGCCAGCAACGTGGCGTGCTGGATGTTTTACCGGGGATCACTGGCTTGGCCCAGATCAACGGTGTAGACATGTCGACACCGGTAAAGCTGGCTGAGATGGATTGTGAAATGATCCAAACCTTCGACCTGAAGGCATACTTTGCCTATATTTTGCAAACCGCTATTGGCCGTGGGGCAGGGGATAGGGTGAAAGGTAGTAACTCCTGATTCTGTATGTACAAGATGATGCAACACAATAGCACACACAAGAACAACGATATTATTGCGATTTTTAATCGCTGTTTTCTCGAGACCTATAATACGAAATTGATCCTGGGCGGAGATGAGCCTATCTACTTGCCGGCTGATTCCGACAATCCGCATCATCGGGTGATCTTTGCCCGTGGCTACTTTGCTTCGGCGCTGCATGAAATCGCCCACTGGTGTATCGCGGGCCCCAAGCGTCGACTGCTTGAAGATTATGGTTACTGGTATGAACCGGATGGCCGGACAGAAGAAGTACAGGCCGAGTTTGAAAAAGTCGAAATCAAGCCACAAGCGTTGGAATGGATCCTGGCGGTGAGCTGCGGTTTTCGCTTTCAGGTTAGCTGTGATAACCTGAGCGGCGACTGTGAGCCTGATAGGGTTGGGTTTACCAATAAGGTGCGTGAGCAAGTGTTAAGCTACTTGGCACAGGGGATCCCAGATAGAGCAAGGCAACTGTCAGAAGCCCTGCGGACTTTTTATCAAATCCCGCCTTTACAGCCTGAACAGTTTCCGGCATTAAACAACCATAACGATTAGAGAAAGTGATGATCCAGCAATACGAAGATAAGTTGTTAACCCTGATTGATCAGATGGTGGAAACGGCCTCGGACGATGAACTGTTCGCGGGCGGTTACTTGCGCGGCCATATTTCGCTTTCTGCCGCGAACTGTGAGTTGGAAGGAGAGAGCAGCCTGGATGCGATGGATGCTAAAGTGGTATCAAGTATGGCTGACGCTCAGTCAGAGCTATCTCCGGCCGATCAAATTATCGTTAAAGCTATGTGGGAACAGCTGCAGCAGCAGGCAAGGTAACGGTTGTCGTAGAAAAGCAAAAAGCGCCGATTGGCGCTTTTTTTGTCCCTGTTAGCAGGTTAATCGACTAGTTATTAGTACTTAAGTACTTGCGTTTATAGTCAGATGAACGTGCAAACACGATGGTTGGCAATACCACGAACAGCAAGCCGGCCGCAAACACGAGGTTTTCGTTGGCTAGCAACTGATAGCAACTGACAATAAATACTGTCAGTACAGCCAATAGGTTTGTGTAATGCATCAATGGGTGGTTCACTGAAAAGTGAGCATAAGCCCTGAACATGCTCTTTTCCTCTTCTTTAATTCTTCTGTCGTAAAAGTTTTGTTGCTTTGATCGGCTAACTGTTGCTGTGAGAAAGACTCAAAGAGCCTTAAGCACATTTTTCCGTCAAAAAAATGTTTTTAATATTTTTGCTGTCAATCTATTGACAATCTTGTTATTTACTTATGATAGCCGATCTCACACAGTTAAGGGGCAGAGTAAAAAAAATATACGCTCAATGTCACAAAATTGAGACGACCAGAAACGAGCTAACCTTAAACTTTATGTGTTAAATTGAATATTGTGAAAGATAATTCAATAACTTATCGGATATCATGTTTACCTTGTTATGCCTAACTAAGTGTTCATTGCTGTACGTAAAGGATTGCTTTTAGAGGGCGTTTTTATGACTTTTTCTGATGTGTCTATCAATATAGCAAAGCCTTTACATGCTTACTGTCAGACAGTTGACGCTATTTCCTGTTCTGTCTCATTGGCCTTTTTACCCTGACTAAACCGTCTCATCTCGTAGCATAATGTATGAAACATGCAGTAATCCTGGCCTCAGGGATATCCAATTATTATGAAAAGAGCCCCAGCTATTTGCACAGCATAATTTCATGCGAGTCATTTTTCAGCCCTAAATAAAAGAAAACCTCACTCAAAAAGATGAGTGAGGTTTAATACTGTAATCAGGTTTACAATCCTTCAGGACCACAGGACCACAGGACCACAGGACCACAGGACCACAGGACCACAGGACCACAGGACCGCTCTTACTGCGGCTTCCTCCCATACCACGGCGACCTTGCATCGGTCACGCTGTAAAGCTCGTACTTGCGGTTCAGCATCTGGCCGCCATCACGAGTCAGCGGTAGCCACGAAATCGTCGCCCGGTTGGTGCTCGGTTTCACCGTCATCACATCAAATGGAATGGAGAGGTAGAAGCCCTTGTTGTAGCTGCCTTCACCAAATTCATCGGCAGATAGGTTAGTCTGGGCAACAAAGGCCCCGGCAACCACCCCACTGTCGAATTGTTTTGAGAAGTCGACCGTTATCCCGTAGTCTTCCGTCAGGTACTGACCGGCACTGACCTTGAACAGTGTATTCGGCAACCATTCCCACTGCGGCTGGTAGTACAGGGTGGCATGACCGGTTGGCGCGCCGGTCTGTACCCGGTAGTTACGGTTGGTGATAGGGTCGTACTGGACTTCTTCGTTAAAGAAGCCGAATTGGGAATCTGGATCGCGCTGGACGACATAGTTCAAATCGACACCCAAGGCCCAGTTGCTGTTTTGTGGGCGGTAAAGCACCTCACCACCGACGCCACCGAACATCATTTCCAGATAACCACCGTAGGCCTGTGCGTACCAGTTTTCACTAAGGCGATCCATCCAGGTCAGTTGGAGGTTATCCATCCGGACTGGATTGTCATTGATATATTGGCGCACCAATGTACGGACACGTTTCAGATCGGTACCATCAGGCGGCACGTCATAAAGGAACTTGTCGTAGTTATCATAGATGTTGAAGTACACTGAGCCACCTAGCTCAAAGTTATCACTCAGCCAGTAGTTTGCCCCAGCGGTAACCCCGATATTGAACAGGTAGAAGTTCTCTGAGCCACCGATAGACTGTTGCCATACCGGTGCAAAGTTGATATCCCAATCCTTATTGGATTTGGCATACAGCTGACCTTCGGGGTCAGTAGCTTCGCCAACGGTGGTCGCATCGCTTACTTTCGGGTCGAAGTATTCGACATTGGCCACTTTGGCAAATTGTTCAGGGTCGAATACCGTTTCGGTCATCGGTTGGCGGTTGGCGGTTTCGATGATCTTGTAGCTCTCAACGTCAAGGCTCTTATTCGCTAGGATAGTGCCTGCACGCTCGTGGGCTTCATCGCGGTCACGGTATTTGGTTTGCGGTGCTACTACGGTAATGGATTTGTCGTCAGCATACAGGCGAGGGTCTTCATAACCAGCTATTTGATGTAAATCCTGAGCAAGTTGTTCCCATTCTTGACCAGATAGTTCATCGACTGACTTCTTATCTTCACCCGAAGGTGGTTGATAGTCAGGAGCCGGGTTGTTATACCAGTTGGCCTTAAGATCATTAAAGTTTGTATGTAGATTAAAACCGAAGGTCCATGTGGTTCCGCGCTCATAACTCAAACGTAAGTCGCCCCAATTACCCAATCGGTAAAGTACGCCGTAGTTGAATTTACTTTTTTGGGACATATCAATGTCACCATATAATGATGGAAAGTCGCTCTCATAGTCATTTGCATCATATTCTACTTTAAAGCGTAATGGCTTATGGTGCGTTTGATATTCGAGACCACCAAATATTGCACTACAGCCAGTAAACCAGTTGCTATAATCTACTGAACCACCATTGTTTCTTGATTCTGTGTCTCTATTACAATTATAAGATGATTTATTACCACTTAAATTTGCGCTGTTACCAATGTAACCCCAACCTATACCTAACGTTATATCAAAAGGCCCATAATGCTTGCTAGCTGCAATGTACTCTCCATCAAAAAGGCCAGTACCGCCAATATCTCTAAATCCTATTGATGTCTCTGGAAGCCAGAAGCTTTCTTCAATCAAGCGGAATTTTAAATCAATGCCTTTATCTGTTAGCTTAGTGTCTCCACTGAAATCAGGATTAGGGCTATACAGTAAATCTTGTACTAAAGTATAACGAATAGTGGTTTCTAGCCAAGGCATTAACTGCAGCGAGACAGTGTAATGGTGGTATTCATCATTGAAAGTGCCAGAAACATTGATTTCGCCTTCACGAGCCACGCGACCAGAGGGCATTTGGATTAAGCCAACCCCACCAAAGTCGGTTTGTGAGGGAGTAAATTCGGGATAATTAAAGTCATCGGCCTCGGCATGGAGTACGGGTAATAGGGCGAGAGTAATTGCCGATAGCCGAATTCCCGACAATTTAAGACTTGTCAGAGCCTTGCCTGAAAAGGAGGAGTTTACAGCAGGTTTCATTACAGCGCCTTATTCCTTAGCAAGTTGATAATCTCATCATTGAGCGATTGATAGCCAGCAGGTAAGTTGTCAAAACCTAAATAGACAATAGCACCGGGGGCGATATCTTTGTGTTCTTTGTTCCAATAGGCAATAGGGTGCTCCTCGATAACACCGTCTGGTTGAATAACCGTCGCGATACTGTTGTCGCTATAAGATGTATTGCCAACTCGCTCTATGTATTGACTAGCACTGGTGCGTGTCACCCAAGGTTGCTCAGAATTGTATTGTACGGCACCTAGCACCCATACAGAGTCTGGCCGTGAGGGTAAGACAAGAGTCATAGGCCTTGAAAACTGTTGTGTTGAAATAATCGGGTTAGATGCCTTATTAATACGTACCAAGTCGTAATCAAGTGGTGTAAATAGGCGCTCACCAATCTCAAACTGAATTAGCTGAGTAGCCAATTGCTGATAAGTGTCTCGTTCAGCTGGTTCAACCAACTCTGACGCTTGCTCTAGTTGACGAATGATGTTGGCTTTATCTGAGTGAGGAAACTCTTTATAGATTCCGGCCCCTGTCCAGTAGACAGGCTGATTGCTCTTCTCTTCAGTCGTCGGTAACAAAGTAATGTTTGTGATAGTGTCAGCCAGAACTTGCTCAAGGCGCACTGCTTGATGGTAGTTGAGTTGCAGATGTCTAGCGTGCTGTCGGCTGTTAAATACCTCAATGGTAATATCTGATGTCAATGATGAATTGACTGTGCTGCTTTCATTTGCTGTGACTAGTGGAGCGAAAATTAAGGTTGAGTAAAACGTCAGCACGATAGGGAATATCGACGACATAACTTTGATTGTTTTTTTCAATAAATTAACCATTTTACTTCCTTTATGCAAATGGCTTCAAAATGGTAAGTTCAATGTATGGCAAGCTCGGAGCTGGCTTTTGACGAGTCTTAATCACTTTACCATTAACCGGTGATAGCCAGTACTCATTGTTGTAAGACATATTCAACTTTTCTATCGAGATTGTTTCAACAAAGTACAGCACATCGATAGGCTTTTCATTCACCATGATGACCTGCTTACCTTGAGCTTCAAATTGCGATAGGACCTTATAGCCGTAGTGATATCCAGGCTGCCAATCCAGGGTGTATTGCCAATTGGTTGGAGTACCTGATTTATGTAACCCTAATACAAGAGGATCAGTGAAATTACTTTCAATACTGATCACATTTCCCAGCGGTAGATTTAAGGTTTTTACCAAACGGCCAGCCTGTGTGACGAGCATTCCTTCGTCAGAAGAAAGCCACTTTAGAAGAGGAGGCTTAGGAGAGCTAGCTGTCTTTGCGTTGATGTTATGGCTGAAATGCGGGGATTCTTCAGCTAGTGCTAATACCATGAATGCTTGTGGACCGTCTTCTATTCGCGCATAGAGGCTGGCATAGGGTAGTTGATCAATATCTGTCGCATTAAGAGCTGCATCGTCTTCACCCAGAAAAGCTAAGCTCATGGTGTCGTTAACATCTTTAAAGTTCTGGCTGCAACCTGAAGTTAGGGACACAAAGGCGGTGAGAGAAATTAGGGCAAATGTAGACCATAAAGGTCTTATTTGGTTATAGTCCATGATTAAGTGTTACTCCCTAAAAAGTGTACTGACAGTAATCAAAATACAAAACGCTAAGCTGTGATTAAAGAAAATAACCGCACATATGTGCGGTTATGAGTGTAAGTCGACAGTAACCTTGAAAACGTCGGAGCGTTTTCTATTAACCTTGAGTTACAGAAAGTGACGTTGTTGTATTGTTGCTGCCACCAGAACTTGCTGCAGCAACCCCAGCAACTGCAACAGCTGAAGCTACCGCGACCGTTGTCGCTGTAATACCGCCAGCCGCCGCCGCCGTTGCACCAGCAGTACCGGCAGCAGCACCAGTTGATGCAGTAGTTGTCGCAGTTGTGGCTGCAGTTGTAGATGCACCTGTACCGCCAGTCGCACCAGCAGTTGCTCCCGTTTCAGTGGCAGCAAACGCAGTGCTGGCCATTGATAGTGCAGCAAGTAGCGCAAGTGTTTTTTTCATCCCATTTCCTTACTTGTAATCGAGAGTTTATAAAAAGGTTTCATAAAAAAACCTAAAACAAGCATTAGTTGCTCTCTATGCAATAATATGGTGATTAACGAAATTCCGCAATGCATCTAGATAATTGTCATAAAAGAGTTTTCTTTTTTCTTAAGTTCGGAAGTGTGAAAAAGAGAGATTCTTCCCAATAATCATTGATGGAGATACTGATAAGAACATCCAAAGGGTGATTTAGATGTGCTACATGCCATTCAAAAGTTTTATAATGTTTTTGAAAGGTTCTGAATTGGGTTTAAAACGTTAAAAAACAGAACTTTAAATAGGGTTCCTTATGGCTGCTTGAAATTAAGCTACAAAATTCATATTCCTATCAAAAGTGATTCGTTGTAAAATGGCTGACACTTTTTTATGGTTATCTATGTTTGTTGAGTAAGAGATAACAATCAAGCTGCTATCTATAGCTAGTGAGGGTAAAAAAGCTTCAAAATTGTTGATCTACGGTCATTGGGAACCATAACCTAAGGGCGGTAGCATGTCCAAATGCAAGCCAAACTGCTTGGAATGTCCTAATTTTTCAGTCGCTATTCTTCGGTTAATTTAAGGTTTTGCATTCGAACAATCAAAAGGGACAAGATCCCCCACGGTAGTTGTACATTTAACTGATACTTCTGTTTGTCGGATAACCTATGTTGGCAACTACTCACTCATCTTTACACTGACTTATCATATAGATAGGTTGTTGTTTTAATTTATACGTATAAACAATATGCATTTCACTAAGAAGCTCCTAATCAGCACCATGGCGACTGCTATGTTGGCGGGTTGTACAGTGCCTGGTTCACACTTAAGTGTCGATGACAAAGTTGTTGTCTCAGATGGTATTGAGCAAGACATGTCAAAACAAATCAATGTGTATCCACTTACTGCCAGTCAAGTAAATCAATTCAAATCCCCAAGAGTATACTCTCAGGTTAATATTGCGCTTGATGCAGAAATTGCACGGTATCAATACCGTATTGGTCCCGGAGATATTTTAAATATCACGATCTGGGATCATCCAGAGCTAACAATTCCTGCGGGCTCATATCGTAGTTCAGCAGAAGCCGGTAACTGGGTACATGCTAACGGTACAATTTTCTACCCTTACATTGGTACGGTGAAGGTTGAAGGCAAAACTGTTACTGAAGTCCGTGATGTTATTGCAAAGCGCTTAGCGGAATATATCGAAAGCCCACAAGTCGATGTCAATGTCGCTTCGTTCCGCTCGCAAAAAGCCTACATTACCGGTGAAGTAAACAAACCCGGTCAACAGCCTATTACTAATGTTCCAATGACTTTGTTAGATGCGATTAATGCTGCTGGTGGATTAGCGAGTGAAGCAGACTGGCGAAATGTAACATTAACGCGTAATGGTAAAGAAGAAAACTTATCACTTTATGGGCTCATGCAACGTGGGGACTTGACTCAAAACCGCTTACTACGCCCTGGTGATATCGTACACGTACCACGAAACGATAATCAAAAAGTATTTGTGATGGGTGAGGTCAACGATCCAAAATTGCTCAAAATTGATCGAGCAGGTATGAGTCTAACAGAAGCGCTAAGTAACGTGGGCGGCATCAATGAACTCTCTGCTGATGCTACAGGTGTGTTTGTCATCCGCAGTAATATTTCAAAAATCAACGTTGCTGGTAGTAATACTGATAGGCATCAAAATTCTGCCATCGCAGATGTTTATCAATTAAATATTAAAGATGCTTCTGCTCTGGTCATTGGTACTGAGTTCGATTTGCAGCCTTACGATATTGTCTATGTCACTGCAGCACCAATTAGTCGTTGGAATCGTGTAATGGCTCAGCTTCTACCTACAATTAATGGATTTAACAATTTAACCGAAGGTGCATTGCGCGTACGTAATTGGCCATAGGTTAGCAGTTCTATCGTAACTCCAAATTTTGAAGAGTGAATAAAAAGTCATGAGCATTCCTCATAATATACAAGCCAAACAAAGTTCTGAGCAACTAGATTTAGGTGAGCTGTTTGGTACTTTCATAGATAATCGCTGGAGTATTATCGCGATTACATTTTTATTTGCCATTGTAGGTGTAGCGTATGCTTTATTAGCAACACCTATCTACAAAGCAGATTCATTGATTCAGGTAGAAAAAAAATCTTCTGGAATGCCGGCCTTAGGTGAAATGGGAGAATTATTTGCAAGTGAATCCTCCTCTTCAACAGAAGTTGAAATAATTAAGTCGAGAATGATTTTAGGAGAAACAGTTGATAAGTTAAATTTAACAACTGTTGTGTTACCTAATTATGTTCCAATTGTTGGTAAAGGCTTTGCACGGATACAAGGTGATAAGAAAGAGTTAGCAATTTCTCGCTTTGAGGTGCCAAAAAATCTTACAAATACACCGTTTCAACTTAAAGTATTAAATAAACTTACTGGTGAATATGAGCTTATTGATGAAAATGAAAAATCAGTTCTAAAAGGACAGGTTGGAAAATTAGCTCAGCAAGGTGAAATAAAGGTATTTGTAGTTGACTTGTCAGCAAAAAATGGAGATGAGTTTACTTTATTCAAGCGTACTCAATTGGAAGCTATTCAATGGCTCCAAAAAAACCTAACCGTGAGTGAAAGAGGGAAGCAAACAGGTATCCTTCAATTAAGTCTTATTGGTGAAGATCCTAAAGAAATAGAAGTGATTTTGAATGATATTAGTAATAACTACTTTCTTCAAAATGTTGCTCGTAACTCTGCTGAAGCAGAAAATAGCTTACAATTTTTAAGTTCTCACTTACCTGATATAAAATCGCAACTTACCGCTTCTGAAGATAAACTGAATAAATATCGTCAGGAAAGTGAATCCATAGACTTGGGGCTTGAAGCAAAATCTACACTTGATGTAATGGTAACAATAGAAGCGCAATTAAATGAGTTAACATTTAAAGAAAGTGAAATATCACAACGTTTTACCAAAGAGCATCCTGCATATTTATCTCTTCTTGATAAACGATCAACTCTACTAGGTGAGCGCGAGCGTTTGAATCAGCAAATTCAAAAACTACCGAAAACACAGCGAGAAATACTTCGATTAACAAGAGATGTGGAAGTTAATCAACAAATATATGTACAACTATTAAATAAAGTTCAAGAGTTAAATATTATTAAGGCTAGTACTGTCGGTAATGTAAGAATTTTAGATAAAGCAGAAGCTCACAATCGAGCTGTTAAACCTGAAAAAACGTTTATTGTTGTGCTATCGACAATTATTGGCTTTATTTTATCTATTGGTGTTGCTTTCCTGAGAGCAACATTGCATCGTGGAGTTGAAACACCTGATGAAGTAGAGGCTATCGGCTTGCCTGTTTATGCTAGTATTCCAATGTCTGACTGGCAAGTTGAGTTAGAGAAAAAGCAAAAAAGTAAAATTAAATTGAGTGTTAATGATACTTTGCTTGCTGTATCCAACCCTGCAGATTTATCAATTGAAGCTTTGCGCAGTCTCCGTACGAGTTTACATTTCGCAATGATGGAGGCTAAGAATAATATACTAATGATTTCTGGTCCAAGTCCCGGTATTGGTAAGTCTTTTGTTTCGGCAAATATGGCAGCAGTTGTCGCGCAATCTGGTCGGAGTGTTTTGGTGATTGATGCCGATATGCGTAAAGGGCAGATGGAAAAACAAATGGCTGTGGACTCAAAACCAGGTTTATCTGATTATTTAAGTGGTCAGTCTGATGTTGAGAATTTAATTAAGCACCCTGGTGTTGAAGGTATGCAATTTATTGGTCGAGGTGATGTTCCGCCAAATCCATCGGAGCTATTAATGCATCCTCGCTTTAAAAAACTTATGGACTGGGCATCAGAAAATTATGATTTAGTTATAGTTGATACTCCGCCTATTTTAGCTGTTACTGATCCTGCTATTGTCGGTACTCATGCTGGTACTACACTACTTGTTGGTCGCTTTGGTCAAAATGCTGTAAAAGAGATAGAAATTACAAAACAACGGTTTGAACAAAATGGAATTACTGTAAAAGGTTTTATTCTCAATGCTGTTGTAAGAAAAGCAAGTAGTAACTATGGTGGAAATTACGGTTACTATAACTATTCTTATAAATAAATGAATATAACATGAGGTTTTTATTTTAAAAGCCTCATGTTTTCTATCAATAGTAATGTCATGTTGCAAATAAAATCATATAAAAGTCAAGTCGTTTACTCTATCTTAATTAAAGTTATATCTGTTATATCAACACTATTATTGACCAGATTGTTGATATCCAACCTTGGTGTTGAAGAGTACGGTATTTGGGCTACAATTTTTTCTATATTTACTATGGCTGGTTTTTTGAATTTCGGGGTAGGTCCAGTTATTCATAATATTGTTGCAAATAAAGAAAATGATTGGAGAAAAAATCTAACATCACAATTGATAGTAACTGCTATTGTTTCTATAGTGTCTTTTGTTATTATCAAGTTATTATCAAACAGTCTCCTAGGTGATAAATATTTAGCTAATGTAACATCAATTGTAATGTCTTTGATTATAATGCAGACATCATTACTTAGAATTTTTATTGCTGAAAGAAAGGCATATTATGCTGAATTGCTTCCTTGTATTATAAGTATTACATTTCTGTGTTTAATTTCTTCAAGGTTTATAGAGTTTACAAGTGCATCTATTGCAATAACTCATTACCTTTATATTTATGTATTAATATTGCTTTCATTACTAATCAAAATTTTACTGGGAAACTATATTGTAAGAGTTGATTTTGGGTTTCTATTAAAAAACTTAACTGAGGTTTTTAATAAAAACTTGGGTTTCTTCTTTGCTCAGATACTTTTGTTTGTTCTATATCAACTAGCACCAGTGATAATTTTTAAATTGTTATCTTCTACAGATGTTGCTGTGTATGATGTTTTTAATAAATTTTATTTACAGTTTATTGTATTAGCAGGAATTTTATATAGGCCTCTAATAACAGAGTTTTCTTCGGGTAGTCTCAGTGAAACAACTAAAATAATCGCAATAATCAATAAAAAGATTAAGCTGATATTACCCCTTCTTTTTGTTGTTTCATTTTGTCTACCATATATTATTCTTTTGATATTTGATCTTGATGTGTTTGATAAGTACGAAGTTGGCTTTTTAAGAGCGATTTCAGTTTCTTTGCAAATATTAATTATACCATATACATATTTTCTGAATGCGAAGTTGTATGTAAAAGGTCAAGTTTTGTCATTGCTAGTATCTTGTTTGATTTTCTTTTCGTTGATTGTAATAGCAATGAATATAAATATAGTAAGTATAAATATAGTAATCATAGCTAATATTATTTCAATATTGCCATATGGGATCTTCTGTTTTTATAGTACTAAAAGAGCATTAGTTAATGATTAATTCTTCACAGAATATTTTCTTTGTAGCTATGATGCTTGTGTGCTCGATCATAGCTTTAATATTGCCTGTTTATCTACCTGTCATATTAGTTTTTTTTCTTCTTATTAAGCCAGTGAACAACGAAAAAGCCTTATTTATTACAATCGCGTCTTTAATGATTGTCCTTTTGAGTTTGGTTGGGGCGTTAAGGGATCCATTAACAAGTACTGACTTGTTGGCTAACTATTATAATTTTGATTATATTGGAAAAAACACACTATTAACGATATATGATAATTATGGTAAGGACTATTTATACTTCACCATATTGAAAGTAATATCATTATTTACTTCTGATTTTTACTGGGTGAAGTTCTCCATCTGCTTTATCTTCTATACAAATATTTTTTTATCATTTTATAAACTGCTTTCAAGTAATCATATATCGAGAAGTGCATACTTAACAACAATTATAATTGTTTATCTTAATCCACTTTTTATCGACTTACTTTTACACGTAACAAGACAAATGCTAGCTTTATCTTTTTTGATGATAGCGTTAGTAAATTTAGTCACAAAGGACAAAACACCATTTATATCTTCGAGCTTAATGTTTAGCCTTCATCAGTCAACTATTGTATTTTTACCATTTATTTTCTTTAGAACTGAAATTTTCAAAGTCAGGTTTTGGTTTGTTTTCAGTGTAATTATAATTGGCTTTTACTTTAGTTTAAGTTCCAGTGTGGCTGATATTATTTCGAGTTTGTTCTCTGGGATAAAGATTACTGCGGTAGAGCACGCGGTTAATATTGCAAATAGTATGAAGGAAGAAGGTCAGGTACAGAAGTACTTTATATTTCTTTCCATTTTTATAATACTTCTGACATATTATGTCATTTCTCATTTGAATATATTGACATCATCAAAGTGGAACAGAGTTTTTTATCTTTTCCTGTTGTCTTTTTTTATTTATGCATCAACTGTTTCTATACCTGTTTTAGGCGGAAGATACGCATTTTATCAATATGCATTTTATATATTGATGATACCTATAATATTTGATTATTTTCTTAAATCTGAACTTAAATTATCATTATTTACTTCTTGCTTGGTTATTCTTGTAATGATTTTGTACACAAATTTGAAATTCAGCTCAAATTTGTGGATCAATATGCATGCTCCCGTTAATGTGACAACTTTAAGTTTTTTTGAATTACTGATTATATGAGTTGGTTTAGCTATGAATTTTAAGTACTTACTAAAAAGAGCCTTATCACCTAAGCAGCGTGATAATTTAAAAAAAATCCCAGGCTACTTTTTACTGAAAAAAGTTTTGTATGATCAAAGCAGTTCAAAATACCCTTCCAAAATAATAAGTCCTGGCGAGTCAAACTTAGTAATTACAAAATCAATAAATGATAACACAGGGATGCTAATATCACGATTAGGTAGTACCGAAATACCAATAATTAGTGCATATAATAAGAAGGAAAAATATAATCCACTACACAAAAAAGTTATGATAACTAACGGTGGTTTTTTTCCAATCTATAACAATCATAAAGATAAATTATCTTTAGACCGTTTTTCGGAATTATTCGAAGAGTCTATTGAACAAATAGATCTGTTGGGTGTAAGTATGATTCCTGGAGAGTCAGAAATCATAAGTAGATTGTGCCCATCAGCATCATTAACTAAATTATCATCTTTAGAGCCTTTTTTCTTTGATGAACCTTGGAGTTATCATTTGAAAGGCAAGAGGGTCTTAGTTATTCATCCTTTTGTGGATTCAATAAAAAAACAATACAAAGATAAAGAAAATATATTTAGTGAAAAAATATTACCTTCTTTTGATCTTATGACTATTGCAGCCGTTCAAAGCCTTGGTGGGAATTCAGAGTTTAGCTCATGGTTTGACGCATTAGATTCTATGAAGTCAGAAATAGATAAATATTCTTTTGATGTGGCTATTATTGGTGCTGGTTTATACGGGTTGCCATTAGCTAAGTATATTAAAGATAAAGGAAAGGTGGCTATTCATTTAGGTGGAGCAACTCAAATTATGTTTGGTGTAAAAGGGAAGCGGTGGGAAAATAATCCTAAATTTCATAATGTAATTAATGAAAATTGGATATCTCCGTCAGAAGAAGAAACTCCAAAATCGTCAAAAAATGTTGAAGATGCATGCTATTGGTAATTATATGAATGGATATGACGAAAATTTTTCACCAATCGTTATTTTTGGATTTAACAGACCAGACTTGATAAAACAGTTGCTGTTGTCTCTGCAAAATTGTGAGTTATCATCAAAATGTAATGTTTATGTTTTTATCGATGGGCCTCGAAATGAATTGGATATTGGACCCATAAATGAAACATTTAGAATAGCAAATTCTTTCGCAGATTCTTTTTTAAATTTCAATGTTGAAAAAAGTGATAACAATAAAGGCTTAGCGCGTTCTGTTATTACTGGAGTTTCATCAATTATTTCAAAGTATAAGAAAGTAATTGTTCTTGAAGATGATTTGGTTTTATCTAATGATTTCTTAATCTACATGAATGAGTCTTTAGACTACTACCAAAGTCATAAGAAGGTTGGCTCCATAAGTGGATTTTCTTTCGATCATGGAGCCGATTTTCATACAAAGAATTATTTTCATCCAAGGCCATGTTCTTGGGGCTGGGCTACTTGGGCTGATCGTTGGAATAATATTGATTGGGATTACCGCCCATCAAATATTTTCGAATCTACCCGACTAAGATTTTGGTCTCACTCTGTGGGTCATGATGTTTTCCGCATGTACAAAAATAGACTTTATGGAAAAAATAATAGTTGGGCAATATTGTGGACAATAGATCATATCAGAAATAATCAAATTTGCTCATATCCAAGAATTACTCGTGTTGATAACCAAGGCTTTGGTGATATAACTGCTACTCATTGTAAAAATGATAAGTTTTTGCCTGTTAATTTCAATCCCTGCGTCAGTGAAAGCTATTGTTTTAATAACGATGTCAAAGTTGACCAACAGTTAAGAAAACTTCTTAATTATTACTACAGCAATAGATATAAGATTAAAAATAAAATTCTAAGTTTTTTAAAAATTAAATAATGGGTTGATAAGTGAAAAATAAAGTTTTACTTGTGTTACATACAAGCCCACCTTCACACGGTGCTTCTGCTGTTGGTGATTTTATTAAAAGTAATAAAAAAATCAATAAATCTATAGATGCTAGATATGTATCAATATTATCTTCAAATGAAATTTCAGATATTGGTGGTTTTAGTCTAAAGAAGATATGGTATTTTCTATGTACGGCATTTAATATCATTGTGAATTTAGTTAGGTTTAGACCTGATACAATTTATTTTACATCATCAGTAAAAGGTTTTGCATTCTATCGTGATCTTTTACTTTCATTATTTTGGAAAACATACAAAATATTTAAACCTAGAACTAAAGTTTTTTATCACTATCATACAAAGGGTGTAAAAAAATTCATAGGTAATAACAAAAATAGAAAGAGAGCCGTTAGTTACTTTCTTAATGATGTAAATGTTATAGTTCTATCTAAAGCTTTAACATTTGATTTTGATGATATTTGCTCTATCAAAAATATTTATATTCTTCCTAATGGAATAGAAGATAAAATTGATTGCGAATCATTTGAGTCAATTTTAACAAATCGTTCATCAAAAGACTCCATTGATGTATTGTATTTGTCAAACATGATACCTTCTAAAGGATGCTTTAGGGTTCTTCATTTAGCTAAACATTATAAAAATGATAAGTATAAGTTTCATTTTGCTGGTGGTTGGAAGTCTAATGATGATAAAAAATATTTTTTTGACTATGTAGAGCAAAATGACCTAAAAGATTCTGTTTTTTATCATGGTTTTGTAAGTGGAGAGAAAAAATCAAAGTTGCTATCTAATGCAAATGCGCTTGTTTTTCCTACAACTTACCCATTTGAAACTTTTGGCTTAGTATTAATTGAAGCATTATCCTTTGGTGTTCCTCTTGTTGCTAGCAATGAAGCATCAATCCCTCTTATTGTCGATAGATGCGGAGTTGTTATAAATAATGTCGATGATCATGAACAGCTAAAAAATGGTCTTGATAAAGTTATTATGGAGTATAATAACACTGAAGTTTATATGGATTGTAGAAATCGCTATTTGAATTTTTATAGTAGCAGTGTTTTTGAAGATAAATTTTTATCAATAATAAATATTGAATAGGTTATAGTGTGAAAAAAGCATTTATTACAGGTATTACTGGGCAAGACGGCTCTTATCTTGCCGAACTTCTTCTTGAAAAAGGCTATGAAGTACATGGGCTTATTCGTCGTGCCTCCTCTTTTAATACTGAGCGTGTAGATGAAGTTTGTAATACGAATGACAACATTCACCTGCACTATGGTGATCTGACTGATTCATCGAATCTAATCCGCTTGGTCAAAGAAATTCAGCCAGATGAGATTTATAATCTAGGTGCAATGTCTCATGTTGCGGTATCTTTCGAATCACCAGAATATGCTGCTGATGTCGATGCTATGGGGACAATTCGCCTGCTTGAAGCTATCCGTATTAATGGCCTTGAGAAGAAGACCCGTTTCTACCAGGCATCAACGTCTGAGCTATACGGTGAGGTACAGGAAATTCCTCAGCGTGAAACTACTCCATTCCACCCTCGCTCACCGTATGCTGTCGCTAAAATGTACGCTTACTGGATCACGGTTAACTACCGTGAGTCTTACGGCATGTATGCGTGTAACGGTATTCTGTTCAACCACGAATCACCGCGCCGTGGTGAAACTTTCGTGACCCGTAAAATCACCCGCACTATCGCGAACATCTCCCAGGGGCTGGAGTCTGGCTTGCAGCTAGGTAATATGGATGCACTGCGTGACTGGGGCCATGCCAAAGATTACGTACGCATGCAGTGGATGATGCTACAACAGGAGCAAGCTGACGATTTTGTTATTGCCACAGGCAAGCAAATTTCAGTTCGAGAGTTCGTGCGTATGTCTGCTAAAGAAGCAGGTATTGATCTTGAGTTTTCTGGTAAAGGTGTTGATGAGATTGCGACCGTTACAGCAGTCGATGCTGACAAAGCCCCAAGTGTTAAAATAGGTGATGTTATCGTTCGTGTTAATCCGAAATACTTCCGCCCGGCTGAAGTAGAAACCTTGCTTGGCGACCCTACAAAAGCGAAGCAAAAGCTGGGCTGGGTGCCAGAGATTACTGTTGAGCAGATGTGTGCCGAGATGGTTCAAGCAGATGTCTGCAAAGCGAAGCAGCATGCACTTTTGAAAGCCAACGGCTTTGATGTTGCGATTTCACTTGAGAACTAAGGTGAGCGACTTGTCGATTAAACGTGTATTTGTTGCCGGCCATAAGGGTATGGTGGGTTCGGCTATTGTCCGCCAATTGTCTCAGCGTGACGATATTGAATTGGTGGTTCGTGACCGCTCTGAATTAGACCTTACTAATCAGCAGGCTGTGTCTGAGTTTTTTGCTAAAGAGAACATTGATCAGGTGTATTTGGCTGCCGCCAAGGTGGGGGGCATTCATGCGAACAACACTTACCCAGCTGAGTTCATCTATGAAAACTTGGTGATGGAGTGCAACATTATCCATGCTTCACACCAGTCAGGTGTCCAAAACTTGCTGTTCCTCGGTTCGTCTTGCATTTATCCTAAATTGGCCGAGCAGCCAATGACAGAAACCACGCTGTTGACTGGAACATTAGAAGCAACTAATGAGCCGTATGCCATTGCCAAGATTGCCGGTATCAAGCTTTGCGAGTCGTACAACCGCCAGTATGGTCGTGACTACCGCAGTGTGATGCCGACCAATCTGTACGGTGAGAATGATAATTTCCATCCGGCTAACTCGCACGTTATCCCTGCCTTGATGCGCCGCTTCCATGAAGCCAAGCTTCGCGGTGATAAGGAAGTGGTTGTGTGGGGTACTGGCACACCGATGCGTGAATTCCTGTTTGTTGACGATATGGCAGCGGCTTCTATCCATGTGATGGAGTTGTCAACGGATGTGTATGAGGCCAATACTGAGCCGATGCTATCGCACATCAATGTGGGAACTGGCGTGGATTGTACTATCCGCGAGATGGCCGAAACCATGGCCCGTGTGGTGGGTTTTGAGGGCGATATCGTCTTTGATAGCACCAAGCCGGACGGTACGCCGCGTAAACTTATGGATGTCAGTCGCTTGGCTGACCTTGGCTGGCGCTACAGTGTCGAGCTGGAGCAAGGCCTAGCGCACACTTACCAGTGGTTCCTGGAAAACCAGGATAACTTCAGAGCCTAAGGGGGAGATATGGTACAACGTTTGGAGACAGAGTTATTCAAACAGGTTGTTGCCCTTACCCCGCTGGTTTCGATTGACTTGATTGTTCGCAATCAACAGGGACAGGTGCTGCTGGGGCAGCGCCTGAACCGTCCAGCTAAAGGGTATTGGTTCGTTCCCGGTGGACGAATTTGCAAGGACGAAACGATGGCCTCGGCCTTTACCCGCTTGGTTAAGGAAGAGCTGGGCATAGGGCGGGAGCTTACACAGGCAACGTGCCTGGGTCCTTATGAGCACTTCTATACCGATAATTTTTCGGGCACCGACTTTACCACTCACTATGTTGTTCTTGGCTACCGCTTAGACGCCGAGATTACATTAACCGATTTACCAAAAGAGCAGCATGGCCACTACCGGTGGTTTGATGTCGACGAGTTACTTCAAGCTGATGATGTCCATGACAATACCAAGCTGTACTTTCAATAATCTGATTCTGTTGATGATATGTTATTACCAGTAATTATGGCCGGTGGCTCGGGTAGCCGCCTTTGGCCGTTATCGCGTACCCTATACCCTAAACAGTTCCTAGCGTTGACAGGCCAGGAAACCATGCTTCAAGAAACTGTGAGCCGTTTGTCGGCTTTTCCTCATCAATCCCCGCTGTTTATCTGTAATGAAGAGCATCGTTTTATTGTTGCGGAGCAGCTGCGTCAAGCCAATATGGCCCATAGTGGAATTATTCTCGAGCCAGTAGGACGTAATACAGCTCCTGCAATTGCCTTAGCTGCTTTGCAAGCGACGCAGAATGGTGACGATCCGCTGTTATTGGTTCTAGCTGCAGACCATGTAATTCAGAATAACCAAGCTTTTGCCGATGCTGTGACTGAGGCCGTCCCTCAAGCTGAAGAGGGCAAATTGGTAACCTTTGGTATCATACCCACCGCACCTGAGACCGGTTATGGTTATATTCAGCAAGGGGGCGCGGTTTCTGAGTCAGCGTATGAAGTGGCGGCATTTGTGGAGAAGCCAAATCTTCAGACAGCGCAAGAGTATTTGGATACAGGCGGGTACTACTGGAACAGTGGGATGTTTCTGTTCCGTGCTTCACGCTATCTGGCCGAATTGGAAGTACACCGCCCGGAGATGCTATCAGCATGTCGTAAGGCGTTATCATGCTCGTTACTTGATCTTGATTTTATCAGACTAAATGCAGAGGCTTTCTCTTCTTGTCCTGATGACTCCATTGATTATGCAGTTATGGAGAAAACACGGGATGCCGTTGTTGTTCCAATGGATGCGAAATGGAGTGATGTTGGCTCTTGGTCGGCACTATGGGATGTTAACGCTAAAGATGAGCAAGGAAATGCTATTCGTGGTGATGTTCTTACCGTAGATACAACAGATAGCTACTTATACTCTCAAAATAAACTAGTTACAGCTGTTGGTGTTGATAATCTTGTGATCGTGGAGACTAAAGATGCGGTACTTGTTGCTAATAAAGATAAAGTTCAAGATGTAAAAGACATAGTATCATTACTAAAAGAAAAAAATAGAACCGAGTTTTTGCAACATCGAGAGGTATATCGACCATGGGGAACTCATGACGCAATTGCAGAAGGTGATAGATTTCATGTAAAGCATTTAAAAATTAAACCAGGTGAAAGTACGGCATTACAACTACATTACAATAGAGCTGAGCATTGGGTTGTTGTTCAAGGAACTGCAGTTGTAAAAAATGCTGAAGATACTTATATTTTAAGTGAGAATGAATCTACATACATACCAATTGGTTCTGCTCATCGTATTATAAATCCTGGGAAAGTTGAACTTCACTTAATAGAAGTTAAATCTGGGCCATATTTGGATGATGATGATGTGGTTAGGATAGAAGAATATAGCCAAAATAGTGAAGAAAAACTAAGAGAGGTGAGTTTTGAATAAAAACAATTTCATCGGTATTGATTTTTTGTTTAATGAAAAAGAAATTATCACTGCGGTTGAGCAAAGTGTGAAATCGGGAGAGGTTAAATATATTTGTGCTGTAAATGGAAATATTGCCTCTCTATGTAGACATGATAATGAATATAAAAGTATCATTAATAACTCTTACTTCAATTTATGCGATGGCTCAGTTTTAGCAAAATCATATAGTTTGCTCTATCGTGAGGATGTCGAATCATACCCTGGTCCTGATTTTTTTATTGATACTATTAAAAAGAAAAAATACAAATCATTTTTTCTAGGTACGTCAAATGAAGAGTTAGCAGGTTTAAAAAAACAATTGTCGGAAATTGATAATAATGTCCAGTCAATGACATTTTTCTCTCCTCCTTTTGCTGCAGTTGAAGATTTTGATTACCCAACTATTGCTAAAATGATAAATTCAAGTGGAGCAGATATTATTTGGGTCGCGCTTGGTGCTCCTAAACAAGAACGATTCATGTCTAAATTGAAGCCACACTTAAATAAAGGGGTAATGGTTGGTGTTGGCGCCGCTTTTGTCTTCTATAGTGGCGGTAATATTGAACGAGCACCTGAAATTATACGAAGATTGAAAATTGAATGGTTGTATCGACTATTTAAAGACCCTAAAAGAATACTTCCAAGGTTAAGACGTCAGTTTAGAGACCTCCCAATATTAATTGTTAATGAGTATTTAAAAATTAAGAGAGAGTCATGAGCCAGTCGATTACATTTAAATTTTTAAAATATATTGGTTTTAATCTATCAGAAGGTGAATACGGTAATATATCACTATTAAAAGCGGCAAAGCGAGGGATAGCTGGAGTTTTTAAAGCTATTGCATTGAAGTACTGTATGTACTCTGTGATATTAGCACCATTAAATTATCGTTTAATTCGGCCTTATCTTTGGCGTAAAATTGGAGCTAAAGTCGGAAAAGGTGTTTTTATTGGTTACGATGTTTGGATGGATTATACAAACTCCGAGTTGATAGAGGTTGGTGATGGAGCACATATAACAACTAGGTGCATAATTTTATGTCATCAAAGAGATTTGTCATCATACGCTCTGGGCAATGATTCAACTAAATTACCATATCTTAAGAAGAAAGTTTCTATCGGAAATAATGTTATGATTGGTATGGGTAGCATTATTATGCCAGGAGTTACAATAGGTGAGGGCTCAATTATTGGGGCCAACTCAACAGTTACTCGTGATATTCCACCATGGTCTATTGCAACAGGATCTCCTGCAAAAGTCGTAAAAAAGGTACAGTAAATGAAAGTATTAACTTTTGATATTGAAGAGTGGTTTCATATTCTTGATCATAATTCGACTAAAACGGTAGATTCATGGCGTAATTTCGAATACAGATTAGATATGAATATGGATAGAATATTTAATTTGTTAGAAAGTAACAATCAAAAGGCAACTTTTTTTTGCTTAGGATGGGTTGCTAGGGAGTTCCCTCATATAATAAGAAAAATTGACGAATTAGGTCATGAAGTGGCATGTCACTCAGATTTACATCAATTAGTATATGAGCAGGATAAAGCTGCTTTCTCGAATGACTTGCGAAGTTCTATATCAAGTATTGAGGATGTTGTTGGCAAGAAAGTTATATCATATAGAGCTCCTGGTTTTTCTGTCACTGAGGGTACAGAGTGGTTTTTTGAAGAGTTAATTCATAACGGCATTAAAAGTGACTCTTCAATTTTTCCTGCTGTTAGAGCTCATGGTGGTTATCCAAGTTTTGTGGACTCTAGCCCGACTTTAGTCGACTTTAAAGGGGAAGTTATTAAAGAATTCCCTATTAACTTATTTGAAGTTAATAAATTTAAGCTTGTTTTTTCTGGGGGAGGTTATTTTAGAATGTTACCATACCCTATTATCAAGTCATTATTTAATAAAAGTGACTATGTTATGACATATTTTCACCCTAGAGACTTTGACTCAACTCAGCCGATCATTGAAGATCTCAGTGTTTTTAGAAAGTTCAAGTCATATGTTGGCCTTAAAAAAGCTTATGGAAAATTAGAAAGCCTTCTTAATGATTTTGATTTTGTTGATCTTAAAGAGGCTGATTCATCAATTAATTGGACCGAAGTGAAAACTCTTTCTATTAAGTGAGCAGATTTTGAATAAACTAACATGTTTTAAAGCTTATGACATTCGCGGTAAGTTGGATGATGAGCTCAACGAAGATATTGCTTACCGCATTGGACGTGCTTACGGCGAACATTTGAATGATGGTTCATCTGAAAAGACTGTCGTATTAGGTGCCGATGTACGTTTAACCAGTGAGGCACTGAAACAATCACTGGCTAACGGTCTGCAAGATTCAGGAGTCAATGTTAAGGACATTGGCTTGACAGGCACTGAAGAGGTGTATTTTGCAACCTACCATCTTGGGGTTGATGGCGGTATCGAAGTAACGGCTAGTCATAATCCGATGAATTACAATGGTATGAAGTTAGTACGCGAACAAGCTAAGCCAATCAGTGGTGATACAGGCTTGCTTGATATAAAAGCGGCTGCTGAGCTGAATCAATTTGGTGAATTGGCGGAAAAACGCGGTACCTTTGAGAAAGTTTCGATACTCGATGCTTATGTTGAACACTTACTTGGCTATATACAGCCAGAGTATATTAAGCCGATGAAGCTTGTGATCAACTCAGGTAATGGGGCTGCAGGCCATGTGATTGATGCCCTTGAAGCAAAATTTGCTGAGCTAAATTTGCCTTTGGAGCTAATCAAGGTGCATAACGAGCCAGATGGCAACTTTCCGCACGGTATTCCTAACCCACTCTTACCTGAATGTCGTGAAGATACCGCTACAGCGGTTCGTGAACATGAAGCTGATATGGGCATCGCTTTTGATGGTGACTTTGATCGTTGTTTCTTGTTTGATGAGAAAGGCAATTTCATTGAAGGTTATTATATTGTAGGCTTATTGGCTGAAGCTTTCCTTGCCAAAGATAAGGGCGCTAAGATTATTCATGACCCTCGTCTATCTTGGAATACCATTGATGTGGTGAGACAATCTGGCGGCATGCCAATTATGTCGAAGACAGGTCATGCTTTTATTAAAGAGCGAATGCGTAAGGAAGATGCTGTTTATGGTGGTGAGATGAGTGCGCATCATTATTTCCGTGATTTTGCCTATTGTGATAGTGGTATGATCCCTTGGTTGTTAGTGACAGAGTTGATGTCTCGCTCAGGGTTATGTCTATCTGAGATGGTGGCGTCACGTATTGCAGCATACCCATCTTCAGGTGAAATAAATAGTACGCTCAAAAATCCCAAGAAGGCGATTGATGCTGTATTTGATAAATATAAGGGCGAAGCTAAAAACATTGATTATACAGACGGTATTAGCCTTGAGTTTAAAGAGTGGCGATTCAATCTAAGGACTTCTAATACAGAACCAGTCGTCAGGCTGAACGTTGAATCAAAAGGTTCGGCCCTATTGACACAATGTAAAACTAAAGAAATATTAGAGTTACTTAGAACAAAAAGCTCTTAAGTGTGGGATATATGAAAATTGCAGTTGCGGGTACAGGCTATGTTGGCTTGTCAAATGCTGTTCTATTAGCTCAGCACCATGAAGTTATCGCTGTTGATATCATCGAAGATAAAGTGAACATGCTTAATGACCGTGTTTCACCGATTGTTGATGCAGAAATTGAAGATTTCCTAGCGAATAAAGAGCTGAGCCTCACGGCGACTCTTGATAAACAACAAGCATACAAAGATGCTGAGTTTGTTATTATTGCGACACCAACCGACTATGACGTTGTTAATCACTACTTCAATACTTCATCTGTTGAGGCCGTGATTAAAGATGTTATGGCGATCAACCCAAATGCGGTAATGGTGATTAAGTCGACTATTCCTGTTGGGTACACTAAGCAAATTAAAAAGCAATTCGGTTGTGAGAATATTATTTTCTCGCCTGAGTTTTTGCGTGAAGGCCGCGCTTTGTTTGATAACCTCCATCCATCTCGTATTATTGTTGGCGAGCAAAGTGAACGTGCTAAGGTTTTTGCTAGTTTATTAGTAGAAGGCGCGATTAAAGAAGACATAGAGATCTTGTTCACTGACTCTACAGAAGCAGAAGCGGTTAAGTTGTTCTCTAACACTTACCTTGCAATGCGTGTTGCATACTTCAATGAGCTTGATTCCTATGCTGAGTCCCATGGTTTAGATTCGCGCCAAATCATCGAGGGTGTTGGCTTGGATCCGCGTATCGGTAGCCATTACAACAACCCATCATTTGGCTATGGCGGCTACTGCCTTCCAAAAGATACTAAGCAACTTCGTGCCAACTATCAGGAAGTTCCTAACTGCTTGATTGGTGCCATCGTTGACGCAAACACCACGCGTAAAGATTTTATCGCAGACTCCATTATTAGCCGTAAGCCAAAGACTGTTGGTATCTATCGTCTGATCATGAAGTCTGGTTCTGATAACTTCCGTGCTTCGAGTATCCAAGGCATCATGAAGCGTATCAAAGCTAAAGGTATTGATGTGGTTGTTTATGAGCCTGTGCTTGAGGAAAAGGAATTCTTCCATTCTGCTGTAATTGAAGACCTTGAACAATTCAAGGCGATGTCTGATGTTATCGTATCTAACCGTATGGCAGAAGAACTTGCTGATGTTGCAGACAAAGTCTACACACGTGATTTGTTCGGAAGCGATTAATTGTATGCTTTGAATGTGTAAATAGTTTGGCCTATTTGCACGATTAACGACTTCCACTTATATCGTTAAAATACTTCCCCTTTATCAAAGCTGGCTCAATTCTGAGCCATACATGAGACAGTTTGGCTCGCTTAATTTGGCTGTCTATGAATTGTCTTACCATACCTTTATGATGAACCGGTAGGTTTTGCTTACCGGCTAGTTTAGTACGCATAAATAACTGGTATTGTGAGCCTATCTCTATAGAGCGACAGGTACGTTAACTCTATTAAGGAAATATGATGAAAAAAATTACAAAAGCCGTCATCCCAGTGGCGGGGCTAGGTACGCGTATGCTTCCTGCAACGAAAGCTATTCCTAAAGAAATGCTGCCGTTGGTGGATAAGCCGCTTATTCAATACATCGTTAAAGAGTGTATTGAAGCTGGTATTAAAGAGATTGTTTTGGTCACGCACTCTTCAAAGAATGCTATCGAAAACCACTTCGATACTTCTTATGAGCTTGAAGCGACGCTTGAGAAGCGTGTTAAGCGCCAGCTGCTTGATGAAGTACAGTCTATTTGCCCATCAGATGTGACGATTATGCATGTGCGTCAAGGCCATGCTAAAGGCCTTGGTCATGCTGTTCTTTGTGCTAAACCTCTTGTGGGTGATGCGCCATTTGCTGTTGTTCTACCGGATGTCATTTTGGATGAGTACACTGCAGATCAGTCGGTTGAGAACTTGGCCGCAATGGTAAACCGTTTTGAAGAGTCTTCTGCTTCTCAGATCATGGTTGAACCTGTGCCAATGGCCGATGTGTCAAAGTACGGTGTTGTTGATTGTGAAGGGGCTGTGCTTGAAGGTGGCCAGTCCCATGCGATGAAGGCAATGGTAGAAAAACCAGCTATTGAAGATGCACCTTCTAACCTAGCGGTTGTTGGCCGTTATATTCTTTCATCAAAAATCTGGGATAAGCTGGCGATTACGCCTCCTGGTGCTGGCGATGAAATACAGCTAACTGATGCTATCGACATGTTGATGGCTGAAGAAACGGTTGAAGCTTTCCATATGACCGGTAAATCCCATGACTGTGGCGACAAGCTAGGTTATCTAAAGGCTTTTGTTGAATACGGTCTTCGTCATGACGCCTTAGGTGATGATTTCAAAGCCTACCTAGAAACACTCTTTAAGGCTGGTGATAATCTTAAACTGGTAGGTTAAAATCTGCTTCTAGTTAACCATTGATTAAAACGCTCTGTAGATTATTAAATTAAATAAGAAATAATGATGACAACTACCGCATTTATTTTTGTCTTTATCTTATCGTTTTGCAGCCTCTTTATCTTCCGTAAGGTTGCTAAGCGTATTGGTTTGGTGGATAAACCCAATGCAAGGAAATTGCATCAAGGGGTCATACCGCTTGTCGGTGGCATTTCTGTCGTATCTACGATAGTGATCAGCTTTCTGCTGTTCTTGCCGATATCAAATAACCTGATCCTGTTCTTAAGCTGTGCGGTGATCTTGGTCATTTTGGGTGCGCTGGATGATTTCTTTGATCTTAGCTTCAAGATCCGCCTTGTAGTTCAGGCGCTAATTTCTCTTGCTATGATCCATATTGGTGAACACAGCTTACATAATCTTGGCTACCTGATGGGCAGTGACACCATCATGCTTTCACCGCTTTTAAGTGGTGTTATCACGGTCTTTGGTGTGATAGGTGCTATCAATGCCTTTAATATGGTTGATGGCATCGACGGCCTGTTAGGCGGCTTGGCATCAGTGACCTTTGGCGCTCTAGGTTGGGTTTTCTATTACACCGGTAATGAATACCTAGCGACGGTTTGCCTGTTGATTGTGACAGCCTTAATCCCATACATCATGCTGAATTTGGGTATTCCGTTGGGCCGTCGTTTTAAAGTATTTATGGGTGATGCCGGTAGTATGTTTATTGGCTTCGCGGTGGTATGGATGCTTATCCGTGGTTCGCAAGAAGCCGATGCCTATGCCTTCCAGCCTGTTACTGCACTGTGGTTGATTGCCATTCCTCTAATGGACATGGTGACAATTATGATTCGCCGTATCCGTAAAGGGCACTCACCATTTAAGCCAGACAGAGAGCATTTGCACCATATCTGCCAACGCATTGGATTCTCATCACGTCAGTCATTGGTATTGATTTGTAGCTTAGCGATGATTATGGCTGCTATTGGTGTTTGGGCTGATATGAATGATGTGCGCGAGTCGGTAATGTTTATTGCCTTCTTATGTACTTTTGGTGTGTACTTCTTCGTCATTAGCCATATCTGGCGTATCACGACCTTTATTCATAAGTTGTTTGGTACCAATAAACCTATTGAGTTTAATATGGAAGCCACTCAAACCAACGCTGAAAAATAATATCTAATCATATTTCTTGCGGTAGCTTTATTAATTATTGTCTTTTAATGCTGTGACTAGCGATAGTCACAGCATTTTTTATTTGGAGTTTGATATGAATTTCAGTGCTGTCATTTTAGCCGCGGGTAAAGGTACGCGGATGTACTCGAACCTGCCAAAGGTATTACATACCCTTGCGGGTAAACCGATGGTCTCCCATGTAATGGATGCCTGTCGTGAACTTGATGCTAATCAGTTGCACCTCGTCTATGGCCATGGCGGTGACATGATGCAATCGGTATTGGCCGACCAAGTGGTGAATTGGGTCTTGCAAGCAGAGCAGCTTGGAACCGGCCATGCGGTTGACCAAGCGTCCTCACTTTTCTCTGATGATGAGAAGGTACTGGTGTTATATGGTGATGTACCTCTGATTAGTCCTGAGACCTTAAAGAATTTGATTGAAGCTCAGCCGACAGGGGGCATTGCTTTGCTAACTGTCGTGTTGGATGACCCAACGGGTTATGGCCGCATTATCCGTCGTAATGGTCCAGTGGTTGCCATTGTTGAGCAAAAGGATGCCTCTGAAGAGCAGAAGTTGATTAACGAAGTTAATACTGGAGTGCTGGTTGCAACGGGCAAAGACTTGAAACGATGGCTTTCAATGCTCAGCAATGACAATGCACAGGGTGAGTACTACCTAACAGATATTATATCTCTTGCTCATGATGAAGGCCGTGCAATTGAAGCGGTACACCCAGTCGATGCGATTGAAGTTGAAGGTGTGAATAACCGTATTCAGCTAGCAAAGCTAGAGCGCGCCTATCAAGAAAAACAAGCAGAGAAGCTACTGGCACAAGGTGTCATGCTTAAAGACCCTAGTCGTTTTGATTTGCGAGGTCAACTACAGTGCGGAACCGATGTCGATATCGATATCAATGTGGTTGTAGAGGGTAAGGTTACTTTAGGTAACAACGTTATCATTGGCGCAGGTTCGGTCTTGAAGAACTGTATTATTGCCGACAATACGTTAATCCGCCCATATAGCGTGATTGAAGATACCATCATTGGAGAAGCCTGTACTGTCGGTCCATTTAGCCGACTTCGCCCTGGCACAGAGCTGAAGAATGACGCTCATGTAGGTAACTTTGTTGAGACAAAGAAAGTCACTTTGGGCCAAGGCTCTAAAGCAAACCACCTGACTTACCTTGGTGATGCCGAAATTGGTGAGCGGGTGAACGTTGGGGCAGGCACCATTACCTGTAACTACGACGGCGCAAATAAATTTAAGACGACGATTGGCGATGATGTTTTTGTTGGTTCAGATAGCCAGTTAATTGCACCGGTTACTATTGCTGATGGCGCAACCATTGGTGCAGGCTCGACCATTAATAAAAATGTAGGTGAAAACGAACTGGTGATCACCCGCGTTGCACCAAAGGTTAAAAATGATTGGAAACGTCCAGTAAAAATCCAATAGCCAAGCCAAATAACATAAACAAATAATTTAGGCACCTTGCTCCATTTCGTAGCTGTTCACTAGCAAAGGCTATAGAGGGCAGGGTGATTCGATTTTTACCAGTTTTCACATATACAGAAGATACTTCAAAGATAAAAAATTATGACTAGAAAATATTTCGGCACCGACGGTGTGCGTGGCAAGGTGGGTGAGTACCCAATTACCCCTGATTTTGCATTAAAGCTTGGCTGGGCAGCAGGTCGTGTTCTCTCTCGTCAGGGCACCAAGAAAGTTATTATTGGTAAAGATACGCGTATTTCAGGCTACATGCTTGAGTCTGCTTTAGAAGCAGGTCTGTCAGCTGCAGGTATCAACGCTATTTTGACCGGACCAATTCCTACGCCAGCCGTGGCGTACCTGACCAAAACTTTCCGTGCGGAAGCCGGTATTGTCATTAGTGCTTCGCACAACCCGTATTACGATAACGGAATTAAGTTCTTCTCTGAAAGCGGTGAGAAACTGCCGGATGAGGTTGAACTAGCGATTGAAGCTGAGCTTGATAAAGATATTGAGTGTGTATCGTCTGATTTATTAGGTAAAGCGCGCCGTATGGAAGATGCGGCTGGTCGTTACATTGAATTCTGTAAGGGTACCTTCCCTTCAGCACTATCATTGGCGGGGATGAAGATTGTTGTCGATTCTGCCAATGGTGCTGCCTACCACATTGCCCCGTCGGTATTCAGTGAACTGGGTGCTGAAGTTATCGCGATTGGTAATCAGCCAAATGGTCTGAACATCAATGACAAGTGTGGTGCTACATCCATGGCGCTTATTCAGCAGGCTGTTGTTGAGCATAAAGCTGACTTGGGTATTGCCCTTGATGGTGATAGCGACCGTATCATGATGGTCGACAGTAAGGGCAATGTAGCTGATGGCGACCAAATCCTTTTCGTACTGGCTAAGCAAGCTTTGATTGATGGCCAGCTAAAAGGCGGTGTCGTCGGTACTTTGATGTCCAACATGGGCCTTGAAGTGGCGCTGGCGAAATTGGGTATTCCGTTTGTCCGTGCTAACGTGGGTGACCGTTACGTGATGGAGCAGTTGCTTGAGCGCAACTGGTGGCTTGGTGGTGAGAATTCAGGCCATGTTATCTGCCGTAACTTGGTGACCACCGGCGATGCTATCGTCGCAGCGCTGCAAGTGCTGGCGGTCATTCAGCGTAGTGGCAATACCCTAGATACGCTATTGGCCGATATGCCAATGATGCCACAGGTATTGATCAATGTTCGCTTTAGCGGAGACAATCAACCGCTTGAATCTGAACTGGTTAAGAACTCAGTAATCGAAGCGGAAAAAGCGATGGAAGTCGGTACTGAGACGCCGAAAGGCCGTGTCTTGCTGCGTAAATCTGGCACCGAGCCGTTGATCCGCGTGATGGTTGAAGCAGAATCAGCAGACATGGCGCAGCAGTGGGCTGAGCATATTGCCGAGGCAGTAAAAGCAGCTTAATTCAGAAAGCTGTATTTTTTTAAAGGGCGATATTCCTTAGGGGTATCGCCCTTTTTGCGTTTTAGGCCTGATGAAAAGTGTCAGGCTGTCCGTCATGACTGAAAATTATCATGATAATGGACGGATTCTTGTAAGATAAGGCTATTGATAAACACTTAGTGCAAAAAGAAAGCGTCCTATGAAAGTGTTAGTGACCGGTGGGGCTGGCTTTATTGGTTCAGCGCTTATTCGTTATATCATCGGTAATACCAATGACAGTGTAGTGAATATCGATAAGCTTACCTATGCGGGCAACTTGGCATCATTGACCGATGTCGA
Source organism: Photobacterium sp. AWH4_225 (assembly GCF_056158405.1). Lineage (NCBI taxonomy): Bacteria > Pseudomonadati > Pseudomonadota > Gammaproteobacteria > Vibrionales > Vibrionaceae > Photobacterium > Photobacterium sp. AWH4_225. The sequence continues at coordinate 3,039,865 of NZ_JBSWTF010000001.1, read as the reverse complement.
GTCACATTCACGCTATACATTCGAACAGCTCGATATTTGTGACCGAGAGGCGCTGAAAAGGGCCTTTGATCAATACCAGCCGGATGTCATTATGCATCTCGCAGCCGAAAGTCATGTTGATCGCTCCATTGGTGGCCCTGCTGCGTTTGTTGAAACCAATATCGTTGGCACATTTACGTTGTTAGAAGTGGCCAGAGAATACTGGTCAGGATTGAGTGCCGCCGCGAAATCAGCGTTTCGGTTTCACCATATATCGACCGATGAAGTTTTCGGTGATCTAGACGCCGAAAGTGACCCATTTACAGAACATTCCCCATACCTCCCGAGTAGCCCCTATTCGGCCTCGAAAGCGTCAAGTGATCATTTGGTCAGGGCGTGGCATCGTACATACGGTTTGCCTGTCGTACTGTCAAATTGCTCGAATAATTACGGCCCTTACCAGCACCGTGAAAAATTGATCCCCCTAATGATAAATCATGCACTAGAAGGGAAAGCGCTACCGGTTTATGGCAATGGTTTGCAAGTCAGGGACTGGCTTTATGTTGATGATCATGTCAAAGCGTTATATGCCCTTGTTACCAAGGGCAGGGTGGGGGAAACCTATAATGTTGGCGCGAGCAATGAAAAGAGTAATATCGACGTGGTGAGAGAGATTTGTGAAGTACTAGAAGAGCTTGCGCCGGATAAGCCGCAGGGAGTTGTAAGATATCAAGATCTCATTACTTATGTCACAGACCGCCCTGGCCATGATAAGCGTTATGCCATTGATGCATCGAAAATCATCCATGAACTTGGCTGGAAGCCTAAAGTTTCGTTCACTGAAGGGTTGCATAAAACGGTGGCATATTATCTGTCTACTCGGCGCCCTTAATGTGCTGAAAGTTTCAGGTTGTTACGTTAGAATCTGAGGCAGCGTAATTTGATGATAGTGATGGGCATGGCAACTCTATGCTGAGTTTCCCCTTCATTGCGTACATAAAAAAGGAACAGTATGTTTAATAAAATTCTGGTGGTTTGCGTTGGCAACATCTGCCGTTCTCCATCGGGTGAATACCTTTTGAAGCACCACCTACCTAACAAGCACATTGCCTCAGCAGGCGTTGGTGCATTGGTAGGTAAACCTGCTGATAAAACCGCGGCTGAAGTCGCGCTTGAGCACGGTGTTAGTCTGGAAGGGCACGTAGCCCAACAGCTTACTAGCGAGCTTTGCCGCGATTACGATTTGATTTTGGTGATGGAAAAAGGCCACATTGAAGCGGTGACTAATATCGCGCCGGAAGCCCGAGGCAAAACTATGCTGTTTGGCCAGTGGATTGGTCAAAAAGACATTCCTGACCCATACCGCCAGAGCCGTGAAGCGTTTGATTTTGCCTATGAGCTGATTGATGAATCAGCCAAAGCGTGGGCGAAGAAGCTGTAAAAAGAGATATGTAATAAGAAATTATTTTTTAATCATTCTCGTTATTAAAAAATAACCTCTGGCACAGGCAATATATATTAGAGCTAGAGGTTATACATTATATTATCTTTCAGTTAATAATATCTTTCTTCGTTAAATTTCTGCTAGATTATCTATTTTTAAATTTTTTAATTATAATTTCTTTAAAATATAGCAGGTAATGAAATTATCAATAATGTACTTAATGTATACCAGTGTGGTATGTATTGTTATTGTTTGATCTATATCAAATGATTACAAAGAAGAGGCGTTAATGTGGTATTCGCTTAGGGAATAGAGTGGCTGCATCGTAAAAGTAGATAGAGCGTTGATAGGAGTGACTGCGCATTGTTTATATTTTTTAGTATGTCTATGTGTAGATGATATCTATCGGGATTTTTACTTTTCACCAAAGCTTGCCATTTACAGGTCAGTCTATTCCTTAAAGCGAACCGGAAAACGGTTAAATACAACGTTATTCTTTAAAAAATAAAGAAGAGGTAATCATGACATTTACCGCATTGACGTCTGTTTTTTTATTATCGTTTTGCAATCTATTTATATTCCGTAAGGTGGCAAAGCGAATTGGCTTGGTGGATAAACCCAGTGCCCGAAAATTGCACCAAGGAGCGATCCCTCTCGTCGGGGGCATTTCTGTCGTCTCTACGATTGTGGCAGGCTTTCTTCTGTTCCTACCAATGACCTTGAATATGGCTTTGTTTTTGGGCTGCTCTGTGATTTTGGTGGTATTGGGCGCGCTGGACGATTTCTTCGACCTGAGTGTCAAGATCCGCCTTGTGGTCCAGGCGCTGATATCTCTTGCGATGTTCCATATTGGTGAACATAGCTTACATAAGCTCGGTTACCTTATGGGTAGTGATACGATCATGCTTTCACCGCTTTTAAGTGGTTTTATTACGGTCTTTGGTGTGATGGGGGCGATCAATGCCTTTAATATGGTAGATGGTATCGATGGCCTGTTAGGCGGCTTGGCTTCAGTGACCTTTGGTGCTCTGGGCTGGTTATTCTATTATTCAGGTCATGAATACTTAGCGACCGTATGCTTGTTGATTGTGACCGCTTTGATCCCATATATCATGCTTAACTTGGGTGTTCCTCTGGGGCGTCGCTTTAAAGTATTCATGGGCGATGCCGGCAGTATGTTCATTGGCTTTGCCGTGGTGTGGATGTTGATCCGTGGTTCCCAAGAAGCTGACGCCTATGCACTACAACCTGTCACCGCATTGTGGTTGATTGCCATTCCTCTGATGGACATGGTAACGATAATGATCCGTCGTATCTGTAAAGGCCAATCGCCATTCAAGCCTGACCGTGAACATTTACATCATATTTGTCTTCGCATTGGGCTCTCTTCTCGTCAATCGTTGGTTCTCATTTGTAGCGGGGCGGCGATTATGGCTTCGATTGGTATTTGGGCAGATTTAAATAATGTCCGCGAGTCAGTCATGTTTATTGCTTTCTTATGTCTCTTCGTCGTGTATTTCTTCGTGATCAGTCACATTTGGCGTATTACAACTCTGATCCACAAGTTAATGGGCATTAAGACACTAATTGATTCTGGTGTTAATTCAACACAACCCATCATTGAGGACAGCGTCAAATATGATAAATAGTGGTCGTTGGAATTTTGATACCTGTGCCAGAAGAGAAGACCTGCTCATATAAATCACTACTGAAATATGAGTTGTTAATTTATTAATGTTTTATTTCGTGAAAAGGAAGTAGAACATAAAAATTCTGTCGTCATGTTGTCAACATATGCAGATTAATGAATATTGCTGTTTCTTTGATTCATATCAATTTACAAGAAAGGTATTGCGGTAGTGTGATATTTATTCAGGGAGTGAATGTAAATATTGCGTTGTTTCATTTACATAAATGTGGCAGGCAGGCAGGCAGGCAGGGAGTGGCTATGTTTTTTTTATATTGTCCAGTATGTCAACGTGTTGAGCATGTTCATCGAATCAGAAGAAGTCCTATAGAGCATATTATCAGAAACAAGTATGGGAAATATCATTGCTCGTGTTGTTCGTCAGTGTTTCTTTCTCATCAAGCCAAGGGGGAGGTTATTCTTATCAAGCAGGGTAAGGTCAGCTTCGAGCATACGGAGTAACTGCGATGAATGATCCTGATGGAATTGATATAAGGTTCAAGAGGCGTTGCTATTTTCGACATTTTGTTGTCCTTCAGCAACATTATTGCAAAGCGATATCTGCGGATAATCGTACAGAGATGGAATATCTCAAACGTGTGATAGCGGAGGTCAAGCAAGTGTTGTTGAGTAAGCAATGTCGATGACATGTTGAGAATCTCATGGTTTGCTGTGATCTCACTCTGTCACCTTCAGTTCAAAGCCTCCTTTCTCGAAACCTCGAAGTGACTTGATACTTCAAATTTGGATCTTTTGAGTGTTCACTCGCAAAATTAAATTCAACTGGTTGCGCATTGTTGCGTATTGGCGTATGCCTTTAATAATACTTACCCGAACAAAGGACCGCCATGGAACAATGGGTTGTCAAATCGGTGTCGGTAACACAATTACGGTTGGTTGAACCACCTTTGCGCGATGAAACTCACCACGCTCGCTTAAAGGAATTGAGTTACACGGCTCCTACTTCTTTCCTGTCTACTTTAATCGATACAATAGCGCCTGTTCCTGTATTGGGCTTCAAGCGCCACTACTATCCGGTGCGCCATATTCCGGAGCTCAAGCTGCTCTCCCAGCTTTACCCAAATACATTGTTACCGGTTGCGGTAAAGGGTAGGGCGAATAGCCTAGAGGAGATCCAGCAGCACTGCGCTTCAGCTCAATGGTTTGATTTACTGCATAGCCATGACTGTAAGGATCTTTTTGGGCTTCAAACCGAGTGGCTGCATGCCTTTAATTTTCGGCCTCTATTAAATCAAAAACAGCTGTGTGAACTCTTGACGTGTGAGCGGACGACCTTGTACAAACGCCATGATCGTCTCTTGCCTCGTTGGCAGTCATGCGATGAAGCGATACCAATATCGCCGTCTTCCATCGATTTTGACAGCTTAACTGCGCATATTCCCGATAAGTAAGGGGGGACTCATGTACCCCATAGAACATATCGACGAAGCGCAGTTTCCACTGTCTCGCGAGGGGATCTACCTTAATTGCCCCGAGCGACAATTGTTGTGGGAGGTGCTCCGCATACCGCCGGACAACCCTTACGCCGAGCAGGCTATTCCGTTATACCTGCAGTTTCACCATTGTTGCTGTGCGTTCGAGCCTGATGCCAATATATACCATCGTCGACAGCGGCATTTGATAGCTTCGCAACTTGAGCAACTGCAGCCTACAACGGCAGAGGCACCGCCCTCCCTGCCTACTTCCCGCCAACAACTCCGCACGTATCTTACCCACTATCCACTGTTTAGCACGTTACTGCTCCTTGCCAATGAAAAGAGCACGATACAGCCTGACTGGTTATGGCTCTTGGTCCGGCTTTATCATGCGGTGGGGCCGGATGATTATCACGCCTATCTGTTGTTTGACCAATTGCGAAGCCGGTATCCCGAGCGAGCCCCTTTTATCTCCATGGGTGTGATGACTCAAGGGAGTAGTCGTGAACTTTCTTTGGCTCTTGAGCAACATAAGCACCTTAGTGAACTGGCCTCATTGATGGTACCCAGGCAAAAGCGGTCCTCCCGCCGTCCCTATCAGGCGGACAATACCCATACCGGCATTGCACTAGAGCGTGGCCTGGTGAAAGCGACCTACAATACGACGAGTGATACAGAAGGTCGTGAAGGCGAGAGCTGGCTGGTAATGACAGCTAATCAGCCGCTCACAACAAAAGCAGCTAGGCGGAAGTTTTCATTGCAAGGCAGTGGGATGGCCAGAGCGATAGGCCGTGCGAACCAGTCATTGCCGGCCAGTCAATCTGCTCTGACACCGGCTGAGCTGAGGCTCTTCATTCTTTATAGCTGTCCGGCCATGTTAGATGGTGAGTGGTTAGCCATTGAGCCTGATGAACGTAAACACTGGCTGATCTTCTGGTTGTCGCTATTAGGCTGGAGGGATTTGGATATTCCGGTCTATAACTTACGCGGAAAATCAAAACAGGCTATGTCAGCTCCGGTATTTCTATATGAGTTTGATAAGCTCGATGGCAGCGTCGTTTCCCTGCAACTGGGGGCGGAAGTCGTGAAGGGTGCCAAGCCTGAGCTCGGTGACAAACGGTATTGTTCCGCCCAGCCAGCTTGGTCGTTAATGTTACCTTGGCCCATCCAAAGCCTGTTTAATCTTGTGTTGCGCGAGTTGAAAAGTCACCAGCGAAATGGTCAGCCGCTGAGCCACGTGTTATTGGTGTCCCAAGTGCAGTACCGACGCTGGTTAAGGTCGACGATTCAGAGGGTCAAACCCCATGTTCCTTTTTCAATAACACCGTCAGCCATTGAAAAGGCATTTTTACACTTTGCCCATGAGCAGGTGCCCGATACTACCTTAGCGTTGTTGACGGGGAAAGGATGTATCCAGTCTCATTACATCAATCAGCAAATCACTGAGGTGAATGGACAAATCCGTCAGTGCTGGCAAGCATTTCTCACCGAGCTTGATGCGACCACAGCGCTTGATTCCAGCAGTGAAACGCATGTAAGTATGACGAGGCCTCCTCCGACGTATCATGAGCAGGTTGGCTCTGCACTGCCCCTCAGAAAAGAGTTATTACCGCCGATATTCTCCGCTATTTTGGCCCCTCTTAAGCCAGAAACCGTCACATCAAAACGTCTTCAACCCCATTTATGGCAAGAATCCAGCGAGCGATTGGCCTTGTACCTCCATGTGCGGGCGGCCATCACGATGGCATTGCGCCCGGTCAACTCTCCTTACCCAGATCTTAGCCATATGGCGTTCGAAACAGGGTTGCTCACGGTGCAGGATAAACGCAGCCACCATGAAGATGAACGTCGTGTGCTTGTGTCTGACCGCATGCTGATGGATCTGCTCAAGTTATACCTGCAATGGCAAGATCAGTGGATGCCATTGATAGTCCATCACCAACCACCGTCGTTTAGTGTTTTTGATGGTAAAAAGGCGGAGCCGGTCTCTGCAAGCGTGGTGAACCGTTTGTTTGAGACCTATGTGAGCAATCACCTGATAGAAGGATTCCGGCATCTTTCTGCGTCGCTATGGCTAGAGGAGAATAGTGCATCGTTTGATAGACCCTTTGTCCAATCCGGGCTCAATCAATTGCTTAATCATTTCCAACGTGGCCAAAGCCCATTGGGCACGTATTCCTTGGTCTCTCTTAATCAAGTAGCCGCTTATCAGCGCCAATGTTTGACGGAAGTGAACGCCCCGTTTGCTGAGTATGACCAGCAAGCATTGGGTGCACTGGAGAGCTTGTTAGCGTGTAAGGGGGGCGGATGGACGATTGGGTAGCGTATTTTGAAACTAACATGATGCAGGAGCCTTTGGGTGTTCGTGAAGCCATCTCCGACGCGTATTCTTGGCTCAATCAACATGCCCCGCAGACGTTGGGAGTAAAACCGCTGGTGGATAACGCCTTGGCGCGTGTGGCCGGCGGATTATATCGTCATGCAGCCACCCGAGATGAGCTGGTTGCTTTCCAGCAGGTGTTGTCACTGCTGTGGGAGCGGCAAGTAGAGCGTAATCCATCATTGCGTCAACCGGAAGTGTGGCGACCACTCCCACCGGAGCGCCCGACGGTGACTCAACAACAGCTACCGATTGGTTTGGTTGAGTGGTTGTTGTCTCATTTGCTGAGGCCGTCGACTGGACAAAGTGAAACAACGGATGACAAGGCTGAGGCTGGCCGTTGGTTATTGATTGTCGCTTGGGAGAGCGGAGTAGATTCATTGGCCATGTTGAAGGCGCTCGCCAAGGCACCTCTGTCGAGTTGGGTGAGTTTGCAATCACCCGCACTGCTGACGTTGTACTTGCCGGAACAAACCAGCAGGGTGTGGTTAGGAGCGGTGGGCAGTGCCTTGATGAGTTATTTAAAGTCTAAGCCCGTTTGGAAAACAGTACAACGCAACCCAGAGAAATGCATAGCGGCTTGGCTGGGACAGGTAAAAAACACAAGCTGCTCGTCGTGGAGGCAGGACGCCCTCTCAAAGATCCGAGTCAGTCAATTGGTAAGGGATATCGATTTGCTCAGCCGCAGCATTGGCTTGAGGGGGATTTGGCAACACTATACCCCCTTGGCAGATCCCGTGATGATTCGGGCATTCAGTGGGCAGTGCTTGCCGGTATTAAATGGGAGATCACATAGCCAACCCGTGCAGACATTGCCCGAGTGTCATCGCCAGTCCGCCTTTTCCAAAGAGGCACCCCAACACCGGCAGTTTTGCGCTTATTTGAGAGAATATCAGCGTATTAACCCTAAGGATACGCGCTCCCACCGAAGCTACAAACAAACGCTGGCCAAACTCCAAGCATTGAGCGCCCTGCCTTTGTCACGGGCCAGTATCTTGGCGTTGCGCTGGTTGACGGCGTTGTTTGCCTTCGGATCCGCGTGGAAGGAAAAGTTGGCGCCCGGTACATTGCTAACTTATCACTCGAATATCACTAACTTCATCAAGTTTGCCTGGCCTGATGATGAGGTATTTGAGGTGCCAGCCGAGGACTTTCAGGTTATTTGCCAACAGGGGCTCGCACATTTTGAACACGCCGATGCGCAATATACCGTTCTGCGTTTTTTGCAGTTTTGTCAGCGCCACCCTGAAATGCCCGCCTTTGAGCTTGAGGAACTCAGTCTTCTTAGTGCAAAAGGGGTAGTGCGTGCTAACTATTTGGCGCCTGCCCATTTTGATGATATTTGCCGGCAATTTGGACAGGGGAAAGGGGCTTTCGAGCAGCAAATAGTGTTATTCATGCAGCTTTGTTACTACGCAGCACTGCGTGAGGATGAAGCGCTTTCGTTGCAGTGTCAGGATATTTGCTTTGATACCGGGATGATCTATATCACGGCGGCCAAGCGACGAAAGTCACCCCATGCGGTTCGTAAAATCCCAATGGCATTACTGCCCCCTTTCGTTATAAAAGCATTGGGAAGTCAATGCTCGGTTCAACAAAGTCAATCATCTCCTGAAGGTACCTTGCTGTTTGACCATTGGCATTACCCATCGTTGGAAGGGCAGTTTATTCATTTTGCCCGTGAAGCCTTAGATGATGCGACCTTGGTAACACATAGCTTACGTCATAGTGGTGCCAATAATTGGGTGGTGATGATCAGCATGCTGGCCTTTGAGTACCAGCCGGATGAAACGGATCGCCCTTTTTTTCTCCGCCACCTTCTGTTTGAGGCTGAGCAGTTGCAAGGTATTAAAGCCATGCTGGCGTCAATGGGGTATCCCATGTCGTTGTACTTTCCCGTATTGGAGTGGGTCAGTGAGCGGGTTGGCCATGCCGGGCCGGCAACCACCTTTACGGTCTACCTTCATCTGCTCGACTGGTTATGCTTGGCGTTGACCGCTGAACCTATTACGTTATTAAAGCGAGATGTTAGGCGGTGGTTATCGCCGTCAAATTATGCGTTTGAATTACAAAAAACGATTTTTATCCCGCAACACCCGATACCGTTGCCAGAGCCAGGCCAGTTTCACCAGTTATTGAATGATCCCTATGACCACCAGAGTAAAAGCGCCCACCTAGCAGGAGTTATCGCACCTGATACCTTACAACGGGTTGCGCTTAAGCGATTGAAAGGCGTGCAACGCTATGACGTAAAAGTGTTTCCCAAAGAGTCGCTTTGCCTTGAAAAAGCCATCACATTTAGCCAATTTGTGGCGGCAATTCGCCATATCCGTTTAGGGGGCGACGATGCACCTTTACCTGAAATGTTAAAGGGATGGCTCTTGAGTTATGAGTCGCCTTTACCTTGTTTAGTGTTATCTGCCCGTCAGCAGCCTGCCTGGTTAAGGTTATGCCAATGCCTTGAAAATGGATGGTCAACACGTACGTTGCTGATGATGAATAGTCTTCGGCATTTGCGAGAGGCTTGCCTCAATGGAGAGGCCATGACGACAATTCGGCAAATGAATAGAGTGCTACGTGGCTATCGAGCCTTAGGGTTGCAGAACTTGACGATAGTGGTTCATGCCTGTGAATCAGAACAAACGATGATGGCAAAGTGGCAAGGTTTGATTGAGCGATATGGCTATCAGGTAGAGTGGAAGCCGAGTGAGCATAAACGGATCAGCGCGGTGCTAAAACCTTACCGTTTGGGGTGGCCGTTATGGCCTGAGTTAGGCGCCATCTTGGATTTGATAGTGGCCTATGACGATTATTGCCAGTCGTTAAGCAATGAAGCCATTTCGATAGGGCATGGCGATGTCAGCATATTGGTTGGGGAGGAATGATATGAGTATGACATTGACCCTAGCACCCAAATGGGATGGGGACATTTTTAATTTTCTTCAGCGGGAGGTGGTGGAGAAAGACCACCCATTCGTGATGATGAGTGTAGAGCCCGGGGCACAATATTTATCATTGACCTCAAGCCTTGGTTCGCTGTCTGGATTTCAAGTGACTTACCTCTGGCAATTACTGGATAACCCCGTCACAGGAACGTTGTGTTACAAAATAGCCGCTGACGGACTTACCAAGATCCTCAAATTATTACAGCATGATCTCCCCGTTGCGATGACGATTCGCGAAGGTCAAATATACCTCCAGTCAAGTGAGTATGCCGATCTGCTCGGAGACTTTAATTTGGCCGACGATGGCGTTGAGTACTGGCTAGAATGGGTGTCTGATAAGGCAGAACGCAACTTTGAACAAATACCGGTAAAAGATCCTTGGGTATATATGATATCAGCCTCGGAGCTAGGACGTGATCTGAAAACGGTGGCAAAATACGTAAAGTTGACACCGAAGGGCCAGCAACATTCATCGTCTAATAAGTCACAGATCCTACAATTAGCCTTTTCGGATGAAACGGCATTGATACAGGGGCAAGCAAATGGCAATACGGTCTCTATCGCGTTACCTACTCATCAGCTTTATCGTGAAACCGTGCATACGATGGTCTCTGTCGTCCCGCTAGGTATCGATACTGCGGTCAAATTGGCGGGATTACTCGTGCTATGTGCTGGAGACGTGAGGGTTAAGTTAACGGCGAACCAGCTGCGAATAAAGCGGGAAAGCTGGGAGTTATCAGTGAAGGTGGTAAGTGCTTGCTGGGATTGTGAAACGATAGCCAAAACCTTTGGCCAGTTACCCGAGTCTATTTGGTGTGAGTTACCTGCGACGACATTAAGCAGTGTATTGCCAAAGTTGGCGGTGACTAACACCCCTGAAAAAGAAAAGCTGAATGTGGAAACGCACGAGGCTTCCAGTATGCATTATTCCGATGAGTTCAGGTTGAAGGTCAATCAGGATCATGTCGGGGCCATGATACCCGTCAAGGCTGCTCACCCGTTCCCGCCCAATATTGATATCAGCTTCAACTACGCCTGCTTTGAGCACATCCTCAATGCATTACCGTTTTCGTCGTATTGGGCTTATTTACACCGAATTCGGGGGCTGGTTTTTTGTAACAGGTCAAGAACAATCTATTTTTCAATGGCTTGTTCTGATGGTAAACGTGGCCGATAAAAAGGTCTTGCTAGAGGCCACTTAGCAAGACCTATCTCTTCTTGTTGATTATCAGGTTGCTGACGTCATCATGGCATCAAACGCACTGCCATCTTTCCTTGCGGCATTAATGACATACGGGGCATACACTTCGTAGAGCATCTGGGTCGAGCTATGGCCGAGCAGACGCGAGACATAAAGTGGGTTTTCGTGCGCTGCTAGATGCAGTACCGCTGCGGTATGGCGGGTTTCGTATCCTCGGCGTTTTGGCAGGCCCACCTTTTTCAACGTCGGATACCAGACTTTCTTGTTGATAAAACGGGTGTCGAGTGGACATCCTTTGGGATGGGTGAAGACAAAATCAGACGGGCTCTTTTCCACCGCTCTTCGCAGAGCGGCTTCTACAGTTGGTGTCATGATAATGTCTCGGTTGGATTTGGGCGTCTTCACGGTCGTGAGTTCACCTGCCACCCAATTACGTCTGACTCGGATAAGCCCATGGTTGAAGTCGACGCAGTCTTTTTTCAATCCGTGTACTTCACAGCTGCGCATGCCGGTATGAAAGCGGATAAGGTAATAGTCATACCATTGGTGAGGAACTGCCGCCATGAAGCGCTGGACTTCCTCTTGGGTCATCGGGTTGGGATCGCTCGGCTCTTCCCGCAGAGGCTGTAGCCGCTCGAGCGGGTAGGGAAAACCAAATTCATCTGCCGCACTGTGTAGGATACTGATAAGCGGGACAAAAATGATATTGATCCGTTTGTTGCTGAGCTTTCTCTTGCCATCTTGGTTGGTCAGAGCGCAAAGCTGACTGCGCAGGGTTTGCACATCCTTGAGAGTGATGGCATCGACCAAGGTGTTCTTGAACGCTGGCAGCAGGTAGTTGTTCAAGATGCTGTGTACAGCTTTGAGGTAGCTGTTTTTCCATTGGTGGCTGTTTCGCTCCAGCCAGGCCTCGGTGTACGTATCAAAGTAGGGCTCAGCGATTGCCGGGTTTCGCGCTCTGACTAACAGCTCAAACTTCTCGACTTTCTTGCTGTGGGGGAAGAAGTCCTTGTAATCAAAACTGCCCAGCGCCAGCTCAGCATTGAGGCGTTTGAGAACGGCTTTGGCTTTCTTGATATTGGACGGGGTAGCAGGCATGCCTGAGGTTTCACGGAAGCGGACACCAAAGACACAGAGATCATATTGGATGATCCCGTTGGGGCGAATACGGATATTGGCCATCGGTTAACTCCATACAAAATAGTGTTTTACCGACAGGATCGCGTATACTCATCCCGTCGGCTGGTTACGGGTTCTGTAAGGACTATTGGGTGGGCAGCCGACACGGGCTGAGATGGTTGCCGCCATCTCAGCCCAGCTGCAGTGCACCAAGTTTTCTATACTTGGCCCATCAAGACTAGTACATGCCTGTTTATTTATCCAGTGTTTTCGCTCCCCCTTTTGCTATAGTTATTGGCATAAAGGTTCAACCGCTTTGTTGTGGAATTATTACTTCATCTTTAGTCTTCACAAGAAATATCAATTAGGGTGGTAAGGTTATATGGATAAACAAGAAAGAGAGGCACATGCCTTACTAGAGCTGGTTAAAATGTCCAAACGGGATGTGGAGCAGGGAAGGGTTTATACAGTCAGTGAAGTTAAGGAAAGGCTGAAGCTGCGCCGTGAAAAACTCAAGTCCAGAAAATAAATAGTGTGTCTTCTTATTCTGATAGCCTAGCTTGCCAAACCGATACAATTCTAGTCTTTAGTGTTCAGCGTTTGATTTAAGGGCTGCAAAAATCCCTATGTTTCAGTTAGGTGCCGCTGGCTCATTACAGCCTTAAGGCGTACCATACATTTGCCCATTTCTTCTTAGAGCCAACTTGCTCATTGAGGAAACGGACTAACGTCTCAGGCTGAATCCAATCAATTTGGTGACTGCTTATTGCGAAATTACGAACAACCAGTTTCGAGTCATTGGCTAAATCTTGACTACACAATGTTACTCTGTAGAAAGCGCAGCAATCACTTCTTTTGCTATATTTTCTGGGCAATGACCATAGCACTCTTCCAAAGCGTGGAACTGCTCTAGTGTGAAACATGCGGCCAGAGAATTTAAGCGATTGCCTTTTAAGGTTTCCAGAGGAAAGGCTACGATAGAACAACTTATATCGGCTTGATTCCAAATAATACGCTGACCACAGCGCCTTTTATATCGTTTATCTTGCTTGCCGTCGCAACTGCCTTTCAAAACATCAAGAACGACGCCAAGGGGGAGATCGTTTATCTTTGCTAAATGTAGTAGTGTGTTGATCTTCTTTTTGTAGCGCTTACTAAAATACCGCATAACGTTGCCTGATACAGTTTCATGAGCGTTTGTGTAGTTTAGCAACTAACTACCGACGGTTAAATTGCAACTTGATAGCCTGTCTTTTCTCATACCTAATCTAATGATCTGCACCAGTAAGACTGGACACTCTGCTAAGCGATATGTTGCAGTTCAAAGTTAGGTGTTATGGAGCTTGTTATACTCAAAGTGATAGAATAGTATCACTTTAGTCTTCCTTTGGAGCTGCACTCATGAAAGTAGAACTAGTTACATCACTCAAACGTCAAGCAACTAAGATTCTTGCCGAGCTCCACGACACCAAAGAACCCGTGTTAATTACTGAACATGGTAAGCCTTCGGCATATCTGGTTGATGTCGATGATTACGAATTTATGCAAAATCGTTTGGCTATTCTTGAGGGAATTGCGCGAGGCGAACGTGCATTAGCTGACGGCAAAGTGGTAAGTCACGAGCAAGCCAAGGACAAAATGTCAAAATGGCTGACATAATCTGGACTGAGCCAGCGCTATCTGATCTCAATGATATCGCTGAGTATATCGCACTTGAAAATGTCGTAGCCGCAAAACAATTGGTTCAAACCATCTTTTCTAAAGTCGAACGCCTGGAGTTCTTCCCTGAATCGGGCCGCATTCCGCCTGAGCTAGAACATCTTAGTTATCGTGAAGTTGTCGTTAATCCGTGCCGTGTTATCTATAAACAGGGCGGCGACAAAGTGTTTATTCTGTTTGTTATGCGTGCCGAGAGAGACTTACGTAAGTTCCTGTTGAGTAAGTGATAGAATTTAGTTTAGGGCAGGATTTGGCTTTAATTTCTATCTTTTCAATGAGTTGCCATGTCATGGCACAATCTCGCAAGGGTCATTACAGCCTAGGAAAATTGATGCCTGAGTTGTTTCTAACGAAAAGGGGTCGCTTTGAAGCGAACCCTTTGAGTATTAATAAATGTGTACTTACAGAACTATTGCCGCTACCCAGGCAAACAACACCATGCCAAAGTTCGCATGGGTGAAGGTCGGGATCACCGAGTCTTTAATGTGGTGGTGCTGCCCGTCGGCATTCAGGCCTGAGGTTACGCCCAAGGAAATCGTTGAAGCGGGGGAGCCTGCATCCCCCAAGGCCGCCGAGTCACCCAAAAGTGCATAGTTGCTGCCACTTGAATACCCCCCTAGACTGTCAGCAGCATGAAGCCCACCATCGCCCCGATTAGCAGTGAGTCGAACAGGCTTTGGCATAGCAGGGCAACAGCGATAGCGCCTAAGGCAACCCCATCTTTACGCAGGCTCAATTGTATCCGATAGGCTACCTTGAAACGTGGCTTGACGCTTCATAATAAGTTTTTGCACTCCCTGTAGTCTAATAATTACCAAGCTAAATAATAACAATAAAATCAATTTGAAATTTAAAGCTAAGTAATAAAACGCCTCCAATATTACCCACATAGCCGATTTAAGCTGAGGGTATGACTCTGCTTTTACGACCCACGTTGGCGACCAACGATAGTAATAATCAACCAACTGCTCACCCAATGGCAACTTGATGAGTATGTTGTCACGGAAGCCTCGGAAAAATGTCAGCTTCTCCGGCTGGTCTGTATAGACCGCACTCGCAATAAAACAACGGCTATCACTGCTACTGCTTGCGATGGCTCTGCTTGAGTTGCTATCGATGTGCATTCTTATTGAAAAGCTATCCTCCTTATCAAATGCAGGGGCAATGGTGATATGACTATTGTGGGTTTGGACGTTTTCGTCTGGCAGGCTAATAGCATTCAATTCAGCGCCGGATAAAGACAGCTCGGCAGTATTATTGAGCGATTCTATCTGTAAAAAGGAATCCTCACTGGTGGGTTTACCTGTCAGGTAGATACTGTCGTCATTGAACTTTTGGACAGATGTGATGGCTAGGTTGTTGCCAATAAATACCAGATCTTCTAATTGCCAGTGTTCATCGTCGATGACATTGACGGAATAGGTTTGCCTTTCCTCTTCGGTGAATACCGTTATGTTTGTTTCGGTGGCTCTGTCTGTTGCCACACTCAAGGTATTGCTATTTTCAATCTGGGCTATGTGCTTTTCATCTTCTGCAAAGAGCAGGTTATCGATAGGGTTTTCGTTTTGGTCAAAAAGCGGAAAATGTGCTTCTACACCAACGGGAATATCTGCCAATAGCTGGCTGAGCCAAGGTGAAGTAGGGGTGACAGGTTGGCTGTTTACAGATAATGGATCACTATAATCAGACCATACTGTTTCACTGTAGCTCTCTATCACTATTTGATAGCTTGAGCGTAGTTTGTAACGCCTATTATCCTTGGTTGATGTGTCAAGGTATTGGTTTGTGGGAGAGTGGACGTCTGTGAGCTTGCGGTAAGGGCCGTTATCATCGCTATAGTAGAGGTGATAGGTATCGACATAAGTTTTACCCTGCCAGCTGAGCAGCGCCCCGCTGTCAATGGAGGTTGCCTGGATTTCGTTAGGTGCAGGCAGTTGGGGGGACAGCATATATCGGACTTCACGGCCTTGTTCTGTTTCGCCGACGACCCAGCCAGTAGCGGCATCACGAGATACGAACGATACCTGGTCTGCCTGATGGCTTGTTGGCGTTAACTCTTCAATTACCCCGTTGGTTTTGGCTTCTTGATACCACCACTGGGAAATACGATCTAGGTGAGTGCCCACAATTGTCAGGGTGGTATCTGACTGTTTTGCGGTGAGTAACATGGGTTGCTCGGCATTGAGCGCCATAGCTGAGGGCGCATTCAGTCGACGTTGTTGCTGGAGCTTTCCTGCTAGCGACGGTGTGTAGCTTGCTCCGGCAAGAATTTGAGCGCGTATTTCTTTGTTGGTTTTATCTGGGTATTGTTGCCTCAGCATGGCTGCAAGGGCTGTTACCAAGGGCGTAGCCATTGATGTACCACTCTCAGTACGGGTCTGATCATTGGGAACTAGGCTGAGAATATCGGTTCCTGGTGCTGCGATATCGACACTGGCCGCACCATGATTGCTGGTGGTGTTGAGTGATTGTTTAGCGATATCCCAGTTAGCGACGGCTATAGCGCCGGGCAGTTGCTGGGCAAAGGAGGCTGGATAGGCATTGGAACGGTTGAGGTTTAGGTTACTGTTGCCAGCGGCCAAGACCTGAACAATATTTTGTTGGTCGGCATCCTCCATAACGTCGAAAAGAGCTTGTGAATACCGGCTAACGGCCCATGAGTGATTGAGGATAGTAGCGTGATGATCAATAGCCCACTGAATCCCTTTGATGGCATCGGATATGTTGCCACCACCAAAACGGTTAAGGAACTTAATAGGCATGACAGTTGCTGAAGTACAGGCCCCTTGTGTCCCTAGGCTGTTGTTAGCGGCAATTATCCCTGCAACATGGGTACCGTGACCGTATTCATCGGTGACCAAACTTGAGTCTTGCGTTGCATTATAGGGGGTGACAAAGCTGATGTGGGAAAAGGCTGCATGGCTTTCATCCACCCCGGAATCAAGAACTGCGACGGTTGTTTCTTCACATCTTCGTTGGCCGGGAAGAAGCTCATTAAATCCTGCATCTTTTAATCCATCTTGTGTCGCAGAGGCCAAGCCGCTTATTTGGCTTGGGGTAATGACAAGCGGAATGTCATCAACTAGATAACGTAATCCGGGTTCATGCAGGAATGGTTTAATGGTATGTGTTTCACTGTTTAAGGCAATTAGCCGATCGTTATCGGAGAAGGTGTACAGGGGGGCGAGTTCAGAAAAACTGATTTCATACAGGAGGGGGGAAACCCTGGCGACCCAAGTACCGGCAAATACGGCAGGGGCAATAGACAGTCCTATTACTAATAAGGCAAGGGCTTTAGTTTTGTTTTTCATGCGTTATTCCATTAACAACAAAAGGGAGCCGAGGCTCCCTGTGTATAGCAGCATGGCTTTAGTCAATAATGACGTTGCCATCGGTTGGGTATTCGATGCTCAATTCAGAGGCCTTGAGGGTAAATGGCTGGGCACAGATAGTGAAGCTGCCCTCCGTTGAATCTGCCCGCACGGTAGTGGAAACCACAGGGGCATTGTCACATGACATTGAGTATTCCATATATTCGTTTTGAAGTTCCTCATCCCAAATGTAATTCCATGTCAGCTCGCAGGTGTCACCATAATAATCATTGTCTAGGTAAACGCCTGTTTCAATTAACTCCGCTTCTCCATCGCCATTGAGATCGGCTCGAAGCATGTATTCATTTTCAATTTCTTGTAGCTGATTGAGGTCCCCTTGGTATTGGGCGATATAGCCCTCAGAGTTGGCAATATTGTCCCTTCTCCAGGTGATTTCCCAATCCTCCTCGCTAACGCCCTGATTAAGCAAGTCGGCGATTTCCAGTTCAACTGTTGTAATGTATTCTTGCTGGTAAGCAATGTTGTCGTTGTGTTGACTGCGCTGACGATTCAAGTCATAGAAGAAATTACTCCAGCCGTTGTACACAGAGGCTAGGTAGGGGTTGAGCACGCCCGCAACCCACTGGCTGCCCTCTTCGTCCCAGATGTATTCGTTGCTATAGTATTGATTGCTGAAGTCACCCACCTTGCAGCTTTCGGCGGATAGCGCTTGGGCTTGAAGCCCTTGTTGGACGGCAATCTCATTGAGCGCGGCATTGAGGAAGATAGCCGGTGTCACATCTTGCCCAGATCGAGTGTTGGTTTCCAAAATTTCAATCAGGTGGCCGGTAATGGTGCTGCCATCAACCACTACATTGGCCTTGTTTTCCAATAGTTCAAAGAAGACCTGGCTCCAACCGCTTTCTGACATCGAAGTATTGATCTGTGCCCGTTTAACCGTAGTAGGTATCCACTCTTGTAGGCGGTAGTCATAATACTCTGTATTGGTTTCTTCATAGGATACAAAGCGCTCTGTATTTTCAGCCTCTTCATTAACAGGTGGTGTTGTCAGCCCAAGGCGAACTTCGGCATAGCTGCCTAGGCTGCTTGTGTCTGTTTCTTGGAAGCGGTAGACACTTCGCAGGCCAAGATCCATAAAGCTGCGGTTCACTCCCTCGGAGTAGTCTTGGAAATGACCGGCAAGAGAGCTGTATAGAGAAAACGCGTTGTAGTAGTCTTCACTATCGCTGATGTATTCAGCAGAAAGGTGCAGGTCTTTTTCTCCATTGCCGTCTTTTAGGCGCCACACAGGGGCGAAGACGGCAGATTGATCTTCCCAGTTCCACCATCTGGTAGTGAGAACTTCAGTGGCAAATGCCATCGAACCCTCCCACAGGCTGTCATTTGGCATACCGTCTGGGTAGTTCATTAAGCTAGGTAAGTGCAAGCCGAGGATCTCACTGGTGACTCCCAAGGCCTCGGCGGCACTTTGTATTCCATCAACTCTTGGATCCCAGTCAATATTGTCGTCATTGGTGTTGACCAACTGCAGGGTTAGCGGGGATGTGGCGGTCCAGGTGGCAGACATTCCTCGCAGTGCAATGTTATGGCTACCTTCGGTGATGGTGATATAGCTCACGCTGGTTTCACGGATTTCGTCTTTATCGTCAAAAAATACCGCTTCTACCCGATACTTGCCGGGCACGAGGTTGATGGTTGCCGAAGGCGATTCAGGTTCAAGTTCAACGATTTTGGCAAAGCGCTGCTTGTAATAGTTATCGTTGTTGATATCCCAGCAGTTTAGCTCCCTATCACCGATAGTGAATGATTCTTCCCACGGATAGTAATCGTTGTAGTTAAAACATTGTTGATTGGCGTTAGCTAGTTCTTGGGCCTCATCGAGGGTACCCACGAAGTCATTGCGGAAAAACTTCACTTCAATCAGCTGGCTGTTGCCCACCCAAGCAGGGGTGATCTCAGGCTCTGGGAATTTGGCGGCGATATTGATCTTTGCGGTTTCTTGCTCTTCAGTCGGTGGGGTTTGGCCGCCCTGATCTCCTGGGTTGGTTGTTGAACCATTATTCGAGCCTGGATCCTGGCTTTTTACCGTATCATCAGAGCCGGAGTTACATCCAGCCAATACCAGGGCTGAAGTTATTAGGATTACAAGTGGTTTAATTTTAAATTGAGTATTCATAACATATCCCTGTCGATAATTAGTCAATGATAATTCCTACGTTCCCTTCAAAGTCGAGCACCGAGAACGTAATTGATTGTGAGGTTGATTGGCCCTGGCTGTCTGTTACCGTCACCTGGGCTTGGTAATGGCCGATAGCCAATTGGCTAGCTGGAATGACGGCTGTTGCTGTAGGTGTAATGGAGAGTGAAGGGGTTGTTTGCCATTCAATCGTAACGTCACCATTATCATCCATCGCATTCACAGAGAGAGTGACATCTTGACTAATCACGCCATCTTCATCAGCTCGCTGGCTTTGAGGTGTTGCGCTTAGGCTACTAATCACTGGTTTTTTATCTTCGGTCACACTCAACAGGGTTTGGGCTTCTGACTGAAGACCTGCGCTGTCGGTGGCCGTGACTGCAACAAGGTAATTTCCTGCCGTCAGAGAAGTTGATTTGATTTTTGCACTCAAACCATCTGCGGCAACGTCTAACCACTGAGTTAACTCTTCGCCATTAACGGTTAACGTCCATGATAGTGAGACATTGTCGATACCGTCATCGTCCATAACATTGGCTGTAAACTGCACATCTGTGTTGGCGGTTTGCCCTTCCAGTACTGTCAGGCTATTGGTATCGGCACTTAAAGAGAGCGTAGGTGGAGTATTTTCCAGAATGTAAAAATCAGTCGAGCGGGGGGTTGAGTTCCCATCAATAGCATCACTGACAGTCACTGTTAAAGTATATTTACCAACCGGAAGCGTATTGGCTGGAATAGTAAAGCTATCGGTATTGTCCTCTGGTAATAGATCCTGATAGTTCATGTCGTCTTCGCCCGTTAGCAACCAATCGTAAATGAGGTCAGCTTGCGCGGTGAAATCGTCTGAAGCGTTAACCAGTACCCGGATTGGGCTAAGGTTTACGCTACCGTCACTACCAATCCTATAGTTTGATAAGAACAGCTCAGCTTCAGGAGGGGTATCTTCCTGCACCAAAACATTGAGCCAACTTTGAACACTTAATGGGTTTTGGCTGTGATCATCTTCAACCTTCAGGCTAACCTTATCCTGCTGCGATGCTGTAAATGTACAGTTGCTATCTGTTGTGGCGTCACATCCGCTCCACATGAAATTGATGTTATCGCCATTTCGGTCGCGGACTATGGCTTCAATGCTCACCTCGTCGTCAGCCAAGACAAGAAGCTGATCATCTTGGTTGTAGCGGTTTCCGCCGACGTTGAACCCTAAGATTTCAGGTGCAATGTTATCCAACTCGTCGACTGTGATACCGAACGATTTGGTAACCGCAGGGTTGATGTTATCGGTCGCGGATATAACCACCGTTTTGCTACCCGCGGTGGCAAAACTGGCCGTAGCCTGGCTATTAACGATATCGATAGTACAGTTATCGGTCTCATTACAGGCAACAGAGACGGAGACATCATCGCCGTCAGCATCGGAGGTAGACCAGCGGAACTGGACAGATTGATCGACCTTGATAGCACTTCCCCCCAGCCTGATTGCAGACAGGACTGGTGGTACGTTAGCCTGAGTGAAATCGACCCTTGCTGGGGTTGATGAAGATGCAGTGGTTTCTTTGTCGGTAGCCAGTGCATTGACCGTAATATCGGTGTTACAAGGGACAGTTGTTTCGTAATAACCAGAGTCGTTACTCAATACATATCCCCTGCCGAAGGTATGTGACAGACTGATAGTGGTACCACTAACGGGGGTTTCACCATCCGACTCATAGATATAACCGCTTAGTTGGCACTGGAACGGATTGAACAATTCATGATTCACGACGTTACAGTTATCGATGCCGTCTGTTAGGTTTCCGGTATGGGAAAGGCTTTCTTTCTTTCCAGTTTTCGGGTTAAGCACCGACATTACCCAATTACTTGGGTCCAATAATGTAGTGGTGTCGTAGTCGTCGGTAAATGAGGCTATAAACTCATAACTGCCATTGTTGACATTGACCCAGCGGGAGCCCCCATCCGGTAGTTGTGTATTGAATTGGCCCGAATAGTTTTCACCATTGCCGTAGTCAATTTGGCCCGTGATGCAGACACTCAAGACCTCATCCGCTGCTTTGATTGGCCAATCGAGGTTAATCCATTTGATCCAGTTATTGGCTTCGGTGATTTCGACTTTTACATAGAGGGGGGAGTTATATCCAGTGAGATCAATCTTTCCATCATCGCCGATGGTAATATGGTTTTCTGTCGTGGGTTCATCGCCGTTGGCATCATTGACAAGCAGGCCGTTCCCCACGTATTGCCAACCCACGTTGGATTTATACACATAGATAGGGATTTGAATCCCATCAACGGAAAGGTCAAAGTCCTTTTGAATCGTTTTGTAGGAGCCTGTTGGTACGCTCATGATAATGGACGGGTTATTATCACTGGCTGCTTGCAAGTCGGATAGTGGCAGATCTTGCTGATCTTGATTGGTCAGCTTTATCTGGCTAAATGTACTTGAGATCAAGCGGTAAGAACTATCGTCGTCATCCCTGTTGAATGATATGCCTTGACCTTGAGCGTCAGTTTCACCTTGTCCGGTAAATTCCCCTGGGAAATTCTGCAAATCTTGTGCGTTGCTTGAATCGAAGTAGGCGACCTCACTATTTATCGCCTCAACGTCCTCAGGGATACTACTGATTGGCAGGCTCAGTGATAGTTGGGTGGACTCACCTGAGGCCGCCTGGGTATCGTCGGTAAGCAGCCTTTGCTGGCCGGTGCTATTTTTGACTAATGTAAATTTCAGACTTGGTACACCATTGGCAGAAACTGCAATTGCTTCGAAGTCTTCTCTCTTGACGGTTTGCACGCTGACGGGTGTCAGGGTGGCATTGATACTGACCAAAGTGGATGATTCATCGATAGCAATGACTTTCTCATTGTTGGTGTAACCATCTTTATCGATTGAGATAGTCAGTTTTGTCGCCAGATGGCTATCGGCCTCTAAAGTAGGGATCTGAACCTGATAGTAACCATCGCTATCAGTATCAGCAGAAAGGGTTAGCAAGAGGTTTTGGTTGCCATCAAAAAAACTAAGAGTTAAGTCAGCGTCGGCAATGGCAGAGTTATCAGGGGCTGTAACCCGTCCAGCAACAATATCTGTAGCAATGGCCGCTACTTTTTCAGTTGGTAATTCAGTATTGCCTCCACCGCTACCTCCGGGGTCAGTTGGTGGTGGTGTTTCTCCTGATCCTGACGATGTATTGTCGCCGTCGCTACCACCACCGCATCCAGCCAAAGCTGATGCGATGAGTAAGCAAAGTATCCGTTTGCGAAATATGTCCATCTTTTTTACCTAGCGTTATCAATATGTGCGCAGTTTTTATACATATGATTGCTTATGTGGGCAAATTACCCGTTTATTTTATGTGGTCAGTGCCATATGGGGATGATAGAAGGGGGTATCATTAAGTCTATGATTTTTAATGTTTTATTTTGTATGTCTAATTTTGGGGAAGTTTAGATGAGGATTATGAAATGCTAAATTTGAAGGGATGTCCCACTTTTTGCTACTTCATATTGAAACGGTATGTTTATCTAATACTGAAAGCCAAAGCCAGATAAAGTATTGAGTGAGGAGGGTGTTATTAACTAATTCGTATGTTTTTTGGGGTGGTTTGTTACGAAAAGTAATTTTCTAAATGTTGGTATTAAATAATGAAAAAGTTATAAATTTTTTTACAAAAAGTCATCTTAAATACTTTGTGAAGTAGCTAGCAAAAAAATTGAAGAATAATTTTAATCTTTATTCGTTAATAAGTGTTTACTCAATATTGGGTGCCTAAAAATATAGGCACTACTGTATGCTTGGTTAATTGATAAATTTTATCACCTTGATGGTAAAAAGCTGCGCTTTATTTTGAATTTATGAGTTTTGAAGTGCTGGGGGTATTTTTATAGGGGGGTATAATGCTTTTTACCCTTTATTTTTTAGTCTTGCGCATTGCTAGTCCAAAAATGCTTCTGGAGTGGTTAGCTAACACAAAATCAGCTTTACTGGTTCATAAGAGGTTATGGGGAGACACCGAGTATGGGTAGATTGATAAAGTCGCAAGGACAAAATGACATCAGGTGATTTATATCTAGTTATATTTTTATAAGCCTGCCTAATGCTTGAGGGAGGTATAATATTGCTATTGATTTATAGTTTTAGGTCTTTAAAAAATCAATCTATTTTTATTTGGCAGCTAAATATTGCCTCTTATTTTGTAGGTTATTTTCACTCTTATTGAAATTACAAAATCAAATAGTGCAGATGGTATACGAACGCAGGATTTTATATTTATGGATGAGGGTGGGGCTAGAAGCTAGCCCCAGTTATAGACAGAAACCTCTTAAAGCACCAACGCCGCGACCCAGGCAAACAACACCATGCCAAAGTTCGCATGGGTGAAGGTCGGGATCACCGAGTCTTTAATGTGGTCGTGCTGCCCGTCGGCATTAAGGCCTGAGGTTACGCCCAAGGAAATCGTCGAGGCCGGTGAGCCTGCATCCCCCAAGGCTCTTCCATTTGCCCACATTTTGGACAGGGTGAAACTTGGCAATCGCAAATGTAGTCGCTCAAAGTAATACCAATCTGGAAAATTAACTGGTCAGGTTAATCCAGTCTCTGGTGCACATTTTGGTCAGGGCGGGATCGCACTTTGTTAAAGCTATTGATTTACCAAATAAGGTAATGATCTAATAGGGAAAACATCCACTCGGTTTCTCTATTGCGCCAATCGCTTCATTAGTTGTCATGCCACTGTTGATGGCTCCCACCATTGCGAAACTGGATGAAAGCTTCTTCCGTGTTCGATTTGATAGGCTAACGCCAAATGAAAAAGCATATCTTTATGCAATGGCCAAACTAGGTGCAGGTCCTCACCGCTCTGGTGATATAGCTGACTCAATGAGTAAGAAAGTGTCTGATGTCGCTCCAGTTCGAAACAGTTTGATAAAAAAAGGTATGGTCTGGGCGCCAAGTCATGGTGATACGGCTTTCACAGTGCCGCTCTTTGATGAGTTTATGATTCGAATTATGGGAGATAGTTAATACCGATGATCGATAACTTTCTGCAAACACTCACAGAGCCACAGACTTACAAAAGACGAAAGGCTGTATGAGGCAGGCAAGGTTAGGATAGAGCAGAATCGTGATAGCAAAGAGATTGCCAAGGTGATGGGTACCAAGGCTTATTCTGTGGTGGTGCGTAATCCTCTCCGATAGATTGATAGGTAGGGAGAGCATATTGGAGTTTTAGTTGGCAGTGATAGGATTGTTTGCTTATCCCTTGTAGGGGATATAAAATCAAATATCCCCTACAAGGGATAACGTGTTTGATATCCTTTGTAGGGGATATCATCGAATAGTAAGAGATAGCAAATGATCTATAGTCCAAGCCAGTTGGCTAATCATATAAAACTCATTAGAACCAAGCATAAGCTGACACAAGCCGAGTTAGCGAAGAAAGTTGGGCTTAAACAGTCGACTTTATCAGGGTTTGAAACTAATCCTGAGACAACTCAATTAAAGACGTTTTTTAAAATTTTACAGGCCTTAGAGTTGAAACTAGACATATATGAATCGGTAACAGCTCAGACCCATGATAATGATGATGAGGCTTGGTAATGGAACAACTTATCGCTTATATGAATGGTGAGCGTGTTGGGGTGTTTACTAAGCTCACCAATGGTGCCCATCAGTTCCTTTATGACAAAGAGTGGATAGAAAGTAAAAAGGGAAGGCCGCTTTCATTGTCACTGCCTCTGCAGTATCAAGCGCATACCTCGAGTTGTGTTCTTAATTATTTTGACAACTTATTACCCGACCTCAATGAAGTCAGAGACCGAATTGTTGCTAGATATCAGGCTGACTCTAGGTTGGCTTTTGATCTTTTGAAGCAAGTGGGAAAAGACTGTGTCGGAGCCATTTCTCTTCATGCCACAGAGGGAACACCGAATCCAAGAAAGCTGGATTATGAGGTCTTAACTCCAGAGCACTTAGGTAAGGTGTTGGCTGCCTATAAAGCTGATTTGCCTTTAGGAATGCTGAGAGAAGATCATGACTTTCGTATTTCTGTCGCTGGGGTTCAGGAAAAAACCGCTCTGCTAAAAAAAGGTGATCAATGGTGTATCCCGAAAGGGGCGACACCCACGACACACATTATCAAGTTACCTATTGGAGAAATAAAGCAACCTAATGCAATACTGGATATGACGGATAGTGTGGAGAATGAATATCTTTGTATATTGCTAGCAAAAGAACTCGGTTTTTCGGTTCCCCATGCAGAAATTATCCATTGTGAGGACACGAAAGCCATTGCAATTGAGAGGTTTGATCGCCGGTGGGGAAAAGATAACTCTTGGCTGATCAGGCTTCCTCAAGAAGATATGTGCCAGGCATTTGGTAAACCGTCAGCAATCAAATATGAAAGTGATGGTGGTCCGGGTATTGCGGAAATAATGGATCTGCTACTTGGCTCTAGTAATGCCTTGGCTGACAGGGAGGCGTTTATGCGCTTTCAGGTGTTCCAGTGGATCATTGGGGCGACAGATGGCCATGCGAAGAATTTTTCATTGTTTCTCGAGCCTAGTGGAACGTACAGGCTGACCCCATTTTACGATATCCTTTCCGCTTACCCTATCCTCGGAGGAAAGGGACTAAATGTCCGTTCGCTTAAACTAGCAATGGGGTTGAAAGCGTCAAAAGGCAAAAAATACCAATTAGATAAGATTTATGCGCGTCACTTTATTGACACAGCCAAAAGTGTAGGCTTCCCTTTGGATAAGATGAATGTCATCTTGGATGATTTCATAGAAAAGTTGCCCACGGCTATTGAAGCTGTGAGCCAACAATTACCGGAGGGGTTTCCCGAGCATATTTCGTCTACTGTATTCCGTGAGTCAATGAAAAGGGTGAGGCGCCTGTCGTTAGGGCGTTAGCTAAAAGCAGAGCAGCGACCTTCTATCGATGGTGTTATTTGAGTTAGAAATTTTGTGTTTTACGCGTACTAACACGTAATCAGTATCACTTTTTTGCTTTTAAATGTTGAGCTTTATCAACACAAGAACTCAGTTTTCTATACACAGAAAAACAAAAAGCGTTTGTCTCATTGAGCGCTAAAAATGTCTCAATGAGATTTGGTATGATTTTAAATTATTGATTTTATGCGGATATTAGAGGCGTGTGGTGAGGTGGCTGATAGCCCAGGCTATGTGCCCGTGGCATTATATTCAGATTTTCAGATTTTCAGATTTTCAGATTTTCAGATTTTCAGATTTTCAGATTTTCAGATTTTCAGATTTTCAGATTTTGACCCAGGCTATCAACTGTTCTAACGTACAAAGCAGTTAAAAGTCATGCCTTACTTTGTCTTGTGGCTTGTTATCAAACGGCCATTATGCCTGCTTCCACTAACCTCCTTTTGTATTCAGCGCTATAACTATAGCGGCATAAATTACGCCGAAAGCGCCCTGACTAAAGCGCTATCAGTGTAATTAATTCGTGTAATAGTCCTTACCTCACGGTAATAATGAAACTACTGGTTGAACCGTCTATAAGGAAAGCTAAGGTATCTAGCGCTCCAGGATTTAAGTTATTGATATATATGGATTAGTAGCCTGTTTAACATCTTGATAACCAGCTCAGAAGGAACTGTAAGACGTAGCTTGCTTGTACTTTAGTAACCTAAGTTTACGAACAAAAGCAGATGGTTCAGTACTAGTCGCTTTGCTCTCCTACAGAATCATTCACCAGCAGAATGGAAGATCCAGTGTAGTAACAATGTGGAAAATACAAACACTGTGTGATTGAATGCCTATTGACACTTTTGTCAACTGGTTGTCAGAACTTGCTTGCCGAATCACCAATTGGTTTAAGTTTGTTTCTAATTGCGATCTTTTTATGAAACAATTACGTGTAAATTGCTAGAATGCTGCTGTTGGGGGATCCCAAGGGCGGTAGCGTGGGAAAATGATCTCATGTTTAGCTCAAAGCAGGTAGCGCAAAGGCGCCTACTTTGTAAATATATTCAAGCGGAGAATGACAGTTGTCTTTGCAATACTTTCAATTGATAGACATGCAAGCCAAGATGAAAATGAAGGCTCAGGCTAACAAATTAGTCTTGAGTTATCTTTGGTGGGTGTTGGAACCCTTGCTTTTTGTAAGTCTGTTCTATTTTGTTTTTGAGTTCCTTTTACAGCGTGGTGGAGAAAACTACCTTCTATTTTTGGTGGTAGGAAAAATTGTATATTTATGGTTTTCCAAGAGTATTATCACGGCATCAAATGGGATCGTACATAATCGAGGAATTATTGGGCAGCGCTCTATCCCTAAATGGATATTTCCATTGGTTAACATTCAAGAGACTTTTTATAAATCACTGATATCTTTTGCATTACTTTTTGGCATGCTGTGGTTAATGGGACATGAACCCTGGTTTGGCTACTGGCAATTAGTGCCTTTAATGCTCATTACGTACATTTTAATTTGTGCGATAGGGTTGTTCTGTTCGATATTAGTTACTTTTGCACGAGACTTTGCAAATTTAATTAACTTAGGAATGATGGGATTGATGTTTGGGTCAGGTGTGTTCTGGGATATTAATAAAATACAAGATCCTGCTGTCAGAGAGATGATTTTCGAGTTTAATCCTCTTGCTGCCATATTGAATGGGTTTAGAGAAATATTAATTTGGCACAATAATATTGACTTATTATCTTACATTCCAGCATTTATTTTCTCGGTTCTTATGCTCTGTATCAGTTTATGGATAATTCAGCGTTATAACAACCAACTAACAAGAGTATTATTTTCATGAGTGATATTATTCTAAAAGTTGAAAATGTTAGCTTGGAGTATAAAACTCGAACCAAGATATTTAAGACCTTTCGTCATAAAGCACTCGATAATGTGTCATTTACGGTAAAACGAGGTGAGGTCGTTGGTATTACAGGTGGTAATGGCGCTGGTAAGTCAACGTTACTAAGAGTTGTTGCGGGAGTTTTTGCGCCTGATTCGGGGCGAATTTGGACGCCGGAAGGAACAACTCGATCGTTGCTATCTCTTGGTTTAGGTTTCAATGGCGAATTGACTGGGCGTGACAATGTAATATTGAGCTCGATGTTCAATGGCTACTCAAAAGATGAAGCAATTGAAGCGGCTGAAGAAGTTAAAGATTTTTGCCAACTGGGCGAGTTTTTTGAACAACCGGTGAGAACCTACTCATCGGGTATGAGATCCAAACTAGGATTTTCAGCTGGGATCATTACTCATGTTGACTTACTTATGATCGATGAAGTGCTTTCTGTTGGTGACAAGAATTTTAAAGCAAAAGCAGAAAAAGCAATGCTGGAAAAAATAGGAGGAAGCGAGCAAACGGTGTTGTTCGTTTCACATAGCGAAAAACAAGTCAAAAGAATTTGTAATAGGGCGATTGATCTTTCTAATAATTTGAAAGAAACTATTTTCGAAGATTAATGATTAAAAGCTAATACTTTTATAAGTAATTGTAAATGCTAGTAAATCAGCAAGATACTCATATCGATATGAAACTTTAAGGGTGAGGGATTTGACAATGAAAAAAGTGGCGTTTATTCCAGCAAGAGGTGGGTCTAAAGGTTTACCAAGAAAAAATATTAAGGTTTTTAATGGTGAACCTTTGATATCGCGCACTATTCGTGTTGCAAAGGAAAGTGGTATTTTCGATTTGATTATTGTGAATACTGACGATGAAGAAATTGCAAACGTCGCAAGTCAAGACGATGTTGAAGTTATCCTTCGCCCTAAGGATATGGGAAGTGATACCGCTGAAATTGATCCGTTGATGATCTGGACGATTGAAAATTACAAAGAAGTTTATCCGGGCTTAGAAGATTGTGAAATGGCTCTGCTGTATTGCACGGCTCCGCTACGTTTACCTGAAGATATTACAGGTACTTATCAGCAGTTTAAGCTGCCTTCTGTTGATACTGCGCTTTCTTTGTGTGAAACCAGTGATTACTTGTGGCAACGTACTGGCGACTTTTTCGAGCCAACAAATTACGACCCAAAGAATCGTGCAGCTCGACAAACAGAGAACTGGAATCAGTATAAAGAAAACAAAGCAGTTTACTTTTTCTACAGCAAGAACTTAGTCGAAAGTAAATGCCGCATTTATGGGAATGTGGCTTGTCACCCAATGCCTCAGGTACGTTCTATCGACGTAGATGAGTTGGATGATTTCATCTTGGCTGAAGCAATTGATCAAGTCAAAATCCAAGGTAAGTAGTAATGAGCAAGGTTTCAGTAATTGTACGCACAAAAAACGAAGAGTTTTGGATTGAGCGTTGTTTGAGAGCTATTTTTACACAAAAGACGCAGTATGAAGTTGAAGTTGTCTTAGTAGACAATAACAGCACTGATGCAACAATTGAGCGTGCAAAAAGTGTTAACGATGCAATTACCATTGTGACACTCGAAAAGTACAACCCTTCAGTGTCTCTAAACCTAGGTATTAGAGCTGCTACTGGAGACTATTGTGTGTGTATCAGTGCGCATTGTGTGCCTGCTGACGAGAATTGGTTAGAAAACCTTATCAAGCCGCTTTCAGACCCAGAGCTATGTGCAGTATATGGTCGTCAAATACCACTATTGACCTCAAATCCTAATGATAAGCGAGACTTGTGGCTAACCTTTGGTCTTGATGATGTTGTACAGAAGAATGATCCTTTCATCCATAATGCGAATGCGGCTTACCGCACGAAGGATCTTTTAGCCTACCCATTCGATGAGAAGCTGACCAATATCGAAGATAGATCTTGGGGACAGACTCAGATAAATCTTGGAAACAAGATTTATTACAAGTCAAATGCGGTGGTTTATCATGACCATGGTATACATCAAACGGGAAGCCTTTCGCGTTTGAGAGGTGTCATTGGAATGATGGATATCATCCATAGAAATGATTCTGATATTTCTATGTACTATGGTAATCCTGATATCTACACGACGCCGAAAAAAGCGTTGTTTATTCTTGTATCTGAGCGATATGGTGCCTCTGATGCGGAGAACTTAAAGGAAAAGTATCAGGAAATTGAGCGTGCCTTCGAAGGGTGGGAGATTATTTGCTTCCCGACAACAGCTTCTTTAAGAGAGCAGTTGAAAGATATTTCTACTCTTCAAATTCGAGATAATCGGATTACCCAGCAGGGCAAGTATGCCAAGAGCCTGCTTAAAGATCTGTCTAACCTATATTTGGAAATGTGTGAAGAAAATCATTTTTATGATTTTGTAGGTTACTTTGACATCCGAGAAGAAGTACCTAGTAAAGAAGTTGTCGTTGAAAGTATCGAACAGTTAATGTTGCAGGATACTGATTGGGCGTTTGCGGGTGAGGAAACGTTCGTGGCTTCTTCTAGTCAAGAAGATGAAACTACACATATTTTGGCCGAGAGCGGTTGGACGAGTTACTTCGAACCGGAAAACCTTGAGTCGATTGTTCAGTTACAACCAAACAAGCTATTGTTTGCGAAAGCTTATGCTCTTCGAGAAATCATCGACCCGCTTAATAATTATTCTGTGATCGATATTAAACACTCGATGAATAAATAATATGAAGGTATTAATACTCAACTCGCAAGACAATATCGCTGTAGTCAAATCACCTGAGGGACTTGCTAAGGGTGACTTGATTTTGAGCAGTTTGCTGGCAAGAGATTCTGTCGACTTTGGTAACAAGGTTGCCATCTTGGATATCAAAGCGGGTCAACCGATTATAAAAAGCGGATGTCATATTTCTGATGCCTTGTTTGATATCCCAGCAGGCTCTTTGGTCAATGAAACTAACACGATTCAGTTTGCGCAGTTTGCTTTAGACAAACTGCCATACAATCGAAAGCCTTCGATATTGTCTCCGTCTAAAGATTCACGTACGTTTATGGGGTACAGGAATCAAGATGGTAGTGTTGGTACTCGAAATTTGCTAGCCGTAACGACAACGGTCCAGTGTGTGGCAGGTGTTGTTGAGCGAGCTTGTGAGATTGTCGAGAAAGAACACTTACCTAGGTTTGCTAATGTTGATGGCATCGTACCCCTTACTCATGCGTATGGTTGCGGTGTGGCTATCGATGCAGACGATGCAGAAATTCCGATTCGCACAGTAAGAAACATCTCTAGAAACCCTAACTTTGGTGGTTGTCGAGTTGTGGTTGGGCTAGGTTGTGAAAAGCTCACTCAGGATAGACTTGCCCTTGAAAACGCTACTTATATTAAGCTGCAGGATATAAATAACTATCAGCAAATTATCCAAGACTTGGTCGCAGTATTGGTGAGTAAGTTAGAGGTATTGAATCAGAGAACACGAACTCCTTGTCCATTGGAAGATCTGGTTATCGCCACTCAATGCGGAGGAAGTGATGCATTTTCTGGTTTAACTGCAAACCCTTTGGTTGGAAAGATTGCCGATAAAGTTACTTCTGTCGGAGGTACTGCCTTATTCTCTGAGCTTACAGAAGTTAGAGATGCTGTTGAATTTTTGGCAGATCGCTGTCAAAACCAGGCGACGTTTGACAAGCTAATTACCGGTATAAATTGGTATGAAGAGTATCTCAGAAAAGGTGGTGTAGATACATCTGCGAACACGACTCCTGGTAATAAGGCTGGTGGGCTTTCGAATATCCGCGAGAAATCCTTAGGCTCAATAATGAAGTCAGGTAGTGCAGATATTGTTGATGTACTATTCCCCGGACAAGCTTATTTCAAGAAGGGCCTTAACTTTTTGGCAGGTCCTTCGTCAGACTTTGTTTGCGGTACGTTGTATTTGGCTGCGGGTGCAAACCTTCAGCTGTTTACCACAGGCCGTGGCACGCCTTACGCCTTGAGGGCTCTACCTACCCTTAAAATTTCGAGCAATAGTAAGCTATATGGAAAGTGGGATCAGATCATCGACTTCGATGCTGGGAAATTACTATCTTCAGACTGTGATCTAGATGAGTTATCTGAAGAATTGTTAGAGCACATTATTCGCGTAGCAAGCGGAGAAGATACCCTCTCTGAGGTGAATAAGACATTTAATCACCTAACTCTATTTAACCCTGCCCCCATCACATAGGATAGCAAATGAAAGTTTTAATCTGTGGCTTTGGACACGCTGGTAAAGCTTACTATGCAGCGGTTAAAAACTGTTGCCCGGTTGCAGAAATAACGGTTTATGACTCCAACAGTAGCGCGGTTGAAGGTGTTGATTGCAATATCATAACTAGCCTGAAATCGTTTAGTGAAGAAGCCTTTGATGTAGGGATCGTTGCGACGCCACCTGCTAGCCATTATGAAGTTTTGAATTCCATTCATAGTGCGTGTAAGAAAACAATTGTAGAGAAACCCATTGCTACGACCGAAGCCGATTATCAGAAGATTGTTTCAATAGCTGAAAGTAGCGATGTCTATTTTTCTTTTCATGCCTATTTTGGCAAAGAGCTTTCACTTGCACCTAGAGGTCAAATACATAATGCTGCAAATGTCGAAGTATCGCATTTGTTCTCAGACCCGTATGGCTGTTCAAAATCTCATCTAGGCGGGCCTTTTTGGGATAGTATTTATAACGTTGTTAGCGTGTTTGTAAATGTATTTGAACAAGACCTAAAAGTTAGCAATATTGACGTTTTAGTGGACTCTGAGCAAACATTTAAAGCTGTTCTAACATACTCTCATGAACAACAAGGTACTATCAGACAAAATATTTCAATTGATTGGGGACTCAATTTAAACCTTAAGGTAAGTCAATTTGTGGTAGATACACATACTTTTACCTTAAATCACAGTCAACAGTCTGGTTACTCCGCTGATGGTTTAACTAGTTCCGTAATTCCTTTTGAACTTGATAGATTATCGGAACATTATCGTTCTGTCGTACAAGATGTTCTTGATGCGTCCAGTAACTGTAAAAACAAGCAAGTAGAACAAAGAATATCCCACATAGTTTGGGAGATAGAGCGTGCTCGACAAAATAGTTCTGCTTCTAATACCTTAGGGTAAACTAAATTGGGAAGTTTAATGAAACAACTTAAGCGTGCTGATTATGATCTTGATAAATCATTGCTACGGCTGTCGAAATATACTAAGAGCCAAGAAGACTCTAAGATTGTAGATTACATAAAGAGTATCAGCGAAGAACGCACGTGGAAGTTAAAAGACCCGCTATTTGATGAAGTATCATACTGTGTTGGAAGCCACACATTTCATATGTCGAATATTCTTAGTTTTTATTCTGAGAAGAATGACAATATATGGTATTTACTTCAGTTTCACTGCTTTGCCGATGTTATTGCAACCAAAGATGGATATTTTTCCCTCCATGGTAATATCAACCAGCAAATGATTCTTGACACAGTTGGCAGCTTAGATTTTAAAGTGAAGCAAAAAAGACCTTTAGAATTTGGCGGCTTATTGTTATCCCAGTCTCGTCCTTTCCATTATTTCTTTGATCAGCTTAAAAATATACCTGAAATACAAGAAAAAGTTCCAGGAATATCTTTAAACTATAATAAGAAGAATTTTTGGACTGTTGGAAATGAGCTAAATATTGCTGATGACAGCAAGTTCTATCTATATCCAACGTTGACAGCATGGTACAAAAATTTTATCGGAAAAGATGAAGAAAAACTAAATAAGCTCAAACAAATACTTTTGACTGATGTTAGCCAAGATCATCGTGTTATGCTACCTAATAGTGATTTAAATATTTGGTTTAGCATTACTGGTCAAAGACGAAGTTGGATCGAACAGATAGATGGCATTAGTTTAATCGTAAAAGAGCTAAATAAATACTTCCCAAGAATTAATGTACTATTAGACGGTTGGACAAACTGGGAAGGCGATAATGCTGTTAATGCTGATGATGATGTAGTCGCAGGGAAAATTAAAGCTAACTTTGAGTCGGATCCTTATAAAGAAAATATTAATGTTGTTAGCTTAGTATCCAAAACATACAAAGATAAGCTCAAGTTTGCACTTGAATGTGATTATCATATTAGTGATGCGGGTACTGGTTGTTTTATACCTATGTTTATCTGTGGTCTGAAGGGAGTATTGCATTCCAATTATCATATTAATTCTTTTTTTGTAGAATCTGACACACAAACAACTATTCTTAACACTCCTGAGCAGGGAGTGAAAGATATTCCCACTGATGGGAAAGCAAGTATATATACAAGTTATAGTGTTTGCTGGGAAAGAGTCTTTAACGCTCTAGCTGATAAAATTAACGCTGATGATAAAGCAGCTATTAAGCCTGTGGAGTTGCCTTCATTAGATGAGTCATTAGAGCAGCTGTCAGCTTTTCGTACTTTAATTAACGGAATGGAGAGCTATGAATCGGCTGTTATTTTAAGAGAGGTCGCGTTATCGTTTGAGAAAATCGGCGATACTATCACTGCCGAGAAGATCATGTATCAGGCTCACCTCCAAAAGCCTTGTGAGTCTTTCTACAATAAAAAGTTGAAAGAGTGGACAGCACTTAATGCTCCAGAACCGTCTATTTATATTAAGGTTAGACGACTAGCTGGTAGAATAAAGCGCAAGTTATTAAGTTAAATAAAGTATTTATTGGTTCCTAAGAATCATCGGAATATTTAGTTAAAGGAAAAAAGAAATGACAGTCGCTATTATCACAAGGACCAAGGATCGTCCAATTACTCTTGAAAGAGCGATGGAAAGTGTTTTAAAACAAACACATAATGATTGGTTGCATGTAATAGTTAACGATGGTGGTGAGCAGACTTGCGTAGATAAACTTGTCGAGAAATATAAAGATCAATATAAAGGACGAGTAAACGTAATTCACAACCCTAAGTCTCTTGGTATGGAAGCGGCGTCAAACGTTGGTTTGAAGTCATGCGAATCAAAACACGTATTGATTCATGATGATGATGATAGTTTGGATCCAAGATTTCTAGAGGTATCTGTTAAGGCGCTTGAAGAATGCACAATTCCAAGTGTTAAAGGCGTTGTTACTCATACGACGCAGATCTTTGAAGAAGTAACTGAGCAAAATATTACATTCGGTCACTCTCAACCATTTGACCCACATTTAGCATCGATATCTCTTCAAAAAACTTGTGAGATTAACAAGTTTATGCCGATATCTTTTCTATATGAAAGAAATGTTTTTGAAACCGTAGGCTACTATGACGAGTCGCTGCCTGTGTGTGGTGATTGGGACTTCAATATTCGTTTCCTTACTAAATTTGATATCTTGGTCGTGCAAGAAGAGCTGGCAAACTATCATATTAGAACAAATCAAACTGGGAACTATGGAAATACGGTAACTCAAGGGAAGGACAAACACCGATTCTACCGTTCACTTATAATTAACAAACACATTCGTGAGGATATTGAAAAAGGTAACATTTCAATTTCTCATTTGCTTTCTCTTGGTGAAGCTACCCATGACATTACAGCTAATACCTGGGTGATTGCCAGAATTGTAAATAAACTGATTGGCTCAAAATTCTTATCTCCAGTTAAAAGGTTGTTCAGAAAATAATGAAAGTTTCTGCTGTTGTAGTGACATTTAATCGAAAAGAAATGTTACTAGATTGTCTAGAGGGATTACTAAAACAGTCTCGTCCTGTTGATGAGATTATTCTAGTAAACAATGCTTCTACAGATGGTACAAGTGAATTACTAAAAGAGAGTGGTTATCTTGACAACGAGCTCATTCATTACTGTGAATTAGCGGAAAACACAGGTGGAGCTGGCGGCTTTTATCATGGAATGAAGGTTGCTCTAGAGAGAGGTGCCGACTGGATTTGGACCATGGATGATGATATTGAGCCTGATCCAAAAACGCTTGAAATCCAATTGTCTTATACTGATATCTCTGAATGTATAAATGCGACTAAGATTTTTACTGAAAATGGTGAAACTCAATATTGGGAGCAGTTTTACGACCCATTTACTGCAAGATTGTTTGATCTTAAAAACAGAGCGTTTGAAAATGGCAGAGAATGGTGTTGTGTGAATGTTGCCTGCTTTGAAGGGATGTTGGTTAGTCGAACACTGATAGATAAGATAGGTTTACCTGATCCAGATTACTTCATTTATCAAGATGATACGGTATATGGTATTAAAGCATCATACTTTACTAATGTGCTTTATGTTAAGTCAGCAATTTTCAGAAAGAAAATTTATGGCTATGGAAATATGAACCCGTTTAGGGTTTATTATACTTTGAGGAATAACTTTAAAGTAAAAAGAGATATCGCTCACTTTAATCAAGTAGGAGCGGGTGATAGGCTTTCAAACTTTATTTTTATGCTTTCACAGATCAGAGTAAGCGTGCAAGGGTTAAAGTTTGAGTTCAGTAAAAACATGTTTAAGTCAATTATCAAAGGGTGGATGCATGGCTTCCAAGGAAAATAAATATTTATTTGTTGGCGCTGGCTTTTCTTGTGCCGTGATTGCTCGTGCTTTTGCAGAAGCCGGATTGAAAGTAATGGTGATCGACTCTCGAGAACATGTTGCTGGTAACTGCCACTCTACTCGTGATCAAGAAACCAATGTTATGGTTCATACTTATGGGCCACATATTTTTCACACTGATGACGAAGAGGTGTGGAACTATGTTAATAAGTGGGTAGAATTCAAACCTTACATCAATCGCGTCAAGACTACGAGTCAAGGTGCGGTTTATTCATTGCCTATTAATCTTCATACAATTAATCAGTATTTTGGTAAGACGCTGAATCCAGAAGAAGCAAAAGTGTTTCTAGAATCTCAAGCCGATACCTCGATTACTGATCCTAAGACCTTTGAAGAGCAGGCTATGCGTTTTGTTGGAAAAGACTTTTATGAAGCTTTTTTCAAGGGCTATACGCAGAAACAGTGGGGTGTAGAGCCTTCTACTTTGCCTGCTAGTATATTGAAACGACTACCAGTGCGTTTTAATTATGATGACAACTATTTTAACCATAAATATCAAGGTATGCCAGTTAATGGTTATACTGAAATTGTTGAAAAAATCTTAGAGCACGAAAATATTGAGCTTCGTTTAGGTGTTTCTTTTGAAGCGTCAATGGCTGATGAGTTTGAACATGTTTATTACTCGGGGCCGATTGATGCGTTTTTCGACTACGAATTTGGGCGTCTAGGTTACCGAACTCTAGACTTCAAAGAAGAAAGACATACTGGTGACTACCAGGGAACTGCAGTGATGAATTATGGGGATGTTGAAGTACCCTATACTCGAATCACAGAACACAAGTACTTTTCTCCATGGGAATCTCACGAAAAGACAATTATTTATAAAGAGTACAGCCGCTTAGCTGAAGAGAATGACATCCCATACTACCCTATTAGATTTGCCGGAGGAGCAGGGGTCGAACAGTTAGAGCGTTATGTGGACCTTGCTAGCCAGCAAAATAAAGTAACGTTTGTCGGTCGACTTGGCACTTATCGTTATTTAGATATGGATGTGACTATTCGAGAAGCGATGAACGTAGCGAATGAATCACTTCAGTTAATTAAAAACTCCAAAGAAATCCCAAGTTTCTTTGTAAACGTTGTTTAGACGTATATTAAGCGAGAAGGGGCTTGAGATGGCCCCTAAATTATTTGATGAAGAAAACTAAAATTGCAGTTGTCCTCGTGACTTTTAACCGCAGTGAGATGCTTAAGCAAAACCTCGATTCCTTGAAAAAACAAGGACCTTTGACGTATTTTGTTATTGATAATGATAGCTCCGATAACACGCAAGATGTTGTAAGAGAGTTTGATCAAACGACAAGTGATGAGGTTATTTACTATAATACTCAAGCTAATTTAGGTGGTGCTGGTGGCTTTGCTTTTGGCTGTGAAAAAGCGTTGGAGCATCCAGAGTCTTTTACTCATCTTTGGTTAGCTGACGATGATGTCACTTTTGCTGAAGATTGCCTGGAATCGTTGGCGCCTTATATTGATAATAAGACGGTTCTTCAACCGATGCGTTACGATCAAAATGGCATTAATGCTGAAGCTTCTTCAACAGAAATAGACCTTGATAGCATCTTTATTCTGAATCACAAGCGCAACTCGGTTATGAATACTTCATTTAAGGATGCAAAAACACCATTTGATGTCCAAAACATTCCATTTGAAGGCCCGTTGATTCCAAGAGAAATTTTTGATGTGGTCGGAATTCCAGATAAGAGATACTTCATATTTAGTGATGACTTAGACTTTTCTTTGCAAGCTCTAAGAAATGGCTTTGATATAAAATGTATTCCAGATGCTAAGATGACTCGGCTAAGGCCTGCGGAGCCTAATTTCAAGCCTTCTGACTGGAAGAGTTATTTTGTTTATAGAAACTTTTTCCATATCCATAAAAAATTTGGGAATAACTGGTTTGTAAGAAAAAGACCATATCTTCTAGCTCTACTAGTGTCAGGATATTGTGTGTTAACCGGGAACTTTAAAGGGGTTACCATAATAAAGGATGCTTTAGTTGATGGGATGTCAGACGATTTCAATTTAAATGCCAAATATGTACCATAAGTAATGTGAATTGATAATAGCAATATGCATTTGATGTCTAGCATTGATAAATATAATAAGGTGTGTTGTGTTAAAACGTATTTATAATAAATTTGCTAATGGAATTGCAATTAGAGTTGCGAAAATTCTTGAGGAAAGTTTTAATGAAAAACTGATACAAGATCAGGATTCATTTCGAAAAATCGCGAGTCAGTTATCTGAATTGTCTTCAACGGTAGCGAGTCTGCCTAATGCAGGTAGAGTAAAAGGGCTTGTACATGAGGCCTTATGGGAAAAGTCAAAAGATTTAGAATACTCTTTGTCTTTGTCGGCGAGAGAATCAAGTCAGGCTTATGTTAAGAAGCATATGTCACGTTTAGTGTCATTCTCAAACAAGTTTGACTTGTTAGAATTTGCGTTGAAAAACGTTAGTGATAATCGTGGTTTGTTCTTAGAGTTTGGGGTTTTCCAAGGAGAAACAATCAATTTTATTTCGTCGAGAACTAATAGCCTAGTGCATGGTTTTGATAGCTTTGAAGGTCTGCCTGAGTTTTGGCGCGATGGATTTGATAAAGGTGCATTTGGTATAGACGGCTTACCAAAAGTAAACGACAATGTATGTTTATACAAAGGTTGGTTCAATGAGTCTTTGCCTTTATTTATCTCCCAGCATGATGACTCTAATGTTGCATTCCTCCATGTTGACTGCGATCTTTATAGCTCAACAAAAACTATTTTTGACTTGTTAGAAAAACGCATTATTGATGGTACGGTAATTGTTTTCGATGAATACTTTAATTATGACGGTTGGGAGCAAGGTGAATTTAAAGCATTTAGAAAGTTCCTAAATAGTCGTAACCTTACTTACGATTACCTCTCCTACAATCGTTATAATGAACAGGTTGCTGTTGTTATAAAGAAAAACGGCTGTTGAAGCTTCACTTGAGCTCGGTGTTAGCTTTGAAGGACACGTTGCTCAACAGCTTACCAGCGAGCTTTGCCTCGAGTACGATTTGATTTTGTGATGAAAAAAGGCCATATCGAGGCGGTTACCAATATAGCTCCGGAAGCCAGTTGTACAACTATGTTGTTCGGTCAGTGGATTGATCAGAAAGATATTCCCGATCCTTACCGCCAGAGCTGTAAAACGTTCGACTTTGGCTATGAGCTGATGGATGAGTCAGTTAAAGCGTGGGCGAAGAAGTTGTAAGCTTGTTTTTCAAACTCAAAAGGCTGCTAAAATTCTCACAGTACTTTCGCAGCCTTTTGTTTAATTTTTCTTCTATATTAATTCTTAAGGGTTGTGTGTACTTAATTGCTATTTAGGATTACACGCTATTCTTCCTATCTTCCCTTCGAATCGCTTTGGCTTCCCGGTCAAATGTTTCCAGCTCATCCATAAACAAACTTACTTTAAATAAGATCATAAAAAGCAAATCCATAGTGCTATGTGCAAGCATAAAATGGCGGGGTGGGGTGATTGCAGGTTGAATCATAGCGCCTCCTTCTTTGCTTTTGTAACATCTTGCTTTTAAAGGTGTTATTCAAAGTATAGAAGGATTAGCGCCGTTAGCCAGTGAGATGGTGTCTTTTTATTGCAAAGTTGTGATGGATAGATGGCAAACCCATCACAATTTTGCGTTTCATTTCATTTACTGATGATCGCCATCAGAGACGGGAGGCGTATTTTTTGTGCTTGTAAGTAAGTTGTTGAGCTTTCGAATAAAAGTCGTAATACGCCAAATGTGGCAGATAGCAGCATAGTAACAGGCGAACATCAGGATAAAACCGACAAACATGATACTTTCACTGATGTTGTATTCTTCACCAACAATACCGATGGAGGCCAAGGCTATAGCAATACAGCAGATGGTTAATAAGGTCATTTTTGAACTAAGCCCGATTCGCTGGCAGATGTGGTGCAGGTGCTCGCGATCGGGTTTGAAAGGTGATTGGCCTTTCCTTACCCTGCGGATCATAATTGCGGCCATGTCCATTAAAGGTAGGGCAATTAGCCAAAGTGCTGTTACGGGGCGAAAGCTGCTTTCTATAGATTGGCTTCCGGACAGTAATAGCCATACAACGGTAAAACCGATGAACATACTTCCCGCATCACCCATAAAAATCTTCAGACGAGTTCCAAATGGAAAGCCGAGATTTAGGAGGATGTAAGGAAGGATGGCAAAGACTATCAGCAGGCAGAATTGATAAAGCGCAATGTCGCCATTGAAGTAGAACAGGTATGCCATTGACGAGAATGTGATGGTTGCCAAGCCACCTAGCAATCCGTCGATACCATCAACCATGTTAAAGGCATTGATAGCGCCGGCGACGGCCAGGAAAGTAATAAGAAAACTGGTTACCGAGCCAAAGCTTAGCTCTCCCCATCCGATAATTTCACCTAAAGTCACCAGCTGGATATCGCAAAATTTGAACATCACCAAGGTAACAATCAGTTGGATTAACAACCGAGATTTGACACTGATATCGAACCTGTCATCCAATGCACCGGTCAGTACCAGCATACCTGCACACAAAAGATAGAGCGGTGTGCTGAAAACAGGTTCCAGAGGCTCAACGACTTGGGTTTCAATCAGGAAGAGAGAAATCGTCGTGAAAATCGCGATGCCTCCCACAAGTGGGATGCTGCCGAGGTGTTGCTTTCGTGCTGATGGCTTATCAATGAGGTTGATAGCGATCGCAATTCTTCTTAGCGCAATCAGACTTAAGAATGACACCAACGCAATAGCGGTCAATCTGCTGTCCATAAATAACCCCTATCAAAATTTGACAACTCACGAATACTATACCTGTGGCATATAACAATAAAGTTAAACCCATTTAACTTCATTTATTCTGGATAACGCTCACAGATTGTAGGGGGAGATCAATTAAGTTCATGTTTAGTTTAGTCACTTTTTTGACGTTTTTCATAGTTAGCTTATGGTTATTTTGTTGTAGATAGAGGTGAAAATTCTTCAACTGCTTCACTCTACTTTATAAATGGGCTTCTTAAGGTAGGGGTGAGTGATTCGAAAGTGGCTTTTTAGTCTTTAAATGGATGAGGTTTGAGTAAATATGCATTTGAGATGATTATTAGCAGCTTTTTTCGTGAACTCGCTCGGGCTTGTTTGGTGAATGCCTGTTGCCTCACGATGATTTAGCGAAGATCTCCCAAAGAAATTAAAAGGGGCTCGAACATGCAAATCATTCATCATGGTGCTTATCAAGGTGTCACTGGCTCATGCCATGAGCTGCGTTGGCAGCAGTACGGAATTTTGGTTGACTGTGGTTTGTTTCAGGGCGAAGAAGCACCGGCGTCTTTGGATATTGAGTTTCCTATCGAACACATACAAGCTTTGGTGATCACGCATTGCCATATTGATCACATTGGGCGGATCCCCTGGTTGTTGGCTGCCGGGTTCAGGGGGCCTATCTATGCAACAGAAGCGACAGCGGCTCTGCTTCCTCTCATGCTCGATGACGGCTTGAAAATCCAGTTGAACTTAAATAGAAGTCAACGTAGCCAATTTCTATCTCTCATCAAAAGCTTGCTCCGGCCAGTACCTTTTGGCTGCCAAGCGCCCGTTACTCTTCCCAGTGGTGACCGACTGGTACTGTATTTTCGTCAGGCTGGGCATATCTTAGGGTCGGCTTTTGTAGAAGTCGTGATGCCGGATGAGCAAGTGGTGGTTTTCTCCGGGGATCTTGGCCCTTCGAATACGCCATTGTTGGTTGATCC
This sequence comes from Photobacterium sp. AWH4_225, assembly GCF_056158405.1. Lineage (NCBI taxonomy): Bacteria > Pseudomonadati > Pseudomonadota > Gammaproteobacteria > Vibrionales > Vibrionaceae > Photobacterium > Photobacterium sp. AWH4_225. Next base: position 2,997,234 of record NZ_JBSWTF010000001.1, on the reverse strand, counting down.
AGTTTCCCCCGAGCGTGCTGACATCTTGGTATTGGAAAGCACATATGGCAATCGAGTTCACGATAGGCAGATAGAGCGTAGTGATAAATTAAAGCAGATCATTGAGCAGTCGTTGCAAAATGGCGGGGCAATATTGATTCCTGCTTTCAGTGTTGGACGTACCCAAGAGCTGCTGTTCGATATTGAGAGCTTGATAGCAAGCTCTGTGAGGCCTTTTTTACAAGTCAATCGACAGCGCTTGAAGTGGCAAGAGTTGCCAATCGTGCTTGATTCACCTTTAGCAGGGAAGGTGACGGAGCAGTACAATTTCTTCCAGCGTCTGTGGGATAAGGAGGCTGTAAGCCGTATTAATAGTGGGCGTCATCCTCTAGCGTTTGAACAGTGTATAAACGTTGAGTCACACCAGCAGCACCAATCAATCGTAAACCGCCTGCAATCGACCAATGAGCCAGCCATTATCGTCGCAGCAAGCGGCATGTGCAGTGGCGGGCGGATAGTGAATTATCTAGAAGCTTTATTGCCAGACCCACGTACTGATGTCGTTATGGTTGGTTATCAAGCCAAAGGAACCTTGGGATATCAACTTACCCAAGGGAAGAAACGGGTAAAGATAAACGATCAGTTTATCGAGGTGAGAGCCAAGGTTCATAACCTCTCTGGTTATTCGGCTCATGCAGATAAGCTTGATTTGATTGAGTTTGTCTCGCATATCGAGCAAGGTCCACAACAAATACGCATAGTGCATGGTGATTACAATGCGCAATCAGAGCTTGCTGGTGCGTTGCGAGAAATACGGCCGACCAGTGAAATCATGATCTCTGCCGAGGGGGCTCAGAGTGATTAAGATTGAGCAAAAAATAATCATTACTTGATCTTAGATATTATCAACCATGGTTACTGCTATGCTCTGTGTATTAACTAGAGTACTATCCATGCTAGTGAAATCTTTGATGAGTCATAATATTGCGAATAAATATTGAGAAGATCTCAATGCTTTTTGATTCGCTCTAGAAATTGAGGTTGAGTAATGAAAATTACCGTAGCGGGCACTGGATATGTAGGCCTGTCAAATGCCGTACTGCTGGCGCAGCACAATGAAGTCGTAGCACTGGATATTATTCAAGACAAAGTTGACTTGATTAATAAGGCGATTTCACCGATTGAAGACAAAGAAATCTCTCAGTACCTAGCTGAGAAAACACTGAACCTGAAAGCAACGACGGATAAAGAATCGGCATATCAGGATGCGGGATTTGTCATTATCGCGACCCCGACAGATTACGACCCGCAGACAAACTACTTCAATACCTCTTCTGTAGAAGCGGTGATCAAAGATGTGATGGCGATTAACCCAAACGCGGTGATGGTTATCAAGTCAACGGTTCCTGTTGGTTACACGCAACGTGTTAAACAAGAGCTAGGTTGTGACAACCTGATTTTCTCGCCAGAGTTTTTGCGTGAAGGCCGTGCTCTGTTCGACAACCTTCATCCGTCTCGTATTATTGTTGGTGAAAAATCTGAGCGCGCTGAAGTATTTGTCAATCTGCTGATGCAGGGGGCGGTGAAAGAAGACATTCAGGTGCTTTACACTGACTCTACTGAAGCCGAAGCGGTGAAACTGTTCTCCAACACATACCTGGCTATGCGTGTCGCTTACTTCAATGAACTGGACTCTTATGCCGAAGCCCATGGTTTGGACAGCCGTCAGATCATCGAAGGTGTTGGCTTGGACCCTCGTATTGGTAACCACTATAACAACCCATCTTTTGGTTACGGTGGCTACTGCTTACCGAAAGACACTAAACAGTTGTTAGCCAACTACCAGGCGGTACCGAACAATATTATTGGTGCAATTGTTGATGCTAACCGCACCCGTAAAGATTTCATTGCCGATTCTATCATTGCGAAAAAGCCTGAAGTGGTAGGTGTTTACCGCCTTATCATGAAAGCGGGCTCAGATAACTTCCGTGCTTCCTCTATCCAGGGCATCATGAAGCGTATCAAGGCTAAAGGTATCCCTGTCGTTGTTTACGAGCCAGTGCTAGAAGAAGATGAGTTCTTCCAGTCGAAAGTGATTAAAGATCTTGAAGAATTCAAGAAAGTCTCCGATGTCATCGTTTCCAACCGCATGGCAGAAGAACTCGCTGACGTTGAAGAGAAGGTTTATACCCGCGATCTGTTTGGGGCAGATTGATATCAGAGCGGTGCTATGGGGTCGAGAGCGGCCCTATGGCCCTATGGGAGATGCTAAACATTGATTTTTAGACTTTTAGATCGATAGCTTGACAGTATTATGTCCCCTTGAAACATCTTCTCCAGAACCCCAGAACCCCAGAACCCCAGAACCCCAGAACCCCAGAACCCCAGAACCCCAGAACCCCAGAACCCCAGAACCCCAGAACCGTTTCTTCTCATTCTCAAGACTTATCTCAACCAGCCCTCCGCCTTTTCTATCCCTAACTATACTTATCGATATATCAATAACCATACGTTGCGCTTTGGGGATAGTAATGATGAAGTTTTCATTGGCGGCATTTTTAATATCGGGCTTTATTAGCTTCTCTTCTTTTGCGGCAGATTCTGCATCTACCTCTTCTCAGGTTAGGCAAGCGCCGACCTCAACGCCTACAGCCTCTCAGCCGAGTGCAAGTCAGCAACAAGTGCAAACTTCTGCGGAAACTGCGGCTCAGGAAACCGGTAAAGCGGCAGGTATTGATACGGCATTTGCGGCTTCGGCGGGAGGTATTACCGCAACAGTATTGGCGGTCGGTGCCGCAGCGGTTGTAATCGGGGTGGCATTGTCTGATTCTGGCGGTGGCGATGATCCCGCTCCACCTGTAACACAGGCGCAATAGATAAGAAACGGTTCTATGGTGCTAAGGTACTGTGGTTCTATGGGGCAAAGCGGCTCTGTGGTGCTTCGGTTCTAAGATCTTATGGAGTAAATAGCTAGCCTGGAAGTTGCTGGTTCTCGGATTAGCGGAAGCAAAAGCTTGACGTCTCATTGCTATCGGTAAATGCTGCCTGCAGTACCACAGTACCACAGTACCACAGTACCACAGTACCACAGTACCACAGTACCACAGTACCACAGTACCACAGTACCACAGTACCACAGTACCACAGTACCACAGTACCACAGTACCACAGTACCACAGTACCACAGTACCACAGTACCACAGTACCACAGTACCACAGTACCACAGTACCACAGTACCACAGTACCGCCCTTAAACCTTCTTCCCTTTTACCAGCTTTCTCACCCACATCCGACCCGGATGCAGTGCTTCCAGTACGCTATTAGGCAATGGCAGTGGGTCGCCACAGATCTGCGATGCAAGCAACTCACCCAGCAGTGGGGCAGAGCTTAAACCACGAGAGCCCAAACCAATCATCGCATACAGATTGTGGTAAACCGGTACGTCTTGAGCGTTTTCTTGCTGGTTTTTCAGATCAGCATACTGCTCAAGCAATGTCGCGTATTGGCATACATCACCCACGAAAGGCAAGTGATCGCGGCTAGCACAGCGGACGCCTACACGTGCCTGCTCACCCGACATATCAATATCTTGCGGCCAGCTAGCTTCAGGCAGGCAGTCAACTAGGCGCTGTTTGTTGTCGGCATGCTCCTCTGGGCTGAAGGTTAAATCGGTACTGCTGCGGCGGTAGCTGGCACCGATGCAATGGCTCTTACCTGCTGCATTAACGGGTGTCAGGTATCCATCGTAGCAAAGTACGGTTTTGAGCGGATTCAGCGTTGGATTGGTAGGGACATGACTTACCTGTCCGCGTACGGAGTAGGCCGGAATATCCTGAGTTTGCGGGAACTCGGCAAAACGGTGTCCGTTAGCCACAATCACGGTGTGGTGCTGGTAAGTCTTGCCATTTTGGTCGATCAGCAACCAGCACTGATCTTCCTGTTGGCTAAGCTGATTGATATCAACCTGGGCTTTTAGCACAAGCAAGCCCTTTTCTTGTGCTTGTTCAATCAAGGCGCGGGTTAGCTCTTGCGGGCATAACCATCCGCCAAGCGGGTAGTTGACACTGCTGTGACCTGAAGCCACGCCAGTTACCTGCTCGGTTTGTTCAACGTCTAATTGGCGGATTAGCAGCTCAGGGAAGCCGCCGGTCATCATTTTGCCAAGCTTGCTGGTGGAATTGTCATCCCAGGCGAGCTGGGTGACACCGCACCAGTCATGGGCGAATGCTTTTTGCTTGGCAGCCTGTTCGACAAACTGGCGGGCATAGAGAAATGCCGGGGCAAAAAAACGCGATAGGGCATCGTTAGAGCCGTTGAGCAGTGGGTAGACAGCACCTTGTCGGTTGCCTGAAGCCCCTTCTGCTGGCAGCTCATCGGCACAGTACAGCGTGGTTTTGATTCCACGACGTGCCAGCGCCAAAGCAGTTGTTGCCGAGCCGACTCCGCCACCGATAATCGCAATGCCGTTGTCTCCTTGGCCAATACTCTCTTCTTGAACAGGGCTGCCTTCTTGCACTGTAGTGAGCTCGGCCGGCTTGCGGCAGTACCAGGGTTTAACGTTACTGCCATATTTGCGTTCGGTAACACTACCTGCCAGCATTTCACGCTTGGTACCAAAGCCTTTGACTTTTTTCATGTCAAAACCAGCTTCAATCAAGCCGCGGCGGACAAAACCTGCCGCAGTGAAGGTCGCGGTGCTACAGCCGACGCGGGCAAGCTTGGCCATGCCGTTGAACAGATCTTGGTTCCACATTTCTGGGTTCTTGCTTGGGGCAAAACCATCAAGGAACCATGCATCAACTATACCGTCATTATTCGTCCATACTTGTGGCATACAGTCTTTGATATCACCAAACCACAAATCAAGGGTGATCATGCCATCTTCCAGGACAATACGGTGACAATCAGCGACTGCTGGTGGGTAATGGGCATGTAGCTGGCAGGCTAAGTCGGCCAGTTCAGGCCAGGACTCGTGGGCTTTGATTAAATCATCCTTGGTGACCGGAAACTTTTCAAAGCTGATGAAGTGCAGCTCTTTGGTAGTCGCGTCTGGGTTAGCCTGGCGGAAGGCTTTGAACCATTGCCATACCGCAAGAAAGTTGAGGCCGGTGCCAAAACCGGTTTCCGCAACCACAAAGCGGCGGCGGTCGAAGGTTTCCCAGCGTGTCGGTAAGCCATTTTGGTGCAGAAACACATAACGGGTTTCTTCCAGGCCATTGGCGTTGGAGAAGTAGACATCGTCAAAGTCATTGGAAACAGGAGTACCTGATTCGTTCCAGTCCAATACGGCATTTTCGATTTTTGCCGATGGCGTTTTGCTTACGGACGGTTGGGCTTTATAAGACAAAGGGAGAAGCCTCATAGTTGGTATTACGGGTTGAATTGCAGAGGATTGTACCTGATCAACAGGAAAGCTGACCACTTTTGGCGGACAAACCCGTTATTATCGTCAACGTTATACCCAAGTCACCTCAGGTTGTTGTTTGTTTTGACTGAGGTTATTTGGGTATAAATGACAGTAGGAATTCATCATGAAACGAGCCGTAATTACAGGCATGGGTATTGTGTCCAGCATTGGTAACAACGTTAAAGAAGTGCTGGAGTCTTTGAAAACGGGTAAGTCCGGTATCAACTTCTCTGAACAATTTGCAGAAATGAAGCTGCGCAGTAATGTTTGGGGCGATTTGAAAATGACCCCTTCAGAGCATATCGACCGTAAGAAAATGCGTTTCATGGGCGATGCCGCCGCTTTTGCTTACCTGTCTATGGAGCAAGCAATTGAAGATGCTGGCCTGACTGAAGATCAGGTATCAAACGACCGTACTGGCCTTGTTGCTGGCTCTGGTGGCGCGTCTTCTTACAACCAGGTTGCTGCGGTAGATATTCTGCGTGAAAAAGGCGTGAAGCGTGTTGGCCCATACATGGTACCGCGTACTATGTCTTCAACGGTATCTGCTTGTCTGGCGACACCATTTAAGATCCGCGGTGTGAACTACACCATGAGCTCGGCGTGTGCAACGTCTGCTCACTGTATCGGCCACGCTCTTGAACTGATTCAACTTGGTAAGCAAGACGTTGTCTTTGCCGGTGGTGGTGAAGAGCTAGATTGGTCTCTGACAATGATGTTCGACGCCATGGGTGCACTATCAACCAAATACAATGACGACCCATCTAAAGCATCTCGTACTTATGATGCAGACCGTGACGGCTTCGTGATCTCTGGTGGTGGCGGCATGCTGGTTGTCGAAGAGCTTGAGCATGCATTGGCGCGTGGCGCGAAAATCTACGGTGAAATCGTAGGCTACGGTGCGACCTCTGATGGCTATGACATGGTAGCACCATCGGGTGAAGGCGCAGTGCGTTGTATGAAGATGGCAATGCAAGATATCGACAGCATTGATTACATCAACACCCATGGTACCTCAACACCTGTTGGTGATGTGAAAGAGCTAGGTGCAATCCAAGAGCTATTTGGTGATAACAGCCCAGCGATCTCTGCCACCAAGGCAATGACTGGCCACGCACTGGGTGCGGCTGGCGTACACGAAGCGATCTACTCGACGCTGATGCTAGACAATGGCTTCATTGCCCCAAGCATCAATATCGATAACCTAGACGAAGCGGCGGAAGGCCTAGATATCGTGACTGAAAAACGCGATCAAGAGCTGAAGACAGTGATGTCAAACAGCTTCGGCTTCGGCGGCACTAACGCCACACTGGTTATCAAGAAATATGAAGGTTAATCATAGATCCTAGAAAGAGCAGATCCTAGTTCCTAGAAAAGCGTGTCGTTTTGAATGCGCAATATGAATACATCTAGGAACCAGGAACTAGCACCTAGGATCTGATGTGAACCGACTTTTGTCATTTTCCAGGGGGTGGCACTGACTAAGAGATTCAGCTAGAAAGCCTTTTTGCGGAGACTGCGCTAGCTGTTTTGCCCTTGAGTCAGTGCCTAAAAAACAGACGCGACATTGGCTGTGAGAATAGTATTTTCTTTTGCGGGAGCTGTCTATGATCCCAGCCGGTGTTTTTATTCCTGGACGTTCGCCCAGCAGAGTTTCTGCTGGGCTTTTTTATATGTAAAAGCAGGTGCGAGAACCTAGAACCTAGCAAGAGCGAAGAGCAAAGCAAGAGCTCGCCAGTAAGTGAGTGCATAATGAACCCAGGCTCTTAGACCCCTAGTAACTCAGGACCTACCGCCTCTAGGTACTAGGCTCCAGGATCTAGGATCTAAGTTCGTACACCTTGACTCTTCCTAAACTTTCAATAGCATCTCCCATATACAAATAACCTTCGAAGGACGCTTTATGAAAATCCTCATTGACGAGAACATGCCTTATGCCGAGGCGCTTTTTAGCCAGTTGGGCGCGGTGATCAGCAAGCCGGGCAGAACGGTGACCGCTGAGGATTTGCAGGATGTCGATGCATTGATGATCCGCTCGGTGACCAAGGTCAATGAAGCGCTACTGACCAAGGCCAACAAGTTGAAGTTTGTCGGTACTGCAACCGCTGGTCAGGATCATGTCGACGAAAGCTTGCTGGCCGAAAAAGGGATCACTTTCACTGCTGCACCAGGCTGCAACAAGGTCGGGGTGGCAGAATATGTATTGAGCAGCCTGATGGTGCTCGGCCAGCAGAAGGGCTTCTCTATCTTCGATAAAAAGGTCGGGATCATCGGAGCAGGCAATGTTGGTAGCTATCTTGCCCAATGCCTCGATGCGCTGGGTATCCCGTACCTGCTCAATGACCCGCTTAAAGAGCTGCAGGGCGATAGTCGAGCATTCCACTCGCTGGAAGAAATCCGCTCGCAGTGTGATGTGATCACCATGCACACGCCAATTACCCGCGATGGCGAGCACCCAACCCATCACCTGGTCGATGAAGCATTTATTGCTGATCTTAAGCCGGGCGCTATTCTGATCAACGCAGCCCGTGGCCCGGTGGTGGACAACCAGGCGCTTAAGCGCGCTCTGCAGCAGAGTCTATCTGGTGAAAGCAAGACATTGACAGCAGTTTTGGATGTATTCGAGCATGAGCCTCAAGTTGACTTGGAGCTATTACCATTGCTGGCTTTTGCCACGCCGCATGTTGCCGGGTATGGCTTGGAAGGTAAAGCCCGCGGCACGACCATGGTGTACAATAGTTTCTGCCAGTTCCTTGGTTTAGATCAGGAAGTCAGTGCCTCAAGCTTGCTGCCGGTTGCTCCGGTGCCACAGGTAACGCTCAGCGGTAAGTGGGACGAGCCAACCTTATTTTCCCTGACCCAGCTGATTTACGATGTGCGCCGTGATGATGGTTTATTCCGCCGTGAAATGAGCCAAACTGAAGATGGTAGCCCGGAAATGGCCTCGGCATTTGACCGCATGCGTAAAAATTACTGGGATCGCCGCGAATATAGCGCGATTACAGTAGCGGGCGAGGCCCATTTTGGGGTAGAGTCGCTGGCTAAATTAGGTTTTACAGTAGAGGAAAGGCCATGAGCCAGGAATTTGATATTGCAGTACTCGGTGCGACCGGCGCTGTCGGCGAAACCATTGTAGAAGTTCTTGAGGAACGCAATTTTCCTGTTCGCAATCTCTATTTACTTGCTTCTGAGCGCAGTGCGGGCAAAACCCTGCGCTTTAAGGGTAAGACTGTACGTGTAACCAATGTTGAAGATTTCGACTGGGGTCAGGTTCAGCTTGCTATTTTCTCTGCCGGTGCAGAAGCGTCTGAGCGTTGGGCACCCACTGCAGCCGATTACGGCGTAGTGGTGATCGACAACACATCACGCTTCCGTTACGACTACGATGTACCTTTGGTGATCCCAGAGGTGAACCCGCACGCGCTGGCGGAGTACCGTAACCGTAACATTATTGCCAACCCGAACTGCTCGACTATTCAGATGCTGGTGGCACTGAAGCCGATCCATGAAGCATACGGTATTGAACGCATTAACGTAGCCACTTACCAGTCGGTATCGGGCACGGGTAAGAAAGGTGTTGATGAGCTTGCCGGTCAAACAGCCAAGCTATTGAACGGCCTGCCTGCGGAAACAGATGTGTACGACAAGCAAATTGCCTTTAACTGCTTGCCGCATATCGATCAGTTCATGGATAACGGCTACACCAAAGAAGAAATGAAGATGGTGTGGGAAACCCAGAAAATTTTGGGTGACGACAATATCCGTGTGAACCCGACCTGTGTGCGTGTACCTGTGTTCTACGGTCATGCCGAAGCGGTACACGTTGAAACCTGCCAGCCGGTGCATGTCGAAGAAGCGATTAGCCTATTGGAAAATGCCGAAGGCATCGAAGTCTTCCATGGCAATGACTACCCGACTCAGGTAAGTGATGCGACAGGTAAAGATCATGTGATGGTTGCCCGTATCCGCGAAGATATCAGTCACCCTTGTGGCCTGAATATGTGGGTTGTTGCTGATAACGTGCGTAAAGGCGCAGCGACCAACAGCGTACAGATCGCTGAGAAGCTGATTGAAGAGTATCTGTAAATAAGAGCGGTTCTATGTTGCTCTGGTTCTAAGGCCCTATGGGGTAAAGAGAGGAGCCTGTAGAGCTTAGGTGATTATTAATTATAATCTTTCTATCTAGTTTTATTAGGGCTTTAATTATCTGTAACTGTTGACTTGATTCTTGGTTCGTTGAGCCTTCTTTCAGGGCCACAGGGCCACAGGGCCACAGGGCCACAGGGCCACAGGGCCACAGGGCCACAGGGCCACAGGGCCACAGGGCCACAGGGCCACAGGATCCCAAAGCGCCATGCTTGTTCAAGTAGGGCGCTTTTTTATTTTCCTGTAACTGATGTTCATTTCGGACCTGTTGTATTTTCAATGCACTGAATCTACTATCGTTCTGAGTAGGACAACAATAGTGCGACTTTGCTCCCGAAGTATTAATTGACTGGCTCGGTCACGCTCAAGATTATTGTGAATAGGCCGAAGATAAATATTCTTGTATGATACAACGTCTGTATGTGTGCACATGATGTGCCCTATTCATTCGTAGCTATTTTTCCTGCCAAAGAGGATGACAGGCAGTGTCTGACCTTTCGACGATGATAAAACGCATTTTTCTGCCGGTAATTTTTTCCACCGCTGTAATTTCTTCCTCGGCCCATGCCAATACCATACGTATTACAGGGCCAACTCAAGGTGTACAGCCTGCCACTACCTCATTACCGGATAGCACCGCGGCGTCGGGACAGCCGTCTGCCAATGTTTTCCGTTATGGCCCGACGACAAACGCCGAGACCTTGTGGTCTATTGCAACGCGTTATCGTCCAAGTAACCAAGTGTCCATCTATCAGGTTATTGGCGCGATTTTCCGTCAGAACCCGCAGGCCTTTGAGAATAGTAATATTCATGGCTTGATCCCAGGCAGCATGCTGGCTATTCCAACAGAGGCGCAAATGCGTCGGGAAAGTATTGATGTTGTTAAGCAGCGCTTGGAAGCTGATCAAAGTTCACCAGCGCGTAGTTCAACACGAACCGCTTCTGCGCCATCAGCACCAAAGCCTCAACCTGCAGTTCAGGCACCAGAGCCAACACCTAAAGTCGCTGAAGCACCTAAAGCCCAAGCTCCTAAACAACAGCCACCTAAACAACAGGCTCCGACACAACAGCCTCCGACAGTAGTCGCGACGCCACAGGAAAAACCAGAACCTGTGGTTGAAACAGTGGTTAAGTCAGCAGAGCAAACATCGAGCACGGCAGCTTCACAGACAACCGCTCCAGATGCACCTGAAGCATTGATTCCACCGAAGCCAACAGTGCTTCAGGCTCAATTGGATGCTTCTGATGAGCAGATGACCAAGCTGCTTGAGAGTAATCATCTGTTGCGTGTTCGTCTTGCTGAGATGCAGCATGAAGTGTCAGCTTTGAAACAGCAGATTAGCGATGATGAAGTGCTGCGTGAACAAATCAAAGGTTTTATCGATCAGCAGCGAGCACTACAGACACAAGTTGTTGAACCCGAACCAACCCTGTTTGACCGCATGATTGCCAATCCGCTGATGTTGGCTGCGCTGGCTTTGATCCCGGGAGCATTGATTGCTGGTGCGCTGGCTTACTTCCTGCTTGGTCGTAAGCGTGAAGCGGAAGATGACGTGAAGTCACTGGATGCACCGCAAAACCAAGACGAAGCGGCAATGATGCCACCGCCACCGCCGGTTCCTACTGATGACGAAGATGTTCCTAGTTTGACATTGGGTGACGATGATGAACTTGACGATCTCTTCGGTGATGACGATTCATTGTTTGATGATCCGGAAAGCAGCTTGTTTGGCCAGGATTCCCCATTGGAATCAAAGCAAGGTGACGATAGCAACGGCTTTGACCTCGGCGGTAATCTGGGTGCAAGCAGTATCTCGGTAAATAGTGATGATGACGCTATTGGTCTTGAGGATATGGAGCGGGCACTGGATGAAATGGACAAGAAGCCAGAGCCAAACTCAGATGAAGAGCTAGCGGCAATGTGGGAGCAATCCCTGCAAGCTGATGAAGATGATGAAGATAGCTTCGATCTGTCCTATGACGGTGATGAGCTCGATCTTGATGCATCCTTGGACCCAGCAGCGAAGGATGATCAAATTGTTGATCAGGCTATGCTCGATGACTTGTTCTCTTCAGCGGCAGATGACGCTTTGGAAGATCAGCCACTGGATACACAAGATTCACAGCCTGAGCAGATGGTCGACCAAGATGAACTGGATGCACTGTTTGATAGTGTTGGTTCCGATGATAACGCGGCTCGGCCAGAAACAAAGCAAGAGGCTGCTGAGCAAGCAGCGGTAGATCAAGCATTAGCTGATATTGATATGATGGCTTCGCCTGAGAGTGATGGTGACTTTGCAGCCATATTTGATGAAGCGGTGGGTAGTTTTGATGAAGAGGTCGAAAGAGCTGCAGCTCAGACGCCAGAGAATTCAACGGCCCTACTTGATGAACTGCTTGATGATGAAGACAGCTTAACGTCTGATATTGAGGTGGAAGAAGACAGTACGGCGTTGCTTGATGAACTGTTGGACGAGCCAGAAACTGACGGGCTGTTGGCCAACAACGATATTGAGATCGATGAGAACAGTACTGAGTTGCTGGATGAATTGCTGGCTGACACTGATGATGATCTTGAAAGCGTTGAACCAGAAGCGGCAGTATCTGTTGATGATATCACCATTGCAGAGAACAGCACGGAGTTGCTTGATGACATCTTAGAGCAGCATTCTCCTGTTGACTCTCCAGCTGACTCCTCGTTCGAAGTGACGGCTGAAGAGTCGATTGAGAACTTAGCTTCTGAAGCTACGACAGCTTTAGATGAATCCAGCGCGTTTGCTGATAATGAAGCCGAACACAATGCGCTGGAAGAAAACAGAACAGATACTGTACGCCAAGAAGACCAGTTAGCTGAACAAAGCGAGTTGTCATCAAAGCCCGATGCAGCTGATGACGGCCTGAAGTTTGATAGCCAAGTTGAGACTGCTGTATTAGAACAGCCGGCAGTCGCCCCTGAAGAGCCCCAACCTGAGATTGATGAAATCGAACAGCTTCTTGCTTCGGCAGATGCCGATGCGCTTGATGCCGAGGGGTTGAACGACAGTGCTGAAATTGAAGCTATCGGCCAGACAGTAGAGCAGCTATTAGAAAGCCTGGGCGATGAAGATCTGGGAACGGATCAGAATGGCCTCGAAGAAAAGGCGGGCATCTCAGAAGCAGTCGATACTCAAGAAACAATCTTAGACGAGCCAGCTTTCGACTTTGCTCGTGATGCTGAGAGCATACAGCCTTCAGAGAACGCGCAACTAGATTCTGAGCAGTTTGCACCGGATAGTGAAGTACTTGAACAATCAAGTGTGGAAGTGCCGGAGCAACACTTTGAGGCTGCCGACGAGTTTCCGGTCTTTGATGAGGAAACACTGCTTGCAGAGCTTGAAATGGAACCTGAGCTTGAGACAGAGCCTGTTCAGACTCAAGATGATAGCGCTCCTCTTACATTGGATGATTTGCCTGAGTTCGACGAGGAAGCGGCATTCAACGATCCAGATATTGAGCCACAGGTAGAGCAAGAACAGGCGCTAAATGATGACGATGAGCAGGCCATGCTCGATAACATCGTTCGTCAACTGCAGCAAGCAGCAGAGGCTGCCGAAAAGCCTCAAGCCCAACCGGAAACCGTTGCTGAATCATTGCCAGAGAACCAAGAACAAGAGGCTCAGTCAGCGAATCCGTATTCGTTGCATGGCCGCCCTGATATTGAGTTTGAAACGCTGGATCCGGCAAGCCTACCTGAGTTCAGTGAAGATGATGCCTTGCAGGCTTCGTTCGATGAGCAGCATGAGCTTGAACAATATGAAATGGAGCAGGGCAGTAAGCCACAATTTGCTGCTTCAGAGCAAGCTGCCGTTTCAGAACAACTTGAAACACAGTCACAGCAGCATATAAGCCCTGAACCAACCCCTGCACAGCAACCGGTGCCGGCGCAAGATAGCAGCCCTAGTCCTGAAGTGTCTAAGCCTGAAATGCCTATGACTGACGAGTTTGTGGATTCGGCGGGGCTGGATATGGATGCTCTGTTGAGTGATCCTGAGCTTCAGGCTGACTGGGAACGAGAGCAGTTGGTTGGCCATTCTGAAGAGATCACGACTGATTCATCTGCAGAAGAAGTGCTGTCAGAGGAAGAGCAAGAGATCTGGTCGACGAATAACCCAGAACCTGAACTTGAAGGGGAAGATTGGGGCCAGCAGCCTGAGATGAATATCGAGGATGTGCCAGCCTATGATGAAGACGATCTATTGGATGAAGAGAGCGCTGTTTCTGAACTGCTGCCAGAGACAACAGCGAATGTTGAAAGCAATGATCTTCAGCCAGCGATGGACGAAGCAGCTAGCGAATTGCTGCAAGAGACTGAAGCTGAAGCGCCTGATAATAGGCCGTCATCGGAAGCGTCGTACATCAGCATTGATGAGCTCATGAAAGATTTTGATGGTGAGTCACTGGATAGTGAACTGGATGAAACGCCACTCAACCTGGATGTCGGTTTGGATGAGTTCCCTGATGTACTGGCTGATATCGGTAGTTTGGATATTGACAGCCAGGGCGAGTTTGCCAGCAAGTTGGATTTGGCCAAAGCCTATCTGGAAATGAACGACAGCGAAGGCGCCCGTGGCCTGCTGGAGCAGGTTGCCCAAGGCGGCGATGCCCAACTGCAGCAAGAAGCGAAAAGTTTGCTGGAGAAGTTGAGAAGATAAGAAGAGAAGAACGGATCCTCGAACCTAGATCCTCGAAATAACAAAGGCTTATAGCTTTAGTTGATATAGTTACCTAGGTTCTAGAGTCTAGGAACTGGCTTCTGATTATCTAGGAACTCGCATCCAGGATCTAGGTTCTACAGAGCCCCAAAAAAGCGGAAGCACATGCTTCCGCTTTTTTTGATATACTCCCTCCCTTATTTTGAAAATCGGCCTTTGGCCGCCAGCAAGACGAAGAAAATTATGCGAATAGCTTTAGGTATTGAGTACGACGGTGCGAAATACTACGGTTGGCAACGCCAGCGTGACGTAGACAGTGTCCAGGAACGTTTGGAAAAGGCGTTGAGCAAGATTGCCAATAAGCCCATTGAAGTGCAGTGTGCGGGAAGAACCGACGCTGGGGTTCATGGTACTGGGCAGGTCGTACACTTTGATGTTGACGTTGACCGTAAGATGGTTGCGTGGAGCATGGGTGTAAATGCCCACTTACCTAAAGATATCGCTGTTCGCTGGGCTAAGAGAGTGGATGATGAGTTCCATGCTCGTTTTACGGCAACGGCACGCCGTTATCGCTATATCATCTACAATCATGCATACCGTCCTGCCATTTTGGCCAAAGGGGTGAGCCACTATCATGGTGAGCTTGATGAAAAAGCGATGCATGAAGCGGGACAGTACCTACTGGGTGAGAATGACTTCACATCCTTCCGCGCTGTGTATTGTCAATCCCGCAGCCCTTGGCGTAACCTAATGCACTTGAACGTGTCGCGTCAGGGTAATTTTGTGATCATTGATATCAAGGCCAATGCCTTTGTCCATCACATGGTTCGCAATATTACAGGAAGCCTGATCAAAGTCGGCCGAGGTGAAGAAAAGCCGGAATGGATCCATTGGTTGCTGGAACAAAAAGATAGAACTCTGGCTGGGGCAACGGCAAAAGCCGAAGGTTTGTACTTGGTTGAAGTGGATTACCCAGAAGAACACGAGCTACCGAAAGTGCCGGTTGGTCCGCTGTTCTTGCCGGATTAATCTGTTAGCTAACGGTCAGATTTGTCTCGGGCTAACTCGTAGTACCAGTTTTTTATCTACAGTTAGACGAGTTTGTGCTTTAATTCCACCTCGGTAAATTAACGAATTTGTAATTCTCTGCTGCAAAGACTTGTGTTAAGACCCTAAGGGCAGGGAAATAAAAAGATAAAAGGTCATTCATGAGCTGGCTGGAAAAGATCCTTACAAAAAGCAACATTGTTTCTTCTCGCAAAGCGTCTATCCCTGAAGGGGTGTGGACCAAATGTACTTCTTGCGAACAAGTGCTTTATCACGCCGATCTAGAACGTAACTTGGAAGTTTGCCCTAAATGTGATCATCACATGCGCATGAAGGCACGCCGTCGCTTGGAAACCTTCCTGGACGAAGAAGGACAGGTTGAAATTGCTGCAGAGCTTGAGCCGAAAGATAAGCTGAAGTTCCGTGACTCCAAGAAATACAAAGATCGTCTATCGTCAGCACAGAAAACAAGTGGCGAGAAAGATGCATTGGTTGTGAAGAAAGGAACCTTGCTGGGCCAGCCATTGGTTGCCTGTGCATTTGAGTTCTCTTTCATGGGCGGCTCGATGGGCTCTGTTGTCGGCGCCAAGTTCGTACAGGCTGTTGACGAAGCTATTGCTAACAACTGTGGCTTGGTGTGTTTTTCAGCCAGTGGTGGTGCCCGTATGCAGGAAGCGCTAATGTCGCTGATGCAGATGGCAAAAACCAGTGCCGCGCTTGAGCGTCTGTCTGACAAAGGCCTGCCATTTATCTCGGTACTAACAGATCCGACTATGGGTGGTGTATCGGCAAGCCTGGCGATGCTGGGCGATATCAACATCGGTGAGCCAAAAGCCCTTATCGGCTTTGCAGGTCAGCGTGTTATCGAACAAACCGTACGCGAGAAGCTTCCAGAAGGCTTCCAGCGTAGTGAATTCCTGCTTGAGCACGGTGCAATTGATATGATTGTCGACCGTCGTGAAATGCGCCAGCGCATCGGTGGCTTGGTTGCCAAGCTAACCCAAATTGACTCTCCAATGGTTGTGCCTGTTGAAAAGCCGGCGAAAGCAGCTGAAGAGAAAACTGAAGAGCAGAGCGAGCAGACTGAAGATTAAGCTCGTAATGCTTTAAAAGTTAACAGGAAACGGGGCTTAGGCCCCGTTTTGTTTTTTGCAAAAGCCCCCTCGATATCAATAATCAAGACATTGCTGTTTGGTCTTGCTGCGTTCAGTGGTAAATTAAGGCTCATATTGTTGTAACGAAATGAAATATGATGTCCGGATTGACAGCACCTCAAGCAAACTCTCCTTTGGCCTCTTGGCTGACTTATCTTGAACACCTCCACACCAGTGCCATTGACCTAGGTCTTGATCGGGTACAGGCGGTAGCCCAGAAGGCAGAATTAACCAAGCCAGCCCCATGCGTGATCACTGTTGCGGGTACCAACGGCAAAGGCTCAACCTGTGCCATGATGGAAGCGATTTTGCTTAAGGCTGGCTACCGTGTTGGGGTATATAGCTCTCCTCACCTGGTTCGTTATAACGAGCGTGTTCGCATTAACGGAGTCGAATTGGCAGACGCGGCACACAGCGAAGCCTTTGCGGTTATTGAACAGCAGCGCGGTGATACCAGCCTAAGCCTGTTTGAGTTCGGGACGCTGGCGGCGCTCCAGTTATTCAAGTCTCGCCAGGTTGATGTCGTTTTATTGGAAGTAGGGCTGGGTGGCCGGCTCGATGCTACCAATATCGTTGACCATGACGTGTCGGTGATCACTAGCCTTGCGGTAGACCATGTTGACTGGCTGGGTGATGACATCAATGTCATTGGCTACGAAAAAGCCGGAATCTTCCGTAGCGGCAAGCCAGCCGTGTGTGGCCAGCCGAACCCGCCAGCGACGGTACCTGCCCATGCTGATGATATCGGTGCCAAGATGTATCAGGTTGGTTACCAGTTCGAGTATAGTGTCGAAGCCGATCACTGGCGCTGGCAGAGCGGTGCTTTCACCTTGGAACAATTGCCGCTTCCATCATTGCCGTTGCCAAATGCCGCAACAGCATTAATGGCATTGGCCGTTGCCGAGCTTAATATCACTGATGAAAATGTGATTGAAGGCTTGGCAGATGCCAGCCTTCCAGGGCGAATGCAAAAAGTCTCTGAGCAACCGCTGGTTATCATGGATGTGGCTCATAACCCACACTCAGCACAGTATTTTGCCCAGCAGCTAGCGGGCATGAAACATAAACTCGGCAAGAAAAAGCTCCATGCCGTGGTGGCAATGCTTCACGACAAGGACATTGCTGCTACCATTGCTGAGATGACGGAAGTGGTTGATTACTGGTACCCAGCCTCGCTAACAGGCCCACGAGCGGCGAGCGCCGAGGAGATTTTGGCCCATCTTCCTTCTGGAGCAGAGACCTACCAGACCCCAGAAGCGGCTTATGACAAAGCGCTGACACAGGCGGAAGCTGACGATATGGTAATTGTATTTGGCTCCTTTTACACTGTGGGTCAGGTAACCAGTCACATTGAAGCAAAGAATCAGGAGTAACTGTGGCAAGTAAATTTCAGAGCCGGTTGGTCGGTACGATCATTTTGGTGGCGATTGGGGTGATTTTTCTTCCCGATTTGTTCGATGGCAAAAAGCAGCATTATCAGGAGCAATTTGCCAGTATTCCGCTGCAGCCTGAAACCACCGATGAAATCGAATATGAAACGATCCCTGCTCCGGAGTTTGCAGAGGTGGATTTACCCCCAGAGCCGGTAACGGTTGTTATTGATGAGCCGCAGCAAGATGCGCAGGTTGAAGTTACGGCAGAGGCTATCGAGGCGGCCAATCAGCCGCTCAAGGTTGAGCCTCAGCCTGTGACCGAGCCGAAAGTGGGTAACCAAGACAGTGCGTGGGTGGTTCAACTGGGGGTTTTCCGCAATTTTGATAACGCCAACCAGCTGGTTGAGCGTCTTCGTAAAGCGGGTTATCAAGCGCATGTTTTTCCAAAGCAGCCACAGCAAGGCGATTTGGCCAGGGTTGTTGTCGGCCCTGATGTGTCGAAGCAAAAGCTGTCGGGCGACATCAAAAAATTGGAAGAATTGACCGGATTGAAGGGCCGATTGGTCAGATTTAATCCACTTAACCCTTAGGTAAACGTTTGCGTTCTCATTTTTTCTGTTAGAATACGCACCAACAATACGAATACAACAAATGATGATCTGGATTGATTACGTAATTTTAGGCGTAATTGGCTTCTCGGCTCTAGTGAGTTTGATCCGAGGTTTTGTCAAGGAAGCGCTCTCTTTAGTGATATGGTTTGCAGCTTTTTTCGTCGCAAGTAATTTTTATAATCAGCTGGCGGCTTACTTCACTAATATTCAGGATGAGATGCTTCGAAATGGTAGTGCGATCGCTGCCTTGTTCATTGCCACGCTGATAGTCGGCGCGGTAGTAAACTATGTTATAGGACAACTGGTACAGAAAACCGGCCTGTCGGGTACAGACCGGGTACTAGGCATTGTGTTCGGAGGGGTACGCGGCGTGTTGATTGTCGCGGCAGTACTGTTCTTCATGGACGCCTTTACAGGCTTTGCGGATTCGGACTGGTGGCAAGAGTCCCAGTTGATCCCTCAGTTTGGCGTGGTGATTGAATGGTTCTTCACATACCTCAAAGACACATCAAGCTTTTTGCCGGGCGCGCTATAGCGAACGGTGTTGGATGAGACCCAAGGTAACTTGGGGTATCAGGTTCAGTAGTAATTTACTGATACCTAATGGAAAAGCTATCAGCGGGTATTTGGTAAAGCCAGATACCCGCTGAATTTCAAATTAAGCGTGACGAGGATTTAGGACATGTGTGGTATTGTCGGAATCGTGGGTTCAACCCCGGTTAACCAGTCTATTTATGATGCTTTGACCGTGCTGCAGCACCGCGGCCAAGATGCGGCTGGTATTGTTACCTTAGAAAGCAATCGTTTTCGTCTGCGTAAAGCGAACGGTTTGGTTCGCGATGTGTTCGAAGCCAAACACATGCAACGTTTGCAGGGTAACGTAGGGATTGGCCATGTGCGCTATCCGACTGCTGGTAGCTCAAGCGCGTCTGAAGCTCAGCCTTTCTATGTGAACTCTCCATACGGTATTTCACTGGCTCACAACGGTAACCTGACTAACGCGGGTGAAATTAAAGAGCAGCTGTTCGAAAAAGCACGTCGTCACGTAAATACTACCTCTGATTCAGAAATCCTTCTGAACGTATTGGCTAACCAGCTGGAAAATGCCAAGACTTATCCAATCACACCAGAAGAAATCTTTGATGCTGTGCGCGAAGTGCACCGCATGGTTAAAGGTGCTTACGCTGTGGTTTCTATGGTTATCGGCCACGGTATGATTGCTTTTCGCGACCCGCACGGAATTCGCCCTCTGTGCCTAGGTAAGCGTGAAGTTGAAGGTCAGGTTGAGTACATGGTGGCCTCTGAGTCGGTAGCTCTGGATGCTGTTGGTTTTGATTTCATGCGTGATGTGGCACCGGGTGAAGCGGTATATGTGACCTTTGATGGCCAACTATTCACCCAGCAGTGTGCTGACAACCCAACTCTGAACCCTTGTGTGTTTGAGTTTGTTTACTTTGCCCGTCCTGACTCGTTTATCGATAAAGTGTCGGTGTACGGTGCGCGTGTAAGCATGGGCCAGAAGCTGGGTGAGAAGATCAAGCGAGACTGGGCTGATCTGGATATCGATGTGGTTATCCCTATCCCTGAGACATCTTGTGACAGTGCACTGGAAATTGCCCGTACTCTGGATAAGCCATACCGTCAGGGCTTTGTGAAAAACCGCTACGTTGGACGTACTTTCATCATGCCGGGTCAGCAAATGCGCCGTAAATCAGTACGTCGTAAGTTGAACGCTATCCGCTCTGAGTTTAAAGACAAGAGTGTATTGCTGGTGGACGATTCTATCGTTCGTGGCACCACTTCAGAGCAGATCATCGAAATGGCCCGTGAAGCCGGTGCTCGCAAAGTTTACCTGGCATCTGCTGCGCCAGAGGTTCGTTTCCCGAACGTATACGGTATTGATATGCCAACGGCTAACGAGCTGATTGCCCACGGCCGCGAAGTTGATGAAATCTGTAAGATGATCGGTGCTGATGGTCTGATCTTCCAGGATCTACAAGATCTGGTTGATGCTGTTGCTGAAGGCAACCCGGATATCCAGCAGTTCGAAACGTCAGTATTCAGCGGTTCATACGTGACTGGTGATATTGATCAGCGCTACTTGGACTACTTGGAATCGCTACGCAGTGAAGATGCGAAAGTGAAACGTGAAATCCAGCAGGATCTGGCTAACCTCGAGTTGCATAACGAAGGGGTGTAGGGAAAAAGGGCGTGAGCTTCTAGATCCTAGTTCCTGGGAAGAGCGTTAGAAGCGAGAACCAGACCTTCGAATAATAAAAAAAAGCGAGAGTTGAATAACTCTCGCTTTTTTATTCTATCTAGGTTCTAGGTTCTATCAACCTGCTCCTTAATGGCTAAACTGCGGCCCAATCCCCAGATTCCACAAAATCACTGATCCCGCAATGATAGATACCAGCAACACAAGCCCACAGGTAACGATAGAGCTGGCGTAGATAAACCCTCGCTCTTCGGGAATGTGCATCAAAATTGGCACGCCTGTATAAAGCAGGTATACCGAATAGGCGATACCGATCAGCCCGGCAATCATTAAGAACCAGACTTGAGGATAGATAGCTGCAATACTGACCATAAATAGTGGTGTGGCCGTGTAAGCTGCCAGCTCAAGGGCCTGAGTATATGTCGGTGTTGAACCAAAGGTATGGCTCATCCAATAAGTTAGGTAGGCGAGGGCGAATACCCCAGCAATTAAGGCAAAGTACATCGCCACCGACATCGCCAGCGCACTGCCTTGGGTAAGGTAGATAGGTGCGCCGACGCCGATTCGCCAGCCGATAAATACGCTCGAGATAAAGGCAAAGATAGGTGGAAGCAAAGCAACCAGTAGAATGTGGCTCAAACTGCTTTGTATCCCTTCATGTTCCTTGTCAATCGCCCGCCACTCTTGCTTGGGGTGAGTATATAAACCGAATAAGTGTCCCAGAATCATAATGCTTCCTCATTGAGTCGTGCTTATTTTCATCCGTTATCGAAGAACACTTACTAAGCGAAAGTGGAACTTGTGGTGCTCTTCTTGCTAAATGCTTTTTTTGCAAATATTGCTCTTCTTGCAAAAAAGGACTGCTTGTGGCTGCCTACCAATAAACACAAAGTAAGGAAGGCTTTTCGTGCCAGTACTATTAACGTTTAGTCGGGGTTGAAAAAGTTCGCAAGGAGCTAAAAGCGGTTTTTAACAGCGGTCCTTAGGTCCTATGGTCCTATGGGGTGAAAAGCGGAGCTATGGAAAAGGTACGCCCTATGGGCCAAAGAGCGGTTTTACGGCTCAGTAAGGGATGCTGGAAGTGCTATTTAATTTTTGAATTTTGGTTGACCATAAAATTTTATTAAGGGGCTTCCTGTAGAACCACAGAACCACAGAACCACAGAACCACAGAACCACAGAACCACAGCTTAATTAGAAAAAAAGCGCTACCTGAGGCAGCGCTCTGTTGTGAGAGTGAGCGACTGTTAAAGTTTAAAATACTCGCTGGCAAATTCGATGAACAAGCGCAGTTTTTCTGGCTGGTAGTCGCGATGGTTATACATCAGGTAAACATCACGCTGGTTAGAAGACCAGTTTTCGAGGATTTGCACCAGCTCACCGGAAGAAATGTATTTCTCCAGCATAACATCAGGCATTAGCGTAATGCCCAAACCGGCCATACAGGCTTTGCGAACCACATTGAGTTCGTTGGCTTCATAGCGGCCGCGATCCGACACTGTGACTGTCTCACCGTCACTGTTTGTCAGGCGCCAGCGAAGAAGAGGCTTACCTTTCAGTAGCGGGTGCTGATGTAAGTCCTGGGCATGTTTTGGTTCGCTGTTGCTTTTAAGATAATCTGGACTCGCAACCAAAATATCTTTTACGGCATTGATCTTTCGAGCAATTAAAGTGGAATCACGCTGAGGACCAACACGGAAAATCACGTCCCAGTCGGTCGGGTCGAGAATTTCCGGGTCATTGCTCATCATCAGTTGGATGTTGATTGCCGGGTGCTCTTTCATGAAGGCATTGAGTAGCGGCTGCAACATCACCTTGGTCAGGTTCGATGGTGCGGCAATTTTCAACTTACCGGCAGCCCCTTTACACTCTTCGCTAACATGCTCGGCGGTGTCTACCAGGCTTTGTAGCAGAGGGCTGCATTCATCGTAAAATTTTTGTCCGGCTTCTGTCAGTGATAGCTTCCTTGCATGACGGTTTAGTAGTCGGATATTCAAACACTCTTCTAGCGCCTGAATACGACGGGTCAGGGTGGCCACGGGCACCTGGGTCTTACGAGACGTTGCTGTGTAACTACCGTTTTCCACAACCATGCGGAATAAATTCAAATCGTCAAGCTTCATAACTGTACAACACTGAAAACTTATAATGGGGAATTGTATAACAAAATATGTAAAAAGATGACGCTTTCAAGACAACTTTTGCTGTAAATCAAGATATGGCGTGTTTTTCTTTTTGTAGTAAATCTTAGTAATTGAAAAATTTAAATTTTGATGCTGTTAACAATTTTCAATATTTTCGTCATCGAAACAATGAATCCCCTGACGATCAGCGGATTTCGACCTATGCTTTTGATAGGTTAGTCGAGCCTGTGGTTTGAGGTGTTATGAGTACGCATTCACAGCCAGGTGGCACAGGGGGTGCCAAGCACCATTATCATTCTTCAGTCAGGGAGCAGGCTTTGCTTGAAGATAAAGACGTCCTTATCGTCGAAGATGATCCAGTATTTAGAACGATGCTAACTGGCTTTCTTACTAGCCAGGGTTGTCGAGTGCGTGAAGCTGAAAATGGGCTAGAGGGGTTGAAGGCATTACGTGAGGGCATGCCTGATATCTTATTGTGTGATTTGGCCATGCCGGTACTTACCGGTATGGAGTTCGTGGAAGAGGTGTCTTTACAGTACCCAATGGTGCCGATCATTGTCATTTCGGGTACGGGTAACATGTCTGATGTGGCAGCAGCACTGCGCCATGGCGTGAAGGATTTTCTGATCAAACCGCTCGATAATATTATGGTTCTCAAATCTGCCATTATGTCAGTGCTCAAATCAGAAGATTCCGTCACAGAGAATCATGGTTTTTCTAGCCAATGGGTCAACATTGATGAAGAGACAGTAGTTGATGAAGAGCTGGAATGGCATATTGAAGAGCTCAAGGCTAACCCACGTGCCGCTCGTGAATTGTTGTTAGGGCTCATGCCTGAAACCCAGTCTTCACTGGGTGATTGGCAGCTTAATTATTGTGTCCTGCAAGCTACTGATGTCCAGCCGGTATTACTCGATTATACCTGGCTGATTGATGGTAGGTTGGCCTTTTATTTGGTCGATTCGGCTACTGGTGGCGACAACGGCACAGCAACCACTTTGCTTATCCGTGCATTTTTCAATGATTATCTCCGCACCCGGATGGGAGATCAAAACACCATATCTGGCCTGATCAAGTTAATTGAGAAAGGTATGCGCCATTCTGGCTATGCTTCTCCGATCAAGGCGATATTCGGAATCTTCGATGTGACCGACAGAACCTTGAATATCGCTTCTGCAGGGCTTTCTGCCAGGCTGCAAACCAGTGATGGCGAGCAGGTAGTCAAAGCCCAACCTTGGCTCGGTAACCAAGCCAGTAACAATGAGAGCATTAGCCTCAAGTTTGCCGAATCAGGGGGACGTTTATCATTGAGCGAAATGGGATCGGCCAGCTTCAGTTTGACCTTCAAAAGAAAAAACTAGTTGTAAGATAACAAAACGGAGAGCCGAAGCTCTCCGTTGTCATTTTTGCATATAACCTATTATGTTCAGCTTATGCTTGTACTGGTTGTGGCTCAGCGTCTTCTTCTACCACTTTACCTTCAGCGCCGTGCATCCAGCGGATCAGTTGGTTAGAGCATAGAAGCAACAGTACACCAGAAACAGTTGCTGCAATTGCGATACCGCTGAAGATAGCCATTGGGCCAGCTTCACCTACGTGGGCACCAATGATACCTGCAACGTAGTTTGCGATAGCGTTGAAGCCAAACCAGGCTCCCATCATCAATGAAGCAAGACGAAGCGGTGCTAGCTTGGTGACCATTGATAGGCCGATTGGCGATAGGCAAAGTTCACCAAGTGTATGGAAGAAGTACGCACCAACTAGCCAGAACATTGAGGTCTTCACTGTTAGATCGCCACCTTGCTGCATAACGGCACCCATCATGCACACAAAGCCAGCTGCTAGGAAGAAAAGACCCATCGCAAATTTGACTGGAGAGCTTGGCTCTTTAGAACCCATTTTCACCCAGATAGACGCAATAAGTGGCGCTAGGGTGATAACGAAGAATGGGTTTAGAGACTGGAACCAAGCTGCAGGTACTTCGAAGCTACCGATCATACGGTCTGTGTATTGCTGCGAGAAGATGTTCATCAGGCCACCGGCTTGCTCGAAGCCAGCCCAGAAGATAACCACGAACAGACCCATGATCATGATAACTTTCAGGCGATCTTTCTCTTGCTTGGTCAGTGGCTCTTGTTTACCGGATTTGTTCATGGCCGCAGCACGTTTTGCTGCTGGCTCTTTACCGATATCACCTAGTAGGCGCTCGGCAAAAATCAGTTGGGTCACTAGGCTGATCAACATACCGATACCGGCAGTCAGGAAACCGGCTTTCCAGCCGTAGGCTGCAGACGCGGTACCTGCAATAATACCTGCAAGTAGTGAACCAAGATTGATACCCATATAGAAGATAGTGAAAGCACCGTCGCGGCGGTTATCACCTTCTTGGTACAGATCGCCCACCATGGTTGAAATGTTCGGCTTGAACATACCATTACCAATGATCAGCAAGCCTAGGCCGAGGTAAAAGGCTGTCACAGAATGTGGGTCGACCATGCTGTTTGGTAGGGCAAGGGTGAATTGGCCAAGGGCCATCAAGATACCACCAATAATGATAGAGCGGCGCTGGCCTAGGAAGTTATCGGCAATCCATCCACCGATAAGTGGGGTGATATACACCAGACCGGTATAGATACCGTAAAGGTTAAGGGCATCTTGGGTTGACCAACCAAGACCACCGTTAATAGTTTTGTC
This sequence comes from Photobacterium sp. AWH4_225, assembly GCF_056158405.1. Taxonomy (NCBI): domain Bacteria; kingdom Pseudomonadati; phylum Pseudomonadota; class Gammaproteobacteria; order Vibrionales; family Vibrionaceae; genus Photobacterium; species Photobacterium sp. AWH4_225. The sequence goes on along the minus strand of NZ_JBSWTF010000001.1, from coordinate 2,971,769 downwards.
GGTGAGGTAAAGCACCAGAATGGCACGCATCGCATAGTAAGAAAAACGTTCCCACAGTTCGGTTCCAAACAGTAAGAACAAACCTTTAGGATGGCCTAACAACGTGCCACTATTCAGATTGCTCATAATTATTCTCTAAATTTAATTGGTTTTGTGTTTGCTAATGTCGTCCCTGTTATAAATGACAAATTATTAAACTGCAAATCGTTACAAATAAAAAACAAAACAAAAACAATGCAACATGTTGATTGCTAAGCATTTGTTTGCTATTTGCTCAAAATTGAAATTTCAGATTTCCGAGAAGTGGGTTAAATTAAATATTATAAAACTTAGCTAAAATGGCTTTTTGTTTTGAATTTAAAGTTAATTTCAAAATTATGTATCGCTAAAGGTTTTCGTTAATGATTGTTACATTTTTGGCTTGTTATGCAGTTAATGCAGAAATGCATAACGAAATTGAGCGTAAGGGAGCAAAACATTGTCGCAGGGTGAAGCTTAGGTATAATTACTTAAAGCTAGAGGATTAACTGACTGAGATTGCTATGAAAGATTGGTACCTACTATATTGTAAGCGCAGTGAGCAGGAGCGCGCGGTGATCAATCTTGATCGTCAAGGGGTTGAGTGTTACTACCCTCAGGTGACGGTGGAGAAAATAGTGCGAGGAAAACGAGTGACCGCATTCGAGCCGCTATTTCCGAGCTATATGTTTGTCTACTTTGATCCCGAAGCAATTAGCTATACCACGGTCCGCTCTACTCGTGGGGTGGCAGATTTTATCCGCCAAGGTGCGAGGCCACAGATTGTCAATCCGGATCTCATCTATAGCCTGATGATCAACGAAGATTCCGAAGAGCAGCAGGCCAAATTATCCGATCTCCCTCAGCCGGGTGAAACCCTAAAACTCACCCAAGGCCAGTTCAAAGGTATAGAGGCCATCTACCAAGAGCCTGATGGCGAAAAACGTTCATTTATGCTGATTAATTTGCTTGGTAAACCGGTTAAGGTCAGTGTCCAAAATGAAGATCTGGTGAAAAAATAACCCACTCTTATATCATTGTTGGATTCGTCCGCAATGACTTTGTTATAGTGGTTTGAATAATTTTAAATGGAAATAACTATGTCTACATCTTCCCCTGTACGTAAGGCGGTGATCCCTGTCGCTGGCTTGGGTACACGTATGCTTCCTGCAACTAAAGCTATCCCAAAAGAAATGCTACCTATTGTCGACAAACCACTGATTCAATATGTGGTTAATGAATGTGTTGCAGCCGGCATTAAAGAAATTGTGTTGGTAACACATTCTTCAAAGAACTCGATTGAAAACCATTTCGATACCTCTTTTGAGCTGGAGGCAACGCTGGAAAAGCGTGTAAAACGCCAGCTTTTGGAAGAGGTGCAAAAGATTTGCCCACCAGATGTCACTATCATGCACGTACGACAGGGTCAGGCGAAAGGACTAGGCCATGCCGTATTGTGTGCTCATCCTCTAGTTGGTGATGAGCCTTTTGCTGTGGTTCTGCCGGATGTCATTCTGGACGATGCTGCCAGTGATTTGCGCCGTGAAAACATGGCGGCAATGGTAAACGCATTCAATGATACCCAGATCAGCCAAGTAATGGTTGAGCCAGTCCCAATGTCTGAGGTATCCAGTTACGGCGTAGCGGATATCAATGGGGCAGAGCTTAAACCAGGAGAGACGGCTGCTATGACCAAAGTGGTAGAGAAGCCTGCTCTTGAAGATGCGCCTTCGAATTTGGCGATTGTTGGTCGTTATGTTCTACCTGCTGAAATTTGGTCTCTGCTAGCGCGCACGCCAGTGGGTGCCGGTGATGAGATTCAGCTGACAGATGCGATCGATATGCTGATGGAAGATCAGCAAGTTAATGCCTTCCACATGTCAGGTAAGAGTCACGATTGCGGTAGCAAGCTAGGTTACATGCAGGCATTCGTTGAATACGGCATGCGCCATGAGTCTTTGGGTGAAGATTTCAAAGCGTTCTTGAAGGAACGACTTGGGGCTAAAGGCTAGGGGCCACAGGCTTAAGGAAAGATCAAAAGCAGGAGCATATTGCTCCTGCTTTTTCGTAAAGGTAATAAAACTGTTGAAGTGAATCTTTACCTTGGTAAATTTTCAATCGCCAATCGCCAATCGCCAATCGCCAATCGCCAATCGCCAATCGCCAATCGCCAATCGCCAATCGCCAATTAATCACTTCTCATGATACTGCTCACAGGCGTGCAGCGTGTTCTCAATCAAGGTCGCTACTGTCATAGGGCCAACACCACCCGGTACCGGGGTAATATGGCGGGCACGCTCGCGGGCAATATCATATTCCACGTCACCGGCTAGCTTCCCGCTATCCAATCGGTTGATACCGACATCAATGACCGTTGCCCCTTCTTTGATCCAGTTGCCTGGAATGAAGTTAGGTTTACCGACTGCAACTACTAAAATATCAGCTTGGCGGACATGGCTTTCGAGATCTTTTGTAAAACGGTGGCACGTAGTGGTGGTGGCACCAGCCAATAGCAGCTCAAGCGTCATAGGGCGGCCGACAATGTTCGATGCACCAACAATCACAGCGTGTTTGCCACGCACAGCGATGTTGTAGCGCTCAAGTAAGGTGATAATACCTTTCGGTGTGCAGGAACGAAGTTTAGGAATACGCTGGCATAAGCGTCCTACGTTGTAGGGGTGGAAACCATCAACGTCTTTTTCTGGGTCGATATGCTCTAGCACCTTGGTACTATCGATGCCTGCAGGAAGAGGGAGCTGGACCAAAATCCCATCGACTTCTTTATCACCATTTAGCTCGTCGATAAGGGCGAGCAATTCAGTTTCGGTTGTCGTCGCCGGCAAGTCGAATGACTTAGATAAGAAGCCGACTTCATCACAAGCTTTACGTTTGCTGCCCACGTAAATTTGCGAGGCAGGATCCTGACCTACCAAGACGACAGCAAGTCCCGGAGCACGAAGGCCAGCGTCGAGGCGAGCTTTAACTCGGGCTGCAACTTCTTGACGAACAGTTTGCGAAATGAGTTTTCCATCAATGATTTGAGCGGCCATGTTTATCCTTTGAACTGAAAATGACTGAGCATGGAGCGAAGTAGCTTTGGTTATTGAATGCACTCTTTAATGAGCCATTACTGGTGCTACTCGATTGTTGTATTGTCGCAGAGAATGTTACGAAGATCTATAGCGCAAACGTTTGCGTTTGGGTTTTGGTTTGGATATTGTTTATGTTTTGGTAATAGTTGTTGTTTTCATGTGGTTATTAGTAACTTCAACAGCTTCTAGCCCATAGCCTATGCAATTTGTTCTATGTTTGGCCAATTGAGCGCAAATGCTGATAAAATAGGGGGAAAGGCATTGACGTTCATGGTTGGAGACGTATAATTCCGTCCCGTAACCCAGTGTTACACCAATGATGCGCCCTTAGCTCAGCTGGATAGAGCACGTCCCTTCTAAGGATGTGGTCGTAGGTTCGAATCCTACAGGGCGTGCCATTTCCCCCTCTCTTTTAAATGCTATTTCTAGCGAATCAATCTACCTGTATCACACCCCGTTTTTCCTGTACCACCCTGATGCTGTTTTGTGCATCCCGCCATTTCGTTCATCAGAAACTGTTTCAGCGCTTGTTGCTCGCGTTCATTAGTCGGTTGCCATGAGGCGATCACTGTTGCCTTGTTCCTTTTCATTGTCTTGTCCTTAATATTTGCAGCTAAAACACTGCTGCATGCTCTTGGGGAATATTCAACGAGTATCTTAACGATCGGGGTGGTTAAAATTTGTGCTATCCGTCGGTTTATCAAATTAACCATTTTGTTATTAGGGTAATTGTCAGGAAGGGTTCAGGGAATAGTATGGCTAGAGGCTAGAGGCTAGAGGCGAGTGTAAAAGAAAAGAGCAAGACCTTGCCAGGGTTAGGCTCTTGCAAACAATTTGGTTCACCCATCGCCCATCGCCCTCGCTTTACCAAGCTATTTCACTCCCATCCCAATGAAAGAACTTACCGCTGTCTTCAGCCGCTAGGGAGTTTAGGACGCTATAAATTCGTTCGGCGGAAAGTTGTGGTGTGTAGAGTTTGTCGCTGCTGATGTTGCTTTGGAAGGGCACAGACAAAGACGTGTCAGCGGTACCGGGATGAATAGCCGCAATACAGGCTTGCGGGAAGCGTCTTTGCCATTCGATGCTGAGAGTTTTGACAAACATGTTTAGCGCCGCTTTGCTCATCCGATAACTGTACCATCCACCAGAGCGGTTATCGCTGATAGAGCCGACCATTGCCGAGAGGCATAAGAATCGAAATGGGTCGTCGCGCTTGTAAAGCGTGTCGAGATATTGGGCAATTGTAATGCTGGTATAGGCATTGGCCTCAATATTGTCAGCCAGAAATGAGCTAGTGATCTGTGAAAGGCGTTTTTCTGGCATTTTTCCGAGCTCGTGATTCGTATTTTGCTTGTGAAGGAGTCCAGAGGCATTGATGGTCCAGTCCGGACAGCCATATTGCATGAAAATACTAGAAGCTGCCGAAAAGGCCTTTGGGCCTTGTTGGCTGATATCGCATACCACATCAGCTATCTGGCCTGGATAATCTTGCTGTAATTGTTGCAGTTTGCTGGATGGGCGGCGAGACATGGCGGTAACTTGATGGCCCAGGCTCAGCATATGCTGAGTGAGTGCGAATCCTAAGCCACCGTTGGCACCAATAATCCAAACCTTCTTATTCTGCCCGGTCATAACCAGTCCTCAATGAAATGCTATCAATGACTACGCACCATAGTGCAGTTCAGACCACTCTTTACATTCGTTATAGGGGAGAGGGAAGCTAGCGCGGTAATAAATCGGCATTTAGATGGGAAAAGAGGCAGTTAAAACCGAGTACGGTCAAAAAAACGTAAAAGGAAACGATTTTTTTGGGGTTTTCCCTTGTAAATGGATTTTTTGCCCCTATCTTGTGTGAAAGGTTTGATTGCGGTGCGACCACTCTGTCTCGACGGCAGGGTTGAGGATCGCTATAATACCGCGTTTTTAGTCCCTGCAGGGTGGGCATAAGCCCTAGAAAGTAGGAACTATCAGAATTAAGGCGTTATGGTTTTGGCGTGGTTGCCGGCCATAACACGAAAAGGATGCCACCGTCAGTATGACTGATCGGCAACATCACTCAGATAACACTGAGTAAGTTTTGAGGTTAAATAAAATGCAAGTTACCGTTGAAACCACTGAAGGTCTAGAACGCCATCTAACTATCACAGTTCCAGCTGCAAACATCGAAGACGCTGTAACAGCTGAACTGAAGAAAATTGCTAAGAATCGTCGTTTCGATGGTTTCCGTCCAGGTAAAGCACCTATCAAAATGGTTGCTCGTATGTTCGGCGCTTCTGTTCGCCAGGACATCCTAGGTGAAGTGATGCAGCGTCACTACATCGAAGCGATCGTTAAAGAAAAAATTAACCCAGCAGGCGCACCGACTTTCACTCCAGTTGAAATGGTTGAAGGTAAAGACCTAGTATTCAAGGCGTCTTTCGAAATCTTCCCAGAAATCGAACTAGCTGGTCTAGAAAACATCGCTGTTGAGAAACCAGCAGTAGAAGTTAAAGACGAAGACGTTGACACTATGCTTGAGACGCTTCGCAAGCAGCAGGCGACTTGGAACGAAGTTGAAGAAGCTGCAGCTGCAGACAGCCGCGTAACTATCGACTTCACTGGCTCTATCGACGGTGAAGAGTTCGAAGGCGGTAAAGCTGAAGGTTTCGCACTTGCAATGGGCCAGGGCCGCATGATCCCAGGTTTCGAAGACGGCATCGTTGGTAAGAAAGCGGGCGAAGAGTTCTCTCTAGAAGTGACTTTCCCAGAAGACTACCACGCTGAGAACCTAAAAGGTAAAGCAGCAACTTTCGCTATCAAACTTCACAAAGTTGAAGCTCAGGAACTACCAGAGCTAACTGAAGAGTTCGTTGCTAAGTTCGGCGTTGAGGACGGTTCTGTAGAAGGTCTTAAAGCTGAAGTTCGCAAGAACATGGAGCGCGAGCTGAAGCAAGCTGTTAAGAACCGCATTAAAGATCAGGTTCTTAACGGTCTAGTTGAGCAGAACGACATCACTGTTCCTGCTGCTCTTATCGACCAGGAAATCAACGTTCTACGCCAGCAGGCAACTCAGCGCTTCGGCGGTGATGCTGCTAACGCTCCTGAGCTTCCACGTGAGCTTTTCGAAGAGCAAGCTAAGCGTCGCGTAGTTGTTGGTCTACTTCTAGGTGAAGTGATCAAGTCTGAAGAGCTAAAAGCTGATGAAGAGCGCGTTAAAGCTATCATCGCTGAAATGGCTTCTGCATACGAAGATCCAACAGAAGTAGTTGCTTACTACGAGAAGAACGAGCAGATGATGAACAACATGCGCAACGTTGCTCTAGAAGAGCAAGCTATCGATGCGCTACTGGCTAAAGCTCAGGTTTCAGAAAAAGAAGTTAGCTTCAACGATCTGATGAACCAGCAGCCAGCTGCATAATTTGCTGAAATTACTGTAGGGATTTGACTTTACTTCAAATCTTCTGCTAACAATGGTCCGTGTGAGAGTAATTTCATTCGGGCCATTTATTTTAGGGAAATAACGTTATGAGCTACCAAGAAAAAAACGCCATGTCGCCGATTTTGGATGCGCTGGTTCCTATGGTGGTCGAGCAGACTTCTCGTGGTGAACGTTCCTACGACATCTATTCCCGACTACTAAAAGAGCGTGTGATCTTTCTGACCGGACAGGTTGAAGACCACATGGCCAACCTAGTTGTTGCACAGCTTCTGTTCCTTGAGTCTGAAAACCCTGACAAAGATATCTTCCTATACATCAACTCACCAGGCGGTTCGGTGACTGCAGGCATGTCTATCTACGACACCATGCAGTTCATTAAGCCAAACGTCAGCACGGTATGTATGGGTCAGGCATGCTCAATGGGCGCCTTCCTGCTAGCAGGTGGTGCTAAAGGTAAGCGTTACTGCCTACCGAACTCCCGTGTAATGATTCACCAGCCGCTAGGTGGCTTCCAGGGCCAGGCATCTGATATTCAGATCCACGCTCAGGAAATCCTGACGATTAAACAGCGTTTGAACGGTTTGCTTGCAGAGCACACTGGCCAGCCACTTGAAGTGGTTGAGCGCGATACTGATCGTGATAACTTTATGTCGGCAGAACAAGCTGTAGAGTACGGTTTGGTCGACGCTGTTTTGAGTCAGCGTGACTAAGTTTTTTAGCCTCCGTGCAGCGACTTAGCCGCTTGCACGGAGCAAAAAGACTTGAGTTGTTATACACTCAAAACAAAGGCAATGATGGGGTAAGACCCGAAAAGAGGTTAGCGAATGACAGATAAGCGAAAAGAGAGTGGTAGTGGAAAACTGCTGTACTGCTCTTTCTGCGGCAAAAGTCAGCATGAAGTTCGCAAGCTGATTGCAGGCCCTTCTGTGTATATTTGCGATGAATGTGTTGACCTGTGCAACGACATCATTCGTGAAGAAATCAAAGAAGTAATGCCTAAGCGTGATGGCAATGAACTTCCGACACCACAGGAAATTCGTGCAAACCTGGATGAATACGTTATTGGTCAGTCTCATGCGAAGAAAGTACTCGCGGTAGCGGTTTACAACCACTACAAGCGTCTTCGTAATGGCGATACCAATAGTGACGGTGTTGAGTTGGGCAAGAGTAACATTTTGTTGATCGGCCCAACGGGTAGCGGTAAGACGCTACTGGCAGAAACATTAGCACGCATGCTGGATGTACCGTTCACCATGGCGGATGCAACCACCCTGACCGAAGCCGGTTACGTGGGTGAGGATGTTGAGAACATCATCCAGAAGCTGCTGCAGAAATGTGATTACGATGTAGCCAAGGCCGAGCGCGGCATTGTTTACATCGATGAGATCGATAAGATCTCGCGTAAGTCAGACAACCCATCAATTACTCGCGATGTGTCGGGTGAAGGTGTTCAGCAGGCATTGCTGAAACTGATTGAAGGTACAGTCGCATCGGTTCCGCCACAAGGTGGCCGCAAGCACCCACAGCAGGAATTCCTGCAAGTGGATACGTCAAAAATCCTGTTCATCTGTGGCGGTGCGTTCGCCGGCTTGGACAAGGTGGTTGATCAGCGTGTCGCAACCGGTACCGGCATTGGCTTTGGCGCTGATGTACGCTCTAAAGATGAATCTCGTACCCTGAGCGATCTGTTCGAGCAGGTGGAGCCTGAAGATTTGGTTAAATACGGCCTTATCCCAGAATTCATCGGTCGTCTTCCAGTAACAGCTATCTTGAACGAGCTGGATGAAGACGCACTGGTACAGATCCTGCGTGAGCCGAAGAATGCGCTTACCAAACAGTACGCGGCACTTCTTGAGCTGGAAAACGTTGAGCTTGAGTTCCGTGACGATGCGCTTGTAGCGATTGCACGCAAGGCGATGGAACGTAAGACTGGTGCACGTGGTCTGCGCTCGATTGTTGAAGCGGTACTGCTTGATACTATGTACGAGCTACCTTCAGCAGAAGGTGTTAGCAAGGTTGTGATTGATGAATCAGTAATTAAAGGTGAGTCTGAGCCTCTACTGATTTACGAAAACACTGAAAACCAAGCAGCTGGTGCTGAGTAATTTCTGCGCAGAGCGGTCAAAAAAAGGAGGCAATCGCCTCCTTTTTTATTTTCTGATACATATCCCGTTGAATCTTTTGTCCAAGCCCCCATATACTCATTAATAAGAGTGAACGGAAGAGAGAATAATATGAACCTGGAGCGTTCGGAACGCCTTGAGATCCCCGTTCTGCCACTTCGTGATGTGGTGGTCTACCCGCATATGGTTATTCCATTGTTTGTAGGCCGGGATAAGTCTATTCGCTGCCTTGAAGCGGCGATGGATGACGACAAACAAATTCTGTTGGTGGCCCAAAAAGAAGCGGCGACTGACGAGCCTGCTATTACCGACCTTTACGATGTCGGTACGGTAGCAACTATCCTACAGCTGCTTAAGCTGCCTGACGGTACGGTGAAGGTACTGGTAGAAGGCCAGCAGCGCGCCAAGGTTGAAAACCTGCGTGATGATGAGTTCTTCAGTGCCGAGGCTGATTTCCTTGTCACCGAGGAAATGGACGAGCGCGAGCAGGAAGTCCTGGTTCGCACGGCCATCAATCAGTTCGAAGGCTTTATCAAGCTCAACAAGAAGATCCCGCCTGAAGTGCTGACTTCGCTAAATGGTATCGATGAGGCCGCGCGTCTGGCCGATACTATTGCTGCCCATATGCCGCTTAAGCTGGCAGACAAGCAGAAAGTGCTGGAAATCGTCGACGTGGTGGAACGCCTAGAGTTCCTGATGGCGATGATGGAGTCTGAAATTGACCTGCTGCAGGTGGAAAAACGCATCCGTGGCCGCGTCAAGAAGCAGATGGAAAAGAGCCAGCGTGAGTACTACCTCAACGAGCAGATGAAAGCTATCCAGAAAGAACTGGGCGAGCTGGATGATGCGCCGGATGAATTCGAGTCTTTGAAGAAGAAAATCGAAGAGTCGAAGATGCCAAAAGAGGCACGAGAGAAGACAGAGCAAGAGCTGCAGAAGCTTAAGATGATGTCGCCGATGTCTGCCGAGGCAACCGTGGTACGTGGCTACATCGATTGGATGCTGAGTGTGCCATGGTACAAGCGTTCAAAGGTGAAGAAGAACCTTGCCAAGGCAGAAGAAGTGCTGAATGCCGACCATTACGGCCTTGAGCGCGTCAAGGAGCGCATCCTTGAGTACTTGGCAGTACAGAGCCGCATCAACAAGCTAAAAGGCCCTATCCTGTGTCTGGTTGGTCCTCCGGGTGTCGGTAAAACTTCTCTGGGCCAATCTATTGCCGCGGCTACTGGCCGTAAATACACCCGTATGGCATTGGGTGGTGTGCGTGACGAAGCGGAAATCCGTGGTCACCGCCGTACCTATATCGGTTCGATGCCGGGTAAGCTGATCCAGAAAATGTCTAAGGTTGAGGTGAAAAACCCGCTGTTCTTGCTAGATGAAATCGACAAGATGTCATCTGACATGCGTGGTGACCCGTCTTCAGCTTTGCTTGAGGTTCTCGATCCTGAGCAAAATAATGCGTTTAACGATCACTACCTGGAAGTGGATTACGACCTGTCTGACGTCATGTTCGTGGCAACATCGAACTCGATGAACATCCCAGGCCCGCTACTTGACCGTATGGAAGTGATCCGTCTGTCGGGTTACACCGAAGACGAGAAGCTGAACATTGCCAAGCGCCACCTGCTTGAGAAGCAAATCAAGCGCAATGGCTTGAAGCCAAATGAAATCGAAGTCGATGACTCGGCTCTGATTGGCATTATTCGTTACTACACGCGTGAAGCGGGTGTACGTAGCCTTGAGCGCGAAGTGTCCAAGCTGTGCCGTAAGGCGGTGAAAGAGATCCTGCTTAACCCTGAAACCAAGAAGGTTGTGATCACTCAAGACAACTTGAAAGAGTACTTGGGCGTTCAACGCTTTGACTACGGCAAAGCCGAAGAGAACAACCGTATTGGTCAGGTGACTGGCTTGGCATGGACCGAAGTGGGTGGCGATCTACTGACTATCGAAACCGAGTCGATGCCAGGTAAAGGCAAGCTGACCTACACCGGTTCGCTGGGTGATGTGATGCAGGAGTCGATCCAGGCGGCAATGACCGTTGTCCGTACTCGCGCTGAGCGTTTGGGTGTCGCCCCTGACTTCTACGAGAAACGTGATATCCACGTTCACGTACCTGAAGGTGCCACGCCGAAAGATGGCCCAAGTGCCGGTATAGCGATGTGTACCGCCCTGGTTTCTAGCCTGACCGGTAACCCGGTACGTGGTGATGTGGCCATGACGGGTGAAATTACCCTTCGCGGCGAAGTTCTGCCAATTGGTGGTCTTAAAGAGAAATTGCTTGCTGCTCACCGCGGTGGTATCAAAACGGTACTGATTCCGAAGGAGAATGAGCGTGATCTGGAAGAGATTCCTGATAACGTGATAGCTGATTTGGAAGTGCGGCCAGTACGTTGGATTGATGAAGTGCTAACCGTTGCACTGCAGAATAATCCAACCGGCATTGAGTTGGTTAACGCCCAAAACAGTGACGTGCAGCAAAGTTAAGATATGAAAAAACGCTTTCGGGGATAAAATCCTTGTCAGCGTTTTTTTGTGTGGCTATAAGTGAGTTCTAATTTGCCGTTAGCTCAATAAAATCAATGTCTACACGTGAACTTGGGTTCACTGTTGATATAATGAAACTGATTCTTTTTGTCCGTGATGTAAATTTTGCCATGAAGGCTCAAGCGGATACCGTTCATAGAGGGGATAGATCGTGAACAAAACTCAACTAGTTGATAAAATCGCTGAAAATGCAGATATTTCTAAAGCTTCTGCGGGTCGTGCACTGGATGCATTCATCGACGCAGTATCTGATAGCCTAAAAGACGGTGATCAGGTTGCGCTTGTTGGCTTCGGTACATTCTCTGTACGTGAGCGTGCTGCGCGCACTGGCCGCAACCCACAGACTGGCGAAGAAATTCAAATCGCTGCAGCGAAAGTACCTGGCTTTAAAGCAGGTAAAGCGCTGAAAGATTCTGTAAACTAAGCGAAGGGCATAGCCCGCCGGTTTGTTTGAACAAACGAACGTTCAGGTTGTCTTAACTGGCAATCTGGCATGATAAAGGGCGCATCCTGTCGGTGCGCTTTTTTTACTTTGGAAAAGTGTGAATTTTTCAGGTCTTCGCCTGTTAGCATTCTTCACTAATATCAATACAGGTAAGCTGTGGTCTAGAAGAGTCTGTATTAGGCTTATCACAGGATTAGGCTTATCACAGGTTGGTATTACCATGCCAAATCGAATAGGTAGGAGATACGGCAAATTATGATGGAGCGTATGCGCGAAGGCGCAAGCAGCATTTGGGTCAAGATTATCCTTGGTCTGATTATTCTTTCTTTTGTTTTTGCAGGGGTAGGTAGTTACCTTGCTGGTGGAAGCGAGCAGGTGGCCGCCAAGGTTGATGATCGTGAAATCAGCCAGCGCGAATTCGAAATGGCTTACCAGAACGAACGTAACCGCATGCAAGCACAGTTGGGTGATTACTTCTCGACCCTGATGGGTGACCCAGCCTATGTGCAGCAGTTCCGTCGCAGCGTATTGGATCGTATGGTTAATGATCTGCTGATTGAGCAGCGTGCCAATGAGCTGGGCTTGCGTATCAGCGATCAGCAAGTTCGTCAGACAATCCTGTCAATGCCTGAATTCCAGCGTGATGGTGCATTTGATAATGACCAGTACAACGCGCTATTGCGCCGCTCAGGGCTAACGCCTGATATGTTCGCAGAATCTATGCGTACAGATCTGCTGCGTCAGCAACTGTTGCTAGCTATCCAGGGTAGTGACTTTGCGTTGGGCAATGAAGTAACTTCACTTATCAAGCTTGAGCGCCAAGAGCGTGAAATCCGCACGCTAACCCTTGATGTGGCTGAGTTCACTAACAAGGCGGAAGTGACTGATGAGGAAGCGCAGGCATACTACGAGCAGAACCCACTGCAGTTTACCCGTCCAGACCAAGTTAAAGCCGCTTACATTGAATTATCAGGCACTAACCTGAAAGAGACTCTAAATGTTTCTGAAGATGATGCTCAAGCGTACTACGACGAAAATCAGAACAAGTACGGGACTGCCGAGCAACGCCAAGCGAGCCATATCCTAGTTCAGGGTAAAGGTAGTGAAGCGAAAACCAAGGCCGAAAACCTACTGTCTGAGCTGAACAATGGCGCGGACTTTGCCGAGCTAGCGAAAACTTCTTCTGATGACACGTTCAGTGGCAAAGATGGCGGTAAGCTTGATTGGTTCGAGCGTGGCGTAATGGATCCTGCTTTTGAAGAAGCCGCATTTGGCTTGAATAAAGGTGAGATCTCTGGCGTGGTGGAATCTGACTTTGGTTACCACATCATCAAGCTGGATGATATCAAAGAGCCGCAAGTGAAGCCGTTCGCTGACGTGCGTGATGAAATCCTTGCCGAACTTCGTGAGCAGCGTGCAGCGGAAGCTTTTTACGATCTTCAGACTCAGCTAGCTGAGAAAGCATTCGAAATGCCTGACTCGCTAGAGGATGCGGCGGAAGCGGTAGATGCAACGGTTCAAACTACTGATTTTATCTCTCAGTCAGATGCGCCGGGTGTGCTGGCCAACCCTGCTGTACAACAGGCGCTGTTTAGCCCAGAAGTACGTGAAGATGGCCTGAACTCAGATGTTATCGAGATCGGTCCTGAGCATGTGGTTGTTGTACGTGTAGATGATTCTCGTGACGAAATGGTACTGCCGTTCGACGAAGTATCTGCAAAAGTGAAGCAGCAGCTTTCTGTAGTGAAAGGCGAAGAGGCTGCTAATGCGAAAGCCGATGAGCTCGTCGCTGCATTGCGTGATGGCAATACAGATGTGTTGGCAGACGAAGGCCTGAGCTTCTCAGAGTCAGAAACCATTAATCGCATGGGCGCAGATCGTCTTGTTGCCCAGGTTGCATTTGGTCTTGCAAAGCCTGCAGCTGACAAGCCAGTATACGGTGTGACTCGTGATATGGCTGGCAACATGCTAATTATCGCGTTGGACAACGTGATTGAAGCGGATGTTGATGCAGATGCTGTAGACCAGCAGATGACTCAGCAACTTGAGCAGATGCATGCCCAGCAAGATGTGATGGCGACGCTTGATGTATTGCGAAATGCCGCTAAGGTGTCTTACCCTGTGTTGGATACAACCACCAATTAACTGTAACTAATAAGTTGCTTGACGGGCCGCCATTGTGCGGCCCGTCGTTTTTTTACTCTCTGGTAAAGTTCCACAATATACAGAGCTAGATTGCTTCGTCACCCTTACTCCTGTTTTACAAAAGGAGAAAACAAATGAAGAAAACAATTATTTCTATTTCAATGGTGGCAGTTTTGGCATTTGGGGGAGTGGCGCCAGTGTTGGCGAATGGTGATAGTCATGAAGGAATTGAAATCACTATCAACATCAATGATGCGAATGCTGAAGAGTTAGATAAGTTATTGATTGGAATTGGCCCGGACAAAGCTGCCAATATCATTGAATATCGTGATGCGAATGGACCTTTTGCGACTCCGGAAGAGCTTATCAAAGTGAAGGGTATCGGTGCGTCTACGGTTGAAAAGAATCGTGAGCGGATCAAGCTCCAATAATGGTTGCTGTACCTAACCTGCCGTAAGTTACCTAAAGGAGAGAGGTTAGTCGTTCTCCTTTATTTGTGAGCTATTAGCACGCACTAAAGGTAAAGCGTGGTCTGGCTGGAGTAAAATGGATCTGATAGCCATCATCTTCATAGGCTTTGGCTATTTGCTTAGCGGCTTCAAGTGGGAATTTGTATTTTCCTCTTGAACCCACTCTCACAATACCTGTCGGCAGAGAGACATTGATGCGATATAAAATTTCAGATTCCAAAGCCATTTTGATTCTCACTCATAAATACACTTAGCCAAACAAGACCGATACCATTAAGGTGCATTTTAAGTGCAACTAATTCTCAATTGCAATCTTCTTTTTAATTAGCTCCGCCGCGGCAAAGAGCAAGCCGCCTAAAACACCTGCTAGGTGAGCTTCTACAGCCACCCTGGCGCCAATCAGCTCGGCAGAGCTTGCTGAGCCTCCTGAAACTTGTTCCCACAGGACTTTGGCGATAACAGCGATTAGCAGTACCCAACCAAGTTTATCTTTCGCTTTGATATCCTGTATGGCGCCCCAAGCAAATAGCCCGTGTAAGACACCAGAAAGGCCGGCGTACCACACCATAGGACTCAGCAATAGAGTACTGCCAATGAAGCCAGCAATGGACAGGATAAGCAAGCTAAGGCGCTGGCTGGTGAGATAGCGGCGAAAGATGAAGGTAATGATTGCCAAGCCGAGACTGTTCATTATCATGTGTGGCCAATTGGTATGGGTCAGGTTGCCGCTGACAAGCCGCCAGAGCTCTCCATCGGCAATCAATGGGCGCTGCCATACCAGCAATGGCTGGATGGCTGGCAGTTGGGCGAGAGCCATCATACCGATAATAATGAAAACGAAGATACGAATAGACAAGGCTACCTCGATGAGTCGATATTGTGAACGGTGCGGAAAAGCAACCAAGGCATGTATTTGCCAGTGGATCCAACAACTTGATGCTAAAACTGAATTGTGGATTTTACAACACCCATCGGAAGTAAAGCGTGCAATTGGCACTGCAAGGATCCTCACCTTATCGCTGCCCAATGCCAAGCTCTGGGTCGGGGAGGACTTTTCACAGCATGAGGAAATCAACCAGTTGCTGGCCGAGCCAGGTCGCCAGGCTTGGGTTGTCTATCCAGGAGAGCAGGCGCAGCCTATTTCAAGCCTTGCTGGCGAAGGGGCTGAACAAGCAACTGAGCTAAAGCGTACCCTGATCCTGCTTGATGGCACTTGGAAGAAAGCTTACAAAATGTGGCAGTTGTCATCGAATCTTCAGCAGTTACCTACGGTAGCCCTCGATAACGTCGAACAGGGTAATTACCGCATTCGAAAATCACCTAAATCCCAGGGTGTTTCGACGGTTGAAGCTGGCTACCTCGCCTTAACTGCCTTGGAAGGGGGTGATGATAAATTCACCCCGCTCATTGATGCATTCAACCAGATGATCGAGTTTCAGATCCAGCAAATGCCTGAAGGGGTGTTTGAGAATAACTACAGAACCTAGATACGAGTTCCTAGATCCTAGGCTATTTATCCAGGTTCTAGGGCCTAAGGCCTAGGATCTGTTTTTTTCAGTCCCCCCCATGAAACCCAATGCCGCTAGCAGCTGTCGGGTGGAACAGGGTGCTGTAGAGCCGTTGGGCAAAGCCATCGGTCATACCGGATATATAATCGGCGATGATCCTGTGGGCATTCTCCCCCTTTTCGTTGCACTGGCGCCAACGCTCGCGGGTGTTCTCCGGTAGCAGTCGCTCGGGATCGGAGGCAAAGGCTTCGAACAACTCCATCACCAACTGTTGACCTTTGTACTCCAGTAGTTGGATATCCGGCTTGTGGACCACATATTGGCTGACGAACTGCTTGAGAACTTCTAGTACCTGCTCCATCGGCTCCGAAAGGTAAGCATTCCACTGCAGCAGCGGCTCTTCGAAGCTATCGATACCATTCTGGATGGTTGGGGCTATCTGGATAGAAGTCAGCAGGGCATTGACCATGGCACCGATGGCATCTTTACGCTGGTGGTGAGTGCCAAACAGCTGATCGCTCAATACGCCAATCCTCTCTTCAATCCAAGGCTCACCGCAATCAGCCAGTTTGCTGGCAACCGCTTCCTGCCATTGCTCGCGGGTAACAATCCCCATCACAATCGCATCTTCCAGATCATGGACACCGTAGGCAATATCATCAGCCAGCTCCATGATAGAGCAATCCAAAGATTTGAACCGGGTTTTAAGGTGCTCACTTGGCGCCTGGCGTTCGCAGCGCATTTGGCTAAACAGCTGGCGGTCATGCTCGGACAGAGGTGCTAGCACCCAGTCGAAGGTCTGGCTGTCATCATTGTAAATACCTTTTGCCGGATACCAGTCTTTGGCCTTGAGGTGGCGGAAATGATGAACATCAGCGGGGAGCTCTGTCGCGCGGGTATGGCTGATAAACGCAGGGTATTTCAGTAGCCCGAGCAATGTACGGCGCGACAGGTTCATGCCGAATGCCTCGGTGTAGGGCTCAAGCAGGGTGACAATCCTAAAAGTCTGGGCATTGCCTTCGAATCCGCCGTGCTCACGCATCATATAGTTCAGAGCGACTTCACCGCCGTGGCCAAAAGGCGGGTGGCCGATATCATGTGCCAGGCACAGGCTTTCCATCAGGCTGTTTGACGGAAGCAGGTCGCGAAACTCCGGTTGCTTGATTTTCAGCTGGGCCACGATACCGGTGCCGATCTGTGAGGCTTCTAGCGAGTGGGTCAGGCGGGTGCGGTAGAAGTCATGGTGTCCGGCACCGTGAACCTGGGTTTTGGCCTGAAGCCTGCGAAAAGCGGCTGAGTGCAATACTCTGGCCCGGTCGCGCTGGTAGGCCGAGCGATGGTCGTTACGCCGCATTTTCTGTTCATTGCTTTTGCGCGCTTCCCACTGTTGGTTGAACTCAGGGGAGAGGGAGATAACTGTCATTAGCTGATCTCATCAAGGGTTAAATTGAAGCTATCGACGAAGGTGTCGAGAAAGTACTGCATTTCCGGGGTAGATCGGTCATGCAGGGTCTGCTCCAGATTGTTTTTAGCTGACGTGAACTCGTGGTTACCGACATTGAGCTCTTCCAGGCACTTGAGGTATGCACACAGGCTGTCAGCCTGTTTGACGATGGCATAGTCATCTTTGTCTACCTGGTGGCTATCGATAAGCGGGGCGTAATCGTCACGGAACTCTTCCGGCAGCATCGACAGCAGCTTTTGCTCGGCGGCAAGCTCGATTTTCTTGTACTCCTCGGCGATGGCCGGGTTGTAGTACTTGATTGGGGTTGGCATATCGCCAGTCAGTACTTCGCTACAGTCGTGAAACATCGCGAGCAGCGCAATACGCTCTGGGTTGGTACTGCCACCGAAGTTGCGGTTTTTGATCAGGGCAAGGGCGTGGGCGACAAACGCGACCTGGAGGCTATGCTCTGAAATGTTCTCGGTTTCGACACAGCGCATCAACGGCCAGCGCTGGATCAGTTTCATTCGGGCAAGGTGAGCAAAAAAATGGCTTTGTTTCATAGCGGTACTTCTTGACGGACAGAACAGGTAACAAAATCAATCACCTTTTAAAGGTAACAGAATTTACCGCTAAGCAAACGATAATTCGCGTTTGGATCTTTAGGGGACAAGCTAGAGAAATGAAATAATGAAGGGACATATATGCAGGATGTGATTTCAAAAACGCATTAAGACATCCATGTCGCTCCGACCCGCCATCCATGGCGGGTAGGTTTTGAAATCTCACCCTGATATAGGTCTAATAATACGTAAAATATTAATTTTTACTGGCGATAGTTATGAAGGAATCGCTCCAAACGACCTATTGCCATTTCTAAGTCATCAACCCGTGGCAGGGTGACAATGCGGAAGTGATCCGGTTGCTTCCAGTTAAAGCCGGTGCCATGGACGACCAATACTTTTTCCTGCTGCAGGAAGTCCAGAGCGAAGCGTTGGTCATCAATGATGTTGAACTTCTTCTGATCCAGTTTCGGGAACAGGTAAAGTGCGCCTTTGGGCTTCACACACGAAACGCCAGGAATCGAGGTCAGCAAGTCATAGGCTTTGTCACGCTGCTCCAGTAAACGACCACCCGGAAGGATCAGTTCATTGATACTCTGGTAGCCTCCGAGCGCAGTCTGGATCGCGTGCTGCATCGGTACGTTGGCACACAATCGCATGGAAGAGAGCATTTCTAGCCCTTCGATATAGCTTTTCGCCAGATGCTTAGGGCCTGATAGCACCATCCAGCCAGCACGGAAGCCACATACACGGTAAGATTTCGACAGGCCGTTGAAAGTGACACAGAAAACATCTTCGGCAAGCGGTGCAATCGAAGTATGCTGCGCACCTTCGTATAAGATCTTGTCGTAGATCTCATCAGCAAAAATGATCAGCTTATGCTGGCGGGCAATTTCTACTACTTCCAAAAGGAAGTCTCGGCTATAGACTGCACCAGTTGGGTTGTTCGGGTTGATCAGCACGATACCGCGGGTATTCGGGGTGATCTTGCTGCGGATATCATCCAGATCCGGATACCAGTCGGCTTGCTCGTCACAGGTATAGTGCACGGCTTTGCCGCCGGAGAGTGACACAGCGGCTGTCCATAGCGGGTAATCCGGTGATGGCACCAATATTTCGTCATTATTGTTGAGCAGTGCCTGCATTGCCATCACGATAAGCTCGGACACACCATTACCGATGTAGACATCCTCGACATCCAAATCAAGCATTCCGCGCTTTTGGTAGTGCTGGACCACGGCTTTACGCGCAGAATAAATACCTTTGGAGTCACAGTAACCCTGTGAGGTCGGCAGGTTACGGATCACGTCCACCAGAATTTCATCAGGGGCATCAAAACCGAACGGCGCAGGGTTGCCGATATTGAGTTTGAGAATCTTGTGCCCTTCCTCTTCCATGCGCTTGGCATGCTTCAGAACGGGACCTCGAATGTCGTAGCAGACATTGTTGAGTTTTGATGACATCCCGATGTTTTGCATTATTGGTGGTATCCTGTTTCAAGCCGTTAATGACAACAAATTACACTATAAAACCTTAAAAAATAAACACCCTGCAGGAATAAGTAGCGTAAAATAGTGGTTTGTATAATTAAATTCTACATTGTCAGGTAGGATCCACTGGCTGGCTAGAAAAACAGGGGCTATTTGCCTCTTTGTTTAGAATAAAATATTACAATGCAGGGAAATGCTGGAGATTTCAGCAAAAAATGGTGCGATTTAAACCGTATTTGTCGATTTCGCTGGCAAAATAATATCTGGTTAAGCGGGGATTGCTTCCGCGTTGGGGAAATTGGCCAGAAGCAGAAATTTGTGATGAGATATGAAGATTCATGTTGAGTCATTACTTTATTAGTCAGAATGCGAGATCTGGGGTAGAATGCCAGCATTCGGTATGTGGTCTATTGCTTACAGCTGTATGACTTGCTGGGGGATCACATATAGGGCGAAAGATGCTAATTGATTAGCCATTTACCATCAGCCAGGGATGAGCCAATTCTGTGCTTGAGAGCTGAGTGAGGTTACCTTGACCGCGTTACAAAAAGCCGTTGAGTTACTACTTGAAAAAATTCGACAATCCACGCCAACAACTCAACGAATTACGGTAAAGCTGGATCTTCCGGCCAATACCGATCTGATTGATTGGATGGAATCCCAACCTCTGTTTCCAAAATTCTACTGGCAGTCGCGCGACTGTCGTGAGGAAGTAGTGGCGCTTGGGCAAATAAAAACATTCACCGATCCAAAAGCTGCCGAGACCATTTTGTCTGATGGCCAGCGAATTTGGGGTGGTCGCTCGTTTGATGGCCGCACCCAGCGCAACAGACGTTGCATGCCCTCTTTTTTCTTCTTGCCAGTACTGGAAATCTTCCGTTTGGACGGCGGCTGGAATATTGCTGTGAACCTGACTGAAGATAGCCAGGACAAAGTGACGGATGCATTGAGCCAGCTGACACTGGATACTGCTGAGGTTCCTCAGATCACCAGCAAGATTTTGGGGCGAACTTATAGCCCAGACTTTTCTGGCTGGTCGCAGATGATTGGCAATGCTCTTGAGGCTATCTCGCAAAAAGTGTTCGAGAAGGTCGTGCTTGCACGTAAAACGACGCTGACCCTCGATACACCGGTCTCTCCGGCCCAGTTGCTCAAGGCTAGCCGCGACAGCAATCACAACAGCTTTCATTTTATGATGGCTCTTGATGCCAAGCACTGCTTTGTTGGCTCAACGCCAGAGCGTCTGTTCCTGCGCCAGGAGCAAGATCTGCAAACCGAAGCGCTGGCCGGTACTATTGGCCGTGGTGCTGATCTCGCCGAAGATGACCGCTTGGCGCAATGGTTGCTTGATGACAGTAAGAACCGTTACGAAAACCGCTTGGTGGTAGACGATATTGTTGATCGCTTAGTGCCGCGCTGTATCAGCATGAATGTCGCCCAAACACCAGAGCTGATCCGCTTGCGTAAGGTACAGCACCTCAAGCGGGGTATTGACGCCCAGCTCAATGATGGGGTTGAAAACTCAGATCTGCTTGATAGCCTTCAGCCAACGGCGGCTATTGCCGGTTTGCCAAGGGACAAAGCCTTGGACTTTATTAGCGAGAATGAGCCGTTTGCCCGTGGTTGGTACAGTGGTGCGGTCGGCTTCTTAGGCGCCCGTCGTAGTGAGTTCTGTGTTGCGATACGCAGTGCATTGATCATGGGTGATGAGCTTCACCTGTTCGCTGGTGCTGGCATTGTTCCGGGGTCGACCGCTGATAGCGAGTGGAAAGAGCTGGATCGTAAAACATCAACCCTTTGCAGCCTTTTGGCGAGCGATGAGCCTGACTGGGAGCGCCGGACTGCATGAGCAATGGGGTTTCGACACGAGCAGCCTTGAACCAGTTGTGGGCAGGGCTGATGCTCGAAGAATTGGTGCGCCATGGAGTCAAGCATATCTGTATTGCCCCTGGTTCACGCTCTACGCCGTTGACATTAGCAGCGGCTAAAAATGGCAAATTATCTATTCATACCCACTTTGACGAGCGCGGTCTGGGTTTTCTTGCGCTTGGTCTTGCCAAGGCGACCAATGAGCCAGTCGCGGTTGTGGTGACATCTGGTACTGCTGTAGCCAACTTATTGCCCTCGGTTGCCGAGAGCGGTCTGACAGGGGAAAAGTTGGTAATGCTTACCTCTGACCGTCCCGTAGAGCTGATCGACTGTGGTGCCAACCAGGCTATCCGTCAGCACGGTATCTTCTCCTCTCATGTGACGGCATTTGAAGATATCCCGTCACCTACGCAAGCAATAAGCCCTGCATGGCTACTTGCAACCGTTGATAAGGTGATGCACCAGCAATCCCAGCGCGGGGGGACGGTACATTTCAATTGTCATTACCCAGAGCCGCTTTACGGTGATGAGTGCGATTTCTCGGATTACCTTCAGCCTGTCCAGCATTGGCTATCAGGCCAGTCACGCTTTACCCAGTACATGGATGCCGAAAGAAACGGAATGGCTTTTGATGCCGGGCAATGGCAATCCTTGCAAGGCAAAAAAGGGATAGTAATTGCCGGCCGTATTGCCCCGGACGAATTCGATGCGGTCAGCAAGATCGCCTCGGTATTGGGCTGGCCTTTGCTGGCTGATCCGCAAGCGGGTGGCAGCAGTGATTGGGCAGGGTTTGATGTTTGGCTACAAAACGATGCCTGCCGAGAGTACCTTATCCAAGCGGACAGTATTATTCAGTTTGGCGGCCGCTTGGTATCCAAGCGCCTAGGGCAGTTGCTTGGCGCGAAACAATGGCAGGATTATTGGCTGGTGGATCCATTAGCCGTCCCGCTGGACCCTAGTTTTGCTGTCACAACCCGCATTCAGGCCAATGTCGCTGGATTTGCCAGCCTGCTTGCTGAACACACGCAAGCTTCTACTGCTGTTCATCATGGCTGGGCTGATAGGCTTAAGGCCGCTTCAAGTCAGTGCTTGACGACGGCTCAAGGTAAATACACCGCGCTGAATGAAGTCAGCCTAGCGGCCAATGTGATGGATTGGATTAGCCCGGATACGACATTGTTTTTGGGTAACAGCTTGATTGTTCGCTTACTGGATATGTTCGGTCGTATGCCGCAAACGGCCACGTTTGCCAACCGCGGTGCATCTGGGATTGATGGTTTGGTAGCGACGGCAGCCGGTGTACAGCGTGCCTCTAGCCAGCCGATGCTCTGTGTGTTGGGTGATACCTCGTTGCTGTATGATCTTAATTCGTTGGCATTACTAAAAGAGGTCACTCAACCTCTTGTCGTGCTGGTGACCAACAACGATGGCGGGGCGATTTTTGATCTGCTTCCCGTACCGGATGCCCAGAAAGATAGCTTGTATCGAATGCCTCACGGCCTGAGTTTTGACCAAGCTGCAGGTATGTTTGGCTTGGGCTACGCTTGGCCTAGGACGTTGGATGAAGCCCAGCAAGCTATTGAGCATGGCTTGTCCTCGGTTGGAGCTACGCTTGTTGAAGTTCAGACCCCCTCTGGAGAAAGTGGCGAGTTGCTTCGGGCGATTTTTAGCGAGATCAAGCATGCGACCTTACTCTGAGAGCCCGTCTTCATCCGCAATGCACAATGAGCACCTGTACTCTGAAACATACGGTACCCCTGCCCAGCCAACACTGGTGTTCCTGCATGGTTTGCTCGGCTCAGGCCGCGACTGGCAACAGGTCATCAATCAGTTAAGTAGTAAATACCGCTGTTTAACCATTGATCTGCCGGGCCATGGCCATAGTCGGTTTTTACAGGCTGGTCTTGAGCTGGGCTTTGAGCAAGTCAGCCTGTGGCTTTCTAGTACCCTAGCTGCACGTGGGGTTGAGCGATATATTCTGGTTGGCTACTCGCTTGGTGCAAGGATGTCGATGTATCATGCCTGTCGTCACGCGGCTGATTTGTCTGAACCCTCTCTTTCAGCAGCGCCGCAGCTGTGCGGAATGATTTTGGAAGGTGGCCATTTCGGTTTGCCTCAAGATGCTCGGGCAGCACGCTGGGAGAACGATCAGCGCTGGGCTCGGCGCTTTGCCAATGAACCGATTACCCAAGTATTGGCCGATTGGTATCAGCAACCGGTATTTTCATCACTGAACCATGACCAAAGACAAGGTTTGATTGCCAAGCGCAGTGATAATCTTGGCTCTTCTATAGCACATATGCTACTGGCTACATCATTAGCCAAGCAACCTCTCCTGCAACCTCAGTTAACCGGGTTATCTATCCCTGTGCATTATCTTTGCGGAGAGAAAGACAAAAAGTTTACGCTTCTGGCCGCTGGCTCTGATCTGTCTTATCAGGTGATTGAAGATGCCGGCCACAATGTTCATGTTGAACAGCCATACTTATTCGCCAGAGCTGTAGACGACTTTATTTCAAGAACTTTTTAGCACATTCTTATTCAAGAATAAGGCAGATGGAATTTTATGATGCGTAGCGCGAAACTTTACCAATACCAGCTTCCTATGGACTCCGGCGTGATCCTCCGTACCCAACGTTTGGTTAACCGGGATGGTTGGATTGTCGAACTGCAGGACGGCGATCAGAAGGCTTATGGTGAAATTGCGCCATTGCCTGAGTTCAGCCAAGAGACTGCAGAGCAAGCTGGTGAACAAGCCAAAGCGTTATTGGAGCAATGGGTTGCGGGTGAGGCGTTTGACCTTGCTGATGCACTTCCATCTGTTGCGTTCGGCCTGAGCATGGCACAGCTAGAACTGCAAGGCGGCTTGCCGCAAGTCGGTAACTTCACGGTAGCACCACTTTGTGCTGGCGACCCAGATGATTTGGTGATTGCCCTAAACAATATGCCGGGTGAAAAGGTCGCCAAAATCAAAGTGGGTATGTACGAAGCGGTTCGCGACGGTATGGTTGCCAATATGTTTGTCGATTCCATTCCGGGTATTCGCCTGCGTCTGGATGCCAATCGCCAGTGGACTCCGCTCAAGGCCCAGCAGTTTGCCAAATACGTGAAACCGGAAAATCGTGGCGGTATTGCATTCTTGGAAGAGCCTTGCCAGACACCGGCTGACAGCTTGGCGTTCGCTAAGGAAACCGGCATTAACATCGCATGGGATGAAACCGTGCGTGATGAAGGTTTCGAAGTCAAAGCCGAGCCGGGTGTGGTGGCAATTGTGATCAAGCCGACCCTAGTGGGTAGTGTCCAGCGCTGTATGGAGCTGGTTAAGCAAGCCCATGAGCACGGCCTTACTGCTGTGATCAGCTCGAGCATGGAAACCAGTTTAGGTTTGAATCAGCTGGCCCGTTTTGCTGAATGGCAGACACCGGGAGTGATCCCAGGCCTTGATACCATGCAGTTGTTCTTGAGCCAGCTGGAAACGCCATGGCCTGAGTGCGAGCTGCCGCTGAAAACCTTGGCGGAACTGGACGTGGTATGGTCCAAGTAGCCCTTGATGCCATGCTGAACGAAAGAACCTTGAACTTGCCGGTGGAGGAGATTATGGATATAACCTTTTCTACCTGGCCATGGCAGCACTGGGCAAAAGAGCGACCGTCAGCGGTCGCTCTCTCGTTTGGAGACCGCTCTTGTGGTGAACAGCAATTTAGCTGGGCGGAATTGGCCGAGCGGGTTGAAGAGTACGCCCAAGGCTTGGTTGAGCAAGGGCTCAAACGTGATCAGCTAGTGGCTGTGGTTGCACCAAACTCAGTCTCGGTGATCTGGTTGCTGCTGGCGGTGTTGCGTACCGGTGCCCGCTTTGTTGGCTTGAACCCTAGATTGAGCCAACAGGAACTCTCTAGCCAACTGGCTCAGCTTGAGTGTGATTTTATCTGGCATCCTGCCAAGAGTAACCTTGAGCAAGCGAGTACCCTAAAACTGTCGCCCCGTTTGCAACTGTTACCGCCGCAAACACCGCGAATGGTACCGGTGACTTGGCAAGCCACAAGGGCGGCGACCTTGACCATGACTTCGGGCTCTACTGGTCAGCCTAAAGCGGTGGTGCACAGCGCGCAAAGTCATTTGGCGAGTGCGGCTGGCCTGCTTAACTGGATGAGGTTTGATGTCGATGACAGTTGGTTATTGTCATTGCCGTTATTTCATATCTCCGGCATGGCGATTGTTTGGCGCTGGTTATACCGTGGTGCTCAACTGGCTGTCGAGCCATCGCAAGATTTGCAGCAAGCTCTCAGCAAGGTCACCCATGCTTCATTAGTGCCAACTCAACTCCAGCGCCTGCTGGAGGGTAGCGATGTGTCTACCTTGTTGTTAAAGCGGGTATTGCTTGGTGGTGCCGTGATCCCCGTGAGCCTGACTGAACGAGCCAAGTCTGCGGGCATTGAGTGCTGGTGCGGATATGGCATGACCGAAATGGCTTCGACAGTCACGGTTAAGCTTGCCGATAGCAGTGCCGGTGTCGGTGCCGTGCTGCCAAACCGAGAGTTGATGCTTAAAGATGGCGAAGTCTGGGTCAAAGGCAAGACATTGGGCTTGGGCTACTACCGTAACCGGACAATCTTTCCATTCTCGGAGCAAGAGTGGTTCGCGACTAAAGATCTGGCCAGCTGGCGTGACGAGGAGCTGTTTATTCTCGGCCGCAAGGACAACATGTTTATCTCTGGCGGTGAGAATATCCAGCCAGAGGAAATAGAAAAAGTGCTGTTGGCTCATCCCAAGGTGAACCAGGCATTTGTCCTGCCAGTTGAGGACAAGGAATATGGTCAACGCCCAGTTGCCATCGTGGCGACTTCAAGAGAGCTAGATACTTCTTTATCAGATGAACTGGCTGGTTATATGCAGCAGCAAATGATGGGTCTGTGTCGTCCGGTGAAGTACTTGGCTTTGCCTGCTCACTTGAGCACGGGAGGGATCAAAATACCCCGTAAGCAGCTGGCAGAATGGTTGTCCCGGCAGCAGTAATTCACAGAAGAGGCCAGAGGCATATGTCCACTGGCCTGACTGCGACCGTAATGCTGAGAAGTGACAGCCACCTTGCTAATCAAAGCGTTGATCGCTGACTGGAACGGCTTTTTTATGAAAACCGAGGAGATACTCGGTTTATCAGCTTGTCCTTAGGATGAGGAAATGCGATAGGGTACAATGTATTATTTCTCTATCAAGCTGTTTATCTCTATGAACATTCCCTCTATTTTTTTTGGTGCCTCATTGATGTAATGTAAAATATTTGCTTCTTCTTCTGAAGTGAACTCTCTAAATTCAGTTGAAGCTATGTCTGATGCGGTTACAATTCTAGAGCTCTCTATTCCCACATCTGATAAAATACCTTCAATCTTATGAGAGTTAGATTTTAATGCTAAAAATGGTGTTACAGTTTTTAACGAGAAACAAAGAGAGTGATACCTAGCAATGATCATGAATTTTGAACTTGCTATCTTATTAACATAACTGTCGTAATCATTGATGTAATAGAATTTTCTGATTTTTTTATATTTAAATTTAATCAGATTTAGCTTGTAAAATGGATATCTAACAGCTTTAAATAAGTTAGATTTAGCATACTTAAACAAAGCATAAAAAGTATGTTTTCTAATTTTACTGTTCGTTTTAGCAGGCAAAAATTCATAGCCTTCTTTTAAACTTAAATCAAACAGCGTCTCACTCAAGTCGAAATAGACACTATCTGTAATACCGACTCCTCCAGTAACTTCCTTATTCGACAAGTTATACTTAGAATAAAACGACATATCTGGTACTACAGTTGACACTATATCATACTGGGCTAATTCTTTTTGACTTAAGCTTTCTCGTACAAAAATCAAATCATAGCATTTCATACTCTCAATAATGTCATTGTTATTATCCTGACATGTTGAATTAATAAGGACTACGGGTATATTCAAGTTTTCCTTAACATACTGTCCTACGGATATGAGGTCTTTAGCTCTAGGTTGGGAGTGGTGTAGCGTACCTTCACCATTAACAATAACAATATCAGCTTGAGACATGTTTGCGATAAAGCTTTTATTCTCTACCCATGGCTTTCCGACAGGGTGAGTATCTATAGTTTGGATTCCATTTTGGAGTAAAAGTGCCTTTATGTTCTTTACAACTGTTTCGCAACCATGATGTGATTCAAATGAAGTATCATTTAAAATAACTGCTTTTTTCATCTGTATACCCGTCTAAGTCTAAGCTTATATTTTTTATTTTAGTGGCACTAGATCTCGATACCTAGATTTTCCCAAGAATAGTTGAAGTAAGTTACCAAACTTCTCTTGGGCTTAATCACTTGGAATCGTATAACGCTTCTCAAGCCAGCACTCCCAAGCTTAGGAGTGCTGTTAGTTTGAGGATTTTGCCAATAGAAATGTTGAATTTTAGTTCTAATAGGAACTAACGGTTTGGGAAATTATCTATTCTCCCCACGCAGTGTCAGCACTTCCTCCCTTAGCTGGCTACTATTGGTCTTTTCAGGCAGAATCGGCTCCCCGGCAACAATCGTAACCTTTGACCAGAAGCGTTTAGGGATTTTCAGAAGCGCTCGACCACCTTCTCGGCTGAAGAAGCTGCCCCATAGTCCCTGGATTGCCACTGGCACCACAGGTACTGGAGAACGCTTGATGATCAAATCAATTCCGCGCATGAAAGGGCCCATCTCGCCGTCGTATGTTAACTGGCCTTCAGGGAAGACACACACAACATCACCACGCTCGAGGTACTTGCTCACGCCCACAAAAGCTTTCATGACCGATTTTCTATCTGTTGCATCAATCGGGATCACTTTACAGGCTCGGCAGAAGGTTCGGACCATAGGAAGGTTATAGATATCCCTGTCCATTAAAAAACGAATTGGGCGCGGGCAGGCACCAGCAAGCAGCAGGGCATCCATGTAGCTGACATGGTTGGAAACAATGAGTACACCGCCACTTTCCGGGATATTTTTCAGATCTTTGTGGGTCACACGGTACATGGTGTGGCTGACGAGCCAAACCATAAAGCGCCAGAAGAAGTCAGGGGCCTGTACGTAGATGTAGACGACCACTACCAGATTGAGCACCGATAAGATCAGGAAGAACTGCGGGATGGTGAATTCCAGCACCGACAGTACCACAATGCCGCTAATCGCACTGACCACCATGAAAATGGCATTCCAGATATTATTGGCTGCAATCACCTGGGCCCGCTCTTCTTCCTTGGCGCGGTGTTGCATCATGGCATACAGCGGGACGATGAAAATACCGCCAGATACGCCAAGCATGGTTAGGCACACAAATACGCCTAATAGCTGAGGGTCAGTAATAAACTGCAGGATCGGCTGGGTTTCAGGCAACACACTCGGTGTACTGAACATCAGGCCGGCACCAAATAAGGTGATACCCATGCTACCCAGCGGCACGATGCCCGGCTCGATGCGGTGGCCTGATAACCGGTCACATAGCAGCGAGCCAACGGCGATACCAATCGAAAATAGAGTAAGCAGGAAGGAAACCGATGCGGCATTGCCGCCAAGGTGTAATTTGGCAAAGTTCGGAAATTGCGTCAGGTAACAAGCACCGAGGAACCAAAACCAGCTTATCCCCATGATGCATTGGAATACGGTTTTGTCTTTGCGGGCAATCGCCAGCGTTTTGCGGGTTTGTTTGACTGGTTGCCATTTGAATACCAAGTCTGGATTACTTGGTTTAGCCGAAGGGATCCCTTGCGAGCAGAGATATCCAATGATGGCGAAACTGACCACGCTGATTGCAGCGATATAGGTTGCCTGCTCTTGGTTGGCTATCACACCTGCCAGCAAGGTACCGATAAGAATGGCGAGGAAGGTACCGGTTTCGACTAAGGCATTACCGGAAACCAGCTCTTCTTTTTTCAGTTGCTGGGGAAGTAGAGCGTATTTGGCTGGACCAAAAAATGCTGATTGGGTGCCCATCAGGAACAATAAGATCAGCAACATCGTGTAGTTTTCACTGATAAAGGCAATCGCAGCCAAAGACATGATGATGATCTCAGCCATCTTCACCACGCGCATAATGTTGGCTTTATCGTATTTATCGGTGATCACCCCGGCGGTTGCGGAAAAAAGGAAGAAAGGCAGAATGAATAAGCCCGCAGCCAGGTTGATAACCAAATCGCTGTCTACCGGCAAGGTTCCAGGGGCAGCGAAAGCGATAAGGATAAGCAGAACATTCTTGTAGATGTTGTCGTTGAACGCCCCGAAGGCCTGCGTAAGGAAGTAGGGCAGGAAGCGCCGCTGGGTTAGGAGTCGAGACTGATCTGACATGAATACTTTAGCCTGAGTTCGGATGGATCATCAAAAGTAGTCACCGCAGGTAGTGCGGGTTGAAAAAGACGTTATCACTTGTTGACATGAGAGTATAGGTATCTGGCCTAAGCTTAGACCAGATACGGTTGTATAACGGTTAAATCAATTACCCTTTCCAAGTGTTGAGGTAAGTGTTTAACAGGTTATCAATCAATGCCTTGCCATCGACTGGCACAGCAGTAAACAGTTTGTCGTCAACAGACAGCAGGGTGATACCATGAACACCAGACCAGATCACGCGGCTGGCTTCCAAGGTTTCATCACTACTTAGGTTTGGGTTGATTTGGTGGATCAGGGTTTCCAGCATACCTGTCATGTTGTTGATACGCTCAGACTGCCATTCAGGCAATTCTTCACCGTTCATCGTATGTTGGAAAATAAGCTGCCAGCGGTATGGGTTCCGCGAGGCAAAGTCAAGATAACAGTAAGCAAGGCGCTTGAGTGCATCTTCCGCTGATGAAGCTTCTTTCATTTCCGCTTCTGCCTCGGCGAATAGCTCATCCAGAGTCTGGGCTACCGCATGCAGCAGAAGTAGATTGTAGTTCCCGAACACATTGACCAAGGTGCTAGGCACATAGCCTATCATGCCTGCGACTTTGCGTAGACTGAGTTCGTGGTGTGGGTGTTCAGCGAGAAAGTTTTTGACTTGCTCCAGTGTCATACTTACCAACTCTTCGCGAGTATGGTCGTTTCGTCTTGCCATCGAAATTACTCTTAATCGACTAAGTCTTATTTTGCTTAATTGTAATATGCCCAACCTGAGTGGGTATGATGCGAAATAAGTTTTTTTGCTAAAAGGCAAAAAATAATTAGAACATTGTTCGATATTTTAGTGTTTTCAACAAGAATAGGTCAAGCAACATATGTTGCGTAATAACCTTTTCTAACATTTACTTGGTGAGATGTGAGCCCAGTCATGGCAGATACCAGCATTTTTTTGAATGCTGGCACTGTGATTGATTACTTTTACAGCGCTGATCTTCAGCCAGGGTTATGCGCGGCGCCGCTCTTGGTTTTGAATCGAGACTTGGTCGTTGAGGGTCCAGAAGTCGACAAGGATACCGATCAGGAAGAAACCGAAGGTACACAGATATAAAATACCGGTAAGCCATTTTCCCATGTACATCCGGTGCAGACCAAAGACGCCAAGGAAAGTTAGCAGTAGCCATGCGACGGTATAGTCAATCTCACCGCCCTGGAATCGTAAGTCTGCCTCGCGGTCCATCGATGGGATCAGAAAGAGGTCAATCAACCAGCCAATACCTAACAGCCCCAAGGTGAAGAACCAGATGGTCCCTGTGACCGGTTTACCGTAGTAAAAGCGGTGGGCGCCGGTAAAGCCGAAAATCCATAATAGATATCCGATCAGTTTGCTGTGCGTATCTTGCATAAGTCATTCCGCCTACAAAATTGTTATTAACACTTTGAAGTTATTATGGTTAAAGACTAATCCAATCGAGCATGACTTGAAACTATTTCATCGATAATTAATATTAGTAACAATTTGCTTGTGTGGTTTGGTTGACATTCAGTTGCAGCGGTTTACGATGCAATCTCCAATATGAGGCAAAGGTAATTCATTCAAATGAAACGCATCTTCACAGTTTTTGCCCTGATCCTGACGGTTGCATTCGTTGCGCCTGAGGTTGAGGCAAAGAAATTTGGTGGCGGTAAATCATTTGGCAAAAGCTTTAAAACTGCGCCAGTGAAAAAGCAGCAACCACAACAAACGGACACCCTGAGACAGCAGCAACAGCCAGGTGCTAATCAGGCAGCAAAATCAAGCAAGAAGGGACTAATGGGCGGCCTGTTAGGCGGACTATTGGCTGGTGGATTGCTTGCAGCCTTCTTTGGCGGTGCGTTTGAAGGTATCCAGTTCATGGATATTTTGATCTTGGGCTTGATTGCCTTTGTTATCTTCAAGTTGTTCAAAACCCTGCGTGGTGCCAAATCGACCCCGATGGGCCACCGCGAGGCTTATGCCGGTAACTCCCCGCGCCAGCCACAGCAACCTAACCAGTTCCGCCAGCAGGCGAACCAAGGCGGTATGGCACAGGAAGAGTACGTGTCAACTGACAGCGACGTACCGTTCAACTTGCCTCCGGGCTTCAACATGAATGCATTCCTCAACGGTTCGCGTGAGCATTACCGTACTATCCAGGGGGCATGGAACCACAATGAACTGGCGAAGATCAAAGAGTATGTCAGCCCTGCGCTGCTTGACGATTTGATTGCCGAGCGTGCCAAGCTAGACGGCGAGCAGCACACTGAAGTGATGTATGTCGATGCCGAGCTAGTACGTGCCGACTACGATGCCAACATCGCCCAGCTGAGTATTAAGTTCTCTGGCCGCTACAAAGACCGTCATGAAGGTGTGGAAGAAGATATTACAGATATCTGGCACCTTGAGCGTGACCTGCGTACGCCAAACGCACCTTGGTTGATTGTCGGTATCCAGGCGTAATACGACCAAGTTATATTTTAAAAACCGTCCTTCAGGGGCGGTTTTTTTATAGCAAAAATATGATCTTGCTCGCTTTCTGGATGCACGTGAATTGATCTTGCTACCTACTTTTCTGGCTATAAGCCGCTAGTATTACTGTTAGGTTAATTCAGTAAGAGAGAAATGCATGCCGTACAATGCCGATTTGGTTCACGAGATGAACCTGCTAGTGAAATTCCCGATGCACAGCGATTTGGAGGGGATTAAAGTGCACAGCGGTGCCGCACCGGAAATGAAAGCTGCCGCACAGCGTTTGTATGCCAAGGGGTTGGTGACTCAGGAAGATGGCGGCTACTTGACCTATTCGGGTCATCAGGCAGTAGAGCACGCCAAATCTGTTTTACGTATCCTAACCGGCAAGATGGCGGTTTAGGTCATAGTTTCTAATTCGGTAATGTTTTCCAATGCCTGCTTGTTGCTCGTCCCGCACAGTGACGGGCAGGCTTTAAATTGATGACACACGGTAGGACGTTCTGGCTTGCCGAAAATCTTACACAAATTATCATCATTGAGCTGGATGCAGCGAACTCCGGCCGGTTTACCTTTTGGCATGCCGGGGATCGGAGAAGAAATACTCGGTGCAATACAGCATGCGCCACAGCCTAGTCGACACTC
The DNA here is from genome assembly GCF_056158405.1 of Photobacterium sp. AWH4_225. Taxonomy (NCBI): domain Bacteria; kingdom Pseudomonadati; phylum Pseudomonadota; class Gammaproteobacteria; order Vibrionales; family Vibrionaceae; genus Photobacterium; species Photobacterium sp. AWH4_225. The sequence continues at coordinate 2,939,148 of NZ_JBSWTF010000001.1, read as the reverse complement.
CATCACTTACCACTCATCTACACTAATTAAAACGGTTGCGAACGTTACCACTCTCGCCGCTATGGATCAAAAAAAAGTGACTTTGGCCACCTTGGATAAGAGTGATTCTTATTACATGGTGATATTGAGAGTAAAGAGCCGGAAGTGCTTGCACTTTGCAGGTGCGAAAGCTATAAAACCGCCTCAATGATAGCCTTGGCAACTGAAGACAAGGTAGAAAGCAACAGAAGGCAACGTGATGACACACTATTGGCAAGAGAAAGATTTGAGGGACATGACCGATCAGGAGTGGGAAGCGCTATGTGACGGCTGTGGTAAATGCTGCCTGCACAAACTGATCGATGATGATACCGATGAAATCTACTACACCAATGTTGCCTGTAGCTTGTTGGACAACAAGACCTGCTCTTGTAAAGACTACCCGAATCGCTTCGAATCAGGCGAAGAGTGCCTAAAGCTAACCCGTGATCGTATCGACGAGTTCGTTTGGTTACCGGACACCTGTGCCTACCGCCTGCTTGCAGAAGGTAAGGATCTACCAGAGTGGCACCCGCTGCTGACCGGATCGAAAGACGCCATGCATGCTGCCGGCGAATCGGTGCGTGATAGCGTGGTTTACGAGATTGATGTGATCGACTGGGAAGACCACATTTTGAACCACCCGAACCGCTAGTCCTGACTCGATTTTCAGCTTCCTTCTTTAGTTACGATGTGTAATGAAGAGGGAAGCTAAGTTACCTTTCCTTAAGCAGCCTCACATCTTTCCCTACGCCTCTTAGGTTATTGGTCTTATACGTTTTTTCTTCTAGATCTTGAAAAAAATGCCTGCATATGGATACTTACTCAAAATGATTATATTGGGTAGGTTGAATGAGTGCTCTAAGGCGGGCGTATAAGCCAAGAATTCCAATGCCAAGCCACCAGTGCTCAATGGTCAATCGCGAGACATTGCCACGGGAATGTGGCGTGTATGCCATTTCTCAGGGCTTTGAATGTCTGCTAGTCGGTAGTGCGCCGGATGTCGGTCAAGCGTTGCAATCCCTCCACAAGGTTGGAGAGGTGCAAATTACCCATGGCTGCACGGTACAGTTTTGGCGTTGCCGGGAAGAAAACCGACAGGCGATGGAGTTGTCGTTCATCTACTCGATGGATCCCAAGTTCAATATCCATCTGCCGGACAACTTCGTGAAAATCATGACTGATTACCTCAAGCCTGAGTCAAGCTTGGCAGTGGAGGATATCGAACGATTCTTCCAGCATTTCCAGGCCAATCGGGCTTACAAGGTTCACGAGCATGAAGAGCGCCGGCGCAAAAATGAAATGACCCGGCTGGCTTATCTCGCTGCATTTAGCGAGCTAACCGATGAAGAGCTGGATACAGTGCAGGATGCATTGGATCAGATCCGGCGCGAGCGCAGGGCGTAATACTTGTATACGCTGTTGGGAATAATGCCTTGAAATAGAAAAGCCAGCACATGAACATGTTGCTGGCTTTTTTGTGTTTGAATAGTCGTTATTAGAAGCTTTGCTTTATGCCGCTAAGTTTGCATAGCTACGCTGTAGGATCTCGACGATAGGTGCCGCTTTGTTGTGCTTGCGGATATCGGCAAACAGCTCCTTGGCTTGCGGGTATTCATGGCGTAGGTAGGCAAACCACTGTTTGATGCGGTTCGGGTAATACAGGCCCTTGTCGCCTTTGATTTCATAGGTCGAGTACTTCAACAGAAGTTGTAGTACATCTTCCCAGCGCATGTGAGTTTCATTGTGCTTAACCACATTGCCGAGGTTTGGCAGGTTGATGGCGCCGCGGCATACCATCAGCGCGTCGCTGCCGGTGACTTCCATGCAGCGCTGGCCATCTTGGTAATTCCAGATCTCGCCGTTGGCGATAATCGGTGTTTTGACCTTTGCTTTTAGCTTGCGGATATAGTCCCACTTGATGGTGTCGGCCTTGTAGCCATCGACCTTGGTACGAGCATGCACCACGACTTCATCGGCACCGGCTTGGGCAACTGCATCGGCTATTTCGTAGCAATGGCTTGGTTCATCCCAGCCGAGGCGAACTTTGGCTGTGACCGGCAAACGGGGATCGGTCGCGCCGCGCACGGCTTTGACGATGTCATACATCAAGCCCGGGTCTTGCAGCAGTACAGCACCGCCACGACTTTTGTTTACTGATTTGGCCGGGCAGCCGAAGTTGATATCAATACCTGGAGAGCCCAGCGAAACAGCTCGGTGGGCATTTTCTGCCAACCAGTCAGGATCTTGACCAAGCAATTGGACACGAACAGGCGTGCCGGAGGCCGTTTTACCACCTTGACGCAGTTCTGGGCACAGACGGTAGAACACACTGTTTGGCAAGAGCTGGTCAACCACACGGACAAACTCCGTGACACACAGATCATAATCATTGATATCTGTCAGCATTTCCCGCATCAGGTGGTCAAGGACACCTTCCATCGGGCCTAGAATTACTCGCATGTGATTTCTCTTAGTGCCAATGTGCAAAAGTATAGGCGAGGGCTGATCCCGCAGATCAGCGCCATGCCGCTTGGGTGCGAGATTTTAGTGGGTAATGGCGGGCTTGTCTAATAGCATCCGGCCAGAGAGGGTAAATACCTTCGGCAATTCGTGCCGCTGGGCCTCTTGAGCGAGTGCCAGCATTTTCTTTGCCACTTGCTCTGCCGGAATAGGGTCAAGGTTGGCGAGGGGGCCAATGACCAGCGGATGGAAGACATCGAAGATCCCTTGGACCATCAGCTCGTCTTTTCTTGGTTTGCTGCGCTCGCCTTTGAGTGGGCCGGGACGAACAAAGATGCAGTGCTCAAAGCCCATTTTCACCAATGCTTGCTCCATTTTCCCTTTACAGCGCAGGTAATGGGAGGGAGACCAAGGACTGGCAAACAAACTGGAGATAACAACAATATGCCGGACACCCAGCATCTTCATGGTTTTGGCGACGTCTTTGACCAATTGGTAGTCCACTGCTTCTAGGGCTTTCTTGCTGCCGGCTTGTTTCTTGGTGGTACCTAGGCAAATAAAGCCGGTGGTCGGGGTAGGAGAAGAGTCCTCCCATTCGGTGACACGGAGTTCAGGATGGATGATCTGGTGCAGCCTGCTGCCATGCAGGGGGAGCTCACGCCGAGAAAGAGCATAGACAGCCTCCAGTTCGGGCTGGTTGAGAAGAAGATGTAAAAGCTCATCACCGACCAATCCACTACCGCCAGCGATTATTGCACTGCTACCTGTCATTAATTTCCACCATCCTGATGATAACTCCATCTTTTTTGCCACCATTTGCCACAAAGTTCAATAGGTTTGTCTTTTTGTCACCATTTTCCTGTTCTGGCGCAAAAACCGTTATAATCAGCCGACGAAACAGATTTATGAGAACCGACCATGACACAACTAATGACGTTACCCGAGGCTTGGGATGGCATGCCTGCCACTTTTATAGAAGGTGCACTATTGGCAGCCAATGCAAACCCAAAACCATTGGCCCCAGAGAACTGGCTACCTGTGCTGATCACTGGCGGTGTCGATGAAGGTGAGACGGTAGCGCTACAGCAAGATGACAAAATGGCGGTTTTGAACCACTTTGAGCTGCAGTACCGCCATATTAAGGCCGGTGAATTCGAACTGCCTTCAGAACTGAGTTTTGAGCAGGCAGGTGAGCTAACAGAAGCGATGCAGCAATTTGCCGAGGGTTTCCTGGCGGTATGGCCACACATTGAGCCAAGCTGGGCCGAGCAGCCATTAAATGATGGCACCATGCGTATGCTATCGGCATTGATTACTACTTTAATGCTGATGTTAGACGAGGAAAATACCTTGGCGCAGATGCAAGAAGCTGGGGTTACTGGTATGCCTGCACCAGAAGAACTCTACGCTCAGTTACCACTGATGCTGACCGAAGTGGTAATGGCTGCCGACGATCTACAGCAAGGCAATGCGGCGCAGGCTGTTAACCCATTCAAGGAAACAGGCCGAAATGATCAATGCCCTTGCGGAAGCGGCAAGAAGTTCAAGCAGTGCTGCGGGAAGTAATACGGTGACTGCTAAGCAAGACAAAGCCAAGCCAGATAAACCTAAATCAGAAATTTTGGTTGTTGCAGGCGTGATTGAAAAGCAGGGAAGGTACCTGCTGACCCAGCGTTTCGAGCATGCCAGCCAGGGGGGCTTGTGGGAGTTTCCCGGCGGCAAGGTAGAAGCCGGTGAGACCGATGAACAGGCCTTGGAGCGTGAACTTCAGGAAGAGTTGGCTATTGAAACCACCACCGGACAGTTTCTGGCTGACAGTGTGTTCGATTATGGCGACAAGGTTATCCATCTCAAAGGCTATCTGACACATTGGGTCTCGGGTGAGCTTGTTCTGCACAGCCACCAAGATGCTAAGTGGGTTGGGCGTGATGAGATCAATGGCTACACCTTGTGTCCGGCTGACTATCCGATTGTTGATGCGTTGAAGCGCCTTTCCAACAATTAATAACCGCTTTCGTTTTTCTGTTTTGTGCAGAGGAAACGCACTAACTTTGATTCGCTATCAAACCCTGGCTTGCGCTGGGGTTTTCTTTTTTATCTCTCTGGGCAACCACTGTAACTTGATGAATGATGTTTAATGGCGTTTATTGCAGTTTTACTTAGATATTATCGCCAACATTGAATAATTTTCTATCATTTGTGAAATTTCAGCCTGACATTGCTAGTTAAAGTTGTACTTAAATGATGAACCGATAAGTGTTATATGGGTGTTATTTTTTAATGCCATTAAAAACCTTATAAAACATTAGTTTAATTTCTGCATGTAAGCGCTGTAGGCTTCTGTGTGATGCTTTTGGCAATACTGTTTTTGAGGGCTATTTCTATCTCATCTTATCTATAACGCTTAAAACTCATATCTAATTCGTGAAATTGGCAAATTATTAGCTTAGAAAAATGGTGGTTTTGAACGTTAGCGGAATGAATTTTAGACTTTGTAGCACGGGACTGATGCCAAAGTAGCGGATAATGCCAAATACTGAACTGAAAGTAGTTGTAAACTTACGAACAAATCAGATCTTTGGTGAGTAATTCTACTTATTCTCTGTTTTAATACGCGCATTGACTGGTTTGGTGGCTGCATGCCAGCTCATCTAACTATCTAGTTTTAATTTGTTGGTCTTATTCACTGTATTTTGAGGTTTGGTTATGTCTGTTAAAGGGCCATTTAACGTAAGAAGTGCTGCTGCTGATACTTTTGCAATGGTAATTTTTAGTTTTATTACAGGCATGATGATAGAAGTGTTTATATCGGGTATGACATTTGAACAGTCACTCGCATCAAGAACACTGTCTATTCCGGTTAATATTGCGATTGCTTGGCCATATGGTGTTTTCCGCGACATGATGATCCGCCAAGGTATGAAGTTGTCAGCGACCGGCTGGATGAAAGGCGTATCTGATATGCTGGCTTATGTATTGTTTCAGTCACCGGTGTATGCGTGTATCTTGCTAGTTGTCGGTGCTGATTTTGATCAGATCATTACTGCGGTAACAAGTAACGCTTTTGTCTCTGGTGCCTTGGGTGTGGTTTATGGCCAGTTCCTAGAAATGTGTCGTCGTATGTTCCGTGTGCCAGGGTACTACCAGCAAGCGTAAAAAGACCCGTTGCCTAGCAGCCAACTAAAGATCTAATTCTATAACCCTGAAGGTTTTTGCCTTTGGGGTTTTTTCTATTTATACCTAGTCTCTCTTCATTTTTACCCGATAGCGGCCTTTTCTAATATCTAGCTAAGTACCAAACATCAAATCTTCTGTGTTTATTTGCGCTTATATGCTTTTAAATTGCACGAAAGTGCTTGGATAAGCTTTGAACAAGCTGTTTCTGTTTGTAAAAACATATATCTGATTGTGATGGTTGTGAAAGGTTGCAAAATTGATTTATATCAAGGAAAAGATCATCGCTTGGTTGGATTGTTAAATTGTTGTTTGATCGCTTTGTGGTTGTCTTGTTTTTTATTTCTATAAATCAGTAGGTTAAATTTGTAGTATTATATTATGTTAGTGTAATGTTTTGTTTTCAGGGGTGAGATCTTTGATTTCAAAAATGGTTTTTAACAGTTGAAAATGGCCAGTTCAGGTTAAATTCAGTTACAGGCATAGGGATATTGTTCATGATTTTATTGGCATAGTTACCTCAGTCAGTTCTGCAAGCAAAAACATAATTAATGGGGAAGTAATATGATTGAGGTACATTGGTCGCTAGCAGCAATGTTAGGCGTTAGTCAGTTTGTCCTGTGGGTGAAAATTGGTCTTTTCGGTCGCTTCTTCTCTTGGGTAGACCGCTGTTGCCAAGGTGTCGCCAAAAACATGTTCCGCGTTCTTTACGTAAGAATGCGCCCAACCAGCAAAGCTACAATGCAGCCAACTGAGCTGCCATACATCCTCCGAGGCAAGCCAGCCTCGATGCATTTGGGAAGCTATATCCAAATGCAGAATGAGCGAGCAGCCAGAAAGAATTAAAAAAAGCCCCGAAAGGGGCTTTTTTCTTAGGTATCTGCTTCGACTTAAATCTTCGCTGGCCGGCGGCGCTTCATCTGGATTTCCAACTGCGGGTTGGCAATCTGGATGCCGTGGTGATTGAATTTCTGCTTGATACGGTTGTGCAGGTCGTGGGTTAAGCTCAGGCGGTGGGCAGTCTCTGCCGCATAGGCCCTGACTTCGAAGTTCTGGCTGTCGGCTGTCAGCGTCAGGAAGAAGACTTCAGGTGCTGGATTATCCAATACCAGCTCACACTCTTCAGCAGCTTCGAACAATAGTTTAGTGACCAAGTCGGTATTGGCCGAGTAATTCACACTGATTGACAAGGTGACACGTGTAATTGGGTCGGATAGTGACCAGTTGATGAACTGCTCGGTCACGAAGGCCTTGTTCGGTACAATCACCTCTTTGCGGTCGAAGTCGACGATGGTTGTCGCACGGGTATTGATTTTGGCAATTATTCCTGTCAAGTTGCGGATGGTCACCGTATCCCCGATCCTTATCGGTCTCTCGAACAATATGATCAAGCCAGAGATAAAGTTGGCAAAGATCTCCTGGAGGCCGAAGCCCAGACCGACACCCAGTGCCGCAACCAGCCATTGCATTTTCGACCAGTCAAACCCGACTAGGCTCGAGCCAATCAATATCCCCATGGTAATGGCCACATACCGGGTCAGCGAGGTGATGGCATAGCCAGTACCCGGTGACAGGTCGAGGTGTTGGAGGATCAACAGTTCCATCGCACCGGGCAAATCGCGGGCAAATATTCCCGTTAGCCAGAAAGCCAAGAATCCAAGTAATACACTGCTAACCGATATCGAGCTGAGTTCGTCGATACCATCGATAGTATTGGTAACATCCCACAACTTGAGATCGCCGAGGTAGGAGATAGCCTGATAGAAATCGGCCCATACCGTCGAGAGGAAAGCCAGGTAAATCAGCAACAGCAAGGTGCGCAGTAAGCGCAGCGACTGGGCGCTGATTTTATCCAGATCGACTTCCGGCTCTTCAATCTCGATTTGCATCTCATTGCTGCCATGGTGCTCATCTTTATCTTCTTCCACCTCGGCAATACGCTGGGCAATGATTTCCTGACGCTTGGCCTTGGCCCGTTCGAATGCCAGGCGACGTTTCTGGATTAGCATCAAGCGCTTGACCAGATAGTAGATCAAGATAGTCACTATCCCGAGAACGGCAGAATACTCTAGCTTGTGCATCACATCTTGCGATGAGGAGAGGTAGCCATTGAGAGCGGTGTAGTTGAGCCCTTGCGGGATTAATATCAGTGTCCACCAGAATAGATGGTGGCCAATATGCGCTTTGCCCTCAGGAAGATCGCCATAGGTCATCGGTAGTTTTTCTTGGCACATCCGCCACAAGAAATAACTAATGGAGATATTGCTGATGATAAATGCTAGACGGCCCAGGGTCGCATTGACATCAATATCGCTGTAGAGGTGAGCAAATTGCTGGATCACCATCATTGGAAGGTATACCCACAGCAAGCGTTTGTAGTGGGTAAAGCAGCGACTGATGAGATCTTCTTCCCAGTCAAAATGGCTGATCAGCAGGCCGTTGGGGCGGACTATCTCGCGCATGAAGCAGAACATGACAAGGGCCATGGGCACTGTCAATGCTTGTCCAAAATGATGGACAAATGGGTATTGCCAGCCACTGGAGAAGATCAGCCCTACCAGCCCGACAATAATTGGGATTGGCCATGCCAGCAAAAACGAGAAGAAGACATTGCTGTAGCTATAGCGGAATTTATCCTGGGTTACCTTACCGATTTTTTTGCTGGTATCGGCAAGGAAGCGCTTCCAGTATTTCCGGCACCAGTTCAGGCCAAGAATGATAACGGCGATTATGGTGAGGGCGAAAGCCAATTTTACTTTGTCAGCTACCGCTGGAAATTTGATAAAACCTACCCACTGGTAGGGGGAGAAGAACCATTTAAGTTTCTCCCATGAGGCAATCACGAATCTGACACTGACAGGGTTGGTATCCGGTGCCCAGAACAGTTGCTTGTTGGCCGAGGTTTGTAGCTCGTTAAGGTTGCTGTTGAGCTGCTCGTAGGACACCTTGAGTGTCGCTTGCTGGTAAATCAATGTGTCGGTTTGGTCGATGAGCTTTTCAAGCAGGATTTGGTTGGCTTCAATGAGCGCTGTTTCCTGCAGTAACTGCTCTTCGGTCAGACCGTCTGTACCGGGGGCAGCCGCTTTATCCCGCAGTGAATCTGCCAGCTGTTGGTACTCATACTTTTTGATTTGGTTTTGGGCAATGTCCTTGTCGAGTTGCTCGATGGGTGGATTAGCAGGTAAACGGCTGATGCGGGTGCGAAGATTTTCACTAAATGCTGGGCTGAGTTTGAGCCACTCTGCCATGGTTTCCAAATCATCTGCCGTGTTTTCGACATCGCGGATTTGCTTGCGGGTTGCGGTCAGGCTCTGTTGTATCTGCTCGCTCTGCGAAGTGATGGCCTTTAATGCTGCGATATAGCGTTTGTTGTTGATGGTCAGTTGGCGAAGGCTGTCAGGCTGTCCGTCGAGGTCCAGATCGAATTGGTCGCTTTGTTCGGAGGATAAGTCGGTATCAAGACGCTGCTGACGAGATAGCTCCCGCTGCAAGTTATTGCGGTATGCTTGCCTTGCATCTATCTGCAGGTTTTGCAATTGGATACGCTGTTTGACCAGCGTTCGGCGGTTACCGGCACTGAGCTGCTCTGCCTCGAGCATATATAGCTCGCTGACGTAGTATTGGTGCGAAATCTGGTGAACCAGCTGTTGATTCTTGGCATCAGGCTGATTCTCGATTTGCCGCAATGCTTGCTCTTCTTGTTTGATTAAGTCACGCAGCTGGGTTGAACGAACAGAGAACTCATCAATCCCTTTTTCAATTGAGTTCAGCTCGTCCTTGCTGTTGTTGCGGCTTTGTTCCAGCTGCTTGATCTGAGCATCTTGTACTTTGATGGTATCGCTCAGCTCTTGCTGCGACATATTGCTGAAGTCGGGGAACTTGGTGGTCGCAAAGCTATCGACTTGCTGGCGGAGCTTGTCGGTGAGTTCGGGGAACTCTTCAATCAGTTGGCGGTAGCTCTGGGTCTTGTCATCAAAACCGATCGCTTTTTCGATCATCCCCTTGGCGCTCTGAAGGGTATCTAGCTCTTTGACAATTTCAGGTGTGTTTTCTTGTGCCCTGAGTTGTTGGATCTGTTCATCCAGGGTTTGGTTCCAGACATCATAATGCCCTTCGAGCGCATGGCTGGGGGAGGATACAAGGCTCAGCACTAGAAAGGTCAAAGCGGAAAATAGCCGGAAGATCATAACACTCCAAAATACAAGGCACCCAAGAGCCAGTGGTCTCGTTGGGGAAAATTGGCCAGAGAGATAATAGATTGATAATACGTGTTAAATTGTAGTGTATAACATACCTGATAGATATCTGGATGAGTGTTTTGCTGGACATTGGAACAATTTGATCCATTCCTCACCAGTCAGTAAAAGAATTCGGTAAAACACTTGACCCTGATACGCTAAGTGATTACATTAGCCGCCGTTGAGACGCAAGGCGTCAAAACAACAAAGTGGTGAGGTGTCCGAGTGGCTGAAGGAGCACGCCTGGAAAGTGTGTATACGGCAACGTATCGAGGGTTCGAATCCCTCCCTCACCGCCATCATCCTTTGCGATGATACAATTCGGAGAGATGGCTGAGTGGTTGAAAGCACCGGTCTTGAAAACCGGCATACGTTAATAGCGTATCTAGGGTTCAAATCCCTATCTCTCCGCCACATTTAGAAAAAGCCGCTGAGAAATCAGCGGCTTTTTCGTATGCGTTGGATTCTGTGAAAGGGATTTGAATCAAATCCGCCTTACCCAAAGCGCTCCGCCACATTCGAGGGGCTCGCAGAAATGCGAGCCCTTTTTGCATTTGGAGCTAGGAAGAGCAGATCCTAGAACCTAGTTACTAGAAGGTTCTAGGACTAGGAACTCGCATCCAGGAGCTAGGATCTCTACACCTGCTTAACCTGTATCTCATCCAACATCAGTTGCAGCTCTGATACGCAGCTTCCGCAGCCTGTACCGGCTTGGGTCATATCGCTGATGTCTTTCACTGAGTTGCAAGACTGAGTACAAAGCGCTTTTTCTATGGTCTTCACGCCGACCTGCTTGCACGCACAGACGAGTCTGCCATTTTGATGTTCTGGCGGGGTCTTACCTGTGAATAAGGCCTGCACCAGTTGGTCCGATAGTGGTCTGCCGATTAGGGTATACAAATAGTCATAATCTGTATCATTGATGCTGTCTGTGTCGATGCTGCCTTGCAAGTTGTCGCTGACGATAAAGGCACTGTTAATCAGGCCGCCTTCAAACATCGCAAAACGGCTTTCAATCTCTATTTCAACATTAATGCGTTGTTGGCCCTTGGTTTTATCTTCTACAAGGCAGTTTGTTTTATCTTCGGCAAGGCAATTAGCCAGCCATTCATGCAGTTTTTTTCGAGATTGTTGGGATGTTATCCGCAATAGGTAACCCTTGTGGGTACGCTGGCATGTCCAATGTTCTTGTTCACTGAGTAAGCTAGCAATGTCTTTTCTTGTGCAAATCAACAAGGCTTCGCTGGCATATGGGGCTGGCTCGATATTTACCGGAGTTGCCTTGAACTCGGGTTGACCAGATAGGGGATCACGGTGACCTGCAATCAATGTATCAACTTTACCCATGTTGGTGATGCAATCATTCCAGTGAAACGGAGCAAACACTTGGCCTTGGCGGCAATCTTTACTGATATGCGCCCGTAGCAGGACAGTGCCGAACTCACTGGAAACTGATAGCAAGCCTTTATCTTTGACGGCGAATTGATCGGCATCTTGCGCTGACAGGGAGAGGTATGGCTCACTGATATGCTCACTGAGCCGAGCCGATAAACCTGTGCGAGTCATGGTGTGCCAATGATCGCGTATCCGCCCGGTATTGAGCAGCAATGGATACTGGGGAGATAGTGTTGAGGCCGCTGGTCGATAGTCAGTTGCAATAAACTGTGCCTTCCCCGAAGGCGTGGCAAATTCACCGTTGGCAAACAGGCGAGCTGTGGGTTGATTGTGCTCAATCACAGGCCATTGCTGAGGCTCCATGTGGTGATATTGTTTGGTATTGAGGTTGGCAAGCCCTGATAGGTTAAGTGGCCGAACTGATGCGGCCATATCACTGAGAGATATTTTACCTTCCTGGCAAAGAGTGGTCATTTGGGCATATTCGCGGAAAATATCAGCCTCGTTCTGGTAATCAAAGGCATCACTGAAGCCCATTTCCTTGGCGACCTTGCTGATGATCCACCAGTCGGGTTTAGCCTCTCCCGGAGAGGGGAGCAGGCGTCTCTGGCGGGAAATCCGCCGCTCGGAGTTGGTGACTGTGCCGGATTTTTCGGACCAGCCCTGAGCCGGCAGCACCACATCAGCGTGGCGCAGCGTATCGGTATCTGCCATACAATCGGATACCACCACATAGGGGCAGTTGGCTAAAATAGTGTTGATCCGGATACTCTCGGGTAAGCTGACTGCGGGATTGGTCGCCATGATCCAGATGGCCTTGATCTTTCCACTCTCGATAGCATTGAACATATCGATGGCTTTTAGGCCCGGGGTGGTAGCAAGATTATCCGTCTGCCAGAATTTGCTGATTTGCCGGGTGTGTTCAGGGTTATCGAAGTCCATATGGGCGGCCAGCATATTGGCTAACCCTCCGACTTCTCGTCCTCCCATGGCATTGGGTTGCCCGGTGACCGAGAACGGCGTACTACCGGGCTTACCGACTCTGCCTGTTGCCAAATGGCAGTTGAGGATGCTGTTAACTTTATTGGTGCCGGATGTTGACTGGTTGACGCCTTGTGAGTACACGGTGACGGTTTTTTCAGTAGAGGCAAAGAGTTGGTAAAAGGCGAGAATTTGCGCTCTCTCGAGTCTTGTTACCGCTTGCACTGATTCTATATCACCAAAACGGAATGCCGATGCCAAGGCGAGTTCCAATCCTTCGGTCGCCGATTTGATATAGTCGTGATCAACGGCGTTGTTTTCACTCAAAAAGGCGAGTAAGCCATTGAACAGGGCGATGTCACTGCCCGGTTGTAGTGGAAGGTGCAAGTCGGCAATGTCACAGGTGGCTGTGCGACGTGGGTCGATGACGATGATCTTGCAATTGTTTTTTACCTTGGCCTCTCTAATGCGCTGAAATAGCACGGGATGGCACCATGCTAAATTCGAGCCGGTCAAGATGATCAACTCGGCAAGTTCGAGATCGTCATAGCATCCCGGTACGATGTCGGCGCCGAATGCCCGTTTGTGCCCTGCAACACTCGATGACATACACAGCCGCGAGTTGGTATCGATATTGGCGCTACCGATAAAGCCTTTCATAAGCTTATTGGCGACATAGTAATCCTCGGTCAGTAACTGCCCTGATACGTAGAAGGCCACAGCGTCTTTACCGTGTTGTTCGATTACGTTATTGAAGTTGCTTGCAACATCGGCTATTGCGTCTTCCCAGCAAACAGTTTCAAGTTTGGATTGGCTTTTACGCTGCTGTTTGATTTTCGGTGTTAGCAATCGCCCTTCGATGCCTACCGTTTCCCCTAGTGCCAGTCCCTTTGAACATAGCCTGCCAAAATTGGCAGGGTGCGCTTTATCCCCACGGACTTCCAATGTTCCGAGGCTATTTACCCTGGCTTCAATGCCACAACCCACTCCGCAGTAGGCACAGGTTGACTTTATCCAAGTACTGTCTTTTTGGCTCACCTGTTGTTCTCCTTGGCGTTGAAATCTCTTATCTGGTGATTGAGCAATAACTAGGCCAGCTTTCTAAGTGCTTTTTTTATACCTCGTTTTGAATTAAAAGGCTGAAATATCGAGCCTTGCTGGTGTTTTGTTCTTTATCTAACCCTAAAGTGGTAGTGGTGGTTATATGAAATGCTGTTTGGCTGACTATTTTGGTGCAGGTTTGGGCTTTTTCTGCACGGCAGCTGGGCATCCGATGGAAACATGTAGGGATCTGCTTCATCTGCTTATTTCCTGAAGGCTGTTTTTTGTGGATATATAACAGTGGCTTATGTGTTTTTCAGGTGGCGGAAAGCACAGGCTGGCATCGTCTTTGCTCTAACCTGATGAGAGATTTCAAGGATATGAACGAGTAGGAGACGTATGCCAACGATAAGAGAACGGACAGGCGACAACCCGCCAAGGCGCTATCTTAGCAGTGCCAATAGGCCATCTGGGTGCAAGGTGGGAAAGGTCGAGTTGGTCGGCGCGGGCCCTGGCGATCCGATGTTGCTGACCCTAAAAGCGATGGAAAGCATAGAGCAGGCAGATGTGATTGTTTATGACCGACTGGTTAGTACTGAGATACGAGCTCGTTTTCCAGCAAAAACGACTGCCTTGTATGTCGGGAAGGCCAAGGGGGAACACAGTGCCAGCCAACATACGATTAACGAGCTGCTGGTGGAACTGGCTTGGCAGGGAAAAACAGTATGCCGATTAAAAGGGGGCGATGCGTTTATTTTCGGCCGGGGCAGCGAAGAGATGTTGGCACTTAAAGCGGCTGGCGTGCCCGTCGAGGTGGTACCAGGCATTACCGCGGCCGCTGGGTGTACCAGTTATGCCGGGATCCCCCTAACGCACAGGGGCTACTCGCAAGGCTGCACCTTTGTGACTGGACATGCTGAGCAGTCACTTGATCTCAATTGGCAAGCGCTGGCACAGCTTGAACACACCTTAGTGTTTTATATGGGTGTCACTAAGTCGGGCATGATCCGCGACAAGCTGCTGTCCGGCGGAGCGGCTCCTACAACACCGGTAGCTTTGGTTGAGAAAGGGTGTTGCCCGGAGCAGCGCACAGTCACAGGGCAATTGCAGCATTTGCCTGAACTGGTGGAGAGGCACAGGGTGGTCTCGCCGGCATTGATTGTGGTTGGTGAGGTCGTTGCCCTGTCGGAGCAACTGCAATGGGTCAGTCAGGTTGCCGAACTACAGCAACAGAAACCGCTCCAGCTTTCAGCATAAGAGCAATTGACTTGTGAGTAAGAGAAACCAGTAGTGAAGTCATCCGCTCAGGGGAGAGCAAAAATGGATAAGAAAAGAATTATAGTGGTCGGCAACGGCATGGTCGGGCACAAGTTTATTGAAGATATGCAGGTTCAGGATAAACAAGCACAGTTTAGTATCCTGACTTTTTCCGAAGAGCCGAGATTGGCCTATGACCGAGTACAGCTAAGTAGCTATTTTAGTGGCAAAAGCGCACAAGATTTGGCCTTGGCCGATGAGTCTGAGTATCAGAGTAATGGAGTAGAGTACCTGCTTAATGAACAGGTCAGTGAGATAGATCTCGATGAAAAGTTGATAGTGACCCAAAGCGGTCGTACTGAGCAATATGACAAACTGGTGCTGGCAACCGGATCATACCCGTTTGTTCCGCCGATCCCGGGCAATGACCAACCACACTGCCATGTTTATCGGACTATCGAAGACCTAGATGCGATTGCCGAGTCGGGCACACAGAGCCAGGTAGGCGTTGTGGTCGGAGGCGGTTTGCTTGGCCTAGAAGCAGCCAATGCCCTCAAGCAGTTAGGAGTCGATACCCATGTGGTGGAGTTTGCCCCTCGTCTGATGGCGGTTCAGCTTGACCAAGGTGGAGGCGATTTGCTGGCACGCCAAATCTCGTCTTTGGGTGTGTCGGTCCACACCGAGAAGGCCACGACCGAGATAGTTGCTGGGGAGTCCTGTCGCTATCGAATGAACTTTGCTGATGGCTCGTATCTGGAAACCGATATGATCGTGTTCTCTGCAGGGATCCGGCCGCAAGATACCCTAGCCCGCCAATGTGGGCTTGAGGTGGGAGAGCGTGGTGGCATTGTCATTGATGATCATTGCCAGACCAGTGCCGAGGATGTTTATGCTATTGGCGAGTGCGCCTTATGGCAGCAGCGGATCTTCGGCCTGGTCGCCCCCGGCTATCAGATGGCAAAAGTGCTGGCAGGGCATCTCTGTCAGCCTGAATCCGGCTTGTCTTTTGTCGGTGCAGACATGAGCACCAAGCTCAAACTGCTGGGCGTGGATGTCGCCAGCATAGGTGATGTGAGTGGGTCGACTCCGGGGGCTTTGTCTTACACCTATAGCGACGATTTGGAGCAGGTCTACAAGCGGCTTATCCTATCCCCGGAAGGTGACAAGATATTGGGTGCGGTGTTGGTAGGCGATGTCAGTAACTATCAGTCACTGCTTCAAACCAAACTCAATGATATGCCGCTGCCTGAGAACCCGGCAGTATTGATCTTGCCCCAGCTAGAAGGGGAAGGTGGACCTTCTGGCTTGGGGGTAGAAGCCTTGCCCGATACTGCATCCATCTGTTCTTGCTATGACGTGACAAAAGGTCAAATCAAGCAGGCAGTCGCTGATGGCTGTAGCTCGATGGCAGATCTCAAGGCAGCGACTAAGGCATCGACCGGCTGTGGAGGCTGTTCAGCATTGGCCAAGCAGGTGATGGATGCAGAATTGGCCGCGATGGGAGTAGAGGTCAGCAACCATATTTGTGAGCACTTTGCCTATTCCCGTCAGGAGTTGGCTGATCTAGTGCGGGTGAAGAAGATCACTACGTTTGATGCCCTGCTCAAAGAATATGGCAGCGGTCTTGGCTGTGATATCTGTAAACCTGCCGTGGGCTCGATGCTGGCATCTTACTGGAATGACTATGTACTGGCAGAGCCGCACCTCGAGCTTCAAGATACCAATGATATTTTCCTCGGCAACATGCAAAAAGACGGTACTTACTCAGTCGTACCACGTATCCCGGGCGGGGAGATCACCCCGGACAAACTGATCGTGCTGGGCGAAGTCGCTAAGCAGTTTGATCTCTACACCAAGATCACTGGTGGCCAGCGGGTCGATTTGTTCGGTGCCCAACTGCATGAACTACCTGAGATTTGGCGGATCCTAGTTGATGCCGGGTTTGAGACCGGCCATGCATACGGCAAGTCAGTGCGGACGGTGAAGTCTTGTGTTGGGAGTACCTGGTGCCGGTATGGGGTGGATGACAGTGTTGGCTTTGCCATAGACCTCGAACACCGTTACAAAGGCTTGCGGGCACCGCATAAACTTAAGTTTGCTGTTTCGGGCTGTACCCGAGAGTGTGCCGAGGCTCAGTCCAAAGATATCGGGGTGATCGCGACAGAAAATGGTTGGAATCTCTATGTGTGTGGTAACGGTGGCATGCGCCCACGCCATGCAGATTTGCTGGCCAGCGATCTGGATGCAGATACATTAGTCCGCTATGTCGACCGTTTTCTGATGTTCTATATTCGCACGGCTGACAGGTTGCAGCGCACATCGGTGTGGATGGAGAATCTTGAAGGTGGTTTGGAGTATCTGAAGAAAGTGGTGATTGATGATCACTTAGGCCTTGGTGAAGAGTTAGAGCAGGAGATGGCACGCACCTTGGGTCAATATCAATGTGAGTGGAAAACAACCCTTGAGTCACCTGAGAAACTTCAGCGCTTTAGGCATTTTATCAACAGCGAGCAGCAAGATAGCCAACTGGCCTATGTCACCGAGCGCGGGCAGCGCCGGCCGATGACTAAGGAAGAAAAGGCCCTGGCACAAACAAAGGCCACCTTGGCAGCTGGAATGTCATCCCGTGGATTCGTTGGTGAATCAATCAATGTTATTGATATTACTAAATAAAGAGTGAGGCTAGCATGGAGCAAAAACAAGCAGAATGGTATACCGTGTGCCACCGAGATGCACTAATTAAAAACTCAGGCGTTTGTGTCCTTTGGGGCCATGAGCAAGTGGCTATTTTTTACTGCCACCGCTCAGATTCTCTTTATGCTGTTGAGAACTATGACCCGATTGGGGAGGCCAATGTAATGTCACGGGGGATCATAGGCTCGATAGGTGATGAAGTCGTTGTTGCCTCTCCCTTGTACAAACAACACTTTAACTTGCAAACAGGCCAATGCATCGAACTGCCAGACGTAAAATTGAAAACGTTCGCGGTACGATGTCAAGGTGAGGATGTGCAACTTAATTTATAGGGTAATTAATATTTTAATGAAAAAATCACAGCATGTGCTGTGATTTTTTATTTGTATTATATAAACATTTATTTTTTATGGATAATAATTGAAAATAAATCAAGGCAAAAGTGTCTTTAAAGTTGTCAATTGACTCAATATGGTGCTTAAGTTGGAGGGTTTGATTTGTTTTGGTGCTTTTATTTGGTTTTTAGTGATTTTTATGTTGTAACTTGTTGATAATTAATGGTTATAAGGTTGGCATAAACAATGCATTATTAATGGTAAGTCAGTATAAAAAAGGAAACACCAAGATGTCAGAAACAGGCAAGTTCAATATCTTTTCATTTACGGGGAAAATGAAAATTCTCCACCTCAGCTGGTTTGCGTTTTTCATTACCTTTTTTGTGTGGTTCAACTTTGCCCCACTCCTCCAATCGGTCAAAGCTTCGTTGGGATTAACGACTGCCGAGATAAAGACCTTATTGATCCTCAATGTCGCTTTTACCATACCTGCCCGGGTACTCATCGGTATGCTCACCGATAAATATGGGCCTAGACTGGTTTATTCCGCCTTGTTAGCTGTTTGCTCCATCCCTTGTTTTGTCTTTGCTTTTGCCGACAGCTTCGTTCAGGCCGCCATCGCCCGTTTTGCTCTTGGCTTTATTGGTGCAGGCTTCGTAGTCGGGATCCGTCTAGTCTCCGAGTGGTTCCCGCACAATGAGCTGGGGACGGCAGAAGGGATTTATGGTGGCTGGGGTAACTTTGGCTCTGCGGCGGCCGCTTTTACCCTGCCAACCGTTGCTATCATGTTTGGTGGTGAAGACGGCTGGCGTTATGCCATGGCCATCACCGGGGTGATGAGCCTGCTGTTTTCGTTCGTTTTTTATAAAAACGTAACCGATACACCGAAAGGCGCGACTTACTTCAAGCCCAAGCAGCTAGGGGCAATGGAAGTGACATCAAAAGGGGACTTCTTCCTGCTGCTATTTATGAAGCTGCCGATGTATGGCGCTTTGGCCCTGTTGGCCTGGAAGCTTTCGCCAACCGGGATCGGTATGCTCAGTGACAGTGCGGTGATGGCTATCTATGTCGTGCTGGCGGTGATCTATTGCTATGAAGTTCTACAGGTATGGCGTGTCAACAAAACCGTCTTTGAGAAGCCGGTTCCTGAAGTACATCAATACAAGTTCAAGCAGGTCGCGATTTTGAATGTCTTGTACTTCGCCACCTTTGGTTCGGAGTTGGCTGTGGTCTCGATGTTGCCGTTATTCTTCTCGGAAACCTTTGAGCTAACCCCGGTGATGGCCGGTATGGTGGCGTCGGCTTACGCCTTCATGAACCTGATGTCCCGCCCCGGGGGCGGTTGGATTTCCGATAAGTTCGGCCGCAAACCTACCCTGTTGATTTTGACTGCAGGATTGGCCGCCGGTTACTTCTTGATGGGACAAGTGGATAGCAGCTGGCCGGTGTGGCTCGCCGTGGTTGCTGCAATGGCCTGTTCGTTCTTCGTCCAGTCGGGTGAGGGGGCGGTATTTGCCACTGTACCTCTGATCAAGCGCCGGATGACAGGCCAAATCGCTGGGATGACTGGGGCCTACGGTAATGTCGGTGCAGTGTGTTACCTCACTATCTTGTCTGTGGTGGATTACAGCACCTTCTTCTACGTCATTGCGGCAACAGCGGTGATTGGCTTTATCACCTTGTTGATGATGGAAGAGCCAAGTGGACAAATTGCGGAGGTCAATGAGGATGGCAGCATCATGATGATTGATGTGGCTAACCGCTAGGTGGTTTTCGGCCTGTGAGGCAAAGCGAACGGCTAGCCAAGCAGGCCGATACATTGAACATAATCGTGAGTCATTGTTGTCATGGATAATAGGGTGAAGCGTGGATGAGCGAAACAATGCAACCTGGAACAGCCCATAGCCAAATGTCTGTTAATCGAAAGCGTTTTCGGCAAGCGGATACACTCGAACTTGATATCGGGGGTTATTCGGTTGCGGGGTGTAAACCAAGTAACCAAGATGCTTTTGCGGTTTACCAGCCTTCACGGCGTGAAGAAATGCTGCATAAAGGTGTGGTTGCTTGCTTGGCCGACGGAGTGAGTTGCAGTGCCCAAGCCGAGCAAGCGAGCCAAATTAGTGTCACCCAATTTATTGAAGAATATTACGCAACACCGAAAACTTGGGGCGTGAAGCAGTCGGCTGGAAAAGTGCTGCATGCACTTAACCAATGGCTTTTTCACCAAGGCTGCCAGAGTGAACTTCAGCACAATGGGATGGTGACGACTTTCTGCGCGGTGATCATCAAATCCAATACTGCGTACATCATGCATGTGGGGGATACACGTGCTTATCTCTATCGCGATCAGGCAATAACTCAGCTCACCCAAGATCACCGTCGTCATCAGTATGGCCAGCAATACTTTCTTACCCGCTCGTTGGGGATGGACAGTCATATCGAGGTAGATTTTCAACAAATACGGCTGGAGAAAGGAGACCGCTTATTACTAGCGACAGATGGTATTCACGAATGGTTAGATGATTCAAAGCTACAGCAGGTGCTATCTTTAACTAACACCCCAGTTGAGCCACTGTCCGAACAGTTGGTTGAGGCATCGCTAGCCGCGGGAAGCCAAGATAACGTGTCTAGCTTATTGATTGATGTGAAAGCCTTGCCGACTTTGACCATGGATGAGTACATAGAAGAACTGACAAAGCGAGTGATCCCGCCTGTGATGGAAGAAGGGAACCGAATCGACCAGTACCGAATATTACGAGTTTTGCATAGCGGTCCGCGCAGCCATATTTATCTAGCGGTGAGTGAATTTGATAATCAACGTTATGTGTTAAAGATGCCCTCACTCAACTTTGCGGAGGATTACCAGTACTTGCAGGCTTTTGTGCGTGAAGGCTGGGTCGGGGAGCAGATATCCCACCAGAGAATAATGAAGATCCACCCTTTTTCACGTCATTCTCCTTTCCTGTACCATGTTTGCCAATGGGTTGAAGGTAAGTCACTGCGCCAATGGATGGACGATAACCCTAAACCAGATATTGAAAAAGTGAGGGTAATGGCAGAGGAGATAATTAAGTCAATTCGTGTGATGCAACGCCATCGCCTTATTCATCGTGATATTAAGCCAGAAAATTTAATCGTCAATCAATTTGATCAAATCGTCATTATTGATTTTGGTTCCGTTTATTCAGAACACTTTGATGAAATACAAACACCTATTGATGAAACGGTCCCTGTTGGTGATATTAAATATTTGTCACCAGAGTGTTTGCTGGGCGGTAAAGTAACAATGAGGTCTGACATGTATTCAATATCCATCATTATTTATGAGATGTTGACGGGGCACTTTCCTTATCCATTTCCAAATACTTTTAAACCTGTGCAGTCAAACAGCCAATGGCCGGATTATATACCTTTGGAGAATTATCGGGATGATCTACCTGCATGGCTTGATGTGGTCATTCGCAGAGGGTGCTTCCCTAAGGCAAATCAGCGCTATGAAGCCATGTCTGAGCTTATCAGCGATTTATTTCACCCGTCATCACAGGTACTTAAGCAGGCAAGTAAGCGACCTTTAAAAAGTAAGAGCCCGGTACAGTTTTGGAAAATCACATCACTTTGTTTGTTTTTTATTGTTATTGTTCAAGTTATCATCTTGCTTAGCTGATATTACCCATTTAAATTTCACTGCTAATATTATTGGTGAGGTAAATGGTTTTATATGTATTAAATATTTCATTTCAGTCAATGATTTTTATTTATCTTAATAAATAAAAATTAAATGAGATCATCCTTCCATTGCTAATGGCTGCTTTTTGCTGATATTAAAAAAAACACTATAAATATACCCGAGCTCCTTCAATCTAAACCTTGAAGTGGCTTATTTTTATATCGTCAGCTAAAGGCTAATTATCCGAAAGGGTAGGGCGCAAAACTTCCGGCCTAAGGAGCAATCTTTTTAATGCATTGGCTCTAGGGTAGCGGAGTTACCTGATAGGAATAAGCAAGATCAAAGCAGTGGCTTCTTCCCATTAGCTGGCTTCCCAAAAAAATCATAATGGAAGCTAAATATGAAAAAGGTGATTAACTTTTCTTTGGGCGCTATGTCAGTCATGGCCGCCCTTTCTCCATTACACGCAAGTGCCCATGGTTGGGCCGACTTCCCTGCTGCTCGCCAGGTGATCTGTGAGTCAGACGGTGGTCACTGGGGGCCATCAGATGGTTCCCAGATCCCGAATGAAGCTTGTCGTGCCGCATTCTTGGAGTCGGGTACCTATCCATTGGTGCAGAAGAACGAGTTTGCCGCATTGGTTAAGGATTATCACAACATGGATGCGGTTAAGGCAGCAGTGCCGGACGGTACTATCTGTTCCGGTGGTGATCCGCGTAAGAGCGGTATGAGTGTGGCTTCAGAGCATTGGCAGCGTACCGACATGAAAGCCGGTGAAACTTTCACTCTGCGTTACCGCGCAACGGCACCGCATAACCCGAGCTTCTGGCAGTTCTACCTGACCAAGCCTGGCTACAATGCTGCCCATAGCCGTTTGGGCTGGGATGATCTGGAGCTGATAGATACTGCCGGCGATGTAGAAGTGACTCAGGAAGGCAACGGTCAGTACTACTTGATTGATGTGACTCTGCCAAGCGGCCGTTCGGGAGAGGCTACACTGGTATCACGTTGGCAGCGTGATGATCCTGCTGGCGAAGGTTTCTACAACTGTAGTGATATCCGTTTTGACGGTGAAGTGTTACCGCCTGAGTGGACGACTAAGGGCCAGTACGTCAAGCCGGGTGTCGAGGCGCAAGATGGCGATAGCGTCTGGTTCCGTATTTTCAACAAACAAGGCTCTGAAATTGTATTCGAGAAGCTGCCAATTACAGCGGCTAACGAGAACATCAATACTTGGTCTTATGATCTTGCTCAACTGATCAACGAGAAATACCCAACCATTACTCAGGTGGGTGTGGAAGAAGCATCGGGTGATATCGTTTATCAGCCATCGGATCTGTATATCAACCAAGTCTTTGTCACCAACTCGGATTACAACTACGCACTGGATGTGCGTGATGGGGATGTCATTGAACCCGCTCCGGTAACCGTCCAAGGCCTGGAAAGCGAATACACCCAGGGCAGCGATGGTAAAACCTATATCGATGCAACGGTCAGCTCAGAAGGTCGATACCTGATCAACATGAAGTTGTTGGATAGCACAGGACACCAGTTGGCCTTGGCGAGTGATATTGTCGATAACGGTAACATTGACCTATCGCTATTCACTACCGAAATAGGCTCCTTCAGTGTTGTGGTAACCGCAGCCGAGCAGGACAGCAGCGAGCATAATGTTGTTGAAACTAAGTCGATTACCATTAAAGACAGCTCTGGTGGCGGTGATTACGACTATGCCTACCCTGATGGTATCGGTAGTTATGTACCGGGTGAGACAGTAGTACTTGGCCGCGATGGCAATACCTACCAGTGCCGTCCATTCCCAGAAGGTGGTTGGTGTAACATTGATTCAGCGCACCATTACGAGCCTGGGTTTGGTTCAGCGTGGCAGGATGCTTGGATCAAGCAATAAAGAACGAAACTAATAAGCATCAAATGCTTGAATGAGAAAAACGCTGGCATAAGTCAGCGTTTTTTTATGGGTGACAGATCACAAATTACTGTGGAGCGTAGTGATAAAACGAAAAGCAGCGTTTCCATAGGGAAACAATTTTTATATGTAACTTGTTGATTTGGTGATCTGGCTCAAACTACATTACATGAATAATTTTTGGGGATTTATAACTTGTCCCAGATCAATTTGTTGCACACTTTTCTGGTGGTAGTTTTTATTTGCAGAGAGCAAGACTGATTACGGATAGTCCGTTTAAGCATATGCAGCGACCTGGATTGAAAGCGGTTTATGGTAATTAGTTTTTGATAATTATGGAGAATTTATCATGAGTAGTGCATTTTTCATCCCAACAGTAAACTTGATGGGCGCTGGTTGTTTGACGGAAGCTGCAGATGCAGTGAAAGCTCACGGCTTTAAAAAAGCTCTGATTGTGACTGATAAAGTGCTAAGCCAAATCGGTATGGTCAAGCAGGTAGCAGATCTGTTGGCACAGCGCGATATTGATTCTGTTGTTTTCGATGGTACACAACCAAACCCAACTATTGGTAATGTAGAAGCCGGTCTTGCGCTACTGAAAGACGGTGAGTGTGACTTCGTTATTTCACTGGGTGGCGGTTCGCCGCATGACTGTGCCAAAGGTATTGCTCTTGTTGCCTCTAACGGTGGTAAAATTGCTGACTACGAAGGTGTTGATCAGTCTGCGAAACCTCAGCTGCCATTGGTGGCGATTAATACCACTGCAGGTACTGCAAGTGAAATGACCCGCTTCTGTATCATTACTGATGAAGCACGCCACATCAAAATGGCGATTGTTGACAAGAACACCACGCCGCTGATGTCGGTGAACGATCCTGAGTTGATGCTGGCTAAGCCTGCCTCGCTGACTGCTGCGACAGGAATGGATGCACTGACTCACGCGATTGAAGCTTATGTTTCTACCGCTGCAACACCTATTACTGATGCGGTTGCTATCAAGGCGATCGAGCTTATTCAAGCACACCTGCGTACGGCAGTGAAAGACGGCCAGAACATCGAAGCTCGCGAGCAAATGGCTTATGCACAGTTCATGGCTGGTATGGCATTCAACAATGCTTCACTGGGTTATGTTCACGCGATGGCGCACCAGCTAGGTGGTTTCTACGATCTGCCACACGGTGTATGTAATGCGGTATTGCTGCCGCACGTGCAGCGCTACAACGCACAGGTTTGCCCAGAGCGTCTGAAAGATGTTGCAAAAGCGATGGGCGTGAATGTTGAAGGTATGACGGCAGAGCAGGGCGCTGAAGCAGCACTGGAAGCCATTCAGGCACTGTCTCAAGATGTGGGTATTCCAGCAGGTCTTCAGGAGCTTGGCGCGAAAGAAGAAGATATTGCCGTATTGGCTGACAACGCACTGAAAGATGCGTGTGGTTTCACAAACCCGAAACAAGCCAGCCACGAAGAAATCTCGGCTATCTTTGCTGCGGCAATGTAAGTAAGCCAACACCACTGCACGATTGATTTTTGCGCCCACCATTTTGTGGGCGCTTTTTTGTTTTCAGATGGTTAACTATTGAATTAAAACATTCAAAGGCTGTTGGTGAAGCGTTCCGCAGTTGATGCCGCTCCTTTTGCTGTAGCCTCATTCGGTATTGATGGCCTTTTGTAATGCATAACGCCGCTTTTTCCCTGCTGCTTGACTTCATACATCGCAAAATCGGCTTGTTGTAACACTTCACTGACGTTGGATGCGTTGAGTGGATACTCGCTGCTACCGATACTGGCCGAGATAGGGTAGTTTTTACCATTTAGAATGACTGGTTGCTGAAAACTGTTTAGCAGTTTCTGGCTGATATTAATTTCGTGCTGTACTGCTAGAGACTCGATCACGGCAAACTCATCCCCGCCCATACGGGCAACATGATAATGCTCGCCACTTAGTGCGGCCAAACGGGCAGCTACCGTTTGAAGCAACTTATCCCCAGCATGATGCCCAAGTGTATCGTTGATTGTTTTGAAATTATCTAAATCAACAAGGTAGAACCGAAATGGCTGTTGGTTCTTGACCTGCTCTTTGAGATGCTGATTGAGCCACAAGCGACTGTGGATGCCGGTTAAGGTATCGCTCATTGCCAGCTTGCGCATCGCTGATGACTCACGCCATAACGCCCACAATAAAATCCCACCGAGTAGAACAATGGCACAGAGTAGGAAGTACACCAGTTGTTTCATTGTTTGGGTGGCTTCAACGCGTTTTAGGAGGTCGCCACTAGAGAGACGAAACTTGTGGCTGAGGAAAATCACCAGATTTTCATACTGATCTTTAACGTCTGTGATCAGCTCAGCGTTAGGGTCGCCCCACTCAAAAGAGATCAGCTGCGGCTCTATGGATTGGATATAGGCAAACTGTTTGCTGATTTGATGGTAGGCACCATCAAAGTGGTAGAGGTGGCTAATATGGGTGTTGTTGAGAATCGTCTTGAACCGGCTCCATAGGATCTCATATTGCAGCATCATATCGTTATGATCACTGGTTCCTACTGCATAGCGATGAAGTTGGAGGTGGAATTCAGCATACTCTTTATGGAGCTGGAGTACATACCAAGCCGCTTCGTTTTGGCTGTTGGCAATAATGTCTGAATTGCGTTTCAGGGCGGTCACCGCTACCAAAATAATGATAATCAGCAACGGGGTGATGTAGATGAGTAAGGAGGTAATACGACGGCAATTTCCCATGTAGTTACCTGCTTACTGGGTTTCTATAGCGGTGAGCTGCCAGACCATATTGGCAAGGTGCTTGGTTTTGGCCGCTTCGGGGTGTTCATTGAGGGAAATGATGACCCAATATGGACCGTAATCTCGTACCTTCAAATAACGGCCGTCTTGCTTGATAGCGACCAAAGGGTTGTATTGCTTGATGTAATCATGGCTGACTTCGACGGAATAATCGTTGAGGGCGAGCAGTTTTAGTTTAGAAACAGAGAGATCAAAGTGCTCGAGTAGTGTTAATAGGCGTACTCCCTCGAAGGTGGCACTTTGTTCCAGCCAAGGGAGATTAGTTGAGAATGACGTTTGTGGGAGTTGCTCAAGTTGGCTTCGCTCGAGTACGAGAGAGAGTTCCTCTCCCGATGGCTTTTTGCCCGACAAAACCAGTGGGATACTCTGGCTCCATGCAGAAAATGCAGTGAAAAGGCCAAAACAATATAAAAGGAACAGTATTGTTAACTTCGGGCTTGCAAGCTGCATTGGAACTTCCCCCAATTTTCATCCTGAACTTAATACCACGACTCCAAAGCGCTTCTTGCGGTAGAGTACACTTAAGCGGCTTGGATATAATTGTAGCTGCTTCTCTTACAAGTGAGGCAAAGAAATCAAAACAAAATTGAATGAGTTCGTTGTAATTTTTTATTTCAGGCCTTATTAATAATCATGTGGTTAACGTATTTATGGTTGTTTTTTAAACGTAATAAAGTGGTGAGATCAAAATAAATCCTGAAAAAACTTGAGCTAGTCAGGCTTACTCTCTAGAATCCCCCTTCCTTTTTCGCTTGTATGACTTGTGGTCTGACAAGCGATGCTGATGGTGTAAACCATGTCTATCAGGGCGGAGCCCCTGTTTTGACAACCTTGTGGTTGTATCAATGTTTCCGGCGCCTAAGCGGAAACACTCATAAAACAATCTGTGTTCAACTCGTAAATCCAGGAGTGCAAATTGGAAATTTTCAATTTCGTTCTGGACAACTGGGATGTGATTGTCTCTCGTACTGTAGAGCATCTGTCGTTGGTGAGCCTGGCCGTTGGCCTAGCCATGATGACAGGGGTACCTATTGGTATCGCAATTACCCAGAATCAGCGTGTCGCCAATGTGGTGCTATACGTTGCGTCCATTATCATTACGATCCCTTCTATTGCCTTGTTCGGGATCATGATCCCTGTGTTGTCGATTATCGGCCAGGGTATTGGTTATCTGCCTGCAGTGATTGCGGTTTTGCTGTATTCGCAGTTGCCAATTATTCGTAATACCTACACCGCAATTAACAACGTTGACCCGGCCCTGCGCGAAGCGGCAAGGGGTATCGGCCTGACCAACATGCAGCGCCTTCGCCTGGTGGAAATTCCACTGGCTATCCCGGTGATCATGGCTGGTGTGCGTACCGCCGTGGTGATGAACATCGGCGTGATGGCGATCGCCACCTACATCGGTGCTGGTGGTTTGGGGACGTTTATTGCACGAGGGATCAGCCAGTCTGATCCGCGCCAGCTGATTGTTGGTGCTGTAGCTGTGAGCCTGTTGGCCATTTTTGCCGACACGGTATTGGCGAAGATCCAAAAGAAATTCACACCGAAAGGTGTCGTCGTTCACGGCTAAGTTTTACGAATTTAAGAGGGCGTTTTCATGATTCAACTTGAGAACCTGACAAAAGTTTTTGAAACACCACAGGGTGTGGTGACAGCAGCCGATCATATCAACATGGAAGTACCGACCGGCGAAATCTGTGTCCTGCTGGGCCCATCTGGCTGTGGTAAAACCACCACGTTAAAAATGATCAACCGCCTGGTAACACCAACCTCTGGTCGTGTGCTGATCAACGGTGAAGATACTACAGGTATCGATACAGTCACCTTGCGCCGTAACATCGGTTACGTCATCCAGCAGATTGGTCTGTTCCCGAACATGACCATCGAAGAGAATATCAGCCTGATCCCGAAACTGATGGGCTGGGATGCCAAGCGTTGTACCCAGCGTGCCAAAGACCTGCTGGATATGGTGGCACTGGATCCGAACACTTTCATGAAGCGCTTCCCGAATGAGCTTTCAGGTGGCCAGCAGCAGCGTGTCGGCGTTATCCGCGCGTTGGCGGCCGATGCACCGGTACTTTTGATGGATGAACCTTTTGGTGCAATCGACCCGATCAACCGTGAAGTGATTCAGGAAGAATTCCTGAAGATGAACAAAGAGCTGAAGAAAACCATCATGTTCGTCTCACACGATATTGATGAAGCGGTGAAAATGGCTGATAAAGTGGCGATCTTCCGTGATGGCCAGCTTGAGCAATACTCTAGCCCAGACCAGCTTCTAGCTCACCCAGCGACTGACTTTGTGGCAGATTTCGTCGGTACAGACCGTACCTTGAAGCGCCTGCAGCTATCAACTGCTGGCGAAGTGATGGAACGTCAGGTTCCGACAGTATCACCGAATGACACGCTGGAGATTGCCCTGCAGCGCATGAATGATTACGGCCACGGCATGATTGTGATGGTGAACAACCAGAACCAGCCAATCGGCATGATCACCAAGTCGGTTGCCATGAGCCAACGCGGCCTGTGTAGTGACCACTACGATGGATTGCCTATCCTGATGAACCAGGAGCAGGACTTGCGTGCCGTAGTTTCCAAGATGTTTGCCCATGACATCAGCTGGTTAGCGGTAGTCGACCAGCAAGGCCAATTGTGTGGTGAAATTTCACAGCGTGGTATTACACACCACCTGGGAGCCAGTTTCCGTAAAAAGGGGTAAGGGATGAAGTCGATTAACTTAAGCCCTTACTTCAATGCGCTATTGCTGGTAACCGTATTCCTCATCGGGATCTGGGCCCAGTCATCAGGTTTTGTCGAGCAGTTCATCTATTACTGGGATGAAATCATCTACCTGTCAGGCCACCATATCAAGTTGACCCTGATTTCGGGCTCGATTGCGATTTTAATTGGTGTGCCGGTGGGAATTATCCTAAGCCGTCCTGCTTGCCGTAAGGCTGCTGACTTGGTGATGCAGATCTTCAACATCGGTACCACGGTCCCGACGCTGGCAGTACTGGCGTTGTCGATGAGCTTCTTGGGCATCGGTGACAAACCGGCAATCTTCGCCCTGGCCTTTGCCTCGGTATTGCCAATTCTGCGCAATACCTATACCGGCCTGCTCTCGGTGCCTGCACACCTTAAAGAAGCGGCAACCGGTATTGGCCTGACGCCAACACAGCAGCTGGTAAAGGTTGAATTGCCAAACGCGATGTACGTCATCATGGCGGGTATCCGCACCGCTTTTGCCATTAACATCGGTACCGTACCGCTGGCATTCCAGATTGGTGGTACCGGTCTGGGTGAGCTGATCTTCGCTGGTATCGACCTTTATGATACGCCGATGATGCTGGCAGGGGCGATCCCGACAGCGGTACTGGCGCTTATCATGGATATGGTACTAGGTGTGGTGACTTTCCTGATAGTGAGCAAGGGTGTAAACCCTAACCGTAAGTAATGGCTCGGAGTAATACAAAGATGAAACGCGTAATTTCTTTATTGACTGCCGTAGCCACTGTGTTCTCGGTAATGACTTTCTCGGTGTCGGCGCAGGCCGCGGGCAAGCTGGTCGTTGGCGGTAAAGGTTATACCGAGCAGCTGATCATGTCTTCGATGACTGCACAGTACCTTGCCGGTCTTGGCTATGATGTCGACCAGCGTGACGGTATGGGTTCAACGGTTCTACGTACTGCTCAGCTAAACGGTCAGATCGACCTGTACTGGGAGTACACAGGCACCGGTTTGGTCACTTTCAACAAGGTCGTTGAAAAGCTAAATCCGGAGCAGACTTACCAGCGTGTCAAAGCACTGGACGAAAAAGTTGGCCTGATCTGGCTTAACCCATCGCAGGCGAACAATACCTATGCGCTGGCGATGCGCAAAGACTTTGCCAAAGAGAAGGGCATCGAGTCCATCACTGATATGATGAACTGGTTGCAGTCAGAAGACGGCAAAGATGCCCAGATGGCAAGTAACGTTGAGTTCTCGGCCCGTCCGGATGGCTTGAAGTCACTGCTAGAAGCCTATGAGTTTGAGATGCCACGCCGAAACCTGCGTAAGATGAACTCGGGTTTGGTATACCAGGCTTTGGCTCAGGAAGTAGTTGACGTCACCATGGTGTTTGCCACCGATGGCCGTGTGAAGGCGTTTGACTTCTACGTATTGAAAGATGACCGTCAGCACTTCCCGAACTATGCCCTGACGCCGGTTGTACGTAACGACGCATTGGATGCCAACCCGGAGCTGGCTAATCAGCTGAACAAGCTGTCTGCGCTAATGAACGACGAAACCATGTCTACCCTGAATGCCTTGGTAGACGTAGATGGTTTGTCTATTGAGCGTGTATCGCGCCAATTCTTGGAGCAAAACGGCCTGCTGTAATCACACGATGCTGTGTTTTCGCGCCGAAATTAATTCAAAGGCCAGCGTAAGCTGGCCTTTTAAGGTTTTATCATGACAAAACAAGTATTACACGTCGGTATTGCCCAGATCGCCCCTGTGCTGGGGGATGTTGAGGCTAACCTGCAAAAGCACCTTCAGTATATCGAGCAAGCCCGTGAGCAGGGCGTTGAGGTGCTGCTGTTTCCAGAGCTTTCGCTAACGGGCTACAGCCTGCGTGAAAAGACGCTGGATGTTGCTATGTCGGTAAACCACCCCCTATTGGGTGAACTGGCTGCGGCAGCAGGCGACATGGTAGTGAGTGCTGGCTTTATTGAAGAAGACCACGCTGGTGAGTTCTACAACGCCCAGGCGATGGTGACGAACGGCCAGCTTGTCCATGTTCACCGTAAGCTGAACCTGCCTAACTACGGCGGCTTGGAAGAAGCGAAATGGTACAGCAAAGGCCAAGACCTAACGCCATGCGAGCCTATTACTGGCTGGCCGATGCACACCCTGATCTGTGCCGATCTATGGAACCCGGCCTTGCCGCACCTGGCAATGCTGGACAAGCCAGCCTTGATGTTGGCCCCGGTTAACTCGGCGGCAGATATTGTCTCTGACGAGTTCTCTAACCCTCAAGGCTGGAAAACCAATACTGACTTTATCTCGATGACCTACGGTGTACCTTTGCTGATGGCAAATAGCTGTGCCCTTGAAGGCAATAGCCGTTTCTGGGGTGGTTCCCGTATTCTGGATGCGTTTGGTAATTGTCTGGCAGAAGCGGGTAGTGATGAAGCCCTGGTCAGTGCCGAAGTGTCTTTGCAAGATACCCGCGAGGCGCGGTTCCAGCTACCAACTATCCGTGATGCGGACAGCCGATTGGTGTTGGATTTGCTGGCTAAGCGAGTTGGAAAGTAATAATAAAGCCGTGAGCTATTACTGAATATTCTGCAAATTAGCAGGGTGTAATTTTAAAAACGCATAAAGGCATCCATGCCGCTCCGACCCTGGAGCGCTAGCCCGGGCCGTCCATGCCCGGGTAGGTTTTAAAATCACACCCAACTAACTTGCTGTTATGCAAGCTGAATATGAAAATTACAACAACGGGCTAAACATATAGAAGAACTGTTCAATCAGCTTGTTGCTGATATGCCTTTGCTCCCACTTGTTCCTGTCAACCAAGCTGGAATCATTCATATACTCTTTCTGTAGCCAGTTTAGCTGCTGGGTGAACTCGGCATTGTCCACTGCCAATGTCACCTCGAAGTTGAGCCACAGGCTGCGCATATCCACGTTAACCGTACCAATCAAGCAGTGGGTCTTGTCTATCACCACGGATTTGGTATGTAGCAAACCGCCGTGGAAACGGTGGATGCGAACACCTGCAGCCAGTAGTTCCGAGAAGAATGAGCGGCTAGCCCATTCCACCATAATAGAGTCATTCTTATCCGGGATAATGATATCTACAGTGACTCCACGGTGAGCCGCTCCCTTCATCGCGTGCAGCAAATTCTCACTCGGTACAAAGTAAGGGGTGGTGATCACCACACTTTCTTTGGCTTGGTAGATGCTAAGCAGCAGTGCCTGATGGATGATTTCATCTGGCATCCCCGGGCCCGATGGGATCACCTGGATCATATCGGTTGCCTCAACTGAACTTGGCAAGGTGCATTCTGGCAGTTGCGGCAGATAGCGATCGCCGGTTTCTACCTCCCAGTCCCACGCCTGAATACCGTTAAGCACGGCCACAGAAGGTCCGGTCACCCTCACCATGACGTCGATCCACTGGCCAACACCCGCATCGGTTTTGAAAAAGGCGGGATCAACCAAGTTCATTGAACCGGTATAACCAATCTTTTCGTCGATAACGACAATTTTACGATGCTGACGCAAGTCCATCCGGCGCAGGAACATCCTGAATGGGGTAACAGCTAGCGCTTCTACAATCTCAATGCCGGAATGGCGCATGAGCTTGGGCCAATGGGAGCGGAAAAAGCGCATGCTGCCTGCTGCATCCAGCAGTACTTTCACCTTTACTCCACGCTTGGCGGCCATGATTAATGCCGTAGCTACCTCATCGGCCAAGCCTCCCGGGTGCCAAATATAGAATTCCATATCCACCGAGGTTTCTGCTTGGTGAATGTCTTCGATCAGAGAGCGCAGGATAGTTTGCGGAGAGTCTTGTAGCGAGAGGGTATTGCCGCTTAAAGCAGGGATGCCAAGGCGGTTTTCACACAGGTCACTGATAGGGCGAGCATGCTCGCTCATGAGTTCAGGCTGGTGGCCGGGACAGTCATTGAGGCGCTGGAACCAGTCGGCAAAGGGTTCGAACATCACCTTGGCGCGTTGGGCGCGTTTTTTGCCTAGGTTGAGTTCGCCGAACAACAGGTAAGCAATCACCCCGCCGATAGGGATGATGAAGATGATCATGAGCCAGGCAAGCGAAACACCAACCACCCTGCGCTTGAAAACGATGCGCATAGTGACGGCAGCAATCATCAGCCAATAAAAGAAGACGCTGGCCCAGACAAGAACTTGATAAAACTGTTCCATTCGAAATTGTTATGAGTTGGATGTATTACTCTATTTTGCATTGAAACTAGAGGAATACCAGCGAAATTTACTGGGATTTATGTGCTATGTTTGATAAGAGGAAATCACTGATTTGTAGGAGGAATGTGAAATTTGCACGCAGGGTTAGTGCAAAATATAAGCAAAATGCAAAGAATTGATGTAAAAAAGCAGTAAATGATCAAAATTTACAAGCGCGGGCTTCACATTCTAATCGCAACCTGTTTTACTTGCCATATATAGAGCGTCAATAACAATCCTATAAGTGTACAAATAACTTTGCACACAAGTTTACACAACATATTTTCGACGCCTATTACTAGCAAACTCTAGCAAACACAACAAAACCTTGGAGAGAACGTGGCTACTAGTAATACAACCACACAACCCCGCGATAGCTGGGGTTCAAAATTAGGCTTCGTAATGGCCGCGGCAGGATCCGCAGTAGGTCTTGGTAACATCTGGAAGTTCCCATACACAGCTGGTGAGAGTGGTGGTGGTGCTTTCGTAGCTATTTACCTATTGTTCGTTATCGTAATCGGTTTCAGCGTCATGCTGACTGAATTTGCCGTGGGTCGTAAGACTGGCCTTTCCGCTGTAGGTGCTTTCAAATCAACTGATCGCCGTTGGTCGTTCGTCGGTGTTATCGGTGTGGTCAGTGGCCTACTTATCATGGGCTTCTATCCGGTCGTTGGTGGCTGGGCAATCGCATACATCTACAAAATTGCAACAGGTCTACTAAGCACGCCAGAGGCAATTGGTGATAGTTTCGGTGGCTTTATCTCTAATCCAATCCAGCCATTGTTCTGGATGGGCCTATACCTGGTGTTCAACATCCTGGTAGTTATCAAGGGTATTTCTGGTGGTATCGAGAAAGCCGGTAAGATCCTTATGCCTCTACTGTTCGCCATCCTTATTCTGGTAGCAGTTAAAGGTCTGAGCCTTCCAGGTGCAACAGCAGGCCTTGAGTTCCTATTCAAACCTGACTTCTCTAAAGTCGACAGCACAGTAGTACTGGCTGCACTTGGCCAGGCATTCTTCTCACTAAGCTTGGGTATGGGCTGTATGATCACATACGGTAGTTACCTGAAGAAGAAAGAGAACCTTGTTCAAACTACAGCAATGGTAACGGCGATGGATACCGCGGTTGCAATCCTTGCTGGTGTGGCTATGTTCCCTGCAATGTTCGCATTCAGCATGGAGCCAGCAGCGGGTCCAGGCCTGATCTTCGTTGTTGTTCCTCAGCTGTTTGCTGAAATGGGTGGCATCGTAGGCCTACTGCTTGCGCTATTGTTCTTCATCGGCCTAAGTGTTGCAGCACTGACGTCTTCTGTATCGCTACTTGAAGTGGTTGTGTCATACCTGATTGACGAAAAAGGCTTGAAGCGTTCAACCGCAGTGTTCTCGGCAAGTGCTCTGATGGCGTTCCTATGTGTGTTCGCATCACTATCGCTTGGCGGCCTTGGTCCAACACTGTTCGAAACCGGTGCATTTGATATCTTCGACCTGCTAACAGATAAGATCTTCCTAGCGGTTGGCGGTATGCTGGTATGTATCTTTGCAGGCTGGCGCTTGAATCGCAGTGAGCTTGAAAAAGAAATCACCAATGACGGTGAAATCAAATTCCCACTGTTCGGCCTATGGTACAACCTAGTTAAATACGTAATCCCATTTGCCATCGCTATCGTTGCTATCGCAGGTGTGAAAGCGGGCTTTGACAGCGGTAAAGGTGAAATCATGGTGATGGGTCTTGCCATCATTGGCCTCGGCGCCCTGGTTTCTAAGAAACTGTAATTAACAAGCATTGTCAACTTAGTTGATGTATCAAAGCGGGAGCCATCGGCTCCCGCTTTTTGATCGTGTTGATTATGACTCGATGCCAGTAAAGGTCATGTGGAAATACTCCCCATAAGCGGTATACTTCGCTCTCTTTATTAGCCAGAGCCTTCAGCCAAGAGCCAATCAATATGTTCGATATTCTCCACACCCATCCAGATTTCCTCGTCATCAGCAAACACCCAGGGGTGTCTGTTCACAAAGATGATGGTGATGTGATGCTGCTGCAGGAAGTGGCGAAGCAGAGTGGGGACGAGCAGCTTTACCTTATTCATCGCTTGGACAAAATGACTTCCGGGCTGCTGTTGCTAGGCCGAAACCGTGAGGCGGCGTCGGCGCTGTCTAAGGCTTTTGCCGAGCGTGAGGTCGAGAAATTCTATTTGGCGATTGGCACCAAGAAACCTAAGAAAAAGCAAGGTGTGGTGATTGGCGATATGACTCGTTCGCGCCGTAGTAGCTGGAAACTGGAGACAACCAGGGAGAATCCTGCTGTTACCCAGTTTTTCTCAACAGCGGCCGGGCAGGGACGACGCTTGTTTTTGTGCAAACCCCATACAGGCAAGACCCACCAGATCAGGGTAGCACTCAGAAGTGTTGGCTCGGGGATCACTGGTGATGATATCTATGGTAATGAAAAGGCAGACCGTGGTTATCTTCATGCCTATGCGTTGCGTTTTCCGTATTTAGATCAGCAATGGCAGTTTATGTGTGTCCCTGAACAAGGGGATCTTTGGGCTATTGATGAGACACATCAGGCTATTGCCAAAGAGTGGTCTGCGCCTTGGGAGTTAGCATGGCCAGTACTCGCGAGAAAGTAATTTGATGAGCGAAAAGTAGCTTGGTAGCCTGTTGGTTGTAGAATGACCAGTTATTCTCAAAGTTATGTAGAAAAATAGGGCTTAATGATAATAAATTGTGTAAGTCAGTTATTTTTCATTGTTAATTCGCGACCAACTGCTGCTAATTTAACCTGTGGCAAATTACATTACAGTAAAGTTTCACTTATAATATCGGTCTAGGATTTACCTAGATCGAGATTCAATATGCGCCTTACCCGCTCCGTATCGCTTCGTATGCGATTGAAGAAAAAGAAGAACCAATCACGTTTTTGGGGGCTGGCGTCATTTCGTCGACAACGTAAACTTGTCAAAAACCGCACCCGCCGCCAACGCCAAGTCCGCCTTCAGGTCGAATATGTCCACCTTGCCAGCTGCCGCCAACCAGAACAAGAAAGCCTCAAGCTCGTGGCTTAATAATATCTTTGCACCTGTAGTGTTTGCACCTGTAGTGTCTGCTCTAAACGGGTTTGCTATAATACCGCCCCTGAATTTCCCAACGCAGTAGAACTATGGAACCGAGTGCATTAATAAACCTTGAGCAACATCTGATGGCCGAATTGGCGACACCGCCTAATGAAGTGCGCCGGTTATTCCATGGCCGCGGCCGCTGTTGGCCGGGGCTTGAGCAGTTGACTGTGGACTGGCTAAGTGGCCAGGTGCTGGTTTCATTGTTTAAAGAACCTTCCGAAGAGTTTTTGGCCCAGCTGCACCATTTGCTTGATAACTTGCTCGATAGCCCTGTTTGGCAACAATCCGGCGCGACATCTTTGCTTTTACAGCACCGTGGCCGTCAAGGTTCACCGATGGAACTGCTGTGGGGCGAAAGCCGCGAGTACCAGGATGTGGTAGAAAATGGCCTTACGTTCAAGCTCGATCTTGGCCGTAAGCAAAATAACGGCTTGTTCTTGGATATGCGTTACGGTCGTGACTGGGTCATGCGCCATGCCGAAGGCAAACGTGTATTGAATCTATTTGCTTACACCTGTGGTTTCTCTGTTGCTGCGATTGCTGGTGGGGCTGAGCATGTGGTCAACCTTGATATGGCTAAGGCGGCATTGAGTCGCGGCCGTGACAACCACCATTTGAATAAGCATGATTTGTCCAAGGTTAGTTTCCTTGGCCATGAGTTGTTCAAGTCGTGGGGCAAAGTGCGCAAGCTAGGCCCTTATGATTTGATCATCATCGATCCGCCATCTTTCCAGAAAGGCAGCTTTGCTCTGACCAAGGACTACCAGAAAATTCTACGCCGTTTGCCAGAGTTGCTAACCGATAATGGTCAGGTACTGGCCTGCGTAAATGACCCGGGTGTGTCATCGTCTTTCTTGATTGAAGGAATGGCTGCCGAAGCGCCGGAGCTTGCTTACCAGCACCGCTTGGAAAACCCACCGGAGTTCAAAGATATCGATCCGGAAGGCGGATTGAAAGTTCTGCTGTTTGAGCGTGGCTAATTTCCCAGTACCAAAAGAAAAACGCCAGCAAAGCTGGCGTTTTTTTCGAGGGCTTTAAATCATCCGGATGAAAATTGCAAAAACGCACGAGTACGTCCATGTAGCTCTGAGCCTTCATCCCTGAAGGCTAAGTTTTGAAATTTTATCCAGCTGTATAAAGCTTGAGTGGATTTGGACGTTTACGGGCGGAAAAATAGCCCATAGCCCGCCATTAATTCGCTAACTGACTACAAACCTCTGCAGTGATCGGCTGGGTCACCATAGGGCGGCCACGCATATCCATAATCACGATATTGTAATTCACCCCCTCGCTGACCATTGGGCTTAGCTCTGCGCTGTTGCAATAGTTAAGCGCTGCACTTACGGCGGCCTTAGTCGGAGGCGTTTTACCACCACCACCATATAAAATGGTGATCTCGACGATGTTTTCCCGTGCTTGGGCTTTCATGATCTGGTATTGGTCGATCTTCTCGTACGGTGCCTTGTTGTTAATCGCCATCGCGCGAGCTTTTGCCATATCCAGTATAGCCTGCTGCTCAGCGTTTGATGCACAGCCTGCCAACAGGGTAGCGCCTAACAAAACGAGGGTGCGTTTTAGCATAACGTTGTTATCTCAAAATCGGTTATGGAAGGACTTTCTTGAACGGCTTAACGATAACTTTTTCGTAGACACCGGCTTCAATGTAAGGGTCGGCATCGGCCCAGGCTTGGGCATCGTCAAGAGAGTTGAACTCAGCAATTACTGTTGAACCGGTAAAGCCCGCTTCAGCTGGGTTTTCACTATCGATAGCAGGCATAGGGCCTGCGACAAGCAAGCGGCCTTGCTCTTGGAGATCTTTTAGTCGAGCCAAGTGCTTTTCACGCACGCTTAGGCGGCGTTCAAGGCTGTTTTCGACATCTTGGGAAAAAATAACGTACCACATGTAGCTCTCTCCTTGTAACTGCTACGCTCGATAGATATTGGTGAAATTTGTAATGAGGCAGCAATGTGTGACAAATTTTTCCTATCATAAATGAAAAAAAAAGCCCTAGCATTAGGTTAGGGCTTTTTTGCGGATCTTTGCCAAATTTTGACAATGTCGGTAACTAGCTCTTTTGTACCGGGCGCGGTCTGCCGTCAGCATCAATAGCAACATAGTTGAAGGTGGCGTCGCATACCATAAAGCGGTCTTCGATGTTTTCATCGCGTACCGGCTTGATCCAAACCTCAAGGTTGATGCTCATTGAAGTCCGGCCGATCTTGGTACATTCGCCATAGACACACACCACGTCACCCACACTGACGGGTTTTTTGAAGGTAATGCTTGATACCGATACGGTAACGATACGGCCACCGGAGATCTCCTTGGCGAGAATACCACCGGCAAGGTCAAGTTGGGACATGATCCAACCACCGAAAATATCACCATTGGCGTTGGTGTCGGCTGGCATGGCGAGAGTGCGGAGCAGCAGTTGCCCGCGTGGGATGTTGTTTTCTGATGTCATGTTGCGACTCTGTACTACTCTGAATCAGGTTCTTTTGGCATATGGTGGTAAATATAGCCGCCGGTGGCAATGGTGAAGATCAAAGTCAGGATCAATAGCCCGAATACTTTGAAATTAACCCACACATCTAGCGGTAAACGGAAGGCAATATAGACATTCACGACGGCACATACAACGAAAAACAGTGCCCAAGCGCCGTTGATCCGGTTCCAGACCGTGTCCGGCAGTTCCAACTCATTGCCTAACATGCCTTTTATTAGCGGCTTACCCAAGTACTGGCTGATGGCTAACCCGGCAGCAAAAATCCCGTAGACAATGGTGACTTTCCATTTGATGAAGTTGTCGTCGTGCAGGAAAATCGTCAGCCCACCGAATACAGCCACCATCACGAAGGTGATCAGCTGCATCTTTTCTACTTTTTTATACAGCACCCAAGTTACAGCAACTTGAATGGCGGTAGCGATTATCAAGGCCCCGGTCGCGACATAGATGTCGTGGGTTTTATAGAGAATAAAGAAGACGACCAGGGGAATAAAATCAATCAGTTGCTTCATGTTAAGAGCCATAAAATACATAGAGTTTCTGGCTACATAGTACACCAGTAAGCAAAAGGCTGCAGGTTTAACCCTGCAGCCTTTGGTGTTTTGGGTTATTGAGCCGTTTTAGACGCGATGGCTGGACTCTGGTTCAGGTGTTTCCTGTGGCGCATCGTTGATCATGTTATCGACAATCACGGCACAAGCGGCGTCACCAGTGATGTTAAGCGCAGTACGGATCATGTCGAAGATACGGTCAAGGGCAAACAACAGCGGTAGGCCTTCGATTGGAATACCTGCTGCCAGTAAAACCGCGACAACCAAGAAAGACGGACCTGGTACACCGGCCTGGCCAACCGCACCCAGCGTCGATGTCACGATAATCGCAATGTATGCACCCATACCCAGCTCGATATTGAACATCTGGGCAAAGAAGATAGCAACCAAGCCGTAGTAGATTGCATTACCACTCATGTTGATGGTCGCACCCAGTGGGAGTACGAAGGAGGCTGTGGAGTTCTTGACACCCAGCTCTTCTTCACACACTTCCATGGTTACCGGCAGGGTCGCCATCGAAGAGGCTGTCGACAGGGCAACGGCCTGTGGCTTTTTCATGGCTGACAGGAACTTCAGCGGAGAGGTCTTGCTGAAGGCTTTGATCATGGCTGGATAGAAGATGAAGCCGTAGATCAAGATAGCAACCACGTAGACCACGAAAAGCTTGAACACTACCATCAGGGCGCCAAAGCCGAAGGTGCCCACTGCATCTGCCATAAGGCCGAATACGCCAAGAGGGGCAACCTTCATCACAACGTTGATCATCCATACCATGGCATCAACAATAGCATTCACACCGTTGATTAATGGGTCACGGCGTTCTTTTTCCAGCTTCGAAACAGCAATACCGAAGAAAAGGCAGAAAACCAAAATTTGAAGGATATTTGCTTCATTCAGCGACTGGAAAACGTTGGTCGGGATCATGCCGAGCACAGTAGCCCAGAACGTCGGCATTTCACCTTTATCGGCATAGACATTAGAGAACATGCCTTCGACGCCTGTCATGTCGACGCCGACACCCGGCTGGAATACCACACCCATGAATAGGGCCAAGGCAACCGCAACCGCCGATGTTAGACCGAAAAAGCCCAGTGTCGATAGGCCGACCTTGCCGGCAGACTGGCTACTGCCAAGCCCTGCAGCACCGGAGATAATGGCGACGGCGACCAAAGGAATCACCAACATTTTGATCAAGTGGATGAAGATGCTGCCTAGCGGGGCAAACATACTTGCAGACTGGCCCATCATTGCACCGACGAGCGTTCCCACACACATGGCAATGACGACTTGAACGCCGATATTGCCAAACAGTCCTTTTTCTTTTAACACGGTTAGATACCTCAGTTGTGTTCGATATTGTTCGCAAAGCTATTGGTAAAAAGCATTGGTAATATGTTTTGTAATTGTACTAAATGTTAACCCAATATTTTGCGCGTGTGTTTTTACACGGAAATATCATCTTTATCAATCTTTCTTTTACTTGAATGGTGTTATTGCCTTTCAAACTTGCAATTTGTTTGTACCAGGCGTTAACAAGTTGGTTACTGTATGGGGGAAGAAGGAAGAGATCTTTGATCTTGCACCAGAAAATATCAGGGAGATGCAAAAAGCCGCCCACAGAGTGACCTGGGGCGGCTTTTGTGTTTATCAGTTAGCA
Organism: Photobacterium sp. AWH4_225; assembly: GCF_056158405.1. Classification (NCBI taxonomy): domain Bacteria; kingdom Pseudomonadati; phylum Pseudomonadota; class Gammaproteobacteria; order Vibrionales; family Vibrionaceae; genus Photobacterium; species Photobacterium sp. AWH4_225. Next base: position 2,898,350 of record NZ_JBSWTF010000001.1, on the reverse strand, counting down.
CCTGAAAGGTTAGCTTTTGCGGGTTGCAGCCTTCATGTTGCTGATAAAGCTATGCATATTGCTGAGCATGGCATCATGATCATCAAGGTTATTCTCGATCACTTTCACCACAGCAGAGCCTGAAATGGCACCCGCAGCGCCAGCTTCAATCGCTTCGGCAACCTGCTGAGGTTCTGAAATACCAAAGCCAAGCAATGCTGGTGGGGCATTGTGCGTCTTCAGGCTCTCTAGCAGGTGGTCGATTGGTGCTCCTGCTTTGGTTTCGGTACCGGTTACACCGGCACGCGATAGCAGGTAGGTATAACCGCCACCAAACTCAGACACGGTTTTCAGCGTTTCTTCATCGGCATTTGGCGGGGCGATGAAGATTGGGTGGATGCCGTATTTAGCCGCTGCTACGCGGAACTCTTCAGATTCTTTCAGCGGTACATCGGCAACCAGTACCGAATCAACACCGGCTTCGGCGCACTGCTGGTAGAAGTTTTCAATACCATTAGTGAACACCAAGTTGGCGTACATCAGCAGGCCAATTGGCATATCTGGGTATTTGGCGCGGATCTGGCTCAGCAGATCAAAGCAGACTGCTGGGGTGGTGCCAGATTCCATCGCACGGATTGTTGCGCCTTGGATAGTTGGGCCATCAGCTAGCGGATCGGAAAACGGGATCCCCAGCTCAAGGGCGTCAGCACCGGCTTCCACCAAGGTTTCAATGATCTTCAGTGATTGTTCCGGGTTCGGATCACCGATAGTAACAAAAGGAACAAATGCGCCTTCGTTTTTCGCCGCCAGGCGGTCAAATTGGGCTTGGTAACGATCCATTACAGCACTCCTTTTGCATCTAGAATATCGTGTACAGTGAAAATATCTTTGTCGCCACGGCCTGATAGGTTAACGACCAGTAGCTGTTCTTTTTCTGGGTTGGCTTTGATCATCTTCAAGGCGTGGGCCAATGCGTGGGCTGACTCCAGTGCCGGAATGATACCTTCGCTGCGAGCAAGTTCCTGGAAGGCTTCCAGAGCCTCGTCATCGGTAACCGCTTCGTATTCAGCACGGCCAATGGCATTAAGGTGAGCGTGCTGAGGGCCGACAGACGGGAAGTCCAAACCAGCAGAGACCGAGTAAGACTCTTCAACCTGGCCGTGCTCGTCCTGCATTAGCGGGGCTTTCATACCAAAGAAGATACCCAGCTTACCGTGTTTCAGCGGCGCGCCGTGCATGTCGGTATCCAGGCCTTTACCAGCAGGTTCAACACCAATCAGACCAACACTCTCTTCTTCGATGAAGTCAGAGAACATACCGATGGCATTTGAGCCACCGCCGACACAGGCGATAACGGCATCTGGCAGGCGGCCTTCTTTTTCAAGGATTTGCGCTTTGGTTTCTTCGCCGATGATGTGCTGGAATTCACGCACGATAGTCGGGAATGGGTGAGGACCCGCAGCCGTACCCAGTAGGTAGTGTGCTTTGTCGTAAGTCGCTGTCCAGTCACGCATGGCTTCGTTACAGGCATCTTTCAGTGTTGCGGAGCCAGAATGGACCGGGATCACTTCAGCACCCATCAGCTTCATACGGAACACGTTCGGGCTCTGGCGCTCAACATCTTTAGCCCCCATGTAAACACGGCACTTCAGGCCAAGTAGTGCACAAGCCAATGCTGTTGCTACACCGTGCTGGCCTGCACCGGTTTCAGCGATGATTTCATCTTTGCCCATGCGCTTAGCAAGCAGTGCTTGGCCAAGTACCTGGTTGGTTTTGTGGGCACCGCCGTGCAATAGGTCTTCACGCTTAAGGTAAAGCTTGGTCTTGGTGCCCTTGGTCAAGTTCTGGCACAAAGTCAGCGCAGTTGGACGACCGGCGTACTCTTTTAGCAGGTCAATGAATTCTTTCTGGAAGCTAGGATCCTGCTGGGCTTCAACAAAAGCCGCTTCAAGCTGATCTAGGGCTGGAACGAGGATCTGTGGGACGTACTGACCACCGAACTCGCCGAAATAGGCACTAATCTTACTCATGGTTTATTTTCCTTAATACTTTCTGATAGCCGCGAAAGCCGCTTTCAATTTTGTTGGGTCTTTTTTGCCTGGCTCGCTCTCTACACCGGAATTCAAATCCAGTCCGCGGCAGCCAAGATGCGCTGCTTCACAGACATTGTCCGGGTTAAGGCCACCGGCCAGCATGGTGATTTGCTTTTGCTCGTTAGGGATTAGGCTCCAGTCAAAGGCAACACCTGTGCCTCCTGATTGGTTGCCGACCTTGCTGTCGAGCAGGTGGCGGTCGACCTGCCATTCGCCAAGTGCAGGCGTTGTTTCAGTCACGCCGTGGGCTTTCCAAATTTCACACTCTGCAGGCAGCTGGCCTTTCAGGGTGGCAATATAGTCATGGTCTTCATCGCCATGAAGCTGCACCGCTGACAGTGAAAGCGCTTCGGCAGCTTTGGCTACGGCTTGTGGGTCAGCATTGCGGAACACACCGACATATTTCAGCGGCGCGCCGCTCATCACCATGCGGGCTTGTTCGATGTCAACATGGCGTGGTGAGCCAGACACAAAGATCAGGCCACCGTACACCGCGCCACTCTGGTAGGCGGCCGCAGCATCATCGGCATGGGTCAGGCCACAGACTTTGTTGTCGCCTAGCAATACACGGCGAACTGCCAGCTCAAGGTTGTCTTCAGCCATCAATGAGCTACCGATCAAAAAGCCGTTGGCATAAGCTGACAGGTCGCGTACCTGCTGGTTGTTATAGATCCCTGATTCGGAAATCACAATCGTACCTTCCGGTAGGCGAGGTGCCAGCTCTTTAGTACGGTTCAGATCAATGCTGAGATCGCGCAGGTTGCGGTTGTTGATCCCAACGACCTTGGCCTTAAGGGCAATGGCTCGCTCAAGCTCTTCCTCGTTGCTGACTTCGGTCAGGATACCAAGGTTAAGCTGCTCGGCAACCTCGGCCAGTTCACGGTATTCATCATCGTTCAACACTGACAGCATCAACAGGATGGCATCGGCATTGTAGTGGCGAGCAAGATAGACCTGATAGGTATCAATCATGAAGTCTTTGCACAGTACCGGCTGGCGGACTTGGTTACGAACCACCGGCAGGAAGTAAAAGTTACCCTGGAAGTACTTTTCATCGGTCAATACCGAGATAGCACTGGCATGGCCGTTGTACACCTGGGCAATCATGTTGAGATCGAAGTCTTCTCGGATCAGCCCCTTTGATGGCGAGGCTTTTTTACATTCCAGAATAAACGCCGCCTGATCGCCTGACAGGGCTTCATAGAAGCTACGGTCGCTTGGCACTAGGCTGTCTTTGAACGATGCCAGTGGCTGCTCGGCTTTGCGCGCTTCAACCCAGATACGTTTATCGGCGACAATTTTGGCTAGAACTGTTTCCATGATTAACCTCGTGCTGCAAGTTGGCCGACAAGCTCAAAGGCTTTGCCTGATTTCATGACATTGATGGCCTTCTCGGCATTGGCTTTGAGATCTTCCTGGCCGAACAGGCGAAGAAGCAGAGCCACGTTGACGGCGACGGCACCCATTTGGGCATCGGTACCTTTGCCCGTTAGGATATTGGTAATAATGGCACGGTTTTCTTCCGGCTCTCCACCCTTGATTGCATCAAGCGGGTGGCTTTCAAGACCAAAGTCAGCAGGGGTTAAGGTGTACTCGGTGATTTCACCATCGATGATTTCAGCCACCGTGGTTTCGCCGTGAATTGCCACTTCGTCGAGGCCACTGCCGTGGACTACCGCCGCACGTTTCATGCCCATCGCTGCCATGGTCTCGGCAATTGGGCGAACCAGTGAAGCGTCGTAGACACCCATTAGCTCGATATTAGGGCGAGCCGGGTTAATCAAAGGACCCAGTACATTGAAGATGGTGCGAGTTTTCAGGGTTTGACGAACCGGCATCGCATGGCGCACGCCGCCGTGGTATTCCGGAGCAAACAGGAAGCAGACGCCTAGATCGTCAAGGGCTTCACGGGCTGTTTCCGGCTTCATTGCCAGGTTGATACCGAATTTGTCCAGCAAGTCTGAAGAGCCCGACTTGCTTGAGACACCACGGTTACCATGCTTGGCCACCTTAACGCCACAGGCGGCAGCCACGAAAGCTGCAGTGGTCGAGATATTGATGGTATTGGCACCGTCGCCACCGGTGCCGACGATGTCGGCAAAGTCGTACTCAGGGCTTGGGAACGGGTTGGCATTGGCCAGCAGGGCTTTGGCGGCACCGGCGATTTCTGCTGGGGTTTCGCCTTTGATTTTCAATGCTGTCAGTACCGCAGACAGCAATACTGGCTCGACTTCGCCCTTAATGATGGCGTCGAACAGGGTCTGGCTCTCTTCTTGGCTCAGTGCCTGCTGGTCGTAAAGCTTGTTGGCAATGGTGTAGATGGTCGCATCCATAATAAAAATCCTTGTTGTCTATACCGGCTGATTCTTGGTTCGGCTCATTATTGGTCGGTCGTTGGCGACGTGACCCACGCCAGCGTATTGGTCAGCAGCTGGGCACCTTGGGTCGTGAGGATAGATTCCGGGTGGAACTGGTAACCGCACACGCGATCCTCATCATTGGTCACTGCCATAACCAGGCCGTCAACATCGGCAATGATATTCAGGCTATCCGGTACCGTTTCGGCAACCAGCGAGTGGTAACGGGCAATCGATAATGGGCTTGGCAATTCACCAAACAAGTCATGGCCGTTATGGGTCATCATGGCTGATTTGCCATGGACGATTTCACCTGCGCCAGAGACCTTGCCGCCATAGGCTTCAACAATAGCCTGGTGGCCTAGGCAGATCCCGATCATCGGAACCTTGCCGCGCACCTGCTTGATGAGCTCAGGCATACAGCCCGCATCGGCAGGGGCACCCGGGCCCGGTGACAGCACCAGTACCGGATTGTTTTTCTCAGCCAGAGCTTGTTCCATTTGCTCAACGGTCAGGCTGTTGCGGTAAATGGTCACTTCGCAACCTAGTGAGCGGAATTGGTCAACCAAGTTGTAGGTAAAGGAGTCAAAGTTATCAAGCAATACAATATGGGGTAGGGACATCAGTGGCTCCTTAGTGCGATTGACGGTCAGGGGCACTGTGTGCCTTGCGGATAGCAGTGATCACCGCTTGCGCCTTACCACGGGTTTCATCGGCTTCTGCCTGCGGGACAGAGTCGTAAACCACACCGGCACCGGCTTGTACGCTGGCAACATCATCTTCGACATAGGCCGAGCGGATCACGATACAGGTATCCATATCACCGTGGCCAGTCAGGTAGCCGACTGCACCGCCATAACTGCCTCGACGACGTTGTTCGACCTCACGGATAAGCTGCATGGCACGGATTTTCGGCGCGCCGGTCAGGGTACCCATGTTCATACAGGCCTGGTAAGCGTGCAGGGCATCCAGATCGCCACGTAGCTGGCCGACAACTCGGGATACCAGGTGCATCACATGGCTGTAGCGGTCGACGGCAAGTAAATCTGCGACATAGCGGCTGCCCGGTTCGCTGATTCGGGCAACATCGTTACGGGCCAAGTCAACCAGCATCATGTGCTCGGCGTTTTCCTTCATGTCACAGCGCAGTTCAAGCTCGATTCGGCCATCAAGGTCTAGGTTGATTGAACCGTCTGGGTTCTTACCACGACGACGGGTACCGGCAATCGGGTAGATCTCAACCTGATTGCTCTCGGTGCAGTATTTAAGCGCACTTTCCGGCGACGCGCCGAACAGGGTGAAGTCGGCATCCTGCAGGTAGAACATGTACGGGCTCGGGTTGCCGATTTTAAGCTCTTTGTAAGCATTGAGCGGAGACGGGCACGGCAGGGTAAATTGGCGCGACGGCACCACCTGGAACACATCACCATTGATGACGTGCTGCTTGAGATCGACCACCTGCTGGCAGAAATCTTCATCACTCACGCTTGCTACCGGCTCGCACTCATCAAGCAGCTGGGCGGCTGGCAGCGGCATAGGTTCCAAGCAGGCTTCCTTGATGTGCTGCAGGCGGCGGCTGAGCTCGAAGTAGCTCGAGGTGTACTCGTCACCGCCGAACAGGGTCGCCTGCAATTTGCCTTTGCGGCGCTGGTGGTCAATCACCAGCAACGTTTCGGCAATGTAGAACAGGTAGTCCGGGCAGCGGTTGTCTTGTTTGACGCCTGGCAGCGGCTCAAAACCGTCAACCACGTCGTAGGCGAACAAGCCGCCAATAAATAGCGCTTCACGCGGGTGACCAGCAATATTGAAGGCGTGCTGGATCATGCGTAATGCATCAAACGAGGAGGTCTGGCGCAGACGGCTGTCTTCATCCAGAGCGCGCTCTGCCGATGGGAATGTCAGCTCCAGCTGACGCCCTTCCCTTACTGCAGAAATATCGGCAGGCATCTTGCCTTCCAGGGTCTGCAGTACATTGAGGCCGTTATCGGTGAGAGCCTCGAGGGTGACCACTTTGCCACGGCAGACAATACGGACTGCCGCGTCGATGAGCATCAGGCTCTTGAGATCTTGCTTGGAGTCGATCTCGGCCGACTCCAGCAGTAGGTTGTGTGGGCGGTCGCCACAGACGGAGTAATACAACTCCGTCGGATCCGCAACATAGGGTACATCGAGGCTGAGCAGTTCCAGCTCACCGACGCCTAGTGGGGTAGTATTCACAGCGTTCTCCCTGCCGCTTCTACAAACGGTTTCAACTCTTGCATCAACTGTTCAAACATTGGACCGGTCAGTGCCTGGTGGCCGTCCGACAAGGCTTCACACGGGTTAAGGTGTGATTCGACGATAATACCGTCGGCACCAACCGCTGCAGCGGCACGTGATAGTGGGATTACCAGTTCACGGACGCCGGTACCATGGCTTGGGTCAACAACCACTGGTAGGTGGGTACGTTGCTTAAGGTAAGCCACAGCGTTCAAATCCAATGTGTTACGTGTTGCTGTCTCGTAGGTACGGATACCTCGCTCACACAGGATGATATTTGGGTTGCCTGCGTCGTAGATATATTCCGCCGCGAGTAACAGCTCCTCGATAGTGGCTGAAAGTCCGCGTTTGAGCAAGACCGGTTTTTTGCTTTCACCCACCGCTTTTAGCAGGGCGTAGTTCTGCATATTGCGGGCGCCAATCTGAAGACAGTCGATGTATTCACACATTGAATCCATCTGGCTGACCTCCATAACCTCAGAGACCGTCGGGATACCCAGTTGCTCGTTGGCTTTTTTCAGTAGCTTCAAACCTTCAACACCCATACCCTGGAAGTCATACGGGCTGGTACGTGGCTTGTAAGCGCCGCCGCGTAGGGCTACGGCACCGTGTTTTTTCACCACTTCGGCCACGCTCAGTAGTTGCTCTTCAGATTCAACTGAACAAGGACCGGCAATTACTGCGAACTTGTCACCGCCAACAGAGGCATTGCCGAAACGAACCACGGTATCGTGGGCCTGAACTTCACGGCTAACCATCTTGTACTTAGTCAGGATAGGCTTGACGTTCTCAACACACGGGTAGGCATCAAGGTGAAGCTGCTGAAGAACACGCTCATCGCCCAGCGCACCCAGGACAATACGCTCAACACCCGGCATGTAGAGCGGTTTTAGGCCGGCTTCTTCGATGCGGGCAAGGATTTCTTTAGCTTGTTGTTCGGTTGCATTTGGCTTGAGTACGATGATCATATTCTTTTCCTCTTCAGGGCGCTGTCTCTGGTTGGCGCACTGGTTAAATCTTTGTCTGGCTGAATTTGGTTATAAAAAAACCCGCGTCGAGGCGGGTTTGTGTAATCTGTTTAAGGCACAGCTAATCACACCACCCGCGTTGGGAAGTGCCACCACCAAGATGAGAAAGCGCAGAGCTGACGATGAATTTGCTGTACCATGTATCTATCCTTTCAGTGTTATACAGGCTTTCAGTGAATACACTGAATCACCAATGTAGTACTGGGTAACTGCGTACTAGTAAACTAGTTCGCGAGAGTAAAGTCAAGAAGATAATTTATGTTGTTTGATTTACACAGCCATACCACCGCATCAGACGGGCGGCTGTCACCGGAAGAACTTGTGCTGCGCGCTGTTGAGCGTCGAGTCGATGTGCTGGCGATTACTGATCACGATACGGTGGCTGGTTTGGCGGCTGCCGAGCAATTGATTGAAGCAGAAAATCTGCCTTTAACTCTCATCAAAGGCATTGAAATATCGACACTTTGGCGAAATTTTGATATTCACATTGTCGGTTTGAATATTGACCCTGAGCACCCAGCGATTGTCCGTATGATTGAAGCGCAGGCACAGCGCCGTGCCGAGCGGGCTGCCTTGATTGGGGAGCGGCTGGATAAGAACCGGATGCCGGGGGCGCTGGAAGGGGCCAAGGCCATTGCCAATGGGGCGACGCTTACCCGTGCCCACTTTGCCCAATGGATTGTTGAGCAGGGCTATGCCAAGAACATGCAGGCCGTTTTCAAGAAATTCCTGACCCGCAATAATCCTGGCTATGTGCCACCCAACTGGTGCTCGATGGCGGAAGCGGTAGAAGCCATACACCAAGCCGGCGGCCAAGCAGTGCTTGCCCACCCTGGCCGTTACAATATGACCGCAAAATGGCAAAAACGGTTACTGACTGCTTTTGTCGAAGCCAACGGGGACGCGATGGAAGTGGCACAACCGCAGCAGTCACCTCAAGAAAGGCGATTGCTGGGCGACTATTCAATCAATTACAAATTACTCGCTTCGCAGGGCTCTGATTTCCATTATGCCTCGCCATGGACCGAACTTGGCCGCAACTTGTGGTTGCCCAAGGACGTGACAGAAGTCTGGCAGGACTGGAGCGTTGAGAAGAAACGCATTGAAGAGGAAGTGCGCGACTAGGTTGCACTTCCTATGGAGGAAGAATGAGTCAGTTTTTTTATGTTCACCCTGAAACACCACAGGTTCGCTTGATTAATCAGGCGGTAGCCATTATTCGCAATGGTGGGGTGATCGTCTACCCAACCGATTCGGGCTATGCGCTTGGTTGCCAGTTGGAAAATAAATCGGCTCTGGAGCGTATCTGCCAGATCCGCCGTTTGAACGACAAGCACAATTTCACCTTGCTGTGCCGCGATCTGTCTGAACTTTCACTGTATGCCCGTGTTGATAATGCGGCATACCGCCTGCTGCGTAACAATACGCCGGGTGCCTACACCTTTATCTTCAAAGGGACCAAGGAAGTGCCGCGACGCCTGATGAACCCGAAGCGTAAGACTATTGGTATCCGCGTACCGGACAATGCCATTGCATTGGCCCTGCTCGAAGCGCTGGGTGAGCCGATGATGTCGACCTCTTTGATCCTGCCGGGCAACGAAAACACGGAATCCGACCCGGAAGAGATCCGCGACCAGCTTGAGCATGCGGTGGATTTGATCATCAACGGCGGCTACCTCGGTGAGCAGCCGACCACAGTAATCGACTTCAGTAATGACGATATACAAATTGCCCGCGTTGGCGCCGGTGATCCGTCCCCGTTTGAATGATATGCCTTAAGTTGAGTAGTGAGCCTGCGAGTGAGCTGATTTAGCTCGTTAGAGTAAGAAATCACAGGAAATACCGGGCTAGCAAGGTGTTTTCTGTGGTATCTCAGCTAAGCTTTTGGCATAATCCGCCATCGCTTTAAGATGGCTTAAAGCATGATGATATTTCGACGCCTGTGAAGGCGACAAAGGTTTGTCTAATGAGTGAAAAATTACAGAAGGTACTGGCGCGTTCTGGCCAGGGTTCTCGCCGAGAAATCGAATTAATGATCCAGAACGGTCGAGTTAGTATCGACGGTAAGGTAGCCAAGCTTGGTGACCGCCTGGATGATCTGTCAGTCAATGTCCGCATTGATGGCCACAAAATCCAGTTGGTGTCGTCTTCAGAAGAAGTTTGCCGAGTATTGGCGTACAACAAACCTGAAGGTGAGCTATGTACCCGTCACGATCCGGAAGGTCGTCGTACGGTATTTGATCGTCTGCCTCGCCTGAACGGTGGTCGTTGGGTATCGGTTGGTCGCCTTGACGCCAACACCGCTGGTCTGCTGCTGTTCACTACTGATGGTGAGCTGGCTAACCGCCTGATGCACCCAAGCCGCTGTGTTGAGCGTGAATACATGGTACGTGTATTCGGTGAAGTGACCGAAGACATGGTTCGCAACCTGGTTAAGGGTGTTGAGCTGGAAGACGGCATGGCACGTTTCGAGGACGTGGTTTACGCTGGTGGTGAAGGTATGAACCATACCTTCTACGTGGTGATCACCGAAGGTCGTAACCGTGAGGTTCGTCGTTTGTGGGATTCACAGGGCGTGACAGTAAGCCGTCTGAAGCGTGTTCGCTACGGTGACATCTTCCTGACTAAAGACTTGCCTCGTGGTGGTTGGATGGAGCTTGAACTTAACGAGGTGAACTACCTGCGTGAGAAAGTTGAGCTGCCTGCTGAAACCGAAACTATGCTGACGGTTGAAGGCCAGAAGCGTAAGCGCGGTGTTCGTCAGATCCGCCGAGCAGTGCGTCGTCACGAAGAGCGCCTGAACGAAGATACCGGCCGTGGTCGCCGTGGTCGTCAGGATCAGCGCCGTTCATCGAGCCGCAACCAAGGCGAAGACAGCAACCAAGCGCCGCGTCGTAAGCCTGCAGGTAACACCTCGAACCGCCGTAACCAAGGTGAAGAGGGTAACAACGCTTCTCGTCGCAAGCCGTCAGGCAATGCTGCGAACCGTCGCAACCCGCTGAAGAACAAGCCGGCCAAGCCTCGTACCCGTAAATAGCGCGTACTCGCAAAAAGCGTGTATACGAAATGAAGCCCGCTTGGGATCAAGAATGAAAAAAGCAGCCCTTGGCTGCTTTTTTGTTATCTGAGGCGGGAAAGCCGGTTAGCTGGCCGCACCAGGCTTACGCTTTGGCTGGGCGTCAATGCACTGACCGTTGACGTCTTTACTCTCCGGGCCCATCAGGTAAAGATACAATGGCATGATCTCTTCTGGGGTCTTAAGTAGTGACGGGTCTTCTGCCGGGAAGGCCTTGGCGCGCATACCGGTACGGGTGCCGCCCGGATTGATGGCGTTGACACGGACATTGGAGTTAGCCATTTCATCGGCCAGGATCTGCATCATGCCTTCGGTAGCAAATTTCGAGATCGAATAAGCACCCCAGAACGAACGGCCTTGGTGGCCAACTGTCGATGAGGTAAACACAATACGGCCGTCTTCGGCTTTCTTGACCAATGGCATAATTGCTTGGGTCAGCAGAAATTGGGCTTTGACATTGACCTGCATAACATCGTCATAGGTATCTTCACCCAATTGGTCAAACGGGCTGAGTACGCCCAGTAGCGAAGCGTTGTGCAGTACCCCGTCCAAGCGGCCGAACTGGCCTTCAATGGTTTCTACCATATCCAGGTAGTTTTGCTTGGTTGCGCCCATCATATCCATTGGGATAATCGCTGGCTGCGGGTAGCCAAGGGACTCAATCTCGTCATAAACGGCTTCTAGCTTGGCAACCGTGCGGCCGAGCAATATAACGGTCGCGCCGTGGGCGGCATAGCTGATGGCAGCCTGGCGGCCAATTCCATCACCCGCTCCGGTTACCAGAATAACTCTATCTTTCAGTGAGTTTTCAGCGATTTGATAATCCACTGTGTACTTCCTTATTGGTTTTTTCGTCAGGCCATTGTATACCCAAAATATGCTCATATTGTAGTGGTTTGGCTATATTGCGATAGCGGTATGGGTGACAACTTGGTTACAATGACTGAATGTCAAAAAATGAGGACTCGACATTGGATTTTTTGTTTGATTATGGATTGTTCCTAGCCAAGATTGCCACGGTGGTTGTTGCCTTCATCGCGATTCTGGTGGTGGCTAAAACAGTGAAAGGCCATCATGGTAGCCAGAAAGGTGAGCTGGAAGTCACTGACCTGACTGAGCAGTACAAGCACACCGTGCATCAATTGGAGTCTCACTTGTTTGATAAGCCATTGCTCAAAGCGCGTGACAAGGCTGAAAAGAAAGCAGACAAGGAAAAACACAAGGCACGACAGAACGAAGTAAAAAAAGCGGCCAAAGAAGGTGACTTGTCTCATTCACGCGAGCCTCGCCTGTTTGTGTTGGACTTTCATGGCAGTATCGATGCCCGTGAAGTGACTTCACTGCGCGAAGAGGTGACGGCGATTCTAGCGGTGGCAATGGAAGGCGATGAAGTACTGCTGCGTCTTGAAACCGGCGGCGGTATGGTACATGGCTATGGCTTGGCGTCATCACAGCTTGATCGTTTGAAAGCCGCCGGTATCAAGCTAACCATTTCTGTTGACAAAGTCGCGGCCAGCGGCGGCTACATGATGGCCTGCGTTGGTGACAAGATCATCTCGGCACCGTTTGCGGTTGTCGGTTCTATCGGCGTGATTGCCCAGTTGCCAAACTTCAATAAGGTATTGAAGAAAAACGATATTGAGTTTGAGCAAATCACCGCAGGTGAGTTCAAGCGTACCTTGACGATGTTCGGTGAAAACACTGACAAGGCTCGCGAGAAATTCCAGAGTGAAATTGAAGAAACCCACGGTTTGTTCAAGGCTTTCGTGTCTGAGCACCGTCCTGAGTTGGACTTGGCTAAAGTGGCGACTGGTGAGCACTGGTTCGGTAAGCAGGCGCTGGAACTGGGCTTGGTTGACGAAATTGGTACCAGCGATGATTACATCAGCACATCGTGCAAGGATCGCGAAGTGCTTCAGGTGCGTTATGTCCAGCGCAAAAAACTGGCTGAAAAACTGGCGGGTGCGACGGGTGATGCGGCTGATAATTTGCTGCTGAAGTGGATCAGCCGCGGCCAGCGGCCGATTGTCTAAACATCCATTAGTATAGAGAGGTTACGATGGATCAAAAATGGGCCTTGTTCTCATTTCAAGGGCGGATGCGCCGCCGGGATTACTGGCTATACAGTATTCCTGTGCTGTTGGTATCGCTACCTGTATTCCTATATAGCACACCGGAGAATGCAGGCAATTCGATGCTCAATATCCTGTCGATCATTGTTCTGGTGTTTGTCTTTTGGGCTTCAGTAGCGCTGAACGTAAAACGTCTTCATGATCGCAACAAAAGTGCGTGGTGGATTATCCTGACCTTCTTGCCTTTAATTGGTCCAATCTTCGTGATTGTCGAATTGGGGATCTTGGACGGTACTCCGGGGCCGAACCAGTTCGGTGCTGATCCCAAAGGACGCGGTGCGCCGCCTTCTGCGCCGGGACCTCGGCAAGACAGTGAGTCCAAAGACAATGGCAAAGATACAATGACTATCGATATGTAACTATATCGACATGGCCTTAGGGCATTAGCCTAATAAGATCATAGCCTTGTAAAATGTCGCCTTTTAATAAAACAGCCCCGCAAAAAGCGGGGCTGTTTTTGTTCTGTATGACCCTATAAAGGAAGCTTATTTGCCAAGGGTAAACTTCGGCGATAACTGGTGGGCCAAATATTTGAACATGTTGAACACTGCCGTGGTTTTTTCGGTTGGCAGGCCCTTGTCATCAAGGAAGAACTCGCCTTTGAAAATCAGTACCCCGCCACGCTCTTCTACGGAGGTGGCACGCATCCCGTCGATGTAGCCTTCATGATCTTGAATTTGCTGGTTGGCAATCATTAGCAGGTCATCAGTTGAAATGGTTTCTTTGGTGCTCATGGTATCTCTCTCATCTCACAGCAGGTTGCCGGGAAGCTCTCCGGCAGAGGCCGACTAGTGTATTTGAGTTGGTGGGCGATGACAAATTTTGCACCAAACCGGATTGAGTCATTTTCTTGGCGTTGTTGATTTTTATTGGGAACTGGATATATCTTGAAAAAAGGCGCGTTTTGGCAAGTCGGTATTTTGTCAACCTAAGGTCAAAGCATCAGGGTATAAAGAATAGGCATTAACCCTTTGAATTGTCGAAAATCTGTGAGCGATGGCAAAAAATAGTGGTTTTTTATAGTCAAAGCGTTGCTGAGGTGGTAATGATTAGCGCCCATTGTGGGAGTTGTTTTCAGTTTTACGAAATAAATGAGAGGAAAATCGCGTTGCCACTTGCTTTGTCGGCATACATTTTTCCTGTGTATTGGTTAGCGTAACCAGCTGTTAACAAGTGGGGAAGGGACAACCAAACGGTCTCGATTTGTTAAAAAGCAGTTGACCTTCTCCGATTGTAGCCCAATATGTAAATACCAATCACATTACGTAACTAGTTATCCGGAGCTGTCCTCAACCGGTTGGATTTCGCGATGTAAATAGTTACTTAATCAGTTTGGCGTACCAGCGTTGCCGTGCTAGTTCTCATTTTTTTAGCGTGCAACTAGTTGTTTTAATTTTAAGTTTTGTGAGCACGAGGACGTAATAGAATTATTATGGGTAAATCACTCGTTATTGTGGAGTCCCCAGCCAAGGCGAAGACGATCAATAAGTACTTGGGTAAGGACTTCGTTGTTAAGTCAAGCGTCGGTCACGTTCGTGATTTGCCGACGGGTGCACGTAGCACCGGAAAGAAGGCGACGCCTACTTCAACCAAGGGCTTGAGCGCTGAAGAAAAAGCGCGCATCAAAAAAGAAAAAGATCGCAAAGCGCTGATCAACAAAATGGGTGTCGACCCATATAATGACTGGGCTGCCCAATACGAAGTGCTTCCCGGTAAGGAAAAAGTGGTCAACGAACTACAGAAGCTAGCCGAAGATGCTGACTTCGTTTATCTCGCAACCGATTTGGACCGCGAAGGAGAAGCTATTGCGTGGCACCTTCGTGAGATCATCGGTGGCGATGATGCACGTTACAAGCGAGTGGTTTTCAACGAGATCACCAAAAACGCTATCCAGCAAGCTTTTGAGCAGCCGGGTGAGCTGAACATGGATGGCGTGAATGCACAGCAGGCTCGCCGCTTCCTCGACCGCGTGGTTGGCTTTATGGTTTCCCCTCTATTGTGGAAGAAAGTCGCACGTGGCCTTTCTGCGGGCCGTGTACAGTCGGTTGCAGTTAAGCTGATTGTTGAGCGTGAACGCGAAATCAAAGCATTCGACCCAGAAGAGTACTGGGACATGCATGCCAACA
Organism: Photobacterium sp. AWH4_225; assembly: GCF_056158405.1. Lineage (NCBI taxonomy): Bacteria > Pseudomonadati > Pseudomonadota > Gammaproteobacteria > Vibrionales > Vibrionaceae > Photobacterium > Photobacterium sp. AWH4_225. The sequence continues at coordinate 2,883,300 of NZ_JBSWTF010000001.1, read as the reverse complement.
CCCAAACTGCAGGCAGCGATGCCCTGCGTTTGATGGTTGCACAGCAAGCTGGTAAGACATTCCGTCCGGAAAACGAAGCTGACACCATGGCGGCGAAAGCGCTGTTGGAAAAGGCAGCTTTCCAGGTCAAAGACCGTGAAGACCGTCCGACCAGTAGTAAGCCATCGGCTCCGTACATTACTTCGACGCTACAGCAGGCAGCAAGTACTCGCCTAGGCTATGGTGTTAAGCGCACCATGGGTTTGGCTCAGCGCTTGTATGAGGCGGGTTACATTACCTATATGCGTACCGACTCGACCAACCTGTCGAAGGAAGCAGTTGAAGCGGCGCGTGAGTTCATTGCCGGTGAGTATGGCGATAACTATCTACCGTCCTCGCCGAATGTCTACGGTAGCAAGGGCAATGCCCAGGAAGCGCACGAAGCGATTCGTCCTTCCAGTGTTGACGTCAAAGCGGAAAACCTAGAAGGCATGGAGCAAGATGCCATCAAGCTCTATGACTTGATCTGGCGTCAGTTTGTTTCTTGTCAGATGGTACCGGCTAAGTACGATTCAACCACGATTACTGTTGAAGCAGGTGATTTCACCCTGAAAGCGAAAGGCCGTACCTTGCGCTTTGCCGGTTGGACCAAAGTCCAGCGTCCATCGGGCAAGAACGAAGATACTACGCTGCCAATGGTTCACGTGGGCGATACGCTCAAATTGGAATCGTTGGAGCCGAAACAGCACTTTACTAAGCCACCTGCACGCTTTACCGAAGCGGCATTGGTTAAAGAGTTGGAAAAACGTGGCATTGGCCGCCCATCAACATACGCATCGATCATCTCGACTATTCAGGATCGTGGTTATGTGCGTGTAGACCAGCGTCGTTTCTACGCTGAGAAGATGGGTGAGATTGTCTCGGATCGTCTTGATGAAAGCTTTGCTGATCTGATGGACTATGATTTCACCGCCCGTATGGAAGGCAACCTTGATAAAATCGCCGATGGCGATGCGAGCTGGAAATCGGTGCTGGACAAGTTCTTCAGCGACTTCACCTCTGAGCTGGAAAAAGCCGAGCTGGATGAAACTGAAGGCGGCATGAAGCCTAACAACATCGTGCTGACCGATATCAAGTGTCCGACTTGTGAGCGTCCGATGGGTATCCGTACCGCTTCGACCGGTGTATTCCTGGGCTGTTCTGGCTATGCCTTGCCACCGAAGGAGCGTTGTAAGACAACGATCAACTTGGGTGATGAGGAAGGTATCGTCAATGTCTTGGAAGAGGACGTTGAAACCGCCGCCCTGCGTGCTAAGAAGCGTTGCCCGAAATGTAGCACTGCGATGGACGCTTACCTGATCGATGCGGAGCGTAAACTGCACGTTTGTGGTAACAACCCAAGCTGTGACGGTTACGTAGTCGAGAAAGGCGAGTTTAAGCTGAAAGGCTATGATGGCCCGGTTATCGAATGTGACAAGTGTGGCTCTGATATGGAGCTTAAGAATGGTCGCTTCGGTAAATACATGGGTTGTACCAACGAGACGTGTAAGAATACCCGTAAGATACTGAAGAACGGTGAGATTGCACCACCGAAGGAAGATCCGGTACACCTACCTGAACTGCCTTGTACTCAAGATCCTGATGCCTACTTCGTACTGCGTGATGGCGCGTCTGGCCTGTTTATGGCGGCAAGTACTTTCCCTAAATCGCGCGAAACCCGTGCGCCGTTGGTCGAAGAGCTTGTGCGCTTCAAAGATCGCCTGTCGCCGAAGTTCATGTACCTGACTGAGGCACCGACAGAAGACCCGGATGGCCGTCCGACAGTAGTTCGCTTTAGCCGTAAGACCAAAGAGAACTATGTTCGCTCGGAAATCGAGGGTAAACCATCAGGCTGGACTGGGCTTTACATTGACGGTAAGTGGGAAATTACCGACAAGCGCAAGAAGCCGAAGAAAGAGAAAGCTGAGAAATAAAGAAAAACCGCCGAAAGGCGGTTTTTTTATTCTAAGGAAAGGCGAGATCCTGGTTCCTAGTTCCTGGAAAAAGCAGAGGCTATACCCAGAGTGTGAAATTTCACTTGCTCTAGGATCTAGGATCTATTAAACAGCCTCTGTCTCGAATGCCGGCACACCGCTGTGGAAACGGAAGGTCTCGTCTGGGCTGTTGATCAACTCGGCTTCGCGGGCACCGATGGCTTTGACTCGCTCACTGATATCTTCGCCGGCGATTTGTTCGGCCAGTTTCAGGTAGTCCTGATAATGGCGGGCTTCAGAGCGCAGCAGGGAGATATAGAACTTCTTTAGCTCTTCATCGAGGTAAGGAGCCAACTTGGCAAAGCGCTCGCAGGAGCGGGCTTCGATGTAAGCGCCGATGATCAGCTTGTCGATAAGGGTGCTTGGCTCATGGGTGCGGACAATCTTCATCAGGCCCTTGGCATAGCGTCCTGCATTAAGGCTGGAGTAAGGAATGCCGCGGTTGTCCATGATTTCCAGAACCTGCTCGAAGTGGTGGAATTCTTCTTTGATCAAGCGGACCATTTTGTCGATTAGTTCTTCGCCGTGGGCAAATTCAGCCTTGGGTTTCAGCTTGGCGGCCAGGCCGTTTTTCTTGCCATGGAAGCTGCGGGTATCACGTTCGGTACCATAAACAAACTCCTCGTAAGGCTTAGCCCATTCGAGGAGTGCCTTACCGCTATCGGCATCGACAGCGTATTTGCGGATCAAGAACATCGCAGTCTGACTGGCTTTCAGTTCACAGTTGCAGTGATCGACTAGCAGTGCCGTGAGGTTTTCTGGCTTCCTCGCTTCGTTGATCCAGGCATCGGGCGTGTCACATTGCAGGAACTGTTTGATCGGCTCAAGCAGTGAGTCGATCATCTGTTGGGTTGTATTCATGGGCTAGGTTTTGTTGAGTCTTGTTGTAGATATGTGCCCAGTATAACAATGCTAGCGTGCAAAGTGGTAACCGCTTAATAAAACAAAGGCCACCCGATGGATGGCCTTTGTTTGGTCTTTGGCATTTGCTGTTTTGAGCTTAGTGGCTAGCGGGTGCGTTACCATTTCCGCTTAGGTTGGAACAACACATCTAGCTCGTCTTGTTCCTTCTCAATCATTTGCTGGCGTTGCTGCTCGTTAGTTACGTTTTGGCTGCTGTCGATATCTTTTAGCATCTTCTGCAGTTTCTCACGGGCTTGGTTGGCGTAGTCGTCATTCTTGCTGGCCAATACATCAATGCCTTTTTTCAGCAGCTGTTTTGCAGTACCCAGCTGTCTTTTCATACGGGCTTCATTAGCACGCTTGATGACATTCTCGATATTAATCCTAAGCTGGATACCTTCCAGGCGGGCATTTTCGGTCACGAAGGCCTGGGTAGGCATACGGCCCTTGCTGTGCTCGCTCTTAATAACATTTTTCAGGCGTTTAACTAACTGAAGCATACCAAGCGCCTGTTTGTCAGTGCTTGGTACCTTGAAGCTGGCCACATCGGTTTGTGAGTAGTTCGCCTGCAATTGGTTTATCTGCTCGGTGACATTGGTAATGCGCTGGGGCAACGACTTATCCGAAGGATCGGTTTCTTTCATTCCTTCCAGTGAGAACAGTACCCGTTTGTTCAAACAAACCAGTAGATCTTTACTGTATGGAAGGTGGTGGGCATTACTGATCAACTCTTCGGTCGCATCAATAACAGCGATAAATTTAGCTAATTCCTGCTGCTTTGCGCTTTCCAGCTTCTGTCGGTACTGAATAATGATGTTGTAACCAACAATCAAGATCAGCAGCAGGCTTACCAGGCCAATAATTAGTGGCATGCTCATGGGGTAGGGGACCGTCCGTGCTTACATCAAGCCCTATAAGATACACCATATCGATAATTGGGCATAGACGCGAGATCGCTTTCTAATAGATCAACATCGTGTAAGCGTTGATTTTGTCGCATAAAGTTGCTTGTAACGATAAGAATGCGTGACATTTTGCGGTAATTGTCGATTAACTTGCGAAAATTAGACACCCAAGGCTGGGAAACTGGGTCTATAAGTTATATAACATTATGTTATAAAGCCCTGCGGAGAGCTGAGCAGGGACCACTCCAGGGCCGGAGTAAAGATGATAAAGGACTATCATTAGGCGGAACCATGAAACTACAACAATTAAGATATATCGTTGAGGTTGTAAACCATAACCTAAATGTCTCTGCGACTGCAGAGAGCTTGTACACTTCCCAGCCGGGGATCAGTAAACAAGTCAGGTTATTGGAAGACGAGCTTGGCGTGCAAATTTTTGAGCGCAGCGGTAAGCATTTGACTCAGGTAACGCCGGCAGGGGAGTCAATCGTCAAGATCGCAAGGGACATATTATCCCGAGTGGAAAGTATCAAATCGGTGGCAGGGGAGCATACCCACCCAGAAATGGGCACGCTGAATATTGCCACCACCCATACTCAGGCCCGTTATGCGCTTCCACCTGTGATCCAAGGTTTTACGGCCCGCTACCCTAAAGTGACACTGCACATGCATCAGGGCACGCCAAACCAGCTAGCAGATGCGGTATCCAAAGGGACCACTGACTTCGCCATTGCTACCGAAGCACTGCACTTGTATCAGGATATGATCATGCTGCCTTGTTACCATTGGAATCGCTCGATCGTGGTCAAGGCTGATCATCCATTGGCTCAGAAATCTGAAATTACTATCCATGACTTGGCCGCTTATCCATTGGTCACTTATGTATTTGGCTTTACGGGCCGCTCCGAGCTGGATAGTGCCTTTAATCGCTCAGGCCTGACCCCGCGAATCGTCTTCACGGCCACAGATGCTGATGTGATCAAAACCTATGTACGCCTTGGCATTGGTGTTGGCGTTATTGCCAGTATGGCTATGGACCCTGCAACCGATAGCGACTTGGTGGCGATTGATGCCAGCCACATTTTCGAGGCCAGCACCACCAAGATCGGCTTTAAAAAGGGCACTTTCCTGCGCAGCTACATGTATGACTTCATCAAGCGCTTTGCCCCGCACCTCACTAGGGATGTGGTTGATCAGGCCGTAACGCTGAAAACCAATGCTGAAATCGAGGCGATGTTTGCCAATATGCCGTTACCGGTGAAATAACATCTCTAAGGCTGTCTTCGGGCAGCCTTTGTTCCTCTTGTTAATCTTTCTTATCATGAAATAGTCTCTTTCTGCCTATTTGGCGTGTTTGCGTTTACAATATCGGGGTTTTGCAGATAAACCCAAGAGTAAACCATGCACGCTCCACGCTTTTCCCAACTTGATCGCTTACTGACGGATACCCGTGAGTTTTGGCAGTTTATGCCATTTTCTAGTTCGCCGTCGCAATGGGAGCAGAGCCATCCTGAGCTCACAACGTGGTTGTTGAGTTTGGATGAGCAACAGCTTACCCACATCAAAGAAAATCCGACTGAGTTGGCAATGGCAGTCAGTGAATGGCTCCCTCAGGCGCGTGAGCTACAGGCATTGGCCGATCTTGAAGCGATGCCGCATGTAGAGCGTATTCCTCCTCGCGGGCTAGATACGGGTATCCCCGGAAGAAAGTGGCTGCAATTACAGGCGTTTAACGGTGTACTGCCTGCTTTGCAACTGCCATGGCTAGAATGGTGCGCTGGGAAAGGGTTCTTGGGCCGGGTATTGGCCGCAACCCACAATACACCCGTCACCAGTTTGGAGTGGCAGCAGGCACTGTGTGAAAGCGGTGAAGAAGCGGCCCGAAAGCTGTCTTTGCCGATGACCTTTGTCCACGGTGATGCTTTCTCCCCGGAAAGCGGTAAGTTTATTCTATCCCAGCAGCATGCGGTTGCCCTGCATGCCTGTGGAGATTTGCATGTTTCTTTACTGCAGCGAGTAGCCGATCGCAAAGGACGGGCAGTGAGTGTGTCACCGTGCTGTTACCACCTTATCCGCGAGAAAGCCTATCAGCCGATGTCGGCACTGGCAAAACAAAGTGCCTTGGCGCTTAGCAAACACGATTTACGGCTACCTTTGCAGGAAACAGTGACGGCAGGAAACAGGGTGCGAAACCTACGGTTTGTTGAGGTCAGCTTCCGGCTTGGCTTCGACAGCCTGCAGCGTAGCGTGACCGGGCACGATGTGTACCTGCCGGTACCTAATGTCCAGAAAGCCTTGTTCAATGATGGCTTTGCTGCTTTCTGCCACTGGGCCGCAGAGCAAAAGGGTTTGGTTCTACCGAATAATATTGATTTTGCCTACTGGCAGCAGATTGGTGAGCAGCGGTTTGATTGGGTGGAGCGTTTGGAGTTGCTGCGTCAGCTTTTCCGCCGACCTCTGGAGATGTGGTTGGTGTATGACCGGGCGTGTTTTATGGAAGAAGCCGGCTATGAGGTTACTGTCGGGACATTCTGTGACAAGCCAATCACCCCACGAAATATTATGATTCACGCGGAGTTAAAGGATTAAATGGAAATCAGCACATTAGTGTATTGTGCCATTGCCCTGGCAGCAGGGTGTTTTGTTCAGAGTACCGTAGGATTCGGTATGGCGATTGTTGCTGCGCCGGTGGTGTACTTTTTTGAACCCCGCTTTGTACCCGGAACCATTACTCTGGTGGGGTTGGTCCTGGCATTAATCAATATGTGGCAATACCGTTCGCAGTTGTCTTTTCGTGGCTTGGGGGCGGCATTTATAGGTCGGGTACCCGGCACGATTGCCGCCGGTGGATTGCTGCTATACATCACTGCCGAGTCACTGGCTTTGGTGCTGGGTATCGGGGTGCTGTTGGCTGTTGTGATCAGCCTGTTGAAGGTAAGGATCAAGCCAACCCCGAAAGCTCTGTTTTGGGCGGGGTTTGCTTCTGGTTTGATGGGAACCTCAACCTCCATTGGTGGGCCGCCGATGGCATTGGTGCTGCAGCATGCCGAAGCCAGTAAGCTAAGAGCCAACCTAGCCGGTTATTTTGCCTTTAGTTGCATTCTTTCTTTGGTGGCTCTATCGGCAACGGGCCATTTTAGTTGGTGGCATTTTAAGTACGGTATGATGATCATGCCGGCTCCGATTCTGGCTAGTGTGTTTGCATACCGGATCCAGCATTTAATCAAAGCCGAATGGCTGCGCTATGCGCTGCTGGTGCTGTGTTCTGTTTCTGGCGTTATTGCCATTTGGCAGGGAATGGCACCTAAGTTTGTCTAACAAGAGAAAAGCTAGGTAAAACAAAGGCCAGTCAATGACTGGCCTTATTTGTATCTAATACTGAAGCAACTTAAGTGCGGCTACTCGACGGTTTCCCGGGTGGCTTCCGGAATCGTATTGAGCAAGCTGAAGTTTCGCTCTTCATGTTCATGAGCCGGTAGCGGTCGGCCAAGATAATAACCCTGGCAGAAATCGAAGCCGCATTGCTGCAAATAACGCAGCTGCGCTTCGGTTTCGACCCCTTCTGCCACCACTTTTAGCGCCAGTTTTTCACAGATAGCCTGGGTGGCCTCAATAATGGCCTGGCTGCCCTTGTGTTCACCCTGGACAAAGCTTTGATCCAGTTTAACGGTACTGATTGGCAAATCCTGTAGCTGCGATAGGGACGAGTAACCGGTACCGAAATCATCGAGGTAAAGCTCAAGGCCCAGTGAGGCCAAATCGTCCAGGCATTGCTTGGCTTCATCATACTCCTGCAACATGGTGGACTCGGTCAATTCGAGGGCCAGCTGCGAAGGGGGGATCTGGTAATGTTTCAGCAGCCCTTCGATAGTCGGAGCCAAACTGGACTGTAACTGGGCGCGTGACAGATTGACGCTCATAATGAACGACTTACCGTACTTCTCTCGCCAAAAGGCCAGTTGTTTGCAGGCCGTTTTCAAGATCCATTTACCCAGCGGGACAATCTGGCCGGTTTCTTCTGCCAGCGGGATAAACTCACCCGGTGACACTTGCCCCAGCTCCTCGTCATGCCAGCGGATCAATGCCTCGAAGCCTTTGAGCGATTTTGCTTTCATATCGACAATCGGCTGGTAATAAAGCTCGAACGCTTCTGCTTCTAACGCCAATGTCAGGTGGTGGCGTAGGGTCATTTTGCGATACAGCGCATCGGCCATATCCGGAGAGAAATGATGGCTGCGGTTACGGCCCCTTAGTTTGGCCCTATGCATCGCCATATCAGCCTGGGTCACCAGGGTTTCGATGTCTTTGGCATCGGTTGGATAGTCCGACGTACCGATACTGCAACCAATCGACAGCTCGCCCACTTCTTTTAGGTGGAAAGGGCGATTCAGCGCTTTGATCAGCTGTTTGGCAAACATTGCCGAGTTCTCGATATTGCGGTGCTCTGCTTGAACGATAAACTCATCACCGCCGAATCGGGCCAGCAGCCCCTTGAACTTCACTTCTTCTTGCAGGCGAATAGCAATAGCGCGCAGTAGTTTGTCACCAATGGCGTGACCATAGGTATCATTGACCAGCTTGAACCCGTCGATATCGAGGAACAATAAGCTATATGGATGCTGGCTATGCTGGTTTTCAACAATGGCATTGGTAATACCGCGGCGGTTTAACAGCCCAGTCAAGAAGTCATGCTCAGCGTTATATTTTGCTTTGTGAAGTTGCTCTTTTTCCTGGCTGATGTTGATTAAACTCAACAGCAGCTGGTGTTTATCCGACAGCCATTTGCCATCGATATTCAGCCAATGGTGGCTTTTGCCTGTCCAGCATAGACGCTTGGTTTTCAGTACGCCCTCGGAACGGGCAGTTGTCAGCCATTTGTCAGCTAGGAGGGCGTCACCAAGGAAGCTGGCTAAATCTTGTAGATCTTCGCCAAAAGAGTGGGTAAAAGAGTTGTTGGCGCTGATTAGGCTACCACTTTCATCAAATAGCAAAGCAAGGTTAGAGCTGCCGGAAAACGCCAGTTCTCGGCGAAGGCTGGCTTCTTCTGCGATCACTTCGACCAACATAGCTGTATTGCCATCAGGGCCTGGCATACCCGAAAAATAACATAACGCTTTTTTGATGACATTGTTGGGGGAGAAGTACCACCAGGTTTTGATTTTTTCACCTTGTTGGAAGCGGCTTAGGTAGCCGTCCAGGATGGCGTCAACCGCTTCGGACATGTCGAGGCTAAGATCACGGGCCGTTAGCTCATCCGTACTCTTCGCTTCCCATAGAGATAACGAGGCAGAGTTGGCCCAGAGAATGCGTTTTTGGTGAATATCGAAAATCCAAACAGGGGTCTGTAGGAACTCGTAGAGAGAAAAATTTTGGTTCATCACCAAGGCTTTGTTATTTATTGTGATATTTATCAGATGCTATATCAAAAACGGCGTTTTAAATACGCATACGGGATAAAATCGTGAGGCTTATTCACGATTATTGAAAAAAAAGATGTAATATCTTGAAAAACAGCAAAAAAGGCGATAGAGGTCGCACTTTTTTGCTGTCCTTTTCATTTTACTGCAGAGCCAGTTTCACTTCTAGGCCGACAAATACAGGATCGTATGCGGCACCGGCGTCGAGCGCAAAGTTTGCGGCATCGGTATTGCCGAACCACGGTGTGTAGGACAAGCTGACATCTGTATCGCCTCGCCACCAGTCCGTCACCCAATAATGGATGTGGCCAACAGGGTTGAGGAAGAACAGACTGACATCACCCATGGTTTTCGATCCCATCACCTTACCGCGGTTGGCGGTGATTTCCATTTCGGTTTGGAACATCCACTCACCCACGGCGGCACCAAACAGCGGCGTAACGATAATATCCTGGATAGATGGCACTTCAGCAAAGGCTTCTACGCCGTATTCCCAGAAGAACGTCGACATGGTTGCAGAATACAGGAATGACTCCCACTCGTTAAAGCCTGAGTGACGCGCGGCGGTGTAGTAAACACCACCGAAGTATGGGTGCATAATGTAGTTCAGCCAGTGATCATCCTTATCCCATACCGGCCCTTCCGAGACATTATCCCACCATTTTTTGCCTAGACCTTTCAGGTTTGTATCTTCAGGATCCCAGTTAGTTACATCTTCAGGCAGTAGCGTCATCAAGCCGACAGTGGCGATACTCAAGCCAAAAATGGTGTAGGACTGCTCCAGCAGGTAGTCCCAGTCTTTTTCAGGGGCTACCGATAGGTGTTTTGGCAGTGTCTGGGTGGCTGGCTCGGAAGTAGCTGGTTGCAGCGAAAGGCCTTGATCCATGGCTGTATACTGATAATGGTTGGTTGACCCCAGCGCTTGGCTAGGCTGCGAAGCATAGCTGTTAAGAAACGTTGGCTGTTGGTATGAACCTGTATAGGCATTCTCATTCCATGCGAATGCAGGGGTGCTGACGGCAGTCCCCAGAACAAGTGGTAATAGAAGTGAAGTGCGCAAGATACGCTCCGCAATAGATCAAGGTGGATAGGATAAAAAAGTGCGGGAAGTATCACTGAAATGATTAAAAAATCCTAGTATCTATTCACGAAATCTGTGCAAAAAAATTGTAAAAAATTACCTGTTTATATGAATGAAAATCAAAATTAACAACATTGTTCAAAACGCTGTCTCAAAGAAAAGATAAACGGCAAGCGAAGCGCTTGCCGTTTGTTTTTTGGGTTAACCCACAGCGGGTATCAGGCCTGCCATCTGGAGGAGCTGGGCGGTAATGATGAGAACACCAGCACCGGTTGCCAGTATCAGAGCGGGCTTCCCCCCTGCTACTTGGTAACCATTATTTTGGTCATCACTATTGACTACAATTTGCTTGCGCTGGGCGCTGACCATGGCAACCGGAAGGAAAATGGCCAGAATGACCAGCGCAATGGCAGCGAAACCCAATGCCATGATAAAGCCCTGAGGGTAGAACAAGGCGAAAGCCAGCGGCGGAATGAATGTCATCGCAGCGGTTTGCAAGCGGCCATGTTTCTTATCATTTTGGTTGAAGCTGTCGGCGACAAAATCGAACAGACCCAGACTCACACCCAAGAATGAGGTAGCCAGTGCCAAGTCAGCGAAAACAGAGACGGATTGGCTAACCATTGGGTTATGTAGCATTTCGCTCAATGTGCCAATGAATGAACCTAGGCTGTTGCTTGCCATTAGATCTTGTTGGCTAAGTACCCCTTGGCTAGTCAGCTGCCAAAAAACGTAGATCAATAGCGGCAGGGAAGAGCCGATGATCATCACTTTCTTAAGAGCTTTAATGTCCAAGCCGATGTAGCGCACGATAGAAGGAATACTGCCGTGAAAACCAAACGAGGTAAAGATGACCGGCAGCGCTGAAATGATCAGCCCTTTCTCTACTGGCATATTGACTAGGTAGCCGCCTTCAACATTTGGTGCTAGCAGGCTAAGCATGACCACCAAGGCAATGACTTTCAGGGTAAACAGTACTCGGTTAACCATATCAACCGAATGGGTGCCAATCGCCACAATGCTGGCAATCACCAGGGTAAAAACGACTGTACTGGCTTGTGCTGAGATTTCCAATCCTACCCAGTTGTTCAGTTTGTCGTTGAGCTGACCACCACCACCGGCAATGTAGGCTGCGCAAAGAGAGTACATCAAAAAGCACACCGCAAAATTGGCGAGTAGCTGCCCTTTTTTACCGAGTAGATCATGGGCTAGGGAATTGAGTGTGGCTTGGTGATCGGCGTATTGGTGCACTTCCAGCATCAAGAGTGCGGTGTAGGTCATCAAAGACCAGATTCCAAACATGATCAAAGTGGCTGTGGTAAAGCCAAGTCCGGCCGAGGCCAGAGGAAGGGCCAGCATGCCAGCGCCAATGGTTGTACCGGCGATGATCAGCATACTGCCGAAAGTCTTGTTCATAGACATGGGGTTAGTTGCTCCGAGTAATCAAAAAAAGTTGTGCTCGGGAGGCGGTGTTTGCACCTGTGGTCGCTCCCTATTTGGTTTAGAGGGCCACAATGGCAAAGAGGTGTCAGATAATATTTACACGCTACCTAGCCATTGCGGCTATCGATAGGAAGTCCCTGATTGGTGTTTGCTCATGGTCTGTTCCAATTTTTATAGTGATAAATAGTGGTTTTTGGGCTTTTGATGATGATTGCATCTGGGTGTGAACAATATAGTGATTGTATTTGACTGTCAACTTTTGTGTTTTTTGGTGTAATTTTTTATTTACACTTGGTGCGGGTTATATGTCTTGATGCGATACTGCGTCGCTTTGCGCAGCTGAGATAAAAATAACGTGCTGAAATAGATAGAGATATGCTTGAATAAGCAATAAGAACCGCAGTCGGCTACACGGGGAGAAGATATGCTGAAGGTCGCGATGATTAGTACTGGTGAGGAAGTGCTTCACGGGGATATTACTGACACCAATGCTGCTTGGTTGTCGGCACTGCTGTTTCAGCGGGGCTTTCCTATGTCACGACGGACCACTGTGGGGGATCAGCTTGATATGCTGGCCAAAGAAATCGAGCACTGTAGCCTGACGGCTGATGTGGTAATTGTAAATGGCGGTTTAGGTCCTACCACCGATGACTTGACTGCCCAAGCCGCTGCCATCGCTGCCGATGTTGGTCTGGAGCTGGTCGATGAGTGGGTCGCGGCAATGGAAGAAAAATATGCCAAGCTGGGTCGTGTCATGCCCGAGACCAACCTCAAGCAGGCTATGCTGCCGGAAGGTTCGGAGGTGCTGGACAACCCTATCGGTACCGCTTGTGGCTTTGCCATGCGAATCAACCGGGCCTGGGTGTTTTTTACCCCTGGTGTTCCGAGTGAATTCAAGAAAATGGTCCATGAGCAAATTCTACCGCGGCTGGAAGGAAACTACACCCATACCAACGCCCGCGAATGCATCCGGCTTTATACCTTTGGCCTGTCGGAGTCAGGTATCGGCCAGTCACTGCAATCCATCCGTTTACCCGATGATTTCGAGCTTGGTTACCGCTCTGAAATCCCGTTCATTGAAGTGAAAGTTTTTTGCCCGCAAGGCCATCCTCAAACATCTGCGATGGTGACGGCCATTGCCAGTCAGTTGGGGGACAATCTAGTCGGCCACAACCAACCGTTATTACACACAGTAGGTGAGTTGATTGAGAAAAAGGGATATGGGCTTGCGGTTGCTGAACATTACTCAGGTGGCTTCCTGACCAGCTGGCTCTATGATGATGAGCGTCTTGCGGGGAGTGTGGCACAGTCTTGGGTACTGGGCAGAGACAATACGCCGAAAGCCCATCACCAATCGCCTGTAGAGGCCTCGTTGTCAATGGCCCAGGTGGCCAAAGAGAAAAATCAGGCGGATATTGGTTTGGCAATAGGCACAGAGCAAGACGGTCATGTGGTGGTGGCATTGGTGACACCCGAAGGGGAGTGGGCGCAGCAAGTGTCGACCAAGCGCCGCTATGCTTCGCGTGATTTCCGCTATGTGTTGTCAACGCTCGGCTTGGATATGCTTCGACGCTGGCTTGAAGGTAAACCGGTGTTTGGCCACTCGGAATCACTGCAGCGTGTTAATCACATCGAAAACAGGTACTAGTTGTTACTGTTGATAAAGAAATGGGCTGCCTATATGGCAGCCCATTTTTCAGTATGCTTGGTTTTGTTTATCTTTGTGCGATAGCCTTAACATGCATGTTGGCCACATACTCGTCCTCGGCCCAGTAGATCCGCTCGGCAACCATGGCCTCCGGGTTCAGCTCGACACCTCTGAGTACGCGTTGTTTGAACGCATGGTAGCCTGATCTGTCGATGAGGTGGCCCATGTGCAGGTACACCGGGTTGCCTTCGAGCATTTCTTTCTCAAATTCAAACAGATTGTTCAGTACCTGATGGAGGACGTCTTCGGTCACCCAGTTCATGAACAGCTTGCCGACTCTCGGTGTTTTCTTGGAGGTTCGTCCTCCTAGTTTGACCATGTAGAGCTGTTTTGGATTGCGTTGCCAGGCAAGGGTTGGGCAAGCGAGGACACACTCGCCGCAACCAATGCACTTACTTTCTTCCTTGATAGCTTTACCATTCTCAAGGCTCAGGCAGTCAACTGCGTGGTGTTGGCAGGCGCGAACACATGCCCCACAGCCTATGCAGCGATCGCTGTTGAATTCAATCTTCGCCACCCCGAGTACCCCAAAATCGCACATGTTGGCCTTGGCGCAGTCATTAGGACAGCCGGCAAGAACAATTTTTAGGTGGTAGGGCTGAGGATAGACATGATGCTCCAGTCGCTGGGCGAGGCCGGTGGTATCGGTATTGGCTTTTTGGCAAATCCGGCTGCCTTGGCAGGCGACGATATTCCGCCCGCCGATACTTTGATAACCTGCCTGGGTATCTTCTACATCAATCCCGCACAGATCGACCGTAATGTCCTTGATAAATGGCTCCAGGGCCCGGTTTACCGCTGGAATATCTTGGTATTTAATCCCCGGCATCGCCAGCTTTTGCCGTGTCGTTAAATGGATGACACCGTTACCGAATGTCTCCGCGATATGCTGGGCGGTAGAAAGTAGGTAAGCGGGCATGATCCCTCCCGGGATACGGACACTGATCATGCATTCGCCTCGCTCTTTGGATAGACGGTAGTCACCATTGGCGCGAGCTTTAATAATGTCGATATCGAGACTCATGGTCACTCCTTAGTCAATCATGTGTTGGGCTTGGTCAAAACGAAATACCGGTCCGTCGAGACATACGTATTTTTCGCCAATCCGGCAGTGACCACATTTACCCACCGCGCAGGCCATACGGCGCTCGTAGTCGACCCAGATTTGTTCTTTGCTGAGGCCGCGTTCTAGCAATGCCAGTACCACGAATTTGATCATGATAGGTGGGCCCACTACGATGGCCTGAATGGCATCGGGGACAGAAAAGTCGAGTTGGTCGATATAGTCGGTCACCCGGCCAACACGAAATTGCTCATCGGCCTCACCTTCGTCGAGAGTAACTATCAGGTTCTGCCGCTCACGCCATAACTTGAGGTCTTGTTGGAAAAGAACGGCCTCGCGGTTCTTGAAACCCAGGATCATATCGAGCTGCTTTATTGACTCGGGATGGTGGCAGAAATGCGAGAGTAAGCCTTTGACCGGGGCAACTCCGGTTCCCCCGGCAATAACAATCAGTTGCTTTTGTTTATATTCAGTCATCGGGTAGCCGTTGCCGTGAACACCGCGCATCCATACTTTGTCGCCGGGATGAAGGGCAAACAGCTTATCGGTGACTTTTCCGACTTTCCTGATCAGCAGGTCGACATAGTCATCACCGTAATCTGATACTGAGATCGGAGCTTCGCCAGCAAGCGGCAGTGATACTTCGACAAATTGGCCGTAGTGGGCATCAAAGTCCTTGGCGACTCGGAATGTCCATTCTAGCTCGGTGTGTTTTTCAATCGCCAGGATGTCATAGGCTTTAGGCAACAATGAATTAGCAGCCTCATCGTGGTGCCTGTCATGGCATTGGCAGTGGTGGGTAGAGGCTTGTTCAGTCATGTTGTAGCTCCAGCGCAGCTGAGTTAATGGCGCTTTCTACCACGTCACTCATTTTATTTATGATGTTGGAAAACGAAATGTAGTGCGGGCAGCGATCATCACAGCGGCCGCAGCCTACACACATGTGATCAATACTTTGACGAGCCTTGTAATCATTGACTTTGTGTAAGGCGCGGTAGCGAAGCCGTTCACCGGTTTTTTCTCGGAAATTGTGGCCGCCGGCCATATCGGTGAAGTTGCCAGTCATACAGCTTGCGTGCTGGCGGCGTCGCTCACCGATACGGGCTTCGGTGTTATAGCTGATATCAAATACGCTGTAGCAAGTACAGGTAGGGCATGAAGTGGTGCATCGACCACAGCCGATACAGCGTTTGTCATATTCTTGCCATAGCGGGTTTTCTGTCAGGATTTGCCTGATCTGATCTGGGTTGTCGCAAACTTGGTCCGGGGTGCGCACCTTGACCGGATTACTGGTGACATAGCCCGGCTCGAAGTTACTGTTTGTACCAAGTAGATCAAAGTAAGCCTGCAGGCTTGGATCATTTAGTTTGATGGCTACGCCGTTGTCATCAAACCGCACTGAGGCAGCATAGTTGTCAGTCTTGTTAGTGCCCATCGAGACGCAGAAGCAATTTTCAAAACTGCTTTGGCATTCGAGTAAGATCAGTTTTACTTTCTTGCGAAGGCGGTCGTAGTACCAGTCGCGGTTATTGCCGTTTTTCAAGTACATATGATCAAGTCGCTCTAGTGCATGGATATCACACGATCGGGCAAACAACAGGATAGGTTTGATGTTATCGCTTGGCTGGATGATTTCATCACCGTGGAAGTGAAACAGGGTCTGGGTGATAGGCAATACTGTTTCCTTCGGTGAGAAATGGGACTTTTCCTGCCAGACAATATCAGCGGCATTTTCGATATCCTGATAAATCAGGTTGTCGGTATGGGCGAACCGCCCGCCAAAATGCTCGTAGGCCGGTGCCAGGACGCGATACTCGGCGCGCAGATGCGTCAGCGCCTCATCGAGTTCATCAAGCGTGAGGTATTTAGCCATCAGATAGCTCCTTCAAGTGAATGTTCAAATAGGTGTTCGGTTTGCTGGTGGTTGGAGTGCCATTTGATCTGATTGGCTAAATCGACAGTCTCACCGACGACGATTAACGACGGGGCCGAAGGCTTATGTTTGAGGAGGCAGTTTTCCAGCTCGATGAGGGTGGTACTTAGCTGGTGATGCTGTGGCTGGGTGCCGTGGCTGATAATGGCTATTGGGGTGTTTTCTGCCATGCCATGCAGCATGAGGCTGGAAGCAATCCATGCCGCGCAGTGCAGGCCCATGTAAAACACCAGCGTATGATTGAGGTTAACCAGGCTTTCCCAGTTGATCTGGTACTGCTCGTTGTTGCCGCGGGCTGTCACCGCGGTAAAACCTCGCGAGACACCTCTGTGAGTGAGCGGAATACCGCTGTAAGCGCAGCAACCCAATGCAGCGGTGAGCCCTGGAATGACTTCAAACGGGATGTGTTGCTGTTCAAGGGCTATGGCCTCTTCGCTACCGCGGCCAAAAACAAATGGGTCTCCCCCCTTGAGGCGGCAAATACGTAGTCCTCTTTGCGCCATGGAAACCAGCATTGTGTTGATGCCTTCCTGAGTCGCTGAAGGGTTATTGTAACTTTTGCCTACTTCGATGATGTTGGTGCCAGGCTTGGCATTATGGATGATCGCTTTGGTAACAAGATGGTCATGCAATATGACATCGGCCGACTGGATAGCCTTTAATGCCTTCAGTGTCAGCAGCTCTGGGTCGCCGGGCCCGGCACCGACCAAGGAGACAAAACCTTGTTTGTCACGGTGCAAATTGTTGCGTGAACGGGATGGCCGGATAGGCAATGGGCTAGGGCTTGAGTTGCTATTTCGTAATTGCATAAAGGATATTTCCGAAGCGAGGGTGAACAGCCAAGCTGGTTTATCTACTTGAAAGCTAACGGCTTGAACTTTAACTGCCTGAAATGGTTGCCTAAAAAAACGGGCAAATCTATTTGGACTTTGTGAATAGGTCGTTCAGTAAAAGTGAAAGAAGGTGCATAGGGAGAGGGCGGGTAATTTGACTGGTGCCAAGCAATTGAAAAGAAAAGTTATTTTTGTGAAATGCTAGTCATTCTCAATGAAGAAAAGAACGGTGAATAATCATTGATAGCCCGCAATGTAAGTTTGCTGTAACGATACGGTTGATGGCTGGGTAAGAGGGAGAAAGAGATGGTAGGTGCAGGGCTATGCTACTGATATAGCTAACAATGGAGTAGGGGGTTATAGAGTTTGAGCTGAGAGATACAAGCAGCCCTAAAACGGGTTTACAGGCTAGCTTGTAGATCTTGCTGTTGTAGTTGGTACTCGAATTCGACCTCGACATTGCTCTTGGGGACAGAGCAACAGGCTAAAACTTCATTCGGGGCAATGAAAGCCATTGAGTCTTGCTGATCGACAGCACCAGATTTTAGTTTGCAGCGACAGGCACCGCACATACCGTTACGGCACTGGTATTCAGGTTGAAAGCCTGCTTTTTCCAACTGGTCGAGCAAAGGCTCACGGCTGTTGCCGTGAACCTCAATACCATTAACGCGAATGGCGACTCGACTCATAGTTCGAAGTCACCCAGGTCATCGGCGCTGACATCGTTGTCGATCTGGCCAACCAGGTAAGAACTGATCTCCGCTTCCTGAGGGGCAACCTGAACATTGTCAGATGACAGCCAAGAGTTGATCCAAGGGATAGGGTTCTGTGTCGCGCCAGGGTAGGCGTGCTCCAGGCCTACAGCTGCCATACGTAGGTTGGTAATGTATTCAACGTACTGGCATAGGATGTCTTTGTTCAAACCGATCATCGAGCCATCTTTGAATAGGTACTCAGCCCACTCTTTTTCCTGCTCAGCCGCATCACGGAAGATAGCAAAGCACTCTTCTTTACACTCTTCGGCAATTTCCGCCATTTCAGGATCGTCCTGGCCAGTGCGCAGCAGGTTAAGGATATGCTGGGTACCGGTTAGGTGAAGCGCTTCGTCACGGGCGATAAGTTTGATGATTTTAGCGTTGCCTTCCATCAGCTCACGTTCGGCAAATGCGAACGAACACGCGAAGCTGACATAGAAACGGATAGCTTCCAGTGCATTGACAGACATCATGCAAAGGTAAAGCTTCTTCTTGATGTTACGAAGATTTACTGTGATGGTCTCGCCATTTACCGTGTGTGTACCTTCACCGAAACGGTGGTAGTCATTGGTTGCCGCGATCAGATCATCGTAGTACTTGGAGATATCGCCAGCACGTTTGATGATGTGCTCGTTACCGACGATATCGTCGAATACAATCGCCGGATCGTTAACGATATTACGGATGATATGGGTGTATGAGCGCGAGTGGATTGTCTCGGAGAAAGACCAGGTCTCAATCCAAGTTTCCAGCTCAGGGATAGAAACAATCGGTAGCAGCGCAACGTTCGGGCTACGGCCCTGGATTGAATCCAGCAGCGTCTGGTACTTTAGGTTGCTGATGAAAATGTGGCGCTCATGATCTGGCAGGTTGTTGTAATCAATACGGTCGCCAGACACATCCACTTCTTCTGGACGCCAGAAGAAAGAAAGCTGTTTTTCAATCAGCTTTTCGAAAATCTCAAATTTTTGTTGGTCGTAACGCGCAACGTTAACAGGCTGGCCAAAGAACATTGGCTCTTTTAGTTGGTCGTTATTGGTTTGACAGAAAGTGCTATATGCCATCTTATCCTCAACATCAATGGGAGCCGAAGCTCCCACTGTTTCAAATCATTAAATCTTGCAGCTTGTGCAGTCGTCTGCGCCCACATCGCCCTGGCTATCAGAAGCACCGTCACGGGTGTTGTGGTAGTACAAGGTTTTCACGCCGAGTTTATACGCTGTTAGTAGGTCTTTTAGCAACAGTTTCATAGGCACTTTTCCGCCTGGCTGCTGGCTTGGGTCGTAGTTGGTGTTCGCCGAAATCGCCTGATCGATGAATTTCTGCATGATACCAACTAGTTGCAGGTAACCGTCGTTGCTACCGATATTCCATAGCAGCTCGTAGTTGTCTTTGTACTTGCTGTACTCAGGCACGACCTGCTTCAGGATACCGTCTTTCGATGCTTTAACTGATACGAAGCCACGTGGTGGTTCGATGCCGTTGGTCGCATTCGAGATCTGCGAAGATGTCTCAGATGGCATCAGTGCAGACAGCGTTGAGTTACGCAGGCCGTGGGTCTTGATTTCCTCACGTAGCGCTTCCCAGTCGTAACGTAGCTCGGCAGTACAGACTTTATCGATATCTTTCTTGTAGGTATCGATAGGCAGAATACCCTGGGCGTATGTTGTCTCGTTGAATGCCGGACATGCACCTTGCTCTTTCGCTAGGCCCAAAGACGCTTTCAATAGGTAGTACTGGATCGCTTCGAACGCTTCGTGGGTCAGGTTGTTTGCGCTGCCGTCAGAGTAGCGAACACCGTTCTTCGCTAGGTAGTAAGCGAAGTTAATTACGCCCACACCCAGAGTACGGCGGTTCATCGTTGAACGGTAAGCCGCAGGCAGTGGGTAGTCCTGGTAATCAAGCAGTGCATCAAGCGCACGTACTGTCAGGTCAGCCAACTCTTCAAGATCGTCCAGTGAGTCGATTGCGCCAAGGTTGAACGCAGATAGCGTACACAGGGCAATCTCGCCGTTTTCGTCTTCCACGTTGTTCAGTGGCTTGGTTGGCAGTGCAATTTCCAGACACAGGTTAGACTGGCGGATTGGTGCCACGCTTGGGTCGAACGGGCTGTGAGTATTACAGTGGTCAACGTTCTGAACGTAGATACGACCGGTTGAAGCACGCTCTTGCATCAGTAGCGAGAACAGCTCGATAGCCTTGATGCTCTTGCGCTTGATGCTACTGTCCTGCTCGTATTTCACGTACAGGCGCTCGAATTCGTCTTGGTCTGCGAAGAAAGCATCATATAGACCCGGAACGTCAGACGGTGAGAACAGGCTGATGTTCTCGCCCTTGATCAGGCGGGTGTACATCAGTTTGTTGATCTGTACGCCGTAGTCCATGTGACGGACACGGTTTTCTTCAACACCACGGTTGTTCTTCAGTACCAGCAGGGACTCAACTTCGCCGTGCCACATTGGGTAGAACAACGTCGCCGCACCGCCACGTACACCACCTTGAGAACAGCACTTAACAGCGGTCTGGAAGTACTTGTAGAATGGGATACAACCTGTGTGGAATGCTTCACCACCGCGGATTTCTGAGCCTAGGGCACGGATACGGCCAGCGTTGATACCGATACCGGCACGCTGAGACACGTAACGCACGATAGCGCTTGATGTAGCGTTGATTGAATCCAGGCTGTCGTCACACTCGATCAGAACACATGAGCTGAACTGGCGAGTTGGGGTACGGACACCAGACATAATTGGTGTCGGTAGTGAAACCTTGAACTGGGATACTGCATCGTAGAAGCGCTTGATGTAGTCCATACGGGTGTCGCGTGGGTATTTGCCGAATAGACAAGCGGCGATCATCATGTATAGGAACTGGGCACTTTCGAAGATCTCACCGCTCACACGGTTCTGAACCAAATACTTACCTTCCAGCTGCTTAACGGCAGCGTAAGAGAAGTTCATATCACGCCAGTGATCGATGTAGTTATCCATCAGATCAAATTCTTCTTTGCTGTAGTCTTCCAGCAAATGTTTGTCGTACTTGCCTTTTTCAACAAGATTCGTGACATGGTCATAAAGCTTAGGCGGCTCGAACTGGCCGTAGGCTTTCTTGCGAAGGTGGAAGATAGCAAGACGTGCCGCCAGGTATTGGTAGTCAGGCGTTTCTTCAGAGATCAGATCAGCTGCTGCTTTAATGATGGTCTCGTGAATGTCTTCAGTTTTGATCCCTTCATAGAACTGAATGTGAGATTTGAGCTCGACCTGAGACACCGATACATTTTCTAGGCCTTCAGCGGCCCAAGTGATCACTCGGTGGATTTTGTCTAGATCGATACTTTCTGTGCGTCCATCACGCTTGGTAACAGTGAGCTGTTGATTCATTTTTGGTAGTTTTCCCAGATTTCCATCAATAGCAGTGTTTTTTGTAACTTTTAGCAATAAGGTTAGCAAAGATTGTGATCTTTGTTAGATTTCTGCTTGCCTATTAAAACACTACATATTGGGGTGTTGAGCTTATGGTGTTACAAGATAGTGGTGAGAGGGGGGTAATGCAAGTTGGTAATTTTTAACCAGCTGTGGATAACATGGGGATTCATAAAATTAAGTTAGTGCCCACTAACTGATTTGCGCAGGTATGACAATATCATAGGAAAAATCAAAATTTTTTGAGGTAAAAAAAACCGCCCGTAAAAAAAAATTCCTTGATTTTTTACAGGCGATGGACGTACTGACAAACTTCATATTTTTTGGTTATTTCTTGGTTAGTTAGTGGCACGTAGCTAGGGTTACTCACTACCGACAACCGTTAAGATTTCACTAGGATGGGACAGCACACCCTGTGCGTGCCAGTCTGAAGGGGTGTGGTCATCACCTATGTATCCCCAACCGGCGACATACCCTGCCATATTGGCAGCCTTGGCCGCGATCATGTCTTTTTCGATATCACCGATGTAAATACAATCGCGATGATCAACCCCCATTTGTTGACTAGCATGCAGTAGCGGCTCGGGGTGAGGCTTGGCAACAGCCAGGGTATCCCCACAGACAACGGTTTTGGCTCGCAGCAGTTCAGGAAAGAAGGGGAGCAGCATGTCGGTCAGGAATCCGGGCTTGTTGGTCATGATCCCCCAATGGATCCCTTTTTCTTCTAGTTGTGCCAATAAAGTGGTGACACCTTGATAAAGTGACGTATTGACACAGATTTTGTCTTCGTAATAACGCAGGAACTCTTCTCTGAGCGCCATAATATCGAGATGCTCAGGTATGGTACCAAAACCCGCGGTCAGCAACCCCTTGGCCCCCATGCTGGTGTTGGCCTGAATTTGCTGTTGGTTCAAAGGCGGTTGGTCGTAGTCAGCCAGAACTCGGTTGGCAGCATCGGCCATGTCGGGGGCAGTATCGAGAAGCGTGCCATCCAAATCAAACAGTACTGCTTTTATTTTCATTGCCATATATACATGTCCTTGTACTAAACAGGGGGCTTTAATGAGTATATACGCGGGCTAAAAGGAAAAAGTGATCGTTGGTGTCAATTCCTGCATTTCCTTCGGTGGGATCTTTATGTGGATTGAAATGGAAATGAGTTTAGGATTTTGTTGTTTGCTTTGAGAGCGGATAGACAAAGGCAAGCTAGTTGTTTAAAAGGCTGGGGGATTGGCCCCAGCCTAAAAAGCATGACCTTTATATATCACTGCTTGGTGGTATGGACGATGTAGTTTACATCCACATTGCTGCCTAGCCAGTAGCGGTCGGTTAGCGGGTTATAGTGCAGGCCGGTAATATGGCGGTCTTGCAGTGGGGTGGCATCAATCATACTTAGCAGCTCGGACGGGCGAATGAACTTCTCGTGGTCATGAGTACCCTTGGGTACCAGTTTCATTACTTGCTCGGCGCCGACGATGGCGAACAAGTATGATTTGAAGTTACGGTTCAGGGTCGAGAAGAAGACATGGCCGCCTGGCTTAACCATCTTGGCACAGGAAGCTATCACCGAAGCAGGGTCAGGTACGTGTTCCAGCATTTCCATGCAGGTCACGACATCATAGGTCTCAGGATGCAGTTCGGCGTGTTCTTCGGCAGTGCGCTGGACATACTCAAGTTTGGTGCCGGTTTCCAATGCATGCAGGCGGGCAACCGTCAAAGGCTCTTTGCCCATATCAAGGCCGGTGACATCGGCGCCTTCTACTGCCATGCTCTCGGCCAAGATGCCGCCGCCGCAGCCGACGTCCAGGACTTTTTTGCCAAATAGGCCTTCTGCTCTGTCAATGACATAGTTGAGGCGCAGCGGGTTGATTTGGTGCAGCGGTTTGAACTCACCTTCCAAATCCCACCATCGGGACGCCATTTCTTCGAATTTGCTGATTTCTGCTGGGTCTACATTCAACTGCTTAGTCATGTATCTTTGCCATATTCCTTTTTGATTGCGGCATTATAACCCTAAGCCTCCATTAGGGGCAGGTATTAGCGATAATTTATTGGCTTGTTATGGTGGTGTTGTTGAAAAAGAGTGAATGGGCTCAGATTCGAATTACCGCTGCCGCCCCGGAGATGGAAGAGCGACAGAATGGACAATGCGGTGCCGGAGTGTGAAGGAAGAACAGCGTTGAAAAGGGGAAGTAAAAAGTTTTGCTGGTCCTAAAAACAATTCAGGCTTAGGAGCTGATTGCGTTATCTTCGCATTTCGCTTCTAAGCCTGGTAAACGTTCCGTGTTTGCATAGGATTTACTCAGCTGGTTCTATCATGGCTAGCTGCATCAAATCAGCCTGTGCACCGCCTGTGGTCATTGCAATACCTGCGATGATGAGCATAAGAAGATATTTGCCGCCGATGATGCACACGCCTAATGTAGTGATTACTCTGCCTAACATAATTGACCTCGCTTAACTGTATATATAGTGATTTTTGAAATCTTAGATTTTGTTCTTGCGGGTTAATTGTACCTAAATGCATAAAAGCAAAATTGATAATGATCAGTTTTTTGTTCAGCTTTTGGTCAGTGTTATACAGAAGTGGTGCAATTACGATCTTGCTCAATAATTTACAATTGGTTGCAATTTGTTCGGGTGGGAACCAAAACTAAGAAAAGTAATAAAAAACAAGCTTTGAGCAAAAAACAGGCTGTCAGTAGGGGAATACTGAGATTAGTACTTTCGATTTTTTCCCAATCCGCTAAATTACTCTCAACATAATGGTGAAAGGTGTGCCTATCTGGGCTGAAATATGCTATATTCTCGCACCTTGCACGTATGGTACCAGACGTTATAGATAACGCCTTAGATTGGCTCTCAGCCCGTTTTAGCGCTAACTATGCCGTTTGGTATACGTATACGACAGAAATTACCTGAGGGATATTGGCTCCATGAGCGATCTTGCAAAAGAGATCACGCCCGTAAACATTGAAGAGGAGCTGAAAGGCTCGTATCTCGACTACGCGATGTCAGTTATCGTGGGTCGTGCTCTTCCTGATGTGCGTGATGGCCTTAAGCCGGTACACCGTCGCGTTTTATTCGCGATGAACGTACTGGGCAATGACTGGAATAAAGCATATAAAAAATCTGCCCGTGTGGTTGGTGACGTAATCGGTAAATATCACCCGCACGGTGATAGCGCGGTTTACGACACGATCGTACGTATGGCGCAACCTTTCTCTCTTCGCTACATGCTGGTAGATGGTCAGGGTAACTTCGGTTCGATTGACGGCGACTCCGCCGCGGCAATGCGTTATACCGAAGTGCGTATGGCCAAGATCGCCCATGAACTATTGGCTGATCTGGACAAAGAGACGGTAGATTACGTTCCTAACTATGACGGTACCGAGCAGATCCCTGCGGTACTACCAACCAAGATCCCGAACCTGTTGGTTAACGGTTCGTCGGGTATCGCCGTTGGTATGGCAACGAACATCCCACCTCACAACCTAGGTGAAGTGATCGATGGTTGCTTGGCTTACATCAATGATGAAGACATCACCATTGATCAGCTGATGGAATACATTCCGGGTCCAGACTTCCCGACTGCAGCTATGATCAGTGGCCGTAAGGGTATCGTTGATGCCTATAAGACCGGTCGCGGAAAGATCTACCTGCGCTCGAAAGCGGAAATTGAAGCTGACAAGAATGGTAAAGAGACCATTGTTGTTACTGAAATCCCATACCAGGTCAACAAAGCCCGTCTGATCGAAAAGATCGCCGAGCTAGTAAAAGACAAGAAGGTTGAAGGGATAAGTGCCCTGCGCGACGAATCTGACAAAGACGGTATGCGCATTGTTATCGAATGTAAGCGTGACGCTGTGGGCGAGGTGGTGCTGAACAACCTGTACGCACAGACTCAGCTTCAGACCACATTCGGTATCAACATGGTGGCACTAGATAACGGCCAGCCGAAGACCTTCAACCTGAAAGAGATGTTGAAGTGCTTTGTGAACCACCGCCGTGAAGTGGTGACTCGCCGTACTATCTATGAGCTACGCAAAGCCCGTGAACGTGCCCATATCCTTGAAGGTTTGGCACTGGCACTGGCCAACATCGATGAAATCATCGAGCTGATCAAAAGCGCGCCGACGCCAGCTGAAGCGAAAGCTGGCCTGGTTGCACGCGGCTGGGATCTTGGCAATGTTGCAGCAATGCTTGAGCGTGCAGGCACCGATGCTGCTCGTCCGGAATGGCTGGAAGAGCAATACGGTATCCGTGACGGTCAGTACTACCTGACTGAACAGCAAGCCCAAGCGATTCTAGATCTACGTCTACACAAGTTGACGGGTCTAGAGCACGAGAAGATCCTTGGCGAATACAAAACACTGCTTGAAGAAATCGCTGAGCTGATGCACATCCTTGCAAGTTCTGAGCGTTTAATGGAAGTGATCCGCGAAGAACTTGAACTGGTCAAAGAGCAGTTCAACGATGTTCGCCGCACTGAAATTACTGCAGCGAGCCACGACATCGATTTGGAAGATCTGATCAACCAGGAAGATGTTGTTGTAACCCTTTCTCACGAAGGTTACGTCAAGTACCAGGTTCTGAGCGACTACGAAGCACAGCGTCGTGGTGGTAAAGGTAAAGCGGCAACGCGTATGAAGGATGAAGACTTCATTGAGCGTCTGCTGGTGGCCAATACCCACGATACGATTCTATGTTTCTCGAGCCGCGGCCGTATGTACTGGCTGAAAGTTTACCAGCTACCGCTGGCTAGCCGTACTGCCCGTGGTAAGCCGATTGTGAATATCCTGCCGCTGGAAGAAGGTGAGCGTATTACCGCTATCCTACCAGTGAAGGAATACGCCGCTGACAAGTTTATCTTCATGGCGACTGCAGACGGTACCGTTAAGAAGACCCCGCTGACTGACTTCAGCCGTCCTCGTAGCGCAGGTATCATCGCAGTTAACCTACGTGACGGTGACTCGCTGATCGGTGTGGATATCACCGAAGGCAGCGATGACATCATGCTGTTCTCGAAAGCCGGTAAGGTTGTTCGTTTCTCTGAAGAGCAGGTACGTGGCATGGGCCGTACTGCGGCGGGTGTTCGCGGTATCAAGTTGGCTGAGAGCGACAAGGTTGTTTCCTTGATTGTTCCTCACAACGAAGGTGACGTACTGACAGTAACCGAAAATGGTTACGGTAAGCGAACTGAGCTGGAAGAATACCCAGCGAAGAGCCGTGCGACCCAGGGTGTTGTCTCTATCAAGGTCTCTGAGCGTAACGGTAGCGTAGTTGGTGCTGTTCAGGTTGAAGACGGCGACGAGTTCATGATGATCACCAACGGCGGTACGCTGGTTCGTACTCGTGTGGCAGAAGTGAGCCGTGTCGGCCGTAATACTCAGGGTGTTACCCTGATCCGTACTGCTGAAGACGAGCAGGTTGTTGGTCTGCAGCGTATCGACGAGCCGGAAGAAGACGAGCTTATCGAAGATGCGGAACTGGTCGAAGGTGAAGCTCCAGCAGAGGGCGAAACGCCAGCTGCTGACAGCGAAGCAGACGACTCTTCTGAGCAGGAATAACTAGGTAGTTAGTTACTCTGATAAAAGCGCAGCCTACAGGCTGCGTTTTTTTATGCCTGTAGGCCAGAGCCCTGCCATTCCTCATACTATTTTCTGTTTGCCCCTTTTCAGCACCGTCATAAAGGTGTAAAAACAGACATTGGTCACAGCTTTATGACCACAACTTTATGTTTTTCCAGCAGGAGCTCGTCTTACACCATGGACAACGTTTATAACTTTTGCGCCGGCCCAGCGATGATCCCGGCAGACGTATTGAAAAAGGCCCAACAAGAACTCGTTAATTGGAATGATCTTGGTACCTCGGTGATGGAAATCAGCCACCGTGGCAAGGAGTTCATTGCGGTGGCCAAACAGTCCGAGCAAGACCTGCGCGACCTGCTATCCATCCCAGACAATTACCATGTATTGTTCTGCCACGGTGGTGCCCGTGCTCAGTTTGCCGCAGTACCGATGAACTTGTTGGGTGACGCTAAGAGTGCCGACTATATGGATGGTGGTTACTGGGCGCATAGTGCGGCCGCTGAAGCCGAGAAATACTGCCAGCCGAATGTAGTCGATATCACCTGCGAGCGTGATGGCAAAAAAGCGATCCTGCCGGCTGCCCAGTGGCCGTTGTCTGATGATGCCGCCTTTGTTCATTTCTGCCCGAATGAAACCATCGATGGATTGGAGATCCGCGACCTGCCGGTTACGGACAAGCCTATTGTGGCTGACTTGTCATCGACGATTCTGTCTCGTCCGATTGATGTCTCGAAATATGGTGTGATCTACGCTGGCGCCCAGAAAAATATCGGCCCTGCAGGTTTGACCATTGTTATCGTGCGTGATGATCTGCTGGGCAAGGCACAGTCTATCCTACCAAGTATTCTGGACTATAGTGTCCAGGTGGATAAAGAATCGATGTACAACACGCCACCGACGTTTGCTTGGTACCTAGCTGGTGAAGTCTTCAAATGGCTCAAGGAACTGGGTGGTGTGGAAGCGATGGAGCAGCGCAACGTTGCCAAAGCCAACGTGTTGTATGACTACATTGACCAGTCGGATTTCTACCGTAACGAGGTTCATTCGGACAACCGCTCACTGATGAACGTGCCGTTCCAGCTTAAGAATCCTGAGTTGGATGCCTTGTTCCTAGAGCAAGCAGATGCTGCTGGCTTGAAAGCCCTCAAGGGGCACCGTGCTGTTGGCGGGATGCGCGCTTCGATCTACAACGCAATGCCAATCGAAGGTGTACAAGCGTTGGTTGATTTCATGAAGCAGTTCGAGCAGCAGCATGGTTAAGGTTTATTCCTGAGCCTTAGCACTAGAATGAAAATTTAAAAAACGCAATAAGACATCCATGTCGCTCCGACCCGCCTTCCCTGGCGGGTCGGTTTTTATCTGCTCACTGGTAACGTGACTGCTCCGGGTAGAGCAGCTTGTCGGTTTCAAATCCCGCTTCTTTGGCAATGGCGACATAACGGGAGATTTGTGCCTTATCTAGTTCGGGCTTTCTCGCTAGCAACCACAAATAATCACTGTTGAATCCGCTGACAAGGGCAACGGAATAGTCGGGCTCGAGAAAGAACACCACATAACTGCTGTAGAAGGGGCCGAAGAATGAGACCTTGAGGTGACCTTTGTTTTCGTCATCGACAAATACGGCTCGGCCATCGGCCTGCTGCCATTTTTGCTCTTCGGTATCAAAGCCTCGGTTGATCACCTTTATAGAGCCGTCATCATTAAGGCTATAAACGGCACTGACATCACTGAGTCCACGCTCGAAGCTATGATCCAAGCGGGCGATTTCATACCAGGTTCCCAAGTATTTATCGACACTGAAGGGAGAGACTGGCTCGACGGACTTAGGCATGCCAGTACAGCCTGCCATTACCACCAATAGCCCAACAGAAATTAACCGAAATATCTTAAATCGCGCCAAAATGGTTATCATGTTCCTCGCTCCTTGCGTTGGGGGTAGATGTAAAGGCTAATGTAGTGGTGAACTTTGTGCTGTCGTCAACGGGGGTGAACTGCCACCCCATACGTTCGCAAATTCGTTCAACAATCACTAGCCCGCAACCATATCCTGCATTAAACGTTTCATTACCGTCGTGATAATTGATGATGGTCAGCTTATCCCCGGTAAGCTGGATCTGAATATCGCCTACACTGTAGCTAAAGGCATTTTTGATCAAGTTGTTAATAACAATATTAATGAAGCTCTCAGGGGCGTGAATAGTGCTTGGCGAATCGGTCTCCAACACGAAAGTGGCATCTTGTTTGGCGAAAATCGGAGCCATGGCATCGAGTTGCTGGCGCAGGTTATGCTCTAGCTCAAAATCGCCGAAATGATGCTGATCGATACTCTCTTTGCCCAATAGTAAAAAGGCTTCTGTTAACTCCCGCATTTCTTCGCTGGCTTGTTGTAATCGATTGATCGCTTTTATTGCAACAGGAGGTTGATTGGGCACTTTACCCAGCAATTCCGCTGAACCTTGTATGACCATTATCGGAGTGCGAAGCTCATGGGAAGCAAAGCGGCTGAAATCATGCTCACGTTGAAAAAAGCGTGCAATCTCCACCTTGCTTTCATGCAGGGCTTGTTCAATTTCCCGGGTTTCTTTGTATTCGGTCTCGACCAAAAAGTCCGGTTGGTCCGGGGGCATATTGCGAATTTTGTGCTCGATGGTTTCCAGCGGCCTAGAGACACTTTTTACAAAATACCAGCTGTAGATCAGCACTGCGAGAGAGACTAATCCGCCGAGGCTGAAAGTCATGAAATGCAGGCGAGCTTCATATTCATCGAGATAGTCATCGGCATCGTCCTGGAACACGATATAAAAGAGGCCGTCACCGGATGGGTGCTCGGTGACAATGAAGTGTTTATCTTCTTTGCCCAGTAGGTGCTCGTAGAATCCGGGCTCGGTATAGCTAACGAGCCAAGCCGGCGTGTTTTCTTTACTCCAGTAACTGTAAAACTCTTTTTCATTTGGTAGTTGGGCCTGATCACCAAAGCGCTGGTAATCACGGCTGTAGCGGCTTGCCTCGGTATCGAGCCAATGATGGAGACTGATAATCTCGAGTTCATTTTCGGCGAGGTAGATCACTGACCAGAATAACGTAAACATGATCAGAGTAGGGATGCCGAAGCTCCAGCGAATCTTGCGATAAATACTGGGGTAGGCTTTACGCTTTGAGTCTGTATCCTTGGCCATGAATTGTCTCTAATCGTGTTTCTACAAAGCCTTTATCGATGGCATTTCTCAGGCCATAGACATGACTGCGCAAGGCATCGCTTCCTGGTGCCTCTTCCCCCCAGACGGTATCGATGACTTCTTGCCTTGAAACGATAGCTGGTGCTCTCTTCATCAATAGTGACAGAATTTTAAGTTGGATACGGCTCAGTTTGATGGGGAGGCCGGCGCGCAACACTTCGCCTGTTGTTTGGTTGATGGTGAGATCAGCAAAGGAGAGCACCCCGACATCTTTGCGAGAGCCTCGACAGGCCAGTGCTTGCAGGCGCAGGCAGAGCTCTTCCATGGCAAAGGGCTTGACCAGGTAGTCATCGCCGCCAGCCTGAAACGCAGCGACTTTGTCTTCTAGGCTGTCTTTGGCCGTGAGAAAAAGGATTGGCGTGTCGCAGAAGACCTCTTCGCGGATTTTTTTGACTGCAGAAATGCCATCAATCTTGGGCATCATGATATCCATGATGATGACATCATAGTGGTTCTCTTTGACCAAGGTTATAGCCCCCAGTCCATGGTAGGCACAATCGATGGTGTAACCCTCGAGTTCAAGGTAATCGGCAAGGGTTTCAGCGACATGGTGGTTATCTTCGACAATCAGCACTTTCATAAGGCAGCTTATTTTTTCTCCGACGGCATTTTCTTCACGAATACTTCACGCTGTGGGCTATAAGATACCGCCAGTTTTCAATTATGCACAATTAATCATAGGTAAATTATGAAAAAAATGGCACTGGCTTCTCTGGTTGCAATGGCGTTGGTTGGCTGTGGCGGCGGCTCTGGCTCGGGTGGCTCCGAGGCGGAGAACAAAACAGGTCGTCTAGATGGACAGGTCGCGAATATATCACACAGCGACCAGACCCTGACCGTTAACGGCTATGCGCTGTACAGTGAAGGTGCCCCGGTGATGTATCGTGATGGCGTGACGGTATCTTTCGATCAGGTGGTAAACGGTATGCGCGTTCAGGTTGATGCTGACGATAGCCGGATTGAAACCATGAAGCTGGATCCTTCTCTGACCGGTGTCGTTAGTGCGATTAACGGTAATGAGTTTACGGTTAACGGTATCACCATGACGTTCGCGGGTTTGGCGGGTATCAATGTTGGCGACTGGGTGATGGTGACGACTTACCCTCTTGCGGATGGCTCGGTGGAAGTGGTTGCCGTTCAGAAAGTGCCGGATATCGGTTTTGTTGAAGTAGAGGGCCCGGTATCGCAACTCAATACTAATACTTTTAAGGTTGGTACGGTGACTGTTGATTACAGTAATGCTGATGTTGATGATCGAAAAGAATTAGTCAATGGCGCGTGGGTTGAGGTTTATGGTACGTACGATAAAGAGACCAATACTTTAAAGGCTACTGAGGTTGATGTTGAAGGTGATCATGATTATGACGATACTGAGATCGAAGGTGTTATTTCCTGGGTCAACAATAACCTGACCCAAATCGAGCTCAATGGCCGCCTGCGTATTGAAGTGAATGATGAAACCGAATTTGATGATGGGCGTCGTGAAGATCTGGCTTCTGGCCGCTGGGTTGAGGTCGAAATGGTCCATCGCAATAGCCGTTTGTTGGCGACGGAAATCGAATTCGAAGATGATGGTAGCTCAAAACCAGGTAAAGAGTTCCAGGCTGTGGGTGAAGCGAAATATCTAGATAAAGTGCTCACCATCAATGGTATCGCAATTGAAATCATTGACCAGACTGAGTTTGATGATGATTTAGATGAGAGCAATCTTGATACCAGCTGGGTAGATGTCGAAGGGCGCTACCTGAAAGATGCCGGTGGCCAGGAGCGCTTTGTCGCAATAGAAATCGAACGAGAGGATCGTTTTGATGACGAAATCGAGCTTGAAGGGCCAGTAACAGGCGGCACTATCTGGGGCTATTCTGCCGCGGATAACTCGTTGGCCAAATACGAAGGCCGTTGGGTTGACCTTGATTGCGACTTCGACGGAACCAACCTGTCCCGCTGTGAAGATTAATCGCCATCGCATTGAGTATGAAGAAAAGCGCCTCTGGCGCTTTTTTTCTACCTACGAAAAAATCGTGCTGAACTGATCAAACGGTACTAGCGAACTGAGTCAATATTGGTTAATCTGCTTGAACTGCGACCAAACAGGATTAATGAAATAACAGATGGAAAGTTTAACGTTACAGCCGATCAGTAAGATTAATGGCACCGTGAATCTGCCAGGTTCCAAAAGCGTCTCGAACCGAGCTCTGCTATTGGCGGCGTTAGCAAACGGCACCACCCGACTGACTAACCTCCTTGATAGTGATGATATCCGTCATATGCTAACAGCCCTGACCAAGCTGGGAGTGAGCTATCAGCTGTCTGATGACAAAACCGTTTGTGAAGTAACTGGCCTAGGTGGAGCGTTCAAGCCAACCGAGGCGATGGAACTCTTCTTGGGGAATGCCGGCACCGCGATGCGCCCGTTGGCGGCGGCACTGTGCCTTGGTGATGGCGAGTTCGTCCTGACCGGTGAGCCGCGCATGAAAGAGCGCCCAATCGGCCACTTGGTGGATGCGCTGCGTACCGCAGGTGCAGAAATCACTTACCTTGAGAATGACAACTACCCACCACTTAAGATCAAAGGCACAGGCCTGACAGGTGGCGAAGTGGAAATTGATGGTTCGATTTCGAGTCAGTTCCTCACCGCATTCTTGATGTCGGCGCCGCTAGCCTCGGCAGATACGGTGATCCGCATTAAAGGTGAGCTGGTATCGAAGCCGTATATTGATATCACCCTGCATATCATGGCTCAGTTCGGTGTCGAGGTGGAGAACCGCGATTACCAGGAGTTTGTGGTGAAAGGTAACCAGGCTTACCAGGCACCGGGTGACTTCTTGGTTGAAGGTGATGCTTCATCGGCGTCATACTTCCTAGCGGCGGCAGCGATTAAAGGCGGTGAAGTGAAAGTGACCGGTATTGGCAAGAAGAGTATCCAGGGTGATGTTCAATTTGCTGATGCGCTAGCGGCAATGGGCGCTGAAATCGAGTGGGGCGATGATTATGTGATTGCCCGTCGTGGTGAGCTTAAAGCGGTTGATCTTGATTTTAATCATATCCCAGATGCGGCGATGACGATTGCTACCGCGGCGCTGTTTGCCGAAGGCACTACGTCGATTCGCAATGTTTACAACTGGCGTGTGAAGGAAACTGACCGTCTGGCTGCGATGGCAACTGAACTGCGCAAAGTAGGTGCTGAAGTGGAAGAAGGTGAAGACTACATCACGATTACTCCGCCTGCACAGCTTACCCATGCTGCTATTGATACTTACGATGATCACCGTATGGCAATGTGCTTCTCGCTGGTGGCACTGAGTGATACGCCGGTGACGATTAACGATCCTAAGTGTACCTCCAAGACCTTCCCGGACTACTTCGACAAGCTGGCGATTTTGAGCAACTAATTGGCAAAATCATCAATAGTCGTGACAAACCCGCCACCTGGCGGGTTTTGTTTTTTCCTTCTCAGTATTTGTCCCAAAGCCGGATTACTGATTGGTATCACAACTTTTTTCTCGTATAATATGCCCCCGTTTGAGAGCGGTAATAAGTATCGGTATGTCCCTGCAGGCGTGTCGATGGGTATTACTGCTTAGATTTAAACAAGTTTGGAGATTACCTATGTCTACTCACGCGCCAGTGATCACTGTCGATGGACCAAGCGGTGCCGGCAAAGGCACGCTATGTATGCTGTTGGCAGAAAAACTGGGCTGGAAGCTATTGGACTCTGGTGCCATCTACCGTGTGCTGGCGCTTGCTGCGTTGCACCACGGTGTTGACCTTGAGTCTGAAGACGCACTTGTACCTTTGGCTGCTCACCTGGATGTGCAGTTTGTGGCTGAAGGTGAGTTGGTAAAGGTGATTCTTGAAGGGGAAGACGTATCGGGTGAGCTTCGTAAGGAAGAAACCGGTATGGCGGCCTCTAAGGTGGCTGCATTGCCGCGTGTGCGTGAAGCCTTGCTTCGTCGCCAGCGTGCTTTCAGCGAGGCACCGGGTCTGGTCGCGGACGGCCGTGACATGGGCACCGTGGTGTTCCCTCAGGCAGAAGTCAAGATCTTTCTCGATGCCAGTGCTGAAGAACGTGCGAATCGTCGCATGAACCAGTTGCAACAGAAAGGGTTAGATGTTAACTTTGACCACCTTTTGAAAGAAATTCAGGAACGTGACGACCGAGATCGCAACCGTGCGGTCGCGCCGTTACGTCCCGCGGCTGATGCATTGGTGCTAGACTCTACAGAGATGTCTATCGATCAAGTCATCGAACAGGCATTGGCCCATATTGAAACGAAATTGTCTGTCGAATAATTCGGCATGATGGCGTCGGTGTCACGGATGATAACTGACATTACTACCAACCCCATGCGGTAGGATACCCATGGTTGTTAATCACATTGAAGATTAAATAATGACTGAATCTTTTGCTCTACTTTTTGAAGAGTCTCTAAACGAACTAGAAACACGTCCAGGCGCGATCGTTAAAGGTACTGTTGTAGCTATCGAAAACGGTTACGTACTAGTTGACGCAGGCCTTAAGTCTGAGTCTTCTATCCCTGCTGATGAATTCAAGAACGCTGCTGGCGAAATTGAAATCGAAGTTGGTGCTGAAGTTGACGTTGCACTAGACGCAGTTGAAGACGGCTTTGGTGAGACTAAACTTTCTCGCGAGAAAGCTAAGCGCCACGAAGCTTGGATCGTTCTTGAAAAAGCTTACGAAGACGCTGAAACTGTTGTTGGTATCATCAACGGTAAAGTTAAGGGCGGCTTCACAGTTGAACTTAACGGCATCCGTGCGTTCCTACCAGGTTCTCTAGTAGACGTACGTCCAGTTCGTGACACTGCTCACCTAGAAAACAAAGAGCTAGAGTTCAAAGTAATCAAGCTAGACCAGAAGCGTAACAACGTAGTTGTTTCTCGTCGCGCAGTTATCGAATCTGAAAACAGCGTTGAGCGTGATGAACTTCTTGCTTCTCTACAGGAAGGCATGGAAGTTAAAGGTATCGTTAAGAACCTTACTGACTACGGTGCGTTCGTTGATCTTGGTGGTGTTGACGGTCTTCTACACATCACTGACATGGCTTGGAAGCGCGTTAAACACCCATCTGAAATCGTTAATGTTGGCGACGAGATCAACGTTAAAGTTCTTAAGTTCGACCGTGAGCGTACTCGCGTATCACTAGGTCTTAAGCAGCTAGGCGAAGATCCATGGGTAGCTATCGCTAAGCGTTACCCAGAAGGTACTAAGCTTTCTGGCCGCGTAACTAACCTAACTGACTACGGCTGCTTCGTTGAAATCGAAGAAGGCGTTGAAGGTCTTGTACACGTTTCTGAGATGGATTGGACTAACAAGAACATCCACCCATCTAAAGTTGTTAACGTGGGCGACGAAGTTGAAGTTATGGTTCTTGATATCGACGAAGAACGTCGTCGTATCAGCCTAGGTCTTAAGCAGTGTAAAGCTAACCCATGGCAGTCATTCGCAGAAATGCAAGCTAAGGGCGATCGCGTAACTGGTAAGATCAAGTCTATCACTGACTTCGGTATCTTCATCGGTCTTGAAGGCGGCATCGACGGTCTAGTTCACCTATCTGACATTTCTTGGAATGTTGCAGGTGAAGACGCAGTTCGTGACTTCAAGAAAGGCGACGAAATCTCTGCAGTTGTTCTAGCAGTTGACGCTGAGCGTGAGCGTATCTCTCTAGGTATCAAGCAGATCGAAGAAGACCCATTCAACGGCTACGTTGCAGTTAACAAGAAAGGTGCTCTAGTTACTGGTACTGTTACTGCAGTTGACGCGAAAGGCGCAACTATCGAGCTAGCTGAAGGTGTTGAAGGTTACCTACGTGCTTCTGAAGCATCAGTTGACCGTGTTGAAGACGCAACTCTAGTTCTTTCTGTTGGCGATTCTGTTGAAGCTAAATTCACAGGCGTTGACCGTAAGAACCGCGTAATCAACCTATCTGTTCGCGCTAAAGACGTTGCTGAAGAGCAAGAAGCTATGGCTAACCTGAACAAGCAAGAAGATGCTTCTTTCGGTAACGCAATGGCTGACGCTTTCAAAGCGGCTAAAGGCGAATAATTGAGCTCGGGGGGATCACTTTTCCCCCCAAGCGGTTATACTATTGAGAAACATACTAAAAACGGAGTGTTTATGACAAAGTCTGAATTAATTGAAAGACTATGTAGTCAACAAACACATCTTTCTGCCAAACAGGTAGAAGATGCAATTAAGGAAATCCTTGAGCATATGGCTACGACACTTGCTGAAGGTGACCGTATCGAAATCCGTGGCTTTGGTAGCTTCTCTTTGCATTACCGCGCTCCACGTGTAGGTCGAAACCCGAAAACAGGTGACAAAGTTGAGCTGGACGGCAAGTACGTTCCTCACTTCAAGCCAGGTAAGGAATTGCGCG
Organism: Photobacterium sp. AWH4_225; assembly: GCF_056158405.1. Classification (NCBI taxonomy): domain Bacteria; kingdom Pseudomonadati; phylum Pseudomonadota; class Gammaproteobacteria; order Vibrionales; family Vibrionaceae; genus Photobacterium; species Photobacterium sp. AWH4_225. Next base: position 2,846,600 of record NZ_JBSWTF010000001.1, on the reverse strand, counting down.
ACCGTGTTAACCAGTCTATTGCTAGTTAAGCACGTTTAGAACAAAAAAACGGCATGCTGTTAAGTATGCCGTTTTTTTATGCGTATTGATCATGGTCTGATGAGGCAAAATCTTGCATAATCAGGCCATACCCATCTGTGCTTATACCAGATGTTTTTTCGGTTTAGGGGCATTGCCTTTACCAGATAGGTATCATCTAAAATCTACATTTCGTTCAAGTGAGAAGGATTCACGATGAAGATACTGACTGTACTCTTACTGGCTGCGTGTTTCTTGGTTACCCTAGCGTTGGGTGCCCAAAATCAGCAGTTGGTTAACTTTGACTTTCTGATCGCCCAGGGAGAACTCCAGCTTTCCACATTGCTGGGTATTGCCTTCGGTTCCGGGTTTGTGATCGGCTGGCTGATCTGTGGCCTGCTATACCTTAAAGCCCGCTTCACCAAAAACCGCCTGAGCAAGAAAGTACAAAAGCAGCAACAAGAATTGGATCAGCTACGCGCCGAGCCAATTAAGGAATAACATTTAATGCTAGAACTGTTGTTCCTGCTATTGCCTATCGCAGCCGCCTACGGCTGGTACATGGGTAACAGGAGCGCTAGTAACAAGCAACAAGAGCAGTCTCATCATATGTCACGTCAGTACGTGACAGGCCTGAACCTGCTGTTGTCGGACCAATCCGACAAAGCAGTGGATGTGTTTATTGAGTTGCTCCAGGTTGATAGTGAAACCATCGATACTCACCTGGCTTTGGGAAATCTGTTCCGGAGCCGGGGAGAAGTTGATCGTGCAATTCGTATCCACCAAAATTTGATTGCCCGCCCCAACCTTACTATCGACCAGCGTAATCTTGCTTTGCAGCAGCTGGCGCAGGACTACATGGCAGCTGGTTTTTTTGACCGCGCCGAGAAGATCTTCGAACAGCTACTGGATGAACCAGACCACCGTAAAGGCGCACTTCAGCAACTTCTGACCATTTATCAACAGACCAGGGAATGGGAAAAGGCCATTAATATTGCCAACCATCTGGTCAAGATGGGCAAGAGTAAGCTCAAGCATGATATCGCCCATTACTGGTGTGAAATGGCGATGCTCGAAATGAGCGCCCAGAACCCGGATAAAGCAAAACAGCTACTGAAGAAGTCGCTATCAGCAGACAAGACCTGTGTTAGAGCCAGTATTATGCTGGCAAAGATCTTGATTGCCGAAGAGGACTTCAAAGCCGCTGCTAAGCAATTGGAGCGTGTGGCCGAGCAAGACATTGAATTCATCGGTGAAGCGCTGCCGCTCTTGTTGCAGTGCTATGAAGCGATGGACAATGAATCTGCTTGGCTCAAGTATCTGCGCTACTGTGTCGAACAGAAGGCAGGCTCGACGGCAGAACTTATGCTAGCCGATGAGATTGCCAAGCGGGAAGGGGCAACCATGGCCCAGACCTTTATGACCCGTCAGTTGCAGAAGAACCCGACTATGAAGGGCTTTTACCAGTTGATGGACTATCATTTGGACGAAGCTGAGGACGGCAGGGCAAAAGACAGTTTGACCACACTGCGTGGCTTGGTTGGAGAGCAGCTTAAAATTAAGCCTCATTACCGTTGTCGCCAATGTGGGTTTGCTACCCATTCCCTGTATTGGCAATGTCCTTCCTGCAAAGGGTGGGGTGCCATTAAGCCAATACGTGGATTGGATGGTGAATAAGCACAAGATGACCGTGTAAATTACATTGAAAAGCCCGCTTGAAGCTCAAGTGGGCTTTTTTTGTAATAAAACTATGCTATTTTGACCTCAAACGAGCTAGTTAAATAATTTAGGTTGAATTTATATAAAGCAAAACACCTTAAAAAATATTCTCCCTATATCAAACGATTGGCTACTTGTATTGAGTGTAACTTTTGGCTGTTTGGTGTGAAATATCAATTAATACTCGATAAAAAACTATTTTGCTGTACAATCCTGAGCGCGCTCAGCAAGCTGGGCTAGTTTGACCTTATAACTAAGCAGGAGATGCCATGTTAGATCCAAAAGTAATTGTCGCTCTCGACTACCCAAGCCAAGACGAAGCGTTAGCCTTTGTTGACCGAATTGAACCGGGAAGTTGCCGATTGAAAGTTGGCAAAGAGATGTTTACTTTTTTTGGCCCTGACTTTGTGCGTAAGCTGCATGAGCGGGGCCATTCTGTATTTCTCGATTTGAAATTCCACGATATCCCGAACACTTGCTCACGCGCTGTGGCGGCAGCGGCCGATCTGGGTGTGTGGATGGTGAACGTACATGCTAGCGGTGGCGAGCGTATGATGACGGCGTCTCGTGAAATCCTTGAGCCGTTTGGCAAAGATCGCCCGTTACTTATCGGTGTGACGGTTCTGACCAGTATGGAAGCCTCAGACCTTCAGGGGATTGGCATCACGGCAGAGCCAAAAGATCATGTTTTGAACCTTGCTCGCCTGACCAAAAACAGTGGTCTTGATGGGGTAGTATGTTCAGCACACGAGTCGACCATGCTGAAGACTGAGCTGGGCAGTGAGTTTAAGCTGGTTACTCCTGGTATTCGTCCTGCAGGCAGCGCTGCTGGCGACCAACGCCGAGTAATGACCCCTGTTGAAGCCGTTCAGGCTGGCTCTGATTACTTGGTGATCGGCCGTCCAATTACCAAAGCCGCTGATCCGGCAGCGGTACTGGCGGAAATCAACAAGACGCTGGCGTAAGCGCCTGCTAACAAATACCAGAGAATACAGGCCCTCATCGAGGGCCTGTTTTTTTATGTCTACCAAAAACGTGACAAACCAAGCAGTTACCTTTTACAGACAGACCTAAACTAAAAAGTGTGGGTCATTGAGGTCACTGACATGGACTCGGAGCTTGCGTTAACTTCCCCCTATATCCGGTTGGGCATCGCCTTGTTGCTTGGTGCCATCATAGGTATCCAACGAGGCTGGGTTGATCGAAACGAAGCGGCCGGGAGCCGCATTGCCGGGATCAGAACCTATTCGCTGGTTGGCTTGCTAGGTGGGATTTGCGGCCTGCTGGCCGAACTGTTTTCTGAGCTTTTTCTGGGCTTATCGTTTGTTGCCCTGACCATAGTATTGACTGTCGCCTACTCGCAACGGCTCAAATGGCAAACCAATCTTAGTATCACTGGCTTGGTGGGCACCTTAATTACCTTCCTCCTCGGCGCGTTGGCGATTGTTGGGGAACCTGCGCTGGCGATCTCTGCTGCGGTGATCACCGCAATTATCCTCGACAACAAACAAGAGCTGCACAATGCATTGCAACGATTGCAGGAGTATGAGCTTGATGCTGCGCTTCGTTTGCTACTTATCTCAGTAGTAATGCTGCCACTGTTGCCCAATGAGCCGATGGGGCCATGGGGAGCGATAAACCCCTATGAGATTTGGTGGATGGTGGTGTTGATTGCCGGGATCTCTTTTGTCGGCTACTTCGCGATGAAAATCGGTGGAGCGCAAAAGGGGATCCTGCTGACATGCCTATTCGCGGGGCTTAGCTCATCGACAGCACTGACTTTGCAATTCTCCCACCTGTCAAAACAGCAGCCCCAGCTCAATGGGTTGCTGGCTAGTGGCATCTTGCTTAGCTGCGGTACCATGTTTCCTCGTATCTTGTTCGTCTGCTCGGTGGTTAACCGGCAACTGATTGAGTTGCTGTGGCTACCTATGCTACTGATGATGCTTGGCTTCTACCTTCCAGCTTGGTGGATATGGCAGCGTAACAAGGCTGAGGGTCAAACCAGTCCTGAAATGAAGCAAAATCCGCTGGCACTGACGTCTGCCCTTGGATTCGGCCTGATTTTGATGTTGATTATTCTGTTGGCCAATGGTCTTCAAGAATGGTTTGGTGATACCGGTACCCTGGCACTGGCTGCGATTTCGGGGATCACCGATGTGGATGCCATCACCCTGGCCCTAGGAAGACAAAGTGCCGGTGGCGAGATGCTTGCCCTTGCTGCGATGGGGATCTTTATTGCCGCAGCCGTTAACAGCTTGGTGAAAATGGGCATGGCTTGGTTCATCGGTGAGCAGGGCTTGCGTAAGTATGTTGCCTTGCCCGTCATTGGTTCGGTATTACTGGGTGGTTTGGCTGTGCTTCTGGTTTGAGGAGCTAGGGTGTTGGGCGGGGTATTGCGTATACAGGTAACAAAAACGGGCATGTCGCCCGTTTTCATGTTACCTGCTTTGTTAGCACTCGATTTTTGGCGTTGCCCGGCTGATCCGGTTGCTTCGGTCATGGGACGGTGCTGAGAAATGGCTATCAAGCAGCTTTTGGGTTAACGCATGTTGCGGGCTGTTGAACACCTCATCCGTTTTACCTTGCTCAACAATTTCGCCATGCTGCATTACAATGATTTTATCCGAGAAGTGCTTAATCACCCCCATATGCTGGGATACGTAGATATATGACAGGCCCATCTCTTCCTGAAGCTCTAGCAACAGGTTGAGGATTTGCGAACGCATCGACATGTCCAGTCCATTCAGCGCTTCGTCGGCGACAATGATACAAGGTTGAAGGATAAGTGCACGGGCGAGCGAGACACGTTGCTTCTGACCGGTAGCCAGCATTTGCGGATAGAAATACGCATGCTCCGGCAGCAAACCGACTCGTTTTAGTGTTTCCATGATCCGGCGCTCACGGGCTTGCGGCGTCATGTTGGTATTTCGCTTCAGCGGCCCCTCAAGGATCTTGCCGATTTGGATCCTAGGGTTAAGCGAGGTGTTGGGATCTTGGAAGATCATCCTGATCAGCTTACAGCGGGTTTGAAAGTCGCGATGTGCCAGCGGCTCGCCGTTTACCCGGATAACGCCTTCGGTCGGCTCGACCACCCCAGCAAGCATACGTGCCAGGGTTGATTTACCCGAGCCGTTTTCACCCATAAAGGCAATAGTTTCGCCTGCTTCTAGGCTGAATGAGACCGGTTTTACGGCCTCAATAGTTCGGCGGCGGAATAGTCCTGAGCGGTAGTGGTAGTCTTTCTTCAGGTTCTCGACTTCAAGTAACGCACTCATTTGGTATTGCTCTCCATGTTCAGAGGGAAGTGGCAGCTGAACTTGTGATTCTTGATTTTTCTGCGTTTCGGTACTTCGACACATTTTCGCTGGGCGTGCGGACAGCGAGGCCCCAATCGGCAGCCAATTGGCAAATGCTGCAGTGGCGGGATAGAGCCCGGCAGAGTTTCCAGTTTGCTCTTGTGGGCAAGCTTGTCGAGGTTGAAGTCCGGCATAGCCCGCAATAATGCTTCGGTATACGGGTGGTGCGGTGACTCCAGCAGCTGCTGGCGATTCGCAGACTCTACGGATTGACCACAGTACATCACGGTGATCCTGTCTGCCCACTGGGTGACGGTAGTCAGATCGTGACTGACCAACAAAATCGTAGTATTGCCAAGCTGATTCATCCGGCTTAGCAGGCGGAAAATCTGTGCCTGAGTGATCGGGTCAAGGTCATTGGTCGGCTCATCGGCAATAAGCAGGCGAGGGCGGTTGGCAATGGCCATGGCGATCATGACCTTCTGACACTCACCGTCGGTCAGCTCGTAAGGGTAGCTGCGCATCACGCGGCGGTGATCTTTAATACCTACTTTGTGCAGCAGGGCAATCGCCTGCTTCTGGCGCCAGTGGAAGCGCTGCCAGAAATAACCGTCGAATGATGATGACGGGATCGCTTCTTCCAATTGCTCACCGACTTTTTCTGACGGATCAAGGCAGGAGGACGGCTCCTGGAAAATCATTGCGATCTCGCGCCCGACTACGCGGCGACGTTCACGTGGTGACAGGGTCAGCAGATCAATGTCTCCCAGACGGAGGCGATCGGCACTCACACGCCAGTTGCTCTTGGTTACCCCGGCAATGGCTTTGGCGACTAGGCTTTTACCCGAGCCGGATTCACCTACCAAACCACGGATCTCACCTTCGTTAATCGTTAGGCTCATGCGGTCTACCGCTTTCACCATGCCCTGTGGTGTATCGATCTCAATAGTCAGGTTTCGAATATCTAATAGTGGCATCAGTCAATCCCCGCGTTAATGGCTTGGCGGAGTCCTTCTCCTACTAAGTTTACTACCAAAACACTGAATGTAATGGCCAGTCCCGGTAAGGTGACGGTCCATGGTGCAAGGTAAATCAGTTCAATGGAGTCGCCCAGCATCGCACCCCATTCCGGCATCGGGGCTTGGGCACCGAGGCCGAGGAAGCCCAGTGCGGCAATATCGAGGATGGCGATGGAAATCGCCCGGGTGAACTCATTGGTCAGCACGGTCAGGATATTGGGTAAAATAGAGTTGTACAGCAGGTAGAAATCGTTGGCGCCATCTAGGCGGGCGGCCATGATGTAGTCTTTTTCTACCTCGTTGTGTACCGCCGTGTAGACCGCACGGATGAATCGTGGGATCAACGCTAACCAGATAGCAAGCAAGATATTGGTCTCTCCCGGTCCCATGTACGCGACAACAATAATGGCCAGCAGTAGGGAAGGAATAGAGAGCACGGTATCAAGCACGTGATTGAGGAAACTGGACTTCAACCCTCGAGTCATACCAGCCAACACACCGATCAGGATACCGATGGCAGCCGATGCCAACGCCACTAAAACTGCGTAACCAAACGTCAGGCGCGAGCCGAGCAGCAAGCGGCTGAGCATATCGCGGCCGAGATCGTCGGTACCGAAGAAGTATTCGACTTTACCTGCAGTATCCCATGACGGTGGCATCAGAAGTTCGCCGACCTGGCTGAACGAATCATAAGGTGTCAGCCAAGGGGCCAGTAGCGTGATCAGGGTGAGTAGCACCAAACACCACAGGCCAAACATGGCTAGGGAGTTGTTTCTGAAATTTTGCCAAGCTCGCTCGAGCTGGGTCGGGATCTTAGTCTCCTGATAGATGTTATTTGATAGCATACCATTCCTTGCGAACCAGTGGATTGACAAAGGCACCGGCCAAGTCAGACAGGATGTTGGCAATCAGAATAAAGCTACCGACGGTGATCACACCGGCCTGGATAGCGACATAGTTCTGGGTTGAGATGGCATCGAGCAACCAGCGCCCGATCCCCGGCCAGTTGAAAATAGACTCAGTCAGCATGGCGAAGGTCATCATGGTCGAAAATTGCATACCCAGTTTCGGGATAATCGGCGGAATGGCGTTTCTCAGTACATGGCGGGTGATGATTTCAAACATCGACAGGCCTTTGGTTTGCGCCACCTTGATAAAGTTCTGCTCCATGACGTCCGATACCGAGGCTCGGGTCAGGCGGATCACTTCGGTGGTCGGTGCCATTGCTAGCACAACAGTTGGTAACACCAAGTGCCTGATGGTATCCATCAAGGCTTCTGCACGGTACGGCTTGTCAGACAGCATCACATCGATAAGTGCTACACCGGTAACGTGGTCAATTTCATACAGTAGGCTGTAGCGACCAGATACAGGTAGCCAGCCTAGCTCCAACGAGAACAGCATGATCAGCAGCATTGCCAGCCAGAACAGCGGGATAGAGTAGCCGACCAGAGTAATCGATGAGATGGCGGTATCAATGTACTTACCGCGCTTGACACCGGCAAGGGTACCAACAGGGATACCGATGATCAGTGATAGCACAAAGGCGAAGAAGCTCAGTTCAAGGGTGGCCGGAAAGACTGCCATGACCTCGTTGACGATAGGCTCGCCCTGGAGGTTCAGCCCCAAGTGACCTGATATCAGGTTGTCGAGATAGATAGCCCAACCGGAGAAAAAGGGTTGGGTACTCCAGAGTGATGCACTATCGAGGCGCAAGATGCTGTAGCCGATCAAGGTTAAGATCAGCAGGGTGATCAGGAAAAGGTTTAGCCTACGGATGGTATAGATAAACATATTAGATCTCGCTCCGGCGGAAGACTGTCGAGAAGGAGCGGGTGCCAAATGGGCTCATCTGCAATCCCTCAAGGGAGCGGTGATGGACCTGGAAGTGGACGCCATGGGCCAGCGGGACAATCGGTACCTCGGTGTCCAAGATATCTTGGGCAAGGTGGTAGTAATTGAGGCGCTGGTTAAGTTTCGGGGTGCGAGAGGCCAGCTCCAGCAGGTTATCAAAGCTGAGGTTGCACCAGTTCGCTACATTCAGGCCGGCTTGCTTGGCATCGCAAGAGAGCAGCGGGCGCAGGAAGTTATCCGGATCGCCGTTGTCTGCTACCCAGCCGGTCAGGATTAAATCACTGTTGAATTTGTCGATGGCACTGAAGCGATTGACTGTATCTTGGGTAATAATGTCGACCTTGACGCCGACCGCATTGAGATCGGCTTGGATTAACTCAGCGGTTTTTCTCGGGCTCGGGTTATACGGGCGAGGCTCAAGCGGTACCCATAGGGTCAGGCTGAGGTTCTTCTCAAAACCAGCTTCTTTGAGCAAGGTACGGGCTTTAACCGGGTCATAGTCCAGCGCCTGGCTGCCGTGGTTATAGGCCCAGGACATCGGCGGCAGGATACTGCGGGCCTTGGTGCCTGTTCCGTAGTAAACCGAATTGAGCAGGTTCTCACGGTTAATGGCATGGTTGATCGCCTTGCGGACCCGGACATCGCTGAGCTCTGGCTGGTTGTTATCCAGTGCCAAGAAAGCCACATTCATGCCGGTTTGGGCATTGAGGTTGAAGTCATCGTCAGCACTGATGATAGGCAGCTGGCTGGCGACCGGCGATGACAATACATCACACTCATTGCTCAGCAATTTAGCCAGTGTTCCGGTACCGCGGCTGGCAATATCGAACACCACCTGCTCCATCGGCGCGGCGCCCAGCCAGTAGCCTTCATGGCGGTTTAGGCGGACAAAGTCATTGGCTTGGTAGCTGTCGAGATAAAACGGCCCGGTACCGACAGGAAGAGAGTCCAATTGATCGGGTTTGCCGGCACGTAGGGTCTGCTCGGCGTACTCCTGCGAGTGGATAACTGCGTAGGTTGTCGCTAAGTTGGACAAAAAGGCGTTATCAGGTCGGCTGAGGGTAAATCTTACCGTAAGCGGGTCAACCACCTCGATATCTTCAATCAGGTTAGCAAAGCCCTGGCTGTCAAACCACGGGTAGCGACCGCCGGATACCGAATGAAAAGGGTGATCAGGCTTGATGACTCGCTTAAAGCTAAACACTACATCCTGAGCATTGAACTGGCGCGTCGGTGTAAACCAATCGGTTGTCTGAAACTCGATTCCTTCTCGCAGGGTAAAGGTATACACCAAGCCATCGTCGCTGATAGTCCAGCCATTGGCCAGTGATGGCAGTGGTTGATGGCTGACAGGATCAAGCAGTAACAGGCGATCGAAGAGTTGCGCAGCCAAGGTATCAGCCGTCAATCCACCGTCGATTAACTGTGGATTAAAGGTGGTTGGCTTATCTTGTCCGCAATAGACGAAGCCGCGGCTGCGAATATCGCTATCCTGCTGCGGGTCATCACTACAGCCAATCAGGCCGGCAAGGCTGACGCACACAAGCAAAAGACGAGTATAGGCGCTCATAGGATAAGGAAATTTTTTGGAAACAAGATTATAAATTTACCATTAACCCACTCTGTCACCAAGCCACCTCACTAAAATACCTGTTATTTCTGGGCTCTTTATGGCCAGAAAGTGTGCAAATTGTGCTTCTATGCCCGACGGCATATCTCGCAGCCCTATCAGTAATAGTGTTTGCGTGGGGCTTACTCGTTGCCAACCAGTTGGTATTTGCGCAGCAGCCCCCTCAGTTGATGGTAGCTCAAGCTGAGTAATTCAGCGGCCTTGCGTTGATTAAACTGTGCTTGTTCAAGGGCCTGCTGCAATATGGCAACCTCCTGATCTTGTTGCCACTGACGGAAATCAAGGGGGAATGCCCAGTCTGCGCTGCTTATCGCGTTTAATGGACTCGTTTCTGACTGGTCTGCGAGTGTGTGTTGCTCATCATCTTGTGCCCAAGGTGGCCTGAACGGGTCGATGATGATGGTATCGACCGGCTCATCTTCCTGGCTATGGCGAAATACCGAGCGTTCCACTACATTTTTCAACTCTCGGATATTGCCCGGCCACGGGTAGCTCTGCAGTTGCTGTTGAGCATGTTGGCTGAAACCGGCAAAAAAGCTGAAGTTGAGCTCGCGGCACATCTTCACTGCGTAGTATTCAGCCAGTGGCAGAATATCTTCCTGACGCTCACGGAGGGGAGGCAGGTGGATGATGTCGAAGGCCAGCCGGTCGAGTAAATCCGAGCGGAATTTTCCGTCAGCAGCCAGTTGCGGCAGGTTTTCGTTGGTCGCGCAGATCAAGCGGACATTGGCTTGGCAGGTTTTGCTGCCGCCTACTCGCTCGTATTCGCCGTATTCAATGACCCTTAGCAGTTTCTCCTGCACACCCATAGGCGCCGTCGCCAACTCATCGAGAAATAAAGTGCCGTTCTCTGCTCGTTCAAAACGCCCTTGGTGACGGCCTTTCGCGCCGGTAAATGAGCCTGCTTCATGGCCGAACAGTTCCGAATCAATTACGCCTTCGCTTAATGCCGCGCAGTTAAGTGAAACCAGTGGTTGGTCCCAGCGGCGGGACAGATAATGCAGGCGTTGGGCAATCAGCTCTTTACCAGTTCCCCGCTCACCGATGATCAGGATAGGGCGATCCAGTGGGGCAAGGCGGGAAGTTTGATCCAGAACCGTGAGAAAAGCCTCTGACTCGCCGATCAGATTATCTGTTTTGCGCATGGTTAATCTCGCTAATAGTTGGCGTAATTAGTTACACCTTAGCAGGCGGGCTGTCGAGGTGTAAAGGTAACTCCATGATATATAAAAGACAAAAAGTTGGCATGCTTGTTGTAATAGTAGATGCAGTCACAGTAATGGGACCGAACGCAAATAAATCTAGGAGATGTAATTATGGGCATTTTTTCTCGCTTTGCTGACATTGTTAACGCCAACGTCAACTCTTTGTTGGATAAGGCTGAAGATCCTCAGAAAATGATCCGTCTTATCATCCAGGAGATGGAAGACACGCTGGTAGAAGTTCGTACTTCTTCAGCGCGTGCTTTGGCTGACAAGAAGGAGCTACAGCGTCGTATTCAGGCTATCGAATCACAAAGCCGTGATTGGCAGGAAAAAGCCACTCTGGCGATTCAGAAAGGCCGTGAAGATCTTGCTCGTGCCGCTTTGATTGAAAAGCAGAAGCTGAACGATGTTGCGCTGACTTTGCACGAAGAATATAAGCTGGTGGAAGAAACCATTGAAAAGTTGGCGGCAGAAGTGGCTGAGTTAGAACGTAAGCTGCAGGAAACCCGAGCTCGCCAGCAGGCGTTGGTAATGCGCCACAAGGCTGCCGATACCCGCCGTGATGTGCGTCGCCAGCTGGATACCGGCAAGGTAGATGAAGCACTATCAAAATTCGAGCAATACGAACGCCGTATCGATGAGATGGAAGCAGAAGCTGACAGCTACAGCATCGGTCGCGGTAAGAATCTGCAAGACGAGTTTGCCGATCTGCAAGCACAAGACGAAATCGAAAAAGAGCTTGAGCGCATGAAAGCCAACCTCAAGGACAAAGAGTAATTCACCTTAATGGATATTGGTTGTTATGATGGCTGTAGCTATTGTGACAATCTAATGAATTGAATCTGCGCGAATTAAAGGAGAAAAATAATGTCTATGGGGTTTATTGTTTGGCCGTTAGTCGTATTCATGATCTTTGTTGCCCCGCTGTGGTTGATCCTCCACTATCGTAGCAAGAAGCACGCAAGTGAAGGGCTGTCTGGTGATGACCAGCAGAAGCTGCAGGAGCTGGTGGCTCGCGCAGAGCAGATGCAAGAGCGGATTGTCACCTTGGAGCGAATTCTGGATGCGGAAGTGCCGCAGTGGAGGCGTAAATCATGAGTAAAACCCTCTATCGCGATCCGAAAAACGGCAAGTTAGGTGGCGTTTGTGCCGGTGTTGCAGAATACTTTGGTATGGAAATCTGGTTGGTGAGGATCCTCACTGTGTCAGCGTTTTTACTTGGGGTAGGCTTCTTCGTCACCGTGGCCTATATTGCAGCCTGTTTCATCCTTGAAAAGATGCCGGAAGAGCGGAGCCAGCAACAGACCATCTTCCGCGAGCATCATGTCAAGCAGAAGCCCTGGCAAGCAGGAAAACCTGCAGGGCAAATTCTGCAGAATGTCGAAGTCGAACTCGACAAAATAGAGCAGGAACTGCGAGATATGGAGTCCTATGTCACTTCCTCGGCCTTTAAGGTGGATCGCGAGTTCCGCAACCTCTAGCGGGCAGGTACGCACGAAAGCAGGCAATCGCCTGCTTTTCTTTTTCCGGCAAGGAACATTTTCTTTTTATAAACAAAGAGTTTGTACCCGGTGATAGGTGAACGTGATGGTTCATCAAGGGTTAATACCGGCCAGCGTATATTTTAGTTATGGGCCGTTTCGTGCTGTGAGTGAATTTTTTCAGGAAAGTTTATGAATCGATTTAGCAATGGATTGAACAAACTGGTGAACCGGAGTTTAGACCGCCATGTCCGTTTGGCGGTGACGGGCCTGTCCCGGGCGGGTAAGACTGCTTTCATTACTTCACTGGTCAATCAGCTTATGCATGTGAGCACCAATCCAAGGTTGCCACTTTTCACCGCTGTCAGGGATGATCAGCTATTGGGCGCCAAGCGGGTGCCGCAAATTGATATGCATGTGCCGAAGTTTGCCTATGAAGAGGGCATGGGCGCTTTGTTATCGGCACCGCCAAGCTGGCCCGAGCCGACCCGAGATGTTAGCCAGACCCGCTTGGCCCTGCGCTACAAGCCGCAGCGTGGGCCGATGAAGCTGCTGCAAGATACTGCCACCTTGTATCTAGATATTGTTGATTACCCTGGTGAGTGGCTATTGGATTTGCCACTGCTGGAATTGGACTTTATGGCGTGGTCGCGCCAGCAAGCCCAAATCTTGAAAGGCAAGCGTGCCGAGCTTGCAGCTGATTGGCTGGTGATGGCCGAGGAGTTTGATCCTCTGGCACCGGCTGATGAGCCGATGATAGAGCGTATCTCGGCGCGATTTACCGAGTACTTGTACAAGTGCAAAGCCGAAGGTGGCCTGCATTGGGTACAGCCGGGGCGTTTTGTATTGCCGGGCGAACTGGCTGGTGCACCGGTACTGCAGTTCTTCCCTATGGTTTGGCTGGAGAAAATCACTGAGCAACAGTGGAATGATGCCAGTGATGAAACCAACCTCGGTATGCTAAAGAGCCGCTACCGCTATTATCAGCAGCACGTGGTGAAGGCATTTTATAAAGAGCATTTTTCCAAGTTTGACCGCCAGATCATCCTGGTTGACTGCTTGCAGCCGCTCAATGCCGGGCCTGAGTCTTTCAATGATATGCGTCAGGCTCTGGATCAGTTAATGCAGAGCTTCCGTTACGGCCGCAGCTCGATGCTAAAGCGTCTGTTCTCGCCACGAATAGATAAGGTGCTGTTTGCCGCGACCAAGGCAGATCATGTTACGCCGGAGCAGCACCCCAACCTAGTCAGTTTGCTGCAGCAACTGGTGAACGAAGCATGGCAGACCGCGTCGTTCGAGGGGATCAAGATGGATTGTGTCAGTCTGTCGTCAATTCAGGCCACCGAGCCGGGCTTTGTTGACTACCATGGCCGTCAGGTTCCCGCACTGAGGGGGCATCAGCTTGACGGGCAAGCCAAAACCTTGTTTCCCGGTGAAGTACCGCGCCGATTGCCGAATGATGCCTTTTGGCAGCAGTCAGGCTTTGATTTTATTAATTTCCGTCCGCTTGAAATGCAAAGCGACGAGCCATTGCCGCATATCCGAATGGATAAGGCGATGGAGTATCTGCTAGGGGACAAACTGCAATGAGTGAGCCGCTGAAAAGTAAAATTGTCTTTGATGAACCGGTCAAACCCGAGCCGGCTTCCGCCGAAGTAGAGTTGACCTCCCAGCTCCAGTTTGCCGAGCAGGAAAAGAGCTTTTTGCCAGAGGCGACAGACAACGACCAAGCCGAGGTCGAAGTTGAACTCGATAGGGCACTGCGTGGCAAGCCTAAACGCCGCGCAGGTTGGCTAAAGGGTTTGTTGGTCGCAGGTGCTGCAATGGTGGGCTGGCAGACGGTAGATTACGTCGTGACGGCCTATCAGGGGGGGGACTGGTTGGCCCTTGGTTGGAGTGTGATTGTTGCCGGTATTGCCGGCGCCGGTATTACCGCGCTGGGCCGTGAGCTACTGAGCCTTCGCCGCTTAAAGCAGCGCCAGAGCGAGCGCGAACAGGCGCAGGCATTGCTCGAAGCTGACGGTATCGGCCAGGCCAAGGCGTTTTGTACCAAGCTGGCGAAACAGGGCAAGATCATGGAGGAGCATGCTGGCTATGACAAGTGGCTCAGCTCTTTGGCGGCCACCCATAATGACCGTGAAGTGATGCAACTATACGACCGTATGGTATTGGGCCAGCAAGATAAGCTTGCACGTAAATTGGTGGCGAAGTACGCCAGCGAAGCCGCTGTGATGGTCGCGGTCAGCCCACTTGCCTTGGCTGATATGCTGCTGGTGGCCTGGCGTAACTTCCGCTTGATTGACCAGATCTCCAAAGTGTATGGCGTTGAGCTGGGTTATTGGTCGCGGATCAAATTGGTGAAACTGGTGTTGGCCAACATGGCTGTAGCCGGTGCCAGTGAGGTGATTGCCGATAGCGGAATGGATATGCTGTCGATGGACTTGGCGGGAAGAATGTCTACCCGGGTTGCGCAAGGTGTCGGGGTAGGTTTGTTGACTGGCCGTTTGGGGCTCAAGGCGATCAGCTTAATGCGGCCAATGCCGTGGCAGCCTGAGCAGCAGCCTAAACTGAGTGAAATCCGCAAGGATCTGTTGAGCAGGTTGACCCATAAGGAACGCCAAGACTAAGACGAAGATAAAACATGAAGGCCCATTACGGGCCTTTATTTTTCTGGCGATGGATTGATAGTGCGCAACCTCTCAGGTACGGACGTCAATGACTTGACTCCACTACGGGTAAAGCGCAAACTTCTTGTGTCAACAATTCCTGACACCTTGGAAGATAATAAATATGAGGCTACAAGTCTTTTGTGAAGACCGACTTGGCATGACCCGAGAGTTGCTGGATATCCTTGCGAGCCGGCAAATTGACTTGCGGGGCATTGAAATTGACCGGGTTGGGATTATTTACCTGAATTGCCCTGAAATTGAATTCGAGCAGTTCAGCCAGTTGATGTCGCAGATCCGCCAATTGGACGGGGTAACAGATGTCAGAAAGATCCAGTTCATGCCGAGTGAGCGTGAACATAAAGAACTAAAAGCATTGCTGGAAGCCTTACCTGATCCGTTTTTCTCTGTTAGCTTGCAAGGCAAGATTGACCTCGCCAATGATGCTGCAGAGGTACTGCTTGGCAAAAGCCGAGAAGAGATTGTCGGTGAACATATTCAGACCTTTGTTGGTTTCAATATTCACAATTGGCTCGAGAAAGAGAAGGCGAGCCGTCGCAGTGAACTGGTGGTGTTGTCCGGCCTTGATTACATGATGGAAATCATGCCGGTGTATGTCACCGACGAGACCGAGGAGCAGGTACTGGCCAGTGCGGTTATCTTGCTGAAATCCCTATCGGAAGCCAAGATGCCATTGGCGATGCGCCAGCTCAGCGGCGATAACGGTTTCGAGCACCTCGTGGGCCAGTCATCTCGCTTCAAGCAGTTGGTTTCCCAGGCCAAGAAGCTGGCGATGCTGGATGCACCGCTGCTTATCCAGGGTGAAACCGGTACGGGTAAGGAAATGCTGGCGCGAGCCTGTCATCAACGCTCGCTGCGCCGCGATAACCCGTTCTTGCTGGTTAACTGTATGTCGATGCCAGACAACGCGGCAGAAACTGAACTGTTCGGTATGGCCGCAACAGCCACCGAGCCGGGTAAGAAAGGTATCTTCGAGCAGGCCGATGGTGGTATCGCCTTCCTGTACGAAGTAGGCGAGATGTCCGAACATCTGCAAATCAAACTGCTTCGCTTCCTACAGGACGGTACATTCCGTCGTGTCGGCGAAGAGAAGGAAATGAAGGTTGATGTGCGGGTGATTTGCTCGACCCAGAAGAAGTTACCTGAACTGGTCGCGACAGGGCAATTTAGGGAAGATCTCTACTATCGCCTCAATGTTCTGGCGTTGAACGTACCGCCGCTTCGCGAGCGAACCGCTGATATTGTGCCTCTCGCTGATCTGTTCCTGAGCCAGTTTGCCCAGGAGTTGCAGCAGCCTAAGCCGTCTATCTCGCCAGAGGTCGCCCAGTATCTGAGTCAGTATGCGTGGCCGGGTAATATTCGCCAACTGCGCAATGTCCTGTTCCGCGCGATGACGCAGCTGGAGGGGACGGAAATCAGCGTGGATGATATCCAGTTGCCGGAAAACGAGTCGGCAACGGTGATCAGCGAGGAAACCTTGGATGGCTCGCTGGATGAAATCATGAAGCGCTATGAGTCGGGGATCCTCAACAGCCTCTACCGTAGCTACCCGTCAACCCGTAAGCTGGCGAAAAGGTTAGGTGTCTCGCACACCGCCGTTGCTAATAAGCTACGTGAGTATGGGATCGGAAAACACTAAGTTGCCGATTTAGTAATTGATATAATGTCAAAGGGAGCCTGAGTGCTTCCTTTGTCTTTTTTAGGTCCTATGGTACTGAGGTCCTATGGTTTGAAGAGCGGCAATGTGGTGCTATGGCACTAAGGTTCTATGGGGTAAAAGCGGAATTCTGGAAATTAGCAACACTGCCGTTTTTAAGTAGTAGGCTTTGATTCTTATATGGATATTTGATTTAGAATCATAGCTTGACCGTGAAGTTTCGCTCGGGGAGTATCCCCACAGAACCACAGAACCACAGAACCACAGAACCACAGAACCACAGAACCACAGAACCACAGAACCACAGAACCACAGAACCACAGAACCACAGAACCACTCAATTACTTCAACAACTTCAGCTTCCCTTGCTCCAGCTCTCTAAGCTGGCAGATCAGGTCTTGGCCATAGCGGCAGCTTTGCTGCGCTTCTACTTCGGTGGCGACTCGGTGGCACGGGATGATAATCGGGATAGGGTTGACGTTTTTGGCCATGCCGATGGCGAGGACGGCAGTCGAATGCTCGATGTGGGTGGCGATTTGTTGGTAAGAGCGATGGCTGTTGTAGGGAATTTCGCTAATGGCTTGCCACACTTGTTGCTGGAAGTCGGTACCGGGAGGTGCGAGGGGAATGGTGAATTGTTTTCTTTTTCCGTCGAGGTATTCAGCTAGCTGGATGATATAAGGAGCCATGAAGTCCGGGTCATGTTCCCAGTTGCTGTCGGGAGAAAATCCGCCACTGGCGATAGTTAGTTGTCTTAATCCCTGCTCGTCTGCTAATAAGTATATCTTTCCCAATACCGTATCAAGGTGGTCGTAATACATAATCATCACTGTGTTGGTTAGCGTCAAACGCGGCGCGGCTATCACAATGATAGCTCAAACATAGGGGCAAATCTTTGTCCTGAAATAAGTTTATCGTCCGGGTGTATTCATCGTTGATTGGCTGTGCTAACGTTTCAACATCGCATGTAGCATAAGGATGATGTGCTGTTGTTTCATTCTATTATCAGCCGGGCAACGTCAATCGATATTGGCGATGCGACTGTCCGGCTTATTACCACCAAAGATGTGGCGGCCATTACCGCATACTACCAACGTAACAGGGCGTTCCTTCAGCCTTGGGAGCCGTTGCGTGAAGAAGCTTTTTTTACCGAAACCGGGTGGCATCGTCGCCTTGAGCAACTGATGCAGTTACACAAGCATAAAATGGCTTACTACTTTGTGATCCAACAAAAAGGCAGTGACGAGATATGCGGTGTGGTCAATTACAGTAACCTCGTACGGCATCCATTCCATGCTTGCCATGTTGGTTATTCGCTGGATCAGGATTGCCAGGGGCAGGGCTTAATGAGCAGATCGCTGGCTGCTGCCAACCGCTGGATGTTCGAGGATCAGAGTTTCCACCGTATTATGGCGGCTTATATGCCGCGCAATGCCAAGAGTGCTGCGGTACTGGAAAAATGCGGTTTTGAGATTGAGGGAGAGGCGAAGGACTATTTGCTGATCAACGGTAAGTGGGAAGACCATATTCTGACCGCTTGTATCAATGAAGACTGGACGATGCCGATTTAATTCCAAGCTATCGATGAGTCATGTCGCAAACAAAAAACGAGAGCCAAGTGGCTCTCGTTTTGGTTATAGGCATATCCAATGCCAAGTAATGGCTAGATACGCTGCCAAAGCTCGGTGTAGCGACCATTTTGGCCCAGCAGGGCTTGGTGCTTGCCTTGCTCGATGATCTCGCCTTCATCCATCAAGCAGATGTGATCCATTTGCTCTAGGCCAACCAGTCGGTGGGTAATGAACAGTACCGTCTTGTCTTTGGCGTGTTCCAGCAACAAGCTCATGATCTGCTGCTCGGTACGGCGATCAAGACCTTCGGTCGGCTCATCCATCAATAGGATTGGCGCATCATGCAGCAGCGCACGGGCGATACCTATACGGCGGCGTTCACCACCAGAAATCTGGCGGCCACCTTCGCCGAGCCATGTATCCAAACCTTTGCCTTCCAGCAGGGCTTCAAGGCCAACTTTCTCAAGCACTTCGCAGAATTCCTCATCAGATCCAGCTGGTTTGGCAAGCAGCAGGTTTTCTCGTAGGGAACCGTTGAAAACATCAACGCGCTGGCTGACGACAGTAATGGCCTTGCGCAAAGGAGCTTCCTGCCACTGTGGTAGCGAGACACCATCGAGGGTGATCTGCCCTTGCTGCGGATCCCAGTTACGGGTGATGAGCTGCAATAAGGTCGACTTACCACAGCCCGTTCTGCCAAGTAACGCAACCTTCTCACCAGCACCGATAGTCAAAGAGATATTCTTCAGTACCGGCTCATCACTACCGTAGTAGGTGTAGCTGATGTTCTGGATATCCAGCGCCCCTTTTGCCTCGGCACTATGGCCGTTGGCATCAAACGGGGTATCTGGCGTTGCTTCAATGATTTCATTGAGGCGGCGGGCTGACGTCAGGGTTTGACCTAGATACTGGAATGCGCCAGCTACAGGCATCATCAACTCGAAGCTGGCCATGGTTGCGAAAGCCACCATAGCCACAAATGGGTCCGGTGCTTGGCCCGCAATACCATCGGCAGCCATCCAGGTGATCAACACCAGAGTCCAACCGGTTGCCGCCATTAAGATGGCATTGGCAAGGCCGGTCAGGTTAGCCATCTTGCGCTGGGCATTCAGTAGTGATTGTTGCTCATCAAGGGCAGCTTGATAGTAGCGGTCCTCGGCATTGAACAGTAATAGTTCGGCATTGCCCTGGATCCAATCGAGCATCTTCACCCGGTAGTTGGCCTTGGCCATAGTCAGGGTTTCACCGTTGGCTTTACCCAGGCGATAGAAGATGATCGGTAGGATCAACATCAGGGAAAGCAAAATGGCACCCAAAGTCAGGCCGATTGTTGGGTCGAACCAAGCCAAGAAACCGGTAATTGCCAACAGGCCAATAATGCCAATCAGTAATGGGCTGACAAGGCGCAGGTAGACGTGGTCCATAGCATCAACATCAGCCACCAAGCGATTAAGCAGGTCAGCATCACGCAAGTTGGTCTGGCGACCCGGGATCAACGGTGTCAGCTTGCGGAAGAAGAACAAGCGTAAATCCGCCAACAGCTTGAAGGTCGCATTGTGGCTGACCACACGCTCACCCCAGCGTCCTGCGGTTCGGGCAATTGAGAAGCCACGCACGCCAGCACCCGGCAACATGTAGTTGAAGGTTTCGCGGGCAATTGTCAGGCCAGCTACCGCAGAAGCGGCAATAAACCAGCCTGATAGGGTCAATAGGCTCATGGCAGCCAGTAGGGTACCTAACCCCAACAGCATACCCAGTGTTAGACCAAACCAGTGTTTACGGTATAGCTTGAGATAAGGGATTAAATCACGCATCGAGATCCCTCTTGTCGGTATGGGCTAGCATATCAGCCAGCAGGCCTTGCTGGCGGATCTGTTCGAAAGGACCATTCTGGACCAACTTACCATTTTCCATCACCAAGACACGGTCCATGGCGGCTAGTTGATCTAGGCGGTGGCTGACCATTAGGGTGGTTTGGCCATTAACCGCATTTTTCAAACTTTCTAGTACCAAATGTTCAGAGTTGGCATCAAGGCTGGCTGTTGGCTCATCCAGGATCCAGAAGGCACCACTTTGCAGCATGGCACGGGCGACGGCGATACGCTGCGCCTGGCCAACTGACAGACCACCGGAACGGTCTCCAACCTGATGCTGGTAACCTTTCTCCAGACGCTGGATAAATTCATCAGCATAGGCTTGCTGCGAGACTTGCTTGATGTGCTCGTCGGTTGCCAAAGGATTGCCCAGCGTGATGTTGTCGCGGACTGTGCCGTGCAGCAGCAGTGGATTTTGTCCCACCCAGCTGATTGCCTGGCGCCATTGGCTATGGTCAAGCTCGCTAAGCTCAGTACCGTTGATTTTCAAACTGCCACGGTAAGGTAGGAAACCCAATAGGGCATTAAGCAGACTGGTTTTACCGGCACCGCTTGGGCCAACTAGTGCCACTTGCTCATGGGCATTGATAGTGAAGTTCAGTGGGCCTGCCAAGACTTGGCCTTGCGGGCTCAGTACTTCCAACTGCTCGGCACTGATGGAGATAGTCTCCGGCGAGTCTAGGTTGGTTTGGCCTTGGCTCATACCATCGACTTCGCTATCGAGAAACTCAACAATGGACTCCGCCGCACCGATTGCTTGTGCTTTGGCATGGTAAAAGGTACCCAAATCGCGCAGTGGCTGGTAGAACTCCGGTGCCAGTACCAAGATGAACAGACCGGTAAACAGGCTGATAGGTACGCCGTAGTGGCCGAAATTCAGCTCACCAATGAATGAGAAACCAAAGTAAACCGCCACGATTGCGACTGAGATTGCCGAGAAGAACTCCAATACTGCCGATGACAGGAAGGCCATACGCAATACTTCCATAGTGCGCTTGCGCAATACATGGGAAGCGGCGTGAAGGTTTTCTGCTTCGGCTTCAGCGCGGTTGAACAAACGCAGGGTCGACAGGCCTTGCAGGCGGTCATAGAAGTGACCGGACAGGCGTTGCAGAGCCTTGAAGTTACGGCGGTTGGCATCAGCAGCACCCAGGCCGACCAGTGCCATAAACATAGGAACCAGCGGTGCGGTGATGAGGAAGATCAGACCGGCAGCCCAGTTCAGCGGGAAAACGGCAAACAGGATCACCAAAGGAACCAGTACCGCAATCGACATCTGTGGGATATAGCGGGAGAAGAAGTCTTGCATCTCCTCTACCTGCTCAAGTACCAGGCTGGCCCAGACGCCTGCAGGCTTGCCTTTGATATAGGCCGGGCCTAACTGTTGTAAGCGTTGCAGGATCAGCTGGCGGATATGTAGCCGGATTTGCTCGCCGCAGCGGTAGCCAAAAATCTCGCGGCCCCAGCTACAGGCTGCACGCAGGCCGACGACGACGAACAGGCCGACGAAACTAGAAACCAGCTGGTATTTATCTGTGTGTTCAATAATGAGTTGGTGCAGGATATGGGCAAGCAAAGCCGCTTGGCCAACGAGTAGCAACCCCGACAAGAACCCCAGGCCGACACTGAGCATGAGCCAGCGCTTGGCAAGCTTACTCTGTGATTTCAACCATTTGGTTAAATCGCGTTGTAATTGTTTATCCATATTAAATTCTTGAGCCGCTAAGGGCAGCCGGCTTAAAGGTGAAGGCTAAAAAGGCCACCTTGAAAGGTGGCCATAAGTATTATTTTTGTTCTTCTAGCGCGTCAAGGAAGCGCTCGGCATCAAGGGCTGCCATACAGCCTGTACCTGCAGATGTAATGGCCTGACGGTAGGTATGATCCATAACATCACCCGCCGCGAAGATACCTTCGACGCTGGTTTGGGTGGCATTACCTTCGGTACCTGATTGTACTTTGATGTAGCCGTTGCTCATTTCAAGCTGGCCTTCAAAAATACCCGTGTTTGGCTGGTGGCCGATTGCGATGAATGCACCCATTACGTCCAGAGTCTCAGTCGCATCAGATTGGGTATCTTTGATACGTACGGCTGTTACACCCATTTCGTCACCCAGTACCTCATCCAGAACGCGGTCTGTGTGCAGGATGATATTGCCGTTCTCTACCTTGTCCATCAGTCGCTTGATCAGGATCTTCTCTGAGCGGAAGGTATCACGACGGTGAATAAGGTGCACTTCCGAGGCGATGTTAGACAGGTAAAGCGCTTCTTCAACAGCAGTGTTACCACCACCGACTACTGCGACTTTCTGGTTGCGGTAGAAGAAACCGTCACAGGTTGCACAGGCAGATACGCCGCGACCCTTGAAGTTTTCTTCCGATTCCAAGCCGAGGTACTTGGCAGAAGCACCTGTAGAGATGATCAATGCATCACAGGTGTATTCGCCGCTGTCGCCTTTAAGACGGAAAGGACGCTGGCTAAAATCAGTTTCATTGATGTGATCAAAAATGATTTCGGTTTCGAATCGCTCTGCGTGTTCTTTCATGCGATCCATCAGCGCTGGGCCAGTTAGACCTTCGGCGTCACCCGGCCAGTTTTCAACTTCTGTGGTGGTGGTGAGCTGACCACCTTGCTGCATACCCGTGATCATTACCGGGTTTAGGTTGGCACGTGCAGCATAAACTGCTGCTGTATAGCCAGCAGGACCAGAACCAAGGATGAGCAGTTTACAATGTCTTACGTTACTCATTACTTCTCCAGGCTGAATGAGATTTTTGATCTTGTGATGGGTGATTGTAGGTAAATTGAGGCGCTATGGAAAGAGGGGATTGTAGCGCGGCGATTTCCCTGTAAAGTCACGCTGCCGAGGTGGATTCCCAGCAGCGGTGATAATTTATTTAGATGAATTTGCTATAAGTGATAGCTAAAGGTTATATATAAATCATGTGCTAGTGCATGCTAATGGCGACTGTTGGATCGGTATAATGCAAATCAAAGCTATCAGCGACCTCTTTGCAGGTCACTTTACCATATATCACATTCATACCTGCAAGGAATCCGGGGTCGTCCAATAACGCTTTTTTATATCCTAGGTTGGCCAGCTTAATCACATAGGGCAGGGTAGCATTATTTAGCGCAAAAGCCGATGTCCTTGCCACGGCTCCCGGCATGTTGGCAACACAATAATGCACTACATTATCAATGATATAAGTAGGCTCCGTATGGGTGGTAGGGCGTGAGGTTTCGAAGCACCCACCTTGGTCTATCGCGACATCAACTAGCGCAGATCCTGGCTTCATCTTCTTGACGTGCTCTGCGGTGATCAGCTTAGGAGCGGCCGCCCCGGGGATCAGCACCGCGCCAATGATAATGTCGGCTTCAGGCACTAACTGGTCAATGATTTCAGAGGTTGAGTAAACCAAGTTCACCGTCCCCTTGAACTCGCAATCCAGCGCTCTCAAGGTATCGACGTTGCGGTCCAGCAAAGTGACATTGGCTCGCATCCCTACGGCCATCCTGGCTGCATTGGAACCGACGACACCACCGCCTAATATAAGTACATTGGCCGGCTCGACACCGGGTACCCCACTCAGTAACAGACCCCGTCCACCGTTAGAATTCTCTAGCGTTTGGGCGCCTGCTTGGATAGACATTCTGCCAGCAACTTCAGACATCGGGGCTAGAAGCGGTAATTTGCCTGAGGAATCAGTGACGGTTTCGTAAGCAATACAGACAGCTTTGCTGTCAATCAGGTCTTTTGTTTGCGGAAAATCTGGTGCAAGATGGAGATAAGTGAATAAAATTTGCCCTTCACTCAGCATGGCTCTTTCTACTGCTTGAGGCTCTTTTACTTTGACAATCATCTCTGATCTGGTAAAAACTTCTTTAGCGTTAGAAATAATTGTAGCGCCAGCGTTCTCATAGTCTGAGTCTGACAGCCCGATCCCGACACCGGCTTGGGTTTCGACCAGGACTTGATGACCGAGTGATGTGAGCTCACGGACACTGCTGGTTACCAAGCCAACACGGTATTCGTGGTTTTTGATTTCTTTGGGGACTCCAATAATCATGCTGCTCCTCCCTTGGCATCCAGTATGATTGGCTATTGACAAGGATGTAAATGCAGATCTAATGGCAGTATAGTTTGACTAACAGAGTATTTGATTCTAAAAAATAGAAAGATGTAGTATATTTTTTTGCAAGGAAGTAAGAAGGTGGAATAAAAAATGGTAGATACCAAGAAAAAACCATCCAAGGAATTGGATCGTATTGACCGTAACATTTTGAATGAACTTCAAAAAGACGGCCGTATTTCAAATGTAGAGTTATCCAAGCGTGTAGGCTTGTCTCCAACACCATGTCTTGAGCGTGTACGACGTCTAGAGCGTCAGGGCTACATCAGTGGCTACACCGCGCTGCTAAATCCTCAGTATCTTGATGCATCCCTGTTGGTTTTCGTTGAAATCACGCTAAACCGTGGTGCGCCTGATGTATTTGAGCAGTTCAACAAGTCTGTGCAAGAGCTGGAAGACATCCAAGAATGCCACTTGGTATCTGGTGATTTCGACTACTTGCTGAAAACCCGTGTATCAGATATGTCTGCGTACCGTAAGCTGTTGGGTGAAACCCTGCTACGTCTTCCAGGTGTTAATGACACCCGTACCTATGTGGTAATGGAAGAAGTGAAGCAGACCAACAACCTTGTGATCAAAACGCGTTAAGCTTCACAGCTGAAATAATATACATCCAAAATATTTGGGTAGTTCAAACAAGCGGCCTGTCAGCCGCTTGTTTTGTTTCTGGCGCCTTGTTTTGTTTACTGGCGTAAAGGTAGTGAAAGCTTCAAGCTACCAAATGAACAGCTAAGTTAGTCATTGCTAACTCTAAGTGCTGGGATTTTCAGCACATCCTGACAAAATATCACCGTCCCGTCCTATATCCGACTTATCAAAATGGCAAAATATGACGCTATTTAGTATAAGATAGGCATTAGTTTTACTGGCGCCTGACACGCCATTAAGCATTGGCATAATAATAACAACGAGCAGGGATGTCCTTGTTCTGATAGTTAAAAAAAGATTCAGCGCATTTACCCCGACACCTATAACAAAGGCAGAAGGGTTGGCGTTAGAGCAATTTGTTACATCGGAGTGTTTTTTTGAGGAAAGTAAAGGGCAAAAAGCAGCCTAAAATGCGCCTTTCCGGGGGACAGCGCTTACTGGAAAGTTTCCTAATCATCGGTATTTTATCGGCGATTTTCATCATGGTTGCGCTGTTGAGTTTCGACCCAGCCGATCCTTCATGGTCACAAACCGCATGGGAAGGGCCGGTCCAGAATAAAGCTGGGGCCTTCGGCGCCTTGGTGGCCGATACCTTATTTTTTGCGTTTGGCTCTCTGGCCTATCCGTTACCTGCTGTCATTATTCTTGCCGCATGGGTGCTTTTCCGCCGCCGTCAGCAACCTCTCAAGCTGGATTACATGATTTATGGTACCCGCCTGCTCGGGTTGTTAATCATCTTTGTTGCCAGTTGCGGACTTGCCGATCTCAACTTTGACGATATCTGGTACTTCTCTTCCGGCGGTGTGATTGGCGATGTAGTGTCGAATATGGCACTGCCGCTATTTAACTTGCTGGGTGCCACGTTAGTTCTAATGTTCGCTTGGGCAGTCGGCTTTACCTTGTTTACCGGGATCTCCTGGCTGACCATTGTTGATATTATCGGTGAGACGGTACTCGGCTCGATGGCGTGGCTACTGAACAAGATTCGCTCTGACAAGTCAGAGACATTAACGCCATTTGCAGCTGATATCCCTGATGAACACCAGACCGAGTTTGGCCGCCAGCTGGCCATGCAGCAAACCGAATCCGAGCCGGATGCCGATGATGTGCTTCTGGCTTCAAACAGCCGCGCCTCTTCTGAACCAGGTGATGACAGAAACCGATTTGCTCGCCAGGAGCCAAGTTTCGGCCAGCCGGGACAACATGACCCGTTACTCGATGGGGCAGGGATTAAAGCTGATCCATTGATGGATTCCAGCGAACCTAAGATTGTCATGCCTGAGCGTCATCGCCAAGCCCAAGCCCAAATGACAGCGACCGCTCCAGCTGCGGCGGCTTTGGCTACAACGGCTTCGGCAGCGGCAACTGCGCAAGCTGAAGCGAGTACAGAATCGATTGCCGTGGTAGCAGAGTCGCCAGTCAACCAGCCTGCTATAGATATCCAAGCGCCTTCGCAACACAGTGCTCCTGCTGTTCAGCAGGTTCAACCGCAAACGACAGCGTCAGTTGAGCCAGCTGCGGCGGGTACCCCTGAAGTTCATGTACAAACTCAGGCGAGCGAAGCTATTGCCGAAGAGGTTGTTGATGTTCAATCTACCCAGCAAGCCAAAGGCATGACGATTGCCGAGCTTGAAAGGCAGCTTGATATTGATGAGAACTTCACGGTGTATGTCGATGAGGGGCAGAGCCCATCTTCTGCTTCTACACCGGTAATGGATACCGCGGTGAATAATGAAGCGATTGCGGCGACGGCTGCGCTAGCTGCTACAGATACAGCTATCGCTGAAGAGGCGGTTTCTGAGGTTTCCGTTTCTGAGTTGCCTATTGCTGAGGTATCTGTTGCTAAGGAGCCAGGCTCTTCAGACTCTCAAACTGCATCAGAGCCAGAGCTGTCGGCGGGCATGTCATTCAACAATGATGATTTTGTTCCTGAAGCAACCGAAACACATTCATCGTCGGTTCATTTCGAACCTGTTACAACAGAGCCTGATGTTGCTCAATCAGGCCCTGTCGTTCAAACCGGTACTTTCGAGCCTGTCGTTGAGCCAGAGCCGGTATACCATGAGCAAAGCACAGTGGTTGAAGTCCAGCCAGAGGTACCAACAGCGACAACAGCTGCTGGTAATCCTGAAATGGCACACGACATTGAAATTGGTGTTCAGGATGGTATGTCCGAGCTGGAGCGAGCTGAACGTGAAATTGCACCTGCTGAAGAGATTAGCGAAGAAGGCTTGAGCGATGAAGAAGCCTTCCTCAAGAAAATTCGTGATGCCCAGAAGGCGCAGGCGCAAGCGGCAGGTTTGGATAATCCGTTCTTGATGAAGCGAGAAGCCGATTTACCGGCTCCGACCTCACCAATGCCAACGATTGAGTTGTTGGCACCGCCGAAGCAAAACGTGCAGCCGACGACCGAGGAAGAGCTGAAACAAACAGCCATGCTGGTGGAAGCCAAACTGGCTGACTACAAGATCAAGGCCAAAGTGGTTGGGGTCTATCCTGGACCTGTGATCACCCGCTATGAGCTAGATCTTGCTCCGGGCGTTAAAGTGAGCCGGATTTCTGGCCTTGCCAAAGACTTGGCGCGTGCCCTGTCAGCATCTGCGGTCCGTGTGGTTGAAGTTATTCCGGGCAAGCCATATATCGGCTTGGAGCTACCGAACGTGAACCGTGAAACGGTTTATATGTCTGAGGTTGTCGCGAGTGATAACTTCCAGCACAAGAAAGGTGCGTTGCCGATTGTATTGGGTTACGACATTGCTGGTGAAGCCGTTGTGGCTGATCTGAGCAAGATGCCTCACTTGCTGGTTGCCGGTACGACCGGTTCTGGTAAGTCGGTGGGTGTGAACGTGATGATTTTGAGCTTGCTGTATAAATGTAAGCCTGAAGATTGCCGCTTCATCATGATTGACCCGAAAATGCTGGAACTGTCTATCTATGAAGGTATTCCGCATCTATTGACCGAAGTGGTTACCGATATGAAAGATGCCAGCAATGCCTTGCGCTGGTGTGTCGGTGAGATGGAGCGTCGCTACAAATTGATGGCAGCTTGTGGGGTACGTAACCTGGCAGGCTTCAATGCCAAGCTGGAAGAGGCGGCAGCTGCAGGTCACCCAATCCATGACCCGCTTTGGAAGCCGGGCGATAGCATGGATGAGTACCCGCCACTGCTGGAAAAAATGCCAAGCATTGTGGTTATCGTCGATGAATTTGCCGATCTTATGATGGTCGTTGGTAAGAAGGTTGAAGAGCTGATTGCCCGACTGGCACAGAAGGCGCGTGCGGCGGGGATCCACTTGGTGCTGGCAACCCAGCGTCCATCGGTGGATGTAATCACCGGCCTTATCAAGGCCAATATCCCGAGCCGTATGGCGTTTACCGTTTCGACCAAAACCGATTCGCGTACCATCCTAGACCAAGGCGGTGCAGAATCCTTGCTTGGTATGGGTGACATGCTTTACTTGCCTGCGGGTAGTAACCACCCTGTTCGTGTTCACGGTGCGTTTGCCTCGGATGAAGATGTACATAACGTGGTCAATGATTGGAAAGCTAGAGGTAAACCTCAGTATATCGAAGGTATTCTTGAAGCTGACCAAGGGGCTGATGGTCTATTGCCGGGTGAAACCCCGACAGGTGGCGATGACGATTTGGATCAGTTGTTTGACGAAGTGGCCGCGTTTGTCGCCGAGTCGCGTCGTGGTTCAGTGTCTGGTGTCCAGCGCCGCTTCAAGATTGGTTATAACCGTGCTGCTCGCATTGTCGAGCAGCTTGAAGCCCACGGCATTGTGAGTGCGCCGGGCCACAATGGTAACCGAGAAGTGTTGGCACCACCGCCACCGCCTCGCGATTAACCATTGATAGAACACAAGACAACAGTAATAACCATGCCTGCTACGATCAAAGAGCAGGCATTAGAGAAGGGTTTAACAGAATGATTAAAAAAGTGCTTTTGAGTATGTTGGTTGCCGGTCCGTTGCTAATGGCAGGTCAGGCTCAGGCTAACCCACAGCAGGAATTGAGCACCCGTTTAGGTAAAGTGAATGCGTTCAGTGCCGACTTTACCCAAACAGTCGTAAGCCCTGAGGGGAGCCTGCTGGTAGAAGGTGCCGGTGATGTATCGATCAAGCGACCAAACCTGTTCCGCTGGAATACCGAAACGCCAGATGAGAACATCTTGATTTCAGACGGCAAGACATTGTGGTACTACAGCCCGTTCATCGAGCAAGTGACAGCGATGTGGCTCAACGATGCTACGGATCAAACTCCGTTTGTGCTGCTGACCCGCAACAGTGCGGCTGACTGGGCCAACTACAATGTTTCGCAAACCGCAGATACTTTCACCCTGACGCCGAAAAGCGGTGCCTCTTCAATGGGCAAGTTTATTGTAACGGTTGCCAAGTCAGGTGAGGTACGCAGTTTCTCGGTGGTCGAGCAAGACGGCCAGCGCAGCAATTTCAAGCTGTCTAAGTTTAACAAGGCAACGCCTGCGTCTAGCCTGTTTACCTTCACGCCACCGCAAGGCGTAGAGCTGGATGACCAGCGCAACTAGGCTTGTGTAAAAACTTGGATTGCGGATTAAACTAGGCGGCTCAGCAAGGCCGCTAGAGCAGTGAACTGATTACTTAGGTGGTACGCTTGTACCACCTAATTTTGTTTTAAGGAGCGGAGATTTTGAGTAATTTCAGCCTGGACTTTTCATCGGATTTCCGCCCGCTGGCGGCAAGAATGCGTCCGCGTACCGTGCAGGAATATATAGGCCAGAAGCATATTCTAGCCGAAGGCAAGCCGCTGAGGCGTGCGCTGGAAGCAGGGCACCTGCATTCGATGATCCTATGGGGTCCACCGGGTACCGGTAAAACCACATTGGCAGAGGTGGCTGCCCACTATGCCAATGCCGAAGTCGAGCGTGTGTCGGCGGTGACATCAGGGGTGAAAGATATCCGCGCTGCCATCGACAAGGCCCGTGATAACAAGATGGCTGGCCGTCGTACTATCCTGTTTGTTGATGAGGTCCACCGTTTCAACAAGAGCCAACAGGATGCCTTCTTGCCTCACATTGAAGACGGTACAGTGACCTTTATCGGCGCAACGACAGAAAACCCATCTTTTGAGCTTAACAACGCATTGTTGTCTCGCGCCCGGGTGTACAAGCTTAAATCTTTGGATACTGATGAAATCCTTGAGGTGATCGAGCAAGCACTTGCAGACAAAGAGCGAGGCGTTACCGAGAGCAACTTGGTGTTTGTCGATGAGGTCAAAGAACGTTTGGCCGAGTTGGTCGGTGGTGATGCCCGCATGTCGCTGAACTATCTTGAACAGCTGATTGATATGGCCGACGAGGACAAGCAGGGCAATAAGCAGATCACCTTGGCGTTGCTGGCTGAAGTCGCCGGCGAGAAAATTGCTCGCTTCGATAACAAGGGCGATTTGTGGTACGACATGATTTCAGCGGTTCACAAGTCAATCCGTGGCTCGAGCCCAGACGGCGGACTATATTGGTATGCCCGTATGCTGCAGGCTGGCTGTGATCCGCTCTACGTTGCCCGCCGTTTGCTGGCGATTGCCTCGGAAGATATTGGCAATGCCGACCCACGTGCGATGCAGGTCGCAGTCTCTGCTTGGGATTGTTTTACCCGAGTGGGCGCTTATGAAGGCGAGCGGGCGATTGCCCAGGCGATTGTTTACTTGGCCTGTGCGCCGAAAAGCAATGCGGTCTATACGGCCTTTAAACAAGCCAAGTTGGATGCGGCTAACTATCCTGATTATGAAGTGCCGCATCACTTGCGTAATGCGCCGACCAAACTGATGAAGGAAATGGGCTACGGCGAGGAATATCGTTATGCCCACGACGAGCCCGGCGCCTATGCGGCTGGCGAGAGCTATTTCCCACCGGAGTTAGCGGGCACTCGCTACTATCAGCCGACAAACCGGGGCTTAGAGACCAAAATTTCCGAAAAGTTAGATTATCTTGCTTCTTTAGATGCAAAAAGCGCCTCAAAGCGCTATCAATAATAGGGCTTTTTGGGTATTGTTGAGGGATCAGCGTTAGGTTGCCTAACGCCTTCTGAATAATAAATTATTTAGCCATCAACTTGGTTAAATAGTGTGCACTTTAGAACATTATGAGCACAGGATTAGCATGCTAGATTCTAAATTACTTCGAACTGAGCTGGACGCAACAGCCGAAAAATTAGCGCGCCGTGGTTACACTCTTGATGTAGAGCTACTACGTTCCCTAGAAGAAAAACGTAAGTCACTTCAGATCAAAACTGAAGAGCTTCAGGCACTGCGTAACTCCCGATCGAAGTCCATTGGCCAAGCGAAAGCGAAGGGCGATCACGAAGAAGCTGAGCGTATCCTTGCTGAAGTTGGCAACCTAGGCTCTGAGCTGGACGACGCGAAAAAAGCACTGGCTGCGCTTCAGTCTGAGCTAGACGCTATCGTACAAACAATTCCAAATCTGCCGGACGATTCAGTTCCTGCTGGTAAAGACGAAAATGAGAACGTTGAGATCTCTCGCTGGGGCCAGCCTCAGTCTTACGATTTCGAAGTGAAAGACCACGTTGACCTAGGTGAACTAGCTGACGGTCTTGATTTCGCAAGCGCGGTTAAGCTGTCTGGCGCACGTTTCATCGTGATGAAAGGCCAGTTTGCTCGCCTGCACCGTGCAATCGCCCAGTTTATGCTGGATCTGCACACTGACGAGCACGGCTACACAGAGATGTACGTACCGTACCTAGTGAACTCTGACAGCCTATTCGGTACAGGCCAGCTGCCTAAGTTCGGTGCTGACTTGTTCCACACTCAGCCGCTGACTGAGAAAGTGAATGACGAAGAGCCACGTACTCTGTCTTTGATCCCGACAGCAGAAGTGCCAGTTACTAACATGCTGCGTGACACGATTTCTGAAGAAGCAGACCTGCCTGTTAAGATGACAGCGCACACGCCTTGTTTCCGTTCAGAAGCCGGTTCTTACGGTCGTGACACCCGTGGTCTTATCCGTATGCACCAGTTCGACAAAGTTGAGCTAGTACAGATCGCTCGTCCAGAAGATTCAATGGATGCACTGGAAGAACTAACAGGTCACGCTGAGAAAGTACTTCAGCTGCTTGAACTGCCTTACCGTAAGGTGATCCTATGTACTGGTGACATGGGCTTCGGCGCTGTGAAGACTTACGACCTAGAAGTATGGGTTCCTGCACAGGAAACTTACCGTGAGATCTCTTCTTGTTCTAACTGTGGTGACTTCCAGGCTCGCCGTATGCAAGCGCGATTCCGTCGTAAAGGTGAGAAGAAGCCTGAGCTCGTTCACACCTTGAACGGTTCTGGTCTAGCGGTTGGCCGTACTATGGTCGCTATCCTAGAGAACAACCAGGAAGCTGACGGTCGTATCCGTATCCCTGAAGTACTTCGCAAGTACATGAACAACGTGACTCACATCGGTTAATCCGATACGCGGACGTTCAAACAGAACACCAACAAAAACCCAGCCAATTGGCTGGGTTTTTTATTTCTTGGATAAAATGAATAAAAAATAACCATCTAGTAATATGAGTCAGTATTGGTTTTTTATGCAATAAAAGTGATTATTTTGTCGCTTTGCTATTGTATCCTGGATTGTATTCGATATAATCGCGTTATTGAGATTTTATTCACTTTTATTGAAAGTGTAATCATTCAGGAAGCAGTAGAATGACAGATACCCTTTTAGCGCAAAACAACCACAAGACCAGCAGGAATGTGCTGATGTTCGCCATTCCATCGATACTGGGCTTGTTCTTCTTCTTGGCGCCGCTGACCGTCAACGGTGACTTTACCTTCCCGCTAGCCCTTATGGCTAAAGGCTTCAAGGCTGTGCTGGGTGACGCTATCCTGCCGTTAGTGACGGCGGTGATCTGTTTGTCTGCTGCTGTTTCAGTATTGGCAAGTGTGGCAAAGCCTACTTTTGTAACTCAATCTCCTTTGCTAACTCGCCTTTTCCTATTGAGTCCGACTTGGTTGGTTATTCGCACCCTGGGTGCGGTATTTACTTTGGCGGCACTTCACCAGGTAGGCCCAGAAATGTTCTGGAATGAAAATACCGGTGGTTTGGTGCTGCATGATCTGTTGCCTTCCTTGTTTGTCACTTTCATCTTTGCCGGTTTGCTACTGCCGTTATTGCTTAATTTCGGCCTGCTGGAACTGCTAGGTACCTTGCTGAGTAAGTTCATGCGTCCTGTGTTCAGGCTGCCGGGCCGCGCTGCGATTGATTGTATTTCATCTTGGTTGGGTGACGGTACGGTTGGGGTTATCTTGACCAGTAAGCAGTACGAGCAGAAAAAGTACACAGCCCGTGAAGCTGCTGTTGTTGCGACCATGTTCTCACCGGTTGGTATCTCTTTCTCGCTGGTGGTACTGACCCAGGTTGGCCTGCAGAATTACTTCGTGCCTTTCTATGCCGCGATTTGTTTGTCAGGCGTAGTTGCAGCCATGGTGATTCAGTTCCTGCCGCCACTGTCATACAAAAAAGATGTCTACATCGACGGTACGGCACCTAACCGTGATGACGAGCTGGTACCTGAAGGCCAGTCAGCAATGAGTTTTGGTATGGACCTAGCCCTGCAGCGTGCTGATAAAGTGAAAAGCCTTGGCTCGGTAGCCAAAGAGGGTTTCCACAACGCGCT
This sequence comes from Photobacterium sp. AWH4_225, assembly GCF_056158405.1. Taxonomy (NCBI): domain Bacteria; kingdom Pseudomonadati; phylum Pseudomonadota; class Gammaproteobacteria; order Vibrionales; family Vibrionaceae; genus Photobacterium; species Photobacterium sp. AWH4_225. The sequence continues at coordinate 2,813,147 of NZ_JBSWTF010000001.1, read as the reverse complement.
GGATATGGTGATTGGTGTTCTGCCAGTGGTGATGGCAATCGGTACACTTGGCCTGGTTGTTGCTGAGACAACACCTCTGTTCTCGCTACTTGGCGCTCCATTTGTTCCACTACTAGAGCTACTTAACGTTGCTGAGGCACAAGCTGCAGCGCAGACCATGCTGGTAGGTTTCACCGACATGTATGTACCGTCAATTATTGCAGCCTCTAGCATCAACGCTGAGCTGACCAAGTTTGTTGTCGCAGCACTATCTGTTACCCAGCTGATTTTCATGTCAGAAACTGGCTCGGTTATCCTTAGCAGCAAGGTGCCAATTAACTTCCTTGAATTAGTTGCAATCTTCGTTCTGCGTACACTAGTGACACTGCCGATTATCGTCGCGATTGCACACCTAATTTTCTAAAGCCCTAGGCTAGAAAAACAAACTGCTCCTTCCCTAATTGCCCGGTCTTAGTACCGGGCAATTATTTGCACGACCTTTTTATCTTCCCTTGCTGCCAACTCCGGCAACTTAATCGACAGCTCTGCCCCGATATGGCTAAGCACTAAATCAAACAAGTGGAACAAGGTATCTGACGCTTCCAGCGAGAACTGGTAGAGGTGGTATTTGACCAATTCCTTATCGTGCGCGTTTAAATCGATATTTTCATACTGGATAAACAGATTATCAATGATGAGCGGCGGCACGGCAGGATCATCCGGTAAATGCAGTTGTGCCATTCTACGTTTGAGGATCTGGGCGTGGAGCCCAAGCTCCCTAGCCATTACATCACTACCCATCTTGTAATTCTCAATCGCGTAACGGAACCGGCTCAGGCTGTCTATGGCATTGAGCATCACAGGCCACGTACCTTGGTAGTGTTTGAATAAATCTTCTTTCTCTGAGGTGATCAAGCACTGGGTTAGGGTATCGTCAATTAGGTAGAGAACATGGCGGATCGCTTTGCCATGGGTGGATTGGTTGCGCTGGACAGAATATCTTGGCCACTCATCCAAAATCGTTCCCAGCTGCTTATCGAGAATACGGTACATCGGTTTATTGGCGGTTTCTGCCTGGTTGATCAAGCTATGGATCAATGTCTTGATCGCAATAGATTCACTAAGGCTCTCCGAACGCGGTGGAACGCTTTTCAGGGCTTGGTGTGACTGGCGGCGATGGAAACGCAGTAAGTGGATGAGTTGGCGCAGGCCGATAATTTGGTTAAAACGGCTTTGCAGTATATCGCGTTGCTGGCGGGAGCGAATGATGATGGTACCAAGCGCTATGCCGACTAGGCAGAGGGTAAGAATAAAGTAGAGCATGCAGCCTCCCTAAACACACGAGTCCGGTTCTGGTTAGTAAAGCTGCAAGCATTATTCCATAATGGTTCAGATGACAGAAATATTTAATCTTTAATTATCAATTGCTTATTGTGATGTGTTCGTTGGGTCTATAAAACGAGGTCGATAATGGTGCAGTGGTGGTGCAGGAATGTCATATCTTGGTGCAGAAGCTGATAGCTGTGAAGCCGTACCTGAAAAGCTTAGGGTAAGAGCTATAGTCAGTAACTTGCAATAAAAAAGGCTCCCTGTTGGGAGCCTTGAATTAGGGGGAAATCGTTACCCGTTGCTTAAGAGTTTGAAATCGGGTGTAGGTGGACTTCCTCTTCTTTCTCACCCGCATGCGGGTCGTTGAAGCGGTCGATATCCATCTCACCTTCAGATTTCGCAACGATACAGGTTACACAGCTGTCACCCGTGATGTTAACTGCAGTACGGATCATATCCAGCAGACGGTCAACACCCATGATAATAGCGATACCTTCAACTGGCAGGCCAACCTGGTTCAATACCATTGCCAACATGATTAGGCCCACACCTGGTACACCAGCAGTACCGATCGAAGCTAGGGTTGCCGTTGCAATGACCATTAGGTAATCACCCATGGTCAGGTCGATGTTAAATGCCTGGGCAATGAAGGCAGTCGCCACACCTTGCATGATCGCCGTACCATCCATGTTGATGGTTGCGCCTAGCGGTACAGTGAATGAGGCGATACGGTTCTTAACACCAAGACGCTTGGTCGCTGTTTCCATGGTGACTGGAATAGTCGCGTTTGAAGAAGCCGTTGAGAAAGCGAACATGATCGCATCTTCCATCTTCTTCAGGAACACTTTCGGGCTCAAACCGGTGAAGATCTTGAACAGTGAACCGTATACCACGATACCGTGCAGAAGCAGGGTACAAGTCAGTACCAGGAAGTAGCCGAATAGGTTGAAAATCGCATCAAGACCTAGGCCGGTGAACAGTTTTGCCATCAGGAAGAATACACCGAATGGGGCAATGTTCATCAGCAGGGCAACCAGCTTCATGATCACTTCGTTCAGATCAGCGAAGATACCGGCAATGCGCTCGCCTGGCTTACCCGCAGCACTGATAGCAATACCGAACAGGATAGCGAATACGATGATTTGCAGCGTGTTACCGTTAGCCATCGAGCTGATTGGGTTGGTTGGGAACATGTCGATGATGACCTGACCCAGTGACGGTGCTTCTCGAGAAGCAAACGTGGTTGCAGCAGAAAGGTCTGCGCCAGCACCTGGCTTGAACACGTTACCCATGACCAACGCCAGTGTAATGGCAATGGCTGTCGTTGTTAGGTAGAACGCCAACGTTTTACCGCCTAGGCGGCCCAGTGTGCTGATATCTTTGAGTGTACTGGTACCACATACCAGCGAGACAAATACCAATGGCACAACTAGCATCTTCAAGCTTGCGATGAAAATTGCACCGCCAACCTCGAACAGGCCATTCACTATATATTCGTGGACAAAAGATGATTCAGCAAAAAGTGAACGAATAATGAATCCTGTCAAGATGCCCAGAACCATACCCAGAATAACGCGGCCGGTCAGGGACATTTTTTTCTTTTGTGCTTGCATGAATAAAACACTCCTTATAATTATTCACTCTGAAAATCTTTCACCAGAGCGCGGAGCAGGTTAACAGCACTTCACGTGTTAAAGCGAAGTAAAATGCCGTGCAATAATCAAAGATATGTTTCAGATCACACTTTTTTAGACAGTACGATATTCCGAAAACATATTTATTAACTGAATTTTAACGCAATCGACAGTTTTTGGCCGTTTTTTGTGCTGATAAATCGATTTGAGCGAAAATATGCTAAGGTTTCGCCGAGTTTACACCTGATTTTAGGTGTCAGGGAAAGCCACTGTTAACATTCAGTTTTGCAGGATTTCATGGGGTCGAATGCCTAGAAAGGATTAGGTGTGACAAGAAGGTTAAATTAGCTGCAAAAAGGGTTGTCGGGTAGTGGTTAATTCTAATATTTAGCCAAAATCTGGGTGGGGTGTTTGGTCGGGTTGTATTGGAATATATATTTATCCCGAATGTGTTTTTAGGGTATGAAGTTTAGGGTATAGCAAACCAGCACCATCTGATTACAGATATGCTGGTTGCTATATATAAGCTTATGATTTTAAAGCTTATGCTGCCGTGGTTACGGTATCTTCCAAAAGCATGTCGATACGTGAAACGTAATCGTGGTACTCGGCGGTATTGTCTTTGGCGTAATGGAAGTTACGGAAGTAACGCGTCATGGCCGTAAAGTACTTACGTGCTTCGGCTTTATCAGCAAAGTCATATCCAGTGCGGATGACTTTCACCACCTTGGCAAAGATGAATTGCTGGCGCTCAAAACTACATGACGCATCGACTTCGTCGAAGGCATCTTGCTGTAGGTAAACCATGTCAAGGAACAGGGCCTTCTGGTAAACCACGTAGTCTTCTAGCGAAATACCTTCCTCACCGGTTACCTGCATCATCTGGCCGATGCTGTCACCGGTCGATAGCAGTGCTTTCATTTCCTTAACTGTTGGTACCCATTCAGGACCTAGATTTTCGGCATACCAGTCTTCAAGTTGGTCGAGGTAACGTGACCAGGAAATCAACGGGTCAATTGCCGGGTAGAAGCGCTTGTAGGCGCGGTCATACGACAGGCCAAGGAAGGTCTTAACGGTACCTAGGGTCGACTGGGTGACCGGCTCTTCGAAGTTACCACCGGCAGGGGAAACCGAACCGATCATCGTTAGTGAGCCATCAGTGCCGTTTTCGTTGTCAACCACACCACAGCGCTCGTAAACACCCTTGATAGCCGAGTCCATGTACGCTGGGAAACCTTCTTCGCCAGGGATCTCTTCTAGGCGGTTCGACGTTTCACGCATTGCCTGTGCCCAACGAGACGTTGAGTCAGCCAATAACAAGACGTTATAGCCCATCTGGCGGTAGTACTCGCCCAGGGTCAGGCCGGTATAAATAGAGGCCTCGCGGGCAGCAACCGGCATGGACGAGGTATTACAGATGATCACGGTACGGTCAATCAGGGTACCGCCGTGCTTTGGATCCGGTAGGTGAGGGAATTCTTCAATGGTTTCAACTACTTCACCAGCACGCTCACCACAGGCAACCACGATAACAATGTCGGCATCACAGTAACGGGAGATACCGTGCTGAAGAACCGTTTTCCCTGAGCCGAATGGCCCCGGTACACAGCCAGTTCCGCCACGGGCAATCGGGAAGAAAGTATCAATGGTACGGGTTGTTGTAACCAGTGGCTCATTCGGGAATTTACGCTGGGTCTTTCCGCCGTTTTTGGTCAGGGTATTGGCGATAGACTGACGGACTGGCCACTTCTGGACCATGGTCAGGTTATGCTCTTTACCTCGGTTATCGGTAATGTGGGCAACAACGGTATCAACGGTAAAGTTACCTTCTTGGATCCAGGTAACTTCGACTTCACCTTTTATATAGAAGGGCACCATGATCTGGTGGGTAAAACGGCCTTCTTGTACTGTACCAAGTGATTGTCCGGCACGGAGTTTGTCACCTTTCTTGGCAACGGCAGTAAAGGCCCAGGTTTCTGCTTTATCTAGGGCATCAACCTGCACACCGCGTTTAAGGAATTTACCGTGGATCTGTGCCAGACGCTCTAGTGGATTTTGCAGGCCATCATAGATTTGCGCCAAGATACCAGGCCCCAAGTCGAGGCTGAGCATTTCGCCGGTTTGGATGATGCTGTCACCGACAGCAACTCCCCGGGTGTCTTCATAAACCTGGATGTCGGCGGAATCACCGCGAACACGCAAGATTTCTGCCATTAGCATTTCATCAAGGCCATCGGTCTGCTTACGGCTTGGCAGTACATAAACGACTTCATTTTTTACCAGTTGACCTTTTTCCCCATCGTTGAGGCGAATGGTCAGCGTGTCGCCAATGACAGCCGTTACGTGGGCTGTCGGCGTTTTATTGATTAATTCTGTGCTCATTGAACAACCTGTCTTCAAAATTAATGCGGTAGATCACTGGCGAACTCGCCCAGTGCATTTTCTACGAGTTGGTCGAATCGCTCGATGGCAATCTCGCTGTTGTAGGTGGTCCAGCGGAATACCAGATTCCAGCGCAAGAGATAAATAACAACAGCTTCGAAACTAAAGCGCTCTTTGGTACTGATGCGATCAAGTTCTTCCCAAACCGCTTCTAATAAGGCTTTTTCGAGCTCGAGGCTTTGATCGTGTTCCATGTACCGGGCAACATCCGGTAGCCATGGAAAAGCGAACTGCAAGTTAAAGTAGGGCACATTCCAATTACGTCGGATGAACTCATAGCGCGTACCGAAACTCCAGCGAGGGCCAGAAGGTGCTTTTTCCCCAGCTTTTTTGCGGCGTAAGGCTGCAACAACCGTTCGCATATCCAGGCGCCAATCAATCAGATCGCGAAGTACTTTGCTTTTGACTTCACTGCGCGCACGGGTGGCGAATTTGATCAGCTCGGCATCATCGGCATCATCCTTGGTGCGATCCCAATGCATGAGTTGCTCAATCATGTTGAGGTGCTTACGCTCATCAAAGGTGAGTGCACTCAATCGGCGTTCCAACTGGTAACGCGAGATCGGCGTGATTTTACTGTTAAACAGCGAATCGATATGCGGCAGTGACGTCAACAAGCTATGATATGCTTTATCAGACATATACGTTCCTTGTTAAAGGAGAGGCAGGGCAAGCCTGCCTCTTCTATGTTACTTGACGATACCTTCCAACAACGCGCGGAAACGTGGCTGGAGATGGTTTAGCATCATCTGGGTAACGGTTTCATCCGACAGCGCCACTTCGATATCTTTATCTTTCAAGCGGAACACAACGGCGTTCTTGTTATCTTCATTGACATTGAAAGTGACCCCTTCACGGAGCATTTCAGCGGCTTGCGCCACCGCGAAGTGGATCAGGGTACCTTCCTTAAGCTCTTCAGGGTTGGCACTCAAATCGTTCACACCCACAACACGGGTCGGCAAGATAACTTCAACAGGCTCATCGGATTTGATAGCGCTGCGGCCAGCGACTTCGAGGATCATCTGCTGCAGTAGCTTTTCGTCTGTTAACTGGGTACCGACGGTCGCTTGGATTTGCTTGGCAAATTCATCCTGCAAGAACGCTTTCAGCTCTAAAATGGCGTTACGGTTAGCCATTTCAAACGCTTGTTTGCCTGCGGTTGAGATAAAGTCTGCTTCCTTGCGGGCATTGCCCAGGATTAAGCCGGCTTTATCACGCGCTTCTGCAACAATCGTTGAGGCTTCTTCTCGCGCTTCGGCAATGATTTGATCTGCTGCTTCTTTACCGGCATCCACACCTTCTTGGCGAAGGGTGTCGACCAGTTGCTTGATCCCTGCCGAGACAGGCGTGGTGTTTTGATTTTCTACTGGCATGGTCTGTTCCTTATGCGCCGATGTTGGCACCCATCACTAGCGCAAATACGAAAGCAAATACTGAGAAGCCTTCTACGATTGCCGCTGGAGCAATAGAAAGACCGAATACTTCAGGCTTGTTCTTCGAAGCGTTGATGGCTGCCGATACCGCCTGTCCCTGGTAGATAGCAGAGAAAAGAAGTGCTAGACCTGTCATCAGGCCAACACCGAACAGGCCGCCAGCCGTTTCTGCATCAACACCGATACCGGCAAGGGTGAACATAATCACGATACCGTAGATAACCTGAGAGGAAGGCATGGCAGACAGGCCGATGTATTTACCGTAGCCAGATTCAACATCGAGCATGGCACCACAGGCTGCCTGACCGGCTACCGAACAGCCGATAGCTGAACCAATAGCACCCAGTGCAACAGGAGCGAACGCGCCCAACCAACCAAGTGCAATAACAAATTGTTCCATGTTTTAATCCTCTTTCTTCCGAAAAGCTTTGAATGGGTATCCTTCGTCGGATAGTCCCCAGTTAACAAATTCAATAACGTTCAGGCGCATACCGTGAACCACACCACTCATGACACAGAGTGCGAAGTTCAAGATATGGCCAAGCAATAAGATCAGGCCGCCAAACAGTACCCCAGAGACTGGCTGGGCTTCGACAACTTGGCCGGCAAGTGAGTTAAAGGTCATTGCCAGCGATGCACCTGACAGGCCAAGCGCAAACAAACGCATGTAGCTCAGGATGTCACCGAAGGCGCTGGTAATGTTGTAAATTGCCTTGGCACCATCGAGTACCCGCAATGCCATGTCCTTGCGACTGTTGATTGGTCGGTCGCTGCTATATACACAGACAAGTCCAGCGCCACCGAGCATCAGCAGTCCGCCAAGTCCTTTGCCGAACCAACTCCAGACTGCACCCGTCACACCGAACCACATCAACATGCCGCCAAACATCAGGGCCGCCCAACCAAGAGGTGCAAACGCTCGCTTGTGGGTGCGGTTGATATAGGCCGTCATCACATTGGCGGTGATCAGGTGCATGACACCGATAAAGACCGAAAGCCGCATCATGGCGTTGTAATCGTTCATATCGATGATGTGGAAGAAGTCCCAGAAGCTGCCTTCGCTTGGTGAAATACCAAAGTAACTACCTGCCAGCACACCCCAGAAAATACCTAACCCAGACATGAACAAGCCCATGTTCTTCAGTCGTTTGCCTTCTTCTGAAGCATCAAACTTTTCACGGAAGAACAAGATGATCAGGCCGAGGATGGCACTGTACATGGCATCATTCATGATCATTGCGAAGAACAATGAGAATGAATAGAACACCAGGTTACCCGGGTCCCAGGCACGGTAGTTAGGCGTTTGGAAGAAGCCCATTGCTTCTGCACCACCACCGGTAAGCTCGGAGTTTTCCAGTAATGTTGGTGGTTGGTCCTCATCCTTGGGATCTTCGAACAACACCGCAGAACCATAGACATCAGCCATTTCTATCACTGCGTCTTGGGCATCGGCAGGCATCCATCCCTGAATAAGGAAGAACTCGCCTTCGTCCTGGACACCTGATGAAGCAAGCAGCAGTTCTGCCTTGTCTTGGCTTGCCGCCAGTGATTGACTCAGCGGGTAGATCCAACGGGTCAGGGCTTCACGCTCTGCCATCAAGTCCTCAAGGTGCTGTTCGGCAATCTCGAGGTGTTCCTCGACTTTGGACAGGCTATTGCCACCAATGTGGGAACGGTCGATCGGAAGCAACGCGGGATCGGGTTCGAACTCAGACACAATGACAACATAGGCGTTTTTCTGATCACGGTGCACTTCTTGCCAAGGTAGCTCTACGTCTGACATCGCAGACAGCTTTTTCAATGGCAGTAGGTAAAACCAGAAGCGCAAGTTTTTGATTGTGCTGATATCAGGCAGTTCAAATTCCCCCCAAGGGCGAAGCAACTGCAGGCGTTCCTTAAGCAAGTCGCGCTTGTCCTGCTGCTCACGGATATGGCGTTTGTTCTCGAGAATCTGTGCGACCAATTCATCGACATCAACCAAATCCTTGTCCTTGACCGGGCGGCGCCGACGCTCGACGCGGCTCAGCCAGGCGAGTGCCTCGCTAGCGTCTGAAGGTTGTTGCATCGCCATTGCATGGTTGGCATCGGCATCATCCTGACTAAGAGGAATGAGGTGCATGCATCCCAACGCCTGCAAAGCGATCAGGATCTCCTCCCGGCGAGAGGCTTGGCCACCGAGTGTTAACCGTTTTAACTGTTTGATACTCATGATTGGCCTCCCTGCGTTTTCTCTTGCTGAGCCAGCACTTTTTGCTTCGATAGTTTGGCGTTCATTACCGCCGCGCGTTCTTGGTCTGATAGATAAATACCAATCCGCTTGATACTTTCTTGGGTATCAGGGATCAGCACTTTCGAGAACAAGTTCACACGCTGGCTGGTGATCCGGGTGGCATCGCTGATCAATTCATAACGCTGCTGGTAAACGGCCAGCTCAACACGTAAACGAACCATTTCTTTCAGCTGACGTACCACACTATCGACCCAGTGCGGGCGGGCAAGATAACTGTATGGGGTCACTTCGACATCGATAGACTCGACGACTGGGACCCGGCAGCCAACAATATTCTGGGTGGCAAGCTTGACGTCAGTGACCTTGACTAGGTTATTGACGTTAATTTCCTTGCACGCGAGCATCGGGATAGCTTGCTCAACCACGGCGCGCAAATCGGCGACGCGCTGTTTGGCTTGTTGCAAAGCGCTCTCGGCTTTCTTACGCTCCAGCATTAATTGTTGACGCTTCAGTTCCAACGCAGGCAGGTAGCGGTTGTAAGTTTTTAAACTCCGCTTTTGCTTGTTTAGCGAGCTTTTGTTAAGTGCTACCTTTGCCATGGATTATTCCCCTGCTGTTTCCGCTTCCAGATCCAACTGTTCTGGATAAGGCCAGTACATTTCCAGCAGGCTGTCTTTGATCAGGGTTTCTTCCGGATCAAAACATTCCGCGAGGATCTTCCAGCTAAAGTCCAGTGCATCTTCAAGGCTCATGTCGACATCTAGCGTCATGAAGTTGTCCTTGAAGTACTTGCCGAATTTCAGCGTCTTCTTGTCATACTCTGACAGTTCGAATGCCATAGCCTGTTTCTGCTGGGCTTCAACGGAGTCGGAGTAGAAGCGGATCATCACGCTCATGATGGCGCTGTGATCTTCACGGGTCTCTTTACCCACCACCATCTGCTTAAGGCGGGACAGGGAGCCGAATGGGTCAAGGACGCCATCGTGGAGGTAGAACTGTCCTTCTGTGATATAGCCAGTGTTATCCGGAACCGGGTGGGTTACGTCATTGCCCGGCATGGTAGTCACTGCCAGTAGGGTGACAGAGCCAGCCCCTTTGTAGTCACAGGCTTTTTCGTAGCGTTTGGCAAGCTGCGAGTAAAGGTCACCCATGTAGCCGCGGTTGGCTGGGATCTTGTCCATCGAAACGCCGATTTCCTTCATGGCGTCGGCATAGGAGGTCATATCGGTCAGCAATACCAATACCTTCTTGCTTTCGTCAACGGCAAAGTGCTCGGCGACCGACAGCGCCATATCTGGCGCAAGCAAGCGCTCTACGGTTGGATCCGAGGCTTGATTGACGAACATGATGGTACGCGATGATACACCGGCCTCTTCAAACTGGGTTTTGAAGAAGTGGTAGTCATCATAGATAAGCCCCATACCAGCGAAGACCACGACATCGGCTTCCGCCTGGATCGCGATACGTGCTAGGAATTTGTTATACGGCTCACCGGCAACAGAGAAAATTGGGATTTTCTGTGATTCAACCAAGGTGTTGAATACATCGATCATCGGCACGTTGGTACGCACCATACGGGTTGCCAGTGTACGGCGGACCGGGTTAACTGAAGGTCCATCGATTTCGACTTTAGGGTCTGTTTCTAGCTCGGGGCCATGGTCAATGGGTTGCCCGGCACCGTTAAAGATACGACCTAGGATGTTTGGTGAGTAGGTAACCTGCATCGGTTGGTCAAGGAAGCAAACGGCGGCATTGGTCGATAGACCCTTACAACCAGCAAAGACCTGAAGGGAGACTTCTTCGTTGTCGATTTTGATGATCTGGGCAAGCGAGTAGTTTTCACCGTTTTGCTCAATCATCGCAAGATCGCCGTACTTGGCCTTCGCATTGCTCGAGGAGAGATTGGGTACTTCTACCCTGATCAAATCACCAACGATACTGAGTATGTTGGTGTAACGTAATAGACTCTGTGGCATCACAATACCTTGATAACTGCCTGGGGGATGAGTGTTTCAATGAGAACTATTAATTTCTTGCGCTCATTTTTTGGCCCGCTTGTGAATTACCTGCCCATCCAAGGCAGGGAAAAAATCCAAAGCACAATTACTAAGGTTATGCGGATGTAGTTCATTTGGTACTAATCTGTTGTTTCAATTGATATCAAATTGTAACAAATGATTTCGGTCACATCGGGATATTCGAGTCAATCTATCGGATAAATCATGGGTATCGGTTTATTCGATAGCAAAGAAGTGTAAAGCGTTAATTTGCTAACTGATTGATTGTGATGGTTTATATTTGAAATGCGTATATCACTATGAAAATTCGCTTCAGCAATTGTTTTTTCTTTTTGCGATCCACCTTGCAGTTTTCAAAACTGAAAAATTAGATATCACCATTATTTTATCTTTTAACACATGTAAAAAAAGTTAATGAAATGGGTCGGGCTGAAAACCCTCACATGGTGATTTTTTCGACAAATAGCGCCTTTGGGTGAGGTTATAGGTTTTGCACTGACAAAATGATGTGTCGTTGAAGTGCTAGGAATTCGACTCATTACTATTGTGCTGGTTGCTTTTTGTGTCAGTAATCGCGCTATCGCTTTCTGAATCTACCCACTTCATGAAAACTTGGTATCCGGCAGAAAGAAAAGCAGCACCAATAAACATTCCTAATATGCCACCTGACATCATGCCGCCAACTGCACCAATCAAGACAACAGGCATCGGGACTTCCAACCCCCTACCAAGAATCATTGGCTTCAGGAAGTTGTCAACCAGACTTGCTGCAATGATTAGGATTGAAAATATCGTGTTGTGTATGGCCGATGATTCCCCGCTTGACCATAAGATCCCAACAGCAACAAGGGCCACAATGGTGACAGGTAGTTGCATAATGGCGAACATCAAAGCAATTAAGGTAAATAACGCTGCTGCGGGTACACCAGCAAGTGCAACGGTCGCACCAAAGACCATGGCAGTAAGGAAGGCAATACCTATGACTCCTATGGCAACTTGTCTAAGTGTCGCCGTGGTGAGTTGATGTAACTCCGGGCCTATTTCGTTGTTGGAAAAACTGATGAAGATCCGCCGCATAGAGCGGGTGGCAGGTTCGGCCCAGGCCAACATGATACCGGCGATAATAATGGCTCCAATCATTAGGAATACGCTGCTTGCCGCGCCGCTTGCCCTATCGACAAACCAACTGGATAGGCTCTTTAGTTGCGGTTGACGTTTTTCTATGAAGCGGGGTAAATCAGCAGCGGCCTCACCCCAAGCTACATGCATCTTTTCACCGACGAGTGGCCACTCTTTGACGCTATCAGAGGGGGGAGGAACGACCAGAGCTCCAGCCTCATAGGACTCGTAGGCACCAAATATTTTTGATGCAAAAGAGTTACCCACCATGGCTGTCGGGATACCAAGCAAAAGCACACCGATAATCGCGATGAGTGTTGCTATGCGGGCTGCAGACCAACCCAGCTTTGCTTCCAGAAACACTCGGGCAGGGAATAGCGCAATCGCAAGCACTAGCGCCCACATTAAAATTGGCAGAAAGGGTAAGAATGCCCAAAAGCACACCAAGACAATAAATGCGATAACGGAGAAACGGATCAATGAGGCCGTGAACGCACTAGAGAGTATTTGCTTTAGGTTTTCATTATCATCGCGATTCAATGTGTATCCCTCTTGGGTGATCAACGAAGGTGAAAATGTCCTGCCTGCAAATCGGCTTTATCCGTGGCCTTATACGTAAAGTATGTTCATTAACTATAAATGGCTTTGTTTTATATTCCGTCGCAGAAATAAAAATTTAGCCCTCAACAGATATAAAAAAACCAGCTCAAGTGAGCTGGTTTAGTATTTGGTGTCTGTTAAGACAGGCGGTTTACATAACGCGCATGCCTGGCTTAGCGCCTTCGTGCGGCTCAAGGATCCACAGATCTTCGCCACCAGGGCCCGCTGCCAGCACCATACCTTCAGACATGCCGAACTTCATCTTGCGCGGCTTCAGGTTGGCCACCATGACAGTGTGCTTACCGATCAGGTCTTCAGGGCTGTAAGCCGACTTGATACCAGCAAATACCTGGCGAGTTTTGCCGCCTAGGTCTAGCTCAAGCTTCAGTAGCTTGTTAGCCTTTGGCACAGATTCGCAAGACACGATCTTAGCAATACGCAGGTCAACCTTGGCAAAATCATCGAATTCGATTTCGTCTGCGATAGGCTCTTTGCTTAGCTCAGTTTCAGTCTTAGCCGCTTCTGCTTTTTCTTTCGCCGCCATCTCTGCTGCTGCATCTTCTTTTGAAGATTCAACCATAGCTTCAACTTTCTTGGCATCGATACGGTTGAACAGCGCCTTGAACTTAGTCACTTCGTGGCCAGTTAGCGGCTGGGCAATGCCATCCCAAGTCAACGTTTCGTTCAGGAAGCCTTCAGTACGCTCAGCTAGCTGAGGCATAACAGGTTTCAGGTAAGTCATCAGTACGCGGAATAGGTTGATACCTACCGAGCAGATTTCTTGTAGTTCCTGATCTTTGCCTTCTTGCTTAGCCACAACCCAAGGGGCTTTTTCGTCAACGTACTGGTTAGCTTTGTCAGCCAGTGCCGTGATTTCACGGATAGCACGGCTGAATTCACGCGTTTCGTAAAGCTCTGCGATACGATCTGCAGCAGCAACGAACTCTGCGTATAGCTCAGGCTCGGCGAAGTTGTCAGACAGCTTGCCGTCAAAGCGCTTGGCGATGAAGCCCGCGTTACGAGATGCCAGGTTAACAATCTTGTTCACCACGTCGCTGTTTACGCGCTGGGTGAAGTCTTCAAGGTTAAGATCCAGATCATCGATACGGCTATTCAGCTTCGCTGCGTAGTAGTAGCGTAGGCATTCTGGGTCTAGGTGCTCTAGGTAAGTACCTGCTTTGATGAAGGTACCCTTAGACTTAGACATTTTGGCACCGTTTACGGTGACGTAGCCGTGAACGAAAACGTTGTCAGGCTTGCGGAAACCCGCGCCTTCTAGCATTGCAGGCCAGAATAGGCTGTGGAAGTAAACGATGTCTTTACCGATGAAGTGGTAAAGCTCGGTAGAGCTGTCTTTGTTCCAGAACTCGTCGAAGTTCAGGTCATCGCGCTTGTCACACAGGTTCTTGAATGAGCCCATGTAACCGATAGGTGCATCTAGCCATACGTAGAAGTACTTGCCAGTTTCACCTGGGATTTCAAAACCAAAGTAAGGTGCGTCACGAGAGATGTCCCACTGCTGTAGGCCAGACTCGAACCACTCTTGCATCTTGTTGGCCGTTTCATCCTGAAGGGCACCAGACTTGGTCCACTCTTTCAGCATGCCTTCGAACTGAGGCAGGTCGAAGAAGAAGTGCTCAGAGTCCTTCATAACAGGTGTTGCGCCAGAAACAGCTGATTTCGGGTTGATCAACTCTGTTGGGCTGTAGGTTTCGCCACAGTTGTCACAGTTGTCACCGTACTGATCTTCAGACTTACACTTAGGGCAAGTACCTTTAACGAAACGGTCCGGTAGGAACATTTCTTTCTCAGGGTCAAACAGCTGAGAAATAGTACGGTTGGTGATGTAACCGTTTTCTTTTAGCTTGGTGTAAACGTATGACGCCAGCTCACGGTTTTCTTCAGAATGCGTGCTGTGGTAGTTGTCAAAGCTAATATCGAAGCCAGCAAAGTCAGCCTGGTGCTCTTTGCTCACTTCGGCAATCATCTGCTCAGGTTCCATACCCATCTGCTGGGCCTTAAGCATGATTGGAGTACCGTGTGCATCGTCTGCACAGATGAAATGAACTTCGTTGCCGCGAAGGCGCTGATAGCGCACCCAAATATCCGCTTGTACATGCTCAAGCATGTGGCCCAAGTGGATAGAACCGTTAGCGTACGGTAGGGCGCAGGTCACCAGAATTTTTCTTGGATTTGCAGCCATAATGTCTTATTTCGCTCGTGATGGGTAATAAAAACGTAGCTGTAAATACTACCTGATGGATAGCACCTTGCCTAGGAGGATCTGCTGTAAATCACCGTAAAATGGGGCGCTAAATAAGCATCGGTGTTAGGATGTAGGTAAACAATAAATGTGGAGCGCTAAAAGATCATGAGCAATGACTCAATTACCCGTTTCGAAAGCGTGGCAGATATTTGCCGTTGGTTGAACCAGTTTGAACACCCTTGGCTACACGAAGAGTGGGCCGAGACGACCAATGTGGTGTCGGTGTCGGCTGACGGTAAAATATCGGTGACGTTTCCTTTTGCCGCCAGCCAAGTTGCAGAGCTTTTAGAGCAATGGATCATTACCCAGCAAAAACTCCATCATATTGCCAGTGACATTCATTTCGATATTTCCTGCCGTGTGGCACCATTGGCCGCCGGTGATAAGCAGCCACTCAATGGCGTTAAGAACATTATTGTGGTGAGCTCTGCCAAAGGCGGGGTGGGTAAATCGACCACATCGGTTAACCTTGCGTTAGGTTTGCAAGCCCAAGGGGCCAAAGTCGGCCTGTTGGATGCCGATATCTATGGCCCATCTGTGCCAATGATGCTGGGGACTGTCGATGAGAAACCCCAGTCTCCGGACGGTAAAATGATGATGCCGATTGAGTCATGCGGTCTATATACCAACTCGGTCGGGTATTTGGTACCCGCAGACAGCGCGACCATTTGGCGTGGCCCGATGGCTTCAAAAGCGCTATCCCAGATTATTGCCGAGACCTGGTGGCCGGATCTGGACTATCTGGTTATCGATATGCCGCCGGGTACTGGTGATATCCAGCTAACACTGGCCCAGCAGATCCCAGTTACCGGCGCAGTCGTTGTGACCACACCGCAAGATCTGGCACTGGCTGATGCTATCAAAGGGGTCAGCATGTTCAATAAGGTCGACGTGCCTGTATTGGGTGTGGTCGAGAACATGAGTTACCACATCTGCAGCAACTGTGGTCACCACGAGCCTATCTTCGGTACTGGCGGGGCTGAGCGCATGGCGCAGGAATATGCGGTCCCATTGCTAGCCCAGTTACCACTGCATATTAAAATTCGCGAAGATATCGACAACGGTAAACCGACAGTTGCGGCATCACCTGACTCTGAGCAGGCGCAGGCCTATATCCAGTTGGCCGGCTCTGTGGCCAGCCGCCTGTATTGGCAGGGCACCCCGGTGGTCGAGCAGATCACAATTCGTACAATGTAAACCATTGCTTCGCTCAAACTTGCAGAGTTTCTGAGCAAACGTGGCGGATGCCGCTTTTTTACTGGCATCTGCCCCTACATCTGCCTATAATCAGGCGGTTTATTTATGCCTATTTGAGCCACTTCCCGACACAGTGAGTGATGGGACGTGGGCTTTTTGTTACGGTTTGTCCACTACGCCACGTTGTTTTACAGGTGCTTTCTGATATGTCTGAACACTCTCACCAATGCGTTATTATCGGTATTGCAGGTGCCTCTGCATCCGGTAAAAGTCTGATTGCCAGCACAGTTTATAAAGAGCTAAAAGAAAAAGTAGGCGATCATCAGATCGGTGTTATCACGGAAGATTGCTACTACAACGATCAAAGCCACCTAAGCATGGATGAAAGGGTAAAGACCAACTACGACCACCCAAATGCCTTGGATCACGACCTACTTTGTGACCACCTTGAGCAGTTGATCCGCGGTGAAGCGGTGGAAGTTCCTCAGTACAGCTACAGCGAGCACACGCGTATGGCTGAAACCACCACGCTGACACCGAAGAAGGTGATCATCCTGGAAGGTATCCTGCTGCTGACTGATCCTCGCCTGCGTGAAATCATGCACGCCAGCGTATTCATGGATACGCCGCTAGACATCTGTTTGCTTCGTCGTCTTCAGCGTGACGTCGCTGAGCGTGACCGTACAATGGAATCTGTTCTTGAGCAGTACCAGAAGACAGTTCGCCCGATGTTCATGCAGTTCATCGAGCCATCTAAGCAGTATGCAGACATCATTGTTCCTCGTGGCGGTAAAAACCGTATCGCGATTGACGTACTGAAAGCACACATTGCCAAGCTGCTACGCGCTTAACGTCAGCTCTGACCAATAAATAAAATAGGCAGCATTACGCTGCCTATTTTTTTACCTGGAAAAAACATAGCGTCTGTATGTTGGGTATAGACTTCAATCACTTGAAGTCGTTGGGCTATATGCCACAATGGGATCAGATTACTTTGCGCTAGGCTCGATTGATGAGCATGGATGAAAGATGGGGATGTAATGAAAAAAATAATAATGGCTTTACTGGCGATACTTGTTGTTGTCGTTGTCGGTATTGCGGCCTTGGTATCGCTGGTTGATCCCAACCAGTTCAAGCCGATGATTGCTGAACAGGTAAAAAAAGCAACTGGCCGCGATTTGGTGATCGAAGGCGACATTAGCTGGCGCTTCTTCCCGAGTATCGGATTTGATATTGGCAAAACAGAATTTCGTAACCCGCAGGGCTTTGCCGAGCCTAATCTTGCTCAGTTCGAGCAGGCAGAGCTATCCGTCTCTGTTACGCCGTTGTTTTCCCAACAACTGGAAATCGGCAATGTCAGTTTGCTCGGTGGCCGGGTGTTTATCCAAACCCTCGAAAATGGTGTCAGCAACCTTGATGGCTTGTCAGGACAAGATAAAACAGGTTCTGCTGCTGATCAGTCAGTGGCCGAACCGTCACCTACAGAGACAGATCAACCCGTACCCCAAGTGGAACAACAAGCCTGGCAGATCAGCTTGGCTGGTGTGGAAATCAACAATGCCAGTGCGCTGATCATTGACGACAAAGCAGGTAGCCAAACAGAAGTTGAGCGCCTTGATTTCTCCCTCGACCAATTTGCCCCGGGTGAGTGGACGGCTGCGAAGTTTAATATTGCCGGCAGCGCGGGTGAGCTGAACTTCAGTGCCGAAGGCCAAACGGAGCTGTTGATTGCCGAGGCACTTGATGGCGCTGAGCTTAAAGCATTGTCGCTGAAGGCCAGCGCTAAAGATGCGGTTAATGATATCCGCAACGCCAACATCTCACTCGACAGCTTTAAGCTGGGTGAATGGTCAACGATTGAGTTTGCCATTGAAGGCCAGGTACCGGACTTGAGTTTCAACACCCAGGGCTCTACCCAGCTAATGGTGGATGAAGCAGTTAAGGTCATTGATTTGAAAGCGGCCAAGGTGAGCGTTGATGCTAAAGGTGCCAGCCTGCCGCGCCCTGAAATGAAAATTGGCCTTGAGGCTGATGCCAAGTACCAGCTAGAGAATGGATTGGCTGAGCTGCCATCACTTAAGGCAACCGTTGATGAACTGGCTTTGGCAGGTAATGCTTCATTCCAGTCAGCAGACATTCCGGTGATCCGTTTTGATTTGTCTTCAGACAACATTGATGTTGACGCTTTCCTTGGTACAGGCAATGAGAGTGCTTCATCTCAGGCAGGTGATGGAGAGTCGCAGCCAGCAGGCGGGGTTAATTCAGGTGCTGAAAATGGCAAGCAAAAAGGCCAAGAGCCTGATCTGAGCGTACTGAAAACACTCGATCTGGCCGGTAAACTTACGGTTGGCCAATTCAAAGCTGCGAATGCTCATTTGAGTGATGTGACGCTGGCGATGACGGTGAAAAATGGTGTGTTTGATCTGAGTGGTCTTGATGCCAAGCTTTATCAGGGCACTATTCATACCACAGCTAAAATCGATGCTAACGGGAAGCTGCCAACCTACCGTGTAACCAAGAAGATCAAAGGCGTACAAGTTCAGCCTTTGCTGGTGGATGTAGCGCAAAATGATACTTTGGCCGGTAGCGGTGATATTACGGTTTATGTATCGGGCACCGGACTAGCCGAAAAACGCATTCGCGAGAATATCGCCGGTACGGTGGACATTCGTTTTGCCGATGGTGCCATCTATGGTGTGAATATTCCGGAGATGATCCGTGAGGCCCGTGCAACCTTGAAAGGCCAAAAGGCGGAATACATCAAAGAGGAGAAGAAGACGGATTTCTCCGCGATGTCGTCGACTATCAACTTGGGTAAAGGTGTCGCTTCGACTAATAACCTTGATATCGACTCACCATTGTTGCGCATTAACGGCAATGGCTCGACCAGCCTGGTCGATGAAACTATCGATTTTGCGGTAAATACCTCTGTGGTTGCCACCAGTAAAGGGCAGGGCGGTAAAGATATTGATGAAGTCGCCGATCTTACCGTGCCGATTGATGTCAAAGGCAACTGGAGTGAGCCTGCGTTCTCACTCAATATTGCTCAGCTGCTGAAGCAGAACAATGAGCTTGAGCAGAAGGCACAGCGCGAAGTAGAGCGTGGCCTCGAGAAGCTGCTGGGTGACAAAGCTGAAAACGAGGATATCAAGAAGGCGGCAGACAAGCTGCTCAAAGGGCTCTTCAATTAAAGCGCTAATCGGATACCCATAACCATGAACAAGGAGAGCCGTTGCTCTCCTTGTTTTTTGATATTACTTTAAGTACTGGAAATTGCGGTGTATTGATTGGGGGATCAGACGACACCTATTTGTTGGAGCATACCCATTTGATCCCATTGCTCCCACCGCTCTACGACCCACCCGTCAACGACTCGGTCTAATATTAGGCCTTCAAATTTGACCGGTTGCCCTGTCGGGGCGGTATCCCCAAAAGGTCCGGTATGGGTACCGACGGCCGTCCACCTTGTGGCGACTTTGTCACCAGAGACGACTTGGTCATCGACCGTTAAGTGTAAATCCGGAAACGCGGTTAACAATCCTTGGACTAGATTTTTGAATTCTGAAACCGACAGGCTGGGGGATGGAGCACCAGCTATGTGAATGATGCCTGTCGCTGCAAAAGCTTGGTCTGCGCCAGAGACTGTTCCTTGATTCAGCCCATCGATCCATATCCGTTCATACTCAGTGATTGCTAGAGTCATCGCTACATACTCAATGATGGATTTCACAGGTAAAGATAGACGATATATCTGAGTCTGGTTTGCTAGGCAGAAGGAAGAAGGGAGTTATCAAGCCCTACAGCCATGTAGGGCTCTGATTTATTGGCTATGCGAGCTGCTTTTTCTTCTTGGCAGATTTCTGGCTTTCCAGAATATCCTGGAAGGCTTTTAACAGATCGATAGCCGACAGCATGCCGACCAGTTGTCCCGTTTTGTCCAGCACTGGGGCGGCGCCGACATGGAAGTCCAGCACGGTACTGATGGCTTTTGTTAGTGTGTCGTAAGTGCGGACATGGACAATATCCCGGATCATCACATCGCTAATGTGCCACTCATCCGTCAGGTGGTATTCATGGCCGATTTCTGGCGACTCATCGACCCAACCCGGGCGGCGAAGCTCTCTGTCACTCACAATCCCGACTAGTTCTCCGTCATCATTAACAACGGGGAGGTGGCGGATATTTTCATCGCGCATCAAAAAGAAGGCTTCTCTTAGGCCGGTTTCTGGGGAGGTAGTGATGACTTTGCGTGTCATGTATTCCGAGACTTTTGTTGGCATTGCATCTTCCTTTTATCAAAGTTGATGGGTGTTGCCTGATTTACCGTAGCGAATATTACGTTGTCGATCTGCGAGCAAAACCTAGTTTTCAGAACAAGTCTTTTTCATATGTAAACAATTTTGTAACTTGTTGCGTAGCTACTAATAGCTCTGCTAAGGTGGCGGCTCACAAAAAGAATAAGGAATGATTGTGGATTCAGTAACACAAGCGGCACTGGGGGCTGTGGTCGCCGGTGCAGTAGCAGGCAGGAAGTGTTCTCCGAAGATTTTGTTGGCAGGTGCGGCTCTGGGCACGCTGCCAGATCTTGATGTGCTTATTAGCTATGGTGATCCTGTCTCGGACATGGTGAAGCACCGTGGCTTCAGCCACTCGTTGTTTGTGCTTCTGCCGTTTTCTTTTCTACTTAGCTGGTTATGGCAAAAATGGCGGCCAACTCGTTTTAGTTTCAATCATCTTTGGCTGTTGGTTGCAGCTTGTTTGATTACCCACCCGCTGCTTGACGCAATGACCGCATATGGTACCCAGTTGTTCTGGCCGATCAATGTGCCGATAGCCGTGCCGAGCTTGTTTATTATCGATCCGCTTTACACTATCCCGTTATTGCTTGTCATTTTGGCTAGCTTGTTGTGGCGTGATCGTATCGCTAACCTATGTCGCGCAGGGCTTGCGGTTTCGACGCTGTATATCGTTTGGTCGGTCAGTGCGATGAATGTTATTGATAGTCGTGTAGAGCAGCAACTACAAGGCACGCCGCTTGCCGGACAGCCAGTCTTTATTACCCCGACACCATTTAACACTGTGCTGTGGCGAGTAGTGGTGAAAGGCCAAGACAATTATTACGAAGGCTTATCCTCGGTACTGGACGGCGATACAGAGATAGATTTTCTGCAAAAGCCTTTGGGAGCTTGGCCGCAAGAGCTAGCTTCAGACCACCAACAAATGCTTGAGCACTTCACGGGTGGATTTATCAAGTATGAGCTGCGCCAGTCAAACTTGGTAGCGTCAGATTTACGGTTGGGGATGGGGGAGCAGCTAGCTTTCCAGTTCGCATTGGCGGAAAAGGATGGCGAGTGGACAAGTATCGATCCTGTGAGGGTTGAAAGCCCAAGGGGCAGACTGGCACAGATTCCTAATCTGTGGCTGCGATTACTCGGGAATCAAGATATCGATGCCAATTTGTGTCATGTGTCTGAGTGCCCAAAGCCTAACGTACCGCTAGCGAGTCGATAAGACGTTAAATATAAGACGTTAAATAAATGAAACGTAAATGGCTGATGAGGTAGAAATAATTGCCTCATCAGCCATTTTTTATTTGTGCCACGATAAAAATGTAGCGGTTAGGTTAATATCAGGTTTGTCACTAGTACGGTTTGTGTAGCCACTTTTCGCTTAGCGTACAGCGTTTATACGCTGTTATTCACACTTCAATTCACCTGCAGAAAATAACTAGTAGAAATTGATAAGTATCAAATAGCTACAAGTTTCATACTGCCATTATGCTCCCAATTTCAATTAACTACCTCTTATGGGGTAGATGTTTCGATATAGGGAGATAGCGAATATGCTGTACTTGGAGTTTTTATTTCTCCTATTGGTGCTCTACGCAGGTAGCCGTTTTGGTGGTATTGGCTTGGGTGTGGTATCAGGTCTTGGTTTGTTGATAGAGGTCTTTATCTTCAGGATGCCACCGACCTCACCGCCAATTACGGTTATGCTGATTATTTTGGCCGTGGTTACTTGTGCGTCTATTCTGGAGGCTGCTGGTGGTCTTAAGTACATGCTACAGGTGGCTGAGCGTATTTTACGTAGCAACCCTAAGCGTGTGACTTTTCTCGGTCCGTTGGTTACTTACACCATGACGTTTATGTTGGGTACCGGCCATGCGGTTTACTCTATTATGCCGATTATTGGTGATGTGGCATTGAAGAATGGCATTCGTCCTGAGCGTCCTATGGCAGCTTCTTCTGTTGCTTCCCAGTTGGCCATCACGGCGAGTCCTATTTCGGCGGCGGTTGTTTACTATCTTGCTCAGCTATCTGGTGTGCAGGAGAGTATTCACCTGTTGACTATCCTGATGGTTACCGTTCCATCGACTCTGCTTGGTACCTTCCTGCTATCACTGTATAGCTTGCGCCGTGGAGCGGATTTGTCTGAAGATCTTGAGTACCAGCGCCGTCTGCGCGATCCGCTATGGAAAGATAAAATTCTGCATACTACAGCGACATCACTGGACGAAAAGCTACCTAAGTCAGCCAAACATGCAGTGCTACTTTTCATCCTCGCTTTGGTATCCATTGTCGTGGTTGCGATGGTGCCTGAAATTCGTACCATTGGCGACAGTGCCAAGGCGATCCCGATGTCGGTGATCATCCAGATGATGATGCTGGCATTCGGTGGTCTGATTTTATTGGTGACTCGCACTAATGTGCAGAAAGTCCCTGAAGGAGTCGTGTTCAAATCGGGTATGGTGGCGGCTATTGCTATTTTTGGTATTGCCTGGATGAGTGATACCTACTTCCAGTATGCAATGCCTTCATTCAAAACGGGCATTACTGAGATGGTTCAGGATTACCCATGGACCTTTGCCCTAGCGCTATTCATTGTCTCTGTAGTGGTTAACAGCCAGGCGGCAACTGCACGTATGATGCTGCCGGTCGGGATGGCCATGGGCTTGAACCCAGCGTTACTGATTGGCTTGATGCCTGCAACGTATGGCTACTTCTTCATTCCGAACTACCCATCGGATATCGCGACCTGTAACTTCGACGTCACCGGTACGACCAAGATTGGTAAATGGTACTTCAATCACAGCTTCATGGTACCGGGTTTGATTGGTGTAGTTTCAGCCTGTGCGTTTGGTTACACGATAGCACAAGTGATTGTTTAAAAAATAATATACCCAAGTTAACTTAAGATGCAGGATTCAGAGGGTTGTCAGCGCAATTAATATAATGCGTAAATTTTAAACTTAAGCCAGTGACCTTGGTCACTGGCTTTTTTTATGTATATTGAAATGAATTGAGTAATTAAAGTTATGTAAATCGCGATAAAAAATATTCAACCAAGCAATTAATTGAGTATATAATTGATTAAAAAGTATCTTATTTCGTTAGGGTTTGGCGGTTTGTTATTAACCGCTATTGTGATGGTTGAGTGTATCTAGGAAATTGGTGAGGCAGAAATTAATAGTTTAAAACGGGTTTTGACGGTGACAGACTTCGAGTCGCTTCGTGCAAAAATGCATAACAAAGTCGTCAAAAAAGCTGAGGCTTACTACAAGAACAAGCTGGGCAAATCCAAGAAGTCTCAATCGCACCAAGATTAGAATCGTATTTGAAAAAGGGGAGTGAATATTCACTCCCCTTTACTTTTAGTCGTGCGAATTACGATAGCCGGGCTCTTCGGCATCTTCGTAAGGCCAGTAATGGTGACCGAGGCGGATGAGCAAAGTCGCAGCAGCCAAGATAAAGGCGGCAACCGATAGCCAGACAATATAGACACCATCTAGCTCTTTCATGCCGAGGGTGATGTATCGGGCTATCGCCATGATCGCAATATAGATTGGGTAACGGACCGGGATCTTGCCGTTGGTAACGAACTGCTGAACCATGGCCAGCACTTCAAGATAAATAAACATCAGCAAGATATCTGTCAGTGCGATCTGACGGTTGGTATAGATCACAATGAACTCATTGATCATGGCAGCCAAGGTGGCCAAGGTGATACCAACTAGCAAGATAGCTTCGAGAATATGGAACAGTTTGAGGAATATCTCACTGAATTTTTTTGGTAAATGTGAAGGCATTTGTGTCCCTTGTAAGACTTGTAATGGGTCTAGAAAAATAGACCTGTTATGAGCCAAATATTGGCTTTTTCTTGCCAAGGGTCAAGTAAAAAATGTGACAAAGGTCGAGATGAAAAAGCAGCCACCACCAAGTAATAGGTGGCTACTTCCAACTGATTTACCTGCTACCAGTCCACTCCTTTACGGGCTTTTACACCGCTTTCGAAGGCATGTTTTACATTACGAACTTCGGAAACAGTATCAGCCATTTCAATAAGTTCCCTGTGTGCGCCACGGCCTGTAACTATCACAGATTGCGATGCTGGACGGTTGTTAATGGCTTCGATGACCTCAGCGAGTTCAATATAGCCGTAGGTCACCATATAGGTCAGTTCATCAAGAAGAATGACATCATAGCTATCACTTCCCAACATTTTTTTACACTCCACCCAAGTGGCTTGGGCCGCTGCTGTATCTGACTCTTTATTCTGGGTTTCCCAAGTAAAGCCTGTTGCCATGACGGCAAAATCAACATCGTGTTGTTCGAGCAAAGCACGCTCGCCACAGTCCCAGGTGCCTTTGATAAATTGGCCGACGCCACATTTCTGACCATGCCCGACAGCACGAGCGATGGTGCCAAAACCTGACGTTGATTTACCCTTGCCATTACCGGTAATGATCAGGAATAGGCCCTTCTCTTCTTGCGCAGAGGCGACTTTGGCATCTATTTCTGCTTTGACTTTTTGCTGACGGGCTTTGTAACGGCTGTCTTTTTGGGTTTGATCTACCATGATGATCCTTTTTATTGTTGGGCTACCATTGCCAATATGATCAGATAACCTGTGATTTCAGCAAGTTGCTGACATGCGCCAAGACAATCTCCTGTATAGCCCCCTAGTTGCCGGGTAAACCAGTGGCCACAAGCATAGCGAACCAGTAGCAGGGCGATGGTGAGCATGAGTGCCATTGGCAGTGGCAAAAACAGTAATATAAAGAAACTAGTGATAATTAAAACCCACAAATCTTGTTGGCTTTGCTCATTTGCCAGAGGCTTAACCTTGCTTTGCTCATCGAGGCGAACATAGGAATAGCTGAAGATAAGACTGGCAGCAACCGCTCGGCTTAACCCATGGAGACAGAATAGTGCCAAGGCGGTAATGATAGGGGATATTTCTGCTAGGGCTGTCAGGCTTGCCCACTTCATCGCAAGAACAACAAACAGTGCTGCAGCGCCATAGGTGCCAAGGCGAGAGTCTTTCATTATCTCCAGTTTTTGCTCTGGCTGCCAACCACCACCAAACCCATCGAACACATCTGCTAGTCCATCTTCATGGAATGCCCCGGTCAGCAGCAAGCTTGCAGCCATGGCAAAGATAACGGCAACTGAGGCGGGCAATAAAAGATGCGCCAGCCAAAAACTTGTCGCACTGATCAGACCGACTATCAGCCCAACCAAGGCGAAATAGCGATTGGCCTTGTTCAGCAGTTCTGGAGAATAGGGGGTATCTGCTGGAATGGGAATACGGGTAAAGAAAGCGAGTGCGATCAGGAAAATTTGCCCTTGTTGTTTTAGCGCCGAAAGAGTGAGCGACATGGTTAGCGGCCTTGCTGAAAATACGAAAACCAATACGGTACTTCAACTGCTGTTTGGATACCAGTACAGTGCAGGAGCAAAAAAGTGTTAAATGTTATCGTAGTGACTAGCAAATAAATCACAAAGAGCATACCATACTGTAAAGTTCAATCAGTGGGAGAAAGGTTATGCGTTGGTTGGTGGTTTTATGTTGTTTGGTATCGGTGGGGTGTTCAAGCCGTTTACCAACTGATGACGAGAGGGCCGTAATCAAGGCAACAAACAGTCATCAGCTTGAGGAGGTGAGCTACATTGAAGATGCCAATGGATTGCAGTGGGTTTCTCCACAAGTGGGATTATCCGACTATCAGCAATTGATCATTGAGCCCGTAGGCCTTCATCAGCGCACCCAAGCGGTAAATCAAATCCCGCCGGTAGTCTTGGAGCGGGTCTCAGTGCGGCTGCAGCAGTTGCTTGAAGAGGAGCTCTCTGTTGGCGATCCTGTGGTTGATGAGCCGGGAGATAAAACGGCGATTTTACGTGTTGAGATAAGTCGAGCCAGTACTGATATGGAGGATCTGAAAATCACTGAAATCCTACCCTATGGTGCTTTGATTGGCGGTGCCAAGGTCCTGCTCGGAACAAGGGATCGCAATGTCCGTCTTTTGGTGGAATCTCAGCTGCTTGATAGCCAGACCGAGGAGATTTTGGCTGAGCGGGTAAGTGTATTACTGGCCAAAGATGTACTGGAAAATGACAGCGAAATGTTACGCTTCGAGCAAATCCAAGAAACAGTTGACCGATTTACCCAGGACATAGTCCATTTTATCCGTTTGAGTGCTTATACTGCGAAGAGCAACGAGCAAAGCTAATGGTAGTCAGACGCGGTTAAGGAGTGACAATGACACAGCGGATTTTGGTGGTATGTATGGGCAATATCTGTCGTTCACCGACGGCGGAGGCCGTTCTGCGAGCGAAGATTGCAGAGCGGGGGCTTGATATCGAGGTGGATTCAGCCGGCACCATTGGTTATCACCAAGGTGAGTTACCAGACAATCGTGCGCGAGCCGCCGGTGAGGCGAGGGGATACAGCTTTGAGGGGATCCGTGCCAGGCAGGTGGTAGAAGGTGACTTCGAAGTGTTTGACCTGATTTTGGCTGCCGATAACGATAACTTGCGCGATTTAAAACGTAGTTGTCCCACTCATCTGCATCGCAAACTTGCGCTTTTTCTTGAATTCGGCCGGCCTGATGTCGAAGAAATTCCGGACCCTTACTATGGCGGACAGCGCGGCTTTGACTACGTTCTTGATTTGGTCGAAGAAGCGTCCGATGGTTTGCTCGATAGACTATAACGGTTTTCAACAGCCTTAAAAAAACGCCCGCATTCATCAATGCAGGCGTTTTTTATATTTATTTAACCAAAGTAATTAACCCAGTGTATCGGTCGCAACCTTGTAGGTTGGGTCTTCCATCAGGTTCACTTCCACCAGGTTACCCGCTTTTTTCAGCAGCGAGCGGCACTCAGGGCTCAGGTGGCGGATGTGCAGCGTTTTGCCTTGGTTGGCGTAGCGTTCTGCAATGGTATCAATGGCTTCGATAGCTGAGTGATCTGCAACACGTGACTTGGCAAAGTCAATGATCACATCGGCTGGATCATTCTTGGCATCGAACAGCTCTAGGAAGTTAGAGGCTGAACCGAAGAATAGCGGCCCGTCTAATGCGTATACCTTAGAGCCATTGTCATCAACATAGCTTGATGCGTAGATGTGCTTGGCATGTTTCCAGGCAAATACTAGTGCTGAGTAAATTACACCAACGATAACAGCCAATGCCAAGTCAAATGCAACGGTTACGCCAGTTACTAGGATAATAGCGAAGAAGTCATGTTTTGGTACTTTGCGAGCCATCTTAAAGCTTGCCCACTCAAAGGTACCGATAACAACCATGAACATCACACCAACCAGCGCAGCCAGAGGGATGATTTCGATCAGCGAAGAACCGAACAGGATAAACAGCAGAAGACCAACCGCACCTGTGATGCCTGACAGACGTCCACGGCCACCAGAGTTGATGTTAATCATCGACTGGCCGATCATCGCACAGCCACCCATTGCCCCGAAAACAGAACACGTCACGTTCGCCACGCCCTGGCCAACACACTCACGGTTACCTTGACCGCGGGTGCCTGTCATCTCATCAATCACAGTCAGGGTCAGTAGCGATTCAATCAGGCCAACCGCTGCCAGAATCAAAGAGTATGGCAGGATAATGCGCAGGGTTTCCATGTTGAACCCCACTTCTGGGATAGCAAATGTTGGTAATGAGCCGGCTAGGGTGGCGTTAACATCGCCACTCATTGAACGCACAAAATCAATTACTGTGCGGGTATCAAGGCCAAGGCCGTGAACCAGTACAGTTACCGTGATAATCGCTACCAGTGAAGAAGGTACGGCTTTGGTGAGCTTTGGCAGGAAGTGGATGATGAACATGGTCAGGGCAACCAAGCCAAGCATGATGTAAAGCTGAGAGCCTTGCATCCACTGCAAAGTACCGGTTGCATCTGGCACTTTGAACTGACCCAGCTGGGCCAGGAAGATCACGATAGCCAGACCGTTAACGAAACCTATCATTACCGGGTGCGGCACCATGCGGATGAATTTACCGAGTTTGAATACACCAGCTAGGATTTGCAGAACACCGGCCAGCATAATGGCGGCAAAAAGGTACTGAATACCGTGCTCTGCGACTAGGCTGACCATAACAACGGCCATGGCGCCGGTAGCACCAGAGATCATACCCGGACGACCGCCAAGTACAGCTGTCACCAAGCCAACGATGAAGGCAGCGTACAGGCCAACCATCGGATCAACACCCGCCACGAAGGCAAATGCTACGGCTTCAGGTACAAGGGCAAGGGCAACAGTGAGCCCCGAAAGAACGTCATTCTTGACGGATTGTCGTGAAAATTGTGGGAATTCAAACATGCTTATAGGTTTTGATCTGACTCTGGTGATTGATTGGAGTAGCTTTGCTATTGAGGCTACAAAGTCGCGGATCCTACAGAAATCTGTGATTCAGTTCAACTTTCAAGCTAAATTATTCATCATGCTTGTTACTTAGTGTAAGAAAGTTTGATGTCAGTAATGTTATTAGTGAAAAGTTGCAGTGGTTGCAAAGAAAGGTACCCGTTGAGGGCTAAAGAGAAGTTAAAAAAAAGCCATGCAATTATGCATGGCTTTTCTATCAGATTGCAAGCGTTAGCTTACTCGGCTTTTGGCATCGTTGATTGAGCACCCGATGTCGCATGACTGGTCGCCGTTTGGCTACCTGCCTGGCGAGCCGCGAAGCGTGCTTCACGTAGCGGTGCAATAGCAACAACCTCAGCGTCAACAGTTTCTGCCGGAGCTGGCGCTTTCGCCATGGCTGCTGTTGCATGCTGGCCGCGAGGAGACGTGGCACAAACCTGTGCTGGCGCCGTTTCTACGTTCGCAACAGTCGCCTCAGGTGCTTTCGCTGCTTCTGCTGGTGCTTCAGGGCTAGCTTCTGCTAAAGGCGCTTCAACAACAGCTTCTTTAGCCGCAGTTTCTTCAACAATAGTTTCTTCAACAATAGCTTCTTCAGCAACAGGTGCTTCTTCCACAGGCTCTTCAGCTGGCTGTTGGGCATGCATACCCAGCATAGCCGCTTGTGCAGCAGCGATAGCCGCAGCTACGTCTGCTTCTGCCTTAGGCTCTTCTGTAACAGCCTCTTCAGAAACAGTTGCTTCAGCAGCTTCAGTCACAGCAGGTGCTTCTACCGTTTGCTCTTCAGCAACTGGTGCTTCAACTGCAGCTTCTTCAACAACTTCAGAACGAAGTGGGAATGCTTTACCCATAGCTAGCTCTGGCATAGCAACACCACCAAGGGCTGGGGCAGAGTGCTCAGCAACTGGTTCTTCAACCTGTGCTGGTGCTTCAATAGCGGCCACTGCTGGCTTACCAGCTGCAGGCCATACTTTACCCATTGCCATTTCAGGCGAGGCAACACCGCTCTTCAGGCGAACTGTTGGCTTGCGTTTCTCAACGATAGAAACCACATTCTCGATATCGTTTAAGGTATCAGTGACTTCTTCAACCGCATGACCGACAGCGTCAGTTACCATTTTCTCCATGTCTTCGCCTTTCTCTGGGCGGGTGTCACGGATACGGCGGCGGCGCTGGCCACTTGCACGTAGGTGGCGAGGAGAGCGACGGTTACGACGCTGGCCTTCTTGCTCACCGTTCTTCTCATCAGAAGACTCAGCAACCGCTTTCGCTTCTTGAGCCATAGCAGTGCCCATCTCTTGAAGCTCAGACTTGGCAACTGGCGTTTCAGCGACTTCAGGCTTCGCGCTTTCAACTGCTTTCACTTCAGCTTCATCAGTAATGCGTACTTTCTTACGCATTTCACGACGCTGGCGACGCTGTTTTACCTTGACGGTTTTTTCTTGCTCTTGACGCTGCTCTTCAACAACCGGCTTATCTGCTTTGGCTTTCTGCTCCTGATCGCGCTCGCGACGAGGTTTCTGGGTCTGGGCATCATCACGGTCACGACGCTGGCGTTTCTGATCTTTGTCTTTACGCTGCTGCTGGGTTGGCTTCTCGGCGCCTTGCTCCTGCTTGTCTTTCGCTTTTTCGTTGCGACGACGTGCTTGGCGCTGTTCACGCTGTTCAGCTACCTGCTGCTTCTTGTTGCTATCCGCTTCCTGACGGTCTGTACGCTCCTGACGACCACGGCGGTTGTCTTTGCCACCACGACGGTTGTCTTGCTGGCGCTCACCACGACGGCCTTCCTGACGCTCACCACGACGGTTGTCTTGGCTGCGGCGGTTGTCCTTACGGTCACGACGGTTGCGCTTATTCGCCTCTTTCTTTTCTTTTGGTTGCTCTTCCTGCTCAGGTCCTGAGAAGAAGCTTGCAATCGCAGTGAAGATACGGCTGAAGAAACCAGGCTTCTCTTCGACAGTTTTTGCTGGAGCCGCAGCTTTCTTCGCAGGCTGAGGCTTAGCTTTCGGTGCCGAAGGCGTTTGCGTTGGTGCACTGAAGCCCTGTAGAACAGGTTCTTCACGTTTCTTGGCTACACGTTCTTGCGGGGCAGACTCTGTCGCTTCTGCTTCACGCAGTGCTTCAAGAGTGCTTGGCAAGTTGTATGACAGCGTATCGTGCTCATCACCAGAACGGACACGAACCACTTCGAAGTGAGGTGTTTCCATGTTGGCGTTTGGTACGATAATTACGCGTACATTGTGTGATTTCTCAATGTACTGCACCGAGCGACGTTTTTCGTTGAGTAGGTAGGAGGCAATCGCCACCGGCACAATGGCCAGTACCTGCGAGGTGTTGTCTTTCAGTGCTTCTTCTTCGATAAGGCGAAGAATTGAAAGCGATAGTGACTCACTGTCACGGATCACACCAGTACCGCTACAGCGAGGACATACATGGTGGCTCGCTTCAGCAAGAGACGGGCTCAGACGCTGGCGTGACATTTCCAATAGACCGAAGCGTGAAATACGGCCGATCTGAACGCGTGCACGGTCCATACGTACCGCTTCACGCAGACGGTTTTCTACTTCACGCTGGTGGCGTACCGGAGTCATATCGATGAAGTCGATAACAACCAGGCCACCAAGGTCACGTAGGCGAAGCTGGCGAGCAATTTCGTCTGCCGCTTCAAGGTTAGTTTGAAGCGCAGTTTCTTCGATATCGCCACCCTTGGTTGCTCGGGCAGAGTTGATATCGATTGAGGTCAGGGCTTCAGTCGGGTCGATAACAATTGAACCACCAGATGGCAGGCGAACTTCACGCTGGAAGGCGGACTCGATCTGGTTTTCAATCTGGTAGTGGTTAAACAGCGGCGTTTCGCTGTTTTCGTATAGCTTCACTCGAGACAGGAAGTCTGGACGAACCTGCTGGATGTGATCGCGGGCACGGTCAAAGATTTTCTTGCTGTCGATAACAATCTCACCGATATCACGGCGTAGGTAGTCACGAATAGCGCGGGCAATAACGTTACTTTCCTGATGGATCAGGAAAGGCGCAGGAGCCGAGTCAGCAGCGTCTTTAACACGTTCCCAGTGGTTAAGTAGGTAGTTCAGATCGTATTCCAGATCTTCAGCTGATTTACCAACACCGGCAGTACGTACAATCAGACCCATGCCCTGAGGCAATTCAAGCGTGCTTAGTGCCGCTTTCAGCTGAGTACGCTCTTCACCTTCGATACGACGAGAAATACCGCCAGCACGAGGGTTGTTTGGCATCAGTACCAGGTAGCTACCTGCAAGAGAGATAAAGGTGGTAAGGGCGGCGCCTTTGTTGCCTCGCTCTTCTTTGTCAACCTGAACGATAACTTCCTGACCTTCTTTCAGCACTTCCTTGATATTAGGGCGGCCTTGGTAAGAGTAGTCTGCAGGGAAATAATCGCGGGCGATTTCTTTAAGAGGGAGGAAACCGTGGCGTTCAGCACCGTAGTCAACGAACGCTGCTTCCAGACTTGGTTCGATACGTGTGATGCGTCCTTTGTAGATATTTGCTTTTTTAGATTCGTGGCCAGGGCTCTCGATATCAAGATCGAACAGCTTCTGTCCATCAACTAATGCGACGCGCAACTCTTCCTTCTGAGTTGCGTTAATCAACATTCTTTTCATTATATTGTACTCGTTTTTTTCATGTGCTAGTGCACTTAGCAACGTGTCTTTACTGGTGGTGCCGGACCCCAAGTCTGATCTTAAATGCAACCTCACGGCTGGAATTCAGGGGTGCTATGTGGCAACACGTATCATCCAACTGTACCAAGATGTTTAGATCTGAAAATGTACAGCTGGCTCACCGATGGTGACGGCGGTATCTGTCACACCAATAAATAATTTGCCACTAAAGGGCACTAAAAAAACACTCCGAAGAAATAAACGTCTTACGCCACATGCTGCGTTTTTCATCAGAGCGGTATATATAGTCATCAGTCGGGTGTTATTCTGTTCACCCTGTTGGCAAAGTAGGCAAATTTTCCTACCTCTGCACGCCAATGATAGCAGGGTGACTTTTTTGCGGCAATCTGCTTTGCATGCATGTTAGAATGAAACCCATGAAAGATGATAAACCAAAAGTGCAGTTCATCGAAATATCTGATGACTTTGCAGGCCAGCGGATCGATAACTTTCTTCGCGCACGGCTAAAAAATGTACCAAAAAGTATGATTTACCGCATTTTGCGCAAAGGCGAAGTGCGAGTGAACAAAAAACGTATAAAACCAGAATACAAATTGCAGGACGGTGATCTTGTTCGGGTTCCTCCGGTAAAGGTACCGGAAAAAGAAGACCAAGCACCGATCAGCACCAAGCTGGATAAAGTCGCTGAGCTTGAAGCGTGCATCATCTATGAAGATGACCACATGCTGATCCTCAACAAACCGTCCGGTACCGCGGTTCATGGTGGCAGTGGTCTGAAATTCGGTGCCATTGAAGCATTGCGGGCATTACGCCCGGACGCGCGCTTTCTTGAACTGGTACACCGTATCGACCGTGACACTTCCGGTATCTTGCTGGTAGCGAAAAAGCGTTCTGCGCTGCGCAAGCTACAGGAGCAGTTCCGAAACAAAACGGTACAGAAGTACTACTTTGCCTTGGTGATGGGCGAGTGGAAGGCCAGCTGCAAGAAAGTGACGGCGCCGTTGCTGAAAAATGAGGTCAACAGCATTGTGCGGGTCAATCCGAACGGCAAGCCGTCTGATACCCGTTTCAAGGTACTTGAGCGACTAGAGCAAGCAACACTTGTTCAGGCTAGCCCGGTAACAGGCCGTACTCACCAGATCCGTGTGCATTGTCAATATACCGGCCACCCGATTGCTTGGGATGACCGTTATGGTGATCCACGCTTTGATGCTTTTACCAAAAAGGTAGGGTTGGACCGTTTGTTCCTGCATGCAGCGAACATCAAGTTTACCCACCCGGGTAATGAAGAGCTGATGGATATCAGTGCGCCGATGGAAAATAAGCTTAAGCGGGCAGTAGAGAAACTGCGCCGTAAGGCGTAATAGCCTCTATTTCCTATTGTGTATTAAAAGCGGCAGCCTAGGCTGCCGCTTTTTTATTACAGGACGTTGACGCCTTGTTTGGCCAGCATTTCCCGAAGGGCAATCAATGGAAGGCCGACCAAGGTGTTTGGGTCACGCCCTTCCAGTTTGTCGAACAGCGCAATTCCTAAGCCTTCGCTCTTGAAGCTACCTGCGCAGTTTAGGGGCTGCTCACGCTCAACATAATTACGAATCTCACTATCGGTGAGCTGACGGAAGTGGACATGGAAAGGCTCGCAAATGACTTCGCTGATTCCTGTTTGGGCGTTGTGCAGGCATAGCCCAGTATAAAAGGTGATAGTTTTGCCGCTGGCTGCCTTTAGCTGTTTGCAGGCATTTTCAACAGTATGGGGCTTGCCAATGATTTGGCCATCAATCACACAAACCTGATCGGAGCCTATAATAAGATGCGCTTTATGCTCACTGGCACAGGCCCTTGCTTTTGCTTCGGCGAGTCGGGTCACCAGCTGTTCGGCTTGCTCTCCTGGTAAAGGAGTCTCATCGGCATCAGGTTTGGCCGTAGTAA
Organism: Photobacterium sp. AWH4_225; assembly: GCF_056158405.1. Lineage (NCBI taxonomy): Bacteria > Pseudomonadati > Pseudomonadota > Gammaproteobacteria > Vibrionales > Vibrionaceae > Photobacterium > Photobacterium sp. AWH4_225. The sequence goes on along the minus strand of NZ_JBSWTF010000001.1, from coordinate 2,778,649 downwards.
AAGGCAGGCCAAGTTTTTGCAGAAGAGATTGGCGAAAAGGGGAGGTGGAAGCCAAAAGTAATGGTTGGTGCATGACGATTACCGGGTTATTGCTAGGTTGTGTTAGTCTACGCATCTTGCTTTGTGAAGGCTACGTTATAATGGTAAGTAAAGTGGCCTTGCTGGTTGGGTTTTCACCAGTTTTTGTGTGTTATTTGAGCTGACGGATGCTGCCGTACAAGTTATTGGTGGATAGGCAGATAACAGACAAAATGGTGGAAGTGGCGATGCTGGAGTGCTTGTATCTGGCATCGAACATACGAATTGGCTAAATGCTGTTAATTCGCGCACATTTCCTTTGACTCAAACTGATTACAAGGCTAATATTCGCGCCCTATGCAAAAGGTAAAATTGCCGCTTACGGTTGATCCGGTTCGCGCTGCTCAAAAAAAACTCGACTATGATGGCATCATCAAAGCCGAATTACTTGAGCGATTGGCCGAGTCAACGCAGAGCGTAACACGTGATGCAAACGTCACCTTGTCATTTGACTTGGACCAGCGTCGAATCGCATTTATGCGCGGTAGCGCAGATATCGAAGTGATGCTGACCTGTCAGCGATGTCAGGAAGGGTTCAAACACGAATATCGTGTTGAATTCTGTTACAGTCCGCTCCTCAAACCAGAGGCAGCAGATGATTTACCGGAAGCTTATGAGCCGGCTGATGTCGACGAAAATGGTGAGATCAACCTGATTCAAATAGTCGAAGACGAATTGATTCTGGAATTACCTCAAGTCGCTATGCATGAGGAAGCTGACTGCAAAGCCAGCGGAAACATGACTTTTGGTGAGATCCCCGTTGCTGATGAGCGTCCGAATCCGTTTGCAGTATTGAAAAATCTAAGTAAGTAATTTAACAGGAGTAGGGTTAATGGCCGTACAAAAGAGCAAAAAATCACGTTCAGCACGTGGTATGCGTCGTTCTCACGATGCACTAACAACTGCAGCTGTATCTGTAGATTCTGCAAGTGGTGAAACTCACCTACGTCACCACGTAACTGCTGACGGTTTCTACCGTGGCCGTAAGGTTATCAACAAGTAAGGTTGAGCCTTGAGTGGTCTAACCGTTGCACTTGATGCAATGGGCGGGGATTTCGGTCCTCAAGTAACAGTGCCTGCCTCCGTGCAGGCACTGTTGCAATTCCCAGAGCTCAAAGTCATATTATTTGGTGATCAAAGTGCGATCACTGCCCAACTATCCCTCCTGAATCAAACGAATCACCCTCGTCTTCGCATTGTTCACTGCGATCATGTAATAGCAAACGATACCCGTCCGTCTCAAGCATTGCGCCGAAGCCAAGGCTCATCAATGCGTGCTGCGCTGGAAGCGGTTTCTGAAGGCTCGGCTGATGCCTGTGTGAGCGCTGGAAACACCGGTGCCTTGATGGCATTGTCTCGTTATATCCTCAAGCAGTTACCCGGGGTGGATCGCCCTGCGTTGGTCTCTGCTATTCCGACTCGAAACGAGACTAAGACCTGGCTGCTAGACTTAGGGGCTAATGTCTCTTGTGATGCCGACACCTTGTTCCAGTTTGCTGTAATGGGATCGGTATTGGCTGAGCAGGGACATACTGTTCCTCCTCGGGTTGCGTTGCTAAACATTGGCGAAGAAGAAATCAAAGGTAACGATCTCGTCAAGCGCTGTGCTGAAATGCTGGCTGAGTCACCGGATATCAATTACATCGGTTATCTTGAAGGTGATCAGCTATACAGTGGCAAGGCCGATGTTATTGTCTGTGATGGTTTTGTCGGCAATGTCAGCCTGAAAACCAGCGAAGGTGTGGCTAACCTGTTTATCAGTGCGATTAAACGTGCTATTTACGGTAATCCGTTTAAGCGCTTGGTCGCTAGGTGGCTGTTTAGTGACCTATTTAATAGCTTGAAACAGTTGAACCCCGACCAGTATAACGGCGCGAGTCTGTTAGGATTGCGCGGTATTGTGGTGAAAAGCCACGGAAGTGCTGATACAACCGCCTTTACTAATGCGATTGGTGAAGCGGTACACGAGGTCAAACGGCAAATACCGACAAAAATCAGTGACCGTTTGGAAGAAGTCTTACTCGAGAGGCATTATTAGTCTTCATGTATAGCAAAATTGTAGGTACTGGCAGCTATCTGCCGGAGCAAATACGTTCTAATGCCGACTTAGAACAAATGGTTGAAACCAGTGATGAGTGGATTGTCGCTCGTACCGGTATTCGAGAGCGCCGTATTGCCGCAGAAGACGAAACTGTCGCGGTAATGGGGTATCAGGCTTCATTGAATGCCATTGAAATGGCAGGCATTGAAAAAGATGACATCGACTTGATCATCGTAGCGACGACTAGTGCAAGCCATGCCTTCCCATCGGCTGCTTGCCAGGTTCAAGGCATGCTGGACATCAAAGGTTGCCCAGCGTTTGATATTGCTGCGGCCTGCTCTGGTTTCGTTTATGCGTTGAGTGTTGCTGATCAGCACATCAAAACAGGCATGGCGAAAAATGTCCTGGTGATCGGTGCAGATGCCCTTTCACACAAATGTGATCCGGAAGATCGCTCGACGATCATTCTGTTCGGTGACGGTGCGGGTGCGGTTGTACTTGGTGCCAGTGAAGAGCCGGGGATTATTTCTACCCACCTTCATGCCGATGGCCATTTTGGTGGTCTACTGAGCTTGGCAACACCAGAGCATGGACAAGCCTTTAGTGATGACAAGTGGCTTTATATGGCCGGCAACGAAGTGTTCAAGGTTGCCGTAACCCAGTTGTCTAACCTAGTGAAAGACACTCTGGCTGCCAACAATATGGATAAGTCAGAACTTGATTGGCTGGTGCCGCACCAAGCAAACTTGCGTATTATCAAGGCGACAGCGAAGAAGTTGTCGATGTCGATGGATCAGGTTGTTGTAACACTGGACCGTCATGGTAATACCTCGGCGGCGACCGTACCGACGGCGCTGGACGAAGCCGTACGTGATGGCCGTATTCAGCGTGGACAGACGTTGCTGCTTGAAGCCTTCGGCGGTGGTTTCACCTGGGGCTCTGCATTGGTGAAGTTCTAAACACCTTCTTTTTATTTAGTTTGGGCGGGGCAGGATTGTCTCCTCGCTCGATTTAGCAAAACTGAGTTTTCAGTTACATAGAATAAGGATTCTCGAATGTCTAAGTTCGCGATTGTATTTCCGGGTCAAGGCTCTCAAGCCGTAGGTATGCTGGCTGATTTGGCTGAGCAGTACGATGTGGTTAAGCAAACTTTTGCTGAAGCCTCTGAAGTATTGGGTTATGACCTGTGGGCTCTGGTACAAAACGGCCCAGCTGAAGACCTAAACCAAACTCACCGCACTCAGCCTGCACTTCTGACATCTTCAGTCGCTATCTGGCGTGTATGGCAAGAAGTAGGTGGTGCACAGCCAGAAGTTGTGGCAGGCCACAGTCTGGGTGAGTACTCGGCACTAGTCTGTGCGGGTGTTATCGATTTCAAAGACGCGGTTAAACTGGTTGAACTACGTGGCCAACTTATGCAAGCGGCGGTACCTGCTGGCGTAGGTGCGATGTCTGCCATTATTGGTCTGGACAACGACGCGATTGCCAAAGCCTGTGAAGAAGCGGCACAAGATCAAGTGTGCTCACCGGTAAACTTCAATTCTCCGGGCCAGGTTGTTATCGCGGGTAATAAAGAAGCCGTTGAGCGTGCTAACGTGCTTTGTAAAGAAGCCGGTGCCAAGCGTGCAATGCCGCTGCCAGTGTCTGTACCTTCTCACTGTGCACTGATGCAGCCAGCAGCTGACAAGCTAGCAGAAGCCCTAGAGAACATCACTTTCTCTGCGCCTGCACTGCCAGTAATCAACAACGCTGATGTAGCGACAGAGACAGACCCTGCTGCTATCAAGACTGCGCTTGTTAAGCAGTTGCACAGCCCAGTTCGCTGGACGGAATCTGTAGAGCGTATGGCTGCCGAAGGCATTGAGTCTCTGCTTGAGTTCGGTCCTGGTAAAGTATTGACTGGCCTAACAAAACGTATCAATCGTTCACTGAGCGGCGCAGCGGTAAATGACACCGCCAGCCTTGACGCTGCTAAGTAACATATTCATCAAAGAGGATTAACAATGAGCCTGGAAGGAAAAATTGCGCTGGTAACAGGTGCGAGCCGTGGTATCGGTCGTGCGATTGCCGAGATTCTGGTTGAACGTGGTGCAACAGTTATCGGTACTGCAACCTCTGAGAACGGCGCAGAAGCGATCAGCGCTTATCTGGGTGACAATGGTAAAGGCCTTGCGCTGAATGTCACTTCACCTGAATCAATTGAAGCTGTGCTTAAGCAGATCAAAGAAGAGTTCGGTGACGTAGACATCTTGGTTAACAACGCAGGTATCACCCGCGATAACCTACTGATGCGAATGAAAGATGACGAGTGGCAAGACATCATGGACACCAACCTGACGTCTATTTTCCGTCTATCTAAAGCGGTACTGCGTGCAATGATGAAAAAGCGCCACGGCCGTATTATCAGCATTGGTTCGGTGGTGGGTACCATGGGTAACGCTGGCCAGACTAATTATGCAGCAGCTAAAGCGGGACTTATCGGCTTTACTAAATCTATGGCACGTGAAGTGGCTTCTCGTGGCATTACGGTGAACGCTGTAGCACCAGGTTTCATTGAAACCGACATGACAAAAGCCCTAAATGACGAGCAACGTGCTGCAACACTTGCTGGTGTACCAGCAGGTCGTCTGGGTGATCCGCGTGAAATTGCAGCAGCAGTGGCCTTCCTGGCTTCTGAAGATGCTGGTTATGTGACCGGTGAAACTTTGCACGTCAATGGCGGCATGTACATGATTTAATCAAAAAAGTTGCATAACTTGATGATGCAAGTCAAACTCAACTAGTTTTCACCGAAAATCGTGGTTTGACCAGCATGTTGAGTATTGCAACTTTTGCAGTATTGAATAAACTACAGCAAATCGCATTAGCGAATTCTTGTTTTAAGGAAATAGATTAATGAGCAACATCGAAGAACGCGTAAAAAAAATCATCGTTGAGCAACTAGGTGTAGACGAAGCTGAAGTTAAGAACGAAGCATCTTTCGTTGACGATCTAGGCGCTGACTCTCTAGACACTGTTGAACTAGTAATGGCTCTTGAAGAAGAATTCGACACTGAGATTCCAGACGAAGAAGCTGAGAAAATTACTACAGTTCAAGCTGCAATCGACTACGTTGTTGGCGCTTCTGAGTAATTAAAGAACTCCCTCCAGGCGGTCACCATGACCGCCTGATTTTCTTTTGAAACCCTGTTTTATCCTCAATTCCCGGAGAATTAAATCGTGTCTAAGCGTCGCGTAGTTGTTACTGGCATGGGTATGCTATCACCGGTAGGTAATTCTGTTGAATCATCTTGGAAAGCACTTCTAGCCGGTACTAGCGGTATCAGCACTATTGAACATTTTGATGCTAGCGCATTCGCTACTCGTTTTGCTGGTATGGTTAAAGACTTCAACTGTGAAGATTACATGTCGAAGAAAGATGCCCGTAAAATGGATCTGTTCATCCAATACGGCATTGCAGCTGGCGTGCAAGCATTAAAAGACTCTGGCATTGAAGTCACTGAAGAAAACGCAGCCCGCATTGGTGTTGCTATCGGTTCTGGTATTGGTGGTCTTGGCTTGATTGAAGCTAACCATCAATCATTGATGGAGAAGGGCCCGCGTAAGATCAGCCCATTCTTTGTTCCATCAACAATTGTAAATATGATTGCTGGCCACATGTCTATCATGCACGGTCTACGTGGTCCAAACATTGCAATCTCTACCGCGTGTACAACTGGCCTTCACAACATTGGCCATGCTGCACGTATGATCGCATACGGTGATGCCGATGCGATGCTAGCCGGTGGTGCAGAAAAAGCATCTACTCCGCTAGGTATGGGCGGCTTCGCAGCTGCTAAAGCACTTTCTACCCGTAACGACGACCCACAAGGCGCATCTCGCCCATGGGACAAAGATCGTGACGGTTTCGTACTGGGCGACGGCGCCGGTATGATGATGCTTGAAGAGTACGAGCACGCAAAAGCACGTGGTGCGAAAATCTACGCTGAGCTTGTTGGCTTCGGTATGAGTGGCGATGCTTACCACATGACATCTCCAAGTGCTGACGGCTCTGGTGGCGCATTGGCAATGGAAGCAGCTATCCGCGATGCTGGTATCAATGCCGATCAAATCGGCTACGTGAATGCCCACGGTACTTCTACCCCTGCGGGTGACGTTGCTGAAACGCTAGGTATCAAGCGAGCAATGGGCGCAGCTGTAGACAAAGTTATGGTTTCTTCAACCAAGTCTATGACAGGTCACCTATTGGGTGCCGCTGGTTCTGTTGAAGCGATTATCACTGCAATGACTCTGGTTGATCAGGCTGTTCCGCCAACAATCAACCTAGACAACCCTGATGAAGGCTGTGATTTGGACTACGTACCAGGCGAAGCGCGTCAGGCAAACCTTGAGTACGCACTGTGTAACTCTTTCGGTTTCGGTGGTACAAACGGCTCGTTGCTGTTCAAGAAAATCTAACGATAACCTGTTATCATAGAGCGGCCCGGTGTTATGCACCGGGCCGTTTTTTTATCTATCGAGTTTGAAATTTACGGCAGGCAGCGAGATGATCCTGATCAACGGCAAACCCGGCAACCAGATTGCGGTAACAGACCGGGCGATGCAGTACGGCGATGGCTGTTTTACGACTATGCTGGTAGAAAATGGCGAGATCCGACTGTGGCCTTTTCACCTTGAGCGATTAAAGGAAACCCTTGCCTTGTTGGCGATTTCAGAGCCTGATTGGAATGAGCTAACTGCAACGGTCTGCGCTTTGGCTAGTCACTACACGGAAAAAGGCGGAATCAAGGTGTTGATCAGCCGTGGCAGTGGTGGTCGTGGCTACAGTGGTTCAGGCTGCGAAGGTACGCAAGTTGTGGTGTCTGAATTTGCATGGCCTGCACATTATGCTAGCTGGCAGCTAGACGGTATTGCGCTGGGAGTATGCCAACAACGTTTGTCACATTCGCCGATGCTGGCGGGGTATAAGCATCTCAATCGACTTGAACAAGTAATGCTCAAGCGGGAAGCAGAGCAGCGCCAGTGGCTGGACGCAGTGGTATTGGATGTTGCTGGGAATGTGGTGGAGACCATTGCCTCAAATATCTTTTGGCGTAAGGGCAACACCGTATATACCCCAAGCCTAGAGCTTTCTGGTGTGAGGGGGGTAATGCGACGACATGTATTACAGTTGGTATCCGAATTGGATTATTGTTTAGAAATTGTCAATTCACCGCTCGATAGCTTGCTTTGTGCTGATGAAATCTTTATTACTAATGCCCTTATGGCGTTAGTGCCAGTTAATGAAATCAATGGAATAACATTTACCCAGCGTACCTTGCTGGGTGAACTGAACAAGAGGTTGTACACGTGCTAAAGAAGTTGGCAATAGCTGTGATCCTGCTGGGCCTAGTGGCTGCTGGTGGACTGGGTTGGTCGTATCAGCAAGTGAAATCATCGTTGGATATGCAGACGGAAAACCAGCAGGAAGTCTTGTTGACTGTTAGGGCTGGTACGTCATACCGCGGTCTGCTAAACCAACTGGTTCGAGAAGATCTGTTTGCGGAATCATCATGGACGCGCTGGATCCCAAGGCTTGAGCCACAATTGGCAAACCTCAAATCAGGTACCTACCAGATTGATCCAGCCATGAGCCTGAAAGAGGTTCTAGCACTGGTCGCGTCTGGCCGTGAGCAACAGTTTGCCATCACGTTGGTGGAAGGCGAGCGTTTTGTTGATTGGTTGTCACAGCTCCAGCAAGCTCCGCACGTGACCCATGCAACGGAAGGGATGAGCGAGGCGGATATCGCTAAAGCGCTGGGTGCGGATGTCGAAAAGCTAGAAGGTTATCTGCTACCTGAAACCTACCATTACACCGCCGGTACGTCAGATTTGGAACTGTTACGCCGTGCTTACCGTGACATGCAGAACTTGCTGGGCACGGCATGGGATGAGCGTGATGCTAAAATTCCACTGAAAACCCCGTATGAAGCCTTGATCATGGCATCGATCATCGAGAAAGAAACGGCAGTGGATGACGAGCGAGGCTTGGTGTCCTCAGTATTCATGAACCGTCTGCATAAAGGTATGCGCTTGCAGACAGATCCAACCGTGATCTACGGCATGGGTGATAAGTATGAAGGCAGGATCCGCAAACGCGATCTTCAAACACCGACACCTTACAACACCTATACCATTTTCGGCTTGCCGCCGACGCCGATTGCAATGCCAAGCGAGGCATCGGTACTTGCTGCAGTTAATCCGGATGACAGCACCTATTACTACTTTGTGGCTGATGGCAAAGGCGGCCATAAATTTTCTAGAACACTGACAGAACACAACCGTGCTGTACGTGAATATTTAAGAATCCTAAGACAAAAATAATGACTGGTAAATTTATCGTAATTGAAGGGCTGGAAGGGGCAGGGAAGAGTACTGCAATCCAGCAAGTGACCCAAGTGCTGGCAGAGCAGGGTATTGAAGAGATCACTTCAACCCGTGAGCCGGGCGGTACCCCATTGGCTGAGCAAATGCGTGCCTTGGTCAAGGAAGGTCACCCTGACGAGCCGCTGACTGATATGGCCGAACTGCTGTTGCTATACGCGGCACGTTCACAACTGGTTGAAAATGTAATCAAACCGGCTTTGAACCAAGGCCAATGGGTGGTGGGTGACCGTCATGACATGTCATCGCAAGCTTACCAGGGCGGTGGCCGTGGTTTTGACCGTGTGGTGATGGAGCGTCTTCGCGACACTGTATTGGGTGATTTCCGTCCTGACTTTACTATCTACATGGATATTGATCCGGTACTTGGCCTTGAACGTGCCCGTGGTCGTGGTGAGTTGGATCGTATCGAGAAGATGAATATCGACTTTTTCCATCGTGCCCGTGCACGCTTTCTAGAGCTGTCTGAAGCTGATCCTAGTGTGGTGATTATTGATGCAAGCCAGACACTGGATGCCGTGACAGCGGATATTCGCCAGGCTGTTAAACACTGGCTGGAGCAGCAGTAAGATGCTTTACCCTTGGCAGGAAAGTGTATGGCAAGGCTGGCAGCAACTGCTTGCGCAGGGCAGGATGCACCATGCGATCCTTCTCGTTGCTCCATATGGTAGTGGCCGTGAAGCATTGGCTCGTCACCTAGGTAAAACGGTATTGTGCCAGAATGGGGGAGCAGGCGCTGGCGGTGAGCCTTGCGGTGTATGCCACAGCTGCAAGTTGTTTGAAGCAGGCACCCATCCGGACTTTCACGTTGTTGCCCCATTGCAAGAGGGCAAGCAGATTGGCGTTGATGCCATAAGGCAATGTAACCGTTGGGCAGTCGAGACCTCACAGCTCGGTGGCGAGCGTATCATCTTGATTGATGGCGCGGATGCCATGGGTGAAGCGGCAGCCAATGCGTTGCTGAAAACCCTGGAAGAGCCGCCTTCGGGTTGTCAGTTTATCTTGCTGGCCTCTTCGCTTGATAACCTGCTGCCGACTATCAATAGCCGCTGTAACAAGTGGCGCTTGGCGATGCCAACCGAACAAGACACTAAGCGCTGGGTAGAAAAGCAGTTAATGCAGACTATCAAGTTGGAAACGGTCAGGCTCAACGGCTCGGCACCGCTGGCGACCCAGCAGTTTATTGAACAAGGTCAAGACATTCGTTACGCCAAGTTGCTGGCAGCCTTTGCCGAGTTTTTGCGACCTCCGTTTATCGGCTTATATGATGTTGCTGGCTTGTGTACTCAGGAAGGCCACCATAGTCTTAAATGGTTGAGCTACTTCTTGGTCGACTGTTTGAAGTGGCAACAGGGAGCAACCGCGCACTTGGTACACAGTGAGTCACTGCCCTTGGTCGAGCAAGCAGCAAGTGTGATTGCTCCTATGACCCTGCTGGATCAAACTCGAGAGGCGAATAGCCTTTACCAGAAACTGGAACGGCATCCGGGGCTGAATGCTGAGCTGCTGATTGTTGAATGGTTAACTGGCTTTATGGGCCAACATTAATGCTTCAGTAAAAGAAGCATCATGATATTAAAGAATACAGAGGAAAGAACCGTGCTAGTTGATTCGCATTGTCACCTGGATAAATTGGACTACGAGCAACTTCATACAGGGATTGATGATGTGTTGGCCAAGGCTAAAGCCCGTGGCATTGATTACTGCCTGTCTGTTGGGGTAACGCTGGAAAGCTTCCCAACCATGATGGAGATGATTGAACCGCATGATAACGTCTTTGCATCATGTGGTGTCCACCCGCTGGATATCGAAGCCGGCTTTGATTACGAAAAGCTAAAAGAATATGCCCAGCATGAGCGCGTGGTCGCTATCGGCGAAACCGGCCTTGACTACCACTACCAGCCAGAGCTTGCTGAACAGCAGAAAGAAATTTTCCGCCAACATGTACGCTTGGCGGTTGAGCTGGACAAGCCTCTGATCATCCATACTCGAATGGCACGCGAAGATACTTTGCAGATCTTGCGTGAGGAAGGTGCTGAGAAGTGTGGTGGTGTATTGCATTGTTTCACTGAAAGCCTTGAGATGGCACAAGCAGCTATCGATCTGGGCTTCTATATCTCAATATCGGGCATTGTTACCTTTAACAAAGCCTCCGAGCTCAAGAATGTTGTCAACCAGTTGCCACTGGAGCGCCTGCTTGTTGAAACGGATTCGCCTTACCTAGCGCCGATCCCATACCGTGGTAAGCAAAACCAACCAGCCTATGTTCGTGAAGTTGCTGAGTATATTGGTCTGTTGAAAGGGGTGTCGGTGGAAGAAGTCGAGCGGGTAACCACAGATAACTTCTTTACGCTTTTTTCGCGAGCGAAACGAAGCTAAAGGCAAAAAAGGAGCTCAAGCTCCTTTTTTTTATACTTTTTGTATCTCATCTATTCAATATTCAAAAAAATTAAACAAAAGCTGCAATTAAAATCAAAAAACACTGATTAAAATTGATTTTTAACTTCGTAACGTAAAGTAACACAGCTTACATTACTGAAAGATAATTACAGGTTGGTGTAAGTGGGTTTTTGGTGTGTTTTTATTATTTATATCAGTAGTTTAAATTTAATTTGCGTCTTTTGTAGTCGAAATTTCAACTGTGATCTATATTGAGTTTTGAAATTATATTTCATGACGTATTGGTAATTTTGACGGCCATCAAGTTATATTTAGCGCCACATTTTATACTTAACCTGTATTAAAAATGACGGTCTGATTGGCAGATGGCTACGGGGGTAGGCCGCCAATAAAGACTGAAAATCTAAATAAAACACTCACTCAGGAGCACATTATGTTTAAGAACCTTTTTGCGAACCTGCAAAAAGTCGGTAAGGCACTGATGCTTCCAGTATCAGTACTACCGGTTGCCGGTATCCTACTTGGTGTTGGTGCAGCTAACCTTGGCTTCATCCCAGAAATCGTTTCTAACCTGATGGAACAAGCAGGTGGTTCGGTATTCGGCCAGATGGCCCTTCTATTTGCTGTTGGTGTTGCACTAGGCTTCACTAACAACGACGGTGTTGCAGGTCTTGCAGCTATCGTTGGTTACGGCATCATGACCGCTACACTAAGCGTAATGGCTGGTGTGATGGGTGTTGAGTCAATCGACACTGGTGTACTAGGTGGTATCCTAGTCGGTGGTGTTGCGGCTTGGGCATTCAACCGTTTCTTCCGTATCCAACTTCCAGAGTACCTGGGCTTCTTCGCTGGTAAGCGTGCAGTGCCAATCATCACTGGTTTCTCTGCTATCGGTCTAGGTATCGTACTATCTATCGTATGGCCTCCAGTTGGTGCTGCTATCGGTGCATTCTCGCACTGGGCTGCAGAGCAGAACCCAACAGTTGCATTCGGTATCTACGGTATCGTTGAGCGTTCTCTGATCCCATTCGGTCTACACCACGTTTGGAACGTTCCTTTCTTCTTCGAAGCAGGTTCATGTGTTAACGCTGCAGGCGAAACTCAGAACGGTGTTCTTACTTGTTACCTAGTTGCTGATGAAGCTTCTCGTATCGCTGGTAACGGCTTCGGTCAGCTAGCGGGCGGTTACATGTTCAAGATGTTTGGTCTGCCTGCTGCTGCAATCGCTATTGCTCACAGTGCTAAGCCTGAAAACCGCGTTAAGGTAATGGGTATCATGGCATCTGCAGCTCTGACTTCATTCCTAACAGGTATCACTGAGCCAATCGAATTCTCTTTCCTATTCGTAGCTCCTGTACTATACGGAATTCACGCACTACTAGCAGGTTCTGCATACGTTGTTGCTAACATCCTAGGCTTTGTACACGGTACTTCGTTCTCACACGGTCTTATCGACTTCCTAGTTCTGTCTGGTAACGCACAGAAGATGGGTCTGATGATTGGTGTTGGTCTGGTTTACGCTGCAATCTACTATGTAGTATTCCGCACTGTAATCAAAGCGATGGATCTTAAGACTCCGGGCCGTGAAGAAGAAGATACTTCTGCAGGCGCTGTAGCTGAAGGTTCTGAGCTAGCGAAAGACCTAGTAATGGCTTTCGGTGGTAAAGATAACATCACAGGTCTAGACGCATGTATCACTCGTCTACGTGTTGCAGTAGCAAGTGTTGACAATGTTGACCAAGACAGACTGAAGAAGCTAGGTGCAGCAGGTGTTGTTGTAGCTGGTGGCGGTGTTCAGGCTATCTTCGGTACTAAGTCTGACAACCTGAAATCTGACATGGATGAGTGGATTCGTAACAACTAATACGAATTACTGATTCAAAATCCAAAAGGGAGCTTCGGCTCCCTTTTTGTTTTGTTGGAGCAGGGAGCCTTGCTAGATCCTAGAACCTGGATCCTAGTTTCTAGGCAGAGCTGTAAGAGCAGGGAGAGAACGAAGAGCTAGAACTTGTGGGGCAATGAGATGCTGGGACTCAGTCCTAGAACCTAGCTTCTCAAAGGGGCTAAAGTGGAGGAATCAATATCTTTATATGGTTCTATCTAGAACTTAAGGCTGATTTTTCTAGGGATTACCCTCTAGGCTCTATGGATAATTCTGCTCTTTTCTGGGTTCCAGGAACTAGGATCTTTTCAGCCCTTACCTAGGGCCGCTTTTCTAGAAGCCCGTATCTAGGAAATTAAATCAATAAAAAAGCGAGAGGCTTAGGCTCTCGCTTCGTTGCTTTTCTCTTTTCTAGGATCAAGGAACTAGGATCTACTCTTACCCAGGGCCGTTATTCTAGAAGCCCGCATCTAGGAAATTGAATCAATAAAAAAGCGAGAGCTTCAGACTCTCGCTTTGCATTTTGCTTGTATCTAGGTTCCAGGAACTAGGATCTAGATACCTGCTCCTCCCGTTCTTACAACGACAAAAAGAACAGCATCAGCACAGGTACTAGCAGGCTTAAGATAAACCCGCTAACGATAGCGATAGGTACGCAGCGTATACCGCCGCAGTTTTGGATCACCGGCAGGGTAAAGTCCATCGCGGTGGCCCCGGCATAGCCGATAGCGGTGCTAGGGTAGCGGCTGATCATCATAGGGATCAGGCTCAGAGCGACCAACTCGCGCAGTAACTCATTGAGGAAGGCGACACCACCCATTACCGGGCCAAGGCTGTCACCAATTAAAATACCCGCCAACGAGTACCAGCCAAAACCTGATGCCATCGCAAGGCCTTGGTTGTAGGGTAGGTCAAGTAACCAAGCTGCAATCAAGCCACCGGGCAAAGACGTTGCGATAATTGTTAATGCAATGATGATACCTTTCTTGTTGAGCAAGATTTGCTTGAGGGTCATACCGCTGTTTCTCAACTGGATCCCAATGAAGAACAACAGAAGTAGTAGAATGACTTCGCTGGCCTGATCGACCCAGCTGAGATCAATACCCGCGACCAAGCCGACAACGAGCCCACCGGCCACGACAAAGATTAGCTTCATGGACTCCATTATCATATCGCGTAGCGGAAGTGTCTGGTGGCCATGCTCTGTTTCTGTGGGCATTAGCTTATCTAGCAAAGGTAAGGCTAGTAAGTTGCAGCCGCTGATAATCAAGAAGAATACCAAGGTATAGGTGATGATCTGGTTGAGGTTTTGCCCAATATTATCCAGCCCGGCAAGGCTCAGCCCCATCAGGCTAAGGATCACCAAAACCAAACGGCTGGTTTGGGTATTGATGAAGTCCAAAACCGCTGGCTTATTGACGGTGATGAGATAGCCGATTATCAGCGGCAGGAAAATATAAAGCATGCCAGAGAACATGGTGGTCCTTTTTAATGTCAGAGGGGCAACAGGCGGGATTATCCATAACCCCGTACTTATTTAGTCAACATATACCAAGGTGATCAAAGTCACTTTTTTCAGCAGCTTATCAGCTTGGCTGAGAATGGGTCAATATCCAATCTCAGCCAATTTATGCGTGCACTGCATGATGAAAGCAGGTTACAGCTTGAAGGGCGTAGTTGTCTCTATAGACCGCTGTTACTGATGACAGTCTTGAGACGTTGGTTAAACTCTTGGGAAGGGAGGTTGGTTAGCTCATACATGACTTCTGCACCGGCAAGATCGAGTTCAACATGATGATCGTCGATAGCATCATCATTGCTCTTGAACATCAGTAAGTGGTGGGCCATACGGGCGACATCGAGATAACCGGTATCTTCATCAGAAGCTGGATTTCGCAAAGACTGGTTGGTGGCGACTTCGAGATAATCGATATCGAAGCCCCAATGTTTGAGGATGACCTTGCTGGCTTCTTGACAGCTGTGCTGGAAGACATACTTGGCAATATCGATATCCAAATAGTTACCATTATCAAGATAGGACTGATACTCATGGATCAGACTGAATAGGCCGATATCGGCAAATAGCCCCGCCAGTAATGCTTTCTCAGGTTCTAACCTTTTAGGAAATTCATCGTGATTGGCGAGGTCATGGCTGATCAAGGCCATGGCGGCGGCAAGTTGGCGCGAGCGAACAGCACTTTGTTTAAGTAGCTCGTTACATTCCTTACTGAAGTGGTACCTCAGCTTGAGCTCTTCGATGGCCTTGGCGGTTATGATATCCCTTACCCTAAAGATGCCCAGGCGACTGACAGCCGTGTATATGTCATGGCAAACCACGTTGCGCCGATTGAACATCATGGTGTTCGAAATTTTGACGATGTAGGCCGTGATGCCAGGATCATCAATAAGCAAGTCTGCGACATCACGAACAGTGGTTTCGTCATCGCTGCAAAGCTTCTGGAGTTTATTGAGAACAGACGGGATAGGGGGAAGGATAAGCCGGTCCTTTTGGACTGCCGATTTAACTAGAGAGCAAAATTCTGACTCCAATCCCTTGATTATCTTGTCGTTTTCAGGTCTTAGCCAAAAAAAAGATACGTGAGTCATTTCTGTATTACGAAAAATAGAGACCCTATTATTCTATCGGGACAGGATAGGGATAGATATAGCGATCGTCATAATTTCGTGACTTACTGTTTAGGTGCTCAATTTTCAGGCGAATGGAGTAATTTATGTAGGAAGCGGGTGGTTAACTTAGCATTATCTTGTGTGACTAAGAGTTGTTTGTAGTGAACTTCTAGGGGGAGGACTTCAATCCAGCGCTGACAGACCCAGGAAATATCATCGTATTGTGGAGACGGATATAAAGCGCCGATCTCTGGCATAGATTGGAAAAACATTTTTAGCTTTTCAGCAATCTCTTCGTCGCGAGCAAGAATTGGCTCGGCCTGCCAATTCGGGTATAGCGTTGAGTCTCCTTGCATCAAGCCATCATCGTCCAACGTAATGCCATGAAGACGGATTTTCTGTGTTCCCTCAACCACAATAGATAGCAGGTTAGCTTCTGCCTGGTCAAAATTGATGACGTTACACTCCGTGGCGATAGCTGGGATCTGCTTGAGCTCACTCTCTTCCTCTGACTCATTGATCATACAGACGGCAAAAGGAGAGTTACTGGCCAGAGACTCTTTCAGCATTCTCAGATGCCGCTTTTCTACTAGGGTATATGAGGCCCTTCCTCCTGGTAGAAGATGAACGCTTGATGGGTAAAGAGCGGTTTTCTTCATGATATCGCCTAAAAGAATACCCACAAAATGAAAGTTAGTGATAAGAATAAAGATAGTGGTTACTGCATATTTTGGGACATCCGTCGGATTTTTTAGTAGCAAAAATCCGGTCGAAATTGGCACAATTTGCTTATTTTTCGCTCCGTAATATGTCTAAATTCTCACTTTTAAATGTTCATTGTTTCATATGTGGCGATTATTTTCTCACTGTGTCAAAGTCATTTTAATGACGCTATTCGTTTAGCGTTTCTGGATAAAAGACAAACCATTAACGTTTAATGGGAGAATAATTGTGCTAGGGTTCAGGGAAGAGATATTTAATTATTTGCGCGAATTTGGTGGTTTTGAAAAACGCTCCATGTTCGGGGGTACAGGTATTTTTATCGACAGTGCCATGTACGCCATCATTACTGATGAAGCATTATTCCTTCGCGGTGGTGATGAACTCGACCAACAATTGGCGTTGTTAGGCTGCGAAAAATTCAGGCATATCAAGCGCAGCACGACAGCCGTCGTAAATTATTATGATATTACCCACATCTACAATCAGGACTTGCCGTTAAGTGCAAAGTTGGTTAAGGATTCCATTGCGATATCAACATCTGAAAAAAGCTACAAGATGTCTGATAAAAGCAAAAGAATTAGAGACTTACCTAATATGCGATTAACACTGGAGCGCATGGTTAAAAAAGCCGGTGTACCAGATGTCAGCAGTTTTGTCTCTTTAGGTGCTGTGGAAGTTTTCCGCAAGGTTCGTAAAAGCCAAGGTAAAGATTTGGACGTAAAATTGTTATGGATGTTTGCTGGCGCGATTGACGGCTGCCACTGGACGCTACTGAAAGACGATCAGAAGCAACGCTTATTACGTGACGTTGAATAAGTTAGCTCTATTATTTTATCCAATCAAAAAAGCCACTGTTCTTCAGTGGTTTTTTATTTTTTACCGCCCCAAAGGACTGTTGAGGGGGAATATCGCGAGCTTTGGGTATATCATGTGATGATAAATCCATGCTGTTCAAAGATATATGCGACTACCACGTTTGACTGGGCCTGTTCTCTCGGGGCTCCATTGCTTCCTTATTGCTGCCGATCAAATGAGCTTTACCCGGGCGGCAGAAATCCTCTGCCTCACGCAAAGTGCAGTCAGCCATAAAATAAAGAATCTGGAAGAATCATTAGGTGTAAAGCTGTTTATCCGTCAGCCGCGTAAGCTGACCCTGACTGATGAAGGTAAGCGGCTCAAGGAGGTATTGGCTCTTAACTTTGGCGATATTGCCAATGAGTTGAGGGATCTGAGAACACTAGAGCTAAGTGGTGATCTCAATGTTTCTGTACCACCTACCTTTGCTCAGCGTTGGCTGTTGCCTCGGTTGAGCAGCTTTATGGATAAATATCCTGCGCTTCGGTTTCACCTGCGGACCAGAAATGAGCTGGTGGACTTCCATACTGAGTCTTTCGACTGTGCTATCTATTTTGGTAATGGTAAGTATACAGGGCTTCATGTGGTCAAACTCATGGATGAAAGTATGGTACCGGTCTGCAGTCATGAATATGCGGAGCAACATGGCCTGTATGGTAACCCGGCTAAATTGATGTCTTGCATGCTACTGCACGATGCCGCGCCTTGGGCTAGGGCAGGTAAAAACGATGAATGGCAATACTGGGCTCAGCAAAATGGGGTAGTGCTTCCTGAATCGGGGTGTACCTTTGACCGTTCAGACTTGGCTCTTCAGGCCGCTGAACGTGGTATCGGGGTGGCAATAGGGCGGGCTTCATTCATTGCTGAGCAACTGCAATCAGGGCGTTTGGTTACTCCATTTACCTTATCGGTACGCTCTCCACAAAATTATTACTTGGTGTGCCGCAAGGAAATGGCAACATCACCGCGGGTAAAGGCATTTATCGACTGGCTCGGTGAAGTACAATAGCGTTCAAGATACGGTCTTAACGATTTAGCTCCGTGCCAAAAAGAAAACGCCCTGCATGTGCATGCAGGGCGTTTGCTATTTATCAGTTTATCTCTCGATACTTAGAACTTGAATCGAGTTGATAGCATAACCTGATCACCGTAAAGCTCGTTGAAACGACCTGTCACGCCGACAGAGAACAGCTCGGTTGCGTGGAAGCGGCCGTAAACGCTACCAATCACTTCTTCGTACTCATCGATGTTCAAGTGACCGATTGTGCCGCCAACTTCTAGCTGTGGACCCAACCACTGGCGAACACCTAGGTTTACTTCTACGCCGAACTTACCGCTAGAGCTTTTCAGCGCGCCTTTGTTTTTAGAGCTACGAGCCTTAAGTTCACCAGTGATGTCAGCCCAGTTGTTCACTGGTGCGTGGAAACCTACACCAAGTGCAGCATCCCAGTCGCTGTCGAATTCAGTATCAACGCTACCGGTAATGTGGGCATTAGGGTGGATAGATGTGCTGAAACCAGCACCGTAGGTCAGCGGGCTGATGCCAATACGAGCTTCAGCGTAGTCATAGCTGAAGTTGCTCATAGTCGGTTGAGCATTCGCCTGAGCGGCCGACACAGATGCCAGGACAAGACCTGAAGCAATTAGAATTTTACGCATGACAAATTTGTCCAATGGGCTAAAAATTAATTGCACTATTTTAATGGACAAAAGGCAGTGTTCATAGCAGTTTTGTGGAATTTTGCTGGTTGTTTTTTAAGTATTTAGGCCTAAAAGTCGACCAAATTGGTAAAAAATTGTGATCGCTTTCTATTCGTTGCTATCTGGAGTTGTAAAGGGCAGGGTATCTCCTGCCCATAAGTTGTTGCTGTATAAATCGATATAGCTGATTAAATCAACTCATTGCCAGAGTGTTTCTCTTGATCAAACAAGGACATGTTGTTCAACGTGGTATCAGCAATATTGCCAAGAGCTTCTTCAGTCAGAAAAGCCTGGTGGCCGGTGAAAAGCACATTGTGGCATGCAGATAGCCGGCGGAAGACGTCATCCTTAATCACATCGTTGGACTTGTCCTCAAAGAACAGATCTTTTTCGTTCTCATACACATCAATGCCCAAAGAGCCGATTTTACTGCTTTTCAGCGCCTCGATAGCATCTTTGGAGTTGAGCAGTTCACCACGGCTGGTGTTGATGATCATCACACCATCACGCATTTTGTCGAACGCATCTGCGTTGAGCATGTGGTAGTTTTCCTCTGTCATTGGGCAGTGCAAAGTAATGACATCAGCCTGGCTGTAAATGTCATCCAAGCTGGTGTACTCCACTCCTAAATCTATTGCGACTGGGTTTTCGTATGGGTCGTAGGCAAGAACATTCATGCCAAGTCCCTTTAAAATGCGGATAGTTGCAATGCCGATTTTACCCGTACCGATTACGCCAACGGTTTTGCCGTGGAAGTTGAATCCGGTTAAGCCTTCAAGGGAGAAATTAGCATCTCGGGTACGCTGGTAAGCACGGTGGATGCGGCGGTTAAGGCTGAGCATCAGGCCAAGGGTATGCTCTGCAATCGCTTCCGGAGAGTAAGCCGGAACACGGACAACTTGAATGCCGAGTGATTTTGCCGCTTCAATATCGACTTTATCGTATCCGGCACAGCGCATTGCAATCAGTTTTACCTGGTTTTCTGCCAAAGCTTCCAGCACCGTACGGCTTAAGTCATCGTTGACGAAGGCACAGACGGCATCATAGCCCTGCACGATTTTGACGGTCTGTGGAGTTAAGCGGAAGTCGTAAAAGTCGAGCTGATGGTTGTAGTGCTGATTGATCAGCTCGAAGGAATTCTGGTCATACTTTTTGGTGCTGAAGACTGCAACTTTCATGGATCACCTTTTCGGGTTGACTGTTCCTTGGCTTAAGCCTTGGAGTAGTGTAATTGATCTTATAATTTTGTGACCAAGATAACACTTTTAGCCCTGTCCCGAAAAGGTTTGTATGACAATTAAATTTGTAGGGTTATATGTCCGACAGCGATAATCGGCGGTGGCTCAGCGCTTCCATGATCCTGTTGGTATCGAGGATCTGCATCCAAGCTAGCAATTCCGCTTCTGATTCATTGTCGATCACATAGGTAGTCAGCTGATCAATGACGATCTGTCTTAGCTGATCACCGTTCCATGGCTTGGCAATGTAGTAATCCAAGCTGGCGTTGTTGACGGCCTGCACGGTTTCCTCAAGCCCTGCCTGACCGGTTAGCAATACCTTACGTGCATTGCAGGATTCTTCTTGATGCTTGAGTTCGATAAGGAAATCAATCCCCGTTTCGCCAGGCATGATGTGGTCACACAGAATCAGCGCCAGTGGGATATGATCAGCAATGGTATCGGCAAGGACTTCCTTTGCCTCATCCACAGACTCAGCGGCTTCAATAACAAAGTACTCTTCCAGCGCTCGAAGATCATTGATGACGCTATCAAGGACTTCGCGTTCATCATCAACGCAAAGGATCAGATATTTGTTCATAGGCTCTCCTTAACTGCCTCGCCCAAAGGCAAAGTCACTATCATTTTGGTAAATAATCCGGGCTCGGATTCAACCCTTATGCTGCCATTGTGTTGATGGATGATCTGCTGGCAGACAGATAACCCGATTCCAAGGCCGAAGTTGCCTTCTCGCTTGGTGGTAAAATTCAATTCGAAAATTTTTGCTTGCTGCTCCGGCGGTATTCCTTTGCCGTTGTCTTCAACGATGACTTCAACTGCTTGCTGACCGGTAATCTCATCAGTGACTTGCTGGGTGATCACTTTGATTTCTCCCGGCTCTTCAACGGCATCAAGAGCATTGGAAACCAGGTTAGTCCACACCTGTTGCAATGCGATAGGCTGGCAATAGACTGGGGGGAGCAAACTGTATTCCTTGACGACGTGATGGCGTTTCAATTTGTTCTCGAAGATCACCAAGGTGTCTTCTAATCCCTCGTGAATGTCGACAAAGTGGATGGACTCATCATCTTGCCGGGCATAGCTTTTCAAGCTTTTGACCAGATCGGCGATGCGCTGGGCGCAGACATTGATAGACCGCAGGAAGTTGCCCATCTGATAGTAGTTTTCCCATTCCGATAATACCTGCGGTAGGTGATTTTTCTGTGGTAGCAGCCATTGCTCGAGGTGGGTTTCGTCATCAATGCCCATTTGAACGACCTTACGCGCCAGTTGCTTGTCGCCGAGTGCTCCCGTTAGTTGCTTGGCGCGTTGGCGGGCTTCAGATGTGGACAAAGGCCGTGACTGCATAGCCTGCTGCATTATGTCATTGCCACGATCCTGATTCTCATGGCTGAGGGTGGTGTTGGTGATGGTGCCAATCGTCTGCTTGAGTGTATCGCTGCCGCGCAATATGGCAGAGACTGGATTATTGAGCTCGTGTGCTACACCCGCCACCAGTTGCCCTAGCATTGCCATTTTTTCTTTTTCGACAAGCTGGTGATAGGCCTCGTCCAACGACTTCAGGGTCTGCTGCAAACGCATTTCGGTTTGAATACTGCCTTTGAGACGACGGTTGAAATTACGTAGTAAGAGGTTGGTGAACAATGGCAGCAGTTCACTGCGGGAATTCATGACTTTGTTGAAAAGCTCCCGATCTAGCTTTATCACATCCGTGCCGCATAGAGTCACCCCAGTCGAGAAAGAGGTTTCGCCGGAGATGAAAGACATACCGCCGACCAGATGGCCCGGGCCGGCCCTTACTACCTCATGGCGGCAACCGTGCTCATCTTTTTTGTACAACGCAACTTCACCGCTGGTGATGAACCAGAGGAAGTTATTTGGCTCCCCTTCCTGGGTCAGGATATGATTGGCACTGTAGCTACGGCAGGCACGGGTTTCATCGTTGCTGGCAAAGAACTCGTGCAGTGCATCGATGACCTGGTTGGCCAAACTGGTATCGTCAAGGGTGTGGCTGTGCTGGATAAACCCAGACCGGAAGCGAGACATTTGGCGTTCGATATGGGCATTGAGGATCCGGCGATGATCAAGTAATTGGCTGTATTTGAGCCAGTCTTCGTCAGGGTGTTTCAATACGAAGTGGGTGAGCTCTTTGAGCAATACTTGTTTTAGCTCTTGCGAGTTCCACGGTTTTGTCAGGCAGTAGTGAAGCCGCCCCTCGTTAACGGCCTGCATAATGGCATCGAGCTGAGGCATGTCATTGAGCAGGACCGAGCGTGCTTGTTTACTGGCAGGGTACTGATCAAGGGTGACCAGAAAGTTAACACCCTTATCATCGCCAAGTTCATTGTCACAGATCACCATGGCGACACGCTGGTTGTTGGTCGCAATGTCTTCAAGGATATCGTTGGCTTCTGTAATGCTGTAGGCATTATAGATATCAAAAAGATCTGCAAAATCAGCCAAATCCTGATTAAGCTTTTCTACAACCAGAGGATCGTCGTCCAGACAGACAATCGCAAAACTATTCACCATTACACCCTTCACGTCAAAATATTGCTATGTAACTGTTATATTTAGGTACTTTGAATTAAGTGTATAAGAAATCAGCAGTCTGGACTGAGAGCCAACTAGCAATCGCGTGAGAATAATTTCACCCCTTGTTTAAGGTGTGACTTATTTGGATAAATGTCAAAAATTCCTAGGAAATCAATATAGATTGATAAATTCATTGTTCAGCAAGCTATGATAGACTGAGTCTTTCATCTTCAGATCTGGGACCTAAAAATAATGCTAGGAAAAATCGGTGCCGTTGGTGGTGCTGTGGCTGTGGCACTGTGTTGGCCGTTCGCTACGGGACAAATTGGTGAGCGCATTTATCTTGATACACTTGGCCAATATGAGAACCCGTATCTTGCTGTATCCAATGATTCGTATCAGCGCGGATACCTTAACTCTGAGGCAGTGTCCAAAATTGAGCTAAAGGATGAGCTGAAGTTTCTTTTTGAAGATGAAGGCCTACCGACAGTTTGGTTTGTTAAGCACCATGTAAGCCATGGATTTATGGGCGTTTCTTCTACCAGCGAACTGCTGGTGGATGAAGAACTTCAGCCAATGGCAAATGCACTGTGGGGTGAGAATGTAGCACCTGTTACCTTTACGACCAGCACTGCACTGACCCGAAAGACGGACTTTACCTTCCAGATCAATCCAATCGAAGCAACAGAAATCAACGGTACCAACGTGGCCGTTTCTCCGTTTGTTATGCAGGGTACGGTCAATGCCAAAGGCGCCGGTGAGTTTGAATACCAGCTACCAGCTGCCAGCCTGACAACGACAGCACAAGAAGAAATGGTGCTGAAAGGCCTCAAAGGCGGCGGAAAAGGGTATCTGGATGGCCAGTTCTGGATTGGCGATCAATCCATGACGCTCGAGGCCGTCAGCTTTAAAGATCTCAACTCTGAGCAGAGCTTGGATTTATCTGCTGTGGCCGTTGGCATGGAGAATATCCTGACCCAGCCTGAGGCCGTGGAAGGTGAAGAAAAAGCGGATCTACAGCTAGCTAACTCTAACCATGTCAAGGTAGGTAAGTTAGTGATGCTTGATGGCAGCGAGTACAGCAACTTCAATTTCCAGATGGCCTTTTCCGATCTTGACTATCCTTCGTTGAGCCGTTTGGGCGACATGACAGATGATCTTGAAGAGCCACTTACCGAACAGCAAGCCAAGGAAGTCTCAGACGCTTTGGATGCACTGGTTGCTAAAGGGCTGGCTTTCTCGGTAAATGATCTGAGTGTCTTGGCGCCGGAAGGACAGGTAACCAGTCGCTTGAATATGACGATAGCACCTGGGATCAGCAACATTTCTCAGAATATCGGTCAAATTGCTCAGAATTTGGGGGGTGATATCCACCTTAGCCTGCCGGTTGACTTGGTCGAAGCCGATCCGCTGCTCAGTGAACGTGTCGACATGCTGGAACAAAGTGCGATTGTCGAGCGCAATGCAACCCATTACTTACTCGATATGCAGATCGAAGGCGACAAAGTGATCCTATCGAACGGTGATCAGCTGCCATTTGCCATGCTATTTATGCTGTTCATGTAAGTCTTTGCTTATCGTTTAACATGAAAAAAACCGTCGAAACCCTCGGCGGTTTTTTTGTATTTCTTTTCCCCTAATCAGCAAATCTCAGTGGCTTGATATCAAGATAGGTAATATCTATTAATAAAATCGCTTATTTCAATTTAGTAATTTCAAGGAAATAGACGACACTTATATCAAAAGGAGGTGCTCCCGGAGTGGGAGGGCCAATCTGAAAAGTTACCGCTACAGGCTGTCAGAATAGTAGTAGGCAGTTTTAGCAAGCATGATTAGGGGGATGTATGGAGTCGTTGAAGGTCAAGGATTATAT
Source organism: Photobacterium sp. AWH4_225 (assembly GCF_056158405.1). Lineage (NCBI taxonomy): Bacteria > Pseudomonadati > Pseudomonadota > Gammaproteobacteria > Vibrionales > Vibrionaceae > Photobacterium > Photobacterium sp. AWH4_225. Next base: position 2,754,272 of record NZ_JBSWTF010000001.1, on the reverse strand, counting down.
GAATGTACGTCCGGTGACATTCGAACCGAAGATGTCTCTTTCTAAGGCACTGGACAAGCTACTATCAGCTAAGCAAATTGGTGGCCCAGTAGTTGATGAGACACGCAAAGTGGTCGGTTTTTTGTCTGAACAAGACATGATCCATAAATTACTTAAAGTGGGTTACTACTGTCAGGATACCCATACTGTCGAAGAGTGCATGCGTGCAGACGTATTAACTGTGTCTCCTGAAGATTCGATTATCGAATTGGCTGATACCATGGCAGGTCAAAAACCAAAAATCTATCCGGTGGTCGAATACGGCCAGTTGGTCGGAGTCATTACCCGTCGTGATGTGCTTACGGCGATAAGCAACCAAATTGGTGATTGCTTCAAGCACCCGGTTTAGTGGCATGTGATGTGACAACATAAAAGAAAGGCGCACTCAGCGCCTTTCTTTTATTCCCTATTACCCCGGGTGTTTTTCAATGCTTGCAAGGAGAGCCAGTGGCAAAGCCGTCCCAACCCACTAAAGAGAACAATAACTCGCAGCTGAAGGCAGGCAAAGACGCTAAGTTTGTCACCGGCTCACCCATGAAGCACATTGTGGTGATGTCTGGCACTGGAGCGGTTGGCTTGATGGCATTGTTCCTGGTCGACTTACTCGATATGTTCTTCATCAGTTTACTTGGTGAAATCGAACTTGCGGCGGCCATCGGTTTTGCGGGTACCTTGGTTTTCTTTACCACCTCGGCTTCTATTGGTACGTCCATTGCGATGGGGGCGCTGGTTTCCCGGGCTTTGGGTGCGAACCAGCGCGAAAAAGCAAGGTCTGTGACGGTAAATGTCATGATCTTCGCGGTTATCTTCAGTGCAGTGCTGGTTTCTGTTGTTCTCGATAATTTGCAGTCCTTGCTCGCGATGATTGGGGCAAAAGGTGCTGTCGCTGAAGCAGCAACGGATTATTTAACGATCTTAATGCCAAGCGCCCCTGTTGTGGCAGTATCGATGGCCGCAGGCGCTGCACTTCGGGGGATTGGTGATGCTCGTCGCTCCATGTACGCGACCATAATTGGCGGGGCGGTTAATGCGGTCCTCGATCCCTTATTTATCTTCGGCTTCTCTATGGGGGTTGAAGGCGCGGCAACGGCGTCTGTTTTCGCCCGAGTAGCGGTGATGGTTTTTTCAATTCATGCAGTGATTGTTCATCATAATTTAGTCGCCCGGCCTAATATCGGCTCTTTCTTATCTTCTTTGTTGCCCATTTCTGCCATTGCGTTTCCGGCAATTCTAACCAATACCGCGACCCCGATAGGCAATGCTATCGTGACTAGCAATATCGCCCAGTTTGGTGAAAGTTATGTAGCCGGTTATGCGGTTATAGGCCGAATTATGCCCGTGTGTTTTGCCCTGGTCTTTTCGCTATCGGGGGCAATCGGCCCGATAATAGGCCAGAATTTCGGTGCAGGGCGTTGGGACCGCATACTGCGCTCGCTCTCTGACGCGCTGATGTTTGTGACTGGCTACTGTGTGGTGGTATCAGTGTTGTTATGGCTAGGGCAAGATTGGCTCATAGCGGCATTTAGTTTGGAAGAGGATGCGGCAAGCCTTGTCTCGGTATTTTGTACTGTTATTGCTATTACTTTTATCTTTAATGGCGCCATGTTTGTTGCCAATGCAGCTTTTAACAACCTTAATCGCCCGACGTGGTCAACAGCGCTTAATATGGGAAAAGCAACCCTAGGGACCATCCCGTTTGTTTGGTTAGGTGGTAAGTTAGGCGGTGCGGAAGGTGTATTGATGGGGCAGGCGGTAGGAACCATTGTGTTTGGTATCTTCAGCGGCATGCTGGTGGTTAACCAGGTCCGGAAAATGGCTTCTGAGCATGAGCAACAAGAGGAGCAGTCTGAAATCCTTGAACCAAGCGTACCACTGACTCCGTTTTGTTCATCAAGGACTTATATGGGACATGAAGATGTTATCGATGAGACCTTGGCAACAGACACCAAAACGTAAATCTCATTTTTTAATAAGTCAATCATCAAAAATAGTTATATTTCACTGGTTTATTGATCTGTTTCGGTGAAATTTCCTACCTATAGACGCACAATCACCCAATCGAGAATTTTGCCGGTAGACACAAGTACTACCGGTGCCTCTGATCCTGCTGCGTAATTTCATTGATGAAGCGCCTTAATCAGCAGCGACAGACACCAGATTTTGTGTTTTTAAGGGAATAATGTAAACATGCGTCAATATCTGAGGGTACTCATACCCGTCCTCATTCCACTCATCATTCTGATGCTGCCTGCATCAGCGTTTCCAGTTGAAGGGCTAACCGTTGTTCAGCAGCGCGTTATTGCGATCTTCTTGCTTGCAGCCTTGTGCTGGGTGTTGGAGCCGATACCGATTTATGCGACATCTGTGGTGATCATTGTGCTGGAACTCATGTTGCTCTCTGATAAAGGGCTATATTTGTTCCGGGGGGCAGAAGGCCAGCCGCATTTCGGTGAACTTCTCAGTTACAGCGATATTATGGCAACCTTTGCCAGCCCAATTATCATGCTGTTCCTCGGTGGTTTCTTCCTTGCGATGGCGGCAACCAAGTACCGCCTCGACGTTAACTTGGCGCGGGTATTGTTGAAGCCGTTCGGTACCCAGCCGAAATACGTCATGTTCGGGTTGATGCTGATCACCGCTATCTTCTCTATGTTCATGTCGAACACGGCCACCACGGCTATGATGCTATCCATATTGGCACCCGTGATCGCACTGTTTGGTGCTAAAGATCCGGGTAAGATCGCCTTTGCTCTTTGTATTCCGGTTGCCGCCAATATCGGTGGTATTGGCACCCCAATCGGCACGCCGCCTAATGCCATCGCATTGAAGTACCTGACGGGCGATAACCTGATCACCTTCGGTGAATGGATGTTCTTCGGCGTACCGTTTGTTGCCGTCTTGCTGGTGTTTGCCTGGGTGCTAATCAATACTCTATACCCTGCTAAACAGGAAAAAATCGAACTGACCATCAAGGGTAAATTCTTGATGACACCAAAAGCGATTACTGTTTATGTCACTTTTGCCCTGACAATTATTCTTTGGTTGATGGGCTCAGCCCACGGTATGAACTCTTATACCGTTGCCCTGATCCCGGTTGCGGTGTTTTCGCTGACCGGCATTATCAATAAAGAAGACTTGAAGAAAATTTCATGGGATGTGCTGTGGCTGGTCTCGGGCGGTATTGCCCTCGGCCTTGCTCTGGATCAGACTGGCCTTGCTAGGCTGATGGTGCACAGCATTCCGTTCGACAGCTTCTCGCCATATATCGTATTGGCTGGCTCGGCGTTGCTGTGCTTGGTGATGGCAAACTTCATGTCACATACCGCGACCGCTAACTTGCTGATGCCGATTATGGCTGCGCTGGGTACGTCAATGGTATCGCTGGTCCCACTTGGTGGTGAAATCACGCTGATTCTGGTTGTGACCTTTGCTGCGTCACTGGGTATGTCGCTGCCAATCAGTACACCGCCGAATGCGCTGGCTCATGCAACAGGTCACGTTCAGAGCAACCAGATGGCCCGTGTCGGGGTGATCATCGGGGTAGTTGGTGTGGTACTGAGTTTTGCCATGATCTGGCTATTGCACCTGATTGACCATATCTAAGAGAGTCACCATGCATCAACCAAAAGCCATGCAGCGGATCATCGATGTCTACTTCCGTGAACCCGCCCGAACTGAAGCAGTGAAGGCGGGAACACAGGTGCTGGTGCAGGATGGCTATAACGACAAACTGTATTGGGTAAAGAAAGGCGAACTGTCTGGTTACCTCAAGAACGAAGCGGATGTTACGGCAAAAGTGTTCAGGGTCGAGCAGGGTATGTTCTTCGGTGTTCATAGCTTCTTTGCCCAAACCTTGATGGCTTCGACCACTGTTGTGGCGGAAAAAGACAGCGAAATAGCCTGGATAGATCTCAAGACCCAAGCTGTTGAGCCGGAAACCTATGGTTCTTTAGCCGAGCAGTTTATGCCTGTCATGGTGCATGAGCTGGCCCAGCGTCAGATGATGACCGGGCTGCAGGCCATCGAGAAAGAAAAGGCGCTGCAAAAACTCTATGCCGCTGAGCAGATGACCACCTTGGGGCAATTGGCTGCAGGGATCGCCCATGAGCTGAATAACGCTGTTGGTGTCTTAAGCAGTAAAACCGAGGGTTTGCAGGAAGGGATCTGTCGTTTCTTGGAAGAGAACAAACCGGAGGTCAGCCCATTCCTCGACTTGGGGATTTGCGATGGTCAGGCGGTCACTTCGGCACAGGCCCGCAAGCGTGCCAAGCAACTGCAGCAAGATCTTGGCTTGGAAAGGGATCAGGCTAGGCAGCTTGCCCGTGCAGTGCCTGACGGCGACGTGCCTGCTTACTGGTTAGAAAATCTCGACGAAGCTCTGCAGTACTGGGATATCGGTCGTGATTTGCATGATATGAAGCTCGCTTCCAAACATGCTGCCAGTATAGTCCGCTCGGTGAAGCAGCTGGGTGGCACAGATAATGCCCGTCAGCCGGATGTTGATGTTAACGATACCATCCATAAATCATTGGCACTGCTGCAAAGTAACTTGAGGCGGGTCAATGTGGTATTGCGTCCGGCGGTACTGCCGACGATGACAGCAAGCACGACTGAGTTGGTGCAGGTGTGGGTCAATATTATCAAGAATGCGTGTGATGCGATGGAGGACACCCCAGATCCACAAATCGAGATTATCACACGGCATTCGAAGAACCGCTTGCTGATCACTATCAGCAACAACGGGCCGATGATCGATGAAGCGACGCGGCGCAAAGTATTTCAACCCAACTTTACCACCAAGAAAGGCGGGTTGTCGTTCGGATTAGGGCTGGGTCTTTCGATTGTGCAGCGGATCGTCAATAGCTATGGCGGCACCATTGCACTGAAAAGTGACCCGGATAAAACAAAATTTCGTATCAAACTGCCAATCGCGTAAGGGAATGGTTATGGAAAAACTAAACATCATCTGCGTAGATGATCAAAGGGAAGTACTAAGCGCCGTATTGAAAGATTTGTCACCGTTGAATGACTTCTTTCATGTTGAAGACTGTGAATCAGCGGATGAAGCACTGGAGTTGATGGATGAACTGGATGCCGAAGGTGAGTTCATTGCATTGGTGATTTCAGACCATGTCATGCCAGGTAAAACAGGTGTTGAGCTGCTGACTGAAATCTCACAGGACTCACGCTTTCACAAAACCAAAAAGGTTCTGCTGACTGGGCAGGCGACGCACCAAGATACTATCGCCGCCATTAACCGGGCTCGCATCGAAAGCTATTTCGAAAAGCCCTGGAAAGCCGATAGCCTGCTGACAACAGCCAGAAGCTTAATCACCGAATACATCTTTGATATGGGGATGGACTACCAGCCTTGGATGGACATCCTAGATAATGGTGTGGTGTTTAGGCGGTTGAGTTAATCTGCGGTCTAATAAATAGGCTCTAAATTGCAAGCCTGTTACCAAGTTAGAGAGGGTGAGTGAAGCTCACCCTTTTTTATAGAGTGGGTCCCAAAGCTGGAACCTTTTGTTGGTTAGCTACCGCATCTTGGATAAATAGGTATGCCCGCCAGTAGTTAAACACCCCTCCAGAGAAAAACAGCAAGCTACCGATTAAAAACTGCCATGAGATAAAGTTTTCCAGCAAAGGTGAATTTGCCATGGTTTCCTCTTGCCACAACAGCGGGACAGAACCAACCGCGAAAAGCACACTTCCCACGATGAAGGTTATCGCAGTTAGGTTCATCAGTTGGGCAATAGGCCGTGAGCTGATTTTTCCAATATTGATAATATTGATCGTCGCGCCGACGACAAAAAGTAGGCTACCGATGATGAATAGGGCCGAACTGAGCGCCTGGTACTGGCTATCGATAAAAGCGGTAACTCTGCCTGCGATATACATCAATGTCCCTGTCAGGTAGATATAGCTCGCACTGTCTTCCAGCCATTTTTCCCGGCTTTGTGTAACCTGGTTGGCCCAATAACGGTGGGTGTCATAGGTATCGTGGCAGTTGATGGTCAGGTAACACAGCGAGCCCGCGAAGAATAAGGTTTGCCCCAGCCATGAATAGGTCGAAAAGCTGGGGAAAAATAAAATGCTACCCACCACAAAGAATATCCCTCCGAGCTTATACATTACAGCACCGAAGGTCTCCCAGCGAAAGTGGCTCTTGAGATCGGCGTCATGCCGGGTGATATCATGGATGCGGATACGGTTGGTAAATAGGCGTGCCATTAATCGCCCTCTTCAGTGAATTTGGGAAGGCGAGGGTAGCGGATTGGCAGAGTAACAGGGTAATCGCTTTTGAATGATCACAGCCTACTTGAACGCTGAAGCTGCGATCCTTAAGCACCAAGTACTTGGCTTTCCTAAATGCTTAGGCGGCAACAATATTGTTTCTGACCAAGCCTCGCTTGATATTTCTGCACATCTTGCCAAAACGTGAGATCTCGTCGAAGTCTGGCGAGTCGCCTCTTTCCAGTACGCATTCCCAGTAAGACACTTCCGATTCAAGCAACTCCATTAGCTTTTTGGGGCAACCGATACAACTGTTGTCTGGGCCACAGACAAAGGTATCGGGATCATACAGTGGCAGCTCTAGCTTCACTTGTTCGATGATCAATTGCATCGCGGTACGGCGATCGGGTTTTTTAGCCATGGTAAAGTTCAAATGGGGGAAAGGGGCGTCATTATAGGCCGCTAGTGGCTATTGTCTATCCCCCAAAAGTACAGAGCCGCTAGCCCTATTAGTGAAGAAAGCTTATTGCTATCTAGTGCTTGGTACTTATAAGCGGGCAGTACTTTTCCGTACCACCAGTTCAAACGGGGGGACGGGGGCGTCAAAGGTTTTTTTTATGATTGTTGACTGGATCGACTGGAATGCCAACCGGCCAAACTCGAACAATGGCTGCCTAACCGTCGTAAGTTGGGGAATAAAATAAGGGCACATTTCATGATCATCAAAACCGACGACGGATATGTCGCCGGGTACCTTCAATCCATGTTGGTTAAGAGCTTGAATGGCACCAAATGCACTGTGATCATTAGCCGCAAAAATCGCCGTGAAGCCGGCGCCGCTCTGCAGTAGATGGCGGGTTGCCTTCAAACCGCTTTCCAATGAAAATCCCCCTTCGATGATCAGGGAGCTATCAATGCTCAACCCAGCATTCTGCAAGCTTTGTTTATATCCCTCCAGGCGGCACTCTCCATCGAACACCCCTTTGGGTCCAGTTAGGTGGGCAATGCGTGTGTGGCCAAGCTGCAATAGATGGTTAGTGGCCATTTTACCGCCCACCAGATTATTGATATTGAGGGTTTTGGCCTCTGGAGACTCTTTCCGGCAGCTAAAGAGTACCGGGATATTGCCGAGTATGGCTTTAACTTCATGGGCTGGAGTCAGGCCTAAAACAACGATGACACCATCAAGGTTAAGGCTGCGGAAATATTTGAGGTGTTGGATTTCTTGCGGCCGCTGCCAGTTTGAACTTTCGGTAATTAGCTGGCTTTGGCTTTTTTCGGCAAAGTTTTTGATACCCGCGAGAATTTTATTGCTGAAAGGACAGTCACAAGAGGGCAGCAATATACCTATCTTCAGTGCCTTTTCTTCTAGGTTTAAGCGCTTACGGGGGTGGTAACCAAGCTGATCAATCGCAACACGGATGCGGCTTGATTTGAGTTTATCGATTGGTGAGCTTTGGTTTACAAAGCGGGAGACAGTTGCCGGTGAGACGCCTGCCAGTTTGGCGACGTCATAAATTGTTGAATTTGCCATATTCCCTCAGGCATGTCGGTTAGCAGCGTATTGTATGCAAGTTAGCGCTTGGCTAATAACAGAGTCTGTTATTGATGGGCTTAAGATCGCGAAAAAATGGGCTAAAAAAGAGGGAGGCGCTAGCCTCCCTAAGTTTTACCTAGCTTGATGGTCGTTGTTATAAATCAGCGCAGCTTAGCGGCTCTTCTCCTTCGTTTAGATCTTCTGGGACAAGGCGGATCTTACCGATATTGATTTCAACGTTGTCGTATGAATACATGTTAAATGCCCGGGTTAAGCTGGCGAAATCCGTGCCTGCTTGCTCAAAACAAGCCAGCGGGATTTTGATTGTCTGCCAATCAGGGTGGCCTTCTTCAGGTACAACCTTGCTGACATCGAGTTCACCCCAGCCCCCCTCGTGGTGGATGGAAACGGTTAGCTTTTCATCTGGGTTATAGTTGATAACCTTTACATCGAACTGCAGAGATGAATTGGCATTGAGGTATGGGTAGTAATCTTCAGGCTCATCGCTCGCAGTATGCATCATTACCTCAGCGGCGGCGCGGCCTTCCCATTCACCTTCATTACCGGCATAGATGACTTTGAGGGCATCGTATTGGTGTTCGTAGTCTATTCTTTCGGCAGTGATGGAACCGGCATCAGTGACACCAGAGCCTGTGATTTCAGTTCTTGACCAGCTATTGGCCTCAGTCTGTAAATAAGGTAGGAAGTCACCTGCTGCTGTGGCGCTGAATACCTCCATGATTGAGTCGGCGATACCCTCACTAGGTGCGTCCCGTCCACAACCATAATTTCGAGGGTCAAGAGGCAAGGCATTGAGATCCCCCTCAGAGGCCGGTACGTCTGTTTTACCCGAGTAGTCTAAACCGTATCCATATGGGAACAATGGCTGGTGTTCTGCGCCTTCTGCAATATCTTGCTCGCCATCTTGGTACTCATAATCTTCAAGGTTCGGGGCATGGCGGTTGATAGTGGTTGAACACTTCATGTTTGGCCAAGAATAGGAAAGCTTGCCGCTAAACTGCGCACCATTTTGCTTAAACAGCACATCCGTGATACCTCCAGCCTCGGTGCCCGGTAGCCAAGCTGCAACAAATGCATCAGAAAGGTTGATCTCCTCGTTGACATAAAGCGGGCGGCCGGAATACATAATGGTCACGACTTTATAGCCAAGTGATTTTAGCTCCTGAATCTTGGCTAGGTCTGCGGCGTAATGAGACTTGATGGATGAGTATTCAAGGGTTTGGTTATCTTTGATATCCCCCATCATTTCCGCGTATGGATCTTCACCTATCACGACAATCGCGACTGTCGTTTCGGGATCAGCTTGCGAGGTATCGGTAAAGACATTTTCCTCCCCAACCAACTCTTCTAGTGCCAGTTTCATGGTTTGCGCACCAGGGAAGTCATCTTCAATGGTATTGCCATCGCCTTGCCAGGTTAGTGTCCAGCCACCGGTTTGTTTGGTGATGTCATTGGCCGCACTACCTGTTAGCAGGAATTGATTATTTTTCTTCAGCGGCAGGACTTTATCTTCATTTTTCAGCAGTACCAGTGATTGGCTAACCGCTTCACGGGCCAATGCACGGTGTTCAGGGTGGCCCAGTAGTGACTGGTTACCTGCGTTAGTCCGGTTTACCGGTGACGGTTTATCCCACAATCCAGCTCGCATTTTAACCCGAAGAATACGGGTAACGGCATCATCGATTCGTTCCATCGGGATCAGGCCACTGTTAACCTGATCGATGACGTTATGGTAGAAGCCCTGCCAGTCCTGGCGGGCTGTGACCATGAAAATATCGTTGCCTGCCAACACCGCTTGTGGGCAGTTATTTGCCGTACAGCCATTGATTTCGGTGTGGCCATTCCAGTCAGTGACAACCAGCCCGTCAAAGCCCATTTTGTCTTTGAGTACGTCCTGCACCATGTATTTGGAACCATGGAGCTTTTTGTTGTATTCGCCGTTCTCGACTTCTGGGTGGTCTTGCCACAAATCGTAATTGGCATCGTCATGCCAGGAGTTAAACGAGGTCATCACGACCTGGGCTCCGGCATCTAACCCAGAGAAGTAACCGACGGCATGGATATTGCGGAGGTATTCTTCTGAATAGTGGTTCTCACCGCGGTCGACACCTTTGCGGGTACCGCCGTCACCGACCCAGTGTTTCACATTGGAAATGACATTCTCTTGGCCCTTGATACCTTCAGCACCATTTTGCAAACCTTCAACCATGCGGCCTGCATATTCGTAAACCACTTCGGGATCTTCTGAATACCCTTCATAGACACGGCCCCAGCGGTAGTCGCGGGGTGTCGCTACTGTTGGGGCGAAAGTCCAATCAAGGCCGGTTGCAGTGATTTCAGTAGCCGTTGCTTTACCTATTTCTTCAATCAGATCAGGGTTCCTTGCTGCACCCAAGCCGATATTGTGTGGAAAGACGGTAGCCCGGAAGACGTTGTTGTGGCCGTGTACAGCATCTGTTGCCCAAATGAACGGGATACGAAAGCCCCGTCCCGCCCAGGATTGCTCTGCAGCTTGGTGGTACTGGTTGGCAAGGTCTGCCCACTCTTGGGCGGTGGCGTATTTATTATTGTTCGGCCAGGCACCACCTCCATTGAGGAGTGAGCCGAGCTTGTATTCAGCCACTTCTTCCGGAGTGACATCGGTCAGGTTGGGCTGGATCATCTGGCCGACCTTTTCTTCCAATGTCATCTGCGCCACGATGCTGGCAATTTCTGACTCCATGGCTGCATCTTGTTTAATCGGGGAGTTAATCTGGGGCCACTCTGCATAATATGGCAGCTCAGTCGTCGGGGTGTCTTTGCCTCCAGTGTCATTGTCATCGCTTCCACAACCCGATACTAATGCAGCTAAGATCATACAGCTGAGTAAGGTTCTTTTGTTCTTTAACATCTTTCATCCTTTCTTCGTTAAATCAATAGGGTGTGGGGGTAGGCGGGAAAAATCTTATCAACTGAAAGCGTTAAATGTACGTTAATTTCACAGTATCGAATTTGTTTCATGGCTTGTGCGGCTTAGCATCACAAAGCCTGTCTAGTTATCGCAAAATATGCGTTGATATGAATAAATATTTACACACCTATAAAGGAAGAAGTTTGAATCGGCTCAAAGTAAATGCTGAAACCCTATATGCTATGAGTATTAGGAATTGTTAAAGATGGGAAAACACGGAGGCTTTAAGTCATATTTTATTTTGTTTTTACGCTGAACTGCAGCTGAAGAGGCTGGAAATTGAAATTTAGCCGTAATGAAAACACCGTAAAATCGCCGCTTTCACCTTGACCTTGGACTGTACTCCAAGGTTTATAGTTAAGGCTATGGTGAGTAAACCATTGATCACAAAGATAAGGAGAAGGCCATGTGTGCCCAATGCAATAATAAAAAATTACATGTACATGCAGCCAAAGCTGTCGGTGTCGGCCAACCATCGGTGGTGGTGGAAAACAACAGTGTTGAGTCTTGCTGTTCGTCTGGCTCCTGCCAATCAAGTACAACTCCATCAGTTTCGCAAGAATCGGATCTATCGCCGGGCGATGACGATCCTGCCTCCGGTGCCTCCCTCGGATTTTCAGTTAATAAAATCACTTCCGCAGAGGTAGCGGCCAAATCGTCATGTTGCAGTTCTGGTAGTTGTAGCGACACTGCTAGCGAAGAGCATACGACCGATGATATTACTCCTGCCCCTCATAGTACGACCCTAAGCTGGAAAGTCGGCGGTATGGACTGTCCAAGCTGCGCCAATAAATTAGAAAAGGCTATCAATGGCCTTGATGGTGTTGCTTCAGCGAAAGTGATGTTTGCCACTGAAAAATTGGTCGTGAATTGCCAATCGGCAGCGGTATCCGATGCTATCGTCGCGAAGACCCGGGAAACCGGCTTCCAGTTATTTACTGTTGGCGGCTCTTCTGAAGATGAAAAGCCTGCCAGCATGTTGAAAGAAAACCTGCCGGTACTGATGATTGCTTTGATGATGGTGGTTTCTTTCATCGTCAGTAAGCAATCAGAGGTGATGGGGCTTGCAGCCTTTACCGCTACAACCTTAGTTGGCCTTTTCCCTATTGCCCGCAAAGCTATCAGGCTGGCGAAAAGTGGTTCGCCATTCTCCATTGAAACCCTGATGAGCGTGGCTGCGATAGGCGCGCTTTATTTGGGTGAAACTGCCGAAGCAGCGATGGTATTGTTGCTTTTCCTCATCGGTGAGCAACTTGAAGGTTATGCATCAGCGAAAGCCCGCAGTGGTGTAAAGGCGTTGATGGCTTTGGTGCCGGAAAAAGCCAGTCGAGTTTTGTCGGATGGTAGCAAAGAGCAGGTCTCGGCGAGTGAGCTTAAACCGGGTGATATTATCGAGGTGGCACCGGGTGGGCGTTTACCTGCTGATGTCGAATTGATGGATGCGGCTGCAAGTTTTGATGAGAGTGCTTTGACGGGCGAGTCTGTTCCTGTCGAGCGCTTACCGGGTGAGCAAGTGATGGCCGGTGCTTTGGTGGCCGACAAAGTGGTACGCCTGCGGATTATCTCCGAGCAAGGCGAAAACGCCATCGACCGCATCCTTCACTTAATTGAAGATGCAGAATCGCGTAAGGCTCCACTGGAGCGCTTTGTCGACCGCTTTAGTCGCTGGTACACCCCGGCGATGATCGTACTGGCTGCCTTGGTGGTGGTGATCCCGCCAATGTTCTTCGGCCAAGCATGGGATGAATGGCTTTATAAAGGCTTAACCTTGTTGTTGATTGCCTGTCCGTGTGCATTGGTCATTTCCATTCCAGCTGCAATTACCTCCGGTCTGGCAGCCGCAACGCGCCGCGGTGCTTTAATCAAAGGCGGGGCGGCACTGGAGCAACTAGGTCGAATCCAAACCGTGGCTTTTGATAAAACGGGTACCCTGACCGAGGGTAAACCCGTGATGACAGACATTGTTAGCTGGGACGGAGATGAGCAACGCTTGCTGCGACAATCAGCAGCGGTAGAGATGGGATCGGCTCACCCGTTGGCCCAGGCTGTGGTTAACGCGACAAAAGAGCGCGGCTTGAATGTTGAAGAAGCACAAGAGCGTCAAGCGCTACCGGGCCGAGGCATTCAAGGCACTACTGAAGGCGATATTTTGATGCTGGTGGCGGCAGACCGTTTGCCTGAAGGTGTGACGTTGTCGGCACAACAGACTGAACAAGCCTTTGCGCTTGAAGGCGAGGGGAAAACCTTGGTGGTTGCGCTGCGTAACGAAGTACCCGTTGGCTTGATTGCCTGGCGTGATAATTTGCGCGAAGACAGTGCCAAGGCTGTGAAAGCACTTAAAGCTATGGGTATCCATTCGGTGATGCTGACCGGTGATAACCCTCGTGCAGCGGCTGCAATAGCTGGGGAAATCGATATTGCTTTTGAAGCGGGCCTGTTACCGGAAGATAAAGTGAAGCATGTGGAACTTGCCAATCTGCGCGCTAATGTTGCTATGGTTGGTGACGGTATCAACGATGCACCTGCAATGAAAACGGCCTCGATTGGTATCGCGATGGGCGGTGGTACTGATGTGGCGTTGGAAACCGCCGATGCAGCCTTGACCCATAACCGTGTTGCTGAGCTGCCAATGATGATAGCCTTGTCGAAAGCTACACTGGCAAACATCAAACAGAATGTATTCTTGGCATTGGGTTTGAAAGGAGTTTTCTTGATCACCACTTTGCTAGGCATGACAGGTTTGTGGGTGGCGGTATTGGCGGATAGCGGCGCTACGGCCTTGGTCACTCTTAATGCACTGCGCCTGTTGAAGTTTAACCACAAGGAATAAGCCTAGCCACAAGAAATAACCTAAGCCTGTTCGTTTTGCCCAGAATTGGTGCATTGCTCCTATGTGATGCACCAATTTTGACTGAGGCTGAAAATACTAAGTTTTTTATCATTTATTTCAGTAGGTTGCCCCTATCTTTCACTATCAATCCATAAAATACCAAACTGTAGAGCTTGGTATTTTTTTTGCATTTAAAACAATAGGATGATGTATATGGATGGATACAATGCAGCTCTCACAACAAGAAAAGAACTGGCTCCCTATTTTTGGCCCTAACGGTAAGCTGGCTATGCGCAAAGCATGCTGGTTAAACCGGGATAAAATCTCTTACCTTGAAGAGACATTCGACAGCATTTCGAAAACGCGGGTAAGGCTGCTCCATACTTGGACCGAAACACAGTGGGACTTCCTGCAAGATGCGATGTTCTACCTCGCGACTAAACCGGCACAAGAGCAGCCTAGCGTGTTGGCACAATTGCTAAAACGAAATAATGACTTTTCAGAGCTATTTATCGTCAATGCCGACGGCATGATCACGGCAAGTAGTTTTTCCGCTCATGCTGGCCAAATGCATCGCCAACAAGATGCTTTGACTCAAGGATGTGCAAAACAATTTTTGCATGGACCGTATATAGATAAACAAACGTTGGCGCCGGGCGCTTCAAGTTCAAGTTTCCATGATGAAGTCACATTGATGTTCTATCAACCTATAGAAGTGTCAGGCACTTTCATCGGCTGCCTATGTGGCCGCGTTCCGAATGATGTGCTGGGAGATCTTATCCAGCGAGAAGCCGGGCATATCTATAGTGAGTCAGGTGATAACTACATCTTCATGGTGGATTCCAATTTTGACTCGTCAATACAGCCTGGAACAGCCCTTTCTCGTTCGCGATTTGAAGACAGTACGTTTTCTCATGGAGAGAATCTGAAATCGGGTATCGGGACTGACTGGGGTGCAGTCAAGATAGATAAACATACCGAGTTTGAAATCGTCTTCACCGATCCGGCGACCAAGAAGCTGCACCCCGGTGTCCGGGAGACGATAGCCAAAGGTGAAAACCTGTATGTGGAATACCCCGGCTATTCTGACTACCGGCATATTCCGGTAATAGGCAAGGGGGTGACATTCCAGCTTCGCGGCTCTCCCGACCGCTGGGGGATGATGTGCGAGGCCGATTTGGAAGAGGTCTACCGTCACCGCTCCCTTTCCAAGAAACTGAGCAATAAGTACGCGCTGATTTGGCTGTTTACCGTTGTGCCCCCATTGCTGCTCGCGCATTTTATGTCATTGGGGATCCCTGTATTGGGCCTGATGATGGCCATGTCATTGTTGATAGGTTATGGCGTGTTTAAGTATTTGGTTGCAAAACCAATGGTCAGGCAATTGGAACAAATGACAGGGGTCATTAAAACCATTGCGGAAGGTGATGGGGATCTGAAGCGCCGGTTAAATAGCCAACAGTTTTATCCCGATGAGACGGGGGATTTAGGCCGTTGGATCAACAGTTTTATTGATAACCTCGAAGGTGTCGTTGGTGGCATTATCTTTGCGTCCAATGAAGTTGAACAGGTGAGTAATTCAATGCTGCGACGTTGTACCGTAGTCGATGATTGCACGGTTCAAACCTCAGGCTCTATTGATTCCCTGTTAACCTTGACCCGTCATCAGCAAGCTGAAATCCAAAAAGCAGAGCAATCAGCGCAGCAGTTGCAAGAGTTGATGCAGAGTATGGTCGATTCCGCGCAGGAAGAATACCAACAAGCGGTAAGCAATACCCAGGAAATCAAAGATATCGTTAAGGCGTCGGCAAATAGCGTGAATGAAATTAACGACGAGATGAAGCATATCGAAGAAGTGGTCCGGCTTATTTCTGAAATTACCGAGCAGACAAACTTACTGGCTTTGAATGCGGCTATCGAGGCTGCAAGGGCGGGCGAGCATGGCCGAGGATTCTCTGTAGTAGCCGATGAGGTGAGGAACCTTGCCACTAAAACATCAACCGCCGCCAACCATATTGGTGAAACGGTCAGTAAATTGCGTGGCCAATCCAAAACGGCTGTCAGCTATATGGAGCAGGGCGTTCACAATGTCGAGCAAAGCTCGATGATATTGGATTCAAGCCAGCGCAGTGACAAGCTGCAGCAAGCCGTGGACTCTATGTTCCAGACCATTAATGTCATTGCCTCTACCAGCGAGCGGCATAGTGATACAGCAGAAAAGGCACAGAACAGTATGTCATCGCTGGAACTGTCCTCGCAGCAGTTAACACGCCGAACAACTTTGGTGAAAAACTCGATTATTCGACTGCATCAGCTCGTTGATCGGTTTGAAGTCTCTTCGGCAAGCTAGATTAAAGTGAACAATAGGCACCTACAGGTGCCTTTTTTATAGTGAAGAGCAAAACATTGTGAAATGGTACGAAATATGTCAGTAAGCCTCTAGCCTGAAGATATTGCAGAGGCCATCATTGACGTGCTAGAAAAGCCTAGTCACGTTAGGGTATAGATATTTTATTTTTGGCCAAGGAGAGCGCCGTGCTTGAGTTAAAAGTCCCGCCTTTATTGCTGTTCAATATTTTCGCTGCGGTCATTCTATTGCCTGCCGAGTACCCCATCAGGCTGGATAATAATGGCTTCTTGGTTGGCTGCATACTGGTCGCAGCTGCAATGTCGATAGCCTTGTTAGCGACCATGACCTTCAAGCGAGCCAAAACGACAGTTAACCCCTACAGTTTTGATAATGTGAACACGCTCGTGACATCAGGTGTGTTTGGTTATTCAAGAAATCCGATGTACTTAGCGATGGCATTAGCCCTACTCGGTATTGGTTTTATAGTGGGCAAGGTTATTTTGGCTGTGCTGGTGGCAATAGGGTTTGTGAGCTATCTGACCAAATTTCAGATTTTGCCGGAGGAGCGCTTACTAGCAGATTTATTCGGGGCTGAGTATCGTCAGTATTGTCAGCAGGTTAGACGCTGGGTTTAGTAACAAACGCTAATTTTTAAATTGTCTTCCAAGGAGGGAATGATGTTTGCGGTTATTTTCAGGGCCAAAGCCGGCCATCAGGATGAGCAGTATTCAGAAATGGTCGTAGTGATGCGCGAGCTGGCTTTTGATAAATATGGCTGCCTGGATTTTATCGCGGTCACCGAGGGCGATCAGGAAATTGCCATCTCCTACTGGGAAACGGAAGCAGATATTCAGCGTTGGCACCAAGACAGCCAGCATGCAGTGGCCCAACAACTCGGCCGCGATAAATGGTACCAGTCATATACTGTTCAAGTGGTTGAAGTGAAAAGGCAGTACAGTTTCATGGGTAACGATAATTAAAATCACGGGGTATGACTGCTTCTCGAATCTCATACAGAAAATACCCCATTAGTTTTATGAGATTGGTTTTATGAGCAGGAACCACAGCAAAAGCCTGGCTCACCATGTTTCTTAACGGCTTTTTCTTGCCCAGCACTTCCTTCTTTTTCAGCCTGTATTTCAACAGAAGTAGGTTGCTCAACAAGCTTTTTATCTTCGGTTTTGCTGTCTGTTTTTTTGAAAATTTTGGTAAATGAAATGGCCATTAGATTTATCTCCTGATGATGTAATGTGATTCATCTATTAAGTTGCATTTTTAATGTATGTTATAGTTTGCCCAAGATGAATGTCAATGATTAAGATGGAGGGGAAAATGTTTGGGTTGTTACTAGCATTGCATATCATTGCCGCAACTATTTGGACTGGCGGGCATATTGTTTTGTCGCTGGTAGTTTTGCCGTCGGTGATGAAAAATCGCAATCCACAGCAGTTGTTAGATTTTGAGCAGGTATACGAAAAGATCGGTATGCCAGCGTTGATCATTCAGGTTGTCACCGGTTTGATGCTGGCGCACAGAATGCTGCCGGATGTCACTTTATGGTTTGATACCAGCATTCCCTTATCTCATGGGATCATGGCTAAGCTATCACTGTTGGCATTAACCGTTCTGTTTGCCCTCGATGCAAGGTTCAGAGTGATACCTAAGTTGTCTCCGGCAAATCTATGGGATATGGCGTGGCATATTATTCCAGTAACCGTTATTTCTGTGCTGTTTGTTTTAGTTGGTGTGTCGTTTAGAGTCGGTTGGCTGGTATGATAGTTGTAGATTGAAATAGTAAATATTTTCAATACTTATTCGAGATAAGGACTTCATGAATACAATGGATGTTATGCATGCTTATAACGAGCATGAAAGGAAAGTGATTAATGCTATTGGTGGAAAGGCAATAAATACAGATGGGGTGATTAAATTCGTTTCGGATAACCCCAAAGGGAGTTACATCTCTTATTTTTCTCTCACAGCGCAATCCGCTCAGGCTGCTATAGAGAAGGAAATGGCTTACTTTGGTGCACTGGGTAAGCCATTTGAGTGGAAAACCTATTCTACCGATGAGCCGAGTCAGATTGGTGAACTGTTACTTATAAATGGCTTTGAGCAAGAAGAATCAGAGTCATTTATGGCGCTAGATCTGTTAGCAGTTTCCGAGCGTGAGGTTGATGAGAGCCGGATAGTTGAAGTGACTGATGCTCAAGGGATCCGTGATGCGGTCAGTGTTCAGGAGCAAGTTTGGGGGGGAAATTACGAGTGGCAATATACTCATTTGCTCAATATGAAGACCCAAACCCCTGATGATATTTCTATATACGTGGTGTATGACGACGGTAAACCAGTCACCTCTGCATGGATAGTGTATAACGGTGGAAGTCCGTTTGCGGGGATCTGGGGTGGAAGTACTATTGCTGAATACCGCGGAAGGGGACATTATTCGTTGTTGCTCAACAAGCGAATTAATGAAGCCAAAAAGAGGGGCAAACAATATTTAATTATTGATGCCTCTGAGATGAGCAGGCCAATTGTTGAAAAGCATGGCTTTGTGTTTGTTTCCACCACAACGCCTTATGCTTTCCACCCACAAAAATAGTATTCCAGCTAAAAAAATAGTTTTCCAGCCGAAAAAATCAAATAACAAGTCAGTAAAAAGGAAGCTTGATGGGAAATAAAGTCGTTATTGTTACAGGCTCTAGTCGTGGAATTGGTGCGGCAACAGCAATCAAGCTAGCCGCAGATGGATATTCGGTTTGCGTAAATTATGTTGCTAACCAAGCAAGGGCAGAGGAAGTGGTGAACGCTATCCGGGAAAGCGGAGGCCAAGCCTTCGCCTTTAGGGCGGATGTCAGTGATGAGCAGGATGTTATTGCTCTGTTTGAGGCAACAGAGCAGCAGTTTGGTCGGGTTAATTATCTGGTAAATAACGCTGCAATACTGCTGCCCCAATCAAGTCTGGTGGATATGGATGTTGAGCGCTTTGAGCGGATGATGACAGCCAATGTCACCAGTTGTTTTTTGTGTTGCCGTGAAGCCTTAAAGCGGTTCAAAAATGGCGGAGCTATCGTCAATGTTTCTTCTGCTGCAGCCAGAACCGGTGCGCCGTTTGAATATATTGATTATGCGGCCACCAAAGGCGCGATGGACTCAATGACGAAAGGGTTATCACTTGAAGTGGCAGGCCAAGGTATTCGGGTCAATGGTGTTCGGCCAGGCTTTATTCATACTGAGATGCACGCCGATGGTGGTGAGCCAGGCCGGGTTGAGCGCTTGGCGCCTAATATTCCATTGCAGCGGGGTGGGACACCGGAAGAAGTCGCCAATGCGATTGCATGGTTGTTGTCTGACGAGGCGTCTTATGTCACTGGTTCATTTATAGATTTGGCAGGTGGGCGATAGCCCACCTCGAAATTTCTTTTTGTCTCTATTACTCTATTTCCCTTTTACCCAGCTGCCAGCCATATCCCAACCCCCATCATCAGGGAGCCGGCAATACGGTTGAGCATCTGGACATTGCCGCGCTGTTGAAGGAAGCGGCGCAATGTACGGCCACCGCTTGCGTAAAGCAGTAAGCAACTAAACTCTGTGATTAGGATAATGCTGATCAGTACAGATAATTGCGGTACCAAAGCATTATCGGTATTGATGAATGGAGGCAAGAGCGAAATCATGAATGCCCAGCCTTTCGGGTTAGCAATGGCAGTAACAAACCCCTGCATCGCCAGCCCTATTGGGGATGTATCGACTGCCTCATCGAGGTTATCCGGAATGGCCAACTTGCCTCGAGAGCGCCACATCTGGATCCCCAGCCAAAACAAATAACCGCCGCCGAGATATTTCAAAAGCAAGAAGATAGCAGGGTAGTTCAGCATAACCGCCGCGACGCCAATAACCGATGCGATGGACACCAGAGCCACCCCAATGAGCTCTCCCCACATCATCGGCAGGCTCCTGCGCACGCCAATTGTCATACCAAGAGTCATCGATAGCGTCATGCACATGCCGGGTGTTACTGAGACGAAAAAGAAAGTGGGAATAAATACAGCCAAAATGGCGAAGTCGATCATCAAGTAACGTCCTTGCAGTTAACTATACTGACTGGGCAGTGCAGGTTTTGGGTAAAAATAGGCTGTTATTATCTGCTAACTCAATGAGAAAAAATAGTGTGATAAACCGCACGCGCAAACGATTTTTGGTGATATAGATCACTATTTTATGTAACGTGAAATTCATTGAATTTCGCTTACTGTGATTGCGATCACTCAAATGATGATTTTAATCAGCTATCGTAATTAAGTGTTTTACGAGCACAAATATGTAGAAACTGTTTATACCCAAATGATTACCAGAGAGTTGCTTCAACGCTGGAGACTTCGTATTGAAGCCATTTGGGTATAAACAAAATGAATCAGCCGCTGGCCTCAATTTCCCTATCAGGCGGCAACAATTGAAAGGATATGATTATGTCTGACAACGCAGTATTCCATTTGGGTGTGAACAAAGCAGATCTTAACGGTGCGGAACTTGCCATTATTCCAGGCGATCCAGCGCGTGTAGAAAAAATCGCTAACCTAATGGATAACCCTGAGTTTCTAGCAAGCTCTCGTGAATACACGGTGTACCGCGCTAAGTTAGATGGTAAGTCTGTTGTTGTTTGTTCTACTGGTATCGGTGGCCCGTCTACTTCTATCGCAGTTGAAGAATTGGCTCAGCTGGGTGTACGTACTTTCCTTCGCGTCGGTACCACAGGTGCTATCCAGCCGCATATCAATGTAGGCGACATGATCGTTTCAACTGGCTCTGTGCGCCTAGATGGTGCGAGCCTGCACTTTGCGCCAATGGAGTTCCCAGCAGTTGCTGACTTTGATGTGGCAACAGCAATGAAAGCAGCTTGTGATGCCGATGGTGCCAAAGTGCACACAGGTGTAACAGCATCAAGTGATACTTTCTACCCAGGCCAAGAGCGCTACGACACATTCTCTGGCCGTGTTGTTCGCCGTTTCCAAGGCTCGATGAAAGAGTGGCAGGAAATGGGTGTGCTGAACTTCGAAATGGAATCAGCAACGCTGCTAACTATGTGTGCAAGCTCTGGTCTTCGTGCTGGCTGTGTGGCGGGTGTTATCATCAACCGTACTCAGAAAGAGATCCCTGACCACGCGACACTGAAAGAAACAGAAGCGCGTTCAATCAAGGTTGTGGTAGACGCTGCACGTCGTATGCTAGCAGAGTAATTAGCTCTAAATAGTAAACCAATTTATAGAAGCCAGCTCAAATGAGCTGGTTTTTTTGTGCTTTTTTCTCGGTTCTCTTGTCGTGAAAAGAGGGTTATATAGGGTGCAAATTGGGATTTAAATAGTGAGTGGCATTTGCATAAATACACAGGCTATTTTTTGCTCTATCAAAGGTGGTACCAACAGGAATTTACTGTTACATAAGAGAAGCTGATGTTACGTTTGGGCTTATAAGCCTGTTTATGATTCGTATGGTCAAACCAGCTACTGTGATACTGAGTCCATTAACGTCGTTATCCTGCAAGTATTTCCGTTTCTTCAGGTAACAAAGAAACTAATTTGCACACAGTGATCTGCTTTCAAAAAAATAAAAGTTAGTAAAAATAACACTGTGATGTTAATTCCACGAAAAATCACCACATTGAATTTAATTTCAAAGGTTTACTAATAGTATTCATTTTTGATTTGTTATTTGTTTTACTGAAATTTTTAACTGTGACTGCGATCTATTTTAGTTAAAGTTTTACCTATTATTCTCCTTCCCGCTAAGAAACGAGCTTGTTAATTGAAATAAATATACACCGCCTGCTAGCAAAATAAGACTCATCAGAGCATGGCATCAGGTGGTATTGGGGGATAATTGAATGACTTTTCGTAAAACGTGTTTAGCCGTGTTGATTGGTTCCGCCGTCGCATTGGCAGGCTGCAACAGCAGCAGTAGCTCCACAGAAAAAGAAGCGGGTTTGCCAAATAACGAGTTTGTTAATGTTATAGACCGAACTGGCTCACCGGAGTACCTGCGTGATTATGATCAGTACAGCAACCTGAAATACAACGCTTTTGTCGATAACGGCGCTTGGCATGGCCATTTGCTGCCAGCGGACGAGCAGGGCTATGGATCATTTGGCGGCATCATGCAAGTGACCCAGGAGTATGCACACTTCATGTCTGGCCAGACGTTCGACAAACTCCATATTACCGATAGCATCAGTGGCGAAGTCTTTGACCTTTCATCAGCCGATGCGGAGGTGTACAGCACACCGGGCGCATTGGTACAAATCCTCAAGACTGACAAGTTAGAAGTACAGATGGTATTGCGTTTCGTGACTGATCGTACATCACTGGTTGAGACCAAGTTAACCAACCTGACTAACCAAGACATGGATTTGCAGTTGCTATGGGACGGTGAGTTATTGCAAAAAGCGCTCTCGACAGAGGGTAACGAGAACGTCTCGGTTGAGCAGATGTACCCAGATTACAACCGTCAGATCCACACTACGGAGAACGGTATCGCCATTACCTTCGGAGACATGAAAGGTAACTGGGCAATCCGTAACGATGATGACAGTGAGTTCCGTATTGCCCGATCTGTCAGCACCCAAACTCATGTGATGCCAAACGAAATTTCGTTTGCCTCTGTTGCAGAGCAACCGCTAGCTGCGAAGGGAAGTGTGAACATTTACACCACTTACTCACACTTGCATAACGGTGTGGAAGTTACCAAAGAAAAGAACAAGATAACCGATATTTTCAACAACCCTCAGCAATACATGCTGGCTGCGGATGAGCGCTGGGCGGGCTACCTAACGTCGGGTATGGTTAATGACCAAGCCACCAAAGAGCAGGCAAGGGTTGGTGTGAAAGCTATTATGACCCTCAATGGTAACTGGCGCTCTGCGGCAGGTGATGTCCACCAAGCAACGGTCACCCCATCGGTCACCGCTCGCTGGTTCTCTGGCAACTTAACCTGGCCTTGGGATACTTGGAAACAAGCCTATGCGATGGCGCACTTTAACCCAGATGTAGCGATGGATAATATTCGCACTGTTTTCGAATATCAGGTGAAGGAAGATGACCCGATTCGCCCGCAGGATAAGGGCTATTTGCTGGATGTTGTCACCTACACTTTGCCAGAGAGTCGCGGCGGTGCAGGCTCTGAGAACTGGAATGAGCGCAACACCAAACCTTCTTTGGCGGCTTGGTCGGTAATGGAAGTGTATAACGCCCTGAAAAACGAGTTTGACCGCCCAGCTGATGCCCAGGCTTGGATCGATGAGATGTATCCGAAGCTGGTGGCCTACCATGACTGGTGGCTAACCAACCGCGACCACAACGGTAATGGTGTACCGGAATATGGTGCTGCAGTGGATCCTGCGCATAATACTGAAGATGGCCATATGTATGTATGGGTGACGACTGATGATGACCTAGTAAGCATTGTTGGTCCGGAAAATATCCTTGAGAAAGAGGGCAATGAATATAAGGTCAAAGGAATGGATAGTTACAATACCATTCTTGATGATGTGGTTTACCAAGAGCTGCATGTAGGTGCTCAGGAAGCCGCTGGCTGGGAATCTGGCATGGATAACGCCGCCCGCTTTGGCTTCATTTCAGCACAGCAGCTGAAAGATTATGCCGATGTTAACCATAACGGCGATATCGAAGCGGCGAAGAAAGACTGGGAAGTACGCTTTGCTGAAAATCGCGGTAACGATGATGAATTGTTGGGCTTCTCTATGTTGCAGGAGTCCGTTGACCAAGCATCATACATGTACTCTGACAACAAGTACTTGGCAGAAATGGCAACATTGGTCTCTGACAATGTACCAGGTAAACAGCGAGGTCAGGAATTCCTGGACGGTGCGGTAGCAATCAAAGACTACATCAATACCTGTATGTTTGATGCAGACACCCAGTTCTTCTACGACATTCACATGAATGTTGACCAAGATGGTAAGCCAACACCTGTGATGAAAAACGGTATTGCTTGTGCCGGTGAGCCGATTGTTGAACGTGGACGCGGCCCTGAAGGTTGGGGTCCATTGTTCAATGGTGCTGCAACACAAGAACTTGCTGATAAAGTGGTGCAAACCATGATGGATCCGGATGAGTTCAACACGTCAGAGAAGTATATTGGTGAAGGGATATCGTTACCGACAGCATCACAAACCAACCCTGCTTACCATGCCGATATCTACTGGCGTGGTCGGGTATGGCTAGATCAGTTCTATTTTGGTGTTCGTGCCATGGAACAATATGGCTATGGTGCAGAGGCTGTTCATATGGCCAATGATTTATTTGCCAATGCCGAAGGCATGACCGAGGATGGTGCGATTCGCGAGAACTACAACCCTGAAACCGGTGCGGTACAAGGGGCGTCGAATTTCTCATGGAGTGCTGCCCATATGTACATGCTCTACCGTGAGTTCTTCAAAAATTAATCTTGTGCCTGATAGCCGATAAAGTAAAAGCCAGCTCCTTTAAGCTGGCTTTTTATTGGAGCTATTCGTTGTACAAGCTACTGGTTTTACAAACGATGGATTAATCGAAACTATTCGTATGAAGGCTGCGCCGAGTATACTCATTGCGCTCCTCAGTCAGTATTGAATAGGTGAGGGTGCTCGAGGTGCGGGTATACAAAGGAATATAGACCTCACCATGTTCATTGGTTTTGTATACTTTCCCCCGGTTGGCCGGATTGCTAACACTAACTCTTGCGTTGGCGGCGGGTTTGCCATTTTCGGTGACTTTCACCCAACTACCTGCTTGAGTATCGATGATACGGATATCAGCAAAAGCGAGTGAACTAGCAGATAGCATCAGTGCTGCGATACTTGCTTGTTTGAATGTCATGTAAACCTCTCTACAACTTACCCTGACATTGTTGTGTTACCACCTTCTTCACTTATCACACTTTCAATCAAAAGAAGGTGATGCTTGGCTTCGATGGAGTAGCGAATCGCGTCGGTAGATAGCTGCTTCAGATCAGTATAGATAAGGTAATTCACACCAGAAAATAAACCGGCCACCAGAACAATCATCATGATCATTCTGCGCCATATTCTTTTCTCCATATCGGCAAGTTGTCTTTCAAGCAAACGGGTAACATCGTAGTTGGTCAGGTTGGGGCGGATAGGTTTCATGTTTGATAGATTGTTTGTAGCTAAGCAAAAAATGGCCGTTTTTCTAGTGTAAATCAGTCAAGGTCAATGAAATCAACTGAAGTGCAAAGCTATGTAAAGTTACAACTTAGCGTCGGATAACGTGCTTGTTTTTTGAGCCTGTTTTTTGAGCCTGTTTTTTGAGCCTGTTTTTTGATCTGGCTGCTTGAGCTTCATGAAGGCAGGGCATATATTTTAAACATACCGACCGTCGGTCGGTCTGTGAAGGGTAGGGTATGCCAAGAGTCGTAAAATCGCCGCAGGAGCGGCGGGCAGAGTTCATTGCTGCAGCAAATGCGCTGTTTTTCTCAAAGGGGTATACCAATACCTCGGTCAATGATCTCATCCAGCATGTAGGGGTTTCCAAAGGGGCGTTTTACCACCATTTTGATTCCAAGCAAGCGGTGCTGGAGGCATGGAGTGATGACATGTTGGATCAGTATCGCCAGGTGATCGGGGGATTGGTAGAGGATCCGAACCTCAGTGCGTTGACCAAGTGGGAGATCTTGCTGCGTCGGACTAACCAATGGGAAATTGGCCAGAAAGAAATCATGCTGGGCTTCTTCAAAATCATCAATATGGATGAAAACCTCCAGCTAAAACATAACTTCATGCAAAAAGTCAGTGCTTTGCTCGCAGGATACTACGAAGTCATTTTGCGTCAGGGGAATCAAGAAAAGGTATTTGATGCACCCTCTTCCACTGTTACGGCGAGGCTGATGGTTAGTGTACTTAACGGCTTTTCGGAAGAGCTCACCCGCAAAATGTTAAAAGCTGACAAGATGTCAGACTTGCTTGATGAGGTTGTTGTAGAAGTAACCGCGACTCAGTTAGTACTTGAGCGTATGGTTGGGGCGAAGCCTGGCAGTATGCCTTTGATCGATGATGAACTACTGCACGCATGGTTTACCGAATAAGGAGAGGTTGATGCAATCACTTAAGGTTTTGTTGGTTATTCTGGCCTGTTTTCCAGCTTGGGTAATGGCTGAGTCGGCAACATCGATAGTCAGAAAGTCGGATCAGCAGATGCGGGGTGACTCTAGTTATACCGAAGCCACCATGCGCATTGTACGCCCAGACTGGACCCGCACCATGAGCATGAAAAGCTGGACCAAAGGGCAGGATTTATCCTTGGTGTTAGTAACCGCGCCAGCCAAAGAGAAAGGCAGTGCATCGCTCAAGCGCTACCGGGAAATGTGGAATTGGCTACCGAGTATCGAGCGGGTAGTAAAGATTGCCCCTTCGATGCTGGGCCAGTCTTGGATGGGCTCAGACTTTACCAATGATGATTTGATCAACCAGTCTTCCATCGTGGTGGATTATACCCACAAAATGGTGGGTAGCGAAGTGTTTGATAATGACGCCAGCTGGGTGATTGATGCCATTGCCAAGCCTAATGCGCCGGTAGTCTGGAGCAAGGTTCGACTATGGGTCTCCAAGAAGACCTACCTGCAACGCAAAGTTGAGTTCTATGACGAATTCGATGATCTGATCAATACCATGAACACTTACGACGTGAAATATATGGGCGGGCGCCAGGTGGCCTCGCGGATGGAAATGATCCCTGCGGATAAACCGGGCAATAAAACGGAAATCATTACCCATCAAGCCCAGTTCAACTTCCCGATTAAAGAAAGTTTCTTCTCCCAAAGCCAGATGAAGTCGTTGCGTGACTAAGGGTTGGGAGCGGGTTAGCAAGGAAGAACCATGTTACTGAAATTAGCTTGGCGAAATATCTGGCGGCAGAAGCGGCGCACTATCCTGACGGCTTCTGCACTGGCTTTGACATTGGCCTTGTCACTGTTTATGCGCAGCCTGCAAGAAGGAACCTATGCCAACAATATCGAGAACGCCGCGCGATTTTACACTGGGCTTATCCAGTTGCAGCACCCAGAGTTTGCCGAAAGCAACAGCATTGATGACCTGCTGCCGATGGATAAGGCTTTCTTGGAGCCTGTGTCAACCAACTCGGCTGTTATCCGAGCCTTGCCGCGTATTGAGTCGTTTGCTTTAGCGGCCTCTGGGGATAAATCTAAAGGCGTAATGGTACTCGGGGTCGATACCATGGCCGAAGACAGTTATTCAAACATCTCAAATCGTTTGTCGAGGGGAAATTTTCTATCACCTGAAGATCAGCAAGTGCTCATCGGCGAAGGCGTTGCTCGTTATTTTGGTTTAGACGTTGGGGATGAACTTATCCTTTATGGTCAGGGATATAGGGGGCAGACCGCAGCAGGGCTTTACCGAGTCAAAGGGATCTTGGATTTCCCCGTTGCTCAACTTGATAACCAGTTGGTGTATATGCCAATCGCACTCGCTCAAACCCTTTACAGTACCGGAGAGCAGGTAACGGCATGGGTATTGGATATCAAGCCGCTTAGCCAATTAAACGCGACGGAGGCTCAGCTCAAACAAGCTTACGGCGACAAGGTCAACGTGCGGGATTGGCAAGATTTGGCACCGGAAATGGCTCAGCAAATTCTGATGGATAAGGCTGGCGGCATTTTCATCATGTACCTGTTATACGGCGTTGTAGGTTTTGGCTTGTTTGCCACCTTGCTGATGATGACTTTGGAGCGACAGCGAGAGTTTGGCGTCATGCTGGCAACCGGTATGCTCAAACGCAAAATCATCACCTTGATTGGGCTGGAATCTTTGATGATAGGTTTGCTTGGGGTCGTGATGGGTATGGTGATCACCCTGCCGGTGTTGGTGTGGTTCTATTTCAACCCGATCACACTGACTGGGGAAACGGCAGAGCTAGTGCTGGATATGGGGTGGGATCCTGTCTTGCCGATGGCGCTGGATCCCATGCTGATGCTTGATCAAGTTCTTATCGTTTTGGTGCTGCTGGTGGTTTGCCTGATGTATCCGATGTGGCGGATACGTCGGTTAGACGTCGTTAATGCGCTAAAGGGAGGCGGTCATGCGAGCTGATATGCTTTTCAAACTAGCGTGGCGTAACCTTTGGCGCAATAAATTGCGCACCGGGATCATGCTTGGCGCCATGGTGTTTGGCCTGATGGGTGTCGTTGCCATGATGGGGTTCCTGTCTGGCATGTACGGCAGCATGATCCACAATGCCATTGCCTGGCAGACCAGCCATATTCAAGTTCAGAACGCCCTATATCTTGATGATCCTGATATCAAGCACACCATTGTTGATCTGCCTGGGGTGGAGAAGGCCATCTCGGCACTGCCCGGCATGAAAGGCTGGTCAGCCCGGTTTGTTGCCGATGGCATGGTGGCGTCAGCGCGCAGTAATCGCGGCGTCCGCATTAATGGCATAGATACCCAAGCCGAATCGACGGTGACCCCGCTGGCTGAAAACATTACCCAAGGAGAGTGGTTAAGCGATGAGGGGCGAAACCCGGTACTGGTTTCTGAGAAAACAGCGTCCCGCCTTAAATTGCGTATTGGTTCCAAGGTGGTACTCACCTTCACCGATGCCGCTGGCGATGTTAGCGGGGCGGCTTTCAGGGTAAGGGGGATCTTCAAAACACCGTCGACGAGTTTTGATGACAGCAATGTCTTTGTACGCCGGGCTGATCTTACTGCTTTGGCGGGGATTGATGGCGCTCATGAAGTGGCTGTGCTGCTTGATAATGATGATGCCGCCATGGTGCTAACCAAGCGGTTGAGAGATGACGAGGTCATTCAAACAGGCAACCGGATCAGGGACTGGCAGCAGGTGCAGCCCTTACTTGCCTCGCTGATCAACCAGCAGGGGCTTAGCAATGCCATAATGCTCGGTATTTTCGTGGTGGCAATGGGGTTTGGCATCGTCAACATCATGCTGATGTCAGTGTTCGAGCGTACCCGCGAATTCGGCGTACTGATGGCGGTCGGGATGCAAAAGCACCGTGTCTTTTTGCTGATCATGTTGGAAACCACATGGCTTGGGATCACCGGCGCAGGTCTTGGCCTACTGGCGAGCCTTGTACTTATCAGTGTGTTGCAGTACACCGGCATCCCGCTTGGGGCGATGGCTGAAGGCTTGGGGGCGTTTGGCGTCGATACCTTGCTTTTTCCACAGGTCACCTTTGCCGAATACCAAATGATTTTCTTTACGGTTGTTGCCGCCAGCCTGTTAGCGGCGCTTTATCCTGCACGGCAAATACTCAAGCAGCGGCCTGTTGATGCCATGGCCGACAAACATTGATAGCCAGCATCGGCATAAAAGAGCGACAGAAAAGCACGGACAGAGAAAACGAATGACTATATCAATTAATAACTTGTGCAAAATTTATAACGCTGACAGTGATTTTCCGGTGCATGCGGTAAAAGATCTCGATCTTACTGTCGAGCAAGGGGAGTTTGTCGCAATCATGGGGCCTTCTGGCTCGGGGAAGACAACCTTGCTCAATATGATTGGCGGCATCGACAGCCCAAGCTCAGGCAGTGTTCTTATTGATAACTGCGATATTTGCCAACTGGATGAAAAGGCGCTCATTGCTTTCCGCCGCGATCATATCGGCTTTATCTTCCAAGATTACAGCTTGCTACCGGTACTGACCGCGCTGGAAAATGTCGAGTTCGTGATGCAGCTGCAAGGGCAAGATGAAACCACCTGCCGTCAACGTGCGGGTGAGCTATTAACCCAAGTGGGGCTGGAAGGCCAGCAGCACAAGCGCCCGGCTAAACTCTCAGGTGGCCAACAGCAGCGGGTCGCAGTCGCTCGGGCGCTCGCTCCCCGACCTCGGTTTGTGATGGCCGATGAGCCGACGGCAAACCTAGATGCCCAGAGTACCTCTGAGCTGCTGGATATTATGCAGCAGCTCAATGAGAAGGAAGGTACCACCTTTATTTTCTCAACTCATGATCCTAGAGTGATCAAGAGGGCTAAGCGGGTGATCGTGTTTGAAGATGGGCAACTCAAAGAGGATCGTCGCCAGTGAGCGGGATACAAAAGGGAGTGGCAACAGTTAGGTGTAAATCAGGGCTAAAACAAATAGGCTGTGTAGCGGCTTGGCTGGGAGTTATTACCCTAATCACTAATTCCCAAACGGCTAATGCCCAAATACCAGGTTTAGAACCCGAAAAAGACTGGGATCTCAACGGCTATGTGAAGTACATGGCTACCGGAACACTGCCAGACGGTGGTTCGAACGGTCTTGACCACCTTATTCACCAGCGCTTCAACTTCGAATATCGCTTCAATGAACAGCTACGTTTCAATGCCGGGATGCGTAACCGCTTATTGTTTGGCGATACGGCAGATCTTCCTGGATATGGCGATCTGGTGGCGATAGATACCGGGTACATGGACTTGTCGAAAAACTGGCTGGATAAGAAAGGCGTGGTGGGGAATAGCCAGTTTGATCGCCTGTATGTCAATTGGCAGCGTGATGACTGGCAGGTTCGGGGCGGCCGGTTTCGCATAAACTGGGCAATGGCCACTCTGTGGAACCCGAATGATATTTTCAATTCCTATTCTATCTATGACTTTGACTATGAAGAGCGGGCAGGCAGCGATGCCGTTATGGTTAGTCGCAAACTTGGTTTTGCCAGCTCCGCCGATGTGGTCGTTAACCCCAACTCCGACAGCGATTTGAACAGCTACGCAGGGCGCTACTTGTTTAATCATAACGGCTGGGATTATCAATTGCTGGCCGGGAAATCGCTGCTGGATAGTGTCGTCGGGGCAGGTTTTGCCGGTGATGTTCAAGGCGCAGGGGTTAGGGGGGAGGTCACTTGGTTTGAACCAACCAAAGATCAATGGCAGGGAGAGGAGCTTGAACAAACAGCGGTTGCGACCCTCGAAACGGATTACAGCTTCGGCGGCCAGCGCAACTGGATAGCCCGTGGTGCAGTGCTGTATATTTCTAACCCGCAAGATCCACAAAATGCGATCGCCTTCTTAAACTTACCACTGACAGCGAGAACATTGAGTTTTACCCGCTGGACGGCGTATGCCGATGCTAGCCTGGATGTGACTCCCCTTAGCCGCCTGACGCTCTCTACCTCCTATTATGATGATGGGTCGTACTTTGTCGGCGCCAGTAATAGCTATTCGCTGGCGGATGACTGGCAACTGCTTGGGGTTATCCAGCGCTTTGACGGCAGCGGCAATAGCTTGTTCGGTGAAACTGCCAGCACCTTGCTATTTGCCCAGATTCGATGGAATTTTTAACTTAGGCCACACTGATTAGATTACTGGTTAAATGCTCAAACTAAGAAAAAGCGAAAATACTTAACTATGCATATTTGCTGGTATCAATGACAGGGTAACGGGAGCGGAGATGATAAAACTGGAAGGGATTGACCATGTGGTACTCAGAACCACCAAACTGCCTGACATGCTGCATTTTTATTGTCAGATCCTTGGTGCAAAGCTAGAGCGCGAACTGCCCAAGGAGATGGGGTTGGTACAACTGCGTGCGGGCAGTGCGTTGATTGACTTGGTGACCGTTGATAGTCAACTTGGCCAGTTAGGCGGTAAGCCACCCAGCCAAGATGGCCGTAACCTCGATCATTTTTGCTTGCAGATCGCGCCTGTTTCAGAGCAAGCGCTCCTTGATTATTTATCCCAGCATAACATTTCTTGCGAAGGCTTTGCCGAACGCTATGGTGCCGAAGGGTTCGGCCGTTCGCTCTATATCCAAGATCCCGAAGGGAATGTGGTGGAGCTCAAGCCGAAGTTGTAGCAAATATATTTGGCTAGAGTGTTGATTGCATCTGATAAAGCGTCCGGTATGAGCGGTGCTCAAGCTCCCCGTCCGTCAGCCCAAACTGACTTGCCAGCTGTTCAAGCTCGTCTTTATACCTTGCAAGAATCGTTTCATCATCAGTCATGATAGCGAACTCCGCAAAGTGACCGATGCCTTCGAGGAAATCTAGGGTAATGTGGTAATGGCCGACAAAGTAAATGCTGCGCACTTTCTTCATCACCAAATACGGCTCATAGCCCATGGTCGTCAGCATGCTTTTAGCGGCTTTTGCATCGGTAATATTGGTGGCTTCGCAGCGGTCAGCCTCAGGCCCCTTTACTACCCATAACTTGATGCCTGAAGGTTCCATCTCTCGGATAGACACACTCTTATTTTGGGCGGCCAGTGAATGCTCTGGTGTATCGAAGTACCAATCGGTCTCTGTATTATCCAGCAACATGACTTCATGGGGCAGCGAGCTGAGTACCTGTAAAAACTCAGTTTTTGCTCCTACACGGTACTTCAACTCGACTTCATATTTCCCTTTGAAATGATCATTACTCATGTCTGCTTACCAGGTGCTTGTTTTAGTTTTGTTCATTTTCATGAATACGGCGGATCAATTTGGCAGGCGTACCGCCGTAGAGGCTATCTGGCGGTACGTCTGAGTTGACCACTGAGTTGGCGGCAATCACTGAGCGAGCACCGATGGTCACTCCCTGGTTGATCACGACGTTACCACCAATCCAAACATCATCTTCAACAGTAATAGGCTTGCAGATTGTCGCCCACTTTCGGCGCTCTCGATAATCAAGTGAGTGACTTGCACAGTAGAACTGGGTATTCGGGCCGATCAGAACATTGTTACCTATGGTGATCTTAGCGCCGTCCAGCATGGTGACATTCATATTAAGAAATGTCTGCTCGCCGATGAAGATGGTCTTACCGAATTCGCAGTGGAAAGGGGAACGAATGATACTTGAAGCCGGCATGTCACCCATTAACTGACTCAGTAGTTCGCTACGCTGGGTATCATCAATGGTTTGGTTAAGGGTCATCAATAGATGCGCTGCATTATTACGAATCTCATTAATCCCTTGGTCGCCGCCGTCAAAGTCATCACCAGCAAGCATTTTTTCGAATTCGGTCATTGTCTTTCCAATCTGTTTTAAATTGGGCCGGTTGAATAGCCCTTAGTAGATTCTAGCAAGCACTATAGCGGCACCATGATATGATTAGAAGTGACATTTACGCATTTAGCACTTGAATCAAAGGAATATCATGATCGATTTATCCCGCTTGCTAAAAAATGATATGAACCTGTTGATTTGTCTGTATGTATTATTGCAAGAGCGCAGTGTCAGTAGGGCAGCAGAAAAGCTTTATTTGTCACAATCTGCGGTCAGCAAGCAGCTAACGAAACTTCGTGAAGTCTTTGATGATCCTTTGTTCGAGCGTGAATCAAAAGGCTTATTGCCGACCCCGAAAGCCCTAGCACTCGAAGCTAAGTTGCAGCAGATCTTGCTGCAAGTTGACCAGTTGAGTGACCCTGAACTGTTTGAAGCGCAGAGCAGTACCCGCTCATTCAATTTTGAGTTGGTCGAAACCGCCTATTCGACCATCTATCCTCATTTTGTACCGGCGGCACTCGCTGAAGCTCCGAACATTACGATTAACAGCCGTGACTGGAATGAGAACAGCATCCAGCGCTTGATCAAGAGGGAGGTGGATTTTGGTATCGGGGTCTTTGAATGGGACCAACGTGCGAAATCCCATGTAGACACCATTCCAGACTCACTCAGCTATGTTGAGCTCATGCGTGACTTCTCAGCCTGTGTCTTGCGTAAAGGACACCCAGCATTGGATGAGGAGTGGAACCTAGAGACCTTCTTGAAGTACCGGTATGTTCAGGTGGTTACCGGTGGGGTCAAAAGCTGGCTTCTACATGAAGTGCTGGAGTCAAAGCGGCTGAAAATAAATAACGCGGTCAATATGTCGGACATTGCCAGCGCTGTAAGGCTGTGTGAAAAAAGCGATTTGCTGACGACATATCCGTATGAATGTGTGCGGGAGTTTGTCGATAGTGCCGATATAGTGATAAAGCGCTTGCCGCTCGACCTCGAACCAGGTGGCCAGTTCTTGCTGTGGAACAAACAGTTCGACAGTGATCCGAGCCATAAATGGCTACGGGAGCTGATTATTAACCAGTTCAATGGGCAAGTTTGAGCCTTAACGTTATTAGTACGGGGCTATTTTTGGTGTAGCCCTATTTTGCACAGTTGCCTGAAGTCCTTTGGGTTGACATTAGTATGGCTCTTAAAGAACTTCGTCATGTTAGTCGCTTCATTGAAGCCAAGCCGGTCTGCAATATCGGAAATTGAATACTGGCTGAATGCCAGTAGGCGTTTGGCTTCGACCAGTACCCTTTCATCAACCAATTCTTTGACACTAAGACCTGCATGATCTTTGGCTAGCTTATCCAATTGCTTGATGCTTTTGCCCAAAGCCAGAGCAATATCACCAGCGGTTGGTCTGTCCTGGAAATGTACATCGATATATTTCTTCAGTCGGTAGTAGTCGTTGTTGCCGATGCGTTGGGATGATTGTTTCTGGTGCTGGTAGCTGGGGACAACCGCTTTGAGAATGATAGAGCGAATCAGGTTACGAATAATTTCGTCTTTAAACTCGGACTTTGATTCGAATTCATTGACCATGGCATGAAAAAGCGGTCCTATATCATCATCGGCGTGGTGTACGCAGTTGATATGGACCATAGCGGACAGCAGTAAATCAAAGTAAGGGTCGTTACTGCCGTTCGATAGGAAGCTGCAATCAAACGACAGCACGTAGCCATCAACTGAGCGCTCTTTGGCAAAAGCGTGGATCTGGTTTTTGCCCAATACTAGCATGGAGCCGGTCCGCAGTCGGTGCTGTTGGTGTTCGACGTAGTGCAGACCTTGCCCTTCTGTTATGTAGATTAAGGCACTGAAGTTTAGCCGGTGCGGCCGGGAAACGACGTCTAGCCCCCTCACTGAATAGAGATCTGAAATCTTGTTAATGAACGGATTGATAAGGTTCACTTCTCTTTTCAGCCGCTCGAGGGGGATACACTTGGTTGTCATTATTTTCTTCTAGTACTTTTCTTGGGTTAGATCTTTTGCCATCTGCTGGAAATCGACTGTTGGTGCTGTGCTTTGTTCAACGGTCTTGGTCTGCGCTTCGGTTTGGCGAGATACTGAGTGCAATAAAGTGTGCTGGTGATCCACACTGCCCAATGCCATCAGATTAGAGCCGATTTGTAGCATGATAACCACAGAGGCCAAGCAGTAAAAAAGAAGCGAAATACGCTGTCTCATCGGGCTTCTCCTGTTCGGTTTTGAGCTGAAGATAGATTTTCGGCTTTATCCTTGCCTACAGGTATATTCCTTGCCGGGATACTCTTTCCCGGTGTCTCTGGACGGAGCTTCTGTTTGGCACGCTTTGGCTTAGCCAGCTGTTTAAACCAGTGTTTATTGAATACGACAAAGTCGGTCAAGGTATTGATCGGACACAAGCTTTGGCACCACGGACGACGAACGATTAGTGAGGTTAGGAGGATCATCACAGTGAGGATAAACAGATACATGCCGCCAATCATGCCAAAGGCGATACCGAACGGCTCGTAGACGAAAGCGGCAGGGTTTCGGTAGTAGGCACCAAGACAAAGCGTGGCGAGTAGCAAGAACCGTGGGTACCAGATAAAAAACGAATGGCGCACAGGTGATGCCTTTGCCTTACCCACCTTGGCTAGGCACTGCTGCACGGCACCAAATGGGCACAGGCTTTGGCAGTACACGTTACGGTTGTAGTAAAGGATATAGCCGATACTGAGTACCAGAAGAATAAACGGGGTGTAACTGGCGACACCGCTGATCCATGTCCCTAAAACCAAGCTCCCCATGGTGGAAGCCGAGTAGAGTGATGCAGAGTAGAAACCAAATATCAGGGTAGAGCCAGCCAGCAAGGCCGCATTTATTTTGGCCTTATGCTCAGAGCGGATACGGTTAACCCAGACAGCGGCAATGAAGAACACCAACGCTGCGGCATCGAGCCATTTTATATATTGCCAAGCAGGTTTTGCTTCACTGAACTGATATCCAAAAAGCGCCATGCGAACTGGATCGGATGCTCGGTTTATTGCCTGGGTGTAGGCTTCCGAGGTCAGGGTTGCGCCGGTCACTGCATCGGCCGATAGCGCTGTTTTGATATTCTGCTCTAGCAATGATTCGGGAAGCTTCTGCTCTACCACTTTGGCAAAGTAGGATGTGGTCTCTTTCGAGCTCAGTAAGGCGATGGTCTCAATATCACCGTGGGGGGTAAATACCGCACCAACGGTAAGTTCACCACCGTAGCCAACACCTTTGCCGAAGCTGACCCACTTGCTGGAGGCTTGTGTTGTTTCTGGATCTGAACTGCTCTCAATAGTCGTTACGATTCGATAGAGCTGGGGAGCAACTTCGATAAGCTGTTCGTCACTGGTGAGGATGCTGTCGAAGAACTGTGTTTGTGAGTGGTTGCTGCGTTGCCCGCCTAGGTACCACGCAAACGCCAAGGCCAAGATTGAAAATACACTGACAAACTTGTCAAAGTTGTTATTGCGCCGGGGTTTGGTTTTTCTTTCCATATATCTCCAAAGCCATGAGGCATTGGTTAGATGTCTCATGGCCCTTTTCCTTTGTGATCGATTAATTATCTGAATTAGTTTTCGATGGCTTGCTTGGGTTTCAAGGCGATAAGGATTCTGAGCAGTACAGCCCCAGCGATTATCAGCCCGGTGCCGACAAATCCGAGGAAGTACCAACCTGCGAGGCCTTCGTTTTCACCCAGCAAGGTGAATGCCCCAGCAATGGTGAGAATCATTGAAGCCCACCAACTGCCGACCAGTGTCCATTTCCACCAGTTCATCCCTAACTCGAATTGCTTGGCCCACTGATTAGCCCCGGCAAAGACCAGTACTTGCAAGGCACCGAAAGCCATCCAGAACAATGGGTCCAAAATTGTTGATTGCGGAAACATTAGAAGCCCTCCCAGTTACCGTCGTAGTCCCATGTCTTCTCGACCTTGAGGTATTCCTCACTACGTAGCCATTCCGGGGGCTGATGGTAGCCGGCAAATCGACCGCCGTTCCAGTCGCCGTGATAAGCTTCTGCCTCTGGGTAGTAGAAGAAATTATGCTGCATTGCTAATAGCGTCTTACGCGTTAGCCCGGTTGGATCGCGTGGGTCGGTTTCCTTGACCAGTGCATGGATCCAGTTGTTCTTGCGGGTATATGGACAGACAGCGATACAAACCCGGCACCCCATAGCGGTTTCGGTCGGACCTTGACGCCACATGGTCCAACAGCTGTCTTGATTGAAATCGAACTTGCGGTAGCCCCGAACCACGGCATCCGGTTTGTCGGCTTTGCTGATTGAACCACTCGGGCAGGAATCAGCACAGATTTTGCACTCTTCACAGAAGTGCTTCACTTTGGTATCGATAGGTTTGTCTGGCTCTAGATCCAAATCGGTGATCACAGCGGCTAGACGGATATTGGGTCCTAGCTCTGGGGTCAGTAAGATCCCGTTTCGGGCGGCTTCGCCCATCCCAGCTTGGATAGCCAATGGAGGCACCACTATTTCGTAGTCTGAACCCGGCCATTGTGGGCGGGCCGCATAACCTAGTTCTCCCAGGAAGGCTGCCATTAATCCCGAGGCATTCTTGGCACGGAAGTAACCATCATATGAGGTTGAGTAACCGATAGATGCGTACATCGGATCCCAGTTCATAGGAGTACCGAAGATGATCACATTCTTCCAGTGCTTCGGAATGCTCTCGTCCCAGCCTGGCATACCGCGCATGGTGTTTTTGAACACGAAGCTCGGATCAAGCTTGGTGATGCCGACAATACTC
This sequence comes from Photobacterium sp. AWH4_225, assembly GCF_056158405.1. Classification (NCBI taxonomy): domain Bacteria; kingdom Pseudomonadati; phylum Pseudomonadota; class Gammaproteobacteria; order Vibrionales; family Vibrionaceae; genus Photobacterium; species Photobacterium sp. AWH4_225. The sequence continues at coordinate 2,716,549 of NZ_JBSWTF010000001.1, read as the reverse complement.
ATGCCGAATTTGAACGCCATCTTCTTGATAAGCTCAGACGCGTGCTTGGGCGATTTAAAGGGCTGAGGCTCGCGTTTTACCCATTGGAAATCGACCTCATCAGGATGCCCTTTGGGTTTTGGAGGGAAGTTGCTGCTGTTACCTTTCAGGTAAGCTGCAGAATAGGCCCACGCCAAGGCAAATCGGTCTCGGTGCTGTTCGATATTCTGATCGTGCTTGGCTTTCTCCTCGAATGACTGGTACATGTCATCCCAGCGCTCAGGGTGGCGGGAGTAATACTCGCGTACTTGCTCATTGGGAATATCACGCCAATCTCTGGTCGGTACCCAGCCATTGCCCATTTCTTTACCCAATGCGCGGGTGCGGTGGAACAGGAAGTCGCTCCATTCAGGACGGACTGGCTCACTGACCACTTCCATCGTTGGGGCAACATCAACCCGAAAAGGCTCGCGGTTGAAATACATGTCCTTGCCTGCTTCGGTGCGCCCCCAGCCGACATTGGCATCCGGATCTCGGCCTAGTACAAAGCCCGCACCAGCGGCGGCACCTACCGTGGCAGTGGCGGCCGCGACACCACCGAGTTTGAGGAAGTCGCGCCGCGATGTATTGGCTACGCCTGGTTCTGTTTTCTCTCTCACGTTTGCTCCCTGTGTATTAGCTTAATTCGACGATATCGAGGCTCAGTTTCTTGTTGATGGTATCGATGAGCGCTCGGTGAGTAATTTTGTAGTGGCCTGATAATTTGTTGAGCTCGACCATAATGTGTTGTGCTTCGACCCATTGTCCTGTGTGGATATAACAAAGGAATAGTTGCTCGAGTCCCCATTCGTCATGCGGCTCGAAGGTAAGCAGTTGTTTGAGATCCGGCTCGAGCTGATCGAATAGTTTGAGGTCTGCCTTGATATGGGCACGGATGTTCAGGACATCGTAGTTATTTGGATTCACGCTGAGGTATTGGTTTAACGCCTCAAGCCCCTCTTCAAGCCGACCAAGCTGATGAGCACAAATACCAGCCAGCCTTACCAGCTCAATGGATGAGATTTGGTGTTCGAAGGCTCGAGCTATCCAGTTGTCAGCCTGCTCACTATTGCCCAGAGCCAGGTAGCTGCTGGTGGCGGTAATATAGGTTGAAACCAATGACTGGTCTTTGTTGTAGGCCTGCTCGGCAAGTTGTGCAGCAAGCTCGAAGTTGCCTTCCTGGTAGTAGAGACCCGCAAGGTTCTGGTAGCCACCGATAAAATCGGGGTCAGTGGCAATGCTTTGTTTGAAGCTTGTTTCGGCCATTTCACTTTGGCCAAGGTACAAGTAAGTAAAACCCAGGTGGCAATGTAGCAGGGGATTGTGGGTATTGAGTGCTATTGCCTCTTCAAACATTGATTTAGCCATCTCATAATCGCCCAGCTGCTGGTAGACCAAACCGCAATAGGTTTTGAATTCTTCTGTGCTGAGTTGGTGCTTATGTTTGTTGATAGCAACCATGGCTAACTGGCACATCTGTGCGGCCATTAGGGTCTCGAACAAGAATTTGAGTTGGGCTTGGGTGAGACTATGTTTGGCGAGAATATCACTGATGACAAACGTGAAGGCTTCATGCTCTAACCAGTCGCTATGGCTGTCTGCTCGGGAGTCGTCGCTTTCCCAGCTCATTGATTGGTCTTGGTTCTGTTTGGGAAACTGTACTTTTAAGAACAGCAGGCGCTCATTGAGCGGTGCGACTATGTCGGTTGAGTCGGGAAGCTGCGAGATCTGTCCCTTGAGATATTGGTATAGCTCAATCCACTTACTGCTAATCATTCGGGTATCCTTGATGAAAGATCAGCTCAAGTATTGTGGAATCGGTAAATGGTCAAAAGGTATAAAATAACCCGTTTTGGGTAGAAAAATGCCCTTTGCTGGTAACTTTGATTTTAATCAATAGATTTCAGAGGAATGAAAGGGCTACATGCAATGTAGCCCTTTGTATTTGTTGATTTTGTTTCTAAGTGTTAAAGGCTGTTGTGCGTAGAAACTAGGCCGTTGTCACTGCCGAAACCGTTCTGGATATAGGCATCGGCGCTTGGGTCATTTTGCCACTCAGAGCCATTGATCAGATAGCGGAATTGATATTGCTCGTCTTTGGGTAAGCGAAGCTTCAGGCTGAAGATTTTCTTTTTATTCAGCTTCATCGGGGTAGCCTGCCACTGGGTAAAATCACCCGATACCGCAACGGTTTTCGGTGTACCTACTGCTTGTGGCCACTCGAAGGTGATTTCAACTTCATCTTTGGTTTTAAAAAAGCGCTTCTTAATCATTATCACTCCTTGAATTAAAGCTAATGACTAGGAGTAAGCAATTTAAATGCCAGTAATCAATGGCTTATAAACGGCCTGCTGGCGTTGTAGTAAGGTGATATTTGATGCTGTGATCGCTCCATCTTGGGGCAGTGGCGCACCAAGGTGGCGCCCCTTTATTGCCTGTGTACATCAAAGTTTGGAATTGCGGGTAATTCATCATGAAAAGCCCCTTTTGCGGCCATAAAGCCAAAAGAAAAGGGGAAACATATGTTCCCCCTTAAATTCGTTGAGATAAGCGCCGATATCAATTAGGCGATATTGTGACTCTGACCACCGGCATCTTTGAACCAGTTATGTAGGTGGGTCTGTAGGTCACCAAGTTGATCCGGACCGATAATCGCAAGGCCAAGGTCTTGGGCTCGGACTACATCGTGATGGCGCAGTGGGCGGAAACTCACTAGCATGGCACGGGCCTGAAGGCCGCCGAGTAAATCCCGCAGCGATTCCAGTTTGTACAGAGTATCGTCACCGTCGTCACGCATGCCCTTGGTTTTACATTCAATAATATGGAGCTTATTGTTCACGACGGTAGCAACATCAAGCTCGTTTCGTACTTCACGATCGCCGATCTGACGGTAGACCTGCACACCCAGAGAGTGGTCTTGGATGGTCGGTAGATCACTTTGAATCGCACTTACCGTGCTATGTACTAGGTTCTCCAGCCATTCGCCATTGGCAAATCGACGGGCTTCTTCATGTTTGAAGGTCAAAATGCCATCTTGGTAGGTCGCAAGGCCAGTTTCTTCTAGGTCGTTGAGCAACATGCCCAATTCTTTGTAGCCTTGTTGTTTCTCACTCAGTGCCACATCAAGCTTCTGTTCTTTACGGCAAGTGGTCGCCAAGTAGTTTAGGGTGGCAAGGCCAGGACCAAGTTCCAGAGCTGAGCTTGCCCAGCGTTGTCCTAACTCCCAAAGCTGCTCGTTGAGCTCTTCGGGTACTAGGCTTTCGGGAAATTCACAACGGGCGCCGAAGATAGTGAGGTAATCGGTAAGTTGAATGCGATCTTCGACTTGTTGCTGCTCGCGGTCCGCCGGGTATAGCCAGCACATTTCATCGCTGAACGGCTCAATCACATAGATAGGCCAGTGGTAGGTGCGGAATACTTCATAGGCGGAGAGGAGACGGTGGCGGAGGCCACAACTGGCATTGAACCAGACGTCGGTTTGGGCGGCTTTGAGTTTCTCTGCCAGCTCGATAATGCGAGCGCGAATGCGGGTGATGTTGATGGAATCAGGGATAATGAAAAACTCGGCCTCGATATTGCGAGGTATCAAGATAGACGCTAGTCGGTCGTATTGTTCTTGTTGCGCTTCTGTTCCGATAAAAATCATCTTATCGGCAGGGACGCCATGGTCGAGAAGGGGAGTGATCAGTCTTACGGGGTCCTGATCGATTATGCCAACATGTGTAATCATAAAATTCCTTAAGCGTTAGCTGCGACTGTGCCGGCTCATCGATAATGGGGTACAAAGGGTGGCCCGTGCGTATTAGTCAGTCAGTGGCGCTTTTTATTTGTCATTCTTAATATATGCGGACAGTGTTCAATAAAATCAAGTCACACTGTTGCTTATGTCTATATTTTTTGTTTTAAGTGCGTTGGTTCATGGGCACTTTGGTAATAACTTAATTGAATAATTTCAAAGAAATGTCTGAGCTGTGTAAGGGTTTGTCAGGATAAATGAAGTTTTGTTCCATCCCTGAAGCTTTTTTTGGCAGAAAATTGTGTACCTGACTGCAGCTTGCTGTTTTGTGTCAGGAAAATGATTGAAATTATCCCGTTCTCAGTGACAATAGGTAGTGAAACCAATAACCAGAATGATTATGACCCAGAAACTTACCATCCTAGACATTGCCAAATTGGCAGGTGTTGGCAAATCAACCGTTTCCCGTGTACTGACCAATGATCCGAAAGTAAAGCCAGCGACTAGAGAAAAAGTCGAGCAGGTGATCCGTGAGTCCGGTTACGTGCCATCCAAGTCAGCCCAGGCAATGCGCGGCGGCAGTGCCAAGGTTGTCGGAGTCATTCTGTCACGTCTGGATTCACCGTCGGAAAACAAAGCGGTCAGCGGTATTCTCGATGTCATCTACAAAGCTGGTTATGATGCGGTGATCATGGAAAGCCAATTCAGTGCAGAGAAAACAAATGAGCACTTGGCCGTGCTGCAAAAGCGCAATGTCGATGGCGTGATTGTGTTTGGCTTCTCCGGTTGCGATCTCACCAGCATCGAAAAGCTGGGTCACAAAGCGGTGGTCATCGCAACAGATACCGACGCCATTTCTTCGGTCGATTACGACCACCAAGGTTTAATTGCCCTTGCCATGGACAAGCTGGTTTCTAATGGCAAAAAGGCTATCAGCTATATCGGTGTTGATGAGTCAGACCGTACCACGGGTTTGCTTCGCCTCAATGCCTACCTCGACAGCTGCCGCAAGCTAGGCATTACGCCGAGTTACCAGACTGGGCAATTGAGCTACGACAGTGCCTACCACATTACCGATCAGGTACTCGGCGAGGGCACAGAAGCAATTGTCTGCGCCAGTGATACCTTGGCGATGGGTGTTGCCAAACGCCTGCAAGAGCTTGGCCGTACTGATATTCAGGTCTCAGGGGTAGGGGCAACGGATCTGCTGTCTTTCTTGTTCCCTAATACATTTAGTATCGACCCGGGTTATTTTGAAGCAGGGAAAGTCTCTGCCCAGCTGTTGATCAAACAACTGTCTGGCCAGCAAGAAGTGACCCACCTCATCCAGCAGGCATCTTATTAACAAGCACCTTATTAATAGGATGCTTCAATACCTCCAGCAAAATCTCAATCTGCAACGAGCAAGATCTGGATCACTAATTTACTGTTAAGCTATAGGCGTAGGTTGTGAACTGATTCACGAAATGGGAATGTTCCCATTTTCATCGGTCAGCGGATCTGACACTATTTGTTACATCGAGTGGGAACATTCCCATTCATTTGAAAGTGAACAAAGACAGACAACCCAACACATTCCTATTTTTATAACGATGGACAATCGGCATGAGTAAGATTAACCAACAGCAGATAGAGCGTTTGGTCGAGTTAATCGGCGGTAAGGACAACATTGCAAGCGTCAGCCACTGCCTAACCCGTTTGCGTTTTGTACTAGCAGACACAGACAAGGCGCAAATTAAGGAAATTGAAAAACTGAGCATGGTAAAAGGCTGTTTTACCAATGCAGGCCAGTTTCAGGTGGTGATCGGTACCGAAGTTGATCAAGTGTATAAAGCGCTGAATGAATATACCGGCCAGTCGGGCGCTAGCAAGGACGAAGCAAAAGTCGCTGCCCGCCAGAATATGAGTTTGCTGGAGCGTGGGATCTCCCATCTTGCTGAAATCTTTGTCCCATTGTTGCCAGCTATTATTACCGGTGGTTTGATCCTCGGTTTCCGTAATGTCATCGGCGACATCAAGATGTTCGATGGCCAAACCCTGACTGAAATCAGCCAGTTCTGGGCAACTGTCCACTCTTTCCTATGGCTGATCGGCGAAGCGATCTTCTTCTTCCTGCCAGTCGGTGTGTGTTGGTCTACCGTTAAGAAACTGGGTGGTACGCCAATCCTGGGTATCGTACTGGGTGTGACACTGGTGTCACCGCAGTTGATGAACGCCTATTTGATAGGCCAGCAATTACCGGAAGTATGGGACTTTGGCCTATTCACCATTGAAAAGGTCGGTTATCAGGCTCAGGTCATTCCTGCCATGCTAGCTGGTATTGCCTTGGCACTGATTGAAACCAATCTGAAAAAAGTGATTCCTGCTTACCTATACCTAGTGATTGTGCCATTTGTTTCAATCATTACTGCAGTAGTCCTTGCCCACGCATTCATCGGTCCATTTGGGCGTATGCTTGGCGACGGTGTGGGTTACGCGGCGCAGGCTGCGATGACAGGTGATTTCGCTATCTTCGGTGCGATGATCTTCGGTTTCCTCTATGCTCCACTGGTGATCACAGGTATCCACCACACTACCAATGCTGTTGATTTGCAGCTAATGCAATCAATGGGCGGTACACCGATTTGGCCTCTGATTGCCCTATCTAATATTGCTCAGGCTTCAGCGGTTGTTGGCATCATCATTATCAGCAAGAAAGCAAACGAGCGTGAAATTTCGGTACCTGCTGCCATCTCTGCTTACCTAGGTGTAACTGAGCCTGCCATGTACGGTATCAACCTTAAGTACAAGTTCCCGATGCTGAGTGCAATGATTGGTTCGGCGATTGCCGCAGCAATTTGTGGTAGCGCAGGTGTGATGGCGAACGGTATCGGTGTTGGTGGCCTACCGGGCATCCTATCTATTCAGCCGCAGTACTGGCTGGTGTATTTCATCGCAATGGCTGTCGCTGTTGTGGTACCGATGGCACTGACCTTGTTCATGTACAAGCGTGCTGAGGCAAAAGGTGAACTGAGTGAAGCAACGGCCTAGGTAAGTGCTAGGCAATGGGGAAAGCCCTGTGTGATTTGTAGCTGGTCGATTGATTTTTAAGGCCAGCTACCTTTTTCTGATTTTTTAAGTGTGCAGGTTATTATGTTGAAAGAGCAACTTGAATGGTGGCGTACCGCTACGATTTACCAGATTTATCCAAAAAGCTTCTGTGACAGTGGCAGCAAGGGAACCGGTGATATTCAAGGGATCATTGCCAAGCTAGATTACCTCAAGACCTTGGGTGTCGATGCGATTTGGCTAACGCCGGTGTATAGCTCGCCAATGATTGATAACGGCTACGATATTTCCGACTACTACAATATCAACCCAGAGTTCGGCACCATGGCCGATTTTGATCAATTGCTGGCGCAAGCGCACCAGCGCGGTATCAAGATTGTCATGGATATTGTCGTTAACCATACCTCAACCGAGCATGCTTGGTTCCAGTCAGCGCTGGGTGACAAGAACAGCCCATACCGTGATTACTACATTTGGAAAGATCCGGTAGACGGCGCTGAGCCAACCAATTGGCAGTCGAAATTCGGTGGCAATGCCTGGGCACTGGACGAAGCCACTGGCCAATACTACTTGCACTTGTTCGCCAAAGAGCAGGCTGATCTGAACTGGGAAAACCCAAAGGTTCGTGAAGAGGTCAAAGAAGTGATTAGCTTCTGGGCCGAGAAAGGCGTTGATGGTTTCCGCCTGGATGTGATCAACTTGATTTCCAAGCAACAAGACTTCCCGAATGACGACATTGGCGATGGTCGTCGTTTTTATACTGACGGCCCTCGTGTCCATGAATACCTGCAGGAAATCAGTGAAGCCGTGTTCCAAAAGTATGGTTCTGTGACAGTCGGCGAGATGTCTTCAACCACACTTGAGCACTGCCAGCAATACTCATCGCTCGATGGCAAAGAGTTGTCAATGGTGTTCAACTTCCACCATTTGAAAGTGGATTACCCAAATGGCGAGAAGTGGACCAAAGCACCGTTTGATTTCCATCAGCTCAAATCCATCTTCAACCACTGGCAGCTAGGCCTGAATGGCAAAGGGTGGGGCGCACTTTTCTGGTGTAACCATGACCAGCCGCGTGTAGTCAGCCGTTTGGGTGATGATGTGAATTACCGTGTGGAATCTGCCAAAATGCTGGGTGCATCGGTCCATATGATGCAGGGCACCCCGTATATCTTCCAAGGTGAAGAGATCGGCATGACCAACCCGGGCTATACCTCGATTGAGCAATACCGCGATGTTGAAAGCACCAACATGTACGACATCATGGTGAACCAGCAGGGTGTGGCTCATGATGAGATGATCGCGATCCTGGCGCAGAAATCCCGTGATAACTCCCGTACCCCGATGCAGTGGGATGACAGTGAATATGCGGGCTTTTCGAAGGCTGCGCCTTGGCTCGAAGTGGCCGAGAACTATCCGCAAATCAATGCCAAAGCAGCGGTTGAGGATGAGAACTCTGTATTCCATTTCTACCGTCAGCTTATTCAACTGCGTAAAGAAGTGGCAGTGATCACTGAAGGTGATTACACCGATTTGATGCCAGAGCACGATCGTATCTTCTGTTACAAGCGCGAATCTGACAGCCAGATCTTGTTATGTGTGAACAACTACTACGGCGAAGAAGTCGAGTGTGAATTGCCGGAAGGATTGGATGTGGTAAGTGGTGAGTGCTTGCTGTCAAACTATGCCGAATCAATGAAGGTGGCGCAGGAAAACCGTTTCACGCTGAAACCGTATGAAACTCGGATCATTTTGATTGCCAGGTAATTATCACCAAGTGACCATCACCAGGTAACGATCACCAAGTAACTATAAATAGAGTTGATATTGAAAAAGCGCCGCATGGCGCTTTTTCTGTATTAGGGTGCTTTATTGTAGTAGTGAGCTTCCCCATCATGATGCCATTGCCAGATACCCTTGAGAAGAACCATGCTCGGAGGCCGAGTTTGCTGTGACTGCATCTTTGAGTCGGCAATAGGCCTCGATGCGGGCGTTGGCTCTCGCTACTTGGCCCGGCAGCGGCCTAGCGGCAGCATAGGGGCGGGTTCCCCAATAAAACTGATAGAAGGTTTCGAAGCAGCGGGCCACACGATTAGGCGTCGACTCTTTGAGGCAACCATCGATGAGCTTCCAGGCAGATCCTTTCGGCGTAAAGTTCGGCTTAACTTTGATGAGGTAGTCTTTTATCCATCGGCCACGATCCAGTGGCTTGTTCATACACACACCCAAGGCGGTATGCGATAGTACTGTCATTAGCTCATCGGTGTTGATATTAATTTCTTGGTGGGTTTCTAAAATATATTTCAAAGGAGTCATTGCTCATCCTCTCCTTTATATCTTCCCTGACGAGAAAATATAGTGTTAGATAATTTTTGTATGTTATTTATTTTTATTATTGCTTTTGTTTTTCGTTTCAAACCGTATTGCCACCTTTGCCGCAATGATCAGAAAAACGGCAAAGATAATGATATTGTGAAGAATTGACAGGAAGTCATGGATGTTCATATCACTGCATTCGCCATCATATGCACTTGTGAATATTCATTGACGGCTATTTCGGACGGCATCTTCTCTGTATCTTTCTTTTCTAACAGGATTTTGAAGTCTCGGATATCGGGGAAATGTGATTTCAAAGACATTCTTGTTAAGTCACTGGCACGCAGAGGATGGCTGGACGAGTAATGATAATGGCCATCTGCTATGTCGACTTGAAAGATAAAGGTATGTGGATCTCGTACTGCTCGAATATACACGTTTACATGGGCAGGGAAATAAAAAGCATAGATATTGAGCTCAGTATGCAAGCCTGATTCTTCCAATACCTGGATATCTCTTATTTCTATAGAACCTTTCGCAGCAATATCATGAGAGACTAATAGTTCCTCGATGGCTCTCTCGCGGGACATTGAAAAATCTGTCGTGATCTCATACATGTGAGCATTGACACAAGTGGTGTAGCGTACCTCGTCCTTGGACTCGAATACTTTGATAACAGCTGATTGCATAATGTGTTCTCGCTGTGGGTAGGAAGATGCCATTTATCTGATAAAGGCTTCCTCGCTTTACCTGCTGAATTTTACCTAACAGTGTGAGACTGGAAAGTACCATGATATTGATAATCATGATGTTCACTTTTTCCTAACCTGCTATTTAGTAGAATTAACCGGAAAGTGGATAACTCTTGATTCAGAGCAATATTGATTGGCTGGAAGGTAAAGATTAGTTGAATTGATAATGCCGACTAGTTTATGTCTTAATATGATGTGAAATGTAATATCAAAAATGACAATGTATTTAGTCGACGTAAGGATATTCTTGTTTATAAATATTAGATATAAGGTATCTGTTCTTTACCAACTCTATAATTAAAAAGGGCATCTCTCAGAGATGCCCTTTCTATTGAGTCTAGGTTTACAGGTGACTTATACAGCAGGTACCTGTGACGCCAATAACCAAATCGCCAAAACAAAGAAGATAAGGCCCATGAACTTATGCTGGTTGGTGCGGAACTTTTCGTTCTTCAGAAGTGGCTGGCCTAGGCTGCCAATCATGGTGACCAAAAACAGGTTGAACAGCAGACCAAGGACGTTAAGAAGCAGGCCAAGCACTAGCATTTGTTCGCCAGACGTTGCCGTAACCTGGGTGGATACAAATTGCGGCAGGAACAAGACAAAGAAAATCAGGGCTTTCGGGTTAAGCAAATTGCTGATCACCGCGCGGCGGTAAAGCGTTTTAGCGACACTGTTGCTTTGCTCGACTTCTGGTGCATCAGAAGGCTGGGTGCGCATACAATCCCAGCCCATTTTCAATAGGTAAGCACCACCTAACACACGAAGTACCTGCAAGGCGATAGGGTTCATCGCAATGAGGGCTGAAACCCCCATGGCTGCCAGTAGGGTAAGGATCAATCCAGAGGTTGCATTACCCAAGCTGGCAAAAACTCCCACTTTTTTTCCATAGCTTAGGCTAGAGCTGGCAATAAGCAGCATGTCTGGGCCAGGGATAAGGAGTAGGGCGATGACAGCAGTTAAATATACGGGTAAAACAGTTAGATCAATCATGGCAGTTCGGTGTTTGATTTACAAGGTGCTGGATTCTAGTCCTTTTTGTGGTTGATTTAAACGAATGAATTGCATTTTTTGGTTTATTTATTTGCCATGTTGCTGTCGTGTTGAATTTTTGTGCTAACAGGCGAGAGTCGAGAGGTGAGAGTTATGTGGCTTTGTGCCGGTAAAACGTTATTCGCCATCGCACTGAGGAAGAGCTAAAAAGGAATACTCGGCGTGTGTCTAATTGTTACTCGGGGTAAGATGATTTTAAATTGTGCTTTTTTTATCGGTGTATGAGGCAAATGTATTGCTAATGGTTTTATATGAAAAATCAGTTTTCTAATCAAAAATTGACTGGAAAATCGTGTTTTCATTATGGAAAAAGCGATAAATAGTCAGCTTTTCACTTAAGGTTAATATAAAGGCGACCATTAATAATGGTTATCATTTTTATTTGTGGTTTAGGTTGTTGTTTATATTGAATAAGTTTTGATTTTCATGATCCGTTAATACTGTGTTACATTCTTTAATAATGAGCCAGAATCAGGTTGATAGAGATCATATTTAGCTACCACTAATTGATTAATAGTGCCTACAAATTACAAAGAGGCATTATTAATGACTATCACTAACAAAATTCAGTCTTACTTATTAAGTAGACGGAAGTTTATGAAGCAGTCGGCGGCGGTAACTGGCGCAGCTGCGGCAGCAAGCTCAATGACCCTCCCATTTAAAGCGTCTGCGACCGAGGCGGCACCTGCCGGCGAAGAGACCATCAAGTACAGTGCTTGCTTGGTAAACTGCGGCAGCCGTTGTCCTTTTAAAGTCCATGTACGTGATGGCGTAGCGGTAAAAATTTCTCCTGAAGATGGCGTCGATGAGGCGATTTTCGGCCAGCATCAAATCCGTCCTTGCTTGCGCGGTCGCTCGGCACGTTTCCGTGCCTACAATCCTGACCGTTTGAAGTACCCAATGAAGCGTGTCGGTAAACGTGGCGAAGGTAAATTCAAGCGTATTAGCTGGGATGAAGCCACGACGATCCTTGCCAAAGAACTTTCTCGTGTTATCGAGACGTATGGCAATGAAGCGGTGTATTACAACTACGGTTCTGGCCTAACCGGCGGTAACCTACAAGGGCCAAATACCTGTCGTCGCTTGTTGAACGTGGCGGGTGGTTTCCTAGGTTCACACAACACTTATTCTGAAGCGCAGATGAATGCTATCCAGCCTTATGTCTTTGGTCAGGCGGGCAACATCTACGGTACTGAGCAACAAACGTTATTCTCTGAAATCAAAAACTCTGATCTTGTTGTGATGTTTGGCCAAAACTTGGCTGAAACCCGCATGTCTGGTGGTGGTCAGATTGCTGAGATCTACCACGCCCTTGAGCAGAGCAATGCCAAGGTGATCTTAATTGATCCGCGCCGCACCGACAGTGTGACAGCGTTTGCCAGTGAGTGGCTGCCAATCCGACCAGGTACTGATGCCGCGCTAGTTGCTGCGTTGGGCCACACCTTGATCAAAGAAGATCTCATTGATGAGGAGATGCTAAACCGCTTCGCTGTGGGTTGGGACGAGTCTACCCTGCCTGAAAGTGCACCGGAGAACAGCTCTTACAAGTCATACATCCTTGGCTTGGGTGCCGATCAGGTAGAGAAAACCCCTGAGTGGGCGAGTGAACTAACCGGTATCCCTGTGGTACGTATCAAGCAGCTTGCACGCGAAATTGCCGGTGCAAAAGCGGCGTGGATCTCCCAAGGCTGGGGTGTTCAGCGGACCCAAACCGGTGAGCAGGCTTCTCGGGCAATCATGATGCTGCCTATTATGACCGGCCACTTCGGTCGCCATGGCACCAACATTGGTACTTGGGGCGGTAGTGTTCCTTACGTACTATCTGGCTTGGCACTGCCAAACCCGGTTAAAGCATCTATCCCATGTTTCCTATGGACAGATGCCATTGTGCGCGGCTCGGAAATGACGGCAAAAGCTGATCATGTTCGTGGTGTTGAAAAACTGTCTACCGACATCAAATTCCTGTGGAACTACGCAAGTAACGTAGCGGGCAACCAGCACTCTGATCTTAACCGTACCCATGAAATCTTGGCGGATGAGTCAAAGCTTGAGTTCAACCTGGTGTGGGATAACCACATGACACCGACTGCCCGCTATGCCGATCTTCTGCTACCGGATGTGTCGACCATGGAAACGGATGATCTGATCAATAACTCATACCAGTCAGGTGCTTACCACTACATGGTGCGTGTTCAGCAGGCAATTGAGCCAATGTGGGAAAACCGCCGTGTGTACGATGTGCTGACAGAAGTCGCCGAAAAAATGGGCCTCAAGGAAGCTTACACTGAAGGCCGTACCTACGAGCAATGGCTTGAGCACGCCTACGGCCAGGTTCGCAAGAATAACCCGGCGCTCCCAACGTTTGCCGAGACCGATGGTATGGGCGTGGTTGATCGCCGCCTGGCAGATTCAAGCGAGCATATCGCCCTGAAAGATTTCCGTGACAACCCAGAAGCGAACCCGCTGAAAACGCCATCGGGCAAGATCGAAATTTACTCTGAAGCGCTAGCTGAGCTTGCCCAAGAGCGCCCGATGCTGGAAGGCGATGATATTTCTCCGATCCCGGTTTACCACCCTGCGGTAGAAGGTATTGAAGATCACGAGATGCTGAAGAAATACCCGCTACAGCTAACCGGCTTCCACACCAAAGGCCATACCCACTCAACGTATGCGTCGGTTGCGCATTTGAAAGAAGTGGCGCCAGATACCGTGTGGATGAACGAAATCGATGCGATGCAGCGCGGTATCAAGCATGGCGACCAAGTAGAGGTATTCAACGACCGTGGCCGTTTGCGTATGCCGGTAAAAGTGACTGCACGCATTATTCCTGGAACAGTTGCTATCCCTGAGGGGGCATGGGCACAGAAGAACAAGGCCGGTGTCGATGTGGGTGGTTGTATCAATACATTGACCACAATGAGAGCGACGGCGTTGGCGAAAGGCAACCCGCAACACACAAACCTTGTAGAAATTGAGCGAGTCTAAGGAGAATAACAAATGAAGCAATACGGTTTTTTCGTAGACTCAGCGAAGTGTACTGGTTGTAAAACCTGTTCGGTAAGTTGTAAGGACGAGAAGGATCAGGATATCGGTCCTAAGTTCCGTCGTGTGTATGAGTATGGTGGCGGCATCTGGAAGAAAGACGGCAATACCTGGACACAAGATGTCTTCAACTACTACTTGTCTATTTCTTGTAACCACTGTGATGAGCCAACTTGCGTGGCAGGCTGCCCAACCGGTGCGATGCACAAGCGTAAGGAAGACGGCCTTGTCGTGGTTAACCAAGATGCCTGTGTAGGTTGCCGCTACTGTGAAATGCGTTGTCCTTATGGCGCGCCGCAGTTCGATGCCGAGAAGAAAGTCATGTCTAAGTGTGACGGCTGTTTCGAACGTGTTGCAGAAGGCAAGAAGCCGGTCTGTGTCGATTCGTGCCCGCAGCGTGCGTTGGATTTCGATGAAATTCAGGTGCTTCGTGAGCGCTACGGCCAGCAGAATGCCATTGCACCGCTGCCAAACCCATCAATGACCAAACCTAACCTGGTTGTTAAAGCTCATGCTGATTCGCGCCCGACAGGGGATTCGACAGGCGCTGTACTGAACCCAGAGGAGATCTAAGCCATGCATGAATTACCATTAGTATTTTTCACGGTATTCGGCCAGGCTGCAGTGGGGATCTTCCTATTGTCACTGTTGGCTTTCACCACCAAGCAAATCAGCGATGTGCAGCTGAAAACAGCCAATATTGTTGCGGCAGTTTTGCTGTTGGTTGGTTCGGCAATCGGTGGCCTACATATGGGCCAGCCGCTACGTGCGTTCAACCTGCTGTTCGGCTTAGGCCGATCGCCAATGAGCAACGAGATCATCTTGAGTGGTGTGTTTATGGCGTGCGCGGTAGCAACCGTCGTGCTGAGCTTTATGCCGGGGAAAGAGTCTCTGTATAAGCTGGCCAACAAAGCGACAGTATTAGCTGGTTTGCTTTTCGCTTGGTCTATCCCGCAGGTATACCAGTTGGCAACAGTGGCAAGCTGGGATACTGCCCATACTTCACTGCAGATGTGGCTGACGGTGCTGGTTGCTGGTGGTGCGTTCGCCTTAATGCTGGGCGCTCACAAGCTGGGTTTTGCGACCTTGGCTGTCGGCGCTTTGGTTTCCCTGGCGGCGAAGCCTGATTACATTGGATTTGTTACTCAGGCAGCACCTGAATTGGCTGTAAACCAATATGGCCTATGGGGTGCACAAGCTGTAGCACTGCTGGTTGCTGTGCTGATTGGCTGTGGTATCTTCAGCCAGAAAGGCGCAGCAAAGCCATTGTTGATTGCCGGTGCAGGTGTCATGCTTGTTGGTGAGTTGATTGGCCGCGTTGCCTTCTATAACCTTTGGGCAATCCCGATGTAAGCTGATGCTTTTACTGCCCACTTCTTTAATGGGGAAGTGGGCAGTGGCAAATAGAGATTAGTGTTACTGATGACAACAGCCAGGTAAAAATTGATGATCACCCTTGTACCTAGGATCCTAGGCTTTCTGTTTTATTACTCGCCTTCCCATCCTTCAGCTGAAGCAATTCTTCCGGCACTCGCCGATCTTCCTGAGCATTTCGAAAGCCAGTATCAAGATAAGGTTCAAACCCTTGTCCAAGCGATGATTGCTGAGGTTCAAGATGAAGCTAAACCTGAATCTAGGCATGAAGCGTTAGCCCAAGAGTTTAGCTTGCTATTTGAAGGGCTAGGCGAAATGCCAGCGCCACCGTGGGGCTCTGTTTATCTCGATAGAGAAAGTATTGTGATGGGAGAGTCTACCGTTGAATATCGCCGTTTTCTGGCGAGCAGTGGCATTGTGCTCGATACCCAAATGCGAGAGCCTGATGATCAATTTGGTTTGATGATGCTGGCCTTTGCCCAGCTGTTGGAATCCGAAAAGTTTGATGCCAGCGCTGAACTGCTAGAGCAGCACCTATTGCCTTGGGCATTCCGTTATCTTGAGGTTCTCCAGCAGGTAGAAGGGATTTCGCCGTTCTATCCGAGTCTTGCCAAGATCGCACATTTATATCTTACTTCTTTGGTTGAAGAGCTAGAGCTATCGCCAGCTGAGAAGCCTTTATTTAAGTAAGATGGCTTGGATAAAATAATATGATGTAAAAACCGGGCTAAGCTCGGTTTTTTTGCTTTACGCCACAACGAAAGGAACAGCGCGTGACAACGATTCGTATCAAGCAAAACCAGCTACCGTCTTCAGTGGCGTTATTAGCCAAGGCTATGCTGAAAAAGGGATGCGAGCCTTTGCCATCGATAACCCTGGCTATTGATGGTTTTACGTTTGATATAGGTAACGTCAATCGCTACAACGAATGCTGTGGTTTGCCGCAGGATAAGCTTTCTCTCCCTTATCTGTTTGTGGCCACACAACCCGCCCAGTTGCTGTTACTTACCCATCCATCCGTTTCTCTGAAGTTGTTGGGATTGATCCATACCCATGTCAGTTTCCATCAACAAACGCCACTGCAAATCGGCAAGGCTTACAACTTCACGCTGGGTGTTATCGAGTGTATTCAAACCGACAAAGGCTTGGAGTTTGAGCTTGAGGGGCGTTTTGCCCTAGATGGCGTTTATCAGGCAAGCTACCGCAGCCGCTGTCTGTTGCGAGGTAAGCCGCCTGCCTCTAATAACCGGAAAAAACCAACCGATTCTTCAGATGATGTTGAAGGGCAACCGCCTGTTTGGGCGAAACTGGAAACGTTGGCGCTGACACCTCAGATGGCAAGAAGCTATGCAGCCGTCTCCGGGGATTACAATCCTATTCACCTTCATTGGCTAACCGCAAAGCCATTTGGCTTTAAGGCACCGATCATCCACGGCATGTATTCTGTCGCACGGATGTTTGCAGTAATTGAGCCCCCAATTAGCCAAGCTAAGTTTATCTTCCGTCGCCCGGCGTTTTTGCCCTCAACGGCAGAATTGGAGATTTGTGAAAAGAAGGAGGGGGAAGGTGAGCTAAGGCTAATCAATAGTGAAGGCAAACCTCTGGTAGAGGCGCAGTACCGTTGAGGCTCGCGAACTTTGAATCAGTGTATTAGCCGCGCAGCTTGGCAAATATAACCTGGGACTTATAACTCGTTACTTATAACTTGGCATTTATAAATAGTTACGTTTTGAGTGAGTTAGCAGATTCTGCCAAGACGATTTTTCGCTATTATATCGTCCTAACAATCAATAAACCCAAGTGCCAAACTTTGGGTATCAAAGGAAAGTAGCATGGATATTCAGCGTATTAACCCGACCAAGCGGTGGTCAGATGTAACGGTTTTCAATGGCATTGCCCATTTTGTCGAAGTGGCAGAGCAAGATACCAGCGCCGATATGACCGGTCAGGTTAACCAGATTTTTGCCCAGGCCGAAGAGATGCTGGCCAGTGTTGGTAGTGATAAATCCCGATTGTTGTCTGTGACTATCTATGTCACCGATTTTGCCAATTTCGATGCGTTGAATACTGCTTGGGAAGCGTGGTTGCCTGAAGGCTGCGCACCAAGCCGGGCGTGTGTCAAAGTCGAGCTAGCTGATCCGAACCTGTTGGTTGAAATGGCGTTTGTGGCGGCGGCTGGTTAATTCAATCAACGATCACTTAGCGCAGAAACAAATTTATCTTTTTGTTATGCAATGAGCCATGATGGTGTTGTACGGTATTTTTGCTGGATAACATCATGTTGAATTTTAATATGGAGGACGCAAGCCAAGTGTGTGTCGGCGCATTTGCCCTTGCTGTCCCTATTTCCTTTTCAGAAGAAGCATGGCGGCTAGGTGAAACCTTGCCCACACCAAATTTGATCATGCTGTTTTGCCTAGCGGTTTTCTTCCTCGGTGTCTTTACTTACGAAAGTGTCTTCCAGGGTAACGTAAAGCACCGGCTGGCAGGTTTCGTCTTTCGCATTGTTATCGCCTACCTTATTACCGCTATAGTGGTTTCTCTCATCTTGCTCGCATTAGATAAGCTTCCCTTGTTGTCAGACCCAGTGACATCGTTCAAACGTATTATTGTTATCGCCATGCCAGCGTCGATGGGGGCTATCGTTGTCGACAGCTTTGATAAAGAATAGTTTTGATAAGGAATAGCTTTGAGAAAAAAACGCCATCACAAACACAGCCTAAGATGATAGTAGTTAGTGATGGCGCTTATCTATACCCCGTAATTTAGGGTTAATTTATTACTATTTACGCGGCTTTTTCATTCTCAGCCTGAGACGACTCGTTCGTCCTTGCTGCCAGCTTGTTGGCCAGTGAGTGAAGCTCAGGCAGCATGCGCTGGATAAGGTGTAATTGCTGCAATACCATCCGGGCTGAGGTCGAATCCTCATCGCGCCATAGCGATAGGCGCTGGTCCAGCTCGCTATCCGATTCCGGTGCCTGGGCACAGTGGTTGCCTGCCAACTGAGCCGCCAGGCAGTCCAAATGCTGGTGGATTTGCCTGTGGGCCTGCGAGACCAAGTGATGGGTACTTTCGTCCTCTAGCTGGGTTCGGTGAGCACCCAAGGCAGAAATATAACTTAACATGGCATGGTTCAGTGTCAGGAAGCGGAAGCTTTCGTCTGTTGCCATACGATAGCGGCCGGGCTCCAACAGCATGTTACTGATAGCTGTACTGAGCTGGGCATCGGTATTGTGGGCATCACGGCGCGCTATACGGTAATTTAGGCTATCTTTTTTGCCAATTCGGTACTGGCCAATAATTTGCGCCAGATAGTCTCGGTTGGTCTCGATGGCTGTTGCCATCACCTTGTGCAGGCGGCGGGCTTGCCAATCCGGCAAGATGAAGCTCACTGCCAATACTGCAAGTAAACAACCGAGCAGGGTATCGCCAAGGCGAGGCAATATAACCGCAAAGCCTTCGCCAAGCTGGTTGAAACAGAACAGTACCAGTAGGGTGATGAACATGGTCGCCACACCATAATTGGCGGTACGGAAGGCAAAGAACATCACACCGGTAAATACCATCAGTACCAGCTGGCCTTCTTGACCTGGGAACAGGTATAGCAAAGGCATACCAATCAGCAAACCGGCCAAGGTGCCAATGACCCTTTGCTTGAGTCTCTGGCGGGTTGCACTGTAGTTCGGCTGGCAGACAAACAGGGTGGTCAGCAATATCCAGTATCCGCGCTCTAAATCAAGGCCGAGAATAATGCCGTAACCCACGGTAAGGGCAATCGCCATACGCAATGCATGGCGGAACAGCATTGAGCTTGGATCAAGCTGGGCGCGAATACGCTGCCAGCGCTCTTTCATACTGCGTGCTTCGGTATCGGACAGCTCATTATCACGGGCACTATCTGTGGTCGAGACGTCGGGGTTACTGACGTTAGATAGTTGGCGCTCTACCGTGGCAAGGTTATTGAATAGATATTCCAGCTGGTTGATAAACACCCGGCGTTTGGGATCGTTCTGGCTCTTGAGATAAAACAGAGACTCTTGCAGTTCATCCAAGGCTTTGACGCTTTCGATACCATGGCTGTAAGGTTTTCCCATCGCTAATGCGTGTGCAATTTCCCGACAGGCTTTGGCTTGCTGGGTCAAGAGGCGCTGGAAACGGAACAGCACATCACTGCGCTGGAACTCAGCAGCCAAATCTTGGTAGCGGTAGTGGGAAGAGCTGGCTCGTTCGTGGATATCCTGCACCAAGAAATAGATCTTGAGGAATTTATCGCCGGTTTCGTTTGGGTGGCCGCGGCGGGCACGGTGAAGCAAAGTCGCCTTGGCGTCATTTAACGCACTGACCACTTTGGCATTTTTGGTCGCAGCTTGTAGACGCAATGGCTGCGGCACAAGATCGGCTACGGGCTCGAACAGTTGGCTCTTGCTATCGAGGTAGCATGCAAGTTCGGTAAAGACTTTTGACAGACTTTGTTGAACCGGTTGGTTGGGCCACAGTATCTGCCAGCTCAAAGATAGCAAGCCATACCAAGTTGCGCCGCCCAGTAGCAACATCGGTTGGTACCACAGGTTAGGACTTTGCGCAGCACCTAGCATGGTATACACCGCCAGTAACAGCGAAGCAAAGGCAATACTGGCGTAACGCGCCCCCATCGAACCCAGCATGATAAAGCCGAAGGTAGAGCTAAATAACCCGATGGCAAACAGCGGTGGGTAGGGGAAGAGTATTTCAATCGAGAAAGAGGCAAGCACGAAACAAAGCAAGGTAGTGATTAAGGCTTTGATACGTCCGGTTAAATTATCATCGGTTTCAGCTAGCGCCGAGGCAATGATCCCCAATACTAACGGAGTGACTTCAGAAGTAGCCTCTAGATACCAGCAGGGGAGAGCAACCCCAACAAGGGCGATAAGAACACGTATGCTATAGTTAATCCGGTCATTTGCCCAGTAACGACGCAAGGTCAATTGTAAGCGGCTATTTGTCATTGTTTTTATGGTCTTCCTAGTGAAGTGCTAAAGATAACAAACTTCAGTTCGCAAGCGTTATTAATCCACATAAAAAACGCAGTTATAGGGTTTGCACAGGCATTTCTAGGTTATTTTTTGTTCGGGTTGTTCTGGAAATGAATTTTTATCACGAGGATGGTGACTTAATTAACCAACGCAAATCACAGTTTTCGTCTTGTTTAAATTGCCAACAACCCGCTGTAAAAGTCTTCGCAAAATAATAACATGGCCAAATTAATTGGCAGAAAATTTACGCAAATTATTTTTTGGACGCTAGGGTATATCTATAGAACTTGATACTCTTAAGTCCAAGTCGTTTTTTCGTTAATAGGCTACACAATGTCTAATAACGCGCGCAAAAGCTAGCGTAGTAGCAGAAGTAAGTTGAGTGTTGGTGACAGAATGCGTTTGACAGCAGGGTGGTTGGCCCAGTGGCTCGCCCAAGGTGATTATTGCAGTATTGCTCTCGGTGATAATTGTTTGGTGCTTGATAGCCAGACAGAAACAGAAGAAATTCCCTTTGATGAATGGGATGGTGCTATAGATGTACATCGCGGCGTATTATGGGGCAGTTTTGAATTAACCTCTGCTGATCAGGAATATTGCTGGACGGTACACGGTTTGCCTTGGCAGCAATGTAAGGCGTTTGCCAATATGTTGCTAGAAGCTTATCGAAACTGGGCGCAAGGCCGGGTCGAAAAGCTTGATAACTTGCTGCCAGAAATGCTCACTCGTATAGATAGCTATGCCGAAGCTGATGGCTACTTGCGTGAATCTTCCCACCGCCAATTGCACCGTTATCTTGAGAACTCCTTGGCCTCGACCGGGTTGACCCGTGAACTGGCGGGATCTTTCCGTCCGTTGGCATTCGAGAAGGTTGAGCCTTGGCTTGAAGGCAATGAAGAGTGGGTGGAAGAAGCCAATAGCCAATGGTTGGAAAAAGAAACCGAAAAGTGGTCATCATGGTTCGATAAGTTTGAATCGTCGCCGTTAAACCCTTCCCAACGCGAAGCTGTGTTGATCAACCAAGATCATAACCTGGTACTGGCAGGTGCCGGTACTGGCAAAACCAGTGTACTGGTGGCTCGTGCCGCCTACTTGATTGCTAATCAACAGTGTCAGCCAGAAGAAATCCTGATGCTGGCCTTTGGCCGCAAAGCCGCTGAAGAAATGAGTGAACGCTTGGGCGCGAAAGTCAGCGACCGTATCAAGGTCGCGACCTTCCATAGCTTGGGCACCCAAATTATCAAAGCGGTAGAGAGTGAGATGCCAAGTGTTTCTCCGGTCACACTGGATGAGAAAGAACGTGCCAAGTGGATTGCGCAGGTGTTGACCGAGCAATGGGAAACTGCCGCATCAGCCAAACGCTGGCAGAAACATCTGACCCAATGGCGTATTCCGGGCTTCAAAGCTGAAAACTCAATGGAAAAGCAGGCCAAGAGTGAACAACTGGCGGCTTGGGTATGGCGTCATATTGAACTCATTGGTCAGCGGGGCGCGAACAAGTCGCAGCTGGTTGAAAGTATTGAAAAGCATGACAATGAATCGGCTCGTGCCCGGATGAAGAGCGAGTTGGCTCTGCTATGGCCTTGCTACCGTGCCTATGAGCAGCACCTAAAAGCCAACAAGCAGATTGACTTCAATACCATGATCCAAAGGGCGACGGAATACGTCAAAGAGGGCAAGTTCACGCCGCCGTGGAAATTTGTCATGGTTGATGAATATCAGGATATCTCTCCACACCGTTTGGCCCTTATCGAAGCACTTTGTCATGCCGGTGAGAAAGACAGCAGGCCAACTTTGTTTGCCGTGGGCGATGACTGGCAGGCAATTTACCGCTTCGCAGGCGCAGATGTGAACCTGACGACCGGCTTCGAGCAGCGCTTCGGTGCCAGCCATATTACCGAGCTTGATACTACGTATCGTTTTAACAGCATGATCGGTGAAGTTGCCAACGCTTTTATTCAGCAGAACCCGAATCAGCTGAAAAAAGATCTCACCAGTTTTAAGAAACAGAAGAGAAAAGCGGTGACCTTGCTATGTCAGGACTTGATTGATCAGGAACTGGCGCAACTTGCCTCACAGCAAAAAGGCGAAGTGACCACCTTGCTGCTGGGTCGCAATAACAACCAGCGCCCTGAAAAGCTCAAGCAATGGCAGGAAAAATGGCCGCATCTTGGCATTAACTTTATGACTTGTCATGCCAGTAAGGGCCGAGAAGCTGACTTTGTGTTTGTACTTGATGTGAACCGTGGTGTATTCCCAGCGCCAGACCGGGACACAGGGCTGGCAGCTTGTCTCCAAGCACGAGGCGAAAGCTTCACCGATGCCGAAGAGCGCCGCTTGTTCTATGTCGCTCTTACCCGAGCTAAAAAGCATGTCTGGGTGTGTGCCGAGCCGCAAAAGCCTTCAACGTTCGTTAATGAACTGATTGATGATGGCTACCCGGTAATGAACAAGATCAAGCGGGTGAAAGCGAAGCAGAAGTAACTTGTATTTATCTAAGGATAAAACGCAGATATACATGATTAGGTCAGCGATTTAGCTGGCCTATTTTTTTATCAGTTTTGTAGGATGAGCCTAAGAACAGACTTATCTTTTAGTGAAGTCCTTTCATTTTATTGATGAAATGCATTAAATAACTTGATTAGATTCATTGGGTAGTATGCGCTAAGGAAAGCGATGTTATACATAGAGAGGATGCGTGATTTTAAAATTATATAGTGCTAAGGGATCAAACAGTTCAGAGAGAGTCGAGTGGGTGCTGAACTATAAGTCAGTGCCTTACTCTCGTATTGAAGTGAGCAACGAAGAACTGGTCTCAAGTTATATAGATATCAATCCTTATGGGTATGTACCATGCCTAGAAGTAGAAGGACACTGTATTTCTGAATCCATGGCAATAATTGAATGCCTTGAAGAGTTATTTCCTGAACCAAGCTTGTTGGGCGAGTCTACTTGGGAACGAGCGTCCATACGAGAAGTTTGTGAATTCGTTAATTCAAGTATTCATTCGCCACAAAACCGAACTGTTCTCAACACCCTTCGGCCTGAGTTAGATGATATTTCTAAAAAACAGGTTAGAGGGCAGTGGATTACTAGTCGATTAAATATCTTAATCTCCAAATTATGTAAACAATCGCAGTTTGCAGTGGGTAATCACTTTTCTAGTGCGGACATATTCGTTGCCTCAATTTATAAAAAAGCACTTCAACATGGCTGCGATAAGTTAGCATTTTATGACGAGCACCTAGTTTGGCTACGAAGCCATTGTGATATCTTTATTTCAGAACCTTAGTTGATAATGAACTGCGGGCTTTGCTGTCTGTTTTGAGTCCTACTCAACCTATCGAGCAAAGAAAGTGCTCAACATTCATGATTTCATGGTATCTGCAAAATACCGCGGAAAAGGTATTGGTAAGCTTTTATTAGATGGGGTTGAGCGATATTGCCGTGACAATGACTTCCTTAAGATTACATTAGAAGTGGATGAAGATAATGTAATCGCCCAAAAGCTCTACCTTTCATGTGATTATGAGGATTATAAAGTTAAGCAGAAAGGACTGCTTTATTGGCAAAAATATTTAAGTTAATTGATGCTTACTCTTCAAATTAAATCTGGGCTGTTAGCCAATATTTTGGACATGTTAACTCTAAAAGATTAATACTGAAGTAGTATATGTGATTGAAATATAATTATTTTGTGGTTTTAGGTGAGTATGTAACAAGCCACTGGTACTATTGAAAATAGCATTGGTCTGTCTCAAAAATGGGATGATTGTTTAACCTCAATTTTTGCATGTTTATTGGTTGAAACCTATAAATACTACCGTGTTTAAAAAATTAGACACAAAAATATAGGAATAACTTCGGTACTACGAATTAGGATAAATTCCAATGAATATTAAACTAGTTGGCCTTTTCACTGCTTTTGCACTGGCAGCTGCGTCATCAGGTGCTCACGCATATAGTTATAAATCCTATTATAAACATGACTATAAGTCTTATCATAAATCTGATTACAAAAAACCAGTCATTAAGTACAAAAAGACCAAGTACAAGCCTCAAAAATGTAAGCCTAGTAAGAAGTATTACGGATCTAAAAAGAAATATAACTCCTACAAATGTGATCATTACTACGGCTATTAGGAATATATAAACTAGTGGCGGTTTATTGCCGCCGCTATCTCTATTTATTCCTAGTGTTATCACAACATAAGAGCACTCAGGTTTAAAATTGGGAGATTATTATTTAGATGCATTTTATCTACAGAAAATATCTCGCTTATTTGTTTTTTCTGCCGCTGCTAGTGGCTTGTAATGATTCGTATCATGAATCTCGACCCTTTACATCTTTGGGTGAAATACAAGCGGTAGAATCGATGCCTCAGCATGAAGAGGTTTTTGTGGTTATCGCTTCAGGAACACTAAAACCTGTTGGAGAAGTTGAAGTTGGCTCTGAAGTTTCGGGGAGAATTATCGAATTATTGGTCGATTTTAATGATGTTGTGCAAAAAGGGCAGACCATTGCACGTATCGACCCAAAATTTTTTGAAGCGCAAATCCGACAAGCCGAAGCCGCTTTACTGAATGCACAAGCGCTGGTGGCAATGAAAAAAGCATCCTTACGGCAATCTATACGTTCTTTGAAGCGCATAAAAGCCCTCAATAAACGTAAGGCGGTGTCTGAGAATAGCTTGGAAGAAGCTGAAACACAGGTATGGGTAGCAGAGGCGGAGCTAGAGCAAGCCCAGGCACTTGTTATCAGTCATGAAGCTGAGTTGGAAGAAGCTAAAGTGACTTTGTCTCGCACTGAAATTCTGGCTCCCATAAATGGGGTTGTTTTGTCACGTGAAGTGATGAGTGGACAAACCGTTGCGGCTAGTCTTGAGGCACCGAAACTATTTAAGATTGCCCATACTCTAGATGAAATGGAAATACACGCCAGGATTGATGAAGCCGATATAGGTCAAATCCGTATCGGCCAGGAAGCAGAGTTTACTGTGCCGGCCTATGGTGACCAGCTTTTTACTGCCAAGGTAGAGCAAATTCGAGTAGCACCATTAGTTGTTGATAATGTGGTGACTTATACCGTTGTTTTATCGGTAGAAAACAATGGGGATTCGTTACTGCCAGGGATGACGGCAGTTGTTGAGATCACCACCGATGTGGAATCTGATACAACCAATGCCAGTTACACTTCAAGGGGGGAGGAAGTTATACCGCCGACTCCGCAATCTCTAATAGAAAATTAGGTTTGTATAGCCATGAGTTACTGGTTGTATTTATCAAATGCTCTGAGGATTATTTATCGTCACCGCCTACGTAGTGCCCTGACCATTTTAGGCATTATGATCGGTGTGACTGCAGTTGTGACTGTTATTGGAGTGGGGGCGGGGAGTCAGCATCAAGTCTTACAGCAAGTAGAGAGCCTGGGTGCTGATTTACTCTTTCTCGAACCCGATGCGATGGAAAGCGGGGGAGTGCAAATGGAAGGCAACGCTTCGACGCTCACTTTAGAAGATGTCAATGCGATACGAAAAACGGTTCCTAATGTTGTGGCTACTTCTCCGTCTGTGTTTGCCGAAGGACGGGTGATCTATGGGGCAAAAAATTGGATAAGCCGGATACAAGGAACGACCCAAGACTATTTGCTACTGAGAAAGTGGGAAATCGCCAAAGGACGGATGTTCAATGACTATGAGCAGAGCCGGGCCAAAAAGGTTGCGGTACTGGGCGAGAGTGTTGAAAAAGCCCTGTTTAAAAATGAAAGTGCTGTTGGTAAAACCATTCGAATAGGCAAAACCCCTTTTAAAGTTGTCGGAGTGTTAAATCGAAAAGGGCAGTCACCTGGTGGGTTTGATCAAGATGACAGAGTGCTGATCCCCCTATCGACTGCCAAACTTCGTATTATTGGCTTGAGCAAAACTCGACCGGGCGCTATTCACTACGCCCATATCCGTGTCGCTGACCAAAATAAAATCGGCGAAAGCATTGTCCATATTCAACAACTGTTACGTCAACAACACCGCCTGCCTGATCATAAACCTGATGATTTCATTATCAATGATTTAACCGAGCTGCAGGAGAGCATGGCGGATGCAACCCGTTCAATGACCTTTTGGTTGACATCAGTTGCAGCCGTATCGCTTGTCGTTGGAGGGATCAGCATTATGAATGTGATGTTGGTGGCGGTTCGTGAACGAACGGAAGAAATTGGCCTGCGGCGTGCCGTTGGAGCCACCCATAAAGACATCCGTAATCAGTTTATGATTGAGGCAACTTGCCTGACGACCATTGGTGGCCTGTCTGGTTTGGCATTGGGTGCGGTGCTGGTGTTTGTGATCGCAAAAATGCGTGACTTCCCAGTGATGATCACGTTAGATGCCATCCTTCTTGCTCTTGGGTCAGCGTGCTTAGTGGGGTTGTTGTCAGGCTTGTATCCTGCACTGGTTGCTTCTCGGCTTGACCCTATACGGGCATTGAAACGAGAATAAGGAGGACTCTATGGTAGAGAGCACATCGTCATTGGTCCAACTGGATACCGTTAGCCGTGTGTATGCGATGGGAAGCAGTGATGTCGTTGCCCTGCGGTCAATTTCTTTGGATATTCACTCTGGGGAGTACATCGCAATCACAGGCACATCTGGTTCTGGAAAATCAACCTTGTTGCAGATCATCGGTTGCCTCGATACACCTTCGACTGGGCGGTATGTACTCAATGGTACTCGGGTCGATGCCCTGTCTGATTTTGATCTTTCCCACGTCAGGAATTATCAAATTGGTTTCGTTTTCCAGGCTTTCCATTTGCTGCCGCAATTCAACGTTTGTGAGAATATCGAACTGCCTCTGCTTTACCGCAAGCTCTCAAGGCAACAGCGCGAAAGCAAGGTCAATGAAGCCTTGGGCAAGGTGGGGTTGTCGAAGCGAGGTTTGCACAAGCCCCATGAACTATCCGGTGGTGAGCGGCAAAGGGTAGCTATTGCCAGAGCTTTGGTTGGCTCGCCCTCCCTTTTGCTTGCAGACGAGCCCACGGGTAATTTAGATCACAGAACAGGCGATGAAATCATGGCGATTATTGAAAGGCTCAATAGTGAAGGCGTGACGGTCGTTATGGTGACGCATGACTTGGATAAAGCGGGGCGGGCACAGCGTCGAATTGAGATGAAGGATGGCCAGATACTTTAAATGAGATTGAGATGATTGATTAAAGTGATCGTCTTGTTTTTTCGTATCGTTCTTTGTTCGTTTGAGGAGAGAAATGATGACTCTGCCTTTGAGCAAACTGGAAAAGTATTTCTATATCGATAAGTTGGTGATCCACTCACTGGATTTATCTTTGTACCAAGTGTCGGTGGTTATCGATGATGAAGAGCACTATGTCACTGATGATAATGGACAGTTTTTGCGGGCTTTTTCTATTTTAGAGCTACAGAAGCAGTGCCGAAAACTGAAGGCGAAACAGCAAGTGCTTCGCCAACAGAGTGCTTACGATGAAATGGTTGGTCAGCCTAGCAGGGAAAGCACTAACCTCCTTGAAGTCCCTTTAAAAGACAACAAGCTTTATTGACCGAACTTTACCAAGCAAAGGTTTGAATGACATTTTGTTTGGTAATTGGGTTATGGGCAATGTCCTGGTTGATTTTATCCAAGAATGGCTGCCTTGCTGCTGGTAGCATCCCACGCATAGGTGAGATGTTGTTGCCGTGGTCGCCCCAGTAGTAGCAAGGGAAATCTTCCAAGTTTTCCAGCAAGTACTTCTCTTCTTCCAGTATCTGCAGCGGAGTAGGCAGGGTAAATTCACCACGGTGGATTTCCCTTTCAAGCTCTGATCCTGGCTGTACGGCCAGTGCCATTGGCGCTATCGCATCCGGCTGCATGATATTGAGCAAGCTGGTTGTATTGACGGCGTGTTCAACGGAGCGTTCCTTGCCACCGAGCCCGAAGATAAATGACGCCAGCACTTTAATCTCGGCCTCTCTTGCCATTGCCATCCCTTCAATGGCGTGCTCGCGGGTCATGCGCTTTTTGATCTTCTCAAGCACCACAGGATCGCCAGACTCCAAGCCGGAATACGCCATACTTAGGCCCGCTGATTTCATCTCTTTTAACTCGCTGATACTCTTGCGGCGAAAATCATTGAAGCCAGAGTAGAGCGAGATGTTCTTGATCTCCGGGAATGTCGCTTTGATCTTACCCAAAATCTTGAGCAGCATTTCAGTCCGGATTGCCATTACATTCCCGTCTACGAGGAAGATCGACTCTACGTGTGGGTAGATCAAGCGGGCTTCCTCAATATCACGGAAGATACCTTCAATATCCCTGACTTTGAATCGCTTATCGTCGAACATGGTACAGAAGGTACACTGGTTATTGCTGCAGCCCAGCGTGGTCTGGATTAACACGCTCTCGGCTTCCATCCAAGGGCGATAAATTTTACCTTCGTAGTGCATATGGCACTCCTTGAAACGAATCGGAATTGATGCGGTGCAGTCTAGCGAGGGGAAGAGCCATTGATAATTCGCCCCGCAGTGAAATCAGTCTTAATGCAAAATTAATAATGGCGGAATTATTAATAAAATCTTAAAACTCATTCGCTATGAAGCGGAATTATCATTTCCCCAGTGCCGAATATACTTATCACCATCAATTACGCATTCAAAAAAGAGGTTGTTCCCATGAAAGCAATGGTTATTCGTGAATTTGGTGGTGTTGAAGGTTTCGAGCAGGTTGAATTGGCTAAGCCAGAAGTAAAGGCGGGGCACGTCTTGGTGCGTATTGCTTCAACCAGCGTCAACACCATCGACATGATGATCCGTGAAATGGGTGAGGGCCTGCCGTTTTCACCGCAAGCGCCTGCTGTCTTGGGTATGGATTTTGCCGGCGTCGTGGAAGCAGTTGGAGAAGGTGTTACTGAATATAAAGCTGGCGATGAAGTTTTCGGTTGTGCAGGTGGCTTGGGCGATCTGCCGGGCACGCTAGCTGAATATATTCTGGCAGATGCCAATTTGGTTGCCCACAAACCAAAGAACTTGTCGATGACAGAAGCTGCTGCGCTACCTTTGGTGGGCATTACTGCATTTGAGGGCCTCCAACGTGCAGGTATCGCGCAAGGGCAAAAAGTATTGGTGCACGGTGCTGCCGGTGGTGTAGGCCATGTTGCCGTTCAGCTAGCACGTCATTTTGGAGCTGAGGTTTACGGTACAGGTAGTGCCGGTGAGCAAGCCGAGTTGATTGCAAGCCTAGGTGCGAAAGCGATTGATTTCAAAGCAGAGTCGGTCGCTGACTATGTGGCTAAGCATACCGATGGCGAAGGCTTCGATGTGATTTTCGATGCAGTAGGCGGTGCCAACCTCAACAACTCAATTGAAGCTGCAAAGCTTAACGGTCAGATTGCAACAACCTTGTCTTTCCTTGAGCTGGATTTGTCGATGATTCACATGAAAGGGTTATCACTGCACGTTGTCTTCATGCTGATCCCGATGATCCATAACAAGGGCCGTGAAGAGCACGGTAAAATCTTGGAAGCCTTGGCGAAAATTGCCGAAGCCGGAGAGTTAAAACCTGTTTTGGATAGCCAGCGTTTTGCGCTAAGCGAAGTTGCCGATGCCCATAACCGTCTAGCGAGCGGCCAGGCGATGGGCAAGGTGATGATTGATATCGCCTAAGGCTGCATAGTTAAGTCGCTATTTTTTAGCCGCTTATATTTAACTGCTTATATTTAAATGCTGTGAAAGGCTCGCCATAAGGGGGAGCCTTTTCTTTTCCGTATCTTTTCTTTTCCGCAGAAAGAGGCCGCAGATATGTTGTCTGTCTCACCGACTCTGAAATTAATCATAAGCAGGACGCTTCCCCTAACTGTCGGGTTGTTTGCCATTATGTTGGTGCAGTTGGTGGACTCGGTATTTATCGGGCTACTCGGGCTCAATGAGCTGGCGGTGCATGGTATGACGATGCCATTTCAGACGGTATTTGTTGGGCTGCAGGTAGGCGTTGGTGTCGCGGCAACATCGATCATAGCCAGGGCTTTGGGGGCAAAACGAAGGGAAAAGGCAGCCCTGGTAGCAACCATATCTGTAATTTTTGGCCTGTCGTTGATTGCGCTAGTCTGTGTATCTTTCTGGTTTTTCCGGGATGCGGCTTTCTCAGTTTTTATTGCGGATGATACATCACTCGAGCAAGCGAATATTCTTCAGGGACTTTTCAATGGTTATTGGCCTGTATGGCTGTTGAGTGCATTTGCCGTTGCCGCGTTGTATTTGGCAACATGTGTCTACCGCTCATACGGTGACAGCAAAATGACGGGCAGCATGTTTGTTATCGCCAGTTTGATCAACCTAGTGCTTGACCCGCTACTGATGTTTACTCTTGATATGGGGATCGCAGGTGCAGCCATTGCGACTACATTGGGTTATGGCAGTACAGCGATCTATATGTACGTCCAAGCCAGAGGAAAAGCTTGGTTTTTGCCTTTAAATTTCAATGGTACTGCATGGCACGCATTACGCGAATTAGCCAGCACAGCGGTAATGACCACGGCGAACCAGATTTTACCCGCAGTCAGTGCGTTCTTGGTCATGTTGCTTATTGCCAAAAACGGCACCGACACATTGGCTTTTTGGAGCTTGCTAACCCGTTTCGAAAGTTTTGTGATTGTCTTTACCCTGGCATTGACCATGTCTGTTCCTCCATTGATTGGTCGCTACCTCGGAGCAGGCCGTTGGGATCAAGTATCAGATTTATTGCTGACGACAGCCAAGTTCTTAGTGCTGTTTCATTTGGTGGTTGCCTGTCTGCTGGTGTTGGTTTCTCCCATGGTGATCCCGTTGCTTAGCCCGCAGGTCAACATCCAGTTGTGGTTTGAAACTGCTTTGATGGTGTTGCCATTTAGCTATGGGCCACTAGGGCTTTGCATGGTGGCGGTTTCTGCATTCAATGCGCTAGGGTTGTCAAAGCGAGCTTTGCTGGTGACATGTATCCGACTGTTTGTTTTGTTCGTGCCAGCGATTGGGCTAGGGGTCATAAGTGGCAGTGTTAGCTATATCGTTTTTGCAGCCGCAATTGCCAATGTATTGGCTGGCGTAATGGCGTCTACCTGTATTTGGCAGACATTGAACAAGCAGAAACGGGTCAAGCAAATGAATCTACCTCAGTCTGGTGAGGTTGTTGTAAGCTAATAAAACCTAAGCGGATTTGGTTGCGATTAATGAATATTGAACACCTGAGGCTTTTTGTTAGGGTGGCATCTACCCATAATATCAGTCAGGCCGGGCAGGAGCTCGGTTTGTCTCCCCCTGTTGCCAGTATGCACATTAGCAAGCTTGAAGAGAGCTTGGGTGCACGGCTTGTTCATCGTACCACCCGAAAGGTGTCACTGACCGAAGAAGGCATGGCATTTCTTCCCCACGCCGAAGAAGTGCTGCAAAGTGTCGATGCGGCTCGGGCCTCTGTGGGGAGTGCGGCAGGAGGCTTGCCGCAGGGGATACTGAGGATCACCGCACCAGCCTCATTTGGCAGAATGCACCTTATCCCCGCACTTAAAGGGTTTTTAGCCCAATATCCTGAACTTTCGGTCGATATCCGTCTGACTGACTCGATTATTGACCTAGTTGAAGGTGGCTTTGATGTCGCTATCAGAAATGCCGAACTGCAGGACTCTACTTTGATTGCCCGCAAGTTGGCTGTTGATAAGCGTATCATGTGTGCCTCGCCAGATTATATTTCTGCTTACGGTAAACCTTCTTCGCCGCAGGATCTGAAAAATCATTTATGTATCAACCATGCTGGACTAGAAGGCTGGCGTTTTACTACTCCAGAAGGTGTGCAGAACATTAAGGTCAAAGGCAATATCAGGGTTGATCATGGAGAAGCGGTACGTGATGCCAGCGTGAATGGGATGGGCATTGCTATGTGCGCGACCTGGATTGCCTACGAGCACCTAAAACGCGGTGAGCTAGTTCAAGTACTCGAAGACTATCCACTGGTGGATGAAGCGGCACTTTGGGCTATATACCCAAGTTCGCGGCTACTTGCGCCGAAAGTGCGGGCATTTGTCGACTATTTTGCCCAACACTTCGGGTCGCCACCTTATTGGGATCTTGAGTTGGGCAGCTAGGGCAAGGCGCACCCTTTGCCATAGCAGAGCCTGTGAACTAGCGAAAATTAAACAGCTCTGTATGGAAGTGCTTCATGTTAAAGTGCATCTCTTTTAGTTGCCGTGTTATCGCGTTACCAAATGCCGAAGGGCCACAAAACCAAACACTGCTATTTTGCATATCGTTAGCACGCTGTTTAATGTCATCTACAGTCAAAAAGCGGTTCAATCGATTATCGATGACATGAAACTCCACATTAGTGCCGTAGGTTGCTGCTTCCAAATCTCGGATAAGCTGTGGTGATGGGTTTTCGGTACAGTAATAGAAAAGGATCGGCTCAGAGCTATCGAGCTGTTTCAACTCCTCTAACCTTGCTTTGAACGCCGCGCAACCAATACCTCCGGCAACCCAGATTTGTGGCTTGTTGTCATTGAAATCAAAGTGCCCATAGGGGCCTTCCACTGTTACCTTCTCGCCTATTTCCAATCGTTGGTGGATCGTCGAGGTGAAGTCACCCAAGGCTTTCACCAAGAATTGGACCTTTGTCCTATCTCCTAAGCTATTGTCTTTGCAGCCGCCTGCTGCAGTAATTGTAAATGGGTGCGGCTCTTCTCCGGCTAGGGTCAAAAAAGCAAACTGCCCTGAGGTGTGGCCGGGCCATTTAGGCACGTCGATATCGATAAAGGTGGTGTTATTCAACTCATCAAAGTGAAATCCTTTGATGGTTCCTTGGTATTGCTGACGTTTGCCAATCAGACCGAAGAGGCTGAATAGGGCGCTCAATACCCCTATTGTTACAGTGCCAATAACTATAGGAGTGATTAGGCTATCCCAATAAGCGTGCTTCAGTAATACCAGCGAATGATAGGCAATAAACAGAAAAGCGACAGCCATCAGTTTATGGATAAACTTGAATCGTTTGTATTTGATCGGGGCAAAAAGCGCAATCAAGGTCAGTGCGACAAACAGGTAAAGCGTCCACTCACCAATGGATTCAGCGCCTCCTCGGAGGCTGTGAATGGTGGCGTAGAAAGAATCAGGTTCAATCGCTAAGTTTGGCTTTGCTCCCCGCTCCATTAGGCCATAGCTGACCAACTGCTTTGGAACGATGGCAAGTAGCCAGTGGATGGCACCAAATACGACGGCGTAAATACCTAGCCACTTATGTAAGCGGTACGATTTATCGAGACCGGAAGTCAGTCGTTCAACAAATGGCAGGCGCAGGGCAAGCACCATGACCAGCGTTAGTAATACTGTTGAGATGATCCCAGTTAGCTGGATGAGAGAGCTTCGCCATTGCATGAACGTGGCGTTATCGAGCAAATTAGGCTCTGCTCCTAGCCAAATAAGGGTACATAGGAAGACAAGTCCTATCGAGGTGATATAGAGTTTTTTCATAATATATAAGCTCCGTTGAGCTTATATATTACCGCGATGAATGTAACGGGGTGCCAATATAAGTAAAGGTGTGTAAATCGTGTTCAGGCAGGGGATGCAGCCTTCCCCTAAATCATCCGTGAGATGTCATGAGAGGAAGGCATTTAATCATCAGCTTACGACCAATTAGGCAGTCTGTAGTTGATGGCAATTATCAGCCGTTTGGCTACGGATCACATAGCGCAGGCGCAGCAGCATAAACATCGCTGCTACGGTCAGGCCGGTAACAATCCCCACCCAGAAGCCGGTTTCGCCCATGGCTGGAACGACCATATCTGTCAGACCCATCACCATGCCCAAAGGCAGTGCCAAGCCCCAGTATGCGGTGATCGCTAGGATCATCGGGATCTTGGTATCTTTGTAGCCACGCAGTGCACCATTGGCGGAGGTTTGTAGTGCGTCGCTAAATTGGTATACCGCGGTATAGATCAGCAGCGTCGCAGCGGTTGCACTGATCACAGGATCGGTGGTGTACAGGCGGATGATCCAATCAGGGAACAGCAAGAAGAAACTGATAGATACCAGAGATAGCAAGCCCGCAACGGCAATACCGAATAGGCTGCGCTCTTTGGCTCCTTGTTGGTTTTTAGCTCCAAGTGCATGGCCAACCCGGATAGTGATACCGAAAGATAGGCTCATTGGTATCATGTAAGTCATGCTGGAAATATTGAGGGCAATCTGCGCTGCAGCAACATTTTCGGCACCAATACGGCCGATCAGCAAGGCGATAACCGCAAAGATGCTGCCACATACTGCGATGTTCATACCGATAGGCACACCCAATTTCAGCAGGTGCAGGCAGTCATTAACCCGAGGTTTGATATCCGCAAAGTGGATGATTTTCTTATAGTGGTGATGCCCCTTGATGTAAGAGTAAAGCAGACCGGACATCACCCAATAGACGATACTGGTTGCCCAGCCACAGCCGACAGCACCAAGGGTAGGGAAGCCAAACTTACCGTAAATCAACACATAGTTGATTGGGATGTTCATCAATAGGCCAATAACCGATACCAGCATAGGGGCACGGGTATTATTCATCCCTTCACAGAAACCGTTCAAGGTATAGAACAGTGCGATCCCCGGAACACCGAAAGCGAGAGCAATCACATAGTCACCCGCAATCGGAATGATCTCTGGCGCAACACCGATTGCGTTAAGAATATTGCCACCTTGTGATAGGTAAACAATCAGCAGGCTACTGACCAGTGCAGCGACCCAGATCATCTGGATAAACTCGATGCGTACCTTGTCGAGCTTGTTGGCCCCCCGGTGGAACGCTACCACTGGGGTCAGTGCCATAATGATACCGCGAAGTAGCAGGGACACTGGCAGCCACAGACTGGTACCCAGCGCAATTGCAGCGAGATCGGCGGCACTGACTTGGCCTGCCATGGTGGTATCGACAAACCCCATCGCTTGAGTGGCAAGCTGAGTCATAATAATTGGAATCGACAGGTGTAATAACGAGCCGGACTCACGGGTAAAGCGTGAAAAAAGTGACGTGCTCGATTGAGCGCGATTTACG
Source organism: Photobacterium sp. AWH4_225 (assembly GCF_056158405.1). Lineage (NCBI taxonomy): Bacteria > Pseudomonadati > Pseudomonadota > Gammaproteobacteria > Vibrionales > Vibrionaceae > Photobacterium > Photobacterium sp. AWH4_225. Next base: position 2,681,147 of record NZ_JBSWTF010000001.1, on the reverse strand, counting down.
GTTTGATTTTGCATGGGGTATAGAAAACACCTATATAAATGCACCAGTGGAAGCAGGATGGCAGGTGTGCATTTTAGGGTGTGCCTTTCGAGGCGGGGGGAATATATCCAGCCTGTGCATAAAGTGCAAGGCCGGATATGTAAGTGAGTTTAGATTAAGCGGTTTGAACCTGTGGTTCTACCTTGAAGCCGCGGACAATATTGCTCAGGGTGATCAAAGCAAACACCACAATTACAATAGATAGATGCCATGGCTGGCTAAGGCCTAGCTTAACCAATCCCATACTGACAATCGACGAGGCGATCATCTGCCCGCCGCCTGACATAGCTGCAGCCGCGCCAGCCTGTTTCTTGTAAGGTTGCATCACCATTGCCTGTGAGCAAGGCAGGGCAATCCCGTTCCCCAGAATCATCAAAAACTGGCCCAGCATTAGGTACAGCGGCTCAACCGGGCAAAAGAACAGCCATAGTGCTGCAAAGCTATGTAGTACCGGGGTGAAGAACAGCATTTTCTGGGTGCCGATTTTCGGGCGGACTCGGTTGGTCAGGGTGGTACCAACCAGCATACCTAGCGCCGGGATCAGTGCCCACATCGCGTATTCGTCGGAAGTCATGCCGATTTGGTTCTGCATGATGAAAGGCATGACAGAAACCGTCGTGATCATCAGGCTGAAGTTAAGCCAACCGATACTGGCAAAACTCATGAAATAGCTCGAGGTGAGCAGTTGCCAATACTGCAGAGCCATTTTCTTCGGTGAAGGTACTTTCGAGGTTTGTGTCACTGTTTCCTTGAAGCGCAAAGCGATCACCAGCCAGACAAGGGTGACATAGCCTAGCAGGGAGGTGAACACCATGGTCCAGCCGAAGTGGAAGTTAATAAAACCACCAAGTACCGGTGCCATCAGTGGCGTCAGAGAAGCAGCCATCGCAATGTAGGACATGGCTAGTGGCAGCTCTGCACCACTGAACCGGTCACGCGTAGAGGCACGAGCAAGAACAGCGCAGCAACCTGTGCCTAGCCCTTGAAGAAAACGTCCCATAACCATGCCGGTAAAGGAATCGCTCAGAGTAATGATCATCACAAGGCCAGATAGGGCAATCAGCAGCCCTGTCATCAAGACTTTTTTCCGTCCCAGGGCATCAGAGATCGGGCCATAGAGAAACTGCGATGGGCCAAAGCCAAGCAGGTAGATACTGACTAGAAGCTGCGCTTGGTCGAGTGAAATATCAAAGTCTTTGGCAATCCAAGGCAGGGACGGAAACACCAACCCCATACTCAACTGGCCGACACTGATGATCAGGCACACCAGCCCGAGGGCTTTCCAGAAATTACGGTCGGTCATGACGGCTTGTTATCCTTATGGCGTTTACAGGTGTGCCGGGTACGCAATGCGCCTTCATCATCGAACTGGCTTAGTTTACTTTTTACCCGCTTTACGGTGGAAATGCTGACATCACAAGTGTCGGCAACATACTGTAACTTGTGGCCTTCAAGCAACATGGTGGCAATTTCCTGGTGTTTTCCACGATCGGCAGGACGACCACGGAACTTTTGCTGCCATAACTCAGGGTTTTCCTTTATCGCTTTACGGCTGTGCTCAGCAGCCAGCAACCTTTTGCGGGTCTGCACATTGCCGTAACCGCTCAGAAGCGAAAGCAGAACGCGGCTTGATTCAGAACCTGGAACAAATGTCAGTGGCTCAGATAGCGTATTTAACGTAACTCCCTTTTCGAGAAGCGCTGAGACAGTCGCTTGAACCATATTGAAGTCATGGCTGAATGCGGTTAGCCACCAAACCCATACCACATCGCCTTCGGTGAGTTTGTCGAACAGGTGTCGGAAGCCTTCCCTTGCCATTGGCTCGACATCACCGCGCACACGATCTTGCACCTGTTCAGCGTTAGGCTCAGTAGCGAGCAGGGCTTCAATTTGCTGCTGGTAGTCGGTATTTCTGGGGGAGAAACGTGAATAGATGTATTTCGCCATAAAGCAAAAAATAGCTCACTTGATGTTATGGCTCATAAATATACATTGAGTAGTTCATAAACACAATGAATAGAATCTATAAGGATCCTATTCATAAAGTTCTTATTACCATTCTTAGTGGTTAACTCACTTGCATGACTAACTTGCCGCTGTGCTGTTGCTCATTTAAGTGTTTTAGAGCATCAGGAAGCTGGTCGAAGCTATAGACATGATCCACCATGGCATCGAGTTGTCCTTCGCTCACCAAGTTTGCTAACTGGTTGCCGATATCAGCAAGGTGATGGATGTGCTCGATATGACCATGGGAATAGGTGCCATGCAAAGCAACTTCATGGAGGCTGAGGGCTTTGGTGGTTGCTAATAGCGGTACTTGATTGAATTGATCGGCAATCATCACGATATGGCCGTTGTAACGAACCAAGGCACTCATGGTACTGCCTGACTTGGCTGATACACAGTCGATAACGCCGTGGACTAATTTGTCTTCGGTATATTCGATAAGCCGCATGGCAATGTTTTCTGTATGCGGGTCAATTACTTCATCCGCACCATAAGAAAGCAGCCGCTGATGATGTTGGCCATCGGCAATGGCATAGACAGTAGCTCCCAATAGTTTCGCTAGTTGTACAGCAAAACCGCCGACACCGCCTCCGGCACCAGTTATCGCGATACTTTGGCCTGATTCAAGCCGAAGTTTATCGTGAACGGCTATCCAAGCAGAATAGCCTGCACAGGGCAGGGCTGCAGCTTGGGTGAAGCTGACATTGTTAGGCAAGCGGCTGAGCGCATAAGCTTTTACCTTGGTATATTCAGCGAAACCGCCACCTTCTCTTGGGTCAAGGAATGCCATCACCCGATCACCAGGTTGGAAGTGATGAACACTTTTACCGACTTTGGTAATAGTACCTGCAATATCAAGCCCGATGATCTGCGGATAATCCCAGGTGGCATAGCCCCAGTGGGCAAGCTTGTAGTCGATAGGGTTCAGGCCGACAGCTTCTACCTTAATACACACATCTTCGGCAGAAGGAGTAGGTTGGATTGCCGTTGTCAGTACCAATTGGTCGATACCTTCCGGCTGGTTCAATTTCCATGCTTTCATTGGCCACCACTGCGATTCTGATTATTTTATTTTCTGCTTTTTACTTTCTACTCATTAACCTTAAACCAAATTTAATATTTTTGGCTGATTGAAAGCAGCAGTAATAGATAGCGAATGAAAGAAGTGGAAGATTTTAGAAAGCGCAGTATCGCGAGGCTATGGTTTAAATAAAAACGCCTCTTGAGCAAGAGGCGTAATTTAGAATTCCGAGTTGTTACTAGCTGATTAGCCTAGGCGCTCAGTCAGGTAAGCATCGTAATCAGGAATTTCGATCTCTACTTTTTCAGCCAGTTTTGGTGATGAGATCATGAAGTTTGCACTGGCACGGTTGGTCGCAACCGGGATATTCCATACTGCCGAAATACGAAGTAGTGCTTTTACATCTGGGTCGTGCGGTACGGCATTGAGTGGATCCCAGAAGAAAATCATCATATCGATTTTGCCTTCGGAAATCAGAGCACCTAACTGTTGGTCACCGCCCATAGGGCCACTTAGCAGACAGTTAACTTCAAGACCCGACTCGCGCGCAATCATATGCCCTGTTGTGCCTGTGGCATACAAGACATGATCTTTTAACTTGTCTTTGTGCTCGTTAACCCAGCGCAGTAGGTGGGTCTTGCAGTTATCGTGAGCGACAAGCGCGATGTGTTTACTTTCTTCCATTGTTCGGGTTGTTACGTGCATCTATTACTCCACAGAGACAAAATTGACAACAGCTGTCGCACAGAGTTTATGCCCTAAGTGTGACAACTGTGTGGTGTGATCTGTATATCTATAACGCCATATGTAATGGATTGCACTTGGCAAGGGAAAAGCATGTGCAACTCAATTCGAGGCATCAAGTATAAGTACCAGAGCTTGCAGAGGAAGTACAAAGAAATCTTTCCAAATCATTGGTTAGATAACAGAATTCTACGAAGTGGGGCCAGCCTGTGCTGCCCCACGATTACAAATGCAACAACTTGGATAAAGGTATCAGGGTGCTTCCACATGGAAAACAGGCCTAAATTCTGCTGGAGAAAGTGACTCAGCAATGGCGCCGCTGTCGAGGTTATCAGGTGTCAGCAGGGCGAGGATAGGAGCCAGATCTTTCTTCAATGGCTTACCTTCAAGATACCTTACAGCCTGATCAACGGATAGCATCGCCTGTTGGGCCATTTTATCCGTTGGCGCGAAGAGGATTTTACCGCGTAGCAGGCCACGATAAACACCGTGACTGAGGTAAGTCGATAATATTTCCGTCTCGTCGCTCAGGTGGTTGGCCCGTAATTCACTAATCGCCACTTCTGCCGCGACGGCACCACCGACGATGTAATCAAAATGCTGGCCGGATGCCAGAAGTTGCTGGATCAGATTACGTTGTAGCTCCTTGCTGTGATCCGCCCACATAGTGGTGACAATATTGATATCGCTACTTTCTGTTGCATCGTAAAAGCCCTGAACAACCGGTTTGGTTCCACCGCGCTTTTGCGGGCCGGGCAACAAGGCGACGTTGATCATCCCGCTGCCTTTAGGATGGTGTTTGGCGAGAAACTTACCGGTTTGGTAACCCATTTGATACCAGTCAACGCCGACTCTAGCGATAACGTTGTCATGGCTGTCTTTATTGCTGGTATCAAGGTAGTTGATGGTGGCAAAAACCGGAATGTCATCGGTTAATTGGGTCAGCATGTTTTCGTAGGCAAGGCTATCTACCGTGCCGAGAATAATCGCATCGGCATTCCAAGCTCTGCAGTCGGCCAGTTGGCTCTGTTGTTTATCGAGGTTCGGATAGCCGCCGGCTTCCAACACTCTGAGTTCAACACCGAGCTTTTTGGCATGTTCAACCATGCCATAGTTGACGGATAGCCAGTAGGAGTCTTTGAGGTGTGGATAAACCGCACAAAGCTTCCAGGGTTGACTGGTCTTCTCTAACGGTTGGTACTGAATGTTTGTCGCTTGTTTATTGGCCTCAAAAGGCGGGGTATAGGCGATAATCTCCACCGCATTGGCAGCTTGGCTGAACCCGGCGAGTGCCAGCAGTGCTATCGCTATTTTTTTTATCATGTTGCAACCGTCAGGAAATAGCCTGCTCTACTGTTCAACCATTTTGGTCAATTAGTGCAGGACATTGTTGTGGTTAATAACCAATTACTTATCTAGATTGGTATAATAGCATTTTTATAGGTGTCTTTTTTATAGTTGTCTTTTGGCAAGAGTCTCGAACTTCACGCTGCTTTGTTGCTCGAATGTCCTGCCTATTTATCCGCCACGGTTTGCTTTTTTATGAATTTAACTCCCAGTAGCATTGGCCAGAAACTGCTGATTGCTTTTTCGATGATGGCTGGCTTGATGATCATCGCTGTTGTGATTGGTGTTGCCGGTTTCTCTCTGGTCGCCAAAACCGAACGCACAGTGATCAATGCCGCCGTGCCTGCTCTGGTTGAAGCGCGGCAATTGTCGGATTTAAGTACCCGAATTATTTTCAATGCTCAGGTATTGGCGAAATCAAAAGATGAAAAGGAGCGGGATCAGCAAGGAAAATCGCTAACGCTGCATATCCGGGCCTTGAATAATAGCCTGGAGGCTCTTGACCAATATGCTTTCGAACCAGAATTGATGCAACAACTGGTCACTGACGTCGAGAACATCGTCAATAATCTGGCCATGTTGGGTATGCTGGTCGGCAGAAAGATCGAGCTTAGCGAACAAGTTAAGGTGCTAAATAACACCATGACGGTAGCGACCAAACAAATTGACGAGCTATCGCAATCGCAGGTCTCCAACGCCAATACTATCGCTGTCGCCAATGTCTCGCGCATTTACGATTTGGTGGAAAAGGGCAACCAAGAAGCAGTGTTCAACGCGCTGGATAGCCTAGTTGAAGTCGATATGGACTTGAGCGAGCGATTATTCGAGCTACGCTTTTTGTCCTTGCAAGTGATCAACATGCTCGATGATAGCGAGCAGATCAGCACTATTAGTGAACTCAACAAATTGAAGGACAGGTTCGAATACGCCGTTGGCGTTATCCAACAGCGGGTGAAATCGGTCGAGGATCCAAGTCGCTCGGAGCAACTTCTTGAACAGGTGAAAGCACTTGATAACGATGGCGAGTTTTTCTTGGAGATGGAAGCGCTAATCTATGCCCATCAAGATGTTGAGCGAATGGAGCAGCAAAATTTGGTGCTGTTCCAGCAATTAAATCAAACCGTCGATGGCATTATTCAAGCGGCCAACATCGGCACCCAACAAGCCGTTAAGCAAGTAGATGAAACACTAACTGTTGCAAGAAACAGTCTGATTGCGATTTCTGCATTGGGTATGGTGGCACTGGTGCTAATCATGTGGCGCTACGTGTATGCGCGAGTGATCCGCCGAATCAACGATTACAGTAAAGCCTTGATGGCATTGGCCCGCGGCGATTTGGAAATCCGCCTGACGACTCAAGGTGACGACGAACTGGCACAGATGGGCAGGGCAATTATGGTAGCTCGCGATACCGCCTATGAGCGTCATAGATTGGCACAGGTTGAGTCGAAAATTCGTTCTGAATTACAGCAACACAAAAATAGTCTTGAGCAGCTAGTGGCCGAGCGAACCAGTCAGCTAGAAAAAGCCAACGAAAAGCTAAACAAAGAAGTGCATAACCACGCCAAAGCCCGCTCTGAAGCCGAGCAGGCCAACCGCGCGAAGTCAGCTTTTCTAGCCACTATGAGCCATGAAATTCGTACGCCGATGAATGGGGTGCTAGGGACAGCTTCGTTGCTGGCCGATACCGGCTTGAACGACAAACAAACGGAATACCTCAAGGTGATTAACCGTAGTGGCGAAACCCTGCTTGATATCCTCAATGATGTACTGGACTACTCGAAAATCGAGGCGGGTCACTTGGATATCCGCCCTGCGAATTTCTCACTGCACACCTTGGTTAAAGACGTCTACAGCTTGTTTTCTGGTAGAGCGCTGTCGAAACGCATTAGTTTGGTTACTGACATTGATGACAATGTCGGTGAGCACTGGGTAGGAGATGCGACCCGTATCCGCCAAGTTCTCGCCAATTTAGTCGGTAATGCTATCAAATTTACCGAAGATGGCCAGGTTACCGTGCTGGTATCGGCATCGGCCCATGACTCGTCTCGTTTGCATATTGAAGTGGAAGATACCGGTGTTGGTATCCCGTTGCATGAGCAGGAAATGATGTTCACGGCCTTCCATCAGTCCAGTGAAGGCCGTCAGGCTGTAGGAGGAACAGGGTTAGGTCTTGCCATCAGCAAGCGTATTGTCGAAGCCATGGGCGGTGAAATCGGGCTTGTATCCTCACCGGGCGAGGGAAGCTGCTTCTGGTTTACCCTGACCCTTGAGCCAGGAGAGCAAACCGAGACTGCGAGTGTTGATACAGTCACTGGCTTACCTGCAGCCAAGATACTGCTGGTGGAAGATAACCCAGTTAACAGTTTGGTGGCTGAGGGTTTCTTGCGCCGCCTTGGTCACCAGACTGTTGTCGCAGAAGACGGCCTGCAGGCGAGAGAAGTCTATGCTGAGCATGACTTCGATATCGTTCTGCTCGATATCAATCTGCCTGATACTGACGGGGTTACCTTACTCGGAGAACTCAAGCAGCTCAAAGGCGAGAGTAACGACGAACAGGTATCAGACAATACGCCGTTTGTTGCCTTTTCTGCCCATGTATTTAATGAAGATGTTGAGCAATACCTGGCGGCTGGCTTTGCCGGATTCTTGCCTAAACCGCTGGTCGAACATCAGTTGGTCGATGTCTTGAATTCGATCCTGGGCGGAGTCGAGCGGGTAGGCATTATTGAGGGGGAAGACCCTTTTGAACAAGGCTCAAACAAGCATCATACTAAAGATAAGAGACAGAGTGAGGTAGATACTGCAATGGCTGGAAATATGGCAGAAAACATGCCGATTTTAGATGAATCAGTACTTGGAAGTGATCTTCAGGTATTGGGTCAAGCCATGGTCGAGAAGATGATTTCCCTGTTTGCCGACTCATCGCAACAAACCATAGACAAGTTACTGCCGGCAATGCAAAGCGGTGATTTGGCGTTAGTGGCGAGCTTGTCCCATAACCTAAAAGGGGCGGCTGGCACCATGGGGCTTCGCCAATTACATCAAGTATGTTTGGAAATCGAGAAGTCGGCAAAAGAAGGAACCGTCGAAGAAGAAGCGGCTAATGCGCTAGAAGCAGTATATCAGTCGTCGTTGATGGCACTGAATAGCACTTTCGCGGAAAAATAAGGATCATTGAGGCTGAGTTTAGCAGAGAGGTAAATAAGTTTGGCCCATCGTTGATGGCGAGCTGAATCGTTCACATCATTCTATGCTGGGGCTAAGTGCTATTAGAATCGCTTTTGCCCCGTTCCTTCTTAAAAGAGATTAACCACTTACTTAACCAAAGCGTCATTTGACTTACTTTTCGTAATCTCAGTAACCTGTTTAAGTGGGGGCTCAGTAATTTATTGAGCAATATTGGCCATCTCGATCACCTGCTAAGGGACCCCACAACGGCATTGCTAGTCAGCTTAACTTTGTTCATGATCCATTTCTTACAAAGGCGCCCATCGGAGCATAGCCAGATGGGCTAAGTCATTGGTGCACCTAGGGGGGCGGTGCACCAATGAAATTATCGTTATTGATTATTTTTTACTGGGTTGTAGATACGAGTTAGCACAAATGAGGTAGCGAATGCGCTAGCTATGACCATCAAGTAACCCAAAACCGCCGTGAAAGATTGAGAGTAGAGCAAGATGCCCGGAATAAAGGTGATACCCATACCGGTCGCACTGATGTTCAGTACGTAAGTCACCAAACCACCAACAGCGCCGCCAACCATGCCAAAGATAAACACTTTGCCGTACTGTAGGTTCACACCAAAGAGTAGAGGCTCTGTGATACCAAACAGTGTTGACATAGATGCGCTGTACGCATTGCTTTTTTTAAGTTTGTCTTTGAGTTGGGTAGCAACCGCAATCGCTGCACCAAATTGACCAGCCATCGATGCTGTGCCTAGTGGTTGAAGTGGGTTAACGCCCGTTTCATTAAGTAGACCAATTTCAATTACACCTAAAGCATGGTGCAGCCCGGTGATAACGATCATTTGCTGTACCGCACCATAGAGGATGTAACCAAGACCAAGTGGCAAATCGAGCGCCATACGCACCAGAGATGTACAGCCGTGCTCAATGCTTTGTAGAATAGGGCCCAAACCAAACAGGATGACGAATATCGCGATAGTGATGGTCAAAAATGGGGTAAAGACTAAGTCCATACTCGCCGGAATAAAGCGACGTAGGTTGCGTTCTAAGTAAGAAACGAACCAGCCAGCGAATATAGCGGGTAGTACCGTGCCTTGATAGCCCACCAATGGGAAATTAATACCGAGTAGGCTCACTATCATTGGATCTGCGCCACCACTGGCAACAACCCATGCGTTAGGCAGTTGCGGTGCTACCATCATTAGTCCAACTACAATGGCAATAATCGCATTTCCACCGAATTTCTTTGCCGCAGAATAAGCAATTAAGACCGGTAAGAAGGCAAAAGCGGTATCGGTTAGCATGCTAAATAAGGCTAATATCTCAGGTGAGAAATCAACACCAGAATGAAGCATCATGCCGCGTAAACCCATCAGCAAACCGGTTGTCACTAGCGCAGGGATGAGGGGGATCAAAATGTCAGCGAGTGTGCGGACCACTTTCTGGCTTGCCGTCATATCGGCAAAGGCATCTTGTTTAAAGTCGCTACTTTCAAACTCGCCACCCAGTGCTAGCGTGAGTGACTCATAGACATGAGAAACCTTGCCGGTACCAATAATGAATTGGTGTTGGCCTGACTGGTAAAAGTAACCGCTGATTTGGTTAATCTTTTTTGCTTTGTCAGTATTGACCTTGTCATTGTCTTTAAGGATGAGGCGCAGGCGCGTAGCACAATGCTCAGCGTTGCGGATGTTATCTATGCCTCCGATACTGTCCAGTATCTCGTTTACGGTAGCGTCATAATTCATTCTGTTCACCATTTAATTATATTGTAAGGTAAGTTAGATAGGTATCGAGGTCGACATTTTTCTCAGTCGATATAGTTAACTGGTGGTTTTCTTGTTTAGGGAAGAAAAGACAGGTAAATACATCTCGTCCATCATTAATGAAAATTTCAATAATGCTTTGATCACAAATGAAGTGAATGTTATTAATGTCGTAGTCAACTTGATGCTGACGTTTATTTCCATACGCCCAATCTTGGTCGTGATGGTCATATAATGCTCTATCTAAAATGATGGTGCTATTTCTGATAGTTAATATCAACTCTTTACCACTTTGTGTATTCAATGAAATCGTTATATTTTTCTCTTTGGAAAAATTTTTTACTTCCAGAGAAAACGATAAACTGTCCAGTTCAAATCTTTGATGTTTTGATTGATGTGCATTTCTTTTTATTAATGAGTTGGAGTTAATGACGCTTGGCCGTTGAATTAATCGATTATTTTCAACAGCCAGTTCTCTAGTGAGCGTTAAGCAGTTAATCCAACCCTGTTGTTCGCTAGGCAAGTGTTCATCTGTCCCTGCCCATGCAATGAGTGTTTGTTTTTCTGGCGTATTGGCCATGGTTTGTGGGGCGTAGAAATCAAAGCCACGGTCGAGCTCGTCCCAATAGGTAACTGTAAAAGTAAGTTGCTCGAAATCAACTTGACCTAAGCAGTAAATAACGTTGAACTTATTGTGGAAGCGATTTCCATCAGCAGCAACACCTTGTGGAGAGAAAATCAGCAAGTCATAGCCATCGACTTCCAGAAGGTCAGGGCACTCATACATGTACGCGTTAAGAAAGTCGCCGCTGACTTGAATATCCAGCGCCCCTTTGAACTCCCATTCGAGTAAGTCAGCAGATTGATAAACAATGATATCACCGCTTAAGTCTGCCTCTCGTTGAGCACCCAGCAGCATAAAGTAGTGGCTGCCACGTTTAACGACTTTAGGATCGCGCACGTGGCCTGTATAGCCATGTGGTACTGATTCAATTACCGGATTAAGAGCGTGTTTAGTAACGTAGTTATTATTATCTAAGATCGCCAAACACTGGTTGGCATCGCGTTCATCACCACGCTTAACATTCCCGGTATAGAATAGGTAAGAACGGTCTTTTTCAACAATAGCGCTACCTGAATAAGCACCATGAGACTCATAGCTTTCTAATGGGGTTATTTTTGAACCATGTTCAGACCAATTTAATAAATCATCTGAGGTTAAATGCATCCAGTGTTTTATTCCATGGTAAGTATCAAAAGGAAACCATTGGTAACATAAGTGATATTGGTTGTTGAAATAACAAAAACCATTTGGATCGTTTAATAATCCATGTGGAGGGTTAATATGGAATAGTGGTCGAAATAAAGTAATTGATTTTATTTCCTCAAACTTTCTCTTATCCAATTCCGTTGCCGTGTTTATGGTCTTATATTTTTGTTCTGTCATATTTCGCACCTAATAATCTCGGGTTGAAAAAATCATAGAGAGTTTGATAAATGGTGAAAATAGCAGTGTGCTTTTATTTGTTCGCCTTGAAAGCGTATTGGACGAATTGAGAACAGGCTGTGATGTAACGCAAAGTCTTGTTACATGGCGAGAGGTAATATATGGTACTTACTGATGGAAAGAATGGATGGGTGTACAGTGACGATTCGTGACGTAGCCAAAAGGGCCGGAGTCTCTATTGCGACGGTTTCTAGAGTACTTAATGGCAGTGATCGTGTCTCTGATGAAGCTAAGCAAGCGGTAGAGTCGGCAATGACAGAGCTTAATTATCAAAAGCCACCGCAGAAGCGAAAAAAGCCAACCAAGTTGTTTGCGATTATTGTGCGCAATATGTCTAACCCATTTTTCTCTCAATTAGTCGATGTATTAGAAGAGGAAGCGTACAAGCATGGCCGCAGTTTGTTGCTGTTTAATAGCCGCAATAACCTTCAGCTGGAGAGGACTTTTCTTTCGGAGTGCATAAACCATAAGGTTGACGGTGTCTTTCTTGTGCCCCGCTCCCTGAAGGAAGCGCATTTAGAGCCTCTCAAAAAGTTACCTTTCCCTGTGGTTCTTTTGACTGCAACAGCGCGAAATACCATCAGTATCGGCACGCATCACCGGCGTGGAGGAGAGTTAGCTGCTAGGCATTTTGTTAATCAAGGTTATCGTCGAGTGGGGTATATCGGTGCCAGTGATGCGCAATCAGAACGCTTACTCGGTTATAAAAATGCACTGTATCAATTAGGAAGTGAGTTATCCAAGTCAAGTCTGCTTGCCCCATACAACTCAGATACTTTGCATCAATTTATCGCCGAGCAGATCATTTACAATGAGCGCCCCATCGAGGCAGTATTTTGCTCGGATGATATATCTGCCAGCCATTTACATAACGCATTGATAGATAAGCAGGTCAAGCAAGAAGTTGATATCATTGGTTTCGATGATACCGTTATTGCTCAGTCGTTAGGTTTTTCCAGCATTAAGCAGCCGATCAGAAAAATCGCCTTACTCGGTTTTGATTTGATGATTGAAGCTATTCAGCAGCCAGTATTAAAGCTGCGATTAGTTTTGTTAGAGCCTACATTAACGGTACGGCACCATCCTTCACTCAGGGCTATATCAAGCCAGCCTGAAATTTTACGTAATGATCAGCATAATCAAGACTAGATACAGAATTAAGAGGTTTCTCCATGCTGACAGTAATCCATTTGTTGCTGATGTACTAAAAATTACTGACTAGCTTTTGTCCAAAAACGTCTTACAGCGCCGAACTAAAACATAAAAATTGCCACCAATAGGTGCTCATAGGTTGTAGTTCGTGCACTGACGAATTAGTAGTTAAACCAAGCCGTTATTTTCTCTTTCAGGCTCGCATTCTTTTTCCACACCCAGTAGATGCCATTTTCCAGCTCGCTCACAGTCATTTGCTTGGGCTGGTAGACCGGGTGGCTGCCATCGTACTTTGACCAATCCGTTGTCAGGATCCGCCCTTCCTTTTCCAATTGACGAAAGGTCTCTGAACCAGGAAACGGGATCATGTAGTGGGGAATGACTTTATCAACTTGGATATCTTCAATAAATCGTTGGGTTTGCTCGAAAATCGATGCGTCATGCTCATCAAAGCCAAACAAGAAATCTCCCCATACCTCAATGCCATGACGTTTAATTTCAGCGATGTATTGCTTCATTTTCGAGGGCTTTACGAAGCCTTTCTTTTGTGCTTTCAAGGCATCTTCTGAAGGCGTTTCGATTCCTAAAAGTACCGCTTTGAACCCGGCTTGGGCGGCGGTCGCCAATAATTCTTTGTCGCGGGCGATCAGGACTGTTGTTTCACCGTAGAAATTCATCTTCAGTGGTTCAATCGCCCTAAATAAAGCCAGCGCATACTCTCTATCATGGGTTAGGTTATCTGAGTGCAACTCTACCCATTCAACACCTAATGATTTCAGATGCTTGAGTTCCTTGACTATATTCTCAATAGGCCGCTGCTTGAACTTGTTGAAAAACCGAGGTACCAAACAAAAATTGCACTTATACGGACATCCACGAGTGACCACTACTGACCACGTGTAGTTATAAGCTGATGGATGAATGATATCGGTGGGGTAAGGGTTGAGATCACTTAGCTCGACAGGCTCTGAGCTTTCATAAACTGGCTTTAGCGTCCCAAATTCTGCATCAGTGAGCAGTTGAGTCCAATAGTTTTCGACTTCACCGAGGATCAAGCTATCAGCATAGCCAGCCGCCTCTTGTTGGTTAAACAGAATATGCAGGCCGCCTAAAACGACACGTTTCCCTTGTTTTCTGTATTCAGTGGCGAGGTCGTAGGCTCTGTATGCATCTGGGGTCGACATAAATATCACAACCAAGTCGGCATCGATATCTAGCTGAGCCTGAGCACCGATGGTTTCATCGACCATGTCGAGTTCATACCATCTTGGGGTTGCAGCAGCGGCTGCGAAAATATTTTGCGGCGGTCCTCCAGTCGAGGCTTTGTACTTGGAGTAATCACTACCAGCGGAAGCTTTGATTAGATAGATTTTCATAATTAGCTCCTCCAGCTGTTTCCGAGTAACAGAGAGATACCGACAGAGATACCCAATGCAATGAGGATATTGGGTAGGGTGAAACCCCAGATGGCGACACAAACCGCTACGGTAACTATCACCCAAAGTAGTGTTTCTAATATCCAAGTTCCCATGTTTGACTCCAGCTGTTTAACTTGGCAACAAGGATAAAAGGTGAGAGGTTAACTTTTGGTTACCTTGTAGAGACTATGTCTACACGGGCGAAATATGTCCCGTTTTTCTGCTGATGCGTGAAATGCCAACCTTGGTTGTGACACACCTTTTCAAGCAAAACCAACCCGATACCAAACGATGATTCTGTGAGACTTAGGTCTTCGGTTTCTGCTGGCTCCACCGGATTGGTTAATTCGATGTGCTTTTCCGACAACGCAATGGTGATAGTGCCACTACCACTGTGCTGAAAAGCGTTGCGAATAAGGTTTGTCAGGACAATATGAATCAATGCTGGTGGTGCCTGCGTCTGTATAGGCTTCGAATCGGCTGCAAACTCAACGGTGACATCCTTACTTTCAATCAGGAAGCGGTGGTTTTCAATCACTTCATTGGCGATGCGATTGACATCGATATTGCTGGTTTCAAGCTCGGTTTGAGTATTTCGGCTCATCCAAAGTAATGTGGTGATGAGTGTTTGCATGGTGGCCACCGAGCGATTTATGCGAGCAATTGCTCTTTGGCCACCCCGCGGCATAGACTCAGACAATCGCTCGAGCATTTCACTGCTAGCAGAGATGATAGATACCGGTGTTCTCAGCTCGTGGCTGGCAGCTCTGAGAAAAAACTCTTCGCGCTCAATGGCATCCCGCTCACTGCGGACGCTTTCGACCAGTTGATTGGCAAGCAAATCAACCTCATGATAGCGAAAGCGTTTCAACTTATCGATCTGGCTCAAATCCAGTGTTTCCGACCATTGGGATAGCACCAGAATGGGTTTGGTCAGGCGATGGATCAGCAAGCGAATGGTAACAAAAACCAAGAGTAACAAGCCGCCAATTAATAAAAAGGCAGAATTGAATTGGCTGACTGAGTCAGGTGGGCTGAGTTCGAACAACTCGAGGTAAATGGCTTCATCATATTGGGAAACGACGTACAAAGTGACGTCGATGCTGGGGATATAATGAGTAGCTGCATACAGATATTCACCTGTTCCCGCTTCTTCAGCGGGGAGGTATTGTTCATAAATCGCGTCGTTAGCAAAGGTACTCCAATCAAACGTGGTGAGAAACTTCTGCGGGATTTGATTGAAGTCGAGATAAACCTGAAGCGTATTGCTTGGTGACTGAGGAAGTTGTCCGGATTTGAGGTATTCGCTTTCTGCCACTTTTAGCTCATACAGAAAACCGTACTTGGCCGATTCATTCAGCCCGATTTGATAGCTCTGCATGATCATTAAGCCGTAAATAGCGGTGAGACTGATCACTATGCCAAAAAGGTAGAGATAAATGTCTCGCTTTATACTGACTCGGGTCATGCATCGTCCTCTCTTATCGCCACTCCAACGCCGTGAACCGTATGGATGAGTTTGCTGTCAAACGGCGTATCAATGGACTGACGAAGCTTAAACAAGTGCACCTTGAAGCTGTCTGCGTTTGGCAGCTCATCTCCCCAGACTTCTTGTTCTAACTTTGCTTTGCTGACGACATTTGGGCTGTTGCGCACTAGGCAAACCAGCATCTTCCAGCATACAGGAGGGAGCTTTAACACTTGTCCGGCGCGTGTTGCCTGATGCTTATCCAAATCAATGGTTAGATCTGCCACTGTCAGTGAGGCAACGCTACCCTGAGCACGACGAATCAGAGCAAGAAGGCGAACTTTGAGCTCTTCCATGGCAAAAGGCTTGACCAGATAGTCATCGGAGCCTGCAGCAAATCCTGTCACTTTATCATCGAGGGTGTCTCTTGCTGTGAGCATCAGCACTGGGGTGCTGATGCCTTGCTCTCTAAGCGACTTACATACGTCGATGCCATCCATTTTCGGCATGTTTAAATCGGTGAGTATGATGTCATAGGTATTGGCAAGCGCTAGATTCAGCCCGGCTGCTCCATTGTAGGCAAAGTCAAACTCGAAGCTGTCCAGTTCCATGTAGTCACTGATGGCTTCAGCTAGATCTCTGTCGTCTTCGATTAGCAGGGCGTTGATACTCATAGAGACTTATTTCCTTTGTTGTTCTTGCTTCCATGCCCAGATAGGCGGTTTGATCAGAAGTAGCAATCGATAGCGCCAGCTAGGCGCATGCCACATCTGTTGAATCAGCTTCGCATAGCCGTGGAAGTATACTTTAAACGGATTAACAGAATTAATCCGTGGGTAAACCCCGTATTTGACCTCTTCTTCCTCACGGGCAAAGGTGCCAAACATACGATCCCAGATGATCAAAATACCCGCGTAGTTCTTATCTAGATACTGCTTATTGGTCGCGTGATGGACCCTGTGATGCGATGGTGTATTGAAGATGGCTTCAATCGGTCGCGGGAGTTTTCTTACTGTTTCAGTATGCAGCAGAGTCTGGAACAGCTGGACGAAGGTTTCACACATCAGCACCACAAATGGATTGAAGCCCAACAGAATCAAGGGTAAGTGGAAGAAGAACGGGAAAAACCAGTCGAGCGGTCCAAATCTGTAGGCTACCGAAATATTAAAGTACGGCGAGCTGTGATGGACTGAGTGTGTCCCCCATGCAAGACCGTTGCTGTGCAAAAACCGGTGCTCCCAGTAGTAGGCCAAGTCAGCCAGGATCAGACAGCCCAATATTGTCCAACCTGTAATAGGCAACTGAGTAAGGCTGAAGTGTTCATACGCGAAGACAAAGGCGGCAACATAGGCTAAGCCGACGACAAAGACGGTGACCAACAGGAAAAAAAGCGTCACAAAGTTGGTAGCACTGTCACCCAACATATTCCAGCTGAGTTTCTTTTTGAACGCATAGCGGACAAGCTCTATCAAGAATAGTGCTGCGGCAATAATGACGAAGTTATTGTCCACCCAGCTCTCGGTGAAGATGATGGTTGTTTCAGAAAAAACTTGAGACATAAAATCCATGACATATCTCCTGAGTGGTCGTTATTTATAGTAGACAGACAATTGGCTGGATTCCGGCTCTCCTTGTGTGTTGAGATAATGGGTCTCAACCAAAGCGTCGACCTGCCGCTGAAAATTGATTTGCTGCCAAGCATCAATGAGCTCAGATTCAGAGTACTTTCCTCTCTTTAGTAGTGGCTGTGCTTTTTCAATCGCAGGAAGGGCCACCAAGTTATTTGTTGCTGAATGACTTGTTGCTGAATTATTTGTGCTTGGGAAGCCGATGGTGACTGTCGCTTCGGTAAAGTCGCTGTTGAGATTCTGATACAGGACAATAATTGTGTCCCAGTTGGCGGGCAGCTTGTTTTGTTCGGCGATGATGTGCTCGAAGTCGCCCCACAATGTGCCTACAGATTCCAATGGCAGGGTTTTGGTTACACCATCCAAATATTGCTGAGATACCTCCCTTTGTTTTTCATTTGATGAAGCACTAGCGGATGCTTTTGTTACCTTGGGTTGTGGTACCTTGAGCTGTGGTACCTGATTATTCTTAGTTGTGTCAGCCATTGCCGGCTGGTGCACAACGAGCCCCCACACTGCGCCGGTGATGGCTGCAGTTGTCAGTATTGAAGCGAATAGTTTCATCTTATCTCCATCCTTTATTCACTGTGTCATAGCGTGAGGGGAGAATAAGCATGAGGTGGTTAACAAAAGGTTATTGCCGAAAACGGTAACTTGAAAAAGGGGATAAAAAAGGATCTGAACCCATAGGGCCAGATCCTTTCAGTGATTGGTCATCGCAAAATGGATTCTGTCGTCTTTCCGTTTTGCTATTGCCTGTCTTGCTATTTCTCGTTATAGAACGCAGACTTCGGCGCATTAGGGATGTCGCCGGTTTCAGTCGGGTTGCTAGGATCCCCGCTCCATTCAAACCAGCCACCGTCATAAACGCTAATGTCTTTCCAGCCCATCACATGGGCGTAGAAGAAGACTTCGGAAGCACGCCAGCCGGTACCGCAGTAGAACGATACTGTTTGGGATGCGTTAATGCCCCAATCTTTCCAGAAGTCAGTCATGATATTTGGGCTGATCATGGTGTCATCCGGGTTGCGGAAGTCTTCCAGGTGGTAGGCATCAGAGCCCGCGTGGCCCCACTTGGAACCCTTGATACGGCCTTTTGGCTCGATATAGCGGTAACCGCTCGTCTCACCAACATATTCAGCCCAGCTGCGGATACTGACCAGTGACTGATGTTCAGGATCGGCTAGGATTTCACGGGCCTCTGGAACATCAATGATGTACTGAGGATTAGCCGGGATCTTGCGGCCAAACTCAACAGGCTTGGCGTGGTTGCGCAGAGGTTGGGTTGAAAAACCTGCATTGACCCAGGACTGCCAGCCACCGTTGAGAAGGCGAACATCATCCACACCTGCGTACATCATTAGGTTTGCAACACGAGCTGCTGCTGTGTTGTCACGACCATAAAGGATGACGGTGGTATCGTGGGCGATACCAAGCCCTTTGATGGCTTCTGCCAGTTTGCTGTCATCAACACGGTTCCACCAAGGCTCAGACTCAATCATGTTGGTGTTGAGGTATAGCGCCGAAGGAATATGGGCAGCAAGGTATTTGGTTGGCGGTCCCCACGCGACTTCGACCACTTTGAAGCCTTTTGCTGGTGGGTGGAGGACATCTTTACCGTTGATTAGCTGATCGAGCCACTCAGCAGGCACCAGCTGTTGATAGTTTTCAAGTGCAGTCAGCTGACCTGAATAGTCAGTTACCGCTTGGTCAATCAGCTGGATGTTGTTATTGCCAAGGCTCTTGAGCTGATCTTGTAAAATTTCTGCTTTATCAGGCTGACAGTAAAGGTATGTCGGCTTGTTGAGGTCGATGCCTCTATTTTCGAGTTCTGCGCGGACAACCTGGGGGCGAAGCGTCGATAGCCAGTCGGCATCGAAATTAATAGCACCAGGGAAGTGACCACCGCGTGTTTGGTTGGCTTCGGGCCAGCCGTTATAGTGATTGCTCGACCGGCAGTCGATGACTTGGAAATCTTGATTATTTTCGGCGGCTAACTGATCAAAAGTTGCCGCCAAAAGTTGGGGACTCATTACAGCTGCAGAAGAGAGCAGTGCCCATTTAGTTAGTTTCATTAGAGTTACCTAGCATAAAAAGAAGAGCCAGCATTATATTATGCTGGCTCGCTATTTTATTGATATGAGTAATGTTCTTTCGGTTTAGCTTGCTTGCGCTGCGTTATTTTTCGAGCGGTTCACATTTTTGCTATTAGGCTTGCGGCCTCGTTGATTTGGCTTCTGACCTCTTGGCTTCACATCGCTGTTACGATAGTTTTTGCCGTTGCCGTTGCCGTTGCCGTTGCCGTTGCCGTTGCCGTTGCCGTTGCCGTTGCCGTTGCCGTTGCCGTTGCCGTTGCCGTTGCCGTTAGCTTGGCGCTTACGCTGCTGGCCGTCAGCATTACGAGGTTTATTGTCACCTTGTTTCGGTGCATTACCTTTGCGAGGACCTGAATTGCGTTTTGGTTTATTGCGGCTTTCAGTACGGCCATCAGTACGCTTTTCAGTGCGCTTTTCAGTATTGCTTTCTGCCGCTTCTTTTGGCTTTTTCGGTTTCTTAGGCTTTTTCGCTTTAAGCGGTTTGATCGGCAAAGAATTCGGTAGTGCATTGGTTGGTACAAAGCCCACCACATCTTTACGCTCAAGGTGCTGCTGAATCAATTGTTCAATGGCATTCAGCTCTTTGATTTCATCGGCGCACACCAGTGAAACCGCGTGGCCTTCAGCACCTGCACGACCGGTACGGCCGATACGGTGAACATAATCTTCGGCCACATTTGGCAGGTCGAAGTTAACAACCTGCGGCAACTGGTCGATATCGATACCACGGGCAGCGATGTCGGTTGCGACGAGGATTCGGATCTCACCGGTTTTGAAGTTTGCCAATGCCTTGGTACGGGCACCTTGGCTCTTGTTACCGTGGATAGCTGCCGCAGTAATGTCGCGCTCTTCAAGGTATTTCGCTAGGCGGTTTGCGCCGTGCTTGGTACGGGTAAAGACAAGCGCCTGCTGCCACTTTTTCTCTTGGATAAGCTTGGTCAGCAATGCTGGCTTTTTCTTCTTATCCGTTGGGTAGATCCACTGCTGTACGGTTTTGGCCGTGCTGTTACGCGGCGTTACCGAAATCTCTACTGGGTTGTTGGTTAGCTCGCGAGCCAATTCGCGGATTTCTTCCGAGAAGGTCGCAGAGAACAGCAGGTTCTGACGCTTGGCAGGAAGCAGCGCTAGGATCTTTTTGATGTCACGGATAAAGCCCATATCCAGCATACGGTCGGCTTCGTCCAGTACCAGTACTTCGAGCTGGTTGAACTTAACAGCGTTCTGGCCGATAAGATCCAGCAAGCGGCCAGGCGTGGCGACCAGTACGTCGGCACCCTTGCGCATGCGCATCATCTGCGGGTTGATTTTCACCCCGCCGAAAACGACCGCAGAGCTTAGCGGAAGCTTTTTGGAGTAGGTTGCTACGTTTTCACCGACCTGGGCTGCCAGCTCGCGGGTTGGCGTCAGTACCAATGCTCGTACTTGGTTAGCACGAACGATTGGGCCTTTAGATAGACGCTCGAGAATTGGCAGGGTAAAGCCTGCAGTTTTGCCTGTTCCTGTCTGTGCCGCCGCCATGACATCCCGCCCTTCAAGAACAGCAGGGATCGCCTGCGCCTGAATAGGAGACGGGGTTTCGTAGCCTTGGTTGGCAACAGCTTCAAGAATTGGGGTGCAAAGGCCCAAAGAGGCAAAACTCATAGAAAATTCTCAGTTGGATAAAAGTATGATCTGCCTCACACAGGCAGCAAGCGGGGTAGCTTACAGCAGGATCGGTAAATGTCCTAATCTTTCAGGATATTCTGTAAAGCGTCGGTGGGGATTTTAGGTATCGCTGGGATCTATCAGTATTTCAAACCGCTCGTTACCGTGGAGAGATTCAAAGTCAGGATCTTCTGCGGCTAATTCACGTAACGAGGCACTTCCGATGACTGCTTGTTCCAAATCGTTGATTGCTAGCTCTTCCGAGCCTAAACAGGCATAGGCACATGCGCGCTGGTAAAGAGCATGGGCATTGCTGGAATCAAGCTCGAGTACTCGATTACAGAGGCTTAATGCCCAGTGATACTCTCTGATTTCCATGACGGCATCTGCTTTGTAGGTAAGGGCTTCTAAATCGCCAGGGCGGATTTTTAATATATCGTCATAGACTTCGATCTTTTGCTCTGGGGTCTGTAGACCTTGCGAGCGCAGCCATAAATTATGGATTTCATTGATAGTCTCAATCTCTTTGTTGTTCTGGGCAATGATGCGGGTTTTGCGTTTGAGATCTTGCTCGAGGCGCTGGAATTTCTTCTCGTACTGATCGGCAATGGACTGGAGCTGCTGGTCGGCGGCTTTCTTGGTGTTATCACGCAACTCTCGAAGGGACTGCCAACCGACAAAGGCAAAGAGTGAGGCAGCACCTGCGATAAAGTAGAAGAAATAAGTAACAGTGACATTGGCATAGTTCATTGATTTATCAGCAACGGCCAGTTCCCGGTCAGTAATTTCCACCACTAAGCGACGCTCGAGATCTTGCTGGTCGGTGCGCAGCGCCTTGAGCTCGTCCAATACGTAGCGCTCTATCAGCGGTCGCTCCAATATGCCTTGTTCGTCAGCTTGTGTTTCTGACAGCGCAAGGGATGGCACCATTAGAGTAATGATGAGAAGTAAGGTGCGCAGGAGTAAGAATAATAGAGATAATGATAAAGACATGGCCACTTCCCTAAAGTCGCTGTGTGCGAAGGTCATAAGGGAATACTAGTTAATGGTTGAATTTACGACAAAGTTGAAGTGCTAAAGCCTTGCGAGTGAGGCTTGAAGGAGATTGTGAAAAGCGCTGATGGCCTGAGAAAGTTGATTGCTTACTAACAACGAGGCACAGGAAGATATTGGTTGGCGGCCAAAAACTTGGTTACCACCAGCGCTGGAGAGACGTCGAATTAGGACTGGTCTTCATATCAGGCAAAAGTCTTAGAGACGTTGCACTTGATATCAGTCTTCCAAACCACCTTCTTTTTGTACGCTAGCCAACATTGCCTTACGCTTCAGCTCTTTGTCGGCTTCTTGCGGGCAACTTACACGGTTGGCTTCTTCGAAGCTGGTTTCTGCGTTGTTTGAAAAAACATAATCTTTATTAAAAGTCAGCATGACGTTTTACCCTCAAGTCATCATGTTGTTTACGACATACATCCTGTCTTGATTTGGTTAAAAAACCATCATCCCTGATTAATTATTTTAAGGAGGAGCAAGGAGGCGTAGTTCACACTTTCCCCGCTCTTGTAGGCGTAGAGCGACCAAATTGTCGTTAATCTATACCCAGTAATTTCAATGCGTTTTTGGCTGATTCGAAAGCAAACTCATTCGCAATGATGTCATTGCGTTTTACCCAGCGGATAGCGGCAACATCATCATTTGCC
The DNA here is from genome assembly GCF_056158405.1 of Photobacterium sp. AWH4_225. Classification (NCBI taxonomy): domain Bacteria; kingdom Pseudomonadati; phylum Pseudomonadota; class Gammaproteobacteria; order Vibrionales; family Vibrionaceae; genus Photobacterium; species Photobacterium sp. AWH4_225. The sequence goes on along the minus strand of NZ_JBSWTF010000001.1, from coordinate 2,658,425 downwards.
TGCATTTTTGGCTTGTTATCTAGTGTGATGTGAAAGAAAGCATCACAGGTCTTGTATTCGATACTACGGTAGTTGTAGGTGTTGGATGCAGAGCCGATATAGCGCATGTCGGTAGGCTGAAAGCCCAGTTCCTCTTGCAGTTCACGGCAGAGGGCTTGCTCTAACGATTCATCATAATCAACAAATCCACCGGGAAAATCGAGCATACCTTTACCGGGATCGCGCCCGCGTTCTGCCACTAAGACTTCATCGCCACAGCAGATAACCGCCAGAACAGCCGATGCAGTATTGTGAAAATAGGTGAATTGGCAGTGCTCACAACGAAACGCTTTAGCATCGGTTTGAGCGAGTGATGCTTGTCCGCAAGAAGGGCAGTACATGTGATGACCTAATTGAATACATAGTCTAAAGAAACAAGCGGCGAGAATAACTTACCCGCTACGTGAATGCCAAGCCGGATTGGGTTAAAATTCAGTTAGCGTTATGACGCGAGTTAAATAATTTAAGTCACCACTGGTTAGAAAAATGTCTGAAGAACACGAAGAATATGAAGTTGAAGCCCTTGGCGTTGAGGTGAGTGCCCAGCCTATTGAGCTTTATAAGGTGTTGAAAATTGCCAACGCCGTAAGTGGTGGCGGTGAAGCCAAATTTGCGATTGCCGAAGGTTATGTCGCGGTCAACGGTGAGCTGGAACAACGAAAACGCCGTAAGGTCTATGACGGTGATGTCATTGAGTTCAACAATGAGTTCTACCTAGTGCTTTGCGACCAGCCAGTGACTGAGGTGGTAGAAAAACCTAAGAAAGCCGCTGAGCCAAAGCCAGCACCTCGCTCTAAGTCAGCATCAAAAGCGGCGAAGGGTAAAGGGCAGGGTGCGAAAGCCGGCTCTCAAGGCGGTCGCTCCCAAGGTAATAAAGCCAATAAAGCGAAGAAAGGCGGCTCAGGCAAGCCAGCAGCCAAAGGCCCAGCAGATAAAGCAACAGGCCGTAAGCCAATTAGCTTCTAACAAAACAAAGGCCGCGAAAGTCGCGGCCTTACTTTTTTAAGGGGAAGCAAGTTATAAGGGGGAGCAGGGCTTATCAAGCCCGGTGGTTGCTTAGCCCATACTTTTTGATCTTACGGTACAGGGTGGCAATCCCTATCCCTAGCTCTTCGGCGACCATTTTGCGGTTGCCCAGCCGTGAAATGGCCTCTTCTATGCGGATCTTCTCCATTTCCTCTAGACTCATTGAACAGTCATCGCTCAAGGCTTCTTGAGGGCTGGATGCTTCAGGTGTTTGTTCAAAGTATGGAGGTAGTAAGTCGACGTCGATCTGGTCGCCTTCTGGCACGACATTGACAAGATATTCCACTAAGTTGCTTAATTCACGAACGTTCCCCGGCCAATGGTAGGCATTGAGGAGGCGCATGGCTTCAGCACTGATCCCCGGGTAGGTCACCCCGATTTTTTGGGTGTGGTGTTCGAGGAAGTAGTTGATCAGCAGCGCGATATCCCCCTCACGCTCTTTTAGCGGCGGTAGGTGAATAGGGATGACGTTAAGCCGGTAATATAAATCCTCGCGGAATTTGTTGGTGGCGATCATCTCCTGGAAATTTCGGTTGGTTGCCGAAATGATGCGGATATCCACCGGGACGGATTTGTTCGAGCCAATAGGCATCACTTCGCGCTCTTCCAGCACACGCAACAACTTGGCTTGTAGGGTCATCGACATATCGCCGATTTCATCGAGGAACAGAGTGCCTTTGTTGGCAGCCTGGATAAGGCCAGTCTTGCCCTTAGTTGAAGCGCCGGTAAAGGCTCCTTTGACATAACCAAACAGCTCACTTTCCAGCAGCTGATCAGGAATAGCTGCACAGTTGATAGCAATAAACGGGTATTTGCTGCGATCACTGAGGTTATGTACCGCATTGGCGATGACTTCCTTACCGGTACCGCTTTCACCGTTGATCAGCACGCTGGACGGGCTGCTGGCAATGCGGGTGATGAGCTTTTTCAGTTGGCGCATCTTGGTACATTCGCCGATAACGGTGGCGAATTGAGGCTCATGATCTGGGATCATCAAAGCGCTATTGGGCTGATGGTAAGCCATTAAGAATAATTGGTGACCATGGGCATTATAAAATTGCCCGACTAATAATTCTTGCCGCCCTCCCAGTGAAATAATATGTTGCTGGTGGCCTTTCATTTCATTGTTGTGAAGTGACAATGGCTGAATATTAATTTCAAGGGTATGCAGCACATCCTGCGTTATATTTAGGTTGTTGAGTGCTGGTTGATTACCGTATTTTACCCGATTGTTTTCATCGAGAACTAATACGCCTTGGTCCATGTTTTCAATAAGATTAGTAAACACCTCATCGAGACCTTCACTGTTACTGTTTTTCTCGACAACTTTAGACACCACAATTTGGGCGATGTGTTTAATGTAGTCTGAGAAAAGTTGGACATTTTCCTTGATTCTTTCACGCGACTCTTCGGTAAACGCGACGAGGCTGATCACCCCTAGGCACCTTTCTTCAATCATGATAGGTACGCCCAGAAAGGCCATTTCACGGCAACCGTTTTTGTTAGTACACCCTTCGCATAAAGGATCGGTACGAGATTTAACGACAACTTTTTCTTCATGTGTCTCAAGGATATACCTGAATATCCTTGAGCTGGTGTTCAGTTTTTTTCCAAAAAACTTACTGTAGGGACCAGTACCTGCAATTCGGACCAAATCGGCATCGACAACTTCGGCATCGATCTTCAACACCGCCGACAACATCTGAGTGAAGCGGAGGATCGTTGGTTGCAACTGCATTAATTCTGAGGGTCTTGGTGTGTTCAGCATATTGACTGGCTTATTCCTTTAATGACCGAATTAACATAAAGAAAAACCGCTTTATGCTGTTTGATATGTGTCAGGGTTTTTCAATTGAAAAATTCGAAATGGAATATTTTGCTAGCAATGTCACACGGGAATATCAATATGATAATCCCCCTTTTTTATCACTATCATTTTGGTCTAGCGAGTTGATACCTCCGTGATAGCTTTTCATTTGGCTGCCTAGTTTTTCTTTATGGTTTAGCGGTGCCTTTAAATTGTCAAAGCCTGTAATTTCGCGGCTTTTCAAGGAGTAATGATAAATAAAGTTTTCTAATTTCAATGTTGGCACAGTTGTTGATTGTACTGAATTAAGTTCCGAAAAAATTACCTTTGTTAACCCTTAGTTTAAGCCTGAAGCATTACAAGAACACTGTTTGAACGGACCGTTCTTATAAGCAATCTCAGTGCCTTAAATCAAAAACCAAATGAATGATCGCTGATTGAGCAATGCTGAAGGCTGTCATTACCCATTAAGCGACTGGCCCGTGAAGAAAAGCGCTGCCAGGAACGTATAACAATTGAAACCGGGAAGAAAAACATGAAGAGCATCAACGAACTGATCAAGGAAATTAATGAGCTTAAATCTGAACTGCACGACAAAGACTTTCTGTTGACCTGGGAGCAAACCCCGGAAGAACTTGAGCGTGTATTGAAAACAGCCCAAGCCCTTAAATCAATGCGCCAGGAAAACATTGCTACCAACGTGTTTAACAACGGCCTCGGAATTTCCCTGTTCCGTGACAACTCAACCCGTACCCGCTTCTCTTACGCATCAGCAATCAACATGCTAGGCCTTGCCCAGCAGGACTTGGATGAAGGCAAATCACAAATTGCCCACGGTGAAACAGTCCGCGAAACCGCCAACATGATTTCATTCTGTGCCGATGCTATCGGTATCCGCGATGACATGTACCTAGGCGCTGGTAATGCTTACATGCGTGAAGTGGGTGAAGCGCTGGATGACGGCGTTAAAGAAGGCGTGCTTCCTCACCGTCCTGCTCTGGTTAACCTGCAGTGTGATATCGACCACCCAACCCAGTCTATGGCTGACTTGGCATGGTTGGAAGAGCACTTCGGTGGTCTGGATAAGCTGAAAGGCAAGAAAATTGCGATGACTTGGGCTTACTCGCCAAGCTACGGCAAGCCATTGTCAGTGCCTCAGGGTATCATCGGCTTGATGACTCGTTTCGGTATGGACGTCACTCTGGCTCACCCAGAAGGCTATGACTTGATCCCTGAAGTAGTCGAAGAAGCACGCAAGAACGCGGAAGCTTCTGGCGGTAGCTTCACTCAGGTTGCCAGCATGGAAGAAGCGTTCAAAGACGCAGACATCGTTTATCCGAAGTCTTGGGCGCCTTACCAAGTGATGGGTCGTCGTACTGAACTGCTACGTGCTAACGATCATGATGGCCTAAAAGCACTGGAAAAAGAATGTCTTGGCCAGAATGCCAACCACAAAGACTGGCACTGTACCGAAGAGATGATGAAGCTGACCAAAGGTGGCGAAGCACTTTACATGCACTGCCTACCAGCGGACATCACTGGCGTATCGTGTGAAGAAGGCGAAGTCGAGGAGTCGGTATTTGAGAAATACCGTATCGCGACTTACAAGGAAGCGAGCTGGAAGCCATACATTATTGCGGCAATGATACTAAACCGTAAATACCAGGAGCCTGGGCATATTCTGCAAGAGCTACTGGACGATGCGAAGAAGCGCGTTAAATAACCGCTTACGGCATCGAGTCCCTAGTCGATCTATCTGTATCTTTATGCTTGGGCATGCTAGCCCATTAGCGGGGGAGTAATACCCTTGGGTTATTTCAGACCCCCGCCTTTTTCTTTCTCTTATTTTATGAGGTCTGGTCGTGTCTACGTTCACTCTTAAAATGGAGATCGCCGATAACCGCCACTATAACGGTCAGCTATCTCCACTATTTACCGCCGCTGAAGCGGAAAAAGCCCGCTCTTTCCACCAAGCTGTGGAAGGCTACCAGCCGACACCCTTACATTCTCTTGACTGCCTGGCCAAAGCAATCGGTGTTGGCAAAATCCTAGTCAAAGATGAATCTTACCGCTTCGATTTGAATGCATTCAAAATGCTGGGGGGCGCTTATGCGATTGCCCGCCTGCTGTGTGATGAGTTCAAGCTTGATATCAATGCCTTTGATTTCGACAAGCTGAAAAACGACATCACAGAAAAAATGACCTTTGCGACCGCCACCGATGGTAACCACGGCCGTGGTGTAGCATGGGCTGCTAACAAACTCGGCCAGAACGCCGTGGTGTACATGCCAAAAGGCGCGGCTGACGAGCGCGTCAACAACATCCGTGCTTTGGGGGCCGAATGTATTGTCACCGACATGAACTACGACGATACCGTGCGCCTTGCGATCAAAACAGCAGATGAAAACGGCTGGAAAGTGGTTCAGGACACCGCTTGGGAAGGTTACACCGAGATCCCAACCTGGATCATGCAGGGTTATACCACCATGGCAGCAGAAGCTGTCGTTCAAATGAAAGAAATGGCAGTTGAACGCCCGACTCACGTGTTCCTACAGGCCGGTGTTGGTGCGATGGCCGGCGGTGTGCTGGGCTACCTCTGTGATCAATACGGCCCTGACAAACTGCACTCCGTGGTTGTCGAGCCTGACCAAGCTGACTGTATCTACCGCTCTGGTATCAGCGAAAAAGGCGAAATGATCAATGTCGATGGCGACCTTGCCACCATCATGGTTGGCCTGGCTTGTGGCGAACCTAACCCAATCGGCTGGCCGGTATTGCGCGATTGCTCCACCCAGTTTGTTTCCTGCCAGGACAGTGTTGCCGCACTAGGTATGCGTGTCCTCGGTAACCCAATGGGTGATGACCCAAGAGTTGTGTCTGGTGAGTCTGGTGCAGTAGGTGCTGGTTTGCTTGCCGCCGTTCATTTCCATCCAGAAAAAGAAAAACTGATGGAAAAAATGGGTCTCAACCAAGACTCAGTGGTACTGCTGATCAATACCGAAGGGGATACCGACCCTGTCCATTACCGCGAAGTGGTGTGGGGCGGTAAACACCAAACTGTTTGACCATATTTTTGACCCATTATTTGGGCTAGTTAGCACAGAGTCTGCGCTAACTAGCACCACTAAATGCTCAGAAATAGATATGAATAAAGAATTTTAAATTTAGTGCCTTGTTGGTGTCATCAATAGGCAGGGTGCCGTGAAAATCGATCATACCGGGTGTGATGACCACCGCCCGGTTCAAGGAGAATTATAATGAACATCCCATTTGCCCAAGTACTGGAAAAAGCCCAAGACTACAAAGCGGACATGACCCGTTTCCTTCGTGACATGATTGCGATTCCAAGTGAAAGCTGTGACGAAGAAAAAGTGGTACTGCGCATCAAAGAAGAAATGGAAAAAGTCGGCTTTGACAAAGTAGAAATCGACCCAATGGGCAACGTACTGGGTTGGATTGGTCACGGTCCCCACCTTATTGCGATGGATGCACACATCGATACCGTCGGTGTCGGTAACATGGATAACTGGGACTTCGACCCGTATGAAGGTATGGAAGATGACGAAGTGATCGGTGGTCGTGGTGCATCGGATCAGGAAGGCGGCATGGCGTCTATGGTTTACGCCGGTAAGATCATCAAAGATCTTGGCCTTGAAGATGAATACACCCTGCTAGTGACCGGTACTGTTCAGGAAGAAGACTGTGACGGCCTTTGCTGGCAGTACATCATCCAGGAAAGCAATATCCGCCCTGAGTTTGTTGTATCTACTGAACCTACTGATTGCCAGATCTACCGTGGCCAACGCGGTCGTATGGAAATTCGTGTTGATGTATCCGGTGTTAGCTGCCACGGCTCAGCGCCTGAGCGTGGTGACAACGCTATCTTCAAGATGGGTCACATCCTAGGCGATATCGAGAAACTGGCTTCTAACCTTGGCGACGACCCATTCCTAGGCAAAGGTACACTGACTGTTTCTGAAGTCTTCTTCACTTCACCAAGCCGCTGTGCGGTTGCTGACAGCTGCGCGGTGTCTATCGACCGTCGCCTGACTTGGGGTGAAACATGGGAAGGCGCTATCAAGGAAATCGAAGAGCTTGAAGCGGTTAAGAAATTTGGCGGTAAAGTGTCTATGTACAACTATGACCGTCCTGCCTACACCGGCTTGGTTTACCCAACAGAGTGCTACTTCCCTGCATGGAAGATCGATGAAGAGCACGTTGCGACTAAGACTCTAGAAGCCTCTTACGAGCTACTGTTCGACAAGAAACCAACCGTTGATAAGTGGACTTTCTCAACCAATGGCGTATCTATCATGGGCCGCTACGGTATCCCAGTGATCGGCTTCGGTCCTGGTAAAGAGCCAGAAGCACACGCGCCAAACGAGAAGACTTGGAAAGATCACCTAGTCACTTGTGCCGCAATGTACGCTGTTATTCCTCAGATGTACCTGAAAGAGTTGAAGAAGTAATAAAACGTGACGGGTAGGGCACTATGCTCTCTGTGCTCTGCCTGTCCATCCTTTTCCGTCCTGGGGGCGCCGACCGCTCTGCCTAACGTTGGCCACATATCCCCCCCAGGATGGATTTCTTTTTTAGGCAGGTGTGTTCTGTTTCTTTTGTCCGTTACCCCTGAAGCCTTAAAGCTAAAGTCTCTAATCTCAGCGGGCAAACGCAACAGCATTCTTTTTATACCTTGACGTAATTTGGGTATATGAATTCTTAGGCAGAGAAGGAATAAAGTATGTTTTCCGCGGCGTCGAAAAAAACATCAGAAAACCAAGCGGCGATCCTTACCCAGCCCCGTCCGGGGACAATGTTGATCCGCCAGGGGATAGTGGTTGATCACCTGCAGGCTCAAAAAGCCGATATTCTTATCGTTGACGGCAAGATCGCCGACATTGCCCCAGAAATCCACATCATTCCCAAGCAGTGTGAAATCATCGAGGCGGCGGGATTGTATGTGATGCCGGGCGGTATTGATGTCCATACCCATTTCAATATCGATGTTGGTATCGCGCGTAGTTGCGATGATTTTTTCTCCGGCACCCGCGCAGCAGCCTGTGGTGGCACTACCACGGTTGTTGACCATATGGGCTTTGGCCCCAAAGGTTGTAGCCTTCACCACCAGTTGAATGTCTATCAGAAATACGCCAAGGATACAGCAGTTATCGACTATAGCTTCCACGGGGTGATCCAGCACGTAAATGACGACATCCTCGCTGAAATGGCTTCGATGGTCGAAGAAGAGGGGATATCCAGCTTCAAGTTGTACCTAACCTACGGTTACAAGCTCGATGATGAAGAAGTGCTCAAGGCGCTGATCCAACTGAAACAAGTCGGCGCATTGGCTACCGTGCACCCCGAGAACGATGCTGCTATTGCCTTGCGCCGTACCCAACTGCTAGAGCAGGGCAAGACCGCACCTAAATACCATGCGGTAAGTCGTCCGCTCGAGTGCGAGGCCGAGGCTATTGCCCGGATGATCAATCTAGCCAAATTGGCCGGTGATGCGCCGCTGTATATTGTCCACCTCTCTAATGGGCTTGGTCTGGATTACACCCGCCTTGCCCGCGATAACCACCAACCTGTGTGGGTGGAAACCTGCCCGCAATACCTGATGTTGGATGATAGCTGCTATGAACGGGAAGACGCGCTCAAATTCATTCTGAGCCCGCCACTTCGACCAGCGGTAGAGCGCGAGAAGCTCTGGCTCGGGCTGGTGGATGGCAGTATTGATACAGTGGCTACCGACCATTGCTCGTTCACCTACCATGAGCAAAAACAGCGCGGCAAAGACAACTTTAGCGCTTGTCCTAACGGGATGCCTGGCGTCGAGACCCGAATGCCATTGCTGTTCTCTGAAGGCGTGATGAAAGGGCGGCTGAGCCCAAGCCGTTTTGTCGAGCTGACCAGTTACCTGCCAGCCAAGTTGTTTGGCCTTTATCCGCAAAAAGGCGCTTTGCAAGCAGGAGCTGATGCTGACTTAGTGCTGTTCGACCCAGAGCAAGAAGTCTCAATCAAACACGAATTACTACACGACAACGCAGACTATACCCCGTTTGAAGATATCCAAACCCAGGGCTGGCCAGTGATGACCATCAGCCGTGGGGACGTTGTAGCGTGTAATGGCGAATTTACGGGGAAAGCTGGGAATGGCCGCTTTATTCGCCGCAAACCGTTCGATGCCAGTGCGCTGTAAGCCGTAACGGACGGGTAGGGGTAATAGCCCCAAAACAACAAGGATAATTCAAGGAGTAGTTATGAACACCCCAACCAAGAAGAGTACTGCTGTCGTCGCCTTAGGGGGAAATGCACTGTTGCGTCGTGGCGATGCGCCAAGTTTTACCAACCAGCTTGCCAATATCAAGATTGCTGCCAAAGCGATCGCTGAGATTGCCAAGGAGTACCAAGTGGCGATTGTCCATGGCAATGGGCCACAGGTCGGCTTGCTAGCCCTACAGAACCTGGCCTACGACAAGGTACAGCCTTACCCGCTCGATGTTTTAGGCGCTGAAAGTGAAGGTATGATTGGCTATATGCTGGCCCAGGAGCTGCAAAACCTGATGCCGGATACAGAAGTCTCTAGTTTGCTGACCCGTATCGAAGTCGATTCGAACGATCCGAGCATGCTTGACCCAACCAAGTTCGTTGGCCCGGTCTACAACGAAGAAGAAGCTGGCATCTTGGCAGAAGCCAATAACTGGACGATGAAGCGCGATGGCGAGTTTGTCCGCCGCGTCGTACCGTCGCCAAAACCGTTGAACATTATTGACAAGAAATCTATCGAGACCTTATTGGGCGCGGGTGAAATCGTGATCTGCTGTGGCGGTGGCGGGATCCCTGTGCGTAAAACTGACTACGGCTATACCGGGGTCGAAGGGGTGATCGACAAAGATCTGGCTGCGACCTTGCTCGCCAAGCAGCTCAACGCTGACAAGCTGCTGATCTTGACCGATGCCGATGCGGTCTACCTAGATTGGGGCACTGAAAACCAGCGCGCCCTTCGCGCAGCAACCCCAGCGCAGTTGAGCGAATACCAATTCCCTGCCGGTTCAATGGGGCCGAAAGTGGAGGCCGCAGCTGACTTTGCCCAGTTTGGTGGCAGGGCCTACATCGGCGCCTTGGAAGAAGGGCTGGATGTATTGGCCGAAAAAGCCGGGACTTGTGTTAGCGCCTAGGAGCGAGTAGCGTTCGCGAGAGTTTCTTTCGTGCGAATTGATTAACCCGTTAAATGAAAAACAGCAACCTAGCTATTAGGTTGCTGTTTTTTTGCGTTGGAAGCCATCGATTACTCAATGTCGAGCAATGACACGACCCACTGCTGTAACGGGTCATCATGGTAGCGGGGGTGCCACGCCGCAATGACATCAAAGCTATCAGGGGACTGCTCGAGCGGAATAGTGACCACATCCAGCCCTTGTATTACTCGCGACGGTAAGAAAGCAATGGAGTCTGTTGTTTCCAGATACATAGGCACAATAGAAAAGCAGGGCGCAGAGACTACAACGTTTCGTTTCAAACCAAACTGTGAAAACCAATCATCGATAAAGCCTTTGAAATTCGGCCTAGATGGCGAGGCGATGATGGTCGGGAATTCTGCCACTTCGGCTAATGATGGCTTTTTCCCTGCGATGGATGACTTTGATGAGGTTACGCAGGCATGGTGCTCTTCAAATAGCTTTAAAACCCGGTAGCTTTCATGAATGTAATCAGGAAAGGCGATAGCTAAGTTGACCTTGCCATTTTCCATCAGCTCATGGAGTGTGTCTATTTCGAAATCCCTGACAATTAACTTCAGGCTGGGGGCCTGTACCCTTAGCTTGGCAATCAAACGGGGTAAGATAACTTGCTGGGCATAGTCCGTTGCTGATATCACGAACGTCCCTTTGGCCTTTTCAGGTACAAAACAGCTGGTAGCCATTAGTGCATTGAAGTCAATCAGTAGCTTATCGACCTTGATGGCGAGCTCTTCGGCAAATGGTGTGGGAACAAAGCCATTGGTTTTCCTGACGAATAACCTGTCATCAAACACATCCCTGAGCTTTTTGAGGTGCTCGCTGACCGCTTGTTGGGTTAGCCCTAACTGGCTTGCGGCTTTAGAAGCATTCTCTTCACGTATCAGTGCTTGGAAAACCCTCAATTGCTTTATGTCTAACCGATCTAACCTGCTCACACTTCACCTTGCTGCAAAAGCTACTTTGGTTGCTATTGTACCTAGTAACAAGTTTGGCTTGTATCACTTACAAAATCATATTGTTTCAGTTTGTTTTAGTGGTTCATTAAAGTCTCTCCATCGAATAAATCCAAAGGCTGGAGAGAAATATGAAAACTGTCATTCTAATTGGTGCACTGGGCAAAATGGGTCAAGCGGCGTTGACCGGTTTAGGCAACCACAAGGTGATCACCGCGGGGCGCTCTGGTGATGTTGACCACATCGTCGATATTACCGATGAAAAATCCATTGAGGCACTGTATGAGAAAGTCGGCCATTTTGATGCGGTGGTCAATACTGTCGGTTACTGTGAATATGCGACTTTTGCCGAGATGACTGAAGCGCAATGGATGACAACGGTCATGAGCAAAATGATGGGGCAGATTAACCTAGTGCGGATTGGCCAGAAATACATTGCTGATGGTGGTTCTTTCACCTTAATCAGCGGTATTTTGAATGTAAAGCCAATTCCCTACGCTATCGCCGATGCCACCACAAGTGGCGCGATAGATACCTTCGTCAAATGCGTTGCCTATGAAATGCCACGTAATACGAGGATCAATGTGGTTAACCCAACCGTTCTTGCCGAAGCATGGGATGTGTACGGTGAGATGATGCCAGGGTTTGAACCGGTACCGGGTAAGTTAGTCGGCAAGGCGTTTGAGCGTTCGGTCGATGGTTTCATCAATGGTGAAGTGATTTTTGTTGATGCGTAATGCCTGACTGGTCACTTCTATTACAAAATCGCTAGTTCATTAGGTTTGCTACTTTTGCTTTTTGTGGTTCATGCCATATCTGTCGATTTGATATGAACCAGAACCTTTGTGGCGTTAAAGTTGTATATTAAATATGTTGATTTAGGCCAATTAAAAAAGCCAGCTGTAAAATCAGCTAGCTTTAGCATTAATTATTATCAGCAGATGTAGGATTACTTACTGATATCTATTTGACGGCCAAGCTGAGGGACAACAATATCTTTACGTTCGCGTAGACCATCAATAATAATATCCATTACAAGTCCTTCCTCCTTAAGTACCTTGCCTTTGGAGAAAACGGTGTAACCATCACCGCCACTAGCAGCAAATGAGTATGTTGCTACACGGTACTTATCAGTGTCTTTAACTGCTTTACCGTTCACTTCCAGAGTAACTAGACGCTTATTTTCTGGCTTAGACATATCATACGTGGTTTTGATGCCTGAGAACTGGGCTAATCCATACGGTAGTGTGTAGCTGTATTCCAATAGTTCTTTTAGGTTCTCGCCAGTTAACTCTACAACGGTTAGCTTATCTGTGAATGGGAAAGCATTCATTGCTTGCTCAACCGTTATCGGCCCTTGATTAAAATCGACACGAATACTACCTGAACTTAGCATTGCAATATCAGCTTCGCCTGCTTCACGAATAATATCTGTTAGTAGGTTACCGATGCGAGATTCACGAACGTAGCGACGCGCTGCTGTGTCATCAAGCTCAGCAATGACTTCAGAAAGATCTGGGTTTGCATCACGAGCTTCATTTATCATTTCTTCTGCACGAGGGTGTGCTGGGATCTTATCTGCGTTGACAGTAATTAACTTTCCTTTTTCAAGTTTTACACCGCCATTCTCTGTATCCACTAACAGCTTCATGTGGCCTAGGTGCATCCCCTGACCAAATGTCATACCGATAATCGTACCAGTTTTAGGATGTACCACTGGTTCCCAAAGACCGTTATCTGAGTGACCGCCAATGATGATGTCAGCTCCGCGTAGCTTACCTGCCATTTCGTAGTCTTCTTCAATACCACGCTGAACTTCCTCGTCGACTTGTTTATCGCTCTGCATTGGTGCAGTCAGGTTCTGGTGAGTGAGGATAACAGTGAAGTCGACTTCATCTTTCAAAAAGTCAATATAGTGTTGAGTGACTTCGATAGGATCTCGAACTTCTAGGCCGCGACGGTTACCTTCCCACATTGTGTTGTAGTAAGCGTCAATACCCATTACACCAATGACACCCATTTTAATACCATCACGTTCGATGATCGTGTATGGCTGAGCGAGGGTAATATCTGTACCTTCATAAAAAATGTTTGCACATAGCACCGGATAGCTTGCACGAGGCATGACTTCACGAAGGCGTTCCCAACCGTATTCGAACTCATGGTTACCTAAGGTAATTACGTCGTAACCCATTACATCATATAAATCAAAAGCTAAGCGACCAAAGCTACGCTTTGTCAAAGAGCCAGTAAAGATGTCACCGGCATCTACTTGAAAGTATGTACTACCTTCAGCCGTCGCTTTATCACGCTCTTGCTCAATCAAAGTTGCAAGGTGAGCAATGCCACCGATACCTTCCATGCTTTCATCCCAAAACGCATCGATTGGTTGGTACACACTTTCAATATCGTTGGTATGTAGAAGAGTCACTTCCTTGATTTCTGCGAGGGTAGGGAAGCTGACGCTCAAGCCTAAGCCTAAAGCAGCCAAAGACTGAGTGATTTGTTTTAGGTTCATGGTAGTGCCTTGGTATAAGAGTACTAAAAATTAAGCGCGTTCTTGGTAAAGAGGGCAAATGCCTCATTTGCCGGCGAACGCTGCTAGTTTGGCTCAACAACTATGGTGGCGGGTCTGTTTATCGGAGACCAACCTTTGCCGTAATTGAATTTGGAGCGCAATTTACTCATCAAACAAACCTTAAGTTGTGACTAACATCACGTTAAAAGCGTTTGCGCAAACGATAAAATAAGAAAATACACTTTTTGTTGATGCTGTTATGGAACTAGTTGATTTAAACGTCTGCAAAAATAACCTCTGTGATAACTTTGGTATCACCAAAGCTAAAGAGTTTACCGGTCCCGTTTATCGACTAGGATTTCGAGCCTTTCATTGTAAGAAATGCGGATCTTATCCCCCGGTGCTAGATAGTGATGGCTTCACTAAGATATGGGCTAAAAGAGCAGAAACCCTTGGCAAATTAACAGCATCTATTTGCCCCAACTGTGCCAGTACAGCTCGGACCCACTTTGGTATTTCAGCCAATGGAAAAATACGTTTTAGGTGTAAAGACTGTTTAACAACTTATTCGCGTTGGACACCTAAGACGGAACTTAAATCAGTTTTAGCCAAACTTGAGCAAAGCCTTGAGAGCAGTAGTTGTTGGCTTCAATATCTGACGAAATCCCCACTCAAACGCAATCAACTCGATCGTCTGTTAACACAATTTAGCAACCTAAAGCAGCAAGAGCGCTATGACTTGAAATCTGCTCAGCGTGTGGCAACTTACGCTTGGGCTGTACCTTACAAAGGGAAGACTCAAGGGGCTCAAAATAAACTGTGGTTGCTTTGTAGCTGCGATGTGGATACAGGAAAAGTAATTCTACTGACTAGTACTTGGTGTCCGTTTTTGCTTCCATCGGACAGTCTTTATGACTATACACAGACTCCGTATGAGTCAGAAGATCATAATCTTACACTCAATTGTCAGGCGATGGAGCTTGCAGAGAAACGTAGCCAGGTATTTTGGGAACGGCCGCAGTTTGATCAGCTAAATTATGGCCCAAGCTCTTTGCAGGCGAAAGGAGAGTCTATATGTAAGCCGGTTTTAGCTGCACACGCTCATTGGCGCACCCTCAACACTCTTGGGCATGGTAAAAAGAAAGGCCATCACTATCTTTATCATGAAGTATTCCTACGAGGTGCTTGTATGACACACTTTGCGTATCAAGTAAAAGCCGGTGAGTGTGCGGTTTACTATGTCTCAGGAAGAAATGAGCATGAGACAGGACAGCTCATCGAAGCAAGAACCCTTGGCTGGTGGCAAAATCGCTGGTATCAATTTAGCAATGGTAATCATGAGTATGCAGTTTCTGCTTTGGTTCCTGATATCCCCCTTGCTGATATTGCGAAAGCAACACTCTCTCCTTGTCACCAATTCATTAATGAGCTGAATCGACAAGGTTGGATGGACACCTTTAAATATTCATCGCCATTAAGAGTAAATGCACTATTACAATGTTTAGCAACACAGTTTAACCAAACGCTTTAATGTAGAGACTATGATCTGCTCTTCAGACTATTCTTATAAAAAATGTAAGCCAAACAACGCTCTACTGTGACGAGAAATGAAGTTTTGCTAACGAACTTCGAAGCACGAATGAGTCAGACAGGTATGAGCCGTAGTTGCGAACTATAAATCACAAAGGTGCAGTGGTGACTATTAGCTCATTTATTGAGTGTTCGGTCGATGGTTTCATAAATGGTGAAGTGATTTTTGTCGATGTTTAACACTTAACTATATAAATCAAAACAGCAACCCAATAGCTTGGGTTGCTGTTTTTTGTTTTTTAAGACTAAGGGAATAACTCTTTCATTCCCTATGCTGTGGGCTCGACAATATACGAGATAATCTTGAACTGGTTATCACTCGAATCGACCACCCACCGTTCCTTAACGGTATTCTCGAACGTTTCCCCCTTTAAGGAGCGGGCCTTGAAATCCAGCATGAAGTCAACTTGATACATGTTGTCAGCCATCTCTGTATATTCGAAGCCATAAGGATGGTGATACAACGAGCCTGGCTCATATGTCGCCCTGTTTCCTGCCATCCATTCTTTAAACCCATCTATGCCATCAAAGATTTCTCCATGGAATGAAAAGTGGTATTGTTCGCTGAGGTACGGCAGAAAGTAACTGTCATCATCTAACCGATCAAAGGCTGTAAAGAGCTGTTTGATGATCGCTTCGAGTTCAGTATTGGCCATTACTTGTCGGCCTCTAACAACTCAACAATATCGGTATAGCCAAACTGCTCGGCCAATGCTTTTGGTGTTAACCCGTCAAAAGCAACAATGGTGGTATCTGCCCCAGCATCAATGAGAACTTTGGCTGCCTCGGTGTGCCCATGCCAAATTGCATCATGAAGTGGGGTATACCCGTTGTTCGGTCCCATAGCATCCAACACGTCTTCGAAGCCCTCATATTGAGATAGAAGTGTCAGCATATCGGCTCGGCCAAAATAAGCCGCTTTGTGCAACGGGATAGCTGCCATATAGTTACCCGGAATGGTTTGGTCTGCACCGGCTTCTAGCAAAGCCTTGGCAATGTCATAGTTACCGTTCCGAGCAGCGACGAGCAAAGCCGTATGGAAATCGCTACCTACTTTGAGGACAGGTGAAATTGCGTTTACCTCAGCCCCGCCTTTGATGAGTGCCTGAATGTTTGCCAGCTTCTCCTCATCGCTCGACTCTGTATCAAGTACCAGAGCTGTGAAGATGGCGCTTTCATCTTCAGCCAGGCTATTTAGGCGTGCCTCACGCGCATCAAAGAGCTCGTTAATCCGAGCAATATCGGCGATCGCAGCCTTATCGTCAGGATTAGGGCCAAAATCGTTAAAGTCTTTTGCCGACATGCCGAATGCCGCCACCAGAGATGTGTCTGTATCCGGCAGGCTCAGGAGGTATTCGACACCTTCGATATTGCGGTACCATACCGCCAGCATCAATGGTGATGCCCCAAGGCGTACCGACTGGAGATTGACGAATGCGCCATTTTCTACCAGCATCTGCAACATGAGTTGATTATGGGCTTGGGCGGCAAAATGAATGGGGGCATTACCCATTAATGGATCCAATGCATTTACATCGGCACCATCGGCAATTAATTTTTTGGCTTTTTCAATATCGCCTTCAACGACAGCTAGATGTAAAGGTGTCAGGTTGCGATAGACATCTTTTTCAACCACAGGCTGGTACAATGCGCCTGTTGGCGTATTTGTCTTTACTGTATTTGTTTCTGAAGATAATGCAGGAACAGATAGAGACAAAAAGCCGATAGCTAACGCTGATGCTAGAGTGCGTTTTACTAATTTCATTATTACTTCCTCGAACTGACACTGGCTAGTATATTTAAAATTTTCTTTGATTCGGTTTTAATGTCCTTATCTAAAAGGAAAGGATAAATATAATTAACTTCATATATCATTATGGAGCAATGAATGATAACCATATTGATATGATAAAAACACCTTGTCCAAATCACGGTTATATTTTTGCTCAAATATCACTGTGATGCCATTAACTAGATGTCAATCTAAACAAAACCACAGGTTAATAATGACTACTTTGTGGTTAACTGCTTGTTATTTTATATTTTTGTTGTGTTTTTTACGCATGGCTCAGATAATGGTAAATGAGAGGGGTAAGTCTTTAAGCTACTGAATGTTAATAATTCCATACAGATATATCAGTATTTCTTCTTCATCTTAAAGCGATAGATAAGTGGCTTGATAATATAAAATAGGCAATATTATTCATTGAATCTTTACCTCTTTTTACCGGCTTTATAGGGTTGGGTTGTTAATCTCGATGTAATAGACTTTAATTTCCAAAGAAAGCCGATAAAGCAATTATCAATGAACCAAAATGCCCAACAGCTTTTACAGGACCTCTGTAATGAGTACGACCATTTATCTCAAATATACCAAGCTCGACCGTTTCCTGAGTTTTCGGAAAGAAATGAAAATGAGTACGGCCACTGTTTAGTTCGTTGCCCTGTAGGTAGCCAAAGGTTCTCTATTGTCTCTGTCAATTTTTCTTCAACAGTGAGGGGACAGGGCGTGTTGACTGCTTTTATAGATTACATCCGGGAACACCCTTATCACTATAATGGCATTGAAGTCGCCACTATTGAAAACAAAGGGCTGGCCAAGCGGTTGCTCACATTTGGCTGGCGGTATAAATCCCGGTTCAGTAAATTTTTTTTGCAAAAACGCCAACACTTATCCAAGACTTTGAAAGTGAATGATGTTTAGCTGCAACTCAAGTGGATGCAGGAGCCATAAAGCTCCTGCTATTGTTTCACCAAGCTTATGTAAATGAAAAATTTTCATTTGCTTGAAAGCCTTACCTTCAAGTGAGGATTCAATTATAAAGTCAGGGCCACGGCGGCTTAAGCGGTACCAAATTTCATTAGGTAAGCCAGTGTGGATGATTGTCCTGTACCAAGGCTTTCAATCATTCTAATGCGGTGAGCACCCAATTGGCCCAGGTGTTATGATAACTCTACAAAAAGAACATAACTTTGGCGAAACAACCCTTGATTAGCGCAATTTTCCATCGTAGCCGGCACATTCTCTATTTCATCTGGCACCGTCTAAGAACCAGTGGTTTTCAGATGCTGACCAGCTTTCTCTTTGTGCGATGTGCACTGCTGACCTTGTTTGTCCCGCTGGATATATGGGTCACTTCTAAATTGATGTCCCTTCATGGGGTGAGTGCGATTGCCAATCAGGAGCTACTGGCTTTCTTTCTCTCGCCTGCAGGATTTCTGCTAAGCCTCTGGTTTATTACCCAGCTGAGCTTTGCTTTTTTTGTCGAACACTCAACTATTAGCATCTTGCTGGCTCAGCATGACTTGGGCAAACGCTCAATATTGGACACGTTCGGGTTGATCCTCCAGCGGAGCTTTCGGGTGGCTAAAGTGCTGCTCGCACAGTCATTAGGGATCAGTCTACTGCTTTCTACCTTGGTGTGGTGCGGGCGTTGGATCTACGGGCTTATGCTCAATGACTGGGATATCAACTATTATCTTAGCCACCAGATGAGCTCACTGTGGCTAGCGGTTGGTTTATTGGTTCTGGTCACCTTGCCGATAGTGTTGTTGGTGCTTCGCTATTGGGCGAGCTGGTGGCTCGCATTACCGCTCAGCCTGTTTCAAAACTGCTCCCAATGGAAGCTGTTCAAACAAGCCCAGCGCCTAAGCCAGGGGATTTACCTGCATATCTTACTGGGCCATATCGCATGGTTGCTTGGCCGGGTAGTGATCATTGCGATTATCGCCAAGGGCATTTTGTTTGTGCTTGAGCCAATTCTTCACTGGGCGACTTATGATCCTGAGCGCTATCCGTGGATTATGGTGGCAACGGTTATTCTGATTGGTGTTGGATTTCTACTGAGCTTTATCGACAGGTTTATCTACGCAAGCTGCCAATACTACGTATTACGGCTTCAGACCAAGCGCCTCAAGCTAGTCAATGAAGAAGAGCGCTTTGCCGGCCTAATGCAAAACACCCAGCGTCGTATTTTGCTGAGAAGTGTGATGGTGTTGCTGATAGTGTTTGCGTCGGTCAACGGCTATTCGGATGTACGTCATTTCGTTGGGCACTTACAAACCAATACCTCGGGCTATGTAACCGCTCACCGCGGTGGTGGTTTTGCACACCCGGAAAATAGCGAAGAAGGTATTCAGTATGCCATTTCACTGGGGATCCAAAGCACGGAAATCGATGTGCAGATCACCCAGGATGGGCAAGTAGTGGTGTTCCATGACCGTGATTTGGGCCGTATGCTGGGCTCTCACTTGGTGGTGGAAAACGCCAGCTATGCTGAGATTGTCGAGGCTTACGAACAACACAATAGTACACCTCCACCGTTGTTAACCAACTTATTGGATGAGTATGCTGATGACATTGAATTCAATATTGAATTGAAGCGTTATAACCGTAGTTTTGATCTTGCACTGGCAATGGCGGACCTGTTGCCGAAATACCAACAAGCCATGATTGTATCGAGCCTGGATACCGAATTACTGGCAAGGCTGATGAACAAGATGGAAGCTAAGCGGCCTGAGAATCTGCGCTATGCACTTATCTATGCGGCCAGTGTTGGCCAGTCGGCTCTAGAACGCGAAGTCGATATGCTGATGGTGAGCGACCAATGGCTTGATGCTTGGCGAATTATCGAAATTCAGCAGCGCGAGCAAGAAGTCTTGGCATGGACCATTAATAATGCGGCAGCCATGCAGCGCCTATTCCTGCTCGGTGTCGATGGTATTATTACCGATGAGCCCAAGCTGGCGTTGGAAACCAAAAAGGGTATTGAAGAGATGGATTTTTCAGAGCGGGCGCTTCGTACCTTGAGGCATTGGTTGCTTCTTTGATTGAGGGGCTTAGGCAATAGAGAGTTTTTGACCAAGACTGCTGCGTTAATAAAAAAAGGGGCGCAAACATATCAATGCCCCAACTGTTCAATGTAGTAACAGAAACTGATGTCTCAATGAGGCTAGAGCTTGCCTTGATAATTGCCTGACAATACGAGCTAGGTATTAAAAAAAGGGGAGTTAACCTCCCCAGACAGTCGCTTATCTAAAGTAGGTGATAAACACAATTAGCAATCATTGATTTGGATTTAACAATCAACTTTCGACACGGATAATGTTACGAAAAGGGTGGGTAGGCAAGAGCAGTAGCTTGGATTTGATATATCTTTTATGGGGTTTTATATTTTTATATACCCCATAAAAGCTTTAAAATTTAGTGTCTTAAGTTTAGTTTCTCACGAAAAATAAAGGTTTACTCTTCTAACGTAAATCCGATTTTTATAGTCACCTGCCAGTGGGCCACTTTCCCATCTTCAATATGGCCACGGGTTTCGACAACCTCGAACCAACGCATATTTTTAACGGTTTCATTTGCTCGGGCGATGGCATTGTTGATGGCATCTTCAATACCATCGGGGGATGATCCAACCAACTCCATTTTCTTGTAAGTGTGATGATTCGAGCCACTCATAATAGTCTCCTGATACTTATCCAGATTGGTATCAATGTGGATTAAGTGTAGTCGGTTTTATTGCTTACTCTTGTTCTACTTTTAAAGAGTTTGTATAGGAATGGTGTGGTGAGTTGGAAAAGAAAAAGGCCCCTTGTAGTGAGGCCTTTGCGTATTATCGAGCTATTGGAACTTACTCAGCTATTTATTTACTATTCTATCAGCTTGTGCGCTATCTGGCTCTGGCGCTCTTGCGGTTTAAACTGGTTAAACCTTGGCAAGAACTTGTCCCAGTCGATGACATGGCTGTTGATTTCCGGGCCATCGATACAGGCGTGTTTACGCACCAGTTTGCCGTCTTCCATCACCGGTACCATACAGGCACCGCACATGCCGGTGGCATCCACCATGATGGAGTTGAGGCTGGCCACACAAGGGACTTGGTAGCCCAGAGTCTGATCGCTGACTGCGCGCATCATCATAGGCGGACCGATGGTGATGACTTCTGCTATGGTTTGGTCAGAATCAGGATCATTGGCTTCCCTGTGCTGTACCAAGCGATCTTCCAGCGGGTTAGTCACGAAGCCTTCGATGCCGAGCGTACCGTCATTACTGGCGTAAACCACCTCCAGCAGTTCAGGGTAGGCTGCTCGAAGATTCTCGACTTTGTCGCCTTCTTTCGTCCAGAAGCTATGAGTTTTGCTTCTGAAACCGGAGATCAGGGTAACCTTATTACCGATTTCCAGGTGGGCGCGCATGATAGGGTGCACAGCAGGCAGACCCACACCACCAGCGGTAAAGATGACACTCTGGTTATCAGGGTGTTTCACTACATGGCTTGCTTGTCCCAATGGGCCGGCAATAGCCTCGAAGCAATCACCTTCTTGCATTTGGTTGATCAGCTTGGAGCTGGTACCCAGCCCTTGGATCACCAGTTCGATAGTGCCGGCTTCGGCGTCCCAATCGGCCAGAGTTAACGGGATCAATTCACCTTTTTCATCTGCTAGTACCCTGACAAACTGGCCAGCCTTGGCTGAGCGGGCAATCAGTGGAGAGGTAATGGTGAATTCGACAATTTCCTCGGTTAATTGACGACGTTTGACGATTTTAGCTGGCGTTTGGCCTAGTCCTGTATAGTGACAAGCTTGTGCGACGAGTCCTTCGACTTCCTTGGCGTTGAAATCGACTTGCCCCATGATCTCCCTAGCCGCTGCCTGACCATCACCCGCTGCCTTGATAGCCGTAGAGCCACCACGGGTAGCATCACCGCCACTGTATACGCCGCTGAGCGAAGTCTCTTGCGAGCCTTTATTGAGCAGAAGCGTACCCCACTTGGAGGTGTTCAAGTCAGGGTTGGCGTCTTTGACAATCGGGTTAGAACTGTTACCCAAGGCCATAATGGCAAAGTCGACCTTCATCAGCTCAAACTCACCGGTAGACTGTGGACGTCTACGGCCGGATGCATCAGGCTCACCCAGCGCCATTACATCTAGCTTGGCACTGGCCAGAACATGGTTTTTGTCACCGTTGAACTCGCAAGGCGAGCGGAGCTCCTTAAGCTGGATCCCTTCTTCGAGTGCATGGTGAAGCTCTTCGACACGGGCTGGCATTTCCTGCTGGGTACGGCGGTAGACGATAGTGACGTTGGCACCCAAACGGCAGGCCGTTCTGGCAGCATCCATCGCAGTGTTACCACCACCGATGATCATCACTTCCTTGCCTTCCATATCCGGCATTGGCGTTTCGTAGTCAGGCTCATTGGCGTGCATCAGATTGACACGGGTCAGGAATTCATTGGCCGACATGATGTTCAGCAAATGCTCACCCGGAACATTCATAAAGCGCGGTAAGCCCGCACCAGTACCGACAAAAATGCGCGTGAAGCCAGCGCGCTTGAGGTCTTCAAGCGTTGCCGTTTTACCTACGATGTAGTTGGTGACAAAGCGGCCGCCGAGCGCTTTGATTTTTTCGACCACATCGTCTACCAACTGGTTAGGCAAACGGAACTCAGGGATACCGTATCTCAGTACCCCGCCCAAGACATGGAATGCCTCGAACACTGTGACCGGATAGCCTTCTTTGGCAAGCAAGTATGCATTGATCAGCCCTGAAGGCCCAGAGCCGACAATCGCAACCGGTGGCTTGGTCGCCGCAACCCAAGGGTTGATGTCCGCTGGTTTTGGTGGCTCACCGTTGGAAAGTTCACGTTCACGCTGAGGTAGGAACCACTCCAACTGGCCGATTTCTATTGGCCTGTCGTTGTGGGTACACACGCCCTGGCATTGCAGCTCTTGTGGACAAACCCGGCCGGTAACATTCGGCAGTGGGTTGGCATCGCGGATCAGCTCGAAAGCGTCTCTAAAGCGGCCTTCACCCATCAGGTTGAGTACTTGTGGAATGTGGATCTTGACCGGGCAGCCGCCGTCGTTTTCTTCAGCGGGGTTGCCGTCGCGATCACATTTAGGCACACCGATTTCACACGGGCGATCTTCACACTGCTTGTCGCGGATCACTTCAAGCCAGACGAACAACTCAACTTCACGCAAGCTGTAGCCCAGCCCCATGTAACCGAGATAGCCTTGGCTCACCAAGTCAAAGTCTCTACGGCGCTCTTCGGCAGGGCGCACGTAAGGCGGTATGTTGTTGCTACCGGGCCATCCGACAGATAGCCCTTTGAACATAGGGTAACGTTCAGACATATGGGTATCCAGCGCCTGCACAAAAGCACGCTTTTGCTTGAGCGGAATACGCCATAAGTAACGCTGCAGGGCGACACTAAGATCGTTGTCAGCGAGCAATAGCTGCCATAGCTTTTCGGTAAACTCAGCAGACAGCTTGCCTTGCTTGAGGGTGTCGCGGATAAGCTGCATGCTCTCCTCGATCACCATCTGCTGGAAGCGCTGTGGGTTTTGCTCCATGCGCTTTAGCATCAGCTCCCGTTGAGCTTGCGAGATTGGACGGGAAATTACATCACTCATGACTACACCTCCACCGATGCAGGCGCGTTGAAGTGGATGATTTCTGCATCACACTCATCGGCAATGCGCGAGGCACGCTTGATCAGCTCGTCGCTGAGCTCGACAGTATCCAGTGCGTTAGGGATCACCTGGCTAATGACCTTGGCTTCACCGTTTTCAACAATGGTGGTTTTCTCGAACAGCTCACTCAATTGCTGGTAGCAGGTTTTGCAGTCTGTACACTGGCCTTTTTCGTCCTCGTTGATAGCGACGAGCGGCAAGTCCCCTGGGTTGCTAGTAGAAGCCTGTGGTGCAGTTGAACTGCTATCTATCTGGGTGACCGGGATGCTATTGGCCACATTGGGCGAAGCAGCCATAGCCAGCTCAGCCAAGCCATTGGCAATGGTTTCGATAGTTTGTTCGTTGCTGTCCATCGCGGTGTGGTAACGCTGTTTCCACTCATCGATCTGGCGCTGGTACTGCTGGTCGATGTTGGTGATGTGCTGGCCGCTCAAGTGCTGCAGCATATGCCAGTTGCGTAACCGCTCTTCGGTCAGCGCGACAATCGAACTGGAGACACTTAGCCTGATTAGGTGCTGCTGTTTATCAGTTGCCCAAATGAACGGTACCTTGCCATTACGTTCTTCGGCACTCATTGCCACAAACTCAGCTATCTCAACCGCGTGCTGCTCGTCAGATACAGGGTTGAAGTGTTTCTTGAAGCGTCCTTCATAGAGTGAGAAATCAGCCGGCGTAAACGGCACTTGTTTCAACTGGGTCATACCGTCGCTGTCGATGTAGCTAATGGTATGGGTTGCCCAGTCATGCTGCAGCTCAGGGTTGCCTTCGATAGAGAAGCGCTCAGATAGTGTCTCGCCCTTGCGTGGGTCGTGGACAAACACTGGACTCATGCGGCTTTCGACTGCCAGGCGTGAGTGGCGGGTGCTGGCATCATCGGCAATACCGTGCTCACCCATACATGGGGTGTAAACATCAAACAGCGCTGGGGCGTCTTGGTAGTTGAGGTACTCCATCAAATTCGCCATGAAGTGACCCTGCAGGGCAGTAGAGGTTTGTACCACCATCACTTTCGGATGGAAGGTCGCGATGATGCCTAGCTCTTTGCGTGATTCCTGCTTACCGCTGTGGGCACTGCCGAAGCGGCTGAGGTCGGAGTCTTGCGCGGTAAAGCTGGCAGTTGATGCCTGGCCACCGGTGTTGGAGTAGCTACCGGTATTGAGCACGAAGACCTTAATAGGCGTGCTGGTTGATAGCAAGCGGGACAGGGCACCAAAGCCGATGTCATAGGTCGCGCCGTCACCGCCGATACTGAATACAGTCGGTAATAGGCCGAGCTCTTGATCTGACAAGTGGCTCCATTCCAGGTAGCGAAGCTGGCGGTCATGGACTTCGGTATCGTACATATCTTCAAGCTCTAGCTTGGCGGTACGAAGTGCCTTGAACTGCTCTAGCTGGTTAGCCGCTTCCCCTTCAAACAAGCCTTTGGCAACCGCTGGGGTATCTTGGAACAAGCTGTTCACCCATGGGTCATTGTATGGGTTAGCCGGGAAGGTCGAAGCGTAAACACTACTACAGCCTGTGGCGTTGGCGATCAGCGCATCGGATGGCCCATTGCCGGTTGGTCCGTATTCGAAGTGGTACAGGCGTTTTTCCAATACTTTGATAGTACGGGCAATACGCTCAGAACGAGCTTGCTCTGCATCGATAGCCGCCAATGATTGGTGCTTGTCTTCCAGCTTCTCAATCATGTTTTCAAGGCTGGCGATGTGTGACTGGTAGCGTTGCTGCTGCAAGGCACGGTTGATAGAGGTAACCAGGCGCAACGCGGTGACCTCGCCACAACCACGGCACGCACCGTGGCCGGAGCTCATGGCGTAGTAGTTGCTGCGGTCAAGCAATAGGCGCTTGGACTCAGTGGCATCGGTGACGCCTTGTTGCAGGAAGCGGGCAGGGGTATTTGGCATTTCTGCCAAGGTATGGAACAGCTCGTGCATCTGCTGGTTCATTTCTGTGGTCTGGCGGACTTTCTGCAGCGCGTTCGGGCCACATACATCCACACATTCCATACAGCCACTACACTTGCTCGGGTCGATAGCCACCGAGAACAAGCCACCGCTGCCCGGAACCGCTTTTTCCATCGCATCGAAGAAAGGTTTGGTACGGCTGACTGGCAGTGATTCCAGCGCGACGCAAATCCCAGCAATCTGCTGGCTCACACCGGGTTCGTCGAATGACATGGTATCGACCACTTTGGCGACCACTTGGTGCAGCGGCAGTGATTCGTTCTTCGGCGCGGTGCGGTAGTACTGGCGGACCGCATCCAAAATCGGCGGCATTTTCGCCTTCAGGCCATCACGCTGTGCAGGCGGGATGTTGAGTTTGTCGATCGCCACATACAGGATATCGTGTAGTTCGTGGACGGCATTTGGGATCGCACCGTCAGGACAGGCAATGGTACATTCCATACAGCCAGTACACTTATCTGCGTCGAACTTAGGCGCATTGAGCCTGAACAGGCCTTTATCTTTAGTGATAGCGCTCGCTGGTGGCATGAACATGCCCGAGCCTGGAATGACCGGCGCCTCGCCAATCGAGCCATCGGCGTAATGCTTACCGGCAATATTGCTGAAGTAGGAAGGGTCGAACAGGCCACAGCTGGCTTGTTTTTGCTTCGGTGCTTCTGTGGTTATTGTTGTAGTTGCTTCAATATCGGCATCGCTGAAATCGGTGTAACAAACCTGCTTGGTCGCGTGGATCCCTTCACGGATCACCGCCATGTTACTGGCAACTACTTTCTCGCCTTTGGCGCCGAACTTCTTGGCAATCTGCTGGGTGATGCGTTCAAGCATCAAGGCTTCGTCAGCCCCTTGGGTGACTTGAGTCGCATGGCCGCAGAGTGCGCCGATAAAGGCGATACCCATCATCCTGATTTCAAGATCCGCAGATGGCGCTTGCTCACGAGCGACCTTGAAGGCATCGACAATGTAGAAGTTGATGTTGTTTTCACGAATATACTGGCGGGCGCTGGCTGGAATTTCCTGCCATACCTGCTCAGGCTCGTGGTGGGTTTGCAGGATGAATGTTCCGTTAGGTGTCAAACCTGCCAGTGGGTTGGTGTGCATGAACACCTTGTGGTCTGGCGACAGGACGATTTCAACTTGCTGTAGTTCGGCGTTGGTGATCTTAATTGGTTCTGGCGACAGAGTAATAAAGAAGTTGGTCGGTGCCCCACTTTTCTCCGAGCCGTATTTAGGCATGGATTTCGAGTGCAGCCCCAATGCGCCGGACAAGATATCAGTCAGCAGTTTCCCGGTGGCAATAGTCCCGTAACCACCTACCGAGTGGAAACGAACCCGCAGTGCAGATTCTGGCAGCAGGTTAGGGTTTTCGCCGGTTTCCAGTGCCATTAGCTCGGTATCTGGGTAGGCGGCACGCAGGCGGTCTTGGATTTCTTTCAGCTCACCTGTGGCTTTAGCATCAAAGAACTGGCTGCCGAGGTAGAAGAACGGCTTGGTATTTTCCTCGCGCATATTATCAAATGCGGCAATCAGATGTTTAGGCTGGAGATCATGGCCGCCAAGCCCGAAAATACCGGTGCTGATGGTTGGGATATGCTGTAGGGCTGGGATCCCCTTGTGCCTTGGGCTATGAACGTTTTCTTGTGCCTTGAACAAGGCGCGCGAGATACGGGCCGTCAAGCGGGTTTCATCACAGCGCTCAAGCACGGTCACTGCCATTTTACCGGCAAGCTTCTCGACGATTTGCGCTTCAGGGAATGGATGAAGCTGCTTGATAGAAATGACACCGACTTTTTGGCCCTGTTTGCGCAGGTGGGTGGCAACGGCTTCAGCATCATCAGTGACTGAGCCCAGGCCAACGATGACATAGTTGGCATCGTCGCACATGAAGTCCATAACAGGTTCGTAGAAGCGACCAGTCAGTTCGCCGTATTCCTTCATGGCTTGCTCGATAAACATCGGCACGTCATTCTGGAAGTGGCTGCGATGGTCGACAATACCTGCCTGGTAATCTGGCTGATTCTGCACCCCGCCGGTCAAGCCTGGATTATGGGTATCCATTAGGGCTGGTACGCGCTGACGGGTATCTTTCTCGTAAGCGTTGAGCCATGCACGCTGCCATTTCTTTTGCAGGCCATCAGGCAAGAAGGCTTTTGTTGATTCAATGAATTGGCCTTCGCTGTCTTTCTCAATCGCTTCGCTGTTGCTGGCAATATAGCCTTTCAGATCGTTCAGCTTTTCAGGCCAGAACTGGTCTTGGAATTTATCGATGAATTGGTTGAGTTGCCAAACACGCCCTTTGGCACCGTAAAGCATTCGCTGGGCTTCTGTTGGTGCAGGAATGCGATCAGTTGGGTCGCCGAGGTACTGTTTCAGTAATTCAGGCTCTGGCAACTTCACTTCACTCTGGATGTGGCTGGTGGCAAAGCCGTCCATGGTATTGGCTACCGGGATCAGCGATTGCGCACTGACACGGTATGAAATCGCCGCAAGGTCTGCCGCTTCCTGTGCGTTGCTGGCAAATAGGGTGGTGTAGCCGGCAGAAAGCAAGGCGTACACATCATCATGCCCGGCCATGACATTCAGTGAATGGCGCGAGACAGAGCGAGCCGCTACGTGAAGGACGAAGCCTGCGGCTTTCTTACCTACGGTAACGTAATGTGATTCCAAGCCATACAAGATCCCCTGGCTTGAGGAGGCATTTGAGATATATTTCCCGCCGGTCAGAGCCGCGCCGAGTGCACCACTTTGTGCTGAGTGTTCACCTTCGGGTTCGAAGAAGAAGGGGTGCTGTCCCCATACATTGCAACCACCTTGCGCCCTGAATGCTTCGTATAATTCTGAGATTTCAGTCGAGGGGGTAATGGGGTATCCAATGACACCGCCACAAACGTAATCCATGACATGCGCGACGGCACCATTTCCATGTATTACGGTTGATTGGCCTGGGTAAGTTGGTGTGCCCTGGGACGTATTGCTCCTTTGTGTCAGTGTAGACATACGACATAGCTCCTTGGTATGTGATTATTATTCGGTCGACTTCCTAAGGGTCGATTCTTTTTACTTCCTCACCAAAATACTTCCCGGCTTATGCGCCGTTTTTTGCACCTTATCAACCAGAGCATTTTGGTGAAAAATCACATACAACAAGTGATAGCTCTTGATTTGACCAACTGATGCTTATAACAACAGATGCTACACTAGTTGCATTTGCAGCATTGCTCAGACGGTCACAAATTAAGCACAAAAACCATGGTTTTTATAAGTGTTTATGCTAAGTGAGAATCGATAACAAAATAGGCTAACCGTTAGTGGCAAAAGCTTGATAACCTAGCCGCTTTCTATGTTTAGGTGTGGCGGTTTCTCTTTGTTTTCTCAACACAAATATACCTTGGCTGGATGCGTCGCTATCCTGCTGTGGAGCACTATTGTTGCCTTTATCCGAAACGTTGCTGAGCAACTGGGCCCGGTAGGCGGCGCGGCAATGATTTATACCCTGAGCTCGGTGTTGCTGGTGGTGGTTGTCGGAGCGCCTAGGCTCAGCCGTTTTTCTCCTCGCTATTTGCTCATCGGCGGTGGGCTGTTCGTCAGTTACGAGATGTGTTTGGCTTTGGCGTTGGGTATGGCTAACGACAGGGTGCAGACCGTTGAAATGAGCGTCATCAATTACCTTTGGCCTGCGTTGACTGTCATGCTAGCGGTGATAGTGAGCCGGCAAAAAGTGAGCAAGCTTTTATATCCCGCCATGGCGATGGCTTTTTTGGGCGTGGCATGGACGGTGAGCGGTGAACAGGGTTTGTCACTAACCCGATTGGCTGCCAATGTGGCGACCAACCCGGTCAGTTATACCTTGGCATTCAGCGGCGCTTTTATTTGGGCTATCTACTGCAATATCACCAAACGCTTGGCTAACGGCCAGAATGCGATTGCCTGGTTTTTCATTGCAACGGCAATAGCCCTATGGGTGAAATACTGTCTCACCGATCAGCCGCCGATGGTTTGGAGCAGTGAAGCCGTGTTGAACTTGGCGCTGGCGGCCATTGCAATGGCGGGTGGCTACGGGTTGTGGAACATCGCCATTATTGGCGGCAACATGGTATTGCTCGCAACGCTGTCTTATTTCACGCCAATTCTGTCTGCTTTTTTCTCTGCCCTGATTTTCGGCATCAGCTTAGGGGCGACGTTCTGGCAAGGTGTGGTGATGGTAACGCTGGCTTCGTTAAGTTGCTGGTATCTGACCCGGAAGAAGACTTAACAGAAAATCGTAAACGAATTTAAAAAGCGTCGGCCATGAGGTCGGCGCTTTTTTGTTGTCATCATAAAATTATCAAATTGTGGGAATGAAGGGTTTCTATATCATATTAATTATCACATTATGAGAATCTTGGTTGAATCGTAGTGGGTGATCCACGTTAATAGAGGGGTCGGCGCGATAGGAGCTACTGAACGTGTCGCCTAACCAGATAAAACCGACAGGAAATGCTTTGAAATCAGATAAATATAAATTGAATGCCAATGAAAAGATGCTGCAGGTACTGATGCATATTGCGTCAGCTAATGAACCTGTTACAGCACAGGCATTAAGTGAACAGACAGGCATGCCGCAAAGTAGTGTTTATCGCTATTTGGTAATCCTCAAGAACTGGAACTTGATTGAGGAAAGCCCGAGGCAAAGCTGTTACAGCATAGGTCCGGCGGCACTACAGCTACTGCGTAATTTCCAGCAGTTTTCACCGCTTTCAAGTGGAGTGCACCAGGTTCTCAAACGGGTTCAGCAGCAAACTGGTGAAATGGCCGCCTACTTGGTACCGGTCGGCTTTCGCGCCCTTTGTACTGCCCGGGTGGACAGTCCTCATGCATTACGTTGTGCGTATGAGGAAGGCCAGAGCCAGCCGTTGATCCGCGGTGCATCGGCCAAGGTGATTCTGGCCCATCTTCCCGAGCAGAGAATCATGGCCACTCTGCACCATTTCGGGATCAGTGACCCTGATGATATTAGCCACTGGTTACAAGATTTGGCGCAGATAAAGAAAGACGGGTATGCCATCAGTACCTCGGAGTATGACGTTGGCGTCTCAGGGGTCAGTGCCCCGGTATTCACCGGCAACAAAATTGTAGGAGCGGTGAGTGTGATGGCACCGCAAGAACGGGTTCAGAAAAGTAAGAACGCGATTATTTTTTCAGTCCTTCAGGCGGCGAGGGTATTGCCACCGGACTTGTAATTTCCCATAAGGAGCAATCATGCTGGATGTAAAACGTTGGTTTCCATTTTCCTTCCTAGGTCACCCCGTCAATACGCATCCTAGAGCCATGATTGAGCCTTATGCTGAACAGCGCAAAGCCGGGGCCGTGATCCTCGGGCTGGCCAGTGACTTGAGCTTAAGCGACTACGATATCTACACCGGTGCCAAAGAAGGGCCGGATGCCATTAGGCAGATGTTAACGAGAACCCCATACTCAGGCGCTTTACCTATTTATGATGCGGGAGTTATCGAGGCGCAAAGCTATTTCGGCGTGAAGGAAGATGAGTTCGATACTATGCGGTCAGCTCAATACGCCAAGCTGTGCAGCATGCTCAAGCTCGGCCATTTGCCAGTGATGCTAGGTGGTGGTCATGAGGTTGCTATCGGGAGTTATCAGGCACTGTCAGATACCGTTAATCAAGCGGGTAACGACAGCTCAGGTGAAGAAAGTCATATCCTCCCTTTTCTGGAAGGAAACCGGATTGGGATTATCAATATCGATGCGAACTTCCAGTTAAGGCGTTCCTTAGCAGTTAAGGCAGGCTCTGCATTCCATAGCGTCGCGTCATTTTGCCATGCCAACAACCGAACTTTCCGCTATCTGGGGTTGGGTATGTGCGATCACATCAATTCGCAGGCAACCTTGGCTTACGCCAGTGAGTTGGGAGCACAATGGCTGCTCGATAGTGAAATGAAGATGAAAAACCGCAAGCGGATCCAGGCGGTGGTGGCCAAGTATCTTGAGCAAGTTGACCATATCCACCTGAGTATCGACTTATCGGTGTTCTCTTCGGCAATTGCTGGGGGAGTGAACTTATCGCGGGTATTTGGTGTCAATTTAGCGGTGGTTGAGATGGTGATCAGCCAAGCAATGGCCAGCAACAAAGTGAGGCTGGTGGATATTGCGGGTCTGAATCCTGAGTATGACTACCAGAATCAAACGGCGAGATTGGCTGTTTCGCTACTACATCATGTACTTAAGGCCCGATGAACATTATGGCTTAGGCTCGAATATTGTCACAAAGCATTAAAACGTGGCTTCCAGTGTTGGAAGCCATTTTGTTTATGGGGTAAAAAGGTGGTAGCACAAACACTAAATGTTATATTATAACATTTGTTAGTTAGAATAACCCATAACACAGGGCTTTTGATGTTTTACCGCAAAAGGGCAAACAACCGAACGTTAACCGCAATGAAGCGGGCTGTACTCGGTCTCTCTTTTCTGATTTCTCCGCTGTTTGCCACAGCGCATCCACATTCCTGGATTGAGATGAAAACCTATGTCGATGGCAATGATGGCATGATCACCGGCTTTCGCATGGTTTGGTCTTTTGATCCTATGACCTCTGCATACATGCTTGATGGCGAAGACACATCGCCGGAGATGGAGCAGCAAACTTTCACCAAAGTGACCGCAATGGTGCTTGATAACATGTTGTCAGAGCATTACTTCACCTACTTCTATGACGGTGAAGAGCCTATCAAATACCAGCTCGCCCGCTATGGCAAGCTCACCCGAGATCGTGCGCGGTTAGTGCTTACTTTCGAGCTGCCGCTTTCCAAGCCGAAGCCAGTGACCGAGGACTCGCTCAAGCTATTGATTTTTGAACCAAGTTACTACGTAGATATGTCATGGCTATCCAAGGGGGATGTCATTTTGGCTGGCGATCTGGCTGATTACTGCGAGCTTGAGATGATTCAGCCTAACCCAACGCCAGAGCAGATGAGTTATGCCATGTCGCTGCCTGCCGATGCCGACCCTGACAATGCATTGGGTCAGCTATTTACCCAGTCTGTTCGCTTTCACTGCCAACCAAACGAATCAAATAAGGACGCCAAGGAATGACACAGCATAAACACAGCGAGCCATCGACTAGCGTCAAGGCTACTCCCAACAGTGTATTTAGCCAGAAGTGGCTGATGTTGTCAGTGCTGGCGATAGCCTTGTTGTTTGGTGCCTATCAGCTTTGGCTAGCATGGCCGAGCATGGTGTTGAAAAGTATCGAATGGCAGCGGGCAGTGAACAACCAACTGGCCGATTTGCTTTATGATGCCAAAGAGAACCCGTTGGTATCAGGGGGGTATCTAGCCGGTTTCAGCTTTTTGTACGGTGTCCTTCATGCTCTTGGCCCAGGCCATGGCAAAGTGATAGTAACGACTTACTTAGCCACTCAGCCGACCAAGGTGAAAACGAGCCTGATGCTGACGCTGGTGTCGGCTATCTGTCAGGCATTAGTGGCTGTAGCCTTGGTGAGTGTACTGCTATGGGGCTTTAATGCATCCATGCGTGAAGTGAGCTCACAGGCAGTGAAGTTCATGACCATGAGTAGCGCGCTGGTCAGTGTTCTGGGTTTAATGATCTGCTGGCGGGCAATTAAGCGTTTTCGCCAAAGTGTTGCCAATAAACACAAAGCAACTTGTAGTCACCACCATGACCACCATGACCACCATGACCACCATGACCACCATGGCCATCATCATCACCACGATCATGGTGCTGAATGTGGCTGCGGGCATCGCCACATAGCTTCGCCGGAAGAAGTCGACAATGCCAAGACACTGCGTGAGTACGTGGGTGTGATCATGAGTATTGGCCTGCGCCCGTGTACCGGTGCCATTATGGTATTGCTGTTTGCCAACATGGTCGGTCTTTACTGGATGGGGGTAGTCAGTGCGCTGGTGATGTCGTTGGGAACGGCGTTGACGACTTCTGCACTGGCTCTATTGACCCTTTCAGGCAAACGTATTGTTCATCGTTACCTGCAACAAGGGAATGGGCAATCCGGTGAGTCAGAGTCTAAAACCGGTTTGCTGTGGGCTGGATACAGTTTGCAGCTGTTCGGTGGCGTACTATTAATTCTATTGGGCTTATTGCTTGCTAGCACTCAGAGCACAGGGTTATCGCCTGTCTTATTGGGATAATATGTTGGGTAATAATTTTGAATAAGTTGGCCCCACTCTTGTGGGGCCTGTCGCCTAGCCAGGTGACGTTTTTATTATTCTTTCTGATATATCATTTCGTTGATTAATCGATTGTCGGCTCAGCCTTTGGCTGGGCCGCTGTCGTTTTTGCGCGCGGCATCATGCGGGCAAGGGTGCTGTCTTTAATCACGTAGTGATGGAACAGCGCCGCTGCAGTATGGATGGTAATTAAGGTCAGAAGAGTAAAACCCAGCAAAGCATGACGTTCACGGATAGTCGCACTGAGTGCCCGGTTTGTTTCGATAAGGGTAGGTAACTCCTGTCCAAAGATTAACAGTGGTTTGCCCGTACTGTTCAGTAGAGCCATCCCCGCAATAGGGATCATTAGCATTAGTGCATACAAAGCGATATGAACAATCTGGGTAATTCTTCTTTGCATCAAGCTTGGTGTTGGATAAATAGCCGGTCTTCGGCTTGCCATTTTTACCAATAGGCGGATAAGAGTAATAACAAAAAGTGTTGCGCCCAGATAAAAGTGAATGTTGCTGAAAAGGTCACGAGTGACAGATCCCCTCTCATAGCTAATAGCGATTTCTATCGAAGCAAAAACCGCGATGAGTACGCAGAGTGACAGCCAGTGTAGGAATATACTGACAGGGTTGAAGGTCATTTTGTCCATAGTGTTATTTTCCTTGAGTCATTGTTCTTAGGTGTTTAAAGGAAACAGACGCTGAGCCCGGCCCATACTATGGATTTGCAATAATGCGACAAGATACGTTATTGATAATTAATGTGAATTAGTAGTGTTTATATTTCTTTTAGCTCTTTTAGCTGTCAGGCTCAAAGATGAAAAAACACCAAGCAGCCTGTGAGCTAATAATTAGTAAGTACTTGTAGCCAATTGCTTATAGTCCGGAGACTTTATGATAAGAACGCGGTGGAATAGATGCCTTTTGGCGATGGGTGCTTCTCTGGGGCTAGCAGCAAACAGCATGGCAACTGAGCCTGCGTTTGACTGTTCGAAAGCAGGTGGTGAGGTAGAGAACCTAATTTGCCAAGATGAAGAACTGGCTACTTTAGATAAGAAAATGCAGCAAGTTTTCGATAAGGCTATCACTCAGTTGCCAGCAGAAGACGTTAAGCTACAAAAGGCGATGCAACGAGGTTGGATAAAAGGACGCAATGATTGCTGGAAGGCCAGTGATGTTCGCGATTGTACCGAGTTTTCCTACAAAAGCCGGATTGTCGAATTGCAAATTATTAGTGGGCAGCTTGAAGTGCCAGATAGCACTTCTCTCGATTGTGGTGATAGTAGCAAGCCGTTTACGGTCGTTTTTTATAACCAAACAGATCCGGCAAGCTTGGTTTTAACCCAAGGTAATGATCAGGTGATCGCCTTGGCTGAGCCCATGGCGAGTGGGATCAAGTACACGGGACAGAATGTGGAATATAACGAGCACCAGGGAGAAATAACCATCAATTGGTTTGATAACACCTTCGAGTGCCAAGCAGGGAAATAGAGATTTAGTTTTAGGGGAAAGAGTTATGCGCTCAGCTCAGCAAGTCATAATCAAGGTGGCGATAGCCAGCCTTTTGTTTGGGTTTATCCAGTTTGTCCAAGCTGGCTCAATGATAGCGACTTTGCCTGACGGCCGGGAAGTTATATTGCTAGAAGACAACACATGGCGTTTTGTCACACCAGAGTCTGCAAGTAGTGCACCGGTAAAGTCATCAGCAACACCAACCACCAGTGCAGGCGGGAATAACCTAGCAACTGGTACTACTGTGGTTACGAGCACTGCAATTGCAACGGATACAGCAGCTACAGTGGATAAAGCAAGTACAGCTGGAAGATCTACAGCGCCAGCGACTGCTTCAGGTGTTATAGCTTCATCAACAAACGGTGATTTGGTCGCCCCAGATACCGGGCGACTGGTTGGCGAATACCAGCGCAGTGGGGTGGTAATGGTTGCTCAATCAGCCAGCTATCAAGATGGAAGGTTGACGATTCCGGTGTTATTGCGAAACGAAGGGACAGATTCGGTGATCCTCGTTGAAGTGGCCACGATTTTACGCAATGACAAAGGGGAGGTGCTCAAGCGTGATAACCATGTGGTCTGGACGTCTATTAAACGCATGCCTGAAACCTATTTCCGTCCGGGCACTGAACGGGAAGGTAAGATCCTGACATTTAGTGTGCCCAAGCAAGAGCGGTACTTCCTAGAAACTGACATTACAACTGTTGAGCGTTGGTGAAAAACTCCACTGTCTACTTTAATGTTCGCTTTAGTTTAAGCTAGCTTTATTGATGTTGTGGTATTTGGTTAACGCCAACTCGATATGTACATTCTCCACTTCCAGCAAGGTATCCAATTGGCTAGGGTAATCGCCATCCTGGCTCTTCATGTATGCTGCCAGTAGTTTTACGTCATCAGGTCTGGGCCGGTAACTCAAATTAGGAAATGTTTGGTAAATCGTCGTGATTGCCGACTTAAGTGCATCCGCAGAACTTTTCATGTCTTTCTTAATTCTTCGTAGTAGGGGTTTCCCAAGTGGTTTTAGTTACTTGGCTAACTAAGCATGGGGATTGTAGGCAGGCTTTATGACAGGATGTTTTCAATACATCAAAGGAATGCAGTTTATTTCATATTAAGTGGATGGCTAGAGGCTTTGAAAGAAGGCTCTCTGTCAGTGCTGCTAAATATTGCACTGTTCGAGAGCCTATCGTTAATAAATTAACGTTAAAAGTGGACAGTCTGCTACTTTGAAGCCGCAAGTTGTTCGGCACGGCGCGCTTTTGCAGCCACTAAACGTGCAGCGCGTTTATCCGGCTTGATTAAGATGCTTTTTGCCGTTATTTGTGCATTTTCGGTGCTTTTTTTACTCTTAGGTAGCAACTGATTAAGCACGATAGTGGCCAAGGTACCTGTGGTGATCCCTGAGTGGAAAACTGTTTTTAGCGAATCAGGAAAGTGCTGGAGCAAGTTCGGTTCGAGGGTGACGGCCATCCCCGAAGCAAGGCCCACGCAAACCACCAGTGCATTACGACGTGAATCGGCGGCTTTTAGCAACATTCGGATCCCTGCGTAGGCAATCATGCCAAACATGACGAAGCCGACGCCGCCAAGTACGGGTTTAGGTACGGTCACAGCCAATGCCGCCAGTTTAGGGAATAGACCTCCCGCTACGAGCAAGCAGCCAGTCAGCGCGACCACATAGCGGCTTGCGACACCACTGATCCCAACGATCCCGACATTCTGGCTAAAGCTGGCCACCGGCATTGCCGAGAACATAGCACCGAAAGTACTGCCAAGACCATCACCTAGCAAACCACGTTTGAGGTCTTTTCCTGAAACCTCGACGTGGCAGTTGCTGCCCAGCGCCATAAAATCCCCGGTGGCTTCGGCAACGACCACCAGATATACCAAGCTCATGCTGATAATCGCTGGGATCGAGAAGGTCATGCCGTACTTGAAGGGCTCAGGTGCCGCTATCCAATTGGCTTCGTAAAGCTGGGTGAGGTCAACCATGCCTAGGGGGATAGCCATGATGTAACCTGCGGCCAGGCCAATGACGATAGCCGAAGCGGCAATTGCGCCTTTGCAAAATACCGATACCCCGATAACGACAGCGAGCGATGCGGCTGCCAGGAACACCTTGGGCAATGAGGCAAAGCTGGGGTCCCCGGCCGGAGCATCGCCGATCCAGTTCATTGCCACAGGGAGGATTGTCAGACCGATAAGTGTGACAACGACGCCGCTAACAAGGTTGGGAAACAGCTTGCGGATTTGATCCATGTAGAAGCTGGCGAGGATGACAAAGAACGAGCCGACGAAGGCGGCGCCGAGTATGGTCGACATACCGCCGGTCTGACCGATGGCTATCAATGCGCCAAGAAAGGCAAAACTTGCCCCCATCACCACTGGTAGCCTGATTCCGACCGGACCAAATCCGAGGCACTGGACAATGGTGGCTAAACCGGAGACAAACAGGGAGGCACTGATCAGGGTAACGATATCAGGCTCGGGAAGGCCTATTGCGCCGCCGACAATCAAGGGTACCGCGACAATCCCCCCGATAGAGGCCAGCATATGCTGGAGGGCGAGGAAAAAGGTGACCCCCTTGGGGGGCTTCTCATTGAGTTGGTAGAGTAACTGCATTGTTCAATCCTTATATACAAGTACACGTAATCTTGGATAAAAAAGCTCCCCTGCTGATTAGGCAGGGGAGAAAGACTTACGGGGTGATGTCTTCAATGACAGCATTGATGGCATTCAGGATGGGTTGATAGCCCGTACAGCGGCAAAGGTTGCCCTCAAGGGCATCTAACACCTGCTGTTGGCTTGGGCGTTGATACTTCTTCAGCAAGGCCCAGGTACTCATCAGGACGCCGGGTGTGCAAAAACCACATTGCACCCCACCACGCTTGATAAAGGATTGCTGCAGTTGTTGGGCTAATGGGTCGTCCTTTAGCCCTTCGATGGTCACGATTTGGCTGTCTTGGCATTGGGCGGCCAAGATCATGCACGAGCATACAGCCTCGTTATCCATCACGACGGTGCAGGCGCCACATTCACCTACGGCACAGCCTTCTTTGGTTCCCGTTAGCCCGAGATCTTGGCGAAGCAAGTCAAGCAAGCGGGTGTTGCCTGTGACAGACAACTGGTAAGGGCGACCGTTAACGGAGAGTGACAATGGGATCAGGTTTTCAGCAAGCAGACTCATTGCACTTCTCCTTGTAGTGGCTGATGGGATTGCTGATATCGAATATCGTTCATAAGATCACGGAACATATTGAGATAAACCGGTTGCTTGTAGGCGGCAGACCAACGGCCACCAATGGCCTTGTCGATCATCGCTTCGAGCTCTTGGCAGGCTTTCTCGATGTTCTCGTTGTTTAAGGTGTGGCCGAGCAGGATTTGTTCAACCGGTTGTAGTCGTTGTGGTTTGCTAAAGAGCGCACCGTCCACTAGGCGACAAGTGGTGATCACTCCGCTTTCATCACGTTCCATCAGGCAGCTGAGGCTCAAGCGAGTGATATTCAGTGCATTACGCCTGCCGAGCTGACGGTATTGTTGGATATGCCCGGAAGGGTTGTGCTTCGCCGAACTGGGAACCGCAAGGATCACTTTGGTCAGCAACTCGCCGGGCTGTAGCTCCGTTCGGTAGCCGCCAGTGATGAATTCGCTGATCGGCAGTTCTCTCATCCCTGCCTTATTTTTCAGTACCACTTTGGCATCGTAGATAACCAGTGGCGGAACGGAATCAGCGCATGGCGCGGCGTTGACGATATTGCCACCGACGGTAGCCCGGTTGCGGATTTGGTGTGAGCCTATGGTATGGCAAGCCTCGGCCAGCAAGGGATAGAGCTGCTTAATGTCGGGGTGTTCTGTGAGCTGGTTGAAACACACTCCCGAGCCGATATGCCACTCGTTACCGCAGCGCTCTATCTGGCAAAGCTCTGGCAGTTTGGCAATGTTGACCAAGGTGCGAGGTTCGTTCTGTAACCGTCCCTGGACAATCACATCAGTACCGCCAGCCAAAGGCATGGCACTGCCGTCAGCAAGAAACTCAAGCGCCGCTGCCAGTGACCCTGGATTTTTCACCGAGAAGCCATTGAGGCGATGGGTCTGTTTTTTCTCGGCTGACTCATGGAGCAATTCACTCTGACGGGCTGGTTTTTTGAGGTTATAGCCCAGCACAACCTGTTCGAGAGTGAGCGGCAGTTGGCGATGGCGTGTCCCGGTAGCAAAGGCGACCGCATTGGTAATTGCCGCGGCGGCAAGCTCTGCAGCGGGTTCGCCGATACTCTTAGCACCAAAAGGCCCGCCATTGTCGACATTTTCCACTGCATGGATAGAAAGCGAAGGAATATCTTTAATCGTCGGCAGCAAGTAGCTGTCGAGGTTTTCCGATTTCACCTGGCCGTGCTCGATGTTGTAGTCTTCCAGCATGCCAAGGCCGACACCCTGGGCAATCCCGCCGGCGACTTGCCCTTCATAACCAATTTGGTTGATGACCTGACCGACATCATGGACGGCAGTAATATCGAGTAGGTCGATTTTACCGGTACTGGTATCGACTTTCAGGTCGACGATTTGGCAACCGTACACCCAGGTGAAATAAGGTGAGCCTGTGCCTTTTTCTTCATCCCAGTGGATTGCCGGTTGGTCGAACCAACCATAGGCAGCCAGGTTAACCCCAGCCCATTTGGTGGCATTGGCCGCTTCCGCAAAGCTGATGGATTTATCCGGTGAGTGGCGGTTACAGATTTCGCCATGGGCCCACAGGGTGTCATCGAGGCTGGTGACACAGAGCTGCTCTTTGATCACCTCGAAAATGCGCAGCTTGATTTGCTCGGCACCGTCTTTGACTGCGTTGCCACCGGTAACGGTCGCGCGCGATGCCACGGTGGGGCCGCCATCGGCAATCAGGGATGTAGGCGGCTCGACAAAGGTGACTTTGGTTACCGGTAAGCCGAGTACTTCGGCAGCAATCGTTGCCATGGTAGTTTGCAGCCCTTGGCCGTTTTCACACACACCGGTCGAGACATTGACACTACCGTCGCTGTTGACGGTTACCAAGGCACTCGAAGTATCGACCCCTTCTGCCCCCATCGAACACCCACGATAACTCAACGCCAGACCGATACCGTATTTGATATGGCCGGGCTTGGCATTCAACTCGGCATAGTGCTCTCGCTTGGCTTGGAATTCACTGCGCTGGGTCGCCTTGTCGAGTACCTCAATCGCCGAGACATTGTGGTTATCAAATACCTGATTGGTAATGCTTCGGCTGCCCTGACGCAGGGCGTTGCGCTCCCTGACCTGAACCGGGTCTAGCTCGCAGGCTTTGGCTATCTCATCCATCAAGGATTCATTGGCAAAGATAATTTGCGGTGAGCCGAACCCCCGCATTGCACCGGACATACTGTTGTTGGTGTAAACGCCTTTGATATCGACCCGGACGTGCTCTATATCATAGGGACCAGCAGCCTGAACCACCGAGCGCCACGTGACGAAAGGGGTACAGGCGGCATAGGCTCCGGCATCGGCCAGGATATCGACCTTCATGCCCTGGATCTTACCGTCTTTGCTGACCCCGACCTTGTAGTTCATATGGTATGGGTGGCGCTTGGTGCTTTCGATGATTGATTGCTCGCGGGTATAAGAAAACTTCACCGGCCGACCGGTGATAGAAGCGAGCAATGCCGCTCGGCAAGAGAGGTGGTCAATACCGTCATCCTTCCCACCGAATGAGCCGCCCATAACCGAACGTTTCACATTGACCTTGGCTTGGTCGATGGCCATGAAACTGGCAACAAAGCCGCGAACCCGATGGGGGTTCTGAATCGAGCCGGTGATCACCAAGTCACGCGAGGTGGGATCGATATAGGCCGTGACAGATTCCGGCTCAATATAGGCGTGTTCCTGAAAGCCGACCTGGTACGTGTGTTCAAGTACGATATCAGCATTGGTAATGGCTGTTTCGGCGTCACCTTTTTCAGTATGGTGGCGGTTGACGACATTGGAGCCGGTTTCGGGGTGGATAAGGCGTGCCCCGTCAGCCAGCGCGTCATGCACATTGCCGATAGGGGCAAATGGCTGGTAGTCGATTTTGATCTTATCAGCAGCCTGACAAGCCGCTTCATAACTTTCAGCAGCGACGATAGCAACAACATCGCCGCTGTAGCGAACCAGTTCATCACATATCGGGTTGTAATCTCGAATGATAACCCCTGTTGCAGGATCTCCGGGGATATCTTTGAATGTGGCTATCCGTACTACGCCTTCGATGGCGTCAGCTTCAGATGTGTCTATGCCAAGGATTTTGCCCGCCGGGATATCGGTATAGCGACACACACCATACAGCATGCCGGGCATTGTAATATCATCTCCATATATGGCCGTACCGGTTACTTTGGCTTGGCCGTCTACGCGGGGTAGGCTATGGCCTACGTGATTGAAACGCGTCATTAAACACTCCCTCTTACATTGGCGACGACGATCTACCAATGACAAACAATGTGCTAAATAAATTGCTGCATCGAGGATGACAAACTACGAAATTACGCGAAATTGATAGTGAGTTAGCGATATTTCATAGTGACTTCGACCCAGCTATAAAGGCATTAATCAGGCCACAAAAAAGCGCATGTATGATTTGTCAGGCAAAACTGTGAACTCAAGGGGGAAAGTTTGTCGTGTTACTGAGCAACTTGTTGCTCGCTGAGAGGGGCATCAAAAATCAGATTTCTTTATTATGTTGATAAATAAGACTTATTTTCATTTATTTGCCAGGGATATCATTTTGATAGTCTCAATTTGGTAATGAGAGTTGCTTAGGTCAAGTTTGATATCTTGGGGGGATTGTTTTATCAGTAGCTTTGAGGCGTTTCGTGGAGTTGGTAACGTCTTTGCAAGAGCGCTAGCGGTAAAATAAAAACGGCTTTTGTGTTCAATAACAACTTAAACAAAGTCCTTCTCCCCTGAAATGGTTGCGAAGGCTAAGGAAAACTATGGATGGAAACAACGTGGGGTAAAGATCCTCTCGCAATTTTTACCGCCACCATGAAAGATGATGGTGCAAAGCAAAATGCGCAAGGCGGTATCGTTATTCAAGGTAACCGAATTCTCGAAATCCTCGCCCGAGGTGAGCGGCCTTCCGTACCGATAGACGTTACTGTTGATGCCAGTCAGCATGTTGTCACCCCAGGGCTTATCAATGCCCACCATCACTTTTATCAAACACTGACTCGCGCTTACCCCGGTGCGCTCAACAAAGAGCTTTTCCACTGGCTCAAAAGCCTCTATCCGGTCTGGGCGGGGCTAGATGAGGAGATGATGCGGGTGGCGACCGAGCTGGCTTTGGTCGAGATGATGACGTCAGGCTGTACTACCGCTTCAGACCATCATTACCTGTTGCCACATGGGCTGGAAAACGCTATCGATATCCAGGTGGACGCAGCGCGGCAACTAGGCATCAGGGCGATACTCACCCGTGGTTCGATGAGTCTGGGGGAAGAGCAGGGAGGCTTGCCACCGCAGCATACTATTCAGAGCGAAGACGCGATTATTGACGATAGCCTGCGGTTAATTCGTGAATATCACCAAACCGATGATGGTGCCATGGTGCAGATCGCACTGGCACCTTGCTCGCCTTTCTCAGTGACGACTGAGTTGATGAAAGAGACCGCAAAGATAGCCCGCCAGCATGGGGTGATGCTGCATACCCATTTGTGCGAAACCAAGGATGAAGAGCAGTTCTGCCTTGAGCGGTTCGGGTACCGTCCGGTGGATTACCTTGAAGAAGTCGGCTGGCTTCACGAGCGGACTTGGCTGGCCCACGGTATTCACTTCAATGAAGAGGAAATACGTCGGCTCGGGCAGGCACAGGTGGGGATCTGCCACTGCCCGACATCGAATATGATGCTGGCCTCGGGGATATGTCGAAATAAGGAGCTCGAAGCAGCCGGAGCCAAAGTTGGGCTCGGTGTTGATGGCTCTGCGTCCAATGACGGTTCCAATATGATTGCTGAAGTACGCATGGCCATGTACCTGCAGCGCTTGCGTTATGGCTCTGCCGAGGTGACACATTATGATGCCCTGCGCTGGGCAACCGCAGGTTCGGCGGCTGCGATGGGGCGCAATGATATCGGTAAGATTGAAGCGGGGATGCAGGCTGATATCGCGATGTTCAAGCTTAACGATATCCGTTTCTCCGGCAGCCATGATCCATTAGCTGCTTTACTGCTTTGTGGTGCTCAGCAGGCCGATAAGGTAATGGTCGCTGGTAAGTGGCGGGTAGTGGATGGCCGGGTACAAGGTGTCGATCTTGGAGATCTGATGGCACGCCACAGTGCGGCGGCCAAACGCTTGGCAATGAAAGCCAGATAACCTGTAAACCCATTAAAACAGCTTCGCAAGAAAATAACATTGAGCTTGAAATAAAAAGGCTGAATCCTAATTAAGATTCAGCCTTTTAGTTTTGCTGTTAATGGATTTTAGCTAGCAGTTCTAGTGAACAGATCTAAAGTGAACTGGCTCTACAGAGAACTGGTTTTAAAGCCTGCACCTTTCCACGCAAAGATACCGCCAGGGTAGCGGTAGACATTGGTGTAACCCAGTTTCACTGCCCAAGCTGCTGCGTTATGGCTACGACCACACTTCACGAACCCGCAGTAAAAGACCAAGGTTTTATCCTTGTCTTCGCCTAGTAGCTTTGTGAAGTCCTCGACAGATTGCTGGTCGGTTAATGCTGCGTCCCATTCAGGCATATCAGGGATAGGGAACTCGAACTGTTTGGCGCTAGGGATATGTTCTTTCTTGTAGCTGTCTTTGAACGGCATGGCGTCGACAATCATCACATTGCTATCTTGCTCGATCATTGTCTTGAGCCCGTTGGTGTCGACAAGCTGGTAACCGCCGGCAAGGGTATCCTTATGGAGCTTGATCGCGACTTGCTCTGTTTCAACCTCGGCTTTGAACTTGCCGCCAAACAAGGCA
The DNA here is from genome assembly GCF_056158405.1 of Photobacterium sp. AWH4_225. NCBI lineage: Bacteria > Pseudomonadati > Pseudomonadota > Gammaproteobacteria > Vibrionales > Vibrionaceae > Photobacterium > Photobacterium sp. AWH4_225. The sequence continues at coordinate 2,614,148 of NZ_JBSWTF010000001.1, read as the reverse complement.
GCATTGGCACTAAACGGCAGGATTAACAAAGCACTGGCAAGAATAAATAGGTTAAGCCAAAAACTACGTCCGGCTTTGTTCAGTATCATGATCGTATCCTTATGAATAATAGGCTTTTACGCCCATCACACGGCCGGTGTGACAGGACGGTGGGTAGCCAAATTGTTGAAGTAATAAAGTGCTGCTGAAACGAGAAGTACGAGCAGCATGATGAGAAACTGAGGCTCTAAAGTGCTGTAGACGTCTGATTGTACCGAGCCTGGCAGGTTGCAGCCGCAATCAAAATGCAAGCCTTGATATAGCGCCAGACCCGACAGGGCAATATGGATACCGAAGCCTGCAACAACAGGAAGTAGGGTGGTAATGCCCAAGTAAGCTGTGAGGGCACTGATACCGAGTGCCAGTGGGATCGCGAAAGCAATCGGTTCGACATACATGGCTGGGACAATACCGGTATCACTAAGAAGTAATCCGGTGTGTTCAGGTAAGAAGAACCCTTTGACAGTAAGTGCTGCAGCGCACATCAGTACAAAGGAGGTAACAAAATGATGGAAATAGCCTCTAGTTTTCATAATTTGATCTCTTCCTGTCGTAATACCCAGCCTGTTGATTAGCTTCATCAGCAGCGAATGCTGGTGGGGCAATCTAGGCTGGTAAATTTGTCTGGCTTGAATCCCTCAAGCCAGACTGTATCTGTCCCGTCGCCACTTCTGAATCACCCTATTAGAAGCGGTAATGGGTAGGTTGGAGTTAACTCATTCTGTGTTGCTCCAGGTGTAACATGGCTTCGAGCACACTGCCGCCTATCGCCCGGGCCTTGTCAGAGACTGTTGTGTAGTCTGCTTCTTCGCCGCGTGGGTCGATATCACCAATCTTAAAGCCTTCGCGAACGGTGAGGCCGTTGTTCAGTAATCCGCGTACCATACCGCCAAGAGGCGCTACGACAGGACTATCACCGATGTGGGCAATCACATCCCCCTCAGCGACAATGTCGCCCAGTTTTACGTGACTGTGCATGACACCAGCACATGGAGCGCGTAATACCCGTTGGTGGGTATAGCCGGCAATGTTGCCCGGTACCCCTGTATTTGGTTGGGTTGCCCCTTGGTAGATAACCCGTCCCAAATGGTGGCCACGGTTGGTTTCGATTACTGCATCGCAGTCTTTGCCTGCGGTAAAACCAGGGCCGAGGGCAATAGTGACGGGGGCCATGTCTTTCTGGGTGCCGACATTGTGCTTGGCCAAAATGGCATCGACGAGGAAGGTAGGCTTCAGCGTGCTGGCATAACTACAATCTTCATCGACCACAACCGGGATCTGATTGCGGTCGATAATGTCGAACACCTCGTCTTTGTTGTTGGCTTTGCAGGCGGTGATCCCTTCCACTTCAACCGGTTCGCCATACAGACACTGGCCGAATGACACGCTGCAGCGGATCATGGTGGGCTTGGCAATATCCGTCATAACGACTTTGTAGCCGGCATTGAACAGGCGTACTGCAACACCGGTAGCCATATCCCCAGCACCACGAACCAGTACCAGTTTGTTCTGGTTAAGGCGGGTGTCGTCTTTCATTTGGCCGCCAGCCGATTCATGTTTTACCTTGAGGATCTCCGCCATGATACTGATAGCGATTTCTTCAGGGGTCTCGGCGCCAATATTAAAGCCGATTGGAGAGTGGATATTCTGGATCCTTACCTCATCCACCCCGCTTTGGCGCAGATGAGTAAACAAGGTTTGTACCTTGCGGCGACTGGCCATCAGGCCGGTATAGCGGGTTTCGCAATCGACGACCTTGGAAATAGCATCCTGATCTTGGTGATTGGTGGCAATCACTACATAGCTGTCTTTGTTGATATCAAGCTGGTCAATAGCTGCTTCCATGGTATCGCCGAGCAGGCGTTTGGTACCCAATGGGAAGTATTCTTCAGCTAGGCTATCGGCATATGCATCGGCGACCGAGATATCGAACCCCAGTACGTGGGCGGCCTGGGCAACAGCGCGGTTGACGTGGCCAGCACCGATGAGGATCAGGCTAGGGCGTAGGCCATAAACATCGACAAACACCGTCATTGCACCGCCGCAGTCCATGCCCATGGCATCAGGGCCGTTGCGGGTCATCCTGCCTTTGACAACGCGGGGTTTTCTTTCTTGCAGGGCTTCCAAGGCTTGTTCGATAACATACCGTTCGATCATGCCGCCACCCACGGTGCCTATGATGCTGCCATCTGCCTTGACGATCATCTGGCCTGAATGGCGCGGGGCCGAGCCGCGGGTTTCGATTATATTGGCAAGGGCAAAAGGGACGTTCTCTTGTTCTAGTTGGGCTGCCTTGGCAAAGATATTCATGTTCTATGACCTCTGTACTGACGAAGCCAGGTAGCTGCTATGATTCAGTGGCATGACTCAGTGGCATTAGCTACTTGTTCCTTCAAAATGACTTTTTTGATTGGTGTTTCCGACTGCATTTCTGTCAGCCAAACCGTATCGAGCTGTGGGCTGTTTACCAGTACCTCTTGCGCTATTTGACTCACTGCGTGGGTATCATTGGCCTTATCCATTTTGTTTATCAGCCAAACCTGTTTTGCTGTCCTTGGGGTTGATTTAAATAACCCCAGCGGGTGAGAAATCAGCGGTTGTAGTACGTCGGCGTCGATCACATCACCAGGTTGGCATTGCGTAAGGGCTGAAAAAGCTGGCCAGCGGTGGATGCGTTCGGGAATCGCCTTATGGTTGATAGCCTCTGCGCCGGTGACACCAATCACCATATCCGAGTAACTCGGAATGCAAGGCTCATGCCCGTGAGGGGCTTTTATTGGTAATGAGCGTGAACCGTCGCCTTCAATAATAAAAACTGTGAAGGGGAAGTCATTTTCGAGTTTTTTTATCTCTTTTTCAGATAAGCCAGATACTTTCAATCGGGTGGTTTTCAAATGGTCAGTTAATAACGATTTGTAGCAAAAAGTGATTGTGGGATCATAAAAACAAAAAGCATCTTGTGTTAAAGCATCATTACGTACTTTTATTCTTTTTTCATTTTCTTTTTTATTGCAGTACATGGCATCTAGGGGAAGAATATAGTCAGCCTGATCTGCATCGGGTAAATACATTTTTGTAGTGGTAGTGAGACAGACCGCATGGCCCCATTGCTTGAATTTTCTAGCTAACCAAAAGGCGGCTGATGTTTTTCCTCCACCACCGACTAGAGTAATAAACAACGGGTTAGTTTCAGCAGTTAAATGGTATTGGTATAACTCTGACAGGATAAACTGGTCTGGAGTTTGCTCTATTAATCGTGTCTGTGTGTTATTAACCATACGACCACCATAATTATCATTAAAGGAGTATGTTCAGTGATGGATAAATCGTTACGTCCCGAACGCTTAGACTGCGTAATGCCTGCTGCAGGCCTGTCTTCAAGGATGGGGGACTGGAAACTCATGCTACCTTACCAGCAGTACACAATCCTTGATGCAAGTATCGAAAATGCGCTCTCATTTTGCCGCCGGGTAATTTTGGTTGTTGGCTATCGTGGCGCAGAACTTATTGAAAAATATAAAAATGATCCAAGAGTAAAGATAGTGGTCAACGAAGATTACAAGGCAGGCATGTTTAGCTCTATCCAGCAGGGAGTCCGGCATGTAGAGAGCGACTTTTTCTTTATTACCCATGGTGATATGCCTTGTGTGCCGCCGCATATCTTCCGTGAGGTATGGTTTGAGAGAGGCGGATGTACCGTCTTCCCCGGAACTGCTGTTAAGCCTGGGCATCCGGTGTTGATCCCTTGCAGGCTGAAGAGCATGGTGCTCAATGCCAATATTCACTCGTCGATGAAGAAGATTATCTTCCGCTATCCGGTGAAATATTTGGGGTTGGATTGCGAGGAAATTTATTTAGATGTCGACACACCGCAAGCTTATGAAGAGTTGTGTGCAGTGTCACAATAGTGCTATCAACTTGATAGTTGATAATAGGCTTATTATCAATCTGATATTGAGATTACATTTATCTCACATTTTCATTTTATTTTTATCAGATGTTTATTTTCTCATGGCAGGTAATATCTATCATAATAGTTGATATCAAACTGATAGCTTTTTATTAATATGATAGCAATTCTTTCCTAATCAATAATCATCCTCATTTGAGGTGTTTTATTGTTTGATGATTTCTTTTTTTTAACAGCTGTTTTCTTGTTTTAAATAAATTCTGTTATTTGTCACCTGTCACAAAATGCGGTGAACTTTCGACTTTGCTCACGAAATTCATTAATAAATCGCCCGGTTTTGATGGCGCTGAAAAAGTTTGGCTCAGTAGTTGCTCTTTAGCTACTAACTAATTTTCGAATTATTAGCCCTACACATTGCGCATATAAATGTGCCTAGAAGAACAAGAAAAGCATCAAGGAGATCTATCATGGGAGATATCATGCGCCCCGTTCCGTTCGGTGAGCTACTTAACCGAATGTTTAGTGAATACAAGCAGAGCAAATCTATCTTCGGTATTCCAGAGAAGCAGTTCTACCGCAAAGCGAGCAAAGAATCACTGGCGGTTTGGGGAGAGTATTGTGAAACCCCTGTTGGTCCTGCGGCTGGTCCTCACACCCAGTTAGCTCAGAACATCATTACCTCTTGGCTGGCGGGTGGCCGCTTCATGGAGCTTAAAACCGTCCAGAAGCTTGATCAGTTGGAGATCGCCAAACCGTGTATCGATGCTGAAGATGAGTGTTTCAACACCGAATGGTCAACTGAGTTCACACTGCTAAAAGCCTACGACGAATACCTCAAGGCGTGGATAGCCCTTCATCTACTAGAAGAAGTGTTTGCGCCAAGAACCGATGGCGAAGCAAAGTCTTTCATCTTTAACATGAGTGTCGGTTACGATCTATCAGGGATCCAAACTCCGCCGATGCAGAAATACATTCACGATATGCTCGACTCCAGCGAGCACCCAAGCTTCCACGCTTACATCAGCGAGCTGAAAACCTTTATCCAGGATCCTGATTTCATCCGTGAGTATAAGCTAGAGGAAAGAGTTGATCGTCTGAATGCGTTGGTCGACGAGATCCCAGCCCAGCTGACCCGTGGTGTTACCCTATCAACCATGCACGGTTGTCCTCCGCATGAAATCGAAGCTATCTGTCGTTACATGATTGAAGACAAGGGTATCAATACCTTTGTTAAACTGAACCCAACCCTATTGGGCTTCGAGCGTGTGCGCGGCATCCTCGACAATGCAGGCTTTGATTATGTGGCCCTTAGCGAAGAGTCCTTCAGCCACGACCTGCAAATCAACGATGCCAAAGCTATGCTGCACCGCTTGGTAGATTTGGGTAAAGAAAAGGGCATTGGCTTCGGTGTCAAGCTGACCAACACCTTGGGGACTATCAACAAGAAAGGCCGTTTGCCTGACAAAGAAATGTACATGTCTGGCCGTGCGCTGTTCCCGCTATCAATCAATGTCGCGTTGGAGCTATCTCGTGAATTCAACGGCACCTTGCCTATCTCTTACTCGGGCGGTGCGAGCAAATTCAATATCAAAGAGATCTTCGAGGCCGGTATCCGTCCTATCACCATGGCAACGGATCTGCTCAAGCCTGGTGGTTATCTTCGCCTGTCAGATTGCGCCAAAGAGCTAGAGGGCAGCGATGAGTGGGGTATGGGCAAAGTGGATTTGGTTAAGCTAGAAGCGCTAGCTGCGAAATCGCTTGATGCCGACTACGTCCAGAAAGAGTGGCGTGGCCCAGAAGAAATCAGCGTGAAGAAAGCAGTACCGCTGACAGACTGTTACGTTGCCCCTTGTGTCACAGCCTGCCCGATCAGCCAAGATATTCCTGAGTACATTCGCCTGATGGGCGAGCACAAGTACACCGAAGCGCTGGAAGTGATTTATGCACGTAATGCCTTGCCTTCAATCACCGGCCATATCTGTGATCACCAGTGCCAGTACAACTGTACCCGTCGTGACTACGAAGGTGCGTTGAATATCCGTGAAATGAAGAAAATCGCCCTCGCCAAAGGTTGGGATGAGTACAAAGCCAAGTGGCATGAGCCAAGCCTAGACACAGCCAAGCATCCTGTGGCGGTAATTGGTGCCGGTCCTGCTGGTTTATCAGCTGCTTACTTCATGGCACGTGCCGGCCACCCTGTGACAGTGTTTGAGAAAGAGAAAAACGCTGGTGGGGTAGTGAAGAACATTATTCCTCAGTTCCGTATTCCTGCCGAAGCGATTGAGCACGACATCCAGTTTGTTCGGGATCACGGCGTGAATATTGAGTACGGCTGCAACCCAGACCTAACTGTCGATGTGCTTAAGCAGAGCGGCTTCAAGTATGTCTGTTTGGGTATAGGTGCTGACAAGGGCAATCCTATTTCTCTTGCGGGTGATAACATCAATATCTACAAGTCATTGGAATTCCTACGTAGCTTCAATGATGGCGAAGAGCTCAAGCTCGGCAAGCATGTTGTGGTTGTCGGTGCCGGTAACACCGCAATGGACAGCGCCCGTGCCGCATTGAAAGTCCATGGCGTTGAGAAGGTCACCATCCTGTACCGCCGTACTATCGCAGAAATGCCAGCCTACAAGGAAGAGTACGAAGAAGCAGTGGAAGATGGTGTTCAGTTCATGTTCCTGACCAACCCTGAGCAGTTCGATGCCGATGGCAAGCTGACCGCTCGTGTGATGGAGTTGGGTGAACCGGATGAGAAAGGCCGTCGCCGTCCAGTTGCAACAGACATGACTGTTGATCTCCAGGTTGATGCCTTGATCACGGCTGTCGGTGAGCAGTCCAACTGCGATGTCTTGTCCCGTATGGGTATCCCAATGGGTGAAGACGGCTGGCCGGTTGTTGACCGTGAAAGCTGTGAGACGGCGGTTGAGAATGTGTTCTTGATGGGTGATGCCCACACGGGTCCATCATCAATCGTATCGGCGATTTCAGGCGGTCGTAAGGCAGCAACCACTATCTTGGCCCGTGAAGCGCAGGCTGATGAGCAGCTTGAAGCAAAATCCGATGTGAAAGTCGAAGCGGTATATGCCCGTAAGGGTGATATCCAGGTCAAGCTGATTGAAGCCAATAAACTGGAAGAAGCAGACCGCGAAGAGTTCATCGAGCAGGAAGCAAAACGTTGTCTGGAATGTTCTTACATCTGTAGCAAGTGTGTGGATGTCTGTCCGAACCGTGCCAACATTTCGTTGCCAATTCCGGGCTTCCGTGACCAGTTCCAGACGCTACATCTTGATGCGTACTGTAACGAGTGTGGCAACTGTGCCCAGTTCTGCCCATGGGATAGCAAGCCGTACAAAGATAAGTTCACGCTGTTCAACCTGCGTGAAGACTTTACCAACAGCACCAATGCCGGTTTCTTCGTCGAAGGTGATGAAGTACTGGTACGCAGTCAAAGTGAGATTTATTCCTTCCGTATTAATGAGCAGGGCAATGTGGACATGCCAGAGTCGCTCGCTGATGAAGCGACGATTATTAACTATGTCATGGCTAACCACAGCTACCTGCTTGGCAAAGTAGAAGTTTAGTGAGGAGCCAGGGAATGTTAGTACTCAGAAACGCAACAGCCGTGCAGTTTGAGCCTGCACTGATCAAAGAAGGCGTCGATATTGTTATCGATGGCGACAAAATCAAGGAAGTTGGTGCCAATTTGGCCGCCAACTACCCAGATGCCCAAGTCAAAGACATGAAGGGTAAAATGGTGATGCCGGGTATTGTCTGCTCTCACAACCACTTCTACTCCGGGTTGGCGCGCGGGATCATGGCTGATATCAAGCCAAGTCCTGACTTCATCTCGATACTGAAGAACCTGTGGTGGCGGATGGACAGGGCGCTGGACGAAGAAGCCTTGTACTACAGCGGCTTGATCTGCTCGCTCGAAGCTATCAAGTGCGGGTGTTCATCGGTGATTGACCACCATGCCTCGCCGAACTACATCGCCGGCTCGCTTAATACTTTGCGTAAAGGGTTCCTCAAAGCAGGCCTGCGCGGCATGACCTGTTTCGAGACCACGGACCGTAACCACGGCATGAAAGAGATGGTAGCGGGCGTCGAAGAGAACATCGCGTTTGCCCAGTTGATCGACCGCGCTAAGGAAAACGGTGAGGAGCCTTACTTGGTAGAAGCCCATATCGGTGCCCACGCACCGTTTACGGTGACCAATGACGGGTTGTCGATGATGGCCGAAGCGGTACAGGCAACCGGGCGTGGGATCCATGTTCACGTGGCGGAAGATCGCTATGACGTGACCCACAGCCACCATCATTACAGCCAGGACATTGTTGAGCGCTTGGATAGCTTCGGCTTGATCAACGAGAAAACCCTGTTGGCACACGGCTTGTTCCTATCGGAAAAGGATATCGCCATCCTGAATGCCAAAAACGGTTTCTTGGTCCACAATGCCCGTTCGAATATGAACAACAACGTGGGCTACAACGACAAGCTGACCCGCTTCCAGAACGTTGCACTAGGTACTGATGGCATCGGTGCAGACATGTTCGAAGAGCTCAAGTTCGCCTTCTTCAAGCATCGTGATGTGGGCGGCCCATTGTGGCCAGACAGCTTCCTGCGCCACCTGTGGAACGGTAACGAAATTCTTGCCCGTAACTTTGGTGCGAAATTCGGTCGCCTAGACGCCGGCAACAAGGCTGATCTGACCATACTGGATTACACCAGCCCGACACCGTTGGTGGCAGATAACCTAGCAGGCCATATCGCCTTTGGTTTCAATGCCGGTAACGTCAACAGCGTAGTGGTTGAAGGTCGCTTCGTTTACGAAAACCGTGAGTTCCCATTCGATGTGGCTCCAATTTACGCTGAGGCACGCAAGGTGGCGATGCGTTTATGGCAAACCATGGATAAATTGGACTAATGTGAGAACCCGTTATGGATACGGTAAATACGCACTTTAAGTGGGAGGAAGCCACAGGAGCTGCGAAATATATTGCCGATCGCCATTACGAGGGACTATTGGAAGGGCGGTTTTACCGCTCTTCTTGCCCTCGCGGGCGGATCAAATCGGTAACACTTCCAACCTTGCCTGACGGCTACCATATTTTCGGCGCAGATGACGTCCCTGGACAAAATGTTTTGCCGATCGTTGAGATCGACTGGCCAGCCTTCGCCGAGCAAGAAGTACGGTTTGTCGGTCAGGTGATCTTCTTGGTTGTCGGGCCTGATCCTGATGTCGTTGACGAACTGCTTGGCGAGATCGCCATCGAATACGCGCCACTGGAACCTGCCTATACGATTGAACAATCCAAAGCGCTGAAAGACGGCGCGATCCATGCCGATGACAACGTGCTTGATACCCATATGCTGCACAAAGGGGATATCGACGCAGGTTTTGCCAAGGCAGTTACCATCATAGAAGAGACCTGCTCGACCGGCTATCAAGAGCATATCTATCTCGAGACTCAAGGTGCCGTTTGCTACCCACAAGATGGCAAAGTGGTGCTGGAAGGGTCGATGCAATGCCCTTGGTATGTCCACCACACCATGGCTGTTGTGCTGGGTCATGACAATGTTAGGGCAATCCAGTGTCCTACCGGCGGTGGCTTCGGCGGTAAGGAAGACTTTCCTGATGTGCTGGCAGCGCCCTTGGCAGTCGCAGTTGAGAAGCTGCAAAAGCCAATTCGAATCATTTTCGAGCGCGGGGAAGATATCGCGACCACCTCGAAGCGTCACCCTGTCACTTTTCACTATAAAACCGGTATCGATGCCGATGGCAAGATAGTTGCTATGGATATCAAGTTCGATGTCAACGCCGGTGCCTACCTGAGCCTGTCCGGCATTGTGCTACAGCGCTCAATCACGACTGCCACCAATGTTTACGACATTCCTAATGTCAGGGTTAAAGGCCATGCGTGGGCGACCAATACGGTGCCGACTGGCGCATTTCGTGGCTTTGGCTCGCCACAGAACTGTTTCTGTATGGAGACCCATATCCACCATGTGGCCAAGAAGCTGGGAGTCGATCCGGTTGCGTTCAAGCAGCAGCACTTCCTTACCTCTGATTCCCACTCTTTGACCGGAGCGGAAATTTTCGGTGATTTGGTTCTCGACGAGATGCTGCAAAAAGTGCTGGATATGTCGGACTATCAACGTAAATTCGTCGAATTTAACCAGTCAAATCTAAACCAAGCCCAAAACCAAACCGATCTTTTGGGCAAACGTAAGGGGATCGGCCTTGCGGTATTCCAGCATGGATGTGGCTTTGCCGGTGATTTGGAAGATACCTTAGTCAGAGCCAAGGTCAAACTGCTCAAGGATACTGAAGACAAGGTCCAGATATTGGCTTCCAATACTGATATCGGCCAAGGCTTGAGCCTGACGTTCCGCAAGATTGTGGCAGATACCCTTGAAAAGCCACTGGATGATATCCAAATAGCCGTGCCGGATACTGGGATTGTGCCAGATTCTGGCCCTACAGTTGCTTCTCGTTCGATTTTGATCGTTGGTTATATCCTCGAAAAGGCAGCGAAAAAGCTGAAAAAATCATGGATTGCCGGTGAAAAACAGGAGTTGGAAGAGGTTTACTGTAAGCCTGATTATCATCAGTGGGATCAAAATACCTACCAGGGCAATGCCTATCAGGCGACCAGCTATGGCGTTAACGTGGTCGAGGTTGAAGTCGATATGGCGACAGGCGAGGCGGAAATTTCCGGAGCCTGGGCGGTGTATGATATCGGCAAGGCTATCGATGGCACCATATTCAGGGGTCAGATCGAAGGCGGTTTAGTACAGGCGCTAGGGTATGGCAGTTGCGAGAAGCTGGAGATGACCCAAGATGGCGTGTTTGCCCAGCGTTCAATGGCAGATTATGTGATCCCAACAGCACTGGATGTACCGGCTATCGGTAGCGATCTTGTCGACAACCCATACCCTTATGGTCCGAACGGAGCTAAAGGTGGTGGTGAATTGACCCACAACGGCGGGGCTGCAGCCTTTGTCGCTGCGGTTGAAAATGCCATTGGTGTGCCTTTGTCGTCCATTCCTGCAACCCCGGAAAAGATATGTGAGGCACTGGCCTGCCGTTCGGCAGAGCTGAGTGGTTCTGGTCTAGATGGGGTTGGTATAGACGGATCTGGCAAAGGTGGATCTGTTCAAGGTAAGGGAGCATCGAAGTATGAAGATTGAATTTTATCTCAACAGTCACCTTGTCGTTGTCGACGTTGATCCAATGCAGTCTTTGCTCCATACCCTGCGCGGCACCATGAACCATACCGCAACCAAAGAAGGCTGCGGCGAAGGGGAGTGCGGAGCGTGCTCTGTGCTGTTCAACAATCGCTTGGTCAACGCCTGTATGATGCCTATCGGCCAGGTACAGGGCGGTGATGTGATGACCTTGGAAGGATTGCGCCAGACCGAAAAAGGCCAGTGTGTGATCAACGCGTTGCTCGAGGCCAAAGGTGTACAGTGCGGCTTCTGCACACCAGGTATGGTGTTGGCACTCTATGCCTTGCTAGAAGTCGACCCTAACCCAACCGAGCAGGTTATCCGCACTGCGATATCCGGCAACTTATGTCGCTGTACTGGTTACGGCATGATAGTCGAAGCAGCCAAGATTGCTGCCAAGAAAGGAGAAGGCTTATGGTAAATGTCTATCGGCCTGAAACGTTGGCGCAGGCATTGGATACCCTGTCGATGGGCAAGCTGACAGTATTTTCCGGCGGCACGGACTTGATGGTACAGCATGGCGTCAGGGCAGGGATGTCACCAAGGTTCGAGCAAGATGTGCTGTTCGTCGATGCCATTGAAGAGCTGCAATATATTGCGCCTGGAAAGCCTGTTCACAGCGAGCAAAGCAGTCAAGAGCAAGCTTTATACATTGGGGCTGGTGTCGTGTTGGCGGATATCGAGCAGCACCCGTTGGTGCCGTCGGTACTTTGCCAGAGTGTTGCCAAAATAGCTGCGCCCGCACTGCGTAACCGCGCCACGCTAGCTGGCAATATTTGCAATGCCTCGCCAGCGGCTGATTCTTTGCCTGCTTTGTATGTGCTTGATGCCCGTGTGGTGCTGTCATCAATACGTGGGCAGCGGGAAATGGCATTGGAAGATTTCATCTTGGCACCTAGGGTGACCGCCCTCAAGCCTGATGAAATGCTGAGCCATATTGTGATCCCGCAGCATGACTTACCTGAAGAGTTCTACCATAAGGTCGGCACGCGGGCTGCCAATGCCCTGAGCAAGTTATCGGTGGCTGGTATGGCCCGTATCAAGCGATTCCCCAAGAAAGCCCCTGTGCTCGAAGAGTGGCGGGTTGCTTTTGGTGCGGTTGGCCCAACAGTCGTCCGCAGCCGCGAACTAGAATCCTTGGTAATCGGCCAATCTTTAGAAACACTGGCCAACCCTAGCTTTGTTACCCAGGTCGTCGGCTGTTACCGCGAAATCATCCGACCGATAGATGATCAGCGTTCTACGTCAGCTTATCGTCAGCAAGCATCGCTTAATCTACTCACCCGTTGGCTCCAGCAGCTATCCCGCTGCTGACAGTTAACATCTCCCTTCTTGTAAGTATTTTTGTTTACCTTTTGGTTCGGGGCCGCTAGGCCCCTTTTTTTGTTAGGTTACTAACTCGATTTTGCCCCTTTCTAAGCTAGAGCATATATCCATCAATCTTTTCGGATCGCTATTTGACCTACTTTTTCTAATTATTTGTTCAGTGAAGAGAGGTCTTACCACTAGCTCTTGACTCGGCAGTAAAGAATGTATGTTGAAATCCCAAACTGAGGCACTGAGCAATCCCAAGCTAACCACATGATTAATTGATAAATAAAAAATTGAAGAAGAAATGTATATCTATTTGGTTCATACCGTGTATAGTAGCACTCAGCTCAAACAGTGAGCTATTGATAACTTATTTAGTTCAAGCTCTTCTCAGTTCTCTATTGATTTGATTAATCATCTCTATCCTGCCCTGTGATACCTTTTTCTTCATTCCTTATTTAGTAGTTCGCTTTTTAACTCAACCTATCGAGATATACATGTCAAATAAAACAACTGGCTCAGTAAAATGGTTTAACGAAACAAAAGGCTTTGGATTTATCGCACCAGACAATGGGAGTTCTGATGTATTTGTTCATTTTAGGTCAATTACCAGCGATGGCTTCAAAACACTAGCGGAAGGTCAAAAAGTTTCCTTCAACGTGGAACAAGGTGGCAAAGGCCAACAAGCAGCCAACGTTACTATATTGTAATAATTCTGGTGAGAACCTGCCTATTTTCTAGTGAAAGTAAGATCTCTCTATTTGAGCACTTATTAAGGAGTGAAATGATTAGAAGAACCAATCGAAAAAAATATTGGTACTATGTTTTGCGTGAGAAAAATCACCATAAGAGCAAAAGTTAATTGTATCAAGTTAAATATTATCTTTATCACAACAATACCTCTTGGTCAGCTATGATTAATCAGCTAAATAGCGATGTTTTAAAGCGTCATATCTTCCCTAGATTAAATACTACCTGCCTTGACTTGCTTTTTACGTTTTGTGAGTCTGAAAATACTGGGGAAATCAGAAATGAAGAAGATATGGTTTTGGGACATTATTATATATTATAAGTAAAGGAGATTAGACTTTGAAAAAAACATCTGGTCGAAAATTAAAATCAAAAAATGTCGAAAGTCATGGCAACGGAGATCGTAAGGATAACATCCATAAGATAAGAAAGGAGATCGAGAATATTCTACTAGAACGAGAACAGAAAAAGCTATGGGAACTATGAAATGAAAATGAGAAAACCAGCAAAAAAATCAAGTAAGAATATTCGAAAAAACAACTTCGAAGAGAGGTTTTCTCTTATGGTAGCTGAGTATCACAAAGCTAAAAAAATTCTTGATTCTATGGAAGAAGGCACTCCAGAGTTTACCAAACAGAAGAAAAAGTGTGATAGCCTGTTCGCTACCGCTGAACGGTTCATAAACACAAATTAATGCATTCTAATAGTTTTAGCCTTACTGTAGTGTACAGTAAGTTTTGCACAATGCTATGTGCTTTATTTGAATACTTTGCCTTAGTTGAGTTTATCTGAAATATCTCCATTTCTCGGAAATCGTAACAAGGTTTTGTCCATTTCCAAGTCAGTCAGTTTTAGGCTGACTTGTGATCACCAAGCGATTCTGTCGTGCCTTAATTACCAATCGTCACACCAAATCACTTATAGCGCAAAAATACCACGGTTAAGATCTGAAATAGCTCAACACACCTAACACATTGTTTGTGTGATAGGAGAAAAAGTTACGACACAGCCCCTGGATGATAAGAGAATGTGACCCAACACATAAGTTGTACATTTTTTGAACGACTTTTTTGATGTGGGACAAATCTGCTTTCAATTGTATTGGCATTCTAGCATTAGTGATCACTTAATTAAGTAACAGCTAATGTAAGGAGGCGCTACAATGGATAGGATTACATTCTCGATATGGTGTCGGGCTGTTTGCGTTGCAGCTATTTTGGTTCTGCCTCTTCAAATTATTGCCTCGACCGCCGATCACACCAACTTTGAACAACTGCATGGTCCTTTTGAGCGTGCAGAGCAAGTCACTAAAGCCTGTCTGGATTGTCACAACGAAGCTGGAGAGCAATTACAACAGTCCACACACTGGACCTGGCAACATGGCAAAACGGGTAGTGATTCCATGTACGGCAAAACAAACGTCGTCAATAACTTCTGTATTGCTACCGCTTCCAATGAACCACGCTGTACCAGTTGCCATGCCGGTTATGGCTGGAAGGATGATAGCTTTGACTTCACCAAGCAGGAAAGTATCGACTGCCTGATCTGCCACGAGCAATCTGGGCAGTACCGTAAGTTCCCGACCGATGCCGGCCACCCCAACTATGTCGACAAGGAGTGGCCGAAAGGCTCTGGCAAGATGTTACCTGCGGTTGATTTAGCAATGGCCGCCCAAAGTGTTGCCACCCCAGATATAGAAAATTGTGGTGCCTGCCACTTTTTCGGTGGAGGCGGGGACTCGGTAAAACATGGAGATATGGACTCAACTCTGTTTAGTGCGTCACCAGAGCTGGATGTCCATTTATCGGAAGAGGGCGCGAACCTCAACTGCCAAGACTGCCATACCACGAGCAATCACCAAACCAAGGGCTCGCGCTACGCGATGCTTGCGAAAGATACCTCAGGTATCGATATTCCCGGCCACAGTGATTTTAGCCGGGCAAGCTGCGAATCCTGCCATGGTATCGAGCCGCATAAAGGCTCCCGAAATGCCATTCGCCTCAACCAACACGTTGACAACATCGCTTGCCAGACTTGCCATATTCCCGAGTTCGCCCGTGAAAAAGCCACCAAGACTTTTTGGGACTGGTCAACCGCAGGTGACAAGAGCCGTCCAGTCACCAAAGACCAATGGGGCAACGTAACCTATACCCCGAAAAAAGGTGACTTTATCTGGGAAATGAATGTCGTACCAGAGTATGTGTGTTTCAACGGCAATATCGACTACACCGTTGTCGGTGAGATAGTCACGCCTAATGAGGACGGCATTATTGCGTTAACGACCCTGCAAGGACGTTGCGGCGATGACGATTCCCGTATCTGGCCTTTCAAGGTGATGAAAGGCAAACAGCCCTACGATAGCGAAAACCAAATCATGGTCACACCGCATCTATTCGGTAAGGACAAGGCCGCATACTGGAAAAGCTACGACTGGGATGCCTCAGCACAGGCAGGGATGAAAGCCAGTGGTGAAACCTTTAGTGGTGAGCTTGATTTCATCAATACCGAATACCACTTCCCAATTACCCATATGGTCGCCCCCGCTGAAAAAGCGCTAGAGTGCCAGGCTTGCCATAACCCGGATGGCCGAATGGCCAAATTGGCAGGCTTCCATATTCCCGGCCAATCCCACACCTTCAGAGGCGGGCCGTTCCTTTGGTGGTTGGTGGTGATAGTACTCGGGGTCGTGTGCATTCATGCACTGTTGCGAGTGTTCGTCCCCAACAAAAAAGACAAGGAGTGAGTTATGCGTCAGATGATTTACAAACGGTTTGAGCGTTTCTGGCATTGGTCGCAAAGCTTGCTGATGTTGGCCATGTTAGTAACAGGGTTTGAAATCCACGGCTTTTTTAGCTGGCTGGGTTTCGAACAAGCACTGCTTTGGCATGAGGTGGGGGCACTTGCCTTGATCATTCTTTGGCTGTTTGCCATTTTCTGGCATTTCACCACAGGGGAGTGGCGGCAATACATCCCAACTACGGAGAAGCTGATGGCCGTCATTCGTTATTACAGTAAGGATATCTTCTTCGGCAAACCTCACCCCTATAAAGCGACACCGGAGCGCAAACACAACCCGTTACAGCGTTTCTCTTACTTGGGTTTCAAGTTGCTATTGGCGCCTGTCATTTGGCTCTCGGGCTTATTGTTGCTTGCTTATCCCTTTGGGCTCGAAGTGTTCTCGTTGTCCACGCTATCAAACTTGCACCTGGCCACTGCATTTTTGATCCTGATTTTCTTAATTGTACATGTCTATATGACAACCACAGGGCCAACTCCTCTGAGTCACATCAGGACCATGATCACCGGTTATGAAGAGCCCCAGGAACAAGGCAATAAAGAAGTCACTCAGCCAACCAAGAAGACGGTGTAATTGGTTCCTAAAACCATGGCGATATCACCCTGATATCGCCATCAACACTTAATATTTATCAATTAGTTAGCCTTGAGATGCGAATGGATAACGACACCCGTGTTTTCCATGGGAGCCTATCAAACTCACTACTGCTCAGCTTTCGCCAGTTTCTTGCCGGCCTCAATGGCTGCGGTTAGCTCTTTGCGCGCTTGCGCTTCACTGATTTTTTCTTCACGTGGCTCAACGTCCATCAGCAAGAACGAGGTTTTGTTGTTCTTGTTATCCTGTACGCCTTGCTCGACTACTTTCAGGTTGGTGTAGACGTTACTCAGTACGCAGGCACCAATCGCTGCTGTACCGGACGGCAATTCTTGGTTCGCAACCTTCTGGGCTGCCGCTGCCGTACCTTCGGGGATTGCTAGCTCTTTAGGCTCGAAGCTATTTTTCCAGCTGTCGATCTGTTTCAAGGCAGCAGGGTGGGAGGCAATGGTGGTAATCGCCGTATCGTTGGTGACATCTTGGTGGTTCATTAATACACACATTTCAATCGGCGTAGTAATGAATGCCTTGGCTTCAACTAAACGGTATTGCTGAAAAGCCTCCACCGTGGCTTGCACCAAACGGCCTTCAATGGTGCTGTTCTCTACCGCGCTGAAAGCAAGGGCATCATGTTCAATAGATTGCTTGAAGGTGTTGCTTGGCGTCCCCGCAAACGTCACGGCCGCACTTAGCGCTGGCTGTTGTTCAAACAGTTTAGTGATAGCCGCATCGTTGAAGCTGCCTTTTGATGCCTGCGCGAAAACATGCTCTCCGGCAAAAGCAAGATTTGATAATAGAAGGGTAGAAGCGGTTAGGGCGATCCCAAGCGGTTTTAACATCCGTATTTCCTTTACAGTATGTGGAGTGTGAACCGTTTAGTATGACAATTTCATTGGTTTGATTTTATTAACCTTATCACTAAATAAGGTCTGAGCAGTTGATAGGAAATGGTAAGAGAAGGTTGTAGTAGCCCAAAAAATTTGGCCACGTTGTTGGAGGTTATCATATATAAGCTAAATCGAATTACGCTAATTTAGCAAAGTACCTAAAACACCATGTTGTCGGCAAAGAGATAATTCGTCCTTTGAATCATCACTGAGCAGGTTTTTTTACCTATACTTTCGTAAATCTTACCTATGTTCTGGAGTAAGAATATGAGTATGAATAGTCGGCATGGCCTGCGATTGATGGCGGCCATATTTATCAGCTCAACATTCCTTGGCCAGAGTGCTCACGCGGAATCCCACTCCGATGACAAGGAAAAACTAGGCACCGTTCAATTTCCTACCTCTTGCAATTCAGACAGCCAGCCCAAGCTGGAAAGAGGTCTGGCTTTGCTGCACCACATGACCTACGTTGGTGCTCAGGCAACTTTCGAAGAAGTCATCAAAAGTGACCCTGATTGCGCCATGGCCTACTGGGGCGTGGCAATGTCAATGATACACCCGCTTTGGTCTGATCCGCCTGATGAAGATGAATTTGCTAAAGGCCAAGCAATGCTTGAGTTAGCCGCTAGCAAAGGAGAGAAAACTCCGCGGGAGCTTGCCTATATTGAGGCGGTCGAAAGTTACTATGCTCAGGGCCGCAATACCAAAGAAGCCGCTAACCTCACTGCTTTCGAGCAAGGCTGGAAGAAAGTAATGGAGTCGTTTCCGGATGACCCTGAAGCGACCGCCTTCTATGCACTGGCCCATTTGGCGACGGCTTCACCGGATGATAAAAGCTATGTAATACAAAAAAAGGCGGGTGAGACAGCAGCCACTGTATTGGACAAGATCCCTGAGCATCCAGGGGGACATCACTACATAATTCATGCCTATGATTATCCCGAATTGGCGCCCAAAGCATTAGACG
Source organism: Photobacterium sp. AWH4_225 (assembly GCF_056158405.1). NCBI lineage: Bacteria > Pseudomonadati > Pseudomonadota > Gammaproteobacteria > Vibrionales > Vibrionaceae > Photobacterium > Photobacterium sp. AWH4_225. The sequence goes on along the minus strand of NZ_JBSWTF010000001.1, from coordinate 2,595,660 downwards.
TGGCTCGCAGTTATGGGGATATTGCCCCATCTATTCCTCATGCTTTGCATATGCCAACGCATATTTTTACCCGACTTGGCTTATGGCCTGAGTCAATCACCATGAATATCCGCTCGGCCGAAGCTGCCAAGAAACATCCTGCTGGTGATAAGCTTTCCCTTCATTACCTCCATGCATTTGATTACTTGGCGTATTCATACTTGCAACAGGCACAGGACACGAAAGCACTGGAAGTAGTCGAAACTATTCAAAGGCTCGATGCGCCGATTCAGCCGCATGTTGCGTCGGCCTATACGCTGGCCGCTGTGCCGGCCCGGTATGCACTAGAAAGACAGCAGTGGTCTGCAGCAGCAGAGCTAGTGCCTAAAACGCCAAGCAGCTATCCATGGGATAACTATCCGGCTATGGAGGCCATTACTCATTTTGCCAATGCACTAGGGGCTGCCCGAACGGGTGATAAGCAAGGCGCCGAGAAAGCGCTGAAAAGGCTGGATGAGTTGAAGGCTCAAGCCGAACAAAACTCGGCCTATTGGGCCAAGCAGGTTGAAATTCAGCGTCTATCTGCGTTGGCCTGGCATCAATTCCAACAAGGCGATCGTGAACAAGGATTGCAGACCATGCAAAGTGCTGCAGACCTAGAGGCGACTACTGAAAAGCATCCTGTAACACCTGGCGAAATCATACCGGCCAGGGAGTTGCTGGCCGACATGCTTTGGGAAATGGAAATGTATCAACAAGCATTGGATGAATATGTCATAGCCTTGATCCGAAGTAAGAATCGCTTTAACAGCCTCTATGGCGCAGCCCGATCTGCCGAGATGGCTGGAGATAAAGACAAGGCTGAGCAATATTACCAAATGCTGGTTGATGTTGCTGGTGAAGGGGATGCCGATCGGCTGCGGTTACAGCAAGCGAAAGAATTTCTCGCTGCCAAATAGAAGTACCTGAAAAGCAAAAAAGTTAAGGCTAATGCAAAGCCACCTTCTTCAGAAGGTGGCTTTTTACTTGTCGTTTAGAAAGCTAAAACAGAAATATAAACCGTAGTTAAAAATCGTACTGATTGATAACCCCAGCCAGGATCTTGTCAGCGATGTATTTGTGCGTTGCGGTGGTTGGGTGGGTGACACCCCAGAACACATACTTGTCAGAGCCATGGTAAGCACAATCATTGGTTAGGCTGTGGCTGTAAAGGTAATCCATCGCGCTGCTGCGGTTGATATTAAGGCATGCGTCTTTGGCATTCTCAAAACCATGGGCTTTAGGTGCTGTAGTTATATCGTCAAACATCTGTGCGGCATCGACCAGCGCGACGTTGATCCCTTTGTCTTGATAGAGCTGAGCCTGTTCGCGGATATAGACATTGAATAGATGAATTTTAGCCCGGACTTTTTCAATCTCATCTTGGGTCGAGTATTTAAACTGCGGAGCCTTGGTGGCATCCGGCAGAGTAAACAACATGATATTTTGCGCGCCAGCGTCTGTCAGGCGAATAAGCGCGCTACTGAAGTCTGCTTTGACTTCTGAGACTTCACGGTCGTAGTTCATGAAGTCGTTGAGGCCGAACTCCAAGGTAAACAGGGTGCGCTTAGGCTGATAGTTTTGCGCCATTTTCATATAAGTCAGGTAAGAGGTGACCTGATCATATACACCCGTTAGGGCTATATACTGATTGGTGCCAGCTGCGCCACCGACTGCCCAGTTGTAAAGCGGGATATTTTTGTCACGGGCTAGGTATTCTGTCCAAACTAAACCATTGGAGAAACGACCCAAAAACCAAGAATTAGGGTTAGGGAATAGCCATTGTGAGGCATTAAAAATATTGCCGGTATCAGACAGGCTATCACCAAAAGCAACCATTTTATTGATGGTACCAGGCTGGAAGACAGGATCATTGAACCAAATAGAATGGTTGAAAGATAGCCGGTTATCTGCGGCATAGTAGCTCATATCAGCCGTTTCATGTCCAACGCCAAGTGTCGCCTTGCAGCGCTCGATAATTTTCTCTTGGCTAGCATCGGTATAGAACATATTTTTATATGACACCGATGACCACCAATATCCGTCTAGAGTGAAGTAGTCCCCGTCTTCATCCAGTGCCCACTCCCAGGTAGTTGCCGGGTCGTCGTGATTAATATGGGGGCGGTACCAGCAGCGGACATAGGTATAAGTTTGGTTAGCCTGAGCACTGCTGACCTGATATGAAGTGATGGCCTCAGGGGTAAGAGGTTCTGTAGTCGCTGTTTCTATAGCTACAGCCTCTGAAGCGTATGCCGCGAAAGGTAATAATAGAGTAAGTAGTAATTTATTCATTGTATTTTTCTTCTTGTTAACGAAGTTACCACTATTAACCATATGATTAATAGAGTAATTGTTTGTGAACATATTGAAAGCGGTATTTTGCCTGTGAATGCTTTTATATCAATGGCTTTGTTTTTGAAATGTATTAAGTTGGTATAAGGATCGCTTTATAAACAGAAATGGAAAAATGGTTTTATCAATAAGGTTATTTGGAAGTGAGGAGCAGTTAGTTGAACCCTCATCTGTATAGCGCTTTATTACTTATGATATTTTATTTGAAGTTATTTTTGAGTGATCGTTCAAAATGATTGAGACTTCTACTATAGTTATTGGGTCAAACAACGGGCCGATGACATTAATAGGGCAGAGTGGCGAATGTAAGCGGTATGCATCACCCTATATCTATTCAGAGAGTTTTACGTTTAAGTTCAACTTGAATAACGGTCATGATCATTAGGTAAGCTAAGACTGAAAACTAATCAGAACAAGGAAAAGTTATGAAGCAGAATACTGAGTCTTTATCAACATCAACAAGACCCATTCCACAAGAAGCCTATGATTGGTATGACGAATATGCCCATGGATTAATTGATAGAAGGGAGTTTTTGGCAAGACTCTCAGGGTTGGCTGTGCTTGGGTTTACCATGACTACATTAACGTCTGCTTTAATTCCTAATTATGCGCTAGCGGAGCAGGTATCTTTCAATGACCCATCTATCAAGGCAACCTATGAGAAGTTTCCTTCCCCTAAAGGGCATGGAGAGGGACAGGGTTATCTAGTCGTCCCAAGAGAGTTGCAAGGCACGGCTCCTGTTGTATTGGTTGTCCATGAAAATAGAGGGCTAAATCCATACATCAAAGATGTTGCACGAAGGCTTGCAGCTGCGGGTTATATTGCTTTTGCACCGGATGCACTATTTTCGTTAGGTGGTTACCCTGGCAATGATGATGAAGGTCGTGAGATGCAGAAATCTCTGTCGAGAGAGCTTATCGAAGAAGACTTTATCGCGGCAGCGAATTTCATTAAATCGCATGAAAAAAGTAATGGGAAATTAGGCGCTGTAGGGTTCTGTTTTGGTGGCTACATTGTCAATATGTTGGCTGCTGTAATCCCAAATCAGTTAGATGCGGGTGTCCCATTTTACGGTACCCCTGCAGTTCCTGATTTAAGAAAAAATGTGAAAGGTCCGCTGTTGATACATTTTGCTGGAATCGATAAACGTGTAAATGCAACTTGGCCGGAGTATGAAAAGGAGCTTAAAGAAATTGGTGCAGAACATTCTGCTTATATCTATGAAGGTGTCAATCATGGCTTCCATAACGACTCAACAGGCCGGTATGCTGAAAAAGAGGCAGAGTTAGCCTGGAGCCGTACACTTGAGTTCTTTTCTAAACAACTAACATAATCTTGTTAGCTGATATAAGGGCAGATAAATTATCTGCCCTTATATATTTTAATATTCTTATATCTATACCTGTTTTAAATAGCTATATCCTAGCGAACCCACTCCTGATAATACCTTATACATTGTATTTGAGAGGCTTTTTGAGGGAATTTGATATCGTGGCCTGTAACTTTGATGTTTCTTTCATCTTGTTCATAGTCAATTGAATATAAACGGTAGTTTTCTGCGTACAATATAGGTCCGCTGCAATCGCGTTCACCGTGGAAAGAAGCCCTCAACCATAATACCCATGTCACACCTTCATCTGTATTTGTTTGGCGATAGTTAGCAATTCGGTCGGCGTAAAACTCCCAGCCCCCGTTATAAAACATTGTAAACTGAGCTGGATTTTCATAATGAAGGTCTTCTCTGAAGAAATCTAAATTTTCCAATAAGAAGATAGGGTATGAAAGAGATCCTTTTTTATCTTTGGGGGGAAGAAGACTTTGTGTTACTGCCACTGCAGTGGCTTCTGGCCCTGCTTCATTGGCAGGTTCATTGGCAACAACGTCAACACTTTCATCTTCTTCAGATGAACTGCAACCAAACAACAACACAGAAAGAAGACAGCTTACTAAGACTGATTGAATACGATAAGTTCTGAATAACATAACAGCCCCAAACTATAGACAGTTTGATATGTAGTACAATTATAGTTTGCCACATCTAATGTTCGATATAAGTTTCAGTCAGGCATGCCCCTAAAGGTACTATCACTCCCATCCATATCATTTTGATAGCCCCCTGATATTATTTTGATATCACCTCTGTGCTTAGTGATAACCGTTATTATCTACTTGATAACCTAGATATTTATCTGGTTTAAAAAAAGTGACATGTGTCCCGACGCTGATCGCATTTTTACTGAAATTTCGGACTGTGCTCACGAATCCTTGCCTCAGCTGACCAGTTTCAGCAGTTTGGCGTGTTTGTTGCCTTTTAGATATTCAAGACATCAATAACGTTCCGTAAAAGCCTCTCGGCCGAACGCATGATGCAGGAATAACAATGAGAATGCGAAAAGGCAATTAACATGATTGAACAATATCTAACGCCTGATACCCCTGCTCAGGCACTTGAATTCAAGCAGCAGCATGGCAGTGATGCCATCTGGTTTGCAGGCGGATCCAAAATCAATGCAGCGCCAACAAAAACGGATAAAACTGTTGCTATCTCTCTAGGCAAGCTGAACCTCTCCAAAGTTGAGCAGCAAGGTGACAGCCTACACATTGGTGCGATGTGCCGTATCCAGCAACTGATTGACCACGAGTTGGTACCTGTGGCGTTGAAACAATCTGCGGCCTTTATCTATTCCCGTCACGTTCGCAACCAGGCCACATTGGGCGGTGAAATTGCTGCACGCCAACCAGAAGCTTTGCTTGTGCCTAGTTTGATTGCGTTAAGGGCAAAATTGAAACTGGCAAACGGCTTGGAAGTGGATGTAGAAGACTACATCAACAGCGAAGAGCGTGAGCTTATCGCAACAATCATTATTCCAGATAGAAACCTAACCTGTATCGGTTACAACATTGCCCGCTCAGCAGCAGGGTTAGCCATTGTGACTGCGGCGGTATCTATCGATAAACAAGGCAACAAGGTGATTGCCCTTGATGGTGTGTCTCCTTTGCATAACGGCGCAGCTCGTCCGGTTCGCCTGCGAGATGTGGAAGCACAAGATCTGAAAGGGGAGCTACTAGAGCAAGCGGTGGCTGATGCGATCTATCCGGAAGCCGATATTCGCGGCAGTGTGGAGTATAAGCGATATATCGCAGGTGTGGTGATCACGGATTTGATGGCTGAATGTCAGCACTTGGTAGAGGAAGCATAATCATGACGATTCAATTTACCTTAAATGGCCGCCCTCAATCTTTGGAATGTCGTCTTGGTGAAAATGTACAGACATTGCTGCACTCTATGGGCTATCACTCGGTGCGAAACAGTGATGATAGTTGGGGCTTTGCCGGATCGGACGTGATCCTGTTCAATGGTGAACTGATCAACGCTTCACTATTGATCGCCGCTCAGCTTGAAGGCGCAGAAATCAAAACCGCTGAAGCTCTTGGAGAGTGGAATCAGCTGAGCTTGGTTCAGCAGGCGATGATCGATGTCGGTGTGGTGCAATCGGGCTACAACGATCCGGCATTGGCACTGATCTTAACCGAATTGCTTGAGCGTATTCCTCAGCCAAATCGTGATGAAATTAATGACGCGCTATCAGGCTTATTCAGCCGTGATGCGGGTTACCAGCAGTTCTACGAAGTGGTTGAATTGGCGGTGAAGCGTCTTAACGATCCTGACTATACCCAGCAGTTTGCCCCTGAGTTCCGTGATGATCTGGCGGTAGTCGGTAAGAACTGTCCGAAGATTGATTCGGCCAAAATGGTTCAGGCCAAGCCGTGCTATGTCGAAGACCGCATTCCTGCCAATGCTTGTGTCATCAAGGTGCTACGTAGCCCACACGCCCATGCGTGGATCAAACATCTGGATGTATCCAAAGCCGAAGCACTGCCTGGTGTGGTCTCGGTGATCACTCATGAAAACTGCCCAGATATCCCTTACACCCCAGGTGGTCAGAGTGCTCCAGAGCCATCACCGCTAGACCGTCGTATGTTCGGTCAGAAAATGCGTCATGTCGGCGACCGTGTTGCTGCTGTTGTTGCCGAGTCAGTAGAGATTGCCGAGCAGGCATTGAAACTCATCGATGTCGAGTACGATGTGCTTGAGCCAGTGATGAGCATTGACGAGGCGATGGCTGCCAATGCGCCGATTATTCACAACGAACCTATCGAGTACGGTGTTGGTGCGCCGGATGACTTGGAAGAGCAGAACCGCAATGCCGATCCGCGTGAAGGCAAACTGATTGTTAACTTCCCGATTGGTTGCTTCCCTCGCAAGAACATTGCCGCCAGTGTCCGTGGCCATATCGGTGATTTGGACAAAGGCTTTGCTGAAGCGGATGTGATTATTGAGCGTACTTACGAGTCCAAGCAGGTACAGCAGCTGCCGGTTGAAACCCATATTTGCTACAGCTACATGGATGGTGATCGTATCGTAATGCACGATTCGACACAGGTGCCTTGGCACGTACGCCGTCAGGTTGCCAAGATATTGGGTGTGAAGCAGAACAAAGTCCATATCGTCAAAGAGCGTGTGGGCGGCGGTTATGGCTCGAAGCAAGATATCTTGCTGGAAGATGTGTGTGCGTGGGCAACTTGGACCACAGGCCGTCCGGTCTACTTCCATCATACCCGTGAAGAGGAGTTCATCTGTAACTCAACCCGCCACGTGGCTAAAGTGACGGTGAAACTTGGTGCGAAGAAAGACGGTACACTGACTGCGATTGATATGGACTTCCGTGCCAATACCGGCCCTTACGGTAACCACGCACTGACTGTCCCTTCAAATGGCCCTGCATTGTCACTGCCACTGTACCCATGTGACAACGTCGATTTCAGGGTTACCACTTACTACTCAAACATTTGTCCTACCGGGGCTTATCAAGGCTACGGCGCGCCGAAGGGGAACTTTGCCCTAACGATGGCCATGGCTGAAATGGCAGAAGAGTTGGGTATCGACCACTTGGATATGGTTGAGAAGAACCGTGTTGTTGAAGGTCAGGAGCTGAAGATCTTAGCCGCTATTGGTGAAGGCAAGATGCCAACTAGCGCTCCGAAAGTACACAGCTGTGCATTGGAGCCAATCCTGCGCGAAGGCCGCAAGCTGATTGAGTGGGATAGTCCGAAACACGCTGAAGGCGAGTGGAAAGTTGGCCGCGGTGTGGCGATTATCCAGCAGAAATCCGGTATTCCAGATATCGACCAAGCCAACTGCCGTATCAAGATGGCCTCTGACGGTACTTTCATTGTTCATTCCGGTGGTGCCGATATCGGTACTGGTTTGGATACGGTGATCAGCAAGCTGACCGCAGAAGTGCTGTGTTGCCCGATGGACGAAATTACCGTTCACTCTGGTGATACCGACCACGCCCCATTCGATAAAGGGGCTTATGCCTCATCGGGTACCTGCTTCTCAGGCAATGCCGCCAAGCGTGCTGCCGAAGCGATGCGCGACAAGATCCTTAAATGCGGTGCTGAAATGCTCGAAGAGCCAGTGGAAGACGTAGAGATTGTCGCTCCAGGTTTGGTGAAAGGTAAGAAAGGCGAGGTGAGCTACTTAGATATCGCCCACAAAGCAGAAAGCGGCACAGGGTGGGGGCAGTTACTGGCTTCAGGCTGCTTTATTACGCCAGAGTTTGCCTTCCCTTATGGCGCTAACTTCGCCGAAGTGGCGGTCAATACCCGTACGGGTGAAATCCGCCTGGATAAGTTCCATGCCCTGCTCGATTGTGGTACGCCGGTTAACCCTGATTTGGCTCTTGGCCAGATTTACGGTGCCAGCATGCGTGCTATCGGCCACAGCTTGTATGAAGAGCTGATTTACGATGACAACGGCGTGCCTGTTACCCGCGATCTGAAGAGCTACGGTGCACCGAAGATCGGTGATATTCCACGCGACTTCAAAGCGGTGTTGGTACCAAGTGATGATCCGGTTGGCCCTTACGGTGCGAAATCGATATCTGAAATTGGGGTTAACGGTGCTGCCCCTGCCATCGCCAGTGCAATTCATGATGCATGTGGTGTCTGGTTGCGTGATTGGCACTTCACCCCAGAGAAGATTTTGCAAGGTCTGAATAAGCTGTAACTAATGCGCAAGCGGTCATTTCCAGGGGATGGGAAATGGCCGTTTTGTTTTTCGGCTCCGGTTTTCCGGGCTGGTGTTTTGGCAATTACGCCGTCATGACTTGGCTGGTATCGACTGTCTCAGCAACTGAATCTAACACTGGGTAGTCATGATAGTAAGCGGGTAGGCAGGCACAAGCTCTGTTGAGCTTGGTGTAAAGGGCCCTGGAGTTTCTGGCTAGGTTATCGATTTAAAGATTTCGGATGGAACAGAAATGAAACTACTGTACAACGTGGAAGACAAGCCTCCTGTGGGCGCCTCGATTCTCTTAGCTCTTCAACACATGCTTGCCGCAATGGGGGCGATTATTGCCGTGCCTTTGGTGGTTGGTAGTGCAATCGGACTGCCCACCGACCAAATGGTGATTTTGGTCAACGCCGCCCTGATGGTCTCGGGTGTGGTAACCATTATCCAGTGTAAGGGGGTTGGCCCGGTTGGGATCCGGCTTCCTGTGGTGATGGGCACCAGCTTTACCTTCGTCGCTATCTCCATTTCTATCGGCTTGGACTCAGGGATCTCCGGCGTGTTCGGCGCGTCCTTGATTGGCTCCTTGGTGATGATCATCGGTAGCCGTTTCATGCCGCAAATCCGCAAACTGTTTCCGCCAGTGGTATCCGGTACCGTAGTAGTGCTAATCGGTCTGACCATTTTACCGGTTTCCGTTGACTGGTTCGCCGGTGGTTTTGTCGGCCAGGAGGGCTATGGCCAGATCAATAACCTGATGCTCGGCTTATTGGTGCTGGTGGTGGTCATCGTCTTGTCGCAACTTGGCAAGGGTTTGATTTCCGCTGCGGCAATCGTGATCGGGATGATGGTCGGCTATATCGTGGCGATTTTCATGGGCGTAGTAGACTTCACCCCAGTCAAAGAAGCCAAGTTCTTCTCTTTGCCTGAGTTACTGCCGTTCGGCTTGAGCTTCACGGTCAGTGGTGTGATAGGGATGTCTATTGCCTATCTGGTCACTATCATGGAATCGACCGGTGACTTCCTTGCCTTGAGTGATGCGACCCATACCAAGCTGACAGGTAAGAAACTCTCGAAAGGGATCCTGTGTGACGGTGTCGGTAGTGCGCTGGCATCGGTATTTGGCGCAACCCCGTTCTCATCATTCAGCCAGAATGTTGGTATTGTATCGATAACTGGTGTGGCCAGCCGCCATGTTGTCGCTGTTACCGGTGTGATCATGCTCATTGCCGGTATGTTCCCGAAACTGGGCGGTATTGTGGTTACTATTCCTTCTCCGGTACTTGGCGGTGCTGGACTTGTGATGTTCGCAATGATCATCTCTGCAGGTATTGGCATCCTGTCACGAATTAATTTTACCAAACGCAATATGCTAATCATCGCTGTCGGTGTGGCTTCGGGCATGGCGGTGACTGTTCGTCCTGAGATCCTGACTTATATGCCAGATTCAATGCGCGTCATCCTAGGCTCGGGTATCACAACCGGTTCATTGGTCGCTCTTGGCCTGAACATAGTTCTGGGTATCAACCGTGCCGATGAAGCGGAAAGCGCAAAAGAAAAACGTGAAGCGCTAAAAGAACAAATCAAAGAATGTGAAGCGTGCGAAAAAGCATTGGCCGAGGAAGAGGCAATGCAGTCACGTGAGCAGCAAGTTTAAGCCCTACAACAGAACGATTTTAATAAAAATAAGCGCTGGAAAAAGCGGTGAACCCTACCACTGCCCAGTACAGAAAGATAAGAGGTAATCATGGAATATACCCAGTCTATTAAAGCAATAAGAGCGTCTATCTTGGATATCGCTAGCGTTGTCGACAAGCCTGAGGACATAGAGCAGAACATCCGCTTTATCGAAGACGGTTTGATGTTGGTCGACAATGGGCGTATCGAGTGGGTGGGCGAATGGGATGAGGGGAAAGACAAAATCCCATCGACGGTTCGCATTCGTAGCTACCCAGGCAAGATTGTGATGCCAGGCTTTGTCGATACCCATATTCATTACCCGCAGGCTGAAATGGTCGGTGCCTATGGTGAGCAACTGCTGGAATGGTTGAACAACTACACCTTCCCGACAGAAGCCAGGTACAAAGACAAAGACTACTCCCGCGAAATGTCAACTTTCTTTATCAAGCAGCTACTGCGCAACGGCACCACGACTGCCTTGGTGTTCGGTACGGTTCACCCAGAATCGGTGGATGCCCTGTTCGAGGAAGCCGAGAAGATCAACATGCGGATGATCGCCGGCAAGGTGATGATGGACCGCAATGCGCCAGAGTACCTGCTTGATACCCCGGAAATTGGCTATAACCAAACTAAAGAGTTGATTGAGCGCTGGCATAAGCGTGGCCGTTTGCTCTATGCGATCACTCCGCGTTTTGCGCCAACTTCAACGCCAGAGCAGCTCGCAATGGCAGGCAAGCTCAAGGAAGAATACCCAGATACTTATGTGCATACCCACCTGTGCGAGAACAAGAATGAAATCGCTTGGGTGAAAGAGCTTTACCCTGAGCAGGATGGCTACCTTGATGTGTACCACCACCATGGATTGACTGGGCCGAAGAGTGTTTTTGCCCACTGTATCCACCTTGAAGATGAAGAGTGGGACTGCCTGCATGAAACCGACTCGGCGGTGGCGTTCTGTCCAACCTCGAACCTCTACCTAGGCAGTGGATTGTTCAAGCTGCAGGAAGCCTGGAAGCGCAAGGTAAAAGTCGGCATGGGGACCGATATCGGTGCCGGTACCACTTTCAATATGATGCAAACCCTCAATGAAGCTTACAAGGTGATGCAGTTGCAGCAGCACAGGTTGTCGGCCTTTGAAGCGTTTTACCTCGCCACCTTGGGTGGCGCGAAGTCACTGTCGTTGGATCACCTGATCGGCAACTTCGAAATAGGCAAAGAAGCTGATTTTGTCATTATCGATCCGTGTTCGACGCCGTTGCAGCAGCTTCGTTATGACAGCTCAAAAGATCTGTCAGAGAAATTGTTCATGCTAATGACCTTGGGCGATGACCGAAGCATCTACCGAACCTACGTAGACGGTCGATTAGTGTACGAGCGAGGTTAAATTTTACGCAAACGGTTTCGCCGGAAAATAAGTTTTTGACAATGCAGGGTGAGCAAAGCGTATAATCGCCGCCAATTTACCTTGCCCAGCCCCGGTTATTCACTCTAGGGATATTCCAATGAAGGAAATTGATGGGTTCTGTTAACTGGGGTTGTGTCGATAAAAGTCAGCAACATTTTTATCGTGACGGACAAGTCACAGCCCCAAAAAAGCAATCGATTGCGACGGGGCGGGTTGAGAGGAAGCTCAACGTTTTTCAAGGTGATCAGGCTGCGAGCCTGACACTAAATTTTACAAGGAATCACATCATGTCTGAAAATAGTTCGATTCATCATGAATCTACAGTTGTAGCAGAAGACACACCCCGTAAGAGTGGGTTGGATGGGTATTTTAAAATCTCCCAGCGTGGTAGTAGTGTTAAGCAGGAAGTGGTCGCCGGTCTGACGACCTTCCTGGCAATGGTTTACTCCGTTATCGTTGTACCTAGCATGCTGGGTGCCGCAGGGTTCAACCAAGGCGCAGTCTTTATCGCGACCTGTTTGGTTGCCGCTTTCGGTTCACTATTGATGGGGCTATGGGCCAACCTGCCGATGGCGATTGGTTGTGCAATTTCATTGACTGCCTTTACCGCATTTAGCTTGGTACTGGGGCAGGGGATCAGCATTCCGGTTGCACTGGGTGCGGTATTCCTAATGGGTGTGGTATTTACCGGTATTACCGTGACCGGTGTACGTCAGTGGATACTTACCAACCTGCCATTTGGTATTGCCCATGGTACGGGTATCGGTATCGGTCTGTTCTTGCTGTTGATCGCAGCTAACGGTGTTGGCCTTGTGGTACAGAACCCGCATGAAGGTCTGCCTGTTGCCTTGGGTGAGTTCACATCACTGCCTGTGATCATGTCTATTGTTGGTTTGGCAGCTATCTTCGGCCTTGAAAAACGTCGTGTGCCGGGCGGTATCTTGCTGGTCATTGTGGCTATTTCAATCTTCGGTTTGATTTTCGACCCGAAAGTGACTTACCAAGGCTTGTTTGCGATGCCATCGTTCGGCGCTGAAGGTGAGTCGTTGCTGGGCACCATGGATATCATGGGAGCACTAAACCCAATCGTGATCCCAAGTGTATTGGCGTTGGTAATGACCGCGATTTTCGATGCAACCGGTACTATCCGTGCAGTTGCAGGCCAAGCTAACCTGCTTGATAAAGACGGTCAGATCATCGATGGCGGTAAAGCTCTGACTTCAGACTCAGTTAGTAGTATCTTCGCTGGCTTTGTCGGTGGCGCTCCAGCGGCGGTATATATTGAATCTGCAGCCGGTACGGCAGCGGGCGGTAAAACTGGCCTTACAGCGACAGTCGTCGGTGGTTTGTTCTTGTTGCTACTTTTCCTATCGCCAATCAGCTACTTGGTACCTGCTTACGCTACCGCGCCAGCGTTGATGTATGTTGGTCTGCTAATGATGAGCAATGTTAGCAAGCTGGATATGGCTGACTCTGTTGATGCCCTATCTGGCCTAGTGTGTGCGGTATTTATCGTACTAACAGGTAACATCGTTACCGGTATTATGCTGGGCTTTGGCTCTTTGGTGATTGGCCGTGTGATTTCTGGTGAAGCGAAACGCCTGAATGCCGGCACCGTGATCATTGCCATTGTGCTGGTGGCTTTCTACGCAGGTGGCTGGGCGATTTAATCCCCATCTCCGCTCGATGTAACATCAAAATTTGATTGATAAACTTATGCGCCTCTCATTGAAAAATGAGAGGCGTTTTTGTTATGTGACTCGCAACTTGTTTAATCAATAACAACGGTATAAGCAATTGTAATAAAGACTACTTTTAAGTTTGTAACCCCTACTATATTTTCTCTTCACAACACTTTAATTTCGTTTCTGATAATGGAGTATATGTTCGGTGGAAGGAAACAATCGAACCTATAAATGGGTTATCTTTATGCGTGTAATGCTCCCAGTACTGTGGTAGTCGCCTGGGCGCTACTCAACCCGCCTAAAGCAGATATGGAGGGGTTTAGCTGGATGCAAACATCTGAGCAGAACGATTGGGCGATTAGTCTACCCAAGGAGGAAGGCTTTGACCAAGAGGTGTTGTTGGATCTACTTGAGCAGGTCTCGCTAAAGAAAACAAAGAAAGTTCAGTCTCTCTTGATTGCCCGATATGGTCACAACTGGTGGTTTCCATTCATTACTGTTGATGGTGAAAAATTGATGATTGCCGGGATGCGTGGTGCTGGGGGCCAGGAAATGTTCATTATTCCGGAAATGAAGTTGGTGATTACCATGACTTCTGGGGCTTATATCCGTCAAGATGAAGATTATGCCTTCGAGTTAATTGTTAACTATATCTTACTCTCTTTAGGAATAAACAGAGCAAAGTATACCCCACGAGTTTAGATTTAATCATAGAGGTAAAAAATGAAAAGGTTGTTATTTATTGCTGCTACTGTTAGTACCTTGGCATTTATGGTGTTTAAACTGGAGCATAAGGAAATAGTACCACTAAATACAGCGTTGCCGGATAACCCGTCATTCGCTATATCATCAAATTATGATGGCAAGTGGGAAGGTGAAAGAATTGATATTAGTGGTGATAAAATTTGCTTGGAAACTAGGGTGGTAGGCACGATAGATCAAGGCAAGGTAATTTTAAAGCTAATGTACAATAATACCTTACTTAGAGGGTGGGTATCTGATGATGGGGTACTTGAACTCTATGCAGACAGCCCTCGCTGGGGCTACCGGTTTACAGGCGTGGTTGAAAACGACCACATCAAAGGGGACTGGAGTGTAACGAACGCACCTTGCCGTGGGACATGGTATGTAAAGAGTATCAGAGAAAGTTAAGCTTTTTGGGTATATATATTTCTGGCGAATTTATCATCATTTATTATTTTCAAGTTATCAATAAATTGAAACCTATACCATAATTGCAATGTAAAATTTATCCGAACATTTATTGGTTAATTAATCTGTGATGGATTAGTATGATAAAAAAATATTAAATTATATGTCTAGGTTGATTTAAAGGTAAGTGACAAGGATGGAAATGGAGATAAGAAAAGCAAAGCAAGGTGACTCTCATCTTGTTTTAAGCTTAATTCACCAAAAAGCGGAATTTGATGTTTCACTAAACGGGGTTAGTGATTTAATAACAACGGATGTTGATAAAATTGAAAAAACAATATTGTGTGATAACCCTTTTCGCATGTTTTATTGCTTTCGGTTGAGCGCAAGATAGCAGGGTTTATTTTATATCACTATCGATATTCTTCTGGCACTGGGTCGCCTTACGTTTGGCTTGACGCACTGTTTATTCTGGATGAGTTTCGCTCTAAAGGGTTTGGTAAAAAACTGATGGAAGCGGTCAAAGAGCAAGCTTCAGAAATTGGTGCGTCACACATTTCATGGACTGAGAGCTGCCTGAATAACCGTGTTATCTCCTTCTACCATAATTTGGGGGCTGAAGTTGAAAGAGAAGAGGCTGTAGGGGCGTTTTACCGTTGGGCTGTGTGAACTCTTGATAAAGTACAGAGATTTAGCGGTGAGGGATAGTGGCCAATTTAGGCCACTCTCACTACTTCTCAGTCGCTGTTTTCACAATAGAATCCAACGCTTTGCTGACTTTATCGATAGTTGTATCACACTTAGCGACTTTTCCTTCAATGTGGTGGCGGTTGGCGATATATGCAGGGTCGTTGTAGATCACCCAAACTTCATTGTCGCTATTTTGCAAGATCAGGGCTTTTTGTGGCAGGTCGATTGCCGTTGTTTGTTGGCACTCCATGAAAATAGAGCCGACTTTGGGGTTGCCGAAAATGAGTAACTCAGTAGGGCGAAGGGCGACACCTATCTCGCTTGCTGACTGGCTATGAGGAATATGGGCAAACAGCGTCATACCTTTTTCATCCAGTACCTGCTTTAGCCTTTCAACGGTCTCTTGGACTGAATAGGGACTTTTCACAGTAATAAGTCCAGTATCTGCAAATGTGGGGAAACTAATACTAATGAAAAGGAATAAAACGAATAGCTTGTTTTTCATTATTAACTCCCCATTATTCTTTAAATGTAAAGAAGATAGTTGTGAACATCTGATTGATCAAGAAATAGCAAACTGGAAAGGATAAAAGGAGCAGGGAAAGGCCATATGTATATAGGGGAAGCGGCAAAACAATCCGGAGCTTCAGAGCGCGCTATTCGGTTGTATGAATCGATGGGTTTGCTGAAGGTGTCTAGATCGGGTAGCTATCGTGTTTTCTCTGAAGCTGATATTAAGTTTATTCAAATGATCAAAGATGCGCAGTCCCTTGGCATCCACTTGTCTGAGTTGCTCCCGTTGAAAGATGAGGAGCACGATTTTAATTGGTCGAAGGTGCTGCAGATTCTTGAGAAAAAGCAACAGGATATAGCGATTGAGATTAAGGCTCTCGAAGCACTGAATACACGAATTGGGGATTATCATCAGGCAATTACGCAGTGTGAACGCGATACCCAATTGAATAAACCCAAGCAGTTCAGCTAGCACCAATATATATTGACTCTGTCCCTAGGGGCAGGGTTTAAGATGCCTCCATTACGAACAATGGAGGTACCGTATGAAGAAAGTGCTAGTCATCAATGCAAACCCGAAACAAGAAAGTTTGTGCCAATCATTGGCTGAACACTATGCCAGTATTGCGGGTGAGAAACATGACATCAAACAGCTGAATATTGCGGATATGTCATTCGATATGGATCTGCAGCAAGGTTATGACAAAGTGATGCCCCTTGAGGAGGATCTGAAAGGGTTCCAGCAGCTGGTTACTTGGGCTGAGCATATTGTCATAGTCAGCCCTGTCTGGTGGGGGACGGTTCCAGCCAAATTCAAAGGGATCATTGACAGAACGTTCTTGCCGGGCTTTGCCTTTAAATATAATGAGGGTAAATCGGTGCCTGAGAAGTTGCTGAGTGGCCGCACTTCAGAATTGATCTTTACCTTAGACACGCCCCCATTCTGGTATAAGTTAGTGCAGGGTAACCCTATCTACAAACAGCTCAAGCGTACGATATTGAGTTTCTCTGGTATCAAGAATCAGTCATCGACTTATTTTGGACCGGTGTTGAATGCCAGTGAAGATCGTCGCAAGACTTGGTTTGATTCTGTTTCCAAGCAGGCTGCCAAGCTCTAAACGCCCTCTAACCACTGCATAATAAAATCGGCCACGTTTTGAGGGGTGTTCAAATCCAAACAGGGAAGTGAGCACTCTTCAGGCGCGGGTTCATCGCTAGCAAAAGCAATAATGTTTTTATCTTGCGGGTAAAAAAGTGGTTTACCATAGCTTGGCCGGTGAATTTCAATTTTAGCAATCGGCTCATCACGAAACCCTTCGACTAAGACAACATCTAACTGGCTGTGATCGAGCTGGGCAAGGCACTCATCTAATTGGGGCTCTTTCCGTTCTGGCTCAGGGTATTCAAAGTACAGCATGTGTCTGTCTTTGGTCGCCAGCAGTGTTTGGCTGCAACCAGCATGACGTAGCCGATAGCTGTCCTTTCCGGGTTTGTCTGGGTCAATGTTGTGGTGGCTGTGCTTAACCAAGCCGATGCGCAGCCCGTTTGATTTCAAGATTGGAATGAGATTTTCAAGAAGGGTCGTTTTGCCTGAGCCACTGTACCCCGCAAAGCCAATAACTGGTGCCATTTTGATTTTGAAATGCTTAAAAATAATATCCTGAGTGTAATTCAATGCGTTGTCTTGAACAAACCTGTTTGCGCTTTAAAACCATTTGGTTAGGGTGTAATGGAATATGCCCGTTAGCGTTTCAAACGCTGTATCAAAATTGAGGATATTGAGTTTTTTCTCCAACAACATCATGTTTCCTACTACATTTATTGAGTACATCGCAGGCATCTGCTATTACCTTTAAGTAAGGTGTTCAAATGCCTTAATCGCTTACCATACAGTTTTTTGACAGGAAGTCGTGGTATTGGTGGTAAGTACTCATAATCGCATCAGGGAGAGTGCAATGTGGGCAACATTGGATTTTGAAGCATCCGGTCTTTCCGGGCAATCTTACCCGATTGAGGTAGGATACTCGCTACCAGACGGTTCTGCGAACAGTCTACTTATCAATCCGTTAACTGCTGGTGATCCATGGCAACATTGGGATGACTACGCAGAGCAAGAGATCCATCAAATTTCACGTCAGAAGCTTCACAATGAAGGGCTTCAAGTTGTGGATGTGTGCCAGCATCTCAATGCAGTTCTAGGAAAATATGAGCTTGTTTTCTGTGATAGTCAGTGGGATCTATTCTGGCTCGGGCGTTTATATCATGCAGCTCATATGCGACCTTCCTTTACTCTGACAGAGGTGGGTTTGTGGCTGCTGCAGGAAAACGGTATAGATAGGGCGCACTTCCAGCAGATCATGGCTGAACTTGGCCCGGTACAGCATCGCGCTGAATCAGATGCCAAGCAAATAAGAATGGCGATCACACAGCTGACAGAGTAGTGATTTCATCAAGTTAGTGACCCATTTCTGGTGAGTGATTTATCAGAAGTGGGTATACTGATTTATCATATTCAGTTGTGAGTGACTTTCTTGCAAACCTCTTCATTTGTTCAACCTTCTTCAAGCACATTGCCGCCAAATGTTCGTGTCGCTGTGTTTAATATTTCCATGTCAGACTCCATTCCCGGGGAAATATTGAGGCAGCTAGAGCAGCCCAATCACGAGCGCTTTACCAAACTTGCCGCTATCATCCAGCATGTTGCCCCCGACGTGTTGATGTTGTGTGAATTTGATCATCCCGGCGAAGGGGGCGATGATGGCGCGCTTGAACGATTCTGCCAGCAATACTTGGCCGTTTCACAGCACGATCAGCCTGCGGTGTCTTACCCTTACCGCTATTGCCCGCCTTCGAATACCGGCATGGCAATGGCCAACGATCTTGATGGCGATGGGAAGATCACCTTGCCCAACGATGCGCAAGGGTTTGGTGAGCACCATGGTCACTTCAGCTTTGTGATTCTGTCGCGCTTCCCCATTGCCGATAAAGACATCAGAAGTTGGCAAACACTGGTATGGAAGGACTTACCAGGTCACCAGATGCCGGCAGACTACTACACTGATGGGGCAGCAAATGAGCTTCGTTTGTCTTCAAAAAACCATGTTGTGGTTCCGATAGAGATAGAAGGTCAGGCAATTCACCTAGTGTGCTGCCACCCAACCCCACCAGTGTTTGATGGACATGAAAAGCGTAATGCCCGCCGCAACCATGATGAACTCGTTTTGCTAAGAAGCATTATCGACAATACAGAATACCTTGTTGATGATAATGGTAGTCAGGGCGGGTTGTTGCCTGATAGTCGTTTTGTGGTGCTGGGAGATCTCAATGCCGACATGGTTGACGGCGACGGGATGAAAAAAGCTATCCGCGATCTGCTGTTGCACCCTAGGGTTCATCGCACAGTGTCCTCCGGACGGATGACGCCAAAAAGCTTGGGGGGACGCTTTCTGAGGCCATGGCAACAACGTCGTGGGCGACCGAGCGAATGGACGCATATCTCTGGGTTGCGCCTTGATTATGTTCTGCCGTCGGCCAACCTAGGTGTGCTTCAGAGCGGGGTGTTTTGGCCCGATAAGAAAGATCCGCTGCGCCATTTAATTACCGATGAACGTGGCAGGGAACGGCCTCAGGCAGGTTCTGATCACCGTTTGGTATGGGTAGATATCGCGCTGAAATAAAGAGCTTTATTCGTATGGTGAGAGTGGTTTTATGGTGTTTCCTGACCTAGGCTTTTGAATATAACAAAGTGACTGCATTTGGTTATCAACGTTGATTCGACAGGGAGGGACACCATGCCTGATTCGCTCAAACCGCTTGGCGGTGAAGGTTTACGCGGACAAACTGCTGGCAGCACAGCGCTGTGTACGGTGGGGAAAACCGGTACCGGATTGACCTATCGTGGCTACGACATTTCTGATCTGGCGCAGCATGCCGAGTTTGAAGAGGTCGCTTACTTGCTGCTCAAAGGTAAATTACCTACTCGGGCTGAACTTGCCGCTTACAAAACCAAGTTGATTTCCTACCGTGGCTTGCCCCTTGCTCTTAAGTTAGTGTTGGAACAGATCCCTGCGGATGCCCATCCGATGGATGTGATGCGCACAGGCTGCTCGATGCTAGGCAACCTCGAGCAGGAGCACGGCTTTACCGAAGAATACGACAAAGCTGACCGGTTACTGGCTCTGCTGCCTGCCATTATTTGCTATTGGTACCGCTATAGCCATCATGGGGTAAAGATAGAAACCTATTGCGACCAAGACAGCATTGCGGGCTATTTTCTGAAAATGCTTACCGGCGAAACGCCACCGGAATTGCACAAACAAGTTATGCACTGTTCGCTTACCTTGTATGCCGAACATGAATTCAATGCTTCAACGTTTGCTGCAAGGGTGTGTGCTTCGACCTTGTCTGATATCTATTCTTGTGTTTGTGCCGCGATTGGTACCTTGAGAGGGCCACTGCATGGCGGTGCTAACGAAGCAGCCATGGATATGATTGAGCGATGGCAGACAGCAGACGAGGCCGAATCCGGCATTCTGGAAATGTTGGAAAAAAAAGAAAAAATCATGGGCTTCGGCCATGCCATCTACCGCGAATCTGATCCTCGAAATGCTCTTATCAAAGTTTGGTCTGAAAAGCTGGCGAAAAATGCCAGTGACTCGGTGCTCTATGATATTTCCGTCAGAGTTGAAGAAGTCATGAAGCGCGAAAAGAACCTGTTCTGCAATGCTGATTTCTTCCATGCATCGGCCTATCACTTTATGGGCATACCGACCAAACTGTTCACCCCGATTTTTGTTATGAGCCGTGTTACTGGTTGGGCTGCGCATGTGTTTGAGCAGCGCGATCACAATCGAATCATTAGGCCGAGCGCAGATTATATTGGTCCAGATCACCAAGAATGGATACCTATTGATGAGCGTCATTAGCACAAGCTCTACCCATAACGGTTATTGGCAGGACTTGCCGCAGGGTCGGGTGTTTTGGCACCCTCATTTTCTCGAACCTTCTGTTGCTGATAAATGCTTTGAGCGACTTGAAAATGAACTTAATTGGCAGCAGAAAAAGATTATGATGTTCGGCAAGGAAGTGTGGCAGCCGAGGTTGCAGGCTTGGTGCGGCGAGGCGGTCTATACCTACTCAGGTTTGACTATGCAGCCCGACCCGTGGACACCGACCCTGCAGATCATTCGCCAGCAGCTCAATGATCTTCTGGGTGTTAATTTTAATTCCGTTTTGGCCAATCTATATCGCAATGGCAAAGATTCGATGGGTTGGCATCAGGACAACGAGCCAGAACTTGGTGAACAGCCTGTGATAGCTTCCGTTAGCCTTGGGGCGACAAGACGGTTTGTTTTACGGCATAAGCAAAGCAAGGAAAAGCAAGAATATCAGCTTAATCATGGTTCACTGTTGGTGATGGCCGGGGATTTGCAAACTTACTGGCAGCATGCGGTGCCGAAAACACAAAGGGTCGATGCTCCCCGTATCAACTTAACCTTTCGTGAAATTATGGAATGATGAGGGGGTATTCCTCTAACCAATGTTGATATTCCTTTAGGGTAAGGTCTTTTTTGCTATTGTTATCTCGATCACATCTGCGAGCATAAATTTACAGTTTTCTGACGTAATAGATGTAAGGCTTTGCTAGCGTCTTGGCTAAATGTTTAGCGGAATGAGCAGGGAGTCTTCAATGGGATGGGGAAGCAGTAGAATACAGAAGGTATTTCGTCGGAGATTTTTACCTTCGCTGGTAGTCGGGGCAATGGTTTCCTCTTCGGTTGCATGGGCTGATGTCCAGTCAGCGGCCGAGCAAGGCCTGACCCTTAATGCTGGCGCTGCCAATACCACTTCGAGTACTGAGCAAGACAGTTTTGAGCAAGACGCTGAGCGGATCCGTCAGACTTATGAAAGCCAACTCTTTACCCTTCCTGCTTTCAAAATGGGACATTATGGCCTTCGTATGTACCGCCAAACCCAAGATCCTAAATACCAAGCTGCAATATGGTCAGACATGGCCCGTGTTGCTAGCCGTTTAAATTATTTTGCCACTGAAGTTCATACTCCAGAACAAATTGAAGCGTATTCAGCACAGCGTCTCGCTCGCTATGAGCTTAAAGATGATGTACGCAGTGATTTGCGTTACGAAGCGACTAAAGACCAGCCTGAGTATTACTACCTTGGTGTTGACCTGTTAGGTTCGATGGCTCGCGCTAACGAGTACGGCCTTAAACACCGTGAAGATGCAAAACTGCGTGAAGTGATCCGCCGTTATGACTTCGAAAAGTATGCGACTGATCCGGAAATGATCAGGGCATGGGCGGCTCAACTAGCCAATCAAGTATATTGGTTACGTCAGTTAGGCGAACAGGACGTGGTCGAGGAGTTTACTACGGCGTTCAAACATACATACCCTGACAGCCAAGATGCACAGCTGACCGATCAGCAGTTCATGAACAAGGTGTATGGCCTGACTCACATAATCTTTGCCGATACAGGCTATTATCAGCATCCAGTTAAAGAGTCGGATCACCAATGGATCTATGACTACTACCGCGCCAATATCGATACCATTATCGCTCGCTCAAAGGAAGATGTGATTGCCGAAGTGGGGATCAACTTCTTGCTAGCTGGCTTGGAATACGATCCTGTGGTCGAAAAGACCCGCAAGGCGATACAGCGCTCTCTTAACCGTCAGGCGGGTATTATACCGGCAGTTAATGGCAGTACCGATCTGCTAGACGGCGAACACCGCAATGTCCTCGCCATCATGCTACTTGATTGGCAGGGTGCCCATGCTGTACCGACTATTCAGAAACAGCCGGAGATATTCACTGGCAAGCCTTATGGTTTGATGACTAAATAAAACCTAACGGCAGAGAAAACGGCTTTAAGAAAACGCCCCTTTTTAGGGGCGTTTGTATTTGAGGCTGAAACTGAAATCGCCAATCGATATTCACCATTAGCTTAGTAGTGATACTTACCGCTGATACTATTCACATCAAAGGTTTGTACTTTCATCGATGGTGACCAGTACACACTGTTCCAGCCGGCTTTGAGTTTCAGCTGGCGGATAAAATCTTCTGACTTGGGCAGCTTTTCCCAGACTTGTGGCAAAAATAGCGCTTGCTGGTGGTTATCTGAAAGGATAACGCCGACTTTGTTGTTATCTAGGTAGTCGATGAGGGCTTGTTCTGAGTCGACATCGAGATCTTCAGGTTGGGTCAGGACGGAAACTTCTACCACCAAATCGTCGAGCTGCTCTTCGACCAGCGGCATGAAACGGCGATCCTGGTAGGCGCTTGCACGGGCTTTGTTGTGTACTTCCATGACCAGAGGAGAGTGGGCCACGGTTGTACCCAGGCACCCTTGAAGTTCACCATCAACGGTCAGGGTAACGAAACAAGCCCCTGGCTGGAGCAGTTTCTTGCCATATAAATCTAGTCGGGGAGGCTGGGGAAGATCATCAGAAAAATGACCGCGAATGGCATCGCGAGCCACATCCAACAGTTGGGTTAGCTCACCTTTATTGAGGTTCTGAAATGAGATAGCTGACATATCCTACGACTCTCTCCTTATCTCCGGCGTCTGTGTCACCGGAATTTATTAATGTTCTACGTGTAAGTGTGTATCCCCTTTGTTTGGCTAGCAATAGCAATGTATTTATGCCGGTTGAGCCACAAGCTTGCTCTGGAACGAGGGTTGGCTTGTAGTGTTCAATCATGTTGCAGGTTTGGCTATCAATACGCTGGGCTTCCGAATAAGTATGGAAATGGCTCAGATCGCTACTGATAACAAGCAGGCAGTCGTCACCTTGCCAAAGGGCATCAATGATCTTGGCAACAGTCGCCGGATTTACATTACTGGTCAAGAGCGGTAACAGGGTGAAGTCATGTAAACATGACTGCAGGAAAGGCAATTGCACTTCGAGGCTGTGCTCTAGGGCATGAACCTGATCCGATACTTCAATATCATCTATTTCCTTCAGCTTTTCAACAAATTGTGTGTCAATTTTGATTTTACCTAGCGGAGTCTCGAAATAGTCTGCTGCGGGGATGGCACAGCCTTGGAAATAGTGACGGTGGCTGGGACCGATAAGGATCACCCGGCGGATGCGCTCGGCCTCAGGAAGTAGGTAACGGTAAGCATCGGCGGCAACACTGCCTGAAAAAACGTACCCTGCATGAGGAACGATTAAGGCACGGATAGGCGTGTGGTGTTGAGTGGACTTAAGCCATTCATCCATCTGGCTTTTCAGGTATTGCGCTGAGTGAGAATAGAACCGGCCAGCCACGGCTGGTGGACGCGTATTCATAGGGTACCTACCGATAAAGTCTTAAAAACTGGACTAATCTTAAGTATAGGAACAAAAATGCCTTATTGATCTCAAGGTGCCAGAAATCAGAGCAACATCAATGTGTTCAGTTCAAAAAGATAACCACGAAGGGACTACCATGCGTCAACCTCCTGAATTTTATCCCACAAAATATTGGCATCGGCTCGATGACGGCAGGGTAGTATGTGATCTTTGCCCCCGCCAATGCCGGCTTCGGGACGGCAAGCGCGGAGCATGCTTTGTCAGGCAGGCTCATGAGGGAGAAATCGTTTTAACCAGCTATGGTCGCTCCAGTGGTTTTTGTATTGATCCTATCGAGAAAAAACCCCTTAATCATTTTTACCCTGGCAGCTCGGTACTGTCTTTCGGAACCGCAGGGTGTAACTTGGGATGTAAATTTTGCCAGAACTGGAATATCAGCAAGTCCCGCCAGATAGATACTTTGGGATCGTCAGCGATGCCGGAGCAACTCGCACAGGCCGCGAAACGTTATGGCTGTGACAGCATAGCCTTTACCTATAACGATCCGGTGATCTTTATGGAATATGCGGTCGATGCCGCGCAGGCTTGCCGCGAAATGGGTATTAACAGTGTGGCAGTCAGTGCTGGGTACATTTGCGATAAACCTCGGGTTGAGTTTTATCGCCATATGGATGCAGCCAATATAGATCTCAAGGCATTTACCGAGCGCTTCTACCACAAAATCTGCAGCGGTCACCTTGCGCCGGTGCTTGATACCTTGCTTTATCTAAAGCATGAAACAGATGTATGGTTTGAAATAACGACTTTGTTGATCCCCGATGAAAATGACAGCCCGCAAGAAATCGATGCGCTCACCCGCTGGGTGCACGATAACTTGGGGCCGGATGTCCCGATCCATTTCAGTGCTTTCCACCCTGATTTCAAAATGCTCGACAAGGAGCGGACACCGCCCGAGACAGTGAAACGAGCGCGGGATATCGCGATTGCCAATGGCCTGCATTATGCCTACGTCGGCAATATCTTTGATGAGCAAGGGGACAGTACCTATTGTCCTGGGTGTGGTAAAAACGTCCTCTCCCGTAACTGGTATCAATTAGGTGACTGCCACCTAACCAGCCAAGGGCAGTGCCATTACTGTGGTTATCAACTGGCTGGCCGGTTTAAGCCGATTGAAAAAGCCTTTGGTCGGCGGCGGATCCCTGTGCAAATTGCCAGCGGATGAAAGACGATAGTCGCTTTAGATTGGATCTAGGCTTGTCAGCGGTACAGGCAATTCGATATCTTACTCATTATTAAAACACCTGAATGAGAAAGTAATCATGTCTGATATGACGATGGAGAAGCTTGCTAGCTACCAGAACCTTGTGATCACCCAGCCGAACTGCCCGTTTTGCGTTAAGGCGAAAGCGATCTTGGACGAGCGCGGCACCGAGTACACCACTTTGGTATTGGGTACGGATCTGCCTAAAACCACAATGGTTGATTTTATCGAGCAGCAGACTGGCAATGTTGTCCGTACGGTACCTCAAATCATCCTGGATGGTCAGTACATTGGTGGCCACGATGACTTGGTTGCTTTCCTTGCTCGTCAGGTAGAGAAAGACGCATTTGGTGATTTTGAGCTTTAAGTTCAATAATCTAATCACCTTTGCTTGTTAAAGAGTGTATCGAAGGCAGCGCATTGGCGTTGCCTTTTTTGGTTTGATCTAGGCTAAATATCCTGCATTCTTTTCAGGCGCTAATAACAGGCTCTGGTAAACTGGTATTTCAACTACGTTATATGGATTTCTGGAATGCTGAATTACCAAGGATTGTTTTTCCTGCTGTTGTTAGTCATCGCATCCGCACTGATTATTGCCCATTCTTACCGCTACAATCGCAAGGTAACGCCTTTCTCGCTGATGATTATTGGAGTACTCGCCGTAGTTTCAGTCACCAGCTACGCCTTCTTGGGGCATGAGCCGAAGAATACCGTTAAGCGTCCAGAAGCCCCGCAACCACTGCCAGACGATATGCTGATGAGCGCTTCGGAGCTGAACCAACAGCGTATCGGGGAGATCCAAGACAAACTGCGTGAAGACACCCAAAACGGAGAACTGTGGTACGCGCTGGGCAATGCGTATATGTACAGCAGCGAGTTTGAAAATGCAGGTACTGCATTCCTCTACGCACAGAGATTAGCCCCAGAGCCGCAATCCAATATTTACTCGGCCATGGCGACGGCTAGTTACTATCAGGAAAAGCAGCATTTCACCGCGCAAAGCAAAGCCTGGCTAGACCGGGCGTTGGAATTGGACGAAAACAATATCTCCGCCCTGATGCTGCTTGCGTCAGACTATTTCCTCAGTGCCCGTTACCAAAGAGCTATTGATACCTGGCAGCGAGTACTGGATACCGAACGCACTGATTTGGATCGGGTTGAAGTGATCAATGCCATTAACCGTGCTAAGAGTTTTCTGTAGGCTGAAACCAAGTGGCTAACGCGATAATAAAGCCTAATACACCAATGACATTAACCATTACTCCAGACCAACGCCAGACTTCGGTAGGCCACATTGAGGGCGCATGAGTGAAGGCTCCTGCTATTGTCAAAATAGCGGCGAGGGCAGGGAAAGTTGATAATGCTAAATAGCTTTTCTCGAAGTGTCCCTTTCTCAGCGTAACTAATCCTACTGCTAGAGCATTTATTATAAGGATTGCTGTGATAGAGGCTGTCGGTCCGATTGGCTGAATACCTTTGTTGATTTGATAAACACCTACCGCATTCCAAAGGATACACAAAAATAAGTGCAAGAGCTGTAGGCGAAGTGCCCATGTATATTTTGTTCGTTGCATTTCTTTACCCGACTTTGGGAGAACCAACAGGTTCATTGTTGGTTCTCCAGTAACTAAGCAAGAGCTTACATTTGGCTAAGCACGTCTTGATAGATTTTCGAGGCTTCGCAGCTGTCACCCCCGCCATGGGCGCCGTCGTAGCGTGAAATCAGCATCATTTTGTTGAGGTTGCTTGGGGTCATCGTGAGCCCTGCTGAAGGCTTGCTGATATCGATAGGCTCGCCATTAAATACAGTGGCGACGACCTCAATGTCTTTGATGGCAGCCGGGTTTACTTTTTCGACCTCGTAAGGATGCTCGGCCAGCACTGCAAAGTTGGCGTTTTTGCCAATATCGATACTACCAACTTTGTCTTCAAGGCGTGCGGCATAGGCAGCATCGATAGTGATTGCTCGCATCGACTCTTCCATCGTCAATTTCTCTGACTCACCCAGTGTTTTTCCACTGAGCCCAGTTCGGTTAACTGCTGTCCAGGCCAGTGCTAGGGGCCGCCCCGGTGCCATGGGAGCGTCTGAGTGGAAAGACAGTTTGGCGCCGGCATCAAGGAAAGAGCGCCCTCTTGAGGTGTATTGTGCGCGCTCTGGGCCAACCCCATAAAGGCTATATTGATCGCCTAAAACATGAAGGTAGAAGGGGTTCACCGAAAAGTTGGCTCCCAACTCCGTAGCACGCTGAATATCGGCTGGATCGGTATACGCGAGGTGATGGAAGCTGGTACGGTGATCTTCACGCGGAGTTTCGTTGTTCAGCTTTTCCATAATGTCTATCGCGACTTCGAGGCCGTAGTCACCATTGGCGTGAACCGTAATGGTATAGTCGTTGTTCCAGTATGGACGCATACTGTTTTCCAGATCGTCTGGGTATTGGATCCATGCCCCCTCATGACCATCGGTATAACCATCTTTCATCATCATTAGCTGGGCATAGGCAGCGCCGTCGGCAAACAGCTTGATTTGGTTGGGTAGCCAGCGGACATATTCGCTGTTTAGGGAAGGATCGCTCACCCTCTTTTCAACAGCTTCAAATGCTGCTTCGGCATCGCCGCCCATTTTGTCATAAACCGTGTTGCCTGCCGGGATCATGAAGTAATCCAACATCGGCTGTTGCTCCATAATATCAATCATGGCTTTGGTCATGTCATCTGGCAGCATCATGCCCGGATCTACCACTGTAGTGATGCCGCCTGCCTGCAGGTATTGATTTGCTCGATTCATTCCTTCGGCAAGCTTTTCCGGGGTGGCAATCAATGAGAACATCAAAGGGGCAGCAGCATACAGGCCTGTTTCGTAGGCATGGCCTTTTTCATAGTCCATGTATTTGAAATGGTTTTCTTCCCCCTCCCACTGATCGGCAGTAACACCAAGCATGTCAAAGGCTGCGGTATTGAAAAACAGTTCATGGACAGAGCGCTGCCATACGATGATAGGGCGTTCAGTGCTGATCTCATCAAGCAGTGCGCGGTTCATTTCGCCATGGAAGTAGCGGTGCCAGCCCCAGGTGATCAGCGGCTCTCCTTCAGGCAGAGAGGCTTCAAGCGCTTTGAGGCGCTCGAGATAAGCCTCTTGGCCAACAACGCCTTTTACATCTCCCCAAGGAAGGCTCCAATCAGCAGGTGTAATTAGGTGGGTATTGGCGACCAGGGCAAATAGCCAAATGTGCGCGTGGGGTTCGACTAAGCCCGGGGTTAGGGTCATCTCTGCGTAGTCGGTGTTATGGCTAAAGCCGTCGGTGTTTTGGTATCTGGCTAAGATGGCTTGTTTTTCACCGACAGCGAGAATTTTGCCGTCTTGGACTGCAACCGCATTTGCTTGGTCAATCTCGTCGGACATGGTGATGATGTCTGCAGCAGAATAGACAGTAATAGGCGAGTCGCTGGCCTCGGCAAACAGACTCGGTGCCTTTGAAATGCTTGAGCAAGCGGTTAAACCAGCACTTAGGGCGATAGCTAAGGCCGTGTACTTAATAGTTGTATTTATAGACATAATTGCTCCACTTGGATAAACAGAGGACGTTTTCACAACGCAATTATATTTATTTCGTTCGATTTCAATGAATCGCTGCAGGGCGCTTAGCGGGGGCAGTTCCCCCTCAAGGGCATTATAAAGTTATGGGAGTGACCTGAGTGAAAGATCACTACCGCTGAGATAGGAGGGTGGCAAGCTCTGAAATTAACCATTGCTTCGCTTTGCCAAAACTCTGATTGTGATGCCATACCACGATTCTTCTTGCATATAGCGGTGCGTCGGTATCGATGCTAAATACCCGGTAGGTGTTGTCTTGGTCTGATAGCAGTTTTTGGGGGAAAATGCCCCATGATGGTTTTTGGCGAATGATTGCTAATGCGGACTGTGGGGAAAAGGCCTGCTGCACCAGCTCAAACCTATCGGTACGCAGGACAATATCGAGGTCGGGATAGCCCACCAATGGCAGTTTACGTAACTCAGAATGAAAGCGGACATTGCTCAGATTCGAGGTGTTCAGCAGTGATGAAGCCTTCTGGTTGAGCACGCTGCACATTGTGACGTTATCAATATGCTTGGGGTGGAAGTCTTCTGGTAAATCCCGATTCTGGTAGAGGCGTATGGCGATATCAATCACTCCTTGTTCCAGCAAGCTGTCAAGGTTGTTGGTTGGGTGGTTCTGCCATTGCACGGCAAGCCCGGGAAACTGACTGGATAGGGCTTGGTCAATATGGCCTATCTCATCATAGGTAGTAAGAAAGTCGACTCCGATGACAAGGGATGATTCAATGTGATGGGCGACATTCTGGCTGAGCTGGCAAAAAGATTGGTAATTTTGCACCAAGGTTCTTGCCCTGCCGTACAAGCTTTCCCCTTCGTCAGTGAGGGAAATGTTCCGGCCGCTTCGATGGAACAACTTTACCCCAAGGTCAATTTCAAGGTTGGCAATGGCTTGGCCGATAGAACTGCGATCGCGGCCTAACTTGCGCCCGGCAGCAGTAAATGATCCCGTTTCGACAACAGTTGTAAAATAGTACAGGTGTTCTATGTTTGGGCTGATCATTGGGCTCTCTAGGCAAGTACTTTTATGTAAATATAATGGGGCAGGAAAAAAGTGCTTAATTCAAAACTTTATCTTGAGCGAATATAATAATTCAGCTTATATGTCGTTAATGTTGTTATATATCAAATGCTCTCACCTTTAATTAGAAAAATACCCTTCAAAAGTTTTTATCGTTAGCTAGCGTGACAATAGTTCAAATGGCACTTAATTTTCCCATCTATTTTTGATGTTGCTCTCAATATTCAAATAACAAAAGTACCAAATAACAAAAATTGAGCGCTGTACACATTTTTAAGAGAGAAAACACGAATTGGACATTCTTCAAATTGATTGTTAAAAATTTGTTTAACATGTTAACTAAAGGGGTGTTTTATCTTATGCGGCTATCAATTCTATCTCGTGCCAGTCTGATGCTAACAATGTTGTGTCTGAGCTGGGGGACATTTGCTCAAGCGCTCGCTCCGTCCAAGACAACGCAGGTTGTTATGCTGGGAACCGGTACTCCATTTAATGATGCAAACCATTCAGGTCAGTCGGTGGCGATTGTGGTCAATGGCGAGGTGTATCTGGTTGACTTTGGTCCAGGGGTGGCCAGACAAATTGATGCGGCGAGGCAAAAAGGCTTTGAGGGCTTTCCGGGTAATACACTACGCCCAACCTTCATAAAAACTGCTTTTCTTACCCATTTGGACTCGGATCATACCATGGGGATCGCCGATATTATTCTGACGCCGTGGGTATTAGGGCGCAAAGAGCCATTAAATTTGTATGGCCCGCCGAACACCAACTTTTTGGTAAACAACACCTTAAAGGCTTTTGATAAAGATATTGTTCATCGTATGAACGGCGCTCAACCTGCAAATCCAGATGGATATAAGGTCAATACCACTATTATTCGCGAGCCAGGTGTGGTGTACAAGGATGACAATGTTACCGTTGAAGCCTTCAATGCCCGCCATGGTGATTGGCCAGATGGCTACGCTTTGGGTTACCGCTTTACGACTCCTGATAGGGTGATCGTCGTTTCAGGTGATACCACCTATGACGATAAAGTTATCGAGAACTACAAAGGAGCCGACATACTGATCCACGAAGTGTACAGTATGGAAGGGCTCGCCAAGCGAACACCAGATTGGCAGAAATACCACCAGCTGGCTCATACATCGACTAAGGATTTGGCCAAAATAGGCGATATCATAAAGCCGCAGTTGATGGTCCTGAATCATGTCCTCTACTTTGGAACCAGTGCAGCTTCTGTTGATAATGAGTTCAGCCAGTATTACCAAGGTAAATATGTTATGGCCCAGGATTTGGATGTGTACTGAGGGCTGCTTGGAGTTAGATATTAAGTAAATTTAATCTAGTTTGAATTGTTTATCCTTTGAAAGGCATTGCACAGAAAGACAGGAAAGATGAAATATATATTTTTTATAATTCATCTTTCCTAGGATAGCTCTGGTGTTCACCATGAATATTGAGGGACAGATATTTTAAGCATATTGAACAGATGGTTAGCATTTTATCTAATGGCATTTTTGTGCGTGTTTAATTGGGTGAATAATGACTTCTTTCCATCGCTTGGTGCCTGTCCTTTCTAATATTTTATGGTTGGTATTTGCCCAACAGGCCTTAGCCGATGCGGGGGATGCATATATACAAGGCATTGATGAGGACTATATCGCCTTCGAGGCCGAAGACTATTACGACATTACACGTCACTATGGCGAAAATGATGGACTTAACGTCATCAACATTAATGCGTTCATTTCTGAATTTGGCACTAATATCCTGCCAGAAGAGAGCGAATTCCCGGCATCGGGTGATCGGGCGTTATTGGCTGATATGCGGTTTAACACCAAAGAGCAGCGCTCGACGGTTGAATATAAGTTGATATTCAATACTCCAGGTACTTACAAAATGTATTTCCGCAGTTCGCTGTTTGAACGTGGCGGACCAGACTCTTACGGCGGTGAAGACTCCTTTTATGCAGCAGCTGCCTTTGGTGCAGACCCCGATAAGAAGCTGGGATCTCGTATGCCGCAAGATAGTGATATCGAGTCACACCCAGTGACGAATCCATCAGAAGGAAAGTTCTTTTGGTACGGCATCAATAATCACTTCGTTGTTACCCAAGAGGATGTCGGTAAGACACTTAGCTTTAAAATACGAGATAGGGAGAAAGGCTTTGCTCTTGACCGTTTTGTTTTCAGCTTGAATCACAAACTCGATGATCAGGAAGCGGGCAAGGATGGCGATGGTAATGAGTTGGATCAGCTCACGAATTCCAGCCAAAGTTCGGAGCCGTTGGAAAGTCATGTTTTTCCACTAGATTATGTGCCGCATCATGAGAGTGATAATGAAATCACGGCTCGGGAAAGAGAACTACAGGCGGTATACGACGACTATTTTACTTATTTGGAACAGCAAAATGCCGCGGGCAACGAGGCACAGCTCATCGATGAATTGATCGCCAAAATCAATACCCAAGGTGATGCAAAGAGTGCCTTGCGGACATTGGTCATGTTATCAACCGATGAGGCTTGTTTTCCTGAGTGGCGTGATGAAGTTGTCCGGCGCTTTCAGAAAGAGGGCGAGAAGGCGAGGTTGCATGCTGAGCAAGTCATTATCGAGAGCGAATTTAAAATCAATGACTTAAAGCAGGTTACCCCAATTAGATATTATATGGATTACGCTTGGGGACTGTATGCGCTCGATGCTTTTGAGGCTGATACACCGCAAGCTGGCCTTTTCAAACAAAACCTCGAGGCATTCATTGCTACGTATATTGAAGGCACTGCTCCCTATTACGATAATGCCTATTACACGACGGGTTATAATAAAGAAGTCTTTGCCATGGATGTGGCATCAACGATCAGTCTTCTTTATCAAAATAGCCCTCGTTTTCCCAAGGTGAAAGAAGCCTTTGAAGCCTTTTGGGAGAACGTTACCCAGATGTCCTATGATGGTGACAATTCCCCTCATTATGATGCTAATACCGGTTTCCATATTATTTTGAATATTGCCCTCCGCCATGGTTTGGAAAGTGATGTTGTTAATTCCGAGCATCTGTTGAGAATGCTGGATCGTATGGTCCGTACCGTGATGAGCAGCGGACAATCGGCCAAGTGGGGAAAGTCAATGGAAACCATCGCTGATGGGCAAATTCGCATATCGGCAGGGGGAAGCCTTCCTTGGGATCTAAAGATGGGATATCGCTTATGGCAGAACCCATTCTATCTTTATGTCGCTAGAAAATATGAAGCATTTTACTTGCAGCAGCATGGAGCAATTGCGGGCAAGGCCTATGAAGCCGATCTTTGGCCGACGGGGATAGATGCCATGGATGTGCTTCTGGCTAAGCCTGCTGATATTGATATAACTTCGCGTGCAACACAGAGGATCACGTCGTGTTGTGAATATAATGGATTGCTATTGGGGCGAGGGGATACCGATTTTGTTGATGTGCAGGATAAACTGGTGATATCGACAGGTCACCACCCTCGAGCGCCTTACCTGTTGATGGATCTAAGCTATACCCAGCACAAAGCGGCAGTCGATCACCGCTCCGGTATTGATGCTCACATTTTTAATGGTGCCCACACCGTCACAAGGATGAAGCGCTGGTCGGAAGCGAACAAAAACAACGGTATTTACATTAATCCGGGCGCCTACCCATACCCGAGCGCACCATACCCATCGAAAGAGGTCTCAGCTCCGGGGGATAATGACCAGTTTGTCGAGGTGATGGGATACGAACCTTCTCACGGGTATGTCATTGACAGTTTCGACGCGATGGGGATTGCCAAAGATGCCGCTTATGGATACGTCGACTATCAGCAATATCAGTACAATGGGGTTGAAGCCAAACGCCAGGTCGTACTGTTACATAATGGAATTGCGGTGGTGTCAGATACCATCTCTACCAAAGAGAGTTACTGGGGGAATCACAACGGTGGGGTGATTTATCAGATTCTACCACAATTCAAGGCGGTGACCGGGGATAATTGGGTCTTGTTACGTGGTCAGCAGCGGATGTTGCCTCACGCACTTCCATTGGGTGAAAAAGAAGGGAGTGACACGCTAATTGTCTTTGCTTCCACACCAGAAACTAGTGATATCACGTTGACGAACAACACCTTCGATCCGGAAACTAGGGAGTGGTTCAGCGCTTATAAGCCATTAAAAGCTGGGGAAACATTCACCGTTGTGTCTCTGGTTATCCCCTTACACAATGCCAATGATATTGACTCACTTGTCGATGGTATTGAGGTTGATAGCTCTAATGCCACAGACAGCATTGTGACGATACCTTACAGCAAGGACAAGGAGATCCAGGTTTCATTCGATGCCCAGCACGGTCCTGCATTTGAGGTTATATCAAGCCATTAACTTACAGTAGATTAAGATTAGAGGGTATTGCCCCGACTATATCGGGGCGAACAGTGGTAATTTCTAAGCTGGTGCATAGTTAAGTTGAGGCTGCAGTGCGACTCAAATTAGCTTTCTAAGCTTGGTTTTAGTGAACCTAGGCTAACCTCTTTTGAATTAGCTTTGGCAATGAAAAGCAGACCAATGATAGGGACCACGATAGCTGAGTAGGGGATCATGCCAGCACCCAGCTGGCTATCAAGTACCATCCCGCCTAAGAAACCACCAAAGGCATTAGCCAAGTTGAATGCTGAGATATTTGCAGTTGCGGCAAGCTCCTGGCCTTCTCCACCATGGTTCATCACTCGTAACTGCATG
The DNA here is from genome assembly GCF_056158405.1 of Photobacterium sp. AWH4_225. NCBI lineage: Bacteria > Pseudomonadati > Pseudomonadota > Gammaproteobacteria > Vibrionales > Vibrionaceae > Photobacterium > Photobacterium sp. AWH4_225. Next base: position 2,561,169 of record NZ_JBSWTF010000001.1, on the reverse strand, counting down.
GCTGGAACGTTGGCAAAGGAAGCGATGCCGAAGACAAAGGCTGCAGCGACAAACATGACTTTGCTCTCGACTGTAAGTCCTACCAATACCAGTGCAACAATCATGGCGATGGCCCAGAACATGGAGGCTTTTTGTAAGTTTTTATCTGATGAACGCCCGCCTAGGGTATTGCCAATAATTAAGCCCACACCGACGATGACCAGAATCCATGTGACAGAATTCTCAGCAAATCCTGTAATGTGCATGGCGATAGGGGCTAAATAGCCGTAAAGTGTCATGAAGCCAGACCAAGCAAAGACCGTGATCGCTAGACTGATGAGTAGCATTGGGTTCTTGAAGGCCATTAATTGAGCTTTAACGTCTTTTGCTTCACCATGGCCAGATGATTTAATGACGGTTGTGATGAAAAATAGTGCCACTAAACCAAAGGCCGAAACGGTCAAGAAAGTGGTGTGCCAGCCAAATTGAAGTCCAATCCAAGTGCCGCCGGGGACACCGAGCACGTTGGCTAGTGTCAGACCTGCGAACATTTGACCGACCGCTCTTCCTGCCATTTTCTCTGAGACCAAGTTAGTCGCGACAACAGCGCCGATGCCATAGAAGGGACCTTGAACCAAACCTGTGATGACTCGGCTGACCATCAGCACTATGTAATTCGGTGCGAACGCAGATAGCAGGTTACCGGCTATGAACAGTAACATTAAACCAGCCAGTACGGTCTTCTTGTTAAATCGAGCGAGGTAAATGGTTAGAATCGGCCCCCCGAATACAATAGCCAGGGCATAGGCACTGATTAGATAACCGGCTTGGCCTTCACTGATCGACAGTGAGTTGGCAACCTGTGGCAGGATGCCTGCGATAACAAATTCAGCGGTTCCGATAGCGAATGCTGCAAGCGTCAAAATCCATACCTGCAGCGGCATTCTTTCTTTATTCATGAGGGGGGCTCTTATATTTCGTGAATCTAAATGAATCCAAGATGCCAATCGCTTTGAAGGAATTGGCACTCATAACTGTTATGAAAAGCTGTGATAAAACTGTTGTGATGACTAAGTCGTTATAAACACGAGGGTTTCCTTAGCGTTTAGCCAAGCAAGGCTCCACCATCTACATCGATCACAGTGCCTGTCATGTAGGTGTTCTGCATGACTAAGAGGTAAGCCATCGCAATATCAGAAGCTTGCCCAACTTTTCCCACAGGCAAGGTATTTTGACTGTGTTGATACATGGCACTTCGGTCTTCATCGCGAATTTCTTTATAGGCTTGGGTTTGTGTTAAGCCTGGACTGACGGTATTGACTCGGATCGGCGCGAGCTCTTTGGCTAGCACCTTAGTGACGGCCTCCAGTGCGGCATTAATAGCGGTTTTGACATAGGTATTAGCAACGACTTTGCGCGACAACATCCCCGAAGTCAGAGTAATGGAGCCGCCTTGTTTGAGGTAGCGTGCTGCGTGTTTAGCGGCGAAAATGCTTCCCCAAAACTTGGTATCGAAGGCCGCTTTGGCTAGGGCTGTGTCGACATCCACAACTTTACCGGCCGGGGCAAAGGAGCCGGCGGTGACAATCAGGTGGTCAATAGCACCGATAGATTCGAAATAACGATAAACGGATTGTTCATCACTGATATCAAGACCGGTGTTTCGGCTAGCGACATGGATGGTAGTGTTTTCTTGTTTGAGCTGTTTGGCGAGCTCAGCGCCAATGCCCGATGTTCCGCCGATAATCACATACACGGTATTGTCTTTTTTCATAGTGGCTGTCCCAATATTGTTTTGATGGAGCCAGTATATTGATTTGGCCATTTTTGATAATTGGTTACAATTCGAATTCATTATTCGGTTTGACTGAATAATTGTGGGTGGATAAAGGTTAGGAAAGAAAGCGTGGATAAATTTTCCGACATGATGCTGTTTGTCAGTATTGTCAAAAACCAAGGGCTTGCAGCAGCGGGCAGGGAGTTGGGGTTGTCACCGGCAACAGTGACCGCAAGGCTGCAAACGCTAGAGGAGCGCTATGGTGTCAAGCTATTGAACCGAAGCACTCGCCACCTATCTCTGACTGACTCAGGTGCGATGTACCATCAGGCTTGTCTTGAGATCCTCGATAGTGTGAAAGAAACGGAAAACCTTCTACAAACAGGCTTGAAGGAAGTGCGTGGCACATTGAAAATTTCCGCACCACGTGACATTGGCAAACAGTATATTTCACCGATTGTGTCAGCATTTGCTGAGCAATACCCCGATGTCACACCATATCTATATTTGAACGATAACTTGTCGAATCTGGCTGAGTCCGGGCTGGATATTGTGATCCGCTACGGCGAGCTTGCTGATAGTAGCCTGATCTCGCGCAAATTGGCTGCCAGTCGGCGTGTGTTGTGCGCATCTCCTGAGTACTTGGCTAGAAGGGGAACCCCCATCAGCCCGCAAGATTTGGCTAATCATGATTGTCTAGCCATGGTACGTAGCAACGAAGAGCTGAAAACGTGGCATTTCCAGGATAGCGAGAAGCATAATGTGATTACAGTGCTGCCCAAGCGTTGTTCTGACGATGGTGAGGTTATCCGCCAGTGGGCACTGGAGGGGGCAGGTATTGCCCTTAAATCTATCTTGGATGTACAGGAAGATATTAACCAGCGCCGTCTTGTTACGCTGTTGAATGGTTACATGAAGAATTTCAATGCCTCCACCTCGTCGGTCGGGGCTGATTTGAATGTGATTTATATGAGCAGGCAATATCAGCCCAAGCGGATCCGCCTGTTCTTGGATTTCCTGATAGAACGGTTTGAGCTGTTAGCTGACAAGTAAAAAACGCCCCGACATTAATCGGGGCGTTTTAGTTATTGAGTTAAAAGCTAATGAGTTAATAACTAAAGCAGCTCAGTTATTTCTCGTCGTAGCTCGCTTCGCGAACTTTGGCTTCTTCTTCCCACTTAGGCACAACCGTATTCAGGAAGTCTTCTTTTTCCTGGTTCATCGCATCCATATCCATACCAAGCGCCTGCTGGGCTTTCAGCTTGGTAGAGATGTCTGGGATTTCAACAGGATCGGTAATGCCTTTGGTTGCCAGTAGGCGAACTACTTTAGCACGGGCATCAGCGGCTTTATCCAGTGCCGTACCCAGAACGCGTAGGGCAACTTCCGGTGCGTGCATGTGAACACCGTGAGAAGCAATCGCGTAGTCCCAGCGCCATTGCGCGTGACGGATGTCGGTCAGGATTGGCTTCATTTCTTCTTCCGTTGCACCTGCATCCCAAGCGGCTTTCGCTTCGAAGTGAGCGGCAACGATTTGCTTCTCAGCGCGAAGTTTCATCTCTAGCACCTGAGCTTTACGGGTAGAAACGATGCCCTGTAGGGTTTCTTTGTCTTGGGTGTGACAGTTAGCACAGGTATCTTCGAAACGGTCGAATGGGTTACCGATCTTGTGATCAGTGAACACGACACCGTCTTCGTTCTGTACTTTCGGCATGTGACAGTCAATACAGGTCACGTTGTTCTTACCGTGGATACCATCGCGCCATGTTTCATACTCTGGATGCTGCGCTTTGATCATCGGTGCTTTAGACAGACCGTGGGTCCAATCACTGAAGCCGATATTGTCGAAGTACACTTCCATTTCGTCAACACCCGTACCCATGTCCCATGGGAACTTGACTGAGTTGTGGCTTTGCTTCTGGAAGTAGTATTCAACGTGGCACTGACCACAAACTTGCGCTTGCTGGTCTAGGCGAGAACCATCCTCAAATTTCTTGTCGATGGCTTCCATCGCACGGGCTGCGTATGGGCGCGACAAAGCCAAGGCTGGTTTGCCTTGTTTGAAATCTTCACTGTTGGTGTTGTGGCAGTCGGCACAGCCGATGGTGTTGCTGATTTCAGAGCCCAAGCGTGCCCACTTGCCTTCGAAATAGCCATCTTCACCGCGCTCGTCAATCACACGAGCAACGTCAGGGCTCTTACAGCTCCAACATGCCATCGGCATTGGGCCCGAGTTAGCATCTTGAGGGCCACCGGTACGTAGGGTTTCACGTACATCGGTTAGGGCGTAGTAGTGACCACGGGCTTTGTTATAGTCTTTGGCAAAGCCGTAGCCAGCCCACAGGATAACCATGTTCGGGTCACCTTCAAGGGCATCTTCGATATGATCGCTTTCTTTGGTTGCTTCCCAGGTTTTGTACTGGTCTGCATGGGCCGCTGCAAAAGCTTCGTTTCGCGCCTCAATTCTTTCTTTTTCAGCAGGTTGTTCTTCGTTTGCTAACGCATTGCCAGAAAGAAATATTGCAGACAGTAATGCTGCAACAGCGGCAGTATTTCTCGTCCATTTATTACTCACGATGTGCACTCCAAAATTCTTGTTGTAAATAGAGCCAAGCGTTGTGAATGCGGCTTTTCGATGCAAACAGAATTAGAGTTCTAAATAAGAATATCAGAAAGGAGAAAAACCGAGATAAAAGCGTTTTCTTTTTTGTCTTGGATCAAAAGGGAAAAGTGAATAACGCGAGGTAGATTAATAATTTACCTATATACCCCTTTGTGGGTATTTACATAACCCTTTGGGTTGGTGTGGGTTTTTTGCTGTAATATCATTTTAAAACAACACGTTAGCGTGGGTTTTGGGATTGATCTAAATCAGTAAAAGTTCATGTTCAATACCACTTATACGTTATTTGTTATTTGTCGCATATTTTCACATCTTGAAATATAGTTTAATAAGCTTGTTGAGCGTTGTGGCTTAAAAATGATGCAAATAAGAATTGATTTCAAATGCAATGGATTATTAATTGCAGAAATCAAGGGGCACTTTTGTGCCTGATTTGTATTATCAGCACCGGTTACTTTTTGATTTAAATAAAAAAGTAATTGTGGAAGATGAAAAGGTGAAAAATGGGCAATCATAAAGTAGCCCTGAATAGCATGCTGACATTGTTTGTCGCTATGTGTATTTGGGGTTTCTCAATCAATGTTGCCGCAGACTCCCAAAGCACAGAAGCCACGACAGCCAATTCTTCTGTAACCACTTCGGAGTCCGGCAGACATGTCGTTGAATTCATCCGTGATCGGGATTACGCCTGTACCCAATGTCACAAGGATGATGAACACGTACTTAAAGGTGCGCATAGCACCGCCATTAATCCGCATACTAACCGTGATGTGACCTGCGTAGACTGCCACAGCAATGTGGGCAAAGACCACCGCAACGGCGCAAAAGAGGTGACCAAGTTTGCTCCAGCTCAGTCTGTTGCCGGCACTGAAAAGCCAGCAGCCGATGTTGCCTGGATCACCCAGCAAAACGAAACGTGTGTGAACTGTCATGAGCCTGAGAATTTACGTGAAGCGAACTGGACTCACGATGTCCACGCTTTGGATCTCTCATGTGCTTCTTGCCATAACATCCACCCAACATCTGATCCGATGAAAGGAATCGAGAGAAAGCCGAAAATCAAGCTTTGTGTCGATTGCCATTCCGATCAGACAAAAGCAAAAAAGTAGGGGAGAGTTTATGACGTGTTCAAGACGTAACTTCCTGGCCGGTGCCGGGGCAGTTATCTTCACTACAGGGGTGGCAGCCTCTAACCTCGTTGGTGGTCGCAAGACATTGGCGGCAACCATGGAAGATGGTGTGAAGCGCTATGGTATGGTCCATGACGAGACACTTTGTATCGGTTGTACCGCCTGTACCGATGCCTGCCGCGAAGTCAATAATGTGCCTGAAGGGGTATCACGACTGGAAATCGTCCGCAGTGAACCACAGGGCGAATACCCAGATGTTGACTACAAATTTACCCGTATCTCTTGTCAGCATTGTGAAAACGCACCTTGTGTCCATGTCTGCCCGACTGGGGCGGCCTTCAAGGACGATGACACCGGTATTGTTGCCGTCGATAACTTCAAGTGTGTCGGTTGTGGTTACTGCCTAGCGGCTTGTCCTTATCAGGTGCGTTTCTTCCATCCTGAAACTAAATCTGCGGATAAGTGTGACTTCTGCCGTGAAACCAATCTCAAGGAAGGCAAACAACCTGCTTGTGTTGAGTCATGTCCGACTAAGGCACTGACCTTTGGTGATTTGAATGATCCAAATAGCGAAATCAGTCAATTAATCACTGAGAAGCCGGTTTATCGCCAAAAAGTCGAGCTCGGCACTGCGCCTAAGATGTACAAGGTGCCACATGGAAAAGGGGAGATAAAAGGATGAGTACGACATTTGCAGATGCCTTTTATTTTGACTCGTTGGTCTGGGACTGGATCATTGCGGTCTACCTGTTCTTGGCAGGGATGTCAGCCGGTGCGGTAATGATTGCTATCTACCTTAAACGTAAGGTGATCGAAGGTTACCCGGCCAGTAACGGTATTATAAAAGCGACAGCGATTCTGGCCCCGTTCGGGATCATCGTGGGGCTGTTGATTCTGATCTTCCACCTGACCAAGCCTTGGTCATTCTGGAAAATCATGATTTTCTACAACCCGACCTCGGTGATGTCGATGGGTGTGGTGTTGTTCCAGGTTTACCTGGTGGTTCTGTTTGCTTGGCTTGCTATTATCTACAAGAACGAGCTGCTGGAATTGCTAGGTGAAAAGTTGCCAATTGTTGGCAAGGTCATGAAGGTAATAGAGCGCTTCGAAAACAGCATCGAATTGTTCCTTGGCTTCTTGGCTTTGGTACTGGCGGCCTACACTGGCTTCCTACTATCAGCGTTGCAAACCTACCCGATGCTGAATAACCCGGTATTGCCTGTCTTGTTCTTGTTCTCCAGTCTGTCATCGGGAGCTGCCGCTTGCTTGTTGTTTGGCGTGGTGTTCTTTAAAGAATCGGCGAAAAGTGCCAGTGTCAGCTGGGTACACAAGTTCGAGCGTCCAGTGGTGATGTTTGAGTTGTTTGTGATCTTTGCTTTCTTCACCGGTTTGTACTTCGGTGGTGGTCAAAGTCAGGTAGCTGCCATTGCCGCGATCGGTGGTGGTTTCTGGGCTAGCTGGTTCTGGTATGGCGTGATTGGTATGGGCATGTTGGTGCCATTAGGCCTTAATGCCGTGAGTCCTTCTGGAATTAAACACAACAAAGCCTTTATTATGCTGGTGACGACACTAAGTTTGATCGGTGTACTGATGCTGCGTACGTTTGTGCTGTATGCTGGACAAATGACGACCTTATAGGTTGATGTAACAAAGATGGAATCGCCACAGTTAGCGCTGTGGCGATTTAGTAACAAGGAATATAGATGCTCCCTGAAGTTGGACATTTCTCGTTAATCCTCGGTATGGTGTTCGCCTTACTCGGTGCAACTGTCCCGGTTGTTGGATTAGTCAAAAAGGATTCATACCTTACTCGCTATGCCTGGCCATTAAGTTATGGCGCCTTTGGCTTTATTGGTCTCTCGATTATCTTGCTTGGCGTGTGTTTTGCGCTGGATGATTTTTCGGTTGCCTATGTTGCCCATCACTCCAATACCCAATTACCCATATTCTTCAAGCTCGCCGCGGTGTGGGGGGGACATGAAGGATCATTTTTATTTTGGTTATTCTCCTTAACCCTCTGGACTGCGCTTGTTGCCAGGGTGTGCCGCAAACTCGATGAGGAATTTATCGCAAGGGTACTTATTACCCTGTCTGGGCTGGTTTTGCTGTTTAGCTTGTTTGTTTTGCTGACCTCTAACCCGTTCGAGCGACTGTTCCCGACACCGCTTGAAGGCCGCGACTTGAACCCGATGCTGCAGGATATTGGGCTGATCTTCCATCCGCCGATGCTTTACTTGGGCTATGTTGGTTTTGCTGTCAGTTTCGCTTTTGCTATTGCAGCCTTAACAGGTGAACGTGGCAAAGATTATGGAAAAGTTGAGTGGGCAAAATGGAGCCGTCCTTGGACGCTGGCAGCTTGGGTTTTCCTCACCGGTGGTATCGCACTGGGCTCGTGGTGGGCATACTATGAACTTGGCTGGGGGGGCTGGTGGTTCTGGGACCCAGTAGAGAATGCATCGCTGATGCCATGGCTGACGGGCACCGCGCTGATCCACTCTTTGATGATCACCGAATATCGTAAGGCGCTGTCTGGTTGGAGTTTACTACTGGCTATCTTTACGTTCTCACTAAGCTTGTTGGGCACCTTTATTGTTCGCTCGGGTGTACTGACATCTGTTCATGCCTTTGCGGTTGATCCAACCCGGGGAGTAACGCTGCTGGCGATGCTGGCATTGATCCTCATTGTTGCCTTGTCGTTGTTTGCTGCACGTTCCGGCCGTTACTTTGTTGCCGCCAAATTTGGGTTTTTATCGAAAGAAGCGATGTTCATGGTGGGGAACAGCCTGTTTGCGGTCTCCATGCTAACGGTACTGCTAGGCACTTTCTATCCATTGGTATTCCAAGCGATGGGCTTGGGTAATATCTCTGTAGGTGCGCCATATTTCAATGCGATGTTTGTACCGATGAGTTTTGTGTTGTTCCTGTTTATGGGACTAGGCGTAGTGATCCGCTGGCACAAGGTTGGATTGGAAGATGTGATTACCCGCTCTCTGGCTCCAATGTCGGTCTCTATTGTGCTGGGAGTGGCATTGTCGGTGATGTTTGAGCGTGGGGTAAATATCACCGTATGTCTGGCCTTTATCACCGCTATCTGGATAGCACTTTGTGCCCTGCAGGCGATGTACATGCGTATCCGTGCCCGCCGGGCGAAAGGTATGAGTGGCATTGTATGGAAGCAAGCGGCGATGGTTATTGCCCATATTGGCGTTTCGGCAACCATCATTGGTGCGACCTTGGTGAGCTTTTATGATGAAGAGATCAGCAGCAAGATGGGGCCGGGAGATGCGGTTTCTCTGGGTGAATATCGCTTTACCTATCAGCAGACAGACCTGTTAGTTGGCCCTAACTATACCGCCGAACAAGCCCAGATCACCGTAACCAAAGATGATGCATTCATCGCAACTATTCGTCCTGAACGACGCCATTACACAGTGCGCACCATGAATATGAGTGAGCCGGGTATTAAATGGTTCTGGCATGGTGATATCTATATCACCTTGGGAGAGAAGCTTAACCGTACGGATTATGCAGTTCGGATCCAATACAAGCCGTATGTTCGATGGTTATGGCTGGGCAGTATCTTGATGATGATTGGTGGGGCCATGGCAGTGGTTAGCTTGGCGAGCAAACGGGTATCGCATAAGCTGCAGCAACCCAAGAAGATAGAAACTATCGTGCTTTGGAAGTAATAGAGTGATGGTGTAAAGAGATGAGAAAAACTAGCCGTTATCTTCCGTTAGGCGCGGTGGTCGTGATTCTGGTCATCATAAGTTTGTCGATGATGTTCACCCAAGAAGGTCATGCCCCAAAACTTGAAAACAAACCGCTACCAGCTTTTAGCTTGCAGCGACTAGATACTGCTGCTGGCACAGCGGATGAAACATTATTAACTGGTAAGCTGCAGCTACTGAACGTGTGGGCCTCATGGTGCGCTGTGTGTAAAAGTGAACATGCATTCTTGTTGCAGTTGGCTCAGCAACAAGACATGTCGATTATTGGGCTCAATTACCGTGATAACCGACAGGCAGCAATACGTGAGTTGAACCAAAGTGGCAATCCTTACAAGGCTGTTTTGTATGATCCTAAAGGTGCGTTTGCATTGGATCTCGGTGTGTATGGAACGCCGGAAAGCTACTTAGTCGACAGCACAGGCACTATTCGTTACCGCTACTTAGGTGCTTTGGATGAAAAAATATGGCAGCAAGAATTCGTCCCAGTCATCGAAATGCTGCAACAGGAAGAACAAACTAATGGATAGGGATGTATTAAACCGGCTTAAACAATTTATGTTGGCAGCCGTTATGTGTGTGCTCGTTACGAGTGTATCGGCTCTGGCACAAAGTGATCAGATATTTGTAGCGGCAGACGCTGAGTTAGTTGAGTCTGTCGAGACATTCCAGTTTCGTTCATCAGCCGAGCAACGCCGTGCTATCCAGTTGTCACGCCAGCTTCGTTGTCCGCAATGCCAGAACCAGAATCTGATCGAGTCTAACTCCCCTGTGGCGAAAGATTTGCGTCTTAAAGTGTATCAGATGGTCAATGCCGGTCAGAGTGATGAAGTCATCATTGAGTATATGACATCACGCTTTGGTGATTTCGTGCTGTATAAGCCTCGTTTGAATCCACAAACCTATTTGCTGTGGGGCGGGCCGTTCTTGCTGTTGGCCTTGTTTGGCTCGATTATCTGGGTAACGATTCGGCGACAGCAGAAGGAAAGATAAGGACGCAGTATTTCATCTTATGATGTTATCAATGACTTAGATCTTTCATCGTAAGTTGTACCCAGCGGTTTCTATTTTTTTGCTTGAATTGGCTTTCCCTTAATTTTGCCAAGAAAGTTAAACTCCACTGTTAATTTTTGTATGCACAATATAGCGACTGCAAGCGCATATTTGCAGTGGGATTTTCCCGACTAAATGAATAATGTTTTTTTAATGTTGTCATGCTGTATGGCTTAATGTAACTGTAAGCATATGCTCGACAAATGATACATTTATTTACAATGAGTGTACTGATAATACAAAGATCTAGAGATAATGTCTTTGGTTTATTGTTTTGCTTAATCAAATAAATCTAAAGAATATGTCTATATCAGTATACGAAACAAGCAAGATGCATGTTTCTATAGGCGAAAAGGAAGTCATTAAGACCTTTAAAAAAAGACCTGGATATAAAAAACGCTTCAAGCGGGAAAAAAAGGCTCTGCAAAGGTTAAAAGGCATCGATGGTTTTCCGCAAATTATCAGCCATCGTAATAGCACTGTTGTGATGTCTCGTGTTGCTGGTGATAATAAAGAACAGCTTTCTAATCAAAGTCTTAAAGAGATTAGAGTGCTGGTGGATAATATGCTGGAGGCCGGAGTCGCTCGCCATGCAATACCTGAGCGTGATCTGCTTATCGATGATGATAAAGTGTCGATGGTTGATTTTGAGCGAATTACACTACGTCGTCATCGGTTATCACCGAGCTGGCTGTTTGCAAAAAAAGTCACTAAGTTTCATTTGTTTAGGCTGATTTCGAATCATAATAGTCAATTACTGACTGATGATGAAAAGAAAGAGTTAGAAACATTTACAGCTGTTCGAAATAAACTTCAAAAGCTCAAGAAAGTCCGAAGCTCTGTCCGTAAAGTGATTCGAACTAAGGCCAAAGCTGGCAACTATACCAAGAAGTTTGAGAGCAGTAATTTACGTAAAGACTAGTTACTTATGCGCTAGCAATTAAATGCTTAATCAGGCTGATGACAACTTATATTTATAATTTTTTAATAGTTAGCCTGATTAAGTATACAAAGGGGACAATACTGTCCCCCTTTTTTTATCTGTTACTTATTGTTTATTACTACTGCAAAGTACGCCGAGGGCTATGTTTTTGACTTTGAATTGCGGTTACTTTTCTCAGTACTAGAACCAGCGCACAAGGCAGTAGCCAGCTGGCATTAGCTGAGTATAACGGGAGCCACTGTTTGAAGTTCGCATCAAGCGCTGTAGGTACAGTATCAAGAATACTGGCGGCATCTATGCTGCCGAAGATTAAAGCGACAGTAATGGCTGCAATGTAGGTGTTGCGGTACTGCTCTTGGCCTGGGTAGAACAAGGCGCAAAGGATCAAGGCGATCGCAACGGGGCAAAGTACCAGTATAGCCGGTAGGCTCAGAGCCAAAATTTGGTCGAGGCCAACATTGGCGATAAGCCCGGTTAGTAGAACAACAATCGTGGCCGTGCGACGGAAAGGAACTGCAAAGGCCTGCTGGTAATATTCGGTGCAGGCGTTGGTCAAACCGACGGTGGTTGTCAGGCAGGCCATGATAATAATGGCGGCCAGCAGTAGTTGCCCATACTCGCCAAAATGGTGGGCGACATAAAGGCTAAGCAGTTCACCGCCGTTGGTTGCCTCGTGGGCAATAGGGCTGGATGTCGCGCCGACATAACCCATCGCTAAATAGCATGCCCCCATCAATACGATATAAATCAGAGCCACTTTGAAGGTCGACTTGCCTACCGCTTTTTTGTCGGTTACGCCTTTGCTGTTAATCGCTTTGATGATCACCCAGCCAAAGCCGACTGCAGCGATGGCATCCATGGTCATGTAGCCTTGTACCAGTCCCTGAGTGAAGGCGAAATCAATGTATTCACCCTGAGGCGCGAGTGGTGCAGATAACGGGTTGATCACAGCGGTAACTGCCAATGTACAAAGCATGATGATTAATAGTGGCGTCATGATTTTGCCAATATAATCAACCAGTTTACCTGGGTGAAAAGCCAAAAGCAGGGTCAAGCTACAAAAGATAAGAGAGAAAAGTGGTAGCTGGTCGCTATCGACAAACGGATTAATCCCCATTTCATAAGCAACGGTTACGGCACGCGGCATGCTGAAGGCTGGACCTACTGCAGTCAGCAAGGCGACCCAAATCAAGGTAGCCAGCCAGGTTGGCAATGGGTTAGTTAGCTGCTTGCTGTCGCTAAGCCGACCGAAAACAATCAGGGTCAGAGCGGGTAAACCGACAGCGGTGATCAGAAAGCCAGCCATCGCTGGTAGAAGTTGTGTACCGGCTTCCAGGCCGAGAAAAGGTGGAAAAATGATGTTACCAGCGCCGAGAAACATGGCGAAGGTCATCAGCCCGATGGCAAGTGTATCGTTAGTTTTCATTGGACGAACCCTGTGTTTGCTTTTAATTCTTGGGACCGTCAGGGGCTGGGGGAAGATAGATATAAAGATATGTTGATTCTCCGTCAGCCTGGCTGACGGAAACAGCCGCCAGCCTAGATAACGATGACTAGGACGACGACAGAGACGACAGATTGTGTTGCACGCACAACCGCACGCTTGGCATTAGCCAGAACGTTTTTAGCAGCGGTTTGAGAGATAAGCGTTAGCATTGAGCTTTCCTAGTGAAACAACAAAAATGTCTTAGCAACGTGATGTCACTGGGTATACAACATATAAGCATTTTTTTGAGCTGTAAACACTAAAAGTAAAAAAAGTCATCATCCTGATTGATGGCTGAATACTCTACTTATCTATCTGTTTATCGATTCTCACTTATTCTTAACTTGGGCTAATTATCGAAGTTTTATCTCGCTTAAGGCTTGTTCTTATCTCGGGCTGGCTTTGGTTATCCAAAGGACTAAACGCCAAATTGTAGAAACCGCCCCTTGTAAATTAAGAGGCGGTTTTGTTGTTTTTTAGCGGCTTAATTTAGGATTATAGCTACTATTTTGCAGATATTGAGACTGTCGCTTTTCTACGCTGTGAAAGCGATGCATTAGCCAAGACGCTGAAAAGTAGTGTCGTCAAACAGGGTAGGAACCAGCTTGCATGGGCAGTGTAAAGCGGCATGTAATCAACCAACATTGCCTCCAATTGTGCAGGGATCAAACCGAGAATATGCAGGGTATCTACGGTGCCGAAAACCAGTGTGACCGAGACGGTAGCGACAAAGATATAACGCTGGTATGGCGATTTTTTCACCATTAATGCGGTGATAACTAACGCAATCGCAACAGGGCAAAGTACTAAGATGACAGGCAGGCTGATCGTTAGGATCTGATCAAGACCGAAGTTGGCAAGCAAGCCTGTTAGGGCACAAACGATAATTGCTGTGACAGAAAAAGGGGCATTGAATGTTTGCTGGTAGTACTCGGCACAGGCATTTGTCAGACCAACTGTAGTGGTCAGGCAAGCCATCACAATGATAACGGCAAGCAAGTACTGGCCGTAGATGCCAAACAGCTCTGCCACATAGCGGGTTAGGATCTCACCACCGTTAGTTGCATCGCTGGAGACAGCGGATGAGGTTGCACCAACATAAGCCATAGCCAAGTAGCAAGCTGACATCAGTGCAGCATAGATCAGCGTGACTTTTACCGTACTGGCAAATAAACCGTTAGTTGAAGAGGCTCCTCTGTCCTTGATGGTCTTGATGATCACCCAACCAAAGCCAACGGCAGCGATAGCATCCATGGTCATGTAACCTTGGATTAGCCCCTGGGTGACGGCTTGGTGCTGATAGTCGGCATTCGGTAGGGTCATTGGGCTGACTGGTGAGACAAAGGCCGTAACCGCGAGCACTGCCAGCAACAAAACCAGTAGTGGTGTCATTACTTTACCGATGTAATCGACCAATTTTCCACGTTGAAAAGTCAGCAGCAGCGTCGCCACCACGAATACCAGTGAAAAAGGCAGTAGCAGGTCATTTGAGGTAAATGGCGCTATACCCATCTCATAGGCAACAGTAACCGCGCGAGGCATACCAAATGCAGGCCCGATGGCAGTAAATAGCAATACCCAAAAGCTGGTAGCCATTGGTTTTGGCAAGGCGGCAGTGAGCTGCTGGCTATGGCTCAAGCGACCCATGACGATCAGCGTCAGGGCAGGTAGACCGACAGCGGTAACCAGAAAGCCAAGCATGGCGGGCAAATAGTGCGTGCCAGCTTGAAGGCCAAGAAAAGGCGGAAAGATGATGTTTCCGGCACCAAGAAACATCGCAAAAGTCATTAGGCCAATTGCCAAGGTGTTTTGTTTAGTCATTCGGACAAGTCCTCTGATATACATCAGTTTTTGTTATGGACCGTCAGAAAGGCTGAAGAAAAACAGGTAGGTTAAGACATTGCTCCCCGTCAGCCTGGCTGACGGGTGAATAGCCGCCAGCCTAGTTAATAATCACTAGAATAGCAGCAATAATATTACGCGATACGAATGTTCCGCCTGTAGTCATAACAGGTTTGCAAACTGGGCGTTGGCAAGTTGTCTGATTAGCGAAATGAAACACGGCGTTTTCCTGAACATAAGTATCGAAGTCATTTACAACATATAAATAAAAAACTGTGTTGTAAATACTTTGCAGGTAAAAATAATGCATTTTTCTGCATGATTAGATTCCCTGACTGTTTTGCGTTTCGAGTGTGGGTGTTCTGTCCGTTGCGTTTCGGAAGTTAGGGTGGGATAGTAGCGCTATTGAATTAGCGTGATGATTATTAAGGATTATTTATGTTAAAGGCGATACACCATGCCGCGATTATCTGCTCAGACTACTCAAGGTCGAGAGCCTTCTATGTCGATGTCTTGGGCATGAAAGTGTTGGCTGAGAATTATCGTGAAGCACGGGATTCATGGAAGTTGGACTTGCAGTTGCCCGATGGCAGCCAGGTTGAGTTGTTCTCTTTTCCTAATCCGCCTGCAAGGCCAAGTTTCCCTGAGGCGAGAGGGTTACGCCATTTGGCGTTTGTGGTCGATTCTGTTGAACAGGTTACTGATTATCTTGAATCAAGGGGAGTAGAAGTAGAGCCAATCCGGATCGATGAATATACAGGTAAGGCATTTACCTTTTTCCAAGATCCGGACGGGCTGCCGTTGGAGCTATATCAAGCTTAAGAGTGATTGGCTTAAGAAGCGCATCCAAATTAAGTGGGAGTGAATGTTAACTGAGGATACCGGTTAGCAAACCTGCAAACACCAAACTTGCCACACCGTAGAACCCGAACTCGATGCGGGATTCAACCAGGCTATTTTCGTTGGTGGGTTTGGCTGTCGCCATGGTAAAAAAGGAACCGCCTGCTAAGCCGAGAAGTAGTACGATCAAACCAAAGAGCGTACCTTCAATGAGATAAGTGAAATTCATAAACAGGCCTAATCCTTTGTGGCACGTGAAATGATATAGGGATAATACACATCTCATGCCATATGGCAAAGAATTATTATTTGTAAACCCTATAATAAACAGGGTTTTAGCTTGTTATGTTGTGCGCGTGAATGAATAGGCAGCAATACGCGTATTGCTGCCTGATTTATAACCGCCGCTCTGAGGGTAAAGTAGCCTGGTGGTTAATTAGCCTGGCGATTATTTAGTAAGGTCTGCCACCGGTTAGAAGTATGTCTCTACGAGCTTCGAGACCTGGAACTCTTCATCGGCAATACAGATGTATTTCCACTTATCAAATGTCAGGCATGGGTGAGAGGTAGAAAACGCAATCACATCGCCGACACGTAAATCGTGGCCTTCAGGTACCGTAACGAAAGTGTGCTGATCCATGATTGCAGTGGCTTCCAAACCGCTCACTTCAATCTGTTTGCCATTGCGGTAGCCCCGCTCTGGGATAGGCAGGCCGGCATCAAACGCTACATCACGCTTGCCAAGGCCGATCACTGCTTTGTTTGGCTCTGGACGTGAAATCACATACGCCCATACTTCCAGCGCCGATTCAAGATCACCACCCAAATCACAGGCATAGCCTTGGTTAGCTTGCGCCCTTGCCATGACATTATTTTGGGCATCCTGGTAGATCCCGGTATCGTGGATGAGGTAACAGCCCGGGCGGATAATCGCCAGTAGGTGCTGGCACTTGGCGAAGCTTTCAGCCACGACGTCATACCAAGCCGAGCCTGCACCCGTTACGATTGGGCTATCCAGCTTGATTAAGCCTTCTTCTTTTAGCTGTTCAACTGTGTGTACAGTGGTTGCCAAGAATTCACGGATGGCTTGCTCGGCATTTTCGCCATGGATCACCCCTTCATACACTTCAATGCCGGCTAGGCAAATCCCGTCTAGGTTATCGATATGTTGGGCCAGTGACACAACTTGCTGCTGAGTACGGCAGCCACAACGGCCACCTTTAACGCCAAATTCGATCAGCGCATGTACGGTAACGCCGGTACCAGCGAAGAACGCAGAGAGTTGCTCAGCATTCTCTTTGGAATCGACACAGCAGTAGAATGCCACGTCATGCTGGGATAGAAGGCGCTTGATGATTGCCATATTGGCTTTACCCACCAATTGGTTCGCCATCATGATCTGCTTGGCTCCGGCTGCCGCTGCCACTTCGGCATGCGGGGCCGTGGCGACTGTCAGGCCCCAAGCGCCAGCTTCAAGCTGCTGCTCAAAGAATGCGGGTGTCATGGTTGTTTTGCCGTGCGGTGACAGTTTGACGTTGTGGTGTTCTGCAAACTGTTGCATCCAGTTTAGGTTGTTATCAATCGACTGTTGCTTGATAACGGCTGCAGGCAGGCTGATCTCTTCGTTAATTAGGCTGTATTTTCCCTCCGTTTTTTCATCCACCCATATCCCTTTGGTACCTACGGGAAATTTTTTGTGATGAATATCTTGGTATTTACTAACATGCTTTTTATTTGCTTGGGTCATTTATTATTCTCCTAACATAGCCATCAGGGCTTGTTATTACTGCGTTTTAGCGTGGTGATAATATTATCGGTGTTAGAAAGTATCAAACATTACTGAGCGATTTGTGCTGTTTCTCACTGTTTTGAACCGGCCCTGAAATTACTATTTGCCCTGTCGAGAGAAAGGTGAAAGCCGTGACTATCGAAGTCGATATTGTTTCAAGAATTACTGAGCGCTTCTCGCAATTGCGGGATGCCGAGAAGAAAGTCGCCATGTTGGTGATTGATGATTTGGCCGCAGCATCGGGTTACAGCATTACTCAAATGGCAGAAGAAGCCGGAGTGAGTGAGGCAACCATTACCCGCTTTGCCAAAGCGGTTGGCTGTAAGAATGTGCGGGATCTGAAGCTGAAATTAGCCCAGTCACTAGCCATCGGTCAGCGGTTCATTCATGAGTCGCCGGATCAGTCGGGGATCCAAGGGGTTTATGAGTCGATCAAGAATGTGATCAACATAAACCGCAAAGTGGTGAACGAGCAGGATGTCGCTACTGCGGTAGATATGCTGCAGAACGCCCGGCAAATCTTGGCCATTGGTATGGGCGGTGGCTCAACCATGTTGTCGCAGGAACTGCAGTTTCGCTTGTTCCGCCTGGGCTACCCAGTAACGGCTTACAACGATGGCCTGTTGGCAAGAATGGTGGCTTCAACCGCCGATGCCAATGATGTGATGGTGGTGATTTCCGCGACCGGCTATACGCCAGAGGTGGTTGAGCCGGCATCGATTGCCAAGCAATACGGCTTGAAGGTGATAGCCATTACACCTAAAGAGTCACCACTGGCAGAAGTCAGTGATTTGGTTCTGCCGGTTGTCACCAAAGAGACCGATTTTATCTACAAACCGTCGGCATCACGTTACGCCATGATGGCGTTGATAGATGTGCTGTCGACAGAGTTGGCCTTGAGCCACAAACGCCGGACCCGCGATAAGCTGCGCCGCTTGAAGTTGGCACTAGACAGTCATCGTGGTGGAGAGGATAGACAGCCTCTCGGCGATTAACACAACCTGACCGGACAGTTCGGATTAACGGTTGTGCAGAATTAGCGTCATAAAGAAGGAAGTTTCATGCAGTTCGATACCGTTTTCCGAAATGTTCAAGTTGTTGATGGCTCGGGCAGTGAGCCTTACAACGCCGATGTTGCTATTACAGGGGATCGTATTGCAGCCATAGGGGATTTAGCAGGGTGTGAAGCCACACAGATCATCGATGGCCATGGTAAGGCGTTAGCGCCGGGTTTTATCGATGTTCATACCCATGATGATACCAATGTGATCCGCTATCCCGATTGTTTGCCAAAGATCAGCCAAGGTGTCACCAGTGTGATTGTTGGCAACTGTGGGATCAGTGCATCGCCAGCAACGTTGGCCGGTGACCCGCCGGATCCGATGAACCTGCTTGGCAAACAACAAGATTTCAAATACCCGACATTCGCTTCATATGCCAAGGCAGTCACTGCAGCAGAGCCTGCTGTCAATGTTGCTGCGCTGGTGGGCCATACCACACTGCGTAATAACGAGATGGATGATTTGTACCGTGCAGCGTCCAGCGATGAAATCGCAGCGATGAAAGCCAAGCTGCATGCTGCGATGGAGCAGGGGGCATTGGGGTTAAGTTCTGGCTTGGCATACGCCTCAGCCAAAGATGCCCCGACAGAAGAAGTGATGGCCCTTGCCGAAGAACTGGCAGAGTTTGACGGCATCTATACCACCCATATGCGCACTGAATTCGAGCAAATCCTTGAAGCGATGGAAGAGGCTTTTGCCACGGGTAAACATGGCAAGGTGCCAGTGGTAATTTCGCATCTCAAATGTGCAGGTGCAGGTAATTGGGGCCGTACCGTTGAGGTACTTAACCTGATGGAGAAAACTGCCAAGCACCAAGACGTGGCTTGTGATTGCTACCCGTACTCGGCGAGTTCATCGACGCTCGATCTTAAACAGGTTACCGACGAGATAGATATTTTCATTACTTGGTCAGATACCCACCCACAACACGCAGGGAAAATGCTCAAGCAAATTGCTGAAGATATGAACCTGCCCCTGATGGAGGCGGCCAAGCAACTTCAGCCAGCAGGCGCGGTTTACCACTGCATGGACGAAGCCGATGTCGAGCGAGTACTGAAGTACCGATTAACCATGGTTGGCTCTGATGGCCTGCCGAATGACCCACATCCGCACCCACGCTTGTGGGGCTCATTTCCAAGGGTTCTGGGCTATTACAGCCGTGAACGCCAGTTGTTCTCACTGGGACAGGCGATTCACAAAATGACAGGCATGTCGGCCAAGCGCTACTGCCTTAAAGACAGGGGAGAAATTCGCGAAGGGGCTTATGCCGATATCGTGATGTTTGACCCGAACACCATTATCGATGTTGCAAGTTTCGAAAATCCGATTGCAGCAGCGAAAGGGATTGACGTGGTTATGGTCAATGGCTGCATCAGTTATCAAAACGGGCAGGTGAGTACTAACCGCCATGGCCGTTTCTTATACCGTCATCAGGACTAAACCCCTGGGACAGCAAATTGAACTAAGTAACACAACGTTGGAGAAAGAAATTATGACTATCACACGCTACGGCATCGAAGGCGGTACAGGCACTGGCGGTCAGCACCTACCTTTTGCACGTGCAACTCAGGCGGGTGGTTTCCTGTATGTCTCTGGTCAAACACCAATGACAGACGGCGAAGTGGTTGAAGGTGGCATTGTTGATCAGTCTCGCCTGGCGATTCAGAACTGTGTCGACATTATGGAAGAAGCGGGCTACGGCCTAGAAGACGTAGTACACGTAAAAGTGGTACTGACTGACTCTCGTTACTTCCAGTCATTCAACAAAGTGTTTAAAGAGTTTTTCGGTGAGCACCCACCGGCACGTATCTGCATGGTATGTGACCTGGTTGTCGACGTAAAAGTTGAGGTGGATGTGACGTGCTACCGCGAAGATCGCCGTTAATTCAGGCATTATCTTCGGGCCCCGCATAAAACAATAAAGCCGCGGGGCCAGCTGAAGCCCAATTGACAAGCGATGCCACAACGGAAGTTGGCAGGCTATTACAGCTTAGATATAAAGAATTAGAGCCGAAAGGCCAAAGAAAAAAGGTTGGCAAAGTACCAACCTGAATAAAGCAAAATACTGAAATGACTCAGTAACTCATGGGGTAGTAAGTGATGAGACTATCCCCAAGCAAATAAAAGCAATGACGGATTATAAGAGGTATGGGATGAACAGTACACTCTTTCTCACCGGTTTCGGTGCGTATGTGGTTTTTTTAATCTGGTTAGGTTGGTTTGTATCGCGTAACCAGAAATCTGGCGAAGACTTTCTACTTGGAGGTCGTGGTCTTCCGCTGTTCTT
The DNA here is from genome assembly GCF_056158405.1 of Photobacterium sp. AWH4_225. NCBI lineage: Bacteria > Pseudomonadati > Pseudomonadota > Gammaproteobacteria > Vibrionales > Vibrionaceae > Photobacterium > Photobacterium sp. AWH4_225. Next base: position 2,540,631 of record NZ_JBSWTF010000001.1, on the reverse strand, counting down.
GGTACTTGGTACCACGGTAGCCACCATGGTGGGTACAGGTTCGAGCATGGGGGCGGTTGGCTTTGGTTATGCCAACGGCTGGGCTGGCGCACTTTATGGTATTGGTGGTGCTCTGGGTATCCTGCTGCTCGCCTACTGGTTTGCTCCGGTGCGTAAGCTTAACTTCATGACCATGAGTGAAGAGCTGGCTTACTATGTCGGCGCCAACAAGGTTGTCAAAAATGTGGTGGGTATCCTTATCTTTACCGCTTCTATCGGTTGGTTGGGCGCACACATCCTAGGTGGTGGTATGTACCTGGCTTGGATTGCAGACATTGAGCTCAATACTGCCAAGATGATTATCGCCGCTGCGTTTACTATCTACGTCGTGATCGGTGGCTACACTGCGGTAGTTTGGACCGATACAATTCAGGCCGTGATCCTGTTTGCCGGTTTCATTCTGATGGCGGTACTGTCGGTTAACCACATCGGTGGCTTGGATAACCTTTATGCTGCGATGGAGCCTGCGTCTGTCAGCTTCCTTGGCTTGGAAAAACTGGGCATGATCCCGGGTATCTCACTGGCACTGGTTGTTGGTGTGGGTATCTTGGCAACGCCTTCTTTCCGCCAGCGTATTTACTCGGGTAAAGACGTACCGACTATCCGCCGCTCGTTTGTGATGTCAGGTGTACTGTACTTGTTCTTCTCTATCATCCCAGCGGTTATCGGTATGTCAGCACATGCGATTAACCCAGAACTGAACAACGCCAACTTTGCGTTCCCATATGTTGCAGCAACAGTGCTTCCAGTAGGTATCGGCATGATTGTTCTGATTGCAGGTCTGTCAGCAACCATGTCGAGTGCAAGTTCCGATGCGATTGCCGGTGTCTCTATCCTACTGCGTGATATCTACATCATGTTCACGGGTAAAGTCCCATCGAAAGACAAGATGGTTACCTATTCACGTATTGCTCTGGTTATCTGTATCGGTTTGGCACTGCTGTTCGCCCTGACTTCAAATGACATTATCAGCTACATCACCAAGATGATTTCTACAGTAATGTCAGGCATGTTCGTGTGCGGTATGCTGGGTCGCTTCTGGGGCCGCTACAACTGGCAAGGTGCATTGGCTACCTTGGCTGGTGCATCAGCAGCGTCGTTCTCTATCATGTTCAATGCTGACTGGACGGCATTCTGGGGCAACCCGGTTATCCCATCTGTCACAACAGCCTTGGTTGCCGGTGTGGTAGTTAGCTTGGTGACTCCAGCGAACAAGGTGTCTAAAGAAGAAGCGAAAGCCATCCTTGATGCCGAGCGTGCCGCGATGGAAAAGCCTGAAGAGCAAGGTATCGACGCTCAACCGGTTACCGCAAAATAATCTTCTAAAACTCGTCAAAATGCAGGCCTTTGTTGTGATGTAAGGCCTGCATCTTCAGTTACGCTTTAAATACAGTTCGAATAATTAGAAAGGTTGCAGTGTGAAAATTGCTTTTTTTGGTGAGTGCATGGTCGAGCTTAGCGGCCAACCGCTACAACGGACATTTGGTGGCGATACCTTAAATACGGCGCTTTACCTGTCACGTTTGGGCACTAGCCGTGATATCGCTGTCAGCTACGCAACCGCACTGGGTGTCGATAATATCAGCCAGGATATGCTCAGTGCCTGGCAGCAGGAAAATATTGATACTTCAATGGTGCGTAAGCTGGAAAATAAACTGCCGGGCCTTTATTTGGTGGAGACCGAGCCAAACGGTGAACGTCACTTCCATTATTGGCGCAACGACAGCGCGGCCAAATTCTATTTTGCAAGCGGGCTTACTCCGCTTGAGCAAGCGATCGAAAACCATGATTTTGATGCCCTTTATATCAGCGGGATCAGCTTGGCGATTTTGGCTGAAGATGCCAAAGCGACTTTGATTACCTTGCTGGATAAACACAAGGCTAAGGGCGGTAAAGTGTTGTTTGACAATAATTTCCGACCGCAACTCTGGACTTCAAAGCAAGCCCAATACTGGTATTCGCAAGTATTGCCATTTGTCGATATTGCCTTGATCACCGAAGACGATGATCACCTGGTGTGGGGAGAAACAAATATTGTTGACCGATGCCAGTCATTCGGTTGCCAGGAAGTCGTGATAAAACGGGGCAGCGAGCCATGTCTTGTGGTTAGCGAGCTGCAATCAGACCAGCCACATGAGTCTTACATTGCCGCAAACAAAGTAGATAAAGTGATTGATACCTGTGCTGCGGGCGATTCGTTTGCCGCAGGCTATTTAGCTGGGCGCTTAAGTGGAGGTACTGAAGCCGCAGCTGCCGAATTGGGCCACCAGTTAGCCTCTACTGTTATCCAGCATCCAGGGGCGATTATCCCGGTCGATGCAATGAAAGAATTAATGTAAATAGATTGATTGTAAATAGGAACATTGGAACATGTCTCAGCAGATCATCGAGAAACTAAAAGCCTTCAAAGTTATCCCTGTTATTCAAATTAACGATGTGTCACAGGCTGTGCCTCTGGCGAAAACGCTTGTAGAAAATGGCCTACCGGTTGCCGAGGTGACCTTCCGAACAGAAGCTGCTGCAGAAGCGATTCGCTTAATGCGCGAAGCCTACCCTGAGATGTGTATTGGCGCAGGTACGGTACTGAATTCTGAGCAAGTCGATCGCGCTAAAGAAGCGGGTTCTGAGTTTGTGGTAGCGCCGGGGTTGAACCTAAATACAGTTCGTTACTGCCAGCAGCAGGGGATCCCTATGGTACCGGGTGTGAATAACCCAAGCCAGGTTGAGCAGGCTCTGGAGATGGGGCTGACCTTCTTGAAGTTCTTCCCGGCTGAAGCTTCAGGCGGTATCAATATGGTCAAGTCACTGCTGGCGCCATACGTTGACGTTAGCTTTATGCCAACCGGTGGTATCGGCAAGGCAAACGTACGTGACTATTTAGCGATTGACCGTGTGATTTGTTGTGGTGGTACTTGGATGGTAGCGCCTAAGCTGATTGAAAACGGGGATTGGGAAGAAATCGGCCGTTTGGTACGCGAAGCGGTTGAGTTGGTAAACGGCTAGCAATAGACGATTACTCGCGTAAAAGCTCTCAATGTATAAAGCCCGCCAAAGGTGGGCTTTTTCTTTTCAACGGACTTAGCAAAAAAGGGCATTGAACTTGTGCTCAGAAAAGCATTTGATTGGATTCCATACGATTAAGGCCGCTTTTTTGGCTGGATGAGTTGGAATTTGTCCAGTTGAAGAAACTTCTTGTATTTTTGTTTGACTCATCCTAGAAAATCAGTAAATTACATCTCCGTACCGCAGCGGCACTGGCCGAAATTCAGCGGTAACAACAAAATTGATGGCGCGTTGGCAGAGTGGCTATGCAGCGGATTGCAAATCCGTGGACCTCGGTTCGACTCCGGGACGCGCCTCCATAATTTTGGTTCTGGTGCCTTTGGGCGGCAGCAACCAAACAAGCGGCCAAATAGTAATAGCTAAATAGGTACGTTTGAACAATTTGGCGCGTTGGCAGAGTGGCTATGCAGCGGATTGCAAATCCGTGGACCTCGGTTCGACTCCGGGACGCGCCTCCATTATTTCGGTTCTGGTGCCTTTGGGTGACAGCAACCAAACAAGCGACCTAATAGTAATAGCTAAATCGGTACGTTTGGACAGTTTGGCGCGTTGGCAGAGTGGCTATGCAGCGGATTGCAAATCCGTGGACCTCGGTTCGACTCCGGGACGCGCCTCCATTATTTCGGTTCTGGTGCCTTTGGGTGGCAGCAACCAAACAAGCGGCCTAATAGTCATAGCTACGTAGGTACGTTTGGACAATTTGGCGCGTTGGCAGAGTGGCTATGCAGCGGATTGCAAATCCGTGGACCTCGGTTCGACTCCGGGACGCGCCTCCATCATTTAAGGCCCAGCGGCAACGCTGGGCCTTTTTTGTTGTTTTTCACCCAGCCAGCTCGATAAAGTTATTCACGCCAAATAGGCAAATCAGCAAACCGCCTAGTAACTGCAAATAAAACGGGAAGGTAATGCTGTCATCGTCTTTAAATGCAAAGCCAGAAATGGCAAGCAAGCACTGGACAATCAAGCTACCGACAAACACAGCCCCGGCAAGTTGCATGGCAAACAGTAAGTCTACCTGCTCGGTGGAATGGCCGATAAATGCCGACAGCGCAATAATAGCAATCGGGTTGGCAAGCGTTAGGTAAAAGGCAGAACGAAAGCCCAGCTTCTTAGATGGACGGTGAACCTTAGCAAGGAGCTTGGTGTTTTTCATGGCATTGAACATCATATAGAAGCCCATGAAAATGAGTACCCAAGAAGACAGCAGGATGATTTGGTAGTGGTATTGATCGAGTTTACTGATTAATAGGCTGCCGGTTACGAAGCTCACCAACGCATAGCAATAATCAGCCAGCGCCGCACCCGCAGCACTGCGAACGGCTGCCATGTAGCCATGATGCATCCCATTATTAAGGACCAAAATGGCGATTGGCCCGACAGTCAATGACAAGATAATGCCGAACAGAATGGCTTTCATCACTTCCATAAATACCCCCCACTATTTAACCCACCGCGTTTGATTTGGTTATTGGAATTTCGGTGGTTTTATTTAAATCATAGTCAGAAATGGAAATGATGTGCTAGAAGAAACAATAAGATTTTTAGCAGTTTACAACGTATGAGACAGTCATGGTGAGATAGTACAGAAGGAGAGCAGCGTATGAATAACTCTTTAGGGATAGGGTTGTGTATACCCCCCAGAGGCTGGTAGGGCAACCTCTGGGAGGGGAACTGTTTTATTTCTCTGCTTCGACTTTTGCTTCTTCCTTACGTTTTATCGGCTGGTCGCCAATTGTCGTCTTCCCTGGGCAGATTCTTTTGACCGGACACTTTGGACAGCCCCACACTGCAGCGTACGGACATAGTGCCATTTCCTTGCTTTTCTTCGACATTGAACACCTCTTTTCTCTCAACGATTGCTTTTTATATAAGAAAGCCGGGCCACATAAGTGGCCCAGCCTTTATTTACGCGATGATCACTTCACAAGTTCAGCAATCACCAGTTTGCGTGTGATTTTTTCTTGTAGGTTTTCAGGTTTATCAAGGCCAACGCGCTTTAGCAGAATATCAATATCATGGCCCGGCTTAGGTGCAGACAATGACTGGGCGATAGCTTTCAGTTTACCTGTTGGCGTGGCACATTTAGATTTCAGTGTCTTCAGTGCTTTACCCAGTTTTAGCTCTTGGTCGGTGAAGCTACATCCAAATGGGAATGGGCCGAAAATATCCTGGTCAGTGTACTTCTTGTAGAAAGCCTGAATCGCTTCTGGCGTGTTGTTGGCATACTCTTTCGGGATTTGGTAATCCTTGGCGACTTTGCCAGCTGCTTTGGCTTCTTCTAGCAATTGTTGCTGGAAGCGTGAGTCGGCAATCTTGATAAGCTCGGTGTATACCACGTGGTCTGGTTTACTACGCAAGTTGGCAATACCGTACTCAGTAACCACGATATCTCGCAACTGGCGTGGAATAGTGTTGTGGCCATAGTTGAATAGGATGTTCGAGCGCAGCTTACCGTTACGGAAAGAGCAGCTACGGATCTTGATAATAGAGCGGGATTCGCGCATTTGGCCTGACTGGGCAACAAAGTTGTACTGGCCGCCGACACCACTGACCACTTGACCGTTTTCCAGCGCATCGGAAACGACCGAACCATCCAAGGTGACCATCATGCCCGAGTTCATGAAGCGGGCATGCTGGCGCTGAGCCTGTTTAAGCTGCTGGCTACCAAGGAAATGATCATATAGGTCATTGACGTAATTCACGCTGGTCATGCAGAACTTGTCGTGATCTTCCTGGGTAAAGTTGTTTAGCTCGTGGTAGAAGTCTTTCGGGCCGATGAAGAAAGCACCGTGCATCACTGTACCGCCTTTCAGGCGTTGGCCTAGTGCGTATTTAGTGATCCACTCAAGGGCATCCTTGTCTTGGATATTAGCTTTACTGGTGCCATCGGTGGTTTTCAATTTACCGTCTACAAATTCAACGTTATCGTTGAAAATACCAAAGCGCTTGAGGTACTTAACGTCGGCAGCGGTTAGCTCAGCTGAAATCGCTTCACGCTCAAGCAGTGCCAACAAGGTCATTACCGTCACTTCGTGAGTGATCAATTCATCGTTGAGCAGGCGCTGGATAGTGAGGTCTTCAAACACTTCACGCTTGAGGATGCCGGCGCGGTAAAGATGGACAAAGCCATCGACCATTAGCTCACTACAGCCGTAGAGGCCTTTCTCGAAAGTACCTGTATCACCCACTTCTTTGCAGACAGGGAATTTTTCGTAGATGTTCAGCTCAGACAGCATTTTGTTATACATACGGTTCTGCTGGTGGCGAACAAGGGCGCTGTAGGAGAGGGCACTACTAAGGGAGCCGATCCCCACCTGAAGGGTACCGCCGTCTTTGATCAAGGCGCTGGCGTAGAGGCCGATCATATGGTCTTCCGCAGAAATGCTGGCATGCGGCGCAGCAAACAGTTGGTAGTCTTTGTGATCAGGCAGGCTGTTGCCATCTAGGATGAAATCGAACTCAGAGCTCGCCACTTCAGCATGGTTTTGCATGAAAGGCATGTTGCTGTTTACTTCGCCGATAATGGTGATATTTCGGCCTTGCGCTTTCTGCTTCTCGATTTCGATGGCGAAGTCCAGTGCCAGATCAGAGTTACTGCTTAGGCTGTAAGTCGTCACACCGTCCACAGTGCGTGCTGCGACCAACTGACCAATGACGTTGACGCCTTTATCCAGCAAATCACGAACAGCATGGGTGTAGTTGGTAGACGTGTAGTTTTGCTGCTGCGGTGAATTCATAAAGCTACCGGCTTTGAAGAAGAATTCACTGATAGTGATGTTACTCGGCACCTTGCCAGCACGCAGATCCATGATGTAGTCAATATCAGGGACATCTTCAAACTCACGGGCAACGAACGGTTCTAGGAAGCCGCGTTCAATTTTGCTTTTGCCTACCGGCTTTTCTAGGGTGATCCCGGTTTCGATCCTCAAGCTGATGCTTGGATCTTTCTTTGCTCGTTGATAAAGCGCATTCACAAAGCTAACAGGCTTACCGATAGCAAGTGGCGCGCCAAGGACAATGTTCTTACCGACAGTTGCAATGATTTGATCAACCAGATCGTCTGGCTTGGCGATAACTTTTGCGGGAGCTTTCGTTGCGGAGTCAGACGCTTCAAGGGATGGGTTTGGGTATGATGAATCTACGATTTCTAAAACTGACATAGTGCATTCCTTGTTCGATATTATTCATATATGTTCTTATAGTTGTTATCCCCTCATTGTTGCGCCTGAACTTAGAGCGTTCACTCTATTTTTGGACAAAAAAGCCCCAAATTTTGTCTAGTGTGTGGTTTTGGGACTTCAGTCACGTGTATGCGCAATCGGCATTGCTAATGTGTACGCATACCATGAAACCAGTGATTGTTACCTGCAGAGCGTTGTGTGAGCTGCTTACCAATTCCTTGGTTGAATTAGAAAGATTGATCTAATTCTAATTGGTAGGGTTTAAGCATCGAAAAAGATATTTCTCTGATTTGTTGAGGATAAAGTGATGATTACTCCTAAGAAAATTATTGGAACTGTAAAATCTGCCACCCAGATGGGTGAGTCTTCTGTCCGTACTGTGATTTACGCAGGCCTAGGTGCATACAGCAAAGGTACCGAGCAAGTGGGCATGGCGCAGCACATGGTAAGCAAGCAAGTTCAAGATTTGGTTTCCAAAGGCAGCGAAGTGGAAACTGAAATGGTTGAGCGCATTAAAGATACTAAGCGTGGCTTGTTCGGTCAGGCTGAGTCGCAATTCAATCATGCCTTCAACGCGACTTGCGGTATTGACCGCGATCGTTTGAGCAACTTCGAAGAGAAAGTGGACCGTCTTCAAGAGATGGTAGAAAAGCTGTCTGCAAAGTCGAAGTAACGGAAATTACACAATAGCGACAATGGCAAAGGGACAGACCTTGATTGGGTGGCATTAGCGCCAACTAGTTATCAAGTCAGGAGTTATTGCTCACCCGTCAGACCATGCCACACCGCAAGAAAGGATTAGATTTATGCCGAGTTTGTCTCTGCTGGATTTCAGCTTCATTGCCTTTGAAACGGCAAAAACCCCTATGCATGTTACTGGTTTGGTCATTCTTGATCCGCCACAGGAGCATGCCGGGACTTATGCCCAAGAACTCTATGCCAGTTTCCTGCAGCAGCCGGAAATGGTGCCACCGTTTAACTGGAAGCTTAATTGGTCACTGACAGGTCGTCCGAGCTGGACCACGGTAAACCACGTTAATTTGGAAGATCACCTGCGTATTACCATGCTTCCGTCCCCGGGGAACGAGCAGCAGTTGCAGCAGGTAGTCGGTCGCTTGCACAGCCAAGTGTTGGATCGAAGCCGCCCGATGTGGGAAGTGTGGGTGATCGGCGGGCTTGAAAATAACCGTGTTGCGCTAGTGCTGAAGATCCATCACTCGATGGCAGACGGCGTTCGAGCCAGTAAGATCTTTACCCAGAGCTGTGCCACTTCGGTGGAAGAGTCATTCAACAAGCCAATCTGGCAGTGTGATTTAAGAAAAACCCCGCGTCAGCGCCGTGAAGAATCTCACCTTACCGACATGGTGATGAAAACCGCAGTGGCAGCGACCAAGCAGATTTCCTTGATCCCATCAATGTTCAGGTTGGGTAGCAAACTGGCACTAAAAGCGGTCAATATTGCTGATTGTGACTTGAAAGTACCATTTACTGCACCGAAAACGCCTTTTAACCTGAGCCCTAAGCGCAGCCGTGCGGTTAGCCTAGGTCACTTTTCTATTAAGCAGCTGAAACACATTAGCCGCATCACTGGCGCATCGATGAACGATATCCTGTTCACCATCAGTGATATTGCGCTCAACCGTTACCTCAACGACAGGGCGATCCCTATCCGTAAGCCGTTGGTAGCAATGATGCCTATCAACCTGCGTGCGAAAGGGGATGAAGGCAAATCGGGCAATAAGATGTCGATTGGCCATGTTGAGTTGGGTAAGCAAGGGTTGTCTCCGCTTGAGCGCCTTGAGTCTATCCAGCACGCGACTACGGATCTGAAAAACGAAGCCCTGAATATTTCGCCAGATGCTTACATCAACTACTCATTGCTGGTAAATGGTGTTTCGCTGTTCAGTGGTAAATTTGGTTTGAATAACTTCATTCCGCCAGCCAGTAACCTCCTTATCTCCAATGTGCCAGGTGCTAAAGAAGAGCTTTACTTTATGGGCGCCAAGGTTCGCGAGCAGTACCCTGTATCTTTGTTGATGCCGGGTCAGACTCTGAACATTACCTTCTTCAGTAATGCCGACACTATGTACTTCTCGTTGGTGGCCTGTAACCAGTCGCTACCGGGCTTCGAGGTGATCACCGACTACATGTGTGATGCCTTTGCCGAGATTGAGCAGGAAGTGATGGAAACGGCTGCACAGGCTGTCGCCGAGCAGCTTGGTTATCAGCATGATGAGTCGTTGGCGGTTGAGCTGGCTGTTGAAGCGGCACAGGAGTCGTTGACGCCAGAAGATGATGAGTTCGAAAAGCTTTATCAGGAAAAGCAGCGCAAAGTCGAAGAGCTTGAAAAGCAGTTGGCAAAACTGACCGAGATGCTATCAGCGACTGTCGATATTGACCCGGAAACCCCTGCGACTAACCAGGACGAAATCAGCCCTGCACCTCGCAAAGTGAGAGTGAGAAAGGCCAAGAGCGCTAGCTAGTTAGCCAAGATTACCAGCTAGTTAGCAAGGCTGTTTAAACCTTCGAAAGCCAGAACTACGAAAGTGGTTCTGGTTTTTTTATCGTATGCGCATATTTAGTTGTATGTGCATGTTTTTTCGTGACTGGCGCAGGTAGGGCAGACAGATATAAAAAAAGGCCGCATTGCGACCTTTCGTAAAAGTTGGGAGCGAGCTGTGTGAGGCTTATGCGTAAGCGGCAGTCAGTTCAGCGACTTTGTCGACATACTGCTGCATGGCTGTTTCTGCATCCATACCTTTTAGTTTTTCCCACGCGTCGTATTTCGCGCCGCCTTTGAAGTCAAACATGCCAGGGCGTTTGCCTTTCACGTCACCGTCTGTTGCTTGCTTGAACAGCGAGTATAGTGCTAGTAGCTCGTCGTTAGATGGGCGTTTAGTCAATGCTTTTACGTCAACTTGAGCTTGTTCAAAACTCGCTTTTAGATCTGCCATGATGTGTTCCTTTACTTGTACCTAGCCAGCACAAAAAAGTGTGCCGAGATAATTGATGAAAACTCTTTGCGTCCAGTAAATGGACAAGAGGAAACCGTTAGGTTTAATGAATATAGAAAATGCTGTATTCCTTTAGCCAATACATATTTGCACTGGTCTGAGGTCATGTCTCCTATTAAATGCAAAAAGTTTAATATGGATCACTATTTAATTTTCAGTGATGAAATAATTCATAATCTATGAGGTATTTGCCCAATCAGAATTAAACTACACTATGATTAAATGAAACAAAAAATAGATGATAAAGACTGGAATTATTAATTGGCTGGCTGAACAAGGATTATTCTATTGAGGGAAAGCTATGTATGACTTCATTATTGTAGGGGCGGGTTCGGCAGGATGCGTGCTTGCAAATAGACTATCATCTGATCCTTCTTTAAAAGTCTGCCTCATTGAGGCCGGCCCAAAAGACAGTAGTCCGGTTGTCCATGTTCCTTTGGGCATTATCGGCATGATGCATTCAAAGAAAATGAACTGGCGCTACTACACCGACAAAGAACCTAATCTGCAAAGCCGCCAACTGTTCTGGCCGCGGGGCAAGACATTGGGAGGAAGTTCCTCATCCAATGCGATGTGCTATATCCGTGGCCATGCCAGTGACTATGATGAGTGGTCAGCGCTGGGCAATAAAGGCTGGAGTTACGATGAAGTGCTGCCGTATTTCAGAAAATCAGAAGCGCAAGAACGTGGTAGCGATGACTATCACGGTGCGGATGGACCATTGCATGTATCTGATTTGCGGATAAATAACCCACTCTCTGATGCATTCCTCAAGGCAGCAGAGCAAGCAGGGCACAGCATCACCACAGACTTCAATGGCAAGGAGCAAGAAGGGGTCGGCTATTATCAAGTAACCCAAAAAAACGGCCAGCGCTGCAGTTCGGCGGTAGCCTACCTGCGCCCAGCCGAGCCACGTTCAAATCTGACGGTTATTACTGATGCAACCACATCTAAGGTGCTGATTAAAGAGGGTAAAGCAACAGGGGTTGAATACTTCAAAGGCGGCCAGAAACATCAAGTTATGGCGAGCAAAGAAGTTATTTTAAGTGGTGGGGCGATTAATAGCCCACAGCTGCTGATGCTCTCTGGTGTCGGGGACCAGCAAGAACTTAACGCCCATGGTATTGAAGTGAAGCACCACCTTCCTGGGGTAGGAAAGAACCTTCAAGACCACCTTGATGTGCTGGTGGTAACCCGTGAGCGTACTTTCCATTCTGTCGGTTTTTCGCCGGTCGCTCTTACCAGGGCGATCAAAGGAATTTTTGATTACTTATTGTTTAGAAAGGGAAATTTTACGACTAATATCGCAGAGGCTGGGGGATTTGCCAAAACGTCGCCGGAGCTTGATAAACCGGATGTTCAGTTCCATTTTTCTCCGTGCTACTTGGATAACCATGGTTTGAACTTATGGCAAACGGTGAAGCATGGCTATTCACTACATGCTTGTAATTTAAGGCCAAAAAGCCGAGGTAGCTTGGGGTTAGTCAGTGCTGATCCGCTAGAGCCACCACGTATAACCGCGAATTACCTCAGTCATCCTGAAGATATGGAAGTCATGCTCAAAGCGATTAAGCTTTCACGGCAGATATTGAAGCAGGCTGGGTTTGATCATTACCGCGGCAAAGAGGTCTTCCCGGGTAAGGAAGTACAAACTGACGCACAGTTAGAAGAGTTTATCAGGCGTAAAGCGGAATCTATTTATCACCCGGTGGGCACCTGTAAGATGGGGCATGATGACCAAGCCGTGGTCGATGAAAGGTTGCGTGTTCATGGGGTAAAAGGACTCCGTGTTGTCGATGCGTCGATTATGCCAACCTTGATTGGTGGTAATACGAATGCACCTACCATCATGATTGGTGAGAAAGCAGCTGACATGATATTGGATGATATATCCATCATCGAGACGAATATTTCCAAGCTGAAAGATTGTGTAGCGTAAATAGATTGATATAAATGTTTAAGACGCGATAAAAATACTTTTATCGTGTCTTTTCTTTTTACGTGAAAGTTAGTATGAACATTCTAATTTTTTATTCTATTATGGTTTGTTGCTTTTGGTTTTATTTGCATTTATTAATTTTCTAATTAAGATTGAAAATCTGCTTTTCTTCTCCCTGCTAAAATCGGTTGTTAATTCTAATCCATATGCTTAATATCAGATAAATAGATGGTATTTATTTGAGGTAGTAATGATTTCTAAAAACGAATGGAGCGAAAAGCTCAAAAGCCTCAAGGAAGATATTTCTAGCAAAGTGATAGAAAACTCGGAGTTTGCCAAACAACGGGTGGTTGAGCTGCTGGAGCACGGACTGCCGCCAGCTCAAGGGGATGCTTTGCTAGCAAGTTTCAATGGTTTGGTTGGTGACCATTTACTGCAGAGAAACAGCCGTTTCGCCATACCTATGGTGTTCACTGATCATACCCAGCATTTAAGCGATGATGCCGAAGCGCTTGAGCGCCAGATCCCTGATGCGTCTGGGCGCATCGTATTGTGTGTCCATGGCTGGTGTATGGCTGATAAAGGTTGGGTCAGGAAAGGCCACGATCACGGTAAGCAATTTATCAATGCGGGCTATACCCCTATCTACCTGTGGTACAACACCGGCAACCATATCTCCCTCAATGGCGAAGAGTTTGCCTTTAGGTTAGAAAAGCTCTTGCAGGCTTGGCCTTGTGAGGTCAAGGAGCTGGTGATCATCGGTCATAGCATGGGCGGTTTGGTTACGCGCAGTGCTTGTTACTATGCTGGCATCAATCAACTACAGTGGCTGCAGGTACTTCGTACCTTTATTACCTTGGGGACACCGCACAATGGTGCACCACTGGCGAAGCTAGCTTGTTGGATTGATGAACAAGTGGCAGATACACCTCAGTTGAAGTTTTTGCAAAAACTGGGGGAGATACGCAGTAGTGGCAGTAAGGATCTTAGCCGGGGTTACATTGTTCACGAGGATTGGCAGGCACCGACGATTCCTTTCAAGCAAGCGGATCAGGACAAAGCCACTGGCACGGCGTTGATCCAAAGGCCTACGCTGCCTGATACGGTTCAGTGTTATGCTATTGCGTCTTGTCTTGGCAAGAACATCCAGGATGAGAACAACCGCAAACTAGGGGATGGGTTGGTGCCTGTATCCAGTGCGCTAGCAGAGAGCTCAAAAGGAGTAATGGCACTCAATTACCCGCCAGAAAATAAGTGGGTTGTTGGTGGGGTTGATCATCTTGACTTGCTAAACCATCCTGCAGTCGCGGCGAAAGTCAGCGAGTGGGTGCTTGGTAACACGCTGTAACGCAATAGCCTGGCCATACATACTCTTCAGAAAAGCGCCTGACTGATTCATTACGCGGGGATTTACATATAATGGAAAGCATATATAATGCTTTCCATATGTATTGTTTGCTGCCGTGAGTCACATGAGACGCATCTTATTTTTATGTACCGGAAACTCAGCCCGTTCTCAGTTAGCAGAAGCCGCTATGCGGCACATGGCGGGTGAGCATTACCAAGTTGTTAGTGCAGGGATGGCACCAGAGGAAGTGGATCCTCGTGTTTACCGTGTATTGGCCGAGCGCGGCATCAATAGCGATAACTTAAAGAGTTGTTCGGCTGCTGAGCTTGAAGGGCAGCACTTCGATACCGTGATCACCCTGTGCGACAAGGCCAGTAATGAATGTGCCTTGTTCCCTGACTCCGACGCACTCCTTCACTGGGATTTTAAAGATCCCAAGCCACAGAGCGGCGATCAACCTTTTCGTGACACCTTAGACGGCTTGGAAAGTCGCATGGCACTGTTTCTGATGCTCAATGGTGAAGAACACGATTCGGTGATTGGCCCAGTTGAATTATTTAAAGTGCTTAGCGATCCGCTACGCCTGCGTATCTTGATGTTGATTGAAGATGAGCAAGCGCTGACAGTTGGCGATCTGGTCGATGTACTTGGCGTGAGCCAGCCTAAAGTCTCCCGCCATCTTGCCTTGCTGCGTGACGGTGGTGTGCTGGAGACCCAGCGGGAAGGGCAGTGGATTTTTTATCATTTGGCTATGCAATTGCCGGTTTGGATTCGCCATATCCTTGCTACAGTGAGAAATGGTAATCCGGGTATGATCAATGACGAAAAGATCAAACTCAGCCATCGTGAAGAGCGTAAAAAGCCAGGCTTTAGCAAAGTTAGCTAGTATTTTTATTTTAAAATTAATTAGAAGTAAGTTACTTATTTATAGGTGCAAATATGTCAAACACACACCCATTCTGGACCCTGCCTTTAGAAGATAGCGGCAAACTGCTACTGACTCCATGTCCAGGTACCAAAGAAGTTTCTCTGCACGACTCGCTAGTGCAACTTAAAGAAGCTGGCGCAACAGCAGTACTAACAGCCCTTGAGCCAGAAGATCTACCGGAAGGTGGTTTGGAAGCGCTGGCGGAAGAGTGCCGTGGCCTAGGTATGCGTTGGTTCCACCTACCTATCGAAGATGACTGTGCACCGGGTGCTCAGTTTGATGCAAACTTCCCTGAAGCTAACAAAGCCGCTCAGGCCATGTTGGATAACGGTGATGCGATTGCTGTTCACTGCATGGGTGGTTCTGGCCGCACAGGTTTGATTGCAGCACGCATTATGCTTTCTCGCGGTGCAGAACTGAACTCAACAATAGAGAAGATCCAAGCACTTCGCCCGGGTGCCTTCCAGCGTCAGCCGCATATCGATTACATCCAGCAGTACAAGTAAGTCATTGCCGTCAGGCTTTCCTTACTCAATGAATGAATGCCCTGCTTTTGCAGGGCATTTTTGTATCTGGCACTTATCAACTAGATTCCGTCATTCTCTCGTTATCTCGTAACGGTAGCTTGGAAATAGCGTAACTATAATTTGCTTTGTGACCCACTCATACAGCGAAGGAAAAGTGCCTATCTCAGTACCTAACGTCACTGTGCTATGCCCTTGGCAGTTACAGTAGTAATTAATTGAAAAAAGATCTGGAAAAGCAGTTCGGATCTGGCTAGTATATGCGGCATACCATATATATGCTAAATCATATGTTCAAGTTAACGGTTTAAGGAAAGTGGATTATGGCTATCAAAGTAGGCATTAACGGTTTTGGTCGTATTGGTCGTTTGGCGATGCGCGCTGCGTTTGATTGGGAAGAAGTGGAATTTGTTCAAATCAATGATGTAGCGGGTGACGCGAAAACATTAGCTCATTTGATGGAGTTCGATTCAGTACAAGGCCGCTGGCATCATGCCGTGACTTCTGATGGTCAATCGATGCAGATTGGTGACTCTGTGATCCGCTGTACGCAAGAGCGCGATATCGATGCGGTAGATTGGTCTGGTTGTGATGTGGTTCTGGAAGCGACCGGTGTTCACCGTGAAATGGAATACCTGAACAAGTACCTAGCACAAGGCGTTAAGCGTGTTGTCGTTTCTGCGCCAGTGAAAGATGACAGCGTGTTGAACGTGGTAGTGGGTGTGAACGATTACCTGTTTGATGCTGACAAGCATAAGATTGTCACAGCGGCTTCTTGTACTACCAACTGTATTGCCCCTGTTGTTAAGGTTATCCACGAGAAATTCGGTATCGAGCAGTCGTCATTTACGACGATTCACGATCTGACAAACACGCAAACTATCCTAGATGCGCCGCACAAAGATCTTCGTCGTGCCCGTGCATGTGGTATGAGCCTTATTCCAACCACTACTGGTTCTGCGAAAGCGATCATTGATATCTTCCCTGAGCTTGAAGGCAAGATTAACGGCCACGCGGTTCGCGTACCTCTAGCTAATGCGTCACTAACAGACATCATCTTTGATCTAAGCCGCGATGTGACAGCGGAAGAAGTTAACGCAGCACTGAAAGAAGCGTCTGAAAACGAGCTTGCAGGTATCCTAGGTTACGAAGACCGTCCTCTGGTATCTATCGACTACAAAGGCGACCAGCGCTCAACCATCGTTGATGCACTATCAACCATGGTTGTGAACGACCGTATGGTGAAAGTGTACGCTTGGTACGATAACGAAATGGGTTACGCAACCCGTACGTCTGAGCTAATCCGTAAGGTTGGCCTAGCGTAACTAACACAGTACCAATGGCCAGCCCCAGTTATTGGGGCTGGCCTTTGTAATATATAGTGGTACACAGCAACAAACAGTAGAGTGAGTTATTGCATGATTTCGGCTATTGCCAACCTCTCCAAAGATGTTCGCCAGTACATGCTGGTGACATTCAATTACTGGAACTTCACCATTACCGACGGCGCGCTGCGCATGTTGGTCGTCTTACATTTCCACCAGTTGGGTTACAGCTCGCTGCAGATCGCCTCGCTCTTCTTGTTCTACGAATTTTTTGGTGTAGTCACCAACTTGATTGGTGGCTGGCTGGGTGCCAAGTTGGGACTGAACCGTACTATGAATATTGGTTTGGCGATGCAGGTCGGTGCGCTGGTTATGCTAGCGGTACCGTCGGCGTATCTGACTGTACCTTGGGTGATGTTGGCGCAGGCAGTTTCAGGTATCGCTAAAGATCTCAATAAGATGAGCGCTAAGAGTGCCATCAAAACCTTGGTTCCAGATGAAAAGCAGGGCGCTTTATACAAGTGGATTGCTATCCTGACTGGTTCTAAGAACGCGCTGAAAGGTGCTGGCTTCTTTATCGGTGGTTTGCTACTGGCCGTTGTTGGCTTCAAAGGCGCAGTTCTAGCTATGGCAGCGGTATTGGCGTTGGTACTTATCCTCAGCTTGGTGTCACTAGAAAAAGACATGGGCAAGGCCAAAAACAAAATCAAATTTAAGCAGATCTTCTCGAAAAGCGAGAGCATCAACATTCTCTCTGCGGCCCGTATGTTCCTGTTCGGCGCAAGGGATGTTTGGTTCGTCGTTGCCCTGCCAATCTATCTAAGTCAGGTGTTTGATTGGGACCATACTATGGTCGGCGGCTTTTTGGCCCTATGGGTAATTGCTTACGGTTTTGTTCAGGGTATCGCACCGAAAATTACCGGTAAATCGAAGGGCACAGTGCCTGACGGTCGTGCCGCGATGGGGTGGGCCGGTTTGCTGAGCCTTATCACCATGGGGGTTGCCCTCGGCGTGCAGTTCAACTGGCAGCCAGAGTTTACTATCGTGGTTGGCTTGTTGATCTTCGGCGCGGTGTTCGCGGTTAACTCTTCACTGCACTCATACCTGATTGTGAGCTATGCCAAAGACGACGGTGTTTCACTTGATGTCGGCTTCTACTACATGGCTAACGCGATGGGTCGTTTGATTGGTACCGTACTGTCTGGTTTGGTTTATCAGTATGCGGGTTTGGCAGCATGTTTGTGGGTATCGGTGATCTTCTTGGTACTGACAACGATTATCTCAATTCGTCTGCCTGCACACCCTGAAAAAGCGAAAGCCTGATTGCGTGATGTCATCGCTGAATCAATAAAACGCTTATAATTTATAGCCCAGCCACCGAGCTGGGCTTTTTAGTATGAGAAGACTAAGAGAACTGCAAATTTAGTGGTTGAAAAATGTGAGATATTTCTTCTTCTTGATCGAGTTTTGTTCATTCAAATCAAAACATTAAAAAAACGCGTTGACTCATTTCTGTAATCGGTTAAAGTAATTCTCGTCTTCAGGGCAAAGTCCACAAGAAGCAATGCGACACTAGCTCAGTTGGTAGAGCGCAACCTTGCCAAGGTTGAGGTCACGAGTTCGAACCTCGTGTGTCGCTCCAAATTTAAAGATGGTGTTTACAATACTAAACGGCATCGCAAAGAATTGCGTGCCCTGGTGGTGGAATTGGTAGACACAAGGGATTTAAAATCCCTCGGCGTTCGCGCTGTGCCGGTTCAAGTCCGGCCCGGGGCACCATCTACACAGAAGCCTCAGCAGAAATGCTGGGGCTTTTTTGTGCCTGATCATCTTTATAAACAATCTCAACATATGTCGAGATTGTTGCCTGCAATCCAAAACTTTCTGTTATTCGTTCAATCCCAGCAATCCAGCCAAAGTTAAGCCGAAAAGCTGCTGGATAAGCGCTAAGCCGTCTTCGTTTGGTAATTTATGCCGAATGATATTGAGAAGACCTTTCGCACCTAATGCGCCTTGTCCCTGATTTTCGTGCTTAGCAGCGTGCATCATGAGCATCTTCATGATCATTTTGAACTCTTTGGATTCAAGCGACTCAGTCCAAGATTGGATGAGCGCCTCTTTAGACTCGAATGACAGATGATCCATGATAATCGGTAGCACCTTTCCGTCCATGGCTACAGCAAAATCCTGATTGGAAGGGTAGTAGCCTTGTAAGGTGCTTTTGCGAAGTCCGGTTTCTTTGCTCAGGCGATCATACGTCACGTATTCCCAGCCTTCATTAAGAAAGATTTTCAAAATTATCGCATTATAGGTGGCAAAATTTTCTTGCCACTTTTCTTTAGTAATACGGGCCATGTCATACCCCATAAAAAATGAAGTGTGGATATTATCATACTTACCCTGGCCTCTTATAATGGCTACCGTGAGTTATTAACCCGCTATGTTTGGGTCATATTTTTAGGTTTGTCCCTCTAGGGCAGTATCTCTGTCATCATTTGCTACAGCATCTCTTGTATTTTTTTCCGCTGCCACAAGGGCAGGGATCATTTCGCCCCAGTCCTTGTGCTGAAGAGGGCAGTGGTGGCAAGTAGCGCTGGATGTCAGACGCTGGCCTGTTATGTCGCAATAGATCAGCCATGATCGCCATTGGCTCTTCAACATGTTTGAAATACATGAAGTAGCCAGGGCAGAGGTAGTTGTGATCAATTTTGCCCGACGGCCCGCGTTCAAATCTTTGTTTGGGACAACCGCCATTACAAGCTGGTAGATATCGACATTGTCGGCATTTGTCATTGAGAGTGTCGAATTTGTCCTTCCCGAACTGAAGTGCGCTTTCACTATGGTTCATGGACGAGATAGAAGTTTCATGGATATTGCCGAGCTTGTACTCAGGGTATACATAGTGATCGCACTGGTACAAATCACCATTGGCTTCCAGCGCAAAAGCATGGCCACATTGCTTGGAGAAAATACAAATGCCGGGAGGTTGTCCTAACCAGCTTGCAAGTGTTGTATCAAAAATTTGCACGAAGGTCTGGCCGACATCGTGACGTATCCAATAATCAAATATGGTCGTTAAAAACTGGCCATACTCCTCAGGATCGACAGACCACTTGGTGACTTTACCAAAAGATTGGTCTGGGCTGGCAAGCGTTTGTTGAGGGAAACCTTGTTGGGCATTATCGCGTTCTACCAAAGGAATAAATTGCAAGAAGTTTGAGCCGGTACTTTTGAGGTATTGGTAGACCCGTAATGGATGCTTCACATTCTGTGCATTTACGACGGTAAGTGTATTGAATTCAACCTGATGTTTTTTCAATAGTTCGATAGCGGCTACTACCTTTTGGTGAGTCCCTTTGCCGCTTCGTGTCACGCGATAATGGTCATGTAAATCTTGTGGTCCGTCGATTGAAACCCCAATTAAGAAGTTATGCTCTTTGAAAAACCGGCACCACTTTTCGTTAAGTAAAATGCCATTGGTTTGAAATGCATGAGTGATGTGTTTGTTATGGCCATACTTGTCACACAACTCTACAACCCGTTGGTAGAACGCTAACCCCATGAGAGTCGGCTCTCCACCTTGCCAGGTAAACTGAACGCTTTGGCCGGGTTGGGCTTCTATATGCTGTTTGATGTAAGCGTCCAGTGTTTCATCAGGCATCTGCCAATCACTTTGCCTGTCTGGGTAAAGCTTGTCTTTTTCTAAGTAGAAACAGTATTCACAATCTATGTTGCAGACTGAACCTGTAGGTTTGGCCATTACATGGCAGCCAAGAGATTGATGCATTGTTGATCCTAATTGCTGTTTGGTGTCCACATGTAGATAAGGTAACCGACTGTCATAAGGGTAATCAGTGATGATAGATACCTTTTTACCCAATACTCCGTACGTGTAACTGCCATCATATTCTCGAAAACTTGAGTGAAGCGGAAGCGGCAGTACACTGTTCCAAGAATGGCTGAAAACATCATTAATAGGCCGATTAAGGACAGACGGGGGAAAGCATATTGATCAGTAGCCTTGAAAAACGGTAGTCCCAGAGCGAACAATACCAGCTGGGTTCTTAGCCAAGACATCGCGGTTCGTTCTGGTTGTAGGCCTGGGTCCTTATTCATAGGTTGATGACCAGTATTATCACAGAGGTGAGAAACAACATGATGATACTGATTACTTTGAGAAAACCGGTGTAGTGGAGGTCGGTTTTTGTCCGCATCGCTTTTTCATTTTGTGCCCAGCGGCGGTATGCAAAAATAGCCAGTAAGCCAGAGCAGAGACACAAAAATGAGGAAATTATTATTCGTACTGAAGGATTGGCGAGATCTGGTGTCAATTGATCGATACCTATCGCACCGGCAAGCAGCGCAAGGGAGGTGCGTATCCAGGCTAAGTAAGTGCGTTCGTTAGCCAGGGAGAATCGGTAGTCCGGGGCTTCTCCTTCATTTCGCCAGGCCGTTTTGGAATTTAGTGTTGTATTTTTCATAGATAAATTAATTGTGCAGTAATGTTTTTCGGTAGTTTGCTAATTGCTCTAGATCTACCGGAAGCGGTTTTCGACTGCTTTTGTCAAGAATTCCTGAGTCTTTTAACGTCTTGCAATATCTGATCACTGTGGTGGTATCAGTACCGCTGTATTCACCTATTTCACGGTAGGTCCAAGGATATTCAGGATATGTTTGAAACATATAATAAATTGTATCGAGAATACGTTTCTTGGCACTAAAGGCATTAAATTGCATTAATCTTTTTTCGGCTTCACCTAATTCAGAGCACACTTCCTGCATTAATAAATTGGCCAAATTAGGAGAGGCTGTGTCGAGATATTTAAAATCGTTTACATTCACTCTAATTAAAGCACTATCTAGCATTGCTCTGGCTGTAGATGGGTAGTTTTGTGCGGTAAAGAGAGAACGGTAGCCAAAGTATGAGCCTGGCCCATAGATCCTTAGTAAGGATTCTTTCCCGCTTTCAGAAACTTGGTATAAACCCACTAAACCTTGATCTACATAGTAAAAACCCTTAGCAGGCAAGCCATTATGGTATACGACTTGCTTTTTGCTAACGTCAATGTTGTCTATGTGATCTTTTAATTGCTTGCGAATATCAATAGCCATCAGTAAGAGTATGCCTGAAAAATCACTAGAGATACTTTACCCGATATTTAGCTAAACAAATATGATCATCGCCATAAAATATAAGCTTGTTGATCCCGTAAAGTAATTATTAGTGAAAGCGTTTACAAGCATATAATTACAACTGTTTATTGGGGTTCACATATCATGGATATGGTAGATCTTTTCGTGGGTGTATTAGCAACAGAAGCCTTAATGCTAAAAATAGCGTTGGGAAGTATTTTTGGATTATGTCTGGGGCTAACAGGTGTTGGAGGTGGGGTATTATTAATCCCGATGTTACAGCTCTTCTGTGGCATGCCGCCAGTACTTGCAGTGGGTACGGCAAGTTTGATATCAGCGCTGGTAAAAGTGAATGCATCTATTGTTCATGTGAAAGCAAAGAATGTCTCTTGGCGGAAAATTTCAATCCTGTTTGCTGGCGCTTTACCTGTGACCCTTTTGGTGACTCAGGTGGTGATTTATTTCAATGAGCACCCATTACACCAGGAGACCACGCAATCAATTATTACAACTCTGGTGACTGTTGTGATGGTTGGTTCATTAATGTCGGTATTTCACAAATATAGGTCCTCACCCAAAAGCAAGAATACGGCTGCGGCTGTAAGTAACAGCGATAAAAAGGCACTCGTCTCTGGTATGTTTTGCGGTTCAATATTAGGTTCAACGGGGGTCGGTGGCGGGGTTTTGCTACTTCCTGTGCTCAATAATGTTTTGAACCTTGATATCAAGAAAGCTATTGGCTCATCTGTGGTTCTCGCCCTATTTTTATCAGGCTTTGCAGCGCTTGGTTATGCCAAAGGAGGGCAGGCAGACATCTATACAGCAATATGGTTTGTCGTTGGCTCATTCATCGGTGTACCTGTCGCAGCGTCTTTGCTGAGTAAAATTTCGGAGCAAACAACCTATATCATTACCTTGCTGGTTATCTTGGTGAGCCTAGTACTGTATACAGTGTTCTGAGTTTTCAAAGCAATCTTAACTTAACCAAAAGATTAAGCCCCTTTCCATTATTCAATAATGGGAAGGGGCTTTTTAGTGATGTCTATGTTGGCCAATGATTATGATGCAGTATAAGTCGAGAGTATTTTCGAAAGCTCGTCTACTTGAAAACCAATTGGTTGGGTAAAGTTGGTCAAGGCAATGAGCCCACCATCAAGTTGGTTGATATCAGCTAGCATGGCTGCATTTTCTGCTTTTAGGCCGCCGCCATATACAACAGGTAATACGGTATTGAAGTTTGCTTCTACCGTTTGCTTTATAAAGTCTGTGATAAGACCAATATAGTCGCTGTTAGGAGGCGTTTTACCTGGGCCAATAGCCCATACTGGTTCATAAGCTAGCAGAACATTATTGTTCAGTTGCTCTGCTGGGATGTGTGAGAGACTGGAAATGATCTGGCTTTCCAGCGAACTTTTAGCTCGTGCAAGTTGCTCTTCCTCAGTACCGGTCCCGCGCTCTTCTGCTGTTTCGCCAATGCAGATGACAGCTTTCATGCTTTGCTCCAGTGCACAGCAGGCTTTTTCACTGATAATGGTACTTACCACTTTGTTTGCGGAGTAACTACAAAACTCTTCTGCGCCACTGTATTGGGAGATAACAAAATTAAGGTGGCGGCGTTCTTCGCAGTGCCCAATGATACTTGCTTTGCTCCCTAGTGTTGCTTGTGTAGCTGCTATAGGGTGCGAGGTAAAAGCACCGAAATTTCCCCCGACAGCAACGTCTTCACGGTGGCAGCTTTGGCTACCGATAGACATATTTTTGATATCTGTATCTGGGTTTGATTGTAACTGTTCGATTGCTGTATGCAGAAGAATATCAGGAACGAATACAGATAGGTTTATTTTGTCATTTTTTCCCCAGCCTGTATCAACAATACTTTGGATAGTTTCTTTTATCCATACAACAGGGTTATCTGATGGACAAACGCCACCTCTTTCTCTGCTAACTTCAAATCTTTTTAAATTAATAAGTATGTTCTTTTTCATTTATTTTGTTCGCATATTGGTAGGGAGTGTGGAGCAAATATAACAGTGTTTGAAATTTTGGTGTGTGATATTGATCGCTATTTTATATAGTGTGATTATTGTCACATTACCGATTTAGGTGTTGTATAAGTTGAGCTTGCTCAACGCCTTTTAGGGCTGATATTTGGTTGGCAAGTGCTTGGACATCCGTACTTTTACCTATGATAACGGTATTTTCTAGGCACAACTCGTGCTGCAAATGAACGTGTGTCGTACATTGAACCTGAGTGCGGCTATCATGTTGAAGGTGATTGATTTTTTCACTGAGGCCCCGCTGGTGGTGGTTGTAGACGATGCTGAGTACTCCCACGACGTTTCTGTTTGGCGTCCGCCAGTCGTCATTTGTTCGGTTTTCACGAAAGAGATCACGGAAATACTCAGAGCGCGAGCCATATTGGCGTTCCGTCAGTGTATCCATCATTTCTTGATAAAGTTGCTTGGGAAAAGACAGTGAAAATCGGACAATTTCTTTATTTGAATTACTCATGTGATATAGATCACTCTTACTGTTTGTGTGATTTGTATCACTCACGTTAACACGAATTTGATGATAGTGTTAACTGTACTTACCGTCCGAAAATTAAAAATGTGATGTCGTCTAAAAAATATTTCCTACAGATCTTTGCGGTGTTTTTTTGCGCTTTTATTTCAACACAAATTTATGCTGCAAATAATAAGCAATGGATATTAGGGCTTAGCGATGAGCCTGAAATGGGACTGGATCCAGTGATGGGGTGGGGGAGGTATGGTGATCCCCTGATTCAGTCAACATTGTTAAAACGCGGTGATGATTTAGCACTTCAACCGGATTTAGCACGGCATGTTTCGGTTTCTGATGATCGCCATGAATGGAGTGTCGACTTAAGAGAGGATGCCCGTTTTGGCGATGGTTCAGCTGTGACCTCGGAAGATGTTGCCTTTACATACAGCCAATTGCAGCAGGGCCTCTCTTTACATGATGCGAGCATGATTAGAGAAATAATCGTCGACGATGAATACAAATTACGTTTTCGTTTGGTATCACCTGATTTGGGGTTTGCAGATTTATTGGCGTCTGTTGGTATCGTACCGAAACACGCTTACGGGCCTAATTATGGTCAGATGCCTTTAGGTAGTGGACCGTTCCGGTTCGTGCGTTGGGATAAAGGCCAGCAGGTTGTCTTAGAGCAAAACCCTTATTATTACGGTCAAAAGCCCGCAGTCGACCGATTGATCATCGTCTTTGCCAGCGAGGATAGCCTTATTTCTTTGGTTCGTAGTGGTCAGATCCACTTGGCTTCCATTCCGCAAAGATATGCTCGCCTTGTTCCTGATAATTATCAACTCTTGACTGTTGAGACGAATGACAACCGTGGCATCGTTTGGCCTTTTAATGCTCCTTCGGCTAACCAGCCTGGAAACAGCGTGACGTCGGATATTGTTATTCGTCGTGCCGTCGATCAGGTTATTGACCGTGAGTTGTTGGTTAAAAGTGTTCTGCAAGGCTACGGTCGACCAGCCTTTTCCCTTGCCGATGGTTTGCCATGGGGACCTACAAATCAGCAGCGTGAAGAGACTAACGTGGGTGAAATATCTCATCAGCTAGAGCAGGCAGGCTGGTTGCTGGATAAGCAACGAAACATAAGAGTAAAACAAGGAACAGCAGCAAGCTTTACCCTCTATTACCCTGCGGGAGACAGCCTTCGAGAGCAACTCTCGCTTGCCGTAGCGTCTATGGTTGAGCCGCTGGGCATTAATGTCGTCGTTCGTGGAGCCAGTTGGACACAGATAGGACACGCGATGACAACGAATCCAGTTCTGATGGGGTTTGGTAGCCATGCAATCAACGAAATGTTCTTGGTTTATGGCAGCGAATATGCTGGCGAAGGGTGGTATAACTCCGGTTACTATGGCAATGAAGTCGTTGATTTATCATTGAATGCGATTAAACATGCCACAAATAATCAAGAGGCTCAGCCATACTGGGACACGGTCTACAAACAGTTAGAAGATGATCTGCCATGGAGTTGGCTAGTCAACATTGATCACCTTTACGCGGTAAATGAATGCCTAGATATCGGCTCGCCGCTTCCTGAACCTCACCAACATGGCTGGCCAATCACCCGTACTATCGAGCAATGGCAATGGAGATGCCAGTAATGGGTCATAAACTTCAACACCTTGCTACTGTATGGCGTCTGCTATTACTGACTATATTGGTGTTAGCCATGACGTTCAGTTTGCTGGCTGTTTCACCGGTTGATCCCGTGCTTTATTACACCAGTGATAATTTGTTTGCGATGAGCGCAGATCATACGGCGCAGTTTTCCGCCCAGTTAGGACTCGACCAATCCCTGTCTACCCGCTTTGGCAATTGGTTTTGGCTCTTGCTGCAAGGGGAGCTTGGTTATTCGATTTCTCAGCAGCAGCCAGTTATGGAGATCTTACAACAGAGGGTACCACTAACACTCAGGCTGATGGTTATGGGGTGGGTCGGCTCGCTTATTCTTGGCTATTGCTCGGGGATTTTGGCCGCTTTTTTCCGTGGTAGACCCATTGATCGATTGATCCGTGGGTTGTGTTGGGTTTCTGCTTCTGCTCCGGCATTTTGGATTGCTTTGCTGGCGCTGAGCTTGTTTGGAGTTTCGCTGCAATGGGCGCCGGTTTGTTGTGGTGCACCTATTGGCATTTCTCCCGACTCGATTGGTTGGGCTGAACAGCTGCCTTACTTGGTGTTGCCTACCATTGTTCTATCGCTAACAGGCATGGGGCATATCGCAATGCATACCCGCGAGAAAGCCGTTCAGGTGCTTGAAAGCGAGCATGTATTGTATGCCCGTATGCACGGCAAAACAGGATGGGCGATATATCATCAGCATCTGCTTCGAAATACGTTGACTCCAGCTATTGTTTTGCAATTTGCCGGGTTATCGGAATTGCTCGGTGGCTCGGCGCTTATTGAGACGGTGTTTAATTTTCCCGGTATTGGAATGACAATGGTTGTTGCAGGTTTGAATGGTGACATTGCTCTGTTGATGGCCGTGACTATGTTGTCTATGCTCTTGGTGTTTGCTGGTAATGGGATTGCCCGGTTCATCAGTGTCAAATTACTTCCTGAAGGGAGGTCGCATGTCTGAACCCAAGCAAAAGAGCATATCTCGTTTACGAAGGAATATTGCGTCCCTTACTGCTGTTTTTATCGGCATCCTATTTTATTGCGCGATACTGCCAGTTCAGAGCCAAGCCGTGGACTTGCATCAGGTGCTTATGCCTCCATCGGTTGATAACTGGTTTGGCACGGATGTCATGGGGCGGGATATGTGGGGACGAACCGTCAAAGGGCTGTTGCTGAGTATACAAATCGGCGTCGGCTCAGCACTGCTCAGCGGGCTTATTGCATTGTTGCTGACAGTAATCGCAGGCCTTAATCGACGCTGCGAGTGGGGGGTGTCCCTAATTGTCGATACGTTCATGGCCATTCCGCATTTATTGTTGCTGATCATTATGACATTGGCTCTTGGGGGAGGAATGAATGGCGTTATTTGG
Source organism: Photobacterium sp. AWH4_225 (assembly GCF_056158405.1). Taxonomy (NCBI): domain Bacteria; kingdom Pseudomonadati; phylum Pseudomonadota; class Gammaproteobacteria; order Vibrionales; family Vibrionaceae; genus Photobacterium; species Photobacterium sp. AWH4_225. The sequence continues at coordinate 2,513,588 of NZ_JBSWTF010000001.1, read as the reverse complement.
GCTGTAGCGCTAACCCACTGGCCTAAGCTCACCCGCTTGCTGGTGGAAGAGCAGCGCGGGCTGTTAATGTGTCAGTTTGTTCTACTCGCAGGGCAATTCGGCCGGCCAAAGTGGTCTATCATATGGCACCATGTGTTTCCCTTCCTGCTTCCTCATTGCCTTATTGGCATCTTACTGATGATCCCGCATGCATTGATTCATGTGTCGGGACTTACCTTTCTTGGTTTTGGTTTAGAGCCGACTACTCCTTCCATCGGCATTTTATTGTCTGAAGCAAGTCGTTATATGTTATCGGGCAATTGGTGGTTGGCGGTATTCCCAGGCCTGGTTCTATTGGCGGTATTGCTGCTGCTTTCAGCCATAGGGCAAGCATGTGTTCGACTCTCTCAAATTAAGGGCTACTAATGCTATCAGTTAATCAATTAACGGTCTGTTGTGGTGAAAGTGGTTTACTCGATGACGTAACATTTTCGGTGAAAAGTGGTGAAAAGGTCGGGATCGTGGGCGCAAGTGGCAGTGGAAAAACCATTCTTGCTTATGCATTGCTGGGACATTGCCCTGAGGGGTTTGAGATGAAGGGCGCGGTTGACTGCGGCGGGGATATTGCATTGGTCCCGCAGTCAGCGGCTTGCCTTAACCCGACGACACGCATTGAACGGCAGTTAGCAGAGCTCGCTTGCAGTGATGACGAGTATCACAAGGTTGTTAACCACTGCCAATTGAATGAGATTTTATTGCATAAATACCCCGGTGAATTATCGGGCGGAATGGCCAAGCGCGCACTGATAGCTTTGGGGCTTGTGCAAGGGAAGGAGATTATTGTCGCCGATGAACCGACTTCAGGTTTGGATTTTACGCGAAGCGAACAACTGCTGTCGTTATTGACCTCACCAAGGTTAAACCAGCAAGCAATGATTATTATCAGCCATGATATTGTAGCGCTTACCCGGCATGTCGATCGCTTATTGGTATTCAGAGACGGTCAGTTGGTTGATGATGTCACTATTGAGCCTGGTTGGGATAAAGGGTGTCACCCTTATACCCATGCTCTTTGGCAGGCCGCACCAGAACATTGGTTTAATGATAACGAGGAACACTATGCTAAGTCTGCGTAATGGTGCGTTTGAATATGGGCACCAGCGTTTATCTTTTCCCGATGTCAGCATCCAACCTGGCGAGCGGGTGGGTTTATATGGTCCAAGCGGCTGCGGTAAGTCAACGTTGGCACAGGTGCTAGCTGGATTACTTACGCAATCCCAGGGGGTATTGTCACAGCCATTAAAACGAAAAGGGGCGGGTTCGCCGGTTCAATGGATCAGTCAGTCACCTGAGTTCGCGTTCAATCCTCGTTGGCGCCTCTCTCGGTCTTTGGCCGAGAGCTACTCTGTGTCAGAGTCGGTATTGGCTCGCTATCGGGTAAAACCGCAATGGTTAGAGCGGTTACCAAAACAGTTGTCAGGCGGTGAATTACAAAGGCTGAATATTGTCAGGGCATTGGCTCCTTCAACTGAGTTTTTGATTTGTGATGAAATCACGGCGCAGCTCGATGCTATTACCCAACAAGAAATATGGCAGGTGTTACTGCAGGATCTAAAGACGAGAAATATGGGGGCATTGGTTATTTCTCACAGCTACCCATTATTGAAGAATGTCTGTGATAGGGTAATTGAATGGCCTGAAGACATTGACCTAGATGCGCAGCTAAAAGCGCAATAAAAAGCGCACGTAACAGCGGGCTAATCCAGATTGAAAATGCTGGTGTTAATGTGAGTAACTGAACGGTTCTCTTATCAAGAGAATATTAAAGCCCCTCGAAATAGATGACTATTTCGAGGGGCTTTTCTTCGAGGGGGCTTCAACAATATGTGGGCTGTGCGAAATGAAACTTAGCTAGGCTATTAAGATTGGCGCAATACTTCTTGGGCTTTTTCACAGCTGGCAAGCTGTCTGGCTCCCATGAATTCGCAGCTTAAAGCTGCTACGTGGTTGGCGGTAATAATCGCTTGCTCGAAAGCGTGTCCTTTACCGACCTGCATCGCCAATATACCGATGAAAATGTCTCCAGCACCAGTCGTGTCAGCGACTTCGACCTGATGACCAGGCAGGTTTTCAAAGTGTCCCTCATGCATCCAAGCACAACCTCGTTGGCTTAGTGTAACCACGGCAGAGCCGCCAACACGCTTAATGGCTTTATTCAGGGCACGCTTATGTTGAATATCCGAGGTCATTGCCAGCAATGAAGGGTGGTTGAAGACGCAATAATCAGCGAGTTCGAGGAGCTCAATGAGTGCGTTGTCAAAGTAGCTGACTCGAAGGAACGTAGGGATCCCTTTTTGTTTAGCCAGTTCAAACAGTACTTTTGCACCTTCAGGCCATGTCAAATCGGCGACGATAGCGGCGGTGTTTGATAAATCCATGCCAAAGAGTGAGGACGTGTCTTTGGGCATTGAAGGATCATTGTAGACGTATATTTTCGATGAAAGCTGTTCGTCGAGGATGATGGTCGCGATTGATGACTGGACTTGCTCGTATTTTAGGCAGTGCTCAATGTTGACGCCATGGGCAAGGAGCTCGTCCGAAATTTGCTGACCCACCATATCGATACCCATGCGACCGATGAAGTCAACTTTCTCTCCCGCGTTTGCAATGGCAACGGCTGCGGTAGCCGCGACGCCCCCGCCACTGACAGAGAACCCTTCAGCGTAAGACTTTGCGGCTTGCAGTTGCGATGTACTGACCGAAAAAGTTTGGTCCCAAGTGGCGTTTCCGATGCAAATGACTGTTTTCAAATTAATCTTCTTCTAATTGTTGTTTGGTAACCAAATTACTGATTATTGTAACGGATTAGTATTTTAAGTGGTATTGAAAGTCACATGGTGAAGAATCGGGCCACCGAAGTGGCCCTAACCACTACACCAGAAGGTGCTATGCGCCTGGTATATGCGCGGGGCTCATTGGCTGTTAGGCTGTAGACTAACGGCAGAATTGGTTGATGAGTTTTATTGCAGCGCAGGCTGCACCAAAGCCATTATCAATGTTGACAGTGGTTAGTCCGGCTGCACAACTGCCTAAGCAGGATTTCAGGGCAAGGTGGCCACCTTCGCTGACGCCGTAACCGACGGAAGTTGGCACCGCGATAATCGGATTGGCTATCATGCCGGATAATACGGTCGGTAAGGCGGCTTCCATTCCTGCAACGGCAATAATAATATTGGCTTGCTGTATTTCTTCTAATCTGTTGGTCAGGCGCCATAGTGCAGCTACGCCGATATCTTCATAGCGTTCACAGTGTATGCCGTGATATTGCAGGGTGACAGCAACTTCATTGCAGACTGCCGCATCTGATGCCCCTCCTGAGACAATAGCGACTTTTGCTGCTTTTCTCGGAGGCTCAAGCTCCCCTAGAACGGCTGTTCTTCCCAGTGGGTCAAACATCAGTAGCTCTTGATATGCTGGGGCGAGGAGCTCAAACTTATCTTGGCTTAGCCTAGTCAGCAACAACCGACGCTGTTGTTCAGTGGCCATCCTGATAATCGTGTTAATTTGCTCAGCGTTTTTACCTTCACAGAAAACCGCTTCTTCTATGCCACAGCGCGCTCGGCGCTCAAAGTCCATTGTTATATTGTTCATTATGCGACCCTCACGAAAGCACTGCCGCGTTTGTATGGGGCAACGTCAACCGGTAATGTCAGGCCTACTTCACTGGCCATGGATTCTGTATCTGCAATGATGCGATTGATTAGCGTTTCGTGCAGAGTGCTGAGTTCATCTTCATCAATTTGTAATACCAACCTTTGGGCAAGCAATCGGCAGCGGATATTTTCGGCGTTAATTTGCTGGCGCAGGCTGGTTTCAACCCGGTTAATCAAATCGAGTTGCTCTGGCTGGATGAAAACCCCTGTTTCTACACGGCTTGCAAGGCAAGGAGAGGCGGGTAGAAAGGCAATATCAGCCAATTGATAATGCTGGGCAATTCGACGAATGGTGGCTTTATCGATGTCGGCTTCTACGAATGGGTGGCGAATAGCTTTTTCATTTGCGGCAATCAACCCCGGTCTGTAATCGCTAAGGTCGTCCATGTTTGTCCCGGACACCACCTGGCCAAAATCTAAGGACTTTAGGGTTGAATACAGCGCTGACTTGCAATGGTAGCAACGGTTGACAGGGTTATTTCGGTAAGCCATATCCTGCATCTCACCGGCTTGAACCAACTCCAATTGCCACCCTTGCTCTTTGGCGTACTTCTGGATACGGCGTGTATCAGCACTTGGTACGGCAGATGAGGTAGCATGGACCATCTTTGCCTTTCGGCCCAAGGTTTGGTGGGCCACATAAGCTAGAGTCATGCTATCGACACCGCCACTTACAGCAACCGTTACCTTGTCGATTTGCTGAAGGATGCCTTGCAAAACCTGTATTTTATTCACTGTACTCATAGCTCGACTCCCTCAGCTTGAAGCTCAACTGCATGTTTTAGCTGTTGTTTTTTGTGGTAGCTGTTGCCCGCCTCATTGAGATGATCGGCTTCTAGTTTGCTTGTGTGGCTACCATCTGGACGCTGGACGGTTTTAACGTTGAACGCTTTATCTTTGTGGGTAATTTGATGGTGAAGGCGAGGTAAGCTAACCCGGTCACACAGCCAATGCCTAACCCCCAAAGTGGACGTTTGGTTGAGAATGGCCTCAATAACTTCATTGAGGTGGTGAGGTTGGCATAGCAGGGTCAACGTGCTTATTAGTCGGTGCTTTTTGCCGTGAGCGACTGCCTCAGTGATTTCCAATACACCGGGTTGTTGACGTAGTGACTCTCTGGCATTGGCAAGCATCTCGCCTGTCATATCGTCAATATCACATTGGATAATGGCAATACGTTCTTTGTGCTGGGATTTAGAGGGTTTGATTAAGTTTGCTCGGACCACATTGGCACGCTGAGATAGCTTTTTGGTGCCGAAACCATAACCAGCCATTTGAAATTGCCCAGTCGCAACAGACTGCTCTGGTGATAGCCAGGCTAGAATGGCTGCACCTGTTGGTGTAATGCGTTCACCAACTTCGCCATCATCAACAAAGTTAAACCCTTTTAACAAGTTAAGAGTCGCTGGTGCCGGAACGGGAATGATGCCGTGTGCACATTTAACCGTACCGCCACCCCAAGGTAGTGAAGATATTGACCAGCTGGTGGCTTTACTGTGATGAATAAGCCAAGCGGCTGAAATGATATCAACAATGCAATCCCAAGCACCGACCTCATGAAACTGAACATGTTCAATGTCCATGTTATGTACTTTTGCTTCTGCAGCGGCCATTAAACTAAAGATACCTATGGCCGTCTCTTTAACTTCAGCTTCAAGCTGGCTGCTCGCAAGGTAACTACGAATGTGCTGCCAGTCATGATGATGGTGATGATCATGACTGTGCTGATGCTCGTGATAGTGATAGTGATGGTGATGGTGATGGTTGTGATCGTGGTCGCCGTGACTATGTTGATGCTCATGGTGCTCATGGTCATGTGAACTTTCTTTCAGCTCTACACTAAAGCGTTTACCATTTAGCCCCTTATCTTCGCCATGGCTCAGTGTTACCTTCACTTGCTCTTCAAGCTGCAGTGAATTTAGCATGTCGAGTAGAGGTTGTTCTAAGTGCGGATGCGCATCTAGCATTGCTGCAGAGAACATGTCTCCAGCAATTCCGCCAATGATATCAAGATGAATATGCATTTTTGCCCCACGCGTTGTCATCTGGATGGAAAAAAGGCCACCGCCGAGACGGTGGCAAACTCAGGAAAATATTGTTTTTCGTTATAGTTCTTCTTTGCTACCCAAATGCATTGCTGCACGGGTGAATGCTTGCGGCAGAGCAAGGATGTTAGGGTTTGCTCCGGTGTAACGGACTGCATCAGCCAATGCATCTTCAAAAGTTGCTCGGGTTTTCATGCCCATCTGGCGCGCCAAACCTGGCTCTTGAGCGCCGACGATGTATACCGCTTTGGTGTTCATTTCGGCAATATGGCCACATGAAGTCATCGAGAAACCATGGAAAGGGTGGTATCCGTAGTTGAAGCGGTATTGCTTGATCATTTCCTCGTCACGGGCGATATATTCAATGTGCTTGTTGATATCAATCAGTGTGTTGCAGTAGTCCGTTTGGAATAGCTCGAATAACTTGCGGTATGAAGGGAATTCTTCATCGTGGAAATATCCGTTACACAGCGAAGAGCAGATCACGACGCAGTTGTCGGACATTACTCGTTTATGACGGATGATCTGTGCACCGATGGCCTGCATCATCAGAACCGGGTTGGTGCCGTGGCCATTTCCGTAGTGGAAATTCTGCGGCATACCGAAGACCATGATGTCGTATTTTTTCTCAGCCCAGTTGGCATAGGTTCGCTTGTCGGCATCGGCAAAGCATAGAGGTTGAATATCTTCGCAACCACCGGTGTATACCGAGATTTGTTGGGAGAAAGTATTCAGTACCGCATCACAGGTAAAGAACTTCTTACCCATACGTTCTTCCATGTGCTTGCCAATCTGATCAAATTTCTGGCGCATCAGGCTTTTGCTTGATACTGGGGTGAAGTCTTCACGGTGCATAACCCGTGGAATATGGTGAGAAGCAATACATTCCCAGTTGGTGATCCCTGTTGCACAGTGCTTGTAGCCACCAGAGTAACCACCGTAAGGGTTTCCGAGGGTATGTCCGATCATGACAGCAAGATCTGCTTCGAATACGGTTTTGTTCATGACAACTTTATCGCCATGCTCGTTGCGGCCTAGATCAACAAGGTTGTCCCAGTCTTCACTGTCGTGGTTAACCACTTGGCCTTCCCAGTAAAACGCGTTGAAGACTTCATCGCCTAGGATTTCACGTAGTTCTTTCTCAGTATTCTTACGGTGTAGGCCGTTACTACAGATAAGCGTAATGTCTTTTTTCTCTACGCCGGCTTTGCGGCACTCTTCCAAAATAATTGGGATAGAGATTCGGCGGTGTGCAGTATCATGGCAACCGCCTTTAACTCGGTCAGGGAAGACAATCGCGACCTTTGAGCCTTGTTTAACCTGCTCGCTAATTGGTGGCATACCAATTGGGTTTAGAATTGAGTCACGCGTCGCTGAAATAGGGTCAGCCAGAGCCTCCGGATCTTTGACCGTTTCACCAGGAATAAATACATCTGCAGAGTCTGGTAGTTGTGCGGCCATAAAACCTGGGCCATATTCAAATTGAATTGTTTTCATATTTTCCTCAATATAATTTTTTTTAACCCAGTGGTTTATTTCGCTTGGCCGCTGCTACCAAAGACTTGCATAATTCGCGCAGCATGCTGCTTAGTAGCTTCGATTGAGCAAAGAATAGTGTCGTGGTAATACGCTTCATCTTTGCTGTTCAGCATGGTTTGAATTTGCTTACCGACATCGTGAGACATGTTTGTAAAGTAATTTATCTTGCATACGCCACAGGCAATGGCATCGCGATAGACGCTGTCGTCCAAGCCTGAGCCACCGTGCATGACAAGTGGGACATCAACAGCTTTGTTGATTTCGTTTAGGCGGTCGAAGTCGAGCTTTGGTTCACCATGGTAAAGGCCGTGAGCGGTACCAAATGCAACAGCAAGGGCATCAAGACCCGTTGCGCCTTCGGCAAAGGCTTTGGCTTCTTCCGGTTTGGTGAGCTGATCTTCTGTTTGCTCTTGAGCGGCCTGAACTTCTTCTTCATCACCGGTTTCTGTATTGCCGACTTTTCCGATTTCAGCTTCGACAGATGCGCCGTAATATTTAGCAAACCGAATGACTTCTTGAGTGTTTTTTAGATTTTCTTCGAATGATAAGGCAGAGCCGTCATACATAATGGACGAGAAGCCAAGGCGAAGAGCACGAATACATGTTTCGACATCTTTACCATGATCAAGGTGCAGCACGACAGGTACTGATGCTTCTTGTGCCATCTTAACCATAGTCGGAGCAAGCAACTCTGGTGGTGTCAGGCGAAATTGACCTTGGCCTAAATTAATAATAATTGGCGATTTCTCTTCTTCTGCTGCTGCAATTAAGCCACGAAGAAGATTAAAATCAACAGCATTAAAACTGCCAACGGCATATTTATTTTCTTTCGCGTGAGCTAATACTTCTTTTAATGTGACAAGAGCCATAAATAAATTCCTGTTTAATGCGATTTAATAAAGTTAATAACTTGGTCGTAGTCTGGAATACCGGCTCGGCCCCCAGGTTTGGTACATTTCAGTGCCGCAACAGCATTAGCGAAATTAACAGCGTTCTCGCCTTTGAGTTTTTTGGCAATGGCAAAAGCCAGAGCACCGTGGAAAACATCTCCGGCCCCCGTCGTATCAACAACATTTACTCGATACCCAGAGACATGTTTTACAATATTGTCTTCGACCCAATAACAGCCGTGTTCACCATTGGTCACATATACGGTGCCGTTGGTATTTTGCTGTGCTGCAAGCAGCGCTTTTTCTATGTCTGTTTCCCCAGTCATCTGACATAGGGCAGGGTATGAGAAAGCTACATCAGTGCCTAAGCTGACTAACTTAGCCATTGTCTCGCCACCTAGATCAGCATCAATAACTGATGGGATCCCTTTGCTATTGGCTAGGGTGAGAAGTTTTTCTGCACCTTCACTCCATGTACAATCACATAAAATACAATCAATGTTCTCGAGCAATTCTTCAGTTATCCAGTCACTATTTACTGGTAAATTCGGATCCCTATGAACAGTGATTTGACGCTCACCGGCGGGATCTACATGCACGACAGCGTTACTTGAACTGGTGTCATTAAATTGCTGGAGAAGTGAAGTATCGACACCCCATTTATTAAGATCTTCTTTGATTGCGCGTCCTACATTGTCATTACCTAAACGGGTTAACAATGAGACATTAGCCCCAAGTGTTGCAATTGCTACTGCAGCAGTCGCTGCCACTCCACCACCTATTTCATGGTATGAAGTTGAAAAGTACTTTGTTGCCTCAGAAGGGATTTCATTCACATTGAATATACGATCCCAAGTGGCATTACCAATACACAAAATATTCAAAACGAGTTCCTCACAAATATAAATAATTGGAAGCCAGAGAAACCCAAACCAGTGACTATATTGTCATCCTAAACTCATTGTTTGATCAATACCTCACTTTTTAAAATAGTGATCGGTGTCTCTATAATTAAATATTGTCCTTTAAAAACAATGGTTTATGTTTTTGTTGTTATCGCATGAGATCACAAAAGCGGGGTGACATAGATCACATTTGTGATTAGTGTGATCTATGTCGATAAATTGTATGGGGCAAATGTTTAAATTAGAAAAAACGGAAGCCAGAAAATAGAGTTCATTTTGAATGAACCATTCAAACCAATAATTAGTTAACTCCAATAACGTGATAAGGATATATTATGAAGAGGTCTGTAACTGTTCTTGCCGCTGCCCTAACTATGGCAATTACCTCAACGTCAGCATTTGCTAAGAACACACATTTGACCATTGCCAACACAACGCAAGAAAATACGCCAATGTCTCAGACAATGATTGCGTTTCAAGAGAGGGCGCAAGAGTTATCTGATGGCTCGATTACTGTGCAAACGAGTTTTGGTGGTGCGTTGGGTAATGATACACAGCTGTTGCAGAAAGCTCAGATTGGTAGTCAAGTACACGCTGCGCAAACGTCTGGCGCGAACTTGGGTACTGTTGTTGATGCTTTTAAGGCCTTCGATGTGCCATTTTTGCTAGATGGTCCAGAGCAGAGTATTGAGTTGCTATATGAAGATGGTCGACTTTCTGGTGACGTTGCTGATCAATTACAAGCGTTTTTGGGTGAAAAGAACCTTCGTTTACTCTATGCAACACCGTTTGAATTTCGTGGGGTGTTAACCAACGGGAAAGAAGTTCGTACTATGGATGATGTTAGTGGTATGAAATTCCGTGTAACTCCAAACCCGGTCGAGCGAGGCATTGTAGAAAGCTGGGGAGCAGCTGGTACTACAATGGGGATTTCCGAAGTCTACACATCTCTGCAAACAGGTATTGTTGATGGCCTGGCGATACCTCCTGTGACCGCTCAAGCATTTGCTCTCAATGAAGTGGCGAAAGTGTTTAATAACCTGAACTTCCAGGCGCATCCAACGTTCGTTGTAATTAATAAACGTTTCTGGGACCGTCTTCCAGAAGAGCAGCAAGCAATATTACAGCAAGCTGCTGATGAAGCGGTAATGAAAACCAAGCAACTCCATTATGATGCGATTGATGTAGCTTTCACTTCGTTTGAAGACAATGGCGCAACGGTTATTCAGCCAACCGATGAGGAATTAAATTCATTCCGCCGTGCGGCAATTGAAGCCGCTGAGCCTCTAGCGACACGTGGCCTGAGTGAAGACGAACTTAAGTTTATCAAATTGATTAAAACCGCAGCAGTACAGTAATTCTGCAACAACGTCACCTGCACATCAGTGCAGGTGACTAATGGTAGAGGTAGTTATGTTACTGACCATCATAAAAAAAATTGACCAGCATTTTGAAGAGTTCTTTTGTTCACTCATGCTTGGTTATATCGCCATCTCTTTAAATATTGAAGTACTGAACCGATATGTATTCATGTCGCCGTCAGCATTTACTGATGAAATCGCAAGAATGTTGATGTTGTTTATTGTATTTCTTGGTGTGCCTTGGGCTGTAAAAATGAATAGGCATATAATCATTGATTTGTGGCCGCAAGATATTTCAGCAGCAAAGAAACTATGTTTGGATGTTATTTCCAATATCCTGTTTTTGATATTTGCGTATCTATTTACCCAAGCTGCATTAGAGGCCGTTGATTTTCATAAAATGCTTGGTACTAAAACAGAAGCATTAGGGTTTGAATATTGGATTCAACTGTCAATGTTGCCTTTTGCTTTCGGCTTAACATGTATTCGTATTATCCAAAAAATTATTTCTGCCGTAATGGACTACAGAAAGTCTGGAAATACAGAACTAGCACTTCATGAGGAGGTGTAAGCAATGACCACTGTACAGGTATTAATGTTAATTTTTGGCTTTATCGCCATGGTGATGGTCAGAGTGCCCGTTGCAATAGCAATTGGTATTATTCTTATTGTTTACAATAAAATGCTCGGACTTGAAATATTCGAGATGGCGCTAGATACCTTCCAGTCCATTGATAGCTTCCCGCTACTGGCAATACCGATGTTTGTTTTAGCTGGAACCATTATGGCAACTGGTGGTGTAGCTCAGCGTATTTTGGACCTATCTGAAGAGTTCTTTGGTCATATGTATGGTGGCCTTGCTATCGTAACCATTATGACCAGCGTAATTTTCGGCGGCCTATCCGGTTCTGCACCTGCAACCGTTGCTGCGGTGGGAAGTATCACCATTCCGGCCATGATAAAGCAAGGTTATAACCCTGGATTTGCTGCAGGGGTGGCAGCGTGTTCTGGTGTTATTGCCATTATCATTCCGCCAAGTAACCCGATGATCATTTACTCTCTGACCCAGTACGCGACCTCGGTGTCCGATATGTTCTTGGCTGGCATTATTCCAGGTTTCTTATTGGCTGTTGGGATGGCAGTACCGGCATGGTGGATCTCTAAGCTAAATGGCTGGGGAGCGCATCGTGAGAAAGGTACTTTCAAGACACGTATGGCCGCCTTTAAGCATGCTCGCTGGGCTATCCTGACACCTGTAATTATTCTTGGTGGTATTTATTCCGGTATCTTTACGCCAACAGAGTCAGCTGCGGTAGCGTGTTTCTATTCGTATATTATTGGGGTGTTTGTCCATAAAGACCTTAAGATCCGCGACACGTTCAAGGTGTTATCGACAGCGGCGATGATCACCGTTGTAGCAATGTTCCTGATGACCTTTGCGACAGCCTTCGGCAAAGTATTGACCTCCCAGAATGTCCCGGCACTTATTGCTGGAATGATGTCAGATAACGTCAGTACGATGTTGATGACATTGCTGATGATTAATCTGTTCCTTCTGTTTGTTGGCTGTTTTATGGATACACTGGCTGCAATCATTATCTTGACGCCACTGTTATATCCATTACTGCAGCAATTCGGAATGGGAGTCTATCAGTTTGGTATTATGATGATCATCAATTTGGGTATTGGCTTTGTCACACCACCGTTTGGTGGCAATTTGTTTATCGCCAATCAGCTAAGTAATACCTCAGTTCCTCAGGTCTTCAAGGGGGCATATCCTCTAGTCTTAGGCATGATTGTATCGCTATTGCTGATTACATTCATTCCATTCTTCTCGACAATGTGGCTGTAGCGTTATGAGTACTTATTCCATATTAGGTAAACCACGCCATTATGCCTGGGGAGGTGAGTCTTATATCCCCTCACTCGTTGGGGTGGAAAATTCGGACTCCAAACCCTATGCCGAGTGGTGGTTAGGCGCGCACCCTGATGATTCTTCTTTGGTTGAGATCAATGGTGAGAAGCTGCCATTACTAGACTGGCTTAGAGCCAATCAGCAGGTACAGGCTCAAGAAGAGCGCCAAGGCGAATTCCCACTTCCATTTTTGATGAAGATTCTCGATGTGAATCACATGCTGGCGATACAGGTCCACCCGACTAAAGCTCAGGCTGAAGAAGGATTCGAACGGCAGGACCAACTTGGTATTGAACGAACAGCACCAGAGAGAACTTACCGTGATCGCAATGATAAGCCAGAGATGATGGTTGCTCTGACGCCCTGTTGGTTAGCACATGGCTTTATGGCATCAGAGGCAATAATCAGGCGTTTCTCTGCGTATTCCTCGTTTGGCTACCTGTGTGATCAACTTCGCTTGTTTGGCGTTCAGGCTGCTTTTGAATTGTTGATGCGGATGCCACAGGCAGATATCAATGTTTTACTCGCTGAAATTATAGATACGAACAAAGAGCTCTATACTCGTGGTCACATCAGTAAACTGCAGCCAGAATTTTGGGCTTGCAGGGCAGTTCTGGAGCATAGTAGCGGTTTCGATCGTGGTTTGGTTGCTATGTTTATGATGAATATTGTTAAGGTGCCTGTAGGGCAAGGGATCTACCAAAGTGCTGGGATCCCACATGCCTATCTTGCTGGCCAGAATATCGAGATCATGTCGAACTCTGACAATGTAGTACGCATTGGGCCTACCAAACTGCACGTCGATCTTGATGAAGTACATCACCTGATTGATTACCGTGAAGTTAAACCGCAACTATTAGTACCTACTTCGTTAAAAGGCAAAGCGAATATTAGTTGTTATAAACATAATGGCACAGAAGCATTTATTTTAAGTCAACTTAATCTCGATAGTGAAAATAACGAGATTGAATACCATTCAGATTATTTAACAATGGTCTTTGTTGCGGAAAAGCAGTTATCTGTTTGGTCTTCTGGAAATTTAAAGAAATACTGTCAGGGTGAGACATTTATCATACCTGCCAATACAAAAGTTTTATTAAGCTCTACCAATTGTGTGGGGTATATTGCAAGTTATGGAGCAAAAAATGCTATCAATAAATACTGAATATCTTAACCAGGCAGTAAAAGGCCATGAATACATTCAATTAGCTCCTTATGCGAAGTTGGCCCACCAACAGCTGGTGACAGGTGAAGGTGTCGGGAGCGATTTTCACGGCTGGATCCGCCTACCAGAAACTATTGATTCAGAAGAAGTTGCTGACATCAAGCAACGAGCTGAAAACATTCAGCAACAGTTTGACGCATTTGTTTGTATTGGGATCGGTGGCTCATACTTGGGTCATAAAGCGATTATGGAAGCGCTTCAACCTGCGGTTGATAAACAACATAAAACAGAAATTCTATTTACTGCACATAACTTGAGCTCGCGTTACCTAGATGAGGTAATGCAGTATTTAGCAGATAAGAACTATTGCATTAACGTTATTGCGAAAGAAGGTATTGCACTTGAAACCGCAGTGACATTTAGAATCTTGCGTGCAGAACTTGAGCGCCGATTTGGCAAAGAGGGGGCAAAGGAACGTATCATCGTCACAACGGATAAATTCCGTGGCCCATTGAAGGATATCGTTGCCGAGCAAGGCTATCCAATGTATCACCTACCTAACGAAGTCGGTGGGCGTTTCTCTGTATTTACGCCAGTTGGTTTGTTGCCTTTAGCTGTTGCTGGTATCGACATTGATGCTCTACTTACCGGCGCAAAACAGATGATGACGGTTTGTGAGTCTGACGAGGTAGAAGCCAACCCTGCACTTAAATATGCCATTATCCGAAATATCATGACCCATAAAGGCAAAGAGATTGAGCTTTTTGTTAATTATGAACCTTATATGATGTATTTCTCTGAATGGCTTAAGCAGCTCTTTGGCGAAAGTGACGGAAAAGATGGCAAAGGCCTGTTTCCTGCTAGCGCGCTTTACTCTACCGACCTACACTCGTTGGGCCAATGGGTACAGGAAGGGCGACGCAATCTTTTCGAGACAGTCCTTCATGTGATTGATAAACCAGTTGATGTGCCTGTGCCTACACTGGAAGAAGACTTGGATAACTTGGGTTTCCTTGCGGGTTCATCTTTGAATCATATTCAAGCTTCTATCAAACAAGCAAGTATGGTTGCTCATTCCGAAGGTGGTGTTCCTAACCTAGAGATCTCTATTGATAAACTCGATGAGTATCACTTAGGTGGCATGATGTATTTCTTCATGATGAGTGTAGCTATTGGTGGCTACATGGCTGGTGTTAATCCATTTGATCAAAATGGTGTCGATCAGTACAAAGCTGAAATGATGAAAATATTGAAGAGTTAATTATTTCATATTTGAAATTAGTGAGAAAAGAGCCGGCTAAATGCCGGCTCTTTTTTTTAAATTGTCTCTTGTAAGGAAACAGAACCCCAAATATGGGTGAAAAGCAAAGTAATAAACTGCCCGCCCCTTGAAGTGAGTATTATTTAAAAGTGTAAAGTTAATACTAAATGCGATTTTAAAATGGTTCGATCACAGAACATAAATTGCTCAATTCCACATAAATACCAAATAAGGTATATTTTAAATATGGAATTAAAGAGTGGATTACATATTTGGAATCAGTGAATATTCCGTCCAATAACGCTTATTAACTGCTTTGATAAAAATATAAAGGAACCCCTATGCGTGTGTTGTACCTTGATCTTGATACCCTACGTCCTGACCATTTAGGTTGTTATGGATACCAACGTAATACTTCCCCTAATATCGATAAAATTGCTGCACAAGGGGTTAGGTTTAATAACTATTACGCATCCGATGCACCGTGTGCTCCATCACGTACGGCGATGATGACAGGTATGCAGGGGATCCATAACGGTGCCGTCAGCCATGGCGGTACGGCCGGTGATATTAGGGGGCAGGGTGCAAGCCGCAAATTTAAGAGTTATGTAGAGCATAATGCATTGCCAACCTTGTTCAGACAGAACAATATGCGAACGGTGTTGGTCAGTCCATTTCCTGAGCGCCATTCGTTATTTCATTATTATGCCGGTTTTACTGAAATGTATAACACCGGTGGGTCTGGTCATGAATCCGCAGAAGAAGTGACGCCTACCGTGCTTGATTGGATTGAGCGAAATGGTGATGAGGATGATTGGTATCTGCATGTTAACTATTGGGATGCACATACGCCGTATCGCGCGCCAGAAGAGTTTGGTAATCCGTTCAGTGATGATCCTCTGCCTGAATGGATGACAGAAGAAAAGATGGCTGAATATTGGAAAAAAGCGGGGCCGCATTCAGCTCAAGACTTTAATATGTGGGATAACAATACCTATGAGCAATATCCCCGCCAGCCTGGTGAGATTGAAGGAATGGCAGGATTCCGCCGAATGATTGATGGCTATGATTGCGGTATTCGGTATATGGATCAACACCTAGGCAAGATCTTTGCGGCTCTTGAGGCAAAGGGGGTAATGGATGATCTCATTATCGTGATTAGCTCTGACCACGGTGAAAATCTTGGCGAACTTGGATTATTCGGCGAGCATGCCACCGCTGATAATATCACCTGCCGTGTGCCATTTATTGTCCGCTGGCCTGGCATGCAATCAGGTATTGAAAATAATGCACTGCATTACAATATCGACTGGGCTCCAACTTTAGCAGAAATGATGGGGAAATCTCCTTTACCGCTGTGGACAGGTAAGAGCTTTGCTTCTGCAGTTACTCAAGGAAAAGAAGAGGGGCACGAATCATTGGTGTTAAGCCAGTGTGCTCATGTCTGTCAGCGCAGTGTAAGGCATGGTGACTATATATATATCCGCACCTACCATGATGGTCTTCACTTATTCCCGCAGGAAATGCTATTCAACATTAAAAATGACCCTCATCAGCAATACAATTTAGCAGATGAATTACCTGAAATTGTCAAAGATATGGCATACCGGTATTTGCAGTGGTATGACCATATGATGACAACTCAACCGTTTGGTAATACCGAAGATCCCATGCGTGTAGTCATGCAAGAGGGGGGGCCGCACCATGCTAAATGTGAAGATATCCAAGCATACTTTAAAAGGCTGGAAGAGACTGGGCGTGAAGATCAAATAGAAAAAATAAAACAAAAGCACCCGAAAATTATAAAAAAATAGTTCTGCTCTCTGAATAAAAATATATGGGTTGAGTAAAACTCAGCCCAGCAATAAATAAAATCCAATAATGTGAATCTCGGAGTCTAATATGACCGTAGCAAAAGCAGCGGCAGATCCCGCCGTAATAGAAAAACCCAAAAGCAAGTTTTTGGCAACGTTATCGAAAAAAGAACTCTTTGCGTATGGTATGGGAGGAGTTGGTTCAAATTTAATGTTCCATTTTATTGGTACATTCTTGATGTTCTTCCTGACTGATATGTATGGCATAGATCCATTGACAGTTGGTAAGATTTTTCTGGTAACGCGTCTTATCGATGCGGTAACAGATCCACTATTTGGCATGATTTCTGACGCCACCCGAACCAAAATGGGTCGATATCGTCCTTATTTAATTTTTGGTGCTCCCGTTCTTGGCTTGACTATTGCTGCTTTATTCTGGGCTCCAGAATTATCAGTAACATCCAAAGTGGTATTCGCTTATGTGGCCTATATTACCTACTCGTTGGCGCAAACTGTAATTAACGTTCCATACCATGCGCTGACACCGGTAATGACCACGAACTACCACGAAAGGACAACGGTTGTTGCCATGAAACAAGGGCTGGGGATCTTGGCGACTTTCGTGGCTACAGCATTGCCGTTGATCATGGTTGACTGGTTTGGCGGTGGCCTTGAAGGCTGGCGCGTAACTGGGGTTATTTTCGGTGCGCTGGTAACGGTAAACTTCTGGATTTGCGCCTATGGAGCCAAAAAGCGTGATACGCTGGAAAGTGCGCAGCAGGTAACGACTCAGAAAGTAACTCCTAAACAGGTCTACAAAACCGTTAAGGCTAACAAGCCTTTGATTGCCCTGGTAACCGCCCATGCGACCAATATCTTTGGTTTTGCTATGGAAACTTCCATAGCCATTTATTTCTTCAAATATTACATGATGAATGAAGCCTTGTTTCCCATGCTTAAAGGGGTTGGCAGCTTCATCCCGTTTATCATGGTCGCCTCATTGCCGTTGCTAGGACGTCTGTTTTCTAAAAAAGGGATGTTTCTCGGTGGGAGCTGGGCGGGCTTGCTTATCTGCGTATTTTGCTACTTCACCGCTGACTTTCTGCCGGTATGGTTGATGTTCAGCTTACTGGTTGCATCAATGGCGTGTAATGTCTTTGCCGGGAACTTGACGTGGGTACTTATTCCAGACTGTGTGGAATACGGTGAGTATAAAACAGGTAATAACGCCAATGCTCTGACCACAGCAATAATGACATTTGTCGCTAAGTGCAGCAGTGCGATGGCTGGCCTATTGACCGGTTATGCATTGGCATCGGTTAACTACACGCCAAACGAAGTCCAGCCTGATGACGTGCTGAACACCATATTAGTTTTAAAATTCCTCACAGTAGCGTTCGCCCATGCTTGCTCGATTATTGCGATGCGCTGGTATTACATCACCCCCGAGTTGTTCGAAAAGATTACGGCTGAGCTAAAACTTCGTCGTACCGCCAAAAACGAAGCTTAAATCGCAATCTTAATGGCGCAATGAGTCCACCATATTGCGCCATGATGCTACAAGGATAATTATGATGACACTGGACTATAAAAAACCTGATTTGCCGATTGCGGCTCGTGTTGAAGATTTGCTCAATCGTATGACGGTTTCTGAAAAGGTCGGCCAACTCTGTCAAACACCGATGCGCAATTATGAACAGCGCCGTGAAGAACATTTGGATGCGGTAAGGCAAGGTCGCTTCGGTTCGAGAATTTTGGCTGATACCGCTTGGGCAGGTAATGCCCCAGCTGAAGTGGTGGACCCTGTTCAGCTTAATGAGATACAGCGAGCTGCGGTTGAAGAAAGTCGACTGGGGATCCCTTTGATCATCGCACGAGATGTTATCTACGGCCAGCAAACCGTTTTGCCAATACCTTTGGCACAGGCTGCATCATGGAACCCTGGGTTGGTGGAAGAAGCATACCGTTGTGTAGCGACAGAAGCGGCATCACTTGGCATACACTGGACCTTTGCACCGATGCTGGACATTGTCCGAGACCCTCGCTGGGGAAGGGTGATAGAGAGCAGTGGTGAAGATCCGTATTTGAGTGCTCAGTTTGCAGGAGCTGTCGTGCGCGGTTTTCAGGGCAAAGAGGCTTCAGAGCCAGATTCATTGCTGGCTTGCGCAAAGCATTTCGTGGGATACGGTGCTGCGGAGGGTGGGCGTGATTACGATACGACTGAAATCACCGATAATACACTTCACAATGTGTATTTGCTGCCGTTCAAAGCTGCGCTCGAAAGTGGCGTTGCCACCTTGATGTCAGGGTTCAATGATCTTGGTGGTACACCGGTAACGGGAAGCCAGAAACTGCTACAGGGTTGGCTGAAAACGGATCAGCAATTTGATGGCATGGTGGTAAGTGATTGGGGCTCTATCTCTGATTTGGATTACTTTGGAGTGGCTGAAGATCTTGCTGATGCAGCAGCCCAAGGGCTCAATGCTGGTGTCGATATGGCCATGACGTTTGAAGTCTATGATGAAAATTTGGCCCGGTTGCTCGATGCTGGTCGTATTGATGAGGCCAGGCTTGATGATGCCGTCAGCCGGGTTCTTACGGCTAAATTCAGGGCGGGCCTGTTTGAAAGACCTTATGTTGATGAACAGTGGCACAAAACAACACTGCGCGCTGAGGAGCATGTCGATAAAGCGCTGGAACTGGCCGAGCAATGTGTTGTGATGCTTAAAAACCGTGAGCAGGTTCTGCCATTGCCCAAGAAAGGGGTGAAGCTCGCGGTACTTGGGCCACATGCACATTCAAAGAGACAGCATTTAGGCTCTTGGTGTCTAGACGGTAAAGCCGAAGATGTGACTTCTATCTTTGAGGGGGTTGTGACTGCTGCACCGGAAATCGAGGTGATCACGGAATCCGCGGTATTTAGCGATGAAATGGTTGAGCAGGCGCATCGTGCCGACATTGTGGTTCTTTGTGTCGGTGAAAGCCACCGCCGCACGGGAGAGGCACGAAATGTCGCAGAGCTGGCCCTGCCTGCTGGTCAGGAAGAGCTAATCACTGCGATTGGACAAACAGGTAAGCCGCTGATTGTGGTTCAATGTACCGGACGGCCTTTGCCTTCGCCTGCGACAGAGCAATATGCTGATGCACTCTTGTATGCATGGCAGTCAGGGACAGAAACGGGTAAGGCGGTAGCACGTATTTTATTTGGTGACACTGCGCCAAGCGGTAAGTTGCCAATGTCAGTTCCCCGTTCAACTGGGCAAGTACCTATCTATTATGCTCGAAAACCTATTGGGAAGATGCGTGCGTTCCAGGAATATATGCCCTACAAAGATCAGTGCGACACGCCCCTCTATCCATTCGGCTTTGGTTTGACATACACCCGTTTTGCTTATTCTGATGTTAGCGTGCTAAGCCCCGTGATGACAGAACAAGACAATCAAACGGTTTCCGTGACTGTGACGAACACCGGGGCGGTTAAAGCAACAGAAATTGTTCAGTGCTATATTCGCCAGAATATTGCTCGGACAACACGCCCAGCCAGAGAGCTGAAAGATTTCAGGCGTATTGAGCTCGAACCCGGGCAATCAGGAGAAGTGAGATTCCACTTGCCTGCTGAGAAACTGGGCTATTTTTCCAATGAGGGCGACTTAATCTTATCCTCTTCTCGTATTGATGTGTTCGTGGGGGGGAGTTCGGAGACACAGAATCGTGGTTATTTTGATTTAATTGTGAAGTAATACTTTATGCCATCTATCAATTGCCATAGCCACCTATATGGCAATTGATAACTTTATCTAAATCAATCAATTGTTGTTGATAAATACATCGAATAGGTCACATCTAAAAAGTATATTTAAAATTGAATTTTTGATATATTCCAAATATGAAATTTAATGAATCTGATAATTATTCCGCACCTGCTTGTGCTCGGGGATTTTGGGTACTTCAGTGCCTAAACACGGCGAAGAAACCGTTGACGTTGGATCAGCTGTTTCAAATATCTGGTGTTCCCAAAGCGACGCTTTCGAGGATTCTCGAGACTTTGTTGCAGATGGAAGTTCTTTATCGAAATAAAGATAAAACCTATGAACCGTTACGGCAGTTAACCGCCATTCACGAAGAAGATATTGTCAGCTTCGAAAATACCTTGAAGGTTGAAATGACCTCTTTGAGTAAGAAGTGCGGCTATACGGTAGAGTGGTATGAGTTTTCGAAGAATGGCATGGTGTTGCAGCAAAGCGTTAGTCCTATACAGGAGCGCAGGGTGTGGGCTAAAGAAGGCTATGTACGTAACTGGTTAGGGGAGGTTGATGCTGTATATATCGTGGGGAAAACCTTTTCACCAACGGTAGTCGCCGAAAATGAAACCCCCTGGCGTTACGGCGCAAAAGGTGTCCGCAATATAATCAGCCGTGAAGAAGAATTAAGCCAAATAGCGCTGGCAAAGGAAAGCGGTTGTCACGTTGATTTGATGTTTAACGAGAATGGTGTCAGACGAAGTGCGGTTGCACTTTCATATCATGATCGGGTTCGAGGGGTTCTTGCGATTGCTGAATGTTGGACACCTTCAATTAATACTGAAGAAAGCGATGCGGTAAATCACCTGCAAGCCATAAGAAAAAGATTTTTATAACAAGTAACCCTCATAGCAATTAATCATGTTCGATGGCAATTAACTGCTGCGAGGTGTGCATGATAGGTTCAACAGTTGAAGGCGGGTAACCAAAGCGCTTTTTGAATACATTGCTGAAATGAAAAGCGTCGGAAAAGCCAAGTTCATAAGCAATTTGCGATACAGATTTGTTGCCTCTTTTCAGTACACCCAATGCGATATCGAGTTTAAGTTGAAGGTAATACTCTTTGGGTGATCTTCTTGTATGATTTAGAAAGAGTTTTCTTAAATGCTGTTCACTACAGCCTATAAAAGCAGCCATAGATTTAACTTGCCAGTTTTCGGAAAGTCGATGGTGCATTTCTTCTATTACTAGCATTACGCTATTGTATGATTTAGATCGTTGCTCGCTGTGAATAGTCAGAAGCCATTCGTAAAATATCTTGTTAAATAAGGCGGCCGCATAGTGCTTGAATGTATCTTTTTGCTTTTTAAGTGAATCTTTGAGTTCTTCGAATTGAATTTCGAAATGCCTATGATTATCGATCTGGATCACTTTTTGTTTAGGGATATCCATTGAAGTCGTGCGCTCGATAAAAATCTCTATCCAATATAGCTTCCAAATAAGCCCATCACACCAGTAGCAATTAATGGTTTTAGGATCGAGGAATATTAAGCAGTTACCACGGATCTGTATTCTTTTTCCGCTTTTTAACTCTATGATCCCATTGCCTTTTTCAGTATAAACTATAACTAGAGTGTCATCAGATATAGGCAGCCGCCTGTCGCGTGGCCATACATTTATGTAGTTCTCATCTCCATTCACATCCCAAAAAGATCGAATGCCAACGCTGCGAAAGCTCACATTTTTCGTAATAACCAAAGGTTGATTCTTCATAGTTTCGTTTTTCACATGGATTGGTTCGATAACTACATCTAATAATGTGTGAAATTAAATTATATTCCTAGTTGATATTTAGAAGTAAAGAATATTTGTGATGGCGGTCAATAATATTGGGCGCATGTTAACAAAGCGGAATTTTACATAAAGATAGAATTTTTAAAGCGTATAAAAATAATAAACGCTACCTACATGGAGAGTTTTCACATGATAGCAATGAGCTCGTTCATATTATTTACCTTGTTGGTTGCTTGGATATCATACAAAGCAACAAAACAAGAAAACCTCAAACAATCAACTGGTTATTTTTTAGCGGGGCGGAGTTTGCCTTGGTTTGTAGTTGCAGGGTCACTCTTTTTAACCAACATATCAGCTGAACAGCTAACAGGGCTTAATGGTAATGCATTTGCGAGTGGTGCCAGCGTGATGGCATGGGAAACCGTGGCTGCCGTAACCATGATCATTCTGGCTGTCGTATTCTTACCAAGGTTTTTAAAAGGAGGGGTTGCTACTGTTCCTCAGTTTTTGGAAGCGCGCTACGGTAAGCGGATGCGCTCAGTGGCATCTTTTATCTTCATTTACGCCATCGTTATTGGGTTCTTGCCTTTCGTGCTGTACGCAGGCGCCATCACTTTAGGGAAACTGTTCGGTGTGGCAGAAATTCTCGGTGTTAGTGAAACGGCTGCTACCTGGTTCATGGTTATCGGGCTTGGCATTGTCGGCGGTATCTATGCGGTATTTGGCGGTCTCAAGGCGGTGGCTGTATCCGATACTGTCAATGGGGTTGGCTTGCTTTTCGGCGGATTTCTCGTACCTGTTCTGGCGCTTTATCAGCTGGGCGATAGTAGCGTTGCCGAAGGGTTCAATGTCCTCATAACGGAAGCCCCAGAAAGAATGGCTGCGGCTGGTGTGGGGGAGGGTGCGGCCGTTCCTTGGCATACTTTATTCTCAGGTATTCTGTTAATTAACTTGTTCTATTGGTGTACAAATCAGGCAATAGTACAGCGCTCATTGGGGGCAAAAAACTTAGCTGAAGGTCAAAAAGGTGTACTGGCTGCAGCGGCAATGAAGGTTGTGGGGGTAGCCATGTTGGTTTTACCTGGGATCATTGCATGGCATATGCACCAAAAAGGGATGATCACCGTACCTACCCGAGGTTTTACCGAAGCCGGTGAAGCAATTCTGGCGAAGGATATGGCATACCCAACTTTAGTTCGTGAGGTTATGCCGTCATGGTTGACCGGGTTCTTTGGTGCAGTGTTGTTCGGTGCCGTTATGAGCTCTTTCAATAGTGGTGTAAACAGTCTTTCGACGCTTGTTAGTTTGGATATATACAAACAGATCATCAACCCTAAAGCAGATGATTTAAAAGTCGTGAGAATGGGAAAAGTCTTTGGTGCCGTTACTATTGCCATCTGCGTTTGCATCGCGCCATTTATTGCGCAGGCTGATGGGCTTTATACCTTGATGAGAACGATCATGGCGGTGATCAATGTACCGATATTAACCGTGATTTTGGTCGGCATCGTTTCTAAACGTACCCCGGCACTTGCGGCCTATATCGCTTTACCTGTTGGGATGATGTCCTTCTATACCGCCCACTTTGTACTTAAAGGTGATTTAGGCTTTGTACAAGTTCATTGGCTACATCTCGTTGGGCTGAATTTCCTATGGATGGTCGGCATTATGATGGTCGTGCGTTACCTCAAACCTATGTCCCAGCCTTATGAGCAAGTGTATACCAATCAAGTTGAGGTCAAGCCCTGGAAATATGCTGCTCATGCTAGTTGGGCAATCGTTGGCTTGCTGGCTTTGCTTTACACCGTATTTTCTGAAATTGGCATACTTGGAGAGCAGGGAAGTGCCGGTAAAGTCATTGCTGCGCTATCGCTGGTGGCAGTGCTGTGCTTCGCTCTTCATCGTTTCCTAACCCACCACACATCGAAGAAATCCACCGCGGTCGGCGTGGCCAGAGAGGTATAGCCTCAGTGTAATTAAGGCAAGGAGTTTTCCTTGCCTAACTTTTAATGCAATTGCCTGTAATGTGAGAGAAAAAGATGTCGTTATTTAAGGATACTAGCCTCAATCACAAATTCCTTAATCCGAAGTTACGCCAAGGAAGTTATTGTGTCGATTCAACGGGCAGAAAGCCCAATATCGTTTTCATTACTGTCGATATGATATCGCCAGATTGTTATTTTGATACAAGACCGCTTTCAAAAGTGATTAATACGCCAAACATTGACTTGATTGCGGCTGAGGGCACACGGTTCAACCGGACCTATACCACGAGCCCTCTATGTGGACCTGCCAGGGCCGCGATGTTTACCGGGATGCACCCTCCTTATTTGACCAATGGCGAGCGCGCCCCTTGTGGCTCACAGGTAGATTTGGGCGTCGATGATGTTATTTTCCAGGATTACCTAAAATCTGAAGGGTATGTACTCAAACATGCTGGGAAATGCCATGTCGGGGTCGATAAATTCATTCGTACATTCGGAGAGAACTTACATGCTTGGGATCGGTGGGGCCCACCGGTTGCCGATGATGATCGTTACCTGGATTACCTCGATGCATTAAACGTGGAACCTCCGCGTTACCGTAGGGAGTTACGGGGACTAAGGGCAGATAAACAGACGCCAGCCAATTCTTTTGGTGGTTGGATAGAGCAAGCCGATGGTGCAGATTTCCCTAAAGAGGCCCATTATTCGACGTTTTTGGCTGATCTGACCATCCGTCAGATAAAAGCCGCGAAGAGGCAGGAGCCAGATAGTCCTTTCTTCGCGCAGCTGGATTTCTTCGACCCACATCAGCCTTACTCCATTCCTAGTGGGTTCGAGTCTCGCTATGCTGAGATTAAACGGTCAGTTCGTTTGCCAGCGAGTTATGCCGAACTGCAGGAGAATGACATTCTGCCGGATAACCCAATTTATGCTTTATACCGAAAGTACTGGGGGATGTACGATGAAGAGACCGTCATCGACTATATAGCCGGGCACCTGCTACAGGTCGAAGTTATTGATTATGCGGTCGGTCGCCTAGTTGATTATTTGAAGTCTGAGGGTTTGTGGGATGACTGTGTCGTTGTTTTCTCAGCAGACCATGGTGATATGAATGGTCGGCTGGGAATGGCCGACAAAGGTGTCTATTTTCAGCCTGATATATTTTCGATTCCACTTTATATCAAACCACCAAAGGCAAACTTACCGGTACTTGAGAATGTAGAAACGGTGTGTTCGGCATTGGATATTGGCCCGACACTGCTGGCATTTGCAGGTATTGAAAAACCAAGTCATATGGAAGGAAGTGATTTGTCGAAAGTGGCAAGAGGTGAAGAAAGGGATCCTTTGGTACAAGTCTTCCAGACTGGCATGCATGTTGGGATGAACTTAGGGGCAGCTATCCGACTCGAGCTATCTGGGAAGGAATGGTTCTACGGCTATAATGCCTCAACCGGATATCAAGAATTGTATGATGTTGACGCTGATATACAGGTTAATCAGTTCTATGAAGAACAAGGGGAGACCTTGCGGTCAGAGCTTGTCGAACAAATGGCGAAGGTATTGAGTTCGGATGTTCGCTGGCGAGGTTACTGGGCGTCATATCGGTTGCACAATATGGAATACTTACCTGACGATACCGGTGCTGATATGCAAATGCTAAAGCCTGTTTAGGGTTTCGGCTGGTTACGCTTAAATGCTCTCGTATTCTTTTATCACCATAATTATGACAGACTGGTAATTAGTTATAATCAAGGATTGTTAAGTAGGAATACAATGAAACGTGTACTAGTAACTGGCGCCACCAGTGGTATAGGGTACGAGTTGGCCAAGACGCTGTGCGAGAAAGGGCACAGTGTCGTTGCGACTGGTCGTAACTTGGCAAAATTGGAAGAACTCAGTGCGCTAACTGGATGTCAGGTGGTGCAAGCCGATCTGAGTGATCCGCAGCAAGCTCTTGAGCTGGTGGGCAAAGCTGTCGAGCAGTTAGGTGGTTTGGATGTGTTGGTCAACAACGCCGGGATGAACTCCCGTAAATGTGGTATTGATGAATTCACAGTAGAAGAGTTTGATTACCAGTATGCGGTGAACCTGCGTGCTCCTGCTGTGTTAAGTCGCGAAGCACTGAAACTGATGAAGCCTGCCAAGGCTGGCCAAATCATCAATGTCCTCAGCACGGTTGCCAAGCGATCCAATGAAACCATGAGCGTGTACACGGCCATGAAGCAGGGTCTGGCGGGGTTCAGTGCTATTTTGATGAAAGAGGCGCAGCCACATGGTATCAAGGTTACCTCCTTATTCCCTGGCGGTGCTGATACCAATTTTAGAGACGTTGACCGCCCGCAGTACATGCACCCAAAAAGTGTTGCCGACACGATTGCTGTGTTGCTTGAACTACCTCAAGACGTCGTCATGCATGAAATGGTGTTTAGGCCGCCGGTTGAGCTTGAGTGATAGCCAGGCCTAACTTATTTTTTCAAGACCAGATTCTAATATCAGTCTTCAAGCTCAGATCGCCTTCTGAGCTTGATTCCTACTGGCTTCAGTCGCTTATCAGTGCGCTTTTCCATTCGCCTCTTCATTCCAACACTCCTTCCTTGTTGTCCCATCATTTGATCAATTTTAAAAAATTTAAAGCGCTTTAAATCGTTGTACGTTTCGATATATATGTCACACATGTTGCATTACATGGTTGATGCTTATGGGGGATAAATGCAAACTTAAAGCGCTTTAAATAATTTGAAAAAGAAGAATATGACGACTTTAGCAGCAATATCAAAACACCTTGGCCTGTCGATGGCGACAGTGAGCAGAGCGCTCAATGGTTATCCGGAAGTCAACGCCAAAACCCGGCAGCGTGTGGTTGAGGCTGCTGAACAACTAGGCTACAAGCCCAACAGCGTGGCCCAACGCCTTGCAACGGGTAAGTCCAAAATGGTGGGGATCATGCTTCAGTCTCCCGAGGAGCTAGTGTGTGCGCCGACTTTCTTGCAGGAGCTGTTTTATATTAGCCACACACTTCAAGCCAACGGCTATGACCTGCTGATTAACTCATCGACGATGGGGGATAATGTCGAGGGTTTGAAAAACTTCGTTTCGAAAAGTGCCGTTGATGGCATTATCGTAAAAGCACCGCTGGTGAATGACGAGCGTATCAAGTTCCTTATCGAGAAAAATATTCCGTTTGTTGTGCATGGCCACGATACCAGTGCTCTCGAATATGCGTATTACGATATTGATAACAGCTCGATATCTTCTAAAGCCGTGGAATATTTGTGCGAATTAGGCCATGAGAGAATTGTGCTCATCAATGGCGATGAGAAACAAGCGTTCGCCAAAAAACGCTCGGACAGTTTTATTCAAGCGGTTACTGAAAATAACCTCAATACTAATCAGTGCCAGGTATTACATTGCGCCCCTTCAGTGAGGGACGGCGAAAACCTGGCCAAGCAATTACTTGACGGAAAAGATAAACCAACCGCTATTATTTGTTACAGCAGCAAGGTTGCCCATGGCATATACACCATCGCAAAAGAGGTGGGGCTGAAAATTGGTACTGACCTTTCTGTTATTGCCCACGATGATGGGGTCGCTCATTTTGAAACCGAAAAATTTGAGCCACCTATGACGGTAACATGTGCACCTTTAACTAATTCGAGTGAACCTATTGCTAAGGCAATCACTCAACTTATTTCTGGTGAGTCACCAACAAAGCTTCAAACCTTGATGCCAGTGGAACTTATTATTAGGGAGTCTACCGGCACGCCACGTAATTAATGATATAGGGAACAAGAATGAGTGGATTTAACCATCCCGAATGGACTAAAGACAAAAATATCTATGAAGTGAACCTGCGCCAATATACCGAGGACGGATCCATTAATGCATTTATGGAACACCTTCCTCGATTAAAATCGATGGGTGTTGATATTCTTTGGTTGATGCCAATTCATCCGGTTGGCGAAAAAAACAGAAAAGGCACATTAGGTAGCCAGTATGCATCGAGGGACTATTTAGCCATCGATGAATCGTTAGGCACAGAGTCGGATCTCAAAGAGCTAGTAAACACCGCCCATGATATGGGGATGTATGTCATCCTTGACTGGGTTGCCAACCATACCGCTTGGGACAATGTATGGGTTGAGCAGCACCCTGACTGGTATCAGCGTAATGAAAAGGGGGAATTATTCCCTTACACCTATGTTGACCCAAGGAAAACGGAATACTGGACTGATGTTATCGGCCTTGACTACCAAAACAAGGAACTATGGCAAGGCATGACGGACGCCATGGCTTACTGGGTCAATGAGTTTGATATCGATGGCTTCCGTTGCGATGTCGCCGGCCTGGTGCCAACCGCTTTTTGGGAGTTTGCCACAGAACAGCTACACCAAATTAAGCACTTGTTTATGCTAGCCGAATGGTCGTCGCCGGAGTTGCACAATAAAGCCTTTGATATGACCTATGACTGGGGCTTTTATGAACTGATGGGTGCAATCGTTAAAAAGGAAAAGACCGCACAAGATATTGCTAAGTACCTTGATGCGTTATTTACTGAATATCCGACAGATGCCTATCGAATGGTCTTTACCACCAATCATGATAAGAATACATGGGAAGCCAGTGATGAAGAGTTTTTCGGTGACGCATTCAAGGCATTTTCAGTATTAGCCGCAACACTGTATGGCATGCCACTTATTTATAGTGGGCAAGAAGCTTACTTGGATAAACGACTGGCCTTCTTTGAAAAAGATAACATTGACTGGAAAACGTTTGAGCTAGAGAGCTTCTATTCTGAATTATTGACTCTTAAACGTGAAAACCAAGCATTGTGGAACGGACCATATGGTGCAATGCCTTTGATGCTGGAAACAGGTAATCCAAGTGTTGTTGCTTTTAGCCGGGAAAAAGAAGCGAATTGTGTTGAGGTAATCATTAATTTATCTGAACAAACTCAAGAATATCAAATTAACAATATTAATAAACAAGGAAAGTTATCACCATTTGAATATATCATCATAGTGAAATGATAATTTCACGTCCATTCTAAATAAAACTTATTAAATATCTTAATCACCATATATAACTGTGGTGGTAGAGGGTGCTTGATTTTTAATATGCAATAACGAACAAATCGTTTGATTGTTTGGGGGATTTCTACACCCCAAATAAATCTAACAATACAAGCTATAGGGATATGAATATGAAAAATAAAACCATCTTGAGTCTAGCTGTATCATGTGCAATCGCTTCTTTTAATGCTGCTGCGTTTTCTGATTCGGAATTAACCGTATGGATGCCTTTGGATAAAGGCCAAAAAGGCATGACTTATGCGGTTGAAAAATTCGAAGAAGAAATGGGCATTAAGGTTAATGTTGAATTTCCTGTCCAACTTGAAGAAAGGTTTACCCAAGTCGCTTCGGTGGGTAAAGGGCCTGACATTATGATTTTTGCCCATGATAGGTTCGGAGGTTATGCCGAGGCTGGATTCGTCAAAGAAATCAAACCGTCAGCGAGCTTTAAAGAGAAATTTGCGCCTTATACATGGGAAGCAATGAGCTATAAGAGCAAGATTTATGGTTACCCTATAGCTGCAGAGTCACTCTCACTGATTTACAACAAAGATGTTATCAAGGAGCCACTGAAAAATTGGGAAGACCTGTATAAAGTCGATGAAGAACTGCGTAAGCAAGGGAAAAAAGCGATTGCTTGGGATCTGAGAAACCCATATTTCACGCATCCTTTGTTCTCAAGTGCGGGGGCTTATACCTTTGAGCTTACCCCAGAAGGGTTCAACCCGAATAACACGGGTGTGAATAGCCCTGAAGCGATTCGGACAATGCAATTCCTTAAAGATATTGTCGATAAAGATATTATCTCCGGTGATATGGATTACTCGCGCGCCGAGGCCGCATTCATTAATGGCGAGGTCGCTTATACCATCAATGGTCCATGGTCATGGGCCAATATCGATAAGCTCGGCGTTAATTATGGTATTGCGGAATTACCTAAGTTTGAAGGGAAGCCTTCACGGCCTTTCGTCGGCATTTTGATGGCCGGGATCAATACCTCAACCCCGAATGCGGATATCGCTGCGGAGTTTATTGAAAACTACCTCCTTTCCAAAGATTCACTTGAATACATGAATAGCCAGGTACCGATTGGTGTGCCAGCGCTCACTGCTTTTTCTGAGGAGTTAGCGAATGATCCAAGAATTGAGGCTTCTCTCATCAATGCGAGCAACGGCGATGTCATGCCAAACATTCCGCAGTTGTTGGGATACTGGCACGGAATGACCGATGCCATTGCCAATATTGTTGAAGATCGAGAATCCATTGAAAAATCATTACAACGTCTTGAAACCCGTGTGCTGGCCAACGCGGAAAAAACAGAAAACTAGGAACAACCATGAAAACCATTAAAGATATCAACACATCATCGCTGGGTTTTGGCTGCTGGGCAATCGGCGGCACCTGGAACAATACCAGTGATAGCGACTCGATTGATGCGATTCGTGCGGCGGTGGATTATGGCATCCACTTCTTCGATGTTGCGCCAGTGTATGGGCTAGGGCATGCTGAAAAGGTGCTGGGTAGAGCGCTTGAGGGAGTGGAACGCTCCAAAGTAGTGATTGCGACCAAGTGCGGCCTGGTTTGGGATAGCAACAACAATGTGAAGAATGACTTGAGTGCCAGCAGTATCTTCCGCGAGGTGGATGAATCATTGGCTCGTTTGAAGACAGACCATATTGATCTCTACCAAGTGCATTGGCCTGATCCCGATACGCCGATTTCAGAAACAGCCCAAGCGCTTGCCGAGCTTAAACAACAAGGCAAGATCCGGCATGTAGGGGTATCTAACTACTCTTTGGATATGACCCGTGAAATGATGGAGGGCGTGGAAGTCGCGACTTTCCAAGGGCTGTATAACCTAATTGAGCAAAACCCTAAGAGTTACCACGGTATTCCGCTAGATTACCGGGCGCGTGATGAAGTTATCCCGTTTTGTGCTGACAATGACATCAAATATTTGCCGTATTCACCTTTGATGCAGGGGCTGCTAACGGGTAAGTTGATGCGAACAAACAACTGGGATCAGAATGATGATCGCCATAACAACCCGAAACTCAATGGGGAAGCGTTCGATACATATTTCAACTGTGTTGAAGAGCTTAAATTGCTAGCCCAGACAGCCCAAGTCCCACTGTCGCATATTGCTATCCAGTGGCTAACTCGTCAGCCTGAGGTAGGGCCGGTGATTGCAGGTGCGCATACGATTGAGCAGGTGAGGGAAAACGCACTATGCCTCAACAAGGTCTTGGACAATGAGGTATTACTGAAGGCTGAAGACATTGTCCGTAAGTGGGGCGTTGAGTAAAAGAAACTAACGGATAAAAACAAGGCCTGCAGGTTACCTGTGGGCCTTTTTATTATCGGCCTTTTATTATCGGCATTAGATTATTGCTTTCACCACAATATCTTAGTGATATGCTTGAAACACGGCATCAAGCATTTAAGGTCAATATGGAAACTCAGACCCCCATCGATAACCCGGTGTTGAACCAGGAGAGCCAGACGAAAGCCAAACGCAAGAGCCTCAGTATCTTGTTGGAGTTGGTGAAGTTTGTACAGCCATATCGTGGCAAGGTATTGGCCGCGCTGGTGGCATTGGTCTTTACCGCCTCGCTCACCTTGTCTGTAGGGCACGGGGTACGTATTTTGATTGATGAGGGCTTTTCCCAGCAATCGACTACTGAACTTGCCAATGCCATTCAGTTTATCCTTGTCGTCACCGTGCTTATCTCTATTGGGACCTTCTTCCGCTTTTATTTAGTTTCTTCGGTCGGGGAGCGAGTCAGTGCCGATATTCGGCTGGCAGTGTTTAATCACGTCATTACTTTGCATCCGAGTTACTTCGAGACCAATGGTAGCGGCGAGATCATGTCGCGCCTCACCACTGACACTACCTTATTGCAGAGCATAATCGGCTCGTCGTTTTCCATGGCAATGCGCAGTGCCTTGATGTGTTTAGGCGCGATTATCATGCTGTTCGCGACCAATATAAAACTGACGCTGATTGTATTGGCATCGGTGCCTTTTGTGTTGGTTCCGATCTTGATTTACGGCAGGCGAGTTAGAGCATTGTCGCGTAAAAGCCAAGATTCAATGGCTGATGTTGGCAGCTATGCCGGGGAAGCTATTGAGCATATCAAGACGGTACAGAGCTATAGCCATGAACAGCAGGAAAGGGCTTCATTTGCTGATGAGGTCGAGAAAGCTTTTGAGATCGGCCGCCAAAGGGTTAAGCAGCGGGCGATTTTGATTTCTGGCGTGATTGTGATTGTGTTCAGTGCCATCGCTGGGATGCTGTGGGTCGGTGGTAGCGATGTTATCAATGGGGTGATGTCAGCGGGTGATCTCGGGGCGTTCGTCTTTTATGCCATTATGGTCGCTTCTTCGTTGGCGACTATTTCTGAAGTAATGGGCGAATTACAGCGCGCAGCGGGTGCAACAGAAAGGCTGGTTGAACTGCTTCATGTCGACAGCCACATTGTTGCGCCCAGCCAAAACTCAGCCTCTACCCAATCACTGTCGGCTGAGGTGAAGTTTGATGATGTGACGTTCTGCTACCCATCTAGGCCGGATCAAGCTGCAATCAAGCAGTTACAATTGATAGCCGAAGAAGGCAAGGTACTCGCGTTAGTCGGGCCTTCAGGTGCCGGCAAGACGACTTTGTTCGAGCTGTTGCAGCGATTTTACGATCCGCAATCAGGCAAGGTTACATTGGGCGGGGTCGATATCCGTCAGTTTGAGCCCGGTGAATTACGTCAGCAAATGGCGCTGGTACCTCAGCAACCGGCTTTGTTCAGCCATGATGTATTCCACAATATTCGTTACGGTAATCCAGAAGCAACGGATGAACAGGTGATTGAGGCAGCCAAGAAAGCCCACGCCCATGAGTTTATTCAAAACTTGCCGGATGGCTACAACAGCTTCCTAGGCGAACGCGGGGTTAGGCTGTCTGGCGGTCAACGCCAGAGAATTGCCATTGCCAGGGCGATCTTGAAAGATCCGAAGATCTTGTTGCTCGATGAGGCAACCAGCGCACTGGACAGTGAAAGCGAATACCATGTACAGCTTGCTCTTGAGGAGTTGATGCGAGGAAGAACAACCTTGATTATTGCCCACCGCCTTTCAACGATCCAGCATGCCGATCAAATTGCTGTGTTCGATCAGGGTCAGCTGGTGGATATCGGCGATCACACTTCATTGATGCAAAGTAGCGAGCTATACCAGCGCCTAGTCGAGCTGCAGTTCAAGCATATGAAAGGTTAGGATTGGCTTATCGCCAAGTGGAATAATAAATACCATATAGATCTATATTGGTGCTAATTAAGTGTTTGATCTATTAACAAGGCGCTATATTATGGACGTTCAGACGTCTAAAGTAACTTGTCTGAACTCACGCATCTAAGTAAAGAAGTAGAAATGCTTATTCAAGGAAGAGCCATGAAGAAATATACCAAGCTGAATCGATGGATAATTGCGGCTGTTGCCTTAGTCGGCCTAACGGCTTGCGGCCAGCAGGAATCGTCAGTGATTAAAATTGGCGCGACGTCAGGGCCGCATGCACAGGTGGTTGAAGCAGTTGCTGTTGAGGCGAAGAAACAAGGCTTGGATATCGAGGTGGTGGAGTTTTCTGATTACATCACGCCCAATGCCGCGCTAGCTGATGGCAGTATTCAGCTGAACAGCTACCAGCACCTGCCGTTTTTGCAGAACTTCAATAAAGGCCATAACAGTGACTTGGTTTCGATTGGCGAGTCGATTCTGATGCGGATGGGCATTTACTCCAATAAATACAGCTCGCTTAACGATTTGCCAGCCAATGCACAGGTTGCCATTCCTAACGACCCAACCAATGGCGGGCGTGGTTTGCTACTGCTAGAAGATGCTGGGCTAATTACGTTGAAACCAGATGTTGGCTTCACCGCGACATTGCATGACATTGCTGAAAACCCGAAAGGGCTGAAGTTCATTGAGGTTGAGGCCGCTCAACTACCAAGAAGCTTGGATGATGTTGATGCCGCAGCCATTACTATGAACTACGTGATGTCAGCGGGCCTAAATCCTAAAGAGCAGGGTTTATTCCTCGAAGCCAAAGACGCGCCTTTAGCGGTAATGGTCATCGCTGCCCGTGAGGAAGATAAAGCGAACACTACCTACCAAAAAATCGTAGGCATCTTCCAGTCACAGCCGATTAAGGACTTCATGCAGGACACCTTCAAAGGGACTATTGAGCCTGCGAGTTAATTCTTTTGTACTTTTATTAATGAAATCCCGATAAAACTGTCGGGATATTCCATTCTCACCCTTAATAACTCGACTCATAAAGCGAAATGTCGCGCAATTAACAAGTTCATTCAAAATCATCTGACTAATTTTTTAAGTAACAGTTTCGAAGGGAGCGGTGTCGCTCCGTTAGTGATAACTGGAATAAAGATAATAACAGAGGGTTAGGTGTATGAAACTTCATGCTTTTGAGCGAATAAAGCGGCACGCTCTATGGGGAATCGCTTTCTCATTGGGTATTTCGACATTGCCTGTTCAGGCATTCGAACAGGCTCCAAACACTGTTCAATTTACGTTATAAGGGTGCCGTAACGACGGTAACCCCACACTAATTGATGGCAGTAATACTCTTCCTAATACGGATTTAAATTTCACTTGTCAAGATCCAAATAGCTTAGGGGGTAATGATACCCCATATACAACAGGTAATTTAGGTAAAGGCTGGAATGAACTCGACCTTGTTCCCCATCGTCTAATTACCCGTAATAACAATAATGGAGGGACGGTTACTTACGATGTGATTATTGCTGCAGATAATGCAGACTCTAATGGTACTTTGGGATATGACCAAATATTTGATGTTCAGCTAATTAAATCCCCAGATACTTTAAACCTGTTCTCAGATAACTCTTGTGCGCTAACAGTTGGTGAGCAACTAATAGATGACAGCGGTACAGTTACCGGTGGGATAGAGGATGTGATTTATCGTCAATTGACAATTACCCAGGGAGCTGGAACAACGTGTGTTATTGATTGGGCTAATCGACTTGCGATCGGAGCTAGTGAGTTTCCTGGCTCATCATTGCAATCGTATATGTTTGAGTCAGAAGACTTTCAAATTGGTAAGCGGACGGTTCCAATACCAGTTAAGGATATTGTTGCTACATCAATCAGGAAAGATATGAATGCAACAGCTGGGGGAAATGGTGTTGTATGGAATGTTACGAAACAAGCCACACCTGCAACAGTCAATTTAGGCAATACTTGTGATGAGACAGTTGATAACACTGCTAATGTTGCTATCCGTGTTGATTGGCAGGTTTTCCCTGTTTCTGGTGATAGTGTTTTAGTTGTGACCAATATCTTTGCTTTTAACCCTTCCTCACGAGAAATAAGTGTTTCAATTACCGATACCATTTTTGGTGACCCCGATGGTGATAGTAATGGGCAAGGCGTTATATCTCTTGATGAAGAGACATCACCTGATGTAGTTGTGTCGCCTGGTGTCGAAGCATTGATTTTGACTCATACGTATAGTGCGCCTGCCGCTGTAACTCAATTAAGCGATACGGCTGTCGCGACATTTACTGATACTGCAACAGGAATTGTTTTTTCAGAGCAACCTCAAGTCTCATTTGATTTGGATACCGATGGCGTGGGTATACAGCCGGGTCCAAGTGAATTTACGACGGCTATTATCAGTGATACCGAGAAAATTACTGGAACTGGATTGCGTTATAAAGTGACAAGCCTGACTAATGGTAGTGCTGATGGTTCATTTTCAGACAACTATATGCTTAACACGCTGCTATCACCAAGCGACTCAGATTTAGTTTGGACATCAGTAACGCAAGAAACAGATTGCTCAAATTCGTTGGGGTGTGATGTAGGCTTTGCCGAGTTCAATAAAACGATCGAGGCGGATCCCGTAACATCAACAACAGGTTCGCTCGCGGATTGGGCTTTGTTGACGGCATCTGATGGCTCTATGTCGATGAGTGGTACCGCACAATCGCCAGTGCAAATTATTGTGACCAGTTCAGCTTTGGTAGACTTAGATGTTCGTCTTGCCGTTCCTACTTTAACTGATGATTTGGCGTGTACAGTGGAGGTTAAAAACTCATCCAATGTACTTATTGAGACATTAACGTATAACTTCACTGATACCGTTAATGACATTACTCAAACCATTGACGATATCGCCCCAGATAACTACACCGGTGAAGTGACCAGTTGTGGCAACTTTGTTGGGGATACAGTCAAAATGGTTGACCTAACCTTCCCAGAGCAACCAACGTTAGCTAACTGTTCTGGTGATTTGGAATTTGTACTTGTTGCACCTGAACCACCTGCACCGGTGTATGCGGCTGTTGATAAGATTACAATGCCATACGGTGAGGAGAATGGCTGGACAATGACATTAACAGGGCCGAATACAGGAGATGATGGGATTGTATTGGTCACCAGTGATTCGCAGCCTGGTGCATTTGAGCTGTTTGAGGATCAAAATGGTCCATTTGAATTAGTTGAGGGTGACTATACCGTTACTGAGACTTTACGCGAAGGGTGGGTACAAACAGCAAGTTCTGGGTGTGAGTTTACCGTCAATCTGCCTGAGGATGAAGGTACGGTTAAACAGTGCTCATTTACCAATAAGAAACTCGGTAAAATTATCATCCATAAATTGACCAAGCCAAAATATGGTACTGGGTTTAGCTTCACGCAAAACATAGAGGGTGATTACGAGTTCATGCTCGACCATGGTCAGAGTAAGGTGTTTGAAGGTGTGGTGCCTGGCAATTATCGAGTAACAGAGAACGATCCTGCGCCAGAGTTTGAGCTTGTTGATTTGGTTTGTACTGAGTCTAAAATGGCCAATACCCAAACCAATACAATGACCAGACAGGCAGATATCGTATTGGATCCCGGTGAAGTGGTCGAATGTACTTACACCAATCGTGAAAACGGCATGGTGCTAGTGAAGAAACTGACGAATGGCTATGCAACCAACGATGAATGGAAGTTTACGTTAACCGGGCCTGGAGTTAATACCTTTGCGTTGACCCCACCGCACTTGTTCGACTTTGATGGCATCAAGCTTACTCCATACGAAAAATATACCTTGTGTGAAGTAGACATGCCTTATGGTTGGCAGTCATTCTGGATGGTTGATATCAACGGGGATAATCAATTTGATGAGCGATTGAGGCTGGAGAATAGCAATAACGACTCACCGATTAATTACTATCTTCAAGTCAGTGAGTTGTTCAACCCGGACTATGGCAACATTCAGTCTATATACGATGATTTAACGCTGTGTGTTAACTTCATTGTGAAACCAGGGCAGACCTTGTTCTTCCAGGTAGACAACAGGCAGGTGAAGAAAACAGAGCCAGTAGCTTGTTACGATAAGCCTATCTACGGTAATTATCTAAGCAATGACGATCTGCAGGCAAACACCTATATGCTTGGTGGGTATCATGTCGATACCTGTGAAGAAGCAAAAGAGGTATTGGATAAGCCTTCGTCATACGCAAGTGCTGATCATTTGGCCTCAAGGTTGTTCAATGCAAAACTGCATGAGCAGTATGGGTTGAACACCTGCCAGCAAGCACAAACGGCAATGTATGAGACGCAATCTATGCTCGAAAGCTCTGGCTACAGTGACTATGGTCATCAGCCACGAACGTGGAGCAACTGGCAAGCCAGTAATCTAATTCGTGATTTAGATACCTATATTGCAGGGTTTATGTGTCGATAACGTATAACCTTGGGTGCTAACTAAAAGGTCGAAGTGGGCTTTCCCTTCGGCCTTTTAATTTGTGAAATAGCCGCATACCCAAGGCTATTTTATGTTGTTTTAGATTATGCCCAAATAGAATGTGCAACTCATTTTGCATGTTATGTAAACGATTGGATTTCATTAGAGTGATGTTAATCAATATTTTGCTATATCGCTTTTATGAATGCTCGCCATTGCTTTTATCTGCCATTCGCATGCGGTAAAGTCCGCAGCGGGTGAGGTGATAGTGTTATTACCAAGCAAGCAGTAGGGTTGCTTTTGGTAATAATTGAATAGCTGATGGATTACAAAAAAATAAATACGTTTAATCAACTTTGCGGACAGGCGCTCTTTGATACTGTTGGTCTAAGTTTGTATGAAGCTTTTGCCGTAGATAAGGTTATCATTGGTTCAATTTATGATGATAATGAAGGCGTACATATCCTTTCTAGTTGTTTTCAGGGGGAAAATGGGGAGAAGAGCTATTTCCCGCTAAAAGATGCTCCTGAAAATGAAGTCGTAGAATTGTGTCAGCGGGTGATTATCCCGAATGCACTCGAACAAACTTACCCTCTCTACACACACCAGCATGTTGAGTCTGCCGAGACTTATGTTGGTATTCCTCTGTTTGCGAGAAACCAACAGTTGGTTGGTGTTCTTTCCTGTACTTTTAAACGTCGTTTTGATTCCGTTGACGCCTTGTGCGAGTTTTGCGAGACATTTAGTGCGTATCTTGGTCAAGAAGTTGGTTATGAAGCCTTATTAATGCGTCAGTCGCAGTTGCAATGGCAGCTGGAAGAAGGACAAAGAGTCGCAAAAGTAGGGAGTTGGATCTGGAATCTCCAAGAAGAGTATTTTGAATGGAGCAAAGAAGTCTACCGTATCTATGACATCAAAGATGAATCGGTATTACCTACTCTGTCTTTACTATCAGCTTTGATTCATCCGGAAGATCGCGAGTGGGTGCTCGATACACTTCAACGTTCTATTGAAAGTGATGCCGTCAATTACAACTTGGTTCACCGAGTGCAGCTTTGGGATGGCAGCATCAAGTATCTGCGTAAGCGTGCCGAGGTGCTGCGTGACAGTCAAGGCAAGGCGATAGAGATGCGTGGTACTGTTCATGATGTGACGGATGTGTACCAAATATCGGCTAAATTGAATAAAGCCTCCCGACAGCTGACAACCACCTTCAACTCTGTGGATGAGGGGATTTGGGAATTTGATCTTGAACGCAGGGAGCTAGCGACATCTGCTAAGTTTTGGCACCTGCTAGGCCGTGAAAAGCCAAAAGAAGTAGACGATCTGGAGGCTTGGTTGTCTTGCATCGTTGAGGAAGACCGCGATGAAGGCGTTGATTATTTTGACCGCTTTATTCAGCAACAACATGCCTCCGTTTTTCAGTTTGAGTTTCGGTTAAAACCCTGTAGCCGGGTTGCGGTAGATGGCAATGAGTGCTGGTTGACTGTCAAAGGCAGTATTGTCGCTCGCGATGAGAATGGGAAACCAACCAAAGTGGCGGGTATCCAGCGGGATATTACCCATACCGTTGAAGCTAAGCGGCAATTGGACCGCGCCCAGGTGGTGTTTGACAATACCTCCGAATGTATTTTGATCACCGATAGATACAACAAAATCATATCGGTTAACCGTGCATTCGAAGAGACAACGGGCTACCGGGAAAAAGAATTACTCGGCCTGTCACCGAATATCTTGTCTTCAGGGATCCATGATGCAAAGTACTATCAGTCACTGTGGCATAACTTGAACCGTTATGGGCACTGGAAAGGTGAAGTATGGAACCGGCGCAAGAATGGTGAGATTTATCCTGAAGAAATATCTATCAATGTGATCCGCGATGATAACGAAGAGATCATTAACTACGTGGCTGTATTTCGTGATATCAGCCATTGGAAAAAAGCGGAAGAGCAACTGACCTTCTTTGCTTATAAAGATCCGCTTACTGGCTTGGTGAACCGTCGTAGCTTCGTTCAGCGTGTCAAAAAACACATAGCATCGATTGATGACAAGCGTGCTCAAACATTCTCACTATTGTTCATTGATATGGATGATTTCAAGTCACTGAACGATCTTTACGGCCATGATTTCGGTGACAAGGTGTTGGTTCATATTGCAAACTGCCTTAAGCGTGTTTTTCCTGCTGCAGACGATATCTGCCGTTACGGTGGTGATGAATTCTGTGTCCTTTTGCCTGAAACCACCTCCGGAGCGGCAAGAGTATGGGGGCAGCAAGTTGTAGATAGCGTTGCTGAAGCCTTTGTTCTTGATGATATCGAGGTGAATACTACCGTTAGCATTGGTATTTCGACTTACCCAGAGAGCGGCGAAACCCATACTGAACTGTTAAAAAACGCCGACTATGCGATGTACAACATGAAAGGCCAGGGACGGAATGGTATTTGCCAATATGACAGCGCTCTTCAATCAGACTATATAGAAAAGCTTAAAATGCGTGATCGCTTGAAAAAGGCGATCTCCGATGAGTTGCTGACCGTATATTACCAACCTGTTGTTGATGCAAAATCGGGGCAAATCAGCCGATTTGAAGCCTTGATTCGATGGGTTGATGATCTAGAAGGGAACATTTCACCCGCAGAGTTTATTCCTGTCGCAGAGCGTTACGGTTTGATTAGACCGCTGGGAGATTTTGTCCTCCATCAAGTGTGCCGTGATCTAAAGCAACTACACCAATCTGGTTTCTCAGATGTGACGATCAGTCTGAACCGGTCGGTGAAAGAGTTCATCAGCAGCAATGGGCTTCCTCCTATCTGGGATACTATCGAATCTTATGGTTTGCCACTGAACGCAATTGTTGTCGAGATCACCGAATCGACGGCATCCAGCGAAAGTAGTGATATCCAATCGCTGTTATCGTCGTTTAAACAGAAGGGGATTGAAATTGCTCTGGATGATTTCGGTACTGGTTATTCTTCATTAAGTTCGATTGTTGAGCTTAGACCCAATATCATCAAAATCGATCGCAGCTTTATTGAAGGGATCGACAAGCAGGAAAATCGAACCTTGGTGTCCTTGATTATTGATTTGAGCCATAAGCTG
Organism: Photobacterium sp. AWH4_225; assembly: GCF_056158405.1. Lineage (NCBI taxonomy): Bacteria > Pseudomonadati > Pseudomonadota > Gammaproteobacteria > Vibrionales > Vibrionaceae > Photobacterium > Photobacterium sp. AWH4_225. Next base: position 2,472,553 of record NZ_JBSWTF010000001.1, on the reverse strand, counting down.
GGGATCCAAGTCGTTGCCGAAGGTGTTGAGACTCGTAAGCAGCTGAATATTCTGCGAGAGATGAACTGCCACTTTGTTCAGGGGTTCTTTTACAGTCCTGCTGTTCCATTTTCTAGCTGTATTTCAATCCTTGAAGGCCAGTTGTTAGGTAAAGTGTTGGCTAAACAGATGGGTAAGTAAACTTGACTTGGCTTTGTTGGGTTTAACTGAGTAAGATGGCGGTCTTGTTGTTCGTGGAGTAGGCCCATGCAGGCAGTTTGTTTTGATTTTGATGGTACTTTGGTCGATTCTGAAATTTTTCATGCTCAGAATTGGAGCCAATATCTGTCGGGATTGAATATCGAGATCTCAGCATATGATTTTTTAGCTGATTTCGCAGGTGTACCTTGGGAGAAAGTCGCTAACCACTTCTCTTCTATTGCTTCTCTCCCTCATAATACATCGACCGTAGTGTCTGATATGGAGCGATTGACCTATCAAGCTATTGTTGAAAGAGGGATCCCTGCTAAACAGGGGGCTTTTGATTTGATTACATCTCTCCATGGCTCTCTACCATTAGCAGTGGTGACTGGCTCTCCAAGGGTGTATGTCGAGGGGATCTTGGAGCATCTTGGTTGGCTGCATTATTTTGATCATGTGTTCTGCGGTGAAGATGTTGAAAATAATAAGCCCGCACCGGAAATCTACCAACTTGCTTGTCGCACCCTTGGGGTACCTGAATTCCAAGCTGTCGCTATTGAAGATAGCCAGACCGGTGCACAATCTGCTTATACCGCTGGGCTGAGATTGGTGGTTGTCAATGATCTGCATCCGTTTGGCGCGGAGATGACACCTTATCGCTACGACACTTTAGTGGAAGCACAAGCGCAGCAGGCTAAATGGCTTGTCGCCTAACCCTTGTTATATTACCTATGATATAACCGAGGATTGAAAGACTTAGAACCCCGGCCAACATATTGGCTCAATTGAAGGCATTGCTATGCAAGACGACGATATCATGACTGGCGATATGCTAGTTCAAACCGTAGAGAACCAGTTAGAAGAAGGTAACCCTATCAAGGTGAAAGAAACTTTGATGCGTTTGATGATGACAGGTACACCTCGTGAAGAGGCGGTACAAATGATCGCATGTGCTCTGTCAATTGAAGTGTTTGATGTTGCAAAGAATGGCGGCAGCTTCGATTTGAAACGATATAGTGAAAATTTAAACGCCCTGCCAGATATGCCTTGGGAGTTTGAAGACTAACTTTTGGGTTAGCTCACACAAAAGCCGCTTTTTAGCGGCTTTTTTGTTGTCTGTATGTTTCTGGTTTGTTTCTCATGCTTGTTCGAAAACCATTTAGAGAAAAATCTGCACTGGATACCAAAATAGAGAAAAATCTTGCGCAGGGATGCTCTGGTGTCACTTTTTTTAAAATAAGCACTTGAAAACAACAAAAAACGCGAGATTTTTCTCGTGCTAGTATAGCGTATTAAACTGCTTTCATGGCTTTTGTGTGGTTTAAATAACTGGATGATCGAGAAAAGATAGATAACTGGTCTGGTTTGTTGTGATATATTGGGTTTTTCTTGTGTGACCAAGCTCAAAAACAGTTTCTTGTGCTGATTTGGAATAAAATACTAGTTTGTTTTGTTGTCTTTAAGTTAAAAAACGGTCACACATTCCAAGGTTTTTTCTTTATTGTGTGTATATCTTTTAACGAGGCAGCAAGGAAACAAAAGATGATTATTGGTGTACCTAAGGAAATCAAAGTTCACGAATACCGTGTGGGTATGGTACCGGCTTCAGTTAGCGAGGCGGTTGCTCATGGACATAAGGTATACGTTGAGACCAATGCAGGTTCTGGTATCGGCTTTAGCGATCAGGACTACATTGATGCAGGTGCCCAGATTCTGCCAACAGCTGAAGCGGTATTTGCAGAGTCAGAGATGATTGTAAAGGTTAAGGAGCCACAAGCCGTAGAACGTGCAATGCTTCGTGAAGGCCAAATCCTATTTACTTACCTTCACCTTGCGCCAGACCCAGAGCAGACTCACGACCTAATCAACAGCAAGGCTGTGTGTATTGCTTACGAAACCGTTACAGATGATAAAGGTCGCCTACCACTATTGGCTCCTATGTCAGAAGTCGCAGGCCGCATGTCAATTCAGGCCGGTGCACAGGCACTAGAGAAATCCCACGGTGGCCGCGGCATGCTACTAGCAGGCGTACCAGGTGTAGAGCCAGCGAAAGTTGTTATCATCGGTGGTGGTGTTGTAGGTGCAAATGCTGCGCAAATGGCAGTAGGCCTACGTGCTGATGTTGTCGTGCTAGACCGCAATATCGATGTATTGCGTCAGCTTGATGCCCAGTTTGGTGGCTCAGTACAGTGTGTGTACTCAACCAAAGATGCGATTGAGAAACATGTACTGGAAGCTGACCTTGTTGTTGGTGGTGTACTGGTTGCCGGTGCTGCTGCACCTAAGCTAGTGACTGCTGAAATGATCAAGAAGATGAAGCCTGGTGCTGCGATTGTCGACGTCGCTATCGACCAAGGCGGCTGTGTTGAAACTTCACATGCAACCACTCACAGCGATCCTACTTACATTGTTGACGATGTTGTTCACTACTGTGTGGCTAATATGCCGGGTGCGGTTGCTCGTACTTCTACATTCGCACTGAACAACGTTACACTGCCTTACATCCTGAAGTTGGCAGACAAAGGCTACAAAGCAGCATTGCAAGAAGACAAGCACCTGCTGAACGGTTTGAATGTTTACCGTGGCCAGATCACTTGCGAAGAAGTGTCGGAAGCATTGGATCTTCCATACCTAGCACCAGAAAAAGCGCTAGCGTAAGCTACACTCGCGAACATCAAATCCCTGCTCAGGCAGGGATTTTTTTTGCCTGCGTATACTGAGAGGCGTTGGCCGATAATCTCCACGGGAGATCAAGCGTTATATTTGTCTTTGAGTTTAACTGCTTACTGATGATTAGGAGCAAATATTAAATGAGTTTGTTCACTATTTATAGATGGCAATTAATCTTCAGGGGTGTTTACTGATTGCTAATTTAGACACGAATGTAAGAATTAAAAATAACTAAATACAGATAGTTAAATTAAAATATATGACAATTTAGCCATTGATGTTCGTATAATTAGAGAACAAGCTAAATAGCCAATAGCCAATAGCCAATAGCCAATAGCCAATAGCCAATAGCCAATAGCCAATAGCCAATAGCCAATAGCCAATAGCCAATAGCCAATAGCCAATAGCCAATAGCCAATAGCCAATAGCCAATAGCCAATAGCCAATAGCCAATAGCCAATAGCCAATAGCCAATAGCCAATAGCCAATAGCCAATAGCCAATAGCCAATAGCCAATAGCCAATAGCCAATAGCCAATAGCCAATAGCCAATAGCCAATAGCCAATAGCCAATAGCCAATAGCCAATAGCCAATAGCCAAATAAAAAAACAGCAGCTTAAATAAGCTGCTGTTTACTAAACAATAATAACAGGGATTGTGAAATTATGCGTGTGCGTATATAACGCTGCCACCTTTAATGGTGTCGATTATTTCTCTTGAAAGCTCAGTAGGCAGGGCCGGACAACCCCAACTACGGCCAAGGTAACCGTGACGGTTGATGAATGACTGCGTTGCGTAATCGGCACCATGAATAACGATGTAGCGCTTGCGGGCCTTGTCATTTACACCTGGGGTCAAGCCATCAAGACGCAACGAGTAACCATTGCCACCATAGTAGGTGGTGTCTGTCAGGAAGGTACCAAGAGATGTCTGGCGAGAGTTAACGATGTTCGAGAACTTTGTCGCATTTTTACCGCCGCTGTTCACGCCATGTGAAACGAAAGTACGGTAGAGCAGCTTGTTGCGATTAAGATCAACAACAAAGAAACGCTCTTTGGTCGAAGGCAGGCTGTAATCGATAATTGTCAGAACCGGCTTTTTACGGCCCTTGGTATTGTAATAAGCCTCGTAGGCTTCTTTAAATACTTGATAGTTAATAACTCCATTTAACTTTGCTTTGTTATAAGCATCTTTTACCAAGATGTCTGCTTGTTCTTGATTAGCGTAAGGCTGGCTAGATATAACACTTGCGGTCGCCTGCAGTGGCAGAATGAATAGTGCCATTGCAAATAGTACGGTTAGCTTTTTCATTGTCCCTGTAAAATGTTCAATAATGTTGTTGATGTTGGTTGAAGCTGACTTTAACACAAAAAATTGGACATTTAAGGTGAGCCCCCGAGGAAAGGGTGAGGTGAAAAAAGCAAAAAAATCCTGTTTTATTAATGTCGGCTGTTCAAAAAATAATTAATTACAAGTAATTAAAAGCGATTGTCATTTTTATATGAAATTTTGTCTCAAAGGTGAAAAAATCCGTCAATTTCTTCACTGTTACAATTGTCAATACGATAATTGGTTGTTTGTAAAAGCCAAATCGTGTGTCATATTTTGAAAACAAAGAAATGTTAGCAGTTTGACTGTTTGATTGAAAATTGAGCGCTTTATCGCAATTTTTTACTTTCCAAAGTTAGAGTAAGAAACCTTACAAAGAGCGTGGTTGCATATACATACCTCTAATGTTGCTTGAAACTTGTCATTTTAAGAATGATGAACTCACTGTTTTTGTTGTTTTTTGGATAAAAAATGCGCAGGAAAGAGCCTGCGCATTGTTATTAGTCTGAATCGGTTAAATTGTGCACACTAGTGCCCAGCTACCATCACTGCCGGGTGTAGAGCTGCTCCACCAGTTTGCCTGGTAAACCACACCGTTGTAGATGATTTTATCCCCTTGGTTGGCATGGCTTGGGTTACCCGCCCAATCAGTTTGAGGCCAGTTAGGGTAGGTGTTGATGCCGGTTGTGTCACAGGTACCATCACCACCACCAGGGTTACTACCGCCGCCATTGCCGCTACCGATTGAACCTAGTGGTAGATCAGGTTGTTCTGACTTGAACGCGTAATCCTTACCGTTAATGTTGACGCTGTAGTTGGCAGGGCCAGAAATAGGCAGGTAGTAAACCATGTCTAGTTCGTAAGTACCGCCAGCAGGCAGGTTCTTCCATCCCGGTAGAGTAAAGGCAACGCGGTGCATTACGCCGTCCAATCCACCAATGTTATTAGCACGGGTATGGCCGGATGCGATAACCTTCAAGCCACCGCCTGATTGATCTTTGGCGTTGTCCGGTGCTGATGTTGGAATGTCAAACTGGAACTCTGTACCGCCAGGGATATCTTGGCCAGTGTTGTTGGTAAAGGTAATTTTCGGGTTAATAGGGTAGTTCTGATCGCCCACCTTAAAGCCTGACACGTCGACGGCAATATCAAGCGCTTCGGTAGGGATCGCCCCCGTTGCTATCTTGTTGCCATACGGTGTTGCAGACTTGAACTTCTCGTAGATGGCTTTGGTCATGGTATTACCCATGTGGTACTCACCATTGCCCGTCTTACACGCATTTTCAGTGGCATCGACGGTTGTGCGGTTACCGTTGGCATCAAAGAGATAACAGTTGTAGTCGCCCGCTAGCTCCCAGAACATGATCCCACCGATTTCTTTGTCGATGACATAATCGGCTTTGACATTGATCGATGCTTTATCTTCAGTTGACAGGAAGACTTTCTTCTCGGCATTCCATAGCCATGGAGCGACGGCAACACTGTCATAGTGGCGCGTGTAACTGCCAACTAATTGGTGCTCAGGGTTGTTAACCGGATCTAGGCTGTAAGCCGTGCTGTAACTACCAAAGATACCTTGGGCAAGGTTCATGACGTGCCACATTGGGTTTGAACCTGCTCCCATCTCGTCACCTGCCGCATTCTTGTCATGCCATAGGTTATCGATACCCACAGCACCATAGCCACAGTTGTTCTTCTCACCTTCGCCGGTGCCTGGTGCACACTGCGATTGGTTAGGAAGAGGAGCGCGACCCCAAAGGCCATTTTCACCGCCGGTTACGCCTTGCCAACCACGGGTATAGTAAGGTACCCCGATGTTAATACGACCTGCTGGCATCGAGCCGCGGAAATAGTGGTATGCCCAGTCAGTGTTTAGGTAACCAATACCACCATAAGCGGCTGTACCATAGACATTCCATTGAGCTAGCTCAGAGTCTTTACCGGTGTCGAACAGGGCGGCATTGTGGCCGACATGATCGTTCCATGCACCGTGTAAGTCGTATGACATAATGTTGACGTAATCAAGGTACTTGGTGACATCGAAGTCTTCCATACCGCGCAGTAGGTAGCCAGACGAAGGCGCCGCGATAGTCAGCATATAGTGAATGCCATCTTGCGCAGATGCCTGATCAAGCTTCTGGCGAAGTACCTTCATCAATTCCTGGTAGGAGGCCCACAGGTAAGCACGGCGTGGTTCCATGAAGGCTTTGTCGTCCGGGTTACCGGCTCCTGCCATTGAGGTCGGGTATTCGTAGTCGATGTCCAGACCATCGAATTGGTATTGGCGCATCATAGCTACCGCAGAAGTAGTAAACTTCTCGATACCGGCATGGTTGATTGAGCCATCTGCATTGGTGGTCATGGTGTAGAAGCCACCATCTGCGACACGGCTACCATCGGCGCCGAAGTGGCCACCTGTTTCAGCCCAACCGCCAATTGAGATCAGAGTCTTGACGTCGTGCTTCTTCTTATAGCTAGCAAGCGCACCAAAGTGTCCTTTGAAGCCGAGGGTTGGATCTATTTCGACACCCGGCCACTCTTTACCTGTTGCAGGGTTGGTTGGGTCGGTAGTGTCCCCCACATTGACTTTGCCATCGCTGCCGATACTGACAAAGGCATAATTGATATGGGTGAGCAGTTCCCACGGAATATCATTCACTAAATAGGAAGCCTGCGGATCGTCACCACTGCGCCAGCTGGTGAAGTAACCAATGACACGGCGAGGGTGGTCTGCGCCCATGATTTCACGGCCTTGGTCATCGTAAATCGTACAGTAAGGGACGTTCACCCCTTCGGTTTGGTACAAGCCGTCTGGTCGGCAGTTTTGGGTCGTTGTTCCACCATTTACGGTCAGTGTTGATGAGCTGGAGTCTGCTGTGCCACCGAGGTTGTCGGTTGCACGGGCAAAAAGGGTGACACTGCCAGATTGAGTAGGTGTGTAGTCAAGTGTATAAGGGGCCGTCGCCACGGTGCCAACTAATGAGCCGTTGGCATAAAAGTCGACTTTCTCTACGGTCCCATCGCTGTCGTCGGCTGTGGAAGTGAGCGTAATGGACGTGCCAAGATCAATACTCGCCGCAGATAGGGAAAGAGTGAACGAAGGCAGGTTATTGGCTGTCTCCTGCACAGTCACTGTTTGTGTCGCTTCCGTTTGCTCCCCTTGGTCATCAGTGGCGATCACTCTGAGTACCTGAGTACCTGCAACGGCAGTCCAGCTCATGCTATAAGGCGGTTGCGAGACTGAGCCTATCAGAGAGGTTCCAAGGTAGAAATCAACACTTGCAACCGAGCCATCACTGTCGCTTGCATCTGCAGCTAATGTCACGATATCACCGACGAGCAGTTGTGCGCTGGATGAGGGGGAGGTGATGGAAACCGTTGGAGGTTGGTTTGTTGCGCCGGTGGAGCAATCATCGACATATGACCACTCTTGGCTGGTGCCTGAATGGGTGGTTGGGTTATTACCCCTAGTCCACCAATTCGCTTTATAGACTTTGTTGGCCTCTTGAACCTGAGCTCCGCCAGTATAGGCAACAGTGCTGCTCCATGGTTCGATGTTCGTACAGTCCATTGCTGCATGGGCATTCATTGCCGCCATGCATGAAACGGCGAGGGTACTGAGCTGGAGTGCTCGAGTCAACGCCTGTCCGTGTTTCAGGTGTTCCATTGAATAATTCCTTTAAGTTGAAACGCGTTAGTTGAATAAAATACCGGCGTCTTGATCTTATGTTGCGCCGTGAAAAAAGTATAAGAGGAAAAGTCGAACACGGAGGGGAAATAGTTGTGTTTCTTACGGTGTCTCGCAAAAAGTTGCTATTTTCATGTAAATTAAACAAGGTTATTTTGCACCGATAACTAATTTTTCAAGACGTACTTTGCAGACGATTAGCTGAAGATGCCGTTCAAAGAATCAATGGCGGGAGAACTGGCTAGGGTTGTTCTAAATTACAGACCATAACCTTGAAAAGGAGGCTGATGGGTAAGTGGTTGAAAAATAGTACGAGTAAAGACTGAGTTAGTGTAAACAGGCGAGCATATGCATAAGAGAGGGGGATAAAAGAGCCCGAAGGCTCTTTTGGCAAGATTACTCTTGGTTGATTTTTGCTTTGAAGCGCGCACGTGTTGCTTCATCAGCTTGCTCGTACCAGTAATTAAGCATGTTTTCAGCCACATTACGTGTCTGCTGATCAACAGGTGGCTTTGGTGACGTTGCTGCTGGTGCTGCGGTCGCCGGAAGTGTAGTTGGTACTGCAGCAGTTGCAGCAACCGCTGCAGTTGTCGTTGTAGCAGCGACAGCCGCCGCTTTACCTGACTGGTTGTAAACCGTGATTTCTTTTTCGAAATCACGACCGAACTGAAGGCCAGACTTAATTAACTTGTCTTGCTCGAAGCTAATCTTCTCGCCGTTGGCTGCAACCAAAGAAAGCTTAGGTGACTTGTTGAACTTACGCGCATCTTGAGCAGTACGAAGCTTTGGTAGTTCAAGCTTTAATGCTTCATCACTGGCATCGAACTTAACAATAATGACATCAGACTTGTAGAGGTAGTCATCGCCATTTTCACGCAGTGAATCGATATAAGTGAATGCAAATTGGTTTACACCGTTTGGAAGCGTTAACGTGTCGTTGCCGTCTTGCTCTACACCATTGACCAATACAAGATCTGCTTGGTGTGGAAGATCCAGTTTTACGTCAGCAAGAGAGGAGAAGCTGATGCCGCATGCTGCAAGAGCCATTAACGCAGTACGAAATTTCATAGCGGTTCCTTGAAAAACAATGTCCGAATTAGATTGTAGTTATCGGGATTAGCCTAGCAGTTTGTCGCTAGGTAGCTGAATAAGGGCTGAATACTGGTTTTGATGCCCTCATAAACTAATCATCAAATATAACACTTTGTTTAATGTATTGGGTATATTGCGTATAGACAAAAAACGTAATTGCTATGGACAGAATATTACAATGGATATGTCATTACTGCAGGCCAGCTTGCTGATCGGAACCGGGTTTCTTGCCGGCATTATCAATACATTGGCTGGTGGGGGATCAAACCTGACCCTTCCAGCGCTAATGGTGATGGGTATGCCGGCAGAAGTGGCGAATGCCACTAACAGGGTTGGTGTCGCGGTACAAGGAATCACTGCGCTGTTTGGGTTCCGTCGCCATGGAAAACTCGAAACCTCAGATACCGGGCCAATATTACTTCCGACCATTATTGGCGGTTTGTTGGGAGCTGTCGGCGCTGCTTATGCTCCCTCAACTTGGATCAAGCCTTTGCTGCTTGGCACTATGGTGACTATGGCTTTGATTATCTTAGTTCGCCCTGCCATCGTTGCTCCTCCTGCCGGTACTGAACCCAGAAAAGTGAGAAATACCCCGAGCTCGTGGTGGGGGCTAGGGCTGGCTGGCTTTTATGGTGGCTTTGTTCAAGCCGGTGTTGGTTTCGTTTTGTTGGCGGCTCTGGCAGGAACACTACGATATGATTTGGTGAGAGCCAATGCATTGAAAATGCTGTGTGCTTTGGCATTTACCTTAGTGGCGCTGGTGCTTTTTATTGTCGAGGACTTAGTGATGTGGGGGCCGGGGCTGATCCTTGCTGCCGGGACCATGGTCGGGTCACATATCGCGGTTAAAATGGCTATTTCAGCCCGGCCAGAAACCTTGAAGTGGTTTCTGTTCTTGATGACGCTGTGTGGTTCGGTAGCAGCAATGTTGACCGATTAGGGCATAAGATAAAAAGAAGCCAGCAAATATATTGCTGGCTTCATTTCTAATGACCGATAGTGTATCGAATCGCGCTGACTTATTTCACGTAGCAGGCAAAACCTTTCAGGTAGAAACCTTCAGGGTAGGCACTGTCTAGTGGGTGGTCAGCGGCTTGGCCGAAGCGTTCGATAAATTGCACTTCACGATGAGCATCCAATGCGGCATCTGCAATGATCTTCTGGAACAGATTGTTGTCCATCAGGCCAGAACAAGAGTAGGTCAGCAATGTGCCACCCGGTTTCAGGATCTGCATCGCTAGCATGTTGATGTCTTTGTAGCCTCGGCAAGCACCTACTAGCTGTGACTTAGATTCCGCAAACTTAGGTGGATCCATGATCACGACATCAAATAGTTCACCGCGTTCACGGTATTCGCGAAGCAGTTTGAAAACATCTGCGTTTAGGAACTGCGCATTCTCTAGCGGGTAGCCGTTTGCCTCTGCGTTCATACGTGCAGTGTCTAGTGCTGGCTGTGAAACATCCACATTCACCACTTCACTCGCGCCGCCTTTCAGTGCGTACAGACCAAAGCCACCGGTGTAGCAGAAACAGTTCAGAACACGCTTGCCGTTAACGTACTTAACGGCCGCTTCACGGCTGTCACGCTGATCAAGGTAGAAACCGGTTTTGTGACCACCAACAATATCTACATTGATTTTCACGCCGTTCTCTTCGATGGTAACGAACTTTGGCGGCTCTTCACCCGATAGCACGCCGGTACGCTGTTTCAGGCCTTCTTTCTTGCGCACTGATACATCAGAACGCTCATACACGCTGCACTCTGGGTAACAGATGTTTAGGGCTTCTACCAACGCGTCTTTTTGCGCCTCCGCACCGGCACTTAGCAACTGGCACACTAGGAAGTCTTGGTAGCGGTCGATAGTAATACCAGGCAGACCATCAGACTCAGCAGCAATCAAGCGGTAGCCGGTAAGGCCATCGCGAGCAGCGAGAATGTCACGCAGACCTTGGGCAGCTTTCAAGCGGTTAACGAAGAAATCGACATTGATTTCTTGGTTACGATCAAAGGTCCATACTCGAACGCGGATCTGAGATTGCGGAGAAAAAGCACCGCGTGCTAACCACTCACCTTTGTGGTCGAAGATATCAACGGTTTCACCAAGTTCAGGTTTGCCTTCTACACGTTGAATACCGCGAGAGAAAACCCATGGGTGGCGGCGGCGAAGTGATTTTTCACGGCCTTTAACCAGATAAATTGAAGCTGTCATGACTTGCCCAGTATGGAGTAAGGAATGGGGGCGTATTATGTTGTCGAAAGCACATAAAATCAAATTTATATGGCTGATCGCAGGTGGCAGTGCCGATGTGGCGGCACTGCCAGAAGGGTAGGAGTTAGACTTTGAGTCCTCGCATTAACGACTCCAGCACTTCTGCTTGCTTATTGAGCTGCTCGATGTCATTTGCCGACGCGTTAATGGCACTGCAAATTTCATGAGACTGACTACGTACCTGTTCAACATTGCTGGCGATATCATCCGCCACGGCACCTTGTTGCTCGGCTGCTGCGGCAATCTCGGTACTGCGATCCGAAATATGCTGGTTTCGCTCGGTGATCTGTGAGATTTCACTGTCTACCGAGTCCATCAGGGCTTCGCTATTTTGCGCATTCTCAACCGTATTCTTCATCACAGCCATTAACTTCTGGCTGTTTTGCTGCAAGGCTTCAATCATCTGCTGAATTTCAACCGTTGCACTTTGCGTTCTACCTGCCAAGGTTCGTACCTCATCGGCAACGACGGCGAAACCACGGCCTTGTTCTCCGGCTCGGGCGGCTTCGATAGCTGCGTTAAGCGCGAGCAGGTTAGTTTGCTCTGAAATACCATTGATGGTGGTCACGACATCGTCGATTTTAGCTGCGTTGGTATCAAGCTCTGCGACAGCATCGGCAGCCTGGTTGATCTCTGTGCTCAGATGGCTGATCGCATTGCGGGTCTGGTTGACTTGCGCCCGACCTTGCTCGGATACCTGCTGAGCCTCGCGGGTTTGCTCTGAAGTTTGATGGGCGTGGGTCGCTACTTCGCGGATTGAGGTGGCCATTTCTTCGGTCGCACTGGCCAGCGAATCAAGATGCTGCTGTTGCGATGTGGAGAGTTGTTCACTGCCAGCGCTGCGTTGACGCAAGCTATTACTGATCTGCTGCATCAGCGCGATGGCTTGCTGAGTCGCCTGTACCAGTTGGTGTTCTCTCTCACTCACCCTGTCGATAGTGATGGCGATAGAGCTGAATTCATCACGCACTTTGAAAAAGTTCAGACGGTTGGTCAAATCGCCATCAGCAAGACTCTGAAGTGCTTTGTTGGTGGTGAACATCGCGCCACCAATGAAGGTCATAATGTAGTACACCGCCGCCAAGCTAATGAGCAAAATGGCTGCCATGATGATCCATTGGTTGGTACTGACATGGGAAAACAGTCCCGCTGCGGCATCCGACGAAATGCTGTAGTTCATCCCGCTAACATAAGCTGAGATATCACCTTGGCCAACATGTAAGTTGGTATTGGCTAATACGCGCTGAGCATCAGCTTGGCTGACTTGTTGTTGAGAGAGTAGTGAAGCGGTGGTTTCCAGCTGCTGTGTCGTGATTTCAATACGTTGCTGGCTAGCGCTATCGGCTAATATTGTAGCTACGCTCATCAGCGCAATAACGGGCAGCAGGAACAACAAATAGAATTTTTCCTGCAGGGTGATATGGATTAAGTAACGGTCAATCCATCGGAAAGCAACTTCTTTCATATTAATTCCTAAAAACAGAAGCTTAGAGCATTTTTTGTGCGAGTAATATTATATTGTTATCGTGTTCAGAGTAGGAAGCTTGAGGTGATCTATGTCACAAATCTGTGTAAAGGCACAAATTACCGGTATGGTTCAAGGGGTTGGGTTCAGGTTCCATACAGCCCATGAAGGATTGAAGTGCGGCTTGACGGGGTACGCAAAGAATCTGCCGGATGGTAGCGTCGAAGTGATGGCCTGTGGTCAAGAAGAACAAGTGAAACAGTTGCTTGCTTGGCTGGAGGATGGGCCGAGAACCTCACGTGTCGATAGCATTGATTGGGAACAGATCGACTGGCGTCATTATGACGGCTTTGAAATTATGTAGTTGGGGCTATGATACTGGGGCAGAAATAGGATATAGCTGGCGGCGATAGGCGAGTGGTCGCTTCCACCCGCGCTATCGTTACTGATTTGCCGATCTACGCACTTAATGTTAGATGCTGTGGTTAGATGCAATAGTTAGATGCACTTCACCGGTTTTGGTAGGCCAGCCAGTTTAGTTGCCTGCTTTGCAGGACCTTTCGGGAAAAGTTTGTAGAGGTAGCGTGAACTGCCTTTCTCTTCACCGTATTTTTTCGCCATCGCCTTCACCAGCATTCTGATGGCTGGTGAGGTGTTGAATTCCTGATAGAACTCTCGGACAAAACGAACAACTTCCCAATGGGCTTCTGTCAGGGTGATACCTTCTTCTTCGGCCAGCATAGGTACCAGAGCTTCACTCCAGTCGTCGGTGTTTTTCAGATAGCCGTGGGCGTCGGTTTCTATTTGTTTACCTTCAAATTCAAGCATGTTTGCCTCGCATATAGAACGGCAAAAGGATAGTGATATTCGAGGTTGGCTGCAAGGCTGCGGCTACAAAAAAAGCGCCTTTCGGCGCTTTTTGTATATTTGTGACTTAATCAGAGATTAGTCGTTGCTACCCATGATGCCTAGGATTTGCAGTAGGCTCAGGAATAGGTTGTAGATAGAAACATACAACGTAACGGTAGCAGAGATGTAGTTTGTTTCACCGCCGCGCACAATGTTCTGCGTAGTCAGCAGGATAGCTGCAGACGAGAACAGAACAAACATACCGCTGATTGCCAGTGATAGCATTGGCATCTGTAGGAAGATGTTTGCTACAACCATAACTAGGATTGCAACAAAACCAGCTAGTAGCATGCCGCCTAGGAAAGACAGATCACGCTTAGTAGTCAGTGCGTAAGCTGAACATGCCATAAAGGTCAGTGCTGTACCGCCTAGGGCAGGGACGATTGCGTGGCCCATGCCGGCACCAATGTACATATTGAGGATTGGCCCCAATGTGTAGCCCATAAAGCCTGTTAGCGCGAAGGTAAATACGATACCTAGGCTGCTGTTACGGTTTTTCTCTGTCAGGAACATCAGACCGTAGAAGCCAACCAATGTGATGATTAGACCTGGGTGAGGCATATTCATCGCCATTGCAAAGCCTGCAACGACAGCTGACCATACAAGCGTTAGAGACAGAAGAAAATAAGTGTTACGTAGAACCTTGTTTGTAGAAAGTACGCTTTCGTAAGCTGTGCCACGATTGACAATACGATCGTTCATAAATAGTCCCCTCAGGGTTAGATATGTGATTGCTAATGTAAATGTATATTGGGGCATTTCATCGTTATTGCAAGCCGTTTGTCAAATTAATGCGGCTGTCCCCAAACAATAAACTCAGTGTAACGATATGACCTGAATGATACTTAACAATTCCTTATCTTTGTGGTCAAAGTTGTAAATGAATGTTACAGCACATTCTTGCTGCGCCTCAATAACGTCATGATTAATATACGACTTAGTGCAGTATTTGGTTCAAGAATAGTTGTGTTCTGTCTGATTGTGGGTTGTCGAAGAACGCCTGCGGGGTGTTTTCTTCGATGATTTCGCCCATGTCCATGAAAATCACCCGATCGGCTACCTGCCTAGCAAAGCCCATCTCATGGGTTACACAAATCATGGTCATTCCCTCATTGGCGAGCTCAACCATGACTTCCAGCACCTCCCTGACCATTTCCGGATCCAGTGCCGATGTCGGTTCATCAAACAGCATAACTTGCGGGTTCATGCACAGCGAGCGGGCAATCGCGACACGTTGTTGTTGACCACCGGAGAGCTGGCCGGGATATTTATGAGCTTGCTCCGGGATTTTTACTCGCTCCAAGTACTGCATAGCGATTTTCTCGGCTTCTTTCTGCGGCATCTTCTTTACCCATATAGGGGCCAAGGTACAGTTTTCGAGTACGGTGAGGTGGGGGAAAAGGTTGAAGTGCTGGAAGCACATGCCTACTTCACGTCGAACCAGCTCGATGTTTTTCAGATCGCTGGTAAGTTCGTTGCCTCCGACAATGATTTGCCCTTGTTGGTGTTCTTCCAAACGGTTGATACATCGGATAAGCGTGGATTTCCCCGAACCGGAAGGGCCGCAGATGACGATTTTTTCACCTTTTTTTACCGTGAGGTTGATGTCTTTGAGAACGTGAAACTCCCCATACCATTTATTCACTTCAGTCATGGTGATCATGGCTGTATGCGGAGCTGAATGATTTGTTGAGTCATTGTTTTTATTATCTTTATTGATAGTCGAACTGTCTGTCATATCATCCCTCTTTATGACCTAACGCTTATGACCAGTATGGAGTTTGTTTTCTAGATAGATGCTGTATCTCGACATACCAAAACAGAAGATCCAGAACACCAGCGCAACGAAGACATAGCTTTCTGTCGCGAAGCCCAACCATTTGGGGTCGGTATTGGCCGCTTGGCCTATCCCAAGAACATCGAACATACCGATAATGAGCACCAGGCTGGTGTCTTTAAACAACCCAATGAAAGTGTTAACAATGGCTGGGATACTTATCTTCAGCGCCTGAGGCAGCACGATGAGGTACATTTTCTTCCAGTAATTTAGCCCAAGCGCGTCAGCCGCTTCATATTGCCCTGATGGGATGGCTTGCAAGCCGCCTCGGACGACTTCTGCCATGTAGGCTGCACTGAATAGCACCACGCCAATAAGTGCACGGAATAACTTGTTGGTTTCAGTTTCGGCATTCAGAAAAAGGGGAAGCATGACAGATGCCATGAATAGTACGGTGATCAGCGGGACTCCACGCCAGATCTCTATGTAGACGGTACAAAGGCTACGGATCACTGGCATGTTTGAGCGTCTGCCCAGTGCCAGTGCGATGCCTATGGGCAGAGAAACCACGATACCGACAATTGCAATAATCAGAGTGATGAGAAGACCACCCCACAGATGGGTTTCCACAACAGGAAGGCCAAAAATTCCGCCATACAGTAAGCCAGCGATTATGAAAGGATAAATGTTGACGAAAAACAGCCAAATCCATGTACGGCCAGGTGTTTTTTCGAAGGCGAGTAATGTAATAAAAATGGCGAGGGTGAAGTAGAACAGTTGAGGTCGCCACAATTCTTCCTGAGGATAAAACCCAAACATGAACTGCTCAAAACGCACAGAGATAAACACCCAACAAGCGCCATCCCGATGACAGTCATCACGGGTGGTACCAATCCAATCAGCCTTGAGAAATGCCCAGTCAACCATGTTCCAAACCATAACAATGGCAAAGTAGCCAAGAATAAGGGTTAGGCAAGTGTTGATAGCATTGGAAAACAGGTGTTTACGTAGCCAACCTACAATACCCACCGTATTCGCGGGTGGAGGCAAGTCAGGGCGAAATTGATGTTGATGCATTGCCATTCCTCCTAACGTTCAACCAGCGCAACTTTGCGGTTGTAAATGTTCATTAGTAGCGATGTCAGCAAGCTGAGAGTGAGGTAAACCGCCATCGTCATAGCAATGATCTCGATAGCTTGGCCGGTTTGGTTGAGCGTTGTCCCGGCAAACACCGAAACCAGATCCGGATAGCCGATTGCCATTGCCAATGATGAGTTTTTGGTCAGATTAAGGTACTGACTGGTTAAGGGAGGGATGATGATCCGCAGTGCTTGAGGGATCACGACCAAGCGTAGGGTTTTGCCTTGGGGTAACCCGAGTGACAAAGCGGCCTCAGTTTGGCCGTGGCTGACAGCGTTGATCCCGGCTCGGACAATCTCCGCGATGAAAGAAGCGGTATAGATACTCAATGCCAGCAGCAATGCTGCTAGCTCGGGTATGATCCCAATGCCACCTCTGAAATTGAACCCTTTGAGTACCGGGGCTTCCATATGAACCGGTTGCCCACTGGCAAAATAAGCGACGGTGGGAAGGAGTATCAGTAGGCTTAATGAGACCCATAAAATGGGCGACTGCCTACCAGATACCTTTTGTTTTCTTTTTGCATGAATGGTGTAGATGATGCTCAGCACGACAGCGGTAATGAGGGCAAGGCCAATCCAGTAGGCGTTTTGCTCGAAAATAGGTTTGGCAAAATAGAGCCCTCGAACATTAAGGAACACACTTTCGCCAAGACTGATACTATTACGTGGCGAGGGAAGGGCTTGCAATACAGCGAAATACCAAAAGAAAATTTGCAGTAGCAAGGGGATATTACGGAAAGTCTCTATATAAATCGCAGCAAAACGACTCACCAGCCAGTTGGAAGAAAGTCGGGCAATGCCGATGACAAAACCCAAAATAGTTGCGAGGAAAATCCCCATGACAGAAACCAGAGCGGTATTAAGCAAACCGACAAAAAAGGTTCGGCCATAACTGTAGGTTTCGTCGTAATCGATCAGGCTCAACCCGATCCCAAATCCTGCTTCCTGACTAAGAAAGCCAAACCCCGTAGCAATGCCGCGCTGATCAAGGTTGGTCAGGGCATTATTAATTATTGAATAGATAAAATAGGCCAACGCTGCTGCTGCCAATGCCTGGAACAGCAGAGCGCGAAAGGTCGGGTTATAAAAGAGACTTGTTTTCTTCGCTGCCAAAACAACACATCCTGTGTAAAAGATTATCATGGCAGGAGGGGAAGCTATTGCTCCCCTCCAAATGGGTTAACATTTGCGATGGGTACTAGCGCATCGGTGGTGCGTATAGGAAGCCACCATCGTTCCATAGCGCGTTGGCGCCTCGTTTAATTTCTAGCGGTGAGCTCATACCCACAGTGCGTTCGAAGCTTTCACCATAATTACCCACTTGCTTGATAACTTGGTAAGACCAATCGTCGTTGAGGCCAAGCCCTTTCCCTTTCGGTCCGTCAACGCCAATCAAGCGGCGGATATTTGGATCGTTAGACTTCTTCATGTCATCAACATTGTGCGAAGACACACCTAACTCTTCGGCATTGATCATCGCATTGAGGGTCCATTTCACGATATTGAACCACTGATCATCCCCTTGGCGAACTGCTGGACCAAGCGGCTCTTTAGAGATGATATCTGGCAATACCACAGCTGAAGATGGATCTTGAAGGTTCAGGCGAAGGGCATACAGGCCTGATTGGTCAGTGGTGAGTACATCACAGCGACCTGCCTCAAAGCCTTTCACAGTTTGTGCGGCGGTATCAAAGACAACAGGGGTATATTTCATTTCACGGTGGCGGAAGTAATCGGCCAGGTTCAGCTCGGTCGTTGTGCCTGATTGAACGCAAACAGCAGCACCATCGAGTTCAGTGGCACTTTCAATCTCAAGCTCTTTGTTGATCATAAAGCCTTGGCCATCATAATAATTCACACCCGCAAAATTGATCCCCAATGCAGTATCACGGTGTAACGTCCAAGTGGTATTTCGGGATAACAGATCGATTTCACCGGACTGAAGAGCGGTAAAGCGTTCTTTAGCGGTTAGCGGAATATATTTCACCTTGGTCTTGTCGCCAAGTGTAGCGGCGGCAACAGCCTGACAAAACTCAACATCAATCCCTTCCCATTCTCCTTTCTCATTAGGGTTTGAAAAGCCTGGTAACCCAGTTGTCACCCCGCACTGGAGATAACCTTGTTTTTGGATTTGCGCGAGGGTATCCGAGCTTGCTGTTGTTGCTGCTGGAGTGGTTGATGTGGAAGCTTCACTACTCCCTTTGTCAGCCAGTTGCTTTTCAAGTTCAGCGATTTTAGCTTTGAGGTCTTCTGTGCCAGACTCTACGGCTTGTACTGTACCGCCAGAGGCGTCAGCTAATTGTTGTTCGAGGGTTGCGACTTTATCCTGTAGCGATTGGATCATTTCTTTGTCTTGACTGCTACCACCACTATCACAGCCGGCAAGAATGAGAGCAAGAGTTGATACTGCCAAGGTAGAGGTAAGGGTTTGCTTCATAATTACGTCCTGTTATTCCTTATCAAGAGAATTGACGCTTCTTATCGTCATTATTAGCAGTTATCTCCAAAAGGGTGCCCCGTGATTTATCCATCTAAAAGGCACTTTCTTTCAGCCATAAAAAATAACTGTCTGTTTTTGTGTCACTATTTAGTATAGAAACACTTTGAAATAGTTCTAGTTAATAAGTTGTTAACAAGTCAAAGGCAAAAAGAAAGCCCCGCACAGGGCGGGGCTTGAGTCATATTGAAGCTATGTTACTGCGTTAGGACTTACTAGCGGTACACATTAAGGTTGATGGTTGCCACGTTAGATTCATAACCACTGCTGTCTTTCACAGAGTAGGTAATGCTCATGTCGTAGTCCTTCAGTGGTGTCACTGTAATGCTACCGTCAGTGTGGATGTAGTAGCGACAATCTCGACTGCTAGGGGCATTGTGAATCACAATACTTCTTGGATCGATGTCATAGCTACCTGCTACATCATTATCGAGCGGCTTGATAGATGTCGAACGACCGTATTTAGCAGAGAAAGAATCATCTTTCGCTTCTAGGTAGTTACCTGAAGGCTCAGAACCTGAACCATAGTCACCACCACCTGAACCTGCACCATAAGAGTTCACACCATCTAGGAAAGGTTTCAGTGGTTCTAGACCTTTCGCAGCACGACCGTAAGCACCCACCATTGGAATTTCAATCCACTCTTCACGAGATGAACCATTGGCGTTAGTTCTGGCGTAGTTTTCGTCACCTTCTACACCATTTGGAATGAACAGCTGTGGATGGTCAAATGGCGCTTTCTCTTGACGTACACGCTCATCCGTTAGTGCCTTCATAAAGGCAACCAGTGCTTTCTTCTCGTAATCCGTCAATTCTAGGCTACGAATATCTGGGTCAAGGTTCGAAGAAATGGTATCAAAGCCAGAAGAGTCGCCAGTACCTTCGCTAGTACGGTTACCACCACGGTTGTAGAACTCAACCACTTGCTCAAGTGTTGCCATACTACCATCGTGCATGTAAGGACCTGTTAGCTCAATGTTACGTAGCGTAGGGGTCTTGAATGCACCGTCGACAGCACTCTTCTCTTTGCCTTTGATTAATCGGTTTCTCAAGCGATTGGTTTGTTTAGTTGAATTACAAGGATCTTGTTCAAACACTAACACTTCAAACGCTTTACATGGGTCAACCTCGAAGTTATCAGGCACGTCTTCACCCAACAGTTTTTTAAAGTACTGCTTGGTATGAGACAGTGGGTTACCCCATGGGTCTTCACCGCCTAGGCCAAGATCTTCTTTGGTTGGTGTGACACCAATGTTGTAGAAGCCGTTGTCGTAGAGTGAAATGGTTTCATCACCCATGTGCATCCGCTCAACCAGACCTTCTTCCTGCTCTTCGGCAATCAAGTGAGTCATGGCTTTCGAGAACTCAGGACCACTGTGACAGTTCACACAGTTACCTTTGTCAACGAACACTTCCATGCCGTATTTTTCAAGATCATTCAACGCGTACTTGTCACCATCCATGAAACGGTCGAAACGAGAATCATCAGAGATCAACGTTGCTTCGTAAAGTTGGATAGCCAATCCCCAGAATAGACTGAAGTTTTCTTCCATCTGGTTGTAGCCGCCAAAGTCCTGATTAGAGCCCCAGTATTCAATGTTGAAGGCAGCTTTGATCATGTCCTCGTAGCGAGTTCGTAGACCATCGTTCGGATAGCTAGAGTCATAGCCCAACACACTGTCTGAACGGTCAACCTGCTGCAAACCGAGAGGTTTCAAGCCCATTAGCTTTCTACCCATATCTTTGAAGGCTTTGTCAGCACACGTCATCTCAAAGGCACTACCCGGAGGACCTACTGCCTGAGAGGCTGCACTGGAGTTGATGAGGTTCACTTCTTTCAAGCTCACATATTCGGTGTAAGGGTCGAAGTGCAATACTTTGGCGCTTTCGTTACGTCGACCAAATGGGTCAACACCGTTGAACACGTTATTCGCTCGACCGTCCCAGAAGTTTCGGAAATTAAAGATGGCATTAATGACAGTCGGCGTATTTCGAGGTTCAACCCGACGTGTCGCTACACCACCGACATGAAAAATATCCGTGACGAGTTCACAACCTTCGCGGCGGTCAGAGTACCTTGGATCGCCGTAAGTACCACCATACAGCTCGTCGAAGACGGCACCAAATACCCCTTGTGAAGATACGACATCGTCACTATCGAATAGCACTTCTGAATCGCGATCATCCGGATCGGCATAGACTCGGAACGGGAAATCATTAGGGACTAACGTATAGTTTGGCCCTCCAGCCCCTGTCTGCGTCGGATCGAAAATTTCACGTTTAGCCGGGTCTGTATGGTTTAGCCCCGGGCTGATTTGGTTCTTGGTTCGGTTATCGGCACCGGCGTTGTAGTGACAGCTACCACAGGCTTGCCCCTGACTACCTGCCTGCATGTCCCAGAATAATGCCTTACCCAATTTGATTGCTGCTTTTTCGTCTTTTATGTACTCATCGAGCCCTGGTACAGGAGCCGGTTTAATACCTTTGAGTGAGCCGAGGCCAGAAAAATCTGGACCTTCGACTTCTTCTTCGGCATGAACACTGGCAATACCGGTAGCCAACCCAAATAGTGAAGCTGCTACTAAGGCTGTTAGTCGATGACGTTTATATAACGTTTTGTTGTTCATCACTCACCCCTAACGTCCATTACGAAATGTTGCTTTTATGTACGAGAAGTTCTCGTGCAATAAAGATGGGTGAAATTTGCGGTCTTAATTATCACTTTTGTGAATCGTGCAAATGGCAAAAAAAGCGCACTAATACTTTTGAGCAAGGGGATGTTCGTAAATAGGAAGAGCGTATAAAAATGATACAGTTCTTAAAAATAAACGAATGAAATAATAAGGAAGTACAAAGAAATAATGAATGATATTAAGGCTTGGGGAAGCTTTGAAATTGAATAATAACAGGGTGTTATTTTAAATTTGGCTTAAAAGTGGGGCAGTGGTGTTGAATTTGCACAATTAATAATTGATACAAAAGAGTGGAAGTTATCTTGAAAGGGTGAATAGGAAGTCTTGAATGAGAAGAAAAAATAAAAAGCACAGCGAGGCTGTGCTTTTTTATGATCTTGAGTAGAGATTATTAGGCGTTAGCCAGTTTCTTCTCTAGAGCTTCTGCATCAACAGGTTTAGTGATAACAGAAAGAAGAACGTTGATACCCAACATTACCGCACAGATTGTGTATGCAAGGGTGTAGTTACCTGAAACACTCATTGCAATAGCTGTGATAGCAGAACCGATAAAGCCACTCACGCCCCATGCAGTGTATAGCACACCGAAGTTCGCACCGTAGTTTTTCAGTCCGTAGAACTCAGCAGTCAGGGTAGGGAATACTGCTAGTAGTGTACCGTAGCCAACACCTGCTAGTGCAGCACCAATCATTAGCGTGAAGCTTGAGTCAAAGCTTGCGAATAGCGCCATGTTGATACCCTGCATGATAAATGCAATGGTCAGGGTACGTAGGCCACCAATTTTATCTGCAAGCATACCTGCAGCAACACGGCCACCAGAGTTGAAGATAGAAAGAACAACAACTAGGAATGCTGCTTCAGTGATGTTTGCTTGCTGAGAGGCAATCAGAGTGATGTTACCAATCACCATTAGACCAGCTGAAGATGCAAGAGCAAACATGATCCACAGAGAGTAGAACTGAGGTGTTTTCAGCATTGCACGCCACTGGATATCGACAGGCTTAGATGCTTTAGCCTTGTAGTTAGCAGGAACCTGTGGCTTGTAACCTTCTGGTGGGTTAGTGATAGTGCTTGCCAATGGAACAGTGATAAGCAGGATCGCTACACCCAGGATAAGGAAGCTAGTGCTGATACCGAAAGAATCAATAAGCAGAGACGTTAGTGGTGCTAGGTATACCGCTGCAAGACCGAAGCCCGCTGCGATTAGGCCGTTTACCAAACCTTTCTTAGAAGGGTGGAACCACTTCATTGCAGAAGGGGCAAGACATGCGTAGCCGAAGCCGATACCTGCACCTGTCATTAGACCAAATGTGATAAGAAGTAGCAGAGGGCTAGTGGCAAAGCTTGAAATGATCATGCCCGAACCAACAAGAACAGTACCCAAGATAAGGATCTTACGCGGGCCCATTTTGTCTTGAAGTACACCAGCTACCAATAGTGATAGAGCAAAAGTGATTACAGCAACTGAGTATGGCATAGAAGCATCAGCATCAGACCAGCCCATATCTAGAACGAGTGCTTGCTTGAATACACTCCAAGCATACAGGATGCCCATACATAGGTTGATACAGAAGCCTGCCAGCAGGATCTGTTTTGCTTTATCGAATTTAGTCATTGTTTTCTCGGTCACTACAAGGGAAACAGTACGAGCTTCATACTGTGCTCAAAAAAAATTGTTCTTTATTAACAAAAGTTGATTGTCATTAAAGGTGCGCGGATTCTATCAACATTTTTTGAATAGGAAACCGCTAGAAATATTCAGTTACAATTGTTTCTGTGGTGATTTGACCTGTTCACATCCTGTTAATATGAATATTTCTTTATATTCAGTTGGTTATGTTGGTTTGTTTCAGGGATTACATGGTGTGTAGAAAGTGTGAAATTATGTCCACCTCACAGCGTGTAAACCTGTGAAGTGAACATATTCGGCATCTTGCGTTACGGCAGGATCAGTGTGAAAGAATACTGTAGATTTTGTCTTTCAGCTGGACGCGTTCTAATTTGAGTTGAGTGAAGTGATGGTCGTCTGTGGGAATGTTGTTACCTTCTAGGCCTCTTATCTTGTGATCTAGCTGGTGGTAACGGTCAGCCATTTGTTTGAAGTGTTGGTCGGATTGCTTTAGCTCCTTGATTCTATCTTGATGTTCAGGGTACTCGATAAACAGTGCATGATTTTCACCTAACATATTGATACTCCCACGCTCTTCATAATCCTACCGAATTGGACGATAGGTACAGATTCAACGTTAAGCCACAGAGGCGTGTGGCCATTGACTAAGCGCACCCCAAACGAGAGAAGATAGTTATTCTGATAATGTTATAAAGCCAAGTTGATGTACCCATCAACCTTCAAACTAAGGCCAATAAATTAATAATAGCTGGGAGAAGCCGAACGGCAAAGCCGGACCTTGCGAGGTCCGGCTTGGGGGGTTACTGAATGAAGCTGATGTAGGTTTGCAGCACAATCAAGTTGGCAATGTCGATGAAGAAGGCACCAACAATAGGAACGACCATGAAGGCTTGCGGAGACGGGCCATTACGCGACACCAAAGCACCCATATTCATCACAGCGGTTGGGGTAGCACCCATACCAAAGCCACAGTGACCACCGGCGATAACAGCTGCATCGTATGTCTTACCCATCAATCTAAAGGTAACAAAGTAGGCAAACGCTGCTAGCGTGATTGTTTGTACCGACAGAATCGCAATCATAGGCAGGGCAAGGCCAAGCAGCTCCCACAGCTGTAGGCTCATCAGCGCCATCGCCAGGAACAGTGACAGTGAAATAGTACCTAGTGCATCCACCGTTTCATTGTTGATCTTGTAGACTTTGGTCGTTTCACAAATATTGGTGATGAACACACCAATAAACAGTGCATAGACAAAATCAGGGATACGCAGCCAGTTGATGCCGAAGCTGTCTACCAATTCTTTGACGTGGGCCGCGCCCGCAACACAGATCAACAGGATGAACAGTACCTCAATGGTGTTTTTTGCAGTAATACGATCTTCTTCGTTGTCACTATAGGTGACCAAGTCGGGATGTTCGATATGA
This sequence comes from Photobacterium sp. AWH4_225, assembly GCF_056158405.1. Classification (NCBI taxonomy): domain Bacteria; kingdom Pseudomonadati; phylum Pseudomonadota; class Gammaproteobacteria; order Vibrionales; family Vibrionaceae; genus Photobacterium; species Photobacterium sp. AWH4_225. Next base: position 2,447,786 of record NZ_JBSWTF010000001.1, on the reverse strand, counting down.
TGCTTTTCACCACTGCCAAATTCTGATTTGAGAGAGAATTTGTTGATCAGTCGCTGTGCAACGGGGCCACCGATAATACCGCCCATGACCAAACCAAAGGTTGCAGCTGCCATGGACAGCTCTAAGGTTTGCAGGCCATACATATCGGCGAAGGTCTGTGACCAAGCGGCGCCAGTCCCGTGTCCGCCAGACAGGGTAATCGAGCCCACCATCAGGCCGAGCAGAGGGTCAAGGCCTAGCATAGTACTTAGACTAACACCGACGGCATTTTGAATAATGATGTACAGTGTGGCAATACCAAGGAACAAGAATACCCGTGAGCCACCTTTGGCTAACAGTTTAAAACTGGCTGCTAAACCAACCGTGGCAAAGAACATCTGCATCAGGGTGTCTTTGAGGCTTAGCTTGAAGGTAATGTCTACACCTTGTGTATGTAAGATTGCAATAAGTACGGCAACAATCAATCCGCCAACAATAGGCTCAGGAATATTGTACTTCCGGAATACCTTTACTTTGCTATTAATGAAGTAGCCAAGAAAAAGCACAATAATCGCAATGAGAAACGACTCAAGTTCGCTTACTTGTATAACTGAATTCATGATTATGTCTTTTCATTGTTTTTTTAGGCGTTAATTTTACCCCCTAAAATGGCGACTGCCTATATTGCCATTTTAACTTCAATAGTGTAGACCTGTGGTTATGAGTTGGTTGTTTATGTTTTGATTATTGAGGGTATGTATATTTAAAGGATAAGCTTTAAGGTGCTTTGTTATTGCAATGTTCTTATTTATGATTTTCTCATGCGATATTGATAATTCAGTTAAAGAATAAGAATAGTCTCAATTAGAAAGCACGAGTGCTTTAAAATCAGTAGGCTAATGCTGAACTGTTTAATATCCATACGAAAAAAGCGGAATATATCATCCATTAATTAATGTAATTAGTATGTTACGCCACTAAATTTGTCGCTTATTTAATAATCGTGTGAGTCATTTTGTGGGAGATATCATCGAAACGAATGATTTCTGCACGATATTTTTTTGATTTTTTTTATGATGCCACCCAATTTGAAGCAAGAATGGTGGAGGTAGAGGTATTATTGAACAATAAAACAGCGTATAAAACATAAATAAGATCAAAAGTTTTGCAGTTTTATCTATTAAGGTGTGTCACAGGTGAATAGATATACCCAAGTCATGGTGGTATATACGTAATGGGGCTGAGCACCGGTATTGGTGCCCAATAAAGGCTCTACCTCCCGCTTTATACTGTGCTCTTATCCTCATGTAGGAAAAGCTGCTCAAACTCACTGACTGGTTGTGGACGTCCGAAAAGATAGCCTTGGAATTCCTCGACACCAATACTGGCCAAGAAATCACGTTGCGACTGGTTCTCGACACCTTCTGCGACGACTAGCATTTTTAAGTTATGGGCGAGTTCAACAATTGAACGGGTGATGGCGATATTATCTTTATTCCAAGGCAGATCTTTGATGAACTCACGATCAATCTTCAATATATGTACAGGGAAGCGACTTAGGTATGCCAGAGATGAGTAGCCTGTACCAAAGTCATCAATCGCAATCTTCACCCCAAGCGCTTCGAGTTTGATCAGCTTATCTAATGCTGTGTTTACATCGGACATGATCACAGACTCGGTGATCTCTATTTCCAGATATTTGGGATCGCATCCACTTTGGATAATTGCTTTATCGATGGATTCAACAATGTTCGAGCCTAACAACTGTTGGGCAGAAATGTTTATGGCAAAATTGAGATAGATGCCGTTTGATTGCCATTTCCTTAATTGGCGACAGGCTTTCTGAATCAGGTGCTCACCTGCCTCAATGATTACACCAGAGCGTTCTAGGATCGGAATAATGTTCAGTGGTGATTCATGATCACCAAATTCATTTCGCCAGCGGAGCAAGGCTTCGACACCGCAGACCTCATGATTATTAGCATTAACTTTAGGCTGGTAGAAAAATTCATAGCGATCTGTGCCTACTGTACGGCGTAGTTCGGACTCCAACTGGATTTGATGAAGGCTGTGAACACCCATTTCAGTGGTATAGAAACAGAATTGATTACGTCCTTGCTCTTTTGCCCGGTAAAGCGCGATGTCTGCATATTTGCTGAGGTTTTCTGCAACATCGGAATCATCAGGGAAGAAACTGATCCCTATGCTGGCTGTTAAAAATAGCTCTTTGCCTTCAATCACCAATGGTGCAGAGATATGTTTGAGAATACGAGCTGCGATATTGGTGACATTTTGCAAGTTAGCATTTTGAGAGAGCAGAACAGCGAACTCATCCCCACCGAGTCTTGCCAAGAAGTCGGTTTCCCGCAATAGACGCTGGATGCGTTTAGCTGCCGTTTGGATCACTTTGTCTCCAACGGCATGGCCCAAAGAATCATTGATCTGCTTGAAGTAGTCGAGATCTATCGAGAGGAGGGCAATGTTATCGCCAGTTACCTTGTTGCATTTTACTGCGGCTCCGATTTGCTGCTGAAGCAAGGTGCGGTTAGGCAGTTCGGTTAGCAGATCATAATGGACTAACCGGTGTAAGCGGTTTTCGAACATTACACGTTCAGTGATATCTTTGCCGGTCGAAATGTAATGGCTAATTCGGCCTCGGCTATTACGAATAGGGGCAATGGTTTTTTCTTCGTACATGATTTGCTCATCGCCATGCTTATGGGCGATGACACGCTCGATTACATGGCCTTGTTTGAGCTGTTTTTGTACATGCTTAACATCATTGATGTTATTGAGGGTGTTTCTTAGCAGCTCTATTGATTGCTTGCCAACAATATCCTTCGACTTGATACCGTTATGCTTTTCAAAGGAGCGGTTCACGTATTCCACCACGCCTCTTTTATCTGTAATGATGATGGAATCATTACTTTGCTCGAGGGCACGTGACATACTCTTGAGCTTCTCTTCTCGTTCAATCCAGTAGGTCACATCGCGGAGGTTCAACAAAATTTCCCGGCTGGAGCTGTAGGCCGTTTCTGTTGCAATGATTTCGATATGCTTGGTTTTGAGGTTGTTGAACTGCAAACGGATTTTTATAGTTGGTTGTTTTTTCTCCCTCAGTTGCTGCAACTGTTCGATAATTGCTTCAATCTGACGGCGCGACTGTGTTCCCGGCAATAATTTAGCTAAGTTGCTGCCGATAATGTCTTTATTTTGAAGGGATAAGATCTGTATTGCCGCGGTATTAGCCGTCAAAATCTTCATATCATGATCGAGAGACATTAGTCCATCAGGAACATGGCGAAGAACGGTGGCGTATTGTAGCGCTGTGTCTTCTATTTTTAATGTCATTTTGCGCTGGGCATTTAATAGTTGCGATAAGTGCCAAGCCAGAACCAGACAACCAGAGGCCAAACAAACGATTAATCCTGCAAAGATGACCAGTTTGAGTATTCGCTCTTGGGTAAAGGCTAACTCAGTGACGGCCTCGGTCATATTGACTCTAGAGATAATTGTCCAAGGAAGATCTGTCCCTTGAAAAGGTAGGGTAAAACTGGCTTCGCCCCTGAAAGTGGTACCTGAAAAGAAGCGGGTAAAGGTATACAGGTAATCACCAATGATGACCTGACCGTGATTGCTATTTTGAATGTTTTGCCATAAGTCAGGGTAGCGAGAATAAAAGTCTTGTTGAGCAGGGTCGATAGTTGAAGACATGAATTGCCAAGCGCTTTCTGTGGAAGGCCCCAGCAGCCACTGGCCATTGCTGTTAATTAGCCAGTTTTGTACTTCATCCCAACCATATTGGTCTTTTAATTCTTCCAGGTAGTCTATGCCAAGGTAATTCAAGGTGATAAGCCAGCTTTGGCCATTCATTTTGAAATGACTGACAAAACGCAGCATGGGTTTGTGGGGTAGTTCGATTTGCCCGTTTTCCTGGTTCAAATCAAATTGGGATGTGTAAAAGCTTCCCGTTGGGACCTTTAACGCTTTCTGAACGTAATCACGATGGCTTTTGTCTTGAAGGTTAGCTTTATCAACGGCGATAGCTTCTTTCCCATCTTTATTAACTCTTATGACTTCCTGGCCTGCATCGTTGATTAATCTGACTTGATCATAATAAGCGCGAGTAGAAGAAAGGCGCTGAAAGGTCGCCGTAAGGATTTCTCTCTGCCTTTCAACAGTATGGTGTGTTTCCGACAATTCTTTGGCTTTCTCACTCAGATAACGAAGATCTTCAATAATTGGGGCGAAATGCAACCTTGTGATATGCAAAGAAGACTGGTGACGGCTATTTTCGCGATCTTGAATACGATGGTTTAGCTGGGAGATGTCTTCACTATAAATGTAGTAAATCGACGCTGACGTGATAGTCAGTAGGGGAATGAAAAAGAGTAAAAAACGTAATATCGCAGTCTTCATACTTCATCCGTGAGGTACATATAACTGATTCAGTATAGCGGTTAAATGCTAATTAGTGCATATCTGGATGCCAAATTAGCCTTATGCATCACACTGTATAAGCGCGCTAAGTTTTCATTTCAAATATATTTCGAGTAACTATTTCACTCACTGTGCTTCAAGGTTAATCGTTTCCACATTCTAGTTTTACCCGGTTACTGTGGTTGTGCGAAGGTAAATTATGACAAAGAAGTATTTTAGAAGAAATGAATTAGCGTTATCTTTATGTTATTTAAGGCTTTTATCTGGATTGTTTTTCTGGGTGATAAACTAGTCGCTGTTAGAGCAAGAATGTGATTTTTGTGAAATTAGTGAAAACGTTTACACAATGTGGCAATGATCACAGTATTCATTTTGGGCTTATTGATAAACTTGCTCTCAGTTAAGAACAAGATGTTGTTTCTTGGGTGGTTGAGTAAAGCCACTGGCAGTGATTTGGGAGAGAGTGATGAAGGTATTAGTAACAGGTGGTATGGGCTATATCGGAAGCCATACCTGTGTACAAATGATTGAAGCAGGCCTTGAGCCAATCATTCTGGATAACCTTTGCAACAGTAAAGAAGCCGTGCTTGAGCGTGTTGAAACACTTGCAGGCACCAAACCGACTTTCTATCAAGGCGACATCCGTGATCGCGAGATCCTCGATCAAGTCTTCTCTGAGCACGAAATCAGCTCTGTGATCCATTTTGCAGGCCTGAAGGCTGTCGGGGAGTCGGTCGAAAAACCACTTGAGTATTACGACAACAACGTTCACGGCACCTTGATGCTGGTGGATGCGATGAAACATGCGGGCGTCAATAGCTTGGTGTTTAGCTCATCAGCAACGGTTTATGGTGATCCGGAAGAAATCCCAATCAAAGAAACCACACCGACAGGCAAAGTGACCAATCCATATGGTCGCAGTAAGTACATGGTCGAAGAGTGCCTGCGCGATATCCAGGTAGCTGCGCCGGAAATGAGTATCACGCTACTGCGTTACTTTAACCCTGTAGGGGCTCACCCTTCAGGCATTATGGGCGAAGACCCGCAGGGTATCCCGAACAACCTTATGCCGTTCATAGCCCAGGTTGCAGTAGGCCGCCGAGAGTACCTATCTGTCTTTGGCAATGACTACCCAACGCCAGATGGCACCGGTATCCGCGATTACATTCACGTGATGGACTTGGCCGATGGCCATATTGCAGCATTGCGAGCAGTGGGAGAAAAAGCGGGTTTGCATATCTTCAACTTGGGTACTGGCAAAGGCAGCAGCGTACTTGAGATGGTCGATGCCTTTAGCAAAGCTTGTGGTCACGATGTTGCTTACAAAATCTGCCCGCGCCGCCCTGGCGATATTGCCGAGTGCTGGGCTGATCCGGCTAAAGCCCGCGCGGAGTTGGGTTGGGAAGCCAAGTTCGATGTCACTGCAATGGCTGCCGATACATGGCGCTGGCAGTCTGAAAACCCGAATGGCTACTAATTGGTCTTGAGATGATTTTGGGAGTAGGTGGCGTCTCACCCCTAAGTTTGCCTGCTCCTACCTTTATTTAGTTTGCAGTATCACTGTAATGGCGAGTTTTGAAAATGTCTGAGCAAAAATTTAATCCAGTAGATCACCCTCACCGTCGCTACAATCCGCTGACGGGGCAATATATTTTAGTTTCACCTCACCGTGCGAAGCGTCCTTGGCAGGGGGCAGATGAAACACCGGAAGAAGCAGAAGATAAAGCATACGATAGCGAGTGCTTCCTATGCCCAACCAATACCCGTGTATCAGGCGACGAAAACCCTGACTACGCCAATACCTATGTCTTTAACAATGACCATGCGGCTTTGACGCCAGATACACCGGATGCTCCGGAATCTGACAACCCACTTTTCCGCTGCGAAAGTGCCCGCGGTTTGAGCCGAGTGATTTGTTTCTCACCTGATCACAGCAAAACCTTGCCTGAGCTACCAGTCGGAACCATTCGCAAGGTGATTGATACCTGGAATGAGCAAATTGAAGAGCTAGGCCAAGAGTACGTTTGGGTTCAGGCTTTTGAAAACAAAGGATCAGCGATGGGCTGCTCTCAGCCTCACCCACATGGCCAGATCTGGGCAAACAGCTTTTTGCCAAACGAGATCGCGCGTAAAGATGAAAATCTACGTGCCTACTATCAAGAGCAAGGCACAAACTTACTGGTGGATTATGCCAAAGCCGAAATGGCTGACGGTTCGCGTACGGTCGTTGAAACGGAACATTGGATCGCCGTAGTTCCTTACTGGGCTGCATGGCCATTTGAAACCATGCTGATGCCGAAAACCCATATTCGTCGTATGAACGAATTGACTGACGAACAGCGTGATGATTTGGCCGTGGCAATCAAAAAGCTGACCAGCCGTTATGACAACCTGTTTAAGTGCTCATTCCCTTATTCAATGGGCTGGCATTACGCGCCGTTCTTCAAAGACGGTGATACCTCTACAGAGCATTGGCAGCTTCATGCGATTTTCTATCCGCCGCTACTGCGCTCAGCCACCGTCCGTAAGTTCATGGTGGGCTACGAAATGCTAGCAGAAAGCCAGCGTGACCTTACCGCAGAGCAGGCCGCAGACAAACTGCGTGCCCTAAGCGATGTTCACTACCGTGAAAACCAACAATAACAACTGACCCATACAGAAAGATAGGAACCGATTATGTCTAAAACACAACTGCTGATTGACGCTGTTAATACTTCATTTTCTTCCGTACTGGGTTATGAAGCGACGCATCTTATCCAAGCGCCGGGTCGCGTAAACCTTATCGGGGAGCACACTGACTACAATGATGGTTTCGTACTGCCATGTGCCATTGACTATCAAGCCGTAGTGGCGGCTGCACGACGTGACGATAATATCGTCCGTGTTGTATCAGTTGACTATGACAACCAAACCAAAGAGTTTGATCTGGCCTCTGAAATCACTTTTGACCAAGAGTGTATGTGGATCAACTACATCAAGGGTGTGGTGAAGTGCCTGCGTGAGCGTGGCTACGAGTTTGCTGGTGCAGATATTGCTGTTAGCGGTAATGTGCCTCAAGGCGCGGGTTTGAGCTCTTCGGCGGCATTGGAAGTGGTAATTGGCCAGACATTCAAAACACTCTATGCGCTAGAAATCAGCCAGCAGGAAATCGCGCTTAACGGCCAGCAGGCAGAAAACGAATTCGTTGGTTGTAACTGCGGCATTATGGATCAGCTTATTTCTGCTGAGGGTGAAGAAAACCATGCGTTGCTGATTGATTGCCGCTCGCTGGAAACTAAAGCGGTGTCGATGCCGGAAGATATGGCGGTTGTCATCATCAACTCGAACAAGAAGCGTGGTTTGGTTGATAGCGAGTACAACACCCGCCGTGAGCAGTGTGAAGAAGCGGCACGTATTTTCGGGGTGAAAGCCCTTCGTGACGTCACTATCGAGCAGTTCAACGCCCGTGTTGATGAACTTGACGAGATGGTTGCCAAGCGTGCTCGCCACGTGATCACTGAAAATGACCGTACCGAAGAAGCGGCGATTGCTCTAAGCAAGGGTGATATCAAGCGTATGGGTGAGCTGATGGCCGAATCTCACGCCTCTATGCGTGATGATTTTGAAATCACAGTGCGTGAGATTGATTACATTGTTGATACCGTGAAAGCCCTGATTGGCGATCAAGGTGGCGTGCGCATGACAGGCGGTGGCTTTGGTGGTTGTGTGGTATCGATTGTGCCACCGGCATTAGTTGAGGAAGTGAAAGCGGTACTTGCTGAGAAATACGAAGCAGAAACTGGCCTGAAAGAAACTATCTACGTGTGTAAAGCTAAAGCGGGTGCAGGCGTGATTGCCTGAGCTGTGAAGAAAAATCACGTATAAGGATTGACAATGACACTACCTCATAAGGTGTTATCGCTACACGAAACCATGACCATGGAGGCGGCCAGCGATGGCCGCCCTGCAAAACTGTTCACCCTGACCAATGCTTCGGGGATGACGGCGACTTTCATGGACATAGGCGCGACGTGGTTAAGTTGTACCGTCCCGGTCGATGGCGAGGCGAGGGAAGTACTACTGCACTGCTCATCCATGGCCGATCACCAAAAGCAAAGCGCCTATTTGGGTGCGACGGTCGGACGCTACGCCAACCGTATTGCTAATGGTCAATTCACGATTGATGGTGTAACGACTCAAGTGGCTACCAACCAAGCGGGCAATACTCTGCACGGTGGCCCTGATGGCTACAATGAACGCCGTTGGGCGCTGGAACATCAAAGTGATAGCAAGCTGGTTTTCAGCCTAGTGTCAGAAGATGGCGACCAAGGCTTTCCAGGTACTTTGCAAGCTAAAGTCACGTTTGAACTCACAGTAGATAATACGGTTGCGATTAGCTATCAAGCTGATTGTGATAAGCCTTGTCCGGTAAACTTTACTAACCATGCTTACTTTAATTTGGCGGGTGAGGATACGGACCAAGATTGCCTGCAGCATGAACTGATGATCAAAGCGGATCGTTTTGTACCGACGTCTGATGTTGGGATCCCGACCGGCGAGTTGAAATCAGTCGAGCAGACAGGGTTTGATTTCCGTGATGGGAAAACGATAGCGCAGGACTTACTGAAAGATCCTGAGCAAGTATTAGCGAAAGGCTACGATCATGCTTTCATTCTGGTACCGGACGTCACTGATGGTATTGCAGACTTTGCCAAAGTAGTCTCGCCAGATCAGAAAGTGTCCATGACGGTACAGACTACCAAGCCGGCTGTTCAACTCTATACGGGTAATTTCTTGGCGGGTACGAAAGGCACTTCCGGTGAATATGGTATTCATCAAGGCTTCTGCCTAGAAACAGAACATCTGCCAGATGCGCCAAACCATCCTGAGTGGCCAGGGGATTGTATTGTGCGTCCCGAGCAGATCTATGCCCATTACACCGGTTATCGATTTCATTTTTAGTGTTCTATTTACTTTGTTGAAATAGGGGTTTGCCCGCTCACATGAGCGGGCTTTTTTATTAATCCATAAAGGTATTTAGAGTTAACACACTTTGACTCACAAATTTTGTTGAGAGGTAGCTGTAGCTCGCAAAATAATATGTAATTCATTGCTTACTAAAAGGCTGTCTTATAACGTGTGAGCTTAATTTTGCTTTCATGTGGATGGTTAACTATGAATTTACTAAGAATTTCAGCTGTATTGATTGCAGGATCACTGCTGTTTGGTTGTGCTTCGCCTGCTCAAGTTGAAAATATGCAAATCGACGATTCGACCAATATGACATTTGACGAGATGTTATCAAACTCCATTGAGGTCAATGAAGTAGGGGGAGGAGAAGAGACCAATCCAATGTGGACATCAGAAATTGGGAATACGGAGTTTGAGTCGGCATTAAAAGATTCTCTTAAATTATTGTATTTGATCTCGAAAGACGACCAGCCAGAATATGAATTATCGGCTCAGTTAATGGAGGTTGACCAGCCTTCCTTCGGCTTGGATATGGAGGTAACTTCATCTATACGTTATGTATTAGTTGAGAAGAGTAGCCAAGAAGTTCTCTTTGACGAAGTTATCGTGGCACCTTATACCGCAACATTCGGTGATGCATTCAGTGGTGTGGAGAGATTGAGAATGGCAAATGAAGGCTCTGCGAAATCAAATATTACACATTTCCTCGAAAAACTGTCCGAATTAAAAATTGATAAGTCTAATGTTGAACTGATTAATTAAAACTAGCAGTTTGTGCTTTTTTCACCATTTGCTCGTTGGCTGCTGTGTCAGCCAACGTTACTTTTATGGTGGCGGGTGAGTTAGAGCTTGTCTACGCCAGTGAGGATTTTAAGGCTAAATACGGTAAAGAGTGGCTGGAGCTGTTTCAGCGAATGAATAGCTATCTTAGCCAGCCTGCAAGAGAGGCTTACAAGTTATCTTTATGCGATTAACTCAATCAAACGTATAATCGTCCAAATATTATCTACAAAATTGTATTTGGTTGAAGATGAAGAAAAATACCATGACATTCATCGTCACATTCGTGTCGGTGTTCTGTGCGATAACACTCAAGAACATTCTGGTAGGCACTTTCCTATCAGCAGGTGAGCTTAACTTTGTGGTGGATACGCTGATTTTGTTAGTGATCTACGTGCCAATTTATTTCGCGTTTACTCGCCTCGGTAAGCGGTTTATAACCAAACAGTAAATTGAACAAAGAAACTGTATGTTAGCTGGTACTTGTACTTTTTAGTATGGGTACCAGCTATCGGAGAAGTTCAGTCATCAGCTTGGATTGGCCTTAACGACGATTGGCGTGGGTGAGAAGGTCTATGAGTTCGCTTTCTGTCTTTGGGGTTTTGTCTAATTGGATATGAGGAGAGGTTCCGCCCCAAAGCATGTAGGCTGTATCGGTACAATGGTCATGGTGAAACCATTTTCCATCAATGCAGATGTCGGTATAACATCTTGGATCTTGTATTAGCTCCATATATACACGTCCTTTTTGGTTTAACATGTTTACAACATACGACCAATGTATATGCAATAAATTGATCTTGGTCATTAATGCATAATTTTTTTCTATTATGTGTTCCGCAAAGCACTTTGTAACGTGCAACAAAAGCAACCCAACAAACTGTGATAGGTTTTCCGTACTTGTCATTTGACAAATAACCTTAATGGTTACGCTTATTTTCTTGGACTAAAGACAAAGGTGATTTTTGTGTTTTTTACTCAAGGAAATAGAGCATGGCGAAGACAACGAGTATTGGAAAAAAGACTAAAGCGGATAAAAAGCCTAAGGTGTGTTTAGTACTTCAAGGTGGCGGAGCACTGGGAGCCTATCATATAGGCGCGTATCAAGCCTTGGAGGAAGCCGGTTATACACCGGATTGGTTTGCAGGGATTTCTATAGGTGCGCTTAATGCCACTGTGTTGGCTGGCAATAAACCTGAAGAGCGGCTTCCTAAGCTTGAACGGTTCTGGGAAATGATCTCTAGGCCTGGTACGGATGTGAATATTCCCACCGAATTTGCTTTGGCCTTTAATACGTTAAGTGCATCGTCGGCACTGGCTTTTGGTCAGCCCAATTTCTTCTCTCCGAGGTTGGTAAACCCTTGGGTTGCTCCTCCTGGTGAAGGGGCGACCAGCTTTTATAATACTGATCCTTTGTTTGGCACCTTGGCAAAGCTCTCAGACTTCGAATTGATCAATAGCAATGAAGTTCGGCTGACAGTTGGGGCGACGAGGGTGACAGATGGTGAATTGGTATTTTTTGATAGTGAGTCGGATACCATGGTGCCAGCCCATGCCGTTGCGAGTGGATCGCTTCCACCGGGCTTCCCGGCCACCAAGATCGGCGATGATCATTACTGGGATGGAGGCGTTGTATCTAATACGCCTCTCAACGGTATTCTTGATCTGGCAGGAGATGAAGATCTACTGATCTTTATGGTCGACTTGTGGAATGCCAACGGAGAGCTGCCGAAAACCATGCCTGAAGTACTTTGGCGCGAGAAGGAAATTCAATATGCAAGCCGTACTTGCGAACACCTTGAAGCCCTTGTGGCGAAGAAGAATCTTGACCACTTGAAGCAAGCGGCTCCTGAGTTAATTGCAAGTGCCCAAGTACCTGATGTGGCAGCATTAAAGGCTGGGCAAAAAATAGATATTGTCCATATCACCTTTGATCCGCTGCAGGGACATATTCCGCTAAGCGATACCGAGTTCTCTCGGCGATCCATTCGGTTACGCCGTGAATGTGGTTACACGGATATGAAAAAGGCACTGGAAGAGGCTCCTTGGACACAAGCTGATGATCCATTGCCCGCACATTTCCACCCTAGACACAAAGATGGCTCTTGGCTGAATCAGCGCAAAGTGAAACCACTGAAGAAAGTTTCCTAATCGTAAGCGGTATGAAAGTGATATACCCAATGGTTGGGTATATCACTATGCGGGTTACGCGAAACTCAAAGCTCAACGCTGAGAAAGGGTGAATCTGTCAACGGATACGTGAAAATCAGCAACGAGGCTATTCATTTCCTTCGCTGCACCTTGCACGTCAGTCGCTGACTGTTGGTTGCTAGAAGCCATTTCAGCTATCTGTTGTACACGCTCTGCCAGTTCTTGGTTTGCGCTGGATTGCTCATGGAGGGAGCAAGTCACTTCATCAATCAACATAATGAGGTTTTGCGACATTTTGTGCATTGAATTAACGCTTTTCTCGGCATCCTTCGTTTGGGTCATATTTTGATCGACAGAGGAAACGCTGCCTTCGATATGGTGAACGGTTAATTCGATCCCTGAGCGAAGCTCGTGAATGGTTGAAGCTATCTGTTTTGTTGACTCCGATGTCCGAACCGCGAGGTTTCTCACCTCATCTGCTACGACGGCAAAGCCTCGACCTTGCTCGCCAGCTCGCGCGGCTTCTATCGCGGCATTTAGCGCCAATAAGTTGGTTTGTTCCGCAACATCATTGATGACACTGACGATGCCCTCTATTTCTTTTGAGTGCTGGTCTAGTTCTGACACAGCCTCACTGGAAAGGCGTGATTTTTCAGACATCTCATTAAGATTTTCCATCGCTTCCTGCATTGTCGTCGCCCCCAATTCAGCCTGCTCTCCGCTTTCATTGGATAAGGATTTGATCTTATCGGCATCGGTAGAAATGGTATGGATACCCTGGCTGAACTGTTCGATTAATGCTGCGATGGAGCTGGTATCATCGGATTGTCGGTTAGAGGCGCTGACAATATGATCCGACAGTGTTTCTAGCCTTTCCGCTTCTTGGTCTAGCGCTTCCGCCCCACGTTGAATCCCCTTTAATGTTGTTTCAAAACTAGCCATCAAGCTGTTGAATGCTAGGGCAACGTCTGAGATTTCATTGCTTCCTCTTGTCGGAACCCTAACCGTGAGATCCAAATGACTTTCAGCTTGCTGAAAATGGGATTGGAGAATTGCAAGGGGAGAGGTAATGGTTTTGGTAATGTAAAGAGAGATGATGATCAGTCCGCCAGTCAGTAGAGCAATTAATCCAAGTAGCTCATTTATGTTTTGGTAAAAGACGGTATCAACATCATCTACATAGAGCCCTGTGTTTAACACCCAGCCCCAAGGTTGAAAAGGCATTGAGAAGGCGATTTTAGGATAGGGCGTTTTATCGGGCCCGGCTTTTTGCCAATGATAAGTAACGAATCCACCTCCTTGCCTAGCAGCTTCAACTTGCTCACTGACTATAAGTACGCCGTTGATATCTTTAAGGCCGGAGAGATCCCGCCCATTCAAGTGTGGGCTTATCGGGTGGTGCACCATGGTACTGTTCATGTCGTACACCATAAAGTAACCGTTGTCGCCGTAGCGCATGGCATCAAGTGCCGATATGGCTCTTTGCTGCGCTTCCTGCTCAGTGATTTCACCTTGCTGGGCTTGTTGATAGAGAGCAGAAACGAGCGTTTCCGCTGACTCGACAAGGACTTGAATTTGGTGCTTACGTTCACCGAGCATGCTATCTCTTTTATCAAAGAGTGCAAATAAGGTGGCTGAGACGAGGGATACTACCGCGATCAGGATGATCAGCATCAAGCGTTGCTTAATTGATAGAGCGTTCATGGTTTCCTCCATGTCCCCACAAAATGTAAGTAATTTATAAAGTTACAGCTCAACTTATATGAGTCTAGCAATGCAGATATGAATTGCTTGAAATTTATACAGCCAGAGCCGTATACAGAGTTTTCATTGCTGGGTGTTAAATCTAGGTGTGCTGAATAGGGGTTTATTCAGTGATATGCGCTGTAAAATGACTTTTGTATGGGGGCTGTTTTTTGCTCGTCGTATTGAGTCGAGGAAAGAAGTTTGTTTTGGCTAGTTTTAAAGTCATTGGTTACTTCAAGCGCCTGAATCGTTAGGCGCTAACCGATTAAAGCAAAAGTTATCTCAACTGAACCGACTTCACATAGGTCGTCGACAGTTTGAAGGATTCACAGGTGTGCTTGGCGACAGAGTGTTCAAACAGCTGGCCGTTATCCAAGTAAGCGCGCTGGGCAACAATGACTAGATGTTCACCCTCTGAAATTGCCAGCCATTGGCTTTCTTGATTAGTAGCATGATCAACCGTGATCGTCAGGTTTGCACTGTGGATCCCTTCTTTTAGAGTATCAGTGATGTAACCGTAGATGGAGTCTTCGGCCTGCTCCAAGGTTAGCCCCGGGACTACCGTAATGGGCATATAGGTGTATTCGACAATGGTTGGTTGATTATCGATTGAGCGTACTCGAATGATTTCATAGAGGTGATCGCCTACCTGCCCGCAGACTAACTCAGCCGTATCATTATCTGCCTCGACAATGCGAAAGCGCATAACTTTGGTTGTTACAGCTTTTCCTGTGCCTTCATAACGCAACTTGGTTCCCTGCAAGTGGGTGTCAGGTTGTTGAGGTGGGGTGCTCTTGATAAAGGATCCTGAGCCTCTCTTACGCACAACAATGCCTTCTTTTACCAGGATATCCATTGCTTTTTTGAGGGTGATCTCGCTGCATTCGAATTCAGCTGCCAGTCTTTTTCCCTCAGGCAGCTTTTCCGAAGCGCAGTATTGGCCGGAATCAATACGAGCCTTAAGCTGCTGATAGATATCTTTATATTTGCTCATTACCGTTTTGTACTCGTGCAAGGTAGAGGAGAGCAGGTTACCTTAATTTTGATTTGTTAACAGCGGAAAATCTAAAACTTATTGTGATCTATGTTTTGTTTTCAGCCTTGCTTGGCTGTAAAACCATATGGTTTTGTTTAGTGTGGCGTAAACATTTAATAGTCATGCCTGGGCCACGAAGGTGGATTACGGGTAGTTCATAGGGTGAGTGATGAGTTTTCAAAAGAATTTTTTGTGGGGAAGTGCATCGGCAGCGTACCAGATTGAAGGGGCTGCAAGTCTAGATGGAAAGGGCGATTCCATCTGGGATGTGTATTCTCGTGTGCCGGGTAACACCTTCAAAAATACCACGGGTGAAGTCGCTATCGATTTCTATCACCGTTTCGAAGAAGACATTGCATTAATGAAAGAGATGGGGCTTCAAGCTTACCGCTTTTCGGTGTCTTGGCCACGAATAATGGCTGATGGCCGTACTGTTAATCCGCAGGGTGTCGAGTTCTACCATAAAGTCATCGATACCCTGATTGCCAATGGTATCACCCCAATTTTGACGGTCTACCACTGGGATCTACCGCAGACGCTACAAGAAGAATACCAAGGGTGGGAAAGCCGTAAAATCATTGAAGACTTTACCCGCTACTGTGAAGTACTGTTTGATGAGTATGGCGACAAAGTTCCGTACTGGGTCAGCCTAAATGAGCAAAACATCTTTACCAGCTTAGGCTATCTACAAGCGATTCACCCGCCGAAAGTCTCTGATTTCCAGCGCTTTATCAATGCCAATCATATTGCCAACCTTGCTAATGCAAGCGCGGTGAAGAGATTCCGCGAAATGGGCATTAATGCCCAAATTGGTGCCAGCTTCGCCTACAGCCCAGCTTATGCACAGTCTGCCAAACCTGAAGATGTGATTGCAGCGGAAGATGCCCAAGAGCTACAGGATCTGTTCTGGATGGATGTGTATGCCAAAGGCCGTTATCCAAAAATTGCTTTGAAGCGACTGGAGAAGCTGGGTATTCATATTGATTTTCAGCCAGGTGACAAAGAGTTGTTGGCTGCCGGCGTCTGTGATTTCATGGGCTTGAACTACTACCAGTCTGCTACGTTTGTGGCTGCCGAGAATAAGCAAGCTACAGCGCAGACCGGGAATGCTTCCCAAGTGTCAGTTGTCTCTGAAATCAGCGATATTCCTACCGACAAGCTATTTGCCCGTGCAGATAACGAATACTTGGATATGACTGACTGGAACTGGGCCATTGATCCAAACGGTCTTCGTGTTGCGCTGCGCCGTATCACTTCCCGTTATGAGCTGCCAATCCTTATCAGTGAAAACGGTCTTGGGGCGTTTGACACGTTAACAGAAGAGGGCAAGGTACATGATGATTACCGCATCAACTTCCTTCGCCGTCATGTAGAAGCCATTTCTGATGCCATTGATGATGGATGTGAAGTGATTGGTTATTGTACGTGGTCGTGCCAAGACTTGTTTAGCTGGTTAAATGGCTATGCCAAGCGTTATGGCTTTATTTATGTCGACCGAGATGAAGAGAGCGAGAAAGAGCTCAAGCGTTATAAGAAAGACAGCTTCTACTGGTATCAAAAAGTGATTGAGTCTAATGGCGAGCAGCTAGACTAAATTACCCCAAAGCTTGTTTTATCAGCCCACGCAACCGCGTGGGCTTTCTTTTAATGACTTTTTTGTTCATTTCTATTTTATCCCTGAAAATGATAGTGTTAGGGGCTGTATTTTGCTTTGCTTTTTATTTCAAGGGATATGATGAAAAGGCTAATTTAACAAATCGCGATAGTTAATTTAATTGCTGCAATTGTGGTGATGATTTTATCTCAGTATGTACCCGCTTTTGAAACGACGGGGCTAAGTGATTTTCTTTTCTATATCGTAATCGTCGTCTGGGCCATCGCTGGGTTGACCTGGGATGGTGGCCGAGAGAGCCGAACATGGGATGATGACCCAGCCGCAAAGCAGTCGAGCTCAATGGTTTCAGGTCATGACTTCAACAGTGATCAGCAGACACAAAACAATCTCAATCATCAGTTCGGCCTGATGATGTTTATTGCGGGGTTCCCTGCTTTGTTTGGCTGCATTATTCTTCGTTGGTTCTTCTAGGTTCTAGCTTTTAGGTAATGACAAAATAAAACTGGTAATACCGTTGTCTGAGCGTACCAGAATATCTCCATGGTGGATTTTGGCGATCGAGCGAGAGATTGCGAGTCCTAACCCTGCGCCGGCAGTGGTCCTGTGCATGCGCGCTTTATCCACTCTATAGAAGCGTTCGAAGATATATGGCAGATATTCAGCTGGAATGTCTTCTCCCTTGTTGATGACAGCAATTTTAGTCGTATCGTTTATTTCACTGATTTGAATATTGATTGCCTCGTTATCATCACTGTGCCTGACGGCATTGGATATCAGGTTGCCAAGAGCACGCTTGAGCATGTCTTTGTCGCCGTGAACCGTTCCGGAGCCTGAAAGGTGGATAGTCACCCCTTTCTCATCCCCCGCTAGCTCATAGTATTCAACTAAATCTTCAACCAGTGGCTGAAGTTCAATGTCTTCATTGGCGGTTTGCAACAGGTTGTGCTCCGACTTGGCGAGATAAAGCATGTCGGTGATAGTTTTGGTTAAGCGGCTTAGTTCTTCTGATGTTGAAATTAAGCTCTCTTGGTACTCTTCGGATGTACGAGGGTGGGCGAGGATCACCTGGGTCTGGGTCATCATATTACTGATCGGGGTACGAAGTTCATGGGCGATATCAGAGGAGTATTCAGATAATCGTTCGAACTCTTTTTCTAGCCTCGAAAGCATGTCATTCGAGACAATCACAAGCTGTTGTAGTTCACTGGGAAAAAGCGCTGGCTCTATACGCAAGTCCAGCTTTTCCGTCGAGATCTGCTGTATATGCTCTTCAAGATGTTTCACCGGTCGCATGCCTCGTCGAACAATCAACCAGCCAAGAAAGCCACTGACGATGCTGGCAAATAGCGTGGTCCAAATAAGTACAGTGGTAAAGCTGGTTAGAAATACATGCTGGTGGTTGATATTTATACCTAAAATGACATCGACATTGGGCTCTTTATCAACCGGGAAGCGAAAGGCTCGGTAGCGCACGCCGTTATCCTGCCAATCAAAGCTCTTGATCGAGCGGCTCAAGAGGTAGTTGTCAGGCAAGGCAATATCTTCGGTTTGGTAATGGAACTCCCCGTTATCAATTAGCCACAGTTTGGTTTCCCCTAGCTCAAAAAAGGTTCCGTACTTGGCAATGAAGTCATTCTGCAATTGCAGAATATTGATAGTATTGAATTTTTGCTCAAGGGTATATTTGTCTTGCTCGTAGAAATGACGCTTTAGGTGATAAAGGGTAACCGTACTTAGCGCACATAGCACAAGGAGGGAGGCAGTAAAGAAAGAGACGATGAGCTTGGCTGACATCGAGTTGAAAAGACGGTTACCGCTATTTTTGCTCATCTAGCATATACCCCATACCGCGAATAGTGTGGATCAACTTGGGCTCATAATCTTTGTCGACTTTGCCCCTTAGTCTTTTAACGGCGACATCTATTACATTGGTGTCACTGTCAAAATTCATGTCCCATACAATAGAGGCAATTTCAGATCGAGATAGCACCTCGCCTTGCCGCCGCATGAGAAGCTCAAGCAAAGAAAACTCTTTGGCGGTTAGAGTAATGCTGTCTCCTGCTCGTGATACACGGCGTTTAAGTAAATCGAGGTGAAGGTTGGCGACTTCCAGGGCAAGTTCTCTCGATGGGGAAGGCTGCTTCCGGCGCAGGGTATTCTTGATACGAGCGACCAGCTCAACAAAGGCAAAAGGCTTAACTATATAATCGTCCGCACCTAGCTCGAGCCCTTTTACTCGATCTTCGACTTGATCTCTGGCGGTCAACATAATTACAGGGGTTTCAATATTACTGGCTCGTAGCGTTGTTAAAACTTGCCAGCCATTTAATTGTGGCAACATGACATCCAAGATGATGAGATCATAGTTGGCGCTAGTGGCCTGGTATAAGCCATCAACGCCGTCTGATGAGAGGTCGACAATGTAGCCCGCTTCGGTCAGCCCCTTTCTGAGGTATTCGCCGGTTTTGGGTTCATCTTCAATTAGCAGTAACTTCATTTTCGCCTCGACTCTTATTCATTTGGTCATCAGGGGTGGGTCCTTCAACCCCTTTTTGCTTGTGTGTATCAGGTATACCTGCTAGCTACTTGATACCTATTAGTTATTATCGTAGCGGAGGTGCTCGTAGTGAACATTGACGTTTGCACGATATTCGATATTTCCGTCTGAACCCATCATCTCATCGACAGTGACGTAACCGTTGTCTTGTATGCGCAAGCTGGAGATTTCTTTTGGTCCCCACGCCATAACGCGTAGCATTTTGTGTAATTCAGCAGGTTTGCTGGTTTCCAGTACATTCAATACATGCTGGCCTTCAGCATAGGCAGCTTCTTTGGTCTCGAAGGTTTGTGTTGTCACCACACGATCACTGCTTTGCACACTATATTTGCTACCTGCAACCAGCGGTGTGTATGCCATTGATGGTAAGCTAAACAGTACAAGGGTGGTGGCGACGGCGATAGATTTGAATGATTTCATGATGTTGTCCTCTCAGTGTTTGACTTTACGTTAGAGAGAATAACGAATTGTTCCTGACCTAATCCGGACGCCAAAATGACATTTTTGTCATGTTAGCGCCGTTGCTACTTTTCTATTAAGGGAGGGGGCTATTGCTTGAGTGAAGAGGCTCGGACGATAACATCCCCTTCAACTTTTATTGTTGAAGACATCAGAGGCTGTTTATTAACCAGCTCGATAAGGGCTTCCACAGATTGCCGACCCATGTCGGAATAGGGAAGTTCGACTGAGGTTAAGCCCGGGGTAAACTCACTCGCCACTTGCTGGTTGTCGAAGCTGACTAAGGCGATATCTCCGGGAATTGATAAGCCGCGTTCAGCAATCGCTTGGTAGCAGCCGATAGCCATGTAATCACTTCCGATAAAGATAGCCTCTGGCGGGGTTGGCTGATCAAGCAATGCCAGCGTTTGTTGGTGTGCTTCTTTTAACGACCAATTGCCTTCTTTGATAAGGTGATCATCTGGAATGATGTCGTTATTGATTAATGCTTGACGGTAGCCGTTCAATCGGTCAGTGCTCGCATCCATCCATTTTTCACCGCAGATCATACCTATACGCCGGAAGCCTTGAGCAAGCAGGTGCTCAGTGACTTTGTATGCACCAAGCTTGTCTGCAGGAAGGACACAAGGTTGATTGGCATTGTCTTTGTTGTAGCAATTCAAAAATACGGTTGGGGCATCAATACTTATGTTTGGTGATAGCGCTCGAGTCATACTTGACGCATAGATTAGACCATCGTATTCCCCGTGTTCGATTTCTGCTTGGATCTGACCCGCTAACAGCTTGTCGTTGCTGTAATCAAATGTCACTAACACGCGGTCTTGCTGCCATGCGGCCTCGCGCGCAGCGTTGACCGCCTCGATAAACGGATCATAGTGATTAAGGCCATTAATGACTAATGCTATTTTTTTTGGTCTGCCTTTGGAATGAGAGGTGCGTTTGTGTACATATCCCAAATCTTTCGCAGCATCCAGCACTTTCTTTTTGGTCGCTTCAGCCAACTTAATTGACTGAGAGCCGTTAAGAACCAGTGAGACAGTCGGTTGAGACACTCCCGCGGCAGAGGCGATATCCCGCATGGTGATCCGCTTTTTGATACTCATTGATGTTGCATCTTCATTAGCTAATAAATTAGCCAGTATATTAGCAAACAACCGGCTTACATTTCATCACTGAAGTGGCACAGATCACATTTCGATCCACGATTGTCAGAAATATTGTGATCAGTTTTACAACTCGTAAGAGGACCAGTTGAATAAATACCTTCTAATAATACATTAGCTAATATATTAGCTAATCATTAGTATTGAGGTTGAAATGATTAAACAGTGGTCTTCAGAACAAGCATGGTCGTGGCATAAAGAGCAAGGGTGGTTGCGCGGTTTTAACTACTTACCCCGAACCGCGGTTAACTGGACAGAGATGTGGCAAGCCCACACTTTCGATCTGGAAACGATTGAGCAAGAGCTGAAATGGTCTGTGGAGGTCGGCTACAACACCCTGCGGACCAACTTACCGTTTATCGTCTGGCAGGCTGACCGCGATGGGTTGCATCAGCGCATTAATGCTTTCCTGGCGATTTGTGAGCGCCTGCAGATCAAGGTGATGATGACACTGATGGATGACTGCGGCTTCTCTGGCGATCACCCATACCTCGGACCGCAAAAAGAGCCGGTACCTGATCTGCACAACAGCCAAGCCGCCGCCAGCCCGGGCCGAAATATTGTTATGGAGCCAAGCCAGTGGGGCGAGGTTGAAACCTATGTACGTGATATTATTTCTACATATCAAACAGATAGCCGTATCACTATTTGGGATTTGTACAATGAACCGACCAACCGAATGATTTTCGGTCTGGACGGTGAACATGCTTTTGATGAAGCGATGGAAACATTCAGCCATCAATTGATGGAAAAAGCGTTTGAGTGGGCGCGCGATTGTGATCCGGTTCAGCCGTTGACGGTGGGGGCTTGGCATGCTCCGAGCATTCTCGACAGAAGCCTACCTATTTTTGAGCACCCGACGGACCGCCGTGCATTGGAGCTCTCAGATATTATCACTTTCCACGCCTATCTTCCTTTGGATCTCTTTGCAAAAGCCGTTGAGGTTGTCTCTGCCTATGAGAGGCCGATGATGTGTACGGAATGGCTGGGGCGCCATGCGAAGTCGTACTTACATGAACAGTTGCCGTTGTTCCATGAGCAGCAAATCGGTTGCTACCAGTGGGGCTTGGTGAAAGGAAGAACCCAGACTCATTTGCCGTGGCCGGAAATCAAGCGCTCAGATAGCGACTATCAATCCCGCTGGTTCCACGACTTGTTGCATGAAGACGGCACGCCATACGATCAGTCTGAAGTTGACCTGATTCAGAAGTTAGCAATGACTAAATAACCCTACACAGAGTGAGCCAGCATGCACTTCTGTGCTGGCTTGCTTGCACCTGATTACAATGATAAGCACAGTGTGAGACGTGAAGATGACTACCCTACAAAATAAACTGCAACCCAAAGAGCTCATGTCCTATTTTGGATATGGTGTAGGCCAATGTTTTAGCTTTGGTCTAGTTGGTTCCTTCATCTTGTTTTTCTATACCGATATCTTGGGCATTTCGCCGATAGCGGCGAGTATGATTTTCCTCATTGCCAGGGTCTGGGATGCGGTTAATGACCCGCTCATCGCGGGCTACATGGATACGCTAAACTCCCGTTTTGGCAAGTTTCGCCCCTATATGCTGTTCACCCCCTTCTTGATTGTGTTGGTGACCATTGCCTCTTTCTACAATATCGATGCAGATATGTCGACCAAGGTGTTCTATGCCGGTGTGACGTACATTTTGTGGGGGACGCTATACACTATCTCTGACGTACCATTCTGGTCGATGTCTTCAGTGATGACCGATGAGCCTCAGGAGCGGGCAAAAGCCGCGACTTGCGCCATGCTCGGGGTGAATGCTGGTATCGGCGCCACGATGATTTTGTTCCCCAAGCTGTCTGCAATGTTTGCCGATGGCAGGGCGGATCAGGGCTACCTTCCGGCGGTGATTATCCTCATGCTGATTGGGCTGGCCTTCATGCTCAACGGTTTCTTCAATACCCGCGAGCGTATTGAAACCGCCTCAGACGGTAAGGTGACCCTAAAAGAGACATTTCACGCGGTTCGCCAGAACAAGCCGCTGTTTTTTATTCTTGCCGCCTTTTTCATGAATGTGTTTTTTAACATCGTCAATGGCATGTATATTTTCTTCTTTACCTACAACATGGGTGACGCGTCGCTGGTATCGATCATTGGTACGATTACTCTGGTCAGTGCGATTGCCTGCTTGGCAACCCCTATGCTGACAAAGCGCTTCCGTAAGCGTGATATCTTTATTGTTCTGTGTGCTATGGAAGTGGTGGCGCGTGTCGGCTTCTACCTGACGGGCTATGAAAATCCGACCATGGTGATGGTCTGGCTGTCAGTGATCACGGCTATCTTCATGATGACTAACCCGCTGATTTCGGCAATGATTGCAGATACCGTCGAGTATTCTTACTACCGTACCGGCAAGCGTTGTGCGGCGATCACGTTCTCTGGGCAAACCTTTACCGGCAAGTTGTCTGTCGCGGTAGCGGGTGGCTTGACAGGCATCATCCTGACTATGATTGGTTATGTCCCTAATGCAGAGCAATCCGCATCGGCGTTGTCAGGTTTATTCTTCTGCGTCTCACTATTGCCAGCTCTCGGTGCAGTGATCCGTATTGTTATCATGTCGCGCTATACATTTACTGAAGAAGAGCACGCAAAAGTAAGGGCAAAAATTCAGCGCGGTGAATTCTATAGTGCAGAGCCGGAACTAAAAGAGGCAGAAGCCCAACAGTAAACGATCCTATTTTAAATAGAGAAAAGGCCACTTTGTGGCCTTTTTTGTTTGCAGTGATCTGTATTTAAGAAGGCGCTAAGATGATGTGGGTTATGTATAAAAGGAAATATCATGGAACCGCGGATCAGCATTATTACGCTAGGCGTTCAAGACTTAGAAGCCTCTTTTGAGTTTTACAGCAAACTTGGTTTTTCATCCTCGAAAACACCGGAAGATGGCATCATTTTCTTTAAAACAGGTGGGGTATGCTTGGCGCTATATCCATTGGATGCCTTGGCCGAGGATGTATCACCTGATTTCAAAGCAGTAAAAGATGGGTTTTCCGGTGTAACTTTGGCACATAACACCCGTTCTAAACCTGAGGTCGATGCCGTATTAGCTTTGGCTGAAACCGCAGGCGGGAAAATTGAGAAACCGGCTCAGGATGTATTTTGGGGTGGCTACAGTGGTTATTTCTCTGATCCCGACGGGTATCTTTGGGAAGTTGCCTATGGTGACTGCTGGGAGTTCAATGACGATGGTAGCTTAGTGATCGACTAGTGCGACAACTATGCCACAAGCAACTCAAGACAAGGAAGAAAGATGATCAGAAAAGTCGGTGAAACAGAAATCCAAGCCAAGCATAAAGCCACCTGCCATTGCGGAGCTGTAGAAATAGAATTGAGCTTACCCAATGGGATAGAAAATCCCCGCCGTTGCGATTGCTCGATATGCCGTCGTAAAGGGGCGATCGTGGGTTCGGTAAAGCTTGATGGTATTCGAATCATTAAAGGGCAAGACGCCCTGAAGCTCTACCAATTTAATACCCATACCGCTAAACACTATTTTTGCTCTGAATGTGGCATATATACCCACCACCAGAGACGTTCAAATCCCGAAGAGTATGGCTACAACATAGGGTGTTTAGAAGGCGTCAATCCGTTTGATTTAGGTGATGTGGTGACGAATGATGGTGTAAACCATCCAGCAGATCGCAAATAGGCACAAGTAATGGACCAACCGATTACCGGTTATCATAAAGACGAAGAAAACCACTGGGTGGCCGAATTAGCATGCGGCCACAATCAGCATGTGCGTCATCAGCCTCCTTTTATTTGCCGTCCGTGGGTAATAACGGAAGTTGGCCGTGCAGCAATGATAGGCTACCTGCTCAAATGCAAGAAATGTGACGAAGGGGCACCGTTAGATAGCAGATGACATCGACAATAAATACACCAGCTAAATACCATGAGCCTTTGATATTTGCATGGTGATTTTTCTGGCGTTTTATGGCTCATCTTTGATTATTTAATAACATTTCGCTGACAATCGCAGCATATTGCTTCCTACAATGGGGCGTTTAGATTTGTTGCTTAAGGTTGTCAGGGACTATGAAATCGCAGGTTGCTATTGCGCTATCCGTTATTCTTGTTGTCACTCATTCTGTTGTGGTTCAAGCGGCTGAAGATGAAGAATCTGGCCCATGGAGCGGTAATGCTAAGTTGGGCTTTATATTTACCGAAACAACCACAAGTTCACTTTCAGTAAATTCTGGAGCCAGTCTGGCTTACGACTTTAATGACTGGCAACAAAAGGGTGAAATTTACACTTACTACACCAGTGCGAGTGAAGGCGAAGATGGGACTAACAAATACAATCTGAGCTATGGTTTACGCCACTTCGTTAATGATGCGTGGTTTATTTATGGCAATGGTAAATACGAGCATGATCAATTCGCAACATATCGTCATCAACTGACTATTGCCTCGGGCTTTGGTGCAACGTTAATTGATACGGGCGACAGTAAACTAGATATTGGTGCGGGTCCGGGTTACCGATTTTCACAGCGTCAGTCTTTCGATCCGGACTTTCCAAAAAAGAACGAAGATGAAGTTATTGCCAATGCTTTTGCTGAGGCAAACACCAAAATTAATGATAGGTTCGAGCTTGGTGGGCGCCTTAGTGTCGATTACGGTGAGGCAAATACGTCGACTAATCTGAAAGGGTTTGTCAAAAATCAGTTGATGGAAGATGTTTCACTGCAATTGGATTTGGAATATATCTACAATTCAACAGTTGCCTCTGACCAGAGCAATGATGAGTTATACAGTACGGTTAGTTTAAATTACGATTTTTAATTGTGAGTTAATCGAATAAATCTCTTAATAAACAGGTGTAAATTATCTTTACGATATAGCAATAAAATATCGTTTGATTGACGGTTGTTTACATGAATTTACCGTTAACTTGTATCACTTTTGAGAAATTGAACGACTTATATAACTTTGTTGTATCTTATGCTCTATAGCTTAAACATGTAGGGTAGAGAAATAAAGTTGTTGAGAAATAGTTATTGTCTAGATGCATAATTTGACGATGTATTGTTCTGATAGAACAGAAAAATTGGCTAATTATGCTGTTGGTAAATAGTTTGTACTTAAACGTAAACTAATGTCAGGGCGATAAATCATGTTCGAATAATTCGAACGACATGTTTAATTCTTAATGTTTCTTTATCTTGATGCTCTAGCTAAATTTAACTCCGAACCCAAACAAATATTTCAAGGAGAAAAGATATGCTTAAGCTTACAGGTATCATGATCGCTGCAACTGTATTACTAAGTGCACCAGTGATGGCCGATTTAAACTTAAGAGTGACTCCGCAAAACGAGGGAGCATGGGTCAAAGTCAGTGAAAACGGATCACCCGCTAGCAATGTGACAATTACGACCAATGTTCCAGGTTCTGGCTCTTTCACTACAGATGAGCATGGTAGGGCTTTTGTAACCATTGCATCTAACCGTTCAGGTAGTGTGAAGTTCAGGGCAATGGATCAAGAAGGTAACCTTGCTTACAAAACGGCGCTGATTAATAAAGACAAGTAAACGCAGAACAATATGGATTTTAGAGAAAAGGAATTTCTCATCAGTCATGGCATCGAACTATGTGTCAGTGATTTTGTAAACAAAAGGCCGTGAGGATTGCACTAATCTCCACGGCCTTTGTGATCAGGTCTTGATGATGTCAGTATTAGTTGTCGACAAGCCAACCATTCTTGACCGCGAGGTCAATCTGCCCGCAAGCGTATTGCCATAGTTTAGGCGTGACTTTTTCCAGATACTCATTACGCTTAAGTACTTGCTGTTTGGTTACTGTGTGTTTAACCCAGCTGCCACCCTCATTGGACATGTTCTGGATAAGCGGCAAGATGCGATCCATCGCTTTAGCAAAGCGGGCGTCAGCGGTTTGGGCTTGCTCAAACTCCATCCATAACGCCTTCATTTCTACAAATTGTGCTTCTGGTAGTAGACCGAACAAACGGTTGGCCGCTTCGATTTCTTTCTCTTCTTGGCCATCTAGCTCATGTTGTTCGGCAAAAGCAAAAGTATCACCGGCATCGATCTCAACAATGTCGTGGATCAGCAGCATCATGACAGCACGATTCACATCGACAGGCTCTTCAATGTAGTCTTTCAGTACTTGGGCCATAAGTGCAATGTGCCAGCTGTGTTCAGCACTGTTTTCCTGGCGGTTGTTATCAGGCTTGACCATGGTTTTGCGGTATACCGCTTTCAGGCGATCCAGTTCATTGATAAAGGCCAGCTGTTTTTCGAGATTAAGCATACATTCCTCTTATTGCTTTTTATTTTTGAGCGACGGACAAGCGACGTACTAGGGTAGGGACAAACATCCGGGTACATGTCTTGTTCTCATCACCTTTGGCGAGAGAGAGCGAAAGGTTCGCCGCTTGCTCTGCCATGATGTTGATCGGGTAGCGCACCGTGGTCAATTTCGGGCTCAAATACTTGGCGATGATACCATCATCAAAACCGATCAGAGAGATATCTTGTGGTGGAGTAATACCATTTTCTTCTAGTACAGATAAGCAACCAGCAGCCATGTTGTCGTTGTAGGCGGCAATGGCAGTAATTGGTAAGTTTTTTGATAACAGGTTCATCATCGCATGCTCGCCACCGGCTTCATCTGGCGAACTGTATTCGATGTAGTTGTCATCGGCTGGCAGGTTATAAGCGCGCAGCGCATCGAGGTATCCGGCTCGGCGCTGTTCGGTATCTTCAATGTCGTGGTTCGAGCACACATAACCGATATGCTGGTGGCCGTTTTTGATCAGGTACTCTGTAGCCAGGTAGGAGCCCTTGTGGTTATCGAGTGCAATACAGCGATGGGCTATTTCAGGAATGTAGCGGTTAATGACCACCATTCCCGGAACTTCATTGGCAAAATCAATCAGCTCTTGGTTACTCAACCCTTTACTGTGGATGATTAAAGATTCACAGCGGCTGTTAATCAATAGCTCTATGGCTTCTTTTTCCGTAACAGCATTGTGATAGCCATTGCCGATAAGAATCTGTTTGCCATTCTGTCTAGCGATCTGATCTATCGCTTTGAGCATTGAACCAAAGAAAGGGTCAGAAACATCGCCGACAACGACGCCGATAGTGTTGGTTGATTGACTAACCAGTGCTCTGGCATTCGCGTTGGGGCGGTAGCCAAGCTCTTTCATCGCCTGCGTGACAGACGAAATCGATGCTTTACTGGCTTTAGGGGATTTGTTGATTACACGTGATACCGTCGCAACGGAAACACCGGCCAGTTTGGCCACATCCTTAATCGTAGCCATGGCTACACATCCTAGCTCAAATCATACTTGGCGCTTATTAAACACTGCCTGTGTAACAGGTGCAATAATAATGCCGTAAAAATATCTGAGCGATTGCACATAATCAATAAAATCAATAGGAAAGGGAAGTGTAACCGTTACCAAAGAACATGAGGTATTTGTCCGGCTTTACTTACATTTTTTGTCATGATTGGAAGGCAGTAATTATCAGCCTTGAGGCAAGTTTATGCTAAGGGGATTCTATACTTACTATCAGTCTGCCAAGAGCCAACAAAACAATAATATGGCTTGCTGTATGGCTATAAGTTCAAACGATGGAAATATATCCAGGGAAAAGAGTTGGTTATAGGTAACTCTATGAGAAGTCTTAACTTGCTTTCTTTAGCAATTGGATTGTCCCTAGCAGTCACAGGGTGTGGTGGTGACTCAAGTTCATCAGATGGTGGCAGTGATATTGTCCAAAGCTCACCATTAGCACGAACAATAGGTACGGTAGATTCGGTTTCATATCCAGATGAGACCTTCACGATTAATAAGCATCAACTTGATGGCTCACAGGCAGTTATTAGCTACGATGACAGCAGCTACAGCTTTGATGAGCTTGAGCAAGGGATGCAGGTTGAAGTGGAATATCAGGATAACCAAGCCCAACTAGTGTACTTGCAACCTGCAGCAACTGGGCAGGTAACTGCCGTTTCCGACAGCAGCCTCTCGATAAATGGTATTAGTTATGACTACCCTGGTACTGGTTTTAATATTGGCGACTGGGTGATGTTGTATGGTTTGGTCGAACCCGATGATAGCTGGAAAGTGACCGTTGTTACTGTGGTTGATCCACAAACAACGGCGGAAATTGAAGGAGCAATATCAGGGCTCGATTCTTCGCAAAGTGTGTTTACGATAGCCACTGTTCAGGTTGATTACTCCAATGCGGCTGTCGAAGATAGCAGGACGTTAGCTGATGGACTATGGGTTGAAGTTTACGGCCAGTTTGACGGCAGTCAGTTTGTCGCTTCAATCATTGATATCCGGGATAACGATGATGTGCGTAACACTGAACTTGAAGGGATTATCACGTGGGTAAGCCCAGATCTCACGAGCTTCGATATCGGTGGGAATGTTCGTGTCCATACCAATGGCAATACATCCTTTGATGACGGAACTCGGTCAAACCTGGAAATTGGTGCAATTGTCGAAGTTGATTTGATTGAACTGGAGAACAAGCTTTTTGCTACTCGGGTTGATTTCCAAGATCAGGTGAGTGTACCGGATAATTTGGAGTTCAATGTTGAGGGCGAGGCGAGCTATGACGGTGCGACATTGAGTATTAACGGCATTGTCTTCATTGTTGATGTGAATACAGAATATGATGATGGTATCAACCTATCAAACGTCAACGGCCAGTGGGTGGAACTCGACGGTAAAGCCAATAACGGTAATTATGTGAAACGGGTTAGGCCTGAGAGGAAAGACAATGAAATCAGCCTAGAAGGCCCGGTTGAGAACGGTATTATGTGGGGGTATTCTGCCACAGACAGTTCGCTTCAGCAGTTCAATGGCCAATGGGTTGATATTGAGTGTCAGCGTGCATCTGATAACGCACTTTCGCTTTGCCGATTAGATCCAAATTGATTTCCCATTCTCGCTACATTTAAAGCCCTGAACAATGCTAACGGCATCAAGTTCAGGGCTTTCATAGATTTCAAAATTAACAGTGAAGATGGTGAAGACTTAACGCCAGTATTATTGCTGCAAAGGAAAACTCAAATTAATGGATAAACAATCAGCTGACTAATTAATGATGAGGCGAGATATCGCATTGGTGGGAAAAGGATTAGTAATAGTGATTTAGAAGCGTTGTTTTCATGAGCGAAATTCAATCAACTTCATAGGTTAAAGGAGGAGTGAGAAGACCGTGATATTAGTATTGAGGAGTTGATGGGTGAAAAGAACTCCAAAATTTAACAGCGTTCAAATTGGTGCGATCTAGTAATTAAAATAAATTACCAGTTTAAGTGTCTGATAAGTATGAAATTTAATTAATATTCCAAAAAGTTATATAGGTCTGCATAAAAAGCAAAAAATCGCATTACTCATTACACCTCATATGGTATATCATTCTGTTTGATTTTATAGCGTACCAAGTACTAAAAGTGATTGGTACGCTGTAAGCTTTATTAAATAATTGAAATCGAATAGGTAAAATCATGAAGAAGTTAGCTATCGCGGCTCTAGCAGCACTAGCTATGTCTGGATGTAGCCAGCGGGTTGCTGATTTGACAGTGGCATCAACCTTAAATGTAGACATGAACTCACAGGGCTTTGTTGAAGGGAAGCGTGTTGAGGGTAGTGATACAAAAATTGCAGTTATTTTCCCTCTCGGTATTCCAAATGTTGAAACTGCAGTTGATGATGCAATTAAAGATGATAAGTGTGTTGTCGGTCTTGCTGATGCAGTTGTTGAGCATTCATGGTTCTATTTATATCTTGGGTTCTTCTCTTATGATGTAGAGGGAACGCAGATTATTGACACAGAAAAACCTGGTTGTGAAAATCGTGTGTAACACATTATTTGATATTTCTTAAGGAGCCATCGGCTCCTTTTTTCTTTGAAATTAATATCCAGCTTTTATGGTTGCTCTACTCAATACCAGCTACTTAGCTTGTTTAGTTCCGCTATTAAAAAGTCCTCTTTGAATCTAAACTTTTTGGCGATAGATAAAGTTAGTCTTTTGAAAATTGAGCAGTACAGTGTAATTAGTATTCTGTAAAGGCCTTCATATGAGTATTGACGGATAGAGTTTTAACTAGGATGTTAAATTTTAATATTCTGATAATTGTAAAAAGGGGAGTTGCCATAAGCAACTCCCCTTTGTTTATTTCTGCTAGTGAGAATTAACTCACTTCAATCGGACCACCGAATGACGTTACTGGCGGTACCGTGCCAGTGAACTTTTCGAACTCAACCAGGCAGGTGTTGGCACTGGTTGCCTGAGCCAGTTCAGAAGACGGAATATCCTGAGTCAGGGTGTTTGGATCGCCGTAGGTATCCATCGCGCCTTCTTTCTCGCTTAGAGGACCATACCAAGCACCTTCTTCGATACGAACCACGCCCGGTGCGTAGCTGTCAGTCAGCACAGCGCCAGCCAGTAGTTGGCCACGGTCGTTGTAAACACGAACCAAATCACCGTTCTGGATGCCCTTGGCAGCAGCATCTTTCGGGTTGATATAGATCGGCTCACGGCCTTGTACTGCATAGGTGGCACGGAAATCTTCCGATTCACACATTTGCGAGTGCAGGCGTTTGTCTGGGTGGCAAGACTGCAGCCAGTATGGGTGCCTGTCTGAGCCTGGGCCACCATGCGAACGTTCACTCTTCTCGAACCACATTGGGTGGCCCTGACAGTGCTCGTAGCCAAAGCGATCAATCTTGCGACTGGTGATTTCGATAAAGCCTGATGGCGTACCCAATGGGTTGATCTCAGGATCTTCACGGAAGTCGGCATGGCGAACCCAAGGCTTACCTGTACCGGCATCGAAATAACCCTGTGCCCAGAACTCATCGAACTCTGGCATATCGAATTTGGCTTTGTTGGCATCACGGCATTCGCTGTAAAGCTGGCGAACCCATTCCATCTCGTCCATACCACGGGTGTATTCTTTGTGGCGACCGAAACGACGAGCCACTTCTGTCATGATTTCGAAGTCTGTTTTTGACTGGAAAAGTGGGTCAACCAGCTTTTGCATCGCAATCAGGCCACGGCCACTGTAAGAGCCGTAAACATCGATATCATTACGTTCCCACTGGGTACATGCCGGTAGCACGATATCCGAGAAGCGACAGCTCGCTGTCCAGGCAAAATCAATGGTGACAACCGTTTGAAGCGCCTTGAAGGCTTTCTTCATCTTGTTGCGATCTTGGTGGTGGTGCCAAGGGTTACAGCCACTGATCACCATCATCTTGTAATCAGGCAGGGTCACTTTAGAGCCGTTATAGCGGATCTGCTTGCCTGGCTCGAGCAGGCAGTCAATCCAGCGCGCGACCGGAATAGTACTACTGTAGCCGTTGAAATCTTTGTTATCCCATTTTGGCTTTTGGCCTTCATCTGGGTTACGCGGGAAGCCGCCCGGCGCCGCAAAGCCCGTTGAAGGTACACCGATTGAGCTGTAGTGGTGACCGTATGAGATACCACCGCCTGGCAGGCCAATTTGACCTACCATCGCAGCGATAACCGCCCCCATCCAGTACGGCTGCTCACCGTGCTCCTGACGCTGGATACACCAGCCAAATAGCATCTGGGTACGACCGTTAACCAGCATGCGGGCAAACTCGCGGATCTTATCGGCAGACACGCCACAGATCTCTGCTGCCCATTCTGGATTTTTCTCGATCTTGTCTTTGGTTTCACCCATCACATACTGGATGAAGTCATCAAAGCCCAAACAGTACATCTTGATGAAGTCTTTGTCGTAAAGCTCTTCGGTGTAAAGGGTATGCGCGACACCCAACATGAACGCCACATCTGTTTGTGGGTTGATGTACATATGATCGTTGTTGAGGTAACGCTGAGTTTTGTTCTTCACCGGGTCAACGGAAAGCACATTGATTTCGCCGTTGGCGACTTTTTCTTTCAGCTTTTCGAGGTATGCGAAGGACTCGTGGGTTTCACAGTTCCAGCCAACCTGCAGGTTTTTCACCGGATCGTTAGCCCAAAGAACGATGTTGTCACTGTTCTCTAAGATTTCAGACCAAGAGGTACCCTGAGCATACACCTCAGTGGAACCTAATACGTATGGCAAGATAGTCTGGCCGGCACCGGTCGAGTAGTCACCGACTTTCTTGATGTAGTTACCGTGCATACCGACAACACGCTGCATGTGGTTACCACAGCTGTGGAACTGGCCGGTTTGACGCCAACCGGTTTGCCCGGCGTGTAGCGCCCAAGGACCGTAATCTTTCTGGATACGCTCTAATTCGCGGTAGAACAGGTCAATCGCTTCATCCCAGGTAACGCGGACAAAACGGTTGTTACCGCGGGTCTCGGCACTGTATTTGTGCTTCTTCAGCCAGTCGAGGCGAACCATCGGGTAGCGTACACGCGATGGGCTGTAAAGAATCCCCTTGATGCCGTTAAGCATCTCGGTTGGGTGTTTATCCAGCTCTAGCGGTTTGATTTCTTGTAGTTTGCCGCCGTAGATATGGGCGCGGAATGCCCCCCAGTGAGAGCCGGATACTTTCCAGGTGCCTACCGTTTCAGCAGCCATGGCCTTTGTACCCAGTAGGCTAGGGCCAATCACTGATGCGGCGCTGGTTGCTACCATACCTTGTAGGAAACGTCTTCTGCTTACAGACATAGTCAATTACTCCATCAATCGCTTAGTGGTGGCCATCTGCAAAGTCAGATGAGTGTTTCTGTAGGTACTTCAGCACCAAGGCTTTACTATCGGTATCGAAGTTAACGAATGCCATCATGCCGTTGAACATGCCTGGCCAAGTGTTGGCATCGAAGTGTGCTTCATCCGGTTGGGTGTGACACACAGAACAGTTGGTGTTGTAAGACTGTTTGGCTTTCTCCCAGATAGGCTGAACGTCGGCCATCAAGGCTTCTTTTTTCATCCACACTTTGGCAGTCACACGCTGCCAAGGCAGGCCGGTGAGGTCATCTTCTTTGCGCTCGAACTTCTCAACAACCTGATCATTGGTTGCAGACTCTTTCAGCAGGGAAGCCACGGCGATGTTCATGCCGAAATCTTCCTGGATAACACGGCCAAAGCCTTTGTCTTTGCGCCAGCCAGAGACTTCGACTTCGATGGCATCTGCAGTTTGGTCGATGACTTTAACTGATGATGCTGGGTTCAGCAGGCCAGCTTCTGTGGTTAGGTCTTTTTCTTCATACAGCGGCAGATGGCGTACGCTGACATATTCTTGGCCTGTTTCGAACTTGGTGCTTGAAGCTAGCTGCTCAAGTTCACCGATCATGCCACCAGAGCTGTCCATGTTTTTCGGCAGGTTGTGGGCAATACCTTTGTGGCAATCTACACAGCTTTGGTCACGCTCAGCCGCTTGCTTCATTTGGATGCGAGCTGTTGGGCGCATGTTGTCGAAATCCATGCTGTCGTAGTTGTGGCAGTTTTTACATTCCAACGACTTATTGGCAGAGAATCGATCCCATTCGTGCTGGGCTAGGGCAACGCGGCGTTCTTCGAATTTTTCTTTGGTGTCTAAATCACCGAATACTTGGGCGAACACTTCTTTGCTGGCTTGCATTTTACGGGCGATCTTGTCCGTCCAATTGTGCGGAACGTGACAGTCAGGGCAGGTTGCACGAACACCGGATGTGTTTTTCCAGTGCACGGTTTCTTGTAGTTCTTGGTATACGTTGTTTTCCATGGTGTGGCAGCCAATACAGAATTCTTCGGTATTGGTCACCTCCAGCGCGGTGTTGAAACCACCCCAGAAAATAACCCCTGCGATAAAGCCGCCAAGGGTTAAAACCCCGAGGCTGATATGGACACTTGGCCGAGAGAAAGTCTGCCAAGCTTTAATTAGAAATGCTTTCATGTTGTGTACTCAATGTGTGGTTATTAATTGTTGTTATGCCGGCGTTATCCCATGTGGCCTGGAGGCCCCAAGAAGAAGACCTGCATCATCCAAACGAAAAAGCCGTAGCCACCGACGGCGGCAACACTGAGGATGGGAAAGAGAAAAACTGTGATGAAAAAGAAAGCACGCCACTCACGCTGCTTTTCATCCTTAGCAGCTGTGCTGATTCCATTATTCATATATCTACCCGTTCTACTTTGTTAATTGAGCTAAAAGAAAAAGTGTTAACAAATGTTTTAAAGGGATCTTAAGATATATTTTCGTAGTGATTCAATTGGGCAAAAGCTATTGGTTTTACCTTATTAATTCTTTTTTGATCTGTAACGGAAAGATGAATGGGATGCGATTTTATATAACTATTTATGGGTAGTTGTGAAAGATTGTTAATGGCGGTTCGTGTTTCTATTTTGTTAAATTGGTTTCTTGTTGGTTTGTTTTTTGATCTTGATAATGCGGGGAAAAGGCGTTTTTGCTTGATTTGCTGATATGTTGATCGAATAAAAATGTGATCGAGATCTATATGAATATTAACCATGTAAACCAAAGGGTAATTCTGTACACATCCAATAGTTAGATTTATGGTGATAAAACACATATCAAAACTGTTTCAGTGCGGATTTGATTTGAAATGAATTATTACAGATATGAGTTTTGAGGAATGAAAAAGCTGGTGTTAGCCAGCTTTTTAAGTATCAAGTTGTGGTGAGTATGAGCGACTTATCTTATCTAGCCATCTCGAATGCGAGTGCTTTTTTCTCAACTTGACGGAATATCAAGGTCAGCACACCATTAACAGTTAGGTAGAAAGCCCCCGCAACACTGAAGACCATTAAGGTATCGTAAGTTTGGGCGTTGATCCGTTGTGCGTAGCCCATGATATCCATAATGGTGATGGTACTGGCCAGCGAGGTGCCCTTGAAAACCAAAATCACTTCGTTGGAATAGGCTGGGATCGCCCGGCGGATCGCATACGGAAGTAATACACCCAAGGTCGTTTTGGTATTCATTCCCAAGGCTTTGCATGCATGCCATTGGCCCGAAGGGATGGCATTGAATGCGCCCTTGAACAGCTGGGTGCTGTATGCCGCGGTATTGAGTGCCAGGGCAAGCATGGCACAAAACCAAGGTTGGCTTAGCCAGTTCCATAAAATACTTTCCCGTACCCACTCAAATTGCCCCGGTCCGTAGTAAATCAAAAAGATCTGTACTAACAAGGGTGTACCGGTAAACAAAGTGATGAGGCCGCGGCTTAGCCAGTGCAGGCCCGGTGTTTTTAGAATCAGCGTCAATGTCATCAATAACGCCAAGGTACAGCCAACCAATAAGGAGACCGCGGTCAGTTCAAGGCTAACAACTAAGCCATCGAGAAGTTGCCAAACGTGTTGCTCATTCATGCGCTAGCTCCTTCCAATGCATTTGCTTTAGTCACTTTTGCTTTAGCTGATTTGCCCGATGTTGAGTGGCCATCCTGCAAGCTGTATTTTTTGTCCAGCTGCTTGACGACCCGCTGGGTGATCAAGGTGATGACCAAATACACAGCCGCCGCGCAGGCATACCAGGTAAAGCTTTCGTGGGTGGCTGCTGCGGTTAGCTGAGCTTGCTTGAGCAAGTCCGTCACTCCAATCAAGGACACTAAAGCGGTATCTTTCAGCAGCACCAGCCATTGGTTAGTTAGGCCGGGTAGCGCGTGGCGCACTGCTTGTGGTAGAACAATCTTGAAGAATGCCCGCGACTTGCTGATCCCCAATGCACTTGCTGCCTCCCGCTGTCCGTTGGGTACGGCTTTGAGGGCGCCTCGTAGGGTTTGTGAGGCGTAAGCAGCAAAGATAAGAGACAGGGCAATTACCCCTGACAAAAACGGGCTGACTTCAATGAAATCTCCGGTTAACAAGAACAGTACTTGCGTAGAGCCGAAGAAAATAAACAGTACAACCAATATTTCAGGTAAGCCCCGAAGCACGGTGACCAGCGCCGTTGTCGGCCAAGCAAGGGCACGAAAGCGCGACATCTCACCACTGGCAAAGAGAACTGCCAAGACCAATCCTACAGAGACGCTGGCCAGGCTTAGCTGGATGGTGACCCAGCTAGCCTCAAGTAGCGTCAGAGCATAACCTGATAACGCCATAAATTACTCACCGAAGTACTTGTTGAAGATTTCGTCGTACTGGCCGTTCGCTTTAACCGTTTTCAGTGCAGTGTTTAGCTTATCCAGTAGCTCTTGGTTGTCTTTGTTGATGGCGATACCAAAACCGTTACCGAAGTATTTGGCATTGGTCACCTGCTCACCAACATAAACAAGGTTATCGTTCTTTTTGAACCACTCTGCAACTACGGCAGTATCACCGAATACCGAATCAATACGGCCATTTTGCATATCGATGAACGCATCTTGGTAGCTGGCGTATGGTACAGCGGTCACACCGTCAAGTTGCTCGGTTAGGTAGCTTTGGTGGGTTGAACCGTTCTGAACACCAACACGCTTGCCTTTAAGCGCAGCTTGATCTGCCACTTTACCATCCAGGGCAACGAAAGCGGCTGAGTTGTCGTAGTATGCGTCGGTAAAGTTGACCACTTGCTGGCGCTGTTCAGTAATATCAATACCCGAGATAGCTGCATCGTAACGACGGAATTTCAACGCAGGGATCAGGCTATCAAAAGGCTGGTTGTGAAAAGAACACTTGGCTTCAATCACGTCACAAAGTGCATTGGCGAGATCAACATCAAAGCCCTGAATTTCGTTATTCTCATCAACGTATTCGAATGGGGCGTAAGTTGCTTCCATCGCAAACTTAATTTCTTCCTGAGCGGCAGCATTTGCTGAAGCCAAACCAATCAATGTTGCCAATACAATCTTTTTCATCGCGATACTCCGTGCGTCGTTAACTGCAGCATCACGAGAGGCATGATGCTGAAAAATGGTGTCTATACCTAAGTTTGAATAGGTAATTAAATTAGTGCGTGAGGTACTCAGCAAACTCCGGGGTGGCCGGGGTTGTGAAGGCCTCTTTGGTGCCGTGCTCCACCATGCGGCCTTTTTCAAGGTACAGCACGTGGCTGGCGATTTTCTTAGCAAAGTCCACTTCGTGGGTGACCACAACTTGTGTAATGCCGGTTTCACTCAGGTCATTAATAATTTTGACAACCTGATTGGTAATTTCAGGGTCGAGTGCCGCCGTTGGCTCGTCAAACAGCAGCACTTCAGGTTTCATCATCAGTGCGCGGGCAATGGCAACACGTTGCTGCTGGCCGCCAGAGAGTTGCAGCGGCCAAGCCTCAGCTTTGTCTGCTAGTTGCAAGCGAGTGAGAAGAGCCATGGCTTCGTCAGTGGCTTGCTGTTTAGAGACACCAGCAACTTTAATTGGTGCTTCAATCAGGTTTTCCATTACCGTGAGGTGAGGCCATAGGTTGTATTGCTGGAAAACCATACCGACTTTGCGTCTTAGTTTCAGCGCCTCTTTTTCGCAGATAGTTTTTGCGAAGTCATAGGCTTCGCTGGCAACCTGAAGCTGACCGCTGCTAGCGTTCTCCAGCAAGTTAAGCACCCTTAGCAAAGAGCTTTTACCAGCGCCACTTGGGCCAAGCAATACCAAGGTTTCCCCTTTACCACAGGTGAATTCAACATCATGAAGAACCTGGGTATCACCGTAGAATTTATTAACACTCTTTACTTGAATACTCATGCTGACTTGCTGCATTAATCGTCATTTGAGGTTTATATTACCCAGAGTGAGATCTTATGCAAGAAAAATGTATAAAAAATTCCAAAGGTTGCATTTTTGTTTGATTTTTGTTCTAAGATTTGCCTTTTAATCCATTTAAACCACTGTATTTATGTGATTTGAGCGATAGATGTGAAAATGGCAAAAAAATGCGTATTTGTGGTGTGGAATATTTAAGCGTTTTTGAGGGGCGAGATTGATATGACCCCCGTAAAGTAGATGCGGGAGGGCTCTGATAATGAAAAAGGCCACTTCGAGAGTGACCTTTTGGATGCTTTAAACTTTAGCGCAGTATGGAATTATGCTGTCTGGGCAAGTGCCGCTGTTTCTTCGCGACGAGCTTTAACCACAAACGCGTAACCGATGAGTGCGACAAAACCTGTGATGAACATTGCTGTTGTTACAGTCATCAAGCCGTGCATTGCAAAGGCTGATACCAAACCACTTGCTGCGAAACATACCATTGTTTGCAGGAAGTTAAGTAGGCCAGCAGCTGTTGCACTACAGTTTTTAAAATCTTCCAACGCTTTGCTGATAATAAGCGGGTAGATAGCACCGTTCGCCACCGCTAAGAAGCAGAATGGTACTAGGATCGGCCAGATAGTGGTTGGTTCAGTCTGTAAAGAGATCATGAACATCACAGTAACGCTGGCAAAGAACAACTTTAGGATCCAAGGAAGTAGTTGCTGGCTGTCGTATTTGTTTAGCAAGGTACGGCAACCGTAACCACCAATAATGAAAGCAACAGTCTGTGGTGCATAGCTCAGGCCGATATCTGCACCAGAGTAACCCATTGCTGCCATCACAAATGGTGAACCCGTAAGGTATGCGAAGAACGCAGCTGAACAGGCAGCAAAGATAATCATGTTACCAATGAATTTTTTTGAACTAAGGATCTGGGCATAATCTCGGCGCAATTGCACAGAGACTTTTTCTTGTTTTTTGTCCAAATTGGCACTTTCAGTTTCTTTTAGTGTCATGATGGACAAAACAGCACCAAAACCGACTAGGGCAACAAAGATACTGCGCCAGCCGAACTGGTGCTCAAGCATTGCGCCAGCCAGTGGAGCCAAAGCCGGGGACAAGGCAACTAACGGCATAATGGTAGCAAAAACGCGCTCTGAGACTTTGCCTTCGTAACGGTCAACCACAACTGCCTGCCAGATAACCGTTGCACTACATGCGCCCAGCGCCTGTGCAAAACGGGCAACTAGCATCAATTCAACGTTTGGTGCAAAGGCACAGAAAACAGAAGCGATACTGAATAGTGTCATACCACCCATTAGCACTTTGATACGGCCAATACGATCAGACAGCGGACCATAAATTAGCTGGCCAAGTGCCATACCTAACAAGAAGATACTCAGTGTTAGACCGATAAGTGATTGTGATGTATCAAAATCCTCTCGAATAACTTCGAAAGCAGGGAGGTACATGTCTGTTGCCAGGAAGCCAAGCATACTTAAACATGCAAACCACAGGATGGTCATTTTTGAAGGTTGATTTGTCATAGCTTTTATTTCTTTAACTGTTTTGTACTTTGCGGCAAGTCTATACATGGTTTTTCATGCTGTGAAACGGTAAAATTTAAACATTGCTTTCAAAAAATTTGATTTGATTGATTTCTCACCACTATCATGGCTTTATCTGCAGTGCACTGTGTGAGGTTGAATATCATTCACATGGTGTGAATTAAGAGCAACTTGTTGCAATATTGCTGTGAAAACCAGCTGTTTGAGCTGGGATAGGCGCTAGCCTTAAACGGTCAAAAGGAAGAGCCTTATGTTTTCTTTTAATGATTTACAAGTGATAGATGTGGTTGCAAGGCGAGGAAGTTTTTCTGCAGCTGCTGAAGAATTGCACAAAGTACCCAGTGCAATTAGCTATACCGTTAGGGTGATCGAAGAGCGCTTGGCGGTTGATTTGTTTGTTAGGCTCCATCGCCAGGTACAACTTACCCCTGCTGGAGAGTTCTTTGTTGAAGAGGCTAGAGCGTTACTTAAGCAAATGGAGTTGCTAAAAATGCAAACCCAGCGAGTTGCCAATGGCTGGTCACAGAGTGTATCGGTGGCATTGGATACGGTTGTACGTGAGAGCAGGGTAAATACCTTAGTGCGTGACTTCTATCGTCAGTTTCCTGATATGGAACTGCATTTGACGATGGAAGTGTTCAACGGGGTATGGGATGCCTTGTCTGATGGCCGAGCTGATATTGCCATCGGGGCAACGGCGGCCGTGCCTGTCAGTGGCCACTTTGATTATCGTGACATGGGTGTATTGGAATGGCGTTTTGTTGTTAGCCCCGATCATCCTCTCGCTGCGATTGATTATCCGCTGGAGGCGGAAGAGCTTATTGAATATCCGGCCATTTGCCTTGAAGATACGTCACGGGTGCTGCCCAAGCGGGTGACGTGGCTGATGGATAACCAACGACGGATTATGGTACCGAACTGGCACAGTGCGATGTCTTGTTTGAAGTCGGGACTGGGGATTTGTGTTGTGCCAGAGCATAAGGCGTTACCGCTTATCGAAAGCGGCGAACTGGTAGAAAAGCAGCTAGCGGTTAAACCGCCGGTGAGCCCGTGTTGCTTAGCGTGGAATAAAGAGAGCCAGAATCCGGCGATTGAATGGCTGCTCGATTATCTGGGTGATAGCGAGCAGCTCCATCGCGAATGGATGCGGTGAGCATATTGTCGATGGTAAGGGATTATTCTGCCGATTTAGTGGCTTCAGTGCTGTCAGCTGTTTTCACATCTTGTGCTTGTTCAGCTTGCGTTGATTGCTCAGCCTGCTGAGCTTCAGCTTCCATCTTGGCACGCTCAGCTTTGGAGATGTAGCGTGGCTTGTTGCTACGGTGCAACTTGGCGTTTGCTTTTTTCTGCTTTTTCTTCAGCGCTTCGTTAATTTTCTTCTTGCGGTTCATGTTTACATACCAAATCGAAATTGGCTGGCAATTCTAGGGGGAATCGCAGGAGAAGTGAAGGGGTAGTGGTTTTATATTTTGACAATAGTGAAGTGCCGGGAGGCCCCGGCACAAAAGTGAAGAGTTGAAGTAATGGATTTATTCCTCTTCTTCCGGCTCAACTGGTTCTACGGGGCATCCTTCTGGTGCGATGCCGGTTGGTACTGGTTCTTCTTCAGAGAAAAAACCCACGCCAACTTTTGCTGTTTGAGCTTTCTTCAAGCTTATTACAACTCTATCGCC
This sequence comes from Photobacterium sp. AWH4_225, assembly GCF_056158405.1. NCBI lineage: Bacteria > Pseudomonadati > Pseudomonadota > Gammaproteobacteria > Vibrionales > Vibrionaceae > Photobacterium > Photobacterium sp. AWH4_225. The sequence continues at coordinate 2,406,065 of NZ_JBSWTF010000001.1, read as the reverse complement.
AGGCTGTACATCGGGAACAAACTCATTGTTATCAGTTCGTAGAACGATACCTGTCCCACCGCACAAATTGGCTTCAGGATCATCAATCGACTCTTCCCAAGCTACGTCTTCTGCGGTGAATTTAAACATTTGTCCTTCTGCGAATACTTTAATGATAAAAGGGGTATTTAAAGCACATGAAGTTATATTGACCCCTTCATCATCAAAAGTTTCACAAGTCGTTTGATCAACCAGATCAGTTAAATCTCCATTTGGTTTGCTGTTGTACTGGTCGTTAATGTTTATCCCTCCTATTTCAATGATCAGACGCTTATCGCCGTCGTCATCATGTCTAATAAGAGCTTCGAAGTCCCACCACAAATTTGCTTCTGTAGCGTAATTTTTCGGGGTTACATCTGCAAAATATCTAGTGTCGCCTGCCGTTGCTGTGAATGAAAGAGTTGATAGTAGTACCGCGGTCGTTGCTGCCAACTTGAAGTTAGAAGACATAGTTTTCTCCATGAAATGTAGTTTCTTTTATTGATTGGCAACTAAAGACTAATTCGGCCTGTACTGGCGTATTTCTGACTATTGAGAAAAAGTGATGTGGTTAAATGCGTACATAAAAGTATGGCTTTTGTGTGAATTTTCGCAGCTTGTTACTTATTGAGACGGTCTCAAGATACGCTTGTGGAAAAGTGCAAAATAGTGCTAGTGAGAATAAATAAGTTACAACAAATTTCTAATTTGATGTTAATTACAGTTTTTTGCATGTACTTGATGGCCGACTTTTTTAGACATCAAGTCCCATAAGGGAAGTTGGTTTTGCTATATCATTAGGTGGGTGGTTTTAGGCATTATTGAGGCGTGAAAAAGCCAAACATTTTTGTCTGGCTCTTATTGTTAGGATGCTTGTTTTGTCGATTAGATAAGGTTACAGCGGTGCGACACCTACTGATAAACGACGCACCAATGTGGGGTTATACAATCTTGCCTGATTGGTATTTTTATTTTCGCTTGCCAGTTGCAAAGAGAGCTTTGCTGCTTGTTCTGCCATCACTTGGATCGGATAGCGTATCGTAGTGAGCTTTGGATGAACGTATCGAGCAATGTCGCCATCATCAAAACCGATAACTGAAATATCCTCAGGAATACGCAAATTATTCTCATGCAGAACGGACAAGCAACCTGCAGCCATGTAGTCGTTATAAGTAGCTACAGCCGTGACAGGTAGGTTCTTCGACAACAGGTTTGTCATGGCGTATTCACCGCCAAGCTCATCCGGCTCACCGTATTCGATATATTCTTCGTTAGCTTCCAAACCATGGTCTTTCAATGCTTCGAGGTAGCCGGCCTTACGATCTCTGGCATCTTCTATATCATGGCTTGAGCACAAGTAGCCGATGTGTTTATGTCCATGTCGGATCAGGTACTCTGTAGCTAGGTAGGAGCCTTTGCGGTTGTCGAGTGAAATACAACGCGAGGCGATTTCCGGTACGATGCGGTTGATAACCACAAGCCCCGGGATTTCGTTGGCTAAATCGATGAGTTCCTGATCGTCCAGTCCTTTACTGTGAATGACCAAAGATTCACAGCGGCTGTTGATCAGAAGGTTGATGGCATTTCGCTCTTTTACCGGATCATGGTAGCCACTGCCGATAAGAAGCTGCTTTTCATTTTGATTGGCGATGGTATCGATGGCTTTGACCATGGTACCGAAGAAGGGGGCAGATACATCATTGACCAAAACGCCAATGGTGTTGGTCGATTTGCTCACGAGTGCCCTTGCATTAGCATTTGGCCGATAGCCGAGTTTTGCCATTGCGGCCTTCACGGCTTTGATTGCCGTTTCACTGGTGTGTGGTGCGTTATTAATCACCCGTGAAGTCGTGGCGACGGAAACGCCCGCTTCTTTCGCGACATCCTTGATGGTAGCCATAGAGCCCTCTTTCTTTACTGCTGGCTCATTAAACAATGGTTGGAGGGATAAAACAAACCCCGTCAGTGTTTTTTCAAGGGATGAATTAATTATTGCAACCTGAATCACCCTACTCAGCTGTGAGCAGGGTGAAAAGTAAACGACGGGCCTTTATTTACTGATTCAATGGCAGCTTTCACTTAATTAGCTTCCATCTTGGAATTTAGCTGGCTTTGTCACTGAAGCTAAGAGTCAGTATTATTTTACGCTGTATTTAGCGTTGGTGCGGATGTACAGTGTCACCTCCTTATCGCCAATATTTGAAAAACTGTGGGTAAACTTATCTATAGATTCGATATAGCTACCAGCTCCTAAAACCATGGCAGTATCTAGGTCTTTCGAGTTGTAGCTAATCTCTCCTCCAATCACAACTGCACGGAACTCACTGGCCTCTGTCGATATGTTGCCTTCAAAACCAGGTGGTAGTTTTACCATTGAACCACCCATTGCAGAGGTACTTCCCCATACATAGGTAGACAAGACACCATCTGCCTCAATCTCGTGTAGGTCGTTATTGGTTAACCATACAATGTTATCTCTGTGTAGGTTCAAAGGGCGTTCGCCATTGTCGAACTTCTCTTTTGATGGCTTTACTAGGTAAGGACCGGCATCAATCTCAAGATAGATAAGGTTGGTCTCGCCATTAGCGGCAGTTGTGTGGTCTTCACCTGCAGGTTGCGTCCAGAATGAGCCAGCTGGCATCCACATTTTTTCAGCCGTTGGGTCATCATTGTGCATCAGGCCATCAATTACCACGCCACGGTAGGTAATGTTGTGGATATGCGGTGGTGACTCAAACCCTTTCCGAAAGCGCACCAACATACCGGTAGCAGTATTTTTTGTTCGATCACCCCATAGGTCTGCCGCTCCTGGGCTTAAAGCGCCGCGCAATGGGTTTAGATATCCCCATTCAATGTCATCGGCGGCAACAACTGTAGACGTGGGTTCGGCGGCGTAAGCCTGTAAAGAGAGTAACGCTGCTGCCGTGGTAATAGCAGACTTTTTAAAATCTAACTTCATAACTTATCCAGTTATCATCGTATTGTTTTGATTAGATAAACTATAACAATGCCTAGTAAATGGTATTAGAAGCCATACTGTGAAAACAGTATTAACAAGAAACACTATAATCAGATTCTATATTTTAGCAGGGATTGGAATAACCCAGGATTGCTCCTATGACACCAGTAAAACTCAATAAATATCAAGCAGTGATGAATCAACAATTAGTAAAAGCGATACCTTTGCTAAAACGGGAACTGGCCAGTTGTTAGGGGAATGTTTTTGTGTGGGAGAGGAGATTAGTGGCAGTGGACGAACTGTTCTGGAATCTATCAATAAATCAAGTCGCTCTTGATGAGCAATCCCCCTCCAAATGGAGGGGGAATTTATTGTAACTTAAGCTGATTTTTTACGAGATGCCTTAGTTTGGTCAATCTCGGTAAATAGGCCTCGCATCAAGCTCACACAGCCTAGGATCAGAATGAACGTAAAGGGTAGTGCCGCAATAATCGTAATCGATTGAAGGGCCTGAATAGAGTCAGTACCACCAATCCACAGCATCACCATCGCAATGGTTGCAGAGATAACCGCCCAAATAACTTTTTGTCTGATCGGAAGCTCCAACTTGCCACCTGCCGTCATGCTATCAACAACAATCGAGCCTGAATCAAGGGTTGTTACAAAGAAGACAATGATTAGTGCAACGGCTATTAGAGAAAGGATATTGCCGATTGAATACGCATCTAGCATGTAGAACAAGCTGAGCGATACGTCGGTGATGCCTTGCTCTGCGCCGAGTAGGCCGACTTTATCAATGATCTGTTCAATAGCTATGCCGCCAAAGAAAGACATCCATGCTGTTGTAACCAGTGTCGGGACAACCAGCACACAGACCAAAAATTCGCGGATTGTCCGGCCTTTTGAAATACGGGCAACAAACATACCAAAGAAAGGCGCGTAGGCGACCCACCAAGCCCAGTAAAATACGGTCCAACCGTGTAGCCAGGTTGTATCTTCACGGCCAGAGCTTTGGCTTAGTGGAATAATGTTTTTCACATAACCGGTGACAGCGGTAAACAGCGAGTCGAATGTTGTGGTGAAATTTAAAACAACGAGAAAGCCCATGAACAGGAAGGCGATAATCATATTGAGGTTACTCAACACCTTCACCCCAGCATCCATGCCTCGGACTACAGAAACAATAGCCAGTCCCATTATGACTAAGATAATCAATAATTGGAGGAATAGGCTATTTTCAAGGCCGAATACGTGGCTGATGCCACTTGCTGCTTGGGAGCCTCCCAGCCCCAATGAGGTTGCGAGGCCGAACAAAATAACTAATACGGCCATTACGTCAATCACGTCACCAATTCTTCCCCACACTCTGTCGCCAAGTAGTGGGTAAAAAACGGAGCGCATCGAAAGTGGCAACCCTTTGTTGTATACAAAGTACGCTAATGAGAGTGCAGTCATGCCATAAATGGCCCAGGCGTGGAAGCCCCAGTGGAAGACCGCAGAGCCCAGTGCCAGTTCTCTTGCTTCGGCAGTATATGGCTCGACATTTAGTGGTGTGCCAAACCAATTAGTGAAAAATGCTGTTGGTTCTGCGACCCCCCAGAAAATAAGCCCGATGCCCATACCTGCAGCAAAAAGCATGGAGATCCATGACAGGGTCGAAAAGTCAGTTGTGGCGTCATCGCCACCCAGGCGGATTTTGCCTAAAGGTGAGAAAGCAATAACAATGGCAAACAGTAGCAGTATGTTTGCACCCCACATGAAGATGAAGTCGAACTTCGAGAGGGCGGCTGCCTTGACGGCATCAATCGCTGCTTTGGAATCTGCTGGTGAAAGAATTAAGAGTGTAACAATAAAAAGAATGGATAAGCCCGCTGATGCGGTAAAAACGGTGTTGTGGACATCCATACCCCATTTGGTTACGTTGTCCTGACCTACTTGGTAATCTGTTGAATCTATACTGTATTTATTTGATTTAAAACCCATAATTAAGAGGCTTGTACATTCGAACCCCGAATGTAATGACCAACTCCATGTCTATTAATCGACTGATTAGTATGCAAATATTCTTCGAGTGGCGGGTCTTTTCCATGACCTTTTCTGGGCCCTCTTCGATGTATCTACACCTAATCCCAAGCCAACTAACATAACACACAATGAGGGACTTTTGTGATTTAGCGCTCCTTTTTGTATTTCAAAATAATTGAAAAACCTATCAAAGTGCAATTAATACAAAGACTTAGGAGGGGTAAGCGACCATTGAGCATTTCACCGCAGAGGTATTACCTCATCGATCCGTGGCGGGTGAGAAATGGGAAAACATGCAAATCGATGTGAAGACGAGAATATATTTACTTAAGTGCTATCTGCCCCTTAGCGAAAAACGACATGCTGCACTTTGTTTACTTCATGAGTGACAGTAATAATACCCGATTGCTTTAGAGGGACTGATACCCAGCTGGTGATATTGTTAGGAGTGGATATGATACTTTGCCCAAGAAGAAGGTTAAATATTAACGAAGTTTATATTTTAGAAGTTGGTGTTACTTATTTGCTTGTAACTTTACCTTCTTATTATTTAGCACTTTATAGATTTATTTGTATCAAGTTTCGACAAATTTAAATTAATAATCGTGACAGGGGGCAAGCGAGAAATTTTGCAGTGTTGTTTTGTCAGTTGATATTCTTGCTTATCATAGTTCCACACTCAAAGTATAAATAATGCGAAGTATAGGTAATGCAGGTTTCTTTATGAAAAAAATATTGTGTTTAATTTCGAGTGCTACTTTGTTAGTAGGGTGTGTTAATGCTGATGCTGTGCGGTCTATTACCGTTGATGATGCTAAAGATAGTGAAATTATAAATGGAGCGACTGTTAGTTGCTCCGGTTTAGGGATTACCCGCGATTGTAACCTTACTCAAGGAGCTACAAGAGTTATTTCTGTTGAAGGCAGAAGTATGCGTGTTGCATCTAATGATTCTGGCACAGCTATACTGATGATGTTTGATAATGAGGTGTGTGGCATAACACAAACTGAATGCATGACAAAAGAAAGTAATAGTAATTATCTGTCTTTGAAAGATTTCTATGTCAATAGAAGTATAAATATTGAGTCTGTTCAACCTGTCGCTGCAAGCGATTTTATTGCTGGCTATTATTTTAGCCTAAGCCAAGATGGTTACTCATATTTCTAATGATTAAAATTTTAACTACTAATTATTTTAAAATATCGTTCAAATTTTTATAAATTAGCCTTTGATTTGATCACCTTTTGAACTGGGATAACATATAAGCTACCAGCCTTACCAAGGTAAGGCTGGTTTTGATGGTTAGGCCTCTACAGACTTAATTACCAAGCTGTAGGTATATTGCTTGTCTGTCAGTTTGAACTCTTCATGGACACTCGGGCTCCATGAATCATCACCGCCAACCCCCATATGCTGGTGGTCTACCCGCAGGTAGATTTGCTGCTCGGCTTCAAGCTCGTTGGTGTGTTTCGCTGCCGCCAATTGCTGCTGGCTGTAACGGCTGGTGCTGAACTGGAACTCACCTGAGATATTCAAGCTACCGATAGACAGCGAGTTACAGCCACAACGCAGACCATTATCTGTAGGGAAGATGTATGGGGTGTGCATGCCGCTCAGTGTTTCGGTGTACTGGCCAAAGCGTGCACCCGACAGCCTGTCTGGGTAGTTTTCGAATGGACCCAGTCCGCGCCATTCGATGTGCTGCTGCTCTTGCTGTAGCGGTAAGGCTAGCTCTAGGCCAATGCGAGGCATAGGTGGTAGCTCATCAGCCAGTTTAACCGAGATATCTACCTTGGTTTGGCCTTGGCTGTCCAAGGTGTAAGTCCAAACGGTGATCGCTTGTACATTACCATTGAAGGTATACACAAACGTTGAAGTAATAGCGACGTGGTGGCTAAGGGTATTCACCTGGCAATCTACGCACTCGCGATTCCATTTGCCGATACCTGCGGCATCCCAGCGGCATACCCAGGCATTCGGGTCAACGAAATCGACTTCACTCACACCTATGTCGTTATCCAGCGGGGCACGGAAGAAGTTATCTGCTGGTGAAGCTATAAGCTGTGGCTTGCCTTCGACTGTCCATTGCTCCAGCAGGCCGCTGCCTTTGTTCCAGCACCAATTATGCTTGCCGTCGTCACTGCTGACCAAAATGTTTTGATCGTTTTCAGTCGCAACAGGGGCTTGGCTGCGGCTGAAGGCAGGGTAGGCCAGGGAGTTGCGGTTAGTGACTGCAAACTGTTCGCTGGCAACAATGTGGCCAGCTTCTGCCCACTGTGTTGTTTCGCGTAGCTCGATATCGGTATTGAGGTGGTAAACCGCACCGGCACGGGGCTTGAAGTCAATATCGATGCAGAGGGTCTTCTGGCTATCTGCCGGAATATCCAGTGGCTGCTCGCCAGTTGCAATAATACGGCCATCTTCAAGCAGAGACCATTTCATGCGCTCGTTGTCGGTAGCACGGAACAAGTTCTCGTTGGTCACCGTCAGGGTATATGCGACACAGTTGGCCAATAGCTCTTCGCTATCGAGCTGGACGGTGATCATGCGCTGGCAGTGTTTGGCTTCTTCCAGAGTCGGGTGCGGGGTTCTGTCTGGGAAAACCAGCCCGTTAATGCAGAATTGGCGGTCATTGATGGTATCGCCAAAGTCACCGCCGTAGGCCCAGAACTGATCGCCTTTGTCATCAAACTTGCTGATCCCTTGGTCAACCCAATCCCAGATAAAGCCACCTTGCAGGCGAGGGTAGTCTCGGAAAGCGTCCCAGTATTCATTGAAGCTGCCTAGGCTGTTACCCATGGCATGGGCATATTCACACAAGATCAATGGGCGGTTCTCATTAGGTAAAGACACCCACTTCTTGATTGACCATTTTGGTACGGCTTCATCTGCAATCGTGGTGTTAACACGGGCATACATAGGGGCAATGATATCAGTTGCGGTCGTATCGGAGCCGCCGCCCTCATACTGTACCGGGCGAGATGGGTCGAAGTTCTTCGACCAAGCATACATGGCGTTGTGGTTGCTACCATGACCGGATTCATTGCCCAATGACCAAATGATAATCGAAGGGTGGTTCTTGTCACGCTGAACCATTTGGGTATAGCGGCTCATGTAAGCGTGTGCCCACATCGGGTCGGCAGACAGGCGGTTCATCGGCTCCATGCCGTGGGTTTCGATGTTGGCTTCGTCACACACATACAAACCGTATTCGTCACACAGTTCGTACCAACGAGGGTGGTTAGGGTAGTGGGCAGTACGCACCGCATTGAAGTTATATTGCTTCATCAGGCAGATATCTTTGATCATATCTGCTTCTGTCATAACATGACCAAGGTCTGGGTGGTGCTCGTGGCGGTTGACGCCCCGGATCAGCAGAGGCTTGCCGTTGAGGCAAAGCTGACCGCCGATGGTTTCGACTTTACGGAAACCAACTTGATAAGCTTCACTTTCGATATGGTTGCCATCGGCATCAAGCAAAGAGACCACACAGCGGTATAGATTTGGTGTTTCGGCACTCCACTTGTTCGGCTCACGTACCGACAGCGTTTGGAATACTACATCGTTGTAGCTACCGCGCTCGTCGATACGACGGTTGTTCGGGCGGTCAATAACTGGCTCGGTGATTGCCTGCTCACCATCAAACAGTTGGATCTGTACCTGATGTTCAGCAGTGGCATTGATATGGGTAACAACAGACAAGCTGCCATCACGGTAGCAAGCATCAAGATCTGGTGTGATAAAGACATCTTCAATGCACTGTGAAGGTTTGGCCAGTAGGGTAACATCACGGAAGATGCCGCTTAGCCACCACATATCCTGATCTTCTAGGTAGCTGCCGTCACTCCAGCGGATCACCATCACTGCAAGGGTATTTTCACCAGCCACAAGGTATTGTGAAAGATCGAATTCTGCCGGCAGGCGGCTATCTTGGCTGTAACCGACCCAATGGCCGTTACACCACAAATGAAAAGCAGAGTTAACACCATCGAAGATAATACGACGGGTTTCTGGTAGCTGGCTTTCTTCTACCGTAAAGCTGGTACGGTAACAGCCTGTTGGGTTGTCTTTCGGGACGAAAGGCGGGTTTACTTCAAACGGGTATTTGACGTTGGCATAGATTGGCTTGTCATAGCCTTGCAACTGCCAGTTAGACGGTACCGGAATACTGTCCCACGCCTGATCATTGAAGCTAGGAGTCACGAACTCGCCGTTTACTTGCTCCGGGGCATCGAAAAGCTTGAATTTCCATTCGCCGTTCAATGACTGGCGCTGGGCATTTTTTGCATCCCGTGCACTTTCAATGTCACGGAAGCTGGCCAGTGGGCTGTGCGCAGACAAACAATGGATGTTCACTGACTGAGGATTCTCCCAGTCTCGGCGCTGAATAATGTTAGAAAATGCCGTCATCGTTATCCTACTTATATTGATCTTACGTAATTTTGAAAATTTTAGTCGCTGTGCCGCACGGTGATCGTTTGCTGCCATACGGCTATATATTCTGGGGTATCTGTTATTGGGCCAAGGTATCCAACAGGTAATCTTTGGCCTGTTCATGGCCTGCTGACTCGGCTTTGTTTGCCCAGTCAACGGCTTGTTTGAGCTTTCCGCGGCTCATGGCTTCATCAATTTGTTGTTTGAAATAGTGCCAGTCCTGTGTGTCAACGGATGCAGTCTGTTTAGGTGTTGTTGATATAGGTTCTGATACAGTAGCCGGTGCAGTATTTGATACGGCTGCAGTCGAGGCCTCTTTCGCCGTTAGGCTTGAAAGTAGGTCTACCACAGGATTTCCGAAGTGCTGCTGTGTGGTCATTTCAACAACGCCGACAGGCGACAATGTCGCAAGAAGTGGAAGACGTTTATTGCCGATAATGTTCTGTGACTCGGCAAATTCCTGTTCTGGGTGTATACGTTCCAGCTGGTTGCCAATTTGCTCAGGATCGTGCTGGATCACCAGGTAAGCCATGTTGTTAAGCTGAGTGCTAAGGATAAATTTACCTTCAATGCGCTCGAGACCGCCTAGGCTACTGGTAAAGTAATGGAAATCTTCTGTGGTGTACTGCTCGACCAAGTGCCATTGATTGTCATAAATGGCTATAGCCGGGGCGATGACTTGGTTGTTTTTAATCGGCGCACTGACTGTCAGCATGAAAGGAGAGGCCGTTTTCGGCAAACTATAAGCTTTGGCAGGTGTGCGTTTTGGACCCTCATTGCCAACATGGGCGAGAGGGAGAGTCTGACCATTTCCATCGAGAATCACATACTGTTGGCTATCTAATGCCAACGGTTGGATTGATAGCGCAGCAATAGATTCACAGCATGCCGATTGGTTAAGATCGGCATTGAGTGCCGTGTCTGGAATACTGCTGCAAGCGGTTAGGCTCAGGCCAAGCAAAATGATCGCCAACTGATTCTTCTTCATGCTTTTTCCTTAGGGTACAGGCCCTAAAAGGCCCGTACCATTTTTAGTCAAGTTTGTGCGAACGGGTGATTACCACCAAGTCTCGACGTTGAAACCGAAGGTCACTTCGTCAACGCTGTCCTTGCCGCTGGCGTTACGCATAGCTGTGCCGTAGGTATCGCCACCACGGTTCCACTCGTCGTTCTTCTCGGAGTAGGTTGCGAAAATACGCAGCGAAGGGCGAGCCCATACGCCTTTACCGGCCTGGAACATCTGGGCAACAGTAACCTTGTACATGTCATTGGTACCTACGCCGTTTTGTGCTTCGACAGTTTCATAGCCGACTTCCAAAGCTGTTGCCATGTAATCTGTCCAGCTGTACTGAGGGCGGGCACCGACACTGAACCACTTCTCACCATCGTTGTTATCTAGGTTTTTATCCTGATAGGCGATGGAGTACATAACTTGGAAATCTTCGTTGACGTTCAGATCGCCAGAGTTAAAGATTCGCCAGCTATAACCGTCATGTTCAACACCTGTGCTGTACTTGCGGTTAGAGCCGCCTTCAGCACTCATCAAACCACCGGCAAGGGCATCGGTACCATATTGAAGGGCTAGGGTATTCGAACCGTAATCCCAAGCTTGGCGGTAAAGGGCTGATAGCATGGCGCCAGATGTGGTGATATCTGAATCTTCGTAGCTAGAGTTTTGGGTGAAAATGTAGTTCAAGCCAAAGGTCAGGTCAGCAGTGTCGCTGATAGCAATGTCACTGATACGGGCATCGATGTTATGCAGGCTGCGGCCATCAGCACTGGAGTTCGGGGCCATCCAGGCAATGTGGCCGTTACCAAAACCTAGATCCCAATCTTCGATACCAATACCTGTGCTTGATGTATCCCAGTACTTAATATCAATCATGTGGACTTCGTGGCGGCGGTAGAAGCGCTCACCAGCCCACACTTTGGCATTTGGCTGTGAGGCAAACAGGCCATGACCGGCTGACCACATCTGGATGATACTGACATCACCCCAACTCTCGCCGCTACCTAGGTAGAGGGTCGTATCGAAGTAAGCATCGCCGTTTTGCCACACATCGGCTTTTAGGCCTGCTTCCCACCAGTTCAGCTCGTTACCCAAACGGTAGTTACCATAACCTTCGCTGGCGCGGATCACGTCGTTACGCTCACCTTTGCCATCATTGTGGTCATCATTGTCAGTGTAGATATTTCCCCATTTGGCATAGCCAAAATATTGAATATTCTCTACGGCTGCTTGGCTGGCTAGTGGGGCCATTATCAGTGCTATGCCGACTGCTTTTGCTAGCATCTTCTGTTTCATGAAACGTCTCCATCATTTTGTTTTTTTATGTATGGGTCCTAACTCAAGAGCGATCCTAGCATTGCTCTGGAAACGTTTACAGTGAGGCGTGGCGTGTTTTATTGAATAAAGGCAAAACAATTAATGAAATTGTAATTTAGCTCACATTAACGGCGTATTTTGACTGTTTTTGATGAGAAAATGCACAGTGTGTGGTTTTTAAGGTCCGGAAACGATTACATGGGAGGGGTGCGTATAAGAGTAGGGAAATAAAAAGCCCAACAAAACAATGGGTTGGGCTTTCTTGATCAATGGAAACAAACTTCTCTCCCAAGCAGTACTGATTGCTCGGTAAGCCAAGTAAAGAAGCTATCTATGAGTGTTTTGAGTTAGGAACCCAAGGATAACGTTTCACTTTGAATCACAATAGTCACAGAATACGTCAGCTAATAGTGTGAATTCAAGTAATATGTGAAACTCCTTGAATGGAATCAAAACCCAAAACACCGCATTTTTACTGGAGTGGTATCGATTTCACTACTATCAGTTACTTGTCGAAAGTACGAGCACGGGTTCGCTCTAAGCGCTTGAGGATTCGGTCCAGGCGGTCAGGATGAACCATGAACTCCTGGAATGCTTTCATTCCTTCCTGTGCCATCGCCGGATCAGTATCGCGGTCGTAGAACTGTGACGTACCGGATGCGCTGTTTAGCATGGCAATCCCTTTGTTGAGGAACACATCGTCAGTGACCGTAGACTTATTATTGGTCGGGATCTGCAGCAGTGCCTCGTTCATCTTGGTTTGGTTCTCAGCGCGTGCAATGAATGCTAGGAACTTTCGAGCGTTGTCTTTGTTTTTCGCCTTGCTTGGGATGTGGATAGTATCAATCGGAGCTTCTTCGGCCATCGCAATCTCAGGATCAATGGCTGGGAATTGCATAAAGCCCATTTTACCTTCTAGCTCCTCAGGGAAGTTAGGGGTGATGAAATTACCAATCAAGTACATGGCTGCTTCGCCGCGGTACAAGAACGGCTGGGCTTCCTGCCAAGAGTAACCTGCATGGTTTTCCAGGAAGTAGCCTTTGTCGATCAGCTCTCGCCAAGTATTAAAGGTATTGCGAACCCGCTTATCGGTGTAAGGGATTTTGCCATCCATCAGATCGAGGTGGAAGTCCAGCCCATTGACGCGCAGGTTGATATAGTCAAACCAGCCAGCCGCCGTCCAGAGGTATTTTGTCCCGATGGCGATAGGGGCGATGTTGTTTTGTTTCAGCGTTTCCGACGCGGCTAGGAACTCTTCCCAGGTTTTAGGTTCGCTGATGTCGTATTTGTCGAAGATATCTTTTCGGTAGTAAATGCCCCACTGGTAGTAGGTAAACGGTACGCCCCATTGCTTATCATCAACTGTCATAGCAGGGATGGTACTGGTGAAATCTTCATACATGTTGTTAGCTTGCCACACGTCACTGACATCTTCCAGCAAACCGCGGTCGACAAAAGTCTTCATCCGGTTACCAGCATGCCAGAATACGACATCGGGTGGAGAGGTGACCAACCAGTTACGCAGTGTTGTCTTATAGGCTTCTTTGTCATACAGGTTGTATTTAACGGTAATATCCGGATTTTCCTGCTTGAACTGGGCAACCATATTGTCAAAGACGGCCTTTGGTGCCGGATCGGCTTGATCTGAGTTGATAATCAGCTCCGAGGCGAAAGCAGTCGATGCTATGCTCATCGCCAGCGTGGTAGCGGTGATGATTTTATGTAGTTTTTTCATCATTTATCCTTATTAGTAGGGTAGTTGTATTTCCGTTTAACCTTTGGTCGCGCCTAGGGTTAACCCAGCAATGAAGTGTTTCTGCATCGCAAAGAACAAAGCGACAGGCGGAAGCGCAGCCAGTACGGCGCCAGCGGAGATCAGGTTCCAAGACGCCAGCCATTGGCCACGCAATGCGCTGATCCCTGCGGTAACAGGGCGTACCTCTTCGCTTTGTACCAATACCAGTGCCCAGAAGTAGTCGTTCCAGATGAAGGTAAAGACCAGTACCGATAGCGCTGCCAAGGCAGGTCGGACTAATGGCAAGATGATGTACCAGAAAATCTTGAACTCGCTGACGCCTTCAACGCGCGCTGCCTCAAGTAATTCATTGGGAAGGCTGACGATGAAGTTGCGCATAAACAAGGTGCAGAAACCCGTCTGGAAAGCGACATGGAAAATAATTAACCCAAGGTGGGTGTCATATAAGCCTGCACTGATAGTGAGATCGCGAACAGGGATCATCAATATTTGAAACGGGACAAAGTTACCGGCAATAAAGATGGCAAGTAACCAAATATTGCCTTTGAATTTGTATTTTGCCAATGCAAAACCAGCAAGCGTCGAAAGGGCAACGGCACCGGCTACAGCTGGCAGTGTAATAATCAACGAGCTAAGAAGATATTGCCCCATGTCGGTAGTTTGGAAAACCATTTGATAGTTTTCGATTAAATTAAAGCTGGTGGGCCAGCCCCAATAGTTTCCTTGGTTGATATCTTCTATAGAGCGTACCGAAGTTAGCAATATAGCCAGAAGTGGTAGTAGCCATAAAATAATTGAAAAAGGCAATGCTACCCGATAGGCAATATTGATCGTCCGGGATGATTTATTAATAGGTGTCGGAAACATTATTTCTCACTCCTTAACATGCGAGTTAAGAAAAAGGCGATATAGATAGCCATGATCAGGAAGAGCACAACAGCAATAGCGGCTCCGTAACCCATTCGGTAGTTGAAAATTGACTGCTCGTACATCATGTAAGCCAGCACTGTTGAGCTTCCCCAAGGACCGCCTGCTGTCATGGTGGCAACCAAGTCGAATGAGCGCAGGGCGCCAATTACCGTCACGACTACAGCGATGAATGTCGCAGGTGAAAGCTGGGGCAAAATAATGTGTCTGAGGAGCTTGAAACCTTTAGCGTTATCGAGTCGTGCAGCTTCAATCAGTTCAGGGTTAAGGTTGTTGAGCCCGGTGAGGTAGAGAATCATGCAATAGGCAATTTGCGGCCATAGCCCCGCAGCAATAATGCCATAGGTGACGTATTGATCGCTCGATAACAGCGCAATAGGCTCTGCACCGAAAAAAGCCAGAATACTATTTAACAGGCCCAAACTAGGGTCATAAAACCAAGTAAAGACTAAGCCGACAATGACTTGCGATATAACAAACGGGAAGAAGAACAGCGCTTTAATCAAGCGTATTCCTTTCACTTCTTGATTCAAAAATAATGCGATAGCTAGACCAATTGGCGGGGCAAGCATAAACATAACCAGCCACAACAAGTTATTGGTCAGTGCGGTATAGAAGGTTTCTGAATCAAATAACTCTATGTAGTTTTCAAAACCCACCCAGACTTTTTCGCCCATACCATCCCACTGGTACAAACTGAGGTTGAAACTATTAATAATGGGGTAAAGGACATAAATAGAAAATAGCACCAATGCCGGGGCGAGAAAGACCCAAGGTACTAAAGAAATAGGAATAATCCGCTTCCTTTTTTGTTTAGCATCACTGCTTCTATTCAATGTCGCTTCTGCTGAAGAAGAATGAATCATACTAGGCTCCGATTCCATGTATGCAGAGATCTCGGTTCATTGGCAAGCGTACTTACCAACTTGTTTTGTATGTTCTAGGTGTTGTTTTGATAGCTGTTTGATGACGCAAAGTGATTTGCGTGGTTACGATATCGATAATGGTGTTAATAAAACGTGATCAAGGAAACGTTTCCATAAATGGTGGTGATATTACTCACAATGTGTGACATGGATCTGGATGATATAGGCGATTTAAAGCTAGGCATATCTCTCGCCTATAAGGCTAAAACATAGATATTTCAATCTAATACATTGTTTGTATTGAGTGAATTGTGTTATCAATCACTATTATTCGATGCGAAGGCTACAAGGTGTACTCAGCTCACACTATGTTAAAAAGATGAGGGTTATTGCTCTGGAAACGTTTACTGCAGCATTACAATCGGGTAGCGTAAATAACGTTCTAGTTGTTTGATAAGTAGCCTTGCTGACGTCCCGTAATCTCAGAGGATGAAATTATATGGCTGGTATATCCCTAAATCGCGCAGTGAAACGATTTGGAAAAGTACAAACTATTCACGGTATTGATCTGACTATCGAAGATGGCGAGTTCACTGTTTTCGTTGGTCCGTCGGGTTGTGGTAAATCTACCCTTCTCAGGCTCATTGCTGGCTTGGAAGACATTACTGAAGGCGATATCTGCATTGGCGGGGTCAACATGAATGACGTTGAGCCCTCAGAGCGTGGTGTCGCAATGGTGTTTCAGTCGTATGCGTTATATCCACATATGACAGTGGAAGAAAACATGGGCTTTGGTCTCAAGATGGTGGGAGATAAACCGGAGGTGATCAAGCAGCGGGTGAAACATGCCAGCGATATTCTCCAGCTAGAAGCATTGCTCAAGCGCAAGCCGAAGGAGTTATCGGGCGGGCAAAGGCAGCGTGTAGCTATTGGTCGTGCGATTGTTCGCGATCCGGAAGTTTTCTTGTTCGATGAGCCTCTGTCCAACTTGGACGCAGAGCTGCGGGTTGAAATGCGAATCCAAATTGCGAGGCTGCACAAACAGCTGGGAAATACCATGGTGTATGTCACCCATGATCAGGTCGAGGCCATGACACTAGCCGACAAGATAGTGGTATTGCGCGATGGCAGGGTAGAGCAGGTAGGTTCACCTTTGCAGCTGTATTATCAGCCAGCCAATGAGTTTGTTGCCGGTTTTATCGGCTCGCCGAAAATGAATTTTATCCCGGCTATGATAGCGAAAAAAGAGCCACAATCATTGACGCTTACCTTGCCCGATGGCCAGTCTGTCTCTATAGCAGCCCATACAGACGGTGTTGAAATTGGCCAGGCGGTTAAGGTGGGGATCCGTCCTGAACACATCTTCCTCAAACCACAAAGTAGTGAGGAAAATACTATTGGTATTACGTTCCAATCTGATGTGGTTGAAAGGTTGGGTAACAGTACCTATTTGTTTGGCCAATATGCAGGTGTTGATGGCTTCAAGATTCATCTACCGACCGATGAACCGGTCGTTACCGGCAATAAGGTAAAGGTGTATATGGATAACCACAACCTGCATCTGTTCAACGAAAATGGCCTTTCTATCCGTCAGTACAGTGATGCTGACGTACCTACTCAAATTTGTGCGTAGAACACTTACCTAAGTCCCCTACAATTACCGTTCCCGCATAATAAAAAAGCCGCTCAAATGAGCGGCTTGTACTAGACGAAAAACCTTAGTTTGTTTCTGGGGGTAATAGGAACACACCGTTTGGGTTAATCGTTAGGTACGCATGGTCGGTAAAGCTGGTATCAAATTGTGCGGAGTTTAACTGCAACAGAAGCTCATGCCCTTGCCACTCCACCACGACTTCATACATAGAGCCCATATATGCAGCACTGATGACTTGGCATTGCTGACAAGGCTCCCCATGTTCGGCCAGTAAAATGGCTTCAGGACGGACGCCAATCTGGTAGTCACCTGGGCCAATACCTGAAACATTGCCCCTAGCTGCTGGCAGGCGGTAGCCGTGAATGTCTATGGTTTCTCCGTTAAAGTGACCCTCGAACATGTTGGCTTCACCCATGAAATTCGCCATAAACATAGAAGCTGGGTGTTTGTACAAATCTGTCGGGCTACCTTGCTGCATGATGTCGCCATCTTTCATGACGATAACGGTATCAGAAACCGCAAAGGCTTCGGATTGGTCATGGGTAACGTACAGCGACGTGATATTGAAGCGTTGCTGCAAATCGCGAATGGTCTCACGCATATTTCTGCGTAAATTCGCATCGAGGTTACTCAACGGCTCATCAAACAGCAGTACCTTGGGCTTAAGCACGAGTGCCCGCGCCAGTGCAACGCGCTGTTGCTGCCCGCCGGAGATTTGGTCGACGAAGCGCTCGCCAAAACCTTCTAGATCAACAAGTTTGAGCGCATCATCGACCCGCTTTTTGATTTCAGCTTTATCAAGTCCGAGCATCTTCAAGCCATATCCGACGTTTTCGTGCAGGGACATATGGGGAAACAGGGCATAAGACTGGAATACCATACAGATATCACGATGCTGGATAGAGGTATTGGTGACATCCTCGCCGTCAATGAAAATCTGGCCGCTGCTGGGTTTTTCCAGCCCTGCGACAAGGCGGAGCACTGTGGTTTTGCCGCAGCCCGATGGGCCTAGCAAGGTGACAAGGCTGCCTTTTTTGATCTCTAAATTGAGGTTGCCGATAACGGTTTTGTCGCCAAAGCGCTTACAGACGTTTTTGAGCACTACAAAGTTTTCAGTTGCCATGAATTTATTCTCCAGTTAGGACGCGTCGTTTTTGGCTTTGGAACGCGAAATGCGCGCTTCACCGACAAGGAAATCAAAAATAAGGATGATGCTGAGCATCACAACAATCAGGATGGAGCCGTAGGCAATAGCGATACCGTATTCACCGTCCTCTACTCGGTTGAGGATGTAAGAGGTTGCCACCCGGGTTTCTGGGGTTACCAGGAAGATAATGGCGCTCACTGTGGTCATTGCACGCACGAAGCTGTATACCAGCGTAGATAGAATCGCTGGACGCAGTAGTGGTAGTAAAATATGGGTGATGGTTTTCAGCGAGTTGGCTCGCAGGCTCAACGAGGCTTCGTCCAATGATTTGTCCAACTGGCCGAGACCTGCGACTCCGGAGCGGATCCCTACCGGAACGTTTCGCATCACCATGGAAATAACTACGATGGCGGCAGTACCGGTTAGGTACACAGGTGCATCGTTAAACGCAAGGATATAGGAGACACCGGCAACGGTTCCCGGTACCGCGAAGCACAGCATAGTGGCAAATTCGATCACCTTTTTGCCGTGGAACTGCTGGCGCACGACGATGTAAGCAATCAATAGTCCGAATAGCGCTGTTAGCGGTGCGGCAATACCGGCATACGTCATGGTGGTGATAAGTGATGGCCAGGCCCCTTCGCTCATACCCATACCAAACAAGTTGATGTAGTTGGCGAAGGTCAGGCTGTAATCAACCCCCCAGTTGACTGTAAAGCTGCCGTAGATAATGCTGCCGTAGAGCAAAATGTTGAATGCCATCCAGAAGTACAACAGGCCAGAAACGCTGTGCTTCAATGTCGCAGGCAGTGGCTGGACATCACCCCGGTAAGACTTACCGGAGATGGTGACGTAAGAGCGTTTTCCTATCCAAATATACTGCACGACGAAAATAGCCAGTGAGAATAGAAGCAATACTGCGCCAAGGGTACTGGCAGAGGCGTAATCTAGCTGAGCGCCAGCAATGTAGAAGTAGATCTGGGTGGCCAGTACGTCAAAGCTGCCACCGAGCACCAGTGGGTTACTGAAGTCTGCCAGAGACTGGACGAAGATGATCAAAAAACTGTTCGCCAATGCCGGTTTGAGCAGCGGCATAACAATTTTAAAGAAGGTCTGGTAGCGATTGGCCCGCAAGGTGAAAGACGCTTCTTCCAGTGATGGATGCAGTGATTTCATCGCGCCATCAAGGATCATGAATGACATCGGCGCGAATGCCAGTACCTGTGCCATCCATATGCCGGTAAAGCCATACAGCCAGTTGGTTTGGGTAAGGCCAAACCAATCCACCATCAATTCAGTGAGATAGCCAGAGCGCCCCAGCATCAGTGTGACACCTAAGCCGACTACAAATGGCGGGGTGACGATAGGTAAAATAGAGAAGATTCGGGCAATAAAAGCACTGCGCTTGGCGATACGGGTGGTGTAGATAGCAAAGACCAAACCGAAGAAGGTTGCGCCGATGCCGACAGATGTACCCAGCATAACGGAGTTCATGATGATCTGGATGATTTGGGCACGGCCAAGAATATCTAGGAACTGCCAGGCGACAAAATTTCCCATGTCATCTTTGAACATTGGAACAAAGATGGCGATGCTCGGGAAAATAATAAAGGTGGTGATCAGCAACACGATTGCGATGAGCGAGCCAATAACAAAGGTATCGCCGCCAAGGTATTCAAGCCTCGAGAAAGCCAAGGTCATGACTGCGCCAAGGACAATAAACAGGGCGATGGTTGCGTAACCCATTCCTTGCGCGGTATACCAAGAAGAGAACACTACAAACAACATGCAGAAAGCACTGTAGCCGATGTCGAAGTAGTGTCGGTTTTTGGCGTATTTATCCTGCACTTGGGCAGGGCGGAACAATAAAACAGCAGGGAGGGCGAACCATAGCCATGAAATATTCATGCTACTCCAGCCCATCGCTGCTCTGAATTCTTCTGGGGTGGATTCAAAAAGGCCCCAATCGAGAGCAAAGACTGGCAGCAAAATAAAAGCTGCCAGCAGGCTTAAAACCCAATAAAAGACAGGGTCGCGCTTTATGGCACTTGGCGTGATTTGTGCGGCAAGTTCGTTCATTGTCTGTACCTGAAATGTAGAGCGGTGTTGGTCTTATCAGATGGTGTGGAATAAGGGGCTGCCAAGCAGCCCCGCAGGGATTACTGTCCCATCTTGACGACATTGACCCACTTGTTGATCAGACGTTTACGTTCATCAGACGAACCATATTTGTCCATGTCATAGCTGATCAGTGTGAGATCTTCAGGATTCAAGGCGTTTGGCGATTGCTCGGCCTTGATGTTGGTTAAGATCTGGAATGATTGGCCTTTCTGCCACGCTGTTTCCTGGCCTTCTTTTGAAAGCACAAAATCAACGAATTTCTTCGCGTTATCAAGGTTACGGGCACCTTTGATCACACTGACACCGCCGATTTCATACCCGGTTCCCTCACAAGGCGAGATCAACTCAAGCGGTGCACCTTTCGATTGCTCCAATGAGTAGTCATGCAGGAAGCCGATGCCGATAGCAATCTCGCCACGTGCTGCATTTCGAGATGGGGTAACACCAGATTTGGTGTACTGAGAAACGTTCTTGTTCAGAGCCTTAAAGTAGTTGAAGGCTTTGTCTTCGTCCCAAAGTTGGATGAAGGTTGCCAGGGCGGTGTAGGCGGTGCCTGAACTTTGAGGATCAGCAATCTGGATCTCACCAGTGTATTCCGGCTTGGTTAGATCATTCCAGCAACGTGGGATTGGCAGGCCTTTTTCGGCAAGGCGCTCCGTGTTGACGCCAAAACCAAGAATACCCATATACACGGCAGATGAGTAGTTACCTTTGCGTTTGGCGGGATCTCGGAAGTCCGGCATGATGTTTTCAAGCTGTGGGGAAGGGTAGGCTTGCAGCAGGTTCATTTCACCAGCTTGAGATTGCGGATCAAGGGTACCGCCGTACCAAACGTCAGCACGAGGGTTTTTCTTTTCGGCTTCGATTTTGGCCAGTGTGCTGCCAGAACCGTTGCGAACAAAAGACGTTTTTACGTTGTATTTTTCAGAGAAAGCTTTTGTCTCCGCTTCACACATCGCGTTGGTTGCACTGCAATATACGACTAATCGGCCGTCAGCCATAACTTGTGGAGCCGCAAACATTGAACCCAGAATACAGGCAGCGAGTAGCGAGCGTTTAGTTCTAACTTTCATTATTATTTCCTCTTGTTGTTTCCAACGTGTAGGGTTGGGTAAGTGACAACGAGAGGAATCATAATTTTAGTTAACGGCGATCCCTGCCCGTTGCTGTGCTTTGACGAAAGGTAAAATCAGCAGTCCTATCGACGCTGCACACAGCGTGATGACACCGAAGAAACCTTCCCAGCTAAAATTCTCTATAAGCAGTGCCAGCGGATATCCGGCCAGCGCGGCTCCTAAGTAGGCGAACAGTCCGACAAACCCTGTTGCGGTGCCGGCTGCGTTTTTGTGCGAACACTCTGCCGCGGCCATGCCTATCATCATTTGCGGTCCAAAGACGAAAAAGCCGATGGAGAAGAAGCAACCCGATAACACCAATACGTTATCAAGCGGGGTCAGCCACAGCGCCGCGACAGAGATGAAAATCCCCAAAGCAAAAATCAAGTTCATGGGCGCTCGATTGCCACGGAAGAATTTGTCTGATCCCCATCCGCCAAACAGTGAACCGAGAAAGCCACCCACTTCAAACATGGATACGGTGGTGTTGGCCGTGATTAATGAGTAACCGTGTCGTTCGGTCAGGTACAAATTTCCCCAGTCATTGATAGCAATACGTACCACGTAGACCAGTAGATAAGAGCTGCACAGTAGCCAGATATACTTGTTGCCCAAGACATAGGTTTTCAGTATCTGCTTGAATGACAGCCCTTTACCTTCAGCTTCGTGCTGTTGTTCCAACTCGTCATCACGCCACTCGCCAACACTTGGTAAACCAAGGGCTTGTGGCTTGTCCCTTAGCCGAAAGCACAGTACCGTGCCTACGATGATGGCGAGCAGACCAGGCAAGATGAAGCCGTAACGCCACCCCCAACTCATTGCGATTATCCCAATCGAGACAGGGATAAGCGCACCGCTTAAGTTGTGGCAAGTGTTCCAAATCGACCACCAAAAGCCGCGCTCAGATCGTGAATACCAGCTGGTCAGCAATTTTGCACAAGGCGGCCAACCCCAGCCTTGAAATAAAGCGTTGAGTGTCCATAGCATCACGAAGGCAGAAAGTGATGAACTGAGCCCGAACAGTATGTTGATGACACCGGTTGCGATGAGGCCGAGCCCCATGAAATAGTTCGGTTTCGTCTGATCACTGACCATGCCGGACAGAAATTTCGATGCGCCATAAGTGATGTAGAACAAGGTGCCAAGTACGCCAAAATCAGCAGTGCTTAGTCCGAGATCCGACAGCATTGCAGGCATGGCAAAACTTAGGCTTTTACGGGTGAAATAGAATACCCCGTAGCCGATATACATCGCGGCCATCAAATGAAGACGCCAGTAGCGGTAGCTTTCGTTAACCTGGATAGGGTTAGTTGCGACTGCGAACGTCATCACTTCTCCTTAAGTGCTGAAGTTGATGTTATTGACAAAGTGAATGAAAAGAATGAGACAGTTTCATAAATGACTAGGAAAATTTCCTAGTTATGATTAGGTGGTGTCGGATTTTGTGGGTAAGTTAACAGTTATACGGCAGCCGAGGTCATTGCTTCGAATTGTCATTTGGCCGCCTAGGGCTTGAACTCGCTCTTCAATGCCTCTCAGTCCATGCCCTCGGTTTCGCCAGCCTTCAGGCAGGCCAACGCCATTGTCCCGCAGCTCAAGGCTAAATTGACTGCCGGGCATCAAAGAGAGTTGAACTTCTGTCGCTTGGGCATGTTTGCAGATATTGTTCAGTAACTCTTGAACGATTCGATATAGGGTAACGGCGGTGACTTCGTCTAACCGGTCTGCCAATATGCCAAAATTGAGCTTGAAATCGACATGTCGCTCTTTGAAACGCATTTCTGTCGCTAGCTGGCGTATTGCTGCCTCGAGGCCCATTTCATCCAGTGCCTGTGGGCGTAGCTGCTTGAGTAATTGACGGGTAGATGTATGGATCCGCATTGCCAGTTCATGGGTGGTGTCGGCAATTTTTTCTGCTTGTTCACTGTCTGCAAGCCTTTTGGCCAGCATAGATTGAATTTGTATCGCGGTAATATTTTGGCCTATTTCATCGTGAAGCTCTCGGGCAACAGATTTGCGAATATCTTCCTCAACGTGAACAAGCTGTTTTGCTAACTGTTTCTTATTGTGCAGCTCGGTCTGGAGATCTTCGTTGGCTTTTTTCAGTTGCTGGGACAAGAGGTATTGGCGGCTGATAGCAATACCCAAACCTAATCCAATTAGTGCCTGAGTCGCAATGAAGCTTTGAAGTTCAAGATCGGACTCGAATGAACCAGAAATCTGCCGCGCGGTGGCGAGTAAAATACTATTCATTACACTGGCGAGTACCCCGCCTTGCCAACCGTAACGATAGGCCATAAAGATGTTCGGTAGAAGAAAAAGCAGCAGCGAAAGGGACTTCATCTCTTCGAGAAAGGTCAACTCTGCCACGAGGCCAATACTGAAAAAGACTAGGCACCAAACCAGCGCAGAACTGCGTAACGTTATTTCCTGATGGACGAGAGTAGGGCTTAGTGGTTGCCATATTTGACGATGAAGGTAGTCATAAAGCAAAAAGAAAAATGGCATTAAGAGAATACCGCCTGTCAATGCCGAGACAGTTCCTTCCAGCGCGTAGTCGATGGTCATTCCCATCGGTTTGAAAACCATCAACAGGGCGATGCCACAGAGGTTGGCATAAGCGAATGCAAAACCGCACAGTGCCAGCAATTGCTTCCAGTACACATCTAGTGTTCGCCAATAGGGCTGAAAAACGATGGCCAAGCCATGGCTGAAAATGGAGAACAGCATGAGCAGATAGAGTGCACTGTCATTACTGATGACTGGCAGCATGAGGGCAATCAGCCCTATCTCTCCCAAGGTAAACAAGGGCCAGAGACGGCGAGGGCTTAGCGCATAGACGGCCAGTTTTAACCCTGTTGGGAGGAACAGACCTGCTAACAGTAGGTCGGGTACTAGGTAGCGGCTAATATTCCACAGGCAAAACCAGCTGATGGTATACAGAACTAAGCTGAAAGCGTACGTAAATGCGTGAGTTAGGATAAGTCTAGGCAGGTGCTGCCGCCGCGTGATGTCATTCATACCGGCTCTTCATCGAGCAATTTGTGGTGTAGGGCGAAACGAATTAAGTCGACATTATTGGAGAGCCCGAGTTTGCTAAGAATATTGGCACGGTGAACATGTATTGTCTTATGGCTGATAAATAGTTCACTGCCGATTTCTCTGACATCCTTTCCTAGAATCAAATGATCGAAAACTTCTCGTTCTCGCTTGGTGAGTTCATGTAGTACATCGGGCCCAGCAGACGCATTACTTAGATTAACCAGCGCATCAGCACAAAGGTATCGGTCACCACTAGCGACGGTTCGTATCGCTTTGACAAGTTCGCTCGGGCCACAGCGTTTGGATAGATAGCCATAAGCGCCCGCATCTATCGCCTTGCTGACAAAAGAGGCGGAGTCGTAAATGCTGAGAATAATCGCTTTGAAATCAGGGTGCTTTTTGCGAAGCTTTTCTAGTAATACCAGCCCGCTTTCATCTGGCATTGAGATATCAATGACTGCCACATCGACCACAGCCTCTGAAAGTCCGCGGAATGCATCTTTCGCATTGCTATATTCACTATGCACTTGAATATCAGGCTCTATGGAGAGTAATTGAGCAAACCCCGAACGAACCACAATATGGTCATCAACTAAAGTGACAGAAATCATTTTTGGAACCTACTTCATTGTCAGCAGGTTAGAAAATATCAATGTCATAGCATTAATGCACACTCGAACAGCGAAGGTGTGATAACTGTCGCTAAAGCCTTGAGAGTTCTCTATTTCGGACAATAAAGATTATTTTCAAAACTCATTGTAATAAATACTCGCTACGTCGTTTCTTCTATCTCTAAAGAGGAGAAGCGCTATGCATAACTCAGTAGTACTGTTGGTTACAGCTTTTGGGGCTTTGGTGTCATCTGCAGCGGCCTATTCACAAGAATTCTTTCAACCTCAGGATAAATACATGCACTACACGTTCTTGGGGGCTGGGGCTGCAGTAGGGGAGTCGGTTTTTGCCAGCGATGGCAGCGAGTTCAGTGTTAAGCCCTATATTTTCCATCAGAGTGACTATGGCTTTATTGATGGCAGCCTAGCCAACTTGGCTCTGACGCCTTGGCTTGGCCTTTCCGGGAACATACGCCTGTCAGAAGTGTCTGATGACTTCACCGATATTCCAAGCGGCATAGATAACAGGGACAGCAGCGGGGAGCTAGGGATCACTTTAGGCACAGTAGGTGCGCGGCTGACCTATTTGCATGATGTCACTGATAAGCACAATGGCTATGAGCTTCAACTGCATTTAGGCAGGGCATTTGATACTCCCTTGGACAGGCTGACAGTCGCCCCTTACCTCGAGCTAAATTACCGCGATGACAAGCTGTCAGACCATATCTACAGTGTTTCTGCCAGGGAAGCCAGCGCCTCAGGCCTATCGGCATTTAGTGCCGATGATACATGGGTTTATAAGGGCGGGTTTACTGCGCTTTATGATATCAGCCGCCATGTGCTTGGCGTGTCCAAGCTAGAGCTGGAATACCATGATAGTAATAGCTCACTGGTACAAAACGATCTTGGGTGGAAGTTCAGTGTCGGGGCGGCTTATCGGTTTTAACTCTTCTATCCTTATAAGTGCCTTTTTATATTAGTAGGATTGAACATGAAAAAGCTCATTGGTTTGCTAGGTATCATGTTGTTTAGTGTTTCTGTACAGGCTGGGGGAAGTTCAGGCGGCATTCCCAGCCCCCCTTGTGTGATTGACGGCAAACTCATTCACAAGCATGTCTTGATAACAGAGTGCAATGCAATGAAGAAGGAAGCAGCCGACAAGAAGGCTTCCTCAACCTATTAGGTCTGGTTATAGATTTTGTTACGGGGTCACGCGTGATCCCGTTTCATTCTCACCTTGTTCAATAATTGCCACTATTAATGCGCCTTTCCTTTTGAAAGCACTATCTTACATAAAACAACTTTAATGCATCATACTTTTAATCAATACAATGGAAACGTTTCCAGTGTGAGGGTTTGCTCACAGTATCTGATGGGTATTTCATTATGATCAGGTGAAATTTCATGCTTAATAGGAAACCATGACAATGGATAAGCAAATCATTCGTCTAAAAGGCCGGCAGTCTGAATTGATCGTTGCGATCGGAGAGGTTGCTGAAGTGATCTACTGGGGTGAATCATTAACTGCGCTACCCCAAGGGGCAGATGTTGCCTTGAAACGCCCAGTGCCTTATGGCCGATTAGATAATGATGTGCCTGTGTCATTGCATCCTGAACTTGCACGAGGCCTGTTCGGTAGCCCTGCCCTTGAAGGCCACCGCAACGGCCAGCATTGGTCACCAGCCTTTACGATTTGCTCGGTTAAAAATGAGGGTGGAAGCCTAGATATAGAAAGTAAAGATCCAATTGCTGGCCTGATATTAACCGTGAGCCTGGAAGTCGATAGCAACGATGTTATCCAACTCAAGCAGACTCTGACCAATATTGGTGAAGGAGAGTATCAGGTGAACCGCTTGGCCAATACGCTTCCTTTGCCAGAGCGCGTAAATGAGCTTCTGACCTATTATGGCCGCTGGGTTAAAGAGTTCCAGCAGGTACGCCAGCCTTTGTTGCAAGGGGGCTACCAGCAAGAAAACCGCCGTGGCCGCACATCACATGAACATTACCCGGCCTTCATTGCAGGTACCAAAGGTTTTGGCGAGTGTGACGGTGATGTCTGGGGCTTCCATTTGGCCTGGAGCGGCAACCACCGGATGCGTGTTGATGTGAAAGCTGACGGGCGACGGGTTGTCCAGGCAGAGGCGTTGTACCTACCGGGTGAGGTGTCGCTACAACCGGGAGAGAGCCTAACCACGCCGGTGCTGTATGCAACGCACAGTGCAAATGGCTTGAATCAGATGAGCCAGCAGTTCCACGGCCATGTGCGAGAATCTATTCTAGCTCCGCAAATCATTGAGAAAGCCCGTCTAATCCACCTAAATACGTGGGAGGGGATCTATTTCGATCATGATCCTGATTACATCAAAGAGATGGCGACAGAGTCAGCAAAAATGGGCGTTGAACGCTTTATTATTGATGATGGTTGGTTCAAAGGGCGTAATGGTGACAAGGCTGCACTGGGTGATTGGTATCTGGATGAAACCAAGTATCCCGAGGGGCTGGAAGGTATCGTTAACCATGTGAACGAGCTGGGCATGGAGTTCGGTTTGTGGTTTGAACCGGAGATGATCAACAAGGACTCGGATCTTTATCGCAATCACCCTGAATGGCTGCTTGCCGTTGAGGGCTATGACCAGCCAACTGGTCGCAACCAGTATGCGATAAACCTGCAAAATGATGAGGCTTTTGCATATTTACTGGCAAGGCTCGATCATTTTCTGTCGACCCTCAATATCGCTTATATCAAGTGGGACATGAACCGCGAGATTGTCCAACCGGGCCACCAGGGGCGGGCAGCAGGTAACAATCAGGTCAAGCGTTACTATGAATTAGTTGAGAAAATCCGCGAGCGCCATCCTGAGGTAGAAATCGAGTCCTGTGCCGCAGGTGGTGGCCGGATTGATTACGAGGTGCTTAAACGCACCCACCGTTTCTGGACGTCAGACAATAACGATGCGTTGGAACGCCAGCAGATCCAGCGTGGCTTTAGTTACTTCTTCCCACCAGAGGTGATGGGAAGCCATATCGGTGCGCGCCACTGTCACAGCACCCGCCGTACCCATGATATTCGTTTTCGTGGTTTGACAGCATTATTTGGCCATATGGGTATCGAGCTTGACCCAGTGAAAGAGGGGACAGAAGAAAAGGCTGGCTTTGAGCGCTATATCAAATTACATAAGGAGTATCGTAGTTTGCTCCATAGCGGTAAATCAGTGCGCATCCCGGTTGATGACAATGAAAGTCAGCTAGCCAAGGCGGTGATCAGCCAAGATGGCAACGAGGCACTAGTCATGGTGGCTCAGCTGGCAATGCCGACAAACTCCCTCAGTGGTGTCTTGAGGATCCCTGAGCTGGATGCCAGCAAAGTCTATAAGATATCCGTGCTTGATCACCCAGTTAACTTCCATGAGGGCTTGGTGAACCAACAGCCGGCATGGACGAAGCAGCCGGTGTCATTGAGCGGGGAATGGTGTCAGAAGGCCGGGTTAGCCATGCCTATCCTTGATGCCGAGACTGCGATTTTAATTAGGCTGGTTGCTGAGTAATCTTTGTCAGAAAGACCTTACTGGAATAATGGGACCTTATGGGTCCCATTATTTTTATCCTTTTGCAGTATGTCATGTTGCTAATATTTGCTGCTACAGTGCGTTAAGTGATCGAAATCGCACTTTGGCATTCTATTCATGGAACTCATGGAAACGTTTCCATGGGTGGGGTTTAGATCACAGTTATCCTTCTGTAGATCCTTAATATACCTTTTGAGCCCAGAGCTTGATGAATACAAAAAATTAAATAAATGCTGTACGCACCCTTTTAGTTAGGGAAGGGGTGTGGAACAGACTGAAGGATAAAACATGTCTGACAAAATCACACTACAAACCAAGTTATCATATGGCCTCGGCGCACTCGGCAAAGATTTCGCGTGTGCACCAATCTATATTTTCTTGATGTTCTACTTCACGGATGTAGCCGGCCTGTCTGCTGCCTTTGTGGGTACAATCTTCCTTGCTGCCCGAATTATAGATGCGATTACTGATCCAATGATGGGTGTAATTGTTGATAACACCCGCTCTAAGTTTGGTAAATTCCGCCCATGGATTGTCATCGGTACGCTGCTTAACGCTATCGTATTGGTTGGCTTGTTCAGTACCCATATGTTCGAAGGTCCAGCCCTTTACCTTTACGCAGCTGCTGCATACATCCTTTGGGGTTTGACATACACCATTATGGATATCCCGTACTGGTCAATGATCCCTGCGCTTTCCAGCGAGCGTCAAGAGCGTGAAAAACTGGTGGTGTGGCCGCGTCTTTTTGCTAGCCTGGCATGGTTTATCACCGGTACTTACGGTCTGCACATTGTTGGTGTGTTGGGTGAAGGCAACCAAGGTGACGGTTTCTTCAACGTGGCAATGCTAATCGCAGTGCTGTTTGTTATGAGTGCATTCCTGATTGCCCGTAACGTTAAAGAAAAAGCGGCACCAGCTAATGCGAAACCAGCAGAGAAATTTAGCTTTAAAGATGTTCTGATTATTATCGGTAAGAACGACCAGCTCAAAGCACTGATCGGTACCGTGCTGTCATTCCAGATTGCTAACCTTCTTGTCGGTGGCTTTGCAATCTACTACTTCTCTTACGCACTGGGTAACCCTGAGCTGTTCCCAGTTTACATGATGGTGGCAGGTGCGGCGGAAGTGGCAGGTGTGTTCTTGTTCCCTCGTATCGCGGCTAAACTGCCTCGTAAGCATCTATGGAAAATGGCGTGTGGCTTTCCAATTTTGTCTTGCATTGTCCTACTTGTAATGGCCGTAATGTTCCCAGGCAACGCTTTCCTTATCGGCCTAGCGGGTGCAGCAATCAAGTTCGGTGTGGGTATTGCCAACGCATTGCAGACTGTAATGCTTGCTGATGTCGTTGACTACGGTGAGTACAAAACAGGTCGCCGCAGCGAGAGTGTTATCTTCTCGGTTCAAACTATGCTAGTTAAGTTTGCCGGTGCGGCTGGTGGCTTCATTGTCGGTGTTGGTTTGTCAGTGGTGGGTTATGTGCCAAACGTTGAACAGACCGCAGATACGATTATGGGTCTTCACTTTATGATGGTAGGTCTGCCAGCAATCTTGATGGCAGTGAGTGGCTTTGTCTACCAGCGTTACTACCGCCTACATGATGGCTTCAATAAGGATGAAGTGGAAGCAGCAGCAGTGAATGCCCAACCTGTAGAAGCATAATTGCTGACCTAAAAGACTAAAATCTATTATAGGTCTAATAAACAAACAGCTACCTCTGGGTAGCTGTTTTTGTTTGACTTCTGTTTGGTTTAGCTTGGATTGGCTTAAACCAAGC
The DNA here is from genome assembly GCF_056158405.1 of Photobacterium sp. AWH4_225. NCBI lineage: Bacteria > Pseudomonadati > Pseudomonadota > Gammaproteobacteria > Vibrionales > Vibrionaceae > Photobacterium > Photobacterium sp. AWH4_225. The sequence continues at coordinate 2,375,724 of NZ_JBSWTF010000001.1, read as the reverse complement.
AGTTAAGCCTCTTTCAGGGTTTGATAGCCCGCCCAGATACGTGTCGTTGTGGTGATCCAGCATAGCGTGCCAAATACCCAAGCAATGGTAGCAAAGTGGGCAGGGAACAGGCAGAACAGCACGAAACAGGCAATGGTTTCAGTCCCTTCAGTCAAGCCGCCAATATAGTAAAGCGACTTCTGTTTGTATACCGGGCTTTCGATGTTACGTTTGCCAGCCATGATGGCGAAGCTAAGGAAGCTCGAACCGGTGCCGATAAAGGAGAAAATAAGGAAAGCACCTGCCACCGCGTTGGCATCTGGGTTGGCCAGTACAAAACCGAACGGCACCATGGAATAGAAAAGAAAATCCAAAGTGATATCGAGAAAGCCACCACAGTCAGTGATCCCTTGGCGGCGAGCGATCGCGCCATCGAGACCATCAAAAATCCGGTTGATGATAATAAAGCCCAACGCCCAATGGTAAGCTTCCATTGCCAAGGCTGGCAGGGCAAACAATCCAATGACAAAACCCGCTAATGTCACCTGGTTGGCAGTAATGCCGAGTTTATCCGGCAGCGCCGAGAAGGTCGTGAGTGGCCAGCGGATCACCTTGATCGCATATCTATCTAGCATGTTGGTTGTTCCTGAACTGCGGTTGTCCATGGCCAGTCCAAGACCCGGCCTTGTGGAGGTATATCATCATGATCATGGGTAACCATGATCGCGGGGATCTGGCGACTTTGGATTTGATCGAATACAAACTGGCGAAATTCATTGCGCAAGGCTTTATCCAGTTTGCTAAATGGTTCGTCTAGTAGTACTGCCTTGGGCTCTGACAGCAACATCCTCATCAAGCTGATCCTTGCACGTTGTCCGCCGGATATCTCGTTAGGCTGTTTGCCGGCCAGTTGAGATAAGCCAATTGCTGCCAAAGTCGTCTCAGCACGTTCTATACGCTCTTGACCTCTGTAGCGGCGCGGAATACCAAACATGAGGTTTTCCAACACGCTGAGGTGGGGGAAGAGCAGATCATCTTGAAACAGCAGGCCAATTTTTCGTTGATCGGGCGCCAAATCCATCACACTTGTGCCGCTGAGGGTCACATCACCGGAAAAAGAGAAGTCAGTAACGAGATGTCCGGCAATCGCACTTAATAAAGTTGATTTTCCACAACCGCTTGGGCCCATCAAGGTGAAAACTTCACCAGGGCTAACATCAAAGCTAACCGGTGAGAAGAGGGCCTTGTCACCGTGCTGGATGGCTAGGTTTTTCACAGATAAAGTCATCCGTGAGTGTACTCCTTTGATTTATTGGATATATGAGTATTTTGTAGCGAGTACTGGCGATAGTGTCGCCAGCGACAGCTCAGGCGGTTTGCTACTATCGCCAGAGTAAAGAAAACGAAAGGCAGTATGCCTTGCAGCAAGCCATATATCGCCATAACCCTGCGGTCCTGGCCACTGGCAAGGGCAACAGCCTCGGTGGTGACAGTACTGATCCGTCCTGCACCAAGCATTTGTGTAGGTAGATATTGTGCAAGACTTACGCTGATCCCAATAGCCAGCCCGAAAATGATGGCAGGTTGAACCTGGGGGCGTTTTACTCGCCACCAGGTCTGCCATGCGTTCAGGCCTAAGCTCCGGCTGCATTGATCGAGGCGAACGTCATAGCTTCGCCATGCACCGTCCAAGGCGAGATACATATAAGGGAAGACAAATAGTAAATGGCTCCAGCTTACCCAAAGCCAGTAGTGCTGGCCGGGGATCATGTATGTCACGATCTGGATCCCGAATAGCAAAGAAAGCTGAGGCGTCACCAGAGGTATCGCGATAAGCCAGACTGGAATGGCGCGTTGGTATTTTTGGCGATATTCCAAGCATGCAATCACTAACAGCAGAGCGACCGTGCTGGAGACGATCGCCAGCGATAAGCTGGTGCCCATGAGATCGGCTAAGGTTGGCAGTTCTTGTTGCCAGAATCGATCGCTATAGCGGCTAGGTAATAAGTCGGGAAAGCGCCAACGTTGGGCAAACGACCAGATTATCAATAGCGGAACGATCATAACGGGAATAGCGATAAATGGGCTGTATAACGCTAGGTGTCGCTTGGGTTTTTGCTTGGTGTTTCTTATTGTTTTGGCACCTTTGGTTATCCAACCTCGATGTTGCTTGAAGCTAAACCACTCGACAAATTTGATAAGACCTAGGCTGGCAGCGGTAATGATAAGTAATAGGCATGCACCTGCAGCTGCACGAGGAAGCTGCTGAAGATCGGGATCATTAAACCATTGCCATACCAGAACAGACAGGGTGGAAGGGCGTGTTGGGCCCAAAATCAGTGCAACATCCACGACCGATAAGCCATAAGCAGCAACCGCAAACAGGGATAGGCGCAATTTGGGAAGCCATTGCGGCAGAATCACTTTCCGCCATGTTTCAAAATGGCTGTAACCCAAGCTGGCAGACACTTTACCGAGTTGCTTCACGTTAAGCTGTTTGAGGATAGGAATGCTCATGATCAGCAGAAAGGGCGTTTCCTTAATCGCCAGAGCCAGCATCAGGCCGAACCCGTAATTATCTTGAATAAGGTTGTTTTGGATAATGGCTATTCCCGCCAAATCCGATATTCCAAATGCGTCGATGAGCCTGAAAAACCAGCCGGTAGGAGAAAATAGCAAAGCAAAACCAATCGCAAAGGCAACATGTGGCATGGCCAGCATGGGGGAGAGTGTGCGTTCAAGTTTTTGCCAACGCGCAGTATCCCAATAACGTTTCAGGATTGAATAGGTAAAAAACAACGCGAGAACGGTGCTGCCTAGGCCTGTGAACAGGCTTAAGCCGATAGATGCGGTAAGGTTAGGCCATGTAGCCACGTCATTAAACGCCGAGATGGAGACATTGTTAAAGCCTAATGTCGGGATCCAAGAAAGCGAAGGTAGTAATAGCCCGATAATGCCTGGCAAGAGGGGCAAAAAACAAAGAATAAGGGCGAAAATAAAAAATAGATGAATCATAAATTACTCATTGGGTGGGAGCTAACTCCCACCCGTTAGGCTTAGCCTTTTTAATTTTAGCTGCCGTAGCGCTTTTGCCACTCCAGCTCAATGGCGGTCAGCCAGCTTGGATGTGGTTCAGGGATCGATTTGAACAATGAAAAGCCTTGCGCGCCACTGTTAGCCAAAGACTCTGGCTTCAAAACAGATGGGTCTCCCCAGATTTTGGCATCAGCTTTACGTGCTTGTGCGTCAGGGCTCATCAAGAAGTTGATGGCTACCAGAGCGCCTGCTTTCGCTTGGGCATTCCACGGAATCGCCAAAAAGTGGATATTGGATAAGGCACCTTGTTCAAAGGCATAGGTTTGCGCCGTATCAACCAAGTTGCCATTTTCAATGGCGGCATTGGCAGCATTAGGATTGAACGTAATGGCCAGCAGTAATTGCTGATCATCAAGTAGCTGGATTGTCTCGCTGGTTCCTGATGGGAAGCGCTTGCCTTGTTGCCAAGCTACTGGGTGGAGCTGATCAAGGTATTGCCACAAGGGTGCAGTCACCTGCTCAAATCGCTGGCGTTCCTTTTGGCTATCAATTGCAGAGTAGAGTGAGTCCGGTTCATTGGTTAGTTCCAGCAAAGCGGCTTTCAAGAAACTGCTGCCGTGAAACTCTGGTGGTTGCGGGTAACTCACCTTACCCGGGAAGGCTTTTGCCAAGCTCAGCAGCTCGGCGAAATTCTTCGGCGGGTTGTTGAGGGTTTCTTTGTCATGGATAAAGACCAACTGGCCCACACCCCATGGGGCTTCTAGACCAACTGTTGGCTCGGTGAAGTCTTCATCGATTGGTAGGCGAGTGTCCACATATTGCCAGTTAGGCAGTTGCTGGGTAAATGGACCGTGCAGCAGGTTGCTTTGCTTCATCGAGCGGAAGTTTTCACCATTGATCCAAACCAGGTCAACACTGCCGCCTTCGTTTTTACCTGCGGCTTTTTCTGCCAGAAGGCGCTGAGTGGTCTCGGCGATGTCGGCGACTTTGACATGTTTTAGGCTGACACCATACTGGGCTTGCAGTTGGCGACCTGCCCAGCGTAGATAGTCATTGATTTCTTGGCTGCCACCCCAAGCATTAAAATAGACAGTTTGCCCTTCAGCCTGTTTAACGATGTCATCCCAGCTTTGTTCTGGTGCGGGAGCCGCTTGTGCCGTGCTAAGGCCAGAGGCCAGCGCAAGCGCCAGCCCCAGGAGTGTTTTTTTCATGATCCTTTTCTCATCCCTATTTTTCGCTTAGCGCACCTTCATTGCTGCGCTTTGGTGTTGTTTCAACGCTGTCTGCTTCTACGCTGCCTTTTTCAATAGATAAAACTGATTCAGCTTCACGCTCACTAGCAGCAGCTTGCTCGTCTTTGCGCATCCAGTCATGGTATTTTTCAACCAGTGTCAGCAGACCTTGTGGAGCATTAGCTTGTTTCCATACCCCGGCCGTGTATTTTGCGGCTTCACTCATTGTTGGGTAAGGGTGGACGGTACCCAATATCTTGTTCAGGCCTAGGCCGTGGCGCATTGCAAGGGTAAATTCGGCAAGTAATTCGCCAGCATTATGGCCAACAATGGTTGCTCCAAGGATTTTGTCCTTGCCTTTTGGCGTGATCACCTTGATAAAGCCATGATCCTCACCATCTGTAATCGCACGGTCTAAGTCATCAATTCCGTAGGTAACAATATCAAAATCAATACCTTGTTGCTTGGCTTCTTTTTCATTAATACCGACACGGGCCACTTCTGGTGAAGTATAGGTCGCTGCTGGTAGTACCGAGTAATCCGCTTTGAATTTCTTGAACTGACCAAATAATCCATTTACTGCGGCGTACCATGCCTGGTGAGCGGCAGCATGGGTCAACTGGAACGGACCGGCAACATCGCCTACGGCAAAGATGTTCGGGTACTTGGTTTGAAGGTATTCATTAACCTCGACTGTGCCACGTTCAGAGGTGGTAATGCCAAGTTTCTCAAGGCCGAAACCTTGTACATTGGCAACACGCCCCAGTGCCAGCATCACGGCGTCAAATTCAATGGTTAGTGACTCACCGTTAGCGGTTTCCAGCAGCACACGTTGCTGCTCGTTACCGTGCTCATCGGTAACACGTTCGAATTTAACCGCTTTATGGCCAGTTTTAATGTCTACACCGTCTTGCTCAAGGCTGGATTTGACCAAAGCGGCGGCATCACTATCTTCACGAATGAGCAGCTGATCGGCCATTTCGACCAAGGTGACATCGCTGCCGAGGCGCTGGAAGCTTTGTGCCAGCTCACAACCGATTGGGCCACCACCCAATACCAGTAGGCGCTGAGGTTGTTCAGTCAAAGACCAAATGGAATCTGAAGTTAGGTAGTTAACTTTATCCAAACCAGGGATACCCGGTACCAACGGGCGAGCACCAGTGGCAATCACGATATTACGGGTCGTGATACGTTCACCGTTCACTTCGACTTCCCAAGGCGAGAGAATAGTCGCTTCACCAGAGATACAGTTTACGCCTAGTTTGCTGTAACGCTCTACGCTGTCATGGGGTTCGATTTTACCAATTACGTTGTGAACACGTTGCATCACCTTGGAAAAATCCACTTTGGCTTCGCCGGTCTCGATACCAAAATCCTTGGCACGGGTAATTTCAGCCATGGTGTGGGCTGCGCGGATAATGGCTTTGGATGGAACGCAACCGGTATTGAGGCAGTCCCCCCCCATTTTATGGCGCTCAATAAGAGTCACCTTGGCTTTTACCGCCGCCGCGATATACGCGCTAACCAAACCACCTGCGCCTGCACCAATGACGACCATGTTCTGGTCAAAATGATTTGGCTTGTCCCATTCAGCGTAAACACGGCGCTTGTTGAGAATTTGCATGACGGATTTGGCGATCAGCGGGAAGATACCCAGTAGTGCCAACGATACCAATACTGGCGCAGAGATTATGCCGCTTAGGCTGTCTATCTGGCCTAACTGGGTACCGGCGTTAATGTAGACCGCAGTACCGGCTAGCATACCCAGCTGACTGACTAGATAGAACATGCGGGTAGAAATTGGCGTCAAACCCATCAGTAAGTTAACGATGAAAAACGGGAATACCGGGATCAAACGCAGCGTGAAGAGGTAAAACGGGCCGTCTTTCTCAATACCTCGGTTAATCGCAGATAGGCGGTGACCAAATTTCGCTTGCACCCAGTCACGCAGGATGAAACGGCTAAATAGGAAGGCGAGGGTAGCACCAATAGTGCTGGCAAAGGAAACCAGCAACAGGCTCCACCAAAATCCGAACAAGGCTGCACCAAGTAAGGTCATAATCGCAGCACCTGGCAATGACAGTGCTGTGACAACAACGTAAAGAACAAAGTAGACCATGCTTGATAAGAATGGCTTAGCATGGATGGTGTCAGTCAGTGCGATTTGCTGTGCCTTGGCTTGTTCAAGGGTAAAGTACTGGCCAAGATCAAATGCAAACCAAACAGCAATCAGGGATACAACAATACTGACAACCAGCAGTTTTTTTCTGTCCATAATTTGCTCCTTTATTTGTCCGTATGAGTAGGGGCATCTGTTGATTGCTGTTCACCAGGTTGGATCGGGAGTGAACAGAAACCTTGCTCAGGTACATCTAGTGCAGTGTTAAATTTTGCCGACAGGTTTTGAAACGCAACCAGCGCGGTTAAATCAACAATAGCATCTTCATCAAACCATTGTTTTAAATCTGAAAGCATTTCATCGGTAACGCGCTGGCCGGTAATGGTCATCGCTTCAACATAGCCTAGGACGGCTTGCTCCTGTTGGTCGAATAGTTCACTGTGCTGCCAGTTGGCAAGTGCTTTGATTTTCTCGACAGAATCGCAACGCTCGGCAAGCTTCATGCCGTTTGCATCGACACAGAATGCGCAGTCATTTAGCTGGGAAACCCTGACGCAGACCAACGAGCGAAGCACCGGACTTAACGGCGATGAGCGGCGATCCAAATAGCCAAAGAATCCGGCGACAAGCCAAAATAGCGTCGGGCGACGACCCCACAGCTTGGCGGGATTGAGAACTTTGCCATAATGGCGTTTTTGCAGCCATAGTAGTGGCTTGATAAATAGTGAGTAGTTTTCTTTGGCGGAAATGCGCACGGTGACCCCTTGTCTCTATATTATGCTACTGTGAGCTTATCAGGATAGCGGCGGTAATTATTACCGAAATTATCAGATAGTTATGAGACAAAGACCTTACTAGGAAGCAAATTATTTCATTGGTAGATGGAAAAAAGTGTTTAGTTGACTGAGATTTGTACAACTTGAGGTTTGTTCTGGGTGATCACCTTCTCAGAAGAGAGCTCAGTGAGCACAATATAGCCGCATGCCATCAAAGGGATAAAAGCGAGCAGCATGGTTTTTCCAATATGGTAATTGCGGTACCAATACTTGCGGGCCCTGATTTTTAGCAGCAGGCCCCAGAACAGCAACAGTGCATTTAAGCTAGCGATAGACACCAGTAAGTTGTGAAGTGACTCATACGTGGTGATGTTATTCTGTACAAGTATAAAAGCGACGAGAGGAGGAAGCAGGCTGAACAAAACAAGCAGGCGCATAATTCGCGGCCACTTGCCAAACTTATCCTTGAACATTTGATCGCTCTGTCCTGGAAAAGGTTTGGAACAGTTCATAATTACCCCCTGGTGCTATTTTGAAACATATTTTACAAGCGTGAGTTTGCAATAAAAGGGTGTTGAGCGATTTATAAACAGCGTTGTGAGATAATTCAATATTTAACGAAAATTGACAAAAAGTTGTCAATGGAATGATTGATTATTGACACGTATCATTGACGAAAATAATACAAAAAAAGAGACCTTGATGGTCTCTTTATATATGCAATTTGTTTTTGCTAGCTTAATTTCGCTAGTAATTCCGAGCGGCGATCCTTAGGAATAACTGACCAGTGCTGGCCACTAATTGCTCCCTCTAGCGCCCAGAGCAAGTCAATGCTCACGGTGCCTTGGTGAGTATCCTGTAATGCTTTAAAGGCATTGATTGAACCTGCTTCCATCAATTCGTCCACGGTACAAATACCTGCTTTTTTCAGCATTCTTTCATTTGCCAGGCGAAGGTTTGGTAAGTCTTTTATTCGATCTGGTGATGCTTTTTCTTTTGTTTCTTTATCAACTTTCGCTGCATCTAGAGAACGAGTCGCCTGCTCAACAATCTTTCCGGTGTCATTCCACCATTCATCGGGGATAGCGTAATGTTTTGTTACAACCGGAAAGCCACGTTTTTTATATATGTACGGTTTAAGCCCTGCCTTTTTATATTCTTGTTCGTTTTTTGCGTTTGCGCGAAGATGAAGTTTGTCATTTACTACGAGTGCAAACATTGTTTCACCCGCAAAAATACCAAAGCCGCCAAACATTGAACGCGATTTAACGTTATTGAAACAACTAAATAGGCGTAAAGATTCTTTTAAAATTGGTTTGTCCATGCTTCTTCTCGGTGAAAATTTCTTGGGTCACCTAACAACAGAGCGAGGATTCAAGAATAGCAAATATCAAGACATTACACTGTCAGAAAAAAGTAAGACTTTCTTGACACAGTTGCTATATCCATCGGCAACCCCGCTACCATAAGTTGACTGAGTTAATAAAACCCGACGACTCTTAGGCCGGAAGCTTTGCGTCCCTACCTTTCGATAGGTTTGCCTTGTTCGTGACAATTTAAGAATATCTCAGATGATATTTTTGAACTTGATCGCAACTTTGGAAATGTGATGTTGATTCCAGAAATTGCCGTGAATTTCTGCTCGTTAATGAATACTTTTGCCCCAAAACATAAGTTGATAGCAATAAAAAACGGAGGCATGAGCCTCCGTTTGGATTCTAAAAAAGTAAACGCTGGCGGTTACTTAGTTCAATTTCTTAACCGAATTACGGATCACTAGCTCAGGCACCATTTCGAATACCTGTGTTGCGTGCTCTTTGTCTTTCACTCGGTGCATCAAGATTTCAACCGCGCTCTTGCCCAGACGACGTTTAGGCTGGTGAATAGTGGTTAGTGGTGGCGAGAAGTAAGGTGCCAGATCGATATTGTCGTAGCCGATGATAGAGATATCTTCCGGCACGTTGATACCAGCTTGCTGGAAGGTACTGATCATCGCCATAGCCATGATGTCGTTGAAACAGAATATTGCGCTAGGGCGCTCTTTCATCGCAATGATCTGTTTGGCAGCAGTGACTGCTGACTCACACTCGAAGTCACCTTCAAGAATCCAGTCTTCATTGACGTCGAGGCCGGCTTCACTCATGGCTTTACGGAAGCCTTTCAGGCGCTCACGACATGCCGTTTTCTCGCTATGGCCGGTTAAGCAGCCAACGGCTTTGTGACCATGCTCGATGAAAAATTTGGTCGCGACATATCCGCCAAGTTCGGCGTTATCTTGGATTTTATCTGTGTGCGGGCTCTCTGGACCCCAGTCCATGATCACCATAGGTGTTTCTTTCTGACGTTCCAGTAACCCCAGCAACTGCTCATCTAGGTCTGAACACATAACAAGAAGACCATCCACGCGCTTCTCGGCTAGCATACGAAGGTAATCACGTTGCTTTGACAGGTTACCTTCGGTATTGCATAGGATCAGGGTATAACCTGCGCCGTAGCAGAATTCTTCAACGCCGTGGACAACTTCAGCAAAGAAAGGGTTGGTCGATTTGGTCACCAACATGCCAATGGTTCTTGTTGTGTTGCATTTTAGGCTTCGCGCAACCGCACTAGGTGCGTAATTCAACTCATCGACCGCAGCCAGCACTTTCTTTTGGGTTGCTTCTGCGACGAAGCGAGTTTTGTTAATCACGTGAGAGACTGTGGTTGTAGATACACCAGCCATACGTGCAACATCTTTAATCGTTGCCATAGTTATTCTTCTAATAATAAAGGTCAGAGAACCTTATAAATTAATCATTTACTCAACAGAAAAATGAACTAGTTCACCGTCTTCTATTCGAGTAGCTCATTGTTCTGTTGGGTACGAAAAAGCAGAAACGGCAAAAGGCCGCATCTCAAATGGGCGGCTCTGTACTGACATTTTTGCAGCATGCGTGATGTGCATATCGCACATGTTGCATGGTTTAATCGCTTGCGTTCACATTTTACTGAGTGTGGCCCAGAGTGCAATGCTTGTTATCTCAATTTGCAATTTTCGTGGCTTACATTCGATTTTTTGCTTGAGAGAAAGACAACAGGGCCAAAAATTGGCCCTGTTGATAATTCTTTCTATGCAATTGGGTTAAGCTAACTAGGCCGCTGCCGGCAAGACAATAGGGTAGCCATCGACGGGGTGCTGGGTTATACAGACTGGCCAGCCATAGACAGACTCTATGGTTTCAGCCGTCAGTGCCTGCTGCGGTGTACCATCGGCCTGTATCTTGCCATGGTTAATGATAACCAGCCGGTCTGCATACTGGGCTGCTAGGTTCAGATCATGAATCACGATAATCACGGCGGCTCCTGCTTGCGCCATTTGTTTAGCGACAATCAGCGAATTGTGCTGGTGAGCTAGATCTAGCGCTGAGGTAGGCTCATCCAGCATTAAGATGCAGTTTTCACCTGCTTGGCTTAGCTGGGTGAGGACCCTGGCAAAGTGCACACGTTGTTTCTCACCACCAGACATGGTTGGGTAAAGGCGGGGACCAAGATCGGTCACACCGACCATATCCATTTTTTCATGCGCAATTTGCTTTGTTTGGGCATTCGGCAGTTCGAGTGGTAGCGCACCGAGCTCAACGACCTCCTGCGCCGTAAAAGCAAACGTCAATGAGCTGTGCTGGGGTAGGACACCAAGATGTTTCGCCAATTGAGCGGGTGGCCAATCTTGTCGAGGGTAGCCGAATAGGTCGACATCACCATCGGCTTCTACTTCGCCACACATTACCTTTAACAAGGTACTTTTTCCTGCTCCATTTGGCCCTAGCAGAGCGGTCAATTGACCACGTTTGATTTGCAGCGAGAAATCATGCAGCAGTGTTTTACCACCTAGGCTGAGTGACAAGTTGCGTGCTTCAATGGCAATGTCATTGTTAGGGCCTTGTTGATGCGCCGAGTTGGTTTGCTGGCTCATGACAGTCTGCCTCTTTGCTTGATCAATAAGTAAATGAAGAATGGTGCACCAAGTAATGCAGTAATGATCCCCACTGGCAGCTCTGCTGGCGCAGCTACAACACGGGCAAGCATGTCTGCAACCAATAAGATCAATGCGCCAAGCAAGGCGGATAGAGGTAGCAAGGTTTTATGGTTTGGCCCGGAAATCATACGGCCAATGTGCGGTACGATAAGCCCAACAAAACCAATCACCCCAGTTAGCGATACGGCAATACCGACACCTGCAGCACAAAGTAAAATCAGCATGCGCTTCAAGCGCTGAACATTCACGCCAAGGTGTTTGGCTTCTGCCTCCCCCAATAGAAATGCATTAAGAGCATTTGCATTGCGATCAAAAGAGAACAGTAGGGCGAACAAGGTTATGTAGGCAAGGCTAATTCCTGGCCAGGTAGCTCCAGCCAGAGAGCCCATTGTCCATAACGACAAATCACGAAGAGCTTGGTCATCCGCATAATAGTTCATTAGACCCAGTGCAGCGCCTGATAGGGCGCCGATGGCGACACCGGCTAGTAACATAATGGTCACGGATGTGCCGTTTTTATCTGTGCCGAGCTGGTAGACCAAAAAGGTACTGACGGCACCGCCAATGAAGGCGAAAACAGGTACTGTCCCCAGTGTTAGTAATAGCGGAAAGCTTGCAGCCAAAGGTGCGAAGATCACAATGGACAGCGCTGCTCCAAGGCTAGCACCGCCAGAAACACCGATGATACCAGGATCAGCGAGGGGGTTGCGGAATAGCCCCTGCATTACAGCACCACATAGTGCCAAAATGGCACCGATGGCCATGCCCAGTAAAGTCCGCGGGAGGCGTATTTGGTGAATAACGATCTCAATATGAGCTGGTAAATCCAGCTGAATAGGTAGTAGCGCTTTGAAGCTGTCAGCAAAACTGATATTCATTGGCCCCACCGCAATCGATGAGGTGACAGCCAATACCAGTAATGTCAGGCCAACAGGAAAAACGATGCTGGCAGGGGTTCGTTGTAACTGCATCATAAATATACTGCTTTGATGAACGGCTAACGGTTATTTGTTGTAAAACACTTGGTTCAGGCGTTCTGCTTCACTCAGGCTTTTCAGGCCAAGTCCACCAATAAGCGCTGTACCATCAATGGTTACAACGGCTTGGTTCTGGCCTGCAGGCGTTGCAGCAAGCAAAGGCATCTTCTTCAACAAATCATCTGCAGAGCCAATTTGGCTGAGTGTGCGAGAGCTTAGCAAGATGATATCAGGCTGCATTTCAACCATGGACTCGAGTGATATTGGTTTGTAAGACTCGACGGCGCCTGCGGCTGGGTTAATGGCTCCGGCTAGGCGAATCACGCTGTCAGCGGTGGTATTACGTCCAGCGACATTCGCTGGGCGACCTTCGTGGATCATCAGGAACAAGACTTTTTTCTTGTCGGTGTGGTTTGCTAGGTTTTGATTGATTGAATCAACCTTATCCTGCACTTGCGCCTGCAGAGCTAGTGCTTCTTGCTCCGTGTCGGTGAGTTCGCCGACTTGTTCGATACGTGCCAGTAAATCATCGACGGTTTCACCCGAGTTGACCACGTCCACTTCGATACCTGCTTGCTTAATCAGATCCAAGGTTGTGTTAGGTCCCATTTCAATTGAGCCAACCAGTCGAGTAGGGTTCAGGGCGATCAAGCTTTCAGCTGAGAGCTGACGGTGATAGCCCAATACAGGCATGCTATCTTTAACCATTGTTTTACTGGTGACATCAACGGCAACAAGTTGCTGTTGTGCTCCCATTGCATTGATGAGCTCAGTAATAGCGGCCCCTGCACTGATGATGCGCTCACTGGCATAAGATGAGTTAGCAGCGAGTAGTAATGCGCTAGCCAGAGCAATACGCTTCATGATTTATCCTCTTCCATTAATAATTGAGTCGCCTTGATTTCATTTTGTTGAAGAAAAGCGAGGAGTTTTAGCATGTTTTCAACCGAGCCTGCCTTGTCGGCACCGATCACAACGGGCTTATCAGGATTGGCTTTTACTTCCTTGAGAAGTGCAGTTTTGAAGGCATCCCAACTGTCGATTTCTGTGCCTTGCAGTGCCCAGTAGGGCTCTGTAGAAGTAATGTTGACAGTAATAGGATCTGATTCTGTTTCTTGCAGTGCCTGTGTCTCTGTTTGCGGTAGTTCGACATCTAAAGATTGCAGCTTCACACTGGCAGTCAGAAGAAGGAACACCATGACGATAAAAATGATATCGAGCAGGGGGGTAAGGTCGGGCTTTAGCTCATCATCACCCGTGACGCCTTGATGCGTTCGAATCATGATATCGCCTCTACCTTTTCGGCTTTTGGCTGGCAGTTGGCATCTAGGGATAAACCTTCTAGCCATAGGTTGCAGTGATTGAGGCTATGCTCAAGCTTAGCTGTAACCTTATCAGCCCACAGGCCGAGTAGTTGTGAGCCTGTAATGGCCGGCAGTGCAATGATCAAGCCTGCCGCTGTTGTGCGCATGGCTAGACCCAAACCATCAGCAAGATCGTTTGGTGTGACGGCGCCTGAACTCATTGCAATGCCCTTGAACATTTCAATCAAGCCAAGCACGGTACCCAGTAGCCCTAGTAACGGGCTGATCACGCCAATCAGGCTCAATAGGCGTAGTCCTGAACGAAGCTGAGAACGCTTTTGTTGCAGCCAGATACCAGCAGCATCTTCACGTAACGGTTTAGCAAAATGACGGTGTGAAATAAGCATAGAAACGCCTTTGAACAGTAAAGGGCGTTTTTCTTTTAGCGATGTCGCTAACTGGTCGAGCCCAGCCTCGTCGGTTCGGCTTTGTTTAGCCAATAGCGCATCAATTTTACTTCTGCCTACACCAGTGCATAGCAATACCTGGATACAGCGTTCGATGAGGATCATCAGCGTCAGTGCTGAACACAGCAGCAAGGGTGCTGTCATTAGGCCAAATTGGTTTTGTAGGGAGTGAAACATTTCCATGGGTGATTCCAATAATTGCTAGTCCAGCTTAAAGCGGACAGGAACTTGTACGCGATGGGCAATGGCTTGACCATCAACAATATGGGAAGAAAAACGCCAGCGCTTGATGGCTTCCAGCGCAGCATCATCAAGGATCTCTGTGCCCGATGATTTCAATAGATTCTGTTTTACCTGCTTGCCAGACTCATCAATCCAAATTTCAACCAAGACTTGGCCTTCAATACCGCGACGCTTAGCAATGCGAGGGTATTTAACAGGGCTCGGCCTTGTGGCGAAGGTTGGCTTGGTCACGAGCTGAGGCTCACTGTTCACCCCAGAAGCGGCTTGTGCCGGGGTAGGTGCAGCTGTCTTCGCCACTTCTTCAATAGCTTTAGGCTTATCGTTCTCAATGGGCTTCTTAACAGGTGTTGGTTTCTTTACGACCTTTTGTTCGACCTTCTTCTCAACTGTTTTTTTCGGTGCAGGTTTAGTGACCTTTTTTACCTCGGGTTTAGGCTCAGGCTGCTTTTTCTTTACCAGCTTTTTAACTGCTGTTTCTTCTTTGACAACTTTTTTAGGCGCTTCGACCGGCGCTGGAGGTGGTGGCTTGGCTGCAACGGGCTCAGTTGGCTGAGGAGCCGGTGCCGAGACGAGATTCAGCGAGACTTTGGTTGAGTCTGTACCAACCGGCATCGCCATCACCATTTTGTTAGGCACAGCTGAAAGCAATAGGCTGTGGGCAAGCACTGATACAACACCCGCTATGGCATATCTCTTTGCGTTCACTGTTTAACTCCAACCATGCAAAATAATGCTTTATGTGTTTGTAACTATTGATAAATTGTATAAACAGTAATTTATCAATTAGCCCCTCGAATCAAGAATGGTTATCATTATCCATGTAATCGAAATAATATCAATTATCATTTGCAATATTATTTAGGGGTGCTTATGATTGCCTGCAAATAAGAGTGGTTCTCATTCCATTTGATAAGTAGGGCTTAGCCCAAAAGAAAGTAGTCATGCACGTTTGCTCAACGTGGTGCTAGAAGTAAACAGCAAAGAACTGTTGCTCTAGTGAGTAAAACTGACAGGTATCAGCCTGTTGAGGAGGGGCTAGGTATCTAGCTCGACGAAGAAGTAGATGATTGAAGAACAAGCATTACAATCTGCTGTGTTGGCGCCGGAACTACTGACTGAAGCGGTGGTAGGAAAGCACACGCCTGACCCGCTTCGCTATGCATTTGCCAATAAGCGTTCAGCGCATGCCGGTGGTATGTCGGCAATGATCGCAGAGGAAGAGCGACAGGGTTTAGCGCTCAAGGTGCTAGCGACTGTGCCAGAAAGTCCTAACAGTCGATGCCTTTATATTCATATTCCATTCTGCCGTGTGCGTTGCACGTACTGTAATTTCTTCCAGTATGCTTCCAGCCAGTCTCTAATTGATGATTATTTCGATGCACTGATGGTTGAGCTGAAAGCAAAAGCGGCAATGCCTTGGACACAAGCAGCCCCGTTTCGGGCGGTCTATGTTGGTGGGGGTACGCCAACCGACTTAACGGCAGAGCAAGTGACGCGTCTGGGTAAAATGGTAAAAGCTCACTTTCCATTGACCACAGATTGCGAAATTACCCTTGAAGGCCGTATTAACCGCTTCGATGATCAAATGTTCGAAGGGGCATTAGAAGGTGGCTTCAACCGTTTTTCCTTTGGTGTGCAAAGCTTTGACACAACGGTACGTCGAAAAGCCAAACGTCTGGATGACCGCGAGCCAGTTATGGAGCGGATCCAATCTTTGAGTGCAACCAATGAAGCCCCCATTGTCATCGACTTGTTGTTTGGCCTTCCTTATCAAGATATGGATGTTTGGCAGCAAGATTTGAGTGATTTCTTGGACAGCGGCGCACACGGTGTCGATCTCTATCAGCTGATTGAGATGGGCGGCACACCAATGAAAGGCATGATTGAGAAAGGGCGCCTGCCAGAGCCTGCCGACACGCCGACCAAAGCATCTATGTTTGAATATGGCGTAAACTTTATGGCAGAGCACCACTTGCGTCGACTCAGCGGAAACCATTGGGCTCGCGACAATCGCGAACGCAGTATATACAACAGCCTAGCGAAAACCTCTGCTGAGGTATTGCCTCTAGGGGCTGGTGCTGGCGGTAACGTAGGCGGATTTGGGTTCATGCAGCACAGAACCTTGGAAGCTTACATTGAAGCTATCAAAGCCGAGCAACTACCTCTGGCGATGATGACTAAATCAAGCCCTCAAGCCGCATTGCATGCAGAGATCAAAGCGAGCTTTGATCGTGGTTTCTTGTCTGCAAGAGATTTTAAGCAGAAGTTCTCACAAGACATCTTTGCACTATGCAAGCCGCTGTTTGAAGCGTGGCAAAAGAATGGTTTAGTGAAGTTGGAAGGGCAGTACCTTTCATTAACGCTAGCCGGAACGTTCTGGTCTGTGACCTTGGCTCAGTCGATGATTCAAGTTTTACAACAGCATGTGATGCCAAAAGTCGCTACATAAACAAATATAACTAATTAACACTCGTACATTGAAGTACCTGGAGAGAAAAACGTGTTTGAGAAAATTTCCTTTGAATCGCTAAAAGCTCAGGTTGCAGAACAACTAGCTGCTGAACCTAAACTTCATGCAATGGCGATTGCCGAAACCCTAGGTGTCACTGAAGGTGAAGTTGTGATGGCTTTTCCTGAAGAGTTGGTGGTTGCATTGCCAGGTGAACATGCACAAACGATTCTTGAAGAACTGCCTACTTGGGGCCCAGTTACCACCATTGTTCACTCAATGGCTTCAATTTTTGAAGTAAAAGCGCCTTTCCCTAAAGGTAAAGAAGCACGTGGTTACTACAATCTAATGGGTAAAGAAGGTGAATTGCATGGCCACCTACGTCTTGATCTCGTGACTGACATTGCTTTGGTAAGCAAGCCATTTATGGGGCAGGAAAGCTACTTCATCGGCTTCTTCGCTAAAGGCGGTGAGTGTGTATTCAAAGTTTACCTGGGGCGCGACAAGAAACGTCAGCTGTTCCCAGAGCAAATTGAAAAATTCCAAGAATTAAAAACAAAGTTTAAATAATTAAAACAAAATCGATCAGACAAGCTGTTGGTATAAACCTTATTGACCATTTAGTTTGTCTTGATTGGGTAAAAAACGGAGAAAGTCAGAATGAATGCTGTAAAGCAAGAGCGCCTTCAAAACCGCCTAGGCCCAGAAATTAAAGAATTCCGCCAGTCTTGCCAGACTATTCAGTTGGCGACCGTTGATGCAGACGGTAAGCCAAACGTGAGCTATGCACCATTTGCCTTGCTTGATGACGGTTACTATGTGCTTATCAGCCAGATTGCCAAGCATGCGCGTAACTTGCTGGCTAACCCACAGGTTTCATTGATGATGATTGAGGATGAAGCATCATCAAAAACCATCTATGCACGTAAACGCCTCACTTTCGAAGCCAATGTGGTTGTCGTTGAACGCGAAACCGAAAAATGGCTGGCGGCGGTAGAAGAGTTGAAGTCACGTTTTGGTGAGATTATCGATGGTCTTAGTGGCTTGGAAGACTTCAAGTTGTTCCGCTTTGAACCGACTCAAGGTTTATTCGTGAAAGGTTTTGGTCAAGCATTCCAGGTTAGTGGTGATGATTTGGTTGATTTTGTTCACTTGCAAGAAGGCCATCGTCGTATCAAAGACGGTAGCGAAGTGACCCAACCGACCGAAGAGCTTTAATTCAAAGTAAAGTATTAACTTCCAACAGCCTAGGCCGCTCAACCTAGGCTGTTTTTTTATCTGTCATTATAAAGGACTATAACAGACAATAGCGGATAGGCTTGATCGTGATCAGCGTCTTGATTATCCAAACTTGATAGCGCAAAAATACGTGTGATAATTAGCATAAAGATAATTATCAACGGATAAAGTCATGTCTACTGATCCTCGCCGCGAAGTGCGCTTTGCCTATATTGCCAGCTTCCTCACCCCCCTGACTTTGATGATTTCAGGCATCATTGCTGTGATCTACTCAGCTTACAAGCTGAACAAGGGGACAGATGAGCTGAGCTACAGCCATTACTACACCATCATCCGAACTTTCTTTTACTTCTTTACCTTCTTTGTAGTGTTGGGTGTAACCGCAGCAACCACCACGGGTATCCTTGCTGGGGCTGAGTACTGGGTCTATAGTCCTGTACTGCACAAGATCTTACAGGCTATACCTGTTGTCGGTCTTGTTATCGCGCTGCTTGCCATCGTGAAGTGGTTTATCCAACATATCCAAGGTATGAAATTGCTTAAGGCAAATCAGCCGATGGAGCTGTAATAGCTAGTAGGACTTAGTGATTTCATTGAAAACCCGCCAGATAACGGCGGGTTTTTTTATGTATTACATTTATGTTTCGCGGCCCGGTTGGCAAGTTAATCTGTAGGGTATTAATCGTGCTTCTCTATAATATTAAGGATAAGAACGGTAACGAAGGAGCCTTGTTATGGCGGAAAAAATGCAAGCCCCAACTCATTCCCAAACAGAAAAAGACCTGTCGACACCGCAAGATAAAATGAGCATGCACGAAGGCATTGCCAACTGGTGTGACTGCTGTGTATGCGAAGCTGAGCCTTATTGGTCGGAAGTGGCTGAACAGATGGGAATCAACATGAGCGACTATGAAGACGGTCGATAAATAAATACCGCAGCGAAATGGCTGCGGTATTTGTTATGAATATGAGGAATGTTTCTTACTGAAGTGATTCAAGTAGACCATTTAGCTCCTGGATCAAGCTTTCAGTTTCTGGGTTGTTTGCTTTCATTGCAGCAAACGTATCAGCCTGCAGCTTTTCCTGCATTGCCATTAGCTTTTCATCTGCAAGGATACTCTCACGTTGTTCGGCTAGCTGACGCTTAGCGGCAGCGAATTCTTGAATCAACGCTTCACGCTCTTCTTCGCTGGTTTCAGCATTGCGTACTTTGTCTTGGATCTCTTGAGCCTGGCTGACGAACTCATCAGGGTTGTAACCAATTTCTTTGGCCTTCTCTTTGTAGGCCGCTTCAAAGGCTTTGGCTTGTTCGATCAGCTCTGGATTTGCCTGTAGCGTTTGCTGGCGGATGCTGGTCAAATCACGCTGAATTGCATTGATACGGTGTGTGACTTCTTTCTGGCTAGCAACTGTATCGGTTGCCGCATCACTGGCCTTCGATGCAGGGCTGAATGCGAACAAAGTCACAAGCATCAAAGGAAGGGCGTATTTCATTAGGTTGAATACTGAATTTGATTGTTGCAGGGTACGCGTTTTGCTGTTTTGCATAGTTTAACCTTTGTTGGTGGTTATCATCGCTATGACTGCAATGTATAAAAGCACCCAAAGCGGATTGTCAGTATTGTGTCATGTATGCTGGATACGAACTGAACAAGCAGAAGGCTGCCTTTGAAAGTGGGCGTTGCATGGAAGGCGAAGTATAAAAAAGCCGGCAATCCATGTGCCGGCAAATGAAGATAGTGTTTTTGAGTCGCTGGCTACTGCCAGTCAGGATTATTGTTCTTCGCCATTTAGGAACTGGGCGTCCAAATGGCAGAATGCGATTAGCACTTGTGCTGCTGCTGCATAAAAACCAAACTGGTCTCGCTGTTTGGCTTCAGCGGCAAAGGCAGGCAGCCAGTTAAGCAGCATGGTGTTGATGAAATCGAGCTGCGCCTGCATAACCGGCTCAGCCTGCTCCGGTGAACCTTGTTGGTTGGCCATGATGATCAGGTTGCCCATGAAGTCGAGCTCGACAGCCAAATGGTCGGCAGGCTCGTTGAACTCTTTGCGCTGGGCAATGCCATACTCTTCCATCAGCTTATTCATGTCTTGCGCTGGCTTGTCATTCATCAGGCCGCTTTCGCCGACATACATAGACGCATAGGGTAGGGCACCGGATTTTGGTGTGCTCAGGAACAGGCCACAGAAATCAGCAGCAAGCTCTAGCTGGGCATCTTCACGACTTTCCAAACGGTTTAGGGCATCACGGAAGGCTTCCACTGGCTGCTTTAGTTCCGGTGTCATTGCCAAGCCTGACAAGAAAGTGACCATATCGCCACCACGGTACTGTTCGATGTCCTGCTCGGTTAGCTCACGAGCGAAAAGGGATGACATCCACCAATAAATTTCTGCGCGCTGTTCGTTGAAAGCAATAAACTCTTTCATGATCACTCCAAATCAAGGCATACGGTGCTGTGCTCACCGTATTAAAAACATATTCAGGTAGAATATTGATGTATTTAATCTACTTATTATACGTGAATAGGTTCTTTAAACACACTGTTATAGAAGTAAAAATCAGTCAGGGACCGAAGCCCCTGACTGGGTATTAGCTGATATTAACTTAGTCTAGATCCATCGCTGGGAATAGTGGGTTAATGTCAGTTACGGCGGTTGGGCCATGGAAACCGGTCACCGCAGGTACTGTACCTGTATACTTCTCGATCTCTACCTGCGCCGCCGCCGCTGTTGTTGCCTGGGCAAGCTTTGATGAGCCAATATCCTGAGTCAGTACGTTCGGATCACCGTAAGTACAAATGGTACCTGGCTTACCACCTTCTAGCGGGCTGTACCATGCACCTTCGTGGATACGGCAAACCCCCGTCATGTAGTCGTCAGAAACTACGGCACCAGCCAATACTTCACCACGATCATTGAAAACGCGGACAATATCGCCAGACTTGATGCCACGTGCTTTGGCATCTTCGGTGCTCATATATACCGGCTCACGGTCAGCAACCGCATAAGTTGCACGGTGCTCAGTAGAAGAACATAGCTGCGAGTGCAGGCGATGTTTCGGGTGAGTACTTTGCATATTCAGCGGGAACTTGTCTGAACGAGGACCACCATGGCTACGTTCTTTCTTTTCGAACCACATTGGGTGGCCCTGACAATCGTCGTAATTCATATCGGCGATAGTCTTACAGTAAATCTCGATAAGACCTGTTGCAGTGCCTAGTGGCTCTAGATCTGGCTCATTACGGAATGACTCGTGACGGACCCACTCAGTACCCGCAGGGAACTCGATGAAACCTTCTTCTTCCCAGAACTTCTTGAAGTTGGACATACGCACACCGATACCACGGCCTTGCAGGCGGGCACCGTTGTAGAACTGCTCAATCCATTCCATTTGCGACTTACCTTCGGTGAAGGCTTCTTCACGATCATAGCGGCGGCATAGCTCACGGAAGATGTCGAAATCATCTTTTGCTTCGTACATTGGCTCTACCACTTTCGGCAGGGCAATGATACCGGCGTTGGAGTGGTTACCGTACTGCTCGATATCGTTACGCTCGTGCGTGGTGGTCGCAGGTAGAACGATATCGGCAAAGCGACAGGTTGCTGTCCACTGGTGGTCAACAGAAACAACCGTTTCCAGCTTGCGCCATGTCTTGATCATCTTGTTACGATCTTGGTGGTGGTGGAACGGGTTGTTACCACAGAAGATCGCCATTTTCATTTCTGGGAACTTAACTGGGTGACCGTTCCAGTCGATGGTTTTACCTGGGTTTTCGATACAGTCTACGAAACGTGCTACAGGGATAAAGTTAGAGTAACCCTTGTATGAGCCGTTGTGGATTGGGTCGACACCGGTTACACCGCTAAAGCCAGACATCAGAGGGCCTGCAGACGTTACCGAGCCGGCATCGTTGTAGTGCCAGCCGAAGCCAAAGCCACCACCTGGTAGACCAATTTGGCCCAGCATTGCGGCAACAACAACCAGCATCCATGCGTACTGCTCACCGTGCTGCATACGCTGTAGACACCAACCACCGATGATCTGGGTACGGCCAGAAGCCATCTGGCGAGCAAGTTCACGAATAGTATCAGCATCAATGCCACAGATTTTCGCTGCCCACTCAGGTGTTTTTGGCGTGCCGTCTTTCTCGCCCAATAGGTAAGGCAGGAATTTGTCGAAACCTGTGGTGTAGTCAGCAAGGAATTCTTTGTTGTATAGGTCCTCAGTGTATAGCGTGTGCGCAATCGCCAGCATCAAAGGAACGTCAGTTTGCGGGTTTACTTTAACCTGCTCACCACCAACAAATTTTTGGGTATCTGAAACAACTGGATCAACGTAGATAACTTTGATTTCGTTGTTTTTAACTTTCTCTGCAAGCTGATCAAAGTAAGCGTATGGGCTATGGTCTGGAACCAACCAACCTACTTGCAAGTTCTTAATTGGATCAGAACCCCAGATTACGATGGTATCTGAGTGCTCAAGAACCAGCGGCCAAGATGTCTGCTGCTCGTATACTTCCATTGCGCCGGCAACGTAAGGTAGTACCACCTGCGCCGCACCTGTTGAGTAGTCACCCATCTTGGCAAGGAAAGTACCGTGCAGGCCGATTGCACGCATCATCATGGTACCTGCAGAGTGCAGTTTACCTACTGACTGCCAACCGGTATGGCCGGCGTAAAGTGCGCTAGGGCCGTAGTTGTTCTGGATACGCTCCATCTCATGGTAGAAAAAGTCCAAAGCCTGAGACCAAGGCACACGAACGAAGCGGTTGTCACCACGCTGTGTGGTGTCTGACTTATAGCCGTGCTTCAGCCAATCTAGGCGAACCATCGGGTATTTAACACGTGCAGGGTTGTATACCACCTCACGCACACCATCGATCATTGTTGTTGGGTGCTTGTCTTTTTCGAACGGTACGGTATCAACCCATACACCGTTTTCTACTTTGGCGCGGAATGCACCCCAGTGTGAGCCAGACAGCACTTCACCCGAGAAGTTAGCTTTGGTATCAGTTGCAGCCATGGCGCTACGTGGTGCAAGTAGGCTAGTACCCACCACTGATGCAGCACTTGCTGCCACCATGCCAGACAGGAAGCGGCGGCGTGAAACGCCTTTATTTAGAATTTGAGTTGCCATTTAGCAATTCCTTTAATTTGAATTCTTTTGCTTGGGAGGGGGGAGTGCAATCCCCCCTCTGCTAATAGGAATTAATGTGCGCCAGCGCCGCCGGTGTCACTACCGTGGTTCTGAAGGTATTTCAGAAGGGTGCGCTCTTCAGTTTTGCTTAGACGGTAGTAGGCGCTCATGCCGTTCAGGCTTGAGATCCAACCGTTTGCAGTAAAATGGCCTGGTGCTGGGGCTGCGTGACAAGCGGTACAGGTTGAACCGTACATACCTTCTGCGTAGTTCCAGATTGGTTGGATGTCATCAATCATGTCATCTTTGGTGATCCAGCCTTCAACAGAAACGTGTTGCCATACAATGTTGGTTGATGCATCTGTCTGCTCTTCGATAAGCTGCTCAGACTCTTTCACGTCGCCGCGAATTGTCGCTTTGAATACACGTTTGCCCATGTATTCTGTCAGCACTCGACCACGGCCTTCCTTCTCAAGCCAGCCGTCAATCTTCACTTTCATCATGTCACCGTCGCGCTCAAGCACGGTCACTTCTGATGCCGGTAGAAGGCTGCCTGATACGGTGCTGTTTGCATCAGCAACGGCAAAGATATTCTTCTCGCTTAGTGAGTACAGGGTCTCTGCAACCGCACCTTGTGAGTTAGCCGTTGCCTGAAGTTCTTCGAAGTCTTTCTGGAAGCCGCCAGCCATGTTTGGCAATTCGTGGGCAATACCTTTGTGACACTCGATACAGTTCATGTCTTCAGCGGCTGCTTTGTTCATCTCGAATGCAGCTTGAGCAGACTGTTTGCTGTGATCCATAGCATCGTATGAGTGACAGCTCTTACAGGTCTTGGAGTTCTGGCTCTTCATTCGATCCCAAACGGCAGTTGCCAGTTCGAGACGGTGTTCTTCCAGAAGCTCAGGGGTATCAATTTTCTTAGTGATGAAGTGGTTGTATACGTCTTTCCACGCGCCCAGTTTACGCTGAAGCTTGCCTGGCAAATCTTTTGGCTGGTGACAGTCTACACACTCGGCACGAACACCAGAGGCATTTTTGAAGTGGATGCTTTGTTTGTACTCTTCGTAGTTCTGTTCCATGGTGTGGCAAGAAGTACAGAATTCTGTCGTTGAAGCGAATTCAAAACTCTTGTGAACGGTCAATACGCCCGCCAAGGTAATACCAATACCAACCAAGACCAGCGCAAGAATCGAGTACTTGCTGCTAGGCTTAGTCAACATTTGCCAAAGTTTTTTCATAGTGGAAGATTCCAATTTAGAATGAATGCCTGCCGTAAACTACGGTGACGTATAAATTTTTATGGGGTAATCTTAATTCCACGATGTGAATAAGGTTAATGGCGGCGGTGAACAGGATTTGCTGGATTATGACAAATTGTGAATAGCTGCCTCCTGTGCTAACGTTTTATAGAACAGTAAATAAGACATAAAGAGAAAGAAATGAGTCATCACGTACTTGTAGTAGAGGATGAAATTGTTACCCGTACCAAATTGGTTGGGTACTTTGAAAATGAGGGATATAAAGTTAGTCAGGCCGAAAGTGGCGCCCAGATGCGCGAAGTGATGGCCAGTGAAAAGATCGATCTGGTTATGCTCGATATCAACCTGCCAGGTGAAGACGGCCTGATGCTGGCTCGTGAGCTGAGAAGCCGTTCAGAAGTCGGCATCATCCTGGTAACAGGGCGTACAGACAGCATTGATCGTATCGTCGGATTAGAGATGGGTGCCGACGACTACGTGACTAAACCGTTTGAATTGCGAGAACTTTTGGTTAGGGTTAAAAACCTGCTGTGGCGTATCTCTCTCGTCGAAAAAGCACGTGATGAAACTATAGTTGAGATGCAAGAGGATAGCATTATTCGCTTTGGTGATTGGCAGTTTGATATTAACAAGCGTGCGTTAACGCACAATGGGGTACCGGTTAAACTGACCAAGGCGGAGTACGAGTTGCTGGTGGCGTTTTCTTCTCACCCGAACGTGGTTCTGAGCCGTGAGCGTATTTTGAATATGCTGAGCCATCGTGTTGAAGCGCCAAACGATCGTACCATTGATGTACTGATCCGCCGTATGCGCTCCAAGATGGAAGTTGACCCGAAAAACCCGCAGATTTTTGTTACGGTGCACGGTGAAGGATACATGTTTGCGGGTGACTAATTCCCCGGCATTGATGTACTGAAGCGCTGAAATAATTTGTAATAAATAGGCCGATATCCACTGGGTATCGGCCTTTTTTGTCTGTTTCAATCGGTGCTTTTGTTGATCTTGATCAATTATTATTACGTGATGTGAATGGTTGGAATAGTATCAATAATAAGACATTCACTTTTCATTTTGCATTTAGTAGCTAAAAGTTAAAGTTTGGTTGCTGTTGTGAGGTTTGTTTGTTGTTTTTTCAATGCTCTGCATTGGTAGTTATGTCTAGATGAAATGACTGTTCGGTCGTAATTTGAGCGGTCATGAGGTGTTTTATCGAGCGGTTAATTGCTTTGTGAAAATTATTTTGAGGTAATCGATGGTTTTTAAAGCAAGCTGTGAAGAAATATGAAATCAGCTCTCGCTGCTTTAGATGCAAAAAAGCCTGGCTTTCACCAGGCTTTCAAACTGTTTATCCACTTATCGCATGTTAATTTAGAGTGCAACTTGCTGATTAAGAATACTGTCAGTGAGCGTGTTGATTTTAGGGAAACTGATCAAGCTCTGCTTGGCAATGTCTTTTTGCTCTTGCAGTACATCTTTGAGTATCTGCTCTGTGGTTAGTGGGTTGGCTAGCACGACGCGGAAAACGGTTGTTAGCCTGCGGTCCCAAGCCTCAGGGGTTATACGGGTACGAGAAACAAACGACTTACCTGATTCACGCTGGCGCTTCTGGATGAACTTGGTCATATCATCAAGAGCTGCCAACAACTCTTCACGTTGAGCCGGATCGGCAAGGCGCAGCGCTTCTTGGGTTCGAGCAGGCGCATAGCGATAGGTCAACAAGCACAGCTCAGGTTCTGAAATTAATTCAAAATCCGGATCTTGATTAATCAATGAGGCAAAGTACTGGGCCTTCTCGATACTGGTGTTGATCAGCATTTCATAGCCCGGGCGGCTGATGATGTTAAGGCTGGCATACAGCAGCATCGCCATACCGCTTCTTGAGCCTTCAAGAGTATGGCTACCAAGGTCTTTGGAGCCCTTACGCAGAATATACTCAGCATGGTGCTCAATGGCCGTCATCAGGGCTGGGTTTTTGAAAATGACCATACCAGCCCCCATCGGTACATAGAGCTGTTTGTGGGCATCAATGGTGACAGAGTCAGCACGTTCGATCCCCTTCAATAGTGGGCGATAGGTGTTGGACATCAGTGTCGCACCACCCCAAGCCGCATCGACATGGAAATGGCAATCATATTCCTGAGCCAGATCAGCCAGCTCTTCAAGCGGATCAATATTGCCGGTTTCCGTAGTTCCGGCTACACCGACAATCGCAAAGGCTTTGATATTGTTCTGCTTGAGCTCTTCTAGCTTGGCACGCATTTCATCGACACGTACACGGTTGTGGCTGTCAGTCTTGATAGGGACCAAGCAATCTCTGCCTAAGCCCAATACGTCAGCGGCTTTCTTGAGCGAGTAATGGCCACGCTCGGAAACCAGCACCACCAGATCTTCGTAGCCATAATGTTTCATGGCTTTGAATAGCCCTTCCTGCGCGACACCTCTAAACTCACCATCCGGTTTAAGCGCACTATTACGTGCAACCCAAAGTGCTGTGATATTTGCAATGGTACCGCCGGAGCAGAAAGCCCCAAGTGAGTGATTGGCACTGTGCATCCACTGTTGGTAGAACGCTTCTTGCTCACCATAAATCAGGTTGTGAAGCATGCCCAGCACTTGGCGCTCCAATGGCGTAAACGCCTTGGAAGTTTCGATTTTCACCAGGTTCTGGTTCAAACCGATCATGATTTTGGACAGCGGCATCAGGAAGTAGGGCAGGGCCGATGTCATGTGACCGATAAACGTCGGCGCAGAGGTATGCACTGACTGCGCAACCAGCTTGTCCAATAGGAAATGGGTATGATCAGAAACAAAGCTCGGCGTCTCTGGAATATCGGCGGACGAGAAGTCCTTCTCGATTTCTGCCAGAGGTTTTTCGCGGGCAGCAATATGCGTTTGCAAAAACACATTGAGGTTTTCTGAAATGTCTTTTTCGATCCGACCTAACGTCGACTCGGGTGCTTCCGGCACTGTAAAAATGCGATGCAGCGACTCTTGGGTTGCATCGGCTTTTTTGTGATCCACTACTGCCATAACGATTAATAACTTGTAACTATTTCGGCAAATTGCAGCTAATTTAATGCAATTTGCCGCCGCTGTCGAAAAAAAATTAGAAACGGTAGTTCATACCCACGGTGAATAGTAAGCTCTCTTCATCATAAAAAGTGATATTTGAGTTACTTTGGTTATAGCCTATAAGCGAGACTAAGTTCCAGTTTTCCCAGCCCATAGGCGCATCATATTGCGAGGCTAGGAACACTCCCCATTTATCATCTTGTTGGGTACGCTCAAAGATAGGGTTTTGTTCATCAAAGTCCACATAGTTGTAACTGAAGGTCAGTGCGAAGCTGGCTTTGTTGACTCGCTGCACCACACCTAATTCAGCACCAAAGCTGTCACTGGCCATCGCCGAGCCCTGTGCGTCGTTACGGGTATAGCTGACCGCTGAGCGGATGACTTGAGTGCGGCTGATTGGCAAGAAATGACTTAGCTGGGCAAAGTAAATATCAGATTGGCGGTCGAGCAACTGCTTCTTCTCACCTGTCGGGTCGTCTGACAGGCTTGCGCCGCTGTTTTCTTCGTCAAGATCCTGGTTGCCGCCAGACAGCTCTAGCGAGAAATTACTGCCGAGGATCTGATTATATTGGAAACGCAGGCCTCTGATTGTACTGTCGGTCTTTGAGCGAGCTTGATCCAGCAAGTACGGGTCTTGCCAAGTTTCACTTGTCATCAACCCCGGTACGTAGCTAAAAATCAAGGTGCCGTTGTCTTTGAGTTTGTGTTTATAGCCGAGCTCTACATGAAAACGACCGAAGGCCAAGTCTGAACGGCTGGTACCAAAGTACACCTGTTTATCGAGTGCCTCATTGGTGTAGCTGATTGTGCCCAAAGGGGCGATAAGGAAATCACTCTCTTTACCCGCTTTGCCGTAATCACTAATCGTGTTGTCATCAGTGTTGAATGGGGAGCGGCTCTCTGAGTAGCCAGCCAAAATTGAAATATCAGCATTGAGGCCGGCAGACCAGGTCTGTGGCTGGTTGGCTAGCGCTTGAGTCGATAAACAAGCTGCGGGAAATAGAATGCATAGTGCGTTAGCGTACCGTTTTGTCATCTTGGGTCCTTCCTAATCAAAGGGATTCATGGCGAAAAAGGGTGGATTGACCGTAGCAAAAAACCGTTAATCTTGTATGAATCGAATAAGGTATGCAATTGAAAAAAATAAGAAACTGGCCCAATTTATATAAAATTTATATTGAGCCATAGACCGGGTGATTACTTACATTCCATTTCAGTAATCGCAGTCATTTTTTCGTTATAGGTATTAAGTGGCTTTTCAATGTTACCCGGATGCGTCAGTAACTCAGCAAAAGCACTGCGCAATGCGTAATTCTGTGGGTGTGGTTTGCTTTGGCGGTCATCAAAAGCCAGTTTTGCCGCTTTGCCTAACTCTGAGTCTTGCTCTGATAGCGATTTGACATCCTGTTGAGTCAGATTGAGCCAAGATTCAACCGGCAGGGATAGGGCGAGTTTCTCTTTGTCGTTGGCAAGGTACCAATCGAAGGCATCACGGTTTAGCTCAAAATGGTGTTTACGTCCTTTCAGAAACCAATCGCCGACTTCTTTGAGATCGGGTTCTTTTTCTACTGCTAGCTCGACGAGGTTTTCATACCAATTGAGCGAAGCGTCGATATATTGATGGTATTTTTCACTTTCGCAACTGGATGTAGACGCCAAAGCGATGGATGGGATGAGTGCCGTTGAGAGTACTAATGCTGCTAACTTCATTTCAAATCCTTGATTCTTATTTTCATTGGGCTCAACAGATAAATCTGGTCTGATGGCTTGTGTTGTTTACAGGCTGTTATTTTTCAGCTGCCATCTCATGAATTCCGATTGTAGCTATCTGATTGCCATAAGGAAAAGAATTCTTTATGAGAATGCATCATTGTTAACATAATTACTGTTGGCTTGGGACAAAAAAACAAGGAGGCGAAATGCCTCCTTGTTGACTCTTAGCCTTATATTATTGCTTTTTCATTGCAACGGAGATGCAGTATGCTGCGCCGCCCCATGTAATGCCCAAGCCGAAAAGCATCATGATAATCGCACCTGTGGTCATAGTTTGGCCTCCTGCTGAAGTTGTGGTTTAGACGAAACGTTGATGATGACGGCAACAACAAACATAGCTGCAACCAACCCCCAACCCAACATCAGTAGATCTGAGGTAGCATAGCCGCCATAGCCATCATTGAAGGTATTCACAAGGTTAGTGCCTAGAATAACGGCTAGCATCGCTGGGCTTAGGAAACGGATACAAATTTCAAACCATTTACCGATGCTGAATTCCGAAATGCTGTTTACGTAGTTACGGATGTCAGACACTTTCAGCAACCAGGCAATCACCACAAGCTCAACCAAGCAGCTGGCAAGCAGTGCAACGTTGTTAATGAAGTAGTCAACCAAGTCTAGGAGTAGCAAGCCGCCGTTAGTGGCAAATGCCATCGATACGACAAAGCCGATTCCGCATACCAAAGAGGCAGCAAGCTTACGCGAAATCTTCAGCTTATCGATGATGGCCGAGGTAACTGCTTCAATGATTGAAATATGCGAGCTGAGACCTGCCACGACCAGAGCCAAGAAGAACAGTGGGCCAAGGATAAACGGAGCCGGAAGCAGATTGATTGCTGCCGGGATAGTCACGAATGCCAAACCAACACCGGCTGAAACGACTTCAGTGATCGGTTTGGCTTGCTCTTGCGCCATGTAACCCAATACACCGAAGATCAATACACCTGCGGTGATAGAGAAGCCACAGTTGATCAGTACCGTCATGAAGGCGTTGTTGTTGATATCTGATTTCTCAGGCAGATAGCTAGAGTAGGCAATCATAATGGCGAAACCGACACTCAGGGTGAAGAAAATCTGACCGTATGCTGCTGACCATACTTTGGCATCCATGATCTTGCTGAAATCTGGTTGGAATAGGTAGTTCAGACCATCCAGAGCACCTGGCAGGAACACTACGCGGGCAATCAGTGCAAGCACCATGATAAAGAGAAGCGGCATCATGATTTTGCTGGCGCGTTCAATACCGCCTTTAACACCGGTAAACACGGCAGCAAATGTGATGGCCCATGCAATAGCCATTGGAATGGCGATATGGCTCTGCAGGCTACCTAGCTGACTAGGCGTGTTGTCACCGAGTTTGAGGTATTCACCAAAGAAGAAACCATTGGTGTCGGTTCCCCAACTTTGAGTGAAAGAGTAGCTTAGGTAGGAAATCGCCCAGCCGATAATAGCAACATAATAAACTGCGATGATGGCAGCGATGAAGACCTGGAACCAACCTAGCCATTCGAATTTCATACCTAGCTTAGAGAAAGCTCTTGGTGCGGCACCACGTAGTTTATGACCAAGGCTGAATTCCATGATCATAAATGGGATACCGGCGGTGAGCATGGCAAAAAGGTAAGGGATAAAAAAGGCGCCACCACCATTTTCATAAGCCATATAGGGGAAGCGCCAGATGTTCCCAAGGCCGATTGCAGAGCCTACAGCAGCAAGGATAAATCCTGCTCGTGAGCCCCATTGTTCACGTTTCATATACATCTCCTTATGTACTGCAAATCACTATAGAAATAGGATTAGTCAGAGAATTATTCCAATTAATATCGATACTTAGCGTGAGAATTGAAAGGTAAGACCACGCTGATGGGACGAGATTAACTAGAGTGATCATGTAAAGCAATAGAGAGTAAGGTTGTAAATCCTAAATTAGCCAGTTGTTAATTATTGGGTTTTAGTTAGTTTCCAGATGAGAAAAACTGTGATCGACTTCTTGCTGGTGGAAAAAACTATCAGGAGGGAAAATGTTTGGTTGGAAATATTATTTTACAAACTTAACGATAATGTCTGAATAATGGCCCAAATTCAGCTTTTCCACACATCAGCTGCACAATCTTGATGTGTGGAAGCTAGTTTGATAGCCGTCGAAACCGCCGCATTGATGCCTAGAATGAGAAGGTAAAGCCAAGGTTGGTCTGGAATTGGGTTAACCACTCAGAATTGACTTTGATGTTACAGGTTTGGTTTCCTTCCGGAAGGTTACAGATAGTGGTGGTATCACTTTCCATCAGGTTAACTAGCCAGCGTCCTTCAAATAAGACGGAAAAGTTTGGGCTAAATTTGTATTCCAGTCCGCCCAAGAAGCTACCAGAGAACACAAGATCTTGATCGCTCCAATCGGCATCGACAATCGTTGTACCAATACTCGCCCCAGCAAAGGTGTTAAAGTGCTGGAAAGTTTCGAAACGCAATGTGCTTTGGAAATGAACATAGGTAAAAGAGCCTGAACCAGAGAACGTCTCATAGTCGGTGGGCTGGTGGCTAACGAAAAGGCCGACACGACCTTTGTCCAAATCTGTTTCAATACTGATTGCGTAATGGGGATCGTTTTCAGGCTCTATTTTGGTCCCATTATCATCTTTGATTGAATTTGAAAAAGTATATCCAACATACGGGGTGACATAGATAGTATTCGCCGTAGCTGAGTGCGATGCCGTTATTAGTCCTGCGGCAATGATAAACAAATGTCCAGTTTTCATACCATTATCCAATAGCGCAAACATAATATTTAGTGTGACAGCTTTCGTATATTATTGCTTTTTCATTAGCCAGAATCTTGAACTCTCCCTAAAATAGAGTTAATAATTTGTTAAACACCTTGATGGAGTAAGGATATTATTATGGATTCTGATTTGAAGTTCGCTGTCTTGACTGCAATCATCACCATGACTGTTATTTTAGGCTTTGGCCTTGTTTCAGTAACTATGTAAGTTATTAATACATCGATAAATTGTAGTTGATATTAAGGTTTTATCAAACTAAGGACGGTATACTGGCTGAAAAGGATTTTTGTTGTCTGTGAGTCAGGGGTATGACAAATCATTTACCGTTTAGCCTAAAGGCCTTCGATTTACCTTTAATTAACAACTTTTCGCGCCAGTTGCTTAATGCGAAACAGAAAAAAATAGCGCTCGTTGTACAGGGAGGCGGACAGCGCGGCATTTTTACAGCTGGCGTTTTTGATGCTTTTTTGGATAGCGGTTTTGACCCCTTCGAGCTCTATATCGGCACTTCTGCTGGTGCACTGAATCTTTCCTCTTTCATTAGTCGCCAGCCTCGCTTTGGCTATGAATTCATTGTTAACTACACCACAGACAATGAATTTTTCAATTTATATAAATATTTGAGCCAACAAAAATCAATGAACCTTGACTGGGCGCTGGATGAAGTCCGTTCTCATGGTGCAATCCCGCTGGATGTATCGACTGCCCGTGATGTGCTAAGGCACCGTACAGCATTAGCGTGTGCAACGCGAAAGGATACCTTGCAAGATATCTATATGCCGATGTACGAGGAGAATTGGTGCGATGTGCTTCGGGCATCCTGCGCAATTCCCGTGATATATAACTTACCGGTCAATTTTGATGACTTGGAATGGGTTGATGGTGGCGTGAGTGCAGCGGTACCTGTTAAAGAAGCTTGGCAGCGTGGTGCTGATTTGGTGATTGTCGTCAGAACCGAACCTGTATCGCTGCCGGGTAATGAAAGTAGCCGCTTTGATGATTGGCGTAGCAAGGTAGAGACCGCGTTGCCGGAGTATATCGAGCGACTGAGTTTGAATCAGTCTCTGGATAAGGTGAAATCTCTTCATGGTGAACTGACGACTAAACTCGAGAGCTGGAAACTAAACTGGCGGGATAAAGAGCCTTTAGCTCAACCTGAGCAAGCGGAGCTTGATAGTGCCTCTATCACGGAGAACAAGGGGAAAGGGTGGAGCCTACTCTCGGCTGATAATATCGAGCGGTTCTTGACACTGACAGGGAATAGCAAACGGCTAGAGGTGATCGATATGCTCAACCGCTATTACTCCACTTATCAAGGTGCCCATCAGTTCATGCTGTCACCACCAAAAGGCTTGCAGGTTATTCAGATTGCGCCGGAAAAAAACCTAAGAAGCCGGGCATTGCTCAGCAGTAAAGATGATTTGGAAATAGATTACCGTGAGGGGAAACTGATTGGTCGTGAATTTGTCTCTCACTTTGCCGATATTTTGAATGAGACATCAGCGGTAAAACGCGGTGGGTAAGAGAGCATGTACAAAAAAGGAACGCCGAAGCGTTCCTTTTTAATAGCTTGCCTGTAATGACAATTAAGCCAGTACAGTTTGCAGCCAAGGCCAGCCTTGCTTCTTACGGCTAAGGGTGTTTTCCATCATTAGCATGCCGTCTTTAGCGTGGGCATCTAGCATTTCGTTCCATTCACCTTTGTATAGCAGGCGAGTAGTGCTTGTTGTGATGTCAGTAAGCATTAGTGCAGCCATTGCTAGGCCTTCTTCGTCACAACGACGCTGAAGGTCAGCTTCAAGATCAGCAATCATGTCTTCAACTTGCTCTAGGGTAGCAAGTTCGATCTGGCCAACAACAACGTTACGCTCTTTGAACGGGTATGCTTTCAGGTCTTTCTCTACTAGCTCAGCTGCAGATAGGCCTTTGATGTCAGTTTTAGCGATCAGTAGATCTTTGATGAACTGGTCTAGGTCTTCAACACCAGCAAGGGGTGCTAGCTCAGCAACTGCATCTTTGTCTTTTTGAGTACAAGTTGGAGAAGCAAAGCCAACGGTGTCGCTCAGGATCGCAGACATCATAAGAGTAGCTAGTTCGCGAGTGATCTCAGTGTTTTCCATCTTGAATAGGTTGAACATGATGGTACAAGTACAACCAACAGGCCAGATCCATGCTTCAAGTGGGTTAACAGTCATCACGTCGCCTAGGCGGTGGTGGTCAACAATACCTACGATTTCAGCTTCTGCGATGTCGTCTGGTGCTTGTGCCAAGTCAGTGTAGTCAACCAACCAAACTTTCTCACCAGCAACGCCAGTACACATTTCAGGCTGATCTACGCCTGCTGTTTCTAGGATGTGCTGAGTTTCGCGGTTAATTTCACCTTGACGAACAGCTTTAGCTTCAACGCCACGAGCTTTCAGAAGAGCAGCACCAACAAGTGCTGAACAGATGCTATCGCTATCAGGGTTTTTGTGACCAACTACTTGAATCATGTCGTTTCCTTTACTGCGTCAATCACTGCTTTGTTAGCAGCAAGACTAATTAATTTATCCTGGACCTGTAACATGACAGGTGTTTTAGGAATGTAACCGCGCAATTTTAGAGTTTCTGTCAGAAATAACAATTGAAGTTGCGCAAAAAATGTTTGGTTGATTAATATCACAGCTAAATTAGCCGTCCGATATCGCCAGATCTTGTTGTAAATACTGCCTAAATTCATCGAATGGCATCGGTTTGGCAAAATGATAACCCTGCATTAAGTAGATCTCTCTTTGATGCAAGTAGTCCACCTGCGCTTGGGTCTCCACTCCCTCAGCTATCACCTTTAATCCCGCGTGTTTGGCAAATAGGATAATGGAGTCAAGGATATTGGACTTCAAATCATTGGTACCGATTGTATCGACAAACATTTTATCGATCTTCAGCGTATCAATAGGTAGATTTTGCAGATAACTAAACCCACCATAGCCCGTGCCGGCATCATCCAGTTTTATCGAGATACCAAAGTCTGTCAGGTGCTGGATAATGCGTCTGGCTTTGGTGAGATCACTAAATGGGATCCGCTCTGTCACTTCGAACGCAAGCCTGTGAGCGGGAACATTCCTTTGCTTGAGCAAATTGATGGTTGTGCTGAGAAACTCATCGTCCTCCAATTGCTGCGGTGTGACGTTAATGCTGACATAAAAGTTACTGTCAGCAATGAGTTCGTCTTCAAACTGGTCGATAACCTGCTCAATCATGTAGTTGGTAAGCAGTTTAATTTGACCGTTGTGCTCAGCAATCGGGATAAATTGATTCGGTGAAATTAGCTCACCATCTGAACGTTGCCAGCGGATCAGCACCTCACAACAGGTTATGGTCCCTGTTTTACTATCGACAATAGGCTGGTAGTAGGGGATAAACTCTCTCTTCATTAACCCATAAGTGATCATCTCTTTCAGGGTTCGCTCAGGTGTGCGGTATAGGCCTATCGCCAAGCACACGGACAGCAGCATAAAAAAGAGTAAGAGCTGGGTGATGAATAGATCATTTTCGGTCACGTAAGTTATACCCTTGTCAGTGGCGTAGACATTGAAGGCATAGTTGGGCCCGAAATCTTTACTTGCGATATGAATGTACTGTTTGCTCTGGTGCTTTGGGTAGACCTGGATTTCTTTTTCGCCACGACTCAAGGTCATTGCAGTGCAGTTTAGGCATACTTCACTCTGGGTAAAGACGTTCTGAACAGGTTCGGTGATCAGAATTAAACTCGCATCGGGCAGGTGATAATGAACTTTCAGACGATGGTTGTGGTATGGCGTAACAAGGTAGCTGAAATCGTCATTTTCATGATCGATGAATGCATTGTCTTTATCGAAGTCTTTAATTAAGGGAACGTTTTTGCCGTAAACTGAGCAACTGGTATGTGCTGTCTGCATTTCTAGTAGCTGAATCCCAGTAGACTGCTCGATGGTATCGCGGAGTAGGGAGATGTCCTGCTGTGCGCAGTTGAACTGTAAACCTTTAATCAGCTCATAGAGCTCACGTCCAAGGTTAATATATCTTTCCTGATAGAAGATATGGATGTTTTCAAGTCGCTTCTCGACTTCATTCTTGAACAAGAAATGGCTAATCGCTTGTGATGAACTCATAATAGCTAACGCTCCCAGCAAGAAAACTAGGATAGGGGTTCGCCAGCGCAGCCAAAGAGTCGTGTCCATCTAATCAGTAATGAGTTGGTCAAAAAGGCCGCTATTGAAACATAACTCAATTAGATATTACAGGGGGAATGTATTGGCTTAGTGAAAAAAGTTGCACTTAGGTATTAATCCGTATTGCAGGCCATCGTCAACTGTTTGATAAGAAGATATAACTTTATAAATGGTAACTTAAGGTGTATATATAATACCTCTTATTGGGAGGTGTATTATGTTCTTTCGATTTGTCCCTATTGTTGTGAGTTTCTGGTTGCTTGCAGCACATTTCTTGCGCTTTGGTGCCATGCTGCCTTGTTTGATTTTACTCGCTTATCCTTTATTGCTGCTTATTCGTCATCGTTGGATTCCTTATGTTATGTCGCTGAGCCTGGGCTTCGTTGCGCTTAAATGGCTGATGGTGACATACGAGATGATTACCGAGCGACTGATGATGGGCGACGACTGGGTGCGGATGACTATGATTATGGCTGGGGTGGTGTGCTTTACCTTAATGTCGATTAGTCTTTTCCAGAGCCGGAAGCTAAAAGCGCTCTATGGCTTTAGTTCATCTAATCCTTAAGAATTTTATGGTTTTACCGTTGCTTGTGTTATGTTATAACATATCTCAATTGGTGAGGCCATTATTGCTCTGATAACCAGCAACCTGTGCCTTTACGCTGTTTTAGTGCGATAATTTTAGATATCATTGTGGGCTATCAACCCGAGTAAAAGAGTAATGCCTTAGCGATAGCTTTACTATCGAGTATTCCACCGCTGGGTGTTGTGTAAAGAATAGTCAGTCAAACAGTAAGCCTATAGCCTTAACCGTTAGGCTTGTGTCGAGTTGATTGCTGCTACTGGTTTGACTGTAGAAGTACTTAGGAACAACATGGTTAAAGTAAGGGCCCGTGTGCCTTTTAAAGTCGGTCAAAGAAGTGATATTCCTGCTGAACTGCTTTCATTTAACGGGTTAGAGTCAGGCAAAGAACATGTCGCTGTGATTTTCCAGAATGCCGATCAGCGCTCTATACCGCCACTTGTGCGTATGCATTCCGAATGCCTAACGGGTGATGTTTTCCATTCTTCACGTTGCGACTGTGGCGAACAGCTGGATGAAACCATCGAAAAGATGGGTGAGCAGGGCGGTGTACTACTGTATCTACGCCAAGAAGGTCGTGGAATTGGCCTTTATAACAAAATTGATGCTTATGAGCTGCAAAGCCAAGGCATGAATACCTATGAAGCGAATAACCACCTAGGCTTTGGTGATGATCTTCGTGATTTCTCTGAAGCGGCTTACATGCTAACGGCGTTAGGCTTGAAAGAAATTCGCCTGATCACCAATAATCCGAAGAAGATTCGCGAGCTTGAAGCGCTGGGTATTGTGATTAGCGAAGTGGTGGGCACTAAAGCGCACCTGAAAGATGGTAATGAAAATTACCTAAAAACCAAAGCGGCCCACGGTAAGCACCGTTTCCACTTTGATTAATCCAAAAATCAATGACTTCGAAGCCCTGCTTTTGCAGGGTTTTTTTTGCTTAAAATCTGACATTTTATTCACTCATGAAAGGATAATGGAGCGAGTAGACTTAAAGTGATAGATAATCAGTAGACAGAATAGCGCAATAATCCATTATTTTTTCTAATGCGATTGATAATAAACAATCGTGCTACACCCAGTGCTAACTGCTTGCCATGATTAGTGTTCAGCTATAATATTCCGCTCATCAAATCAGGGGTTGAATCTGATCATCCTTAACTCCTCGAATGTATACCCCGCGCTAACTCCAAAAAATAGCATTAAATTTTATTTGTTAATGAAATTCATCAAAGGTGGCGCAGTTTCCCAAAATATTATTCTGTAATGAGGATATTGGCTGTGAAACAGCAATCAACTTCTTCAAGCATGGCAAGATTGTTATTTTTAATAATCATTCTTGCGGCTGTGGGTCAAATGACTCAGACAATGTATGTGCCTTCTATTCCAGCGATGGCGGATTTTTTCTCAGTTAAATCGGCATATTTACAAGCAGTGATGGCGGCGTATCTGATCCCGTATGGTTTGTCGCAGTTTATTTATGGTCCTTTATCCGACAGAGTCGGTCGTCGACCAGTGATTATCGTGGGAATGGTGATTTTCCTTGTAGGTTCGATTGCAGCATTATTCTCACCGAACTTTGAGTGGTTCCTTGTGGCAACCTTCGTGCAGGGAATGGGAACAGGCTGTAGCGGTGCAATGTGCCGTACTGTCACCCGAGACTGTTTTGATGGCGATCAGCTTCACCGTGCAAACAGTTTGGTAAGTATGGGCGTGATTTTTTCACCATTGATCGCTCCGGTACTGGGTGGCTACCTATCTTCAACTTTCGAATGGCAGGCAAGTTACTGGTTCTTATTGATTTTCGGTACGCTAGTGACGATTGCAATGATGTTTAAGTTTGACGAAACGTTGCCGAAAGAGAACCGCCGTCACGAACGAGTCTGGGTGAGCTACCGTTATGTACTAGGTAACCGTCGATTTCAGGGTTACGTGCTATGTCTGATTGCAACGTTCGCAGGTATTGCGGTATTTGAAGCCGCGGCAGGCGTATTGCTGGGTAGTGTGCTTAAGCTGGATCCGAAGACGGTAAGTTTATTGTTTATCTTGCCTTTACCTGGTTATCTGGCTGGTTCTTGGTTGTCTTCGGTACTGGCCAAACAGATTGGCAACACCCGTGTAATGTATTTGGGTATGTTGGCGATCATTGCAGGTGCGCTGGCTATCTTTATTCCGGGTATGGCAGGTTTGGTAACTGTTAGCTCTTTAATTGGTGGGGCGTTTGTCTATTTCATTGGTGCCGGTGTATTGTTTCCTGCCGCAACAACGGCAGCTATCCAGCCGTTTCCACATCATGCAGGAACTGCCGGAGCCGTGCTGGGGGGACTACAGAACCTTGGCGCAGGATTGGCAACATTGGCTGCATCGATGATGCGAGCAGAAGATCAGTACAGTCTCGGTGCGGTAATGACCGTGATGGCAATTTTGGTTGTTCTTAGCCTACTGTGGGTTCGACATAGTAACCGTCGTGATACTCCGGTTCTGGTGTAAGCTGACATTATAGAAAAAGGCGGAGCCCATTAGTGGGTTCCGCCTTTTTTGTACTTCAAATTAGTTTCTGACTTAGTCACGCTTCCACAAGATGTGGCAGAACTTGTTGTCAGGATCACGGCTCACAAGAAGACGGGCAAAAACATCGTCCAGCTCGTCATTTTCTTCATTGACCAGACCAACACGCACTTCAGCATACACTTCTTTGTCAACGTCAAAGCCTACGTGCTCAGCCCAGTCATCTTTAGTTTCGACCAGCTCTGCAGCACCGCGCTCGTCGAATTGCATGGTGAAAAGCAATACGTCGGCAGGCTCTAGGTTATCAGCTGCCATCTCCAGGAAGATATCGTAGGCGGCATCGATAACGTCGTCATAAGAAATTAGGTTTGGTGTGTCCATGAACTCTATCTGTCATTTGTAAATTGAAACTGAAGTATACCCAAGCGATATGAAGGTGCAAGTTTCAGCTATTTTGAGAAATATGCGTAATAAAAAAGGGAAGCTCAAGCTTCCCTCATAAAAATAGTTTTGTGCAGATTAATTAATCAGCGCGGCTCATGAACTTACGTTCCTGAACGTTGACCTTAACTTTCTCACCAGTAGAGATGTATTCAGGTACTTGTACTGTTAGACCCGTCGCGAAACGTGCAGGCTTGGTACGAGCAGACGCTGAAGCACCTTTGATAGAAGGGTCAGTTTCTTCAATAACAAGCTCAACCGCAGACGGTAGCTCAAGACCAGCTGCTTTGTCATTAACAAGAATGACATGTAGGCCTTGTGTATCTTCAGTGATGAACAGCATTTCATCAGCAATTTCTTCGGCGTTGAAGGTGTACTGATCGAAGTTTTCTGTATCCATGAAGATGATGTTTTCGCCTTCAGCGTATGAGTAAGCAACAGGGTGCTTTGTCATCTCAACAGTATCTACCACATCGTCAGCTTTAAGACGCTCGTCAACACGGTGACCTGTTGTTAGATCGGTACAACGCATTTTGTAGATTTTTGTACCGCCACGGCCGCCAGGCGTTGTAACTTCAATATCTTTGACTAACAACGTTTTACCACCGGTAACAATGACAAAACCTTTCTTAATTTCACTAGCTCTTGGCATGGGCTATATCTTTCTGTTGGTAAAAATCGAAAATTATCACGGTTATCGCTAAACACCAACAATTTCCTGCACAGAATGGCTGACTTCTGAGGCAGGTGTTGAATGTATTTTGAATTTAGCTAAAAAACGTTCAAATGGCATAGGCCTCGCATAGAAAAAACCTTGGCAGCTTTGAATGTTCAGTGACTGTACATGCAGGGCTTGCTCTTGGGTTTCGACCCCTTCAGCGATAAGCTGGCATTTGAGTGTATGGCCAATTTGAGCAATATTGCCGAGAATCGAGTGCGTGACTGAATCCGTCACTGAGGCTGCAACAAACGCGCGGTCAATCTTGATTATGTCAAAGCTCAGTGCTTGTAGGGTAGAAAGACCAGCATAGCCAGTACCAAAATCGTCGAGCGCCCACTTGATCCCGTGATCGCGCAACGCTTGCATACCGTTTTGCAGCAAGGATACATCAGTGTTCGAAAAGTTCTCTCGTTCGGAGAATTCCATGACCACCCCGTTTTGCATAAGCGGATAGCGTTTGAGTAGTTCAATGACAGAGCCGACAAATGTAGGGGATGCAATCATGGATGCCGTTACATTGATCGATAGATAAAAGGGCTTATCAATCAATACCGCTCTGGCTTTATCCTGCGCGGCTTGCTCTATCAGTTGTAAGGTGATTTCGTTGATTTGCCCTGACTTTTCAGCCGCCGGAATAAATTCATCAGGCATGACTCTCTTTTTCTTCGGGTGAAGCCATCTCACCAGTAACTCTGCGCCGATCCACTGACCTGATTGGGCCGAGACTATTGGTTGATATTCAGCATAGAACTCTCTGTTATAGATACCTTTTTGGATTTCCGTGTACAAAGGAACACGTTTGAAAAAGAAGCAAT
Organism: Photobacterium sp. AWH4_225; assembly: GCF_056158405.1. Classification (NCBI taxonomy): domain Bacteria; kingdom Pseudomonadati; phylum Pseudomonadota; class Gammaproteobacteria; order Vibrionales; family Vibrionaceae; genus Photobacterium; species Photobacterium sp. AWH4_225. Next base: position 2,334,609 of record NZ_JBSWTF010000001.1, on the reverse strand, counting down.
GGACGAGTAGCGAGATACCGAACGCATTAGCCACGATCAACAGGATACCAGTAGATAAATATGACCAAACCAGATCTAACAACAGCTCTTTGGTATAGCCGACAGAAATTCCCACCGGATAGCGTGAAGACGATATCATGGTTTTATAAAATATGGATTCCCGTGAATTAATGTCATCAATATTTGAAAAATATTTACGATGCTTATCGTAGATATATGAATATACTTCATGATGACTGGATATTTCTTTTAACCACAGCTCTAAATAATTTTTTTCAAAGCGGATCTGATACCAGCCAGAGTCGATATACATCATGAAGAAAATAGCAGTTTTGCCAGATTTAATATCATGCATTTGATATGTAGCATAATGCTCGCCGGGCTCTAGCTTTTCTATTTCCAGATCGGCAATTTCTTCCTTCGTCAGCGTTGTGCTGCGATCGCTACAAATCATAGAGTCGCTTCTAATGAAGATAACTTCATTAAGCACGCTATTGTTTAGTGTAATATTTTCAAGAGCTTGACGGCTTTTTTCACTGCAATCTGGATATAAATCGGTTATCGTTGTTAATTGTTTTTCGATTGTAGTGATTTCAGTATCTATTGATGACATTAATACTTTAGCAGTATCTTCTGACTTTTCTGTCGCGTAGGCATTAATATAGGCAAAGAATGTCACTAAGCCTATGAATAACATACAAATAAAAATAAAAAACTGATTCTTTATATTCATTATATTGAGTGAAAGCGAAAAAGTACGCGAATACTATAATAGTTTCATGCTTAATTACATGGAAATGTGTAAATTTGTGAATATTTTGTCGTCTGGTCATTATATTGTCGGTTTGATTTATATGAATGACAATTATCTGTCATTATGATGAGCGTTTATTGTCCAACTAGCGCGGTGGTTGGGTATTGTTAGCCTGTGATTTGATATAATTTAATCCGTTAGAAAATCGTTAGAGGGATCACAGTGACACGTGCTTTACCTGCATTTGATTGTCCATCATCGCTTCAACCAGTATTCGGTGCCGTGGTGGATGATGTTGTTCATCTGTTCAAGCATTGCTTTTCAGGACTACACAGTCTGTATATTGCCGGGAGCGTTGCACGACTCCAGGCTGTGCCGGGAAAGTCGGATCTGAATGTCACCATGGTGGTATCACAACCGCTAACTGTATCCGAGCAAGCCGTACTCAATAGCATCATTGGCCGAATTGAACATCAAAGTCTCCAAGTGACTGCAATAAACGTTACGACGTTGGAAAAAAGTGAGGCGCTTGATATCGCAACGATTTTCAAGTGGGGCTTCTGGTTTAAACACTGCTGTATGTGCGTTTATGGTGATGATCTCTCCAGTCGGTTTGGCTGTTTTGAGCCAAGTTGGGATATCGGCAAGTCGATGAACCAAGATTTGGAGGAGCAACTGAATGATTACCGAAGGAAAATCATGGCCACCCGGGTTGTATCTCACTACCTGAGCTTTTGTCGAGAGCTTGCTAAAAAGATGATTTGGTCTTGTTACTCTTTGGTTTTTCATCGCTCAGGTAAGTTAGCTTTATCCATCGAACAAGCCGCACAACAATTTCTTTTGTATTATCCGCAACAAGAGGTGGCGATTGAGCGCTTGTTTCTTCTTGTTTCAGGAAAACAAGTCCCGAAAAAGGCCGTGCTATTTATGATCAATGACTTTGGTCAGTGGATCGTCTCTGAATTTGATAAGATTGAACGTAAGATTGGTTAAGCGTTTACCAGCAAGCTAATGAGGTTTTTTTGCAAACTCAGTCAAAAGGCTTTGTATTAACAAGGCAAAGCCGTGATGTTCGCGGCCAAACAGAGATTGTGCTTTGGGTTAGCACCGAAAATGGTCCGGCAAGGCTGGTGGTCAGCAACGATAAACCAGTGTGCTTTATTCGTCAGCAAGATCAAGCCGTGGCCCAAGCAGAGCTCCATAAGGCAGGTATACGTGTTGATTGGAAGCCACTTACGCTTAAAAACTTCCAACATGACCTTATGGCTGCTTGTTATTGCCAGTCAATAAAGGACAGTCTCCAACTCCCTCATGTTCTTGCTGCTGCCGGTGTAGAAGCATTTGAATCTGATATCCGTCTAGCTGACCGATTTTTGATGGAACGCTTTATATGTGGCAGCATTGCCTTTACCGGAGAGCGAAGTGTAAAGGCGGGTTTTGCGGAATACCATCAGGTCAAAGCCAAAGCGGCAGAGTATAAACCTCAGCTGTCCGTCGTTTCTTTGGATATAGAGTGTTCGGAAAAAGGCGTACTTTACTCGGTTGGGTTGCATAGCGATAAAGACAGTCGGGTTATCATGGTCGGGGATGCGTCCTGCGATCAGGAGGCTCATGACTGGATCCAGTGGGTGGACTCCGAGAAGGATTTATTGCTTTCCCTAGAAGCGTGGTTCCTGGAGTTCGATCCCGATATTGTGATTGGCTGGAATGTGATTGATTTCGACTTCCGCTTGTTGTTCAAGCGTGCAGAATGGAATGCGATCACACTACGGATGGGAAGGGGCAAGCAGCCGCCACATTGGCGAAAGTCAACCCAGAACCCGAACCAAGGGTTTATTTCTATTCCTGGCCGGGTGGTGCTGGACGGCATCGATACCTTGAAAACAGCCACCTACAATTTTCGCTCTTGGTCGCTAGAGTCTGTGTCACGAGAATTACTCGGTGAAGGGAAGGATATCAACAATGTTCACGACCGAATGGCTGAAATCAATCAGATGTTCCGTGAAGATAAAGTTTCACTCGCCAAGTACAACCTGCAAGATTGTAAGCTGGTGTCGCGGATATTTGACCATACCCATTTGCTCGACTTCGCTATCGAGAGGAGCTGCCTGACAGGTGTTGAGCTAGATAGGGTCGGCGGCTCGGTAGCCGCTTTCACTAACTTGTATCTTCCACAGCTCCACCGAGCTGGCTATGTTGCCCCAAGCCTGGATAGTGAAAATTGGATTGCCAGTCCTGGTGGCTATGTGATGGACTCCAAGCCTGGTTTGTATGAATCGGTGTTGGTACTGGATTTCAAGTCTCTGTATCCCTCCATCATCCGTACCTTCCGAATAGACCCGCTTGGCTTGGTAGAAGGCTTGCTACAGGAAGAAGGTAAAGACGATGATCAAGCCATTGCCGGCTTCAGGGGGGGGCGTTTCCACAGGACGAAACACTTCCTGCCGAAAATGATCGAATCGCTTTGGGCGGCAAGGGATCAAGCCAAGCGAGACGGTGAAAAAGCGTTTTCACAGGCGATCAAAATTATCATGAACTCGTTTTACGGTGTTTTAGGATCATCTGGCTGCCGGTTCTTTGATCATCGCTTGGCCTCGTCGATCACTATGCGTGGTCACGAGATCATGAAAACCACTCGTGAATTGATTGAAGCAAAAGGCTACGAGGTCATTTATGGTGATACCGACTCGACCTTTGTTTCTCTTAAGCATGCACACTCGGCGGACAAGGCTGATGAAATCGGTCATGAGCTGGTGGCTTATATCAACCATTGGTGGACCGAGCATTTGCGTGATGAGTACAGCGTATCCTCGGCGCTGGAACTGGAGTACGAAACCCATTATCACAAGTTCCTGATGCCGACGATCCGTGGTCAGGAGACGGGCAGTAAAAAACGCTATGCCGGTTTGGTGATTAATAATGGCGAAGAGGAAATGGTCTACAAGGGGCTGGAAACGGTAAGGACTGACTGGACCCGGTTGGCGCAGACCTTCCAGCAAACGCTTTATTATCGTGTCTTTCATGATCAGGAAGTCGAAGAATACGTCAGGCAGTATGTGGAAGACACACGAGCCGGTAAATTCGATGATGTGCTGGTGTATCGCAAGCGGTTACGGCGTAACCTTTCGGAGTATCAGAAAAATGTGCCGCCTCATGTCAGAGCGGCGCGAATGGCTGATGAAATGAACCAGCGTCAGGGACGTCCACTGCAATACCAAAATGGTGGCTGGATTGAGTATGTGATTACCATCAATGGTCCTGAACCAGTTGAAGCGCAACAAAGTCCAATAGATTACGAGCATTACATCGACAAGCAATTGAGGCCGGTAGCCGATGGGATATTGCCTTTCATAGGTAAGCATTTTGATGATATTACCGCGCCGCAGTTAGGATTATTTTAAAAATACAGCAAGGATATAGCATGTTTGACACCCGTTTTAGCGCTGAGATCCATCAGCGCATAGACCAAAAAACTAAACCCTTAGGGGCTTTGGGACAGTTGGAAAAAGTCGCTCACCAGCTAGCCTTGATCCAGAGTCAAGGTAAAGAGCAGGCAGTAGATAAAATTGCTATTGAGCAACCTACTGTTCTGGTCTTTGCCGGTGACCACGGTATTGCTGAAGAAGGGGTGAGTATTGCCCCGAGCGCGGTAACCCAGCAGATGGTGTTGAACTTTTTGGCAGGTGGTGCGGCGGTTAACTGTTTTTGTCGTGCCAATGATGTGGCGATCAAGGTTATTGATTGTGGCATTTTGCTACCGGTTGAGCAGGATACTCCATTCCTAGTGAAACAACGTCTTGGCGAGCGGACGGCTAACTTAGCTGTAGAGCCAGCCATGACAAAGGAGCAGGTTGAGCAAGGCATGACATTGGGCCGGCAGGTCGTAGAAAGTGTGATCAACCAAGGCTGCAACCTGATCATGTTCGGTGAAATGGGGATCGGTAATACCAGTAGTGCAGCAGCGCTATTGGCAGCTGCAACAGGTGAGCCGGCTGAGCAGTGTGTTGGCTATGGTACCGGAGTGTCAACTGAGCAACTGGCTAAGAAGAAGCGCTTGGTAAGCCAAGGTGCGGCACGTTGTGATACGACTGATGTGAAAACTGTACTGGCAGAGTTGGGCGGATTTGAAATTGTACAAATGGTAGGTGGTTTCCTTGCAGCTGCTGAGCAAGGGGTACCAGTATTGGTCGATGGTTTCATTGTCACAGTGGCAGCATTGCTGGCAAACCAAGTTGACCCTCGTTGTCGTGACTATCTTATCTTTGCCCATCAATCTCATGAATCAGGCCATCGTATTGCGTTGGAGCGATTAGATGCAGAGCCGTTATTGGATCTTTCCATGAGACTTGGTGAAGGCACCGGTGCAGTACTCGCCGTGCCATTGTTAAAAGCCGCGGCAGAGTTTTATAACAATATGGCCAGTTTTGCCGAAGCAGGTGTAACCGTATAACAGCAATAAAAAAACCGCATGTTAATGCGGTTTTTTTGTATCTGATATTCGGCAGGTTTAGCCGAAGTATTCAACGCTTGATACAGAAGTCTTCATCGCGTGTATAGGATCAAACTTGATCGCACCACGATTAGGCGTACAGATTTTGTATACTTCATCACACTCGAAGATCGCCAGTACGGTTTCGTCGGTTCTGAAAACTTCAGGAAGCGGCTTGCCAATCTCACAAGAACACTCGGCACCTTCATGTTGCCAAACAAGTTTGTAAATGCGTTGGTTTTGCTCGGGTGCAGAAACGTGGTTGGCGATTGAGTTGAATACTGCTTCTGCTTGCTGCGGGCTAGATGCCGATGGTACAAAGAAATCCATGGTTCCCTCCTGGTTGAACAGCAGTCGCTGGAAAGACGATTTGACTGCATAGTAGATAACGCTATCTATCCTGATAACCACAAAAGACTAGCAAAATTATCAGCAAAAGTACAAGGCTGTGAATGGACATTCATTCTGAGTGAGAAAATTCGCTCTAAACTCTACATTATCGCTATATCTATATTCCGCTATTGGATTTGGGAAATAAGCTTCAAGGGATTATTATCATAAGTAGTCATTACCCAACAAAGAATGGGGGAGAGGAATGGAACAACTCGATTTTTTCACTATCCCCAGCCCATGCGTAGGGGTGTGTCAGGCAAATAACCGAGGTTATTGTAAAGGCTGTTTTCGTAGTCGTGACGAGCGTTTTTATTGGCAGCAACTCACTAATGAGCAGAAGCGCAATGTCATCAGGCTTTGTAAACAGCGATACCAAAGAGTGATGCGAGCAAAAGCGCAGCAAAATATGCAAGGTGATTCTGGTAGCGATGCTTCCCCGCAGCAGGAACTGTTCTGATATTTATTGTTTTATTATTCCTACTGTTTATTCCTGCAGTTTATTTATTCCTGAAAAATGTTTCTGTTTTTGATTGGTGAGTAAAACACTGTAAATCCCGTTCTCCTATGCACTTACAGTTGTTAAGGTTTTCAATAGAATAATAAATATTGGGACCTTTCTTGATGAAAACCAAGCGATCCAAAATTGCCTTATCTATTGTCGCATTGGCCACTGTTGGTGCGATCTCTTTCTATACACTCACACCAGATAGTTTCAGTTCGAATAAGACTTCTGCCCAAACTTTTCGCACCGAACAAGTGACTATCGGCAATGTGAGCAACCGCGTCAGTGCCACGGGTTCGTTAACGGCGGTTAATGATGTTGTGGTCGGTGCACAGCTTTCCGGCCAGATCATAAAGATCCACGCAGATTTCAACGATCCAGTTGAAGAAGGCCAGTTACTGGCTGAAATCGATCCAGAATATTTTGCCGCGAAGGTTGCTCAGACACAGGCGCTCAGGGATAAAAGCGCGGCTGATATTGAGGCGCAGAAGCTGATGATTGAGCGCGCCAAGTTGAATTATCAGCGTTCGGTGAGAGAGCTGGCTCGGTCTCGCACTCTGTATAATAACAAGAGTATCTCTGAAGATGCGCTTGATGTGATTGAAACCAACTCCCAAATGAGCAAACTGGACTGGGAGCAAAGTATTTCTCAGCTATCTATTCTGCGGGCAACCCATGCTGCCAATGAAGCAAGCTTGAAGCAGGCCCAAATTGATTTGGACCGGACTCGAATTGTCGCGCCGATTTCTGGCTTTGTGATTAATAGAACGGTTGAGGCAGGCCAGACCGTCGCCTCGAGTTACAACACGCCAGAGCTTTTTACCCTGGCTAAAGATCTGTCGGAAATGGAGATTGAAGCTTTTATCGATGAATCCGATATCGGCTTGGTGAAGCTGGATCAGAGTGTTCAGTTTTCGGTCGATGCTTATCCTGAGCGCCAGTTTAGCGGCCAGGTGAGCCAGATCCGCAAGGCGCCACAAGATAATAGTGGAGTGATCAGCTATATCGTCATTGTCTCAGCGCGCAACCCGAATAATAGCTTGTTACCGGGGATGACCGCCAACCTGGATATTTCCATCGACAGCATTCGTGATGCTCAAAGAGTCAGTAATGCAGCTGTACGTGCGGCCAGCCGATATGCACCGAGCAGCCAGCAACAAGGAGGCCGGGGTGATATTCTTTCTCGCTTTGCGCACCTCAACTTGACTGATGATCAGAAGCAGGCCTTGAAACAGGCGTTGCCATCTTCGCCTTCTGCACAAGGCGGGCAGTCAAATACTGCGATGAGGCAGCAGCGTCAGCAGATGCAAAAAGTCTTGTCTTCAATACTGACCAAAGAGCAACGTGAATTGCAACGAAGGATCCGCAATGGCGAAGTTAAGGTTGGTCCGCTGCTAGTACTCAATAACGGAGAGCTGGAAGTCATTCACGCCGAATTCGGTGTCAGTGACGATAGCTATTCATCAGTGTTGAGTCCGGATATTTCAGGAATGCAGATCGTCACTCAGGTGAGGGATAACCGCTAATGGATGCCGCTATTGTATGTCGGTCACTGAGCCACAGTTTTCCTGTTGGGGAAGAGCATTTTCAGGTGCTGGATGACATTACGTTTCAGATCAACAAAGGCGAGATGGTTGCGATTATCGGGCCATCAGGGTCTGGTAAATCTACCTTGATGAACGTGATTGGCTGCTTGATGACCCCTGAGCAGGGTGATATTGAAATTCTCGGCAAGCCGACGCCTTCAATGTCCAAAGATCAGTTGGCAGAAATCAGGCAAAGTCATATCGGATTTGTGTTCCAGCAGTTTAACTTGTTGTCGCGGACCAGTGCGTTGGACAATGTCAAAATGCCACTGATGTATCGGGAGCAAAAGGTAGTTGATGCTAATGAGAGGGCAAAACACTGCCTTGAGCTCGTTGGGCTGGGGGATAAGCTGGATTCACACCCAAACCAGCTTTCAGGCGGTCAGCAGCAGCGGGTTGCGATAGCTAGGGCGATGATCAACCAGCCGGATATCTTGCTCGCCGATGAGCCGACAGGGGCACTGGACAGTAAAACCAGTGAAGATATTGTCGAGTTATTCAAGGAGCTTAATCGCCAGGGACAGACGATTGTGATTATCACCCACGATAATGAGGTCGCAGCCCAAGCCAATCGCATATTGCACATCAAGGACGGCAAGTTGGTTTTGGATCAGCAGAACCACTTGGAGGCGATAGCATGACGACTTTGATCACTGCGCTTACGTCGCTAAGAACACATTTGCTGCGCTCTATTTTAACCACGTTAGGTATCATCATCGGTATCAGTGCCGTTGTGATTATGTTTGCTCTCGGCGAGGGTGCCCAGCGAGAGGTTGAAAAGCAGATTGAAAGTCATGGTACCAACTTGTTGATGGTTCGAGCCGGTGCTATCCGCAGCGGTGGCGCGTCGTCTGCCGCTGGTGCAACTAACAGGCTATCGATGTCTGATGTTACGCAAATCAAAGCAGAAATACCTGAAATTATTGCTGCAGGCGCTAACGTTCATGGCCAGGCACAGGTGGTGTTTGGTAACCAAAACTGGAATACCTCCATCCAAGGTACCAATGCTGATTACTTGACGGCCAGTAACTGGGAAGTGTCGCAGGGGCGAGCCTTTACCGATGAGGATCTTCGTCGCAACGCCAAAGTTGCTCTAATTGGCCAGACGGTTGCCAAAGAGTTGTTCGACCATCCCGATTACGCATTGGATGAAGTGATACGTATCAACAAGGTGCCTTTGAGGATCATTGGCCTTTTAGATGAAAAAGGGCAGGATATTCGGGGTCAGGACCAAGATGATTTGATTATCTTGCCGCTGACGACGGCCAACCGCCGGGTAATTGGCCGAAATGATAATAATGCCAACCGGGTTAGCCGAATCACATTGTCGGTCGAGGACGAAAAAGACATGGATATGGTGGCGGAAGAGGTCGAGCGCCTGCTATTGCAAAAACACCGTGTTGCCTCGCACCTACCAAGCCCGTTTACCATTATGAATCTGACCGCGATGCTGCAAACCCGCGCGGAAGCTAACAAGGTGTTTTCGTTACTGCTCTCTGGTGTTGCTGCTGTTTCCTTGCTGGTCGGTGGCATAGGGGTGATGAACATCATGCTGGTAAGTGTTACTGAGCGAACTCGAGAGATAGGCTTACGTATGGCGGTAGGGGCGAAGCCTAAGCATATTCTGACTCAGTTTTTAATAGAGAGTGTGGTGCTGTGTTTACTGGGGGCGTTCATCGGTATCGCTTTGTCTTTATTGGCTGTTGTCGTACTTCAGCATGGTTTGGGTTGGCAGATGGTGGTTTCACCGATGATCATTGTAGTGAGCATTACGGCAACCGCCATGATTGGGGTAGGGTTTGGGTTCTATCCCGCTTTCAAGGCGTCGCAGCTTGATCCAATTGAAGCTTTGAGGCATGAATAAACGGGTTCAGCAGACATAAAAAAAGCGCCGTTAAGGCGCTTTTTATTATTGAGTATGAATCAACGGCTATTAAGCGCGTTTGAAGTCCATGTGCTCAACTTTTGGCTTGTACGCGTGACGCTGGATGTCTTGTGGCTTAACAGCAACTTCTTGACCGTCGATCACTAGAACGATACCTTCGTAGAACTCAGGCTTGTCCATCTGGTTGATCACTTCGTCGTGGTTTAGCTCGATAGATACAGGAGCTGCTTCACCACCGTAAACGATTGCTGGGAATTTACCTGCGTGACGTAGGCGGCGGCTCGCACCTTTACCTAGGTCAGTACGTACTACTGCTTCAAATTTCATGTTAAATACTCTTTCAATTAAATTCACTGAGTAATGCGACCTTACTCAATGTCGTAAAAACGAGCGCGAATATTAGCAGCGATCCCATTGTGCGGCAAGTGAAAAAATCGCACCTTTTATTCAATGACTTAAAAATTAGGCGATTGGCACAAAAAGGCGCGGCCTAGTATAAAAGCTCAGCAGACTCTATCAAAGAAAATAAGAGTGAATAGAGAGGAGGGGCACTATTGGAGAAAATTTGAGCAAAGATCTCATTAGAAAGAAAAATATATATGATAATGATAGTAATTCTCGTTTGTATTTGTAATAATCCTTGCCAGTTTCATTACCAACTAAAATATCAATAAGCAGGGAATATGAGTTACAAGCTTACTTTAGTGGCAAGTTCAGTGGTGCTTGCACTTTCACCTTCACTACACGCCCAAGAAGATTTTTCAGTATTTGATGAAGTGGTTGTTTCAGGAACACGTTCTGAACAAAGCATCAAAAACATTCCTTCTTCAGTATCGAAAGTCTCTTCAGAAGATATCGAACAAAACCTTTCTACCGATGTTAAAGATGCGCTGAAGTATGAGCCTGGCGTGCAGGTTAATGGCCAAGGTCGATTTGGCATGGAAGATTTTACCGTGCGTGGCATGAGCGGTAGCCGAGTGAAAGTGTTAGTAGATGGGGTAGAGCAACCATCATCTTACAACCCTGGCGCTGATGTAATGCGAAAGAACTCAAATACCTTTGAAGTTGATACACTGACGGCGATTGAAGTAAACAAAGGACCAACGTCTACGCTTTACGGCAGCGATGCTTTGGGTGGTACCGTTCTGATGCGTACCAAGAACCCAGAAGATTTGCTCGAAGCGGGTGATGATACTCACGTCGCGCTGAAAACCGGTTATGCGAGTGCTAGTGATCAGTACAAAGCTACGGTAGAGGTAGCTAACCGTACTGGCGATCTTGAAACCATGGTGATTTATACCTATCGCGATGGCAATGAAACAGAAACTCATGGTGACGGCGCTGATATTCTTGGCCCTGATCGCGGTGCTGCTGACCCATACAAGATTGAATCTCATAATGTACTGGCGAAAGCCTTTTACCAAGTTAACGATGCTCACCGTATAGGGGTAACCGGTGAGTTCTACACCCGAGATGCAAAAGGTGACATTCTTTCTGGTGAAGGTCGTGACGGTGGTATGCCGGGTTATATCTACACCAATGTTCGTGGTGAAGACAAAGACGATCGCTACCGCTTAGGTTTTGAGCATGAGTGGCAGGCTGATCTTGCAGCATTTGATAGCCTTGAGTGGAGCTTGAACTGGACTGAAAGTGAAACCGACCACAACAGCTTCGATCACACCGAAGCGAAAGGTAACCGAAACCGTGCCCGTTCTGGTAAAGATGAGAGTCTGCAGTTCGACTTGCAGATGCAAAAAGCCGTTGAACTAGCAACGAGTCGTCATGAGTTCACTTACGGCGTGGCAGCGTCGAATGACAAGTTCAAGTTATCTTACACTGACTATAACTTGGATACCGGTGCAGTTACACCGGGCAGTGAAGAAGTACCAAGTTCTGAATCAGAGAAGCGTGCTATCTTCGTTCAAGACCAAATGTTCTTCATGGATGACCGCATGGTTGTCACGGCAGGCCTTCGTTATGATGATTACAAGGCGACACCTGACAGCAGCTCTGGCCTATCAAAACACGAAAGTGATGCACTAACCTCACGCTTGGGTGCCGTCTACCACTGGAATAATAACTTGAGCACTTACGCCCAGTACAGTGAAGGCTTCCGCTCGCCAACCATCTACGAGATGTATTATGACAAAGATAATTCGATGTTCGGCTACCGCATCGAGGCGAATCCAGATCTGAAACCCGAAGAAAGTCAGTCATACGAAGTCGGTATCCGTGCCAATAACCACTTAGGTTCAGTAGAGTTAGCAGTATTCTACAATGACTACAAAAACTTCATTTCAAGCAAAACAACAATGGATGGCAGCGTAGAAGTCACCCGAAATGAAAATATCGGTAAAGCACGTATCTACGGTTCTGAGTTCAAAGGCAGTTTGTGGCTGGATGAAGCGTTTGGTGCTCCGATGGGAACCTATGCGCGTTTGTCTATGGCATATCTTGACGGTGAAGATCGTGAAACAGGCAACACGTTAGATACTATCGCGCCATTTACCACGGTTGCAGGCGTTGGTTACGATGCCCCTTCTGAGAACTGGGGTACGGCGCTAACAGTCACTGCGGTTGCGGCTAAAGATGAGTGGGAAGATAGCGATAACCTTGAAGCGCCAAGCTACACAGTTGTTGACTTGACCGGTTACTACCGTCCAACTCAAGATCTAACGCTTCGTGCTGGATTGTTCAATGCCTTTGATGAGAAGTACTGGCAGTATCAAGATCTTGAAGGTACATCAGCATCGACAGAAGGTGTTGACCGTCGTACTCAACCAGGACGTAACTGGGGTATCAACCTAGATTACAGCTTCTAATGGTTTAATGAGTTAATAAATTGAAGGTCTAGCCAAAGTGGCTAGACCTTTTTATTTTTGTTTACCTATGAGGAAATTAGAAGGTAAGGGTCATTTGGGCAGAGACGCCGTAATTGTCATCCTTGCCGACCTGTGCACCCAAGTCGATACCCATTAGACCAAATGGGCGGAAGCCCAAGCCAAGGGTAGCTAAGTCATCGGCGTAATCAGTCATACTATGCATGTAACCCATACGAAATTGTGCCCAGCCCCATGCGTCAAGCTCTGCTCCTAAACGAGCATACTGGGTTTTGTAGCCATATTCTTTAAAGTATTTCTTGGCATTGAGGTCAACATCAGCCGCAAGGTTTACCCAGCCACGGTTATGCGCAACGCCTAGCACGTATTCGGGGTTAACAATATAGGTTGCATTCATGCCATGCTGAGGGTTGGCTTTGAGAGTCTGCTTGATAAGGTTGCGACCTGTCAGGCCAATCATTGTTTTGTCATTGAGTTGGTATGCAGCACCGATATCAATGTTAAAAGCTGATTTCTCAACGTACTCATCAGCCCAGTCAAAATCTTCATCATCAAAGTCATCGACTGCTTCTATGTAATTGACTGCGAAAATACGTTGGTATTTTGGAGAAATACCTAGGTATAGCGGTTTGTCGTTTAGCTCAAACTCTTTACCAAAGGTAAAACCGACATCGACTGTCGCGCCACCAATTGCTTGTCCTCGTGAATTTAGCTCTGCATTTGATGGGTCATCCAAGGTCAAGTCATTTTCATCAACATCAAATGCGGCTATCACAGAAACTTGTGACTTAACAAAAAAGTTTGTACTTACGAAGCGATTAGGGATAGCGAAAACCATCCCTAAGTTAGCCTCAGCATTCACGGTCCCATCGTCCAGATCACGGAGTGCATTGCGCCACTGCTCAAGTGCTTCCTCGCTTGGGTCTGACTCAAGATTGCCATCCAGATCTTGGAAATGATCAAGCTTATCTATGGTGTTATCACCATCATGAACTCGGGCGCCAACCATTGGTAGGATCATGCCAAATGAGTCACGCTCACCATAGGCGGCGCTCAAGGCTGGGTTATGGAAGCTAGAGGTTAAATAGTTTGCCGAGGCAACCCCTGTGCCTCCCATACCGACACTTCGAGTATCAAATGCAGTCATTGCATTGGTAGTCAAAGGTGTGGCAATTGCTAGGAGCGGAAAAATAACCTTATTAAATTTCAATGTGTTATCCCTAAATCATTATTAGATATTATGAGTCGGGGCATTCTAATGATTGAAAAAGTCATATCTATGTTTCCTTGTTTGGAAACTAAACAACTAGATAGCTTTAGTCATTGAAAGTGTAAGGTTATATTCGAGTCTGTAAGTTTATCGAACCCATGTAACGAAGAGTAAGCTGTTGCACGGGTTAAGTGTATGATTATTAATTGTTTTGATATTGTTCTAAATCGAACAGTTTGTCGCGAATTGCCCAGAAACGTCCGCTTTTTCGGGCAATAACGATCTCCGGTGGTCGAAAGCGATGCTCGTTGTTGGCCACTTTGGTCGGCGCGGTATCAGTGAAAGGACGGTGACGATCAGCCAGATGCGGATTGACGAATTTCTTCATGAAGTTATCTTTCTGGCCCTTGGTCGATAGTGGCCATACTTCGCTGATTTCGGCACCTTCATTACTGATATAAATCACTTTGAGTTGAGGTTTACCAAACTTGTTCTTGCCCGGCTCAAGGCGCAGGTCATGGCAGTTCATGATCATGGCATCTTTGAGCTTGAGGGCGTCACGAAGTTTCTTGTCTGGGTCAACCATCACGGCATCACACACATGGCATCGCCTTGCCGCGATGTCATTATCCGCGCCACATTCTTCGCAGTATTTGGCCCGGAAACGATAACCACACTCTTCACGCTCGCCGGTATCATCGTCTTCGAAATAACCTTGGCAGCGACGGCCATAGTGTTCAATCAGGAATCCGGCAGGATCGAGTTTACCCCAGAAGCTGTTTTTGAAACCGCAGGCAGGGCAGGGCACCATGATTACTTCACTGTCGCTATTGGGTTTAGGATCGCCAACTTCCGGTTGGTACAGGTCATAACAATTGCCAGCGTACTCAAGTACTAAGCAATCACTCTTGCCTTCGAACAAACGTAACCCACGGCCAACAATTTGTTGGTAAAGACTGATTGATTCTGTCGGGCGTAAAATGGCAATCAAGTCGACATGAGGGGCATCAAAACCGGTGGTCAATACTGATACATTAACCAGGTACTTGATTTCTTGTTTCTTAAACTGATCTATGATGCGGTCGCGCTCGTCCAGCGGGGTATCGCCGATAACTAACGCGGCGTTTTCACCTTCAAGATAGCCCATGATCTCCTTGGCATGGTTGACGGTGGAGGCAAAGATCATGACCCCGCGGCGATCTTTAGCATAGTCAACAACCTGATCGATGATCATTGGGGTGGCCCGGCCGGATTGTTCAATTACGCTGTCGAGATCCGCCTCTTTGTAACGGCCGTTATTACCAGGCTTAAGTTGAGAGAAGTCATAGCCCAAGACTGCCATATCCATCATTTTTGGCTCGGTTAAAAAGCCTTCATCGAGCAAGAAGCGAATAGGTAATTCGAAAATACAGTCCCTGAAGAAACGTTCTTGTTCGGTGCGGACTTGGCCGCGGGTGTGGTATTTGTAAATCCAACCCATCCCTAAACGATAAGGTGTCGCGGTAAGGCCAAGGATCTTAATCCCGGGATTGATTTTCTGCACATGGGAGATCACCCGGCGGTAAGCGCTGTTTTCATCATCAGGAACGCGGTGGCACTCATCGATAACCAGCAGAGAAAACTCATTGGCAAACTGGTCGAGGCTGTTAACCATGGACTGCACAGAGGCAAAGACCACTTGCCTGTCGGTTTCTTTGCGCCCTAAACCGGCAGAAAAGATAGAGGCTTTGAGGCCATAACTTTCGTATTTGCTGTGGTTTTGCTCGACCAGCTCTTTGACATGGGTTAGTACCAGTACACGACCGCGGGCAATACGGGCAAGCTCGGCCACCACCAGACTTTTTCCGGCCCCGGTAGGCAGGGCTAGCACTGCAGGCGTGGAATTCTTTCTGAAATAATGGATGGTCGCGTTGACACTGTCTTGCTGATAGGGGCGAAGCGTATACATAAAGGTGTAAAAGCCGGAAGTAATAAAATACTGTGTAAGTGTACAGGTAGGACTGATGAAAGAAAACACCCGCTGACAAAAGCTTTTTCAACGGGTGTGTTATCTCTTTTGACGTTTAAGAAGCGATGTTCAGTGGCACTTCTTTAGGAGCAATAACCTTGGTCATCATGCAAAATTGACGGCGCGGTACGAAATCGTGTTTTTCATAAAACTTACGTGCCCCTTTGTTGCCGATATTCACCTCTAGAGAGAGTGCATGAACCCCAGCAGATGCCGCACGAGCTTCGACTTGAGGTATAAGAGCAGTACCAATGCCTTGTTGGCGCCATTCTGGCTTGAGATAGAATTGGTCGATGAGCCCGACGCGTCCCCCGTGCTCTAGGCTAAAGCTATAGCTTATGATGATGTGGCCCGCGATAAGCTTTTCACCATCGTTATCGACTTCTATAAACCAAGCTTGGCCTAGCTCAGGGTTAGTAAGTAAGTGCTGGATAGCCTGTTGAGTTTGTTCTTTCTTTTTAGGCAGTACTTCATAGTCAAAAAGCTCCTCAACCAGTTTGAGTAGCATGTCCATGGATGAAATACTTGGCGCAACAAGTGAGATGTTCATATCGTAACCTTCACAGTTAGTCGGTATAACCAATGCGTAGATGATACTTGTTATACGTAACTATTGCCTGAATACGTCCATTGAAATTTAAAGATACATCGAAAAATGTTCGAGACTTTGAGGTTAGTTACGTTCTGAGATTTTGCACTGAACTTTTGGGATTAAATTGTTTCACGAAGAGCCGCTTCGTGCGTTCGTTGTTCAGATGCTTCTATTTTAGCCCATTACGAGAAAGGGATAATGCCCAAGGGCGCTAGACTTGATATGATACGCGTTTTTGTACCATCTGGAGCCAACCATGAGGCTTGATAAGTTTCTTAGCACAACACTTGGAATTACCCGTAAAGAAGCCGGTAAACTATTAAAAAACAAACAAATTGAAGTTAACGGCGAGATTGTTAAGAACGGTTCCCAGAAAGTGACCAATGATTGCGATGTTGAATTCAACGGCCGTACGTTACGTTTTGATGGTCCGCGATACTTCATGCTAAACAAACCATCAGGTTTTGTGTGTTCGCATGTTGATGATTTTAATCCAACAGTATTCATCTTGTTGGATGTGGTCAGCCCGGAAAAACTGCATGTTGCAGGTCGTCTTGATGGCGATACTACGGGTTTGGTGCTGCTAACAGATGACGGCCAGTGGTCACACCGTATTACTTCGCCACGTCATGTTTGCGAAAAGGTTTACTATGTTGAAACCGCTGATCCTATTGCGCCTGAAACCGTTGAGCAGTTTGCTGAAGGTGTGCAGCTTCGCGGCGAAAAAGATCTTACTCGTCCGGCTAAGTTGGAGATCCTTGACGAGAAGGCTGCGCTGATAACCATTTCTGAAGGCAAGTATCATCAGGTAAAACGTATGTTTGCTGCAGTGGGTAACAAGGTAGAAGCCCTGCATCGTGAACAAATCGGCAGTGTTGAATTGGATGAAGAGCTTGAGCCGGGAGAATACCGTGCTCTGACCGCAGAAGAAGTGGCGTCATTTACTAAATAGTTGGTTGCCATATGGCAGTAAACTAGTTGATTCATACTAGAGGGATTATTCTGATGATCCCTCTTCATTCTATACATTCCTCCTTTTATTTACGCCTTACTAATATGACATGACAGAAACGCACTAATTCCTAGAGGGAAAGAGTGTATTCAGTTAATTCGTCGTACAATATAAGTCTTTGACTTTTTCCAGCACAACAGAGAACACATGACTGCGACAGACAGCCAGAAACTTAGTATTCAACTCATTATTATATTGGGGGCAATTGGTGCGCTAACACCTTTGGCCATTGATATGTATCTTCCGGCGATGCCGACCATCGCGAAAGATTTGATGGTCAATCCCGGTTTGGTGCAGGCAACGTTGACGGCCTATACCGCAGGTTTTGCTGTTGGTCAGCTGATACACGGCCCACTTGCTGATAGCTATGGCCGAAAACCTGTTTTGATTGTCGGCATTATTCTCTTCGCCATTGCTGCTGTTTTCTGTGCTGTCTCCGGTGACATTATCGAACTGACATGGATCCGTGCCGCTCAGGGCTTTGCTGGCGCGGCAGCGGCGGTGATTATTCAGGCCTTGGTTCGTGATATGTTCGAACGGGAAGACTTTGCCCGGATGATGTCTTTTATTACCTTGGTAATGACAGTCGCGCCTCTGGTTGCGCCTATGTTGGGTGGTTTTCTGGCAGTCTGGTTTGGCTGGCGCTCGATTTTCTGGGTATTGGCATTTTTCGCTGTTGTGATTGGTCTCGCTGTCGTCACCAGGATCCCTGAAACCCTGCCTAAGGAAAAACGCTTGCCGTTTCATCTTGGCTCGACGTTACGCAACTATGCCAAGATGCTGACTACGCCGGTGGCGGTGGGTTTGGTGTTTAGTAGCGGTTTCTCTTTCGCCGGCATGTTTACTTTCTTGACCGTGGGCTCGTTTGTCTACATTGATATCTACCATGTCAGCACACAACACTTTGGTCTGTTGTTTGGCCTTAACGTAGTGTGCTTGATTATGATGACCAGTATCAATGGCCGCATGGTGAAAAAGGTTGGCTCACACTGGATGTTACGTTTTGGTCTGACTGTACAGTTAATCGCCGGTATTGGCTTGGTTTGTGGTCAGCTGCTTGGCTTGGGCTTGTGGGGGGTAGTGATCCCTGTCATGCTATTTGTCGGAACCATCTCAATTATCGGTAGTAATACCATGGCATGTTTGCTTGCGCGCTATCCTCATATGGCGGGTACGGCATCATCTTTGGCGGGCACCTTGCGTTTTGGTACCGGTACCGTTGTCGGCGGTCTGGTGGCTTTGATGCACAATAACACGCCGTGGCCGATGGCGCTGACAATGGCTGGCTGTGCAGTGCTTTCAGCTTTGTTTTATTGGTTCCTTTCAAAAGAAGCATAAAGGTTATCAATGGCTACGTTTTATCAAGAAATCTATAAAGTTGTATCACAGGGATTGCAAGAGCTAACGGACTCTCAGCAGGCAGGCAAAACACCGAAGAATCCCGTGAGTGAGACTCTGTACCTCAATGCTTGGGTGACCAAGGTTATTAAGCAGCAGCGTTATGATCATGTGGTCGGCAAAACCTTGGTTGACTGGCAGAAACAGGCGCGCAGCATGGGTAAAAATGCCCAGCTGAAGAACCAGTTTGAGCAGATCAAGTCTTGCTATGAGGGCATTCCTCGTGATGGTGACTTAACGGATACGTTCAATGCCAAGATCTTGAATGACGTTCAACTAAAAGCGCTTTACGAGCAATTGGAAGACCAAGATTGGCTGGTAACTACTGAGTATGAAGTGAACCGCAAAGTGACCCATCATACCGATGGGCAGGCGTCTCTGGTTGTGTGCTCTACTCAGTATGCAGCGGCTTTCGATGAAGCAGGGGAGCTGGTCAAGCCGCTATCTTTGTTTGTTCGTGGCGATGCACGTGCGCTGGTTGATCTTGCTTATGAACAGGGTATGTTGCTGTACAAAGTGACCGACTACAAGTCGATTGTGAAATACCACGGCGAGTACAAGCTTTTCCCGTGTAACGCAGGTACCCATTTGCCTGAGTTGCCAAGCAATCAGTAAGCTAAAGCTGCCTGCATATCATTACAGTAATGCCAAACGGGAACCTATCGGTTCCCGTTTTTTGTCTCCATTGCCTCTCGTAAAACCTTCACTTTTGCTTCATGTAAGTGACATGTTCCGCCGTTAACTTTGTCTGCATTGATTTTGCACGCGCGTGCAAAATTTCAAAACACACTCACATACCAATGCCGTTTAGTTGAAGACGGAACAAGGAGCGAATTCCATGCTGCAACGCACATTACTGGCGACTGCCATGATCGGAGCATCATTCACCACTATTGCCGGAGAACTCGTTATCGCGGGTCGCGACAGTAGTTATGGCCAAGCCATGCAGTACATTGTCGACGAATACAAAAAGGAAAACCCTGATGCAAAGGTGACCTTGGTGCAGCGACCAAACAATGGCCTCTACGAGAGTATTGTGTTGTCTATGCGAGAAAAGACGGGTAATTACGATGTGGTCTTGATGGATGACACCTGGGCGCCGGAGTTCATGGCCAACCGTTGGCTAGCTCCTTTGTCCGAGTCAGTGGTTGATAACGATTTTGTCAAAGCCCCTTTTGATATTGGCCGCTACCCTGATGCATCTGGTGATCTCTACGCGATGCCGATGGTTGGTAATGTGGCAATGTTTGCCTGGAACCGGGCGACTTTTGAATCCCATGACCTGGCTGAACCAAATTCATGGTCTGATGTACTTCAGGCTGCTGCAAAAATTGATGCCACATCCGAGACCAGCGGTGTGGTATTCCGTGGCGTGAAGGGGAATCCGATCGTGACAGGATTCTTGCCAATTTTATGGGGCTACGGTGCCGATGTGGTAGGTAGCGATGGCAAAGCAACGCTCAATACTCCCGAAGCCAAGCAAGCGCTTGAAACATTCTTGGCAATGAAGCAGTACGCCCCGCGAGGTGTCGATGTGTACAACGCGGATGAAGTTCGGGATTCGCTGCAAAAAGGTACAGCAGCAATGGCGATAGAAGTTTGGCCGGCATGGGTGCCAAATCTCGATAACCCTGATATGTCGGATGTTGTCGGTGATATGGAAATTATGGCACCGCCTGCCGAGGTTGGTGCGCCTGCACCTATGCTGGGTATCTGGCAGCTGGCCGTTCCGGCAGATTCGAACAACAAACAAGAAGCGGAAGCCTTCCTGCAGTTTGCAACAAGTCCAGCTATCCAGAAAGCATTAGCACTGGAACACGGTATGCCGCCAACACGTGAAAGCGTCTACTTGGATGAAGAGGTTGTGGAGAAATACCGTTGGTACCCGCAGCAGGCAAAGGCCCTGACAACGGGCAAGGCCCGTCCTCGCATTCATAACTGGGCAGAGGTGGAAAGCGTATTGGGAGACTTCCTGCAAATGGCCATGATGGGCCAGATGACTGCCGAGCAAGCCCTGAACCAAGCACAGCGTCGTATTGAAAGCATTATCAAAGTGTAATTTAACCCCTGTCGCTGCCTCGTGGCGGGGCAGCGATTGGGTGTTAGGTTACTAAGGTGTCTTATGTTATTTGAAAACCGTAAACAGTTGGGTTTATTGCTGGCTCCAGCTCTGGTCATTCTGGGGCTGCTGACGGTTTATCCCATCTTGAGTGTGATTTATAACGCTTTTGGTGAGGTGGATTACGCCAATCAAACCTATCAGTTTGTCGGCATTGCTAACTTTACCGAGCTACTGGAAGATTTTTTCTTTATATCAGCAATCAAGAATACCTTTGTTTTCACCCTTGTTGCTTCTATTGCTCAGGTCTTGCTGGGGCTTTATTTGGCCTTGTTGTTTCAACGTCAGTTTCCGGGCCGCAAATTCGCTTTACCGGTGATAATTTATCCGATGATGTTATCGACCTTGGTGTGTTCGTCTATCTGGCGTTCTTGGTATCACTATGACTTTGGTCTACTGAACAATGTACTGGTGGGTATTGGGTTACCCGCCCAAGAATGGTTGTTTGATCCTAATCTTGCTCTTTATGCCATCGCCTTGGTTGACACATGGCAATGGACGCCGATGGCTTTTTTGATCATCTTAGCTGGCCTGCAGTCAATACCGAAGGATATCGGTGAAGCTGCAATGGTTGATGGGGCCAAAGGCTGGCGCAGCTTTGTTTATATCACTTTGCCTTTGGTACAAAAGCAACTGATGCTGGCACTGTTGCTCCGCTCGATCGATACCTTCAAGTTGTTCGATAAAGTCTATGTCATGACAGGGGGCGGGCCCGGCAATGCGACTGAAACCTTGTCGATGTTTGTTTACAAGTATGGCTTCCGCTTTTTCAACCTTGGGATGGCAAGTGCTGCAGCCTTGGTGATGTTGGCCATCTCTTTAGCCATGACCCTGTTCTATGCCCGCAAAGCACTGCAAGGAGGTAAGGCATGAACCGTTTTGTCCATTCGGTCCTGGTTTGGCTGGCAGTGGGATTGTTTCTTTTACCAATCATCTGGATGTTCGGTACGGCATTCAAACCACCGGGAGAAATCCTGCGTTCGGGAGCTTCACTGCTGCCATCCCAACTGAGTATTGAGGCCTTTAAGGCCTTATGGCAGGGTGATTTCCAAATATTGATCGGCAACACGGTATTGATTGCGCTTTCGGCAACCATGGTGTCTGTGATTGTCGCCTTTTTTGCTGCCTATGCACTGGTCCGTTACCAGTTTCCAGCCAAGCTCGACAATGTGTTTTTGCTGTTGGTATTGGTGATTAAAATGATGCCGCCAATTGTTGTTGCTATCCCGCTGTATTCATTGATGAATCAGCTTGGCCTGCTTAATAGCAAACTGGGTCTTATCCTAGCTTACCAAGTGTATACCCTACCGTTTTGTATTTGGATGCTGCTTGGCTTTATCCGCGATATTCCGTTGGAAATCGAGGAGGCAGGGGCAATGGATGGCGCCCATTTGTTTAACCGCTTAGCGCATATCGTGTTCCCGCTATGCGCACCGGGTCTGGTGGCTACAGCCATTTTCGCCATGATCCTTGGCTGGAATGAGTTTCTGTTTTCGCTGCTGTTCATCCATACCCCGGATAAATTCACCATCCCGCTGTTCATCTCTAACTTCATGACCGAAGACGGTACTGCATGGGGTGAATTAATGGCTGCCGGAATTGTTTCATCGCTGCCAATGCTGGCGCTGGCGGGCTATATGCAGCGCTATTTGCTGCGTGGCTTTTCGATGGGTTTGAAATAAGAGAAGAAGAAAATGACTAAATTAGCAATTAACAACCTAAAGAAAACCTACGGTGATAATCTGGTGATTCCAAATGTTGATTTGGGGATCAATGACGGTGAGTTTGTGGTGTTTGTGGGACCATCGGGCTGCGGTAAATCGACCTTGCTGAGGATGATCGCAGGCCTCGAGTCAATCAGTGGTGGTGAGATCAAGCTCAATGGTAAGTGCCTTAATGGGATTCACCCTTCAGAGCGGGAAGTGGCTATGGTATTCCAGTCCTATGCCTTGTATCCACATATGACTGTCGAGAAGAATATGGGCTTCCCGCTGAAGATGGCAGGTGTCGATAAGTCAGACATTAGCAACAAAGTCAAAGAGACAGCCCGCCACCTGCAGCTCGAGGCACTGTTGAACCGTCTTCCGGGGGAACTCTCAGGTGGACAGCGGCAGCGTGTTGCTATTGGGCGGGCGATAGTCCGTAACCCTGAACTATTCCTCTTTGACGAGCCATTATCTAACCTCGATGCCAAGCTTCGAGGGGAAATGCGTGTCTACCTCAAGCAACTCCATCAGCAACTCAATGCGACCATGGTTTATGTGACCCATGATCAAGTTGAGGCGATGACGCTAGCCGATAAAATTGTGGTACTCAACAAAGGTAACATCGAACAGGTTGGCGCACCGGAAGAACTATACAACCGCCCGGTAAACCGTTTTGTTGCCGCCTTTATCGGTACACCGGTGATGAACTTCCTGCCACATACTGCTCTGGGTATGATTGCACCGAATATGCCAATTCCCGAAGGAGTGAAAAGTATCGGACTTAGACCGAACCAGATAGTCGTAGATCCAACCGCTTATGATTGCGAAATGACCATCAATGTAGTTGAGCCACTCGGCCATGCCAGATTGTATTACGGTGAATTGGCCGGAGAAACCTTTGTCGTTGAAAGCGAATACGCATACGCTCAAGGTGACAAGTTACCATTGAGCCTGTCGAAGTCGGTTTGCCATTATTTTGATCAGAAAGAGCAAAGGATTGAACGGTCAGAGGTTGCCAATGCCGCATGACTTTTCTTTCCGGGTTGTCGGTAGCGGTGATGCCTATGATAGCGAACGAACTAATGCCAGCCTGCTGGTGCAGCAGTTCGATTTTTCGCTGTTGATTGATTGCGGGCCGTGGGTGCCTAAAGTACTTCTGGCGGGCTTGCTAGAGCCTAATCAATTAGATGCCATTTATATAACCCATAGCCATCCCGATCATTGTTCGGGGCTGACGACGCTGCTTAATTGGATGGATGCCAAAGGGCGCAAGAAGCCGCTGACTATTGTTGCGCAGCGAACCCAATGGGAGGTGCTAAAGCCTTTGGTTGAATTTGCCCATTGGCCCCGGGCAACGCTGGGTTTTGAGGTTGACTGGCTTGACAGCCTAAGTGTTGAGGCAATCGGTCCTTGGGCGGTTGAAGTCGCTCCGACTCAACATGCGGTGTCAAACCTTAGCGTGCAATTGAGGCTGCCCTCGGGGCAGGCGCTATTTTATTCCGGTGACGGTAAACTTCTGGAGCACGGAAGAAATCTGGCTGCACAGTCCGATTGGGTGTTCGTTGAATGCGAGACCTTGGCAAACCATCCTAGCCACGGCTCTTGGCAGGAAATAGAGGCTTATCTCCGCAAGCCCGGAAGTTCATGGTGGCTTTATCATATCGACCCACAATGTCGTGAGGTATTGAGGGCGCAGGCACAATCGAAGATCGGGTTGGATGTTGCTGAAGATGGATATATTTTTAAAGGCATTGCAAAGAAGGACTATTTAATATTCCATGAATAAAAAGGTTACAGCATTGGATGTTGCGGAATATGTCGGGGTATCGCGTTCAGCGGTATCCCGGGCGTTTACCGAAGGGGCAAGTATTAATGCTACGAAACGGGATGAGATATTAAAGGCTGCGCAAAAGCTGGGTTATCAGCCCAACTTTTTTGCTAGGACCCTGAGTACACCTGCACAAAAGGCCCGATCGAATTTGGTCGCGATATTGATAAGTGATTTCTCCAATCCTTATCAGTCCTATTTGTTCGAGACATTATCTACTGTGCTGCAGCGCTATGGTAAGCAACCCATGTTGCTCAATGTAAAACAAGCCGAAGACCTGGAGGCGGCATTGATGAGGCTGTCTGGTTATCAGGTTGATGGCGTGATTGCTGTGATGGGTTCACTACCTATCGAAAGTGTTGCCCAGTGCCAGAAATGGTCCCTCCCATTAGTCACTTTGGGACGTTCGGACCCTGCTGGAGAAAGTCCGTCAGTACAAACTGACAACTATTATGCCGGCCATTTAGCTGCCAACTATTTTATTGAAAAAGGACTTTCTCGAATTGGGTTTGTTGCCGGTAGAACGGATGGGCAAGCATCGAATGAACGTTTTAAGGGATTTTACGAGACGCTTTGCAAGAGTGGTATCAACGAGATTGTTCGCTTGGAAGCAGGTCGCTATGGTTATCGTGCAGGTTATGATATCGCGCAGCAGGAAGGCATGGCTTTGGGGCGGTTGGAGGGGGTGTTTTGTGCATCCGACGCATTGGCATTGGGTTTAATTGATTACTGCCGACAGGAGTTGGGCTTGGCTATACCCGGTCAGTTGAGTGTTATCGGGTGCGATAATGTTCCTCTGGCGGATTGGCAGGGTTACCAGTTGACTACCGTTGCCCAACCCGTCGAGGAAATTGCAGAGCAAGCCTATGTTTGTCTGGAGCAGGTATGGCAGGGCCAGTTAGAAAAAAATACCATAGTTCGAATCAAACCGGCCCTCATTGATAGGAAAACGTGAGGGGTGCAACCTAAATAATGATGATCAATTTTGATGGCCCTCTGAGGGAATAACCTTAAACCGTCTCGGTTTTCCCTTCTTGCGCCTTGGCCTGACATCGCTCGACCAGTGCATGGGTCATGCCCCTGAAAATAAACAGGTGGGCTGGCATCATGGCAAACCAGTAAAGCAAACCAGAAAACCCTGCCGGGTGCCACCATGCACGGATGTCTATTTCACGGTGGTCACCTTTGTCTTCTATAGTAAACTCCAAACGGCCAAGCCCCGGCGCTTTCATGCCAAACAGCAGGGATAAAAATTGGTTAGGGACGATGTTGATGACCTTCCAGGAATCAATTTTATCGCCCAGTTCAAGCTGTTCAGGATCGCGGCGATAGCGTCTGAGTGCATCTCCACCTATGACAAAGTCCATCCACTCACGGATCCGCCATAGATAATTGGCGTAAAAATAGCCTTCTTTGCCTCCGACGAGTTGCACCTGCCGCCAAAGTTGCTCGGTAGTGGCATCGGTTTTAAGTCGATATCCCGCTTGCTTGGGGTAATAACCGAAGCCAGGCTGCCAGCGGGCAAGCGCATCAGGGTCAAACCCCCAAATATCACTCCTGACGACTTCATTTTCGTGTCCAAGGCTTTCTTCTACTGCTTCGTCATAGCTAAGAAGCCGTTGGGGGATAAGAGACTGCAGAGCATTGCCATTGGCTTGTAAGTCATGACCTAGGCCCCCGATGAGCGCCTTAGCAATATTAGTCGGCACGGATGTGACAAGGTGTAGCCACCTTGCAGCGAACTTTGGTGTCAGGAAAGGAACCGCTAAGATCCGCGCTTTTTTACCGATATGTTCGCCGATAGTTCTTAGTTGCTGGGCGTAAGTAATGTTTTCAGGCCCAGCAACATCCATGATCTGATGTTTGGTCGGTTTGAAATTAAGCAGCTGCAGCAAATAATACAGCAGGTTACGAAGTGCAATAGGGGAGCTTTTTGAATACACCCATTTCGGTGTAATGAGCAGCGGGAAATGGAAAACAAAGTCTCGCATTACCTCAAAGGCTGCAGAGCCGGGACCAACGATAATACCTGCTCTTAATTCGGTGATGGGTTTTCCGCTTTCCCTGAGAATATCACCGGTTGCTTTACGGGCCTGAAGGTGATCAGAAGGCTTGCCGTCAGTAGGCTGTAGGGCGCCGAGGTAAATGACACGCTTAACGGTAGACTCTTTAAGGGCATCACTGAAGTTGTGTGCAGCCTCTAACTCAATATCAATAAAGTCATGACCATGGTTCATACCATGGACGAGGAAAAAAACACTATCGACACCTTCGAGAAGCTCGGGAAGTTTATCAGCTTGGTTGAGATCCAAGTGATGGATACTCACGTTTTCTAAGTTTTGCCAACCCCGTTTTTCTAACAATTTTAGGTTTCGGCCTGTTGCTCTGACTGTATAGCCCGCGCTGGCCAATTCGGGCACAAGATGGCTACCGATGTAACCGGACGCGCCGACGACTAAAATTGTTTTTTCCATAAACTACTGCTCCATGTAGCGGGTTAAAATGTTGGAAACAAAGACTGGTTTCCAAACAAAGGTATACAATAAAAATATACAACAGCAAACGGAGTTGTGTTGAGCGAATTTGTGAGGGGCATGTTCGGGCTTTGACGGAAATGTAGATCGATTGTAACGCATTAGGTGTATTTTATATCGATGTTCCGTAAAGGGCTTTATAGAACAATTGGTTTACTGTAAATTTCAGTTCAAAGACTTCCTATCTCTGGGGATAATAATGTTACGACTGGTTGACCTTTGCAAAGGCTATATGGATGGCGATGAATACCATTCAGTGTTGCAGGGTGCAGAACTGAATTTAAAGCAAGGTGAACAACTGGCGCTAATGGGAGAAAGTGGCTCTGGCAAGAGTACTTTGCTGAACCTGATCGCAGGGTTGGATACCGTCGATTCAGGAGAAGTATGGTTGGGTGATAAGCCCATACATACGATTTCAGAGCGTGAGCGCACTGCTTTTCGTCGTAACAACATTGGTTTGGTTTTCCAACAGTTCAATCTACTGCCGACATTGACAACGGCAGACAACATTCGATTTTGTCGCCAGCTTAAAGGGTTACCTGAAAAGCCTGCACTTTGGCGACAGATCATTGCCGCTCTCGACTTGATGCCACTGTTAGGCCGTTACCCTGAAGAGATGTCGGGTGGTCAGCAGCAACGTGCTGCAATAGCCCGTGCTTTGTATATGGAGCCGCAAATTCTCTTGGCTGATGAGCCAACCGGCAGTTTGGATGAGCGAAATGCAGCAGCAGTGATTAACTTGTTAACTAACCTAACGAAACAACTGGATTGTACTTTGCTATTAGTGACGCACAGTAAACAGGTTGCAGCCCATATGAATGGCTGCATTCGACTGCAGGGAGGGCACTTGCATGTCAAGCCCCGTAGCTAAAGCGCTCTGGGGACATTACAAGCGTCACCCTCTTCAAATTGTTCTTGTATGGCTGGGGTTAACCTTAGGCATTGCCTTGCTGGTCGGGGTAATGGGGGTCAACCAACAAGCCCGTGAAAGCTACCGTGACGGCGAGCTCCTGTTTTCTAATCCATTTCCTTATCGCATTCGTCACAGTCAACCTGCATTGAAAGTACCGCAGGGCTTTTATGTCCAGCTTCGCCGAGATGGTTTCAGCCAGTGTGTTCCGTTGGAAGAGCAGCGACTTCTGCTCGAAAACGGCCGCAGCATCGAAATTGTCGGTGTCGATCCTGTTGCGTTGTTTTCCAGCTTCCGCCGTAACACCATGTCGGGCAATGACGATCAGCAGCAGATGCTGTCTTTGATGGAGTCGCCATATCCTGTGCTAGTGGGTGATCAGCTCGCCAACTATATGGGGTTTAAAGACGGCCAGATGTTGAAACTGGATTCAGGCCGAACCCTTGGCCCTTTGCATGTCGTCAATGAAGAGCGGATAAAAGGGCCGAGGTTAATTGCCGATATGTCCTTGGTAAGGCAGCTTCAACCGGGCTCGGGGCTAACCGCCATCTTGTGTGGTGACCTAGATCCTAAGTCGCTCAAGCGGCTTGAAGATAAGTTGCCCGTTGCGCTCAAGCTTGAAAAGCAAGAAACCGCAGGGCTTGAGCCACTGACAGATGCCTTCCACCTGAACCTGTTTGCGATGGGAATGTTGGCGTTTGTGGTTGGCCTTTTTATTTTCTATCAGGCGATGTCTTTGTCGTTCTCACAGCGTCAGCCTTTAGTCGGATTAATGCGCCAGGCCGGGGTATCTTCTGGTCAACTGGTTCGAGCCTTGAGCCTGGAACTCATTGTTTGGATTGTCGTCGGCCTTGTTGGTGGTAACTTATTTGGTTTATTACTGGCTGAAAAGCTGTTGCCATCGGTCGCAGAGACGCTCAATGACCTCTATGGAGCCAATGTCAGCCTGATTGTCCGTTGGCAGTGGGAGTGGGGTCTGGCTTCAGTGCTGATTGCTGTCGGTGGCTGCCTGCTTGCCTGTGGCTGGCCTTTGGTGAGGCTTATCCGCACCCAGCCAGCCCGACTATCAAGCCGAATGTCCATAGTGCGCTTCAGTGGCCGTGAGTTTGCTTTGCAAGCGATTTTCTCATGTATGTTCATTGGTGCTGC
The DNA here is from genome assembly GCF_056158405.1 of Photobacterium sp. AWH4_225. NCBI lineage: Bacteria > Pseudomonadati > Pseudomonadota > Gammaproteobacteria > Vibrionales > Vibrionaceae > Photobacterium > Photobacterium sp. AWH4_225. The sequence goes on along the minus strand of NZ_JBSWTF010000001.1, from coordinate 2,305,694 downwards.
GATTGCCGTTTATCAACTGCCGCATGGGCAAAAAGCAGGCTTTGTTCTTATCGCCTGTATTTTGATTGCGTCAGCATTGGCGATGCCATTTTTGCTGTGGCAGCTTTTCCGACTGCTGGGTGTGGTTGTACGATCAGCACGTCTGCGTTGGTTCTTCTCTGATGCAGCAGCAAGCTTGAGTTATCGTGGTGTGGCTTCAATGGCCTTCATGCTGGCACTGGCATCAAACATAGGTATGGAAACCATGGTCGGCAGCTTCAGGAATACCACTCAGACTTGGCTAGAACAACGCTTGGCTGCCGATATCTACATTCGTCCAGCGGTCAATATGGCTCCGAGAATGACCCAATGGCTGGAAAACCAAGACGAAGTGAAACAGGTATGGTGGCAATGGCGTAAAATGCTGCCAACTGAAGCAGGTACCCTGCAGGTAGTGAGCATTGGCGGTACCGCCGATGAGAAACAAGCACTTGCTGTAAAAGTTGCGATTCCTGAATATTGGCAGAAGCTTCATCACGACAGAGCTATTCTGGTCAGTGAATCCATGGCGTTGAAGCAAAACATCAAGCCCGGGCAGATTATCGACCTACCACCTCCACTGAATAAGCAATGGCTGGTGGCAGGGGTATTCTATGACTATGGCAATCCATATAGTCAGATCATTTTGTCGCAGAAACGTTGGAAAGCCGTCTGGCCCCATAAAGGGCAAGTCAGCTTAGCCATTCACCTCAATGACCATTCGCAGTCTACACAGATGATCCGATCCCTTGGTGAAACCTTCCGCTTACCACCGGAGAGGATCAGGAATAACAATGAGCTGATGCTGCAGGCAATGAACGTGTTTGACCGCACCTTCATTGTCACGGCAACACTTGGCAAGCTGACATTGTTTGTGGCGGTGTGTGGTTTATTCTTTGCTACCGTTGCGGGTGAGACATCGCGCTTGAGGCAATTTGCGCTGCTGCGGTGTATGGGAATGACCGGGCGAGAGCTCGCTTTGCTGGGCGGTGGCCAATTACTCATGATTGGCCTTCTGACAGCTTTGATTGCCTTGCCGTTGGGGTTGGTGTTGGCTCAGCTGTTGATTGATGTTGTCTTGAAGTACTCATTTGGCTGGACTATGCCAATAGAATACTTCCCGACTAACTATCTGTTCTCGTTGGGGTCCGCTTTAATTGTGTTGTTGCTAGCAGGTGCATGGCCTGTTTGGCGCTTGGTAAAACAGTCGGCAATTATGTCACTTAGGGAGTCGTTCTGATGAAGGGAGCGAGCTTTCCTCGTTGGTATTTGATTATTTCGGTCATTGCTGTTGCTACAGTGTTGGCTCTGCTTAGTTACGATCAAGAAGAAATCAGCGATAGCCCATCTGTTTCCATGATGGCGGACCCTGATAATGCACAATTCGCCCCTGTCGAGCCGGGCTATCAGTTTCATTTTCCCCGAGATCATCTACCGCATCCGGACTTCCGTGCCGAGTGGTGGTATCTGACGGCAAACTTGCAAGCTGAAGATGGTGAGCATTTTGGCTTGCAGTGGACTTTGTTTCGATTCCGTTCGACGACTGAAGAAGGACGGGGTTGGGAGAGCCCACAGCGTTACATGGCACACTTAGTTGTAACCGGTAAAGATAAAGTGTGGTCTGCTGAGCGTTTTGCTCGTGGAGGCATAGGCCAAGCAGGGGTATTAGGCCACCCGTATCGTGCTTGGCTAGATAACTGGGAGTGGCGATCCTATTCTGATTCGCCGTTTCCTGGTGTGTTGTCATTTGAAGATGCCAGTGGCATGGAAGGAAAGTTAGCTATCCAGCAAACCGGTGCTATCGTGCTCCAGGGGGAGCAGGGCTATAGTAAAAAGCATGCAACGGAAGATATTGCCTCTTACTACTTCAGTGCGCCTTTTTTGAATATTGAAGGGCGTCTAGAACTCGACGGTAAACAATATACGGTGAGTGGTGATGCATGGTATGACCGCGAGTGGAGTAGCCGTGGACTTGCCGAAACCCAGCTGGGGTGGGATTGGTTTTCTATCCACCTTGATGATGGAAGTGCATTAATGCTGTACCAGATCAGGGAAAAAGATGTGCGACCGTATTATTTTGGCTCGCTAAGCTGGCCAGATGGTACAACAGAAGTATTATCAGCGGATGATTTTCAGTTGTCACCAATAACGTTCTCGACCTATGGTGGAAAAACGTATCCGATTGTGTGGCAGGTAAAAGTGCCATCTAAAGATATTGAGCTTAAAGTGGATGTGGTCCGAAAGGAGCAATGGCTACCGTTTATCTTCTCTTATTGGGAAGGGCCGATAACGGTTTCAGGGAGTCACACTGGACAAGGATTTATGGAGCTGACTGGCTACTAAAGCCAAGGCTTTGTAAAAAATAGTAGGAACAAATTAGTGTCAAGTAACTTGCAATTCGATGAACAGACGCTGTCACAGCGTTTGATGAATCATCGCCGGGAATTCCATCGCTACCCGGAAGCCGCATGGCGGGAATTCTTCACGACTAGCCGAATCGCTAGTCACCTCGAAAACTTAGGCTATTCGCTGCACTTCAGTGATGAGATCATTCTTCGCTCCTCGATTATGGGACGTGATGAAGTGTTGGTTGCTGAAGCACAGGAGCGAGCAATCAGCTGGGGCGCAGATATTACCTATTTGGCCCACATGGATGGGATCACTGGAGTTGGCGCTGTATTGGATACCGGTAAGCCAGGTCCAGTCATTGCACTGCGCTTTGATATTGATGCCGTGGAAGTTATGGAAAGTGAAGAGGATGCACACCGACCACGTTTCCTTGGCTTTGCTTCGCTAGCCCCTGGTGTTGCCCACGCCTGTGGTCATGATGCCCACGCTTCGATTGGTTTGGGCATTGCAGAGGTATTGGCTGAAAACAAGCATCAACTGAAAGGTAAAATTAAGCTTCTGTTCCAACCTGCCGAAGAAGGCTGTCGTGCCGGTAAGGCGATTGCCGAGAGTGGCTGGCTGGATGATGTTGATTACTTCTTTGCCGCACACATCGGTATGAATGTGCCAAGTGGTACTTTGGTTTGCGATCCCCAACACTTTTTATGCAGCTCTAAGTTTGATCTTCACTTTACGGGAAAACCAGCCCACGCCGGTATCGAGCCAAATGCGGGCCAAAATGCCTTGGCAGCGGCCTGTACCGCAGTCAGTCAAATGTTGGCGATCCCGCGTCACCGTGACGGTATGACCCGTATTAACGTCGGGCAGATGCATGCAGGGGACGGGCGAAATGTGATCCCTGCCAGTGCAGTCCTACTGGGAGAAACCCGCGGCGAGAACCGCGCTTTGAACTCATATATGTTCCAGCAGGTCGAGAATATTGCCGAGGCGGCAGCCATGATGCACGGAGTGAAAGTAAAACTGTGTGCTCAGGGTGAAGCGATCGGGCTGGAAAACGACGCTGAACTTGTCGAACTGCTTGAATGTATTGGCCTGGAAAGTGGCTTTAGTGAAGTGGTTCGAGAAAAAGATTTCGGTGCCAGTGAAGATGCCGGCTATTTAGTTGATCGAGTGCAGTCCCGTGGCGGTAAGGCGATTTATTGTCTTGTCGGCTCTGACCTAACTGCAGGGCACCATAACGGTGACTTTGATATCGACGAGAGCCGTATGCTTCCTGCAGTAAAATTGTTGCTTAATGCGGTGAACGCACTGCAGCAACCGCCACTGGTGGAAGAGCCGATAGATGAGTCGTCGATAACAAGTAGTTAATTTTGAGCCCCAGTCTTTCACTGGGGCTTTTTGTATCTGGGGATCTATTTACATATAACACAGGGAAGAGAGAATGAAATACGAGACACTCATATTTGACTTGGACGGTACTATCAGCGATCCCAAGCTGGGAATAGTACGCTCAATGAACCACGCTTTAGCTGCGCATGGTTATAACACTCGTAGTGAAGAGGAAATCGCCCGATACATAGGGCCGCCTCTTGACCAAACCTTTATAGAGCTTGTTGAATCCCGCCAATCTTCATTGATCCTTGACCTAGTGGATACCTACCGTCAGCGATATGCAGAAATCGGTTACGCGGAGAATCACTTGTATGCAGGAATTAGGGAATCTCTCGATAAGTTGAAACAACAGGGTAAATACCGACTGGGTGTGTGTACCTCCAAGCGAGCCGATTTTGCCAGTCAGATCCTAGCGTTGTTTGATTTGCATGATCATTTTGAATTTGTTGATGGTGGTGACGTCGGGATCGAAAAGTGGCAACAGCTTCAGGCGTTAAAACAGAAAGGAGTGATCTCAGATAAGTCATTGATGATTGGTGATCGCTATGTAGACCTAACCGCTGCTCACCGCAATGGTCTGGAGTCTGCAGGGGTTTTGTGGGGCTATGGCTCAAAAGCTGAGCTTGAACAGCACTCACCGCGTTTCTTATTTGCCGAACCCAATGAGTTGACTCAGTTATGAGTGGAGTCTCAATGCTGCACGAACTGTTTTAGAGGGCTAACAGTTCGATAGATAAGACAAAAATTTGCTGCGCTTTATCAAAAACCTCCTAGGATTATTAATTATGCCAATAGGGGCATAACCGTCCTTACAGGGCGCATTCTAGGGGCGCAGCTTGAGCACTACCAATACTCAAATACTTCGCATCAGAGATAGGTTGTCGGTTTTCCAATTGAGAAACTGGCTGGTTCCCTTTTGCCTCAATGACAAGTTCAAATTTGCATTTAGGGTTGCCGTCAGCCTGACCCTCGCGTATATGATTCCCATGGCGTTGGGATGGACGCAACCCTCAACGGCGGCAACAACAGTCATGCTTATTGCCTCTACTGGCAGCCGCCGAGAATCACTGGCAAAAGGCACGCTACGAGTGTTAGGTACTATCGCTGGCGGCATCATCGGACTGATATTAGTTGGATTATTTGCCCAAGACCGATTGCTGTATATGTTGGCGGTCTCCTTGGTGATTGTGGTTGTCTTCTATATCCGTTCTGCCTACCTTAACGATCCAACTCTATTTATGCTGACCGGCGTCATGATCCTCATGATGTACAACGGTGGTGATCCCGAAGGGGCGTTTCTCTATGGTTTAGATCGCACTTTTATGACGGTATTTGGTGTTGTTGTGTATACCCTCGTTGGCGTGTTTTTATTCCCGCCAAAGGTTGAGCAGAACCTGCGGCAACTTGGCGATAATTTAGCTTCAGCACAAAGGGCGCTATTTGAAGCGATGAGCTTACCGCCCCAGCAACCTCAGGAGCCTCAGGAGCCGCAACAGGAGCTGAATGCAGACGATCTAGAAGAGACAGCGCAGATTGATGATGCTTCTGATCAAGAGCGAAAGAGTGAGGTAGAAGAAGAAGTCCCTCCGACCTTAGCTGAACTGAGCAAGGCATTGTTTGCTGCCCAGCAGGCCTTTGAAACCAGGTATCAGGCTCTCAACAGTGAGTGCAGTGAGATCTCGGCTTATAAAAAAGAGTGGGATGGCACAGTCGCTTTATTTAGCCAGATCACGGAAATACTTCTGTTCGCGGCGAAAGATCATTCACGATCCGGAGGGCATCCGGTTGATTACCTGCGTAACTTTGATGAGCTTCGATCAGAAGTGATCCAGCTATTTGACAGGTTGCCAGATGCTTGGGAAAAGCAAGATGCCCATGCTCCTCAACCTCTGGGGGATGTCGAATATGATGGTGAGAAACTGAAACAGGAAGGGCATTTATACCGTGGTGAAGCATTATCATCGGGTTATCTATTTAACCAACTCAGGGAGCGATTGACCAAGCTTGAAAGCTGTATTAGCAGTATTGATTCACTAACCGGTAATGTGGGTTTTGATTTACCGCCATTAAAATGTAAGCCAAATTTTAACTGGTGGGATGCCGAAAATGCTAAATCGGCTGTAAAAGTGTTCGTAACATTTTGGGTTGCTGGTACATTTTGGATTCAGTTTAATCCGCCCGGCGGCTATAACTTCGTTATCTTCAGTACCTTGTTTGTCTCGATCCTCTCTTTCCTGCCTTTCCACCCAGTCATGCTGTTCATTCTGTTTACGTTGGGGTTTGTCTTCTCTGTTCCTGCCTATGTATTTCTGTTGCCGCAATTGACGCTGGGAGCAGAGCTGGCGGTATTCATTTTCACCTATACCTTTGTTGGGTTCTATGTGCTCAAAGGCCCAGTAACTATCTTCTTTTTATTAGGCATGTTTACCCTCGGTATAGACAACAACATGGTTTATCACTTCGGTATCACCCTGACGATTGTCACCTTGTTCTATATGACCGTTTTGTCTGTGGTGATTTCGTATTACCTGCCATTCTCAAGTCGCCCCGAACATCTGCTGCTGGTATTCCGAGAGCGTTTTTTCCGCCATGCGACAGGAGTGATCCGGTTGTTGCAGGCCGACAAGTTATCGCTGTGGCAAAAGCTACAGCTGGTCTGGCGGATCACCACCATGGTTGTTGCACTAAAAAAAATGCAGGTGTGGGGATCCAAGTTCAAAACAGACCCATACCCGTCAGTGACCGGCGAACAGCTTGGCAGTTATATCGAACAGTGCGACTTGTTTCACCATCACTTAATGACGTTCATTAAGGCTCGCAAGAAGTTGGATGATAATCCGCTCCTTGTCGAGGCCAAACAAGGTAACCGGGATACGGTGGTCCCAGCATTGTCGCAGGCATTGTGGCAGCTAGATTCTTCTGGTGTTGAAGCGCTAAACAGCGAGCATTTGAAACAAGACTATCAAGCTTTGGAAGCAAAGCTGGATGAATACTTTTCACATCTCGAGTTAGAGAAGTATTCAAATTCAGACATTGCGGGTTTCTACATATTCCTAAACTTGAAGAAAAATATTTTTGAATCATTGCTCCAATGCAAGCAGGTGAGTGATGAGGTTGCTTGGGGCGAACTGCAGATGAAGCGGTTTTAGGGGGCGATGCGTGGGAAGTAAGATCAGCGTTTGTATAACAGTTATGTCCTTGCTTGTCATGTCAGGCTGTACAGTGCTGGGCCCGAAATTTGAAGGTGTCGCACCGGCTACCTTGCCTACGTCATGGACAACATGGGACCTTGATCGGAGCAAAACTAAAACAGCACGCTGGTGGCAGCAGTTCAATGATCCTGTGCTCAATGAGTTGGTGGAGAAAGCCAGCCAGCAGAATCTGGATTTGGAAGCTGCTGGGCTACGTATCTTACAGGCGAGGACGGCTGTTGGTGTCGCTGAGTCGTTCCAATTCCCTCAACGACAGAATGTGTCGGGCAGTGTGGCGAAAATCTATCAAAACGAAAACACCTTCGATAACGCTTCATTGAGTTTCGATGCTGCCTGGGAGCTGGATGTATGGGGGCGTTATGCGCTGGGTGTCGAATCAGCCGAAGCGACCTTGTACGCCTCTATTGCGTCCTATCATGATATTCTGGTGACGATCACCTCGGAAGTTGCCCGTAACTATATCAATTACAGGACATTTCAGGAGAGGGTACTGTTGTCTGAGCGCAATATTGAGATCCAGCGCCGGGTAGAGAGGATCACCGAGATCCAGTACGAATCAGGGGATGTGACCGAGCTCGATGTGCAGCAGGCTAGAACCCAGCTATATAACACCGAATCGGCGTTGCCGAGTTTGAAAATAGGCATGATGCAATCGCGCAATGCGATAGCTGTGCTGCTTGGGATTTTGCCTGAACAAGCCATGGTGCTGTTAGACAGCCCTTGGGTCAATGCCAAGGTAAAAGCCTTTGATAACAAATACGAAGGGACTCGCAGTAGCCGATTGACCAGCGATTACGATCAGTATTCACTGATCCCGGCAACCGTTCCTATCAGCACCCAGATTGAAGCTGGGCTGGTGCTGCGCCGTCCAGACTTGCAGCTTGCAGAGCTTCAGGCTCATGCCCAAAGTAGTCAAATCGGGATAGCAGAAGCTGATCTCTACCCGCAGTTTTCCTTGTTTGGGGTTATTGGCCTTAACAGCACCGTACCGGCCGGTAACGACTTTAGTTTCAGTGACTCACTAAACTTAACGCTTGGCCCATCATTTTCCTGGAACATCTTCCAATACGGCCGGGTAGAAAGTTCTATCCGTGCCCAAGACGCACGCTTTCAAGAGACACTAACCAATTACAACAAACAAGTGCTGCTAGCAGTACAAGAAGTCACTAACGCCTTGGAATCATACCGGCTCAACCAAGTTCAGAAGAAGTTGGCCTTTCGTTCTGTAGATGCTTCTGTACGGGCCTACAACATCTCTTTGACCCAGTATGAAAATGGCCAAATCAGCTTCGAGCGCTTGCTCAACTCGCTAGAGAAGATGACCAGAAGCGAGGATGCCTATGCAGTTGTGAAAGGGAATGTCGCCAATCAAGTAGTGGCGCTTTACAAGTCATTGGGTGGAGGCTGGGAGGCGGAGACAGGGCGCTCATACCTCAATGATGCAATTCGTTCACAGATGGAGAGCCGCAGTGATTGGGGGGAGATGCTCGAAGAAACGCAGTTGCCGGTTTTAGCGCCAAGCGAGGTGCCCAAGGCGAAGTCGCCTTTTGGTGAGCCTATTGACCCGGCCAAGCAAAGTTACCCAGGAGGTCCATAAATGGAAGTACCACACGAACTGTCCTGGGGAGACGTGTATTACTCACCCTTTTTGCTTGTCATCATCTTGTCGGTAATAGCGACTTGGATAACTGTGGTGATTTTGAATAAGACCCGCTTATCAAGGTTGATTGCGTATCCATCGATGACATTCATTGCTATTACGGTGCTCTATACCGTGGCGATAGATGCTTACTTTATCCAGTTTTAGGTGTGCCAATGAAGAGTATAAAAAAGCTATTCGTGATTGCGCTTAACCTCATCATCATTGGTGGAGCCATTTACTTCGGTTACCAAAAATACCAAGAGTATTTTGATAACCCATGGACCCGTAACGGACAGGTTAGGGCCAATATTATCAAAGTTGCCCCGCGGGTTTCTGGACCGGTGGTTTACGTAGCGGTGGTTGATAACCAGTTTGTTCGAAAAGGCGAGCTGCTATTTCAAATTGATCCAACGACCTATGAGAACACACTATCACAGGCAGAATCATCCTTAGAGCGGGCCAAAATAAGTTCCAAAGGCAAGAAGATAGAGCTGGACAGGTTGCTTGATATTCAACGCAAAGACAGGGGAGCTGTGTCGCTAAAAGACATTACCCGCCGCCAGATTTCCTATGAGGAGTCGTTGATCCAGATAAAGGTGTCTGAGCAAAAGCTGGAAGCCGCGAAATTGAATATGGAATTTACCCAAGTCTTTGCCTCGGTCGATGGCTATGTTTCCAATCTGGATATTCGTGAAGGGACCCAAGCGGTAGCCAACCAACCCTTGCTAGCGCTGGTGGATGTTAACAGCTTCTGGGTCTTTGGCTATTTCAGGGAGAACCAACTGGCCAATATCAAAATTGGGGATGAAGCCAAGGTGACCTTGATGGCCTATCCGGAGCAACCCATCGAAGCTGTGGTTGATTCTGTCGGATGGGGTATCGCCCCGCAAAATGGTGCGGTGGGCTATAACTTATTGCCGAGCGTTAACCCGGTTTTTCAATGGATTCGGCTTGCCCAGCGAATACCGGTAAAAATCACCTTGGCTTCATTACCTGACGGCGTGAGTTTACGCTTTGGTATGACGGCGTCGATTATGGTGATGGAAGAGCAGCAAAGCTCAGAGTCAGAACAAACTCAATAACTTGATATTTCATTACGTGGCGGGATGGGGAAATGGGTAAGAAAATCACCGAACAAAATAACTTTTACTACCTTACCATCGCATTGATTATTTTGCTGGTGAGCTCCTCATTGGATCAAGTGCTCCATGTCACTTGGTTGGATAAGATCATGCAAGGGATCACCTTGCTGACGTTTGTCGTCTGCCTGGTTAGTTTGCGGTTTGATTCAGGGTGGTACCGGTTTCTGATAAGTCTTGTTATCGCGTGGGTAGGGCTGATAGTGATTAAGGAGCTCTTTGCGTTCAAGCAAGTCGATATCGCGATGTTGGTATTGATGCTGACTTTCTTTTTCGGCACGTTCAAATCGATCATGCGGCAAATTTTGTTCACCGGGACCATTGATAACAACAAGGTCGTTGGCTCATTGGCGCTGTTCTTATTGCTTGGGTTGATGTGGGCCATCGCTTATCTGTTGATATTGGAATTTTCCCCTGAGTCCTTCACTGGTTTGGAGGCCAAAGACTGGGGAGATAACTTCTCCAATGCTGCTTATTTCAGTTTTGTCACCTTAACCACATTGGGCTACGGCGATATGAGCCCAATCTCTCCCGTTGCTCAGGTCATTGTGTATTTGGAAGCGATTGCTGGTGTGTTCTATATGGCAATTGTTGTAGCCAGCCTGGTCGGCGCTAGCCAAAACAGTCAGGAAAACAACGATGGATAAACAACTTGAAAAGTACAAGAGCAAGATATTTGTCAATAACATGTTGGAGTCATTTATCCGGATTGGCTTGTTAGTCATTCTGCTGGTATGGACGTACGACATTATCAAACCATTTGTTATCCCGGTTCTGTGGGGCGCAATCATTGCGGTAGCCTTGATGCCACTAACATTGAAGTTAGAAGGGGTGATGAAAGGGCGACGAGGGTTGTCAGCCACTGTCTTGGCATTGATTGGCATTGCTATTCTAGTGGTCCCACTGGTGATTGTTATGGGGTCTGTTTTTGATGGTGTGGTTGCTCTGACCAATTTCCTTCAAAGCGAAACCGTCAAGCTACCAGGGCCGCCAGCGAGGGTGGCTGAAATTCCTATGGTGGGTGAAAAGCTATATAGCACCTGGGCTTTGTTTGCCACCAATATGGAATCCGCGTTGATGAAGTACTCAGAAGAGGTTAAGGCGGCTGTGTCGGCATTTGCTGGCGCGTTGGGCAGTGGTTTAGCAACTGTGGTTATGTTCATTATTTCGTTGTTGATTGCCGCTGGTTTTATGGCTCACTCTGAATCAATGGCAACCGCAGTGAAGCAGATTTCAGTCCGTGTTGTAGGTAAGCATGGGGAAGAGTGGGCAGGTTTGATCGCTGCGACTATCCGTAGTGTGTTGCTCGGCGTAGTGGGTGTTGCCTTTATCCAGTCAATCTTGATTGGTGCAGCCATGTTTGTATTTAAGATCCCGGCTGCTGGGCTTATCACCTTTGTCGTCTTTATTCTTGCCATTGCCCAGTTACCAGCATTGCTGATTGTTTTGCCTGTTATTATCTATGTGTTCTCGTATATGGATACTACCCCTGCGACGATATTTACCGTGTGGGTTCTTTTAGCAGGGCTTTCAGATAACATCTTGAAGCCTATGCTGATGGGACGGGGAGTCGAAATCCCCATGCCTGTTATATTGATAGGTGCCATTGGCGGTATGATCTCTGCCGGTATTATCGGGCTGTTCCTAGGCGCCGTTATCCTTGCGATTTGGTATGAGTTATTCACCACCTGGATGAAAATGCCCCAGGAGGGAGTAGGAGATACAGAAGCTGACAAAACAGGGGTAGAACTTTCAGATACAGACCCAACCGTCCAACCTGATACGAAATAGTCACTAGAATGTCAGTTTAAGGGCTGGAATGATGGATGTCGCAGAGCATTCATGTTCCAGCTTTTCTTTGCTTGCAAGTTGAATAATTACTCTATACTTGATTGAACATAAGCCTAAAGGATTGAAGGTAATGGGTAATTTTTTTGACAAAGCAAGAAGGGCAATAAACCAATTGGAAGTGATGGTAAACACTATCTCTATGCCTAAGGTAAAAGCGGGTGAAGAGAATAACAGTGAACCACTTACTGAGCAGTTAAGCTCGTTATCTGGCAAAACGGTATTTATCAGCGGAGGCTCAAGGGGGATTGGTTTCGCGATAGCCAAGCGCTGTGCACAAGAAGGGGCAACAGTGATTATTGCCGCTAAAACCACCGAGCCTCACCCCACATTACCTGGAACCATTTATACCGCAGCAGAAGAGATCAATCAGGCAGGGCAGGGGAAGGCGATCCCTGTTGTATTGGATATTCGCGATGAGGCGGCCATTGTCAGCGCCGTAGAGCAGGCTGTCGAGCAAACAGGTGGTATAGATGTCGTTATCAATAATGCCAGTAGTATTCACCTACAGAACATGGAAAATACACCCAGCAAGCGTTTTGATCTGATGTTTTCGATTAATGTCCGTGGTACTTACCTGCTCACCCAAGCTTGCCTGCCGTATTTACGCAAAGCTTCAAATCCGCACATAGTGACTCTTTCTCCACCCATTGATTTAAGCCCGCAGTGGTTTAAGAATTACGGCGCTTATACCAGTTCGAAGTATGGAATGTCGATGATGACCATGACGTTTGCCAATGAGCTTAAAGAGTATGGTATTGCAGCCAATTCTTTATGGCCGAAAACCACGATTGCTACATCGGCGATATCCCACATGAAGAACGGCAAAACAATTATGGAGCACTCCCGGCACCCAGCTATTATGGCCGATGCGTGTTATGAAATACTCACTAGGGACGCCAAAGAATGTACCGGTCGGTTCTTTATTGATGAGGAAGTGTTGCAACACCAAGGTATAACGGACTTTTCAGATTATGCCTGCAAGCCGGGGGCGTCTTTGCAGCGGGATTTGTTTTTGAGTTAAGGAGCGTTCTTTAAGAGGAATATAAAAAAAGCAAGCGGCTGGTGCCGCTTGCAAAAGGTTGTATTGCAAGTAATGTTATAGTTGTGTGTTAGTTAGGTAGTTACCGCTTGAGCCGTTGTTAACTTCCATATATGAATAGTCATCACCAGTCTGAGTAATTGTTAGGTGGTTACCTGTAGTGTAGTCACCTTCAGCATCAATTAATGCGACAGCTTTAGCTCCATCTCCATACTGATTGATTGTCACGTAGTTGTAATCAGCGTAGCCGCCTAAGATATCAACATCTACATCATTGTCGTTACCTTCAGTGTTTGAGTAAACATGGTTGTAATCACCAGATTCAATATCAACTTCAGCCGTGTTGCTATCACCATCTTGTTTTACTGTCACATAGTTATGATCGGCATAAGGTTCAACTTCAATATCAATGTCATTGTAATTACCTTTTTGCTCAGCATAAATATGGTTGCCATCTGAGCTGTAATCTGCCTCTATGTATGACTTGTTGTCATAACCGAACTGTTTTACTGTAACAGTGTTGTAGTCAGACTTTTCATCAATATCGACTTCAGAGTCATTTTTTTTACCCCACTGTAGGACGTTCACAGTGTTATCGTTAGAATCATCGTCGATTTTTACTTTGGACTTATTTGCGGCATAAGTAGAGAATGAAACCTGCTTTACTGTTACAGTGTTATCATCACTGTCGTCAGTTACGTAAATGAAAGAGCGGTTGTCAGAATAATTGTAAGAATCTGCATATGGATTGTAACCTGAAGCCATTGCCGTACCAGAAACCATAGTTGCTGCGATAATCATTGCTAACTTTTTCATGATATTATCCTTAATTGTGCTTATTCAATAACGATATTTCTGCTCATACCGTTGATGATTACATGAGTTTGATTGTTACCCGTTTGGGTTATTTCAGAGTAATAACTTTTAACATTACTTTTTTGTACAATTAACGCGGTATTGTCATTTCCATATTGACTTATTTCTCCCTTATTACCCTTACCTTTTTGGACCAAAGCGGCTTTATTGTTATTGCCGACTTGTAAAATGAGCCCGGTGTTATCAACACCTGTCTCAGAAATATACGCAAGGTTGTAGTTACCATCTTGTTGGATTGCAGCCTTGTTTAGCGCACCTTGCTGTTCAATAATTGCTTTGTTTCCATTCCCCGATTGAGAAATCGCTGCCTTATTGTTTCCACCATTGCCAAAGCTTTTCTGGATAATTGTGGCCAGCCCATTATTACCGTTGTTGACTTTGATGTAGGCGTAATTATCGAATCCGTAGCTTATTTCATTAATATGACCCAATTCGTTTAGCGCAAGGTCACTTGAATTTACTTGGCTATGAAAACCCAATAGACCAATGTATATGATTACTGCCTTGTTTAACTTACTCATCACCACATCCGTCTTTGTTGTTTCGTTTTGTAACTTAATTATCGTTTTTGCAAAAAGATTCACATTAAACGATCAGTTGAAATAATCTGCGACGGATTAGTATTAATGCGTGAAGTTTCATAAATGGGATTTACATCTAAATGATGAGAAAAGCCTTTTGTACTGAACTTTGGTTTAGTTGATACAATGCAACCTTTTGCTTTAAAGGGTGTTAGCTTTGTTGGGCACTTCTACAGCAGTTTATGTGATCTAGAGCTATAACATTTATTGATATCAATTCGAGCTTTATGACAATAGATAAATTGAACTGCATGAACCCATGGAGGAGTGGTAACGTGGCGTTTGTAGGACAATCTGACTGAAGGTATAAATGAAAAGGCCCTCCAGGAGAGGGCAAAAGGTGGGACCTTAACTTAGTTAGAATTAGATTATCGGCTGATTCTTTTCCATATATTGCTGGATAATTGGGTGACTGAGATCTTCTTCTCGTAATGTTGTCCAAAGCCCATTTTGAATACCGTCAACGATGACATGAACCACGGCGGCATCTATGGCAGACATGACAGCAACATTGACCGGTTCATTAGTGGTGTACCCTAACTCAGCCTCAAGTAAATCTTTGTAATCGATGAACTTGAATACACCTGTTTGAACCTCTTGGGAATAGATTGTCTTGCTGGTGGTGACACTCAAGAGTATCCGTCCACTTCGTACATCGACAGCACGAACATTGACCGTCACCTGGTCGGCCCTAAATTGGCCTGATGCCCCAATACCTAAGTACCTCGCACCAGCACCGCCTGTTTTAATATTGGTATCGTAGGCAACGATGCCGCCTTCAAACATAATATTGGCAGATTCGAGTGAGGGCAGATTATTACCATGGTTGGCAACAACCTCGTCTTTTTTCTGTGCCGCCCGAATAATCTTCCTTTCAGTTAACAGGTTTTGTAGCCCTTCACGCTCTAATGGAATAAACCATTTAGAATCGAGTAATGATGTCATTAATAGGGCGGCAGCACCCTGAGGTACAGCCGTTGAGAAGTTACTGTTTGGCTGTGGTTTATATTGACCACTTTGATCCCGGAAGTCATAAACCGAGACATAGACTTTACCCCTGGGTAAAGGCAGGCTGACCAAATCATTATAAGTCGCCCCACGTGCCATTAAATTTGGCTTCTCATCAATATCTGGTGTACCCATAGATAATGAACAACCGCTCAATATAACTGAGAACAGAACTGCTAATGTGAATTTCATTGCTGTACTCCATTATAAATCTGGCACTAAGCCGCTAACTTGAATCGTGGAAGATTCACCGGTTTCTTTATCGGTGATTTGAATGGTTAACTCGCCGTTGTTATCGACAATATTAAGCAGGAAATCATCGGTCGAAAGTTGGCCGGTGTTTCCGTTGCCTACATCAGATAGCAACTGGCTGATTAGTCGGGATTCAAGGCTGGCTGCAAGCCGATCCAAATCGGATTGTTCGTCGAGTATACTACTGGCATCAGGATTCTTATGATCATTGATGGCATTGGCAATGCCTAATAAATGACCACTGTTTAATGGATTCCCACCAAAACTAGGATTGATAGGCCGGTAAGTCAGTTCAGTCGCTATTGAGCTTAAACTGAAGCAAGCTATACCCAGAGTACAGATAATTTTTCTTTTCATGATTGGTCCCTTAAATTTCATCATGATCAATATCAAAAGTATCTTTCAGGTAACGTTCAATTTTCCAGCGGACGACATAAGTACTGATTGCACTCACGGCATCGTTAACTTTTTGTTCTATTTGTGCACGGCCTGGCGATATTGCGGTGCGATATATCAAATTCTGGCGGTGATATACGCTCATAATACTGCCGCTCAGTGCTGTAGGCCGTTCTTTGACCGTTAAGTTTTCTGCTAGATTCTCAAATCTATCACTCATTTTCTGAGAGAATAGAGAATAAAATTGCTCACCCAAGTGGGTAAAGGTACGGTCAACAATAATGCCATCAATTTCAGTTAGGCTATCAAGAGTTTCAAGGCTGTCTTTACTTTCTAAAGGAGGTCCGTTTTCTAATGGTTTGTTCTCATTAGCGGAACTCGCACTGGACAAAAGCAGCGTTGTTGAAATTATTGATATAAATAACTTTTTCATATCGGCATGTCGTTGTAATAATTATTTTTTGCCCACATAAATGCTTGAACACGATTCTTCGCATTAATTTTCTTAAATACATTATGTAGGTGTGACTTAACTGTGTTTTCGCTGACAAACAGACTCGCGGCTATTTGTTCGTTTGATTCTCCTAGTATCAGTAAATCAAGGATTTCTTTTTCTCGTGTTGTTAGGTTAGTCCTTGGCTTTATGTTGAATTTAAGCTGTGAACGGTTTCTGTAAGATAGAATGATCTTCTGACTCAGGCTTCGGCTAAGCCACATTTCACCATCTAGAATACATTGCATACCTTTTTCAACAATGTCCAAACTGTTATCAGAATAAAAAACGCCGGTAATGTTTGGCCAACCTAACAATGTTTTGTAGTCAGTATCCTTAGGCGTATTAATTAATATCTCTTTGGTTTCTAATTCATTTGTTGTAACGAAGTTGTAGTACAAATGGTATTTTTCTTCAGTGATAAAAGTGAAATCAACAATGACAAGAGCAGAATCTGATTTCCCGTAGGATCTAGATGTGAATTTGTCAAATGTTGTCAATTCAATATTTTTATTAAGGGATTTCTCGAGAAAGTCCTTAAACAAACATGATTGAAGGCTTGAATCACATATGAAATAAATTTGCTTAAAATGACTGCGGGACATCAACTCTTCCTTTTCTTTTAGCATGTCAAGTCGCGCTTACATTCTTAAATTTAGAACAATAAAAACAAACATCAAGACAACAAAAAAGTTATATAAACTAATTAATGATAAGCGTATGAAAAAACACATAAAAAAATAGTCATTTTTTTGACAGTGACAAGATAGTTAAAGAAAAACAAAAAATTACCAACAAATTCTCATTGTTGAGGCAGACTTTCTCACATAGGCTAATATGCACCTTGTGCTTTATACTTTGCCACTCAAATGGGTGCCATGTATCATCGCGTTATGTAGTAGGCACCGAGGTATGGATGCAGCAGTTTTTTAAGAATATTTTCCAATATATCAACCCAGATAAGGATCCCGCGCTACAAGCTGCCAACCAGGAATGGGAGTCATCCCTACCTACACTGTGGCTGTTGGGTAAAACCGGTGCTGGTAAGTCTACCCTGGTTGCAACTGTCACTGGCAACGAGCTCGTGGAGGTGGGCAATGGTTTTCAACCTTGCACCCAGACTGCTGTCGAATACGCTTTTCCAGCAGAAAACCCGATATTGCGATTCCTTGACACCCGTGGTTTATCTGAGGCGGATTATGATCCTTCTGATGATATAGAAGCGTGTCAGGCTCAAAGCCATGCTTTGGTTATTGTGATGAAAGCTGAAGAGCCTGAGCAAAGTGATGTGTTAGCTGCACTCAAGAAGATCCGCAAAGATGGTCGAATAGATAGTGTGTTGTTGGTTCATACAGCTTGTCTATCCATTACAGACCCAGAGCAGCGACTTCAGGCTATTCGCTATAACCAAGATCAAGTGGAAAAAGTCTGGGGAACCACATTGATGTCGGTTCATGTCGACTTTCATGAAAATTCGACCGACAGCGTAGCGGGATATCATAATGAGCTTTTTGGACTATCGGCATTAAACACACAATTGGCTGAGCTGCTACCAATCATTCAATTAATGCAGCAAGCCAAGCAGCATGGCGATGCGGAACACAGTAATTTTCAAAGGCTTCAACAAGAAATTATGTGGTATGCAGGCAGTGCTGCGGCCTCAGATGCTTTGCCCGGTGTTGGACTAGTCTCTGTTCCCGCCATTCAAGGCAAAATGCTGCACAGTTTGGCCCGTCAATATGGAGTGGAGTGGAACCGTAAGCGCTTTACCGAGTTTGCCGGTTTGTTGGGCAGTAGCTTTGCATTGAAATATGTCACTAAACTCGGTGTTCGCCAATTGGCGAAGTTTATTCCTGTTTATGGACAAACGGTCGGAAGTGCAGTTGCTGTTGCTATCAGTTTCGGTATGACCTATGCCATTGGTAGAGCCGGATGTAAGTATCTCTATCACATCAGCCGAGGTGAGCCGATAGATGAAACAGATATTCGTCATATCTTCGAGCAAGCGTTGAAGCAGGCCAAGGAAAGCCATGAAAAAGACAATCAATAGTGTCAGTCTGATGAGCCGCTTTTCGGCTGGCTTTGTCCCTTTATTCTTTGCCTCGATGATCATACCTGTGCTGGTATTGGCGGGCTGGGGTCTGGTAAAGATCATCGAGGATGACCATTGGTTGTTCTTGTCCGCCCTGGTCGCGTTGTCATCGTTGATGGTCATTGCTGGTGCTATTTGGCTGCGGCATATTCGGCGAAGCGCTTCCGGTAAAACTCGGCGAAGTGCTTCTGGTGAAGATGTACAACTTGAAGGCGACTATGATGTCGCGCCATCTGGTGAGTGGGGGGAGTTTGACCGTAAAGTCTGGGATATCCTGAACCCTGAGATAGGAGGTTACCTAGCAAATGATGATAGTTGGACAGCATTAAGGGAGCATGCCTTAGCGCTGTCTATGGAGGTTGCCAGCCAATATTATCCGGAGCGTGATACCAAAGCCCTGTCATTTACGGCACCAGAATTCCTGTTGATGCTGGAGAAAGTCAGTCACCGATACCGTCATTTCCTTCTTAACCATGTGCCATTTGCTGAGACTTTGAAACTGTCGCACTTCCAGCAAGGCTATCAGCACAGGGATAAACTAGGGGCAGCGAAAAAGGCTTACGATGTGTACCGGGTATTCCGGGCGATGACACCTGCAGGTCTGATCGCTGAGGCTAGGGGACAATTACTCGGTCGCTTATTTGATGAGGTGAACGAGGAAGTACAGTTTACATTGAAAAAAGTATTGCTTCAGGAGGTCTTGTCTGTGGCAATCGATTTATACAGTGGCCGGTATAAAGCGGCTGAAGGTGAGTTAAAGAGCAGTGAAACAGATGACGGTCTTTTTGCCGAGGAGTTGGAACCGCTACGAGTGGCGATTGTTGGTCAGGTCAGTGCGGGTAAATCGTCGTTGGTGAATACTTTTGTTGGCAATATGGTCGCTGAGGTCAGTGCTATCCCTTCAACTGAAAATATTGTCCTTCACCGCTGTTATGTTGATGGGATTGATATTATTCACCTAGTGGATCTGCCGGGTATCGATGGGACGGATTCGACAAACAAGCTATTGGTCAAACAGATGGCGCAGAGTGATATCGTGTTGTGGATACTTAAGGCCAACCAGCCTGCGAGAAAGAGTGATGCGATTTTGCGTCAACAATTTGAAGAGTACTTTCAGCAGGAAGAAAATCGTAGCCGAAAGAAACCGAATATCATTATGGTGCTTAATCAGGTGGATCGCTTATCGCCAGCAATGGAGTGGCAACCGCCTTACGATCTCACTACGACACAATCGCCCAAGGGAAAAACCATTAAAGCGGCATTGGACTACAATATTGAGCAGCTAATGCCTGATGATGCAGTAGTGGTGGCTATGCCGCCGAATGACCAACCTTACAATATGGATAGCCTAGCTGAAGCATTATTGGCTGCTTTTCAAGAAGGGGTGAATACCCAGCTTAATCGACGAAGGCTAGAGCATAAAAGTGAGGCATTAACCCAACAAGCGAAGCGCTTGTATCGATTAGGCAAGGTTGCGGTTAAGCGCTATATGGTTTGATGCCAGAATTTACTAGACCCAAGACAGAAAGCCCAAGCTCTACTGCTTGGGCTTTTGTTTATCTATGGTTTGTTTATATAGTTTGATGAAGCAGAGTTAGCGACGTTTAATTTTTCGAGGGATCACTTCCACACCAGTACGATAGCGGCCAGCAATTGCGTTAAGGGCCAGTTCCAGTGCGTTATCGGCAATCAGTTCGAACTGCTGAGGGAGAGATTGGATTTTGATGGGTAAGAAATCCAGTAAGCGGTTATCACCAAAGGTGGCAAGGTGGGTTTTTTGCATTAAGTCCGGATTCGCCAGTAAGCAATCGAGCACGCCTTCAAACAGGGTATAAGAGGTGGCTAGAATGGCGTCAGGCATACTCCCGTCGTCAATCCAGCGTTGGACTTGCTGTTGCCCTTGCTGCTGGCTGAAGTGATCGCCATTGGCAATCAAGGTATTGGCTTCAGCTATCTGATGTTTGCTGCTGTAAGAACGGATTGCAGACAGAAAGCCTTGCTCACGTTCTTTGGAGACACCCAGCTCAGGTACCGCGCCGACAAGCCCGATACTTTCGACCCCTTTTTCCAGTAAGCTCAGGGTAAGATCAAATGCGCCGTCCAGATCTTCACTGATCACACTGGCAAACATTTCATCATTCATTGCACGGTCAATGGCAATAACCGGCACACCGCCATTTTGAATTCGTTGATAGAAGTCGCTATCGGTCGGCAGGGCACTGGCTACAATCAAGGCATCGATACGGCGGCTAAGTAGGGTTTCAGCCACCTTCATTTCAGTCTCAGCATCATCATCAGAGCAGGAAATGATCAGCTGGTAACCGGCTTTTCGCACATTACTCTCAAGCAGCTTTGCTAGCTTGGCATAACTGCTGTTTTCAAGATCGGGAATGATCAAGCCAAATGAGCGGCTGCTTCCTGCGCGCAAGGACGTAGCAGCGTGGTCAGGCCGATAGTTGTGTTCATTCACAACAGCCATGACTTTTTGCTGGGTCTTTTCGCTGATCCGGTATTTCTGCGCTTTACCGTTGATCACGTAGCTGGCTGTTGTACGGGATACGCCGGCAAGCTTTGCTATTTCATCTAGCTTCATTCTGATTCTTGTTGGTTACAGTTAGCGGGCGCCTTCATTCTACTGGTTCATACACAGAACAGAAAGAGGCAGGCTCGGTGAATAATATGCGCGTTATATCCGGATTACCTAGGGATATAGCCACTGTTTTGTGCGGCGGATCATAAAAACACTCATGATCTTCCAAGCACATTTGCAATATTAGCTGAAACCATTCAGCATGTCAGCTGAATGGTTTCAGCATTGATATAATTTTGAACTAGATTGTGCTGGAATTTTATTTTGACCAATAGCTGAATCGATTCAGTCAGCAAGGTATCAAGTTGGTCATTTAGGTTTATATTTGTGTAGACGGGGAGAGAAGGCCATCGGTCTTCACCAGGTTTAACGAAACTGGAGTAAACACATGCTGTCACTCTCAACAAAAGATATTCAGCTTAAACAATCAGCAGCGGATAAGCAGGAAGCCATCAAGGCGATTGCTGCGGGTCTTGAACAACAAGGCTTGGTCGAAACCGGCTATGTAAACGGCATGCTGGATCGTGAAGCTCAGAACTCAACATTCCTTGGCAACGGTATCGCAATTCCTCACGGGACAACCGATACCCGTGGCTTGGTGAAAGAGACTGGCGTGAGGGTTCATCATTTTCCGCAAGGTGTTAACTGGGGAGATGGCAAAACGGTTTATCTTGCCATTGGTATTGCCGCTAAATCTGATGAGCACCTAGGCATTCTTAAGCAATTAACTAAGGTGCTATCGGCTGATGGTGTTGAGGACAAGCTGAAGACGAGTGATAGCGCTGAGGGGCTTATTGCCATCCTCAATGGTGACGCGCAACTAGAAGCAGATTTTGATGAAAGCTATGTTCAGCTAGCTTTCCCTGCTACTGATCTTGTCCAGTTGACCGCGGTAGCTGCGGGCTTGGTGAAAAATCACCAGTCAGCCAGCAACGAAACCGTCGCTGACGCGATTGCCTCGGGAGCGACGTATCTAGGACAAGGCTTGTGGGTTGCAAAAAGCCATAAAGGCGTAAGCCGTACTGCTTTGTCATTTGTAACGCCGGCAGAATCTTTTGAAGAAGCAGGTTCTTCAGTAAAAGGCCTTTTATTCGTAGCAGCGTGTAATGGTGCCCATGTCAACAACATGAACTATTTGGCACAACTGTTATTTAAGAATCAAGCGAGTAAGTTGTTCAACGCGACTGCCGATCAGGTTGTAACTCTCCTGGCCGAAGAAGCGCTAGAAGGTAATACCGAAGTCTTCAAGATCCGCAACCCTCATGGCTTGCATGCCCGTCCGGGCGCGATGCTGGTCAGTGTTGCCAAGAAGTTCAACAGTAACATTCTGGTCGCCAACCTTAACGGCGAAGGCAAAGCGGTCAATGCCAAGAGTTTGATGAAAGTGATTGCTTTGGGCGTTAAGCAAGGCCACGAATTGCAGTTTACAGCGCAAGGCGACGATGCTGATGCAGCTTTGGCGGCAATTGGCCAGGCGATTGCTGACGGCTTAGGCGAGGGTAAATAGCCATGACTCAGACAAGTAATTCACAGCTGAAAGTTGTGACAGTGACACTCAACCCGGCATTAGACCTAACTGGTAGCCTTGAGTCACTGAATCCGGGCAACGTCAATCTGGTTAATACGGGAACACTTCACCCTGCGGGTAAAGGCGTCAACGTTGCCAAAGTGCTGGCTGAACTGGGCGCGGACGTGACCGTAACCGGTTTGCTTGGGGCGGATAACCAAGAACCATTTTGCCAGCTCTTTGAAGAGCTGGGTGCCAAAGATGCCTTTGTACGTGTGAATGGTGCCAGTCGTATCAACGTCAAGTTGGTCGAGCAGGATGGCCGAGTCAGTGATATCAACTTCCCGGGCGTGGAAGTGAGCGAGCAAGATTTAGCGGCGTTTGAAACCACACTGAAAAGCTTGGCTGAAAGCCATGACGTATTTGTGATTGCCGGTAGCCTACCTCGCGGTATTACTCCTGAGCAATGTGCGGCTTGGATTCAATGGCTGCATGACAACGACAAGCAAGTCTTCTTCGATAGCAGCAAAGCAGCATTGGCAGCCGGCTTGGATGCCTCACCTTGGTTGGTGAAACCTAATGACGAAGAGCTTGCTGATTGGGCGGGGCGTGAACTGACTTCAGAGCAGGACTTGCTGGCAACGGCAGAACAACTTTCAGCCAAGGGGATTGCCAATGTAGTGGTATCACTCGGTGCTGAAGGTGTGATGTGGCTAAACGGCGAAGGATGGCTTCGCTCCCAACCGCCAAAAATGGATGTCGTAAGCACTGTTGGGGCAGGGGATACATTAGTCGCTGGTTTGTGCTGGGGACAGCTGAACCAGTGGAACAAAGAAGAGACATTGGGCTTTGCCACAGCACTGTCGGCACTGGCGGTTAGCCAGGTTGGCGTCGGGGTTGAAGATATCAACCAAGTGCTGAAAGTAAAAGAAAATGTCCAAGTAAATAACGTGAAGAGCTGATTCGGATCAGAGGGTATTGAAATGAAAATTGCAGTAATAACAGCGTGCCCAAGTGGTATTGCAAATAGCATTATTGCCGCTGGCTTGATTGAAAAGGCAGCAGCAGAACTAAAGTGGACAGCAGCAGTAGAGTGCCAGTCATCAGTCGTGCCGGTGAAGGCGCTTAGCCAAACCGTGATTGACGAAGCTGATTGTATTGTTGTCGCCGCAAATACACCGGTAGATACAACCCGTTTCAAAGGCAAAAAACTATCCCAGACTGCCATCGAAGATGTACTGGCCGATCCGAAAGCCGCGCTTTCACAGGCAATTAGCCAAGCGACTGTACTAACCGAAGTGACATCTATTAGCGCAGCTGATGTTGCCACAGCAGACAGCAGTGATTCTGCTGCGAAGAAGATTGTAGCAATTACTGCTTGCCCAACCGGTGTTGCACACACCTTTATGGCTGCAGAAGCACTTGAAGAAGAAGGTAAGCGTCAGGGCCATCAAATCAAGGTTGAAACCCGTGGCTCTGTAGGCGCTAAGAACCAGCTGACCGCAGAAGAAATTGCTGCCGCCGATTTGGTGATTATCGCTGCTGACATTGAGGTTGATCTTTCTCGCTTTGCTGGCAAGAAGCTGTATAAAACCAGCACAGGTGCAGCACTGAAGAAAACAACTGAAGAGTTTGAGAAAGCTTTTGCGACAGCGACACCGTATCAGCACCAGGGCGGTTCACCGTCTGAAGGTGAAGCTAAGCAAGAGAAAGCGGGTGCCTATAAGCACTTGATGACAGGTGTATCGCACATGTTGCCACTAGTGGTTGCTGGTGGTCTATCAATTGCACTTTCATTTGTCTTCGGTATTACCGCATTCGAACAAGAGGGTACACTCGCTGCTGCATTGATGACTATCGGTGGTGGCTCAGCGTTTGCTTTGATGGTGCCAGTACTGGCCGGTTTCATTGCATTCTCGATTGCTGACCGTCCGGGCCTGGCCCCGGGTTTGATTGGCGGTATGTTGGCAAGTTCGACTGGCGCCGGTTTCCTTGGTGGTATCGTTGCCGGCTTCTTGGCTGGTTACAGCGCGAAGTTTGTGGCAGAGCACGTTAAACTGCCACAATCTATGGAAGCATTGAAGCCAATCTTGATCATTCCTTTGCTATCAAGCTTGGTGACTGGCCTTATCATGATTTACGTCGTCGGTGGTCCGGTATCAACTGCCATGACAAGCTTGACTGATTTCTTGAATAACATGGGCTCAGCAAACGCAGTACTACTAGGTATTATCCTTGGCTGCATGATGTGTTTTGACTTGGGCGGTCCAGTTAACAAAGCAGCATATACCTTTGGGGTTGGCCTGTTGGCATCTCAGACTTATGCACCAATGGCGGCAGTAATGGCTGCGGGTATGGTTCCAGCTCTCGGTATGGGTTTGGCGACTTTCCTAGCGAAGCGTAAGTTCAACGCCAGTGAAGCAGAAGCGGGTAAAGCATCTTTTGTACTGGGTCTATGCTTTATTTCTGAAGGTGCGATTCCGTTTGCAGCCCGAGATCCAATGCGTGTTATCCCAAGCTGTATGGCGGGTGGTGCACTAACTGGCGCACTATCTATGCTATTCGGCGCTAAGTTGATGGCTCCGCATGGTGGTTTGTTTGTACTGTTCATCCCGAATGCGATTTCACCAGTGTTGATGTACCTAGTTGCTATTGCCGCAGGTACAGTGGTAACCGGTGTGACCTATGCATTCTTGAAGAAATCTGACGAAGAACAAATGGCGGTTGCGGAAGCAAAATAAGCGTTAATTTTTGATTCACAAGATAAAGAAAGCCCCGGCATAAATGCCGGGGCTGATGCCACCGCTGCCTACGGTATTCTTTGCGTTTGCCCCAAAACCTTCAATAGGTTAACAGAGTTATCTTTCCATGAAATAAAATTTTTATTTAGTATCTCTGTTAAGACAGACGTATATTATGTAGGCATTCCCTGCGTGTTATAAAAAGCGCATTTTATATTTATTATTTACCCTGAATTTATTGTTTTAAATTTATTGTTTTATTTCTCTTCTGCTGCTAATAGCACATTTTCCCCATCAACTATCAATAAATAAGATTTACCGATTTCTAACTCACATATATCTATTTGGTTTGCACTTAAAATAAGTTCTTTGTTGCAATTATCTACAAGTAACTGGTTTGAAAAATTACCTTTAGATAAGTTCGTTACTGAGAAGGCGGTAGAATTAACTGTCACTGTAACGTCTTCAGTTGCAAACACTCTTAAACTGTACTTGTCTTCAACCGGAGAAGGTTCTTGATTTCCTGTAGACAAAGTTAGCTTACCTTCGTCGCTCCATGCGATAGCCCATAACTTTTCCTTGTTATTCAGTAGGATACCTTCTTCTAGAGTGCTAGTTGTTTGGTTGTTGGTTTCTATTGTGCCAATATCAAGTTCCATTGGTGTTGCAGTAGTCCAACTAACAGAATGATAGTAAGAACTAAAATTAAGCACTGATGAAACTTTATTGTTTTCGTCAAATAACGGGCTAGATCCACTCGACTCTTTAACAAAGAAGTCTGCAGCTGAACCAGAAATATTGACGAGATCTATACCAAGTGTTCTAACACTGACTTCATCCATGGAAATGGGCGATGTGTCAGGTTCGCTGGAAGAGCTTCCACCTCCGCACGCGAATAAAAATAATGTTGTTAATGTTGTAAGCGCAACCCTAATCATCTTGGAACCTCGTTATTATTTTTCTGAAGCTCACGATAAGCATATTTCAAGAATTGATAATTTTTTGATGAATAATAGGGAGAAAAATAAGAAATTAATAAGTGATTGAATAGTTGTACTTTTTTAGCTCTCAATATTGAGATTTTGCGGTAAGATAGTGATATTCATCCTCATTAACAATGGCGAGTAGCAAAAAACAGAATACTCGCCGATAAACGTTAAGTAAGACGATTACCTCAAAAGTGTTAGCACATCTTACGTTTTAGACCGCTGATGTCGAGTAGACGAGTAGCAATCTCTTCTACCGATAACCGACTGGTATTGAGATAGGGAATTGCCTCACGGCGGAACATTGACTCTACTTTGCTTAACTCACTCTCGCATTGTTCCATGCTGGCATAGTGACTATTGGCGTAACGTTCGTGGCGAATTTCAACCAATCGCTCGGTATCTATTGTCAGGCCATAGGTTTTGTATCGGTAGGGTTCGATTGCTTTTGGTAAACGTAGCTTACTCATATCTTCTGCGATGAACGGGTAGTTAACCGCTCGAATGCCAAATTGCATCGCAAGATAGAGACTGGTCGGGGTTTTACCACAGCGAGAGACACCTAGTAAGATGATGTCGGCTTGGTCAAGGTTATTGAGAGAAACACCGTCATCATGGGCTAGGGTATATTCTATTGCTGCAATGCGGTCTTGATAGCTATCGGCATCTTTGGCGATGCTGTGAGAGCGCTGTAGTTGCGGTTGCGGGGCCATTTGTAAATCTTCACTCAATGGGGTGACAAGCGCATTAAGCACATCGTAAAAGTGGGCCTTGCTCTGTTCGATGACCGCTTTTACCTCTGGTAGGACAATGGAGTAAAACACCAGAGGCTCAGCCCCTGTTTCTTCATAGGCTCTATCAATCTGTTGTTTAACACTGTTGGCACGCTCAATGCTTTCAACAAAAGGTAGGGTGGTTTGACGCGTCGTGATATCAAACTGACCAAGGACTGCGTGGCCAAGGGTCTCAGAGGTGATAGCTGTCCCGTCAGACACGAAGAACACGTCACGAAAATTGGTCTTGGATTGCATTAAAAGTTTAATCCTTGAAATTATTTTTAGCTAAAAGCATAAGTGCACTCAATATAATCATCTGATACACAAGTTTCCAGATTCGATGTCACACTTTGGAGCAATCTTGTTTTTGTCTTGATCACATCCCGTTTTAGAGGTTTTTACAACATTGAGCTTTGGATGTCATATCTGCCAAGATAACTCAATTGGATTTGAAAGTGTCGATAAATTCATCATTGATGATTTAACAGCCAATATAATGGTGGGTGATTTTTTAAGTTTATGATATTTAATGGTTTATAACGTGATTTAACTAGGTCTCTCTGATGCCCTACCAATGTTGAGCTAGATCAAAAACCTGATGCGCTTCAAATTTTTTTGATAACTTGCTAGATAATTTTTATGAGAGGTGGAAAACTGAATATAGCAATTCGGTGCTACAGGGTATGATTCAAGTGTTATGTATCTGCAGGCCGAATAAGAAAATGTCTATGTATGTGTGTATATCCAGCTGTATCGCATATAGATATACGTTTTCAAGTGATTGAAAATGAAAAAGATTTGACAGAATTTTAGCAATTAATTTTATAACAATAACCTACAGGGTAACGGAGGATGATTAGCGTTTTGCTCTGAAAATGTACATTTTTCGCTTTTTTTTGTGGCAAAAAGCAATCGTTTACCAATGGGTTACCTGCTTTAAACTGTTGAATCCAATAAGGAGAATTGCCGTGCAACAGAATGTTGTTTGGTACGATGCTTTATCAATGAACGATGTTGATAAAGTCGGTGGTAAGAATGCATCTCTAGGCGAGATGGTGGCGAACTTGGCTAATGCGGGCGTAAAAGTCCCAAACGGTTATGCGACAACATCCCATGCCTTCAATCAGTTCTTGGAAGCCAATTCGCTTAACGAGCGTATTTATAAGCTTCTGGATGAACTTGATGTCGAAGATGTACATGCCTTGCAGCACGCTGGCGAGACTATCCGTAATTGGGTTCTAGAAGCACCGCTTCCACAGGATCTGGAACAGGATATTCGCGAGTGTTACCTTGAGCTGGCTCAGGGTGATGAGATGCTGTCTGTGGCTGTTCGCTCATCGGCAACAGCAGAAGACCTACCTGATGCCTCATTTGCAGGCCAGCAAGAAACTTTCCTCAATGTACGTGGTATTGATGCGGTAATCGAAGCGGTTAAACACGTTTTTGCCTCGCTATTTAATGACCGTGCAATTTCGTACCGTGTCCACCAGGGCTTTGACCATAAAGGTGTTGCACTATCGGCGGGTATCCAGCGTATGGTCCGCTCCGACAAAGCCTCTTCCGGGGTCATGTTTACCCTAGATACAGAATCTGGCTTTGACCAGGTGGTATTTATCACATCATCTTGGGGGCTTGGTGAGATGGTTGTTCAGGGTGCGGTAAACCCTGATGAGTTCTATGTTCACAAGCCAACGCTTCAGGCGGGTAACCCTGCCGTAGTGCGCCGTACTATTGGCTCTAAACTATTGAAGATGGTTTACACCGAGGACACTTCACTGGGTAAGCAGGTTGAAATTCTTGATACCAGCAAAGAAGAGCAATCGCAATTCTCTCTAACAGACCAGGAAATCGAATCCCTTGCTAAGCAAGCGATGATCATCGAGAAGCACTATGGCCGACCAATGGATATCGAGTGGGCGAAAGACGGTATTACCGGTGAGCTACTGATTGTTCAAGCCCGCCCGGAAACCGTGCGTTCGCGCGATGATGCCAATGTGATGGAGCGTTTCCACCTTAACGGTACAGGTCATGCCCTTATAGAAGGTCGCGCGATCGGCCAGCGTATTGGTAGTGGTGAAGTTCGAGTCGTGTCCGATCTGTCTCAGATGGATCAGGTACAAACTGGCGATGTGCTGGTGGCTGACATGACTGACCCTGACTGGGAGCCGGTAATGAAGAAAGCGGCGGCGATTGTGACCAATCGTGGTGGCCGTACTTGCCACGCGGCAATCATTGCCCGTGAATTGGGGATCCCTGCGGTTGTTGGTTGTGGTAACGCGACAGATTTACTGCAAACCGGCCAGAAAGTAACGGTATCTTGTGCACAAGGTGAAACGGGTTACATTTACGAAGGTGAGCTGGACTTTGAAATTCGCCGCTCAGAAGTGGATGATCTGCCGGACTTACCGCTCAAAGTGATGATGAATGTTGGTAACCCGGACAGGGCATTTGACTTCGCTTGTATTCCTAACGAAGGGGTAGGTTTGGCAAGGTTGGAATTTATCATCAACAAGATGATCGGTATCCACCCTAAAGCCTTGCTCAACTACGACCAGCAATCGGATGAGCTCAAAGCTGAAATCGACCAGCGTATTGTCGGTTATCCTGATCCGGTTGAGTTCTACATCCAAAAACTGACCGAAGGGATTTCAACACTGGCTGCCGCGTTCTGGCCAAAACGCGTTATCGTGCGTATGTCTGATTTCAAGTCGAACGAGTACCGTAACTTGGTAGGTGGTGTGAACTTCGAGCCGACGGAAGAAAACCCGATGATCGGTTTCCGTGGTGCGTCTCGCTATATTTCAGAGCAGTTCCAAGATTGTTTTGCTCTTGAATGCGAAGCTATCAAGCGCGTTCGTGAAACCATGGGATTGAAGAACGTTGAAATCATGATCCCGTTTGTCCGTACTGTCAGCGAAGCAGCCTCGGTCATTGATCTGTTGGCGAAGTTCGATCTACGCCGTGGCGAGAATGGCCTTAAGGTTATTATGATGTGTGAGCTGCCTTCGAATGCCATTTTGGCCGATGACTTCCTCAAATATTTTGACGGGTTCTCTATTGGCTCAAACGATATGACCCAGCTGACGTTGGGCCTTGACCGCGACTCTGGTGAAATAGCCCACATGTTCGACGAGCGAAACGAAGCCGTCAAAGCAATGTTGGCAATGGCAATAACAGCGGCTAACAAAGCGGGTAAATACGTTGGGATCTGTGGCCAGGGGCCATCGGATCACGATGACTTAGCCCAGTGGTTGATGGAGCAGGGGATCGACTCGGTTTCCTTGAACCCTGACACCGTGGTCGAGACCTGGCTGCACTTGGGTGAGCAGTCATAACTTACAGGTTCAATTAATGAAAAAGCTCGCTATCTCAGCGAGCTTTTTTATTGGCCGGTTTTCAGACTACGTCGTTATTTGCATTAGACGAGAAGGAAGAGCTCGAAGGCACAAAGCGACTAATGGGTAATCCTTCAATGGCTTAAATGTTATCAATGACAATGGCTTCATTATGGGTGATTGACGGCTCTCTGACGCGCAATGGGGACAACCGTTACCCGCTAAATGGTTATAGGGGTGCTGTTCGAACACACCATGAATCGCACACGTGATTTTACCTTTGGTTCTGGCATTCACGTATTCGAAATGCTCGTAACTATAGCGTTGTCGATGCATCCGTAGTGCTTGAAGGACAAACTCATCCGTGGTTTTTTTTCGGTTATGTTTAGCACATACAGGGCATCCCGCACCGCGAAGGTGTGTATCTGGTCGCTGTTTAAAATCCCCATGTAAAGGGCAAGTGATTGTTGCCTTGGTTAGCGCACCTGCATAGACAAAATTATCGTATTGATATTTACCATGGTGAATAGAATTGGCACGCTGAACAAACTGCTCTTGAGTCACCGGACTAGACCGTGAACATTGTGGACAGCCCTTGCCTGCGAGATGAGAGTTTGGGCGCTGTTCAAATTCACCATGTATAGGGCATATAATGATGCCTTTTTCTAACGACCCACGGTATATGAACTTCTCGTAGTTGTATTTATCTTGATGAACAGTTTGCGCTTTTTCAACGAACTCTTCTTTTGTCCGCTTCTTTTTACCTGAACACTGTGGACACCCTCTGCCGGCTAGGTGGGCATCAGGTCGTTGTTCAAAGTCGCCATGTATAGGGCAGGTGATGAAGCTTTTGGTTTTAGCGTTTATATACACGAAATTTTCATAAGAGTATTTTCCATTATGAAAAGCCCGTGACTCGTCAACGAACATCGCTTTGGTCTTTCTCATATCTACATCTTCGTAACTATCTCTTGCCTGCGTTCTACGATTGCAAGGCAGGAATCTCTACTTTTCCAATCGGAAAGGTTTGATTTTATAGTAGTTATTGTAATTTTTATTTGGATATTTCTTGAATATTTATTCGCGAGTCATGTGCATACTCCTCCTATACGCCTTAATAATCAACCACCAAAAATGAAAATCAATGATTGCAAAATTTGTTGTTCTAATCATATTTACGTGAGCGCAAATTCTTCATCCTTTTTATTTGTAGAATTGAAATGAATATATGCCTTGATGGTTAAATATTAAATATCCTTCATAATACAACATCCGTTGTTCATTATTTAATATGTAAGCTGCTATAAACCTTTGGATGCTTAAAAATGGAATGTGTTTTATTTGTGGAAATAAGAAAATATTTAAAAAATAATAATTTTGGGGTGACATTCAAAAATAATGTGTTAAGTTAAAAAAACATTTTGGCGCTAAGGATTAAATTCTTTTGAATATATCGGGAGGTATTGGTACACATATTAATTAATGTAAGAGGATATATCTATGGAAGGTCACTCTCCGTGCTCTGATATTATTTCTGTAGTGAAATCTTTGTTCTTAGCACAATCTATAATTGGTACAATTGTTGTTTTGTATGAACTTGTATCGAGTGATTATCTGAGTGTTAAGTCAGCATTAACCGGTGTAGCTATTGCTGTTGTTCCCTCTTTATTAGGCTTGCTTGCTGTTGCATTTAAAGTTAAGCGGAATAATAGAAGTAACATCAACGAACTGGCATGGTTTAATGAAGTAATCAAATGGACGTACACAGCGTTACTGATGCTATTGGTTTCAAGGGTTATTGAAATCAATGAGGTAGTAATGCTTGTGGCTTACTCGCTGACTTATCTGGGAAGTTGTTTAACCCCTATGCTTAATAAACCTCAATTTAGGATGACGTAAGGTGGAAATAGTTACTACTGCTCATGAATATATTGAGCACCATCTGACATTCCTTACTGCAGGCGAAGGGTTCTGGAGTATTAATCTCGACTCCATGTTCATGGTCTGGGTGTTAGGTTTAACATTTATTGGTGTGTTTAGGTATGTTGCAACAAAAGGAACGAGTGGTGTTCCTGGTCGATTGCAATGTTTAATTGAAGTCACATTTGAATTTGTTAATAACCTAGTAAAGGAAATATTTAAAACAGAAGATAAATTGATAGGCCCTCTGTCATTGACCATATTTGTATGGGTTTTCTTAATGAATGCCATTGACTTATTACCTGTCGATTATGTGCCAATGTTTACACGTGTTTTAGGGTTGGAGCATTTCAGGGACCTACCGTCTGCTGATGTCAATGTTCCTATGTCTATGGCACTCGGTGTATTCATCCTTATTATTGTTTATACGCTGAAAAATAAAGGTTTAGTCGGTTTCATTAAAGAGTTAACGACGCAGCCTTTTACACATCCACTGTTGTATCCAGTGAACTTTATTTTGGAATTAGTCACACTCATTTCCAAACCAATTTCACTTGGCTTGCGACTGTTCGGAAATATGTATGCAGGTGAGATGATTTTTATTCTTATCGCATTGATGCCGTGGTGGATGCAATGGGCGCTGAGCGTGCCGTGGGCACTGTTCCACATCTTGATTGTGTTCTTGCAGGCTTTCATTTTCATGGTACTGACCATTGTTTACCTGGGAATGGCTGTAGAAGAGCACCATTAAATTTATTTTCTTAAGTTACGTTTTTCATAATCTAATTCGGAGTTTTTCATGGATATTGTTAGTGCGGTTCTTTACGTTGCGGGTGCACTGCTAATTGGTCTAGGTGCTGCTGGTGCGGCAAGCGGTATTGGTAACTTGGCGGGTAAATACCTTGAAGGTGTCGCGCGTCAACCTGATTTGACCCCAATGCTACGTACTCAGTTCTTCATCATGATGGGTCTGGTTGATGCGGTACCAATGATTGGTGTGGGTATCGGTCTTTACATCATCTTCGCGGTGGCATAAGTCATTCAACCACTCGATTAATTTACATTGGGTTACCAAAAGAGAGGATGGAATGAACTTAAATGCCACCATGCTGGGACAGGCACTGTCATTCGTGATTTTTGTCTGGCTTTGTATGAAATACGTCTGGCCTCCTTTGACGGCTTTGCTTGATGAGCGCCAGCGAGTTATCGCCGAAGGTTTATCTCACACCGAGTTTGCGGCGAAAGAACTGCAATTGGCCAAAGCCAATGGCGCAAAGTTACTGGAAGAAGCTAAGCAACAAGCGAGTGGCTTGGTTGACCAGGGTAACAAGCGTCGTGCACAGATCATCGACGAAGCCAAGCTAGAGGCTGAGCAAGAGAAGGCACGCATTATTGCCGAAGGGCAAACGGAATTGGAAAGTGAGCGTCACCGTATTCGCGAAGAATTACGTCAAGAAATGACGGCCTTGGTGATTGAAAGTGCTGAGAAGCTGATCAGCCGCCAGTTAGATACGGACGCCAACCGGGCTTTAGTCGATAAGATCATTACCGATCTGTAGCAAGGAGCCAAGAATGTCCGATCCACAAACCATTGCTTACCCATATGCAAAAGCGGCCTTTGACTATGCCCGTGATGCGTCCCAGCTAGAAGCTTGGGAAAAAATGCTGGTAGTGATGAAAGAAGTTGTTGAAGCACCGGCTGTAGCAAGCCAGATCGAAGCACTCGATATGCTCGGCCCGGATGCACACGAGGCATTTACCCTGTCATTTCTGGCTATTTGTGATGGCTTGATTGATGAACATGGGCAAAACCTGGTCAAGCTGATGGCCGAAAATGGCAGGCTGGAGGTACTTCCTCAGGTGACCGAGCTTTACCAGACGTTTAAAGCTGACTTTGAACGCACAGTGGAGGCTTGTGTCACTACGGCTCAACCATTGGATGAACAGCAAAAAGCTAGCTTGAGCCAAGCGTTGGAGCGGAAATTAAACCGCACTGTTGCCCTGACATGCCAGATTGATCCGTCACTGGTTGGGGGAATGAAAATCACCGCCGGAGAGTTGGTGATTGACGGCTCGCTGAAAAGCGCTATTCACAGACTAGCTAGCCGCCTAGAGGCGTAATTAGGTACTAGACATGCAATTGAACTCAAATGAAATCAGCGATCTTATCCGACAGCGGATCGCGACCTTTAACGTAGCCAGCCAGGCTCGTAATGAAGGCACAATTATCTCTGTTAGTGACGGCATTATTACCATTAATGGTCTTGCCGATGTGATGCAAGGGGAGATGATCGAACTGCCGGGTAACCGCTATGCATTGGCGTTGAACTTAGAGCGGCACTCGGTGGGTGCGGTAGTCATGGGCCCGTATGCTGACCTGGCTGAAGGTATGAAAGTGAAAGGCACAGGCCGCATTCTTGAAGTCCCTGTGGGTAAGGGCCTGCTGGGCCGAGTTGTGAATACCTTAGGTCAACCGGTAGACGGTAAAGGTGCCATTGAAAATGACGGCTTTGCGCCAGTAGAGATTATTGCCCCTGGGGTTATCGATCGTAAGTCTGTTGATCAACCGATTCAGACTGGCTACAAGGCGGTTGACTCGATGGTACCTATCGGCCGAGGTCAGCGCGAATTGATCATCGGGGACCGTCAAACCGGTAAAACAGCGATGGCCATTGATGCCATCATCAACCAGAAAGATTCTGGTATCTACTCTGTCTATGTCGCGATTGGCCAGAAGGCATCGACCATTGCCAATGTGGTTCGTAAGCTTGAAGAAAACGGTGCCCTACAAAATACCATCGTCGTTGTTGCCTCGGCTTCAGAAGCGGCGGCCCTGCAATACTTGGCTCCTTATGCCGGTTGTACCATGGGTGAATATTTCCGAGACCGTGGTGAGGACGCCTTAATTGTCTACGATGATTTGTCCAAGCAGGCCGTCGCCTACCGACAGATCTCCCTGCTACTCAAGCGTCCGCCGGGTCGAGAGGCGTTCCCTGGTGACGTCTTCTATCTTCACTCGCGTTTGCTAGAGCGTGCAGCTCGAGTTAATGAAGATTATGTTGCTCGCTTTACCGATGGTGAGGTGAAGGGCAAGAGTGGCTCGTTAACCGCATTGCCGATTATCGAAACCCAAGCGGGTGATGTGTCTGCATTTGTACCAACCAACGTGATTTCGATTACCGATGGCCAGATCTTCTTGCAGACTCACTTGTTCAATGCTGGTCTGCGTCCGGCGGTTGATCCGGGGATCTCGGTATCACGTGTAGGTGGCGCTGCCCAGACCAAGATCATCAAAAAGCTATCGGGCGGGATCCGTACGGCATTAGCGCAATACCGTGAGCTGGCGGCCTTTGCTCAGTTCTCATCTGATTTGGATGATGCAACTCGCAAACAGCTGGATCACGGTGAGAAAGTAACGGAGCTGATGAAGCAAAAGCAGTACTCTCCAATGTCTGTTGCCGAGCAAGCCATCGCGATTTTTGCCGCCGAGAAAGGTTATCTCAATGACGTCTCGCTAGCTCATATCGGTGAGTTCGAAGCTGAGCTGATGGCTTTTGCCAAGAGTACCCAACCTGATTTGCTGGCTTCGATCAATGCATCGGGCGACTACCATGATGAGATTGAAGCCAGCCTGCACCAACTGTTGAAGACCTTTATGGACACCCAGTCGTTTTAAGCGGCAGGGCAAGCCGCACAGCGGCATAGTAATGAGGTAGACAGGAGCGAAAAATGGCAAACGCAAAAGAGATTCGCACCAAGATCAGTAGTGTCCAGAACACCCAGAAGATCACCAGTGCGATGGAAATGGTTGCCGCGAGCAAAATGCGTAAGGTGCAAGACAACATGGCAGCAACGCGCCCCTACGCAGACAACATGCGTAAGGTGATTAGCCATGTTGTATCAGGCTCGCTGGAGTACCAGCATCCATATCTCGAAGAACGGGACGCAAAACGGGTTGCGTACATCATCATCTCCTCGGATCGGGGACTGTGTGGTGGTTTGAATAACAACCTGTTTAAGAAAGTGTTGGTAGAAATGCAGCAGTGGCGTGACAAAGGAGTCGGCGTGGATACAACGCTGATTGGCTCCAAAGCCATCTCTTTCTTCCATCGCTTCGGTAATGTAGTCGCTCAGGCCTCTGGCCTGGGTGACAAACCCAAACTGGAAGAAGTGCTTGGCCCTGTCACAGCCATGCTACAGCAGTATGATGAAGGCCAAATAGACCGCCTTTATTTGGTGTACAACGAGTTTGTGAACACCATGGTTCAAAAGCCGCAAGTGGTTCAACTGCTGCCACGGCCAGAACTGGCGCAGGCTGATGACAGTGAAAGCGAGAAGCTAAAAGGTCGCTGGGACTATATCTATGAACAAGATCCCAAGGCGCTATTGGATGAGTTAATGCTGCGTTACATCGAATCGCAGGTCTATCAGGGAACGGTAGAGAGCAGTGCGTGTGAGCAAGCTGCCCGGATGGTGGCAATGAAGGCGGCAACAGACAACGCCGGCACCCTGATTAACGATCTCCAACTGGTTTACAACAAAGCCCGACAGGCCGCAATCACTCAAGAGCTGAGTGAAATTGTGGCGGGTGCCCAGGCCGTGTAATAGAAATTCCGAGGATAACAAATGAGTACGGGTAAAATTGTCAAAGTCATCGGCGCGGTCGTTGATGTGGAATTTGACCAGAACAGTGTGCCACGTGTGTATGACGCGCTGAATATTATCGATGGCGATCATGCATCGTTGGTACTAGAAGTCCAGCAGCAAGTTGGTAGCGGCATCGTTCGTTGTATTGCGATGGGTTCATCAGACGGCTTGCGTCGTGGTTTAACCGTAAAGAACACGGGTGCCCCAATTTCTGTCCCTGTCGGTGAAGCAACATTGGGGCGGATCATGGATGTATTGGGTACGCCGATTGATGAATGCGGTGAAATTGGTGAAGACGTGACTTACGCCATTCACCGTGAAGCCCCTTCCTATGAAGAGCAGGCAAACAGCACTGAACTATTGGAAACCGGGGTAAAGGTTATTGACCTTATTTGTCCGTTTGCTAAAGGCGGTAAGATCGGCCTATTCGGTGGTGCTGGTGTAGGTAAGACCGTAAACATGATGGAGCTTATCAACAACATCGCTAAAGCACACTCAGGTCTTTCTGTGTTTACCGGGGTAGGGGAGCGTACTCGTGAGGGCAACGACTTCTACTACGAAATGAAAGAGGCCGGGGTACTCGACAAGGTTGCGATGGTATATGGTCAGATGAACGAGCCACCGGGTAACCGCCTGCGTGTTGCGCTTACTGGCTTGACGATTGCAGAGCGTTTCCGCGATGAAGGTCGTGACGTTCTGCTCTTCATCGATAATATCTATCGCTATACCCTAGCCGGTACTGAAGTATCCGCTTTGCTGGGCCGTATGCCATCAGCGGTGGGTTACCAGCCGACATTGGCTGAGGAAATGGGGGTACTGCAGGAGCGCATTACATCGACCAAGAAAGGCTCGATCACTTCGATCCAGGCCGTTTATGTTCCTGCGGATGACTTGACGGATCCATCACCGGCAACCACCTTCGCTCACTTGGATGCGACCGTTGTGCTATCACGAAACATTGCCGCACTCGGTCTTTACCCAGCGATTGACCCATTGGACTCAACGTCTCGCCAACTTGATCCACTCATTGTGGGTCAGGAGCACTATCAGGTTGCTCGTGGTGTACAAACCGTGCTGCAACGCTACAAAGAGCTCAAGGATATCATCGCTATATTGGGGATGGATGAGCTGTCTGAAGAAGACAAGCAAACTGTTGCTCGCGCCCGTAAGATTGAACGTTTCTTGACTCAGCCATACCACGTAGCAGAGGTTTTCACTGGCCAAAAAGGGGTGTTTGTTTCTCTGAAAGAAACTATTCAAGGCTTTAAAGGGCTGTTAAGCGGTGAGTATGACGATATTCCAGAGCAGGCATTCCTGTACTGCGGCAATATCGATGAAGTTATTGAAAAAGCGAAGCAGATCTAAAGGAGTAAGTTATGGCAATTGGCGTTACTCAGAATACGTTCCAGCTCAACATTGTGAGTGCCGAAGGCCCGCTGTTTTCTGGTCCGGCCCATGCGCTGGCGATTGCAGGGTTCGATGGTGAATTGGGTATTCGCCCAGGCCACTCTCCTTTGCTGAGCCGGATCAAACCAGGTGTGGCGAGTTTCGTTACCGATCTAAAGGATCCTGAAGAAATCCTTTATATCTCGGGCGGGATTGTTGAAGTGCAACCTTCAGTAGTAACCGTGCTAGCCGATACGGCCTTGCACGGGAAGGATATCGACAAAGCTCGCGCGGACGAAGCACGTCGTGCAGCCGAAGAGAACATTGTTAAGCATGCAGACGATGTGAACTTCGCACAGGCGCAGATGGATTTGGCAAAAGCAATGGCACAGCTTCGTGCTGTTGAACTGAGTCAAAAACAAATGCGCCGATAAACTGACATTGATGCTGGGCACGGCTTACCGACCGGCAGCCCAGTTATCAACAAGGTTTCAGAAAAGCTTATTAAATTCCATTTTTTATAGTTGTTTTGCCCCGGACATTGAACGTTCGGGGCTTTTTTATCTTTATTAGGTTTACCGTTTCTAATCTTAATATCAATAAGATTGTTGATTCATATTTATTGCTAATGATTTGTGGGTTAATAATTGAACTGGATGTGCACTAGCGCTTAACAGATAGTGTTTAATATTTAATCGATTAAAAATGAATGGGCAAATTTGCTTGTAATGCCTGATCGAAATCCATACAATCCGCGGCGAAAATTTACTCTTATTGTTTTATATCTGACTTGTTAAGTCAGGGTGTTCACGTGCTCATTAAAAAATGATTAAAAGCACAAATTATAATTTTACGTTGTATTAGTTGGTTAGTTGAAATGAAAAAGCTGTTCTTACTTGTATCTATTCTAATCTCAGGTCTTGTTACTGGTTGTTCTTCGGTTAAGAGCGGTATGGAATCTCTACCATATTAAGAGCCTACAACAGAAGGCCAGAAAGTTGATCACACTATTGAGCATGCTCGTACTGCTCAAATGATGGTGTAAAATACTGCGCCTAAGCTTATGTTTTATAAGTAAATAATTAAAAATAAAAATTCCATGTGAATGGAAATAATATAATCATCAATATCTGATAGTGATAATTATCTAGTTTAAATGTTCGCATCTGCAATAATGCACAGGCTTTGATTAAGCTTTAAGGCAATTATTTTTATCATCATTGGTTTTGCTTCTCTTGTTGGATTGCTGCAAGAGAAGCTTTTTTTATTTCAAATGACGACCACCATCAAATTGTAGGTTTCTGCCTGTCATGAAACGACTATTTAGCAGCATCCTAACGCCCTCTATGATTTCATCGAACCCGGCTTCCCTTGGCAGTAGTGCTTTGGCGAGCGCTTTTTCTTTATAAGCTTCTCCATCTTCAGGGTTAAACTTGAGTAATGCGGGTGAAATTGAATTTACTGTGACTTCGGGGGCAAGTAGTGAAGCAAATGACAAGGTTAGGTTGTTCATAGCCGCTTTACTTGCGGCGTAAGCGATGTGTTTCTTACTGCCTTTCTCTGCCACGTAGTCGCCGATATGAATAACATCAGAATGACCATTCTCCCTGAGCTGGTCTTGTAATGCTAAGTTGATTTGGTAGGGGACTGCGACGTGGATCGCCATCATCTTTTGCATGACCTCAGCGGCACTTGTTTGTGTGTTCTCTATACCTTTTGGATCGGGCATCCAATCTGAGGCATTGTGAATAATGGCCCTGATTGTTGGATAGCGCTTTGACAATATCGCTATAAGGCTGTCAACCTGCTCTTGTTGGTAAAGGTCTACCTGATGCAATTCAGCGCCTAATTCTCTGAGTTCACATAGCTTTGTATATTCAGTGCGATATGTTCCCACAACATCATAGCCTTGTTGAATAAGTGTATGGGCTAGCTGGAAACCTAGGCGTTTTCCTACCCCAGTGATGACGACGACTTGGCTCATTGTAAGAACTCCGCACGAGTCTGTGGGTTAGTTTTGAATTGGCCACCTAGTGCAGTGGTGGTCGTACTAGAGTTAACATCCATCACACCTCTCGACTTCACACAGTAATGAGTTGCATCAATGGTTACGGCGACATTTTCTGTTTCAGTTAAGGTCTGAACAGCGACCAAAATCTGCTGAGTTAAACGCTCTTGTACCTGGGGGCGCTGGGCAAAGAAACGCACGATCCGGTTGATTTTGGATAAGCCAATAACTTTTGATTCTGGTAAGTAAGCGACTTTTGCGACACCGTCGATGGTGACAAAGTGGTGCTCGCAGGTGGAAGTGAGACTGATGTCCGACACTTTCACCATCTCATCGACACGCATTTTGTTTTCGATAACGCATATGTTGGGAAAGTTGTCGTAGTCGAGACCAGAGAAAACTTCATTGACGTACATCTTAGCGATTCGGTGTGGCGTTCTCGCAAGGCTATCATCTCTGAGATCTAACCCGAGCACTCCAATCACCTCTGTCAGTAGTCCTTTGATGCGCTCATACTTTTGCTCAGGGTTCATTTCGTTGGGTAACATGGGAGTTTCCAGCCCTTGCTGGATTAATGCCTGTTTAACCAGTTTTGCTTCGATATTCATCATGCTACTCACTTACACTTTCATCAGTGGAATAATTTAATGTTAGGGAGACTGAATCTGCAAATCGTAATGCGTGGGGTTTATCTATGGTCACTTGGGCATAACTTACCCATGGATGGTCAACACACAAACCAAGTACATCACTGGTGAGTTTTTCCAGTAACAAGAATTTTCCGTTCTCGACGTGATGGATGATGTTTTTGCAGATGGTTTTGTAATTTAGGGCGTTTTCAACATCATCGCTCAGGCACAAATTATTTGCGGGATAATGGATTTCAGCATTGATGATGATGTCTTGCTGCTTCTGCTTTTCTTCTTCATTAAACCCGATATACGTTCTTAGTCTGAGATTTGTAATCTTAATAATCGCGTTGTGTTTCATGATCGATTCTCGCAGTATTAGGTCTACCTTTAACGCAAGAGAGCTCGAAAAGGATCATGAACTTAGTCAACGGACTTAGTTGTGGATATCTACTTGTGTTCATTGATCTCTATGGTCGTTTAAGATGATCTTAGAGAGGGGCATAATCGTAACTAGCTAATGAAAACAAGATAATACGAGCATTGCTCGCTTAGAATTATTAGCCGGGGTGATTAATGGGAAAACTATTTTTGCTTGTTGCTTCCTTCATCTTCACAAACACAGTATCTGCATCAGGGGCGATAATGATTGACTTAACACAACCTAGTGAATACCAGAACTGGCAATCAACTAATGACAATGTGATGGGGGGGATTTCACAAGGGCAAATGACTTTTGATGGTCAGTCTAGTCTTTTCTCGGGGGAGTTATCACTAGCTAATAATGGTGGCTTTAGTTCCATTAACCGGCCAATAGAATCAATGCCTGCTGAGGTGGATCGAGTCGAACTCACATTTATCGGTGACGGTCGCCTTTACCAAATGAGGCTTGCGACATGGAAAAATGGTAATCGAATTACCTACAAGCACGAGTTTTCGACCGTTAAGGGGCAACAACAGAAGAAGGTATTTGATCTGAATAACTTCCAAGCGGTGTTTAGAGGACGAATTATCTACGATGCACCTGAACTTGCCACACGGGATATCAAACAAGTTGGGGTATTGATAGCAGATAAGCAACCTGGGCCTTTTTCAATTAATCTTATTCAGATTCAATTTCAAACCGTGCGCGAAACTGAATAGTTAAATGACTTAAAGTATTGCTCCAGTGGAAACAAAAGAGGCTCTGAATAATGTCAGAACCTCTTAAAGGGCTATGATTTTTCTGGCGTTATTTTGCTTTTACTCTGAAAAATACTGCATAGAGTACCGGCACAACCCCCAAGGTTAATAGGGTTGCACCTAGCAGGCCAAAGATAATGGCAATGGCCATTGGCTCCCACATAATACCTCCTCCAAGCCAGAGTGGGATCATGCCAACGACTGTCGTTGCTGTCGTCAGCAGTATAGGGCGCATACGCCGCTTTGCTGCTTCAATAATGGCATCGTAATGTTCAAAGCCATGCTCTCTCTCGATGTCGATACGGTCGATTAAGACGATGGCGTTGTTGATAACGATACCAGCGAGCGAAATGATCCCAAGTAAGGTCATAAAGCCAATGTAGGATTGGGCTAGGTGCAATCCTACTGCAACGCCAATTAATCCCAATGGAATTGTCATCAGAATAATGCTGGTTTTGCGGATACAGTTAAACTGCGCCATCAACAACAGCAAGATAATAACGGCAGCAATTGGCAGCTTGTCAAAAATAGACTTGTTGGCATTACCAGAAGACTCCGCCACACCTCCTAGCTCCCAGCGGTAGCCTGTCGGCCAGCTTTGTTGCTGAGCATTAAGCCATGGCCTAAGTTGCTTGTTGACCTCTGCAGCGGTGAGGTTAGGTGCCAAACTGGCCGAAACTGTTATGGCTTTCATCCTATCACGACGTGGGATCAATGCCGGCTGCCACTCTAAGTTGGCTTTGGCGACATGGCCAAGGGGAATGGAATCGAGCGTGCGGGTCAACACGTTCATGCTGGTTGGCAGATCTTTGCCATTGTATTGCTGGGAGCTGGCTTTAAGCATGATGGGGATAATCTCCTCATTCTCCCTGTATTCAGATATTTGGATACCTGTCGTGCTAGCTTGGATAACCTGCGCAATGTCGGAATTGTTGATCCCTAAGCGTTGGGCTTGGGCTTCATCAATATTGACGAAGAGGTTTTTGGTCTTGTTGCCCCAATCATCATTGATAGAACGAACACCGTTAATGGCGCTGAGTTTTTGTTTGACACTATCAGCAAGGCTAAATAGCTGCTCGGTGTCACTGCCCATAATCCTGACTTCGATAGGGTTCTTGATGGCAGCGCCATTTTCAATTTTTCGTGTGCTGTGAACGACATCGGGATACTGGCTGAAAATGTGCTGGTCGATATCAGCCATGAGCTTGTCGACCACTTCGCCGCTGGTGGTATTGAGTAAATAGACCGCGTAGTTAGGGCTTGCTGGCTTGGAAGTGTGGGAGAGCACATAGCGTGGCCCACCATTGCCAATAAATGCAGCCCAATTAGTCAGCCCTTCCTTATCTTTTGTTGAGTCAGATTTTAATGTCTCAAGATAGGCATCGATATTTTCTGTTACTTCCACGGTTTTACTCAGCGGAGAGCCAACCGGGAGCTCTATTTCTAGCTTGAATGTCGGATCTTCTGATGGCGGGAAGAAGATGACGGGAATAAACCTAAAACTGTAAACGGCGATGCCAAAAGCCACGACGACCACCGAAAGAGTTCGGTAGCGGTATCTCAACAGCGCCGACAATGCTTGGCTGTACAGCTTTTCTGAGCGGTTATCTTGCGGTATTTCTTGAGCTGGTGGTGTCTGTGCTGATTTTTTCACCTTCAAGAAAAGCAGGCAGAGCATAGGAATCATCGTTAATGAGAAGAACCATGATGCTAGCAAGGTGATGGAAACCACTTTGAATAGCGGGGCGGTGTACTCTCCGGTCGTTGATTCGGCAAGAAAAATCGGCAGGAAGGCGGCTGAGGTCGTCAGGGATGATGTTAGCAAAGACAGCTTGAGTTCACCGGCAGCATTGATTGCCGCATCAAATGCTTTCTGCCCACGCTCCATCCTGGTCATGATACTTTCCGCCATGACGATAGAGTTATCGACCAACATACCGAGCGCTATCATCAAGGCCGCAAGCGAGACCTGATCAAGACCGATTTGTAGCCAGTACATGATGCCGATAGTGGCGGCAATGGTCACTGGGATCAAGCTTGCGACAATCAGTCCAGTTCGAAGCCCGAGTGTGACAAGCATAACACCGGACAC
The DNA here is from genome assembly GCF_056158405.1 of Photobacterium sp. AWH4_225. NCBI lineage: Bacteria > Pseudomonadati > Pseudomonadota > Gammaproteobacteria > Vibrionales > Vibrionaceae > Photobacterium > Photobacterium sp. AWH4_225. The sequence goes on along the minus strand of NZ_JBSWTF010000001.1, from coordinate 2,261,555 downwards.
AACGGCGATGGCCTGGAATAGGTTGCTGACAAAACTATCGACGGTATTTTCTACCAGTTCGGGCTGGTAGGCGATGATTTCGAAATTGACTCCCCATGGGTAGGTTTGCTCCAGTTGCTCTAGCAACTCGTCGACTTGCTCGCCCAGTTTTACAATGTTCCCGCCGTCAATCATGGCGACGGCGAGAGCAAGGCTGTTGTCGCCATTGGTTGTTACCATAGAGCGCGCAGGCGTTTCGTAACCTCGGTAGATATTGGCGATGTTGCCAAGCGGGAGTACTTCCTGGGTGTTTGGTAACGGAACGAAAGTGCGTTTTAGTGACTCTACTGATTCAAGGTTGCCGCTTGGCTCAATACTCATGACCTCGTGCTCGGTATGCCATTCCCCACCGCTTAAGAGGGTGTTTTTGCTGGCTAAGAACTGCGCCAGATAATTGGGGGAAAGCCCGAGCTCTTGCAGGTGACTATTTTCGTACTCAACGAATATTCGTTCTTCCTGTGCGCCATAGATATCGACCTTGCCGACCAACGGCAGGCGTAAAAATTCATCACGTACTTGGTCGGCAATATCCTTCAGTTCACTGTAGTGATAGTCATTGGCAACGACCGATAGGACGATGCCGTAGACATCACCGTATTCATCATTGACAGAAGAGCGCCCCGCGGCGGCAGGCAGCTCGCTTTGCACGCCATCGACTTTACGGCGGAGAGAGTCCCAAACGGGGCGAAGGTTCTTATAGCTGTCTTTGATATCGACGGTGATAATCGACACACCATATTTCGACAGGCTGTTGACGCTGTCTAGCTCAGGCATTTCCTGAATCGCCTTTTCCAGCTTGTCGGTAACGAGCTCTTCAACATGTTTAGGCGATGCCCCTGGAAACGACGTGATCACTTGGGCAGTACGGATCGGAAAGCCAGGATCCTGAGCTTGTGGTATGGAAAGGAAAGAAGTAATGCCGAGCATAACAGCTGCTAGGATTATCAGTCCCATCAGCTGTTTTTTCTGCAAGGCTAGTTGAGTAATGTTCATGAGCGGCTATCCTCGACCAGCATCAAGACCTCCTGACCGTCATAGATCTGATTGAGCCCTGCGGTAATGACTTTTTGACCTTCAACCAGCCCTTGGGTGATCTCTATGGAGCCTGCAACAAACTTACCGGTTTCTATCTCTACTTTTCGAACGATGCCCCGGTTGTGATCTGTCGGCTCGAAGGTCATGACATAGCGTTGCCCATTAGACTCATTGACCGTATTCATCGGTACCCAAAGGCTGTCATTATTGACAAGGAAGTCACGGCTAATTAGCAACTCTGCGGCCATACCGGGGCGCAGTTTTGTATTGCGGGTGTCAATTTGTGCGGTGACAAAGTAGGTACCGTTGGTACCAGTGTTCAAACCAATTTCACTGATATGGGCGTCTAGGGGCTGCGACTGAGCAGCTGTGATAATGGCTTCAACAGGTTGGCCGATCCTAAGGCTTGAAACTGTGGCTTCAGAGATATTGGCTTTAACTTCCATAACACTGCCGCAACTCATCACGGCAATCAATTGTCCGGCTGAGACATTCTCGTTCTCGGTGACATAGGTTTGGGTGACCGAGCAATGCGCTTCACTGGTATGTAGCGTCGCGTAGTGAATTTGCTGTTGGCTTAAATCGACAGCCTGCTGCGCCTGATCGACCTTGGCGAGGTCCACCTGATGTTCGGCATTTGCAACGTCATAGTCCATCTCTGAAATCAGCTGCTTGGCATGGAGTTCTTTCATCCTCTGATAGCGGGATGTACTGGCTTTCGCATTGGTGGCCGCTTGCTCAAGCAAGGCTTCATTTTTTTTCAGCGCAAGCTGTAAGTCATCATCATTGAGAGATGCAATGACATCACCGGCACGTAGTCTGGTGCCAGCTTTTGCTGGAAAGTGCTCAATGGTGCCAGAGACCTGGAAGCTCAGGTTGGTCGTCGAGGCTGAAACCGTGGTTCCGGCAAAACGGTGTTGAAAATCTGCCGGGCTATTGGTGGCGGCTGTGATTCTAACGGGTCTTAATGGTGTTTGTTCTTCTTGAGGCGAATTATCTTGACAGCCAGCCAAGAGCATAGCGCCCATCATGATGGGCAGGGCAATGAATTGCAAACGATATGTCATAAATTTCTTTTCACCGAATGTATTTAGTGAGGAGAGAAAAACCACTTCGGCAGTTTCTGAATATACCAATAATTATCAGTTGAAAGCGAAATATATGAAAGGTGAGTGTGGTTAACAACACTCGATATTTATTTTGCAGACGATGTCATGAAATAGACTTAATAATAAATTAGGTTGAATTTATATTTGGTTAATTAAAATAATGACATCCGTTCAGGTATGATAACTCAAGCTATCAGATCATTTATTACTGATAGCTTGGGTTATCTTGATTTATTTTATTGTTGCTATTCGACTAGCGGTTAACTTGATGACGGAAGATTTGTGCGCCAGCTTTAGACAAACGATAGACCCGGTTGTCATCTTGAATAATCAGCCCAGTTTTCTTTAGTTGCTGGATGTGAAAGTTGAGTTTGGTGTGATCCTCGATATCCAGTAAATGGAATATTTCCATGAACTTCAACTCTTTGTTATCGGTGAGCTGCTTGATGATTTCACGACGGATCGGGTTAGACAATGCTGAGTAGACTTTATCGAGATTGAGTTCACTGTCTTCAGGGAAAAAAGCTTTCTCTGCAATACAGCGTTTAACTGTCATCAGCAGTTTAGCGCTATTGAATGGTTTGGCGATGAAGTCATTCGCCCCTTTTTGCATGGCATCAACGGCGATATCGACTGTAGCAAACGCGGTGATTAATACGATTGAGAGGTTAGGGTTTAGCTGGCGTAAGTTGGATATCGCTTCAGTGCCCGTCAAGCCTGGCAGTAAGTAGTCTAGGATAGCGAGGTCAAAAATATGCTCTTGGCACAGTGCCATTGCCGGCTCGGCACTTTCTGCTTGGTAAACATCATAGCCGGCATCTTCGAGAATATCGGTGATGTTTTCCCTTAAAAGCTGATCGTCCTCGACCACGAGAATTTTATGGCTCATATTAGATCTCCTTGGCCAATGTTGCGATGACGGTAGTGCCAACCCCTTTGGTGCTGTTAAATGTTAGGCTACCTTTTTGGTCTGCCGCTATTTGTGCGCAAATGGCCAGTCCTAACCCTGTTCCCTTACCGATAGGTTTGGTGGTAAAGAAAGGTTCAGCTGCTTTGTCTTGTGTTTGTATATCCATTCCGCATCCGTTGTCGGTGACTGATAAGAGAACATATTCATACCCATCAACAACCTTTTCCTCGAAACTTATCATAATGTCTTTATTATCATCTGAAGCATCAATTGCATTGCTGACTAAATTAATAATGAGCTCTTCAAGTTTTATAGGGTTGCAGAATAGATAAATAGTGTCGTTACCGCAAACAGAAATATTATAGCTTCTCGCTTTATGAGCCAGTAATTGCAGAGCAGAGGCGACAGCTTTACTGACGAGTGTTTTTTGGTTCACCTCTTCTGCTGAGCGAGAATAGTTGAGCAGGGCAGTACAAATTGTTGCTGCTCTATCTATTCCCAGTCGGGTTCTTTTCACCAAATCCAGTTGCTTTTGATCAGTTAAGCGGCTTTCCAGCATATCAAGTGAAAGTGTCGATGATCCCAGTGGGTTATTGATCTCATGGGCAACACCAGAGGCTAATTGGCCGATGGCTTTGTACTTGTCCGTTAAGTAGGCTTGATGGAGTTGGGACTCTACTAACCGCTCTTTCTCTTTATCGAAAACATTAAGGGCCAGATAGAGAAAAAGCAGTAGCAAATAGGCAACCCCGACACGTAAATAGAAAAAGCTGCTGTCCATTTCCACCGGAAAAGCACCAGCACTCAGGCTCATGAACAAGAAGGTATAGCCGGTGTAACGGAAGTAGCGACCGTAGGCTTTTTTATCGTCAGCGAGTTGGCGGCCGTAGCTGATCATGCACGCTCCGGCGATGAGGGTCGCCGGGAAGGCTAGGATAAACCGAGCATAAAGCTCAAGGCTCTCAATGGCATCTTTGTTTAGCTGGGCGCTTGATAGGCCATTGATAAAAATCATTAGATAAGCTGTAGAAGCGACAAGCAACACGACTCTCATGAACTGGCGTGTTTTTTTGCTCTGAACCACAGTTACCATCCAGGCAAACACCAGCAGGAACAGAAAGGCCAAGCTCAGTTTACTTAACCGCAGCCATTCAACGTAGATGGATTTGGGCTCTTGTATGCGGTCACCAAACAGGTTGACGTAGAGCTCTGACCATTCGTAGAACGCATACGCAAAGCTGAATGCGGCAAGCGCCCACAAGCTATGGGAAATGGTGAGCTTACTGTAGCGAAAGTTACGAAACAAAATGGCGCAGCCGATAGAGAAGAAGGCAAGGCCATAAAATAGGTAGACGAGGAATGTCGAGAAGTAGCTCATTTCAAACGAGTCCGAAGTGAAGTGCCGCTTCTTGAGGGTATTACGGTTTACGCAATTTAATCAACCTAAACAGTGTGAATGCAAAAAGAAAGCCGCCAGGAAACAGGCGGCAAAAGTGCTAGGAATATTATTGTTGTAGTGGTGTCGCTTGAAGTGATTAGCCAGTGCTATTTCACTTCAGGGTAAGTCTTATAACGGACGCCCATCATTTGTTCCATACAGTGGACAACCTGGCAGCTGTAGCCAAACTCGTTGTCATACCAAATATAAAGAACACAGCGTTTATCTTGGGCGATAGTTGCTGCGCCGTCGACAACACCGGCATGGCGGGAGCCAACGATATCACATGACACAATTTCGGTTGATTCGGTGTAATCAATTTGCCCTGATAGCGGCGAGTTAAGTGCCATGTCACGCAGGTAGGCATTCAGCTCGTCTTTCTCTGCCACGCTGTTTAGGTTTAGGTTAGCGACGGCCATCGAGACATTCGGGGTAGGAACGCGGATAGCATTGCCGGTGAGTTTACCTGCCAACTCAGGAAGTGCTTTAGCAACCGCTTTTGCTGCGCCGGTAGAGGTCAGGACCATGTTCAGCGAAGCGGAACGACCGCGGCGCTCGCCTTTATGGAAGTTATCAATCAGGTTCTGATCATTAGTGAACGAGTGCACCGTTTCGATGTGACCGGAATCAATGCCGTACTTGTCATTAATCGCTTTCAGAATTGGCGTAATGGCATTGGTGGTACAGCTTGCTGCTGAAACAATGGTGTCATCTTCTTGAATGACTGTTTCGTTGACCCCGAATACCACATTTTTCAGGTCGCCTTTACCCGGAGCGGTCAGCAGGACTTTTTCCGCGCCGTTGCAACCTAGATGCTGGCTCAGTCCTTCTCGGTCTCGCCACATACCAGTATTATCAACGACGAGCGCGTTATGAATACCAAATACGGTGTAATCCACTTCAGCAGGGCTGTTGGCATAAATGACCTGGATGTAATTGCCGTTGACGATAATCGCCTTGCGGTTTTCATCAACAGTAATGCTGCCGTTGAACGGGCCGTGCACGGAGTCACGACGGAGCAGGCTAGCACGCTTTTCCAAATCGCCATCTTTACCGCCACGCACCACAATGGCTTTTAGCCTAAGTGGGTAGCCTTGGCCACTCTTTTCAACCAGCAGTCGAGCTAGCAGACGGCCGATACGACCAAAGCCATACAGAACCACATCGCGGGTTTCTACAGATTGCGTGCTGTTTAGCGATTCCAGTAAGGCGGTCTGTAAGAAGTCACTGATATTGCTCTCATCGTCATTGGTAGACCAGTAGCTATATGCAAGCTGGCCAACATCGACACGGCATGGAGAGAGATCAAGCGTTGCCAGGGTTTGGAACAATGGCAGCGTTTGGGCTGGTGATAATTCAGAGCCGGTGTAGCGGCGGGAAAGACGGTGGGATTTAACGATATCGATAACTGAGGTATTTACGATTTGCTTGCCGAACATCAGGACTTCTACGCCTTTCTGTCGGTACAGCTGACCCAATAATGGGGAAATAGATTCAGCATTGGTTTGGCTTGTTTGCCAGTCTAGAAGGTATTTTTCTGGACTCATCGTTAGTTAGGACCTTTCACGTTAGGGAAGAGACCGCTAAGCGGTTTGTAATGTTTTTGTTATAGATTTTATGGCGGAGAGTGTAACGTTTGCGCGGTTTTTATCCTAGTAAAATTAACGGCTTAGAAATGTGATCTTGAGCAAGTTGAAACAGTGATGTAACGCAAGCTTTTAGTTGCTGTTATCTTGTGGCCCGTAAAAAATGCTCAGACTTATTTTTGAGCGATAACAAATCGTGTTAGCAATTTGACTCTCAATTTGGTGATGATTTCTTAAGAGGGAGTCTCTTGTTATTTTTCTATTAAATAACAATCGGTTAAGTATATGGTTTGTTGGCGCATATTTTGCTTGAGTGAATCTGACAGGTTCTAAGCCTTCACGATTTTACAGGAGTAATATAGTGGATAAACGTGCAGTAACAGCATCTGAAAAAAGTGCTTCGTTATTATCCTCTGCAATACTAGGGTTGTATCAGCATTTGTTAACCCGCAAGTGTATAGTCATAATGGGCGCAGTATCTTTGAGTGTGTTCTTGATGACATCTGTGCTGATGCTATTTAATGGTGGGGATAGTCCTTTATCATCAATATTCTTTTCGATTAAGCTATTGCTTTCGCTCATTCTAGTGGCTGCGGTTGCGATTTATGTTTTTCACACTCAGGTGACTCGTCCCATTGCTTTAATGACAAAGCAACTTGCACTCGTTGGGAAGGGGGAGGTTGATCTGCAAGAGTTGACCGACAAAGACTCTGAAATCGGCCATCTTGCTCGTCAAATCCAGTCAATTGACTCTAAGTTATTCTATCGGAATAACAAGTTATTACAGCTTAATAAAGCTTTGGAGCGTCAATCAATACAACTCAATAAAGCCCATCGGGTAAAGTCTGAATTTATGGTTAACATGAGTCATGAATTGCGGACACCAATGAATGGAATATTGGGGTTCATTCAATGCTTGCAGCAAAAGAATTTGGGCCGTGAATCGAATCAGCAGGTTGAGTATATCAAGGACTCTGCTTTTTCACTGCTAACACTTATTAATGAAGTACTTAACTTCTCCCGATTAGAAAGCAATCGGGTCGAACTCTGTGAAAGCAATTTTAATTTATGTCGGCTGGTTAAATCTTGCGTCACTTCAGTAGTGCAAGAAGCCAGTGGAAAAGGGCTAAACATTGAGGTAGTTACACCTACTGAAACGGATTGTGATTTTCATGCTGATGAACAACATCTACGCCAAATAATGACAAACTTATTGAGCAACGCGGTGAAGTTTACCGAGCAAGGGTTTGTTAAGGTTAATGTGGATTGGTTGAGAGAACTGGACGGAGAGGTCGAGATCTGTATCCGAGTGATTGACAGCGGTATTGGTATTCCTGAACGACAGTGCGAAGATATTTTTGATTCATACAAGCAAATCGATGGGACTATTTCTCGTAAATATGGTGGTACGGGATTAGGACTGGCGGTGTCTAGCAGACTATGTGAATTACTCGGGACTAAACTGCGGGTGAATAGTCTGGAAGGGGTCGGGAGTGAGTTTTCTTTCCGGCTGATGTTGAAAAAGGCGGAGAGTACCACCTCCCCTCAGTCGGTTGTTTTGAGTGATGATGTGGTATGCGACTTATCAAGCTATTCTCGGTGTCGGATATTGGTTGTTGAAGATCAGTATGTGAATCAGCAGCTGGTCATCGCTTTTCTTAAATCTATGGGGCTGTGCAATATAGATGTGGTCGACAATGGTGAAGAGGCGGTTAACTATCTTGAGCAAACCTTGCCAGATCTTATTTTGATGGACTGCCAAATGCCTATTATGGGGGGATTGGAAGCAACAAGAAAAATCCGTGAAAAGCAAAACTGCGAGCAGATCCCCATCATAGCGCTAACAGCCAATGTATTGGAAAGTGAAAAGCAACAATGCTTTGATGCAGGAATGGATGCTTATTTGGCAAAACCCATTATCAAGATTAACTTATTTAGCACTTTGCTCAGTGTGTTGAGTGCGGATGCGGTAAGTTAAAGCCCTTATATGAATAATAAGGGCTTGAACAAGGTTTTCTGACTGAGAGTAATACTGCTAAGCAGTCAGCTTATACACTCTTAGTTATGGCTAAGTAATAGGCCTTCTTTACCGGCTAAGGTGATGTTTAATACACCGTCTTTACACTCCCACTCGTCGCCAGTTAACAGGTCGGTTAACACCGTATCTTCCGGCAAACCTAATTGCCAAACAGGTAGAGAGAGCGCTTTGGAAGAGCCACTATTGTTAATCAGAGTGATTAAATGCTCTTCTTCAAGCTTGCGGGCATAAGCCAGTTGTTGTTGCTCGGCATGCAGCCATTGAATGCTACCTTCCTGTAGCGCCAAACGGGACTTACGTGTCTCGATAAGCTTGCTGACGAAATCAAAGGTGGCGTTAGGCGCTTCTGTCCGTTCCCAAGGGAAGCAACGGCGGTTATCGGGATCATGTCCGCCTTCAAGTGCAACTTCGGTGCCGTAGTAAATACATGGTGTGCCCACATAGGTAAACAGCATCAACAGGGCAAGCCTCATGGTGTCTTGATCACCGTTTAGGGTGGTCAAAAAACGCATGGTGTCGTGGCTGTCCAATTGGTTGAGCTGGGCTAACTGGTTATGCCATGGCACTTTGCCACGCACTTCTTCTAACCAGTCGGCGAACTCGGCTGCGTCGATTTTACAGTTGTGATAGGCAATATCTTTATTAGCAAAGAAGGCACGAACCGGGTGGGCAAAGCCGTAGTAGTTCATGGCACCATCTTCTTGATCGCCCTCCAACCAGCTTGAGGCTTCGAAAAAGTGTTCACCCAAAACATAACATTCAGGGTTCACTGACTTGGCTGCGTTACGGAATGCTTTGACGTAATGGGCATTGTTCGCTGCACCGACACCTTCACCAAGCATATGGATGACATCAAAGCGCCAGCCGTCAATGTTGTAGGGTGGGCGCAGCCACTGCTTAATGACGGCGTCATCACCTGCATAGATGTAATCTTGTACTTCTGGGTTAGAGAAGTTGAGTTTTGGTAAGCTATCAATGCCTTTCCAACCTATGTAGTTGTCACTATCGCCATCGAACTGGTAATAGTCGCGGAAAGGAGAGTCAGGGTTGCTAAATGCCCCTGCAGTTTCTTGCGGTTGTTGGTAGCGGTTAAACCATGGGTGGTTGACTGATGTGTGGTTATACACGGCATCAAGCACAATTTTCATTTCGCGCTGGTGCAGGTTTTCAACCATATGGCCAAACTGTTCGTTTGTACCTAGGTGAGGGTCGATACGGGTGTAGTTAGTGGTATCGTATTTGTGGTTACTCGGGGCCTGGAAGATAGGATTGAAATACAGTGCTGTGACACCTAGCGCTTGTAGGTAGTCCAGCTTATCTTCGATACCTTTCAGATCGCCACCATAAAACTCGTTCGGCCCATTGCTATCATGGGAGTCCGACACTGGCGTTCCCCACTCTTTGGCGATGGTTGGTCGCTTATTGCCTTTCAGGAAATACTCGCTGTTCTTAACACTGATGGATGGATCGCCATTGTTAAAACGGTCAGGGAAAATCTGGTAGAACACCTGATTCTTGACCCATTGAGGAGGCTGATGTTGAGAATTGAACTTGAAGTGGGATTCTCGGCCCGGCATACGAGGGCTGATCCCTTTACTGTCCAACCACCATTGGCGGCTGTTCTGCATTACTTTGAAACAGTAGTGGGTTAATGCTTTGTCTTGATTGAGTGGGATTTGTCCGTGCCAGTATTGGAGCCTGCCATCGGTTTTCCCTTTTTCCATATCTATGAGCATTTCTTCATTGTCTGGCTCGCAGCGAATGAAGATAGTGGAAATGAGGGTGTCAGCTTCGCTAACGAGTGTCAGAGTTAGGGTATTCTCTGACACTGTTACCCATTGTTTGTCCTGTCCGTGGTAAAAAAAAGGCTTAGTCATCATTGTTATTCCGCCCTCAGAAGTCGATGTTCCCACTACATTACTGCTTTTATTTAAAAAATGAATCCTCCCGATTCAAAAATTTCAGGCGTAGCGGGGGGCGTAGATAAAATTGCGAGTGATTCGTGTTTATGCAGGGTGTAGACAAGTCGCTGCTAAATAGAGCAGCGACTGCTAGGTGAGTAAGCAATTTCTTTTTTGCGCATTGGCATGTTATCAACCAGTTGGGTAATGTGCTGCCAATTGGTTTGTTCATTCCAACGGTATTTCTCCAAACCGTCTTTACCAATCAGGATGGCAGTGTGTTTGTTTCTGGAGACTTTGTAGAGCTTTTCCAGTCTGACAATTTCATCTGGGCTGAATACGTCAGAGGGTTTGTTGAAGCCGTCTTTGGTCATCACGACGACCACGATATCCCGCTCCTGCAACATGCAGTCATGCATTAAAGATTCTTTGATAAAAGCATTAACGTGTTGATCTTTTTCAGGGGCGAAATAGAGAATACTACGGTGATTCCAGTGCATGGATCCCATAGGGTAACTGAGTGCGTTTGCACTAAATACCAATACAACTATCGCTAACAGGCTCTTTAACAGCTTACTCATTGTCGTCTTCCTTCCTAATGGTACGGTGGAAAGCCGGTGATGGCGCTGGGTAACAATCAACGCTGCTGCCAATAACTAACGACATACATGTCGGATTGGATCAAAGGTGCAAATCTTGTCTCATTGTTGTGCCTTTTAGTATATACCAAGTGGTGGAGGGGAGTGGTGAAGCGATAGCTCGGTAGATAGGTAGATAGATAGCTAGGTAGTTTGTAAGTAGATAAGTAGATAAGTAGATAAGTAGATAGGCAGCTAGTTAGATAGGCTCCCACCATAGCAAGTGGTTTGGGAGCGTGATCTGTAAAGTAGGAAAGGGCTGCTTTATGAAACGGTATATTTCGCCATATGCTCGGCAACATAGTCGATAAATACGCGCAGGCGGGCCGGCATGAACTTGGTTTGGGCAAACTGCAGGGCAATATCCCCTTGGTAATTGCCTTTGATTGTCCAATCTTCTAATACCGGTTTAACTTCACCTTTAGCAAGGGCTTGTTTGATAACAAAGTCTGGGAAAATACCAATCCCCAATCCATCCATAACGCCACGAAGGCGCATTTGCGAATGGTTTACGGCATAGCGCCCTTTTACTGGGATCGTGTGCATTTCGCCATCTTTGACGAAATCCCAAATATGGTCTGTGGTGGTTTCACCTAAATAGAGGCAGTCGTGGTTCAATAGCTCGGTAGGGTGAACGGGTGTGCCACGGCGTTCCAGGTAGTCTGGGCTGGCACATAGGCTCAAGCTGACTTTGCCGAGCTGTTTTAATACCAAGCCTTCAGTGGGTTTTTCCGTTAGGCGGAAAACCACATCGATGCCTTCTGAGATCAAATCAATATCACCATCACGCGCTTTGAGCTTTAGCTCAATATCAGGGTACTGGGTCAAGAAAGGCAACACCATAGGTTGTAGCACGATACTCAGGAATGCTTTCGGCGCCGCAACAGTTACCGAGCCTGAAGGGGTCTCGTGCTCAGAACTGGTAAATTCGACCACTTGCTTGGTAGCCTCTAATAAAGCGCAGCATTGATCGTAGATGCCTTTGCCTGACTGGGTAATGACCAGTTTACGAGTGGTTCGCTCAAGCAGTTTGGTTGAGAGGGTTTGTTCTAATCGGGAAAGCTGCTTGCTCAGGGCTGAAGGGGTAACGCCGAGCTTTCTTGCCGCAGCGGTAAAACTACCTTCATCAACCACAATTTTAAAGACTGCCAATTCAGGCATTAAGGCGATTAGTTTATTTGTGTCCATAATTCACGAGACCTTTTCCACGAGAGGGGATAATAGTCTGATTGCTCTTTGATTAGAATGGCTAAAGTTCAAAGATCCTGTGAAATTGCATTAATTGCAGGTAAATCACCTAATCTATAAATGGAAATATTGCTCAAATAGGCGTTTTGCACGCGTATTTGTGCCAGTTGTCAATCGGTGGTGACTGGCAAACGATATTATTGTGAGGAACATCATGTCTGCCGCATTCTATGATCAAATCAAACAGCAAATAGAAGAAGTAAAAGCTGAAGGTCTGTACAAATCTGAGCGTGTAATCACATCTCAGCAAAAAGCTGCTGTTGAAATCAGCACGGGTGAAGAAGTGCTTAACTTCTGTGCCAACAACTACCTTGGTCTTGCTAACCACCCTGAGCTAATCAAAGCAGGTCAGGAAGGTATGGATAAGCACGGCTTCGGTATGGCATCTGTTCGCTTTATCTGTGGTACGCAAGACATCCACAAAGAGCTTGAGCAGAAACTATCTGAATTTCTAGGTAAAGAAGATACTATTCTTTACACATCTTGCTTCGATGCCAATGCTGGCTTGTTCGAAACTATTCTTGGTAAAGAAGATGCGATCATCTCTGACGCATTGAACCACGCATCAATTATTGATGGTGTTCGCCTTTGTAAAGCAATGCGCTTCCGTTACGCGAATAACAACATGGAAGAGCTTGAGCAGCAACTGATTGCCGCTAAAGAAGCGGGTGCCCGCAATACGCTTATCGTAACTGACGGCGTATTCTCTATGGACGGCGTTGTTGCCAACCTACCTGCAATCTGTGACCTTGCTGACAAGTACGGTGCACTTGTAATGGTTGATGATTCTCACGCTGTTGGCTTTATGGGTAAAACCGGTGCCGGTACACACGAGTTCCACAATGTGGTTGACCGTATCGACATCATCACAGGTACCCTAGGTAAAGCAATGGGTGGCGCATCAGGCGGTTATACGTCTGGTAAGAAAGAAGTGATCGACTGGCTACGTCAGCGTTCTCGTCCATACCTGTTCTCTAACTCTGTGGCTCCAGCTATCGTTAACGCATCTATCCGCGTAATCGACCTGCTGAAAGAAAGCGGTGACCTTCGTGACCGTCTATGGTCAAACTCTGAGCATTTCCGTACGCGTATGGAAGCTGCTGGCTTTACTATGGGCGGTGCTGACCACGCTATTATCCCAATCATGCTGGGTGATGCAAAAGTGGCAGCTGAGTTTGCTGAGCGTGCACTAGCGAAAGGCATCTACGTTATTGGCTTCTCTTTCCCTGTAGTGCCAAAAGGCCAAGCGCGTATCCGTACTCAAATGTCAGCGGCTCACTCTCCAGAGCAGCTAGACAAAGCTATCGATGCATTCATCGAAGTAGGTAAGGACATGGGCATCATCTAAGCCCATAATCCAGAAGTTCAAGGGCTAAGGGCTGGCAATGTATCAGCCCTTGCAATTCTACCCTGCAGTAGGAACAAATAATGAAAATCAAAGCACTTTCGAAACTAAAGCCTGAACAAGGCATTTGGATGACTGAAGTGGACAAGCCTGAGCTTGGCCATAACGATCTTCTTATCCGTATCAAGAAAACGGCTATCTGTGGTACAGACGTACACATCTACAACTGGGATGAGTGGTCACAAAAGACGATTCCTGTTCCTATGGTTGTAGGCCATGAGTATGTGGGTGAAGTTGTTGGTATCGGCCAGGAAGTCCGTGGCTTTGAAATTGGCGACCGTGTATCGGGCGAAGGTCACATCACATGTGGTCACTGCCGTAACTGCCGTGGTGGCCGTACTCACCTTTGCCGCAACACCACGGGTGTGGGTGTTAACCGTGAAGGTGCATTTGCAGAATACCTAGTGATCCCTGCATTCAACGCATTCAAGATCCCTGAAGGTATCTCTGATGACCTAGCGTCTATCTTTGACCCGTTTGGTAACGCTGTTCACACTGCATTGTCTTTTGATCTTGTGGGTGAAGACGTACTGATCACAGGTGCTGGCCCAATCGGCATCATGGCAGCAGCGGTTGCTAAGCACGTCGGTGCGCGCCACGTGGTGATCACTGATGTTAACGAATACCGTTTGGATCTTGCTCGTCAGATGGGCGTGACCCGTGCTGTAAACGTAGCTGAAGAGAAGCTAGAAGATGTTATGGCAGAGCTTGGCATGACTGAAGGCTTCGATGTTGGCCTTGAGATGTCAGGTGTACCATCTGCATTCAACAGCATGCTTACCAGCATGAACCACGGCGGTAAGATTGCCCTGCTAGGTATTCCACCATCAGACATGGGCATCGACTGGAACCAGGTGATCTTCAAAGGTTTGATCATCAAGGGTATCTACGGTCGTGAAATGTTCGAAACTTGGTATAAGATGGCTAGCTTGATTCAGTCAGGTCTGGATCTATCACCAATCATCACTCACCACTACAAGATTGATGATTTCCAGGAAGGCTTCGACATTATGCGTTCTGGAATGTCAGGCAAGGTTATCCTAGATTGGGAATAATTCCCAAAGCTTGATATTACATAAACTGCCAGAGGGCCTGACGAAAGTCAGGCCCTTTTTTATGGCTTGGTAGCCTAGGGATTTGTTTTAGAGACACTTTGGATGAGTTCTTCTATCAGAGGAAGAATTGCGAAACAGTCGAATAGCGTGCAGGTTTAGCGTACGTTTAGAGATAGGGAGTGACCCTACTAACTTTGGTTCTGGCGATAAGATGTAGAAGAGAATCTTAGAGCATTCGGGCAGTGATCGAATAATCAGAATTATCAAAGGGCAGCTCCCAATAGCATTGGGAGCTGTGATGCTTTAAATTTTTAACAGCATTAAGTCACATGGCATATTGCGTACCAGCGCTGCAGCTTCAGAGAAGAATTGAGTGAGGGCGTTAGTTTTGTGGTGGCCCATGATCAGTAGATCAACATTATGCTCTTTGATACTGTAGCGAATTTCGTTTTCAACGACACCACAGCAAACCAAATATTTATCTACTGCGACTTCCATATTTTGGATATGTTTCTTCATCTCATCGACGGAGGCATGTACTTCGTTTTTTTCGTAATCATCGAGGTTAATATCCAAGACACCAAAGTCGTAGTCTTCAAAATCTAAGTTGACATGAATAATATTTAGTTTGGCATCTGGAAAAGCGGCAGCGACTTCATCCGCTTTTTTTATTACCGCTTCGGTTTTATCGTCAAAATCCAATGCCAACATAATATTTTTATAACTCATAATTCACTCCTTATTTCTGAACGCAGCCCTAGCGAAAGCGAAAAATCAATAGGATATAGCTAGGCGCTTTTCTTCAATTAAACTTCACACCATCAAGGCCAAGACACCTAAAAAAACGGTTAGTAATCCAGTCAACTCTGATGACCATAGATCTTTTAGGTGCTTGAACATATTCATTTCCATCGAAACCTCAAAAAAAGAAAAGCAGTAAAAAGGCAAAAGTTAGGAGGGGAGGAATAAACCGATGAGACGAGCGTGACTGCTCACTTAATCCCAAGCTATCGAGTTCGGATTGAGAAAGATTAAATTCAATTTTTTCGCAGTATTCATCTAGTTCGTACATAACCACCTCCGTTTCTGTAATGAAAGTCTACTGCTGGAGGTGGTTAAATTAAACTCAATTAAAATTAATGGGGGTTCAGATGGCCTTAACTATATCCAATCATAAATTAACAGCCCTAAACTGATCCTGTTGGTGTAATGATCGTAGTCGATAAGGCTTTCGCCGTAGCCGTTGTAATATTGCAGGTATAGCTTAACGGTATCATAAACAGGAAAGGCCCAACTCAACTCGACAGCACCTTTGTTATCGCTAGTGCGGAAGTTATTGCGCAGCAAAACGCTCATTAGATGCCCATTGTTCTTGTAGCTTAAACGGTAGTTACCGTACCCAAGATATTTATCAATATCAGGGTTGTCATCGTCGTCAGCATCTTCTGGCAAGCGGTACCAAGGTTGAATAGATAGTAGGAAATCCCCTTTAGCTAACTCAAAGTTGGCGTAGATACGGTTCCAGCTACGCGATAGCGGTTCAGAGCGCCCATTCGATTGGTGGATCAAGCCAAAGTCCGTAGCAATGAGTTGAAATCCGAACAAGTCATAATCGGAATAATAGCTAACAAACACTTCTGGGCTGTAGTTGGTTTCACGAAAAGGGGCTGACTCGTCTGAGTTATAGAGTTGCCACCATGCTGTCTGTGTGTAGCCGAACCACACATCCAAGTTGTCTTTATAAAGATTATCCCAGAGCTTTATTTTGCCGCTTATCTGAAATTTGACCTCAAGGTTGTCCATTTCTGAGCCGGGTCTAAGTTGTTGCCAGATTTCTTCGTTGGGCTTGTCGTTATAAGACGCTGGCAAAATATAACTGGGCTCATGAGGGGTTAAACGAAACAGCTCTCTTTGGTTGAAGTAGTGGCTAATTCCGCTAATCGACATTTCATCTAGATTGAAATCATCTTTTTGTACATCAGGAGATTGATTTTCATTAGATGGAGGGTCGCTCTCAACAGAACTAGATTGTGCATCGTAGCAAGCCAAGCGATCAGTGTCGTCAGTAATATTTTGGCAATGCTGATTGGCATAGCCGGATATAGGCAGAAAGGTAGCGACCGACAAAAGAGTAAATAGGGGGGATAACTTTAACATCGCTCATCCTTTAGCAAACGTCTTTATCAAACTTAGTTCGAAAAGGAAGGCAATACAAAGCAAAGTAACTGATAAAAATAAAACGGGCTAAAAAGCCCGCTTTATTCGTTAGTAAAGGTGATTTAGGCTGTTTTAGCCAATCATTGCACTCATGGCAACCAGGGTGACCAAGCCACCCATCATTGGAATAGCAGTACGCTTCACCAGCTCAATAGGCGAGATACCTGCAACACCAGCACAGGCGATAACAACACCGGCAACAGGTGAGAATGAGCGGAAAATACCCGAAGACAGCTGCATAGGAAGTGCAAAGGCTGCAGTTGACACACCCAGTGTTGATGCAATTTGCGGTGCTAGGTCAGAGAAGCTGAAGAATGGCGCGTTACCCGAACCTGATAGTAGCGCTGTTGCACCGATGATGGTGACCATAACAATGATCATCGGAAGGTAACCAAGACCGGCAGTCGATGTTGCACCTAGCAACATGCCGATAAAACCAATGGTGCTCAAACCGACAACAAAGGTTTGTGCAGCGATGATAAGTGATACCACGCTGGCAAACGCCTTACCCATGCCATCTAGGAAGATCTTCAGTGAAGCAGCAACTTTCTTGCCGTCACGGTTAACGATGAAATCACACACCATGGCAATGAACAAGCTGGTGAACATCGCAGTAACTACATCAACTTTGATCCAAGAAATCGCAAAGTTACTAAATGTCAGTAGCATCAGTAGCGGTAGGATAGGAAGAATCGCGAACCACTTTGGTGCTTCAACAGTATCTTGCTCAACTTCTTTCAGCTCATAGGTCACGCCGTTTTCAGCGTCTTTCTTATCGAACCAACGTTGGCAGAAGAAGTGAAGCACAGCAATCACAGCCATGATAACAGGGGCTACAACGATCTGATGATTAACAAAGTAAGTAGCGGCATCGATACCGATTACTTCCGCTGCTTTTAGCGAGTTACCAGAGGCTGGGCCAAGATCCAAACAAGCAGTTGTCGCCAATACTGCCGCTGTAGAGGCTGGCGTACAGCCGATGCGGACCAGTACAGGGTACATAGCAACAAGTAGAAGCATTGCTAGACCAACAGCTGATGGGATAAAGATGTTGATGATCTGGCCAAGTACGTAGGTTAGGGCAAGAACGACATATGGGCTTTTTATCAGCGAAAGCGGTTTAGTCGAAACCTGTACCATAGCATTGGCAGCACCAATGTGGTTCATGTAGCTTGAGAAGCCCGCTACACTCATGATAATCAAACCAAGGTTGGCTACCGTGGATGAAGAAAGTGCTTTAATAACAAGGAAAAAGTCAAAAACAATGGCACCGGATGAATTAGTACCAGAAGGCAGGAAGTCGGTATTACCGGAAGCAACGCCAATAAGGATCATTAAAAGACCGGCAGCAAATAGCGCGGCTTGCGTGTTGTATTTCTTAACAATCAGATAACCCGCACCAAATATGATGGGTAGCGATAGCAATGGGATGATCATGTTTATTCTCGCAAAAAATAATAGGTACAGAATGTTGATGGTTGATAATCAAAAATATGTATATGAGCGTTATTAAATAAAAATCACCAACAACCTTGAATCTATTTAACATCCCTGTATCAAGTGTTGCTCCTGCAACTTATAGATCCATGATTTCCTTACGGCATCTGACATCTGGCTTAACTGCAAAAAAGACGATGTGATTGACGCTAGCGTAGCGGAAATAAGCAAACTGATTCCAAAATTAAACTTCAAGATTCGAAATCGATTTAACGAATGCCTGACATAATCTTACTGAAAAGAGGTATTGAAAGAATGAATAGGTCATGGTTGTTGCGACCTAGGTCATATTGATGTCTGTAACAAAACATGTCGTCGAATTAATATAGAAACATCAGTAAATGGAATTGATTAAATTAAAATAGTTTAAAAACAAAAAAATAACTATTAATGATTTTTGCATGTATTTTGTTTTTAAGTTGTTATTTGTCTTTTGCGTGATATGCGGTTTAATTACAAATTGAATTGTGCCAATTATAACCCAAACTAGACGCTGGGATATTCAATTAATTTCTATGCACTGATGTCTGTTTGAAGTATGCCTTTGATTTTGAAGTGACGGGGTAACTGTTATCCTTTTAGCTATTGAAATCAACCCGTGATGAAGTTCACAAAAGCTGTTATACTCCGCGTACATGGTGAGGAAGTCGTCTTTAATGGCGGCTTTTTTATTGCTTGATAGACATCATTATTGGAACAGTACATTGATTTCAACAGCTAATATCACAATGCAGTTTGGCGATAAGCCACTGTTTGAGAATATCTCAGTTAAATTTGGTGGTGGTAACCGCTATGGCCTAATCGGAGCGAACGGCTGTGGTAAGTCTACCTTCATGAAAATCCTTGGCGGCGAACTAGAGCAGTCAGGCGGTACTGTTTCACTCGACCCTAACGAACGTATGGCTAAATTGGGCCAGGATCAGTTCGCTTACGAAGAATACTCTGTTGTTGACACCGTAATCATGGGTCACAAAGAGCTTTGGAAAGTTAAAGAAGAGCGTGACCGCATCTACGCACTACCAGAAATGTCTGACGAAGACGGTATGCGTGTTGGTGACCTTGAAACTGAGTTCGCAGAAATGGATGGTTACTCAGCTGAAGCTCGTGCTGGTGAGCTGCTACTAGGCCTTGGTATTCCAGAAGAACAGCATTTTGGCCTAATGAGCGCCGTTGCCCCTGGCCTTAAAGTACGAGTTCTTCTTGCTCAGGTACTTTTTGCTGACCCAGATATCATGCTTCTTGATGAGCCAACGAACAACTTGGACATCCATACAATTAGCTGGTTGGAAGAAGTTCTTTTGGCGCGTAACTGCACCATGATCATCATCTCGCACGACCGTCACTTCCTAAACAGTGTTTGTACCCACATGGCTGACCTGGATTACGGTGAGCTTCGCTTGTTTGCGGGTAACTACGATGAGTACATGATCGCTGCTGAACAAGCGCGTGAGCGTCTACATGCTGATAATGCAAAGAAAAAAGCACAGATCGCCGAACTACAAACGTTCGTGAGCCGTTTCTCTGCTAACGCATCTAAAGCGAAGCAAGCGACATCACGTCAAAAGCAGCTTGATAAAATTCAGCTAGATGAAGTGAAAGCGTCGAGCCGTCAGTCTCCGTTTATTCGCTTCGATCAAGAAAAAGAGCTGTTCCGTAATGCATTAGAAGTTGAAGGCCTGAAGCAGGGCTACGGTGATAACATCCTGATCAACGGTGTGAAGATGCTTGTTGAGGTTGGTGAGCGTATCGCTATTATCGGTGAGAATGGTATCGGTAAATCGACACTGCTAAATACTCTTGCTGGTGCGATGGAGCCGATGGATGGCATGATCAAGTGGTCAGAAAACAACAATATTGGTTTCTATGCCCAGGATCACAGTGCCGACTTCGAAGAAGATATGACGCTGCTTGAGTGGATGGGCCAGTGGAAGAAAGAAGGCGACGACGAGCAAACTGTTCGTGGCATTCTAGGCCGTATGCTGTTCTCACAAAATGACATCAAGAAGTCTGTGAAAGTTATTTCTGGTGGTGAGCAAGGTCGTATGCTGTTTGGTAAGCTGATTATGCAAAAGCCAAACATCCTGTTAATGGATGAACCGACTAACCACATGGATATGGAATCAATCGAGTCATTGAACTTGGCACTTGAAAACTTCAAGGGCACCTTGATGTTTGTATCTCATGACCGCCAGTTCGTATCTTCTATTGCCACCCGTATCCTTGAAATTACCAAAGACGGTGTAGAAGACTTCCACGGTACTTACGATGAGTACTTGGCGAAGAAAGGCCTAAATGGCTAAAACCTAGTAAAGGTTATCTATTGTGTATAAAAGCCGCCGAATAAAGGCGGCTTTTTGTTATATTGTGATGATGCGCAAGCGGCGCTTCAAATACATAAGGAAAAAGAATGAAGATTTGGGTTGATGCAGATGCTTGTCCGAATGTCGTGAAGGAGATTTTATTCCGCGCAGCGAATCGGGTAGGGGTTGCTGTAACCTTGGTTGCTAACCAGTTTATTCGTGTACCACCATCACCGCATATTAAGTCTATCCAGGTGGAGTCCGGGTTTGATGTGGCTGATAATTATATTGTTCAGCAAGCTGAGCCGGGCGATCTGATCATCACAGCCGATATTCCGTTGGCTGATGAAGTGATCACCAAAGGTGCCCATGCACTGAACCCGCGCGGTGAAATGTACACCAAAGATACCATCAAGCAGCGACTACAAATGCGCGACTTTATGGAAACGATGCGCAGCTCTGGTGTTCAAACTGGCGGCCCTGCGCCATTAAGCCAGGCTGACAGGCAGAATTTTGCCAACAAGCTTGATGCATTTTTGGCGAAGAATCACCGTAAGTAACGGGTTACAAGCATGATTGGGCGGCGTGGTTACTCGCTAGCTTCACCGTCCTTGTCTGATTTTTCTTTGTCGCTCTCGGCTTGTTTGTCTTCAGCTTCTGTATCGCCATCAGCCTTTTCTCCGTTAGCTTTTTTTTCCTGCTCTTGTTTTTCTTGCTCTTCCTTCTCTTTCTGGGCTTCTTGTTCTTCGAGCACGGCTTTAGGTGTCGATTTCTCTTTCTTTTCCACGCGGTAGGCAAGGGCTAACCCGAAGGAAGTGTCCGCGTTGGTAACCAGCTCTTCTAACGCTTTGCTATCGACCTGATCGAACTGGCCCATTTCACTTGCACTACGTTTAGATTTCCCGATCACTTCATCATCGGGAAGATCAACCATAATGGTTGCCGCTTCAGTTAGCGCGGTCGCATACTCTTCCGGATCATTAAGATCGTAATCGGAAATCTTCATATGCTGACGAAGTTCGAGAGCCCAATTCAAAGCGAAGAAAGGGATAGAGGCTGTTTTGTTGTCTTTGCCATCAGGCTTGGGGGCGCTGTAACTGATGCCATTTAGGAAATTCACCAGAGAGAGATATTTGTCATGCTTGAGCTGCTTCATACCTATGTATTCAGGCAGGTCATCGGGCTTTATCTTCTTCCCTTTCTCGTTGACTAACCAAACCTCGTAATCATTGTTCATTTCGGCCCAGAAATCATCACCGGAACCCAATAGGTTGTGGTTGACCTTAACGGTAATAGGGACGCTGGTTCCACCATTGGGCATATCCCAGAACGTTGATAGCAGTGTTAGCCCTTCTGTCAGGTACAAGACCCCCTCTTCTGGGCCAATTACAACGGTGCTAAGCACATCTGTATCTTGTCCAACTTTACCAGTGCATTGATAGGTTTCAGGATCGGTCGGTATTGAATTGTCATCCCATTTCTTTACGCCCTTGGCACCGTTAAACCGGCACAGATCGCTATACATATTTTTTAGATCGTCTTTATAGCGCTGGAGATTGGCAAAGATTTGGTCGTAATCGAGAACAGCCTGGGTTGGCAAGAGCTGATCCAAGGGGATGGTAATCGTATCACCGTTTTCCAGCTCGCTATAGTTGATCTTCTCTGCGTAAGTGAGAAAAGGGGCGCAAAGGGTTGCACCAAGAATAAGAGAGCACCAACGCTGACGATCCATAAACACAGCCTCAAACCATTTTTTAACACAGTCTAGCAAAGCTGAGCGGAAGCAGATGTTTCAACAGTGAGTGGCGTTGCCCCAAGAGAGAAAATGACCTGTTGGGGCAAAGAAAAGTGAATCTGAGGTGAGTTAGATGCCGAGCTCGTCGAGAAGATCCAAGTCAACTTCTGCAGTTGTTGCTGATTTATGTTCAGGCTTACTATGGCTCTGAGCGGCCTCGATAATGCTATCGGGATCGCAATCTTCAGTTTGGTCAAACTCTTCCAGCTGGATGAACTCCGTTTTGTCCATAGCCAGTTCAAGATAGAAGATATTGTTTTTTTCGGTTGTGAAACTGACACGACGCGCCTGTGGTCTGTCAAGGTTGGTATCAACTGAGAGTAATACCTGCTTGTTCAGCGCCAGCATCTTCGGTTGGTTCTGAGTAATTGAAACCTGTAACTCACGGCGAATTTTACTGGTGAAATCACCCACTACCTGATTCATCAGTTCACCAAGAACATCGGCGACTTCGTCTGATGAATGATGGATAGCCAGTTCATCGGCGGACATGCCCATTTTGAGCATGTATTCCTGGTAGAGCTCTAGCGCCGCTTGGTGAGAAAAGTTGGTCACGACCAATCCGGTAAAGCCACCATCAAACAGAACGAAACATCCGATATCGGGTTTTAGGCTGGTTTTGTTTATTTTTTGCACCATTGCAGAGTAACTGACAGGGCTATCCGTCGCCGCTGAAAGCACGCTCGAAAAAGATTGGCAAAGCTTGAGCAAGATATCGTCAGTAGTGATGACTTTGGTTTTTTTCATTAGGTTTGAGTGCTGCTGAGTGAAGGAAGAAAGTGTGACATTAATAGCGTTGAAATGCACAGCCTATGGCTTAGGGGCTTGAGCTGGTTCACTCTTTTCAACCCGTAAGCCAAGGTGTTATACCTCTAGCGTAACTTTTTCTAGAGGCACTTTACTCGGTTATGCAAAACGCTGCTCGAGGTATTGGATGATATCGTTGGATTCATACATCCATGACACATCGCCAGCTTCATCTTCGATACGCAGGCAAGGGACTTTGCGCTTACCGCCACCACTGATGAGTGCCTGCTCATGATCCGGCTGTTTGGCATCGACAGTTTCCAGCGGTAAATTCATCTTTTTTGCCGCTCGACGAACCTTTACACAGAACGGGCAGGATTCAAATTGGTATAGCGACAATGATTCAAGCTCTTTGTTGATACGTTGCTGCTCATCATCACTGCGCTGTTGAGGCTTGGGAGAAAAAACGGCATTGAGCAATAAAATGAGCTTGCCAAGGATAAGACGAATAACTTTCATTGTAATAAAGTCCTTTAGATTTATAGTTTTTTCATCATACCTGTTTATCAAATGTCAAAAAACCATGTTGATAATAAGGCTAATAAGTAAAGTATGTTGAAACTCTAAGTATCTGATTTAATTGTCTGTGAAATAACCACTTTAAGACGGACTCAAAAGGCGATCCATGTCACTCTGTCGATAATTTAATACAGCTAAAAATATAAAATTCGAATAAAGCCGTTATCATAATCAAAGTTAGTAAGCAATCTAGGTCATATCTTGGTGTCATATAACAAAACAGTTTTAATTTGTGATGACTCACGGCTAGTGCATAGGGCTATGCAAAAATTTTTTGGTGATTATGAAGGCGTAACGCTATTCTTCGCCGAAAATGGGCAGCAGGCTTTGGATGTCCTCGCACAGAATAATATTGATGTAATGTTTCTTGATTTGACCATGCCTGTAATAGATGGATTTGGCGTGTTACATCGTTTGCCTGTCAATAATCACCCAACCAAGATCATTGTACTGTCAGCAGACGTGCAGCAACAGGCTATTGAGCGTTGTGTTGATGCCGGTGCTAATTATTTTTTGGCTAAACCTTTTTCCCGGCCGCAAATAGAGGCCACGCTGAAAAAGATAGGGATATCTTTAATCCCCAAAAACAATACACCCGTAGAAGAAAATAAGCCGAAAAGGAATGTTGTTGCACGAGAGAATGATTATTTATATCAATTTAAAGAAGTGGCCAATATTGCTTTAGGAAGAGGAGCGGCAATTATATCTGATCATTGTGGAGAGTTTATTACTATGCCACTGCCAAATGTTGCCATGCTGGGCTGTGGTGAGCTTGAAATGATGATCAGTAATCAGATCCAACGTGCGGACTCTACTGCTATTGCGCAGCGATTTGTTGGTGGTGGGATCCACGGTGAAGCCCTTGTCTGCCTATACGGTCAAGACATTAGTACGTTTGGCAAGCGCTTGGGATTCAGCACCTTTGATGATAAGCAGAGCGAAGTCATTATCGATATCGCCAATTTAATGGTCTCATCGTTTTTGGTATCTCTTACAGAACAGATGAACATCCCTTTCTCTATACGACAGCCAATTTGCTTGGAAGAGTACATGGTAAGGGGGATAACAGAAATTGCCAATGGTGAGCTTTTTACCATCGAGTACAGCTACCAGTCTGAAAAAATGGATATGGCCTGTGATGTTTTACTGATGATGGATCATAACTCTACGCAAGTAATTAGACGATTTATGGAGACATTGCAGTGAATTATCCAGAAAGCTTATCTGATTTTCACCTCACAGCGCAGGTTATCGATAATATAGATGTCGGTGTCGTGATGCTTGATAGAGAATACAGGGTGATGACCTGGAATACCTTCATGCAAGCATACAGCGGTATAAGTGCTGATCAAATTATGGGGCAGAACCTGTTTACGGCAGTTCCTGATTTACCTGAAGCTTGGCTGAAAAGTAAAATCCAATCGGCATTTAAGCTGGGCACCCGCTCATTCAGTTGCTGGGAAGACAGGCCTTTTATTTTTAACTTTACCAATTTCAGCCCTGTGACGGGGGGATTGGCGATCATGTTTCAAAATATGACGTTAACCCCGCTTAAGGCACTGGACGGGGAATATCGCCATATCTGTTTGACGGTGACGGATGTCTCGGATATCGCAAACAGCAAAACCCATTTGCGGGAAAGTAATGCTCAGCTTACCCATTTGAGCATTACAGATAAACTTACCCAACTTTATAATCGCGGCCATTGGGAATCTTGCTTATCGGAGGAGTTTGACCAGTGTCGCCACTTTCAAACCGCTTCAAGTTTGGTCATGTTTGATATAGACCATTTCAAGAAGGTTAATGATACCTTCGGCCATATTGCGGGTGATGCGGTGATTAAATCCATTTCCAGCCTGCTGAAGAAAGCAAAGCGCCAGTCTGATCTCGCAGGAAGATATGGCGGGGAGGAGTTTGGTGTCATCCTGCCAGGCACCAGCTCCGAGTTAGCACAGTATTTTACCGAGCGATTGCGCAAGCGTGTTGAAGAGTCACAAGTGAAAATGGATATTCGCAATATCCATGTGACGATTAGCTTAGGTGTTTGTGAGTGGGCCCCTTGGATGAAGTCTTATGAGCAGTGGTTGGAGTGTGCAGACAGTGCGTTATACGACTCAAAAAGACGTGGCCGTAATCAGTGTACGGTATATCAGGCTACCCCGGAACAATCTGCTGTTATGCCTGATGTGTCATAATGCTCTGAGCTGAAAATATTAATTTTGCCTATTTTATTGGTCTGATTTGTCATAAAATGTCTCCCTATTATGCTTAGGCTAACTAGTTGATTGTAAAGTTCATTGGTTTAGCATGAGTTAGGTTCATTGGAAGAGTAGATTAGATTATGGTTGTTGAATCTGAAGGTTATCATGCGCTCATAGAGTACTTTACTGAGCATCTTTCTCTGTTTGAAAATGCAGAAACAGAAGGCTGTAACGAAACAGTTGAAGACGTGGTGACAGATATGATCGCGACCAATTTGATGACTGTTTTTTCGCAAAATCCCGACCTCGAAGCTGATTTCCGTTTCAAGTTAATGCAAGAAGCCGATGCGGTTATGGAAGACTTGAACGAAGTATTGGCTGGCGCATGGAATCGCTGCCCAACCAATGAACAAGTGCGTTTCCTCGAGGATTATGTCGGCTTGGTTAAAAACCTGTTTGATAGCGCAATAAGTCAAAACGCAAGATAAATGAAAAGCAGCTTAGTGCTGCTTTTTTCCTTTTATAGCCCTTAACTTCTATCCTGCTTGGGTATCCTTTAGCCTATTGTGCAATATAATAGGCCATACCCATTGATATTATTGATGAATTTGATGATTGAAATCTAATTGTCATATTTATTGAGTAAGTTTGCCATCAAGATGTCCAGCCCATAACGCTATGATCTAGCGACATGAAAATAATATGTTTCTGTTTTGTGGGTGACATATAACTCCAAGATACTGGCTGAACTTAATCAGGGATATGATCAGCATGAAAAACCAACCTCGGGGCAAAACACGTCTCTCCATTGTTGCCTCAATTCAAATCGTCTTTGCGTTACTGGTTGCGACCGGTGGTTTACTGTCGTTCTTTGGCAATAATGGGTTAAAAAGTGTTGCACAGGAATTTGAAGTGCTGAGCAATCAGGCGCTTCCTGTGACGATGAACTCAAGTGTTATTGTGAGGGCATCATTGCAATCCGCTCAGAACCTCAGTGAAATGATCAACAGTTCTTCGATTGAAGAGCTGGATGTTGCATATCAGGCTTTTGACAATGAACAGAAAGCAATGGCTGTAGCCCTTAGTGAGATGCAGCGGCTTGCTCAACAGAATCAACTAGGTTGGTTGATGAGCGATATTCGTACATTGAGCGCGCAGGCTGATCAGGTTGCAACGACTGCGGCAACGTTATATCAATCGCAACAAGATATTCTGGTTAATCGAAACAAGATTGAATCTGATAAAGCAATGATGAACTATGCGGTTTCTTCTGTTCGTGCAGAAATGAGTCGGGTAGGTACAGAAGTGTTTGCTACTGATTTGGAAGGTATCAACCATGTGACTAATTTCGTGAATCACTCTCTGGAAATGGCAAGCCATCTGATGGCCTTAATGCTAGAGCGTGACTTAGCGAAAGCCGAAGGATTTGTACGAAGTTTGCAAAGTACAAATTTATCGGGAATGAATTACGCTTGGCGAGAAATGAATCGTCTCGAGCCAAGTATTGCTGATTACACCAGTGTTGTCGTTCCTTTTACTATGGTTAAGGAGTTATACGATGAAAATGGTATTGTTGATTTGCAATTACAAACACTTGCGCTGCAGGAGCAACAAGCGGGTAAAGTGCAGGATGCGCAACAGCAAATTGCTTCAATGGCTTCACAAATAAATACGCTTACCGATGGCGCCAATCGTTTGGTTGAGCAAGGTGAAGCTGGCGTAATGGAAGCAAGTGAAAATGCCATGGCTTTGTTTCTTACCTTTAGTATTGCTGGGTTGGTGGTCGCCATTATTGCCAGCAGCTGGATTAGCCAAACGGTAAAACGTTCACTTCAGAAAATTGATCGAGTTGTGAAGGCGACGAGCCATGGTGATCTAACGGTTAAGGCCACTCAAGATGCACCCAAGGAGTTTGCAGTTTTAGGCGGCTTGTTGAATCAGTCGAACCTAAATAATAGCCAGACACTTAGTAAGCTTGTCGAAAACAGCCACCAATTAAGCACGGCAGCAGAAACCAGCCAAAAAGCGGCTTCACAATCACGTATTGCCATTAAAGATCAAAGTGATGAACTCACAGCCATTGCAACTGCGATTACCCAGCTGGAAGTGTCAATTAAAGAAATTGTTGCCAGCACCTACGAATCTGAGCAAGAAGCAAAACAAGCTAATGATATGGCCCAGCAAGGCGTTGATATTATAGACGAGAGTACATCTCGATTGCGTCAGTTGGATGAGCGCTTTGCGGTAAATGAAACCCGTATGAAAGAACTTGATAACCACGTCGATAAGATCACCGAAGTGGTCGAATTGATCAGTGCGATTGCAGACAACACGAATTTGCTTGCACTGAATGCAGCGATTGAAGCTGCTCGTGCTGGGGAGCAGGGTAGAGGGTTTGCGGTTGTTGCTGATGAAGTTCGTAAGCTGGCCAGTGAAACCAATATGCAGACAGCATCAATACGGACGACTATCAACGAGCTGCATCAGGCCGCCCAGGATGCCAATGAGGCGATGGTGGTGAGCCGCAAGGAAATGACCTCTTCGATTGAACTGAGTAGTGAAGTGCAGGCCTCGATCCACCAGATCAAATCGATGATTGCCAGCATCAATGACAAGGTAATCGCTATTGCTGCTGCTACTCAGCAACAGGAAAATGCCTCCATCGAGGTTGGGCACAGTGTCGAGCAAGTCTCGCTTAAAGCACAAACCAACAGCCGAGAGCTCAAGACGCTGGTGGAGCAAGCCGGTATGGTATCGGATATCGCTCATCAGCAGCAGGACTTGCTGTCAAAGTACCGATTACAGTCATAACAACGAATATTCATTGTAATCACCACAAACGCCAGTAAAATGCTGGCGTTTTTTGTTTTTAGGTAAAGCTGTTATGCGTATCCATGCTGTTCATAAGTTATATGATGAGCGTCTTGCTCGTTCTACTCGTCCATTCCTTGCCCGAGGCGGTAAAGTCGAGCGCTGCTTATTTTGCATGCTACGCAAACATTTGTGTATCTGTTCCAACAAGCCTGAAATTACGTCTAATGCAGCCTTTCTGTTGGTGATGTACGATGATGAAGTTCTCAAGCCAAGCAATACTGGCCGTCTGATCGCTGACTTATTCGAAGATACCTACGCTTATATCTGGTCACGTACCGAACCTAACCCAGAAATGCTGGCGTTGCTTGAAGACCCGCAATGGCAGCCTTATGTGGTTTTCCCGGCTGAGTATGCGGCACCCGAGCGTGTTGCAGAGCAAGTAGAGATGGAATCTGGCAAGCGTCCGCTCTTTATCATGCTTGATGGCAGTTGGGCGGAAGCAAAGAAGATGTTCCGTAAGAGCCCTTACTTGAATCATTTCCCTGTCTTATCTATTAATCCAGAAAAGCCTTCGCGCTACAAAGTACGTGAGGCGTCTAAAGAAAACCAGTTAGGGACCGCTGAGGTGGCTGCTCGCATTATTGATTTATTTGGTGAGCAAAAGAATGCAGATGTTCTGGATCTATGGTTTGATGTTTTCCGCGAAAACTATATGACTGGCAAGTTGAACAGGGTGTTGCCAGATGACAATGCAATCATCCAGTTACGTGAATACATGGTCAGCTACGCTTAAGCCGTTGAGTGGTGCAAGTGATTGTTGCAGCGGTTTAAATTATGCAACATTTTGATGTTTCTTTCAGCAAACGCGATAGATAGCACCACTCAGCCCCGCTAAATCTGCACCTCGTCACAGTCTGTAGGTGTAGATATGTGGATAATTTTTTCAGTTTTGTTTTTTTCTTATTTTTTTGGAGTGCAGGATGTACTACGGCTTTGATGTGGGTGGAACCAAAATTGAGTTTGGTGCGTTTAACGAGAAACTTGAGCGCGTAGCCACTGAACGTGTGCCGACGCCAACCGATAACTACGACCTACTGGTTGAAACTATCGCGGGCTTGGTAAGCAAATACGATGCTGAGTTAGGTTGTGAAGGCACGATCGGCCTTGGACTTCCTGGCATGGAAGATGCTGACGACGGTACGGTATTAACAGTAAACGTGCCTGCCGCTAAAGGTAAGCCTCTTCGCAAAGATCTTGAATCCAAAATTGGTCGCTCAGTAAAAATCGAGAACGACGCTAACTGTTTCGCACTTTCTGAAGCTTGGGATGAAGAGCTACAAGATGAGCCATCAGTGCTTGGTTTGATCCTTGGCACGGGCTTCGGTGGCGGCTTTATCTATGAAGGTAAAGTTTTCTCTGGTCGTAACCACGTTGCTGGTGAAGTAGGCCATACGCGCCTTCCAATCGATGCGTGGTTCCATCTTGGCGATAATGCACCTCTGCTAGGTTGTGGCTGTGAGAAGAAAGGCTGCTTGGATAGCTACCTGTCTGGCCGTGGCTTCGAGCTTATTTACACTCATTACTACGGTGAAGAGAAGAAAGCGATCGAGATCATCAAGGCGCATGCTGAAGGTGAGGCGAAAGCTGTTGAGCACGTAGAGCGTTTCATGGAGCTTCTGGCTATCTGCTTTGCCAACCTGTTCACAGCAACCGATCCGCATGTTGTGGCACTGGGCGGTGGTCTGTCTAACTTCGATCTGATTTACGAAGAAATGCCAAAGCGCATTCCTAAGTACCTGCTATCTGTTGCTAAGTGTCCGAAAATCATCAAGGCAAAACATGGCGATTCTGGCGGTGTGCGCGGCGCTGCATTCTTGAATATTAAGTAATTTCGTATTCTGCTAAACACTATTCGCTAATGTAAAAGCACCGCCATGCGGTGCTTTTTTTATCTCACACTTATCCTGCTTTTTTGTTAGAATCCCGCCTCTTTTGAATATTGTCGGTATTGTGCATGTCTTTCCAATCCCTGGGGCTAAATAGCCAACTCGTTGAAAATGTCTCTTCACTCGGTTTCGAAGTACCCACACCGGTGCAGTCTCAGGCTATCCCAGAAATACTGGTAGGTCATGACGTGTTGGCTGGTGCCCAAACCGGTACCGGAAAAACCGCTGCATTCGGGCTTCCGCTGCTACACCGTCTATTGGAAGAGCAATCGGACGTTGCTGAGGCCAAACAGGTTAAAGCATTGATCCTGACCCCAACCCGAGAGCTTGCCCAGCAAGTGTTCGATAGCTTGAGCCTTTACGCCAAAGAGACTGGGTTGAAAGTTGCTGTTGCCTATGGTGGCACCAGTATGAAGGTACAGGTTAAGGCGCTGGAGTCTGGCGTTGATATTTTGGTTGCGACACCTGGTCGACTGCTTGACCATGCCCATGTCCGTACCGTTGATCTCCGTGAAGTGAAATACCTAGTACTCGATGAAGCAGACCGTATGTTGGATATGGGCTTTATTGATGATATCAAGCGTATTCTCAAGCGAATGCATACCGAGAGACAAACCTCTTTTTTCTCGGCGACATTTGGTAAGCAGGTCAAAAAACTGGCATTTGATATTCTCGATGATCCCAAGCTGATTGAAGTGACACCGAGCAACAGCACGGCAGTTACTGTCGAGCAGATGGTGTATCCGGTCGATAAACACCGTAAAAGTGAATTGCTGGCTTACTTGATTGGCTCTAGAAATTGGCAACAAGTGCTGGTATTTACCAAAACCAAGCAGGGATCGGATGAACTGGCCAAAGAGCTCGGCAAAGACGGCATCAAAGCGGTATCAATCAATGGTGATAAAAGCCAAGGTGCTCGTCAGCGTGCTCTGGACGATTTTAAGTCGGGTAAGGCGAGGGTGTTGGTTGCTACCGATGTCGCAGCTCGTGGTCTAGATATTGAGCAGCTGGAATACGTAGTTAACTATGAGATGCCTTTCAAGGCTGAAGATTATGTTCACCGCATCGGTCGCACTGGTCGCGCAGGTCAAACCGGCCACGCCATTTCCTTGATGAGCCTAGACGAAGAATGGGCGTTGCGTGCCGTTGAGGAATTGTTAGATACACGCCTGCCACAGCAGTGGTTGGAA
This sequence comes from Photobacterium sp. AWH4_225, assembly GCF_056158405.1. Lineage (NCBI taxonomy): Bacteria > Pseudomonadati > Pseudomonadota > Gammaproteobacteria > Vibrionales > Vibrionaceae > Photobacterium > Photobacterium sp. AWH4_225. The sequence continues at coordinate 2,229,867 of NZ_JBSWTF010000001.1, read as the reverse complement.
GGCTATGAGCCGGATCCAACAATTGAGCCACCAGAAAACCGCCGACGTGGACGTTCCAGTGATAAAAGGCGTGCTAAGGCGAAATCGCAAATTCACAAGAACAGAGGTCGTCATCGCCAGCGTAAATAGCCTGTTCGGTGTGATACAAATAATTTTCTCTTGAAATAAAGCATCACTTTGAGTGGTGCTTTTTTGTGTCAATAAAAGGAAAAGACATATTTTAATAGCGAAAAGTTGTGATGATTCATGTAAAATACAGTTCTTATTTTTCTGCGTAAAGTTATAGGCTTGGTGATAAATTCACCATCTGATAATCTTAATTATCTTATTGTTATTAAAATTAAAAATACGCAATATTCAGTTTTACTTCTTGGTTTTATCATAGGTATTCAGTGGATAATTTAAGACGACGTATACGACTAGCGGCTTATTTTCTGCTGACGTTTTCTTCTTTAACTTCGTTGTTTCATATCTTAGGGGGCTTTGAGAAGGAGTTAAAGATTGATACTGGGAATGCAACATATTCCAATATCGATGATAGTTCCCAGGGGGGAGATACCCAGTCAGTTATTGATTTCAATGGAAAATCGGTTGAACTGAATTGTGATATTGGTGAACAGGGCAAATGGCCTTTTTGCGAGATATCTGTTGATCTTAATGAAAACAATGGTGGACTCAATCTTTCTTCTTTTCATTCTATAGGTATAGATGTCGATTATTTCAGCCTTATCGATGGTGAAAGGTTAAGGGTATACCTTCGAAATTTTGACCCCGCATATTCAGTCGAAGGTGATCCGGTCTCTTATAAATTCAATGCTATTGAATATGCACCAGGTATCGGCAACGGAATTAAAGTGATCCCTTTGAAGTCATTTCAGGTGTTGTCATGGTGGATTGCTGATTATGAAGTGCCGATAGAGAATTCTGGCCCTCAATTCGATAACATTGTGCAAATTGAAATTGCGACGGGTAGTCATATCAAGCCGGCGCAATATTCTATCAAACTGAACCGCTTGGTTTTTTATGGCCATTGGTTATCTGAGTCGGCACTGCTTCGGATTAATATTTTATTGTGGATCATGACGGCTATTTATTTCCTGGTCGCCGAGCGTCGGCGGTTGGCTGAACAGGTCAACGAGATGGGAGCCAAAGCCGACTATTTGAAGCAAGTTAACCAGCAGCTCTATCAACAGTCACTGGCTTTTGAACAGATGGCATTTACCGATAATCTGACGGGGACTCAAAACCGTCATGCTGTCGATCGCTGGCTACGAGATATTGTTGATTTTTCCCAGCGAAATTGTCATGCATTGTCTTTGGTGTATATCGATATTGATTATTTTAAGCGTATCAATGACACCCTAGGTCATCACGGTGGTGATGAAGTGCTAAAAGAATTTGGCCGAGTACTTAACTTACGTGCTCGAAAGACTGATGTGGTTGTTCGATGGGGGGGCGAAGAGTTCATTATCTTCTGTCCAGCGACAAACCTTCGGGGTGCCAGAGAGTTTGCAGAGATGGTCCGTGAAATTGTCGAGAGCTATCAGTGGGCCAATGGGCTTCATATAACCTGTAGTATTGGCGTAGCTGAATATCTATCTGGTGAAGAAATAGAGACATTTATTCAACGGGCTGACAGTGCTTTATATAAAGCGAAATCGCAGGGAAGAAACCGTGTAGAAGAAGCGTAGTCTTAAGCAATTTTTCAACCGAGGGTTGAGAATGGTATAAAAATACCAGCGATTAGTCGCTGGTATTTTATTAGGTATAACCTATTTGGTGCAGTGCTTAATGGCATTCTCTAGCAGCTCAGTCGCTGTCTGGTGGCACTCTGGTAGTGAGATATCGGTTTCATGTACAGGGGTGATACGTTGGCCCCACTTAATAACCGAAGCCCCCCAGGTCAGTCCTGCGCCAAAGGCTGCTGATAAGATGGTATCACCAGGTTTAATGCGGCCTTGTTCAACCGCTTCACATAGCGCAATAGGAACGGTAGCTGCAGATGTATTGCCGTATTGGTGGATATTGATGAAGGCCTTTTCTAAGGGAATACCAGCGTGATCGCACAAGGCTTCAATAATGCGTTGGTTTGCCTGGTGGGGGATGACGACATCGATATCTTCTTGGCTTAAATTGGCTCGCTGCAATACCGTATTGGCTGCTGTTCCCATTCCTCGAACGGCACGGCGGAAGATCTCTCGGCCAACGAAATTAAAGGCAAAATGGCCGGCGTCAGGGTTGAAACGATCCATTGCGGTACCAAATTCTGGAATAGCAAGAACATCACGGCCTTCAGGATCACAACCTAGCTGAGCATCTAGCAGCCCCGACATCTGCGTAGAACGGCTTAGCACTGCAGCTCCAGCACCATCACCGAAAAGAACGGCAGTATCGCGCTGGCTCCAGTCTAGGTACCATGAAAGGCGCTCGGCACCAATAACCAGAACATGTTGGTAGTTTCCTGCCTGAATCATCTTGGTGGCTGTTTCCAAGCCATAAAGAAAACCTGTACAAGCCGCGTTCATATCAAAAGCAGCAGCTTTAGTTGCGCCGAGATCTAGCTGAACTTTTGAAGCTATATTAGGAACTAGGGTATCAGGGGAGCAAGTAGCGATAATGATAAGGTCGAGCTCGGAGGCATCGACACCAGCTGCGGCGAGAGCTCTTGCGCCAGCAACTCGAGCCAGTTCAGATGTGTTCACATGGCTAATGCGTCTAGATTCAATTCCAGTACGAGTTCGAATCCATTCATCAGAAGTATCAACAAATTGACTGAGCTCGTCATTGCTTAGCTCAGTAGGTGGGAGGCATTTTCCCCACCCGGTAATTTCCGCGTAGTACATAGCTTCACTCGTATTAATATTCGACCTAATCAAAATAACCATAACTGACTGTTAAAACAAGGTATTGCTTTGCTTACATGTAGATATTGTAGTTATGTCTGATATTAGTATTTGTTACACTGATGGTAGCTAATAACTACAAGGAAATAACCAATGATTCGTTTGGGTGTAATCGGTACAAACTGGATCACGGATCGCTTTATCAGTGCGGCACTATCAACTGGCCAGTATCAATTGACAGCGGTTTACTCAAGAAAGCTGGATAAAGCGACGGAGTTTGCCAGTAAGTATGGTCAAGTTGAATGTTATGACTCGTTGGACGATCTTGCAAACAGTGATGTTATTGATGCTGTGTATATTGCCAGCCCTAATTCACTGCATGCCCCTCAGGCTAAAGTGTTTATCAACGCAGGCAAGCATGTAATTGGTGAAAAACCGCTAGCTTCAAATATTACTGAAGTGCAGGAGTTAATTGAGCTTGCGGTTGAAAAGCAGGTACTTCTGTTTGAAGCGATGGTAGCAACTTATGTTCCTAATTTTGAAGTCATTAAAAAAACGCTACCAAAGCTAGGAAGATTGCGAAAAGTACACTTAACGTATTGCCAGTATTCTTCACGTTACCAGAAATATTTAAACGGAGAGAACCCTAATACGTTTAACCCTGAATTTTCTAACGGCTCACTGATGGATATTGGGGTGTATCCGCTGAGCAGTGCTATTGCTTTGTTTGGCGAACCGAGCAGTATGACTGCACAGGGTACTTTGCTTGATTCTGGTGTTGATGCCCACGGAACTCTAGTTCTGCATTATAAAGACTTTGACGTCACCGTGACCCACTCAAAAGTCAGCGATGGTTTTGTTCCGAGCGAAATACAAGGAGAGCAGGGGACTTTACTTATCGATTTTATCTCTCAGTGTCGTGGGGTAAAACTATGCCGTCGGGATGAACCAGTAGTGGAGTTAACGGTCGAGCAGGATGAAAACGCGATGCGCTATGAGGCGGAAGAGTTTGCCCGTTTGTACCATGCTGGTGCGGTTAACCATGAAGGCCTGCTTAGAACTCAGATAGTCAGTGCTATCACGACTCAAGCCCGCAGCATTATTGGTGTTCGTTATCCTGCAGATGAAATCTAAATTAGTTTCATCAAATTCAAAAGGGTGGTCAATGACCACCCTTTTTTATTGGTTACTAAAGTGACCTTCTATTACCAGAACAGGTATGCTAGTGCCGATAGGGCCGCGATACAAAGGATGTTCAAGTAAATACCGACTTTCATCATGTCAGACTGTTTGATGTGACCAGAGCCAAACACGATTGCATTCGGTGGTGTCGCAACTGGCAGCATGAATGCACAAGAAGCAGCAACGGCAATCAGCGCTGACAGAATAACTGGCGATACACCAAGTGCTTCAGCAACAGTCGCGAATACAGGAACCAATAGTGCTGCACTTGCCGTATTACTCGCAAACTCAGTCAGGAATACTACGAAACCGGCGATAACCAAGATAGTGAAGAACAGGCCTGCTTGCTCAAGGAAACCACTTAAGCTGTGAGCCAGGAACACGCTGGTACCCGTCGCTTTAAGAACGTTGCTCAGGCAGATACCACCACCGAACAGTAGTAAAACACCCCAGTCTGTTGATTTCTCAATATCTTTCCACTGAACTACGCGAGAAGCGCCGAGCATAACGATTGCAGATAGGGCGACTAATGTATCAAAGTTCTTGAACCCACCCAACATGCCATTGATTGGCTTGCTGAAAATCCACAGCATCACGGTAAGAGCGAAGATGACCAATGTGGCTAATTTACTGTTGTTCCACTCTACAGGTTTATGGTCTAGCTCGAAGGTATGATTAAGGTTTGGCTTTAAGATAAAGTAAAGTAGGGCAACGGTAATTGGAAGCAATACAATGGATACAGGTAAACCAAATGCCATCCACTCAGTGAAGCTCAAGCCAACTTCTGCCGCTGCAATTGCGTTAGGTGGGCTACCTACCACTGTAGCAATACCACCAATACTGGCACAGTATGCAATACCTAGAAGAACGAAGACATAAGTACTGCGTTCACTTTTGGCGTTGACTTTATTTAGAACACCAAGCACAAGCGGTAGCATCATTGCCGTGGTCGCTGTATTACTGATCCACATTGATAGTGCCGCTGAAACACCAAAGAGCATAAACACGGCAACTGACATACGGCCCTGCGCAATAAGCAATACTTTATCAGCGATTGCTTTATCCAGCTCTTGTTTGTGCAGTGCTGCTGCTAGCGCAAAGCCACCTAAGAAGAGGAAGATAATAGGGTTGGCAAAATTGCTTAGCGCCGCAGGAGTCGGGAATATATCGAAGCCGACGGCAAGGATGGGTACCAAAATCGCAGTAATACTGACATGCAGTGCTTCTGTTAACCAAAGTACTGCAACGAAAGTAAGAATACTTAGACCAACAACCACTTCTTTTTCAAAAGGTAATGTATTTAAAAGTAGGGTAAAGAGGGCGATGTCTGCCAGCAGAATAATACTGTTCCGGTCAAACAGCCACTTGCGTAGTGTCATAGTCAAGGCTGTCATAGTTGTTTCCTTTCATCTGATTATAGTTATCACATGCAATCTTTTGCACTAAGGTGACTCGAGATGAATGTTACCAACTGTTTTAGGTTTGTTAATGCTTGTGTGTCGAATTGTTGGTCATTTGACGATTTGATTGAATGAAGTGTGAGGTTATAAAGTGGGAATGTGTAGAAAAGTACCCATTTCCGTGGATGATTAGTATACGAATAAGTTTATCTTAACGGCTTACATTTAAGTACGACACACTGTGATATTGATCTCATAGATTGCGCGTTTTCGTTCACGCCTGTTGCCTGCTTTTATGCTAAAGGTATCATAATCGGCAGTGATATAATTTGATAGATTAATCGTTGGCGGATAGCATGAAACAGCAAGGAACGAGAAAGCGGATACGGCAGGATGCACAAGTGCATGTTCGTAATGTGAGAACAAAATTTATTAAGTCGTTTAATAGTTTATCTAAAGGGGAGCAGGCAATCTCAACAGGTAACAAATAGCTGCCGTTAAGCGATAGTTTCAAACACGAAATGAAAGATATACCCAGCATCGCTGGGTATATCTTTTAGAGAAGTCAAAGAAGGCCTAAGTAGGAAGGTTAGGGCCTTCTAGCTCAATCGGTTCTTGTTCAATAGGCTCTTTCGGTCCGGCAAACTTAGGCTTCATATCCAATATATATACATCAATGAGCGCTTTTATTCTGGCGAGTACTTCTCGGGTGCGTATCTTTAATCCAGCCAACCCTTTAGGTTCAGGGACGGCAAGACAAATGGCATCAATTTTATTTCGATCTGCAATGAACAGCGCACGTTCACAGTGAAAACGTTGGGTAATGATGACAAAGTGATTAGCGTCGAACACACTCTTAGCTCTTACGACTGAGTCTAGGGTTCGGAAGCCCGCATAGTCCAATACAATATCTTGCTCAGGTATACCGGATCTGAGCAAGTCACGCTTCATTGTCCAAGGTTCATTGTAGGAGCGATGGGCATTGTCCCCACTAAGCAGCAAGATATTCACTTTACCCTCTTGATACAGCCGTAGGGCGGCATCCATTCTGTACTGATAATAGGGATTCAGTGATTTGGCGATATACTTGCTGGTTCCTAGCACTAAACCAACCGAGCGGGCAGGCGTTGATTCGGTGTTATCAAAAATACGTGAGGCGGCTTGATCGGAGAACCATCTGTCGACCAATAGAATGCATGAGATGAGCAGAATACAGCCAATTGCACTTAAACGTATGATATTCAAAAGCTTCATAACGTTTCATTAAGTGATTTGGCGGCTAATGTGACCAGGGAAAGACTTCTTCCCCAGCTAACAAAAAAGTACATGTGTTTCTTAATTCCCTTATGTCGCTTGTAGCGAAATTACAATGCAATGATGTGTTTCAGTAGTTTAACCTAATCGATTGAGGCCGTTGTGTAAAATCAGCGTCAAATACGCCTTCAGATTCGAATACGTCATTATCATATACGTCAAAGAATTGTGCAGTGGGTCTGTTGGCAGGAAAACAAAAGCCTTTTGGTCGGACATACTGGATTCGAACCAGCGACCCCTACTCCCCCAGAGTAGTGCGCTACCAAACTGCGCTAATGTCCGCCAAAAGGCTTTATATTCATTGCTTTAGCTGAGAATTGATTAAATTTTACAATACAAAGGAAAGAATGCAATAGGCTGGGAATCTAAAATAAAACCTGTCTCTCATTATTCGTGATAAATCTATCTGCCTGATTTAAAAGTAATCAATTCTTTATGATTGCCTTTGATGGCAGTGACCGGCAAATGAACCTGTGGTAAGACCTGATGACACCTTCGCGAAAGGCGAGTTGTCTATGCTTCTATCCTGCGTTGTTATTGTTTCTTGATTTAGAGCCACTAGATCTTCAAAACAATGCCTTGTCTATAAGCTTTTAAATTCTCGCTTAACCTGCATCTTGTAGTAGCTTGGGTATAAAGGGTTTGTTTATAAATCTACGCAAACATGATTACAAAAGGGCGCTGAAATCGTTATAAGGAACTCATTTGCTAAAGTGTTCACTCTAGTCCACAATGACAATATGCAATCAAACCCTTCTGATTGCTGAATATTTGATAATTTCCTTAAATTTATGTTCACAAGGATTCTAACAAGAGGTATTATCAGCGCATCTACCCTTAGTAGTTCCTTAACTATTGCCACTCTTTGCTTCTGACAACTTCTGTGCTGCATTGGATGTGGTTCAATATGACAAGAATTCTCTTGCCTTGATGCAAGGTAAAATATTTAGAATGTTATTTGCATATCATCATGACATCACTCAAAGGCCCAAATAAAAGCTTGTGATCACAATGCATGGTATTCAGTTTAAGAGGTAATATAGATGGATAACTTTGCAGCTGCTGAAAAAGCATTATCAGCAATGCTTAATAGTGTTGAAGCGAAAACCGTTAAAGTTGATACAAAAACGGGTGTTGTAAAAGAAGAGCGTGTTGATTACCGCCAAGTACTTATTGATTTTGCTGATGAAGTACCTGGTCGCCAAAAGGCTGTGATCAAGCGCATGCCACTACACAAAATTAACAACCTTATTGCTGTTCTTCATGAGTTTAAAGAAGAAGCCCGTCAGGTAAGAATGATGGAAATCTTGGCTCTTATGGAAAAAGATGGTGTCGTACCAGAAGACTTGGTTGAACAAGTCGAAGAATAACAATCTCGCTTTAAACTGTTAATAGTAGATATTAGCCAGCATTCGGTAGAGTGTAGTTGAGCTAATTGATGACTCTCTGAACATATCTGAGCTTCAGAATTAATACTCTATTTGACTTAGAGTAAAGCCTTATATACCTCTTAAATGTGTCAATCCAACGATTGGCACATTCCTTTCTATATATCATATGCAAGCTGTTACTTTGTAGTGTGTAATGTCGCACTATGTAATGTCACCAAATACATATACTCGTATCCATATTAACGGTATTAGGGCGAATGTGTTCCTGATAGTATGCTTATGTGAGAAATAACATTAACTGAAAAGGTTAAATAGTGGATACGTTGGTAGAAGCGCAACAGCTTGGCAAAAGTTACGGTAAGTTTCGAGCGTTGATGGGCATTGATCTTACCATTCAACCGGGGCAGGTTTTAGGGATTCTTGGCCATAATGGTGCCGGTAAATCATCGCTAATCAAGTGTTTACTGGGTGCTCATGACTATGATGGAGCATTGAGTGTTTTTGGGCTGGAGCCAAGAAAAGAGCGGGTCAAGATAGTCCGTGACTTGGCTTATCTTTCTGATGTTGCTGTACTCCCGGAATGGATGACAGTAAAGCAGATAGTAAAATATAGTGCAGGTGTTCACCCTAACTTCAATCTTGAGCTAGCGAAAAAGTATTTATCCCAAACCGATATTCATCTATCTACAAAGATAGGGCGACTTTCAAAAGGAATGAAAGTACAGCTCCATTTAGCTTTAGTTATGTCGGCGGATGTTCGTTTATTGATATTGGATGAGCCTACGCTGGGTTTGGATTTAATGTTCAGGGAGCGCTTTTATAACCAGTTGATGGATTGGTTGAAGCAAGGTGAGCGCTCAATGATTATCGCCAGCCACGAAGTCGATGAAGTCGCCCATCTACTTACAGATTTGTTGATTTTGAAGAAAGGGAAAGCGGTAGCGGCAGGTGCTGTTGATGAGATAAAGGGCCGATTTCAGAAAATTTGTGTCAGCGAAGAGAACAAGCGACAAGCTGAAACGGCAAGGCCCCTATATGTTCAACAGGGTGTAAAAGAATCTATGTATATTTATAGCGATGGCAACATTGAGAAGCTATCTAATTTAGGGGAGGTGAGCGAACCTTCTTTGTCTGAAGTGTTTATTGCCCTGCAGCAGGAGGAAGCATGAGAGCTTGGATTACCCTGCTGGAAAAAGAGTTGATTGAGCACCGTATTGTTATTCGCCTTCCTCTTTTATTGCTGGCTTTTGCCATCATTAATTTTGTTTTTGTTATGCAAGGAGACAATGTCTCATTCTCTGTTCAGTCGAGTGGACAAGGGGTTATTGACTGGGGTATTGCTCAGGGCACATTTGCGGGCCTTATCGGCAAGCTCAATGAAGTGGTAGCAGGTATCGTCTACCTAGTCCTGTTTTTTATATACGTACCCAAAACGTTACGCAAAGAGAAGCAAGAGGGTAGTTTGTTGTTTTGGCGCTCCATGCCGGTATCGGATTATCAGGCAATAGCGGTGAAATTGGTGTTTGCTTTGGTGGTTATTCCATTGATTGCTTCTATCTTGATGCTGGCTGCTGATTTTATCGTCTGGCTGCTAGCAACCATTTGGTTACCTCAAGACATGATGGCGAGCTGGGGAATTTCTTTTGCTAATTTAGCCTCCCATTGGTTTGAGTTCCTTGGGCGGTTGGCCTTGATGAGTGTTGCACTTTTTCCTCTTGGTGCTGGTCTTATGGCGCTGTCACAACTGACACGATACCCTCTGCTTGCAGCTATCTTGGTTGTGATCTTGTTTAAAATCGCGATGTTCCAAGCAACTGGTTCAAGTGATGCTGGAAATGTGCTTTCTGAGGTGTATGGTCTGCCGTTCTCTATTTTGACAGGCTCTTCAGCTTTGACGGTGTTTGCAGGTTTCGGTGCCTTTGCTCACTTGGTGATGCTTTGTGTTGGCGCGGGGTTGTATCTGATGAGCTGCTGGTTGAGAGGGCGGGATGATATGTTGCGAATGATGTAGTACTACTTGTACTGATAAGAAATATAAAAAAACGGAGAATGAAATCATTCTCCGTTTTTTATAGGTTCAAGCGGGTTAACTATGCCGCAACGACAGTGTTCAGGTATTCTACTTCACGCTTGTACTTACGTACGTTACGTGAAAGTGTACCTTTAGGCACATCGAAACGCTTCTCAGCTTCATAGCTAGATAGGCCTTCGAAAATTACAGCTTCAACAGCAATACGCTGGTTTTCAGACTTGAAGATGCGCTGTGCAATAATTTTATATTGTGAACGGTTCATGTGTTGTGTACTCGCTAGGCAAAAAACATTCCCAGAGGAAATCTCTAAGGAAGAAAAGTTAGTTCTCATTTATGATTGATGAGATTACCAGCTGAACCCTAACAGAACCTTAATCGATTAAGCGTAATCCTGTTGGTAGTGCGTCACCGAATACGCGCTTAGTTTCACTTTCTGTCAACACCTTGACGGTTGATACCATTTCTATCCAACTTTCTGGCGCTTTGCTCGATTTTAGCTTCGTAATTACGTCATTTCGATTCTTTTCGTTAATGTCCAAAGTACGGTCTCCGGTCATCCGGCACATCATTACCGCGGCGAAAGCGATGTTTGGATCCTTGCGCCAGTCGAAGTCCATAAGCTCCGGTAAGCAGTAGGAGACATGCTGTGGAGTGAGCAAATTATGCGCACTACCATAAAATGGACTACGGGTTGCAATACGGCCAATTGCCCACCAGTGAGCTTGAGAATATTGCGGCTTTTGCAGTCGACCGAAGATCCATTCGATTAGCTGAAGCTTTTTATCAAATGGCAGATTCTCTAGACTTGCTGCTAGGCGAACCATATCTTCATAGCTTCTTTCCTGAAGCTCTTTGGCCAACTTGCTGTTACGGCTAGCGGCTGGGTTGATGTACTTAGCAATATCCTTATAGATAACCAGCTGTTGTTCTTGGCTTAACCCACCTGCAATACGTCGCCAGAATGTCCACCAATCACTCCAGGTTTGTGCACTGGTATTAGACTGAACGCCGTGTTGGTAAAGCTGCCAGACTTGCTCCATACGCCATTCATCCGACGGGTAGCCAAAGCCTGGACGCATGGTAAAGCCAGTCAGTTTCAACCAGTTTCTTTCATGAAGATCGGAGCGGCGTCTTCTTTTCTTACTCTCTAGCAACGCATTGGCTAACTCACGAAGGCAAGGCGTTTCCCAGTTATCCCTTTTGCCGAGGGTTTTCTCTAACTGGCTACGCAGTGTTTTGATGGTTTTCGGATCATTGTTTTTGGTGCTACCACCGTAAGCCTGTTTCACTAGGGCAATTGCGTCATCCATACGGGCTGGGAGTGCTGATTGCGCAAGGGTAGAGTCGTTACCATCACGATGGAGTTTTGCCAAATCTTTGCGGATGGCGAACTCTACTTTCCATCGTTTATTGTCATCATGGATACTGACGCACTCGAGCTGAAGAGTACCGACTTCTGTCAGTTGGCAGGCGAGAGTGACTTCTTCGCGGTCTTTTTGGTTGGCTGCGAGTTCAGCACGATCACGATCACTGTCTAGTGTGGCAATAAACGGTGGCAGCGAGACAAAGCTTTCTTCATCAATTGTGAAGATTTCACCTGCTTGGGTGTGACTGTCATCGGTTGACGAGACAAGGTTAAACCGCACTGGCTCACCGAGTGTCAGTGCAAACTTGCGGTCTTTCAAGCGGATCTCAGTGCTTTCATCAATGCCTTTTGGTAGCAGGCAGAGTCCTTGCTTCTCGCGCTTTTTGTTTTCGAGCACCAAGAAGAATGAGCGGGCAGAACCACCGCCAATCTTAAGTTGGGCACCATGACGCGCTTTGGCATAGGCGACGGCACCATAAGCAACAGCTAAATCAGGGTGAGGGTTGTCTAGTTGGGTGACATTGTCACCTTTCCAATTCGAGAAGGTTTCAAGTACCCGGCTTGATAGAAGCGGGCTGTTGAATACACCACCGTTGAGTAACACCGCCACTGGAATGGCTGGTTGGTCTACCTGTGGGGCTTGTGTACTGTCTTTTAATGACTCACGACAAACTGAGTCATGTAGGGCAATGAACTGGGCCAGGTGTTTGCTGATGGCTGGGTCTGCCGCATATGGCAGGCCGAACTCAATCACCGCAGCCTGACGGTGGCTTGGTTGATCACTGAAATCAGTTTGAGGAAAGAAGCCGTCCAACGCAATCTGGTGGACTTCATCACGGGTCATATCAATGCTCTTAGCGCCGCCAATCAAGCGTGAGCCGCTACCGAGCATGGTGACCTTTGCGGTGTCAGGGGCGTTACCCGACAGTAGCTGTTCTTTAACTTTACGAGTCTGTTGAATGAGTTTGGAAAGGCCTGAAGCGCTTAACTTTTTGTTGCCGCCATGGAGGCGTTGCTCGGCAAGGTGGGCGAGGGCAAGGTCAATGTTATCACCACCTAGCATAAGATGATCACCCACACCGATTCGGTCAAGGGTGAGCTTTTCATCCTTGGTACCGACTTTGATCAAGCTAAGGTCAGTGGTACCACCACCGACATCGCACACCATTAGCAGTGGAATGTCTTTGAGAAGCTCTTCGGCATCGTCTTTGTTTTTGGCGTACCAGTCATAACAAACGGCCTGTGGTTCTTCCAGTAGCAGAATATCGCCAAAGCCAGCCAGTTTCGCAGCTTCTAACGTTAGCGCACGTGCTGCTTCATCAAAAGACGCTGGTACTGTGATCACCACTTCCTGATCTTTGAGTTTGTCACTAGGGTGATGATAATCCCACGCCTGGCGGACATGGTTTAGGTAGCTTGCGCTTGCGATAACCGGAGAGACCTTTTCGACACTGGTATTGGACGACCAAGGTAGGATGGACTCAGTTCTGTCAACGCCGGTATGTGATAACCAGCTTTTGGCGCTGACGACTTGTCGGCCTTCTACTTTTGCGCCCATTTCCCGAGCAAGCTCACCGATAATTGCATACTGGATGTCACCCTCGACAGGTTCAATATCCCAAGGTAATACCATTAAAGTGGGATCAATCTCGCCCTCGGCAGGGTGGTAGCGAAATGAGGGAAGCAGGGGTTTACGTGCAACCTCGCCGGGGGCGATAAGCTGGTCGATTTCAAAAATGTTGATTGGACTAGATTCTAGGTCATCTGAAATCGGGGTATAGGCGACGACGGTGTGCGTTGTGCCAAGGTCAATACCGACAAGGTAGCGAGGAGAAGTCATGCATCACTCCAGACGTGTTGTTTTAATACTTTTTAAGGTTTTCGATAGTATCCCAAAAGGACATTAAGTGCATTAGCGTAGGCAGTATCTTTCTGATCAAATCTTTGATTTCAAAAAAAGATTATTCACTAATAGCTGAAATAAAAACGGCGCCCTGAGGCGCCGTTTTGTATAACAGAATGTTATTTCTCGCGAACGTCGAATTCGACCTGCCACTTCTGGCCGCCATCAGTCGGAATCGCTTCAAGGCAAAGGCTGCCAAGCTCTGTGACACGAGAAGCCAAGCGAACTGGAACGATTTCGCCCGCGGTACGGCCATCAGAAACAGGTAGAGTTACTTGAATAGCAGGTAGCTCTTCCAGCTCTTCCGGCTGCCACCAGTCAAGGTGCGTACCCGCTGGGTCATCACGGCGCACTGTTGAGCCGAAGAACTTAAACTGAACCGGCTGACCGATCACCAGACCGAATTCACGGCTTGGCACATCGGCATGGGTACCTTCTTCCATACCGAATGGGGCTACACACAGTGCTTCCAGTGGTGGCTCCATACCTGGAATAGCCGGCATAGCGCTTTCGATACCGACGTAATAGCTGCTAGCGATACCACCACGGATACGAACGCCTTTACCTTTACGGACAGAGCCGTAGTAAGACGCACCGCTTGCAACGGCAAGATCGAGATCAAGGCCTTCAAGCAGTTTCGCTTCAGGGCTACCTGCTGTTGTCAGCCAGCTGTTGATGATTGAAAGCAGACGCTCAGACAGCAGATCAGATTTCAACACACCGCCGTTGAACAGGATAGCGGTAGGGCGGATAAAGCCTTCATGAAGCTGGTCGTATTTTTCAAACAGCTCATCGACAGCAGAAGACTGACGGCTCAAGAAGCCAGCAACATGGCGTGATACCGCGGCATCTTGTGCGTATGGCAGACCCATCTGGGTCAATGCACCACGCTGCATTTCGACAGGGTGCTGCTCGATAGTGTTGCGAGGGAAGAAACCCTCAACCAGCGTCTGCTGTACTTCTTCTTGAGTCAACTCAGTTTGAAGTGTGCCACCCAATAGCTTAGAACCACGGCTAGGAACAACAATCGGCACTGCTTGAAGCTCTGCATCACTAAGAAGGGCTTCTTTAGCATCACGGCAAGCGTGAGTGATGGCTTGGATCTGCCACGGCTGAAGCTGCTTACCTTCTTGGGCTAGTTTCATCTTCAGGCGGTATGCCAACGCAAGGTCCATGTTATCGCCGCCAAGCAGGATATGATCGCCAACAGCAACACGGTTAAGTGTTAGGTTACCTTCTTCCTCGGTGACAGCGACCAATGAAAGGTCAGTTGTACCACCACCGATATCAACAACTAGGATCACATCACCGACTGATACTTGGTCACGCCATGTATCGTCATTGTTCTTCAACCAGCTATATACAGCCGCTTGTGGCTCTTCCAGAAGGGTCATGTGCTTGAAGCCGACTTCGCGTGCCGCTTCAGCCGTTAGATCACGTGCAGCAGGGTCGAATGATGCAGGAACGGTAATGGTTACGTCCTGATCAAAAAGTGGCGTTTCAGGGTGCTGGTGGTTCCAAGCTTGTGCTAGGTGAGCAAGGTATTGGCGGGTCGCCTCAATTGGCGATGCCTTGGTCACTTCGTCAGGGCTGTTCAATGGCAGAAATGAATCTCGGCGGTTGACACCACCGTGGCATAGCCAGCTCTTTGCACTTGCAATCAAACGAATAGGGGTTTTGCTACCTAGGTTACGGGCCATGGCACCAACGATCGCGTTTGGTTGCGCAGACCATGGTAGAGCTGTGTCACCTTCCGCAAGCTCAGACTCATGGGCTTGATACATGAATGAAGGTAGCTGGCTCTTTTCTTCAACGTTGCCCGGCGTGGTTAGCTGGGCAATTGGCATAACGCTGACGCGGGCGTCTTCGTCTTGCAAATCTACATAAGATAATACGCAGTGGGTGGTACCAAGGTCGATACCAACACTGTAACGGTGTTCTTGAGTTTCTTGCATCACAGTTCTACCTCAGCGGCGGCAACAATTTTCGCATCGTGACCTTCTGCCAGTTTAGGCAGTTTGATGTCAGTCACTTTCCAGCCGCGGTGGATTAGGGTTCCGGTAAATGGCGCTTCGCCAACCACATTACCTGTTAGGCGAACTTCAGAAGCGTTAAAGCCTTTTGGTAATGTAATACGTGTTTCTTCTTCTTCGACACGTACTGGGGCAAAGCTGAAGTATTCAGATAGTACTTTCTGGCCACCTTCGTGAATAACACGGGCAGCAGCACCGATTTCAGCATCGCTGAAACCTTTTAGGTCTTCTTGCATGAAGTCGATAAAACGTGCTTCTTGCTGAAGCAAAGAAAGAAGCTGAAGTGCCGCATCAGGTGTCGAAGTTTTTAGCTTAGGCTCAACTTCAACAATCTTCTCGACTACTTTTTCAACTTCTACAACCTTTTCGACTTCGACGATTTTCTCGACAGGTTTTTCAACTTCTACGATTTTCTCGACTTCTTTCTCAACAACTTTCTCGACTTCGACAGGTTTACCTTTCTTCGAGATATAAAGTACCAGCATGACGAGCAACAAACCGCCCAACCAAGCATGTCCCATATCAATCGTTGTCGGCATTGCCGATAAGTCCACAGTTAATTCAGAAAAATCAAAAGCCATATGTCGTCTTCTCTATAAAGTGAGAGTTTAATTCACAAATTGGGGCGAATATTATCATAATCAAGGTGCATTACATCCAAGGGAGGTATTTTTTTGCCCTCTATTAAGCATTTAGCTACCTTATCGCTTAATTTAACACCAAATAAGGTTTACATTGCTCTGTCATTTGGTCGTTTATAAAATGATACACTGTTTTTGCTGTGCTTTTTGCATAAACATAGCTGCCATTATCACCCTTGAGTGTTTCATTCAGTGAGACTATTCATGAATTTGCTACTGTTTAGCAGCACTGTATGATGAAATCCGATAAACTACCGGCGAAATCAAATCAATCCTAGGTGAGAGAATGTCTTCTGATTTTTATGGCACCAGTGCCGCGTATGCCCGTAAAGAGCAGGGTTACCGAGAGAAAGCGCTAAAACTATACCCTTGGGTATGTGGCCGATGTACTCGCGAGTTCGTTTATTCCAATTTACGCGAGCTAACGGTGCACCATGTGGATCATGACCACACTAACAACCCTGAAGATGGCAGTAACTGGGAACTGCTATGTTTGTTCTGCCATGACCATGAGCACGAAAAGTACACTGAACACGATAATCAGATGGGCAGTGTAGTAAAAGCGGGTGAAGATGATCATCAGGCTGCGACATTCAATCCATTTGCTGATCTCAAAGCAATGATGGAAAAGAAAAAGTAGCCCTTAACTGGCTAGCAGTGTTTACGGGTAATTAAGTACCCGTTTAATTTCTGCAATATTCTCGGCGATCCACGTTTTGTTGATCGCCCCCCAATCTTCTATTTCATATCTCCCACTGCGATTACGTTCGCCTTTGGTTTGTTTGAAGGTACATACGATATCAAGGTCAGCAAGGCTTTTGATGGTATCTTGCGCCGTTCTTCGTGGCATGCCGGTGTATTCCAAAATACCTGGCACCGTTGCTATACCGGTGTCAATTAGGTGCGCGATATAGAGCCGTCGGTAAAAGCTTGACTTGGTTTTGCTGATAGTCATTCCATGACTCCTTTCTAAACAATCTCTTACCTCTCACACTATCATTAAATTCATTGCTGTTGCACTAATTAATCCCATAACAACTAATACGACTCATTCTCAATTAAGGTTTTTGATCTCATCAAGTTATCAATTTCTCTGAAGCTAGCTAGAGTTATAGGTATCCAACAAATTTGGAGAATGAAATGAGTGATGCTAACCAGCACCGTTCTGAGTTAAAGGCTTTTCTGTTTATTACCGTTGTACTGTTTCCCATTCTTGCTGTTGCCGTTGTTGGTGGCTATGGGTTTTTTGTCTGGTTTTTACAGGTAGTGACAGGCTAGAAATAAGAATAATCAACAGCTTGTGTGATTGTCTTTACCGTGAAGCAATAGTTGAGTGAGAAAACAATGAAATGTTCCCGGCGTAAGTTTATCAAAGCACAGGCCGCGGCCAGTGCAGCCGCTGCAGCGGGTATATCTATTCCTGTTGTAGCTAGTAATGTTGTTACGGATGCATCGAAAACCCAGATCACCTGGGAAAAGGCACCTTGCCGATTTTGCGGGGTGGGGTGTTCGGTAAATGTGGGGGTGAAAGATGACAAGGTCGTTGCTACCCATGGTGATATCAAGTCACCGGTTAACCGTGGCTTGAATTGTGTTAAAGGCTATTTTCTATCGAAGATCATGTACGGTGACGATCGCCTGACTCAACCGCTGCTGAGAATGAAGGACGGCAAATACGATAAAGAAGGGGATTTTACCCCGATTAGCTGGGATCAAGCCTTCGACATCATGACCGAAAAATGGAAGGCGGTGTTGAAAGAAAAAGGGCCAGAAGCGATTGGTATGTTTGGCTCCGGTCAGTGGACTATCTATGAAGGTTACGCTGCTGCTAAGCTGATGAAAGCCGGCTTCCGCTCTAACAATATTGACCCGAATGCTCGACACTGTATGGCCTCAGCCGTTGTGGGCTTCATGCGCACCTTTGGTATCGATGAGCCGATGGGCTGTTATGATGATATCGAATCAGCAGATGCTTTCGTTCTCTGGGGTTCAAACATGGCAGAAATGCACCCGATACTTTGGACGAGGGTAACGGACCGCAGACTCTCTAACCCCGATGTGAAAGTGTCAGTTCTCTCTACTTTTGAACACCGCAGTTTTGAGCTGGCCGATATCCCTATTGTATTCGAACCACAAACCGATTTAGCCATCCTCAATTTTATCGCCAATTACATCATTACCAACGACAAAGTGAATAAGGACTTTGTCGACAAGCATGTGAATTTCCGCCGTGGTGCAACCGATATTGGCTATGGGCTACGCCCTGAAAATCCTCTTCAGCAGCAGGCTAAGAACCCAGATAGCGGCGATTCTGACCCAATGACTTTTGAAGAGTTCAAAGAGTTTGTCTCAGAGTACACGGTTGAAAAAGCCAGTGAGATGTCAGGTGTGAAACCTGAGCGACTCATTGAGCTTGCAGAGCTTTATGCTGACCCAGATAAAAGGGTGACTTCGTTTTGGACCATGGGTTTCAACCAGCACACCCGAGGCGTATGGTGTAATAACTTGGTTTATAACATCCACCTTCTTACCGGTAAAATTTCCACCCCGGGCAACAGCCCATTCTCATTGACTGGCCAGCCATCAGCCTGTGGTACAGCTCGAGAGGTCGGCACCTTCTCTCACCGCCTGCCAGCCGATATGGTGGTGAACAACCCTGAGCACCGTAAAGTTGCCGAAAAAATCTGGAAACTGCCTGATGGCACCATTCCTGAGAAAGTCGGGGCACATGCGGTATTGCAAGCTCGAATGTTGAAAGACAGTAAGATCAATGCGTATTGGATCCAGGTCAATAACAACTTGCAAGCTGGCCCAAATATCAACGAGGAAATCCTGCCCGGTTACCGCAACCCGGACAATTTCATCGTTGTTTCTGACGCGTATCCAACAGCAACCGCACAGGCTGCCGATCTTATTTTGCCAACGGCAATGTGGGTAGAAAAAGAAGGGGCATACGGTAACGCAGAGCGTCGCACCCAACTATGGCACAAAATGGTTGATGCACCGGGAGAGGCAATGTCAGATCTGTGGCAACTTGTTGAGTTTTCAAAACGCTTCAAAACTGATGAAGTGTGGCCGAAAGAGCTGCTTGATGCTAATCCAGATTACAAAGACAAAACCTTGTATGACGTGCTATTTGCCAACGGTCAGGTTAACCAGTATCCATTGGAAGACCTTGCAGAAGGGCACAGCAACGACGAGTCAACACAGTACGGCTATTACTTGCAAAAAGGTCTGTTTGAAGAATACGCCCAGTTCGGCCGGGGTCATGCCCATGATTTAGCACCTTTTGAGGTTTACCACGAGGTAAGGGGCTTACGTTGGCCGGTTGTGGATGGTAAGGAAACCTTGTGGCGTTTCAAAGAAGGATCAGACCCTTACGTCAAACCTGGCAGTGGTTACGAGTTTTATGGCAAACCCGATGGTCGGGCGGTTATTTTCGCTTTGCCTTATGAACCGCCAGCAGAAAGTCCGGATGAAGAATATGATTTGTGGCTTTCTACCGGCCGGGTACTAGAGCATTGGCATTCAGGCTCAATGACTCGCCGAGTCCCTGAACTGCATAAGTCATATCCTAATGCTCAGGTGTTTATGCATCCGGATGATGCAAAAGAACGAGGTATGCGGCGAGGAGATGAAGTTAAAGTCGTTTCGCGCCGTGGCGAGATTCTTACTCGTGTTGAGACCCGTGGTAGGAACAAACCGCCTAAAGGCTTGGTTTATGTTCCATGGTTTGATTCTAGCCAGTTGATCAACAAAGTGACGCTGGATGCCACTGACCCTCTTTCCAAACAGACAGACTTCAAAAAATGTGCTGTCAAAGTGGTAAAGGCATAGGAGTTTAGCCATGAATAAAATACTTGCTGTGCTTTTATTATTTTTCTCAACCGGTGTGGTTATCGCGGCGACGGAGGCTATTAAAGGAGATGAGCTTGCGACGACTCGGCAATATGCTCTTGACGGTGAGCCTAAACCGCCAATGATGAATAAAACCATTAACGACGATAGGATCCCTAAGCGTAACTACCCAATGCAGCCGCCGGTGATCCCACATAAGATCGATAATTACCAAGTAGATTTGAATGCGAACAAATGTATGGCTTGCCATGCACGTAGTAGGGTGGAAGAAACCCAGGCGAGAATGATCAGTGTCACTCACTATATGGATAGAGACGGTAACTTCCTTGCAGAGCTGTCGCCACGGCGTTACTTCTGCGAGCAGTGCCATGTAGTACAGACTGATGCTAAACCATTGGTTGGTACTTCATTTACCGATCTCGATACGCTGCTCGATCAAGAGAAGTAAGGGAGGAAGCGTATGTGGCAATGGTTGAAAAAATGGTGGGCCTTAATCCGTTCGCCAGCAAAATATTTTAGTCTTGGTTTTTTAACGCTCGGTGGCTTCATCGCTGGGGTGATTTTTTGGGGGGCGTTCAACACTGGGATGGAGTTTACTAACTCAGAGCCATTCTGTGTTAGTTGCCATGAGGATAATGTCTATCAGGAAATACAAGGAACCATTCATTTTACCAACCGTACTGGGGTAAGGGCTATCTGTTCTGATTGTCATGTACCGCATGACTGGACGGATAAAATGGCCCGTAAGATGCAGGCTTCTAAGGAAGTATGGGCTTGGGTAACAGGGGCGATTTCGACACCTGAGAAATTTGAAGCACGCCGTTTGCATATGGCGGAGCGCGAATGGAAGAGGATGAAGAAAAATGATTCGCTGGAATGCCGAAACTGCCATGAGTTTAGTTATATGGACTTCACGCAGCAGTCTCAACGTGCATCTGTTCAACATTCAAGCTCGTTAGCAGATGGATCAAAAACCTGTATTGACTGTCATAAAGGTATTGCACATCGTCTGCCTGACATGAAAGGTGTTGAAGGTTTCTAAAATATCGTTTTTTGAAATTTGATAGAGCACTGAAGGTATCTCGTTCAAAAACGGCTAAAGTTGACGCATTTTCAGTCTTGTGATGATTTTAGTCGTTTTTTCATTTGTGATGGATGCTATGCATATGCGTTAATTTTCAGTGTTTTAATGATGAATTTTCTGTTTTTTGTGGGCTGTGTTGATAATTGATTTAAAGTGGCTTGATTATGCTGTGAATGTGCGGGGAACAAGGGTAGAATTCAGAGCGATTTACTGCAGTTATAGCGCCCAGTAAATCTTTCAGATTCTATTTATTGTGATGCCTATTTATGAGCAAATTTGCTGCACCTCGTTTCTCTCTCAACTTATTGAGGCCACGTTATTGGCCAACACTTCTCTTAATTCTTGTAATGTATTTATTAAGTTGGCTCCCTTATGTCATACAGCGCCGTTTAGGGCAGGGTATTGGCCGGGTAGCTTTGGGGTTAATGAAGAAGCGTCGTTTTACTATTGAACGAAACCTTGAGCTTTGCTTCCCAGAAATGACAGCGGAAGAAAGAGAACAAATCGTGAAGGCCAATATTGATAATACGGGTCTTGCCTTATTCGAAACCGGGATGGCTTGGTTTTGGTCAGATGCAAGAGTGAAGCGTCATGTTCGCATTGAGGGGATGGAATATATCGAGCAATTGGAGCGCGAAGGAAAAGGGGCGCTATTTATTGCTGTCCATTCACTGAATTTGGAGTTAGCAGCACGAGCGTTTGGTATCCATAAGTCAGGGACGGGTATCTATCGTCCCAATAACAACCCTTGCTTTGATTTTGTTCAGTATCGAGGTCGTGCCCGCTCAAACCGTACGTTGATAGATCGAAAAGATGTAAAAGGGATGTTGAATGCATTAAGCACGGGGCAGCGAGTGTGGTATGCGCCTGATCATGATTACGGCCGTCGTCGTTCTACATTTGCTCCACTGTTTGCGGTTGAACAGGCCTGTACAACCACAGGAACGAGTTTGCTGGTGGACAACAGTGGCTGTGAGGTGATGACATTTAGAATGGTGCGTGAGTCTAATTCTGGCGATTATGTGATTACTATTGAACCTCTTCAAGAGACATTTCCTCGCAATGACCCTGAACGAGCAGCGATTGTTGTCAACAAAGCCGTTGAGAGATCAATCCTTGCGGCACCATGTCAGTATATGTGGCTTCACCGACGTTTTAAAACTCGGCCTGAAGGTGAAATGTCCCTGTATCAGAAAGTAGGGGCTGAGCCGATTTCCCACGCGGCATAATGTCTTAACAACACTGCAAATATTTTCGACGCACACCCGAAGTGGCTTGTAATCAACAAGCCACTTTTTTGTTCCTTATCTCTTCACCCAAATTTCAATCATCAACTTATTCCCGCTCATTGATTGCTTAGTTTTGCGACTATAATCGCCTTATCATTACTCACTGGCTTAATGAATACTGAAAATTAACGGTACAAAACTTCAGCCACTTGCATAGCCTATCTCCACGCAATAGAATGCAGTGTTCGATATAACTTCCGTAAATAGATCTCCCACTAAGGCATGCTTTAATGAGTCATAATGTGAGTGCGGAATAAAAATAATAAAGGGATATCATCGCGTATGAGCAAATTTACAGCGCCAACCTTTACCAAGTCGCTATTACACCCTCGATATTGGCTCACCTTATCTATGGTTGGCCTGATGTACCTTATCAGTTGGTTGCCTTATTTTATCCAATTTCGAATGGGGCAGGGGCTTGGACGCTTGGCTATGCGAATTATAAAAAAGCGCAAGAAGACCATTGCCCGAAATCTAGAGCTTTGTTTTCCTGATATGTCGCAAGAAGAGCGCGATGTGTTGATGAAGAAGAACATTGATAATACTGGCTTAGCTATGTTTGAAACCGGTATGGCTTGGTTCTGGCCTGATATTCGAGTGGAGCGCCATGTGACCTACGAAGGATTGGAGCATATTCATAAGCTTGAAGCTGAAGGTAAAGGTGTTCTGCTAGTGGCCGTGCACTCGTTGAACCTAGAGCTTGGTGCGCGAGCATTTGGCATGAAAACACCGGGCGTAGGTGTTTATCGACCTAATAAAAACCCTTGTTTTGATTTTTTCCAATTTAAAGGTCGTATCCGCTCAAACAAATACATGATTGACCGCAAAGATGTAAAAGGCATGCTACGTGCTCTACGCAAAGGCGAAAGAGTGTGGTACGCCCCTGATCACGACTATGGTAAGCGCCGATCGACGTTTGCGCCTTTGTTTGCAGTTGAGAAGGCATGTACAACCACAGGTACCAGTTTGTTGGTCGACGCTTCACATTGTGCAGTTGTACCATTTTCTATGGTGCGCAATACCGATTCCGGCCGCTACACACTGAAAGTTTTCCCACCATTGGATGCGTTCCCGCATAATGATCCTGATGCTGCGGCAGCCTATGTGAACAAAGCTGTCGAGCGCTCGATTATGGAAGCGCCTGAGCAATATATGTGGTTGCACCGTCGCTTTAAAACCCGCCCTGAAGGTGAACCATCATTGTATGATTAACCGCACAGTTTGATTTGATAGAAAAGCTTCCTTGGGAAGCTTTTTTTATGTCTGAACATAATGCACTTACCTAATTAGGATAGTTTCCTACCACTAATCGATTTTAGTATTTACCCACATTGTTTATATCCATGTTGAAGTTATAGGCAAGGCCGCCTATGTTTTTGGGATAAGTAAATAAAAATAGAGAGGATAAGGATGGATTCAATCGCGAATTTTGTCTCAGCCATAAACGGTTTCGTATGGGGCGTTCCCATGCTGGTACTTATCCTCGGGGTGGGTATATATCTTACTCTTGGCTTAAAGCTAATGCCCATTGCCAAAATTGGAGCGGGTTTTAAGTTGCTATGGACGGGCAGGATCCCAGAGAAAGAAGAGGAAGCAAAAGGGGAAATAAGCCCATTTAATGCTTTGATGACCTCGCTTTCGGCAACTATCGGTACCGGTAATATAGCAGGGGTAGCAACCGCAATATTTTTAGGCGGCCCTGGCGCATTATTTTGGATGTGGTGTACAGCATTGGTTGGGATGGCGACCAAATTTGCCGAAGCGGTTTGTGCCGTTAAATACCGTGAGACGGATGCCAATGGCAACCATGTTGGTGGCCCGATGTATTACATCAAAAATGGCCTGAGCAGTAAGTGGGCATGGCTGGGAACGGCATTTGCTATTTTTGGTGGCTTAGCAGGGTTTGGTATTGGTAATACCGTGCAGTCAAATTCTGTTGCTGCAGCGGTTGAATCAAGCTTTGGTATTTCACCAATGATTTCCGGATTGGTGATGATGATACTGGTCGGGTTGGTACTGATGGGCGGGATCAAGCGTATAGCCGATGTAGCAGGTAAGTTAGTGCCTTTGATGGCAGCGTTTTATATCGCTTCTGGCCTTATTGTTCTGATAATGAATATATCTGAAATACCTGCCGCTTTTAGTTTGATTGTTAGTAGTGCCTTTACCCCAGTAGCCGCGCAGGGTGGTTTTGCCGGTGCAGCGGTATGGGCGGCAATTCGGTTTGGTGTTGCTCGCGGTATTTTCTCGAATGAGGCCGGGCTTGGTAGTGCCCCAATAGCTCACGCTGCAGCGCAAACGAAAAACCCTGTCGCACAAGGCTTGGTGGCTATGCTGGGTACTTTCATTGATACCATAGTAGTTTGTAGCATCACCGGTTTAGCCATTGTTGTGTCAGGGTCTTGGCTTAGTGGTGAAACCGGGGCTGCACTGACTTCAGCTGCCTTTGCTTCAGCACTACCGGGAATAGGTAATTTTGTGGTTGCTATCGCACTGTCTATTTTTGCCTTTACCACCATATTGGGCTGGAGCTTTTATAGTGAAAAATGTATCCAGTATTTATTTGGTGTAAAAGCGATTGTTCCTTTCAGAGTGCTTTGGATCATTGCGGTGCCTATTGGGGCCACCAGCTCTTTGGAGTTTATTTGGCTGCTGGCAGATACTCTGAATGCCATGATGGCTATCCCTAATTTGATTGCGCTATTGTTGCTAAGTCCAGTGGTGTTCAAACTGACCAAAGAATACTTTGAATTACTTGCACAAGAGAAAATGAAGGGCTCAGATCCTGATTAGATATACCAGCATGCCGACAGACCTTTTTTCTTAAGGTGAGTCGGCATGTTTTTTGAGGCTTATACCAATGTGCCTTGTTGGTAATCTTGTATTGCTTGTTCTATCTCATCCATGCTGTTCATCACAAACGGACCGTAATGCACCACGGGCTCGTTAATTGGTTGGCCCGATAATAACAACACGCCAGCCTGTTCGTCTGTTGATATAGTCAAGCCTTCCCCATTGCCAAGTATGGCAAGAGTGCCCGCATTAACTTCTTTCCCTTCAACAGTGATAGAGCCGCTGTACACGTAAAGCATGGCTTGAAAGTCAGGATTCAGACAGCTGTTTAAGCTAGCTGCTTGCTCGGCTTGCCAGTCTGCAATGGTGACTGGAACGCCAGTTTGCTGCAGTGGTCCCGCGAGTGTCGTTCCTTTAATTGTTAGGTCACCGGCAATAACACGGACAAGGCTTCCTTCTTCTTGTCGGTGGTGAGTGATCACATCCGACTGGAAGTCATGATAATCCGCTGGCTGCATTTTCTTGGCTGCAGGCAGGTTGATCCAGATTTGAAAGCCGTGCAGGTCACCATCGGTCATGATTGGCATTTCGCTGTGGATCACTCCGCGGCCAGCGGACATCCACTGTGCGCCACCATCACTGAGTTCGCCCACATTGCCCATATGATCCTTGTGCTGGAAATGGCCTTTTAGCATGTAGGTTAAAGTTTCTATCCCTCTATGCGGGTGGGGGGAAAACCACCAACATAGTCAGCAGAGCTTTCTGATTTTAATTCATCAATCATCAAAAAAGGCGAAAATTGCGTATTGTTAAACCCGTGCACGCGTTGGATACGAACACCGTCACCATCAGAAGAAGGATGGGCGGGAATAAGGGACTGTATTTGTCGAATAGCCATGTTTGCCTCCTGATTTGTTTATGGTTTCAGTGTAAGCAGAGTTTAGCGTGACAAACAGTAGGCACTGACGAACAAGATGTTTTAAAAAATCGAATATACCCACGTTACCTGAAGGCACCCTCCCGAAGGGCGAGTTTTCTAAGCTTTTATACAGCGTTATTGTTTCTTGATTTAGAGCCACTAGATCTTTAAAACAATGCCTTGTCTATAAGCTTATAAATTCTCGCTGAACCTGTATCTTGAAGTAGCTTGGGTATATAAAAAAGGCCATCGAATGATGGCCTTGGAAAGTTTTTGACTTAATGACTTATTGAGCCAGAGAGTAGAAGATTGCCGAGATAGAAATTAGGCCGATAACAACGATAAATACGTTGCTGATTGCACCTGAGTATTTGCGCATCGCCGGTACTTTCTTGATGGCGTACATCGGCATGATGAATAGCAGCATCGCGATGATTGGGCCGCCTAGGCTTTCAATCATACCCAAAATGCTTGGGTTGATAGTGGCTACTGCCCAAGTTGTAATAAGCATGAAGCCAGCTGTGAATGCGTTTAGCGCTTTAGGGCCGATCTCTTTACCACGGCTGCGAGATACTTTAACAACCAAACCGTTCAAGCCTTCGCTAGCACCTAGGTAGTGGCCTAGGAAAGACTTAGTAATTGCGATAATAGCAACGATAGGCGCAGCGTAAGCAATCATTGGCGTTTGAAAGTGGTTTGACAGGTAAGTCAGGATCGACACGTTCTGTGCTTTCGCTTCAGCTAGGTTGGCCGGAGAAAGTGATAGAACACAGCTGAACACGAAGAACATAACGGTTACAACCATCATGATGTGTGCGCGCTGAAGTACACGGCGTGCCTGTGGCTCTGCGTTGTCACCGTGTTCTTTCTGCATTGCTACCGCGAAAGAAGAGATCACTGGTGAGTGGTTAAATGAGAAAACCATTACAGGTAGGATCAACCATACTGCCATGAATACAGATGTCATACCGCCTTCAGCAGGCATAACATGATTGAAGATCTCGCCGTTCCACTCAGGCACTAGGTATAGCGCAAGCGCTAGAAGAACCGCAACGAATGGGAATACCAGCATACTCATTGCTTTTACAATCAGCTCTTCACCCAGGCGAACAATTGCCATTAGGCCGACAATCAGTGCAAGAGCAAGAACCCAGCGAGCAGGAGGAGTGATGCTTAGCTGGTTGATCATAAAGCTTTCTACGGTGTTGGTTAGGGCAACACTGTAAACCAGTAGAATTGGGTAGATAGCAAAGAAGTAAAGTAGGGTGATCACTTTACCCATGCCAGCACCAAAGTGCTCTTCAACCACTTCTGTGATATCTGCGCCAGGGTTGGAGCTTGAAAGCACGAATCGAGTCATGCCGCGGTGTGCGAAGTAGGTCATTGGCAGTGCAAGGACTGTCATTACCAATAATGGGATTAGGCCACCTACACCGGCGTTAATTGGTAGGAAAAGTGTACCTGCACCAACAGCGGTACCGAAAAGGCCAAGTACCCAAAGGGTATCGGCTTTTTTCCAGCCCAGCTTTGCTTTTGTGGTTGATTGAGAATGAACGGTATTGTTTTTCACAGTGCCCATTATGGACATCTCCTTTATAGGTATAGTTTATATAGCCTTCAAAGGGTTCTCTTCTGTGTATCTTCCCTGCTTTACTGATGGAAAGTCAGTAAAGGAGTAAGAGCAGTTTTGCAAACAACTATTTGCAGTTCAGATGAACAAAGTAAGGAGCGAGTTGTGGGAGAGAATCACTTCAAACGGAAAAGTGATCATAGTGACGTCCTGGGTCTAAAAGCGCTAATTCCATGCATGCACAATGCTACTTGGTAATGACTGCTCTAAATCTCTAACTTATTAAAACCTTTAATAATGACAATTGGAACCCTAAATAGGACGCGGGCAAGTATAGGGGATTATCCGTATCACAACTATGGTTTTTCGCTTTTAGGCGTCTGTTTGCACAATATTCATGCGCTTGTTTATAACTATAAAATATCCAGTTATAGGCTTTTATGTCTAATGGTGAAAATGTATTAATTTTTGTTAATGGCAAATGATTGTGGACGTCATTCTGAGTGTCAGTTGTGTGTTATTTGATCAGTTTAAAATGCGGTGAAGCTGTAATTAGCCGATAAGAGCTTGCGTTGTGTTTTTGCCTAGTCAAAAAGGAGTAGTTTGATTGGCACTTAATTTAACATTAGAAATTAAGTGATATTGAAAAGTGAGTGTCATTTTTTTGACAGTAAGATTGATCGATTAAAAGTATTTAGTATAATTCATTGAGATTGTGTATTCGTTAAGTGGAATATGTTTTGAATATTATTCAAGCTGGTAATAAATCTCAGGTAAGGGGATTTACGCTGATAGAAATGGTTGTTGTTATTGCGCTTCTTGGTGTGCTGGCGGTAACCGCTGCCCCGAAGTTTATGAATAGCCAAACAGATGCCAGAATTGCGGTACTAAAGGGATTTGAAGGTGCGTTTCATGCTGCCAATGAAATTGTGATGGCAAAGGCAGAAATGGCTGGAGTATTAGATGGAACCGGTAGCCTCAAAAATATTCCAGGTACAGAGCTTTACGTGCACGATAATTTTATGAGTGTTAAACCCGAGCATTTGCATCAAGCAATGAGTATTGATGGTTTAACTGTAAGTGAATATGACGATTGGACGTATGTGTATTTTGGTGAAGAGCGTTTCGGTGAGGACATTACATCTCATCGATGCTATGTGAAGCTAGAGCACTATCAAGATGGTGGAACAAAAATAGACAAGCTGAAAGTTACCCAAGTAACTTATGGATGTTAATAAAAAACCGCCAACTGGCGGTTTTTTTAATTACTGTTGGTGAGTGGCTTAGTCGCGGAAGTTATCGAACTGGAATGATTGGCCAAGTTCTGCACCGCGTACCAGCGCCATTACTGCTTGTAGATCATCACGTTTCTTGCCAGTCACACGAACTTTGTCGCCCTGGATAGAAGCTTGAACTTTTAGCTTCTCATCTTTGATCATCTTGACGATTTTCTTTGCAACTGCAGTATCAACACCTTGCTTGAATTCAACATTACAAGCGAAAGACTTACCTGTACGAGTTGTCTCTTTCTGATCCATAGATTGCGCATCAACATGGCGCTTAGCTAGGTTACCACGAAGGATAGTAACCAACTGGCTTAGCTGGTAATCAGATTCTGTAGTGATTTTTACAACTTCTTTATCCAGCTTGAAGCTAGCTTCGACACCACGGAAATCAAAACGAGTATCTAGTTCACGAGATGAGTTTTCTACCGCATTTCGGATCTCTACGAAGTCGACTTCAGAAACAATGTCAAAAGATGGCATGTGCGTAATCCCAATTTGTATGTTGATGTAATTGTAATATAAGCGGGGCCGTCTTTGGCCCTGCTATTGATTTTATTGTTGGCTGCCTACTGCTTCAGAAAGCATATCCAGCATGGTAACAGTATCGTCCCAGTTAATGCATGGATCGGTAATAGACTGACCGTAAGTTAGCGCGCATAAATTGTCGGTATCAACTGGCTGGTTGCCTTCAACAATAAAGCTTTCTGCCATTATACCAGCAACAAACTGGCTGCCAGACTTAATTTGTTGGCAAATGTCGGCAGCAACATCAAGTTGACGTTTGTGCTGTTTCTGGCAGTTACCGTGGCTGAAGTCGACAACCAAACGGGTTGGTAAATCGAATGATGCCAACGTATCACAAGACGCTTGGATATCTTCAGCGTGGTAGTTTGGCATTTTACCGCCGCGAAGGATCACGTGACCGTGCGGGTTACCTGATGTGCGGTAGATCGTCATTTCACCGCTTTTCGCTGGAGAGCAGAAAACGTGTGATTCACGAGTAGCACGGATAGCATCAATGGCAATTTTGATGTTGCCGTCGGTTCCGTTCTTAAAACCTACCGGGCAGGACAGGGCCGACGCCATTTCACGGTGGATTTGGGATTCAGTTGTACGCGCACCAATAGCGCCCCAGCTGATAAGATCAGCTAGGTATTGGCCTGTGATCATATCTAAGAATTCTGTCGCTGTAGGCATACCCAGCGCGTTGATATCCACGAGTAATTTACGTGCTGTATGAAGGCCTTTTGCAAGATCCAGGCTACCGTCTAGATTAGGGTCGGATACCAGTCCTTTCCAGCCAACTACCGTGCGTGGTTTTTCGAAGTAGGTACGCATTACAATGAATAACGTATCTTTGTATTTTTCCTGAACGGCATACAGGCGTTTTGCGTAATCGATGGCTGCATCAGGATCGTGGACAGAGCAAGGACCAACGACAACAAGAAGACGGGAGTCCTGGCCCGTTAGAATCGCTTCAACTTGACGACGAGAGTGGGCGACATGCTCCGCAATTTCATCTGTGATTGGGTAAGCAGCTTCTACCGCAGCAGGCGTTGGCATAAGCCCAAGGCTAACGGTGCGGAGTTCATCTGTTTTCATTGGCATAGTGTTGCCTATCTCGGTATTTCAAAAATTATTGACGCGTAAAGATAGCCCAAAAGTCGGCAGGAATAAACCAAACTTGTGATATCACTTAGATTTTTATTCTAGCGCTTTCTGTTTTTCTTCGCCTTTTCGCAAGATAGATCAATGATTGCTGCCATTTTGTCCAGTGGGTAAAAGCAATGCCTTGCTGGTATATACCCAGAGCCGGAAAATGGGGAAGCAGATAAGACAACTAGTTTCATCAATTAATGCCGCAAAACTTTCTGATTACACACTTGCGTCTCGGGGTTTGAGTCAGTATGTTGGGTCTATGTGAATATCTACCCATTCATTGTGGGTAATAATGGAAGTCGATATACAAACGGAATCACAAGCCTCGTTGCTCGGATCTATCCCTATATTTTCTTCCTGATTGATTAAAACCCAAGTTAAAGCAGTTATGGTGGTTTATGACAAATAGCGCTCAGTCAGGTCTACAGTTCTCAGAAATTCTTAAATCTTCTGCCCAGCTCTCCAATTTACAGGCTGATATAGGTTTGGTCTCTGTCGATGATCTCTTGCTAGAAATAGGGACCCACCCTTATGCGGCCGCATACCCAGTGGATTTGCCTGAAGAGGCTCAACAGCAGTTATTGGCGAAGACAGACAATAATCCAGCCGAGTTTTTGGTATCCGCTTTGGCAGAGAGGCTTATCTCAGCTGCCCAGAAAGCGGGAGAAAAGCCACTGAAGGTGCGCTTGGCAGGGGCAGACTCTCATCAAAGGTTGGCGTTACTGGGTTCAGAACTTGAAACCCAAGAAGTTAATCCCCTCATTGGGAAACGGGGCGTTTCTCGTTGGGCCGATAAAGCGGTTCGGAAAGCTTTTGAACTGGAGTGCGAAGCGATCAAACGTGCGCGCATTGCAGAGGGTATGACGAACATCGAATTGGTCATTCCGTTTGTCCGTACATTCAGTGAGTCAGCAACAGCGATTGATCTGCTTGCAGAGCAAGGGCTGTGCCGAGGCGCAAACGGGCTTCGTGTTCATTTGATGGCTGAATTGCCAGCCAATGCCTTGATGGCGGAAAAGTTCCTGCAGTATTTTGATGGGCTGGTGGTCGATATCGATCAACTGGCACAGTTTGCGTTGGGGCTGGATCAGACTCATCCTTCTCTTGAATATCTTCACGATGATCAAAATGAAGCGGTGCTGGCCCTTATCGACCATGCCCTGAAAGCGGCTTCTTCAGCGAAGAAACCCTGTGATTTGGTCAGCCATTACATCAACAAAGCGCCGAATTTACAGTTGTGGTTGCTTGAGCACAATGTGTCTACGGTGATCACGCAGTAATAAACGAAGGGAATACTGCCCTAAAAGAAACCCGGCACTCTGAGCTGAGTGCCGGGTTTCTTGTTATCTCAGGAGCCAATTCCTAAGCGGCGTTTTATCAATAAGTACGACTAAGCCGTAGCTAATGACACAGGTAAGAACAAATCGGAGAATATCATTGGCATAGCCAGAGAAGCCCATCATCGGCAATAGGCGCATGAGGTAGATAATAATCAGCAGGTGAATGAGGTAGATACCCAAAACATGTTTGCTGATATTCAGGCTAACTATCGCCTGGCCAAACTGTGGTCGCTGCTTGAGCATGAAGAAGATGCCCGTTGCCCAAAGCGGCGTACCGGCTAAAAAGTCATGCATATTGAACGGTACATCGAAGCGGATTAAATACGTTGCTTCAGCTAAGTGCAACCCCATTCCCACTAAAGCGAAAAAGAATGCTTTGCCAATACTCAGTTGCCAGCCTTGCTGCCTTATTAAGAAGCCAATGGTCAGCATCAGGGTACTCATGAAAGGCCCGTTACGGGTGAACAGCGGTGATTCGATGCCAGTGAGTGGCGCATAACTGCCAGCGGCTAAACCGAAAAGGTAGAGCGCAATAGCGACAGGCAGGAGCAGGCTGAGCTTCTTGGCATGGCAGCACATGGCAATGATCAACAAGCCACAGATCAAACCTGGAATATACCAAAGGTGGACTAAGCTGCCTTCGAACAGAGTATTGAACGGTTGGGATAGCAAGAACTGCCAATAGCCGCTGCGCTCTGCAAGGTAGCCCGACTCCCATGCTAGCTGCAGGTTGAATGGCACGAGGAATATGATCACACTCCAAACCAACCAAACCTTCAGCAACGGTAAGCTGTATTGTTTGATGGTGTGTGTTGGTGTAGCCAACAGCTTCGGTGCAATGAAGTATCCCGCCATGATAAAGAACAAGGGAACGGCGAAGCGGCTAAGTTGATTGATAAGAAGCCCTAACCAAGGTTGATCATGGATTATAGGGGCTGTCATAAAGAGTTGGCTGTGAATAGCGATGACGCCGAGAAGGGCAGTAAGCCTACCGGCTTCGAAACTGGCAATGCGGTTGTTTGTCATGTGTGTCGAGGGTAGTGAATGTGAATCGTCATATTATCAGTAGCCCTAGGTAGTAGTTAATCATCTATCAATAGAATTGTTGTAGATGCGCTTTGTATCAAATTTATGAGCAAGTAAGTGCTGAGCGTAGTGACTTTATAGAGTGTCGAAGAGGGAGTTAGGCGGCCAATTAAGTGCGCATCAAAGCACATTTTTCACGTTATGCGTGCGGCTTTTATGCTTATGGTTTGATATGGGATAAAAGTGCGTCTATCTTTAGTTGCAGTTGGTGTTGATATTGTTTGGCTCCATTCCATTTTGTGGGGTGATGAGTTGAGGCTATAACTTTGGTTTACACATTATCAAAAGAAACGAGAATTTGTGATGGAAATGGATTTCCAGAGTCAAAGCTCTGTAGAAACGACATTTAGTTCGTCTGATTATGAACTACTAGAAAAAATAGGCGAGGGTGGCTTTGGGGTCGTTTATAAAGCGCTCCAACACAGCACGCAAAAGCTTGTCGCTATAAAGTTTTTAATACTTAGCTCTGAACTCGAACAAGAAAAGAAACGACGCTATATTGAGCGTTTTCATCGTGAGTCTGACTTAATTCGTCGTCTGAGTCATCCCAATATTGTTCACCTTATCGATAAGGGGCAGCAAAGTGACTTACTGATATATGCTGTCTATGAATATATTGATGGATGTACACTTAAAGAGTACTTAGACACGCATGGTGCCCTAACTCCTGTTGATACTGCCGAGATCATGGCATGCGTGTTAGATGCATTATCCCATGCGCATGAAAAAGGAGTGATACATAGGGATATAAAGCCTGCCAATATTATGCTCTATGAAGTTGGGGCCAAGACCCATGTCAAAGTGTTGGATTTTGGAATAGGTACCTTAAAGAATGAGGTACGGCAACTAGACTATAAAAGCATAACTTTAACGCAAGAGACGCTTGGTACTCCAACATATAGCTCTCCAGAACAACTGCGTGGCGAACCGCCTGTTGCTCAAACAGATATCTATGTTTGGGGGTTAGTTTTCCTGGAGTGCCTCACTGGTGTACCGACAATCTCAGGCCGTAGCCTTGCAGCTATTTTCCATCAACAGTTAAGCCCCACTAACATTCCATTGGGTGTGCTAGCTGGGCATAATTCTGCACAGTTATTTCGACGGATATTAAACAAGAAGCCTCATGAGAGGCCGTTAAATACCGCTGAGCTATATCATGAATTTAGGAAGTTAAACTTCTCTAATCTAGATTGTAAACAGCTATCTGATTCGATGAATGAGGTAGCAGATATGAGAAGTAATAGTTTATCTACAAGCCAGCATGATGAAACCTTGATAAATGATGGGCATTTTTCTTACTCAAGGCTCACTGAACGTAAGCAACTGACGGTTTTGTCGGTAATTTTGAGTTCAGAAGCAATCCATCAACAGATGCAGGGCACTTCTTCAATTGAGCAAGATGTGATTGATACTTTTCATAGTGATCAGCTGCAACAGTGCATTGATATTGCAAGCCGTTATGGGGCTGTGCATGTAGGTACACTAGGGGATACGCTGCTTTTTTATTTTGGCTACCCTTCAGTCACTGATAATGACAGTCGACTCTGTAGCCGCGCAGCCTTAGAGATAGCAAGTAATATAAAGAAAAAGAATGCACTGTTACGAGACAGTCATGGCATTGTCAGTCAAATTAAAATGGGCATTCAAATCGGACTGATGCAAAGCTTGGTGGGTAGTATCCCTGAAGGTAAAGTTGCTCATGATGCTATGAACTTCAGCCGATATGCTCAGGAAGGGCAAATTGTCTGTTCTGAAAAAGTTAAACAATTGCTTGATAGCTATCTTAATTTTGAGCGCTTGGTTGGTGCGGGGGAAGAGAGTTCTAGGAATAACTTTTCTGATAAAAGGATGTATTTACTGCGCTCTGAACGTTTATCCGAAGCGTTTGGCTTTTTACGAAGCACAAGAAAGAACCATACTTTTATTGGAAGAGAAACAGAGTTTACAGTTTTAGATAGTTTGCTTTCAAGCGGCGAAGCAAAGAAATTGGCACATATCGAAGGTGAGGCTGGAATTGGCAAATCACGTCTACTCTTTGAATTCAGGGAGCGGAAAACGGATTGGCGACACATAGTTGGTCAATGCCTACCTGAGTACCAAAACAATGCTTTGTTTCCAATTTTGAACATGCTTAAAGCAAAATATGCATTGGCCCCTTTGAATGATGAGCAAAAAGTTGAGCGATTAAAACAGGCCATAAGCTTATTGCCTTTGGCGCAAGAACATAAAAATCAAGGGCTTATTGTTTTAGCTTTTTGGCTGAATTTGACAGTTGAAGAAAGCCGGGAGAGGGCGTACATACTCGGTAATTTGTCCCCCATTCTGCAGAAGCAACGTCTTTTTGAAATACTTGCGCGGCTCTTGTGTCAAATACGCTCAGGCATTGAAAATAATACTCAATATTCGAAACATCATTTATTCATTCTTGAAGACGTACATTGGGCTGATCCAACGAGTATTGAGTTTATTAAATTCATCGCTGAATCTGACGTATTTAATGAGCATAAGCATGCTTGGTTCAATACTTCCCGTGAACCACTTTCGCCACATTTAAACGATAGTTCTTTCGTATCTGTTCATTTAGAGCGATTAAGTGATGATTCAGCGACAACATTCGTGAATAGTCTTTTTGATCAGCAAGTGCTGTCTCCTAGGTTAAAGGCGTTATTGATCGAGCGGGCTGATGGTATTCCACTGTTCATTGAAGAGCTGGCTTCATCGCTACAAGAGCAGAATCTGGTTAGGAAAGTTAATGGGAGTGTTGACTTGGTCAATGACCATAACTTGAACCAAATACCAGCCACCTTGCGAGAATCACTGCATCAGAAGCTAGATAGGCTCAGATATGCAAAATCTACAGCACAGCTGGCTGCAACTATCGGACGTGCTTTTGATTATGATCTCCTGCTCTTAATTACTAGCAAGGATGAAGCAGAGGTCCAAGTAGATTTGGAGGAATTGATTAACGCGGAATTAGTTTATCCTCAACGCCAAGTCGAAGGAGACAAGTATCTATTTAGACATGCATTAGTCAGGGATACCGCCTATGAGAGTATGGATAAGCAAACATCGCAAAATGCACATTTGAGGATTGCAGAAACGTTAGTTAGTCATTTCCCAGATAGAGTAAGTGAACAGCCAGGCGAAGTAGCTGAACACTTTGCCCGAGCTTCGCAATACGAGTCGGCACTTGAGTTTGGTACGTCCTCAGCAAACGCATCACTAGAGAGTTTTGCAATAGAAGAAACCATCGAGCAGAGTCAAAGAGTGTTAGCTTGGACCGATGAAATGCCTCAGCCTGTGGAGGCTATAGACAAGATTGAGATTAATCGAATTTTATTGCAGGCGCTTATGCTGAAACTAGGCTGGGGACACCAGCAAGTTTATGAGCATATTGATAAAACGAAAAGCTTATTTGCTGAGTTAACACCTTCTCAATACAACCGTAGTGTGGTGTGGAGTTTAGTTTCTACCTTTGTTTACTACTTTGTTGTTGGCCAAAAAGATGGAATGGTCAGCCTGCACAAGCATGTTAGCGATATCCTGAAAAATAAAAGTGAGCCTGATATGGCCCTGGCAGCCCATATTATGCAAGGGTTTATACACTTTAATGAAGCCGACTTAGATAAATCAGAAAACTCGTTTTCGCAGGTTGTTGATCTTTATGACGCAAAGGATCATGAGGCACTGATATATCTGTTTGGGCTGGACTTATTTACTTGGGCTCAGTCGATCTTGGGCATTATTTATGCCTATCGGGGACAAAATAATTTAGCTGAAGTGGCTGGCAAACAGGCTGTCAATTGGGCCAGAGACATTGAGCATGTCCCATCACTCTGTATTGCTTTGTTGTATAAAGGGATTGTTGCTCAGTTCAATGCAGATAAAGTGAAAGTGAAGCAATATAGTGATGAAATCATTGCACTGTCAGATAGTTATAGTCTTCCAGCTTATAAAGGTTACGCATCTTTACTAAATCTTTGGGCTCTGGATACGGCAGGTGTGGATATAGAAACCAGTATTGTAAATACCCTTAGAGAAATGAATTGTAATGCCTTCATTCCATATTACGGTTCATTACATGCTGATACGCTGCTAAGGAATAAACAAACAGCAGCGGCTATAAACCTAATTGATGAGTGTTTGGCTTCATGCAGAAAGTTTAACGACTATAGCTATGAAGCAGAGCTTTACAAAAGGCGGGCATGTTATTTATTGCGTGATGAATATCCAGACTACATCGAGGCTGAGGAAAACTTAAAACGAGCGATACATCTGGCTGAGTTTAGAGGGAATAGCCAGACATTACAGCAGTCAAAGTACTACTTGTTACAGTTGAAAGAAGAGCTCAACAATTAATAGAGGGTAATAATATGGGTACAAGCGTCGCGGGCTATAAATCATCATTTAAGTCGATAGTTAATTTTAGAACAGCTTATTTAAAAGCTATCGCAAAGTCCTGGAATGATGAGCAATTTAAAGTGGGTTTATTAGAAGAGAATAATAATATTTTAGAATGGAAAGAGTTTATAGAACTACTGCCGAATAAAAAGCCATTGCCTTGGACGGCCAAAGTTTTTGTTTTTGTACCCAAGCCAATGGAGAATGGCTTTCCATTAAATACACGTTGGATGCCTGGCCCTACTGCTGGTTGGTTTGGAATTAATGATGAGTTTGTGATCAACTTACCCCCGGCTCCCGAAGACCCTGCGGACTATGCAAGTGCCATCGCTGCGTATAATCAGATCTTTCCGACCTTAATGGGAACAACAGACGATAGCGATAGTGAAGGCTTGTCAGAAGACTTTGTCAATTTTAGTTGTGCGCTGCTACAAGGGATCACCCTATGCTGGGCGACGAAAGGGAATGATGGAGGTGCAGGCACTCCGGATTTTGCTGAACAGCTAGAGCTTCATGGCTTAGATGCATTGACAAGTCTTGTTGGTTTTGTGAATCCGTGGGGCTTCAATATTAAGTTTAAAAAAGCGCCTGCGGGTGCTAGGTGGGATAAAGAGAATCAGCAATGGTCAGGCTTATATAATGAAGTCAAATTAAACTATCCAGCACCGCCAGAGTCAGTTGATGGCTTTTCTGATGATGCAGTCAAGGCAATTGCATTGGCGCAATACAATTCTGATGGAATGCAGTACCCGTTCACGTGCCCATAAATACAGGCTCCTCTATAAATGGATGATATATGAAAAGTATAAGGATAATTGATTCAGATAGGCACGTGATGGAGCCACTAGATATGTGGTCCCAATATGTTGATAAAGAGGTTTTTGCCAGATATCCAGTATCGCTTAAGCATGATACAGAAACGGCAATGCGGGAAAGAGTAGAGAGGCTTGGATTTTCCGCTTCGAAAAAACTGCCACCGACATTTATGATCGGGGATAAATCGGTATTGTCCGGTTGGGGAGAGGAGCTTCAATTAGCTTGTTTAGAGGTTGAAAACAGCGAGGCAGAACGATTACTGGCAATGTCCCCGGATACCCAGCTGGCAAGTATGGATGAAACAAATATTGCGGTGGCCAGTATTTTCCCGACCTTTGCAGGCATGATAGTTAATCACAATGATATACCTGCAGAGGTATCGTTAGCTTATGCCGATGGCTACAATAGATGGCTGAGAGATTATTGCGACTATGATGCTAGCCGGTTAAATGCAGTTGGCCTAATCAGTCGCCATGATCCCAACACCATGCTAGCGCAATTGGATCGTATTATAGCCAATGGATGGCGCAGTATTACACTCCGACCAGAAGTGGTAGCAGGGCGTGGGTTAGGCCATGTTGACTATGAAGCGTTTTGGGATGCTTGTGAAATGAACGGAGTGAGCATTGCGATACATGGTGGTACCCATGCAAATTTACCAACTGCTGGTACAGAAAGATTTGAATCTCACTTTGCTATGCATGCGTGCTCCCATTCAATGGAAATACAGATGGCATTCCTATCTTTGCTGGAGTCTGGCGTTTTAGAGCGACATCCAAAACTCAAACTTGCTTTTCTGGAAGCTGGTGCCTCCTGGTTACCTCATTGGTTGTGGCGGCTTGATAATATTTGTTATCCAGAGTTCCCATCTCTGATTAAAGACAACATAACCATGCTGCCATCTGAGTATTTCAAGCGCCAGTGTTGGGTATCCATTGAGCTTGGGGAACCTTGTTTGCGAGAGGTCATCGATATAATTGGGCGTGAGAAGCTGCTGTATGGCACGGACTTCCCACACCCTGATCACCTTCAGTTTACTAGGAAGGATGTCTCAGCGCAGCTCGACAATTTTTCTGAGGGAGAGCTTCATAGCCTTTTAGAGGCTAACGCTAGGGTTTTCTTTTCGATAGATTAAAACCGAAAAAGTTAGCAAGGATGACGTTGTTTAACTGAAGAGAAATAGAATATGGATAGTTCTAGAGCGTTGAAATGGCATCCCCGCTTGAACCATTATATTTTTGATAATGGTGATGTGTTGTTAGTGTCATCCTCAGGTCAATGGCTTCTGCCTGCTTGGCGCTTCCCTCTGATGCAGTGTATCGATGGTTGGAAATCAACAGATGATATTTTACAGGCTGAGGAGGCTATAGAGCCACAACGGGCAGCGCTTTTTTACTATCAGGTAGAAAAATTGATATCACAAGAGTTATTGTTTGATGGTGATGGTGATGGTGATGGGCAATACAAACGGCCAATATTTGAAACTCAGACAAGCTTGGATAAAAGAAGTACAGAAGTTGAAGACCTGATTGAAGGAATAAAAGTCTTCAACCTCTCTGTGTTAACGTTATCTCAGTTATTTGATGGTAGTGATAGCTTTCATTCACTTTTGCATGAAATCAATTTAAACGGGTCTTTCGATAGGGGGAATCCTTTATCTCTCGTGCTTGTTGATGATCTGCTAGACCCAAGAATATCTAACCTGCCAATAGAAGCTGACTTCATTGTCATAAAAGTGGTTGGTGAAAAGGTTTGGGTGACTCCAAAGCTAGATGTTATCAATTCATTTGCTTTTAATCAGTTGCAAGCACAACTGCTAGATAATCAACCTGTTAGGAAGTGGTTGACAAAAAAGTGGCCTGAGCGATGCCATTGTTACCCTTTCAAGGTCAGGAATAGTTTAACGGTAGGGCAATGTAATCAGCTAAAAGGACTACTGCTCAAGCAGTTAAGTGCAAAAACGCCTCATTTAATTGTTTATGACATTGATACGTCTGTGAGTGAATATCACAATGTCGTTCATTGTTGGAAACCGCAAGGCTGTTTGTCCGACCAAGCATGTGTGCCTATTAAGCTCGAAAGCTGCATTGGGGAGTATGCGAAAGATGGTGGCTCGAGAAGTATTAGTGCAGAGCAAACGTTGTCTAAGTTAAAACCGTTCATTAGTCCAATCACTGGAGTGATCACTCATCTTGAGCTTTTTGACTCTGCCTCTGAGATTAAAATTTATCGTACAAGCTTTTTTAAGTTGGTACCGCAACAAACTCCGGAGGCAATTGACCAAAATAGTTTTGTCCAGATATGCCTAGGAAAGGGTGTAAGCCCTACTCAATCTCAGGCCAGTGCGGTATGCGAGGCAATTGAAAGGGCAAATGCTCAGTTTAGAGGTAATGAGCCGTTACTAAAATCACGCCCTGACGACTTATCTCTGCGTTACGTGCCTTTTCAATCATTGACGCCACACAGTGAGAGGCAATACCAGAGGTTTAACGACAGTAATGATCCAGAGTCCAAGCGAACGCAAGCGGTTAGTCCATATAGTAATGAGGAAATCTATTGGTTTAAAACATGGTCGTTAACTAATAAAGAGCATGTCTATATGCCCCTTACATGCTGTTTTACTAATATTGAGATCGATAATGAGCATACGAATCAGCTGGCATTTGCCGATGAAAAGTTTGGTCGATGGCATTCAAATGGTGCATCGGCTGGGAACACCCGTGAAGAAGCTATTCTGCAAGGGCTGTGTGAGTTGGTAGAGCGTGATGCTGTATCTATATGGTGGTATAACCGTGTTATTCGACCGGCTTTTGACTTAGATAAAATACCATCAGAGTTGCTTCGACCACTAACAAACACATTATCTGTGCATTATGAATTTTGGGTACTTGATGTAACCAATGATATAGGTGTACCCGTGATGGTTGCGGTTGGTCAGCATAAAAAACATAAAGGTTTTATTTTTGGGTTCGGGTGTCATTTAAAGCCTGAACTGGCGGCTTTGCGCGCGTTGACTGAGTTGTGTCAATTGATCCCTGTGCGTAATCAAAAAGGGGCTCCGTTTGATTTCGACGCAGTAGAAGACGGGGTTTACTTATACCCTGAGCCTGAGTGTAAAGCTGTTAAGCCATGCTTGTTGCACACTGGTGATATGAAAGATGATATCTTATCCATTGTCGAAAAGTTGCAAAGCTTAAACTACGAAACTTTGGTATTGGATTATAGTCGAGAACCTATTCCCCTATGTACCGTAAAGGTTTTTGTTCCTGGCCTTTGCCATATTTGGCCGCAACTGGCGAATGACCGTTTGTACCAAGTTCCAGTAGCGCTGCGTTGGCAAGAAGAGTTAAAAGATGAAAATAGTATCTGTCAGCAAGGTTTTTATGTATAACTTTGTCAACACATGAGTGGCTTTGCGTGTAATACCGGTGTAATAGGATGTAGGACGCCATCACACTATAGTCTATATATGACAAGTTTTATGCCGGATATAGAATTCCACTAATAACAAGGATTAACTATGGCTTATTTAACATCAGGAAGTTCGCGTTATCCTCTTTATTTGAAAGCATTTCATCAATTCGGCCGACTTGCTACTGCTGTTGATACTTTAATTGATAACCCTGAGATATCTCGTATACATGCGGTTATCGAGTGGATTGATGGCGTCTGGTATATCAGGGATTTGAGTAAAAACGGTGTTCAGGTGAATGGCGATTCCATTTTACCGAATAAGCTTTATAAATTAGCAGTTAAAGATAGAATCTGTTTTGCTAACAAAAAGAATATCACTTTTATTGTTGAGAGTCTTGATGAGCCAAGGGATGTTTTAATCCCGCTTGAATCAGAAAGTAGTTATGACCCACCTGATGCGAAACCTATTCTGCTTGAACATTATCATTTCCTTCCTTCAGAAAACTCTCCTGAAGTCATCATCTTTTATGATGTGGTAGAAAAAAGTTGGTATTGTGAAACTATAAATGATTCAACACCGAGCAAGCTATATGATGGAGAGCTGCTGGAATTCTCAGATTCAATTTGGAAATTAATCAAAGGGGCAGATGCGGCTGAAAAAGAAACCCTTATCTCCGATACTAACGTTAGCAATGACATCTGTTACATTTTTAATATCAGTCAAGATGAAGAATTAACCGAATTGACGCTAAAAAATAGCAAAGAAGATATAGATTGTGAGATCAGGAGTCACCATTACCTCACAGCATTATTAGCGCGATACAAAGGCCAAGACCAAATAGCGAATTTGCCAGAGCATTTACAGGGGTGGCGAACCATCGAACAGCTAACAAAAGATATTGGCCTATCTGAAAATCATGTCAACATCCAAATACACCGTGCCAG
This sequence comes from Photobacterium sp. AWH4_225, assembly GCF_056158405.1. NCBI lineage: Bacteria > Pseudomonadati > Pseudomonadota > Gammaproteobacteria > Vibrionales > Vibrionaceae > Photobacterium > Photobacterium sp. AWH4_225. The sequence continues at coordinate 2,187,302 of NZ_JBSWTF010000001.1, read as the reverse complement.
AAAGCAGTTAGCGGATAAGCTGCAATCAGAAGGAATATCAGCGCCGCTGTTGATTGAAAGAAAAAGGGGCAGGGTTAGGTTTGCAGCAAATGACTTTAAAGTGTTCAAGGGCCAGGAGTTGGAAGTGGATTCGATGATGGTGTAATTGTGATATCAGGCTGTGTGGAGCTCTCTTCACATGCCTGTTTCAAGACAGCCAGTCATTGGTAGTTAGTGCACTAGAACACAAAATCGACACTATGTGCGCCTAGTTGCATTTTTTGTCTAAGCTTTAATTTGTTAGCAATTTACGCATTATTGTTTCTGATGACTATATGCAGTCGCGAGCTAAATTGGCTATGTAATGTGCTGTAATAGAAAAGTGATAAATCTTTATTAATAATAATGTGCAGGCGAAAAATAACAACTTAGTATCTAGGGGTGATTATTTTCATTAAAACTATTACAAGCAATCGTCTATAAAATTGTAGTGACTAATAATATCTTTGGTTAATAGATAACGATATGGATTTAATTTACTCTCAATTAAAAGTACCTGAAATGTTGGTATTGCCTGTGTCACAGTGGAGTAGCACAACAAAAGTCGATGATTGTCTTTGGGTGGTACATGTAAACAACACCTGCTTTGAAGGGGAGTGGAGCGTTATTCCATTGAGGGGGTTGGCGAAACATATGACAAATTCCCCAATTTTACAGGCTTTTAATTTTGAGGAGTCAGCAAGCCCTGACGATTATCAGAATTACCCTATTCTTCGGGATGAATTTCCTTGCCTTGAGCGGTTTCTACAATTATTCCCTTGCTCTGTTTTGTCTGCGCGTTTAATGCGGCTGGATCCCGGCTCTGAAATAAAGCCGCATCGAGACAGTGGCCTAGATATTTCTAATGGTCAGGCACGTCTTCATTATTGTTTGCGATCCGACCCTGGTGTTGAGTTTATGGTCAGCGACCAGCTACTGAGAATTGCCGAAGGAGAGTTGTGGTACATCAATGCGGCTGCAGAACATGCCGTTTATCACCGAGGTCATACGCCTCGTATTCACCTGGTTTTCGATTGCATTGTCAATGATTGGCTAATGGCACAACTTCAACCAAAGACGGAGCATGAAGAGAGATGAAAGCGCAACTACAGATGGCGAATCACCCCAAAGCCGAGCTCGATTTTGCGGATCCCGCCGTTGATGATCTGCTGAAGTTTTCCATCCGTCAGCAACTGGAGTCCCTGGCGCAGCAACAGTTATCCCAGGCTGAGCGAAAACTGAAACTGCAGCAGAGCTTTACCCAAGCGATGACGGCTGTGCTGACTGACAGTGTGACCGTGCATGAGCAGTTAACTGCACTTTTTACCGATATGTACGATCAGGCCATGTTGTCAATGGCGCAGGCGGCTTTGGGCCAGGATGTTCTTACCCGTCAATATGTCAGTGCAACCGGGCTGATTATGTCGCCGCTGAACAGCAGCACTACCATCAAAGATATTTATCGAATACGTGGTTTTGCTCGTGGGTTAGATAAAGCGATCAGAGCCAAGCTCAGCAACAGGAAGCAAGTGCGTTTGCTCTATCCGGCTTGTGGTCCCTTTGCCCCTTTGTTACTGCCGTTGTTGCAGTATTACCAAGAGGAAGGTGGGGTAGACAGTAGCCAGTTACAGGTCGTACTCGTTGATATACAACCTGGCGCTATCCAGTCATTGCACCAGTTGGTTGGAGATCTGAATGTATCGGACTACATCGAAGCCATCGTCGAGGCGGATGCCACTCAGTACGAGCCGCAGGGGGCGATAGACATTCTGTTGCTTGAGGCGCTGCAACACGGCTTTACCCAAGAGGGACAGCTAAGTATTGCCCGGCACCAGGTTCAGTTCCTTAGCCTTGATGGCATCATGGTGCCGCAGTCCATCTCTGTTCAGGCCATCATGGTTCACGGCGATACAGAATTTAACCAGCAGTGGCAGTCTGCGGCCTATACCCATTCCTCCCACCTTTCTGCCCGTGATCAGCGTATTGAGCTGGGTGAAATAATGCATATATCCAAATCGTCCTTGTTGGCGATGCAGCCCATTACACTGGCCAATGATATTGAGGTCGTTCAGGCGGGCACGCTGGTGCTACCTGATGGTGTAACTGATATGCCTGAGCGAATTCTTGCGATATATGCGCGTATCCATGCCTTTGGCGACGAAGTGGTTGATGAGTATGACTCCGGTATTACTCACCCCTTACCGGACATGACGTTTTACGTCGATGCCAAGCCTTCGGTTCCCGACAACAAGTATTTTGTTGCCCGAGGGGGAGAGAGGGTTGGCTTTTATTATCAATTATCGGGATTGCCTCGGTTCATTCCCGTCAAAGCTTAAGCTAGCAGAAGGATCAGAGCATGGAACGCTTAAACAAGGTCGTCGTTTTTACTACCAGTTGCGTCAGCATCCCCGTTATTCAGTTGCTCGCGAGTCAAAATAGGCTGGCGGGCGTGGTGACGTTATCACAAGGGGATCTCGGTGACAGCCGATTAGTCGGCGATTTGCAACAACTGCGCCAGCAACTGGTACAGGCAAAGATTCCCCAGATTGATCTGAACGATACTCGCTTGTTGGCCCAGTTCGATCACTGGCAAGCCAGCGCGGGGTTAGTCTTCGGATTTTCTCATAAAATCGATGCCCAGGTTTGTGACTACTTCGATGGTGAGATTTTTAATCTCCATGCGTCCGATCTACCTGCTTACCGGGGTAGCAACCCCATCTATTGGCAATTGCGCGATAACCTTACCCAAACCCAACTGACTTTGCACCGCCTAACTCAGCAGATGGATAGTGGTGAGATAGGCTTGCAAGTGCCGCTAGCAATTCATCCTTTTGATAATCATCAGAGCCTGAGCCTACGCGTGATGCAAGCCGCCCCGAAGTTGGTGGCCGATTTTATCACCGGCTACGAAACCGGTGCCATTGATTGGCGGGCTCAACAAGGCGAGGTATCGCTGGCTCCGAGAGTGAATGCCGATAATGCCCAGCTTAGTTGGTCTGAGCATACCGTGGCCGATTTTATCGGAGCGGCACGTGCCGGTAACCCCCACCATGGTGGTGTGGCGGTTCATGTCAATGGTGGCACGTTCAATGTCATGCAAATCACTGCCAGCTCCCAGCCGAGCTATGGTTGCGTTCCGGGTACTGTGCTGGCGGTTGATAAAGAAAAGGGGCTGATTGTGGCCGCTAAAGACGGCGCAGTGAGCCTGGATGTGATCGTCGCCCAATCGGGCTACTACAGTGGCTATCAGTTCGCCGTATTTTACCAGCTAGATGCTGGGATGATTTTGGGGTAGGCGAATCAATACTCACCACCTTGCTGATAGTTCACAGTTATGTAGTAGTGACTATCTCCATTAATTGTAAGGAGAAAGTTCATGGAAACCTATATAGGAAGTATTCATAGCGTTGGGTTCAACTTTGCCCCGAGAGGCAGTTCATTTTGTCAAGGGCAACTGCTGCCAATTAATAACAATGAGGCGGTTTTTGCCTTGCTTGGAACCACGTTTGGTGGGGATGGTAGAACAACATTTGGCTTACCTGATTTACAGGGGCGTTCGCCTGTGGGGGTTGGGCAAGGAAAAGGTTTGTCAACAATAATGTGGGGCCAGAGCTATGGTTCTGAACTTACGACGCTGAGTTTAAACAATCTTCCTCAACATTCACATGTGGCTCAGTTTAACCCATCTGGCGGTGGCGGTAGCATTGAGGTGTCAGTGATGGCCTCAAAAAAAGCGGGCGATACGTCTGCTAAAGACAATGCTGTTTTAGCGAATGCGACCGAAGGGATGGGTTTACAAACAGCTTATGCCGCAAACCCTGCTGATGCTGATCTTGTTTCTCTTGGTGGCGTGCGCGTGCAGGGTAGCGGTGGCGGAACGGTGTCAGTTGGAAACACAGGTTCAAACCAAGCATTTGGAATTCGAAACCCGTATTTGGGGCTGTACCACATCATTTCCTTAGTGGGGGTATTTCCATCACGCAACTAAGTAAGGGGGCCTAGTTCATCATAGATATTTGTCGAGGATCACTATAAAGGGTTGAGCACCACAAGGATGTGGTAACTGGGGAGAAATAGATATGGATGGTTTGTTTAGATTTAGTCCAAATAGCTTGAGAGCTATAATTTTTTATAGTGCAACCTTGGGTTTAATATATTCTGGACAAGTGAACAGTGCGATTGTGGAAAATGACACCAATGGCTGGGCGTTTAATATTTGGTCGTCTAGCCAGTACGGTTCGGAGTGGGGACAGACGTTTGAAGCCCCTGTAACAGGTGTGGTTACCAAAGTAGAACTTGTTTCAAACCAATCATCTACATGTACAATTCAATTTTATGAATTTAGTGGTAGTAAAGGTGCGTCAATAGGTAGTGAACAACAATGGAATTTCACTAATACGTTCATTACCAGTTCAGAGCAGAATGGTTATAGTTTTAGTGAAGTTTCCCTTATAGACTCTGTACCTGTTACTGAAGGGAATACTTATCTTTTTACGCTAATGCCCGCTGATTGTCATAGCATTAACTATTCGGATAATAGCAAGTCAGCTAATTACGGAAACCCACCATTTTATCCTAATGGAAAACTGTATTTAGATGGTGCTGTTTTTCCCGATTATGATCTAACCTTCAGACTGACGGTGACACCTTCGTCAGCAGGTAACACAGCGCCGATCATTTCAGGGGTGCCGGCAACCTCGGTCAACCAGGACGCCAGCTACAGCTTCACGCCGACCGCCAGTGATATCGACAATGATGACTTGACCTTCAGCATCGAGAACCAGCCATCGTGGGCAAGCTTTAATACCGCGAGTGGGTTGCTTTCCGGTACCCCGACTAATGACGATGTGGGTACGACATCGAGCATCACTATCAAGGTCAGTGATGGCACAGAAACCGTCAGTCTTGCAGCCTTCAACTTGGAAGTGGTCAACGTCAATGATGCGCCGCAAATCAGTGGTAGCCCAGCCACCAGTGTGCAGCAAGATGCCAGTTACAGCTTCACGCCAGTAGCGAGCGATATCGACAATGATGATCTGGCCTTCAGCATTGATAACCAGCCGTCGTGGACAAGCTTCAATGCGACTTCGGGTGTATTAAGCGGTACGCCGACCAACGACGATGTCGGTACTACCTCGAACATCGTGATCAAGGTAAGTGATGGCACAGAAACCGTCAGTCTTGCAGCCTTCAACTTGGAAGTGGTCAACGTCAATGATGCGCCGCAAATCAGTGGTAGCCCAGCCACCAGTGTGCAGCAGGATGCCAGTTACAACTTCACGCCAGTAGCTAGCGATATCGACAATGATGACTTGGCCTTCAGCATTGAAAACCAACCATCGTGGGCGAGCTTTAATACGGCTTCGGGTGTATTAAGCGGTACCCCGACCAATGATGATGTGGGTACTACCTCGAATATCTTGATCAAGGTGAGTGATGGTACTGAAATCATCAGCTTGGCGGCGTTTAATCTGGAAGTAGTCAATGTGAATGACGCACCGCAAATCAGCGGTAGTCCAGCCACCAGTGTACAGCAGGATGCCAGCTACAGCTTCACGCCAATCGCCAGCGATATCGACAACGATGACTTGACCTTCAGCATTAATAACCAGCCATCGTGGGCGAGCTTTAATACCGCGAGTGGGTTGCTCAGCGGTACACCGACCAATGACGATGTGGGTACGACCTCGAATATCACTATCAAGGTCAGTGATGGCACTGAAACCGTCAGCTTGGCGGCGTTCAACCTGGAAGTAATCAACGTTAATGATGCGCCGGTGATCTCAGGTAGCCCTGCCACCAGTGTACAGCAGGATGCCAGCTACAGCTTCACGCCAGTGGCCAGCGATATCGACAACGATGATCTGACGTTTAGCATTAATAACCAGCCATCGTGGGCGAGCTTCAATACCGCGAGAGGCATGCTCAGCGGTACACCGACAAATGATGATGTCGGCACTGCGTCGAACATCATTATCAAGGTCAGTGATGGCACGGAAACGGTCAGCTTGGCCGCATTCAACCTGGAAGTGGTGAACATCAACGATGCACCGCAAATCAGTGGTAGCCCGGCGACTAGTGTGCAGCAGGATGCCAGCTACAATTTCACGCCAGTGGCCAGCGATATCGATAACGATGATCTGACGTTCAGCATTAATAACCAGCCGTCGTGGGCAAGTTTCAATACCGCGAGCGGTGTGTTGAGCGGTACCCCGACTAATGACGATATCGGTACCAGCTCAAACATTGTTATTAGTGTCTCGGATGGCACTGAGACCGCTAGTCTTACGGCATTTAACCTCGAAGTGGTGAATGTGAATGACGCGCCTGTTATTTCGGGAACACCAGCGACTTCAGTCAACCAAGATGCCAGTTACAGCTTCACGCCAGTGGCTAGTGATATCGACAATGATGACTTGACCTTCAGTATTGAAAACCATCCATCGTGGGCGAGTTTTAATACCGTGAGTGGAAGGCTCAGCGGTACTCCGACTAACGATGACGTGGGCACGACCTCGAACATCACTATTAAGGTGAGTGATGGCACGGAAATGGTCAGCTTGGCGGCGTTCAGCCTGGAGGTGGTGAACGTCAACGATGCGCCGCAAATTAGTGGTACACCAGCGACTTCAGTCAATCAAGATGCCAGTTACAGCTTCACGCCAGTGGCTAGCGATATCGACAACGATGACTTGACCTTCATCATTGAAAATCGGCCATCGTGGGCAAGCTTCAATGCGACTTCGGGTGTATTAAGCGGTATGCCGACCAATGATGATGTGGGCACGACCTCGAACATCACCATTAAGGTCAGTGATGGCTCGGACACTGTCAGCTTGGCCGCGTTTAATCTGGAGGTGGTGAACGTCAACGATGCGCCACAAATCAGCGGTAGCCCGGCGACTAGTGTGCAGCAGGATGCCAGTTATAGCTTCACGCCAGTAGCGAGCGATATCGACAATGATGACTTGGCCTTCAGCATTGAAAACCAGCCATCGTGGGCGAGCTTTAATACCGCGAGCGGTGTGCTCAGTGGTACCCCGACCAACGACGATGTGGGCACGACATCGAACATCACTATCAAGGTCAGTGATGGTACGGAAACGGCCAGCTTGGCCGCGTTCAATCTGGAAGTGGTCAACGTCAACGATGCGCCGCAAATCAGCGGTAGCCCGGCCACCAGTGTGCAGCAGGATGCCAGTTACAGCTTCACGCCAGTAGCGAGTGATATCGACAACGATGATCTGACCTTCAGCATTGATAACCAGCCATCGTGGGCGAGCTTCAATACCGCGAGTGGTGTGCTCAGCGGTACCCCGACTAATGACGATGTCGGTACCACCTCGAGCATCACTATCGAGGTGAGTGATGGCACAGAAACAGTCAGTCTTGCAGCCTTCAACTTAGAAGTGGTCAACGTCAATGACGCGCCGCAAATCAGCGGTAGCCCGGCCACCAGTGTGCAGCAGGATGCCAGTTACAACTTCATGCCAGTAGCGAGCGATATCGATAACGATGACTTGACGTTCAGCATTGAAAATCAGCCATCGTGGGCAAGTTTTAATACCGCGAGCGGTGTGCTCAGCGGTATACCGACCAACGACGATGTGGGCACGACATCGAACATCACTATCAAGGTGAGTGATGGCATGGAAACCGTCAGCTTGGCGGCGTTTAATCTGGAAGTGGTGAACGTTAATGATGCGCCGACTATCAGTGGTAGCCCGGCCACCAGTGTACAGCAGGATGCCAGTTACAGCTTTACGCCAGTAGCGAGCGATATCGACAATGATGATCTGACCTTCAGCATTGAAAATCAGCCATCGTGGGCGAGTTTTAATACCACGAGTGGGGTGCTCAGCGGTACCCCGACCAACGACGATGTCGGTACCACCTCGAATATCGTTATCAAAGTGAGTGATGGTACGGAAACGGTCAGCTTGGCGGCGTTTAATCTGGAGGTGGTGAACGTCAACGATGCGCCGCAAATCAGTGGTAGCCCGGCGACTAGCGTGCAGCAGGATGTCAGCTACAGCTTCGCGCCTGTGGCCAGCGATATCGATGATGATGACTTGACCTTCAGTATTGAAAACCAGCCATCGTGGGCGAGCTTTAATACCGCGAGTGGGTTGCTTTCCGGTACACCGACCAACGACGATGTGGGCACGACATCGAACATCATTATCAAGGTCAGTGATGGCACAGAAACCGTCAGCCTTGCAGCCTTCAATTTGGAAGTGGTCAACGTCAATGACGCACCGCAAATCAGCGGCAGCCCGGCGACTAGTGTGCAGCAGGATGCCAGCTATAGCTTCACGCCAGTGGCCAGCGATATCGATAACGATGATCTGACGTTCAGTATTAATAACCAGCCGTCGTGGGCAAGTTTCAATACCGCGAGCGGTGTGCTGAGCGGTACCCCGACTAATGACGATGTCGGTACCAGCTCAAACATTGTCATTAGTGTCTCGGATGGCACTGAGACCGCTAGTCTTACGGCATTTAACCTCGAAGTGGTGAATGTGAATGACGCGCCTGTTATTTCGGGAACACCAGCGACTTCAGTCAACCAAGATGCCAGTTACAGCTTCACGCCAGTGGCTAGTGATATCGACAATGATGACTTGACCTTCAGTATTGAAAACCAGCCATCGTGGGCGAGTTTTAATACCGTGAGTGGAGGGCTCAGCGGTACTCCGACTAACGATGACGTGGGCACGACATCGAACATCACTATTAAGGTGAGTGATGGCACGGAATTGGTCAGCTTGGCGGCGTTCAGCCTGGAGGTGGTGAACGTCAACGATGCGCCGCAAATTAGTGGTACACCAGCGACTTCAGTCAATCAAGATGCCAGTTACAGCTTCACGCCGATAACCAGCGATATCGATGATGATGACTTGACCTTCAGTATTGAAAACCTTCCAGCGTGGGCGAGCTTCATTACTGCAAGCGGGCTGCTCAGTGGTACCCCGACTAACGATGACGTGGGGACGACATCGAACATCATTATCAAGGTCAGTGATGGCACGGAAACGGTCAGCTTGGCCGCATTCAACCTGGAAGTGGTGAACATCAACGATGCACCGCAAATCAGTGGTAGCCCGGCGACTAGTGTGCAGCAGGATGCCAGCTACAATTTCACGCCAGTAGCCAGCGATATCGACGATGATGATCTGACGTTCAGCATCGAGAATCTGCCAGCTTGGGCGAGTTTCAATACCGCGAGTGGCCTGCTTAGCGGTACACCGACAAATGATGATGTCGGCACTGCGTCGAACATCATTATCAAGGTCAGTGATGGCACGGAAACGGTCAGCTTGGCGGCGTTTAACCTGGAAGTGGTGAACGTCAACGACGCCCCGGTTTCTATAGATGATATTGCGAAGACAAATGAAGATGAGTCAGTACTGATTGACATTCTAAGCAATGATTACGATATCGATCAGAATTTGGTGGTTTCAAGTGTCAGCATCGAAACACAGCCAGCTCATGGTTCTGTGAAGTTTGATTCAGGTATAGGAAAAGTGACCTATCAGCCAGAACCTGACTTTTATGGCAGTGATAGTTTTACCTATAAGGTAAAAGACAGTGATTTAAGCGAATCAGAGCTAGCAACTGTCAGTGTAACAGTCACGCCTGTTAATGATGTGCCGGTTGCCGCTGCGTTTAATGAAAAAACGGAAGAGGATAATCCAATAGTCTTGGCTGTAAGGATTGCAGCAATTGATCCGGAAGATGGCACACCTGAAGGGAGCATTGAAATAGTTACTCATCCTGAAAATGGTATAGCGACCATTGTAGATAGTGCCAATATTCGTTATTTGCCAAATGAAGATTATTTCGGCCAAGATGTTTTGGAATACCGTATTTTTGATGGAGTGGGGCTAGCATCAGAACCCGCCGAAATAAAAATATTGGTGGGGGCGGTAAACGATAGGCCTGTTGCATTGGATGATGAAGCAACAACGCTTGAAGACGTGCCTGTTGAAATCGCTATTTTATCCAACGACAGTGACATTGAAGATGGAAGTGCAGAAAGCGGGTTTACCGCTCAGCAAATATCCCTCACTAATCAAGCGTCTTTGACTAAAGGCACTGCCACTGTGTTAGCGGATGGGAGGCTGAGGTATGTGCCTATTGAAGATGCTAATGGCACCGAGATAATTACGTATTCCATTACTGATAGTGATGGTTATGAGTCACTAGCGGCAAGGGTCACTATTACCGTCACGCCTGTTAATGATGCTCCAGTTGCTATAAATAACCAAGCTCAATTGGTTGAAGAAGGGACGCTCGAGATTAATATCTTGGGTAATGATTATGATGTCGATGATCAAGTTGATGTTACATCTGTAGAACTTGTCTCGATGCCACAAGGCGGCTCTATTACCGTTACTTCGGCAGGCACCATTCGCTATCAAGCGGCAGAAAATTATTTTGGCGATGATCTCTTTAGCTATCAGGTTAAAGATGTTGCGGGCGCAGTGTCTAATATCGCGATGGTTAGTCTGTCCATTACTCCTGTCAATGATGTACCAATTGTCGCTGACGATATCATCACAGAAACCTATTCAGAGCAAAATCAATTTGAGCTGGATGTATTGAACAATGATGTTGATGTTGATGGCGATACACTCAGTATTGTTGCCGCTCAGGCCAGTGTTGGCACGGTGACTATCGAGAACAACAAGCTTAACTATGTAGCACCGGCAGGATTTGTCGGTAATGTAGAAATCAGTTATTTGGTCAGTGATGAGTACAGCGAACTAGTCAGTGCGGTAGTCACTTTAACCATCGAAGGAGAGGTTCAACTAGGCACTCCGATCATTAATGAGCCTGATGATATTGAACTGAATGCGACAGCGTTATTTACCAAAGCGGATCTGGGGGTAGCGACAGCGTATGATACCTTGGGGAGTCCCTTGAGTGTTGTCTTGGTTGATAACCGACATTACTTCCAGCCGGGTAATCACATTGTTTATTGGCGAACCGAAGATGGGCAAGGCAATAAAGCTGAAGCTAGCCAACATGTAACCGTTCATCCGTTGGTGTCTATTGAAAAAGATGGTGTAACCGCAGAAGGTAAGAGCTATCAGGCCTCAGTGTATATAAATGGTGAGTCACCCACTTACCCAGTAGTTATCCCTTATACCGTTTCAGGCACGACTGATAGCCAAGATCATGATTTGGTCGCAGGCAATGTGGTTATCGAGCAAGGTTTGGAAGGCACCATCACATTTACGCTCTTTGATGATGGGATTAGCGAAGGGGACGAAGACGTCGTTATTACGCTAGATAATAGCGTAAACCTTGGCAGTAAATCTGTGTTCCGCTTGTTGGTAAAAGAAGACAATATTGCACCTAAAGTGACAGTATTGGTAACCCAGTCTTCTGAGTATCGCCAGGTAGTCACAAATAGCTCAGAGTTGGTAACGATTGAAACGAATGTTACTGATGCTAATGTTTCGGATAGCCACCAATATACTTGGCATACTGATGAGGTGAATATCATCAATCAGGGGACCGATAAGGGAGAGTTTGTTTTCTCTCCAGAGCAGCTTACGCCTGGACATTACATGATTAATTTGACGGTCACAGATGATGCTTCTAATCCTGAATCCGTCACCAAAGATATCTATATCGAAGTGGTAGAACAATTAGCTTCTTTGGGGAATTCAGACAGTGACGGTGATCTGCTTCCTGACAGTGAAGAAGGTTTTGCTGATAGTGACGAAGATGGTATTCCTGATTATCTAGATGCGATTGATGAGTGCAATGTCCTGCAGGAACAAGCGCTAGACACCGATGGTTACTTGATAGAAGGGGATCCCGGTGTTTGCTTACGTAAAGGTGTTTCAGTTGCTGCTAATGCCTCAGGGGGAACTCAGCTCTTTGATGATGAAGTTGAGCAGCAATTGGGCAGTGATACAGAAGCAACCAATATCGGTGGGGTATTTGACTTCATTGCTTATGGGTTACCGACTCCGGGGCAAACTTACCAGGTTGTCTTCCCTCAACGTTTACCAATACCAGCGAATGCCGTTTATCGGAAATACTCTGAGCAAAAGGGCTGGTTTGATTTTGTCATAGATAGCAACAACTACTTGTCGTCATCGGCAGGTGAAGCGGGCTATTGCCCACCTCCGGGAAGTGATCTTTGGGCTGTTGGTTTGAAGGAGGGGGATTGGTGTGTTCAGCTTACTATCGAGGATGGAGGTCCGAATGATGATGATGGCATTGTAAACGGCAGCATCATGGACCCCGGTGGTGTTGCGACAAAAGCGAGTGATAATACGCTTCCTGTCGCTGAAGCAGATACCGCGGTAGTTGGTATTAACTCTTCTGTCATCATAAACGTACTAGCCAATGATAGTGATGCCGACGGGGATGAAATTAGCATTGCTAGTGTGTCGGAGAGTTTTGGGATAACAGAGGTTATCAGTAACCAACTGCGCTATACAGCTGAGACGGGGTTCCTTGGCAATGCTGTGATTAGTTACGGTATTACCGATAGTAAGGGTGGAACGGCGTCATCGACTGTTACGGTGAATGTTGTAAACAGCCAGTCTCCTGTTGCTGTTGATGACGAGGCACAAGTCGTCACCCAAGATGTTGTTGAAATAAATGTACTGGAAAATGACTCTGACCCCGATGGTGATACGTTAGTGCTACTTTCGGCGCAAGCTGAGCATGGTGATGTTGTTATCAACAGTGACCAGACCTTGAGTTATCAGTCTGAGGCAGGGTTTGAAGGGGTAGATACGATAACCTATCAAATCAGTGATACCTTCGGTTTGGCAGTGAGTGGACAGGTTAAGGTCACTGTTAGAAATGTCAGCTCAATGTATGTCAGTAACTCTGGAGGGGGGAGTATGGGGTTAACAGGGATCGTGATGTTAATGTTGCTCTGCCTATATAAATGGAGTGCGGCACACTGTAATCGACTATCGCGTAGCATAGTGTTGCTAATGCTAACTATCAGTACGCAAGTACAGGCGAATTGGTACTTAGAGGCAGATGTAGGCCAGAGCAAGGCCCGAGATGATCTTGATACAAGCCAAGCCCAAATCACCGACATCGAAGATCATGACTTTTACTGGACACTGGGTGTTGGTTATTCCATTACTCCTGACTGGGACATCACACTGAGGTATATCGATCAGGGGAAGGCAAAGGCCACCTTGGTTGGAGACGTTAATATGAGTGCCGATGAACACCTGTCGGTATCTCGTATCACGCCGGTGTTGGTACAGGGGGTCGGTATCGACACCCGCTATTCGCTGTGGCGTTATAATCAGGTTTCGCTAGCGGGTGTGCTGGGGGTTATGTACTGGGAAGCCGATATTGATAGTCTGTATCAAGGGCAGAAAATAACTCATAGCGATGATGGCGTTGATCCATATTTAGGTATTGAGCTTAATTATGCCTTAACGCCTGCCTGGCAGATTGGCCTTGCAGTGAACCGATATTTCATTGATGCCAATGACGTTGATTCTATCAGTATCAAGATGAAGTATCGGCTCCCAGCGTTTAGCTTCTAAGCTGGTTTTTTCTTCATCAGGAAGAGCAACTAATTTCTATTTTCTTGCCCCATTCTGGTGGACGCTCAGCAAAGTGAGAGAACTCAGGGTGTTCATCAAAGGGAGTTTGCAGTACCGTCATGAGTTGCTCAATCATAGCGAAATCACCTTTTTCTGCGTGCTCAATAGCTTGCTGGGCGAGGTAATTTCTAAAGATGAACTTAGGGTTGGTGGATCGCATCAGATCAAGTCGATCACCGTCTGAGCAATGCTCTTTCTCAAGTCGCTGCGAATACATTGCAAGCCATGTTTCTAACGGAGCAATATCTTTAACTATGTTTTTAAACAGATGGCCTGAAGCTTGAAGCTCATTATGCGGGACTGACGACAACGTTCTGAAGAAGAGGGTGAAGTCGACGCTCTGGGATTTCAGCATATTAAACATCGCTGAAAAGAGCGGTGTATCTTCTTCGAGTTTCTCCTTGAGGCCGAGTTTAGCGCGCATTTTGGCACTGTATGCCTTTTGCAGGATTGGCTGGTATTGTTCAAGAGCCTGATCAAGCAGCGCTTTATCGAGTAATGGGGTTAGGGCGTAGCCAAGAGCTGAAAGGTTCCACAAGGCAATGCTAGGCTGCTGGTTAAATGCATAACGCCCTGAATAATCGGAATGATTACAGATAAAGCCAGGCTCGTAGTCATCAATAAAGCCGTAAGGGCCATAATCAAAAGTCAGGCCAAGCACCGACATGTTATCGGTATTCATCACTCCGTGGGCAAATCCGACAGCTTGCCAGTCTGCAATCATCTCGGCGGTTAAACTGATGATTTTGTTGAACATCTGGCTGTAGCGGCTCGATTCATCCTGTTGTATGTCGATGTCAGGAAAATGGTGTTTGATGAGGTAATCGGCCAACGTTTTCAGTTCGGTGTGTTGTTGGGTATAGAAGAAATACTCGAAATGGCCGAAACGTAAGTGACTTTCTGCAATACGGATCAGTGTTGCCCCTCGTTCGACGGTTTCCCTATACACGGGGGTATTACTAGAAAGTACTGCCAAAGCGTGGGTGGTTTTGATGCCAAGACCAGCCATTGCGGCACTGGCAAGGTATTCACGGATAGAAGAGCGCAATACCGCCCGGCCATCTCCTTGACGGGAGTAGGGGGTAAGACCGGAGCCTTTTAAGTGTATATCCCACTTTTTACCGGATGAAGTCTGTACTTCCCCCATCAGCAAGCCGCGACCGTCGCCCAAATCAGGATTATATTGGCCGAATTGATGACCGGTGTACTTCATGGCAAGGGGAGACATCGATGGGTGCTCATCATTACCAGTAAATAGATCGATAAAGTACTGGGTCTGAGCTTGAGCGGGATCCAGTTCAAGCATTTCACTGACTTGGGGGTTCACAGTGACGAGAAATGGATCATCAAGCGGTTGGGGCTGGATAAAAGTGCCAAAGCTGTTTGGCAGGGTGCTGTAGGTGTTGTTGAATACGAGCTCGGACAGTTTTTTCATAAAGGGATCATCAAAATGGTTTCCCTTTAAGCGTATCAACTGCCCGAGAGGTTACAACGGAGAGAGTGTAGGGTTATTCCCCGTTGTAGGTCTCAATCGGCTCGATATCGACAATTTTCGAACGGTTCATGATCACTTTCCAGCGCTGGATAGAGATGGTTTTATCATCCACTTTTTCGCGGGTCACCAAGTTGATCAAGTGGCGCTTCTCTACAGACTCTTTGGAAACTTGCCCGTCTTTAAGCTGGTAGATTTTCTGCGAGCCTTTTTCCATCAAGCGGGTGATGGTGCGAAGATCCAGCATGATAGATTCACGAGTTTGCTCATAACCAGTCAGGAACTTGGTCGGAGACATCCGGGTAGTGCTCTTGTAATGCAGTACTGTCTCCTCATGCTGGGACACCTTGTGCTTGCGGATCTTCCTGATCTCTTTATCGAGAGCCTTGAAAGCACAGTACTCCATCCATTCTAGCTGGCGGCCAATTAATTGATTGGAGTTTACATCGAAAAATTGCTTGCGCCACTTGGGCTTGCCTTTACGTACCCAGCGCCAAAGAATGGTTTTCAAGTCATCTTTGAACACTTCACGTGCGGCATAGATAACTGACAGCACCAATATGAAAGATGCGGTAATATCACCCAGTACCCCTCGGGCTTTAATCAGCATTAAGGTGACGAAAATCATCACAAAGCCTGCCGCAAAACCAGTAACGATTTTGCGGGTATTCTGGCCCAACTCGCTGGTCTTCTCCTTCATGGTGACCGGGTATTCAATCAAGCGGCGCAAAAGGCGCATCTTGTTCGACATACGTGTTGGATCTTCCATCGCCTTGGATGAGTTGTAGTTATGCTTGCTGCGGTGTTCCGATTCTTTTTCGCACACCTCAAGCAGCAAGGATTTTATCTCGCTATAGTCACTACTTCTCGGAAGGTGGGCGATAAGTTCAAGTAAGCGTTGCTCAGTAAACCAAGACAGGTAGTTATCAACGTTTTCGTAATACTTGAGCAGCTTTTTGTCTGTAGGGATGTTTCGGCGCAGACGTTTGAGAATTCGCATGGTGAGCTGAGCGATTTCCTCGACTTCATCCAGAGAGCGTTCTTCTTTGTCATCGAGAAGCTGCTGGGTGGTTTTCTCGAGTGCCAACGCATACTGGTAGGCATAGAGGCTCAAGCTCAAGCGGTACTGTTCAGTCGAGAGCTTTCCCCGGCTGGCAAGTCGGCTGTGAACCAGCGGCAAATGGTTCACGTCACTGTAATAGGTCCGCTTGCCCTGGATGGCATTATGGAAGAATTCATCTTCAGCAATGATATTGCTGTTGAGGCCCAGTTCACCAGGGACGAAAATAAAGAGATCCAGTTGACGGTTGGTTGTTTCAGGGATGACGTGGGAGATTTTAAGCTTATGCCCGTCTTTTTTTTCAACTGTGATCACTCTACTACATTACCTCTCAAGGGATGGGGGAACTGGATATGTAACGCTGTAAATCTAGCGTTAACTATTGGAAATAAAATTAATTTTAGATGAATTAGTCAGTTAATAGCAGTGATAATTGGTATTTGTGGCTTTATTAGGGTGAAAAGTAAGCAAAAAATGAAAGATAGGTCAGGCGTATTGGGTTAACATCACGTATAATGCGCCGCCTGATGTTACGAAGAAGGCATGGCGGACCAACGCATGCTGTCGGCTGTGAGATAAACAAGCCGTTTTATTTACCCAGAGAGTGTCGAAAGAATGATTAGAATTGGACAATACAACACGCTAGAGGTCGTCAAGCTGGTAGATTTTGGCGTATTCCTAGATGGTGGTGAAGACTTTGGCAATATCCTGCTGCCTAAAGCGTCTGTTCCTACTGGCACTGAGCTGGGGGATAAGCTGGAAGTTTTTGTTTATTTCGATTCTGAAGATGACATTATTGCCACCACCAAACAGCCTTATGCGGTAGTAGGTGACTTTGCCCTGTTACGTGTTGTCGGTATCTGTGGTGTGGGTGCATTTGTTGATTGGGGCCTAGAGAAAGATCTACTTGTACCTTTCAGTGAACAGCGCCGTCGCCTTGATGAAGGCCAGGATATCATGGTGCGTGTTTATACTGACAAAGCATCAGGTCGTATTGTGGGTTCAACCAAATTCAACCGTTTCCTAGACAAGACACCGGCTAACTATAAAGTGGGTCAAGAAGTACAGGTGCAGATCGCCGAAATTACCGACTTGGGTTACAAGGCAGTGATCGAAGAGCAGCACTGGGGGCTGCTGTTCAAGACTGAATCATTCGGTAAGCTGTTCCCTGGTAAGAAGCTAAAAGCTTACATTAAAGAGATCCGCCCAGACGGTAAGATCAACCTGTCGCTACAGAAAGCAGGCAAGGCCAAGGTTGATGACTTGGCTGATAAAATCCTAACGACGCTTGAGCGCAAGGGCGGTTTCGTGCCTTTGAGTGATAAGTCATCACCAGATGCGATCTTCAAAGAGTTCCGCACCAGTAAAGCGACGTTTAAGAAGACCATCGGTGGCCTTTACAAGAAAGGACTCATTATCATCGAACGTGATGGAATTCGCTTGAACGATAACTAACCAGTAAATGGTTATGATATTGATTCAAAAGCCGGAGTTTATCTCCGGCTTTTTTGTGAGCGGTAGCATATCAACAAAGTGAATATATGTGTATGTTAAGAGCGGTTTAACTCTTTTAAACCCATTTCATACACACATCACAAGGATAGATTATGCAAGGAAGTAAGCTAACAGTGATCGCCGCAGCTGTCGCTCTGTTAACGGCAAGCCCGACTTGGGCTGCAGATGTTCCCGCCAATGTGTCGTTAGCCAAAATGCAGGAGATAGTTCGTGGTAATGGCGATGAAGTTCCGACGTTAGACCCTTCTTATTCTTCAGATACCTCAAGTGCCCGAGTTATTGCCGATATGTTCGAAGGGCTGGTTACCCAAAGCCCTGATGGCGAAATCATTCCTGCGCTGGCCACACATTGGGAGCAATCAGCAGACGGTAAAGTTTTCACCTTCCACCTGCGCGATAACATTAAATGGTCAAATGGTGAGCCGATTGTTGCGAGTGATTTTGAATACAGCTTTAAGCGAGTCGTTGCCCCTAAGACGGGGGCGCCTTATGCGTGGTATTTGAGTACCGCCCATATTCTTAATGCAGATAAAATCAATGAAGGAAAACTCCCGGTTGATGAACTTGGGGTAAAAGCGCTAGATGACAAAACCCTGCAGGTTACCCTTGATAAACCCGTGCCGTATTTCGTGAAAATGATGGTGCATGAGTCAACTTTCCCTGTATATCGCCCAGCAATCGAAGCCCACGGTGATGCATGGACCAAGCCTGAAAATATTGTTACCAGCAGCGCGTATAAGCTCGCGAATTGGACGCTCAACGAGCGTATTGTGTTAGAGCGCAACCCGCAATACTGGAACAACGATAAAACAGTGATTAACAAGGTGACGTATTTGCCAATCGCGGATATGACAGCCGAGTACAACCGCTTTAGAACTGGTGAAATTCATATCACTTCGTCATTCCCGCTTGAGCAATACAATGCGATCAAAAAGCAGCGCCCGGACGAGTTGTTGACCATGCCATCACTCGGCACTTACTACTATTTGTTCAATGTCAGTAAAGCGCCATTTGATGATCCAAGAGTTCGTAAAGCTTTGGCATATGCGATTGATCGTGACGTTGTCACTAAGGTGATTCTTGGTCAGGGTCAGGTACCTGCATATGGGGTCACACCACCTTCGGTTGATGGTTTTGTACCGCCGAAACTGGCTTGGGGACAGCTAAACCAGAAAGAGCGAAACCAGAAAGCCAAAGAGCTGTTGGCAGAAGCCGGCTTTGATAAGTCCAACCCTCTGTCGTTTGAGTTGGTGTACAACACCTCTGAGTCCCACAAGAAGCTGGCGATTGTCATGTCATCAATGTGGAACAAGACCTTGGGCGCCAAGGTTAACTTAGCTAACCAAGAGTGGAAAACCTTCCTGCAGAAACTGGGTCAGAAAGACTTTACGGTTGCCCGTTATGCTTGGGTGGGAGATTACAACGAAGCGTCAACTTTCTTGTCGTATTTCGAAAGTACGGGTATGAACTACTCGCGTTGGTCGAGCGATGCGTATGATGAGGCGATGGCAAAAGCAATTCAGTCACCGAGTAATGATGAGCGCAACAAGTATTACCAACAGGCTGAGCAGGTATTC
This sequence comes from Photobacterium sp. AWH4_225, assembly GCF_056158405.1. Taxonomy (NCBI): domain Bacteria; kingdom Pseudomonadati; phylum Pseudomonadota; class Gammaproteobacteria; order Vibrionales; family Vibrionaceae; genus Photobacterium; species Photobacterium sp. AWH4_225. The sequence goes on along the minus strand of NZ_JBSWTF010000001.1, from coordinate 2,168,036 downwards.
TCCGAAGAGATGCCAGCCATTCCGCTTTATCACTACACCCGCTCTGTGCTGAAGAATACGAAAGTCGGTGGTTATTCAAAGACTAACGCAGCGGAAGCGCGTTATACCCGTGATCTGTATTTAATGCAGTAAGTCGTTTTGAACTAGAAGTGATTGAACATACAGCCGGACTTATGTCCGGCTTTTTAGTGCTTATTGGTCAGTGCCTAGTGGTTATGAAAAACGGCTCTGTTGTTCAGCTTTACCAATAGAGGTTTTTCCGCTTGGCATCAATGCAACCGCGGCCATTGATAGGCACATTACTCCGGCCAACAGCCAATACAAGGACGAGAAGTGGCTAGCGTTTTCGCCTTGAGTTGAATAGCTATAGGCAATCAGCCAATAGGCAACAGGGCCGGTAGTAAAGCTCAACATATACTTCACGGCGTAGACGGTTGAACGCCATTTATCTGAGGTACTTTTGCCGATAAGCCAATCGTTAATCGGGATTTGTGCATAAGTGCAGAAAACGAGTCCAGTTAAACAAATTACCAGAGTCCACCCAGATGTTACTGAGGCCAATATTAGGAAGGATGCTTGTCCGCTAACTACACAGAATAAAAGTAGTTTTGCTGATAAGCGATCGAGCAACTCGCCAATGATAAGTTGGGCAAAAGCCGCTAGGGTGAAAATGGCTGTTGCAAGAAAGCCAATCTTGCTAAGGGATAGGGTAAAGGTGTCTTGCAGGATCTTCGGTAGTGCAGCCGTGATAGTTTGAAAAACGAGGCCGCCAAATGTGGCTATGATGGCAATCGCCAAGAGCAAACGGAGTAGTTTGTTTTGCTTCGCCGGTGTTTGTTGTTTCCTTTTCGGCTGTTGGTAGGACACATTCTTTGACACGTTGATATAGGCCACACCGGTGAGAACACAAATGATGCCGGGGAAGAGAAAAGCAGCTTGCCAGCTAACCGTTTGGGTCAAATAAGCCGTCACCACAGCAGCGCAAGCAAGCCCGATATTGCCAGCGAGCCCATTGACTGCAATAGCTCGACCTGTTTTTTCGGTGGTGGCGAATACTAAGGCAATGCCAACGGGATGATATATAGAAGCAAACAATCCAATCGCGATGATCCCGAGTGATAGTTGCATTGCGGTTTGCGCGAAAGCGGTAAGTATTGCGGCGGAACCCATGCCGAAGAAAAACAGTAACATCATGGCTCTTTTGCTCCAGCGATCGCCCAGCCAACCGCTAGGTAATGATCCGAGACCGTAGGCCAACATGCCTAAGCTACCCAAGCGAAGTAACTCGTTGTAAGGCATTCCCCAGTCTTGCTGGATCCCCAAAATTGCGGTTGGAAAAATCAGAATGAAGAAGTGGTTCAGTGCATGCCCAAGGTTCATGAGCTGGAAATGGTATTTATGCATTAGTTTGTTTCTAGCTGCTAATCGATAGAAAACAGTTTACAGAGCTAGGTTTTGTCTCATAGTCTGTATCAAGACGACTTATTGCTCATTTGAGACACATTGAGGATGAAACGAGAGATCAATTTTCTACACGCAGATATCCCTGTAGTAGTGGTGCCAAAAACTTACCCCGATGGATATACCATCGATTGGCACAACCATGATTATTTCCAATTAGTCTATGCCTGCAGTGGGGTGATGGTGGTAGAGGCGGAGCAAAACCTATGGGTGATCCCGCCACAAAGGGCTGTCTGGATACCGGCTGGAGTTAGCCATAAGGTGGAAATGCATGGGCTTGCTGAAATGAGGAACGTGTATCTTAAGCGCCAGTATTTAGCTCAACTCTCCAATACCAGTACCGTAGTGAATGTTTCGAGCTTGCTGGGTGAAATCATTGCGTTTATGGCCTCAAGCCGTTTTGCACAAAGTAATACTGGCGAGAAAGAAAGGATGGTAGCCGTGTTGTTGGATCAGCTTAAAATTGCCGATCAAGCCGAACTTAGTTTGCCGCTTGCTAAAGATAAAAGGCTGGGGATTGTGTGTGAGTCTATAATGTCTCACCCTGCAGACAACCAATCGCTCAGTGAATGGGCAGATACCCTGAGTATTAGCAGCCGCACATTAAGCCGCTTATTCCGGCAAGAAATGGGCATGTCCTTTATCGAATACCGAAATCAGATCAGGTTATTTGAGTCTTTGAAGCGCCTTGCGGCAGGACAGCCTGTTACAACTGTCGCGCTTGATGTTGGCTTTGTGAGTTTGAGTGCGTTTAACAGCCTGTTCAAAAGGCATTTCGGTAAAACCCCTGGCCATTATTTCCAGCGCATTGATTAGAGCAAAGCGAGCACAGGGCAAGGTGTTTGGGGAAAAAGCAATTTAGATAAAAGCTATATGGGTAATAACTAATTGGGTACTTGGTTCAGTAATTCACGTGCATCATGTATACCCTGAATACCCATTTGCATGCCGATCACGGTAAGGATCAATCCCATCAGTCGAGTAACAATACTGATGCCATTCTCTCCAAGCAAGCTCACCAGTTTCTGGCCATAAATAAAGCAAACCAAACTGATAAGGCATAACAGTGCAAAGGCTGAAATGGTAACAGCAATACTTAAAAAACCGCCTGCTGCGGAATAGTTCATTGCTGTTGCTATGGTTCCAGGCCCCGCTAGGATAGGGAGAGCAAGCGGTGATATCGCCACGTCCTGACCATCACTTGGAGCTGAATTATTGCTGTCTCCCTCTGATTGTTCACTGTGCATTGAAGAGCTACTGCCTTGCAACATGTGATAACCCACTAAGAACACTAAAATCCCTCCTGAAATTCGCAGTGCAGGTAGGGTGATACCAAAGACTTCGAAAATACCTTTACCAAGCAAACAGAAAGCCGCAACAATGCAAAAGGCGGTAAACAGTGCTTTGAATGCTGTTGCCTTCTGTTGCTGCTGGGTTTGATTGCTGGTTAAGCCGATAAATACAGCGGTGTTAGCGATAGGGTTCATGATGGCAAAGAAACCCATAAAGACGGTTACGCTAACAGTCAGTATGTCGTGCATTGGAATGCCCTCTATGTTTCAGTTTAACTTGTTGTTTTACTTAAGCTTAGTTCGAATGCTGGCGGGGTAAAGAAAGTTGGCAATAAATGAGAGGGGTTTATCATTTCAGAGATAAGCCGGATTTATCGTCCGGCTTCGCTGTTATTTAGTCTGGGTATAAGCGATAGGTATCGCGGAGTTGCTGGAATGCCTCAAGTTCAGGCTGCCAGCTTTGCTCTATCTCTAGATAGGGTGTGCCAAGGCGAATTTGTTCCATCACTGTTTCTGTACCAATGAGCTGGGCAAGCCACTCAGGACGATCCACAATTTCTTCATCGGTGTAGCCTAAATCCCGCATATTCCAATACCAGCGGTAAAAGGGCTCCAGCGTAAACTTGGTGTTAGCAGGAGGCGCAATACGGTAGCTTTCTCCGTAGACATACTGCCCCTGCTGCGGCCAGGCAGAGTCATCATCAGCGATCTGGAATTCATAGTTGATTTTCAGGTTTTCATCGGGATAGCCGATTACTTCAAATGGTGTGTCGGTGCCGCGTCCGACACTGATGGTGGTTGACTCGAAAAGCCCCAATGTTGGGTAATAAGTGATTGACTCATCCGTTTGTAGGTTAGGTGAAGGGGCGACAGGGAGCGAGTAAGGCATGCTATGGTGGTAGTCAGGCACTTCTACAATTTGCAGATCAGCTTCTGCAAGAAAAACACCGTTGCTCAGCCAGCGCTCCCCGTTGATCATCAAAGCGAGTTCGCCGATGGTAAGGCCGTGGACAACTGGGATAGGAGCCATGCCGACGAAAGAAGCGTGCTCATCTTCCATTATTGGACCGGCAATGTAGCTTCCGTTAGGGTTTGGGCGATCAAGAACCATTACCTGGCGGCTATTTTCTGCAGCAGCCTCCATGACTAGTTGCATTGTGCTGATATAGGTATAGAAGCGCACCCCGACATCTTGCATATCGAAGACCATGACATCGATATTTTCCAAATCTTCAGGTGTTGGCTTTTTATGATCGCCATAGAGTGATATTACTGGTAGTCCCGTTTCAGGGTCGATTCCATCCTCGACCTCTTCACCGGCATCTTGTTCTCCCCGTAAACCATGTTCAGGGGCAAAAAGGGTTGTTACGTTGACGCCTTCGGCAAGCATGCTGTCAATAAGGTGCTCACCACTGGCAAGCCGTGATGTTGGGTTAACCACTAAGCCGACTCGCTTTCCTTCGAGGTAGGGGATGTATTGTTCCATTTGGTCTGCGCCGACGGAGCGCTGGTTTACGGTAGTGTCATCATCATCGCATGCGCTGATAAGCAGGGTACCCGCAAGCAACAATACGGACAGTAAGTATTTCATGACAGTTCCTTATCAATAATAAGTCTGGTGTTTTCTCGCTGATAAAAAATGCCCTTGCCAAAGAGGCAAGGGCAATGGAGGGTTAGTAGCTGAGGCCGTGGCCGATGGCGTATTTCAAATCACCCATTGAGCCGTCATCATTTTGCTCGAAAATGTTGACTGGTAATTTCCCTGAAGGGTTTAGATCGCCGAGGATAATACTGGCCACCGAGTCCATCACGTTGGCACCGAGGTCTACCCCTTTTTCATCTGTGCCGTAGTAGTTGTAGGTGGCAATTGCACTGTGGGAAACCTGAGCAAAGTTAACCACATCATAGGGGGCTCTTAGGGTAAGGTGGATAACATTTTTATTGTTATTGTAAGCGTATGCCATCATGTTGAAGGCGAATTGATTGTCGTCGATTTCCTCATATGCACGGGCCTTGAGGCTGGGTTCATCGACATTGAATACCAACGAGCCGTTTATGCTGGAAGCACTCAGTTTATTGATGCGATTTAGGGTGTCACCATTATCCTCAACAGGCGAGGGTTCCGTAGCGGCGGTGCCGATAATGATGGTATCTGCGTTATCAATATTCGATTTCTCAGTGTCTTCATCAGTATCGGCGATCAACACACCTGAGATATCAGTAACGCCCTGTGCTTTCAAAGCTACTTCAAGGGCTTCTGACTTGTTGCCTTCCCCGTAGTCAGGCATGATGATGTGAACCTTGCCGATGGCGTCTATGCCCAATGGTAGTTTGTTGCCTTCATTGGCAATGAGGGTCATTGCTTGGTCGGTGATATCCTTTTCGATGGCTTGGTGCTGATAATTGCCGATCAAGTTCCTAGCATTATCTTGAATTTCCGCAAGGTCTTGTTCGCCGCCTGTGTTGAGTAGGTCACGTTTCAGTTTGGTCGCAATGATCCGCTCAACAGAGCGATCTATCTGATCCTCTGAGAGTTCGCCTTGATGGACGGCCTCAACGATATCGTCGATCAAATTACCCAGTTTGCCTTCGTCACCGGCTGTACGGAATAGAGTTGGCATCAGAGCAATATCGACGCCAGCCTGGAAGGTTTTTATGACGGCGTCAGCTTCCTCAAAGTAATCAGCGATACCTTGCATGTCTAGGGCATCCGTGATGGTCAGTCCTTGATAGTTAAGCTCTTCCCTGAGTAATTCGGTTTGAATTTTGTAGGAAAGGGTGGCCGGAACGATCATCTCTTCGCCGGTTTTGCTACTGGTAATCATGGAGTCGTCCAGTGCCGGATACTGGATGTGTGCTGTCATGATCATATCTGGAGCAATATCTTGCTCAATGGCGGTTTGGTAGGGAGCCAAGTCGATGGCATAGGCTTCTTCTTTCGTTTTGTTAACGACAGGAAGACCGTAATGGGAATCACTTTCTGTATCGCCATGGCCAGGGAAATGCTTGAAGGCACCGATGACATTTTCTGATGCCATACCTTGAGCCGTTTGTCCGCCAAGGATGCCGACGAGCTCAGGATCCTCTCCGTAAGAGCGTACATTGATCACAGGGTTTAGGGGGTTAGACTGAACATCTACAACCGGTGCGAAATTCACATTGAAACCAACAGCATTGATTTCACTGCCGAGTACCTTCCCGGCATCATAGGCAAGTTGTGGATCGTTACTGTTAAGGTATGCTGAGCCCAACGCCATATTGCCTGGCAAATTAGTTGCTTGATCGCGTGGTAGGCGAACCACATTACCGCCTTCTTGGTCTATGGTAACAAACAGACCAACTTCTTGATCATCGGCAACCGCGTCTTGCATGTTCCATATCAACTCGGCAGTTTGGTCTATATCAACGAGGTTGCTGCTAAATAAGATAACGCCACCGACTTTATTTTCTCCAATCACATGGCGGACGCTCTCATTCATTTCAGTGAGACCATCGACACATTCTGGGTCGCTATCATCACACCAATAACGGAAAGACATAATGATTTTCTGGGCAACTTTTTCTTCAAGGGTCATTTGCTCAGTTATTTCTCGCGCTTTATCATTTATCGATTGTGAATTCGATGAATCATTACATCCGCTAAGTGCAGCTAGGCAGCTCAATGCTAATAAAGAGAGTTTCAAGCCCCGGTTCATGGTTTTTCCTTCTACTTTTTCACCAAAGTCGCGTTGGTGTTTTAAGGTTATGAAATATAGAGTTTTTATGTTCAAACTGTGAGTGTATATATGAAATCAACAGTGCGTGTTTTGAGAGGATGCTATCGAGGTGGAACTTATTTTGTTGCGATAAAAATCACAAGTTAAAATATTCCAAATAAGCAGTGAAACAGGAATAATTTATTGCTTAATTTTTTTAAATGTGGAAAAGATGGATGGTTTAAGGCTAGTAGAAACTTTGATAAGTAATAATCCGTCTAAATTTGGAATAATTTATACTCGTTTTATTTAAATTTTATATTTAATACGGGCGTGATTGTGCTATCTAGCACGCTTATTTATTGTTATCTGATAGATAGGTTACTTTTAGGGTTGGATTTTAGTAGTTGTCTTTACGAGAGGTCATTGCCAGCAATAGCACCGGCAATGACATGAATTTAAAAACGTGAAATATGAATTCACTGAGGGGTACTAGTATTCTTTTAACGGCTGCGTTGTAATCAATTTGTATTGGTTAATAGTGATTTTCCCTAAAGTCAGCCACTGTGTCCCAAGCAATTTGCTGTATAACAGCCGCAGTTTCTTGATCCATATCTGTGTCAACCGGTGTTGCACCACCGACTGGGGATTCATTGTAAAGAGTTGCATATAAAGTGGCTGCAGCAAGATACGTCCCCGCGAGCGATGGGTGAGAACCGTCACTGTGGTAGAGGTTGATGTCAGGGTACTGCTCAATCATTGCTTGGAAGGCTAAACCGACTGGTGCAACATAACCTTGGGTATCTTTTGCAACTTTAATATAAGCTTCTGCAAGATCATCAAACTTTTCAGGTTCTGATTGCTTAGCCCATGTCATAAGGTATACGACCTGAGAACCTTTACTTTGAGCGTAGTTAGCCATTTGTTTTGCTGATTTCTCAAAGTAGTTGCGGCTTTGCTCATTGGCTGTGATTGGTTCGCTTGAGTGGCCTTGAAAAATGACAGTATCCCAATCACCTAAGGTATAGTGAAACTTCAAATTATCTTGATGCCACCCTAAGCGGCCACTTGAAATTGTAACGCCACGGTAACTGTATCCCTCAGCACCATTCGGTTTCAAGGATCGTGTTAAATCCCTTAATCGTGTGTTTAAGTGATTGTTGTAATGAGTGTAAGAGTTACCATAAAGTGCGACAACTTTACTCTCATTTTCTAATGGTTGAGATGGGTAGTCAGCTAAAGGTTTCGCATTACTGGTCATTGCAATAGTACATAGTCCTGCGAGAACTATTTTTGATAGCTTCATGCTATTTTCCTTATTTGTTATTTAATAAGGATATTAAATCTGTTCAGTTAGCTATCTGCTATGGGAATACTTTTTTCTTATTCTTTTTTTCAGTATTTATCACAGTGCTCTCAAATTATGTGGGCAGAGTCACGCTAAAAAATCGATTTCGAAATATCGATAAGTTATTGAGTGCTTGTATAGGGTGATAATTTTCTTGAGAATTTGGTTATTTAATTTAATTAAAACAGATAGTTAATGTTTTAATTTGATGTTTTGCACAAAAATGGCAGGGAAAAATAAATTCCCATTTATGCAGCATTAGCTACTGGAGGAAATATCACTGTAATTAAGAGTGTTACTATGGGTAACGCCAAAGAAAATGCTGACTAAGCCAGCGATAGAGCACTGGCTTAGCTGAGGGAAGTAGATTAAGAGTTAACATCTACATTTTTCAAAATGAAGTCTGACTCATAAACAGGAAGGCTACTTTCAGCGGGCTTCTCATTCATGCCGATCACTTCAACCATCACAGTGGTTTCTGAAATAGTGCTGCCGATACCGTAAAGAAAGTCGTTGCTAGAGTAACCGATACCAGAAGAACTACCAGTCTGATCACGGAAGTTCTGCTCGCCACGCAGTGCGAAGTATGGGTAACCGGCGCCTTGGGCTAGCTCGGCTGCTTTGTGAAGAAGGTAGTTTCTGGCCAGAGTACGGTCGGTGTTTTCGTTACCGATGAAGCTGATTTGCCAAGTATCTTGTGCAAGGGGAGTGACTTCAAAGCCTTTGCCGAATGACCAGAAAGAGTCACGATCGGTATCATACGGGGTTGCACAACCTGCAAGTAGCAATGCACTCAAACCACATGCGATTAGTCCCATTTTTTTCATTATATGCGCCCTATAAAACACTGTTCATTATGTTTTTGGGATAGTAGCATTAATTTAATATTATTCATTGCCCTGATCGGCGATCCATACAAAACCATACATTTGGTGAATATAATATGATGGGCTTAGATGTGTTAGCTCAGTCAAAAAGAATATAATATACCCAAGTGACTTCAGTTGCTGGATTCAGAGCAAAACGATGAGTGGCTGATAATGGACAGTATCGAAAATATCTGGCACGAACTGAAACCTTATGCGAAGCGTATCGAGTTAAAGAAAAAAGAAACTGTTATCGAAGAGGGGGCAACAGCAAAATCTATCTATTTCATAGAGCATGGCTGCTTGCGTTCTTGGTTTAACCATGACGGAAAGGATGTTTCTTTCCAATTCTTTATGAATGGTCAATTTGTGTCATCGTTTGAAAGCCTGATGTTCAATGAACCCAGTCCTTATACGGTTGAGTCTATTTTGCCATCAACAGTCTATGAGGTTTCGGTTGAGAACTTGAAGCGACAGCTTGACGTGTCAGGTCCGTTCAAGGGCAATGTTCCAGTTGATGTCTGAACGGCTAAGGCACTATCAAAGGCTTTTTCTTTCCCGAATAAAAGATACGCCTCAGCAAAGATATCAAGAATTGGTCAAGCAACATCCTGATCTGATTCGAAAAGTACCGCAACACTATATAGCGTCTTATTTGGGTATTACCTCAGTCTCTTTAAGTCGGATACGGTGCCGAAAAGAGTAGATTGATAACATATGTTATCGTTGTTATCTCTTTAGCTCTCTTAACATAGCTGCAATTGCTATTGAAGAAGAGAGAGTGCCATGCGTGTTTTAATTGTTTTTAACCATCCTTATGAAGGTAGCTTTTGTAATTCAATTTTGGAATCAGTGAAAAAAGGGGTGTCAAAAGGGCACCACGAAATTGATGTGATTCATCTCGATAAAGATGAGTTTGATCCTGTGATGAGAGCGAAAGATCTACAAGCCTTCACCTTGGCAAGAACCGAATCGGAGAGGGCTTACTGTATGCTTGATCAGCAAGTGTTGGATTACAAACAACGGATAGAGCAGGCAGATCACGTGGTGTTTATTTTCCCGATCTGGTGGGAGCTGATGCCTGCGCTGACTAAAGGATTCATCGATAAACTTATCTTCCCCGGTATTGCTTATGACTATAACGACAAGGGAACACGAATGTTTAGTAAGCTGTCCAAGTTAAATGGCGTTACTATGATCACCACCATGAATACACCGTCTTTGGCTTATCGTCTGTTGTTTGGCAATGCGATTAAAAAGGCGATGTTGTTGGGGACTTTCTGGAAAATAGGTATCAAGAACCGTAAATGGATTAATCTGACCTATGTGAAGTTTACCAATGATACTAAGCGGGCGAAGTGGCTTAGTGATATTGAAGGAAATTTTGCCACGATGAGCTGAGGATAATCGCTCAATAGTGCCAATAATAAAGCCAGCCTGTTAACGGCTGGCTCAAAGAAATTAGTTACCACACACACTGCAACTTGGTTGTATACCCAGCTTCATTTCCCGCCAGCTCATTGTCATGGCATCTAACATAAGGATTTTGCCTGTTAACGGCTGTCCCATATTGGCGGCTACCTTAATGGCTTCCATTGCTTGTACCGCACCAACAATACCGACAACAGGTGACATGATCCCGGCTTCTACACAAGTCAGGGCTTGTTGGCCGAAGAGGGCACTCAGACACTGATAGCAAGGTTCATCGTTTTGATAGGTATAGACACTGATCTGGCCTTCCATACGGATGGCAGCACCCGAAATTAACGGTGTTTTGGTCTTGAAACATAACCGGTTTAACTGGTTGCGGGTATCCACGTTGTCGCAGCAGTCCAGCACCATATCATGTTGCTCAATCAGGGCTTTCAATGCTTCGTCATCAAGGCGCTTGGCTATAGTTTCAATCACTGTATTTGGATTGATTGTCTGCAGTGCCTGTTTGGCAGAGTCGACCTTTAACATGCCGACCGTGCTGTCGTTGTGCAGAACTTGGCGTTGAAGGTTGGATACCTCAACTTTGTCGTCATCAATCAACGTCAGTTTGCCAACACCAGCCGCAGCAAGGTACTGGGTTGACGCACAACCCAATCCACCAGCACCAAGGATAAGCATGGAAGTGGCTTTTAGCGCTTCTTGGCCGTCAAAATCAAATTGTTTAAGAATAATCTGGCGGTTATAGCGCAGCATTTCTGCGTCGGTAAGTTCTACCACTGTGTATTCCTGTAGGGAGTTCTAAATAGGGAGTGTTGTGTCCGCCAAAAATAGCGGACACAATCATTGATTAATACATGGCGTGGTTGAAAAGCTCGATGGTGACGTCTTCACCCGGCATCACACGACCACGATCTTGCTCGAGTACCACAAAGCAGTTGGCTTGGTGCATTGAGCTAAATGCGCCTGAGCCTTGGTTACCCGTTGTCGCGACCTCAACTTGGCCATCGCTGTTGATTTGGTAAATACCACGTTGGTAATCAGCACGGCCAGGACGCTTTTTGAATACCGTTGTTGCTTTGGCCTTCAGGCGCTGCGGTGGCTGGTATTGGCTGTGACCCGACAGTTTGGCGAGCATTGGCTGTACCAATTGGTAAAGCGTTACCATTGCTGAAACTGGGTTGCCTGGAAGGCCACAGAACCAGGTGTTCTTGATAGTACCGAAGGCAAACGGCTTACCCGGTTTCATCGCAATTTTCCAGAAACCGATTTCACCTTGTTCATCTAGGATATCTTTGGTGTAGTCCGCTTCACCCACGCTAACACCACCGGAGGTAACTAGCACATCAGCCGTTGTGGCTTTATCAAATGCCTCGCGTAGCTTTTCAGGGCTGTCTGGAATAATACCCAGATCCATAACGTCACAACCGAATTTTTCCAGTAGTGCACGGATACCATAGCGGTTGCTGTCGTAGATCTGGCCGGCTTCCAATGGCTCGCCAACTGGGCGAAGCTCATCGCCGGTTGAGAAAAATGCAACGACTGGACGGCGGTATACTGGCAAGGTGGCAATACCCAGTGAAGCCAGCAGGGGCATCTCACGAGCTGTAATACGGTTGCCTTTGGCGACAACCACATCTCCTTGGTGGACATCATCACCGATAGGGCGGACGTTTTCACCGTGGGATGCTTTAGCCGTAAAGCGGATGTTGTCGCCGTCGACTTCGGTTTCTTCCTGCATGATAACGGTGTCGGCACCTTCTGGCATTTGGGCACCGGTCATAATGCGGATACATTCGCCTGGTTGGCAAACACCGTCGTAAGGGATACCGGCAAATGACTTACCTGCCATACGCAAGGTATCGGTGTTTGCCAAATCTTCACTACGTAGGGCATAACCGTCCATTGCCGAGTTAGCAAAAGGAGGCACGTTAATTGGCGAACAAATATCTTCAGCAAGTACCAAGCCCATACCCTCGGAAAGAGAAACTGAGGTTACGTCTTTCAGTGGTTCAACTTGGTCAAGAATTTTCGTCAGTGCGGTTTCGACTGGCATTAAGCCCGGAGTGTCACAACATCCCATAATAGGTATCCGTCTATTGTCGTTATAGGTTTTAGTGGGGTAATTATGACAAAAAAAGGTCACTAGCACTAATACCTGACTAGTTTTGTAGTGTAATTTTGATCAATTACGGGTATCCTTCCGTCTCAAAGTTTGCTGGCACTCGTATTTGGGCACGATTTATACATATAAGTAACTAAAGTACTTGATGTTTGCCTTAAGCCCAGCCGGTTGGAGGAAAAGAATGACTGCATTTAGCGAATCTGCATTGAAGGTGCGCCAAGCACTGGTTGAACGTGGCTTAGAAACCCCGATGACTGACAAGGTGGTAAGCCGCGAAGAGAAGAAAGAAAAAATCGAGTATCACATGCGTGAGATCCTCGAGCTTCTTTCACTGGATCTAACCGACGATAGCTTGGTTGAGACTCCCCATCGAATCGCGAAAATGTATGTTGATGAAGTGTTTTCTGGCCTAGATTACGCCAACTTCCCAAAGATCACTGTCATCGAAAACAAGATGAAGTGTGATGAAATGGTTCGTGTGAAAGATATCACCCTGACCAGTACCTGTGAGCACCACTTGGTGACTATCGATGGTACGGCGACCGTTGCCTATATTCCTCGCGGTAAGATCATTGGCTTGTCTAAGATCAACCGTATTGTCCGTTTCTTCGCTCAGCGCCCCCAGGTTCAGGAGCGAATGACACAGCAGATCCTCGTCGCCTTGCAGACATTGCTGGAAAGCGATGATGTGGCAGTGACGATGGACGCTACCCACTACTGTGTGAAAGCTCGCGGTGTAATGGACGCGACCAGCACGACCACGACGACAGCATTGGGCGGCATTTTCAAGCGAAACCCTGCCACCCGTGCCGAATTTCTGAACGGTCTGCGTTAATCTTTATTTGACGCCCTTCCAGAATAATTTATTATGAAACAAGCCAGTAGATAATCTACTGGCTTTTTTGTAGTTCATCTAGATACTAAGGCTTATGGATTTAATCAAACTGTCCCGAATCAGCATGAAGCATCTCATCACACTTCACGTGATGCTAGACACGCTCAGTGTCACTGCCAGTGCTGAGCGGCTGTGCCTTAGCCCTTCTTCTGTCAGTAAGACTTTGACCCAGCTGCGGGAAAGCCTGAACGATGAGCTATTCTACCGCCATGGCAACCAGCTAGTCGCCACGCCTCTCGCACGACGTTTAGGGCCGACCGTGCACCAGATGATCAATGAGATGAACCAGATGCTGACGCAGGAGGCTTTTGATCCTGCGTCTTACCAAGGACGTTTTTCGTTGGCAATGCGTGAGAGTACCTTTGAGCTGTTGGCCGCTAAGCTCAGCGCTAGGGTGTTGGAGCAAGCGCCGGGAATGCGATTGGAGATTTGGTCGCGGGATAACATGGGCTTTGACAGCCTTGCCAAAGGCCAATTGGACTTTATTATCCTGCCGCACGATAAAAGCCAGCCACCGAGCACCCAGAACAATCTGGTATGGGAAACCTTACTGGATGATGAAATGGTGTGTTTGATGAACCCCAATCATCCTTTGGCAGATAAAGCCCTGACTATTGATGATTATTTGAGTTATGGCCATATCGGTATTACCGATAATGACTTGAATGTGCCATTTTTCGAGCTTCAGCTTGCTCAGCAGCATCAAAAAAGGAAAATTGCAGTCAATGTACCTGATTTCGGTGGTGCGGCCTTGATGTGCCATCACAGTGACTTACTGTTTACCTGTTCGCGCCAGTGGGCGGATGTCGCGTTGCAGGCCAAAGATTTGATCATCAAGCCACTGCCTTTTAATTACGGTGAAGTCTCTTACAGCCTTGTTTGGCACCAGCCTAGTATGAACGATCCCGCCCAGCGGTGGCTATATGAGCAGATCGTTGCGGTATCGCATGAGTCTGGGTCAATAGGCCCGGTCATCAATTAATATTATCCAATGGGTTCTCGATAAAGGGTTTCTATTCCTCTTTGGCGAAGACCATTTGCTAATGATTCAATCTGTTCTTGGTTACATGTCTTCCATGTCAACGCCTCACCGACCACACCATGATGCTGAAACGCATTGAGCCTAATAGTTGTTCGTTCAGGCAACGAGCCCAAGAAATGGGCTAGGGCGTCAATTTCCTGCTCGAAGTCGGTAAAACCCGGAATATGCAGTAAACGGACTTCTTCCAGTTTATCGTGCAGTGCGAGCTTATCTATAGTACACATAACCCTGTGATGGCTGCGCCCTGTCAGCCACTGATGAGTCTCTTTCTGCCAGGCTTTCAAATCCACCATGGCACCGTCCAATACCGGCAGTAGTTTCTCCCATCCGGTTTGGCTCAGGCTACCATTGGTATCAACCATGCAAGTCAGATGGTGTAGTGCTGGATCGGCCTTGATGGCGCTGAACAACTCAACAATGAAAGGCAGCTGAAGCGTTGCCTCGCCACCGCTAACAGTGACTCCAGATAAAAACAGCTGATGCTTGCGGACAAGTTGCAGTACATCATCAACACCCATTTGCTGGGTCTTGGGGTTGGATTGGTTCGGGCAAACTTCCAAGCAGCGATCACAATGGGTACAAAGCTCGACATTCCACCGAATCTTGCTTTCGCTTATCGATAGTGCATTTGCTGGGCAAGGGGCTACGCAATCCCCGCAATGGTTGCAGTTACCGATGGTGTGCGGGTTATGGCAATTCTTGCACTGGTAGTTACACCCCTGCAGAAAGATGACGAGCCTGTTGCCAGGCCCGTCAACACACGAGAAGTTGAGGATCTTACTGACTGTCGCAGTAGCGCGGCGCTTGCTCATGGCTCACAACTCGTGGTTTACGATTAAGGATCCCCGTGTTCGCTGCAGCTTCTGCACCCAGACCAGTGGTGTTGGTCCGAGAGCCTTGCTCTTTGAATTTGGCAATATCAGACAGTTTGATCATATAACCAGTCACGCGCACTAAATCGTTGGAGTGCACGTTCGCAGTAAATTCGCGGAAGCCAATAGCCAGCGCACCTTTACACAATTGGTACATAGCTTCAGGGTTTGATTTGACGGTTTCATCAATAGTCAAAATATCGCTGATGCCCGATGTGTAGTACTGGTGATGTTCTGCTAGCGCTTGGATATGGCTAACCGGATCCGGTTCTGTGCCATATGGGATACGCACACCTGGTGTAACACCGTCATCAAGGCTGATACCACCTTGGGCATGTAGTAGGGCACGACCATGGTAGCCATATTTCACTGGTGTAGATGTGACAATGTCACTTAAGGTTTTGGAAATACGGTGTCCTAGCTCATTCGCGGCTTGTTGGTGGCCGTATTGACCGTCAAGACCCTCTTTAGCAACCAAGATATTAACGGCTTCTGCCATGCCATAGATGCCGAACATTGGCGCGAAACGCTCTTCAGCAATCAGACCTTCCTGAACTAAGAAACTGTTAAAGAAACCAGACTCTTCATGTAGGTAAGCAGAGCGAGCTTCAATTAGCTCGTACATGGTTTGGCAGTAGTTCGGCAAGACTGTGCGAAAAAAGTCATCGCTAGAAGAGGCTTTACTGGCGACTTCTTTAAGGTTCATGCGAACCAAGGTATTTGCACCGCCCGCTAAAGGCAGAGAGTTGTAGCAACTCACGATACCAAAGCCACTGTTGTCATAAGCTTGAGCGTGGATAGGATAGTTCGCAATATGCGGTTTACTGCACTCGCAAATATTGTGGCTGGCCTGGCGAAGTAGATCGTCTGGGGTGATCTCAGGATCATACATAAAGGTCAGGTTTGGAGCGACCTGCTTGAGTTCGGCATCTACGCGCAAGATTGTCCGGCAGATGACATTATCGGTCGGGCCGATATTCACGTGCATAAAAGCATCTGGCAGGGTGCGATCAAGCATGATCCAGAATAAGCGCAATTTACGGTAAATCGTTTCTGCGTCTAATCCCTCTGTGTAAGGCAGCAGCACATCATCGAGTTGGCCAAGATAAACCGGAATATTGGTGACCGATGGCACATGATGGTAAATGATCGAGAGATGGTTAAGTGCTTCGTCAAAATTCTGTGCAGGTGGCAGTTCAAGATATTCAGAGCCTTGTTTTAGAAACTTGGCGTAATCGGGTAGCACGTAGCGAGGCTTGAACGGGGCATTGCCTTCAAACATATCACACAAGATGTTGTCTTCTATGGCGGTTTTAACCGACTCCGAAATTTCTAGGTAGGGCAGGCTGGCATCTGCTTCCAATGCTAAGTATTGGCTTTTCTGCTTGGGTGAAAGAGTCGGATCTGTGATGATCTGTTTGAATTTATCTTGAATGCTCATGTTATTAACCATGTTTGTATTATGGTTAATAACATAAATCGGCATGACTGTTTCTTGAAGTGAAAAGAACTCAAACTTCAATTTCCAAAAAGGAAATCTCGCGGATTTGATCACGAATTTTTTGTTAGTCCTTGTAAGAAAAATAAAGTATGTAATTTGAAGTGCTTAAATAAAAATAAGTCATTTTTTTGTGAAATTAAGCGGTCAAAAAGTTGCTGGTTTGTCAATTTTTTGACTAAAACTTGATATAACAAGGATGAAGCAAAACGAATTTGTTTGATGCTGCAATGCAGGAAGCGACAGCAGCTTGGGTTTATCTGATCGGGAATTCGTGATGTTTTGCGCTAATAAAAGAAAAAAAATACCATCAGTAAACATTGCCTTCTTATTAGGCGGTTATTTTTATGTTAATGCCATCAGTGCACAGCCTGTTAACACGGACGTGAGGCTGGATTATTCTTTAATTGACCCTAATGCTATCTATAGCTCTCAGCAGATTTGTCCGGACTTGGCCGGTTCAGTGTGCTTTTCCGAATTGACCGAAAAAGTCTATGTAAACAACGGATTCTTACCGGTTTGGGATGATAGCTCGCTGCGTCAAGGTTTATATTCTAAACTCTCTGCTTTGCATCTTTCTGGCTTGTTTTCAGGTGCAAACCAACGCTTGTCAGAGTTAAAAGGGTTAGAAGCCCGTAAGGATAAGCGTGGGTTTGATATTCTTGCCACAGACAGTTATTTCATTCTTAAAGTCATTGAGCAGAGTATTGAAAACAAGCCAACCATATTATTCCGGCATCAAAATGTACAACCATTGAATCAGAGTGAAATATCTATTTTCACCTCTAGCTATGGCTATTTTGACTTAGAGCAAACGCGATTTTTAAATCAGCTCTATGCCGACCTTTTGTTGCCCTCATCAACCAAGACAGCAATTCATCTTGCTGGTTCGTTTAATGACTTGGCGCCTCACGGCTATCAACCACTGAAACGAGGTTTAATCAAGCAAGGACAAGCGATACCAAATGGTCACGCTTTACTTGATGTGTTAAATACTTACGGTGATATTAATATCGATGATTACTTGATTGCTAGGGAGCAACATACGATTTCAAATAGCGGTGTTGTTAACCAAGCTATCCGCCGGTTTCAGTTAAGGAATGGACTGGAGGATGATGGTATCCTTGGCCCCTCTACCTCTAGGCAAATTGCTTTGCCTTATCAAGAGGTCGCTCGTTTAATCGCCTTGAATCATTATCGCAGCCAACTGGGTGCAACCGGTGATGAACGTCCAAGTATCCGGGTTAATATTCCCGACTATCGATTGCAGATCACCCATAACCAGCAAGTCGTTTTTGAGTCAAAAGTCATTGTCGGGCAGACAACACGCCCAACGAACCTGTTCTCTTCTTCAATGAATATCATGGTGGTCAACCCCCGCTGGAACGTACCAGAGACCATTAAGAAAAAAGATGTGATCCCCGGTATGAAGGCATCGCCAGATTATTTGCAGCAGAAGAACTTAACCATGATCCGTAGCTGGCGGGATCGCACTGAGATCTCGCCAGATATGGTGGAGTGGAGCAACGTCAACCCTCATACATTCCCCTATGAGTTTATGCAAAGGCCAGGCAGTGGCAATGCACTTGGTAACGTGAAATTCCTGATGCCCAATGACTACTCGGTTTATCTGCATGACACACCGACGCGTAGTTTATTTAACAAAGCCAAGCGCAACCTAAGTTCAGGATGTGTACGGGTAGAAAAGGCTGCAGAACTGGCAGAATATGTGTTGGATTACCAGCAGCGCCCAAGCTGGCGTAACTATCAGCAACTTGTTAGTGATGGTTCGACCGATACTATTACGTTACCGCGTAAGCTAGATGTGGATGTAACTTATGTAACCGCGTGGGTTGATGAGAATAATCAACTACAATTGCGAGAAGATATTTATGGTTACGATAGGCCAATCAGGCGTCCGGTTAAGCTGAAATACTCTACAGTCAAAAATTACCGGCAATAGAGCCATATCCAAGTAATCTCTTTGCATGGGGTTGGACTGGACGATGCTGAGCAACAAAGTTGATGAATTAGTTGAACGAGCCTTAATGGAAGGAGACATTAAGGCAAAAGTTGCGATAGAAAAAATTAACCAGAAAGCCACGCTAGAAGTTGAGGCTCCCCCCTTGGTCCCTCTTTCGCCATCGGAAGAAAAGATGCTGTTGGATATCGAAATGCAATCAGAGCGGCTCAAAGAGAATGCAATAAAAGCCGCACGAGTTGTTGCAAGCCTTCCTTTCATTTTGTGTGTGTTCAGTTTTGTTGGTTAGAGAATAAGCGAAACTTCCTGCTTATCTCGGACTAGTTGTTTTTACTCATCTTTTATTTCCCTTCTTGGTATACAATTTCTTATGGATTAAGACCCATGTCGCACTAATAAAGCCGTCATGGGATACTCGTAATAAAAAGGAACTCTAATACATGCCACTGCTGCAACGCATAAGCTTTACCATTGTTTTAATCACTTTTCTGCATGGTTGCGCATCCTTGTCTGATGAAGTTAATCACTCTTCAGAGCCACCTGCGGTTCAGCAGGAAACGACTTTATCAACGCTGGCTATCGCCAATCAGCTTGATGATGGTGAGCAGGCGCCTAGCGGTGTTGTGATACAAGATACCGGTTGGGACGCATTGGCACAGCGTTTAGCCCTTATCGAAACTGCTGAGCAAAGCATTGATATTCAGTACTATATTTGGAATTCAGACCGCTCAGGGAGGTACCTAGCATCACGTTTGATTGCCGCAGCAAATCGTGGGGTAAAAGTACGTATCATGCTTGATGATATCAACCTCAATGAACGAGAAGATATGCTGTCAGCGCTCGATGCTCACCCTTTTATTGAAATACGCGTATTTAACCCCATTCCTACCCGGAGAGGCGTGGCAAAGTGGCTCAATGTACTGGGGGATTTCTCCCGTTTGAACCGCCGTATGCACAACAAGTCCTTCACCGCTGATGGTGCGATGTCTGTTGTTGGCGGGCGTAATATCGGTGATGAATATTTTGATCTTTCCGATGACATTAATTTCCGTGACCGTGATGTGTTGGTTTCGGGGGCGGTGGTCAATGATATTCAATTGAGTTTTGTTGAATACTGGGACAGTCGATGGTCTTATCCTGTTAGTATGCTTGGTGGAGAGGCCTCTATCGAATTGGCGGATTTAGATCGGATTTATCCGCCGCGTTATAAACACTACCCGGCATTGCCCGAAGGGAAAGAAGCTGCTCAGCGTTTTCTCGAGGAGTTGATGAGTGAGTTCACTTGGGTCAAAGCCCGTTATGTTGCCGACCAACCTGTTCCAGATGATGTGGCAAATACCGACACCCCCAAGAAGACGGCAAGGGTGTTGGCGGATTTAGCCCTGCAATCAAAACAAGAAATTGTTGTGGAATCGGCATATCTAGTTTTCGATGATGGCCATTTGGATAGTCTTCAAGACCTAACGAATGATGGTGTTAAGGTAAGTGCATTGACCAACTCTATGGTCTCGAATGACCTTATTACTAATCACTCGGGTTATGCGGGGCGGCGTCAAGGTATGCTAGAACATGGTATGCAGTTGTTTGAACTAAAACCAGAAACCAGGTTATGTGAGCAATCTACAAAAGATGCTGTTAAATGTGCACCGATAACACCTTATGGCCTGCATTCAAAGTCCGTTGTGTTTGATCGGCAAATCGCTGCGGTCGGGTCATTCAACTTTAATTTGCGTTCAACTTATCTCAATACCGAATCTATTCTGGTGATTGAAAATGAAAGTATTGCTGATTCACTGGCTGACGATATTGAGGTGGCGATGGAAGACGAAAACAGTTGGCGATTGAGTTTAGACGATGGCAATGTCAGGTGGTATTCCGGTACACAAAGCTGGGACAGCGAGCCCGATACAAGCCAGTGGGATCGAGTAAAGTCGCGATTTTTACAGCTTTTCCCGATAGAAAAATACCTGTGAGTTAAACGGAACAGCATGGGTTCAGGATATAATGGTAACTTCGGTATAAAAGTAGAGAATCCAAAATAATAGGAATAACCATGAAAAAGACACTTCTGACTGCTGTGCTATTGATTTCAGCCCCACACGTTTT
The DNA here is from genome assembly GCF_056158405.1 of Photobacterium sp. AWH4_225. Classification (NCBI taxonomy): domain Bacteria; kingdom Pseudomonadati; phylum Pseudomonadota; class Gammaproteobacteria; order Vibrionales; family Vibrionaceae; genus Photobacterium; species Photobacterium sp. AWH4_225. The sequence continues at coordinate 2,147,424 of NZ_JBSWTF010000001.1, read as the reverse complement.
CGCAAGCGATAACGCTGAAATGTTCCCTGAAATGCCTGGCTTTACTAAGCACGTCATTCAGCTTGATGCGGTTGAGAATGAAAATCTAGACCGCCGCGTACAACTTGTCGCTAACAGTGTCATGAAGGTGGATTGCAACATCAAAGCGCTGCCGATGGATATCGAGCGACGTTCGCTGGAAGGATGGGGTTATTCCTACTACGTACTGGAAAAACAAACTAGTTATGCCAGCACTATGATGGCTTGTGAGAAAGAAGCTGCAGATACAGAGTTGCAGTTCCACAGTGATCTGCTGCGCTACAACTCAAAGCTTCCTTTGGTTGTTTATGCCCAGGAAGATGTAGAGGTTGATTACAAAGTCTGGGCACCAGTAGAGTAATTACCTTTAGAATCATTAGACGCCAATACCTAGCGGTATTGGCGTTGCTTATTACATAAAAAGTCGCTCATATTTAACCCCGCCTCATATCCAAGATCGCCCCACATTCAATACAACCTTAACTCTGGCTGCTCTCTATCCTCATAACTGGTGCTAGAGGAGGCTGCTATGGCTGACCGTTTGTTTGATCTGCCTGTTCAACTTACTGACTTTGATCTTGATATTGCTGCTCTGTTCCTGTTGGCGCTGAGAAACTACAATGGCAGTGCAGGAACCGTTGAGTTTGGCGAATTTGCTCGTTGCCTGAGTCCAGATGTCAGCATGGATCACAAGCGGCAGCGGTTTGATGTTGCGCTTGATCGTATTACAAGCCAAATACTTGCTGATAAAATTAACCGTTATCACCAAGCGGTTTTTGCTGCCCTTTCGGTGGACATGTTCATCTCTTCTGCTTTGGGGTTAGATAGTAAGGCCACCATCACTTTCAACGAACACATCGTAAATGATATTGAAGAGCAAGTTCGAAGGCTGCCAAGTTTACTGTCATTAATTGAAACGAATAGCGTTGGTTGTATCGCCCTATATTGCGAGCTCGTCAGTCGCCCTGACAATACTGATATAAAAACCATTAAAAGACTTAGGCTCGAGCAATTATTGGCAGTCAACAGCGAGACATATTTCAGCAGTATCAAACAGGAATACCTGATACCTGCACTTAGCTCGATTTTGTCGGTAACCGGGCAGCAGTTTGAAATAGTGAGTGAAGTAAAAACGAACGACACTACTCAAGCAGTGGTGTTTAAGGAAGTACGCATATAATTTATTAGAACTGTTATTAACTGATTTAAATAGGGATATATTTTGTCGCTTTAGCTGGCTTTAAATTTTTTTGGCGCGAATTGATAAATAACAGAGTGATAGTAGAAGTAACGTAGTGGCATAGCCGAAAACGAAGAGGAGCTGTGCTATGTCTCATCAGTTTAACCAATACCGTCAATTACTTAACCAATCATTTGATCACGCTGTGGCTTACCTAGAGTCATTACCTGAGCGTCCGGTTGATAAGCATGTGACATCCGATACATTGCGCCAGTCCATCGGCGGCGAGTTACCTCTCACTTCGACTTGTCCCGATACCGTGCTCAACCAGCTCGCCCTTAATGTTGAGCAAGGGTTGATTGGCTCAGGGGGCTCACGATTTTTTGGCTACGCCATTGGCAGTTCTTTCCCGGTTTCCATGGCAGCCGATTGGTTGGTCAGCGCATGGGATCAGAATGTCCCTTATTATGTTTCCAGCCCTTCAATGGCAATTGTTGAAGAGACGGCTGCAGAGTGGGTATTGGAGTTGCTTGGCCTTTCAAAAAATGCGGGGCTAGGTTTTACCTCAGGGGCACAGGAAGCCATCTATACCGCATTGATCACAGCTCGTAATACTTTGCTGCAGCGTGCCGGTTGGGACGTCGCAAAACAAGGACTTTATGGTGCTCCGCGTATTCAAGTTGTGGTGAGCGATCAGATCCATTCTACGATCAAGCGAGCCCTGTCGATGATCGGGGTTGGCCTTGAAGATATCCATACTATTCCGACTGACAAAAACTTGAGGATCATCGCCGATCATATCCCGGAGGTATTGTCTCGTTGCGACGGGCCAACGCTGGTTTGTGCGCAAGCCGGCTGTATCGACTCAGGTGCCTTCGACCCGTTTGATGCACTGGCAGATGCTGTTGAAAGCCATCCGAATGCGTGGCTGCACGTAGATGGAGCGATTGGACTTTGGGCGGCTGCAAGTGACAAGCAAAAGCACCTTGTTAAAGGGATCGAGCGGGTGGATTCCATCGATACCGACGGTCACAAGTGGTTCAACATGCCTTATGACTGTGGACTGGTCATTGTAAAAGATGCGTCGGCACTGGCATGTGCCATGGGCGGCAGCAACATGGGTGACTACCTCAATGATGCTATGGCCAAGCCGGATCGTAACGCGATTAACTTTGGTATTTCGGCATCACGACGTGCCCGTGGGGTGCCGGTTTATGCGGCAATTAAAGCTTTGGGTAAGTCCGGTATTGCCCAGCACCTTGATAACTGTTGTGAGCTTGCCCAGCGCATGGCCGATAAGTTACGGGCAGTAGAGGGGATCACCATCCTCAATGATGTGGTGTCTAACCGCTTCTCAGCGCAATTCGGCACTGGCAACGAGGAACAACGCAACCTGCTCACTGAGCGTGTGGTGCACCGCTTGCAGCAGGAAGGCTTCTGCTATCCATCTACTTCTGGTTACAAAGGGTTAAAAACCATGCTGTTCTCGGTGTTGAGCTGCCATACCGACCAGCAGGATATCGACAGCTCTGCTGAGCGGATCATCGCGGCATTTGAAATTGAGCGTGGGCTTTTCAACCAGGAGGACCAGCAGGCACAAACCAAGGCGGTTGAGCATGCTGAATGTTGAATATCACTTGTAAGTTGTGGGTGTTAATTGTCTGAGATAGGAAAAGAGATGAAAGTATTAGTCAAAAATGCCGCCTTGTTTGACGGTGAGAACGAAGCGTTGCGCCATGATTGCAGCTTGCTGGTGGAAGATGGTGTAGTCACTAAAATTTATCAGTTTGAAGCCGTGCTCGAAGAGGTTGATCAAACCATTGATGCCGCCGGCTACACGGTGATTCCTGGGCTTATTGATGCCCATACGCATATCGCGCTGTCTGACAGTTTCGACAAGATAGATTTGATGAGCTCGGAAGAGGTCGCTATCCGCTCGACCGTGATTGCAAAAGAGATGCTTGAGCGCGGTTTTACTGCGGTGCGCGATGTCGGCAGCAACTGTTATGGCCTAAAGCAAAGTATTGATAATGGTTTTGTTCCGGGGCCGAGGATCTATCCTAGCTATGCGGGGATCTCCCAAACTTGTGGTCATGCGGATTATCGTCAGAACCGGGTACAGCGCTCGAACTTCAACCAGGGGATTGAAGATTCCAGCTTTATGCGCCAGCAGCACCTGATCTTGGCTGATGGGGTGCCAGAATGCCTGAAGCGTACCCGTGATCAGATCTTCAAAGGTGCGTCGCAGATCAAAGTCTTCGGCGGAGGTGGCGCTTCATCTTTGTTTGACCCGCTAGATACGATCCAATATACCCGCGATGAGCTACGAGCCATCATTGAGACGGTAACCAATTATGGATCGTATGTTTGCAGCCATATCCATGCTCAACCAGCAATGAAAATTGCTGTCGAGGAAGGGGTGAAGTCACTTGAGCATGCCACTTTCATGGATGACGAAGTCGCCAGCATGTGTCTCGATAAGGATGTATGGGTAGTGCCGCAATACGCGACTGCAGAGCTGATTGCCAATCGCAAGATCCCTTTGGGGAGCGAAATCTTATACCAGAAGACGGAACGTGTCGGTAAAGGCTTGCTCAAGCAGGCTGAGCTGGTGGACAAATACGGCCTGAAATGTGCTTTTGGCACCGACTTGGTGGGGACGCCGGAAGTTCATGCCAAGCAGAATATGGAGTTCTCGGCACGCAAGAAGTATTTCGGCTCATATAGGGGGATCAAGCAGGCTACATCAGACACTGGTGAGTTGCTGAAAATGTCTGGTTTGCTAGACCCATACCCAGAGGCCAAGCTAGGGGTTCTGTGCCAAGGCGCATTTGCAGATATGCTATTCGTCGAGGGTAACCCAGTGGCTGACCTCGATATTCTGGCTAACGCCGATAACATCAAAGTGGTGATCAAAGGTGGGGTGGTATACAAAGACATTAGGGATCATGAATTGAACTGATCAATGTCGATCCTCTAAGCCGATAAAAAACCGCTCACTAAATAGTGAGCGGTTTAGGTTTAGCAATATCTAAATCGTTATGACACTTTCAGCTCGCGTGTTTTCCACAGTGAGCCGACAATCGCTGCGCTGATGGTCAGTACGATCACACCCAAGGAAACCGGTGTTGGGATCGCGTAGCTGGTTTCCATCAACAGCATCTTGATACCAATGAAGCTCAAGATGAACGCCAATGCTGGGCGTAGGTAACAGAAACGGGTCAGCATACCTTCCAGTACAAAGTACAGCGAACGCAAACCAAGTAGTGCGAACACGTTAGCAGTCATCACCAGGAACGGCTCTTTGGTAACGGCGAAGATCGCCGGGATAGAATCCAGTGCGAACATCACATCGGTCAGCGCGATCACTGCGATCACAATCAACAGTGGCGTCGCGATCCAGCCCTTGCTGTCTTTGACGAAGAACTTATGGCCCTTGTATTCATCAGATACCCGGAAGCACTTTTTCACCAAGCGCACAGGCAGTGACTGGGAAAAGTCCTCTTGTTCTTCTTCGTCTTCACGCCATAGTTTGTAACCGGTGTACAGCAGGAATGCTGCGAACACATACAAGATCCAGTGGAACTGGGTTAGTAGCTCTGCACCTACAGCAATCATGATTGCACGCAAGATCAACGCACCCACAACACCCAGCATCAGCACCCGAGGGCGAATCGATTCAGGCACGGCAAATTGGCTGAAAATCAAAGCAAAGACAAACAAGTTGTCGACACTCAAAGATTTCTCGAGCAAATAGCCGGTAAGGAAAGCCGTTGCTGCTTCACTGTTGGTATAGCTGCTCTCTGGCGCCATCAGCGGCCAGTATAGGTAAATCACCACATTGAAGGCTAAAGCCAACACAACCCAAAACACACTCCAAAGAGCGGCTTTTTTTATGGTGACCTTGCCACCGCGGGTTTGGTATAAGTCCAACGCCAACATAAAGATGGTTAGAACAGCGAACCCTTCATAGCTCAAAAGGCTCATAGATTTCTCCTTTCACGATCGAGTGCGCGAAAGGGACAGGATCAGGGGAAGCCAGACCTTTCGCGCATTAATGTCACGGGCTATCTCTTTGCGTTTAGGCAAATAAAGATGACCCTGCACGGATGTGCATGATTAATGGCGTTGGTCTCGTCAGGATGGTGTAGAGCGAGTGCTACAAATCCACCCTCGGCTGCCGGAAGCATAAGGCTTCGAGATGACGACAGACGAACAGTTGGTGACTACTCCCCAAAGCAGGCGCATTCTAAAAGCAAATTTCACAATGCGCTAGTGATAATTTACACCGAAAACATAAAAAATAAATTCATTATGCATAACTTAATTCAAGGTGTTGATTTAAAAAATTTAATTAGGTTGTGAAAAGAGATGGAATAAGGCTGGAATAGCGTTGAAATCGGTACAATACCTGGCTAGAAATCAAAAATTGTCAGATTAGAGTTTTTGTCATAAAGCCTTCACAGATGGACGCTAATTTATCGTTATAACTTTGGTCTATACCAAATTAGGTGGTGAATAATGCTTAAGGACAATGATAACTTCCAGCCATATTGGTTTGCTCAGGCTATGGGAGTTGAAGTATCAACTCAACCCAATGTGCTACAAAATGATATCCAAACCGATGTCTGTATCGTCGGTGGCGGGTATACCGGTCTGTGGACTGCCATTAATCTCAAGCAACAGCAGCCAGAGTTGGATGTCGTTGTGATCGACAAAGGGCTGTGTGGCTGCGGGGCTTCTGGCCGTAACGGTGGCTGCATGCTTACCTGGTCGACAAAATACCTATCGATGAAAAAGCTCTATGGTGAAGAGAAAGCCGCCAAGTTGGTTTCTGCCTCAGAGCAAGCCATCAATGAAATAGAAGCGTTCTGTAAAGAGCACGACATCGATGCCCAGCTTCGTCGCCATGGTACGTTATATACAGCCACTAACAGCGCCCAAGAAGGTTCGATGGAAGGTGTCCTTGCTGCATTGGATAAGCAGGATATCAATAGCTGGCAAGCGTGGGAAAAAGACAAGGTCCAGCTTGATGCGGGCTCCTCTGTCCATAGTGAAGGCTATTTTTCACCAGCAGCGGGCAGCGTTCAGCCAGCGATGCTTGCTCGAGGCCTAAAGCGTGTTGCCGAACATTTAGGGGTAAAGGTTTATGAAAATACCCCGATGGAAAATATCAATACCGAAATCCCCATTACTATTACCACCCCGCAAGCGGATATCTTTGCCAAGAAAGTGGTGCTGGCTCTTAATGCGTGGATGCTAGAGCAGTTTCCTGAGTTCAAGCGCAGCGTGGTATTAGTTTCTTCTGATATGGCGATCACCAAGCCAGTGCCAGAAAAGCTAGACGCGATGGGACTGAAAGACGGCAAGACTGTCGTGGATTCGCGTACCTTTGTCCATTATTACCGTTCAACACCTGATGGTAGACTGATGCTGGGCAAAGGAGGCAACCATTTCTCATTTGCCAACCGTATCAGTAAGGTGTTTGATCAGCCTAGCCGCTACCAGCCATTACTACGGCGCTCATTTGACCGGTTCTTCCCATCGTTGGCGGATCAATCATTTTCCACCACATGGACCGGGGCGTCGGATCGCTCGGTAACCGGAATGCCGTTTTTCGGTCAGCTTAAGCAGAATAAAGACATTGTCTACGGCTTGGGTTATTCCGGTAACGGCGTCGCGCAGACCTGGATTGGCGGTAAAATTTTATCGTCAATGGTGCTAGAGCAGCAAAACGAATGGACCGAGTGCGGTCTGGTATCTGGCCCGAAAGGGTACTTCCCGCCAGAGCCTATTCGCTGGACTGGTGCAATGATGGTGCGCAATGCCATTCGTCGTAAAGAAGCTGCGGAAGATGCTGGCCTAAAGCCTTCATGGCTGGATAAGCAATTGGCTAAATTTGCCGATGCGGCTGGTAAAGCCGACAAAGGGTAAGGCGGCTTGCTCTTTCTCACCTGGTGAAAATAGGTAAAGAGCCTAAGGGCTCTTTATTTGATCATAGCCAAGTAACTTGTTTAAAAAGACATAACTTGTAACACAACCTGCTATTTAACGCTTCCCAGTTTACAGTCGCAGATTATAATGTTCTGGGTGTCCATATTGGTAAGTTGTATGTTGATTAGGCGTCTCTACACAATTTGTCTGCTTGTTTTATTGTGGTGTGTAAACACTGCGATAGCGCAGCCTATTGAGCCGTTTAATGACAAGGTGACAAGCCCGTTTGTTGCTACTGATTACTTAGGCCACTCAACCCAGCTAAGCCAGTTAAGCCATTTAAGTGAGCCAATCGGGGCTCCATGGCAGTGGCCTGTTCAAACCACAAATGTGGTAACCATTACCCAGGACGACGATCGCTCTGCCTTTGATGAAGGCCATGAGGCCTACTTCTTTAATGCGCTAAGGCGGATAAAAAGCGTTGATCACTATGCGGGGATGGGCGTCAAACCAGCCTTTTCCCTTGTATTTGAATTTCATCCCCCTTCATATTTATCCGATGCCTTGATGCCTACGGTATTGCCACCCCTGCAATCCCATTGGATTGGGCACATACCTCACAACCATACCCGTCTTTCCGGCTGGAAAGAGGGGAATCTGCTCTATAGTCACCGTTTCGGCTAAGTCGTTAGTTCATATCTACTTTTAGTTATTTGAGTTTATCAGTAGCTGAGCTTCCTTGATCGCTACTGCGTGTTACAGGCTCTTTGAGATAAGAGCTTTAGAAAATAAAGGTATGACAATGGAACGTACTTGGGCTTTTCAGCAGGTAAAAAGTGCATTGTTGAACTGGAGAGTGATTGCCCTGATAGCGATCGCTTCTGTATTGATTTTACACAGTTGGCCGAGTTCACCCTTCAGCCATACATCGGTATTAGTCAATGACTACATCGAAAATACCTTGGCTGAAATGCGGCTCAACCAAGATGGGAATCTAGCCTCCCGAATGCTAGTGGATTTGATCTTTGGAAACGCTCGCCATTAAACCTGCAAGCTTGATTAGGCTTGTTAGTTCATAGGCAGCACTCAGGCCGGGAAAGCCGGTAGTTACATGTTGGAGTAGTATATGCATGAGATGTTATTGGCTATATGGCATCATGATTTTGAAACCCTACAGCAAGTGAGTTCATTGAAATGGTTCTTGTTGTTGCTGACGTTAATCTTGCTATTGGAATCGAGTTTTGTATTTTTGCCGCTGCCCGGCGACGGCTTGGTGCTGTTTGCCGGAGGTATGATTGGGCTTGGTATCTTAGATTTCCCTACGACTGTCGCGGCCCTGTGCTTTGCTGCCTCCTTTGGTGGATTTATGGGCTACTTGCAGGGAAGAGTCTTACACCGGACCCGATTTGTAGATTGGCTAGAGCGTATGCTTCCTGATGATGCGCTGCCTAAAGCAAGACGGTTACTCAATAAATACGGCTTTCTCTCACTGTTCATTTCGCGCTTTGTGCCCTTTGTCAGGGTGCTAACGCCAATGCTGATGGGGATTGCCAAGCTGAGTGCCTGGCGTATGGTGGTGATCAGTGCAATGAGCTCATTGATTTGGTGTTTGATCTTATTGCTGGTAGGCAAGTGGGTAATGCTTAGCCCGATGTTGAGTGAATATCAGCAAATCCTCACCAAAGGCTTGGTGATGCTGAGTTTTACGCTGATGATTTCGGCCATTGGTGGGTTGGTGTATCGTTATGCTAAGGCCAAAGTGGTACCTAAACAGACTTCGAAGGTTTAGTTTTTGTCACTGTAAGACACCTCACTAAAACTCAAAAGCCTGAATATCCGGATAAGCAAGAGCTGCAATATCATCGGTTATTCAGGCTTTTTTGTTTTGATTCTTAACTCAAGAAATTATTTTGATAGTTCGGCAACTGATTCAATACAAATTGCATCGTGACGCCAATATTCCAAATCACAGTCGATCACGTTGTCGTGCTGATCGTAGTTGAGGCGCTCGACCAACATGGCTGGACTGCCTGCGGTTGCCCTCAGGTGCTGCGCAGTTTCACCGAGTAGGGACGTGGTACTGACCCGGTAACGGGTTTTCGAATAGATCACACCGTACTCTTCACGGTACAGGGTGGTTAATGACGAGGTGAAAGACTTTTCCAGTAAGTTTGGAAAATACTTCGGCAAGATGAAGTTGGTAACCACCACAACAGGGCGTTCATCTAGAAAACGCAGGCGATCGACACGGTATACTTCCGATAAAGGCGGTACTTTGAGCAGCGAGGCAGCCCGTCGGCTGGCTGGCATTAGCTTGGCATCGATAAGTTCGGTACGAGCCAATCGGCCTTGCTCCTTAGCCATTTGTGGGAAGTTGGTGGTGTAGGTAGGGTCGTAGCTTAGCGGCGTCGGTGATACAAACCAACCCCGTCGATCTTCTCGGTATAGTTTTCCTTCCGCTTCCAGCAGCGCTAAAGATTCACGCAAGGTAACCCGTGTGGTATTAAATGAATCCGCGAGTTTACGCTCTGCCGGTAATTTGTTGCCTGCAGCAAGAAGGCCTGCATCAATCTGTTCGTTGATGGCTTCCATGATTTTTAAATATTGCACAATTGACCCTATGTAAATGCAAATTCGATTAATCCCTAGTTTTACGTAGCTGGTGTTAGGGTGCTAATCGGATTGACATTATATCCTTTGAACAGGTGTTAGCTGTAGCTGTATCACTAGCAGCTTAACGATAAATCTATAACTGATTGTATAAAAAGAACAAACGGTAATAGACGTTATAATACTTCTATTACCGTTTGGGTAAACCTTAGCGTTTGCGCCAGGCTTGAGTGTAACGCTCGATAATTTGAATCGTACTAACGTGGGTCAGCTTAATCAGTGCTGCGGTGAGCAAAATCATCACGGCCATGGCGGCTGCAGGGCCGGTTTGGCCCGCATCATCCATATTCAGTACCGACACCGATGCTGGCATAGTGTTGGTTGCGTACAGGAAGACAATCGCAGAAGTGGTCGTCATGGCATTGACGAACATGTAGACCGCAATTTCGAGTACCGCTGGTAAGCAAACCGGCAGGGTCACTTTGAAGAACACCTTGTACTGAGGCATCTTGATTGAGGCAGAAATCGCCTCAACTTCAGCAGGTAACTGCTTGAGCGCTGTCAGTGCAGTCATATGGCCGACAGTGTAGTAGTGGATCACGGTGTTGATCACCAAGATAGCCATGGTGCCATATAACACCGACATTGGGTTTGCCTGGTTGTTGAAAAAGAAGATATACCCCAAACCCAACACCATACCCGGTACAGCCATTGGAATGATGGCTATCATTTGCAACAAGTTACGAATAGGGGCGAAGGCACGGCCTTTTTCTACACAGTATGCACCGATGAAAATCACAATGGTACCGAACACCGCGACATAGCTGGCAAGCTTGATAGAGTTGAAGTACGGTGCCCAGCCATAAGTGCTGAATTGGGCAAAGTTATAATTGTTCAGGCTAAGTGTTAGGTTCCAAGGCCAGAAGGTGACCAGCGAGCCGTAGATAGCCATACCGATCACTGCCAAGATACACAACGAAATCAGGCTACAGAACAGGAAACACAGGCCATCACGTAACTTGTTTGGCTCAGGGGTGTATGCAACAGAACGTGAGTCAAACAGCCCTTGTTGTTTCTTCTTCACCCAGCGGTCTACTGTGAATGCAAGGATGGCTGGGACAAGCAGGATCACACTGGTGACCGCACCCATGGAGAAGTTCTGCTGGCCGACAACTTGCTTGAAGATATCGGTCGCCAATACGTTGTAGCTGCCGCCGATGACTTTAGGTACACCAAAGTCACAGACCACCAGGGTGAACACTACAATTAGCGCACTAATTAAGCCGTACTTCGCTGCTGGAAGTGTGACAATGAAAAAGGTCTTGAACGGTGAGGTATTGAGCGCCTTGGCGGCTTCGTAAAGCCGTGCATCGGATGTTTTCAGCGAAGTGGTCAGGATCATCACCGCGTGCGGGAAGGTCCAGAAGATCAAGCCGATCGCAATACCTATTGGGCCGTATATCGAGTTCCCCATCAGCATATCCTTTGCAATACCTTGGTTACCGAACAGGTAGATAAGGCTAATAGCTGGAAGGAGCGATGGCGCCAAAATTGGGGCTGCACCAAGTACGTTGAACAGGCCTTTAAATGGCATGCAGCTGCGGGTGAGGGCATAGGCATAGCCAAATGAGAGGAAGCCAACAAAGAAGGTTACGACCAAGCCAATATTGATAGTGTTCTTCAAAGACTGCCATAGGGCCGGTGACGAGAAATAGTTGGCAAAGTTTTGCAAGCCAACGAACTCTCCTTGGTTGTCCATCACACTTTTTTGCAGCATGGCAAACATCGGACCGAGCACAAAGATCCCCATGATGATCAGTAGCATCAGCAGGATAACACCGAGTGTGATGTTGTCTCGGCTCAGCGAGTTCTTGAAAACAGCTAGGCGCTGCGACAGGCTTGATGGACGTGGTGCTACCGTGCGCTCGTTAGTCGTCACATTCGACATGGCATTCGTATTTGCATTCATCGCGGTTTCCATGCTCTCTATTGCGCTTGAAAGATATGGGTGTGTTTCTTGGACATGTTCACGTAATGGAAGTGACCACGTTCGAGCTGCAGTTCGCGCAACTCGCGGATAGGCACATCAACTTTTAGCATGTTGCCTTGATACGCACCTTGGAGTTTGCACTCGGCACGGACAAAGGTGCCCTGGAATTCCAACTCTTCAATTTGAACAGGGAAGCTAGAATCGCTTTTCTTGCCGATGTCTAAGAAGTGGAGATCTTCTGGGCGCAGCCCCAACTCCACTTGTTGACCACGCTTGAGTTCATCGCAAGGCTTAGGCAGTAATGATTCACCTATGCGGATCTGGTTATCGCTCACTACAGAAGCTGGAATAAAGTTCATGTTGCCGACAAAGTCTGCCACGAAACGAGAAGCTGGGTTTTCGTAAATATCTTGCGGCGTCCCCACTTGTTCGATAACACCATGGTTCATCACCACTATTCTGTCTGCCATCGCCAGGGCTTCGTCCTGATCGTGGGTTACCATAATGGTGGTAATGCCCAGTTGACGTTGCAGGCGGCGGATCTCTTCACGTAGGTGAGATCGCACTTTTGCATCCAAAGCGGACAAAGGTTCATCAAGCAGTAACAAACCTGGTGATAATGATAGGGCGCGGGCTAGGGCAACACGCTGCTGTTGGCCGCCGGATAGCTGATTAGGGTATTTGACGCCGGAGTCCGGCAAGCCGATTACCTTCAGCCAATGGTTGACGGTATCGCTAACGGTTTTGTTGTCTTTTCCTTGGTTGCGTAGGCCAAGGCTGATGTTTTCAGCAACGGTTAGGTTAGGGAACAGGGCATAAGATTGGAACACGATGCCAAAGTCACGCTTTTCCGGGGCAAGGTAAGTCGTTTCTTTATCGCCTTGGGTAATTTTGCCTGAAGACGCCAGATCCAATCCGGCAATGGCACGCAGCAAGGTCGTTTTACCGCAGCCAGATGGGCCTAGGAAGCAAACAAATTCACCTTTTTGAATATCGAGGGAAATGTCGTTTAGCGCAGTAAACTGTCCATATTGCTTGCTGACATTTTCAATCTTCAGATACGTTTCCATGATTCTAACTCACTTTAATTGGTATATACCAAACATAGTTGCAGTCAGTTACAGTTAAATGACATGGACTTTACGAAAAAAAGAAATTACAGGGATAGCAAATTTCTGGAAAAAAAATTCCGCTGGTTCATACTTAACCAATACTGAATATCGCATTCTTTTGCCATGCTAAAAAAGAATTTGATTAGGGTGCCACGTTTTCATCTTGTCAAATCGATATTCTAAATAGGTCTAGACCTTTTATTCTATTCTTGTATTTTTTTGATTGAGGCAAAGCATCATGGAAAGAAAAATGTTGATCCGTAATATTTCTTATATGGAACGTGAGCTGTCGGAAATGAAAAAAGAACTGGCGAAGCTGGATGCTCAAAACGAGCAGCAAGAAGGGCTGGAAAGCCAAGAGGGAATGACATCTCGTCAACCTTACTTCCAGCTTTAATACCTGTTATTTGAATATTGACATATTACATATTTAATAAGGTATAAAACAAAAATAGCGTGACAGCATTACCGTCACGCTTAGCGAATTGTCAATTACTATGAGTTTGTTTTCGCGTTAATTATGAACGTGGCTCAGATTTCGCATCAAACTTGTCAGACCAAGTTTTCAATACATCCTCACGGCTCACTGCCATTTTGCCGAAGTCCATTTCAACCATCGCGTTTTCCACATCTGGATAGTTCTTCACTTCAGCGTTGATAGATGTATGACCGACAACCGGGTAGAACTCGTTGTAAAGCTTGTTCGCTTCTTCAGAGATAGACCAGTCAACAAGACGCTTGGCGGCATCAGATTCAGTGTTTACAAGGCCAACGGCTTCAGCTTCCCAGCCCACGCCACCTTTTGGCATGATGATATCGATAGGCGCGCCTTGAGTCTTCAATGTTGCACCGCGGATAGCCATTGAAATACCGATTGCGACTTCACCCATTCCCGCCTGAACACATGGCTTAGAGCCTGAGTGGGTGTAGTGGGCAATGTTGTTATCCAGCTTTTCCATGTACTGCCAAGCCGCATCGTCGCCCATTGATTGGATCCACGCTGAGACCTGCATGTAACCCGTACCGGAAGAGGCTGGGTTAGGCATTGCAATGTGGCCTTTGTATTCTGGCTTTAGTAAGTCATCCCAGCTTTCTGGCTTGGATAGACCTTTTTGCTCGGCAACAATCTCGTTGAAACAGACGGCATTGAAGAAAGCATCGTTACCGAACCAGGCCTTGTTGTCTTGTGGGTCAACAAGGTTGGTACGGATTTGGTCAAGACCTTCTGGCGTATATGGTTTCAGTACACCTTCTTCTTTAAGTAGTGCCATTGAAGACCCCGCTAGGCCCCATACTACGTCTGCGTGAGGGTTACCTTTTTCTGCCAACAGTTTGGCTGTCATGATTCCAGTTGAGTCACGAACCCAATTAATTTTGATATCTGGGTTAGCTTGCTCAAAACCATTCTTGAATTTAGCCAGCATGTCAGTTTCGAAAGCGGTATATACCGTTAGTTCCTCAGCGGCAAATGCAGAAGAAGCGGTAAGTGCAGCAATTGCAGTAAGAGGGGCAATCATCCAACGGTTTTTCATTTTGTCATCTCCATGAATATTTGGGTCACCAAGCATGAGTATTAATTGGAATGCTTGGTCTGTACCAGAATGTTTCGACACGGAAGATGCTAGGCATGAAATATGACACTTGGATGATTGCGATATTTCAGTTTGCTAACAGTTTTATTGGTTCTTTTTGACAGTGAAAACTCAGAAGTAAATAAAGGAGAGAAGCGAAAATCAACAGAATATGAAGCTTTTGTTAATTCGAAGGAAAGGGGATTTACAGCATTCTGCTAACATCGTTATAGTTTATCGCATCTGGTATAGTCCAATTCGGAAATAAGACAATGGAAAACTTGGATAATCAATATCTGCTACTGACCCCTGGCCCACTATCTACGAGCCGTACTGTTCGTGAAGCTATGCTAAAAGACTGGTGTACTTGGGATGACGAATACAACAAAGACATTGTAGAAGTGATCCGCGCACAGTTAGTGGAACTGGCTACAGACGTTGAAGGTTATACAAGTGTATTGATGCAAGGCAGCGGTACGGCATCGGTGGAAGCAACTATCGGTACTGCTATCCCACAAGACGGCAAGTTGTTGGTGGTCAACAATGGTGCATACGGTGAGCGTATTGGTCAGATTGCACAGTACCTAAACATTGAACACACCATTATTGAGCTTGGTGAAATTGCGAAGCCATCTGCTGAGCAAGTGGCAGATATCTTAGACGCTGATGCAAGTATTACCCATGTGGCAATGGTGCACTGTGAAACCACAACGGGTATGTTGAACCCGGTGGAAGCAGTATGCGATGTGGTTAAGTCACGTAACAAGATCATGATCTTGGATGCCATGTCTAGCTTTGGCGGTATCCCATTGGATATCGGTAAACTGGGGATCGACTTTATGATCAGTTCTGCCAACAAGTGTATCCAAGGTGTGCCTGGTTTTGGCTTTGTTATTGCCAAACAAACTGAGCTAGACAAATGCGAAGGCCGCGCCCGTTCATTGTCTCTGGATCTTTATGATCAATGGCAGTGCATGGAGAAGAACCATGGTAAGTGGCGCTTTACGTCTCCAACCCATACCGTCCGCGCTTTCCACCAGGCAATGCAAGAACTGCAACAAGAAGGTGGTGTAGATGCGCGTTACCAACGCTATGCATCTAACCAACAGATTTTGGTTGCTGGGATGGAAAAGCTGGGCTTCAAATGCTTGCTGGATAAGTCGTTGCACTCTCCAATTATTACGTCTTTCCATTCACCGGAAGCGGGTGAATATGACTTCAGAAAATTCTATAACCTTCTGAAAGAAAAAGGCTTTGTTATCTACCCAGGGAAAGTGTCCAACGCTGATTGTTTCCGTATTGGTAACATTGGTGATGTTCATAATGAAGATATGCATCGTCTGATTGATGCGATCGAAACGTCTATGTACTGGGCATAAGGGTATTGTGATGACTCAGGTAACGGCATCTCAACAACAGGGTTCGGCGCTAACGGATCAGTCACTGCGCAGCGAAGGTGATACCAATATTACCCCAGCCCGTGTCGCTTGGACGAACAGCATTGCTGATCAAAAAACGCAGCAAATGCTGGAGGAAGACAGCAAGGTTTTCTTACACCAGGCGATGTCGACGCCATGTTTGGACGCTTTGGTTGGTGCTAGTGGCATCTATATAGAAGATGCGGCTGGCAAAAAATACATGGATTTCCACGGTAATAATGTTCATCAGCTGGGTTATGGACATCCCCATGTTATCGGCCGTATTCAACAGCAACTCGCAGAGCTGCCTTTTTCGCCGCGCCGTTTTACCAATCAGACTGCGATTAATTGCGCAAAGAAGTTAACAGATATCGCAGGTGGCGATCTGAATCGGGTGCTGTTTGCACCGGGCGGAACCTCTGTCATTGGTATGGCGCTAAAGCTTGCCCGTTATGTGACTGGAAACTACAAGGTAGTGTCTTTGTGGGATTCATTCCACGGTGCGTCCCTTGATGCCATTTCAGTTGGCGGTGAAGCCTGCTTCCGTGAGGGCATGGGACCGTTAATGGCTGGTGTTGAGCGTATTCCGCCTGCGGTGAGCTATCGTGGTGCATTTCCATCGAATGACGGTAGTGATGTTCACTATGCTGATTACCTCGAATATGTGATCGAGAAAGAAGGGGGCATCGGTGCATTTATTGCTGAAGGTATTCGTAACACCGATGTGCAGGTACCAAGTAAAGCGTATTGGAAGCGCATCCGCGAGATCTGCGACAAACATAATGTCATGTTGATCATTGACGATATTCCAAATGGTATGGGGCGTAGTGGAAATTGGTTCACCTACCAAGAGTTTGGTATCGAGCCGGACATCCTTTGTATCGGCAAAGGGCTTGGTGGTGGGGTAGTGCCGATTGCCGCCATGATCACCAAAGATAAATACAACACGGCATCACATGTTTCACTGGGTCACTACACGCATGAAAAATCCCCGATAGGCTGTGCTGCTGCGCTGGCGACGATCGAAGTGATTGAACAGCAAAACTTACTGGCCAAAGTGAAGGTAGATGAAGAGTATATGCGAGATCGCCTAGAAGGCATGAAACAGAAATACCCACTGATTGGTGACGTTCGCGGTGTTGGTTTGCTTTGGGGAGTCGAGTTGGTGACTTGTCGAACTTCAAAAGAGCGCGCATTGAAACAAGCCGAACAAGTCATGTATCGATGTCTTGAATTGGGAATGAGTTTTAAAGTGTCACAGGGTAACGTGTTGCAGCTAAGTCCGCCGTTGATCATAGAGCGAGAAGATCTCGCACGAGCAATGGACATGGTCGAGCAAGCTATCAGTGAAGTTCAAAGCCAGTAGTTAAAAGCAATCAAGCTCTATTAAACCATTATTGATATTTTGCCGGCCGCCAAACGTGCTGCCAGCAGATAAAGAGATTTAAAAGGAAGAGAAAATGACTAAGCAAGTTCAGGCAGTAATTTTTGATTGGGCCGGTACCGTTGTTGATTTTGGCTCGTTCGCGCCAACCACTATTTTTGTTGAAGCATTCCGCCGCGAGTACGATTTTGATATTTCATTGGCTGAAGCACGTGTGCCAATGGGCCTTGGAAAGTGGGATCACATCAAAGCGGTTGGGGAGCTGCCTGAAGTTAGCCAACGCTGGCAGGACAAGTTCGGCCAACCAATGCAAAAAGAAGACATCGATAAGATCTACCAAACTTTCATGCCCCTTCAGATTGCCAAGGTTGGTGAACATGCCGACTTGATCCCGGGAGCAAAAGCGGTCATTGATGATCTTCGTGATGAGGGAGTCAAAATTGGTTCGTGTACCGGTTACCCTCGTGTTGTGCTTGATGCTTTGATCCCTGCAGCAAAAGAAAACGGTTATAGCCCAGATTGTGCTGTGGCAACGGATGATCTTGCTGCTGGTGGTCGTCCTGCACCTTACATGGTACTGCAGAACATGATTGAACTTGCAGTTACTGACGTGAAAGCCTGCATTAAAGTAGATGACTCTGTACCTGGTATTACAGAAGGCCTAAATGCAGGTATGTGGACGGTTGCACTACTGCTGTCGGGTAATGAAGCGGGTTTGACCCTGTCTGAGTTCGAACAAGCTGACGAGGCGACGCTTGCCGGTGCACGTGTAAAAGCGATCGATGCCTTTGCCCATTCTGGTGCACACTACCAGATCGATACTATTGCGGATTTACCGGAAGTGGTTGCTGATATCGAGCGCCGCTTGGCGGCGGGTGAACGCCCTTAAATGTTCTTCAAAGAAAGAATCGACAAGACAAAGCTTTAATAACAATAATGATTTTGATTGAAATGTTCCTAAGTAATGCAAAAGTGCTTGTGGTTACCTAGGGGTATAAGTTGCCCTTTTGGTGCGGTCATACACCAAAAGGGCGTTTTTTGTGCAACAATCTCAATTGGCTCCCCATTTTGGTGCAATATATGGTGCGTAAAATATTGTGGTATTTTTATTGTAATATTTTCAGTGCCTTATGTTTTTTTATTTGTGGCTTACATATTGCTCATTACTCTTAGTCTGACATTGCGCTAGGGGGAGAGTATGAAAAAGGAAGCAATTACCGTTATTTTGGCTGGTGGAGTAGGTTCAAGGCTGTCACCATTAACCGACCACAGAGCCAAGCCTGCTGTACCATTTGGCGGTAAATACCGCATCATTGATTTTACACTGACTAACTGTTTGCATTCCGGTTTACGTAGAGTGCTTGTGCTTACTCAGTATAAGTCTCACTCCCTGCAGAAACATTTACGTGATGGTTGGTCGATCTTCAATCCTGAATTGGGTGAGTATATAACTGCAGTACCACCGCAGATGCGCACTGGTGAAAGTTGGTATCAAGGAACGGCAGATGCGATTTTCCAAAACCTTTACTTGTTGACCCGAAGTGAAGCCAAATATGTTGTCGTGCTTTCCGGTGATCATATCTATCGTATGGATTATGAGCCAATGCTTAAGCAACATGTTGATAATGAAGCTGACTTAACTGTTGCGTGTATGGAAGTGCCTAAAACGGAGGCCAATGCCTTTGGGGTGATGTCGATAGATGAATACCAAAGGGTCTATTCGTTCACCGAAAAACCTGAAAACCCTCAGGCAATTCCAAATAACCCAGATGCTTGCTTGGCTTCTATGGGGATCTATATTTTTTCAATGAAAGCGTTGGAAGAAGCTTTGGAAAAAGATGCGCTTAACTCGGAAAGCAGCCATGACTTCGGAAAGGATATTATCCCAGGATTGATCGATGGAGAGCGGGTGTACGCTTATCAGTTTGGCGGCTCGGCAGGCCGGGTAAGCCAAGATGCTTACTGGCGTGATGTGGGAACCATTGACTCGTTCTATCAGGCAAATATGGACTTGCTGTCATACTACCCTCCTATGGACTTGTATCAAAAAGAGTGGCCAATTCGTACATATGAGCAGCAATTACCGCCAGCGCGTACTGTATCTTCACCGGCTGGTAATGAAGGGATTTTCATCAATTCGATCATCTCTAATGGGGTAGCGATCAAAGGCGGATCAGCACAAAACTCAGTATTGTTCCCCAAAGTGAAAGTTGAGAATGCAGCCGTGGTGATCAACAGTATCGTTTTCGAGGGCGTTGTGATTGGTGAGGGTGCCCATATTGAAAATTGTATTATCGATAAAGACGTTGTGATCCCTCCTGGAACTGAAATAGGCGTCAACTCTAAGCAAGATGCAGAGCGGTTTGTGATTTCACCAAAAGGGGTTGTTGTTATCCCATCAGATTATCAATTTTGAGCTTGTTATTATTGATTGAAATGTAAAAGCCGACATTTAATGTCGGTTTTTGTTTGTTGAAATGTTGCGATTTTGTTTGCTTTGATTTGCGAGGTAAATAATTACTTTTATCAATTACCACTATATGAAAATTTATTATTTATCAAGATAGTGATCACTATGTGCGGAACGTTTTATTGATGTTAATCAATTGTTTTGCGGTTATTTCCACCTTGATTTTTTGCTTGCAAAAAGCAGATCAACGCCATATTTTCAGAAATTAGACATAGCTCATACTTAAGTTAGTCGTATAGTGGTTATTAGCTAACGGTATATTTAGCCAGGTGCACATGAGTTATTAGCAACAGTGGTTATGTTTCTAAAAGGATGAATATGGAAACATCAGTTGAATTCTCAAATCCAGACAATGTTGTTTTTGATTACACAACGTTCTTGTCAGCATCATGCAAACAAAGAGTAACACTTGTCGATGCGCTAAGGGCGCTAATTCCAGCATTTGAAATTACATGGACTTCTTCAATGCCTCATGGAATGACAGACTCAGAGAAGTTGCAGTTGCAGGCACTGAAAGTGCTTTCAACAAACATAAGTGATACGAACAATCTGATTCGTTTACTGAGACTTGCACGGGCAGAGCATATTGACGAGCTTATGATTAAGCTACCTTATGCGCTAGAGGAGCTACAGCTAGTTGAGATAGAAAGCAAAGCAGCGTGCAAGATGATTAAGCTAGATGATGATGGGGAAGTACTTAGGGCACATATGCTCTAAATCTCCAGTTGTTCAAGTTAAAGAACAATTTGTTCAAAAAAAGCCAGCGTAAGCTGGCTTTTGCATATCTAAATCATACCTTTCCAGAGCATTCCGACCGCGATGCAAGCGGCTGCAGTAAGAATGCTGGCGGCTGTCATCTCTTTACCAACAAATGGACGGGTTTGCTGCTCGCGCTTGGCTTTCACATAGAAATACAGACCAGGCACATAGAGCAGAGCTGAGAGCAGCAGATAGTTAAGGCCAGAGGCATACAGTAGCCACAGGCCGTATAAGCTTGCACATAGCCCAACGATAAACAGCGAGCCACGGTCTTTACGTTCAATCGCTAGTTTCAGCGTGTAAGCTCCAACTAGGAAGTAAGGCACAAGAATCATCTCTGATGCGATAGCCAGTAGGGTGTCATAAGTACTACCGGCAAACATGACAAACACAAGGCTAACCTGAATACAGCCATTGGTCAGTAGTAGCGAGTTTACTGGACTACCGGAGTCGTTCTGCTTGGCAAAGCTTTTAGGGAACATGTTATCTCTAGCACCTAGGTAAGGCGCTTCAGAGGCCAGTACTGTCCAGCTGAGGAAGGCTCCACACACTGAAATCAGCAGACCACCGCCGATGATGTATTTACCCCATGGACCAAGGATCTCTGTCAGTACCTTAGCCATAGAAGGGTTCTGGTAGGTTGCAAGTTGCTCTGTACTTACCACACCCATTGAAAGCAAGGTGACAAAAACATAGATAGTTAATGCTGTCAGCAGGCCAAGAATGGTTGCGCGACCGATATCTTTGCGGCTTTTGGCACGGTTAGAAACAACCACTGCGCCTTCGATACCGATGAACACCCACACAGTGATTAACATGGTGCCTTTTACTTGCGACATTAAGTCATGCTGTTCGCCAAAATGCAGACCGGTAAAGTCGAATACAAAGGTATCCCAATGGAAAGCAATGAGGGCAGAGAAGATAAACAGGAAAAGCGGGATCAGCTTGGCGCAGGTGGTGATCAAATTGATCATCGCTGCGGTTTGTACGCCACGTAAAACAAGCGCATGCACTAGCCAAAGCAATACTGATGAGCCGATAAGCGATAGCCAGGTATTACCGTCACCAAAAAGCATCATATCGGGGCTGTCGAAGAGCATCCCCAAAGTACTAAATACGATCACTAGATAGGAGACATTCGCCAACATCGCACTGAGCCAATAGCCCCAGGCGGAGCAGAAGCCGATAAAATCGCCAAAGCCTGCTTGGGCATAGCCAAAGACACCGCTTTCGATTTCAGGCTTGAGTCTAGAAAGGTGTTGGAAGGCAAGGGCAAGGAAAATCATCCCGATACCTGTGATTGTCCAACCGATCATCACTGCTGCGGGGCTGGCAACAGCTGCCATATTCTGAGGAAGGCTGAAGACACCCGCACCTATCATTGAGCCGATGACCAAGGCGGTTAGCGATCCTAATCCCAGTTTCTTATCCATTTTTACATCCGGTTATAACGACTGAATTTTTATAATTTTCAGGCGTATTATGATGGATTTTTCCTGTTTTGCACGACCAAAGTGATGCGTGTCACGCAATTATTAGTTAATTACACCATTCATTGTACTGGATCAAAAAAGCCATCAGGTTTACTGATGGCTTTGTAAGTATAGGAAAGAATTATCTATTGGTTTCAGAGTATAAATTTGTGAGGTTGCTAGAAATTCAGTGGTATGTGATGCGTGTTTTATCGTCACGGTTAATCACAAACGCAAAGCTTGCACCGGTATCTGATGCTTCTCGCATGGCATAACTTGCGAAGTGCTGGATATCACCTGTTGCAATCACTGCACTGCAGTTACCGCTGCGTAGTGCTTTTTCCATCAGCTCCTGATCTGTCTTGCCTTTCTTGTTGGTTAATACCAATACCTTGTTTAAATCGATACCGGCACTTTTTAGCAAGTTTTTATCAATCAGGGCATTTTGGCCAATAAACATGATCCAGCGGCTCTGTTGGCTTGCTTGCTTGAGGATACGTAAGAAATAAGCTAGTTGAGCTTGGCTCTCGTCATTGAATGACACCTCAATCGGACAGCTCACTGTATGAGAAGAGGTAGTGTCCTCGGCTGTAGCGTTAAAAGTTGCTTTGTAGACCTGAGAAGCAGAAACCGTGTTTTGATGTTCAAAGTAAGCAGCCATAATCCATCATCCTCAAACAGTGTTTATTTATACATGCTGTATGTCTATACAGTAGTGTTAATCAGACGCTGTTGCAAGTGTTTTTTATATTAAAAAATGCATATAGTGATGTGATTGGACTGGGTTATTCTGCCAATATGAAATTAATTTGTTGATTTTATTGTATTTGTTGTTGTAATCAAAATGAGTTGAATGTTTTTCCAAAGGAGTAGAATTTGATTGGGCGCACAAAAATACAGCCATAACCAGTACTGTATACAGGTATTAACTACTGTATAAAGCCACTGGATATACAGTAGTTGGTAACAGATAAGAGAGTAATTGTGGAAGCTCAATTAGCAAGTGAGGTAAAAAATGAGTCTAAAGTGCACGATCATTGTCACCGTTCCTTGCTGGGTGTGAAAATGACCGATATTTCTTTGTGATGATGAAACAGGTCAAAAAAATCATATAGATAAACGGGTATCATATCCTTGGAAGTAAAATATCGCATTTGTGGGTTAGGTCCCAAGGGCGGTAGCGTGCCATTAGATCTTACCTAATGGGCTTTTGACGCCGCTGAAATGTGTGCCGACGACATGAGTATAAATTTGTGTTGTTTTTATATCTGCATGGCCGAGTAACTCTTGGATATTCCTTAGGTCTGTACCCGTTTCAAGCAAACGAGTTGCGAAAGAGTGCCTGAATGTATGGCAGTTAGCTTTCTTCAAGATCTTTGCTTTTTTGACCGCAGTAGCAATCTGTAGCTGAACGCTGCGATCAGTTAGGTGGTGGCGCATCATTCTGCTTGAACGTGGATCTTTACTGATATTCTTTGCTGGAAAGAGATACTGCCAGCCTAGCGATTGTGCGTGATTAGGGTATTTAAGCTGTAACGCGTAGGGCATATATACTTCACCAAAACCATTCTTGATATCAAGTTGGTGTTGGGCTGTAACTGATTCTATCTGTTGGTGAAGATCAGTCTGAATATGTGGTGATAATAAGGACTTTCTATCTTTATTCCCTTTACCGTTTCTTATAGTGACACTCAAGCCATCAAAATTTATATCATTAACCCTAAGTCGAAGCGCTTCATTTACACGCAGTCCACTGCCATACATTAATTGTGCAACAAGCCTATATGGATATTGAAGCAAGCTAATGACTTGCATAGCTTCTTCATGGCTAAACACCTCTGGTAATTTTGTTGAGCGCTTCGAACGCTTGAAGTTTAACGAGCTTGTATCTTGGTTGAGCATTTCTCGGCAAAGAAAGACTAATGCGTTCAAAGCTGTCTTTTGGGTGTTTGGTGCAACATTTTTAACTGTTACTAAGTGCTCGAGGAAAGGTTGGATGTCCTTCGCATCTATTTGGCTACGGTGTCGATAAGCTGAGAATAGGATAAAACGCTTGATCCATCCTAGGTAGGCTTTTTCGGTTGAATAAGCCAGCCCCCTGGTACGAATGAAAGTGGTGACCTCGGCTAAAAATGGGCTTTTAATATTTGATAAAGGCTGCGGGATATCTCTCATATCATCACTGTGTTTATATACATGTAATCATGACAGTATGAACACATTTGGCACATGACTAAGAAATTTAGAAGTGAGTTCGCTTATTTGCTGCTGACATCACATTGCGTAGAAAATTTGTTGTTTGTCAGTATGTTAATTTAGATGGCGAGGGTGGGATATGCGAAGTTACTTCGAAATAGAAGCGTACAAGGGGTAGAAACGTCGTAACTTGTTGATTTACTTTTAGTGGGATAAGCGAAGTAATTACGTAAAATAAAATGTTAGTACGGGTTTGACATCAAAGGTCATAAGTTTTGGTGTTTATCTGTTTCGGCGCTCGTATTTACACCTTTCAGTTAGTGCCTTTCACGTTCTTTCCGGTGGCACTATATGCGGAGTATTCGCTTTGACTTCAACGTTTACGGCTTCTAACTCTTAGCCTATTTCTTTGGCGCTTCTTCATTTTCGTGGCGGCTTTTGAGAGAACCTTGATTACTTTTGGTGTGGCTATTGAAGTGCGAGGAAAGAATCCTTTTCTAATTTTAAGTCAGTGAAAGTAGGGCAGTTCAGTGCGTTTTTCTTCTAGCCAACTTTCGTCTTTCAATTGGGGTAAAGTTTTGTAGCTGCCCGTCTCACTTCAGTGTTCAAAGCCTTTCATATTATGCCACTTTTCAATATCTTGGAACGCATAAATAGAAGTAACGCATGTACTAACAAATTGCTTAAGAGTGATTCGTAACGCGTGGCATTTTTACTATGCGGTGGCTTATGTGTTTAAGGCGCCGTGCGGTAGCTTTTGCATTGCGTTACTCACACCTTAGCAAGGCGTTATACCTTTGGAGAAAATATGATTACAACAAATGCAATTCAAAGAACTTTCCACATTAAAATAGGAGAGTCAACGGGCACATGTTTTACTGTGGATGTGGATGGGCGCCAATATCTTGTTACAGCAAAACATGTTGTTGAGAATCTAAATGGAGCTTGCTCGATCGAAATTTATCACGAGAAACAGTGGAAATCGATTGATGTTACTGTTGTTGGTCACTGTGATAAAGGTATTGATATATCAGTACTAACCGCAAATTTTCAAATTTCGCCCACTCACCAATTAGAGCCGACATCAGCAGGCTTGGTCTACGGTCAAGATGTCTACTTCCTCGGCTTTCCGTATGGAATGTCTGGAGAATTAGGTGAGATAAATAGCGATTTTCCATTGCCTTTCGTAAAGAGAGCGTTAGTTTCAAATATGATATTTGAAAACGACACTCACATCTGTTTCTTAGATGGTCATAATAATCCTGGTTTTTCTGGAGGTCCTGTGGTTTTCAAGGAGCCAGGAAAACAGGATTACAAAGTGTGTTCAGTGATTTCTGGTTATCGGTATGCTAAAGAGCCAATTTATCAAGGAGACAACCCTGTTCCTTTAGAGTTGCGCGCTAATACAGGAATTGTAATTACTTATGGTATACAGCATGCAGTTGACTTAATTAAAAGCAATCCTATCGGTTATGCACTAAAGGTATAACAAACTGTTTAAGAGGGATTCGCAACGCGTGGCATTTTCACTATGCGTTGGTTTTAGTGATTAAGGTGGTGTGCGGTGGCTTCGGTATTGGGGCGTTATGAGTACTCGTAGGAAGTATATGCACGAAACAGAGTGGCGAAAGAAAATATGTGAATGGATGCGGAGTACTTGGCCAGAGGATATATATATTGAGGAGGCATATACTCCATATGGTACGGATATTATTCATAAGCGTCTTGCTAGACCTGACATCCTAAGAATTTCTCCTGATGGCAGTATTAGTATTATCGAAGTCAAAAAATGGGGAAGCTCAGAGTTCAATAAATGGGCTGTCTTGGGGCAATTGCAACTCTACACGTTTCTCACTGAGACCCAATACTTCCAGGATAATGATGACTATTTCTGGATGCTGAATCTCATCAGAAAAGGACTAGTCGAACAAGCTGTAGTTGATAATATTGAAAAACGGTTCAAAGACTCAGAACCCTTGGTTAATGATTGGTGTGTGGTAATTGTTGGTGGTGATAAACAAGAAATAGAACAATCTGAAATCCTTTGGCACATGTTTGACTTCGTTAATTTGAATCTAGAAGAAAATTCTAATTTCAGACCGCTAACTTTGCTGCATGCGACAGAGGAGAATGGTAAATATAGATGTGACAACTTGGAATGTTGGTTCCGAAAAAACACTATCTACGAGAACCCGTACTCATAACAAAGCAATCAAGGTGACCCGTTACACTCGGCGGTTTTGGTTTGAAGTTCGGTGTGCTTTGTTGGTTTAGCGTAGGGCACCTTATTGCAGGCGTTATATGCCAAGAGTCAAGTGTAACCATAAGACTTAGGGATCAAGATTAACGATGGTGGCTGTGTGAGAATAAATAAAAACCTTAAAAATAAGCTGTCTTGGTTCAATTACGGATATATAAAGTCCTATGATTAACACTTTAATAATAAAAACAACGGGCGATTGCAACTTAAACTGCACTTATTGCTACTACAAAAACAATCAATATGATTTTAAAGGGATGCGTTTATCAGTCCATAATTTGGAGAGTATTTTTAACAAATACAATAAATACCTCGTTGAAAAAAATGTAAGTAACATACAGATTGTATTTCATGGTGGGGAACCAATGTTGAATGGAATACAATATTTCCAAGACGTATTGAAATTACAAAGAAAAATATTTAGTCAATCAATAAGTATCTCAAACTCTTTGCAAACTAACGGGACTCTTATAAATAAAAAGTGGGTGAATTTTTTTAAAAAAGAGAACATTAAATTAGGTATCAGCTTAGATGGACCGAAAGATGTCCATGATTTGTGTAGAAGGTTCTCAAAAAATCAAAGGGGTTCCTATAGCAAGGTAATTAACTCAATAAAATTACTCAATGATGCAAATATTAAATATGGCGTTTTAACTGTTCTAAACCCTAATGTGTCTGGGAGAAAAGTGTTTGAGCATCATTATTCTGTAGGCGTACGCTCAATGGACTTTCTTTTGCCTATTTTAAGCAGCAAATTTAACGATTGTGATTTAGTTGCTTACTTTAATTATATGAAAGAAGTATATGACTCATGGATTGAGCTTGATGACCCTGACGTGAAAATTAGAAACTTTGAAGAAATTATACAGTTGCTATATAAAGGCTCCCCCTCACTTTGTAGTTTCTCGAACAATTGCATAAAGTATCTTACGATTGAACCTAACGGTAATATTGGGATGTGTGAAAATCTAAGGATGATTCAGGATGAGAATTTTTCATATTTATTAGAGGAGAGTATACACAGCGAATATGACTTTAATCATGTCGAAGATAAGCTCATAAAAATAAAGGAGCTTTATAAGATTAATGATTATTCTAATGAGTGTGAAGATTGTAACATTTTTACAATTTGTAAAGGTGGGTGTTTGCTAAATAGATATAGGATAAATGATTTTGGAAATACATCAATGCATTGCTTATATTATAAGAGTATTATTGACTACGTTGTTAAAAGCATTTTAAAAAATCGGTAAGAATAACTTCACGAATAATGGAGAGTCATTATGACAGGTAAAAACACTAGAAAAGTGAGATTAAATGACATGAGCGTTACTGATATCAAAAATCTTGACTTGCCTGAAGATGTTAAAAGTAAAGTTTTAAAGAGGGCTATTGCTAAAGCGAAAGTTGATTTTCCAGAGGATCTTGCTCTTTGGAAAGAAAAAATAACATGGGAGGAAACACGCTGATTGTTAAAAATCAGGAAATCTTTTATTTTCATTGGATTAACCTACGTTTCTGAGGTGTTATGCCTAATACCGCCTCAGAAAATAAAAGACTCCACTGTAATTGTATATGGCTTGAAGGCAGACCTAAACAAGTTATAGCACAATAATCGACAGGCATATAACAAGCACATTAAGTCGGAACAAAAACAGATGACTACGTTTCGTTCCTCAACATTTTAGCCCACTATTTTAGTCCGCTTATTTGGGCGTTAAATGTGCAAAGGAGTTTCATTGAAAATCACTAATGAAAGTGTTCATCGAATTTACGAATTATCAAAGCAGGTGTATCACTCTCAATTATCAACAAAACATGCAATTGAAGTGGTTAGAGAAGAAGAGCTTATGGCTGCTGGCTCGGCACGCATTTATATCAGTATATTTAAGTGCTTGATGGCAGGAGTGGGACATAAGAGGGCAATGAGTGAATATTCAACAGAGTATTTTCTTAAAAGTATTTATAGTGATTACGGTTATGACAAATTTCTTGTAGCGCTGCAATCTACAGCTCACCATGTAACTTATTATAATTCTCTTAATAAGGGGCGTCGTACATCTATATCAAAGATCATTGAGCGTCTAAGTGAAAAACATCGACTCGAAGTTGAACTGTTTTCGGTTTATCCAGATGAAGTTGATGAGACAGTTTTTCCCGAAGGCATGGTTAAAAAAGTAGTAATAAATTCATTTGAACGAAACAAAAGTGCTAGAAACTTATGTATTGAAGAGCATGGTTTAAGTTGCTCTGTTTGCGAGTTTAATTTCGAAAAAGCTTACGGGGAGCATGGAATTGGGTTCATCCATGTTCATCAAGTTGTCGATATTTCAAGTGTTGGACATGAATATCAAGTTGATCCTAAAACAGATTTAGTCCCAGTTTGTCCTAACTGCCACGCAATGCTTCATAAGCGCAAACCTGCCTTCACGGTTCAAGAGTTGAAAGTACATTTAACAAAGGCATCAAGGTGACGCGTTACACTCGGCGGTTTTGGTTTGGAGTTCAGTGGGCGTGGTGAGTGCACCTTAGCGCACCTTATCTTAGGCGTTAGATTTATTCAGGTTCCAGATATGCAATCTATTAATTTAAAGAAAATTATATTACCCGGTACGTGGAGGTATTTAGGCCTGCGTTGCCCTAATATCCCTCCCAGTATGACTCCAATTGCGGGAAGGGAGCCAGAGGAAATTGCTAAGGCCTTACAAGGAGATTTGTATAGGATTGGTCGTCACCATATTAGAAATGCATTCGTAGTTGTTAAAGGTAGTGCAAGGTTCCTCTACGTTAGACCGAACTATAGCGGGTACCGGAATGTGGCAAGAAAAGTCTTTTCAGGTGTTTCATGGGATGTCGATTATGACCATGCACTATCTAGAAGAATTGCTATCCAAGCAAAGCCAGCTTATGAATATGTTTTGCTTTTGCGTGTCCCCCCTTCAGTGAACCGTCAGCACGGCCACTTTGAAAAAAAGGATAAGTTAACGCACCCCGTTCCTCCGGTTTGTTTTGCAGATGATAGGGTGTTCGATAAGTGGCTTGGCCGTCCTCCTCTATCACGTAAAAGGAGTCCCCGAATTTTGTTGGGCTACTCGCCAAAAAATGCGACTTCCTATGGGTTAACTCTGAAACAAAGAGGGCGGTGGGCGTATGCAATAGGGATGGGTGATATAGATTTACCAATGAATCACCTCATTAAAATCTAACAAACTGTTTAAGAGTGATTCGCAACGCGTGGCATTTTTACCATGCGTTGGTTTTAGTGTTTAAGGTGACATGCGGAGGCTTTGGTATTGCGTTGCTCACACCTTAGCAAACCCATAAAGATTTGGATAGGAGTCTAAGAATGAAATTGAACGATTATCTCGAGTCCTTGAAGCAACTTACCCTTTTTAAAGATAACGAGCATAAAGGAAGCTACAACTATCTTGTCAATTGGTATGCAGTCAGACACCCTAAGCACCGTAGGTATTACTACGTTTCAAGTTTTTTTGTGGTCATTCTTTCATTCATACTCGCTATTGTGATAGCTATTGGTATTGATGGGGTATCGAATTTGAGAGGGATCGGCTCTGCATTGCTTGCCCTCGTAACTTCAGTTTCCTCTGTGTTTGTATTCAAGCAAAGTTGGTCTGGTTACTTTATAGCAGAACAAAAATTAATGGCCATAAAAGACGTTTATGACGAAGCATTATTTAGAGCAAAACTCATCGAGAGTGAGGATAGTGAAAAGGCACTTAAGATCGCTGTAGAAGCAACAAAGCAATTTATGCTTGGAACAAGTGAAATAGTTACGCATGAAACTATGGGGTACTTTGCTAGTTTAAAATCGCCGGGAGCACACTTGGGTCGTTTGCCTAACAAGTGCTTCAAAGGGACAGCCAACGCTAGGCGAGTTCAGCATTAATAGTTAGTTCTCGTGATTTACGGTATTTTAGGCTGTGTTCAGTGGTCACATCGTCTGCCCATTAAGCAGGCGTTAGCTCTCTTTCGTAAATTGGGAAATTATATGTCACAGGCTAGAGAACAAATTTATAAGGCAATTGAGGATAACGAGTTAGGTAAAGTAGTTTTCAGTGACCCTTTTTCTGAAACTACTAGAAGATCTAAAAGAAACTTGCTTATCGCAAGCTTCTCTTCGATATTGATTGCTACTTTAGGCCTTGAGATAAACAGCTTTGTTGGTCTAAAAGCGACAAACCCATTAGGAAGTGACATTACACTCGGACTGGCATTTCCCATCGTAGTGTATTTTTTCCTGTCTTTCGCATTCCAGGCATATATTGATTATGTAGCGTGGAAGTTCCAGCGAGAAAAGCAGTTAACTAAACCATACTTAGAACTTATCGGCTTTATTGAAATGCAGGTATCTGTCACTAAAGAGCAGAACATTAAAACTAAAGAACGGTTAAGTGGTCTGTCGGGCGAGAGTAGTATGCAAGGTAAAGTTAATGATGATGGCGTCTTTACTAATGTTAAACGGGGGCTGGAATCAATAGAAGCTAACCTGTCATCTTCAATGGAAGAGATTAACCTGTTGCTCGCAACGTGGTCAGAAAATATCGAAAAAATGAAAGTTCTATCAACACGTTTGCGTGTAAGGTTCTTCAGTCTTTGGACTCTCGATATAATCTTCCCTCTAGTCATATCTTTTAGTGCTTTGTATCTGAGCTACGGTGGTATTGTGGCATTGCTTTGTAAGTTCAAAAGCTAACAATCTGTTTAAGAGTGATTCGCAACGCTTGGCATTTTTACTATGCGTTGGTTTAAGTGTTTAAGGTGGGATGTGGAGATTTCGGTGTTGAGCGCCTCACACCTTAACAAGGCGTTATGTTCCTAGGAGTAAAAGTGAAGAAAATTGCGCGTATTTGTTGGAACAGTAATGGTTGGACTCAGCCTTCTGGCAGATTAGGTAAAAGTACCAACAAGGAGTCCTATGAATTTCTTAATGGTTATGGTCATGAAGAGTGGCTATTAGATACAACCAAACTTATTGACGGTTATCATTATGGATACTTACAGGCAATTGGTAAGCATAGGGATAAATACCTGAATGAAGTCTTTGATGTGTCACTATATTCTATTAACAATGACACCAAGCAAAGGTGGTGGCTCGGAGAGATTCAGAACTTAGAAGTTGTATCAGAGACTGAATCAAAAAAAGTATACAAAATATACAAGTCAAATGGTTGGTATGCTGAAATGCAGCAACAACTTATGCAAGTTGGCGCGAATACTGATGAGTTCAAGAATTTTGTAACTCCGGATATTTTTGCTGTTGTAAAGTTTAAGCCATCTGACTTGAATTTACTGGAAGAGCCCGCAGAGTTTAGAGCTGATGATCCAGCGGTCACGTCAAATTACTATAACCTCAAGAACAAGAAGCTAGACCCAGATCTAAATTTGGAGCATGGCTTTTCATTCAAGCCAGGACATAACATCGGTAAAGCAAATACCAAACGATCCTACAGCGATCACGGCAAGGAAGTATCTCTTTTACATAATCAACTTCAAACTGAGTTGTATGATCAGTTAGTGAAAGCTCATGGTTACGATAATGTTGGTACAGAAGTACCGTGCGGACACGGTAATCGTGTGGATGTAGTTGTTCTGGACAGTCAAAAATACACATTTTATGAGATCAAGACGTCAAGAACTGCTAAAAGCTGCATCAGAGAGGCATTGGGGCAGCTCATGGAGTACGCCTACTATAGTAATGTTCATC
Organism: Photobacterium sp. AWH4_225; assembly: GCF_056158405.1. Lineage (NCBI taxonomy): Bacteria > Pseudomonadati > Pseudomonadota > Gammaproteobacteria > Vibrionales > Vibrionaceae > Photobacterium > Photobacterium sp. AWH4_225. The sequence continues at coordinate 2,115,325 of NZ_JBSWTF010000001.1, read as the reverse complement.
AAGTTGAGAAGCTTGTCGTTGTCTCTCCTCATTCATTGTTTGATGATGACCAACAATATATTGATCAACTTAACAAGCGTTTCAACCTAAGCCTTCATTACCTTCAGGTCAAAATGAGTTCCGGAACATAACAAAAACATTAAGGTGACGCTTTACACTCGGCGGGTTTGGTATGGAGTTCAGTGTGCTTGGTAAGTTTATCGTGGCGCACCCTATGTTCGGCGTTATGTGCCCGAATAGGATTAGTGGAATATATGGAAAATAGTAAAGAAGTCCCTGAACAGATTAAAGGTTGGAATTGGGGCGCGTTTGCGTTCAATTGGATATGGGGTATTCGCTTTCGTACCTATCGAGCTTTGTTGGTTTTTGTGCCGTTCGTTAACATTGCGATGCCATTTATTCTTGGCTTCAAAGGCAATGAGTGGGCTTGGAAGCATAACCAATGGAGTAGTGTTGAGGAGTTTAAAAACTCTCAAAGGAAGTGGTCTGTTGCAGCTGCGATAATGCTGGCTTGTGGTGTTATCTTGGCACTCATCTTTACTATAAGCATGAATAGCTCATTTGAAGAGTCTGGTTCAACTAAGCTAGCACTTCGCAATCTAGAGGGTTCGGACAAGTTTCATGCGAATATTGGTACGCCTTACGACATTGACTTAATCCAAGGAACTATTCAAAGATATGAAGTTTCCGGCTCTGCTGATATGCAGTACGAGATTGAAGGTCCGCAAGGTGATGGTCAATTTGAGTTCCAAGCCGAATTAAGTGAAAGTACTTGGCGGTTAACTTGCTTGAAAATTAGATATTTACCTAGCCAAGAACTCGAAATTCTAGCGCCTTGTGAAAAAGGCACATAACAAACTGTTTAAGAGGGAATTGCAACGCGTGGCATTTTCACTATGCGTTGGTTTGTGATTAAGGTGGCATCGGCAGTATCGGTATTGCGTTGCTCACACCTTAACAGGGCGTTAGCAGTCAGGAGTAATAAGGATCTATAGATGGAATTAAAGTATCGTTCAGCTGATTTTGAAGATTTGGAAAGTCTTGTTGCTTTGCTTTCAAATGACCCACTTGGTAGAAAAAGAGAAGATGCGTCTGTTCCGTTGAATAGTGCGTATCTTGAAGCGTTCGAGGCAATTGTGCGAGACCCAAACAACGAATTACTTGTTGTTGAGCAGGAAAACTCTCTAGTCGGGATGCTTCAAATTACCTTTATTCCTTACCTGACGCATATTGGTAGTTGGCGTTGTCTTATCGAAGGTGTTCGAATCCATAGTGACTATCGTGGACAAGGTTTTGGTGAGCAAATGTTCGCACATGCTATCGAACTGGCAAAAAGCAAAGGCTGTACAATCGTTCAGTTAACAAGTGACAAGCAGCGCCCTGATGCAATCAGGTTCTATGAAAAACTTGGATTCAAAGCAACACATGAAGGGTTTAAACTCGCGTTGTAGGCTGTCTGCTAACAAACTGTTTAAGAGTGATTCGCAACGCGTGGCATTTTTACTATGCGTTGCGTTTAGTGTTTAAGGTGGTATGCGGTAGCTTCGGTATTGCGTTGCTCACACCTTAACAGAGCGTTAGGTATTTTAATAAAGTTTGAGGAAAGTTATTAAAGTGGCAATTGGTTCGGTTGATACAAAAATTTTATGGGGTAGAGCTGGTGGGCGTTGCTCAATGCCAGGTTGCAATGAAGACTTAACTTCTCTGGTTGAGTCTGGAAATTATGTTGTAGGAGAAATGGCGCATGTTATTGGGAGTAAACCTACTGCTGCTAGAGGAACACCAGAGGGCGGTGCTGATACATATGACAATTTAATTCTGTTATGTCCGACTCACCACACTCATATCGATAAAGCTCCTGAGGGTACTTATACGGTTGATATGCTTCATGAATGGAAGAGAAATCATGAAGCGGAAATTAGCAGCGCAGGTAAAGCTGCGAAGTTTGATAACTTCGCAAAACTACAAGTTGCAATAGCTCGATTACTCGCTAAGAATAAAGCGATATTTGATGCGGTAGGTCCTTTAAGTGACGTTGCTCAGTCAGATCCTAGTTCAAATGCATTTCTCGTATGGGAACTAAGAAGAATCGATAGAATCCTCCCCAATAATAGAGAGATATTAAATCTAATTGATGCGAACGAAGATCTCATCGAAGAAGTTACCATCATAAAAGCCGTAGAAAAATTTCGTGTGCATGTAGAGTCGTATGAAAAGCACGTTTATGAACGGCTAGATTCTTATCCACTTTTTCCAACTGAATTTGCAGAGGTATTCTCATAATGTCAAACGGTTCTAATTCATGGGGTGTGTCATACAGCCGAATTGCATGGCTAGAGTCTGCAATCCAATCTCATGGTAATGTTATTCGCTATTCTCGTCGTGATGACCTAATTATGGAATTCGACAGAAAAGACGGTAGTTCTATTACATTAATTTGCCTAGATGAGTATGCTCTTGGAGAGTCTTTAGTACACAGAGTTCTGCAAGAGTTTCCTGAGGTAAATTTCATATCGGTTGGTGGTAATTGGAATGGTTATACTCGAGAAGCAAAACAACTTTGCCTGTCGAAAAATATCGGACTTTTCAATTCAAGTGAATTAACAGGAGCTTTGTGGAAAAATGATTTTTGGCTGTATCACCAAAGAGATGATAAAGGAAATCCAATTTATCCATACAAAAAACAGCAACCTGCTTAGTGTATTTGGATTCGGTTCATTTTTTAGAGGTAATAATCCTAAAGATTGCGACTTGCTACTTGTTGTAAAAGATGACTCTCCAAATTTGGGTAAACTACATGCAGACTTATCAAAGGCGTTCTTTGCTTTAGGGAAAAAGCTTGAAATTGATTTTGATTTAACAGTCCTTACAGAGCGTGAACACAAAGCAGCTCCACTTAGGGAGCATGATAGGTTAGTGCCCATTGTTACCTACGAGCTAGCAAATACCTAACAATCTGTTTAAGAGTGATTCGCAACGCGTGGCATTTTCACTATGCGTTGCGTTTGGTGTTTAAGGTGGTGTGCGGCGGCTTAGGTATTGCGTTACTCACACCTTAACAGGGCGTTATATTTTAAAGGAGGTTTTGTGATACCAAAAATTAGTAAGTTAGTTTTCCTGCTAGTGTTGCTACTAAGTAATGGATTGTCTAAAGCTGATGATAATGTTCAAGATATAATGTATAGAACAATCGTATATTTCTACCCTAGCTCTCATATGGTAAATAATAAAACTTTAGAAAAATATAAACGAGAAATAGAAAGGCATAATATATCTACTACAAATACAGATAAAGCTAGCATCACGATGCAGTTAGTCTCTGATATTAAGGCTCCTGATATAGAGTATTTGTCATATTACGGGAGGGGGATTACTAAACAACAAGCGGAAGAGCTCCAAGGGACTAAGTTAGCATTAATAATTGATTGTACATATCCAATGGACATGCAAATTGATGGATTAAAGCTATCAAATAAAATCGCTTATGATATCGCAAAATCCTATGGTGGAGCTCTTTGGGATACCGAAACTCGAGAGTTGTTTACTCCTGTTACTTGGGAAAAAAAACGATTGTCATCTTGGGAAAATGGCACCCCTATTGTCGAAAAACATATTGTCATTCATGCTTATAAGAATAATGAATATGTTAGGGCGATTACATTAGGAATGGCTAAGTTTGGAATGCCAGATATAGTAGTGAATGATTTTTCATGGTCGCTGAATCGACCAGTTGAAAGCTTGATTGTATTGGTTTCTCAATCGATAGTTGAAGGAAGTAGATTATCTGAAGATAGTAGTATTGAAATAAGCATAGATAATTTGGCTGAAACAAATTACAAAAAAAGACTTAAGTCATCATTAATTGATAACGCAACATCAGGTGTCGATGTATTAATTGGTGATGCTAAATGGGAAGAAGGAGATCCCGATAATTATCTTATAGAGATTCTGTTTGATAATGTTGCTGGTGAGTCGGTACAAATAAGGCAAGATGTCTTGTTATCCTCAATATTTGGTTGGGAGGATAAGGTTTCATACGTAAAACACAATCAGCTAATTGAAGATGCTAGTATGAGAGCAAAGTCCAAGTTAAAAGGACTAAAATCTGATTTTAACTTGGGATTGGAACCAGGTGAATTTATACAGGTTAAAGCACCCTTCACAACTCTAGATGATGGTGTTGAATGGATGTGGGTTGAGGTCATGGAATGGAAAGGGGATAAAATTAAGGGGCTCCTTAAAAACCAACCAAAACATATTCCAGAACTCAAAGGGGGATCAGTAGTTACCGTTAAAGAAAGTGAAATATTTGACTACTTTAGAATTTATCCTGATGGAAGCTCAGAAGGTAATGAAACAGGTGAACTTATTTTGAAGTATCGTATTTTATAAAATATATCAAAAACATCAAGTTGACGCTTTTTACTGCGCATTTTTGGTATGGAGTTTGGTGAGCTTGGTTAGTTTAGTGGGGCGCAACTTATGTTAGGCGATATTCCTAAGGTGATAAATATGAAAAATATCGATGAATTTGGTCAGTTGATATCTAAAAGTTTACGAGACCAAGCCTTGGAAAGGTGCGTGGATATCATAGAACGAAAAGTGAAATCTCAAGAATGTATAGAAATCAACGACAGCTTATCTAGCTTAACGGATGAGCAAATCTCCGTCGTAAAACGGCTAGTAACTAGCTGTATTGATACTGGTATTCATGATTTTCTTTATACTCTTGGTGAGAAACAAGACGAACTGTCTGTATCAATAAATGGCAAAGATATAGCCAAAGAGTCAGATGGGTTAAATGGTGAGTTATTCTCTGACGACGGTTGGTTTGCTAAATACAGTAAATATGGTGAGTCTGGAATATAACAAACTGTTCAAGAGGGATTCGCAACGCGTGGCATTTTCACTATGCGTTGGTTTTAGTGTTTAAGGTGGTATGCGCCGGCATCGGTATTGCGTTGCTCACCCCTTAACAGGGCGTTATACGAATTGCATGTATATCAGCGCAGTATGGTATACTTGTTTCTTTTGCTTTAGTTGGTTGATTGGTATGGAAAAACCTCGTTTATTTATTGGTTCGTCTTCAGAAAGCTATGATGTCGCCAGTGCTTGTAATGCCTGCTTAGATCGAAAAGTCGAAGTGACGATTTGGGATAAAATTTTTAATTCCGGCGGTGATACTCTTACTTCTTTGACTGAAAAAGCAAAGAATGTCGATTTTGCTTTATTCATCTTTCGTCCTGAAGACCTCACAATGATGCGAGATAATCCAAAACCAACAGTTAGGGATAATGTACTATTTGAGTTGGGCTTGTTTATTGGTGCTTTGGGTAAAGATCGTTGTTTCATTTTGAAACCGCGTCACGAAGATCTTCATATGCCAACGGATTTACTTGGGGTAAATGTTAACGATTACGACCCAAATCGTAGTGATGGAGATCTGGAATCAGCTGTAAATGCTGCATGTACTAGATTCTTGAAATCAATAACTCAGCTGGGAAGTTTTAGTAGCAAAGCTAAAGATGAAGTAAAGTCTAATGTCTTTTCTTCTCAATCTTCTGGTGTGCATACCATTTCTGAGTCTATGTTGCGTCTCTTAGGTCGGTTACTTCCGACTGCAACGGAAAATGACAACATTTCGCCTTTTAGTCTGTCAGATGGTTGTGAACCATACAAACTCAATATAAATTTAATCAAACTTGAACGCATGCGACTCATTGAAAAGGTACTGGACTCGGATATGAATGGAAATGAGTGGTACGGGTACAAGTTAACGCAAGACGGTGTTGAATACATTTTAGAAAACGAATTGGCAGTGGACAAAGTAATGTCTCAGTATAAACAACCGCCAAAACAACAGGTTGCTACAACTAATTTTGACGACGATATACCGTTTTAAAATTCGTATAACAAAGCATTTAAGAGTGATTCGCAACGCTTGGCATTTTCGCTTCGCTCAATTATAGCCAAGTGTCGCTCACACCTTAATGCGGCGTCATGTAATTAATCAGATTTTATCACGAGGTTTAGATTCTTAATTGATGTTCCTTGTAAGAAGAGTTGTTTTATGTCAAGACAAAAATCAGTATATTTTCGATTCGTGGCATCTGGGTATGCATTGCTTGCATTATTTCAATTCTTGATAGCAAATTTAGCTGGCAATGTTTATGGTGATGAGTTCCAGACAACCGACTATGTTGATGAGCTCTATTACTTTGCTACATTGCTTGTGATTATCGCTGCTTACATTCTCGAGTTAGGGTATGAAAAATTATTTATCCTTACAATATCATGTAGTTTAATCGCTTTTCTGTATGCAGGCGCATTAGCTCTTTTTTCGGCCTTATTATTGTTTACATTGATATACCCTATAACGAAAGTTACATGGAACAAGTCATGACATAACAAAAGCATCAAGTTGAACCTGGACTTCATCCTTTCCTCGTGGCATTTTGGAGCTGAATTGGCTTTATGCTTATGGTGGTCGTTTTGTTTTAGGGTGGGTAACATATTGCAGGTGCTATATTTCATTAAATATCGAGGGAACGATGCAAGATAAAAGAGTAAAAGACATATACAGCTCTTACTTTCATTTTAATAATGAGCGAACTCTTTCAACAGATTTACCAAGTGAACTTTGTGTAGTTGAAGCTGAAGGATGCTCTGTTTTTGTGGACAACACACGCAAATACGACAACCAGGTAATCGTCCATGGCGTTTGTAGTACAGAAAATTTAGAGAGTTACCTGAAGTTGTTTAATCATTGTTATTCGCCCGAGATTTCTCTAGAGCCTCAGGCAATTACGAATGAGCTTAAAACATGGTTATCAAACCGTGAGTTTAAACCAGCTTATGAACATGAGTTTCTTGAGCTAAGGGCATCAAACTATGTAGCTTCCACAGACGTTTCAGAGGCAGTATCAATTGAGCGTTGGGAGCACAATAATGTCGATGACTTTTTAGCTTTGCTCAAAACATCAGGTTTAGAGTGTACAGATGAAATCTGGGAAATGAAGCGCTCGCTTTATTGTACCGATACATTTCGTTGTTATGTTGCAAAAATAAATGGTAAGCCTTGTGCTTGGGCAACGAGTTTTATCGAAAACGATTATGCAATTTTAGCTAATGCTTATACCCAAGAGAACTATCGTTCTAAGGGTTGCCAAAATGCTTTACTCCGAGCTCGAATAGAAGATGCAATCTCCTTAGGTATTCAAGTGCTATTAACTGATGTAATACCAAACAGCACTAGCAGTAAGAACTGTAAATCAGTAGGTTTTAGTCGTGTTGGTATACGAAGTGTTTGGTGCAAAAGATAGAAATATAACAAGAATTTTCAGTGTTATTCACACTGCTAGGAGTGTTAAGAATAGTGTATTTTGACTGCTTCGCTTTCAAGGTACAGCTATCACCTTAATGATTGGCTGGGAGGAATAAAATCCAGTCTCTAACCAACCCCGAACATCACCGGCCTCTACCAACAGCGGCATCCGCAGGTGATACGGCCGACAAACCTCATTCGCGGCTGTGGTGAGGGTAACCAGGCCGGGCAGTCCTCCATCGGTAGATTCAAACCACAGTCCAGCCATGTACAAGGGCTTGCCGTTACTATGGCCGAACAAATACTTCTGCTTCCTCGCTCCGCCTTCATCACGCCATTCATACCAACCTGAACAAGGGATAATGCAACGTCGGTGCTGCATCGCGTTTTGCCAAGTTGGCTTTTCCATTGCGGTTTCAACTTGGGCATTAATCAGTAGCTTCTTTGCCCAGGCAGGTTTGATCCCCCAAGTCATATCAAATTGCTGTAGTTCAGTCGTATGAGTTTTAGGGCCAGAACGTCTACAAAGGGTTGCGACGGTTTGGCTAGGGCTGAGATCGGGGTTATCGGTGGTGTTGTAGCGCACACGTAACTCATCAGAAACTTTATTATTCAGTATGTTAGCGAGAATATTAAGCCTTCCACACATGTTTTATCTCCTAAAAATTACTCAACAACTCGCTTCAACAGCTGTGGTGTTTATAAAAGCAGCTATTGATCAAGGTGCATCTTGACCATCCTTGAGTCTAGGATAACAATAATACTGTATAAATAAACAGTATCTCGTGAATTATGAACTTTATTCCATTTTATGCCAGTGCGGGGATCACCGGATTTGAGAGTCCAGCCGCCGACTACTTGCAGCTTCCTTTGTCGTTGGATGAACTGCTGGTGGAACATCCCAGCGCCACTTATATCGGGTTGGCCCAAGGCCGAAGCATGGAAGGTGTTGGTATTTTTGATGGGGATGTGCTGATAGTAGACCGCCATATTGAGGTAAAGGATCATGATGTGGTGGTGGCGAACCTTAACGGCGAGTTCGTCTGCAAGCTTATTGATACCAAGCAGCGGCGCTTACTGTCGGCGGCTTCAGGCTATATGCCGGTGTTTGTGTCACAGCATGATCAGTTCACCCTGGAAGGAGTGGTGACTCGTTCGATCCGCTGCCATCGTAAAAGCCAGATCTTTGGTGGTGAAAGCTGATGTACGCGCTGGTAGATGCTAATTCGTTCTACTGCTCGGCAGAGCAGGTCTTTCGCCCAGATTGGCGCGGTAAGCCCATGGTTGTGCTGTCGAATAACGATGGGTGTATTGTTGCTGCCAATCGGCAGGCCAAAGAGGCTGGCGTAGAAAAATTTAAAGCTTATTTTGAAATGCGCGGCTTGTGTGAAGCGAAGGGTGTGATTGCCTGTTCGTCGAACTATGAACTCTATGGTGATCTCTCCAGCAAGATGATGGAGGTTATTGGCCGCTTTGCTCCCGAGCAACATGTGTATTCCATCGATGAATCTTTCCTGGCTTTTCACCACTGTCGACAAGCCATTTCGGATTTATCCCTCCATGCCCAGAGACTGCGAAGAGCGGTCTGGCGAGAGTGCCGTTTGCCTGTTTGTGTGGGAATGGGAACGACGTTGACGCTTGCCAAGGTGGCTAACCATGCAGCCAAGAAGGTACAGGGCTACCAAGGCGTGTGCGTAATTGAAAGTGCCCCTCAGCGACAGGCAATATTAGCGCAGATGAAAACTGATGATGTCTGGGGGATCGGCCGGCGGATCGCCAAGCGGTTGGAATTTATGGGTATCAATACAGCGTTGCAGCTCGCTGCGATGAAACCAGGGTTGGCAAGGAAGTCATTTAACGTCGAGGTTGAGCGTACTGTTCGCGAGCTTAATGGCGAGCCTTGTAAGGGGTGGGATCAGGCTAGGGCGGATAAGAAGCAGATTTTCTCGACCCGTAGCGTCGGTGAACGTATTACCTGTCCTGACAGCTTGCGCCAAGCCTTGTGTAAACATGCAGGCATTGCGGCAGAGAAGCTGAGGAAACAGCGCTCTTTGGTTCGGGTGATGATGGTCTTTGCCGCGAATTCGCCTTATGACGAACGGCCGCAGGGCTTTAAGCAGATATACCGCTTTGCGTATCCCACCGATGATAGTACAACCATTACAACAGCGGTTGCCTCGCTGCTCGATCATATCTATTCGCCGGGTGTGCGCTACTACAAAATCGGGGTAGGTTTAATCGACTTAGTCAGCGCAGAACATGTGCAGGGTGACTTGTTCGATGAGTCAGTAACCAATCCGGCTTTGATGAAAGTGTTCGATAGCCTCAACCAGCGTTATGGAAGGGATAGCTTGTTCCTTGCCGCCCAGGGGATTAATCCTAAGTGGGCGATGCGGCGGGATTTTTTATCGCCGCAATATACCACCTGCTGGCGGGATATTCCTCGGGTGAAATGCTAGCTAAGGGCGACCTCTAGATCTTTTATAAGGTCTTTAGTAAGCATTGAAATGCATATTTAAGGGCAATATCATTGATATAACTCGCTACATAATAGGATTAATGATGATTAAGGCAATATTGATGAGTGTGTTGTGCATGGTATCTGTTCAAACACTGGCTGCTTCTTCGGGTAGTGAGAATGCCAACGCGTTATTTAAAGCAATTGCCCAGCGGCTGAGTTATATGGAAGACGTGGGGTTGTACAAGGCTAATCATCATCTGCCTATTGAAGATATTGCACGTGAAGAGGTGGTGATCAGCAAAGCGTCACAGTCGGCAGAAGAAGTCGGTCTGGATAGTCAGAGCATTGAAGGTTTCTTCCGAGCTCAGATATCCGCGGCTAAAGCGATTCAATATCGTTACCGGGCTGATTTGCTTAATGCACCAACAAGCCGTGAACCAAGAGATCTTAAAGAAGTTGTCAGGCCTGCGCTAATTAGCCTGGGTGATCAAATCAACCAAGAGATCCTTGCTTTCCTTCAAGCTGGAGGGAAGTTAACGGAAACAGATTGGCAAAACTTTTCAAACGCACTTCATATGCAGTATCTATCCGAGGTCGATAAACGCGCACTGTTTGATGCGTTGTCAGATATCAAGTTGAAATAGCTCGTCTTGTCTTTGCCTTGCTATTACCTGTTTCGAGGTTGATAATTGATAGTTAATTATCGTAATTATTCGAAATCAATTGATAATACCTGATGAATATTGAACATTTGAAATTGTTTGTTCGGCTGGCGACAACCCATAACATCAGTATGGCTGGGCAAGAGCTAGGTTTGTCCCCGGCAGTATCAAGCGCCCATATCAACAAGCTTGAGGAAGGGCTTGGTGTTAGGTTAGTCCACCGCACGACACGTAAAGTGTCATTGACCGAAGAAGGGCAAGCTTTTTTACCGCATGCCGAAGAGGTGCTGGCGAGTGTCGAAGCCGCAAGGGCGTCTGTAGGGGCGGGAAGTGCACTGCCTGTCGGTACATTGCGAGTGACTGCACCTGCTTCTTTTGGCCGCCTTCATCTTATTCCGGCTCTGAAAGGCTTTATGTCCCGTTACCCAGATTTAACCGTCGACTTTCGCTTTAGTGATACCATTGTTGATATGGTTGAAGGTGGTTTTGATGTCGCTATTCGTGATGCCGAACTGCAGGACTCTACGCTTATAGCTCGTAAGCTGGCACCGGATAATCGTATTATTTGCGCCTCTCCACAATATCTTGAAGTACACGGTGAACCTCAAACGCCGCACGATCTGCGTGAACATCAGTGCGTAAATTTGGCCGGGTTAACCACTTGGGTATTTGACAGCAAAGACGGTCCGATAAGTGTGAAGACCAAAGGCAGTTTCAGAACAGATAACGGTGATGCGATGCGTGATGCCTGTACCGATGGACTGGGTATTGCGATTAATTCAACCTGGAGTGCCTATCAGCAACTGGAGCGGGGCGAATTAGTTCAGATCCTGAAAGATTATCCGTTGGTCTCCGACACGGCCATTTGGGCGGTGTATCCAAGTTCACGTCTGTTAGCTCCTAAGGTCCGGGCTTTTATTGATTATCTCAATGAATACTATGGTAGCCCGCCTTACTGGGATAATAACGGTATGTAAGGTATCGAGATCGCAGAGTTAGAACACGAAGAAACGCCGGCATGGAGTGTGGTACTCAATGCCGGCGTTTTGTTCTTACCAAGAAAAAGTCTGAATAACATTTTCTTGGGTGATCGGGTTGGTGGCAATCGCATTGTTAACTTGCCCGAGGAATTGCTTCTGGTAGGTTGGCAACATACCTTTTAAAGACACGATGTTGTTACCGTGATCACCCCAGTACATGGTGTTGAAATTAAGATTCTCCAGCAGGTACTTCTCTTCCTCTAGGATTTGCAGTGGAGTTGGCAATATATACTCTCCACGGTTAACTTCTTGTTCCAGCTCCGTACCCGGCTGAATAGCCAAGGCCATTGGCGCTATTTGCTCAGGCTGCATTTGGTTGAGCAGCTTTGTGGTTTCGATAATGTGCTCTTTTGAGCGCTCACGTCCGCCCAAGCCAAAGATAAACGACAGTAGCATTTCAATCCCGGCTTCTTTTGCTAGTGCCATGCCTTCAAGCGCCTGTTCGGGTGTCATGCGCTTTTTGATTTTCTCTAGTACCAGTCGGTCGCCAGACTCTAATCCGGCATAGGCCATACTTAACCCTGCTTGTTTTAACTCTTTAAGCTCTGCAGGGGATTTACGCCTGAGATCGTTTAGCCCGCTGTACAAAGATATCTTCTGGCACTCAGGAAATGTTGCTTTGATTTTCTCGAAGATCTTTAGCAGGAAATCCGTACGTGCTGCCATAACATTACCGTCGATAAGAAAGATAGACTCGACATGTGGATAAAAGCGCCTGGCTGACTCAATGTCTTGGTAAATATCCTCGATATCACGGATACGAAAGCGTTTGTCGCTAAACATATTGCAGAAGGTACAGTGATTCATGCTGCAGCCTAACGTCGTCTGGATCAATACGCTATTTGCCTCTGTCCAAGGACGATAGATTTTGCCCTCGTAATGCATAGGGAGTCTCCAACTTACTATTGCTATACGCTCGATAATGGTGAGCGCTGATTGTAGAAGCAGAATAACAACCTATGCTAATGATGATAATTGTCGGTAATGGTGAATCAGTTTATAGAAAATTTTGATAATGATGTGGACATAAGCCTAAACAAAAAGCCCATGACCTAATCAGGCCATGGGCTTGGGTATCACGCATGCTAAAGCTAGTCGTGAAGTCTTAAATGACTTACTGGAATCTTTCTAGTGCCGAGTCCATTGCTTTCATCACCGCTTGGACTTTTTGATCGTTCAGTGCATCAGGGTGCGGCTGACCGAACTGGCCGATATCATTGTCAAAATAGAGGCCGTGGGCATTGGCAAACTCATCTGATAGTGCACCGCGTACCAGAATATCTGCCCCGACACTGAGATCGCTACCGGCAATACCGAATGCGCTTTTTACCATTTTGCTGCCAAGCAGTGATTTAGGGTTCACTGATGCAATCATCGGGCCTGAATCTTTCAGCGCTAGCCCCATGCTGCGAGACCACATGGTGATCGCCAGCTTGCTCTGTGCATAGGCGTCACCAGCTGATAGTGGTTTGTCGCCGGCGAGCGCGGCCACATCAACCGTTGCTTGGGCGGCAGAGGAGAGGTTAATCACCCGGCCGTTTTGCCCTAGAAGTGGCAGCAATGCTTTTGTCAGTAAGTATGGAGCAAAGGTATTCACGGCGTAGCGCACATCAAAACCATCATCGGTGGTTGCAACAGGCGCATTGTAGACACCGGCATTGTTAATCAACGCGTCCAAATGGCTGTGGTTTGCAGTGATTTCTTTTGCCAGCACATCAACATCGGACAATTTAGATAGATCGGCCACATAGGTTTCTAACTTTCCGTTACCGTGTAACTTGGTGAGTTGCTCTTCCACGTCTTTGAGCTTGGCAGGATTACGTCCGTGCAGAAGAACATGGTGGCCTTGTGAGACAAGCATTTTAGCTGTTTCAAATCCGATGCCGTCGGTTGAGCCGGTAACAAGAATCACTTTTTGCATTGCTGTTTTCCTTGGTGAAGTAATCTCAGGTTCGCGAGGTAACGCTATGAATAATAGCAGCTTAGAAAAGATTGATAATGAGAGGGGCTAACGAAACAGTTTAAACAAAATATTGATAATAGAAATAAGGCGACTACCGGATAACTTGAATCAAATCAGGTCATCCGGCAAGATCCATGGGCTTCGTTATCGGGAAATCAGAAGCGGTAGAGAACCCCTACACTGAACAAGCCAACCGAGGAGTCGTAGAAGTTGACATCACTGTCTTGATCAAACCAAGCCACTGTGCCGTTTGCCAGCCAGTTTTTCCAGCCAAATGGACTGGCGTAAAAGGCTGAGAAACTAGCACCAAATTGGCTGCTGTCTATCTTCCTGTCATCAAATAATGGGTGCCCTTCATCAAAAGACAGCTCTGAGATATATACGTTTGTTACTAGACGCCAACGGTTAATTGAATAGATGTAGTTTGCGCCGAGTGAGTATCCATCATAAGCCATCGCATCACCGTCGGCATCGAGGTCGACGACAGAGAAAAGTGGCACGAGGCGATGCCTTGGGGAGTCCCATGTAAAAGTGTACTGCGCAGTAAAGCGGTGAAGATCACCATTTCGGTTAAGTAAGGCAATGTCCTCAGATTCTAAGCCTTGTGAAACACCGCTTAGCTCGTCATCAATATCGACTTCACGATAGGAGTATCTGAGTTCTAAGCCTGTGCCGTACATCCGATCCCAGATCAGACGGTAACCGTTAGCGGTACGATCGGTTTTCCTTCTTGGCGAGTCGGTCAGGAAAGGATCAGACCAGACTTCTGTAGCCATTGGGGTATAGAGCAAGCTTGCGCCCAACACACCGGCTTTGCCAATTTCCTGTCTGACACCGGCAAGCGTCGAGAAATCAAAACGGATATAGTCTTCGAGTTGGTTACCAATAAAGATTTGTGTGCGGGTATCTGCAAAGGTGTAAGCAATTTCAGCGGCGATAACCGGTATTGCAGAGTCTTCACTACTTGGAGAGTTATTAATTGAGTCTATTGTGTTGTTGCTTAAATCAACCGAACCAAACTTGGCCAAGGTATTGGATTCAACACTCATTCCACCGACACCGACATTAACGAAACCGGAAAACCCACTTTCTGCTGGAATGGGTTCTATGGCATAAGCACTGGAGATAAAAGCGGTTGTCATGACGAATGGCAGTACCGGCCGAATCATATGGAAGCCCCAATAATATTTAATAGACAGTGTTAAAAAACTAGGAGAAATTCTCAAAGTTGTAAAATGCACGGGGTGTTGTTCTTATATTTAATAAGCTTGGCTCAAAACTGAGTAAGTAATAATAGGGGCGATATATCACTGCTAATCTTAGTTATTAACTCCAATAAATAGCAGGGCTGGCGGGTGAAAAGAGCAATTATCTCTGTTTTGGTTTTATTTATAAGCGCTGCTCATGGAGCTGCTCCAGCATTTACCCGTTTGTTTGCTACAGCAGACACCGCTGAAACTGCTTATCTTACGCCTGCAGGAATGACTCGCCTTAACGATCACTCATTGGTGATTTCTGGGCTGCTGTTCCAGTACTTGGGGGAGTTCGACATTGATGAAAGCCTGACAACAGTTAGCGGTGGGGCACCAGATAGCGGCGACCCGATTTTGGTTCCGTCTATTTATTATGTTCGTGTGGTAGATCCGCAATGGCGAGCGGGTGTGGCTTTGACAGTTCCTTCTGGATTTGGATCTTCAACCGGTGGTAATTGGGCTGGGCGCTACTACACCACGGATTCTAGCCTTATTTTAGTTAGCCTTAGTCCATCGTTAGCGTATCGCCTAAACGAGCGTTATTCATTAGGACTTGGGCTAAACGTCAACTACACCACTTCGGAGATCAGCTCTGCTATTGCCAACAGCAATCCTAACCGGCCTGACGGTTATTTGGATGTGGAATCTGATGGCTTGGGAGTTGCCGTGGTGCTTAGTGCGTTGATTGAGTGGTCACCGACAACTCGCTTTGGTATTAACTGGCACTCTGAATCCGATGCAGACAGCGAGCCGGATGTCAAAATTAGCGGCTTAGATGCACCCGATGAGGCAAGGGAGCAACTCGAAGCGGCAATCAGTAGTCTCAGTATTGCCAGCAAGGTACCTGCTCAGTTCCAGTTTGGTGTCTACCATGAAATGGAAAATGACTGGGAGCTGACCTTCGATGCAATCTGGGTCAACTTTTCAGAGTTTGGTGTTACAGAAGTCAGCATTGTTGATAATACTGTCGTTGCCCCTGATGACCTCTACAAAGATTACTGGGTGTTTACCGCTGGCCTGTCGTTTCCAATTAATGAACGTATAGTTGGACGAGTAGGTGGGTTATATGCCCAGCAAGCCATTAGTGACGAGAACCGCAGCTTTTCTTTTGCTTTAGATAGAATTTATGGCTTGGGGGCTGGTATCCAATATCAGTACTCGTCGGGTAATAAGCTTGATGTGAATATTAACGTCTTTGATACCGGGCGAGCTCCAATAGACACCGGTGACGATCCTGTTCGAGGCCGGATAGCGGGCGAGTATGATGATCACTACGCATGGGGCCTCGAGGTGAGTTATCACTGGTGATAAAATTGGTTAAAACGGGATAGGGTTCAATCAGAACCAGATAAAGTTACAGTTTCCACAATTTGCAAATCCAGTTCCTGAATTTACAAGTGTCAATTTATCTGACGTTAAGCTTCAATATGAATGAGAAATAACTCAATAATACCTAATAACGTTGTAGACATATTCTGAAGGAGATGGAAATGGCTACTGAAACTCTATCCTATCAAAAACCAACTTTAATCCAGCGTTTATCAACGATATGTACCGCATTGGTACAACGCTATTTACCTGATCCATTCTTATTCGCCGCATTACTCACTTTTGCTGTATTCCTTATTGCTATGCCGGTGACCCAACAAAACCCATTACAAATGGTCAATGCTTTTTCTGGTGGTTTTTGGTCATTATTAACTTTTGCTATGCAGATGGCTCTGGTCGTTGTAACTGGCCATGCAATGGCATCAGCTCCTGTGTTTCGGCGAGGCTTATCATACCTTGCGATGACAGCTAAAACACCAGGGCATGCTATTTTGATTGTCACTTTTGTTTCAGCAATTGCATGTTGGATTAACTGGGGTTTTGGCTTGGTAGTTGGTGCTATCTTTGCACGTGAACTTGCAGCCAAAGTAAAAGGGGTTGATTATCGACTACTCATCGCGTCAGCATATACTGGATTCTTATTCTGGCATGCAGGCCTTTCCGGTTCTGTTCCGTTGGCTCTAGCATCGGGAAGCAATTTGGAATCTGTAACAGCTGGTGCAGTGTTGTCACCTGTTTCAACCGGAGATACGCTGTTCTCAAGCATGAATATCGTTATTCTGTTAGCAATGCTGATTACAATTCCATTATTGAATCGCTCTATGCACCCATCAGCTGATCAAGTCGTAACAATATCTCCAGAGCTATTGTCATCAACTGACACTCAGGAGAGAGAGGAAGAAAAAGAGTTAACCCCCGCCGAGAAACTGGAGCAGTCTCCCTGGGTAAACCGCTTATTGGCATTATTAGGCTTTACTTACATTGTGATGTATTTCAGTGAGAATGGTTTTGCTCTTAACCTTAATATTGTTAACTTCATTTTTCTGTTTACTGCAATCCTATTGCATGGGACACCAAAACGATTATTAAAAGCTGTTGCTGAGGGGACGAAAAATACAACAGGTATCTTACTTCAGTTTCCATTCTATGCCGGGATCATGGGTATGATGGTTGCGAAAGGGCCGGACGGGGTATCTTTGGCTGGAGCAATGTCTGATATGTTTGTTAGCATCTCTAACGAATATACCTTTCCGCTGTTTACCTTCATCAGTGCTGGTATTGTTAACTTCTTTGTTCCTTCAGGAGGCGGTCAATGGGCTGTGCAAGCTCCAATAATGATGCCTGCTGGTGCAGAGCTGGGTGTACCTGCTGCTAAAACGGCAATGGCTATTGCGTGGGGAGATGCATGGACGAATATGATCCAACCGTTTTGGGCATTGCCTGCCTTGAGTATAGCTGGTCTAAATGCTAAGGATATCATGGGCTTTTGTATCATTTCCTTGTTTGCATCCGGGACGATCATTGGGCTGGGGTTATTAGTGTTTTAATGAAAACTACTGCCTTTACATCGTTTCTCTCCGAGGCCTTGTGACTAACACTCTCACAAGGCCTCGTGAGAGTGTTGTGTTCCATAAGTACTAATAAGCGCTGACAGAAGGGTTTGAGATGGTGTAGGCTACCTCGCCTAATTCTTCAAAGCCTTTTGCTTGTGCTTCCAGTGTTCCTTCCAACCAGATTGCATCGCGTAGCAATAAATTTTCAACCCCGTCAGGATACTTCACGTGAACCATCTGGTTTGCTGGTGGCGGCGGCATATGGATACAGGCACCAAAATAGGGCACAAGTAAAAACTCAGTCACTGCATAGTCATCCCACTCGAGCGGTACGACAAACCCTGCCAGTTTAACGTCTTGTAAAACGATATCTTGGTTGATATTGGCAAAACCGATGCCCATCGATTGTGTCTGGGGACCAGTGAGATCATCATGGTACTCGTTAGCAAAGGCTCGCTCTTCTTCAATGAGGGCAAGGATAGTTTCACGCTGTTCATTGGGTATTAATTCTGACCAGTCAGTTGGGTTCAGTTGGCTTTGCTGTGATTGATTTAAGCAACCAGAAAGTAGGCTGACCAATAATGTTGTAAAGAACGCTTTTTTCATAATGTATTAAAGAGGAGAGGCAAAGCCTCTCCTTGAGTAATGTTATTTTTTGATTAGGGCAAAACGACCGTCTTGGTCCACTTTAGCCCAGAAGGCGTTGTTTGACTGTCCGACTGTCCATTGTTCATCACAACCTAGTCCGGCAATATCTTCAGGCTGCTCAGTGAGGAACTCATTGTTATAAGCTTCTTGGCTGATACAGTGGTCATCAACAAGAGGCTTCCATTCGCCATTTACGTCAATCGCTAGAGTAAGCTTGTCGGTATCCAAACCTTCAGGTACAGCCATTTCAAGTACGAAGTCATCAGCTCGCACTGAGTCGTCAAGTATCCAGCTTCTGGATTCGTTCAGGCGGTTAGGGGATTTTTCGGCAAGCAAACCATCATAAGCCAAAGGTTGTTTTTCTATGGCATTTAGGTTTTTGTGATCGCCATCAGCTTCAATATCCTCCGCTGACGTACCCGGCCAACCTGGCTCGATAGTGATGTCTTTTTCTGCGCCGAAGGCGTTGGTGTAGGTACCTGTCTGGCTCTGAATACCGCTGACAATCAAGATATCAGACTCAGTAGATTTATCGGCTTCTAACCAGCTTAGGCTTACCAGCTTCTTCATATCATAGGTCGCTGGATACCAGCGCATGCGGCCTTCATCGATTTCAAAACGCTTAGCATGGTTGTAATTCAAGCCAGAACGGCCGTCTACGACAAAGTCACGATCTGAAGGTTTACCGTCAGGGCCTGATTGCGAGCTGCGAATGCTTGGTTTAGTCAGCATGATATCCCACATACGAGCCATAGCATCTGCATCTGTCCAACCCATCCATAGTGCTCCTTCAAGCGCCTGATCGACACGGTTGAATACTTGGTTGTTACCATCGATTAGGCGAGCACGGTGGCCATTCTCGGAATAACAATTGACGGTACGGTAGTTGGTATCAACAGCGCTGTAGTAAGTCGCAGAGAAAGGCACACTGGTTGGATAGACGACCTTGTCACAACGTTGCGGTGTTCTAACGAAGCGGTCAAATAGTTTCCAGTCCGCACTGGTGAGTAGATCTGAAGACTGAGTAAAGGTGTCATAGAAGGCTGAATACTGGATTTCTTTACCATTGATATCAAACCATGAGGCATTCACCATTAAGTCACCCGTTGCCACGCTATCACGGTCGATCATTTCCTGATCCCACTCTGCACGGTCATCAAGATCTGGGATTTTCGGGCTCACATAGCGAGTTTTGTACATCACCATGCTCTGAATGCGTTCGAACTCGCCGACTCGGTTGTAATAACCTTTCTCAGATGCGTTGCCTGTTACGATATGGTGGAAGAAACGGTGGTTTGGCTCAGCAGAAGGTTCCGTATTGAAGCTTTGAGTATCAGGACCAGCACCGTTATCCCAAATAACAGAGCGGCTGTATTGATGGTCATGGCCAGAGACAAAAATGACATCGTTATCAGTAAACAGCTTGCGCCACTTTTCTTGATCTCGGGTATACATGTCGTTTTCACGTTGATCGTTCCAACGGGCAACGACTCGCTCCATCATTACACCACCACGGTATGGACCCACGAAAGGGCTATGGCTAGAAACAAAGACATGATCGATACCATCTGTTTTGTTGGCGATGACTTGTTCGGCCCAATCGTAGGCATACGGCATATCCTGATCAGAGATTTGTACCATGAGTACATTCTCATGGCTATAAGCGTAAGTTTGGTACTGACGGCCAGGCATATGGTTGATGTTATCTTTAGGGATGAACTCTTCCATAATTCGCTTCCAGGTATAGTTATCTCCTGGTTTACGGTCATGGTTACCCATGAGTGGAAGGAACGTGATTTGATGCGAGTATTGGCTAGCTAACTCTTTCCACTGTTCGTATTCGTGCTCGGTATTGCTGTTGGTCAGGTCGCCAACTGCAATGACGATATTGACGCCGTTATCACGGTACAAATCAAGGATCGCTTCCATTTGATTGACGGCAACAGCATCGCCACCGCCTTGAGTATCAGTCAAGATGCCAATACGTGTACGATCCAGGTCAGGGTTAGTGCCTGATTTTCCAGAGTCGGAGTTACTGCTATTACAGCCTGCAAGTAACGCAGCAGAAACAGCGGCTGCACAGAGTGCTTTGTAGAAAGGTTGCATAGTTTTCCCTGTTAACTAATTAAGATGACAGGGAGGATATAAGTTATGCTTTATCGCTATATGAGTAAGGTGTGATTTTATTTTGAAAGTTCGCCTGCAACAGTTGCAGAGTTAATGTCATTAGTCTTTCACACTTTGTATTGGTTATATGACCAGTTTTCTTAAAGAGTAATAACAAGCTTCCCCCTGACAGAACCCTCTTCACCCAATAGGAATGCGTCGAGGTACTTTTCAAGTTCAAAGGTATGCTGGATAGTTTCAGCGCATCTATGGGGATGAATAGAAAAGCAGGCTTTCGCCTGCTTAGAATAACTGTTTAGTCAGAGATAAGTGCCGTTTGATGGTTTAAGTTAACTTGTTTTTTAAGCTTCTCAATCAGTACATCCCGTTTGAACGGTTTTGGTAGGTAGTCATCCATGCCACAGTCAAAACACTGCTGGATGTCATCATCAAGAATGGAAGCGGTAAGCGCAATAATGTGCGACTTCTTCAAGCCTTGCGCTTGTTCCCAATCGCGTATTGACTGCGTGGCTTCGAACCCGTTCATAACCGGCATCATGCAATCCATCAGTATCAGCCCTATATCGCTATGGTGCTGCTGGTAGAGAGAAACCGCCTCTTGTCCGTTATTTGCAATCAAGTAATCAAAACCTATGCGCTTTAGATTAATACAAACAACCTGCTGGTTAACTTTATTGTCTTCAACAATAAGAATGGCGTGTTTTGGGTTAGCTGGTGGCTCAGGGGTATTGTTGACCTTGCTCGTCGGATTTGCGGTTATCTCAGAATCATGGTTTTGAGCGACAAAGGCGGTTTTCAGCATATTGTTTAAACGCAATCCAAAGAGAGGCGCAGTAACCAGGGTGACAATATTACTTGCTGTGTCATTCACTACCTCATCGTTCTGGCGAACATAAACAATGCTGAAGTCTGCCAGGGTGCTATTGGCTTCAGGTAGCAGATCAGGCTTATCGATAACAATGATGGCGTTTGGCTTGTTTGCTGTAAGGACGTCATCGACGGTGTGGCAACGAGTCAGTTGGTAGCCAAAACGAAGTACTTCACTAACGAGTAAGCTATTGTGTTCTCCGGCTAAATAAATCACCGGCAGACTAGAGACTTGCTCAATAGTTTGTTCGTCATGCTGGAATGACAGCGTAAATGAGAAAGTGCTACCGACATGCTTTTGCGAATCAAGCTGGATTTCTCCACCCATCATTTCGACTATTTTGGCAGAGATCGCTAGACCCAGGCCGGTTCCGCCATACTGTGAAGATGTGTGACTGGTCTCTTGTTTAAACTCCTCGAAAATATGGGCTTGTTTGTCATTATCTATACCGATCCCTGTATCTTTTACGGAGAAGAACACCTCTGTGTGGGTTGGTGACTGGCTGATTTGCTTGGCTGTAAAAGTAATAGAGCCTGTGCCTGTGAACTTAATGGCGTTGGAAGCAAGATTCATCAATACTTGGCGTACTTTTTGTTCATCCGCTTTGATGTAGTCGGGTAGGGGTGTGTCCAAGTCAACAACTAAGCCGATCCCTTTTTGTTGTGCTTTGGGGGCAATTAGGGCCGCCGTGTCAAAAACGATTTCCTTAAGCGCACAGGTGTGCGGGGCAATTTCCAAGTGGCCGGATTCAATTTTGGATAAATCTAAAATATCGTTGATCAGCATAAGCAGCGTTTGAGATGAGGCATTGATCGTCGACAGGTAATCCTTTTGAACGGCGCTGAGCTTTGAGTCCGATAAGATTTCAGTCATGCCAAGAATGCCATTGAGTGGTGTTCGTATTTCATGAGACATATTCGCCAGGAAAGCACTTTTGGCTTTATTCGCCTGCTTTTCATGCTCACGGGCATTGATCAAGTCTTGCTCCAGTAGGTTGGTTTGTCGGATAACGTAAAGTAGAACGAGAACAATAGCGATACACAGGGCCAGAGCGACCATCATTTTGTAATTTTCATATTGGCGCATCGTTAATGCGATCTGTTTAGGTGTCTCGGTAAATAGATCATTTAACGTACCTTCAAGGGAGTGAATGGTACTACGAAGTGCACCATGCATTCCGTCATTATGTGAATAGCCGAATGTTTTATATGTACGCTGTAATATATAAAAAGCTTTTCTAAATTCATTGAAGCTGGTGGTCGAAAAACGTAGCTCAGGTGAGCCTTCAAGAGAACGTTGTAATTCAGTGAGGTTTTCGTCTATTTCGGGCAGTAGTTGACTGTCAAAATCGCTGAAGAATTGATACATCAAGTCTTTTGTCGTGAGGGTGAGGGTATCAATTTCAGGGGCATTAGAACCAATGAGGTTTTGCTCGAAAGTCAGCGCTGTGTCTTTTAATTGATCGATTAAGCTTATCGATCCTTTGTCGCCGAATATATCCAGAACGGTGTGACTCATTGCAGTAAATTGCTGGTAATAACTGTCCACATCGGCAATTGCTTGCTGGCTACTATAGCTTGTCCTTATGCCGTGTTTATCGAGAGCTCGATCAATGTCTATCAACTCTGATTTCAGTTGAGAGTACGCGTCTTCCATCTTTGATAAATATTCTGAATCTACCCTGGCAAGGTAATCTTTTTCATGTCGACGTATCATCAACATACTATTGGAAGCTTCAATAATTTTGTGCTGTAAAGACTGAAGCTGTGTGTATTTATCATGGATAACATGATCAGTAATAAAAAAGGCGAGTAAAAGAGACAAAATGCCAATAGCGCCAGTGATTAGAAGCCGACGGATAGACTGTGTTTGAAGACCTTGATGTTCTTCCATGTGCTTGGATCCCTGAAAACAGAACAACTTAGCTTCAGTGTATGGTTTACGGGAAGTAAAAGCGTGCTTGGTGGAAATGAGTTGTTGGTTTTATTTCAAAAATGTTACATCAGGCAGGTTTCGGAAAGAAATACTCGTGTTGTAAGATAGGTTTATAGGGGATGGAAACAAAAAAGGGCGCCCTAAGGCACCCTTTTGATATTCTTCACGTTAACGCGAATTAGATGCGCTCAACGTTAGCAGCTTGAGGACCTTTCTGACCTTGCTCGATGTCGAAAGATACTTTCTGGCCTTCAGCTAGAGATTTGAAGCCTTCACCAGCGATAGCACGGAAGTGAACGAATACGTCAGCACCGCCGTTGTCTTGAGTGATGAAACCAAAACCTTTCTCGTCGTTGAACCACTTAACGATACCAGTTGCTTTAGACATAATATGTCTCCTGAATAAAATAATTTAATTAACGCTTGTTGCGTACTTAAGCCATCATAATGAATTACTTATGGACAAAAGAATGTTGAGCTCTTCAGGACAACGTCGCTCGATGAAGCGGTGTAACGAAGTTTTCTATTTCAATTTGTTGCATAAATAGGTCTGCATTTCAGGCCAAGCACATTAGGCCACACGAGAGGGTGGGTGGCAAGCAAATACTTTAAAATTTAATCATTTATATTGAAAAATGTGATTTGTATTGTGCTGAAACCATTGTTTTACTGAGGGTATACAAGAGCTTATCGCTGTTTTGGTTGATTAGACATCAAATTAGAGTGAAAGGTCGAAAATAAAACGGAAAATTGTATGTGGGGAATATGTGCGCAACTAAGAGGTTAATTTAAAACGTAAAAAAGGGCTTAAGCAGCCCTTTTGTACAAGTGAGAATTAAGAAATTAAATCTTTTCTACGTTCGCCGCTTGTAAACCCTTTGGACCTTGCTCTGTTTCAAAGCTAACTTTTTGTCCTTCCGCTAGCGTTTTGAAGCCGTCGCCAGTGATCGCACGGAAATGAACGAATACATCAGCACCGCCGTTGTCCTGTGTGATGAAACCGAAACCCTTTTCTTCATTGAACCACTTAACGGTACCTGTTGCTTTAGACATGTTGTCTCCTGAATAACTTACATCTGTACATATGCCAATACTATTTAACCGAGGTAACAATTGAATCTATTTGCTCCAGTTGGACTTGCAAAAAGTATTGCTAGATGAAGCGATTCAGAAGTCACAGCTGTATCAACGCCAAACATTACTGGTCAATTCAAAGATTAGGCAGCATTGCGCTAATTGCAAATAAAAAAATAAGAAAATTGTGGTGACTTTCACAGGATTTCCGTCAACCTGAACAGCGACTGAAATAGTCTCACAAGTTTAACTAAGTCTTACTTTTTGATTTCATCAATTTGTGATGTGTTAGATGTATACCTATGTGATGACAAGAGTTAAGCAGAAAATGACTTGAAAGCTAAAGGGCGATTCTTTACTGAAACTGAAATATGTCAAGGAAGCAGCCAGTTTTGGTTTAACTGCTCAAAATGTGACTTGAGTGGCAATACAAGTTTCTGCTATAACGGGTGCAGTTAGGTTTTGTAGATTCATATAAGGACAAACAATGAACACTATCCTAGAGCTAGTTCGTCAAACTCGTCGTAAGAACAAGCTAAAGCGTGAGATCCTGGACAACGACCGTAAAATTCGTGACAACCGTAAGCGTGTTGAATTGCTTGAAAACCTACTTGATTACATCAAAGCTGATATGACACATGATCAGATCGTTGAAATCGTTGAGAACATGAAAGGCGATTACGAAGATCGTGTAGATGACCACATCATCATCAGTGCTGAGCTTTCTAAAGAACGCCGTGAAGTTAGCAAGAGTGTTAAAGAACTGAAGAGAGCAGAGATCGCTTCTCATCAGTAATGCTTAAAACTGTTTTACAAAAGCCCGATCTTAATCGGGCTTTTTTTATGCTTTTTTTACCCTGACACGACAATAATGTACTTAATTTCAGGTATATATAAGTAAGTTAGAGCTATTATTACAGTTACAGCTATTTTTGAGGGTTATTGATTGTCTAAACATTTTGGATTCATCGCTTGTTTGCCGCTGGCGGCCTTGGCCGCAGATACAGAACATCAACCACTAGCGATTGAAGATGAAAAGCCACTCGGTTTTATTTCTGTGGATGACTTAAGGCAAAAAAGAGACGGTGAACAAAAGTGGGGATTAGCTGCTGTCATGCGGAGCGCTTCGATTCCCTATGCGACCGAATCTGTTGTTGAGGATTCTACGGTTTCAACCTTTGTACCAATGATGTTTTATCAGGGGGACCGCTTATTCATTAATGGTACTGAAGGTGGGCTCAATTTATACCGTGAGCAAGATTGGGAAGTTAACGCCCTCGTTCGAATGCACTTTATCGATATACCATCTTCTTTTCAGAATGAGATAGGCGGCGACACGGCTGATTACGGTCTGCAATATAAATACCATTGGGATGACAATTATTATACAGATGTTGAGTTATTGTCAGACCCTGATGGCCGATTCAGTTCGCAACTCACTATTGGTGGCGACTATCAATACAATGATTGGCGATTCCTTCCCAAGGCATCCTTGATTTGGAAAGACAGTGATTACAACAGTTATTACTATGGTTTAAATCTTGAAGATATTGACTCTGGGGTCGATGTAAAATTAGGGTCTGCCTTTAGTTACCATGTCACTTCTAATTTGTACATCGTAGGTGGTGCTTATGCTCGCTACTTTGATAGTAATACCCGTGATGCGGCTCTGATCAGCGATAACTGGCAAGGTGAGGGCTATCTCGGCTTTGGTTTCTTTAATGATGCCAAGAAGCCTAGAAAGTCCAGTATTGGCAATAAGCCATATTTGCGTGTTGCACATGGCTGGGCAACGCCATCGAATATGGGTGATATCTTTACGGGTAACGGCGAAAAGGATGAGTTTAACAATCAGCTGACTTCCGTGTTCTATGGCCACCCGCTAACGGATGAGTTGTTTGGTTTACCGCTGGATATCTATCTGACTCCGGGTTTTGTTTGGCACTGGCATTCTGACGTCCAAAGCTCAAGCCAAGAGTATGTGATGGCGATAAAAGCCTACTACACCTTTACCTGGCCGGTAGAATGGCGCTTTGGTGTGGCGGAGGGTTTGTCTTATGTTAACCGAATTACATACATTGAGCAGGCTGAAATGGACCGCAAGGGCTATGAGCCGAGTAAACTGCTCAACTATCTCGACTTTTCGTTTGATGTGAACTTGGGCGATGTTTTCAACCATAAGCCGTTGGACGGTGTATGGCTTGGATATAGTTTGCATCACCGATCTGCAATCTTTGAAAATGCATCCCAGTTTGGGCGCATTAAAGGCGGAAGTAACTACAATACAGTCTATGTGCAGTTTGATTTTTAAGTGCGCTTGAAAATCGAACATAAAAAAGCCTTACCCATCAGTTAAACACAGTAGCGAGAATGGGTAAGGCAATGAGATGGGGCAGTGTCGCGAGATGGCACTGCCAAATATTCATTCAGGATTATTGAGCCTAAGGGTTACTGAACTAGCTTCTCAAGCTCTTGCTTCGCTTGGGCAATACCTTTCGCTGCCATTTCTTCGCCCATTGCTAGCGCTTCGCTGTAAACCACGTCAACATCGGTTAGGCCGACAAAACCCAGGAAGGTTTTCAGATAAGGCACCATGATGTCCGTGTCACCGCCTTTGTGCATACCGCCACGGGTTGTCACCACAATCACTTTCTTGCCTGTTAGTAGTCCTACTGGACCATTCTCTGTATAGCTAAAGGTGACACCAGCACGGGCAATTAAATCAAACCAGTTTTTAAGCTGAGTCGGAATAGAAAAGTTATACATTGGTGCACCAATCACCAAGGTATCGCTGGCTTTGATTTCTTCAATCAGTTGATCAGACAATGCCAGTGCTGAAAGTTGCTTTTCATTTAGGTTTTCACCGCCACGCAGGCCGCTAGCAATTTCGCCATCTAGAACAGGCAATGGCTGTGCTGCTAGGTCACGCTCAATTACAGCAGTGGTGTTCATCGAATCTACCAGATGATCGATAAGACCGTTTGATTGTGAGTAGTCACCGAGAATGCTTGATTTTAGTACTAGAACGTTTGACATAGTTTGCTCCTTGAAATGCATTGCCGTTTGGCTTGGAACTAACTATACGAATGGGCAGCATAAGAAGATAGCGGAAAAAATCGGTGAAGATATTCGAAAAAATCGAATGGAATATTTTGGTTTTAAGTCATTGATTATAGTCAGTTTTAATTATTCAAGATGGCTGATGGCTATATTTAGCTTTGAGTATGAACAAAAAAATCAATGTGCTGCTGGGGGCTGTTGTGGAAAGTTTAATGCGGGGGAGGTAGACAAAAAATAGCCCGAAACGACTCCTGTTTCGGGCTTAGGGGAATGGCTCGTGAGAGCCTTGCGCTAACTGGTTAGTAAATGGAGATCAATTACACTTTCAATGTTAGTTCAAGCAGTATGATTTGCCAGTTTTACCACTAAGAATGTTATTCATCTCTGATACTTAACAAAAATGTCCTGTTCTCTGACCAAATCTGTTGCAGTAACTTAATGCTAGTAGTTAAAGCGATAAAATACTTGCTCAGAAACTAGAAATTAGATGTCAAATAAGTTGGTATCTCTTACCAGCTCGCGAGGCAATCCATTTTTAATGCGGTTACCGACCCATTTGCCGATCCCGATCGGGTAGTCACGGTAAGTGACAATCACCTCACCTTTGCCGGATAGGTCTTCCGGTCGAATATCTCGTCCCATAAACCATTCTTTTGCTTGCGCCGCATCAAGTGCAACGGCAGTTTTTTCTTCACCAGTTGCCAAGGTCATAATGGCTTCGTGCTGCCAGCGGTAACCTTTTTTATGTTGTTCCGCTAGCTTGATGCCAATGCGCTGGAAACGGATTTCACTCAGAAGTGTGCGAAGTTTTGCTGGGAACAACCAAACTTCTTTGTCACGTAGCCAGATTTCACTGTCAGCAGGAATATCTAAGTCAATATCCTGTTTGAATGCTTGGGTAATGGCTTGGCTATCTTTGCTACTTGCCAGGCTGAATGGGAACTTACCCTTACGCTTTTTAACAGCAGGAGATTCAACAGCTGCAAGCTTGCGAATACGTGCCACGAAGAAGCCTTCACTATCGAAGATCTGCGGATAAACATGCAGGAAGCCTTCCTTTGTCAGTGCTTTATCAGCACCATCGAACAGATCAGATAATGATTCAAACTCTACAGCATCACCAAACGTGTCTTTCAGGTGCTGACAGACTTTTTGGTTTTCGCTTAAGTTCAGGGTACAGGTGGAATAAACCATTACACCGCCTGGTTTCAGGGCCTGGAAACCACTGATGATCAGGTCACGCTGCACTGCGGCAATCTCTTCAACCGATGCCAGGCTCCAGTTAGCCATTGCATCATCATCCTTACGAATTGCACCTTCTCCGGAGCATGGGGCATCGAGAAGAATAGAGTCGAAGGACTCAGGGGCCCAGCCACCGAAGACACAGCCGTCAAAGTGGGTAAGTGCAGCATTGAACACGCCACAGCGTTGCAGGTTCGAATGGAGAACTTTGATGCGGCTAGCTGCTAGTTCATTGGCAACTAGGGCACCTTCATTTTTCATTGCGCAGGCGATTTGAGTGGTTTTCGAGCCTGGTGCCGAGGCCATATCAAGCACGCAATCGAGCTTGTCGTTGTCTTTTAGTAGCGCAACAACAGGCATCATAGAGCTGGCTTCCTGGATGTAGAAAAGACCCGCCATGTGCTCTGCTGTATTGCCTAGCGAGACTGACTCTTCATCTTCACGCTCAATCCAGAATCCGGTATCACACCAAGGAACAGGTGTGAGAGTCCAATCTTTATCGGCAACACGGGCGAGAAAGTCTTCCACACTGATCTTCAAGGTGTTAACTCGGATGCTTCGACGCAAAGGGGTTTTACAACTAGCGATGAACTCATCCATGCTCAGGTGCTCTGGCATGATTTGGCGAATTTGCTCGATGAATGCGTCTGGGATATGGATATTAGAATGCAAGGGAATGTCTCGATTATCTAGCAGTGGGGCGGAAGTTTATCATTTGTAGGTAGATAGGTAAAAGAAAGGAGCATTGCTGCTCCTTTCTTTTAAATGGTTTTACGAATTAGTGTTTTGGAATGGCTGTTCGCCAGGTTTTCCATTCAGGTTTGGCTGTCTCGTGCAGCAAGAAGTGGCTGTCGCTTTTGGCTATCGGAGAAAGCGGTTGGCTTTCCGGCGTTGCGAAAGCAATGCCACCGCGGATAAGGCTATCAACCGTGCCGCTTTGGACTGTTGCACCTGTTAGGCCAATGGTCACATCGATACCGGACACATTCCAAAATACGCTGTCTGTTCGGACTAGGTGGCTGAAGTCCTGTTCAACTTGAGCTTCGATAATTACTCTGTCGGCCAGTTCACCAAGGCTTACTTTTACCACTTCGCCCACTTGGATATCACGGTATAGCAGCGGTGTTCCTTCACTGATGGAATTACGTTTTTCAGTTTCCAATATCACGCTCAGCCCTTTATTTTGCAGTTGGGCATTACCTAGCGTGAAGCTTTGCGAGTAATGGCCTTTACCCGGCGTGACAGCAATATAGCTGCTGAGCAGGGTATCAAGGTTTTTGGCTCCGGTGATGCTGATCTTTGGGCTGACAATCCAGAACTGGCTATCAACTTTTGCCAATAGCTCGGCGTATTTCGGGAACAGACGCGCCTTTACGATGACTTTACCTGTATTGAAGTCAGGTTCGGTTTCAACCACTTTGCCCACATTGACGCCTTGGTAACGAATGTCGGTGTTCACCTTAATGGTTTTAGCATCAGCCGCAATCATAGTAACTAATAAGCCGTAGTCTTTGGCTTCTTTATAACTCTTGTAAAGTTTGTAACGGTTACCGCTGCGGTTGGTCACGCCCTCTAGTTCGTCAAAGGCAATACCGCCTTTAATAAGGGTGCTAATAGGGTCCGCTTTTATTTGTACGCCATCAAGCCCGGCATCAACTTCGACACCAGAGCGGTTCCAGAAGACGGTGTTTGCT
The DNA here is from genome assembly GCF_056158405.1 of Photobacterium sp. AWH4_225. Classification (NCBI taxonomy): domain Bacteria; kingdom Pseudomonadati; phylum Pseudomonadota; class Gammaproteobacteria; order Vibrionales; family Vibrionaceae; genus Photobacterium; species Photobacterium sp. AWH4_225. The sequence continues at coordinate 2,085,092 of NZ_JBSWTF010000001.1, read as the reverse complement.
GAAATTAAGTGGCGGTATTTATTGTCGACTTTAAGTTTTATCGTGACGCCGTCACGTGTCAGTTCATAACTAGCTACTTCACCCACTTCCATGTTGCGGTATAGCACTGGGCTACCTTCTGAAATCGGTGGTAGCTCTTCGGCATACAAGCTGATAGCTGCAAACCCTTTGGCCTTTTCAGCGGCCAGGGTGGCGAGCTGGCGACTCTTATAAAGCGGGTATTGGCTGAGTACTTTGCTAGAGCCACTACTGGTAAAACTGATGCTTTGGCTGATCAGTTGATCGGCCGGCGGGACAGAGACATCCAACCCTTGGCTGCTTAAATTGGCTTGAATACCACCATCGATATAGAAGCGACTGCCAGAGCGAACCAGCTTGGTATATTCAGGCTGTACAATGACACTGAAGCGTACTTTCGTGCCATCAAGCCTCACCGATTTAACTCGGCCAACTTCCAAGCCTCGATGTTTGAGTTTAGTCCCTCGCTTGATGCCATAGCTATCATCAGCATACAGGGCAAAAGAGGCCACGCCGGGTTGTTGCTCTTGAAGTTCATCTTGGTTAATCGCAACAAATTGTCGACTGGTTTCGCCATTACCGGGTATCAGGGTTAGGAAGTTACCACGAAGTAGGTTACCAATGTTCTTCACACCATAGAGAGAGAGCTCAGCCTCTTCTAGCAGCATTTTTGAACCTGTGGTTAGCAGATCACTCATCATTGGCTCAATAGCGGCGTGGGCAACAATGGTGCCTCGCTCTTTGTCGAGTCGGATATCGGAAATCTGACCAATCTGCAGGCCGCGATACACAATCGGTGCGCCGCTTGCACTAATGTTACTGTTCTCTGGTAGGTCGATAGTAATCGCGATCCCTCGACCAGCGGTGTTCAGATCAGGATAAAGCCGGAACAGGTGATCAGGTTCAATAGGTAAGCCTTTATCAGGTGAGTCGAAAGCAATCGCACCGCTTATCATGGCTGACAGGCTTTCAAACTGGACATCGACACCGTTAAAGCCAATGTTGGCACTCATGCCACTGACATTCCAAAAACGGCTCTTGTTAGTCACTAAATTGGCGTACTGAGGTTTGATCAAAACATCAATGATGACTTGTTTGTTGTTCTGACTCAGGCTGTGGTTGTATACCTCACCGACGGGGATCTTCTTATAGAGAACCTGCGAGCCAATATTGATTGAGCCTAAATGGGGGGCACGCAGCTGGATTTTCAAACCTTCGCCAACTGGGGTATCGGCCGGTTGGTTATCGAGGGCATCAAATTCATTGGCAAACTTACCTTCACCCGGTTGCAATGCGATGTAGTTACCGGAGACGAGGGCATCAAGACCAGAAATACCGGTAATAGAAGCTTTAGGTTTTACTAGCCAGAAACGGGTTCCACTGCGCAGTGTTTGCACGGCCTCAGGGTAGATATCTGCTTCGACAAAAATGCTTTTTAGATCGCTTGATAGATTAACATCACGAACGATACCCACTTCAAGCCCTTGGTAACGGATTGTCGTCCGTCCTGCCACTAAGCCTGCAGCATCATTGAAGTGAATTTTGATCCGTTCACCGGCCTCATTGACGGCTTTGAAAACTAGCCATCCTGCGAGAATCAAGGCTAGCACGGGGAGGATCCACAGCGGGGAAATCCCGCGATCGCGCTTTATATTGACCGGTGTAGGTTGTTGATTATTTGGTCCGTTGTTCATAGTTGTCCCATATCAGACGAGAATCCAAGCTTTCAGCGGCAAGCATTGTCAGCACCACCACGACACCAAAGGCAATAGCGCCAGGGCCGGGGGTGAAGTCGAGCAATTGATCACGGTCGATGAGAGTCACCATGATCGAGATAACGAAGAGATCCATCATTGACCATTTACCGATCCATTGGATAAAGCGGTATAGCTTCATACGTTGCAGATGATTAACACTGCGTTTGAATTGAATGGTCAAAAGGATGAAGGCCAGACCAAGGATTTTGGCAACAGGCACGACAATACTGGCAATAAATATAATGATGGCAATGCCGAGCATATCGGAGTTCACCAACGAGGCGACACCGGAGAAGATAGTATCTTCGACACGCTTACCATTATTGAGAAAGATAGAAATCGGATATAGGTTCGCAGGGAAGATAAACACAGTCGCTGCGATAAGGTATGCCCAGGTTTTTTGAATGGACTGAGGCATACGCTTGTGAAGCGGGAAGTCACATCGAACACAGTTATCATGGTCATCTTGCGTCATGTGGCAATGATGACAGTGCCTTGCATGGCTGTATTTCTTGTGTTCGGTTTCTGGTTGCCATGCTTCCCAGTAGCGGTTGATACTGATACGGGTAAGTAGTAGCGCAGTTAGCAGCTGTAGCAGCACCAAAGAATACAGTCCGGGACCAACAAAGATATCGGCATAATCCTGAACCTTGAAGCACGAAATCCCAAGGCTTACCAGAAAAACATCAAACATGGCCCAGTGCTTGAGGTGTTCAATAATCCATAGTGAACGGCGAAACAGTTTGATTCGGCGAAATCGTAGACCAACTTGTGCGCCTAAAACGGAACCACAAACCAGTAAAGGGGCTATGGAACTACAAAACAGGATGAGTAAGGCAACGGCTGGAAAGTTAGGCGCAAGGGAGAAGGTGCCGGAAGTTAGTGTTGCCGGGATCATTACTCCGAACAGGCGGATAGTGATCAGGGGAAAAAAGTGAGCCGGAATAAAAAGGATTAAGCAGGCGAGGGCAATCGCCAGTTCACTGGAAAAACGAAAATGACCACCTCGGTACAGACGGGTGTTGCAGCGTGGGCAATATGCACTTTGTCCCTGTTCAGCGACCTGCGGAAGCAAAGGTAAATCGCAACCGGGGCATAGTCTCGCTGTGGTCATTAACGTTTATTCCTTTAAAGTATTAATCTAAATGAACGGTATTTTATTATTTTAGGTTCATTCTGGCTACAGGTACTTGTGTAATCGAATCATTTTGATTTTCAGATGATTGTACAGAACCATACAGTGTTTGATACAAGCCTTCTTCATTCACTAATTCATGGTGCGTACCGCTTTGGCTGACCTGGCCATCTTCAAGCACGTAGATTACATCAGCTTGTTTAACCGCAGATAAACGGTGAGCAACAATCAGCGTGGTTCGATTGGCCAAAAACTGGTTTAGCGCCGTGTGCAAAGCTGCCTCTGTTGCGGTATCTAACGCTGAGGTTGCCTCATCCAAAATGACAAACTCAGGATTGGTCAACACCATTCGGGCAATAGCCAGCCTCTGACGTTGACCACCTGACAATTTAATACCTTGCCGACCGATCTCGGTATCGAGTCCTTCAGTTAGGCGCTGGGTCACGTCTGTCATTTGTGCAATCTCAAGCGCTTTCCAAAGCTGCTCGTCAGTGTATTCACCGCCTAACGTAAGGTTGTGGCGCATAGTATCATTAAATAATACAGGCTGTTGTAGGACCACTGCCATTTTGTTACGTAGTGCTTCATAGCTCACATCTTCTATCGGGTAGCCATTGACTAGGATGTCTCCAGCGTCTTTCTGATAGATGCCTAGAAGAAGTTGGATCAAGGTGGATTTACCGCCGCCAGAAGAGCCGACCAGCGCAACCCGTTTACCAGCAGGAATACTCAAGCTCATTCCGCGTAAGACTTCTTTGTCTTCATCATAGGCGAAATGGATATTTTTGACTTCAATATCAAGACTATGATCATTGTTGAACGGATTAACTTTTTGTACAGGACGCACTTCTTCTTCGATAGCGATAAGACCATTGAGACGCTGCATAGCGGCTGACGCGCTGTACCAAGCAAACTGGATTCCTAGCAACTCCTGAACTGGGCCAAGCATGAACCAAAGGTAGCCGAATACTGCAAACATCTGACCAACACTGAGATCAGTAAAGAGCACCATGATCATCGCCATGGCACGAAATAGCTCGAAGCCAACTAGGAACAGTAAAAAAGAAATACGGCCAGCAGCTTCCGATTGCCACGCGTATTTATCGGCATCGTGACGGATATCATTGGCATTGGACTTCAGTTGGGTAAGGAAATCACGCTCGCGGTTTGCGGCACGCAGCTGGTAAATGCCGTCGAGGGTTTCCACCAAACGTTGCTGGAATCGCTCAAAGGCTTGGTTTTCTTTTTTCTTTAAGGTTTTAACTCGGTTGCCCATTAGCTTCGAGGCATAAACCACGATAGGGTTCACGAGCAAAATGAACAAACCAAGCTGCCAATTAAGCCATAGAAGGATGGCAGCTGTACCAATGACCGTCAGGAAACCCACCAAGAAACGGCTCAAGGTGTCACCGACAAACTTATCTATGGTTTCCACATCAGTAATAAGGTGAGAAGTAATACCGCCGCTACCGCGCTCTTCATATTGACGCATGCTGATACGACCCAATTTGTCGATCAGGTGCTGTCGCATGTTGTAGGTAATATCTTTGGCTACCAAGGTAAACTGGCGGCTCTGTAGAATGTTTAGCGCCTGGCTAGCCACGCGCATCAAGACAACAAATAGCAGCACCAGCAAGATGTAAGCAGTAGGTTGTTGTAGGGATTCGGGTAAAAAGTGGTTCAGGAAATCGATACCGCCAGCAGGTTTGTCGAGCAAGATTTCGTCGACCATTAAAGGCATTAACAGTGGGATAGGAACACTGATAAGGGTCGCAATGAGCGCAATAATATTGGCAGCAATCAAGCGGGGACGGTGATTTTTCGCTTGCTTTACCAGCCAAGACCAGTTAATCATTTGGTTTGAATCGTTTTTCACAATGATAATGATTCCCATTATTAATAAAAAGCCATTTTAGCGGCTATAAAAGGAGTAAGCCATGGAAATTAGATCAGTTAACTACCAAACGCTGACGAAACAAGCGATCGCGTTGGTTGAGGGTGAGCCTGATCTCATTGCTAATATGTCTAATATTAGTGCTTTACTGGCCATGGAGTTAGAAGAGATTAACTGGGTTGGCTTTTATATCTTAAAAGGAGACCAACTTGTCCTAGGTCCATTCCAGGGGAAACCGGCCTGCGTAAGGATTCCTGTCGGGCGTGGGGTATGCGGTACAGCGATTGCCGAGAACCGTGTTCAGCGTGTAGAAGATGTTCATCAATTCGAAGGGCATATTGCGTGTGATGCTGCGAGCAACTCCGAGATTGTTATCCCGTTCTCGGTAAAAGGCGAATTGTACGGCGTGTTGGATATTGATAGTCCAATCTTATCAAGATTTAGTCAATCCGATGAAGATGGGCTGGTTTCTTTGTTAGAAGAACTACAAAAAAGGCTCTAATTGCATGCTTTCGGTGGTTTTTCGGCGTTAGGTAACTATAATAGCGGAACAATTTCTTTTTGATTAAAGTACTAACGGCGAGGAAACTCGCTTTTGTCAGGAAAGTCCATGGAAAACTCTGAAAAGCTAACGAACAGTAAAGAAGTCATTGCCTACATTGCTGAGCGTTTCCCAAAATGTTTTACTGTTGAAGGTGAAGCGAAGCCACTTAAGATTGGTATCTTCCAAGATCTGGCTGAGCGTCTAAGCGAAGACCCTAAAGTAAGTAAAACTCAACTGCGTACCGCTCTGCGTCAATACACTTCTTCCTGGCGTTATCTTCACGGTGTGAAAGCGGGTGCAAACCGCGTTGACCTTGATGGCAACGATTGTGGTGTGTTAGAACAAGAACACGTAGATCACGCGAAACAAGCACTTGAAGAAAGCAAGGCTAAAGTACGTGCGCGTCGTAAAGAGCAAGCAGAAGCAAAAGCGGCTGCTGGCAAGGATGGTGAAGCAAAGGCGAAAAAAATTCGTCCAAAAACTGCTAAACCAAAGAACACAAAACAAAAAACGACTAAGCTAAATAAAAAGCCTGCAGAAACGACCCGTGCACTGACTGCTGATGAAGTCGTCGTTGGCAAGAACGTTAGTGTTAACATGGGCAACGGAAACATGCCGGCAACTATCGTTGAAATTAATAAGGACGATGTGCGTGTTCGCCTATCAAATGGTTTGACCATGGTAGTTAAAGCGGAGCACCTGCGTTCGTAAAGGAGAATGCTCGACGCATGAAAGGTCGATTCCGTTTCTCACTGATCGCTGCTGGCATGATGCTAGCAGCCTCAGCGCAAGCCCTAGAGGCGACATACAAGTTAAGTGATCTTCCGCAGCTGGAACCTGAAAAACAGCATGCGACTGCTAGTAAACGAGTAGCTTCACGCTTTACTCGTTCACATTACAAGCAATTTTCACTTGATGACCAATTTTCTTCCAGTGTCTTTACGCGCTATATCGAGATGCTGGACTTCAACAAAAGTTTCCTTACTGCTTCCGACATTCGGCAGTTTGAAGAATGGGAAGACCAGCTGGACGATCAGCTCAAAAGAGGTGACACGTCGGCGGCTTTCGATATTTTCAACACGTTGCTGAAACGTCGCTATGATCGCTACCAATACGCACTTACCTTACTTGATCGTGAAATCACGTTTGATGCCGATGAAGATATGGTAATTGACCGTTCAGAAATGGACTGGCCTAAAGATCGTAACGAGCTCAATGAAATCTGGCGTAAACGTGTTAAGTACGATGCGCTGAACTTGAAGCTCGCAGGTAAAGAGTGGGATGAAATCAAAGAGACGCTAGGCAAGCGTTATAACAACGCCCTTAAACGTCTAACTCAAACTCACAGCGAAGATGTATTCCAGATCTACATGAATGCCTTTGCCCGTGAAGTTGATCCTCATACCAGCTATTTGTCACCGCGTAACGCTGAACAATTCCAGTCTGAAATGAACTTGTCTTTGGAAGGCATTGGTGCTGTTCTGCAAGTAGTTGATGATTATACTGTAATTCGTTCTTTGGTTGCTGGTGGCCCAGCCTCTGCCTCAAAAAAATTGGCAGCAGGTGACAGAATCATAGGTGTCGCGCAAGACGGCAAAGATATGGTCGATGTGATTGGTTGGCGACTGGATGATGTCGTACAGCTCATCAAAGGGCCCAAAGGTAGTAAAGTTGTTCTGGAGATTCTTCCAGAGGGGAATAACGCGAAAAGTTACGATGTCACAATTGTCCGTGACAAGATTCGCCTAGAAGATCGCGCAGCTAAATCTTCGGTAGAAACAGCAAACGGTAAGAAAATTGGGGTGATAGAAATCCCGAGCTTCTACGTGGGTTTATCTGAAGACACCAAGAAAGAGCTAGCGAAACTCAACGACCAGCAAGTTGATGGTGTCGTTATCGATTTGCGAAACAATGGTGGTGGTGCTTTGACAGAAGCAACAGCACTGACTGGTTTGTTTATTAACAGCGGACCGGTTGTTCAGGTACGTGATAGTTACGGAAGAGTGAAGGTGAATGGCGATTCTGACGATCGTGTTTACTTTGATGGGCCACTAACTGTTCTAGTTAACCGCTATAGTGCATCGGCGTCTGAAATCTTTGCGGCAGCAATGCAGGATTATGGCCGCGCCGTTATTCTCGGTGAGCAGTCGTTTGGTAAGGGTACGGTACAGCAGCACCGCTCGCTAAACCATATCTATGACTTGTTCGATAAACCGTTGGGCCATGTGCAGTACACCATTCAAAAGTTCTACCGTATTAATGGAGGTAGTACTCAGAATCTAGGTGTTGTACCTGATCTTGCATTCCCAACGGCGGTTGATCCTTCTGAAACGGGTGAAAGTGTCGAAGATAATGCGTTGCCTTGGGACAGTATCAAGGCGGCAGATTATCAGAAGCTCTATAACTTCTCTGCTGTTTTGCCTTCATTGAAGACGAAACATGATCAGCGTATCAGCAAAGACATGGAGTTTGGCTTTATCCAAGATGACATTGCCAAATACCGTGATGAGAAAGACATCAACACGATTTCTCTTAATGAGAAAAAGCGGATTGCTGAGCAAGATCAGGAAGACGCAGATCGTTTGGCTAGATTGAATCAACGCCAGAAAGCGGCAGGAGAAAAACCTTTCGCAACATTGGATGATGTGCCAAAAGACTACGAAGCACCTGATGCTTACCTTGAAGAAGCGGTAGCTATAACCTCTGATTTAGCAAGAGCGCAAAGCTAACTTGTGAGAATAGGCTAGACCTTATAAAAACGGCACCTGTACTGGGTGCCGTTTTTTTATGGGTAAAGAGGACAGGGTAACTCGATATTCTGTATAAGATTCTTCGTGTTTCACCCCTGAGACAGGGGATAGATTAGCACTGATAATTCTCAACTTTTACATGCTAGCGGCCAATTGCCGACTAGGGTTAAAAGTAGGTGATCAATTCTGGTGTTAGGGGAATGCTATGCTGAAACATGTAATTCTTGCTGTAACCCTGTTTTTTTCGACATTTGCTATTCACGCTCGTGCGTCAGATTTAACGGAATTTGATTACCCTTTGTTACTGGGGGATTGGTACTGGTTTAGTAATACCGATGAAGGGGTAGAAAGTGAAGGTTCGAATTATCGTGCGATGAACATCAAGTTCAAATCTAACTATCGTTTTGTGATTCGTCTTCTTCAGACTGACGGAAACGTCGAAGAGTGGGATGGGACATACGATATTGATGAAACAACTGTGACTTTCTTATCCCATGGTCAACCAGAGCAGCAGCATAGCTACATGTTAAGCTACAACCAATTCTTGCTTGATGGTGCTCGCTTCACTAAGTTAGCTCCGGAAAATCTACCAGGAAAATGGCGTTCATCTCAGATCTCTGGGCAAGATGTCGGTGATAGTGTCTCAGAGATTGCTTTATCACTGCGTCCTGACTTCTTGTTTTCTGCGGAAGTATCTGGAAAGAACGGTAAGAAAAAAGAACACCGTGGTATCTATTTCATTGAAGATGATCGCATTGTGCTGATTTATGAAGATGGCCAGCAAGACAGTCAATTCCGCCTTGGTAGCAATACGTTGACTCTGAGTAATAAACAGTTTGGAATGGAAGCGGTAATGAGAAGAGAGTAATTTGTCTCGACCAGCTACGGATAGGCCACAGGTACACAGGTCAATTAAATAGTAAAAAAAGCGAGGTAATGACCTCGCTTTTTGCTTTTCTGCTATCGGCTAGCTGACAATTTGAAATGCTTGTCGAAGCTGTGATAGGTAGTTCTCATCACGACAAATGCTTTTTCCAGGCTCGTCCGAAATTTTCGCGACAGGGCGGCCTTCGCATTCAGTCAACTTCAACACCACATTCAATGTTTTGACACCAGGTAAATCACAAGTTAGCTGGGTACCAATACCGAAGCTGATATTAATACGGTGGGCAAAGTGCTTATAGATGTTCAGCGCTTTGTCCAGGGTTAGGCTGTCAGAGAAAACCAAAGACTTAGTTTTCGGGTCAATGCCAAGTGACTGGTAATGGGCAATCGCTTTTTCACCCCAGGCAATTGGGTCACCACTGTCATGACGCAAGCCAATGAAGCGTTCAGATAAGCGTAGGTCAAAGTCACGCAGGAAGGCATCCATATTGATGCAGTCGGTGAGGGCGATACCCAATGAATTAGGGTACTCCTGCAGCCAGCGGTTTAGTGCCAACTGTTGAGAGTCTGCCAGTTCGCCGGCTAGTTGCTGATGAGCCTGGAACCATTCGTGGGCTTGGGTACCAACAGGTGTTAGACCTCGGGTACGAGCCAGGTGGTAGTTAGATGTACCTTTGAACTCTGGCATGTGATCTTTCAGGTAATCGACAACTTCATGGTGGACATGTCGTGAAAAGCGTCGGCGTGAGCCAAAGTCAACCAAAGAGAAAGCGTCAAGGTTGATGTTTTCATCTTTGGCTCGCTGATAAAAATCAGCCAGCTTCAGTTTCAATGAATCTAAGGCATTTTCAGCTGTTGACCCTGGATAGCAACGCTGGCAACGGACTTCACAGATGATGGCCAACAAAGGCACTTCCCAAAGGATAATGTCAATCCATTTACCCGTGATGGTGATCGCCAGTTGCTCACCTGATGTATCAATCTGAACCTGTTTGCTATCGAGTTTGAATGACGCAAGGTACTCAAGAAAGTCAGCCTTGAAGAAGCTCAAGGTAGACAGATAGTCAATTTCTTCCTGAGTGAAAGAGAGGTCAGCTAGTCGATCAATATGCTCTTGAATCTCTTGGCTGTACGGACGGAGATCTTCGTCACTCCGGCAATGAAACTCGGCAACAGCCTCAACATTGGGGTATTGATGAAAAATGGCTTGCTGCATGTGCAGTTTGTATGCATCGGTATCGAGCAGGGAGTCGATGATCCCATTGTGTCCAAAATGATTCATAACTAATTTGGTTGTTTTTTGCAATCCGGATATTTTACCCTATTTTGAGTCTAGGTTGTCTCAAAATGTTTCAGATCGTTGAAAAATTTAGGGGCAGTACGATACGCGTAAAATCCGCCAACGACAAGCCTACAGAGGACATTTTGTGTTTTTTAGAGGTGTTCTGTTAACGCATTGCAAGTGCGGTGATCTTGCTGTAAAGCGGAATTTAGGTAACCATTACTGCTTGTAAGCTAAGTATAGTAAAGATGATAAGCTAGTCTTCAAAGCACAAACAGCAAAATTATCGACTGGATGTGCATAAAATGAGCGTGTGAGCGGGCAATTGAGAAACATATCGCCAAATCCAAGTAATAAGCTTGTCTGCTCAGGCTTAACGCAGAATAATGGAAACATACCGCGACACTATATAGCGGAAAAATAAGGAATAAACATGGCCGATCAACCAACTATCCAACCAACGGCAAAGTACCGTTCAGATTATAAAGCACCAGAATTTACGATTACTGATCTCTCCCTGGAATTTGACTTACATGATACTGCTACTCGCGTTGTAGCTATCAGCAAGGTTGAGCAGCAGGTGGAAGGTGCGACTACTTTGGAACTTGATGGTGATGCGCTTACCTTGGTTCGTATTGAAATCAATGGCGAGAGCTGGACCAATTATGCAGAGAGCGAAGGGAAGCTCACTATCAACGGTTTGCCTGCCTCGTTCGATATGCTGATTGAAACGGAAATTAATCCTGAAGCAAATACCTTGCTGGAAGGTTTGTACAAGTCAGGCGGTGCGTACTGTACCCAGTGTGAGGCAGAAGGTTTCCGCCGTATTACCTATTACCTAGACCGCCCAGATGTTCTTGCGCGATTCACTACTAAAGTGATTGCGGACAAAGAGCAATATCCATACCTATTGAGTAACGGTAACCGTGTTGATGGCGGTGATCTAGAAAATGGTCGCCATTGGGTGCAGTGGCAAGACCCGTTCCCGAAACCAAGTTACCTATTTGCTTTGGTCGCGGGTGATTTTGATGTCTTGCGTGACAAATACACCACAGTCAGTGGCCGTGATGTAGCACTGGAAATCTTTGTCGATAAAGGCAACCTTGATCGCGCTGAATATGCGATGACGTCTCTGATTAACTCGATGAAGTGGGACGAAGAGCGTTTCGGTCTAGAGTACGATCTTGATATCTACATGATCGTAGCGGTTGATTTCTTCAATATGGGCGCGATGGAAAACAAAGGCTTGAATGTCTTTAACTCCAAGTTCGTTTTGGCGAATTCGAAGACGGCAACTGATACTGATTACCAAGGTATTGAAGCGGTTATCGGCCACGAGTACTTCCACAACTGGACAGGTAACCGAGTGACTTGCCGTGACTGGTTCCAGCTCAGCTTGAAAGAAGGCTTGACCGTTTTCCGTGATCAGGAATTCTCTTCAGATTTGGGTTCTCGTCCCGTGAACCGTATTAATAATGTTCGCGTAATGCGTGGCCCACAGTTCTCTGAAGACCGCGGCCCGATGTCTCACCCAATCCGCCCAGAAAAAGTGATTGAGATGAATAACTTCTACACCCTTACTGTATACGAGAAGGGCAGTGAAGTGATTCGTATGATGCACACTTTGCTAGGCGAGCAGAACTTCCAAGCGGGCATGAAGCTGTACTTCGAGCGTCATGATGGAACGGCAGCAACTTGTGATGATTTTGTTCAGGCGATGGAAGATGCCTCTGGCATCAGCCTTAAGAAATTCCGCGGTTGGTATAGTCAGTCTGGTACACCGGTTGTGCAGGTTGAGACCGAATATTTAGCAGAAGAAAAGAGTTACCGCGTCACTATTAAGCAGCATACGGCACCAACTCCTGGTCAAGAAAAGAAGCATCCGCTTCATATTCCATTTGATATCGAGCTGTATGACACAAAAGGCAATGTCATTCCGTTACAGTGTAATGGTAAGCCGGTCCACAATGTGTTGGATGTGACTGAAGCTGAACAAGTATTTGTCTTCGAGGGCGTCGAAGAGCAGCCTGTTATTTCAATGCTGCGTGAATTCTCAGCGCCGGTCATTTTGGAATACGACTATTCAGATGAAGAACTGACCTTCTTGATGGTTCATGCCCGCAATGAGTTTGCACGCTGGGATGCTGGCCAAATCCTATTGGCGAAATACATCAAACAAAATGTTGCTCGTTGCCAGCAGGGTGAGTCGTTTGAGCTGCCGGAATCTGTGGTTGATGCATTCCGTGGTGTGCTGCTTGATGAAAAATTAGACCCTGCTTTCATTGCCGAAATGCTAACACTGCCAAGTGAAAACGAAGTGGCGGGTTGGTATGAGACTGTCGATGTTGATGCAATCAACACTGTTGTTGGTGAGCTTGAAAAAGCACTGGCAGTGGCAATGGAAGATGAGTTCAGCGCAATCTACCATTCACTAACGCAAGCGGCGTACACTATTGAACATGAATCAATGGCAAAACGTTCGCTACGTAATACTTGTTTGAGCTACCTAGCATTTACCGAGCAAGGTAATAACCTAGCTGCTAAGCAGTATGAAGTTTCTGACAATATGACAGATACCATGGCGGCAATGGCTGCGGCGAACAATGCTGAGCTAGCTTGCCGTGCCGAGCAAATGGCAGACTTCAGTGACAAGTGGACCCACGACGGTTTGGTGATGGATAAATGGTTTATGCTGCAAGGTAAGAACCCTGCAGACAATGCGCTCGATAATGTGCGCGAAACCATGAAGCACGCAGCTTTTGATATCAAGAACCCGAACCGTACCCGAAATTTGGTTGCAAGCTTCTGTGCCAATAACCCAGTACGTTTCCACGCTAAAGACGGTTCGGGCTACCAGTTCCTGACTGAAATTCTGACTATCTTGAACACGAGCAACCCGCAAGTTGCTTCTCGTCTGATTGAACCGTTCTTGAAGTACCGTCAGTATGATGAGCAGCGTCAGGCACTAATGCGCACCGAACTGGAAAAATTGTCTCAGCTAGACAACCTAGCAAAAGACTTGTTTGAGAAAGTGCAGAAAGCGTTAGAGCTTTAACCTGCAGATCTCATAGAGAAAGGGGCAAGCTAGCTTGCCCCTTATTATATCCAAATCAAACTACCGTAAATGCAGTAGCTGAAACGTAGTTCTTATAGCTATCCACTTATCACGATCACCGAAATGAAATCTTATACCTTCTCAATACATATTACTTACCAGCAGTTCCTCCAGCATTATTCGGGGGCTGCCAGTAACGTTCTGGTAATGACTGACAACGGATTACGTCTGCAATTACCCGCTTCACGGATGAGACCGTTTCTAACACAAATAGGTATTCGAGGGCGGTTTCGCGTTACCGTTTCTGAGACCAACAAGCTTCAGGCGATAGAGCAAATCATGTAATCGGAAAATGATGAAAATGTAACATGTGATTTCGACTAGCATGTAAACCATGCCACAAATAAAGGAGGGTGATACCTATTTCGTATAGTTTCGACATTAGATTTTATAATCTTTGGCGCTAAGAAAAATAACCTTAAAAATAAATGGTTATACCAATTTTTATCGGTCTAGCGCTATCTTGATGTTAATTTCACCAACCTTAGATTATCCCCCCAGCCAAAATATCTACATCAGTCACATATTCGATTTTTTCCTGCTTAGCTAGAGTAATTAACGTAACCATCTCGCAACAAAACACCCTACAATAGCAGTCACGCAGGAGAGCGTCTTCCGACGGTATGTTCCCCAAATAACCAACCGTTGGATGCTTTATAAAAACTCTATACTTGATTGATAATATATAACGATGGAGCATTGCTATGACCGCACCTGACCCTATAGTGCCGGTACTGCTAGAGAAAGTGTATACCTTAATCCAGGATAAGATTGAGACACCTCAGCAGTCATTAGTAGAAGTGTTTGCTCAGCGATTGTTAGGACAACTGGCAGATGATGATCTGCTTCAACGGAATGAATCTGACCTTTATGGTGCTGTACTGAGTTTATGGCATCACCTTGTACAAAATAAGCCAGACCAGATCTCTGTTCGTGTCTACAACCCAACCCTAAGCCGCTACGGTTGGCAGTCGCCACATACTGTGGTCGAGATCATTACACCGGATCGTCCTTTCCTTGTTGATTCTGTTCGAATGACCTTAACCCGTTTGGGTATTACCAGCCACATGATGCTAAATGGCCCGTATTTCTTTAAACGAAATGGGCAAGGAGCGATTACTGAAGCGTGTGGTAAAGAAGGCGACCTGCAGACACTATTTCACATCGAAGTTGACCGTCTAAATGACAAGAAAGAACTCGAAGTACTAAAAAAAGAACTAGAACAAGTACTTGAAGATGTCGATCTTGTGGTAAATGACTGGCAGTCGATGCAAACCAAGATGCAGAAGATCGTCAAAGATCTTAAGAAAGCAGATCTTCCAGTTAACAAAGAGCACCGAGAAGAAGCCATTGCCTTCTTGGACTGGGTGACTCATCACAACTTCACTTTCATGGGTTACCACAAGTACGATCTTGTGCCAATTGAAGGTGACTACGAATTGCGCCCGTGCGATGAGCCGGGGCTAGGGCTTCTAAGCAAATCCAATAAAGTCAGAACTCTTCGCCTGTCACAGCTTCCCGAGTCTGCCCGCATTGAAGCCCGCAAACCTGACTTGCTGATCCTAACAAAAAGCAATGGCAAGTCGAAAATCCACCGTCCGGCTTATACCGATTACATCGGAATCAAGCGCTTTGACAAAGACGGTAATGTTATCGGTGAACATCGCTTTACCGGTCTATATGCATCGACGGCTTATCACCAGTCGACCATGAATATTCCGCTGATCAGCAATAAGGTGACGCGGATCTTGGAAGAAAGCCGATATCCGGCAGGCTCTCACTCTTGGAAAGCTTTGAATAACTTGCTTGAAACGTACCCGCGTGACGAGCTTATTCAGGCCAATGAAAAAGAGATGCTGGATGTAGGTTGTGGTGTGGTTCGGATGCAAGATCGCGATTTGCTGCGTCTATTCGTTCGCCGTGATCCGTTCGGCCGCTTCTTCTCTTGCATGGTGTATGTCACCAAAGAACGTTACAACACCGAGCTTCGCCGCAAGACACAGGAAGTGCTTAAAGACTACTTTGCATCAGACCAGGATGTTGAATTCACCACCTTCTTCTCAGAAAGTCCGTTGGCGAGAACGCATTACATCGTGCGAGTAGAAAATAATAATTTTGATGTGGATATCAAAGCTATCGAACATAATCTCGTTGAAGCCGCTGCATCGTGGGATGATCGCTTGAGTGCATCGCTTATTGCCAACTTTGGTGAGAGCAATGGTACGTCGCTGGCGAAAAACTATGGCAGCGCATTCCCGCGTTCTTATAAAGAGCAGATGTTGCCAGGCTCAGCTGTTGCGGACATCGAACAGCTTGAGAACCTCAGCGAAGATAACAAGCTGGGTATGTTGTTTTATCGCCCGCAGGAAGAGGCCAGTGATTCACGTTTTGTGAAACTGAAATTGTTCCATCGTGATGAGCCTATCCACCTTTCTGATGTCATGCCGATGCTGGAAAACCTGGGTCTTCGTGTGATCGGTGAGTCGCCATACCAAGTGATCACCAAGAGCGGAACGGTTTACTGGATCCTTGACTTTGCCATGCTGCATAACGCTTGCACTGGGATCGACTTGGGTGAAGCACGTGATCGTTTCCAAGAAGCATTCTCGGCAATTTGGCATGGAGCACTGGAAAGTGATGGCTTTAACCGCTTGGTATTGTGTGCGGGGCTAACTGGACGCGAAATTACCATTTTGCGTAGTTTTGCCCGTTACATGCGCCAGGTCGGCTTCCCATTCAGTCAGCACTATATCGAAGAAACACTATCGAGCCATAGCGATTTGGCAAGATCGCTGGTTGAGTTATTCTCGTTACGCTTTGACCCAAGCCGTAAGCACTCTGAAGCAGCTGAGAAGGCGTTGATTACCAAGCTTAATGAGAAACTTGAGCATGTAGAAAGCTTGGATGATGACCGTATCATTCGCCGTTATATGGAAATGATCCTTGCGACCCAACGTACCAACTATTACCAGCTAGATACCAACGGCAAGCCAAAACCTTGGCTGTCACTGAAGTTGCGTCCATCTGAGATCCCTGAGATCCCAGCGCCGGTTCCATTCTTCGAAATCTTCGTCTATGCACCGGATATCGAAGGGGTTCATTTGCGTGGCGGTAAAGTTGCCCGTGGTGGTCTGCGTTGGTCGGATCGCCAAGAAGATTTCCGTACTGAGATCCTTGGCCTGGTTAAAGCACAGCAGGTGAAAAACACCGTAATTGTGCCAGTAGGGGCAAAAGGTGGATTTGTCTGTAAGCGACAACCACAGCTTTCTACCCGTGAAGAGATTTGGGCTGAAGGTCAGCGCTGTTACAAGCGTTTCATCCGTGCTTTGCTAGATGTAACAGACAACATCATTGATGGTGAGCTGAATCCACCAGCCAATGTTGTTCGTCATGATGAAGATGATCCGTATTTGGTCGTAGCGGCCGATAAGGGTACGGCTACCTTCTCTGACTTGGCCAACTCGGTATCAGAAGATTACAACTTCTGGTTGGGAGATGCGTTTGCGTCCGGTGGCTCTAACGGTTATGACCACAAGCAAATGGGGATTACTGCCAAAGGTGGTTGGGAATCAGTTAAGCGCCATTTCCGCGAGCTAGGGATCAACTGCCAGACAACTGACTTTACCTGTGCCGGTATCGGTGACATGGCAGGGGACGTGTTTGGTAACGGTATGTTGCTATCCAAGCATATCCGTCTGGTTGCGGCCTTTAACCACATGCACATCTTCTTGGATCCTAACCCGGATGCGGCCGCTGGTTGGAAAGAGCGCGAGCGCTTGTTTAATCTGCCTCGTTCGAGCTGGGAGGATTACGATGCCAAGCTTATTTCAGAAGGTGGCGGTATTTTCTCTCGTCGCAGTAAGTCGATCAAACTGACTCCGCAGATCCAGAAACTACTGGGTACGCGCAAGCAGAGCCTAACACCAAACGAAGTGATCCGTTTGATCCTGAAAATGGAAGTGGATCTACTGTGGAATGGTGGTATCGGTACTTACGTTAAATCTGAAGCGGAAACCCATACTGATGTTGGCGACCGTGCTAATGATGCATTACGTATCAACGGTAACGAGATTTGCGCCCGAGTGGTTGGCGAGGGGGGCAACTTAGGCCTAACACAGCTAGGCCGTGTTGAGTTCTCTAAGAAGGGCGGATTGGTCAATACCGACTTCATTGATAACGTCGGTGGTGTGGATTGCTCGGATAACGAAGTAAACATCAAGATCCTACTTAACTCACTGGTGGCCAGTGGCGATCTGACATACAAGCAGCGTAATGAGTTGCTGGAACGTATGGAAGATGAAGTGGGCGAGATTGTTCTTGATGACGCCTATTGCCAAAGTGAATCGATTTCTGTCACACAGCAGCAGCAAGTTCAGTTGCTTAAAGAGCAGATCCGTTTCATCCACCATCTTGAGAAAGAAGGTAAGTTGGATCGTGCACTGGAATACCTACCTGATGACGATACGCTGGCCGAACGCGAAAAATCAGGAATGGGCTTAACCCGTCCTGAGTTAGCAGTATTGGTCGCTTACGGTAAAATGGTATTGAAGGAAGAGTTGGTAACTGAAGAAGTTGCCGATGATCCTTACCACGCACGACTATTACCAGCTTATTTCCCTAAAGAGCTGCAAGAGCAATACCGTAGCCATATGGAGCATCATCCGCTTCGTAAAGAGCTGATTGCCACTTCATTGGCTAATCAGATGTCTAACGAAATGGGGTGCAACTTCGTTACTCGCCTGCAAGAAGAGACTGGGGCGACAGTGGCAGAGATTTCTTCGGCATATTCTGTGGGCCGTGAAGTCTTCAACTTCGAGCAGTACTTTGATCAAGTTCGATCGTTGGATAACGTGATCCCAGCAGAAGTACAGTATGAAGTGCTATACCGCTGCCGCCGAATGCTACGCCGCGCAACACGTTGGATCCTGCGTAACCGTGATAGAAAGCTGGGTATCGAGCAATTGATTGCCTTCTATCAGCCGATTGTGAACAAGCTGCGTGAGAACCTTGAGCGTTACCTTGTCACGGAAGAGGTTCAGGAGCACAACGAGCAGGCAGATGTGATGATTAAGCAGGGGATCCCTGAAGATCTTGCACATAACATTGCTCGTCTAAGCAGCTTGTACTCGGCAATGGACATTGCTCAGATCGCAACGGATTCAGACAAAGATCTCGACTTTATCTCTCGTGTCTACTTTGTTGTCGGTGCCGACCTATCATTGCACTGGTTCCTCAAGCAGGTACACAACCAGCCTGTAGAGAACCACTGGCAGGCATTGGCGCGCGCTTCGTTCCGTGAAGATCTTGATTGGCAGCAGCGTCAATTGACTTTAGCCGTTATCAGCAGTGGGCTAGAGGCGCCTGACGCTGAAAGCTTGATTGAAAACTGGATGGATGAGCATAAATCGGCAATTCATCGATGGAATACAGTGTTGGCAGAGTTCAAGGTGGGTACAACCCATGAATTTGCCAAGTTCTCTGTTGCACTTCGTGAGCTTATGCTATTGAATTTAAACTGCCAAACAGTAGCATAATAGTTAAAATAAGCTTTATAGATATATTTTTGTCATAAAAGCTTTAAATGTTACTAAATATGGTTCAAAAAGCCACCATTGCTAAAATGGTGGCTTTTTTCTGTCTTCAATAACACGATATAAACGTTTGCTTTCTTCGGATGAAAATAAAAGTAACCATTTCAACTATCTAACCGTATATTGAAGGGTGTAGGGGGTGTTTTTCAATATAAACTGAAATTAATGATTGAATTATTACGGCAAAGTGTGAATAATATCCTCCCGTTTATACGGGGCTTTTATTAGGAGGTACAATGCTTTACCGCCTCGCTCGATCCGCTATTTTCAAGCTTGATGCAGAAAAAGCGCACGATCTAGCTATTCAGAACTTTTCTCGCTTTACTGGCACTCCTCTTGATCTTTTCTATCGTCAACACGTTCCTGATCGTCCTGTTGAAGTGATGGGTATCAAATTCAAAAACCCTGTTGGTCTGGCCGCTGGCCTGGATAAAAACGGCGAATGTATTGAAGCATTTGGTGCGATGGGCTTCGGCTTTGTCGAAGTTGGAACCGTGACACCACGCCCGCAGCCAGGTAACGATAAGCCTCGTTTGTTCCGTGTCATCCCTGCTGAAGGTATTATTAACCGCTTTGGCTTCAATAACCTAGGTGTTGATAACCTGGTTGAGAATGTAAAGAAAGCCAAATATGACGGCGTTATCGGTATTAATATCGGTAAGAATAAAGATACACCGATTGAAAAGGGTGCAGAAGATTACCTTATCTGTATGGATAAGGTATATGAGCACGCTGGCTATATCACAGTAAATATCTCTTCACCGAATACTCCGGGTCTTCGCACACTTCAGTATGGTGAGATGCTAGACGATCTGCTGGCTCAACTTAAAGAGAAGCAGAAAGAGCTGGCTGAAAAGCACGGTAAGTATGTTCCGCTAACCCTTAAGATCGCACCGGATCTTGAAGATCACGAAATTAAGCAGATCGCAGAGTCGTTGATCAAAAATAACATTGATGGTGTTATCGCGACCAACACCACGCTTGATCGCTCATTGGTCAAAGACATGCCGCATTGCGATGAGGCAGGTGGCCTGAGTGGGCGTCCATTGCAGAACCGTAGTACTGAAGTCATTCGCATGCTGGCGGAAGAATTAGACGGTGCACTGCCAATTATCGGTGTGGGCGGTATTGATTCAGCCGTATCTGCTCGTGAAAAGATGGCAGCTGGTGCGAGCCTGGTACAGATTTACTCTGGTTTTATCTACCACGGTCCAAAACTTGTAAAAGATATCGTCACTAATATCTAAACAAGTGACGTAACTAAAACGTTTTATATGACACTGAGTGCCTGCAAGAGTAATTTTGCAGGCACTTTTTTTATGTCGATTTCATGACGAGCACCTTATCAATAGCAATTTTGTCAAACTTTCAGCTTTTTCATCGTAAAAAACCTATTTTCCTTCCTCTTTTTATTTGCGAATAGGGCAGTAGAATTTGCTCTAAAGATTTGTTTGTTGTAGTGGATAAGCTTTGTAACGGACGACGGATATGGAGCGGTACTTATGTTGAAACCCAATAATTCATGGATGTGGTATTACGACCAGAAGTACGATGCTCTTATGTTGGACCTTGGGGACGACATGGTTTTCCGCGTTGCAATTCCTACCAAAAACTTAATCCCTTGCGCTTTTGCTCGTTCAACGTTTACGGTTGACGATGCTTCAGCTTACCAAGCTTTCCTGGAAGGGATGTCCATCCTGGAGCTTTCTGCTCCACGAAAAGCAGAACTTGCCCTTAATGCTGTCGCTGCAAGCCGTTTCCACAAGCCTCTTATGCCAAAAAGTTGGTTTTTTAATCAGCAATCTGATGGACATTCACCTCAGCTCGGTGACATTGTCACTCTAAATACCGATCTTGGTGAAGGTCAGTTCCTTATTATTGAAAATAGTGGGTCGGCTAGCCTTTGTATGATGGCAGATACCGCCTCATTGCCACTCAATGCCGCTAAAGAGATGTCATTTTGCGAAACCATTAAGGTAATGAACGATCGCATGACAGCCTATGAAGGAGCTGCAGAAGCGCCTATCACGCTGGCTTTGGTTGGCTAGGCCACAGATATCTTCTCTTGCTAACGCATCTTTTTGAATATTAGAATTTAAACCTAGCCTAAGCCCTATTTGCTGTTACCAGCCGGCAGATGCTTGTTTAAATGTGCCGAGCGTATGTCCTTACGTTTCAAGCAATCCTTCCTTTTTACTTTTCCGTTTTCTTAACACCCACAAATCCATCATGGAGCCCCTCTAAATAGGGGATAGAACCACCTTGCCAATAACTATTTCTTTTGCCTGTTTGGCCTATTCCTAATGTCATTACAAGCTACCTAATCCAAATCTCAGCCCAAATCCAATTCACCAAACCCCTTTCCCTAAATCCTAGCCTCACACTCTGGCCTCAAACCCATAAATTCAAAAACTGGAACAACCCCAATACAAGGATATTGAAGTTGAATAACTGTTGGAGCGATCAAAAAACGAGTGTGCTTTACCAGTTGATTCACAGAAAAATTTAATTTTTGGGAGCAAGTTCAACAGGGAGTGTGATGCTCAACATGAGGCAAAATGATGTATTTCTTAATTTTCCTGTTTAATAAAGCATCATTATGAGTGATGTAGCTCTAATTATTTTATCTTTTTATCACTTTTTTTCTGCCTCATTTTGCGTCCATTGCATAAAAAAACACCATAATTTTGCACCTGAAAACACAGTAAAACACACTGCTTTTCCTCGTTTTCCGTCTTTATGTAATTATATTACATGCCTTCACCACGGAGTCTGTAAGGGGGATTAAGTCCTAATGGCCATTAGTTCCTAACGGGACATTATAGGGGTTTAAAATGAAATTGGATGCTGTACTCTAGGAAAATAAATGGATGCATTGTAAGCAAGTACCTACTGTTACAAGTCAAAATGGTACGATTTTATTGGTTTAAGTCATTGATTTTGTGTTGCTAGTGCTGGGTGTTTCTTGTTGGAAACAGTTTAAGTGTGTACTCAATAAGACTAGAAGTGATCGGTTGTTTACAAGAGTGAACAATCAAAAAAGCTGTTATTGTTTACCTATGGAAACGCTTATTTGAGGGTTTTGGAGTCAAACAACATTCTTCAAGACGTGGGTTAAGACAGGAATGTGGCATTAGTGGCATTTGATTGCTGTTTTTTTAGCTAAATAGCCAAGTTAGCGCCTTTTATGACAAGGTATTTACGGGGTTTTCAGTTATAATTCACCGCAACATAAGTGTGAAAAGAACTCCATGAATCAATATTTAGCTATCACTTCACGAGGTCTTGAGAACCTCCTTGCAGAAGAACTTAAGCAACTTGGCGCCGAGAGCGTTCAGGTTGTCCATGCTGGCGTGCGTTTTAAAGCTGAGCAAGCCACAGCTTACCGCTGCTGTCTTTGGACGCGTATCGCATCACGAATCATTTTGGTACTGAGCGAATTTAACGTTCGTGATGACATGGACCTGTATTTAGGTGCGGCTGCGATTAATTGGCCGAACTACTTTGGCAGTGATACCCGTATCATTGTTGATTTCAATGGTACTAACCGTGAAATCCGCAACAGCCAGTATGGCGCTATGAAAGTGAAAGACGCCATTGTTGACCGCTTCACCAAGGCGGATTTGCGTCGTCCTAGCATTGACCGTGAGCGTCCAGAGCTTCGCATTCATATGCGTCTATCCGGTGAGAAAGGTGTTCTGGGCCTTGATATGGCGGGTAGTGGTTTGCACCAGCGTGGTTACCGTAGCGAGTCGGGTAAAGCACCCCTTCGTGAGACCCATGCTGCGGCATTGGTTATGAAATCTGGCTGGACGCCTGAAAAACCACTCCTGGATCCAATGTGTGGTTCTGGTACTTTGCTGATTGAGGCCGCTTTGATTGCTGCTGATATTGCACCGGGTATTAAACGCAAGCGCTGGGGTTTTGAAGCGATCAAAGACTTTGACCGTGAAGGCTGGCTAGAAATTCACGCAGAAGCAAAAGTAAAAGCACGCCGTGGTCCAGGTAATGTAACGACTAAGTTCTTTGGTCGTGAAATGGATCGCCGCGTACTGAGTATTGCTCGTGACAATGCTGGCCGTGCAGGTGTAAAAGATCTGATTGATTTCGAATACGGTGATGCGACTCAGTTAACGTGCCCTGAAGGTTTCTCTGAGGGTGTGATCCTGTGTAACCCTCCATACGGTGAGCGTCTGGGTACTACACCAGAATTGATTTCACTATACAGTGAGTTGGGTAACCGCTTGAAGCTTGCCTTTGCTGGCTCGACAGCGTCTATTTATTCGTCTTCAAATGAATTGCTAAGCTGCTTGCGTATGCGTGCAGACAAGCAGTTTAAACTGCGCAACGGTGCGCTTGATTGTGTGCTGAAAACCTACCTAATCACTGCTGGTGGCGTTAAGCATGTTGAAGGTGAAGCGGAAGGCCGTCTTGAAGAAGCTGAAGTTGCCCCTGATTTTGCGAACCGCTTGAAGAAAAACATTGCCAAGCTGAGCAAGTGGGCCAAGAAAGAAGGCCTTGAGTGCTACCGTTTGTACGATGCTGATTTGCCAAACTACAACGCAGCTATCGACAAATATAAAGATTACCTGGTTATTCAGGAATACGCGGCGCCTAAGTCTGTTCCTGAAGAGACTGCTCGCCGCCGTCTAATGGATATCATGCGTGCCACTATTCAGGTAACGGGTGTTGAGAACAACAAAGTTATCCTAAAAGTGCGTGAGCGCCAGAAGGGTAAGAGCCAGTACCAAAAGCTATCCAGTGCAGAACGCCACATGGTAGTCAACGAGTATGGTGTTGATCTTAAGGTTAATCTATACGATTACCTAGACACTGGCCTGTTCCTTGACCATAAAGTTACCCGTCGTCAGTTGGGTAAGATGGCAGCTGGCAAAGACTTCCTTAACCTGTTTGCTTACACAGGTTCAGCAACGTGTCATGCAGCCTGTGGTGGTGCGAAATCAACGACAACAGTTGATATGTCTAATACATATCTGCGTTGGGCTCAGGAAAACATGGAATTGAACGGCCAGGTTGGTCGCCAGCACCAGTTTGTCCAAGCCGATTGTCTGCAGTGGTTGCAAGAAGCTGATGGCGACTTTGATCTTATCTTCATTGACCCACCAACGTTCTCGAACTCGAAGCGTATGAAGCAGAGCTTTGATGTTCAGCGTGATCACATCATGCTGCTAGAAAACCTAAAGCGTATGCTTCGCCCGAATGGTGAAATCGTTTTCTCGAATAATAAGCGTCAATTCAAGATGGATTTCGAGAAACTTGAAGCACTTGGCTTACAAGCGAAGAACATTTCTGATAAAACGTTGCCAATGGATTTTAGTCGCAACAAACAGATTCATAACTGCTGGATCATTACCCACAAGGAAGGTTAAGTGCTAATAACTCTGTATAGCACAGAAGGGTGTCATCTTTGCGAGCAGGCGTACAGCCTGCTCGTACAAGCCGGTGTCGAAGAGCGCGTTCAAGTGGTGGATATCGCCTTTGATGATGCGCTCTTTTCTCGTTACGGCGTCACAATTCCTGTGCTTGCTATTCTCAATCCTGATTCAGATTCAAACAGCCCTGAGCTCGGTTGGCCTTTTGATGCCGACGAGCTGGCGCAATGGTTAAACAACAATGGCATTAATTAATATCAGTAACGCCCAGTTGGCGTATGGCGATCATGCACTGCTTGATAAAGCAGAGTTTCTTCTACAGCCCAATGAGCGAGTTTGTTTGGTAGGGCGTAACGGTGCGGGTAAATCCACTTTGATGAAAGTGATTGCCGGCGACGTACTGCTTGATGACGGAAGTGTTCAGCGCGAATCAGAATTACGTGTCTCGCGCCTTGAGCAGGATCCTCCGCGTGATGCAGAAGGAACCGTGTTTGATTTCGTTTCAGAAGGTTTGGCTGAAATCGGCCAGGTACTGAAAGAGTATCACCGTTTGCTAGATTTGATCACTACTGATCCATCAGAGTCAAACTTTGCGAAATTGAATCGTGCACAAGAGAAGATCGATCACGCTGATGCTTGGCAATTTGACAACAAGATCACCTCGGTACTTGAACACCTGCAGCTTCAACCGCAAACCTTACTAAAAGACTTGTCGGGTGGCTGGCAGCGTAAAGCCGCTCTGGCACGTGCTCTGGTATGTGATCCTGATATCTTACTTCTCGATGAGCCAACCAACCACCTTGATGTATCGACCATTGAGTGGCTTGAAGGCTTCCTGAAAGAGTACCGCGGTGCCATCGTATTTATCTCGCACGACCGTGCATTTATCCGCTCGATGGCAACCCGTATTGTCGACCTTGACCGTGGCCAGCTGGTTTCATTCCCTGGGGATTACGACAAATATCTTGAAGAGAAAGAAGAACTGCTGCGTGTAGAAGCCGAGCAGAATGCTGAATTCGATAAAAAGCTGGCTCAGGAAGAAGTTTGGATCCGACAGGGCATCAAAGCACGTCGTACCCGTAACGAAGGCCGTGTCAGGGCGCTGAAGCAATTGCGTCGTGAACGCAGTGAGCGCCGTGAAGTGGTGGGCAAAGCCGACATGCAGCTTCAGGAAGCTCAGCGTTCGGGCAAAATCGTCTTTGAAGCTGAGAATATCAGCTACAGTTACGGCGATAAGCCAATCATCAAAGATTTCAGCTTCAATGTTATGCGTGGTGACCGTATTGCGCTTATCGGCCCTAACGGTTGCGGTAAGAGTACATTGCTTAAGATCATGCTGGGTGACTTGAAGTCACAGGGTCACTTCCATTGTGGCACTAAGATAGAAGTTGCCTATTTTGACCAGTACCGTGAAGTGTTGGATCCAGAAAAGACAGTGATGGACAACCTTGCCGATGGCAAGCAGGAAGTGACTGTTAATGGCCGTACGCGCCATGCCTTGGGTTACTTGCAGGACTTCCTTTTCCACCCACGTCGCGCCCGTACACCGGTGAAAGCGCTATCGGGCGGTGAGAAAAACCGTCTGTTGTTGGCGAAACTTTTCCTAAAGCCTAATAATTTATTGGTGCTTGATGAACCAACTAACGATTTAGATATCGAAACATTGGAACTTTTGGAAGAAATTCTTGCCAACTATCAGGGTACTTTGTTGTTGGTAAGCCACGACCGTCAGTTTGTTGATAATACAGTCACAACAAGCTGGATTTTCGAAGGAAACGGTGTCATTGACGAATATGTTGGCGGCTACCATGATGCTCAGGAACAACGCGCTAATTCGCTAAGTCAAATTGCGAAAGAGCAGGCTGCTCAAATTGAAGCAGCGAAAAAGAAAGAAGAGAACAAGCAGCGTCAGGCTGCCCGTCCTAAAACTGGTAAGAAGCTCTCTTATAAGTTGCAAAAGGAACTGGAAGACCTGCCGCTACGAATTGAAGAACTGGAAAACGAAATTGCGCAACTGCAGGAACTGATTAACGATCCTGCTTTCTTCCAGGACGTGAAAAATGACACTCAAGGCACGCTTAACCGTTTGGCGGAAGCAGAAGCCGAGTTTGAGCAAGCATTTGAACGCTGGGAAGAGCTTGAAGCAATGCAGAAGGAAGCTTAATGCAACATAAGACTTTAAAACTGTCTGCACTGGCCGTATTGGTTGCCGGTGCAACAGGTGCCAATGCCGCGGTTTACCGTGTGGTTGAAATCGATAGCAGCTCAACAGGTATTGCATCACAACAATACTATCCTGAGGTAGACCAATCAGAAATTAGTAAGCGTATAGAGTTCTACGGTCAGGGCATTACAGCTTCTGGTACTGGTGAGAACTGCTTTGCAAACAATTGTGGTGATGAAGAATTTACCGTATTTGGTGAAAGTCGCTTTGGCTCCGATGGCGTTAACTACCGTGATGAAGTGGCGTTTATCCTTGATAATGTCCAGCGTATCAACGATGTAAGACGTTTTGAAAGCTACTGTAATAGCAACCTTGGTCCAAACACCTGTGAGGATTGGGCCCGTACGCAGTATTATGGTAAAGGCTATAACACCACTGACATTAATGATAGAAGCGGCTTTGGTGGTTTGGTGCGTGAGCATGAAGCGTGGACAAAGGACTTCTTCTCCAATGCGACGGCAATCAGTGGGGCATCATCTTTTCTAGAAGTCGATACCTTTGCCGACTCCTCTGAGGGTTATGATCAAGATGTTCGTACTGCGTTGGGTTCAATTGTCGATTCAGGTAACCATAAGACCACTAACAGTGTGATAAATGCTCAGGGTGCTTCCGGTCTTGGGGAGTACACGCTAGGTATTTCCAGTGGTGCTTACTTTACTGATGGAGAGCGAAATGCTCGTCAGTTCAATAAACGTGGCTTCGTAAACCTAGGCACCAATAAGTTAGGTCTTGATCCGGTAGTAGGTGATGAGCTAACTGAGATTGCTGGTCAGTCATTGGCTTGGGATGCTGTTGAGTATGATGGTCAATTATTAGTTGTCGGTAGTGCATCTTATGATCAAAGCAACTTTGATGATTCAGATAACAAAGTACCAGACGACTACAACAGGGATGATCCGGTGTTCTCTGACTCGGCTTTCCGAAATTGCCCAACAAGGTTTAGTGAAGGTCTAGATAGTTTCTACGGTACGAAAGAGTGTCAGCTCTCTGTGTTTGCCAATGACGGTGTGTTTTGGTCACTAGGCGGTGATTCATCGGGTAACGTCGCAGCCAAGTTGCTTGCTGAAAACGATTTAAATACGCTAGATCCTGATGAAAAAGACCGTTCTTTCCAAGCGAGTGCGCGTGCGATTGAGTTAGTTAACAACCAACCCGTTGTTGTTGGCTATACCACAGATCGTTATGACAACGATTACTATGCAATGCGTGCATCAGTTTGGGAGTTAACCGGTGATATCAATGGTGAGACGCCGTTCGAACGCAAACTGATCCCAGGTCTTGAACTTGAAAGAAGCAGTGACCGAGTTCTGACGTACACACTAGCGACTGATATCAACGCCAATAACAAGGTGATTGGTGTAGCTAAGAACACCCGTGCTGAAAACCGTTCTTATGCCGAGCGTATGTTCGTCTATGACAACAATACTGGTTCGAACGCACAATTTTTGGATACCTCAATTTCCTCTTTGTTCTTCACGGGTTCCAATGGCTACCCAGCGGCGATTAACAACAATAACCAGATTGTTGGCCGCCTAGATGCTGAGTCTGTGAACCAGGTAAATGGTCGATTCCGTCGCCAGCGTGCGTTCACCTATGCGATGGGTGAGATTCCAGAGTCAGCAGCGCTGAAGCAGGGCGATGTGTATTTCCTAGATGACTTGACCAATGATGGCAATGTTGATGGAAATGCCAATATGTACCGTATCTTTGATGCCTCAGACATCAACGATGCCGGTGTTATTTCGGCTTCTGCTTACAAGTGTTTTGACGTTAATGGTAATGAGCAGCCTTATGATGATCTAACAAAAGAGTCTTTCTGTGCTAATGGTGAGCCGGGAGTAGAGCGTATTGTCGCTGTTAAGCTTATCCCAGTTGCTGGTGATGAAGCATCTATTCAGTCTCGACCTACTGCTGAAAGTAGCGTTGAACGTCAGGGTGCATCACTAGGTTGGCTGGCAATGGCTTTCCTTGGCTTCCTAGGGTTCCGTCGAAGAAAGTAATTTTTTGTCAAAATTGGTCAAATTACACTCAGGCTCACAATTTGTGAGCCTGTTTTATTTTGGGAGTTGATCTCCGCTTCTGTTTAGCTAATTCTTAATAGTGGAGACACAATCGCTCCATCATTATGCAATAGTAATGAATGTAAATGATAAGGATGAGGATCGAACTTATGAAGAGACAAAAGCGGGATCGTCTGGAACGCGCACAATCTCAAGGCTATAAGGCTGGCATAAATGGTCGTTCCAGTGAAGACTGTCCGTACCAATCGACAGAGGCCCGTACGAACTGGCTAGGTGGCTGGCGAGAAGCAAGAGAAGATCTGCAATCTGGCCTGTTTAAATAATAAACCTCCCTTCATATCTCCCTTATTGAGCCCCTCCTAGGAACAGGGGCTCTTTCTATTTCAGAGTTCCTAGGTGGCTAGGCCCTAGATCCTAGGGAAGCTAAGGCCAAAGTATTTGATTTTCCTAGTAACTAGGATCTAGGAACCATGAACTTAGGATCCAAAAAAGGCCGCCATTGGGCGACCTTTGTAACTCAGAGTAGAGTAGTCAATTAGAACGATGACGTATCTTTGAATAGACCTACTTTCAAATCTTTAGCAACGTAAATCTCTTTGCCATCTACCAATACACGGCCATCGGCAACACCCATGATAAGCTTGCGGTTGATAACACGCTTAAGCTGGATTTCATAAGTGACTTTCTTCGCTTCTGGCAGGATCTGGCCAGTAAATTTCACTTCACCTACACCCAGAGCACGGCCTTTACCTTCGCCGCCGGCCCAACCCAGGAAGAAGCCTACTAGCTGCCACATTGCATCAAGGCCAAGGCAGCCAGGCATTACAGGGTCACCTTTAAAGTGACAATCGAAGAACCATAAGTCAGGGCGGATATCCAATTCAGCATGGATGAAACCTTTACCGTGTTCACCACCTTCGTCGGTGATTTCTACAATACGGTCAATCATCAGCATGTTGTCAGATGGCAAGGAAGGGAAAGCAGGGCCGTAAAGTTCGCCTTTACCACATGCAACTAGTTCGTCGTAATTATAAGATTGCTGGCGTTTCATCAGACTTTCAAACTCCTTAAAAAGTATGGAGGCAATTTAGCTTACACATGTACGCCAGACAACTCGGATCAGTTCTGGACCAACCAGTGGCGAAGCCGCGTTAACAAGCCGACATGCTTAACTATTTCACCGTTATGGAAGATATCAATTCGCTCAGCGATTTTCGCTAACAAGGTCTCTGCATCTTCATCATCACTGCGGAAGGCTTGTCCGGTGAGTAGAGGCAGTGCGTCATCAACACTTTCAGCTGTCCACAAGTGGAATTTACCGGCTTTAATCGCATCTAATACTTCGTCATTGAGACATAGGTTAGTTAAGTTTGTTTTCGGTAATATGACACCCTGATTGCCTGTCAGACCACGGAATGCACATACCTTGTAGAAACCTTCGATTTTCTCGTTAATGCCGCCTACAGCCTGCACACGGCCAAATTGGTCAACGGCACCTGTAACGGCCACTTGTTGGTTGATCGGCTGCATAGAAAGCGCAGAGACCAGCGCACACAGTTCCGCAAGCGAAGCACTGTCACCATCAACTTCTGAGTACGACTGTTCAAACACAATTGATGCGGAGAATGGAAGTGGCTGATCCAAGTCCAAGGCGGTACTTAGGAAAGCTTGCATGATCATCATGCCTTTGGCGTGGATATTGCCGCCTAGCTCAGCTTTGCGTTCAACGTCCGAGATGTCACCATCACCAAAGTGGACTACACACGAAATACGCGCAGGCTCACCGTAGGCACGAGGGTGACCCGGTACTTCAACCACTGTCAGGCCATTGACCTGGCCGACTTCTTCGCCTTGGCAGTTAATTACTACCTGGCCATGGTGGATATCTTCAATCGCACGCTCTGGCAGGTAAGACTCACGGTATTCACGGGCTGCAATAGAGTCTTTCAGGTGCTGGGCGGAGATCTTGTTCCCTTGGGACTCAAGGGCCGCTTCACATAGCAGGCTCTGGTGCCAGATAGGGCAAAGCGGTACCCGGGTTTGATCCTCAGCGTAACGCGCACCCGTCTTCAGTACCATTTCAAGGGCTTGGGTATCAGCAAGCTCTGGTAGTTGGGCTTTATTGATGATGGCTTTTAGATAAGCAAGGTATAGAGGCAGGTTATCTTCGTTGATCACCAAGTCCTGCTCGAACTCACCATACATGGTAAAGCCAGAAGAGATATCCGGCTCGGCGTTTTCAAGCTCAGCCATAAGGTAGCGATCGCCGATCAGTACCAACTTGATATTCAATTTCTCGGCTGGTGGCAGAGGGTACAGGCTCTTGTTTGAAGCTGCTTGCCACTCCAGCGTTCCGTTCATCAGAATACTCTTAAGGCGTGGCCATAAGCTCGGGTTAGCGAGGATAGCACCGACAGAAAGCACTAGATAGCCATTGTGAGCTTGGTGAACCAGCCCGTGCTTTACTTGCTGCTTGTTAATGTTGTTTTCTTCAACAGGAGGGAAAACAGCACCAAACAGGCTTTGCTCTGTTACATTTTCGCCAGCAACAATAACCGGTGATTCATTTTTGGCTTCGGCTTGTTGTGAGATCAGCTCAATGACATAATCACGGTACACCTTGTTATCCGGTGCGGTAATGCGCAACACTCGAGGTTGTAGTTCAACTGCAGTAAACCGGCGCACAGCATCTGATAGACGATCTTGTAAGGTTCCGGTTTTTGCGGGAAGGAGATCATCATACTGTTCAAGGATGGCTTGGTACTGAGAGTAGTCTGGAGTCATCGTGCGCCAGTTTTGTTCATGCATGGGCGTGTGCTTTATTTCGTTAGTGTGAAAAGGTCAGCAGTATAAATGAATCAATGGCCGCATAATAGCTTAGTGTGTAATGTTATTGACTTCATTTGCAGTTCAGTTGAGATCGACTTAAAAACAAACGCTTAAAGTTCAAAATGGAATTGAGCTTTAGATGCCTAACAGTTACACTGTCACCACTTAAGTTTAGACTTATCGAGAATCTCTGACGACTATGAAATATCAGCAGCTTGAAAACCTTGAAGCCGGATGGAAATGGAATTATCTAGTAAAAAAATGGAAAGAAGGTGAAGCGATCACCGGTTACATCGATACCAGTGAAGCAAAAGCAGCTGTAGATGATCTGTTATCAATCGAGCATGAGCCGACTAAGGTACTCAAGTGGATTGATAAACATATGTCACCAGAACTTGATAAAAAACTTAAACAAGCCATCCGTGCTAAGCGTAAGCGTCACTTCAACGCCGAGCAAGTGCATACCCGTAAGAAATCCATCGATCTCGACTACCGTGTGTGGGAGAAATTGGCAGAAAAGTCCAAAGAGCTGGATTCCACCTTGTCTGACACTATTGAATACTTGCTGAGTGAATCGAACAAGACCGAGGTCGCGAGTAAGAAGGTGTTGGACTTGAAGCACGATCTCCATGAGCTTTTGGACTTTGAATAAAACTTGGCAGTATTGGCTCATTCCCAGAGTTGTTAACTTGGCTCAGGCGAGAGTCACTAACATGTTGTAAAATAGGACTTAGGTGTCCCAGCTAATTCACTGTTAGTGTCGCTTTTGAATACAGTTAGTTCTACTAAACACTTTTAAAACGCATTTTTGTAGAGCTGGGTGAGAAAAGGAACTTATAAAGGAGCTATGCATGGAATTCGTGCTATATGTGATTGCCCTTGCTGTTATTGTTTTTGTCTTTGTGTTCAAGGATCGGCCGATCATGGTGCTGACCTTCGAAGATGGAAAGCTCACCCAGCAAAAAGGTCAGATACCCAATGGCTTTTTGGCGGGCTGTAAAGATATTGCGCATAAACAGCCATTCTCTGGCAGGATCAAAGTTTATAAGAATCGCTTTACCACTAAGCTGGTGTTCTCAAAGTCGGTGCCCTCTAAAGTTAAACAGCGCATCCACAATGTATTCCCTTATAGTGGTGGTTCTAAGAAGCGCGGAAGACGTGCTTAAACACCGCAAATAACCATCATTGACTTTATGAAGCTCTCCAAAACGGGGAGCTTTTTTGTACAGATAGATAAAGGTAACCCAAATGCTTACACCTCATGCATTTCGTTTAACTCTTGGTACCGATTTGAAGCAGTCTATTTTGGCCTATGTGCAGCAAAAAGACATTAAAGCAGGGTCACTGTTAAGTTGTGTCGGTTGCCTCTCTCATGCGTCTATACGGCTTGCCAATGAGTCTGAAAGCCTTGAACTTGCAGGACCATTAGAAATTTTGACACTCAGTGGGACTTTGACTCTAGGCCATGTGCATTTGCACATTTCTGTTGCAGATAAAACGGGCCGTGTTTATGGCGGACATCTCCAAGATGGCTCAATGGTTTCCTTCACTGCAGAGGTTTGCTTGGCTGAATATACCAATTTGTCATTCTTGCGTGAGCAAGACGACACTACCGGGTTTACAGAGCTGGTGGTTAAATAGAAAGAAGGCTTCTCCATGGCTTTTCTTTGGGCCGTATATACTTGTATCTATAAGAGATATAAGTATCTAGGCGGTAATGCTATGGGGAACAATACAAAGGGTTTGTCGTTTCAGGCTCAAATAAAGGGCAATCATTGTTTTGGTTGTGGCGGGGAAAATCCGCATGGACTGCATATTCAGAGTTTTTGGGCTGAGGATGACACGGCAGTGTGCCACTTTTCGCCTCAAGCACATCATTGTGCTGCGCCCACCCATTTCCTCAATGGGGGCATCATTGCTACCGTGATTGATTGCCATTGTATTTGTACGGCAATGGCAGATGCCTATCGGCGAGCAGGGAGGGAGATAGCTGAAGGGGAAGCGATATGGTATGCGACAGGGCTTTTTTTACTTGAGTATCTTCGACCTGTGTCGATGAATGCAGAGATTGTATTAATAGCGCGCGTGGTTGATGTTGATGAGCGTAATACTGTTCTGGAATGTGAAGTGATTGCCAATAATAAAACAGCCGTTAAAGCTAAGCTCACGGCTGTTAGAGTTCCAGATCAATGGATGGCTGCTGGGGGATAATTGGTTATTTCAATGACTACTTCTTTGACGCGGCAATATCCACCAAGGCTTGGTGACTAGACAGGTAATGCTGAATTTTTTCTTGCAGCTCACTCAATGCTTGCTCTGCCTTAATTCTTTTTTCCTTTTCTTGCTCTAATTGCTTGCCAAGATCAACGGCCATATAGCCGCCTTTTATTAAGGCCTTTGTTGTGACGTTGCTCTCAGTAATCGACTTCAACTCTTCGATCATGTAATAGTGTTGGTCGATATCTCTTATTGTAATTGCCATATGTAGAATAACGCTTAAAAGATAGCATTATGTATTAACTAATATTCCTGTCAATAATTTTGATGGCTTTCCTTGCGGGCGATATATTCGATGAAATTGAATTTTGCTATCAGATTAACCATGGCTTTTTCTTTAAATAAGCATGAAGATATCAACTTGATGCTAATTAACGATAATTTGCTTGTATTGACTATTGTAGTCATTGTTCGACAAAGATTAGAATTCACTTATAAAGAGAGTGAATGGCTGTAAGGAATAAGAGTGAGTCAACAACTAAGCCAGATCAAACGGCGAGCGATGGAGAGCCGTACACGAGAGCAGTCAAAACCTTCGTTACCTGGACTGATGGAAATTACTCACGGCAGTGAAGTTACACTCAGCGTAAAAACGCCCATCGGGCGGCTGTATCAAGTGAGTTCAGTTTTTATTGGTACCAATGGTAGAGATAAGCTGTTTATTGAACTGCCCAAGGTGAACAAGGTAGAGAGAGAGCAGTTTTTCCAGCTTGGCTACCGGATGACCATTAAAGCGGTTTCTGAAAAAGGCGAAGGGGCTTTGGTGAATGTCCGAACTCAAATCAGTCATATTATTACTGAGCCAGTTCCACTACTGGTTGTTGATATACCGCCGCAGATTGATGTCGTTCAGCTTAGAAAAGAGCCACGGTATGCCGTGAATCTAGAAGGTAAAATTGTACTGCCTTCTCGTACAATAAAAGTTGTTCTGAAAGATTTGTCGACTTCCGGTTGTAGTTTCTTTATTGAAGCGAATGGGCCGACTATCGAGATCAATAATGTTGTGACGGTTGAAGTGGTACATCCGCGAACGGACGTTATTTATCCCTTATCAGGAAAAGTCTGTAATCATCAGCAGTTAGGGGTGAACAAGCAGCTTGGTATTGAATTTGACGAACCAGGTCAGCATGCAGTGAGAGATCTGATGAATAAGCTGATGTTTGATGGCTCAAAGCTATCGTTCAAGCAATGACAAATTCACTAGCTTAAGAATCACTTGGCTGGAATATTCCCAGCTTTTCAAGACAACGCTGAATTTTCTGCATAGAAAGCGGTTTAACCAGATAGTCATTGGGGTTGTGAGAGATAACTCGTTTAACAGTATCAATTTCACTGTCACCGGTTACAATCACCACCGGCATAGAAGGGTATTGAGTCCTGATGTATTGCAATACCTCGATCCCGTCTAAAGGCTTGCACAGATTCAAATCTAGGAAGATACAATCGACGGTATTCTTCAGTAACGTGTTATAAGCTTGCTGTGCGGTAGGGGCATAATGCAATTTCTGGACTGGAACGCTTTTTCTTAGCAGCTCAGCTAGGATCTTAGCCATCATCTTATTATCTTCAATGATGAGAAACTTATTCATACCGGTTTTTCCTTAAACTCATCGTGATCTTGCTAAGTACAACAAAAGCACTTGTGTATCTAACTAACTAAAATGTGCTTTCTTATATAGTATGATACGGAAAATTAACGATCAACTTGGTTAAGTATAAATCAATATGTGATCCCTATCTTTATCCTTCTTATCCTAACGCACTATAATTTCTTGGTTGCTTAAAATACACTCAATCATATCAGTATAAAAAATAAGGTTTTATAGGGTCTCTATAATAAGTAGAAAAAAGGCCATACCTTATGGGTACAGCCTTATGTAATTATTAGACATGCTAAATGAGCGCTCAATCAGCTCGCGAGTGGCTTTCCGAGTAACACGCTATTTAGGTAGAGAGGGCGATTATCTTTAGTGATATACATGCCACGCTGATCGGAAATGAAAGCGGCTTTATCTGCAGATTCGATAATGTAAAAGCTACGCGCGGTAAGAGATTGCCTGTTATCGGCCGTATCTTGCTCTTTGGCAATGACCAAATAATGGGAACCATAACGCAGGAATAGCCCGTAGAACTGCTTGGAAATGGTGATCTTATCAGATGCGTTATAACCCAAGAATTGCATTTTAATTCGACCGTGAGTGAAGACAGTGGAAAGGCGCTCATGGCCTACGCCAGGATAAGTGGACTCAAATGCATATCGACCTTTGGTTGTTAAGGCTGAATATACACCGACACTGATGGTCACTATCAGTCCAAGAAAAACGCCCAATGCGGCTTTAGACATGAAATTACTCACGGCAACCACCTTGTTCAATCTGAGAAGTGATGTCTACAAAACCTGCTTTTTTATCAATGGCAATCAGTTGGTAGTCATCGCACATTCCCCCTAGAGGATAGGCAATCATTTTAGATGTTGGCTCAGGACTCGCTTGGATTGCACTAAGAACCGCTGGTGGCATTGTTTGACCATCATAAAGCACACGATGTTTATCAATTTGTGTGCTTTCGACAAAAAGAGCCATCTGTGAAAGCGTAATAACTGTAAGGGTAAAGGTAAAAGCAGTTACAAGGTAACGCCTTGATAACTCTGTGAGATGAGAGAATACCGCGGCTATTGCTGCCATATTTCTTGATCGCGAAGGTGCTTCAGCATTGCAGCTGTGGAATGCTGTTAGTTTTTTTTCTGTTGCTGGTGGTGCATCAACAGTATCGATGTCAGTGCTGTTTTCTAAATTCAACTCTTCGACAGATGAAAGGCGAATGAGGTAGCCTTTTTTGGGCTCTGTAACAATAACATCGTCTGCGCCGAGTTCTGAAAAAGCGGAGCGAATATGTTTGATGGCAACGGTTAAAGAGCTATTGGTAACGACTTTTCCTGTCCAGCAGTCTTCCAATAAGGCATCGCGGCTAACAGCAACATTGGGTTGCTTTGCCAGCATGCAAATGATTAAAGACTCAGATCGGGAAAGTTTTACACTCTGATTGTCAGTGGTGCGGATCAGCACTTGAGTTACAGGGTCTATTTTAAAATCCCCAAGTAAAACCGGTGTTGTCATGTCACGCATAATTTTCCTCATATTCACCACTTTGAGCTGGGGATTTTAGGGGAATGCATAGCTCAAAACAATGTTGCAAAGGGTAAAAATCTAGCTTCTGAATGTAGCTTCTGAATATACAAAGAGTTGCGTGGCCGAACTTAGAGTAAAGTTCGGCCGTTGAACGGTTAAATGTTTAACTTATAACCAAGGTACATGATGCTGTACGAGGCGCTTTCTGTCTTGACTGCTTCCAGCTCTTTGGCCATTTCTTGCACGTGACCTTCATCCCGAGCCTGAACAGCAATAGAGTAGGTGGGTTGTTTCATGTTGTTGTTAAACTCTTGGATACTGAGATAGGCGGAGGTGACCACACCTTGCGCATTCCAGTTAACAACCTTTTGCAGATCCTTGCCAAGGATCTGATCAACAAGTAGGTTTTGCTGTGGCTCTAGCCAGGTAAGTTCTAAGGAGTAAGTGTTATGGACCATTTCTTTGTCCAACCACTTTGTGCCTATATCTCGAATATCGGCGATTTTGACCACATCATCTTTAAAGAAAGGAAGAGGCTCAAGACGTTTCAAAACCTGATCGGCCGAGTCAGCTTCCATCACAAAGTTGATAATTGGGAACTGTTTACCGTCCACTGTAGAGTGGCGAACGAACAGATCATGAATAACGCCTTGTTCAACCAGTTTAGAGAACTC
Source organism: Photobacterium sp. AWH4_225 (assembly GCF_056158405.1). NCBI lineage: Bacteria > Pseudomonadati > Pseudomonadota > Gammaproteobacteria > Vibrionales > Vibrionaceae > Photobacterium > Photobacterium sp. AWH4_225. The sequence goes on along the minus strand of NZ_JBSWTF010000001.1, from coordinate 2,047,575 downwards.
ACTACGTTGGGCATTCATTCCTTCGAAAACTGTTAAAGCATCATCTGTTTTCCACTCTAGGCTAACACCATAGGCAGCGCTATGTGCTTGCGTGGCCGTCATTGCTAATCCAATGGCAAGAGGAACAAACTTCAGTCGTTTCATGTTAATTTCCTTTTAGTTTCTGATCACTTCATACAGAGCTGGGTAAAATTCGACGCCAGGGATCTTCAATGGTGGTAACGACTTGTTCATAGCGGCAATTGCAGATTTGAAATGACTGTCTGATTCCCACTTGGCGATATTGATATAGTGGAATTGGCTATTAGGCTGAATAGAGCGATGTAACGAAGTGGATATATAGCCTGGTTGAGTAACAAGAAAATCTCTGGCTTGCTCCCAGTGATCGAGCACCGCTTGTTCATGAGATTCAGGAACATGAAAAGGGTTAATGAGCGTCACTTCGGCACTTGTTGGTGCTGCAGCTAAAGTGAGCAGTAGGGTGGGTATGACTTTACTTAGCATTTGGATCTCCTTGTTATTGTATGGCGTTCGAAACTTAGCACATACAACAATCAGAAAACCCAAATGCGCAGTTAATTAATATTAATTATCGTTGAATTACAATATATTGAACTGGTAGCGAGCGCCTAGTCGGAAGTTCATCTCTCTAAGAACAGGAAGCTCACCCAATTGTGAGGTGCCTAGGTCCATCGCACGGTGTGCAATGTTCGCTTCTATGCTCCACGCCTCAGTCAGGTGAACCTGGTTATCTAAACGCAGCTCGTAAAGAGGTTCATCAAATGTCGCGACACGAATAGCAGGCTCTGCTGTCCAGCGCTTCATAAGGTTAATTTTGGCGCCAATCTCCGCAGTAAATGCGGTATCTGAATAGCTTAGTGAAATATCAGAAAATAGAGGATTGGACAGGTCCATTTCTGCGGTGAGCTTCTCGGCACCTAAAAGGGCGTATACCGAGCTGCTTTTGCCAACAGGCATATAGTAACCAAGGCCAATCAGTGAATGGCTGAAACCGAGACGGTCACGCGATACGTCATCGTAGCGGCCTTCAAGAAATACTTGGTCTACTGGATTGATACTGGCACGGGCGTAGTAACCAGACATATTGTCATAGCTACTGTTGATATCAGTAGGAAGATATTCACTAAACAGTGAATACTGATAGCCAGCCGAAACGTAAGAATAGTTCTGTTGAAGCTCAACAGGACCAGCAATGGCAGAGGTTGCAATGGCACAGCCAAGGGCAAAAATCGGTAAAGTAAATTTCATTATATTAATCTCCTAAAGCGGTGAGGAGACTAATTAATAGTGTGCTCAATTGAAATAATTGCAGGTGATAATTCACATTAATTAATTTTCACTTTAACTATGCTATTGATTTTAATGAATATTGTTCGCCGGTCAATCTAGTGCACTATAACTTATAGCTTGTGCTTTTTATAAAAAATCCATCTAAGTTGTCTGAGCTGATAGGTTACATATAAACCTACTCAATTATTGACATGCTTACTAGAAGTACTCAACTTACCGATTTTGGCAAAGTGTTGAGAGTGCTCTCTTAACAAAGGATTATCCAAGTAATGCGTATTTTCTGCGGCGTATTGATGCACATCCCAAAATGAAACATCTGTTGAACTACTGATGTTTCGTGTCCAGTGGATGAAAAAGGGTTGCCGACTGACTCCCCAGCGGATTCCTCATGCTCAGTTGTTGCTGATGAAAACGAAGTATATTTTGCAAAGCTATTATCAATGGCGGCGTTGACAAACGCTCGAATGGAGGTGGCCATAAATAATGCATGACGAAAATGGATAGGCGTGTAGTTAGCTTATGTTTCGTGACGGTGTCACTAATCGTGTAAGCTTGATTTGCAATAATGAGACACTGTAACTTTCTATTTTATCTTTACTTTCTGTGATAACGGGCACCGCGCAAAATGCAGTTTCTAGTCTAATATCGTTCAAAGGACTGTGCTCTAGACGCATGGGCTTTCTCATTTCACCATGAGGGAATCGTCAGTGAAAATCGCCATAACTGCAGCAAGTGGCCAACTAGGCGCTGCCATTGTTAAAGCAACTGTTGAACTTACATCTAAAGATTACGTTATCGCACTTGCTCGAACCCCAGAAAATGCAAAACACCTTGGGGTAGACGTTAGGCCAGGTGATTACAACCAGCCAGAACAACTAGAACAATCGTTGCAATCTGTTGATGTACTCTTGATCGTCTCCGGAATGGATGCACCAGACAAACGCATAGCGCAACACCGCAATGTGATAGAAGCAGCGAAGAAAGCTGGTGTGAAAAAGATTGTGTATACCAGTGTGCAAGGTGCTGAGGTAGGTACTGCGTTTTCTCCTGTGATTCAAAGTAACCGCCAGACAGAACAAGACGTTCGTGAAAGCGGGCTAGAGTGGGTGATTGGACGCAATGGCATCTACATCGAACCAGATATTGAATACATAGAAAGCTACAAGAAACTTGGACGTATTTATAACTGTGCCGGTGACGGTAAATGTGGTTATACAACACGTGAAGAACTGGGTTATGCCTACGCAAGAATGCTGACGCAAGACAAACACAACGGCCAAACTTACAACTTACATGGCGAGGCCATTACCCAATACCAACTCGCTGATTACATGAATATTGCGTTCGGCACCGATTTAACTTACATGCCAATGAGTGTGGAAGAGTATCGCCAAGACCGTATCGCAGAGTTAGGGGACTTTATCGGAACAGTGATCGCTGGGATCTATCAAGGTATCCAAGAAGGTGCAGCCGATAACCCGAGCCATTTTGAACTGGCAGCAGGTAGGCCACATATCACTTGGGATGCGTATTTCAACAAGTTGAAATCATCGAGTTAACGAAGTAAAGCGGGATAATTAGACCTTAAAAGCTACAGTGTCACGCAATATTGCAATAAGTGACACTGTAGCTTTTTTGCGTTTAACTTATTGAAAATATAGATAAGTATGATTAGAACCAAGTCTTTTCAATAAAAGCCTTAGTCGGCTCGTAGCCTGATAAATCAATGTTGTAGCTAAAATCTGAAATCTTAACTGCGGATTGTCCATCCTCAAAGTCGGCCAAAATCGTATCGAGGCTAAACGGTATAGTAGACATTTCGCCACAAAAGGTAGGGTCGTCGCAGTACTTTGTCAGTACGCTAAGCATTTCATCTTGAGTAATAGTCGAGCTCGACAAAGTGAAAGTTGACTCTAAGCTCAGATCGTAACCTGGCTTTGGCTCTTCTTGAGTAATAGCGGCATCTTCAACTTCTACCTTGTTTGTTGACCAGCCAATATAGCTACCACGCTGTTGCGGGTAATATTGAGTGATCTGTGCTGAACCAGCGCATTGCCCATAATTTTCACGATAGGTGATTGTCATGGTGGCGTTATCTATATCCCAGATAACTTCCGAAAGTTCAGGGTAAAGACTACCAACGCCCATTGAACAAGTCGTCGTATCATTGACGGAATTAAAGGTGATGAGGTTTACATTTTTATGAACAGTACAATCAACGTAGTCTGGCGAGCAAAAAGCCTCAATGGTGCCTTGTTCAAGACCGTACAGGTTCATGAGGTTAGCTTCGAACTCGGCATACTTTTCCTCTTCGCTCGGCGGCTCAATTGGTTGTTCAGATGCGTCACCGCTTGAAGAACCACATCCACTTAAAACCACCAATACGCTAAAAGCTAACCACTGTTTGAACATCATCAATAACCACAAAGTAAAGGTGGCTTACAGTAGAGAAAAACAGCAGTGGGGTCCAATGGATATTTACTAATGTCATAAGTGCCAAGTTGAAGTGAGCATATGACAATGCGCGCATTATTAATAAAGGTGTCCAGCGAAGATGTGGCCGAGCATACCAGTACCGCAGGAAAAGCGACTGTTGCCACTGTAAATTGAGGCTAGGGCGTAAGTTTGGTCTGCACTCGATCAACATGTTCCAAAGAGGTCAGGAAGTATCTATGACCATTATCGATAACTGCCAGTTTGCCTGTGTCATGATGCAAAAAGCTGATGATGGTGCTCGGTACTTGCAGCAAAAGACGGGGATAGCTGCGAGCGAAATTAGTCAGTTAAAAAAGTTTGAGTAAGTTTTGCAGGATGGTAAAGCATGGGGTCTTGATATGATTAAATGGTGAATTTTGTAATAGAGTATATTTGTGGAAAATAAAATATTATTACTAGTGAATACTACATGTTGTTTGTTAAGTGTAATATTCCAAGTTTCTTAATGTAGTTATAATTTGATCAGGGATGCCAAGTGAAAAAAACTTTATTTTTTCTATCTATCATTTTGTTGCTTTCAGGGTGCCAAACTACCATAAAAGCGAGCCAATACTCAGTATTAGATCCTGATGTAAACTTCTATTTAGATACACCAATAGTCGTTGATACTTTTGAAGAAAATGACTTATCTTCAAAGTTTTATATTAAAACAGTGATTCAGGAGCTACAAAAACGTGGCTTTACACAAGTCTACTCTAAGCGTGAACTTAATGATCAGGGAGTCGTAGCTCTTGCTGCTGCCTACATAAAGTTAGACCAAAAATATGATAGCTATACTTATGAGTCAGCCGACTATGGAATGGTTGACAGTGGTTACTCTACAACAACATGTACAGGGTTTGGCGTGACAGCTACATGTAATACGTCAAATCAGAAAGTATTAGGGGTAACAGGCTCATCGACAAAGACAGGAACTATGGTGCATCACTTTTTCACACTTCATTACTATGATTTAGTTACGAAAGATAAAGTGCTTTTTGCAATGGGTTCAACATTTAATGAGAAATGTAATAGTGACTTTCTTTATGATTTTCTCATTGGCGAAACAATTTCAAGAGCAAACTTTATTAAGCCTGAAGACTATAGTTATAAAGTAAAGTTACCTGATGGCGTTAAATGTAAATAAACAGTAAGTTGTGGGATATTACATTTCAAACTAGATCATAATAACCACAGCCCGCTAATATATAGCCTTAGCGGGCTTTTTTGTGCTTGCCTTAAAACCAAATTGCTTGCTTTGCTGATGGGGAACTTTTGTTAACAAACAGAGAGCAAACATCATGAGTGCAAACCCCATTCGCGCCACGACCCAAAGAGCTAGACCCGGTCGAGGGTCTAGGTTGGGGCAGTTAACCCAAAGCCTTATTAGTTGGAAAAAATAGTGGCTCAAACAGGCCATGTACAAGGAGGTTATCCTGTCACTTTTATGTTGTTTTCTCTTTTCGAACAATGAGGTAAACAACCTTATCATATTGAAATGTCAGTGATTTGGAGAGCTTACGTAGTTCTTGCCAGGCAAAAATATCATTGAGTTCATCAGTTGTTTCCCGCAAAGGCCGGTGTAAGTCTTTCGGAAACCGCGGAGGCTTGGCAAAGCGGCGGTTGAAATCCGCGATGAAGTCAGGGAGCCATGCATTAGCTTGTTCAATCGTATCAATGCCTTGCAGGCGCATTTCTTTGACTAAGCGATCCTGTAACGTTTTGTTCGCGCGTTCAACGCGACCCTTGGCTTGCGAACTGTTGGCACAGATCAGTTCGATATTGAGGTCGTTCAAGACCCGGCCGAACTGGGTGAGTCGTTCAGTGCGGGCATCCCGCTTGCTGACATGGAAAACTGCATGCCGATCACTATAAAATGCAGTGGGTTTGCCGTGTTGCTCAAGGTATTCGCGGGTAGCCACCATGTAATCGAAAGCTGATTCGGTTTCACTGAAGCGCAGGTTCATCAGGCGGCCAGTGGCATCATCGATATATACCAATAAACAGCATTTGGGACTACGACCTTCGAACCAGTCATGATGGGAGCCGTCAATTTGAACCAGTTCACCCAGGCAATCACGGCGATGACGAGGTTGATAAACTCGCGGTTTGCGTTTGGCATGGGGAACCCAGAGACCATCGGCAATCATCCATTGGCGTAAGGTTTCAACGGAAACATGGATATCATGAAGCTCAGAGAGTTTTTCATGAGCCAACGTCGGGCCGAAATCTTCGTATTGCTGATGGAGCAAGGCCAGTGTCTGTAATTTTAATTTCTCTTCATGGCGATGATTGCCAGGCTGACCACGTTTTAAAGAAACCAAACCAGCAGCACCAAATTCGATGAAGCGTTTGACCAAGCGATAAACTTGGCGAGGACTGAGTTTAAGTAAGCGGGCAGCATCGACACCGGTGATCCGTTTATCACAGATGTCTTGGATTAGTTTGATTCTCAGTAATTCATTGTCAGTCATGGTCAATAGCATCCAAGGGCTCCAAACACGGAAAAGAAAGCGTGTTTTGAAGCTAGAACAACACGACATTTCAATCTGGCTCAAACCTGACATTTCTAACTAGATCTTACACTCTCAGTGCGCATTATGTACCATAGGGTGAAATGCGCAAAAGGCATTTAAATTGGACTATTCTCGCTTAATGCACTGATTATACGAGGGTTTTCATACTTGTCTTTCAACAATCCATAAACTACTTTTTGATCGTCAATTTTAAGTAAGTCCGCGATTTTAAAGGCGATATCCCAATCCATAGAATTCTTACCACAACGCCAGTTACTTACTCTAGCACCTGTTACGTTGAGTTTTTTAGCTAATTGGTAGTCTGAGCCCAGTTTATACTTGGCTTTAACCATATCCATTAATTCAATTGTGTAAGTCATTCAAAGGCTTCCCATGCGCGCGACTTGTTAAAGTTTAGGCGATCAAAATGATGATTCCCATAGTAAGTCGCGTCTTGATATGAAGATTTAACTTGCTAATACTTGTATGCACATTCTTGCTTATAGGGATACTAGCAAATGGACAATTCAAACATAACAACTCGCAACCCAATACATCGACCCTGTCCAGATATGGCCGGGTGTATTGACCCAAAACCTGAACTAACAAAACGATCTCTCAAGACCGTTCGCCAGCTTCGTGAGAAGTTTGGCTTCAAAACCACCAAACAACGCGCCAGTGAACAGCGCCAGTACCTCAAGGAATTAGCCGTCTTTCAATATAACCGTGACTTGATGGCAGGGGGTGCAAAATGAATGTTCATAAAGAACTATATAAATTGTTCTATCAGGCCGAGCGCCTTAGTAGCGCAATCCTTTTGGGAAGATATCACGGTTATAAATGCCCTCTTGATTCTTCGCAGGATGCTATAAGGATGGCCTACCGTTATGGACTTGACGGCATTGATATCGATGATTTGTTTAAAGCTCAAGCCGCTGCAACAGCTGTGGTGGTTCGTCGCAGGAAGCCAGAGTTTCAGCATTCGCAAAGATTGCGTGATGCCATTGCTAAGCGTGAGGAGGCTGTCGCATGAAACCTATTAGCCTAAACAATGCCGTTATTCTGGATACTGAAACCACTGGTTTATACGAAGATGCAGAAATCGTTGAACTTTCGGTGATAGCTGCAAAAACAGGTCAACCATTGTTAGATACATTGGTGATGCCAGCACAGCTAGTACCCGGTGAGGCGATGGCAATCCATGGCATTACCAACCGCATGTTAGTTGGCGCGTCTACGTTCCCAATTGTATATAAGCAATTAGCTCAAGCCATCAAAGGGCGTGATGTTTTGATTTATAACGCCGCCTTTGATGTTCGCTTAATCCGCCAAAGTCTTAAGCGGTATGGTATTGACTTTCTGCCATTTAAAACCCAATGCGTCATGGAGTGGTACGCAGAGTTCTATGGTGAGTGGAATGCACACCACGGCAACTTTAAATGGCAAAGCCTGACAAACGCCGCAGAACAGCAAGGCATTGATATTACTGACTTGAAAGCCCACCGAGCAATGGCAGACTGTGAAATTACACGCAGGTTATTACTTGCAGTCAACGAGCAGCTCGGAGGTACCCATGACTAACCTAAACTTTATCCCTAAGCAAGCAGCCAAAGCCCCCAAATTGGGGGCGGCGGTTTCTTCTATGCCACTGCACGAAATTGCAGTCCCATTGGATAAAGCTGTGACTGCCGATTTTATGTCAAAGCATGCATTAGTTGAATGGCAACACTCTATGAAGATGGTGAAGCACCATCGACGTTTAGGTGATAAAGAAGGAGCCGCATTCTTTCTTAATGATGCTGCCGAATTTCGCCGCATTTATGTTGCGTTCCGGCGAGCTATCACTGAAATGGGAGGGCTTTGATGCTCCCCATTAACGATCTGTTATATGTGGCTGGCGCTGTCCAGCCACATGACAAAACCAAAATGAACATTGCCAGCCATGATGCTGGTTTTTTTGGTTCCAATTCTGCCGAGTGGTTAAAACACGAACAGTTAAAACTTAACCAGTTTGCCCAACTTCACTATGTGCGCACTAAAGGTTTCGCCAAACAAGGACGTGAATTATACGCAGATCACACCCGCGAAGCGGCGGCACGAAGTGACGGAGACAATAGGCTTGTCCAAGGGCGCAAAAGTCCGACACACCCGAAAGTAGTTAATTTATCCAGCCGTGTGGGCAAGCTACGCAAGGCACAGCGCCGTGATATCGAACTGGACAGCACCGAGTCTCACTACAACCATGACCGCCTGTATGATCTTCCTGATGCGCCTATGGACAAGCGTTTATCCACCGTCCGGTTGATGCACCGCGAATGGTCGGGCAGCTACCGTATTTTGCACCACACCCAAACCCGCCCGGGTGATGCACCAGACCCACAAAGCGGGGAGCGCTACACCGAAAAACTAACCCAACGTGCCGTTACCAAGATTTTCGAATCTGGTGCGTATGTTGCCGCTTGCGAAGGCGGGTTTACTACCTTTCTGACCCTGACTTTCACCCTAGAACAACGCCTTGCCATCTTTGGTGGCGATACCACGCTTGGCCGTGAAGTCTCACGCTTTCTCGATGGCATCAAAAAGATGTTTCAGCGTGGTTGGCAAGGCATAGATGCTGATGGCGAACCGTTCGAGCTCGACGGCATTGCCGAGCCATTCCATTACATCTGGGTAGCCGAGTGCCCGGCCAATGAAGACGGTGAACCCAATCCGCATGTTCACCTCATCATGAATTGGAAAGTGGATAAGCAATATTTCCAAGCCTGGTCTGAACGATTAGAAGGTATTTGGGGTAACGGCTTTGCCCACTTGGAGTGTATCCGCCAACCTAAAGCGGCCGGCTCCTACATTATTAAGGCCGTTGGCTATGCAGCCAAAGGCGAGAACGCCGACCAAGGCTTAATCAAAGGCAACCGCTACAACATTGCCCGTTGTAGCCGTGCTCCCGGTTGGGATTGTTTAGCCAATTTCGAAGCGCACAACATGGCCGCGATCATCAAAGAGTGTGGCTATCGGTTGGAGCACTGGAAAAAGCCACTGCAGCGCAGCCTTTACCGCCTCGAAAAGAAAAAAGAGCAGGCTATCAAGGCCAAAGCCATTGCGAAAAAAGCCCAACGGCCCAAGGCGGCTATCCAAAAGCTGACCGCCTTAATTGCCCGACTTGAGGGCCAACAACAAGCCATCAATAAGCAAATCAAAGACCGCGGTATTCATGCCAGCACCAAGAACCGTTTCTGTTTGTCGTTCGAAGGCGAAGAGGCCGAAGACAAAGCCTATGACTTTTTGCTTTGGGCGGCAGGTGCGCGTGGCTGGTCGATGCAATTTACAGACGATGACCCCGATTATCACCAAAACGTATCCGCAGCCCGAGCAACTGCCCAACGAGAGTACCACCACCAGTACAAGCGCTTTTTGCTCAAACAGGCTTATTGGAAATCCGTCTTGAATGACCCGCTTATTCCAAATAGGGAAGAACCGACCGAACTTGAACTATCAGCCGCCAAAGCTGATCTCGAGTGGTACCAAAATCAGCAACTAGCCGCGTAAAGGACGCTATCAAATGGAAGAACTGAACCAAATCACCGACCAGCTCAAGGACGAAGTTAACAAGGCAGCGAAAAACCCGTTCGCCAGCAAAATCATGTCACCGCTTCGTTTAGTGCTGGTCTGGATGCAAGGGGTAAACAACAAATTGATGGAATTAGAGCAAAGGGGGAAACATGGCTGAATCAATGCCCGTTCGTGCGTCGGCCAACAAAGTGGAAGGGATTAATCGGTGTGAGTGCGGCAATGTCCGCACCATCCACCGGGCGAGGGGCAAACGCTCCAAGTACCTGTATGCGATTTGTGACGACTGCGGCACCAACCAGCAAACCGGAAAATATTGGCAGTCACGCTTCGAGCAGCTTTACCCAAGTATTGAAGCATTGCATCAAGCCGAACAAGCCCTGTCAGTAGTGGTATCGGAAGGCGAACCCAAGCCGAAAATCGAACCGGAACAAACCGAGCTAGATACCAAATTAGAAACCGAAACCACGCAAGCTATAACCGAGGCTGAACCGCAAACAAGCCAAACGGAACCCGAATACGAATCCCAACCGGATGTAAAACCGTCCGGCTGGAAGTCAGTGATTGCGGGGGTTGTGCTTGGCGCGCTAACTGGCGGCATGATTGCCCGCTTTTAACCTAAACGAACCGAGAGATTTAGTATGGATACCGAAAACTTAGCCGCCAATGATGACGAGCTGAATACTGATGTAGGGCTGGAAAGCCACAACGAGCAAGACGAGAAAGATTTCATTAACGGCTTGGATGATGACTTTGATCCAACTGTCGCCGATAACCAAGTGCAGCAACAAGAACTAGAAACCCAAGCCGCTGGCGCGATGGTGTTTGTGGGCTTGATGACTATCGAGCAGACCATGAAAGCTATGGTTCACCCACGCTTTCAGTTTGATCCGGAACAAGCCGAGAGCGTAGCCGAAAAGATTGCACCGCTAATCGTGAAGTATGGAGGCAATCCGCCACCTTGGTTGGCTAAGTACATGGATGAAATCATGGCTGTAGCTGCCATTGGTATGCTCGGGCTATCTAGTTATATGCAGGTTCGCGGCCTTAAAGTTGAAGATATCGAATTGGCTAAAAAGGCCAAGCAAGCCGCTAATGATGATAATCAGCAGGAGGCCGCTTGAAACTACAACCTATCAACCAAAACAATGCGCTGAGTAATCATCATGTCTACGTGGTTGGTATGTCTGGCTGCGGGAAAACCTCCGCAGCCAAAAAGCTGTTTATCAAACCAACAGACCAAGTCGCCATCTTTGACCCGCTAGGCGATTACGAAGGTAAGTTGGCTGGACGCAAGGTTCGCAGCTATGCCACATTGAAAACCTTTGCTACTGCATTAATAGCGGGGCGTAAAACCAATCAAGGCTTTAAGATTGCGTATTACCCAAATCACGAAACCACTGAAGATGATTTCGACAAGTTCTGCATGGTGGTTTGGGGAATGGGGAACGGCAAACACAAGAAACCACTAAAGGTGATATGTGAAGAAGTCGCCGAACATACCAGCACCTCAGGCAAAGCCACTGGCTACCACGGCAAAGTCTTGAGGCTAGGGCGCAAGTTTGGGCTTCACTCCATCAACATGTTCCAGCGTGGGCAGGAGGTATCAAAAACCATTATTGATAACTGCCAGTTCGCCTGTGTCATGATGCAAAAAGCTGATGATAGTGCGCGTTACTTGCAGCAGAAGACGGGAATACCGGCTGGTGAGATTACGAATCTGCAGAAGCTTGAGTATATTTTACAAAATGGCAAAGACTGGAGTTGGGGAGAGATAATGTGGTGAAAATCAGTTAATGCTTAACATAAGCGTTTATGAATATTGATGAAAGAATACGCTAACTGTATGATGTATAAAGGTTGTATTCATTTGAGTTTTTAATGGAAAATTTAATCAATGGCAGCATTGTAGCGTATTCAGTGTTGTTAAACCTTTATCAAAAAAGTTCACTCTTTATATGGGCGGAAAATGCCAGCTCTCAGTATAGCTCTTATTTGACAGATACAGTGACACTATTTGCTGCATTATCCGCTATAGCAATTCCATTTGCTCAACAAACTGTACAATGGGTATCGGATAAATATAAATCACCCAGCATGATTCAGTTAATTGAGTTGAGTGCCACTGTTAAACCTAAAGATTTAAATAAAAAGCTGTTAATTTATTTATGTATTGTGTTTGCATTTAAATTTTTCCATTCGGTAATTACATTTAACAGCTCAATTGTATTAATTTTTAACTTGTACTTCTTTTTCAATTTCTTTTATTTGGTTTTTTTGGTATCTAAGCACTTCGAACATACTTATAAAGTTGTCAACTCAGCCGAATGGATCTATGATTACGTTGATTACAATACTCTTTTAAAAGACAGCGAGCTGTTTTTTTCTATAAAAATAAGGGCGCTTTCTGAATTTGAATCTTACCGGGTGAAAAATGATCCATCTCATCTAGATATAAGTGATGAATTTAGAAATTTGGGGTATAATCTTACATCAGATTTAAATAACATTAATAAAGCGCAATTTATTGAGTATATAAATTGTGTTGAATTCATTTGTAGAACCTTTTCCGATAAAATTTATAGTAGAAAGTATGTAAAAGCTGCATGTTTTTATTCCTATTTAGTCACAAAGGCTATTAAGTCAAAACATAGCAGTGATTATACTTACCTAATATCTAATCTCCGAACCTTAGCTGATGAGGTAGAAAGTGATTTATATGTTAAATATAAACCATTATCGTCAGGTAGAGTCTTTACTGATTCAAACTGGTTAGGTGAATGGGATATTCAAGTTCAAGACACCTTAGCTGAACACTTTAGACAATTAATACAACTAAATGTTATTAACAAAGATTCTGAAAGTTTAGTATCCCTATTTGAATCAGTAAGTAATGCCATCAATTTCACTAATGAAAAAAATGATTTCCCATACTTTGTTCAATCCCAAAATAATATTTTCTTTCGATTGGAATCAGCAAGAAAACTCACAGAATTTATTGAGAGTGAAATTAATGAAGTAGATGGTGTAAATAATATAATAGATAAACTAGAAAAATTTAAATCTGATATTATCATAGAAATTGACTCTGATTTAGATGTTGATATTGACGGTGTGTTCTCTGAGTTAAGAGAGGAACTTTTAAAGTTTCGCTTAAGAAGAATCATGGATCATCAAATATTAAACTTCATATCATTATCAGCTAGTATTGACCCATCAGTAATAATATCCTGTAGGGAAGCAAAGAACCCGATAGGAAGTGACGTTTTTGATATAGGTTATAACTTGCTGCCTTCATCAATTAACGAAATATTGACTAACTTATCTCAATACAATAATTTTGATAGGTGGAATACTTTTAGTATTAAAAATTGGTCGGGCTATTTACTCAAAGGTTTAGCGGTTCTTTTTGTTTATGAGTTAACTGAAAGAATATTAACTGGTCGCGTAAAAGAAATTTCACTTGTTTTTTTAAATCAGCTTAATATATCAGAGTTGAAATCTTTATTTAAGAGTATTGATAAATTCGAACAGTCCATTAGTAGTGTTTTGTTGGATTCGGCGATACAAGAGCTTATATTATTTCACTCTGTATCCAAGACAGAGTTGATTGAAGTGTATAGTCAGATAATAAGTGATATAAAGAAACAGTGCGAAGTGACTTTAAAGAGTAAAAGGTCTAGTTCGCCGATAAGTAAGAAATTAAAATCAGAGTTTATATATGGATTTTTAGATGAATCAAAAAAAGTATTGAATGATTTCCCAATATTCGATCGGGTTTTAATAAATTCGAAAGTCGGAGCAATTTATAACCTTGAAAGACCTAGAGAGTCATTACTGGAAAATACAGGTGTTCATTATGCCTATTCAGGTTTAGGGTATATAGTTAAAAACCACTTAATAAGAGTAGTTAACTCACTTATTATCAACGAAAAACTATCCATGTCAGCTAATGATACGTTACCTATAAAAAATGGTAGGTATATTGTGGTAACTAAAAAAGCCATGGGGATTTTAAAAAATAGTGGTTTTATTTTTAATAAAGGAATGCTCACTTGGCCAGATGAACAGTTTAAATGCCCATTCGTCATCTCATTTGTTGAGTCAGAACGATACACATTGGTTCATGATAAAGAAGCTTTGATAAAGGTATCTTTATTTAATTCAGTGATACCAAATGTGCCTGTTAGTATTGATATGATTGACCAAGGAGAGAGTATTGTTTGGAAAATAGGAATAAATATTCTACCTGCTTGAAACTCGGAATGATTTAGACTTGAGTCAAAAATAAAAAAGCCCTCTAACCTATAGCCTTAGCGGGCTTTTTTGTGCTTGCCTTAAAACCAAATCACTTGCTTTCCTGATGGGGAACTTTTGTTAACCAACAGAGAGCAAACATCATGAGTGCAAAAACTAAGGGCTATGTGATCACCGGGGTGATCGCGTTAATGGTCGCTGGCGCGGTAGTCTGGGCATCGAACAACGTTGATGCCGTTGAAGACGCAATCGGGTAAGGGGCGCATTATGGAATTAGTGCAAACCCCATTCGCGCCACGCCCCAAAGAGCTAGACCCGGTCGAGGGTGTAGGTTGGGGCAACCGTGCGTCACTGCGTCTGGTATCAGGGCCAACCTATCACAGCATTGAACTAGTTACGGACATTACCGATCCAAGCGACATTGAACGAGTTGAAGTGTCGTTGAATGGTTCGGCCAAAATCAATATCACTGGCGAAACGCTGGTCAAGCTACAAGCCCACCGCAAAAACTACGCCCAAGACGGGCGCTATGTCATTTCTTTTGGTGATGCCACACTTCGCACCAAGATTGGTGTACGCCAAACCGACCTTGTCACTTTGGCTGGGGAAATTTGGTTTGTGTATATCACCCTCAAGTCAAAACCAGCCGGAATCACCGCGCCAAGTATCCGCGCCCGTGCCCATGTGCTGCCAGCACAATCGGTGCGTTACTACATGCCGCGCATCTACGAGCTCACTTGGTTTGCTTCGGCAACAGGCCGCACGCCGTTTGATTTCTCTGAACGTAGCCCGGCACTGAACCTCAAGCGCATCCATTTCCTTGATAGCTCCGTCGATCGTGTTCGCGTTCTGCGTGACAACTTCGAAGAAATGAACGTCACCAAAGAAGATAACGCTTACGACTTGGCGCAGGCCAAGAAAGAGCAAAATCCTGATTGGTTCAGCCTCGATTTTATCCGCTATGGCTTTGGTGCTGATGGCATGTTGAATACAGCCGCCCGTAGCCAACTCGCATTTGAGCTGGATAAATCGGAAGTCGGTAGCGTACCGGTGATCATCGAAGCCGTCGAACAGGTAAACGCATTGCCGACCAAAGGCTAAGGGGGCGCGATGAGTCTACTTGATAGCCTTGGGGAAACACTGGGCGGGGTTTGGGATACCGCTGCAACAGGTGGTGAAGCCTGGTTAGATTCTTGGTTCGATAACGAGGCTAATAAAGCCGCCTCGGCTGCACCGGAAGAAAACCGGACACCTCAACATCAAGAGCCAGCACAGCAACCGACAGGGCAACCGATTTATACCATGCCATCAAACAACACTCCCATGATGCTGATGGGTGGCGGTATGGTTTTGCTCGCTTTGGTTGTTCTGCTTAGGGGGAAATAATGCCGTTTCTATTTTGGCCTTTACTGACCGGAACCATTGGTTATGTCACTGGTTTGTTTAGCGGCGAATCCTTCGCTCGTACGTTCAAAATCTTGGTGGCTGTTCTGATGTTGCTATGGCTGCTCAATATTACAGGAGTCGTGAAGTAATGTTTGGTGCAATGACCTCACTAACTGGCGGTGGTGGTTTGCAAGGTGGTTCGGCAGGGCCATCTACTGCAACCAGCACAACAACCAATAGCAATTCAACCAGCAATGAGTCGGGCTTCAAAGGTGGCTCAATCAACATGGGCAGTAACAATGGTATTCCAACGTGGGCATTGTTACTGGCGGGTGTCGCCGTTTTCTACATCATGGTGAAGAAATGATTTTGAAGCCATGCACATGGAAAGAAGCGATCCCCTTACTTGAATCTGCATTGGGTGATTATGCCAAAGAGGCTTACAGGGAAGTACTGGCAGGCAGGGAAGCTGTTTATCAAATTGGGGATTCTTACGCGTTAATTAGGGTTGAGCAATATCCCAATGATGACCTTGAACTTGTCGCCGTTGCCTTTGCTGGGGATTTGAAAGCGGGAGCATTAGCACTGTTTGAATATGGTCGGCAGCTTGGCTGCCGTTTCATCCGGTGCCATACCATGCGCCCAGCTCAACTGCGTTACTTGCGCATGATCGGCTTGCCAGTGTTTGAAGATGGTAAGGACGGGGAAGGATATTTGATGATTAAGGCAGATTATGGGCGGGAAGAGTAAGAGTAGTAACAAGACTACCACTACAACCAATACCACGAATAACACCGACAACATTAGCGGTTCGGCGGCTGCCAGTGGTGATAATAATGGCTTGATGCTATCCGGCGTCAATGATTCCGATATTAATGTCACGATGACCGATCATGGGGCTATGGAACGAGCGGCCGAAATGGGAGAGCTTGCATTAAGTAGCAACACCCAAGTCACCACTGAGGCATTGAAAAGTAACACTGAAGTATCTAAAGCCGCCTTAGATATGGGAGAGCGCTCGGTCGATAAGGCTCTCGGCTTTGGTAAGGATGCCATCGATGAAGCCATGAACTTTGGCCGTGATTCGCTAGAAGGTGCGCTTCAATTCGGTGGTGATGCGATGCAGCTTAATGCCGAACTAAGCAATAACGCCATTGAAGAAGTGAGCCAAGCCCACCATGAAAACCTACAAATGGTCGCAGGGTTAGCAGGAAGCCAAGCCGCACAGAACACCGAAAACCTAGAAGCCTTAACGGAACTGGCAACAATGAACTCTGATGGCGGCCAAGTGGCAACGAGCCGACAAATGACCATTGTTGTTGGTTTGGTAATGACATTCATGGCGATCATGATGCTTGGGGGTAAGCGATGAACTTTCACCAAATCATGCAGCCGCGCCAGCGTTCACAGTTTCAAGCCGTGGGCGAGTTTATGTATATCGAGGCATGTACTGAGTCGGTATCTATCACTACTGAGCGTGGCGATTACCGCTTGAAGCAGGGCGCTCAGATTATCGACCCGCAACTGACAGGCCGCGTGACTGTTGAGAACATGGGCGAGGCTGGGACAGTCACCATCATTTGTGGTTTTGGTCGCTATATTCCACCAACAGACGGGCAAGAAGTAGCTGTTACACAAATGCCACCAGTGACCCTGTCACCCGACCAGCAGGTCAATATCGGCCAGTTGCCTCAAGTAGCGTTAGTTGATGGGCAAGCGGTAGTAGTGTCGCAGTTACCGAAGGTACAACTAGAGGCGAATCAGTCCGTCGGTGTCACTCAGATGCCAAAGGTGCAATTAGAGCCCAATCAAGCCGTGACCGTGTCACAACTACCAGCAGTATCTTTAGATGATGGACAGCAGATTGCTATTACAGAGCTGCCAAGGGTGAAATTTGAGAGCGGGCAAGCGGTTCGCGTTTATGCTACATCTTCTTTGTTGACCAAGCCTGTTGGCGGCGATGGCTTTATTGATAGCTTACTGACAATTACCGAAGGGATTGCTGATTTAGCTGCCAATTCGTCACGCTGTCACATTTTATTGAAAGCCAGCTCAACCAATACCGATACGATCACCTTGGGTACAGGCTGGACACTGACCGCAGGTGAGCAATTGAAACTTGAAACCACCGCTGCTGTAAGTTTTACAGGCAACGACGGTGACACACTCCAAATTATCGAGGTCACACGATGACAGGGAAAACACTTCGTGAATCGCTGCCAGCAGGTAGCGCTCGAAACAAGATTGAATACTTGGCTGAGGCGTTCGACACCACGGCCGCGGATTTATACCGCTTGCTGGGTGAACTCAAACCCGCCGCGGTTAACTTGCTGGCAAACTCGCAGTTCAATCAAAACATGGAGCTTGAATCCAATGGCCGCCACCTTATCTCCGAGGTAGGTCAAACGCTCGACTTGTCGCGCACCATTGGCAACGGGCGCAACTCTATGATGGTTGCCCCAGACTGGGCGGTCGAGGTGCCAAGCGATTACAACGGCGCATCCAGCTTTAGAGTGGATGGCTTGTCCGATTCTTATTACGACACTTACCCAACCATTGATAAAGAAAGCGGGGTACTGTTGTACTTCTCGCAAAGCTTCACGCTTTATCAGGTGGTGTCTGTGCCATGTAACGGCTTTCAGCACCAAGCCTTGAAAGGTCGCGTGTCGATGTCAGGCGTTGAGGGGCAAACCGTGACTATTGGCATTGCGCGTTTATGGCATGACCCCGCAGGTCAGCTGAAGGTCAGCCAACGCATGGGCGAAAGGACCCATACCTTTACCGAGTCCGAACCATGGCTACCCGTGACCATCGAAACAGATACTGTTAGCTGCAAACGTTATGGCGATGCCGGAACACTGGCCTTGTATATCCAAGTGCAAGGAGCACAGTCTGGCCGAGTGTATAACGCCCAGCTATGGCACACCGATAAATACGGCGATAACCCGTCTGCCTTTGTCAACTCACACAACTCTGATGCGTACCGACGTGCGTTTGGCTGGCGCAACCAGATTAGCGACAACGCTGAAATCGTCGCACCTAACGTGGTGAAATTCAACTTCCGGCGCCACCTGCCATACATCTTCAACCCTGAGCACCATGTGGTTGTTGAATCCCGAATGAAACCCAGCGCCCAAGTGACCGACATCCAACCTGATTCTGTCACGCTAACATTCAGCGCCGAGGACTTTGCCAGTCAGGTTAATAACGATGGCGACTATTACGGGATGATTGGTATGCAATACAGTGCGATGCCTGTTGGGCTCGGGTTCTACTAATGAAATGGCTGATAGCACTAGCCATGGTGCTGTTATGGCTCAACAGCCGCAAGGGGCTGGTTAGCGCAAGTGACCAGCCACGGCAACCGATGAACAACAAAGGAATGAACGAAGACATGACCACAGGAATGCCACGTGGTATCCGCAACCACAACCCGCTGAATATCGAATACAGCAAGCACAACAACTGGCGTGGCCAAGTGTCGAGCGATGGCCGCTTTGTCATCTTTGAAGATGATAAATGGGGTTTCCGCGCGGCGGCCCGTATCCTGCGCAGCTATCAAAAGCGCGGGGTAACGACCATCAACGACATTATCCATACCTTTGCGCCGAGCCATGAGAACGATAGCGACCATTACGCCAACATGGTTGCCAATTGGACTGGCTATGACAAGTACCAGGTTTTGGATGCGACCAACGACAACACGGCGGCGGTGCTGATTCAGGCCATGGCCCGGATGGAAGTCGGCCGCCAGTACCCAATCAATGAAGTGATGGAAGGAGTCGCACTGGCATGACAACTAAGAAAGCCGCTACTTCGGTAGCACTCAGCGTTGCAGGTGTCGTTATCGGTGCCTATACACTCAAATTTCTACGTAAAAAAGGATGGCTATGATTGATTTGAAACAGTCCAGTACCAAAACAGGTTTGATGCTTCTCGGCAGTGCCGCTGCGGGATTACTGACGGGCAATAGCGAACTGGTGACGGTGACAATTGGTGATACCGGTGCGCAATTGGGCGGTACAATTCCGGTCATTGCCGCCATGCTTATCGGCCTATTCGATACGGTTCGCCGTGAAAAAGGTTAGGGGGCTTATTTGGGAGAGCTGCTAAAACTGTTCACTGAGCTCGGCGTTAATCCGCCCACGTTAATCATCTGCTATCTGTTATTCCGATCAGTTAAGGCACATGAGGCTGTTTTAACCGAACTAAAAAAAATGATATCGCATCATGAAAAACGTATCTTGAAGCTAGAATGGCAGAATGATGAACAACGTTGATTTTGGTAAATTGAAGCCCGCATTTGTGCGGGCTTTAAATTTTTCTTAGTTTAGAGGAACAGAGCCCCACATATAGGCTTCTTTGTCATCGTTATAGATGAAACCTGCTAAGTATTTGGTGCTGTCCACGGTTACATTAAACGCCATACCTTCATAACTTCCATCAAAGCCTGAGTCAGAACACCCCGAAGCATCAACATCGACCGTATGATAGAACGACACTTTATTGATCAACTTGCCTGATAGAGTGCAATCAGCATTGATTGTTAGGTTCGCAGCGCTATCCAGTGACCAAGATTCGCCAGTCATAGGATCAGTAAATGTACCCACAAGGCTATCCAGCGATTCAAGTTTATCGGTTTGTCGTTCGAACGAGTAAACAAACGGTTCGCCGTTGATTGTTGTTGAAACTGTAGCAATATCAGCTTCGTAGTAAATGCTGACGATCTGACTGGGTTCGTGAAAGTAGAAACCATCAGCAATAGCGGCAACACCGGTTAATCTCAGCTCATTGGCAAGCGTATAGATATTGTCGAAGTACAAAATGGCCGTGCCATCTGAGATAAGTACTTTTCCTGCATTAGCTTTATCAACCAGCATGACAGCTTCACCAGATTGAAATAGGCCATCAAATTTTGTACTTGATTCTGTACCTGCAGTATTTGCTTCACCAGAAGAACCAGAACCGCCGCCGCAAGCCGTGATTAAGACAGTAAGCAACATTACAAATATTTTTTTCATCGGATCATCCTTGAACGTGTAATTGAGGTTCCAAGTATGCAAATGATGCACAGCTTGGAAACGAAATAACTTATTAGTTTAGAGTCAGTTAACGGATTAAACAGTAAAGGCTAGGGAGCTTACTTCTTAGCTGCGTGCTTGGTTTGAATACTCCGGTACTTTTTCTTTCTGTCTTTGCTGACAGTCTCGTGCATTGGTTGCTTGAGTCGTCGGCCGCCACGAAATGGCAGCTGGGTAACCACGTTGGAACGGACGGGCACATAATCCAATTCATAGAGCCGCTTTAACGCGTGGTACTCATCAAAACGGAGTGCCCAAGAGTCGAGTTCTTTGGGGCTGAATTGGCGACCCTCGGGAGTAATGATGATGCAGCGATCATCATCAACCCGAAAACCACGCCAGCGGGTATCATCGGGCAGATAGCCACGGGCTCGGATTATCAGGAGTTTTTCGGCCATGGGGTTAACGTCGATTTGGCCGGATAACCAACGCTTGACAGTAATGGGACGGACGTGAAACCACGCTGAAGCTTCAGCGATGTTGTCGAAATGGCGCCAGAACAGCTTGACGAAGGATTCATGCAGCATGATGTGCCTCGCAAAATTATCGTTTATTGAAAGTTCTTTTCGATTAATCAAACGCGGTTTAATAGGCAGCACCGATAAACGTAGCCAACAACAAAATATCGGACTTAACCAAACGTTTGTAGGCACAAGACGCTAAGTGATTGTGTGAGAGATAAAAAGGTGCGCGTTTCAATTTAACTAACTGTTTCCAAGACATTTTAAGCCTCCAAAAGTAGACGTTTCTGGCTTGACCCATAAGCCACAAATAACTGCCAAACTATGTTAATAAAACACCCTTCAGTGCGCATTATGTACCTTATGTTAAATAAGGTATCCATAAACCCATGTTTTCTCGGGTATGGCTATGTATCACTTTCCCCTCCTTTTCTTCCAGTGATGATCTCTTTCAAAGTACTGTACAATTTAACAGTATTGGTTATTTACCATAAAATAGGTAATTAACACCTATTTTTAAGTCCTGCTGCAAATGGTCAGTTTGCCTGGTACTTCAAAACATGGTGTTAATTACTAGGCTTGATTTCATCAAGCCTAAAGAAAAACCGCCGAGCTTTTAAAGCTCGGCGGTTTTTGGTTCGTTCTTGATGGCTACGGTTTGTTGGCTATCAACATTTGATATTTCGCGAGAATCTTATCGAGTTCATCTGCAATGATCGGTTTGGCGATGAAGTCATCCATGCCGGCTTCAAAGTAAGCCAGCTGATCTGATTTCATCACATTAGCGGTTAATGCGATGATTGGAACCTTTTTGCCATTCTCTCGTAATGTCTTCGTGGCGCTAATGCCATCCATTATTGGCATCGAGATATCCATGAGAATAATATCGAGTTCGTTAAATCTGCTCTCATCAATATCCAACACTTCCTGGCCGTTATTAGCAATCTTTACCTTATGGCCACGTTTCTCTAGCATCAGTTTTGCCACCAACTGGTTTGTTGGGCTGTCTTCCGCTACAAGAATGCTTAGCTTTGGCAAATGCTCAACATCGACAACTGGCACTTCAGTTTCTTGATCGGCAATTTCAATGCTGTCCAATGGCAAAATCACGGTAAAGCAGCTGCCAACATCCAACTGGCTTTCCAATTGAATTTCACCTTGCATCTTAGTGATCAAATGCTGGCTTATCGCTAGCCCCAAACCGGTACCACCATATTTACGCGTAATACTGCCGTCGGCCTGCTTGAACGGTTTGAATAGTTGTCTCTGTGCTTCTGGTGAAATGCCGATGCCGGTATCACGAATTTTCAAATACAGTTTGTTTTCCGTGCGACTTACATCAACGGACACTGAACCGTCATTGGTAAATTTGATCGCATTACCTACAAGATTAAACAGCACCTGAGAAATTCGGTTTTTATCACCAATGATCTGTTCTGGAACATCACTTTGGATGTGGCTGCTTAGCTGAATCCCTTTCTTTTTCGCTTGCTCATCCAACTGTGTGACGACGAGATCGATACAATCAGATAATCGGATCTGGCTATTAAACAGCTCAAAACTGGTTGATTCAATACGGGACAAATCAAGAATGTCGTTAATGATAGTCAGCAATAATTGTGCCGACTGGTCCATTTGATTGATCCAGCCCTGCTGTTTGTTATCAAGCCCAGAGTCGCCAAGCATGTCAAGCAAGCCGAGCACGGCGTTAAGTGGCGTACGAATTTCATGGCTCATCATGGCAAGAAATTCAGATTTTGCTTTGTTGGCATCTTCTGCTTGTCGTCTTGCCTTCTTTATCTCTTCAATCTGGCGTTTTCTGCTGGTGATATCTTTGGCTGTACCACGATAACCAAGCAAGTGCCCTTGCTTGTTGAAATACGGTGTGCCACTAAGGCTGATCCAAAGTCCACCTTCATCATCGGGTAGCTGCCACTCAAGATCTTCAAAAGCGATTTGCTTTTCAAAGATGGTCTTCAGTTTCTGTCGATGTTCGTCAGCTTCACCAAATATATCGAGGATACAGTTACTATCTACGGTATGGTTGGTTAGGTTAGGTGATGATATGTAAGTAAAGCGATAATCGGTATCGACTTCCCAGAACCAATCACCGACTGTTTTTGCGAAGTCTTTGAAGCGTTGCTGGCTATGTGTTAGTTCTTGAGTTCGTGCTGTTACTAACGACTGAAGACGTTCACGATAGTCGATATCGATAATTGCGCGCTCAAGCAGTGGTCTGAATCGTTCCAAAACCCTGCGGCAATTTGGCGTGAACTGCCCTTTCTCTGAATGGAAAAACAGCAATAACGCATCGCCAGAACTCACCTTTACCCCTGTTAACAAGACAGATTGGCAAAACGGCACCATCTCTGGCGAGAGTTCTTGGAATTCAGATACCTGGCTTGGATCATAAAGCGCGATGCTGTCTCCGTTCATCGAACGGATAAATGTATTACCGATCGGCCAAATACTGGACTCAAAAAAACGGCACGTTGTTACCAGTTCCTGCAAAGGCGCTGTTTCATCTTCTCTGGTGAGAACCAATGCATGCTCAAAGCCGATATACTTCCGCAATACTGAAAGTAAGCTGTTGAATACTTGGCGCTTATTGTTGGCGCCAGCCATTGCGGCAATACCGGCTAAAATCGCAGTATTTTCATCGCGTAATTGCTTTTCACGTTCTCTTGTCCGCAGTAAATCAAGCAATGTTTCTTGTAGTTTTTCAGATTCATAATTAGCCATTGCTTAATCCTTATGAAACAAAACAGCTGAAATCATTAAATTACCATGGGCATTCTCGCCACCCACAAACTGCCCCTGCTCTCCAAATGTAAAGGGTCCAACAAAAGGAGCAGTTTGCATGGCGCTTTTAACATACTGTGCCACTTCTTCCATTCGGTGCTGCACTCTGAGCATACAGCCTGCACAATATATAGTGATCCCACCTATTGGGTTGAGGTGAGATTCGTTGGCATAAATATTTGTTGCCGCATTGACCACCCGACCAGCCCGGGTAATCAAGCGTTCTTCTGTACCTTGCATGAAGTAAAGGGTCTCTCCTACTTCGACTTTGGCAAACAAGGTAATACCACCACGCTCTGTGGTTTTTAGTGGATGCGCCAATTTAAAATACGGTAGGTCATGCACGACCCCTGCAACACGACCTAACGGGTTTAAGCTGCTGTTATTAATGATATTTTCAGCGTCTTTCAACGACTGATTCATCCAGCTTTGATAAACTTCTATTGCTGGTTTCCCATCAAGTTCAATCAGCTCCCTACCCTCGACTTTTGTCGCTTTAGCCGATAATCCAGTGCTGGCATAACCCGAATGAAAGGAATAGCTGATGTGGCAAGATGGGTAAATGACACTTATACCAACGCCTTCTTGAGTATGCTGTTCTTTGGTGAAAATCTTCCAGTTCCCTTGGATATTATCATCTGCAGCACTACCACCTATGATGGGTACCGACGTGCATAACTCATCTTCAATACCTTTGATGACTTCTTCTTCATGCCCAGGGCTTGCATGCAATACAATTAACGCAGGTAATTCACCGGAACGCCCACTGTTGGCGATTGCCTTTAATAAGGCTTGCCGTGCCATGTCATATTTTGAATTGTTGGTCGCGACAATCGCAGTGCCATATGCTCCGTGAAAATCGGATATAGCCCATAGTGCGACACCTAAACCATGGTGATAACCACCTTCTGTCATCACACCTTGGCAGGATGTGCATCCTAGAACTTGTGCATTAGGAAATGCGACAGCTAATGCATCTTGAAAAGTGACAACGTCATATTTTTCTGAAAAGTAAACAAGGATCAGTTTAGGGTTAGCAAGCTTTGCTTGTAGTTGAGTGATGGCTTCTTGAATAGCATCAGATGCTGTTGCCTGTGAAGAAAAGCTTGTAGCGATATCCATGGGGAATTTTTCTATCGATTAATTTGAATTGTTACTTATACGTTTTTGAGCTCAAGATAACGCCTTGGCATGCAAATCCTGTATTTGGCTTAGGGAAATGACAAAATGGAATTGCGGCCTCTTGAAACTGCTTAATGGTATTCTTACATGCATCAGATCGAGTGTCTGCTTTTTTATTGTAATTAATTAAAGTTATGGACGTAATGACCGCTAATGATAGATATATCCCTATCTGTTTTGATGATATTTGGGGATAAGATCTCAAGTTGTACGGATGATGAGGGAACGATGGAAAACAAAGTAGTACTGGTCACTGGCGGGGCTAATGGGATAGGTAAAGGAATAGCCCACTACCTGTCAAAAGGTATGTTAGTTATTGCAGCCGATATTGATGAAAATGCCGGGTTTGAACTGGTCTCAGAGAACCCGTTAGTTCGCTTCAAGCAGCTTGATGTGACCAATGAACAACAGATTATCTCGCTAATCGAAGAGATAAAGTATCAGCATGGAAGATTGGACGCAGTTATTAATAACGCTGCGATCGCTGATCCGTATAACGCCCCACTGCATGAGCTAGATATTTATGACTGGAATAAAGCGCTGGCTGTTAATTTAACAGCTCCTATGTTGATGGCAAAACATACGTTGCCATTACTTAAAGAGACAAATGGGTGCATTGTAAATATTGCTTCTACCCGCTACTTACAGTCCGAAAAAAATACTGAAGCTTATAGCGCGAGTAAAGGTGGTATCGTTTCTTTAACACATGCCTTAGCGAGTAGTTTAGGCCCCGAGGTGCGGGTAAATTGTATTTCTCCAGGATGGATCCACACCTCTGATGAGGTACTACGTGAGGTAGATCATCTGCAACACCCTGTTGGCCGTGTCGGAAATGTCGATGATATTGCCTCTATGGTCGGGTATTTAATTTCAAAAGAGGCGGGATTTATCACTGGTCAGAACTTCGTGATAGACGGTGGTATGACAAAAAAAATGATTTACAGTGAGTAACCCACTCAGAAACTAGGTTTATTCTAGTTAACAAATCACTTAGTAATTTGATGGAATTATAGGGTTTAGCGGCCTAAACCCTATAATTTATATTGTACGTATGTAACTTGCTTATTCTGCTTGTTTTTTCACCAGAAAAGTTGCAATTATCTTTTTATCACCCTGCTCGATATTTACTGCCCACTCCATTTCATCGTGCATGCACTCAGGGACAGTAAAGCGTCCTAGCCAACCCTCTGATGTTTCTTCAAAAGTAACAGGAATGGTTCCCATATACATGCTGACCCCTTCTACAGAGGCCTCCGGTTTAACATCTCTGTTATCAATTTGTATCGTTAACTCTTGGTTTGCTTTTGCAGGATACGGCGTTAAGGCGATATTTAACAGTTTACCGCTTTCATTTAAAAGGCATTTTTCTGCTGATAATTGGCATGTTGTTGCAGTATTATTTTCAGCTTGTTCATTCTTATAGGTGACTGTTCTCCATACAAATGCTGTGATCAATACAGCCAAAAGAAAAAGAATTTGGATTAATCTACCTTTGGTGAGCTTTTCTGCAGCCATGATTTTACGTGCTTCCCATGTTACAGAGGTCAAAGTTTTCACATAAATGTTGCTTAACCGTAAACATTGTGTGGGCTTGACCCTGTCAATCATTAGTTATCTAAAGTAGTATATGGCACTGAAAATGCCACTTTTACAACAAAATAGCAATTTAATTACTGGGGTGTTTAAAAAAACAACACAGTGATTATTGAAGCTTTGGGTGGCATTGCGACAACTTGTTGTTCGCACAAGGAAAAAGAGTGTAGTTGAACAATTAAAATTGGAAGCATGCAACATGAGCCAAGTAAAGCAGCTTGAACAAAACTACAACTATACGGTCGTTCGTCAATTCACCTTGGTTACTATCCTATGGGGAATTGTCGGAATGGGCGTTGGTGTATTGATTGCCGCTCAGCTGGTATGGCCGGCACTAAACTTCGACCTTCCTTGGTTGACATATAGCCGTTTACGACCATTGCACACAAATGCAGTGATTTTCGCATTCGGTACCAGTGCGCTATTTGCTACGTCTTACTACGTAGTACAACGTACGTGTCAAACAAGACTTTTCGGTGGGAAATTAGCGTCGTTCACCTTCTGGGGCTGGCAAGCTATCATTCTATCAGCGGCGATTTCGCTGCCGTTAGGTTGGACTTCTGGTAAAGAATACGCAGAGCTGGAGTGGCCGATTGATATCGCCATTGCGGTTGTCTGGGTTGCCTATGCCATCGTCTTCTTCGGTACAATGATTAAAAGAAACACGTCACATATCTATGTGGCTAACTGGTTCTTTGGTGCCTTCATCCTAACCGTTGCCGTTCTGCACATTGTGAACAGTATGGCTATCCCAGTATCGATGACTAAATCGTATTCGGTTTACTCCGGTGCTGTTGATGCCATGATCCAATGGTGGTACGGGCATAACGCGGTTGGCTTCCTGCTAACAGCGGGCTTCTTGGGGATGATGTACTACTTTGTACCTAAGCAAGCAGGACGTCCTGTTTACTCATACCGTCTGTCTATCGTTCACTTCTGGGCGCTAGTATCTCTATACATCTGGGCAGGCCCTCACCACCTTCATTACACCGCTCTACCTGACTGGACTCAGTCTCTGGGTATGGTGATGTCTTTGATCCTATTTGCTCCGTCTTGGGGTGGTATGATCAACGGTATCATGACGCTATCTGGTGCTTGGCACAAACTGCGTTATGACCCTATCCTTCGCTTCCTGGTTGTATCTCTGTCGTTCTACGGCATGTCGACCTTCGAAGGCCCAATGATGTCAATCAAGACGGTTAATGCCCTTTCTCACTATACCGACTGGACTATCGGTCACGTTCACTCTGGTGCACTAGGTTGGGTAGCGATGGTTTCTATCGGTGCGGTATACCACTTGATCCCTAAATTGTTCGGCCAAGAGCGTATGTACTCAATCAAATTGATTAACGTTCACTTCTGGCTAGCAACAATCGGTACGGTTCTTTACATCGTTGCGATGTGGATCTCTGGCGTAATGCAAGGTCTGATGTGGCGAGCGGTGAACACCGACGGTACGTTGACTTACAGCTTTGTTGAGTCACTACAGGCTTCTTACCCATTCTACTTTGTTCGCTTTGTAGGCGGTGCAATCTTCTTGGCAGGTATGTTCCTAATGGCATACAACGCGTACAAGACAATTCTTGCGCCAAAAGAAAGCCTGAAAGCCGCAGAGCAACCAGCATAAGGAGTTCCGACAATGGCTAATAATCGTCATGAAATCGTAGAAAAAAATGTCGGCCTTCTTGCAATCCTTATCGTGATTGCGATCAGTTTTGGCGCCTTGGTAGAAATCACTCCATTGCTTTACCAAGACCAAACGACTGAGCCGGTTGAGAACCTTCGTCCATATACCGCTTTGGAAATGGAAGGCCGTGATATTTACATCCGTGAAGGTTGTAACGTTTGTCACAGCCAGATGATCCGCCCATTCCGTTCTGAAACTGAGCGCTATGGCCACTACTCTGTAGCTGGCGAAAGTGTTTGGGAACACCCATTCCTATGGGGCTCAAAACGTACTGGTCCTGATCTAGCTCGTGTTGGCGGCCGTTATTCAGATGACTGGCACCGCGTTCACCTTCGTGATCCGCGTGCCGTGGTTCCTGAGTCAAACATGCCTGGTTTCCCATGGCTTGAAGAAAACGTGTTGGACGGCAAGTTGACCTCTAAGAAGCTTGCAATATTCAAGAACCAATTCGGAGTGCCTTATACCGATGAGCAAGTGGCTAACGCTGGCGAAGAAGTGAAAGGCAAGACTGAGATGGACGCAATCATTGCTTACCTCCAGTCACTCGGTCACGCAATGAAATAAGGGGGCACCATGGATATTGGAACCATTCATAGCATTTGGACATTGATTTTGTTCGGTAGCTTTATTGGTATTGTCCTTTGGGCTTACAGTAAACGCCAAAAATCTCGTTTCGATGAAGCTGCAAATCTTGTTTTTGCAGATGAAGAGCAAGATTCGGCAACGCGTGAGAATGACAGGAGTTAGGAAACATGACTACGTTTTGGAGTCTATGGATAACAATCATCACGCTGGGTACCCTAACTGGTATTGCTGCCCTACTAATATGGTGTAGCAAGGACAAAATGGGTGTTGAAGAAGGTGAGGATATGGGTCACGAGTACGACGGTATTCGTGAGATCAACAACCCGCTGCCTAAATGGTGGTCCTACATGTTCTGGGGCACCATTATTTTCGGCCTACTTTACCTTTTCCTATTCCCTGGTTTAGGTAATTACAAAGGCTTCTTAGGCTGGACAAGTTCTGATCAAACCGTTCGTTCAATCGAGGAATCCAAGTTGGCGATTGCCAATGCCCAGAAAGAACAGCGTTTGAACCAGTATGCAAAAGAGTTGGATGACGCCCAGGCGCGCTTTGGTGAAACATTCAAGACTTTGGCCTACGATGCTTCAGGTAACACGCTACTGCCAATCACTCAGATCGCTGAAAGTGAAGAAGCAATTAAAGTCGGCCAGCGCTTGTTCTTGCAGAACTGTGCGCAGTGTCATGGCTCGGATGCCCGTGGTCAGCTTGGCTACCCTAACCTGACAGATGGTGCTTGGTTGTACGGCGGTGAGGCCGAAGCGATCAAGACAACCATTATGGAAGGTCGCCAAGGTGTGATGCCAGGTTGGATTGATACACTTGGTAAAGACGGTGTGACTGAAGTAGCTAGCTATGTGCTAAGTATGTCTGGACGTAGTGTCAATGCCAAAGAAGCTGCGGCTGGTAAGCAGAAGTTTGTCGTTTGTGCGGCTTGTCATGGTACAGATGGTAAAGGTAACCCAGCATTTGGTGCGCCTGATCTAACTGACAATACATGGCTATACGGTGGTTCACGCCGCGCTGTGGAAGCTACGATTGCTCACGGCCGCCAAGGTGTGATGCCTGCGTGGAAAGATATTCTGGGCGAAGAGAAAGTTCAGGTTATTTCGGCCTACGTTTGGAACCTAAGCCAAGACACATCAAAGTAACAACTCAAACAACACTCAGTTACAATTTGTTCAAATAATTTGTACAAATATCTGAGACTTAACGACTAGCCCCTGTTATCTTCAGGGGCTAAACCCCTCTAAGCGACATAGGTAATCAATATGGGTAAACCTTGGTATAAGCAGTTCTGGCCATGGTTCGTTTTTGCCATCCCTGCTACTTCAATTGTTTATAGCCTGACAGCTGTCTATAT
Source organism: Photobacterium sp. AWH4_225 (assembly GCF_056158405.1). Lineage (NCBI taxonomy): Bacteria > Pseudomonadati > Pseudomonadota > Gammaproteobacteria > Vibrionales > Vibrionaceae > Photobacterium > Photobacterium sp. AWH4_225. The sequence goes on along the minus strand of NZ_JBSWTF010000001.1, from coordinate 2,017,312 downwards.
CTTCTCTCAGAACAAAGTCGACCTAGTCGCTGAAGACTATTATAAGAAAGGTAAGGCGATTAACCTCGACCTATCCCGCCTTCGCGTCGCCGATGCCTTGAACCTGAAAGCGCAAGTTGCTGTTAGTGACAAAGACATCAACGTTTTTTTCAATAAAGGTGATCTAGATAACTATCCAAATTTGCGTGTGACATTCACACACCGTACTCTAGCTAATAAAGATTTTACTCAAATGGTGAGCGCCGATTTATCAGGGACTTATCGCTTTGAATCTCCAGAGGTTATTGAAGGTCCATGGTTCGTTGAGTTAGAGCCGTTTGATGGAGACTGGATGTTACAAGGACGTGTTAACCTGCCAACATCCGACCCGATTTCGCTGTACGGGCAGATTAAGGAATGACGAAAGACTGTTACCACTGCGGCGATCCTGTTCCACAGGATTGCCATCATCATGTAGAAATTCTCGGCCAGATCCGTGAAATGTGTTGCCCAGGTTGTGAAGCGGTAGCGCAGACCATTGTGGATAGTGGCCTCACCTCTTATTACGAGTACCGCACTGCGCCTGCAGAAAAAGCGGACTTGGTACCGCAACAACTGCAATCCCTCCTCCTCTACGATCACGATGAAATCCAACAAGAATTTGTCCGTGAAAGCGAGAATTGCAAAGAAGCATCGCTATCACTCGACGGTGTTTCCTGTGCCGCATGTGCATGGCTAATCGAGAAACAACTGAAGCGTGAACCGGGCGTTGTATCCATCAAGGTCAACACTACGACTCACCGAGCACTTTTAGCTTGGGACCCAGACACTGTTAAGCTCAGTCACCTTTTGAGTGTTATCCACCGTTTAGGCTACAAAGCCGCCCCTTTTGAAGCTGATGCTCAAGAGCAGCAATACCACCGCACGATGAAAGGCTACCTCTACCGCCTTGGTATCGCAGGTATTGCGACAATGCAGGTGATGATGTTAGCAATCGCCCTGTATTTTGAAATCTTTGGCGACTTAGATGCCGAGTTCAAAAACTACCTCCGCTGGGTCAGTTTAATCTTCGCCACCCCCGTCATGCTCTACTCGGCACTGCCATTCTACCTTAATGCGTGGCGTAATCTGCGAGCAAAAACATTAGGAATGGATGTCCCCGTTTCTATCGCTATGTTATTTGCCTATGTGGCAAGCCTTTATGCAACAGTAATGGAAAAAGGCGAAGTGTTCTTCGAGTCGATTTCGATGTTCGCTTTCTTTTTATTGCTTGGTCGCTTTCTTGAAATGCGCGCAAGACGCCATGCCGCTGCCGCCAGTGCTAACTTACTAAAGCTGGTCCCGGCAATGGCGACATTGGAAGACGGCTCACAGGTCGCTGCCAAAACATTGAAAGTGGGTGACGTTGTCACAGTGCTGCCAGGTGAAAGCCTTCCTGCTGACGGTGAAATCTTAAAAGGCCAAACGTCCATTGATGAATCTATGGTAACGGGTGAATCGATGCCTGTACCAAGAATCGTGGGTGATGCAGTTTTTGCGGGTACGATTAATGGTGACCATCATATTACGCTCAAGGTAACTAAAGACCGCCAGAACTCGCTGATTTCAAATATTGTTCGCTTACAAGATGAAGCACAAAGCTCCAAGCCCAAGGTGGCTGAGGTTGCCGATATTGTTGCCCGTTACTTTGTTGCAGCCATTTTGATCATTTCAGCTGGCACCTGGCTTTACTGGTATCAGCACCGCCCAGAAGATGCATTGTGGATCACCCTGGCTGTATTGGTAGCAACGTGTCCATGTGCCCTATCCCTTGCTACACCAACAGCGCTAACGTGTTCGACTTCCAGCCTAGGTCGTTTGGGGATCCTTTTGCGCCGCGGCCATGTACTGGAAACTCTGTGTAATGTTAACCAGCTAGTCATCGATAAAACCGGTACGCTGACTGAAGGTAATATCCGCTTAGTGAAAACCCAGACTTTCAACGGCCACTCTGAAGATAAAGCATTGGAAGTTGCAGCAGAACTTGAGCGCTTCGCCAATCACCCTATCGCTCGAGCTTTTTCTGCTTACCGAAACGAAAAGCCGCTGTTCAATGATGTTGAGAATGTGATTGGTAGTGGTTTAGCTGGAACAGTTGATGGTCAAGAGTGGCGAATTGGTAAAGCCGACTTTGTCTTAGCGCTGAATCCTAATAAAGAGCAACTGCTTGCCGGTTGTGATAACCGTTTCCAGGTATGGTTGAGCTGTAACGGCGATCTCGTAGCTAGCTTTATGTTGGCAGACCCTATTCGCGAAGACAGCCCTGAGCTTATTAAGCAGTTTCAGGCTGAGGGGATTCAAGTCACTATGCTGACCGGTGACCATTCAGCATCCGCACAGGTGGTAGCCGATAAACTGGGTGTCGATCACCTTGAAGCAGGTGTCTCTCCTGAAGGCAAGTTGGAATACCTCAGAAGCCTAGACAAAGACAAAGTAGCCCTAATGATTGGTGACGGTGTAAACGATGCTCCTGTACTCGCTGGTTCACACCTTTCTGTTGCCATGGGCGGTGGTACTGATATAGCCAAGTCATCGGCTGATATGGTATTACTGGGCGACCAGCTATCTCGCATTCTACGTGCCAGAAAGCTGGCGCAAAAGACGCGTAAAATTATCCGGGAAAACCTAGCTTGGGCGCTTGGGTACAATTTGATCATCCTACCGCTTGCGGTTGCCGGATTTGTGGCACCTTATATCGCTGTTGTTGGTATGTCCGGTAGTTCGATCATTGTTGTTTCAAATTCTTTAAGGTTATTAAAAGAAAATGGCTAGTCTTTACTTGTTAATCCCTATCGCGATTGTCTTCGTATGTATAGCTGTCGGGATTTTTCTTTGGGCTGTTCGCACTGAACAGTTTGAAGATCTTGAACGCCAAGGCTACGATATCCTGTTCGATGAGGATGAGTCAAAGCCGACTGAAAACCAGAATGAACACGCTGCGAATGAGATAAGTGGTAACCATGGTAACCGTTGATTTCTATGCGGCGTTCATCATAGGTTTGATGGGGGCTGGCCATTGTCTGGGCATGTGTGGAGGGGTTTCTGCTGCTATTACCCTCGGCGTACAAAATAACCAACACACTTCCCGTTGGCCATATTTAGTGTTATATAATCTTGGCCGAATCGCATCGTACATGATTGCCGGAGCGATTATCGGTGGCGCTTTTGCCAACCTTGCAAGCTACGGTAGCCAGGTAACGGCATTAGCATCATTACGGTTACTTGCCGCTACCATGATGATTTTACTCGCTTTATACATAGGCCAATGGTGGCACGGTGTGAGTAAGATTGAAGTGATAGGTAAAGGCCTATGGCGTTTTCTATCACCAATGGCAACAAAGCTACTACCGTTACGCAGTCCTATCGCCGCTATTCCCTTCGGGGCTTTATGGGGGTGGCTCCCATGTGGTTTAGTGTATTCCACATTGAGTTGGGCCGCAGTTGCAGGCAGTGCGACATCAGGCGCTAGTGTGATGTTAGCTTTTGGTTTAGGTACCCTACCTGCCATGATCGCGGTGGGCTCTATGGCAAATCAACTGCAGAAGTGGCTTAAGAATCTTTACTTTAAGAGAGCGAGTGCCTTGCTGTTATTGGCCTACGGGGTTCATACTGGTTATATCGCAATCAAACAAATAATGTAGGCTTTTTTAATACTCGTCATAATGATTCATATTATGTTAAAATATTGACCTACATCAAATTGGTTAGACAGGCTTATGATATCAGACAAACTAACAACCAAACGTATCCAATCAGGCGGATGTGCGATCCATTGTCAGGATTGCAGCATCAGTCAGTTGTGTATTCCATTTACGTTGAATGAGTCTGAGCTAGATCAGCTAGATCAAATTATCGAACGCAAAAAGCCAATCCAGAAAGGACAGGAGCTTTTTAAAGCGGGTGATGAACTGAAGTCACTGTACGCAATCCGTTCGGGTACAATCAAGAGCTACACCATTACCGAGCAAGGTGATGAGCAGATCACTGCTTTCCACTTAGCCGGTGACTTGGTTGGCTTTGATGCTATCAATGAAATGATGCACCCGAGTTTTGCTCAGTCTTTGGAAACATCAATGGTTTGCGAGATTCCATTTGAAATTCTCGATGATCTGTCAGGGAAAATGCCAAAACTTCGTCAGCAAATTATGCGTCTGATGAGTAATGAGATTAAAGGCGACCAGGAAATGATTCTGCTGCTATCTAAGAAAAACGCTGAAGAGCGTCTAGCAGCCTTCCTGTACAACTTGTCTCTACGTTTTTCACAGCGCGGTTTCTCTCCTCGTGAGTTCCGCCTGACAATGACACGTGGTGACATTGGTAACTACTTGGGCCTAACCGTTGAGACTATCAGCCGTTTGCTAGGTCGTTTCCAGAAGTCTGAAATGCTAAGTGTTAAAGGTAAGTACATTACTATCCTCAACCATGAAGAGCTTGCGAAGCTCGCTGGTGTGAACAAAAACACTATTGCGTAACAGAATCGCCTAAGTGAATGATTATAAAAAGTGATACGCGAGCCGTATCACTTTTTTTATATTAATTTCCCGCCGTTACTCCCCTATTCTTATCCTTTACGTTAAAGTTATTAGTAACCAAAGACGCTTTTTGTGACATTTACATAACAAGCAACTGATTTTGGTAAGATAACTCTGAATGTTTCTCTGCCCGAAAGTGACAGATAGATATCATTCCTTTGAGGGAACAGAGACTGGTTTAGATGCCAACACGGTTTGTGTAAGGGGGCAGTTATGACCAAATACAGCAATATACTCGTTGTTGCCGATCCGGCGCAGGATCATCAACCAGCATTGTCTCGCGCTATTCATCTTGCTCGTCGTTCCGATGATGTAAAAATCACCCTTTTCCTTGCAATCTATGACTTCTCGTATGAGATGACATCCATGCTATCTGCCGATGAAAGGCAAGCGATGCGTCGTGGTGTCGTTATGCAGCGTGAAGAGTGGTTGAAAGACTTGATTCGTCCTTATACCGATGATGGTTTTAATATTCAGTTGACGGTTGTGTGGCACAACCGGCCCTATGAAGCCATTATTGCCGAAGTGTTCAGTAATCATCATGACCTAATTATCAAAGCAACTCATGACCACGATAAGATTGGCTCTGTGATTTTCACACCGACAGATTGGCACCTGTTGCGTAAGTGCCCGTGTCCGGTACTTATGGTGAAAGATCATAGTTGGCCTGAGAACGGAAAAATCTTGGCTAGTGTTAATCTTGCCGCTGATGATGAAACCCACGACAAACTCAATGACTCTATCGTTGATGAAGCGAAATCTGTTGCTGATTTACTGGGGGCCGAAGTTAACTTGGTCAACGCCTACCCTGCGACACCAGTTAACATCACAATCGAATTACCTGAGTTTGATCCTGCTTCGTATACCGATGCAGTCAGAGGACACCATCTCAAATCGATGAAGGCGCTACGCCATAAGCACGGCTTACCTGAAGAGCAGACACATGTGCTTGAAGGGCTACCGGAAGATATTATTCCCCAGGTGGCTGAAGATATCGATGCTGAGCTAGTGATCTTGGGTACAACAGGACGCACAGGATTATCTGCGGTCTTTATTGGTAACACCGCTGAGCACACCATTGATAGCCTGAATTGTGATTTATTGGCTCTGAAGCCAGATGGATACGTGAGTCCTTTAAGTCCTAACCTGCCATAGAACAAAGCTAAACTGATTAAATAAAGCCTCGTAAGAGGCTTTTTTTATTGAATCATTTGGGTTATACGCCCTATCTATCTTAACTCTATTGGTTGAACCGGCTGTACTTGATTGCTCGCCGGTTTCTCTTCGGCGTTAGCTAGCTTTTTCAACAGAGAAGTAAGATACAGCTCATTCCTGATTTTGTTGCAGTAAGCATGGCTGATATTTCTGCGGTTCCACTCACTGGCAATCGCAACACGAGTCTGTGTGGATTTTCGCCCAAAGGCGTAAGTTTCACAGATTTCAAGGTTACTCATTTGCTGTGGTGTTTTGGTGACAGTGCTACTACGCATACCTAACTGCTGTGATTGCGAAGATGAGCAACCTGCCAAGCTTGATAAGCAAAGTGCAATAAGCGCTGTTTGAAGCAGCTTTGAACGGCGAATCATTGAAGGTATAAGCATAATATTGAATTATAATGATTTATTGTCTGTCGCCATTATAACCGATTACGTCTTACATCCAATCTAATTTGCCCCTTTCACTGTGAACCTGCTACAGCTTTCCGGTCGTTGAATATAGTAAAGGGCTGATTAGCACATATCAGCCCTTTAAAGGATTCGATTTTAGAACTTTTAGTCTGCAGTATTGTAGTGATATTCAAACACTGAGCTGCTTGAATCATTCACTCGGGCATCTCCAATGTGGCCAGCAGGCATTGATGCATCACCTGAAGTGGTTAACTGAGCCTCCATCACACTCATTGCTGGTGTGTTTGTCTGCTTAATTAAGTGTGCAGTAGGCGCAGTACGCTCACCTGCAGTCGAAAGATGGTAATCCAGAACATCAGTTGCCATTGCTTGTGAAGACAGAAACAAAGCGCTGATGATAACGAAAGCTGATTTTTTCATAACCTACCTCTGTGTGTATTATCAGTACCCTCTGTCCATGAGAGTGTTGAACAATTCTTTGTGAGGTTTGAACTCCCTCACTTGATGTACACATTGTAGGGTTACGACTGCCTTAAACCCATGGCAGAAATGGATTAGTGAAATACCATAAACGCATCTCTGAATGATAGCTTAATGCTTAAAATGGATTTCTTTTGCTTCTCTTATTGTACGCTTTACTTATTTGTCACCCGAAGCTGTTTGATTTCTTGCTCCAGCCAGCGGTACTTATCTGTATTCCAGTGCTTTTGGTTATACGCCATCACAACATCCATAACGTCACGTCGTTCGGGTCGGCCTGTCTCGTCCATTTCAACAAACTGAAAGGTCTGCTGATCAACTATTTTGTATAACTCTCTTGGAGCAATAAACAACATGTCTTCAGTTTTTAGCGCTTGTAGGATTGGGTGAGCATGTTGGCTTCTAAATGCGGGCTTTTCTCGCAGTTTGGCATATCTTTTCACGAGTTCCATTTGTTGATTGAAGCCAGGTACAACCATACCTGCCCAGCGATAGTTATCTAACTCCTCGATCGGGATAGGCTGATTTTCTTGTACAAAGCCACGGCGGCAAATAAAACCAATTTGACTCTTGGCGATATTTTTTTGATATACATCTTTAGGGGTGACTAAGGGCTGGTAAGTAATGGCGAGATCACAGCGGCCATCTTGTAATTGGGCAATAGTACTGGAGCCAAAACTATAAAGTTCCAGCTCGACATTTGGGCAAGCGCGGTTAAACAAACGATAGAATTCAGTGCCATAACTCTCTATCAAAAAACCATTGAGAGCGATTCGAAAGCGGCCTTCCATTTGGGATGGTTCAAACTGTCTGCTTTCTAATGCTTTTTCGAGCTGAGTATAAATACCGGGTAATACCGAAGCCAACTCTTCAGCTCTCGGGGTCAACTTCAGGCCTCGATTATGGCGGACAAATAATTGATCATCCAACGCTTCACGTAACCGTCCAAGTGCCCTGCTCACCGCAGGTTGACTGGTCTCCAGTCTATCTGCTGCACGGTGGGTATTTTTTTCTTCCAACAAGACGAGGAGAACCTTGAGCAGATTAAGATCGAGGTGATGAAGGTTCATGAAGTTCCCTGTAGTAACAAATGCGCTTAAAGATTATCTGGTGACTTAAAGGGAATATTAATCGGATTGTAGAATTAACTCTAGAAATTCTAAAACTTCCCACATAAGTCACAATTCGATGGTTTCATATTTTTTGGCTTTATATGGCAAGACGAACAAGCTTGAGAAAACTCAATTAAGCTCTGCCGGTAACCATAACGCTTCTCTCTATCGGTTATCTTATAAACGTGATCACCGGAAAATTGACCATGATAGTCATTTCTAATTGCGGATAAAACGCTGCTTGAAATGGAGTCATTACTGTCTATGAGAACAGTTAGTCTGCCATAAATTGAAGTACTTGATGACAAAGCTTGAATAGCATACTCGTTCTGGTCATCCCACTTGGCTAACAAGGACCATAGGGAAAGAATTATTTGAGCGAGTAATACAATGGAGGTGAGAATGACAATTGATGCAATAATGATGAAGCGTTGACTGTTGTTGAAAACAATAAGCATAACAAGGGCCGGAGACACTATACCGCACAGTGTGATTAGATAGCGAAGGCGGTGTAATTGGGCTTTTCTTCTTTCGAAGATCTTTATTGCTGCGTAAGTGTAAAACCGCATCTCCAATAAATGAACTGGCATCCCTACCTCACAATATAGTCATTCCATTTGGCGATAAGCATATTATAGCTCTCGGTTGAGTATTTATGACGATTCTAGGGTTAGAGTAAAGAAGTCGTAAAGAAAAGAGATTCAAACAGGTAGGAACAGCGTGAGGATATCGATAATGGCATTAAAAAAGGGAGAATATCAATATCCTCCCTTTCGTTTAAGATTAGATGTTAGTCACATCAATAAACATAGATTCATCAATGTTGGTTGATGAGACAACCGCTTCACTGAATTCGTACTCTTCACGTTCGCCTTCGCGATCTAGTGGCAAGTTAACGAAGTCAAACAGGTTACGGTCTGCTAGCTGACTTGGGCTAACATTTTGAATTGATTTAAAAATGCTTTCAACGCGACCTGGCGTCTTCTTATCCCAGTCAATCAACATCGCTTTGATCGCCTGGCGCTGCAAGTTCTCTTGCGAGCCACATAGGTTACAAGGAATGATTGGGAATTCCTTGTGCTCTGCGTATTTGATCAGATCTTTTTCGCGGCAGTACGTCAACGGGCGGATAACCACGTTACGGCCGTCGTCTGAACGTAGCTTTGGTGGCATCGCTTTAAGACGAGAGCCATGGAACATGTTCAAGAACATGGTCTCAACGATGTCGTCCAGGTGGTGGCCCAGAGCAAGTTTGGTTGCGCCAATCTTCTCTGCGAATGAATACAAAGTACCACGGCGCAGACGTGAGCAAAGGCCACAGGTCGTCTTACCTTCTGGGATCTTCTCTTTAACGACCGAGTAGGTATCCTTATCCACGATGTAGTAAGGAATATTCAGCGTTTCAAAGTAATCCGGTAGGATGTGATCTGGGAAGCCTGGCTGCTTCTGATCCAAGTTAACGGCAACAACGTCAAACTTGATAGGTGCGGCTTTTTGAAGATTCAACAGGATATCCAGCATCGCAAATGAATCCTTGCCACCACTTATACATGCCATCACAACATCATTTTCTTCGATCATGTTGTAGTCAATAATGGCATTACCAACATTTCTTCGAAGGCGCTTCTGAAGCTTGTTGAATTCAAGTGTTTCTTTTCTAGTATCTGTTTGATTCATTGCGATTACTCACACTGCCGACAGTATCGACGGTTGATTTCCTGATTGGATTTTCGTAAGGCGAGGATTATACGGATTTTTGAGGCCAGTTGAAATATTTGTCTTTGCCAAAAGCGCGGTACGGTATACATACTCACATTGGTCGTCACTCATGGCCAAAGTAGTGCTTTGTAACTAAAGTGATTTGTCTGGATGGCAAAAGAAAGCCGCATCGAATGATGCGGCTTTAGCAGTAATATCTTCAGTTACTTAAACAAGCCAATGAAGAACAGCTTGATGTAATCAATCAAACGACTGAATAGTCCACCCTCTTCGACTGATTCCAAGGCAACCAACGGCACTTCGGCAACGTCCTCACCATCAACTTGGTAGAAAATCTTACCAACAATTTCCCCTTCATTGATTGGCGCTGTCAGCTCTGAAGTCAACTCGACGGTTGCATTCATCTTGCTCACATCACCCCGTGACAAGGTCACGTAAGTATCTTCCATTGTGCCCAAAGAAATAGTGTCGGTATTACCCATCCACACTTTTTCATTGATAAGCTCATCACCCTGCTTGTGAGGTGAGACGGTTTGGAAGAAACGGAAACCGTAGTTCAATAATTGCTTACTCTCAGCCTCACGCGCTTTAGGGCTGCTTGAACCCATTACGACAGAGATCAAGCGCATGTCGCCTTCAGTCGCTGAACTAGCCAAGCTGTAGCCGGCACCACTGGTGTAGCCAGTTTTCATACCGTCTACATTCAGGCTGCGGTCGCCTAGTAGGCCATTACGGTTACGTTGGGTGATGTTGTTGTAAGTAAACGAACGCTCGCTGTAGATGGAGTAAATGTTCGGAAGATCTTTAATCAGTGCTCGACCAAGCAGTGCAATATCGTATGGCGTTGAGTACAGCTGATCACTATCTAAACCATGTGGGTTAGAGAATGAGCTGTTGTTCATGTTTAGCTTCTTGGCCCACGAGTTCATCAGGCTAACAAACGCCCCTTCTGAACCAGCTACATGCTCAGCAATTGCCACACTGGCATCATTGCCCGATTGAACAATCAAGCCACGGTACAAATCCATCATGTTCACTTCAGTATTTACCTCAATAAACATCTTTGATGAATCCGGGAAATTCCTAGCCCACGCATTGCGGCTGATCACCACTAGATCGTCTTCGCTGATGTTGCCGCTTTTCATTTCCTGGCCAGCAACATAGCTTGTCATTAGTTTCGTTAGACTTGCTGGGTTAAGTTGCTCATGGGCATTTTTTTCAACAAGAATCTGACCAGTATGGTAATCCATCAATACATAACCGTTTGCACCCAGAACTGGTGCATCGGGAATGACTGTAGGTGCAGCAAAGGCAGAGGCCGAAAGACAGATTGTACCTGCAGCTAAGGTGCGAAAAGAGTGTTTCAGTTGTATATTCATTATTCTCGCCGTCGATGGTGTTATTGGGAGCAGTATATCTAACCTAAGAACGAAATCTTGTAAGCTTTACGAAGTCTTACGTTATTGTAAAATCCGTTACAACTGGCATTTAAGTTAGTGTATTTTTTAACCCAAGATATAAAATTTCAAGCAACATTTCCTGCTTTACTTCGCGTATTTCAATGCTGATCGATTCAATTCATACCAGTAATCAAGTATCAAGGCATAGCGCATGCGTTAAAATGCCGTTAGGATAAAGTAAAGTAACATTTTCTCAGGCAGAGATAAGTCTACATAAAGGAATGACAATGACTTTCTATGAAAAACTAGTACACCATAATAAGAAGATTTCTCGGCTTGAACACCTTGAAGCCATTTGTGGCTGGGATCAGGCTTCAATGATGCCTGAAGGGGGGAACTCTGCCCGCTCTGAAGCATTGGCAGAGCTTGCGGTAATTAAGCATGAGCTCTCTACAGCACCACAACTTTCTGAGTGGTTTGAACAAGCTGAAGGGGAACAACTGGATGTGGAAGAAGCAACCAGCCTTCATGAAATGAAGCGTAGTTGGCAGCAGGCAAACGTATTGCCAGGCGAGCTGGTAGAAAAGAAATCTTTAGCGTGCTCCAAATGTGAACACGCTTGGCGGACTCAGCGTGAAAAGAATGACTGGCAGGGCTTTAGCCAAAATCTCAAAGAGGTTGTCGAACTGGCTAGGCAGGAAGCACAGATCCGTGCAGAGGCAACAGGGTTAAGCCGTTATGATGCCCTACTCGATTTGTATGAACCGGGCATGACGACCAGTGAGCTCGATGCGCTATTCAGTGATGTAAAAGCCTGGCTACCCGAGCTGATCCAACAAATCATGGAACGCCAAAGCCAGGATGTTACCATTCAGCCTGTAGGCCCTTTCCCCGTAGAGCAGCAACAAGGCTTAAGCCGTGCCTTGATGATCAAACTGGGTTTTGACTTTAACCACGGTCGACTTGATAAAAGTGTCCACCCTTTCTGTGGCGGCGTGCCGACTGACGTTCGAATTACGACAAGATATGATGAAGCCGACTTTACTTCTGCTCTGATGGGCGTGATTCATGAAACAGGCCATGCACGTTATGAGCAAGGTTTGCCAGAAAAATGGGCTGGATTACCGGTCGGTAAGGCTCGTTCGATGGGGATCCACGAATCACAAAGCCTGTTCTTTGAAATGCAGCTATCACGCAGCGAGTTGTTTATCGATATTCTCGCTCCGCTTGCCGCTGAGACATTCCAGCGCAGTGATGACCCTGCCTTATCTTCGGAGAACCTGACTCTGCTCAATACGCGAGTTAAGCCTGGCTACATCCGTGTTGATGCCGACGAAGCCACCTATCCTGCCCACGTGATTTTACGGTATGAAATTGAGCGTGATCTGGTTGAAGGTAAGATCGAAGTCGAAGATATCCCTGAACTATGGGATAAGAAAATGTCCCAATACTTAGGTCTTTCAACCAAAGGTAATTTCTCTGATGGTTGTATGCAGGACATTCACTGGACTTTCGGTGCCTTTGGTTACTTCCCATCTTACACCCTAGGGGCGATGTACGCAGCGCAGTTCATGGCGGCGATCAATAAAGAAATGAATGTTGATAACCTTGTTCGTGAGCGCAATTTACAGCCGATCTTCAACTGGCTAGATCGCCATGTTTGGAAACGTGCTTCAACGGCCTCAACTGATCAGCTGCTGATTGATTCGACGGGTGAAAGGCTTAATGCCAAGTATTTCAAGCAGCATCTTGAGCACCGCTATTTGAAATAAATAAGGTTTGAATTAAAGCATTAGTAATGCATAAGAAAGCCGCTAGATATTAGCGGCTTTTTTCAAGAAGGTGGTTTGTGCATTTTTACATTCTTCGAAATTCAAGCTTTTAGTTTGTTCTCATAGACAGCTTTAAAATTCACTCTGGCGTTCATACCCCAACGAAATTGTTGACGTTTATACTTTCTTTCTCTCATAACAACCTGTCATCAAGTTTACCAACATAAGCTCAACGCCACGCTTTAAGGTTGCATGAGTTGAGTTTAGTCCACATAACTCCCAACCAAAACGCTCAGAAGCCTTCTCCACAGTTATGAACGCTTTCTTGTATTTTTTGCTCAGCATTTCGACTGCCAAATCAATATCGAATGTAGTTTTCTCTATTGGGATTGGGTTTGTTAGGTCAATCTTCATGTACCAATGCCCTTCTTCGGCCTGGGTAAGATCTGTTAGACGGAAAATTGAATCTTCGTTTACACCATGAATGTGCCATTCATCATCTGATGACTTATCTCCATTTGTGATAAGTACTCCAACACAATTAATACCGGACTTAATCATGCTTATATGAGCCTTGCGTTCAGACCAATTTGGATTGATGCTGCCACGCTTGGTTAACGCTGGCTTATCATTAAACACGTAGACCCGACCATTTGAAATCTCTTCCATCCACACATTAAGTGACACTACGTTATTAGGAAGCACAGCTCCCCAAGCCATAGGGTTCTTCAGGCGTTGTCCTAGGTAGTCACGATATAGTTCGTTGATTCCCATGCTGATTACTCCAATGAGAAATAGGCTAGCAACAAACTTTGCAATATACAGTATGACGTACCAAAAGTATATCTAAAGAGGAGCACTAGGCTACTTATAATTGATTTCAGACCACATTACACTTCAATTGGAGCGTTAACTGGCTAGGAGTAGAGTCATCGTAAGCATAAAAAAGCCGCTAGATAGTAGCGGCTTTCTTCAAAAAGGTGATTTGTGCTCTTGTGGTGGTGAGCTTTGATAATGCGTATTTCAACTTAGCCTCAAGCCTTTCATGCTCTAATGTCGCGTGTTTGATGCCTTGCAATCCATCCATTGATTTCGCTTTTCTGTAATGCGATGTGCATTGTGCGAGTTTACACTCTGCGACCTTCAAGCTAACTCTAAGCTCTTCCGCTTGTAACTTCCATTCATGTGCTTCTAGCTTAAGAAGCTGTAAAGTGCCGTTAATACCGCTCGATGATGCTTCTGACATACTGCTCATAATGTACATAACGTTTCCTCATCGCTAGTTGATGGCGCTAGATTACCAGTACAAAAAAACACCACTTACCATTTTGCGCCAGTCCGCTTTTTCATGATCCGGCTTATACTGATTACACCCGGAGCGTTAGGAGGCTGACAATGAAATACACGGCAGGTGATCTTGATTACAAAGGTGAAGAGTCTGGGGTTCATAACTGGATCACCAAACAAGGCAAGAGTTTTTACTGGCACCCAGATTGGCTACATATTGCTGAAGACCAAACCGGCCTCCACGCCAAGCAGCAGCTTGAAATCACCAATAATGAAAAGGGAACCAAAGATCACGCGGTGCTCGCTATCTTGAAGCATCTCAATGACTGGATGGTGGATGAAATTGATAAGCACCCGGAAGTGAAGAACCAACCGAAGTTGTAGGCCAAGTAGCTAAAGTGCACTTGGATATAATCCCAAAACAGGCACTGGGCGGGTTCCAGTGCCTTAGACTCTTAGACTAGGTTAAGCTCGAGAACAGAGTTAACAGAGTCTCCATTCCACTTATAGGTGAAGTGTCGACTTTGGCATACTTTATTTACTAATACTGGCTTGTACAGCACATAGCAATCGTGACCTTGATGCCGTACCGATTGGTAAACAATACCGTCCCCTTTTGCGACTTTGATATCGCTGGCCAGTGCCTGAGAGTGTGCATAATTGGTCGGGTGATACAGCGTAGAATCTAACAGATGCTGTTCACGCAAATCCACTAACTCAGCATTGAACCAAGCATCAATACAGCGCATCTGGATATCCTGAGCTGGTTCATTGGTATATCCCATCACCCGCTCCATATGATGGACGGTCTCTTTGATCGCGGTGTTTACTTCAGGTGAAGCATAATAGCCTCCGAAGTCAGACGTATTGAAACGCGCTCCCTCCGGGTTTACATGAGTAAATGCCGCCATGACATAGCTACAGTGAGGGATCCCGACGAGTCTTTCTTCAGATGGTATACGACCAAAATCCCCAGTCTCCTCCGCCAATCTTGGATTAGTAATTGCTTCAATCGCAAAAATTGCTTCTAGCTGCTCAGGCTCGGCAACATCCTCATAGAGATTAATCGGTGGGTATTTTGAAGGGATCAACCGGTAACAAAGCTGGTCAGAAAAGGACGCCTTCTTCATATCATTAAAATTAATGTCCATTTATGAATGCCCGCCACGCCATGCATTCAACCTTGTCGCGACGTGGTAGAGGTCAACAACTTTTCCCTGACACATGATTTCCATTGCTGTACGCCCAGCAAAAAAAGGATGACTATTGGGCTTTTGCACCCAGTTATACACACTCTCTTCCGCCGTGAACATGATCCGCAGGCACTTGTGGATATTGAGGATATAACTCATTCTTTCCAATAAATCTTTCGATACTTTGGCTGATTCCGGATGAGTACGGTACTTATTCAGCGTCGAACGGCTACTCAGTCCAAGCAGTACCATTTGCTGGTTTTGGCTGCAAGACCATTTATCAAGAATGTTGAAAACAACGGGCAAGACGGCATTACCTGCCTGGGCGAGTTGCTGGGATTGATTGGCTTGGGCTGCATTCATGATCACCGCTCCATTTGTCTATATATGGACAAATTTAGCATATATCTACATATACAACCACATTGGTGATATTTATTTCCTCTGAAAATGGATAAAAAAATACCCAGCATTGCTGGGTATTTCGAAGATACAATTTGAAAAGTGCTTACAGTGGCTTATGCCTGAGTACTCTTTGCAGTATTCTCGGCAATTTTCACAATAACCTTAACTGCCTGCTCCATTCCTTCAATTGTGATGAATTCATGAATGCCGTGGAAGTTGTAGCCGCCTGTGAAAATGTTCGGGCATGGCAGTCCCATGAATGACAAGCGGGCACCGTCCGTACCACCACGGATAGGCTTAATCAAAGGCTGTACATCACATTCAATCATCGCTTGTTTAGCAAACTCGATAATGTGCGGATGAGGCTCAACCATTTCACGCATGTTGTTGTAGCAATCAGTTAAAACAAGCTCAACACGACCTTTCTTCAGCTGGCTGTTCAGTTCGTCAACTTTGGTTTGCATGAATGCCTTACGGCGCTCTAGGCCTTCACGGTCGAAATCACGGATAATGTAACCAAGCTCAGTACGGGCAACCGCTGGCTCCATTGATTTCAAATGGTAGAAACCTTCGTAGCCTTCTGTGCACTCTGGCGTTTCTTCTGCTGGCATCATCAACTGGAACTGCGCTGCGATGTTCATCGCATTAACCATTTTATCCTTAGCTGTGCCAGGGTGAACATTGATACCGTGGCAGATGACATCAGCTGACGTGGCATTGAAGTTTTCGTACTCCAGTTCACCGACAGGGCCACCATCGATGGTGTATGCCCACTTAGCGCCAAACTTCTCGACGTCAAATAGGTTAGCACCACGGCCAATTTCTTCGTCCGGGGTAAAGCCGATACAGATATCACCGTGTGGGATTTCAGGGTTCGCTTTAAGGTGAGCAACTGCCGTAATGATTTCAGCAATGCCCGCTTTATTATCCGCACCTAGCAAAGTGGTGCCATCAGTGGTGATCAGATTATGACCATGCAGCTTGTTCAGATCTGGATATTGAATTGGCGACAGCACTTCATCACCAATACCAAGGGCGATATCTCCACCTTGATAGTTCTCAACGATCTGAGGTTTTACATCTTTACCTGAAGCATCAGGTGCAGTATCCATATGGGCAATAAAACCAATCGCCGGTACTTCATGGCTGACATTTGAAGGTAAACGAGCTGTCAGGTAGCCGTTTTCATCCAGGGTGACATCTGAAAGGCCGAGTTCAACCAACTCATCCTTCAACTGCTGAGCTAATACACGCTGCCCTTCGGTACTTGGGCACTGGGCATTGGCTGGGTTAGATTGAGTTTCAAAGCTCACGTATCGTAGAAAACGCTCAATTAAGTTATCCATGTCCCACTCATTTTGATCAAATTAATTACTATGCTGAGCAAGTATCCCGATAGGAGCAGTTAAATGAATTGCGATGAATCAGTTTTTTGTGCATTAAATGAATAATGCACAGAGCGCTGACCAATTTTTCCTGCGCAAATCACACTAAAACCAGCATTTTTGATTGA
Organism: Photobacterium sp. AWH4_225; assembly: GCF_056158405.1. Lineage (NCBI taxonomy): Bacteria > Pseudomonadati > Pseudomonadota > Gammaproteobacteria > Vibrionales > Vibrionaceae > Photobacterium > Photobacterium sp. AWH4_225. Next base: position 2,000,253 of record NZ_JBSWTF010000001.1, on the reverse strand, counting down.
TTAGTCAACAGTGATTGCACTTGTGTGCTGCGAAATTCTGCTTCCGTAGTTTAAATTGTGTTGGTAATTTATACGTATGTTTCGTTTACGCCTGATCATTACTTCGGTGAAGCCGAAGTTAAAGTGTGTGGAAATGTAAAAGGTTGATCATCCACTATAGAACACACATCTTATTTAGCTGCCATTCAGTATGTGTGACATCGGTAGAAAATATTTTTTCAAATAGTGCATAAGATGAATTTAAACCAAGGAGGTCTTATGCTGACAAATCTATTTCTACCGCATGAACCCATTGAAAAAACTTTGGATGTTCAAATACCTGTTATCAACGATAATATTCCAGCCAAACTAAAATTGAGGTATAGGAAAGGAAAATTAAAAGCAAATTTACACTTCTGCAATAAAGATGGAAATGAAAAGCTAGACTTGTTCTATCCGCGTATTGCTTCAGAGTTCAAGCGCCAAGCACAGCTTAACTTTACCCAATGTTGTCACTCTCGCTACTTACCCAACTTTCTATTAACTTCTCAAGTGTCGAAATGGTGCAATGACAACGCCAAGTTGTATATATCTTACGAAACACCGAACGGCATCAAAGTGACAGAACATCAAAAAGGAGGTATCAGAATCAAAGCCAGAAATAGTGATTTAAATGTCTAACTTTCCTTCTGTTTATAATATACAAAGCCCGGATTATTATCCGGGCTTTCATTTTTGCTTAGACAGTATTAGATCAGGCTTGGGGGATCCAAGGCGTTACTTTTACCGCTGGTTGCGAAAAGCTCACTGTTTCACCAACAGCAAGTGAGGAGAGTTCGATAATTTTGGTGTCGCCATTATCAAAATGAACAACAACACCTTCGACATCCGGCATAAACCAACCGGAGAACATTCCGCCCAGATCAGACAATATCTGGTTCATCTGAGGCACAAGTTTAGCCACTTCTGATTGTTCGAGGGATGTACCGTATTCATGCTTCGCAATGACCTGCATAGACACATCGCAGGTAATGCCATCATCAATAACAAAAGTGACATCAGGGTTAGCCTGGCGTAAGTTGCTGTCGATAGGTACCGTCAGCTCATTGTTATCAGGGATGACTAACTCTTCGAAATGTTTGTCCTTGCGCATTGACCCTTTGTAGATCTGACAAACGCTACCATCTTGCTGGTTAAGAAGAAACAAGGCAATTTTGACATCATCGTGCCCTTCTTTCACATTCTGCTTGAGCTTGCCGTAAAGTGTGCTGTAACGCATTTCTATGTTCTGTGCTGCTGCATCCTGAGCATAGAGTGATGTGCTGGCAAATAAGCCAGCCAAAAGCCAATGGGTCAACTTCATCCTTTATCCTTGGCGCCAATATTGATTGTTATGCCTGATCATGGCCTGTATCTCATCGACATAAGCCTGACCACGTTCTGAGTAACGGCTTAGCCCTTCGGCCAACTTCGTACCTTCAATTATCTCACCTGACATCCGCTGAGCAGCTCGTATGTCACGCAAATCTTGGTAAGCACGATTGGTATTTACATTCATGAAGTACGCTTGTACCGACAAATAAGGTGAGGCAAAAACAGCGACTTCATGATTAGCGCCGTCATTTCGGGCGTTCGGGACTAATCCGCAGCCCTTACGATAACACCATTGACCAAAATAGTTGTTTCCTTCCACTGCAAAGCGTGATGTTCCCCACCCTGATTCATTGGCGGCCTGGCTTAACACAAGCGATTCAGGAATCATATCTACTCGGTTCAACATTTCGGACAGCCATTCGCCTGTCACACCCTGCTCATGAAGTGACACCTTGTATGTCTCTGCCAGCTTTTCTACGTAATTACGTTGATCGCTGGATAGAGGCTCTCTGGCGGAGACTGTAGGTTTAATGGATTCTAAGAACTGACGTTCTTTATCAACCCGCTGGTTCTCATGTTCAACCGCCGGGCGGAGGAAATCAAAGAAAGCAGCTTTCTTTTGGTTAACGTCAGTAATTTGGGAGAAATCGGGTTTGCTTCCTTGTGATGAGGCCGCTGGGGCCTCATCGTTGGCGCTTTGGGAGGGCATTTCGCCACATGCTGTCAATCCACTGACCAATGCAATAATGGCGACTTTACTGGTTGTTATATTTTTTATCACGCGTCAAAAACCTTTGGATCCCCCTGCTGGTTTTGGTCGTTATCGTCTTGGCCTTTCTGCACGGTAGTGACATGAAGTGAAACACCGAACAGATTACGGTAGATAATGGCTTTCACATTGAAGAAGAATGGGATCGTCCAGATCAAACCAATGCCAGCAGTGGCAAATGAAATAATAAACATTGTTAGGATGACAATAAAAATTGCAGTCATCGGCAATAGTTTACGCAAAGTCGCGATAAGTGAAAACTGAATTGCTTTTAATGGCGACAAACGTTTTTCGCAAACCAGCATAATAGCCAAGCTAAAGCCCATAGAAAGCAGCATGCCAAGAATTGGGAAAATCGCATTGGCAATACCCTGCAGCGAAGCACTCAGCAGAATGGTAATAATAGATGCCAATGCAAAAGGGAAACCTTTGACCAAATAGCTCGGCTTACTCGGCAAGCCTACGGCATGATTCAACGCCATCAAACTCACACCTGCCAATAGCGGTGCACTTAATACATCTGACCAAAAGTTTGCCATATAGCCTGCTTCAATAACTGAGGCAGAAATCTCTCCGCCGGTCATGATGGCATCAAAGAAAACCGCAGCGCTTCCTAGTTGGACTTGAAGGCCAAGCAGAAGTAACGCAACTTGGGCGAGAAACAAACCAATAACCGCTGGCAAGAAAGTCAGAAAATTCTTGGCTGTAATCTTCCAGGCCTCTTGAAGCACAGACAGAGACTGGAGTTCACTCTCACCTTTCAATGCTCTTTCAATTGAACCGCCAACTTGGAATGTTTTGTTATTCATTTGTATTTCACTAACTATTACACACTTGGCCCGTGATTGTACGCTAGTTAGGCACGATAGAGAAACTTTGGGCCAAAAAGCTGCTTTTGCATTCAGTGGGCTATTATTGCTGGCAAATTAGCCTGTGCTGCTGAATACACTATGATTAATAGGTTATGCCAGAGCAACCTTTGGGTTTACTTATTGATTTATAGGCTTAATTTACCAGGTTGTTAACCGGGCACTTAGACTGTCATAAAACAAAGATACGCTTGTATGAAAATAGTCTAAGAAATTGAAAAAAAACGCTTTGAATTACACGTTTAGGGGACTATTATGCGCCCCCTAAAATCAACCTAATAGTTGGGGGGATTATCTATGAAACCCCTAGGTGGAGATCTCGTAGAATTGAACGCTGCAGAAACAACTAAAGCACCAGTGATTCAGCTAAAAGGGCTGAGCAAAAGCTTCGACGGAAAGCAAATTATCGCTGGTCTCGATCTGAATGTGAACGATGGTGAATTCTTAACCATCCTTGGCCCTTCTGGCTGTGGTAAAACAACGGTACTTCGACTTATCGCCGGCTTTGAAAATGCCGATGCGGGTCAGATTGTTATTGCTGGCAAAGACGTGACAGGTATTCCGGCTGAACAGCGCAATGTGAATACTGTATTCCAGAGTTACGCGCTTTTCCCGCACATGACAGTATTTGAAAATGTTGCCTTCGGCCTGCGTATGCAGAAAGTCGCTGAAAGTGAGATTGAACCACGTGTAATGGAAGCGCTTCGCATGGTGCAACTCGAAAAGTTTGCCCCGCGTAAGCCTCATCAGCTTTCTGGTGGTCAGCAACAACGTGTTGCTATTGCACGTGCTGTGGTCAACAAGCCGAAAGTATTGTTGTTAGATGAATCTTTGTCTGCGTTGGACTACAAACTTCGCAAACAGATGCAGATCGAGCTTAAACAGCTGCAGCGTAAACTGGGCATTACCTTCATTTTCGTTACCCACGATCAGGAAGAAGCCCTATCAATGTCAGACCGTATCATTGTTATGCGTTCTGGTAATGTTGAGCAAGATGGTTCTCCACGTGAAATCTATGAAGAACCTGAAAACCTATTTGTTGCTCGGTTCATCGGTGAAATCAATGTATTTGATGCCGTTGTAAAAGAACGACTAGATGAAACCCGCGTATTGGCGAATGTTGAAGGTCGTCCTTCAATGATTCACTGCAAACTACCGGTTAGCGCGGGTGACAAGGTTAAGGTATTGCTGCGACCTGAAGATATTCGCCTTGAAGAAATCAACAATGGTGATGAAGCACAAGGCATCATTGGCTATATCCGTGAGCGTACCTACAAGGGTATGACGCTAGACTCTGTTGTTGAGCTAGAGACGGGCACGTCTGTCATGGTAAGTGAATTCTTCAACGAAGATGATCCTGATGTAGACCACTCTCTGGATCAAAAAGTTGCGGTTACTTGGGTTGAAAGCTGGGAAGTGGTGCTGGCAGATGAACAAGAAGCTTAATCTTCAAAACATCATCATAACCATCATTGTTGGTTGGCTATTGCTGTTTGTCTTTATGCCAAACCTGATGATCATCGGTACCAGTTTTCTGACCCGAGATGATGCGAACCTGATTGAAATGACCTTTACATTGGACAACTACATCCGGTTGTTCGATCCGCTTTATGCCAAGGTCATGATGCATTCGTTTTATATGGCGCTGGTGGCCACCCTGCTTTGCTTGGTGATTGGCTACCCGTTTGCCTATGCGATTGCAAAGATGCCAGAGAAATGGCGTCCATTCATGCTGTTTTTGGTGATTGTGCCGTTTTGGACTAACTCACTGATCCGTACTTACGGCTTGAAGATCATGCTAGGTACGCGCGGTATTCTAAACAATACCCTGCTCTACCTAGATATTATCGACAAACCGATTCGTATTATGTACACCGAATACGCGGTCATGGTTGGTCTGGTATACATTCTTCTGCCGTTTATGGTGCTACCGCTTTATTCGGCGATTGAGAAGCTTGACCATAACTATATTGAAGCGGCACGTGATTTGGGTGCGAACAAATTCCAGACGTTCGTAAAAGTGATTTTCCCATTGACCATGCCTGGCATCATTGCTGGCTGTTTGTTGGTTCTGTTACCTGCTCTGGGTATGTTCTATGTCTCCGACTTGCTTGGCGGTGCGAAGAACCTGCTTATCGGTAACGTAATTAAGAGCCAGGTATTGAACGCCCGTGATTGGCCGTTTGGTGCCGCAACCAGTATTGCTTTGACTATCGCGATGGCAGTCATGCTGTACGCCTACTACCGGGCAGGCAAACTGCTTAACCGAAAAGTGGAGCTTGAATAATGGGACGCGCATTTAAAATCAGTTTTATGACTGTGGTGTATGCCTTCCTATATACACCAATCATTATCTTGATTGTAAACTCATTCAATGCCAGCAAGTTCGGCATGAAATGGGGCGGTTTTACCACCAAGTGGTATCACCAGTTGGTTAACAATGACAGTTTAATGCAGGCAGCATGGCACTCTCTGAATATTGCCGTGTTCTCTGCAACTGCAGCAGCGATTATTGGTAGCTTGACGGCCGTTGCCCTCTTCCGCTACCAGTTCCGTGGTAAGCACTTTGTCAACGGCATGCTATTCGTTGTAATGATGTCTCCGGACATTGTGATGGCAATTTCGCTATTGGCGCTGTTTATCTTGGTGGGTGCGGAGCTTGGCTTCCTTACCTTGCTGCTTTCGCACATTACATTCTGCCTACCATTTGTCGTGGTAACGGTTTATAGCCGTTTGAAAGGTTTCGATGTGAAGATGCTGGAAGCTGCACGTGACTTGGGTGCTAGCGAGTGGGTGATCCTGAAACAGATTATCCTACCGCTTGCCAAGCCTGCTGTAGCCGCTGGATGGTTATTGAGCTTCACCCTGTCTCTGGATGACGTGATTGTCAGCTCATTCGTGACAGGCCCGAGTTATGAAATTCTGCCTTTGAAGATTTACTCCATGGTTAAAGTGGGTATTTCACCAGAAGTGAATGCATTGGCTACAATTATGCTGATTGTATCTTTGATTCTGGTTGTCAGCTCTCAGCTACTCGCTCGAGAGAAGATCAAATAAGGCTAGCAACACCGCTTTAAATTTGGCTTTAGCCAAAGAACGAGCAAGTGGCCTTCGGGCCACTTGTTTTGTATTAACACCCTAAAAGGGTTTTGGAGATGATAATCTAATGAAAAAATGGTCCGCTTTTCTAGCCGGTACTGCATGCGCTGCAGCAATGTTCACTAACGTTGCCAATGCGGCAGACAAGGAATTAGTCTTTATGAACTGGGGCCCGTACATTTCTACGGAGCTGCGTGAACAGTTCACTAAAGAAACTGGTATTAAAGTGATTTATTCGACTTACGAGTCGAACGAGACTATGTACGCTAAGTTAAAAGCCCACCCTCAAGGTTACGACCTGGTTGTGCCGTCAACTTACTTCGTTGCTAAAATGCGCGATGAAGGCATGTTACAGAAAATCGATAAATCAAAGCTAACTAACTTCAAAGAGCTTGATAAGAATTATCTGGATAAGCCTTTTGACCCAAACAACGACTACTCGATCCCACACGTTATCGCAATGACAGGCTTGGCAGTCAACACTGACATGTACGATCCTGCCGATTTCGATAGTTGGGCGGACCTTTGGAATCCTGAGCTTGAAGGCCAACTGATGCTTATGGATGACACGCGAGAAGTGTTCCACATTGCTCTGCGTAAATTAGGTTACTCTGGTAACACCACCGATCCTAAACAGATCGATGAAGCTCACGAAGAACTGAAGAAACTGATGCCAAACGTTTTGGTATTCAATTCTGATAACCCAGCAGCACCTTACCTAGCCGGTGAAGTGGGCTTGGGTATGCTTTGGAATGGCTCAGCGGCTGCCGCTCAAAAAGAAGGCCTGCCGATTGAACTGATTTGGCCGAAAGAAGGCGGTATTTTCTGGGTTGATAGCCTAGCCATAGCCAAGAATGCCCAAAACGTTGAAGCAGCACACAAGATGATCGACTTCTTGTTACGCCCTGACGTGGCAGCCAAAATTTCTGAAGAAACGGGTTATTTGACTGCGGTTGAAGCATCGAACGCGAAATACAAAGACAACCCTACTCTATTCCCACCGCAAGAAGACCTTGACCGCGGTGAGTGGCAGGACGCGGTTGGCGAAATGAACATCCGATATGAAAATTACTTCCTGGAACTGAAAGCAGGCCAGTAATAATCGACTATTTTGAAGGCAGCCAATTGGCTGCCTTTTTTATACCGAAAATATACCAATTTTGACTATTAATAGTTCAGACAGTTATTAGTCGTTGATATTCCATATCATAGTCATTCCATTCCCTGTTATAATATGCTCTTAAAAGCGCTGTATTATCAGTGCTTTTTACAGAACCTTACTACCCTTGTGACAAGGGTAAACATCCGACGTTCGGCTTATGGGCTGAGCATAACGACACTTTGCAGGAGAAGCGGTTAGTACTTCACCGTGATGATTTTCATCCATAATTAGTACATTCGCTAGAGAACACTCTCAAAATCCCATTTAGTTTGGAGCATATAACAATGAAAAAATGGTCTTCTTTAATGGCCGGTGGTGTTTGCGCAATGGCTATGTTTTCGAACATGGCAACAGCCGCAGACAAAGAGCTTTATTTCTACAACTGGTCTGAATATATCCCTTCAGAAGTTCTGGAACAGTTCACGAAAGAAACTGGCATTAAAGTGATTTATTCGACCTACGAGTCGAATGAAACCATGTACGCGAAGCTGAAAACTCACGGTGACGGCTACGATCTAGTGGTTCCTTCAACCTACTATGTATCGAAAATGCGTGAAGAAAATATGCTGCAAAAAATCGACAAGTCAAAGCTAAGCCACTTTGATGAAATCGATCCGAACTTCCTGCACAAGCCATTCGATCCTGAGAACGACTACTCTATCCCTTACATCTGGGGGGCAACCGGTATCGGTGTTAACACTGATATGATGGATAAAGACGAAGTTGCTAGCTGGGCTGACCTATGGGACCCGAAATGGGAAGGTCAGCTAATGATGATGGACGACGCGCGTGAATTTTTTCACATCGCACTGCGTAAACTTGGCTACTCTGCGAACACCAAAAATCCTGAAGAGATTAAGGCCGCGTACGAAGAGCTTAAGAAGCTAATGCCTAACGTACTGGTATTCAACTCTGACTACCCTGCCAACCCTTACATGGCTGGCGAAACATCTCTAGGGATGTTGTGGAATGGCTCGGCTTACATGGCTCGTCAAGAAGGCGCGCCAATTGACATCGTATGGCCAAAAGAAGGTGCTATCTTCTGGATGGATAGCATCTCTATCCCAGCTAACGCGAAGAATATAGACGCTGCGCACCAGATGATCGACTTCCTACTTCGCCCTGAGAATGCAGCGAAAATCGCTCTAGAAATCGGTTACCCAACACCAGTTGCAACAGCGAAAGATAAACTTCCTGCTGACTTTGTTAACGATCCAAGCATCTACCCACCACAAGAAGTGATGGATGCCGGTGAATGGCAAGACAGCGTAAATGGTGCAAACACCCTTTACGAAGAGTACTACCAGAAGCTGAAAGCAGGTCAGTAATCTCTCTCCTCCGTATAAAAAACTCGGGCTCCAGCCCGAGTTTTTTATATCCTGCTAACTCTTTTCATTCCACGTCATCCAACAACCCATTTAAAGCAATATTTAGCCACTTCACCGCAGGCCCGACAGCTTTTCCTTTGGGAGTCACGCATTCAACCGGAGCTTGCCATTCTTTGTGATCGAAGGTTACGGGCAGTATTTTCATTTTACCCATTGATGCCCTCTGTTTGGCTTCATGGCTTGGCAGGTAGGTCCAACCCAAACCTTTCTCAACATATTGAATCAGTACATGGTGATCGTTCGTCCACCAATGCAGGGAAGATATCGGCGGCATGTAAGACATGGACTTTCCACTTTCGCCTCTTACCATTAACTGGCGATAAGGGATCAAATCTGCCGGCGTGACGCTGTCATGTTTTGATAAAGGATGTTCTGGGCAGGCAACGGGCACAAAGCGAATACTCCCAATGTATCGAACATCCAGTTCTTTGAAGTGAACCATGTCAGTCAACATGACCCCGAGATCCCCTTTTCCGCTAAGCAAGAGATTAGGAATATCAGTACTGCTGGCCAGCATAGTACTTAGGGTTGTCGATGGAAAGCGTTGGCTAAACTCATCAGCAATTTCTCCGAGTTTATCAATCAATAAGTTATCGTCAATTAAGATGGTGACTTCCGTTTCTTGGCTATCACTCAATGCATTTGCCGCGCTCTGTAACTCAAAGCTTTGCTGCAAAGTGGCTTCTGCAAACCTGAGCAAATGCCGCCCTTGTTCTGTCAGTGTTGGCTTTCTCGTAGAACGATCAAACAGTTCGACATTTAAATCAATTTCTAAGTTTGCAATACCCTGGCTAACTGCTGATTGGACTTTTCCCAGCTGTCTGGCACAAGCAGAAAAAGACCCTAACTTAGCCGCTATAACAAACATCTGGAGCTGGTCAAGATTGTACATACTATCAGTAATAGTGATGATAACTAACTAGATTAAATCACAGATAAAGATACATTACACGCACAAAACAACTTGCATTAGCTTAGGAAAAAATGATGACTATTAAAGAACGTATCTTACACACAGTGTTGTTTGAAGTGTTTGCCCTTGTGATTTTGATGGGAGCCGCAACGATTTTCACCAAGCATAACCCAGCCGTTGTCGGTGGACTAAGTATCGTGATGTCATTGATCGCGATGACCTGGAACTACATCTACAATGTGATATTTGATAAGTTTGCCGGAGAGGATCGCTTAAGCCGTACAGTTAAAACACGAATCCTGCATGGCCTCGGTTTCGAAGGTGGGCTAATTTTTGTCACGATTCCGGTATTGATGTGGGTACTGCAGCTGGACTTTTGGACTGTGCTAGTCCTTGATTTGGGCATTGTGATTTTCTTTTTGATCTACGCAATCATCTATAACTGGTCTTATGATCACGTTAAAGCGAAGTTTTTCACAAAGCCAACGCCAATCGAAGCTCACGTTTCTGAATGCTAAAGTAGAATGCCCGCAATGAGCGGGCATTTTCAAAAGAATCAATGCCTGTAAGGTTTAACCAAGTATTTCTTCAACAAAGTTAGGGACTAGCATTGATGCTGGCCCATAACGCTTTTCAGCAAATTCGCTTTCGACTTCACTCGGCTCTAGGTTCAACTCAATCGTATGAGCCCCGTGCATCGCCGCCTCGTGGACGAAACCCGCTGCCGGATACACAGCACCCGATGTACCGATAGAAATAAACAGGTCTGCCTCTAAGAGAGCATCATGGATTCTGTCCATACCAATTGGCATTTCTCCAAACCAAACTACGTTAGGGCGCATCGGAGCAGGCATCTGGCAGCAATGGCAATGATCATCTAGTGATATATCCCCACTCCACTCTACTGACTGGCCTGTTTCACTACATTGGGCTTTGAGCAGCTCGCCATGCATATGAATAACATTTTTGCTGCCTGCAGCTTCATGCAGGTTGTCGATGTTCTGAGTAACAATGGTGACCTTGCCATCAAGCTCTTGTTCAAGCCTAGCCAATGCTTTGTGTGCATCGTTAGGGAAAACTGTGCCGCTTTCTAGCTGCTGGCGACGCAAATTATAGAAATTCTGCACGAGTGCCGGATCACGATAATACCCTTCAGGCGTTGCCACATCTTCTATGCGGTGGTTTTCCCACAACCCATCCTGGTCGCGGAAGGTACGGATGCCTGACTCTGCAGAGATGCCCGCGCCGGTTAGTACAACTATATTTCGATATGGGAAAAGCATGGCCGTGTCCTTTCTTTATTCTCTAGTTAACTTTATACCATTGTTTTCATGTGGTTATAAGTGAAACGTCTACGACATTAGTCTAATTATAAGTAACAAACAAAAAGTTATAGTGCGCTAGGGAGTTAAAATGGAATGGTCAAGTCCATAAAGAGCCTACATAACATGTACACAATTGAACTAACCGAAATGACCAGCTAGATACTGTGTGGTTAAAGGATGTTGTGGTTGTGAAAAGAACACTTCCGCCTTGTCGACTTCAACCAATTTACCTAGGTGGAAATAAGCTGCCCTATCAGAGATTCGTGAAGCTTGCTGCAAGGAGTGAGTGACAATAATGATACTGAAATTTTGCTTTAAGTCTTTAATTAATTGTTCAATTTTGTCTGTCGCTATAGGATCTAATGCCGAGCATGGCTCATCCATCAATATGACTTCCGGCTGAATAGAGATTGCCCTAGCAATACACAGGCGTTGTTGTTGACCTCCAGATAAACCCAAAGCAGGTTGATCGAGCCTGTCTTTTACCTCGTCCCACAACCCAGCCCTCTTAAGGCATTGTTCAACACAGTGATCTAACTCCGTACGGTTACTGATCAAACCATGAATTTTAGGGCCGAAGGCAATGTTGTCATAAATCGATTTAGGAAATGGGTTGGGCTTTTGGAAAACCATCCCTACCCTTGCCCTTAGCAGTTCAGGCTCCATCTGCATCACTTGCTGGTTATCCAAAGCAATGTCGCCTGAGACACGACAATTAACAATGGTGTCATTCATACGGTTAAGACAACGAAGAAACGTGGATTTACCGCAGCCTGAAGGGCCAATCATAGCCAAGACTTCCTGTTGACCTATATCCAGGTTAACGTCATATATGGCCTGCTCCCCGCCGTAAAACACATTCACATCTCGGGCTGTCATCTTTGCATGAGCGATCAAAGGTTGGCCTAATGTTTTACTGCCAATGTCATCACTATCTTGAAACTTTATGGGTGTCAGTAACTTACTCATTAGCCCTCCCGCTCTAACCGATGGCGTAGATACAATGCCAGTCCGTTCATCAAAACTAAAAAAGCGAGCAATACCAAAATGGCTGCCGCCGTAATTTCAGCAAAGCCTTTCTCAGGGTTTTCCGCCCACAAATAGATTTGTACAGGTAGAACAGTGGCGGAATCCAATATGCCGTTAGGGATATCTACAATGAATGCGACCATTCCGATCATTAACAATGGTGCTGTTTCACCAAGTGCCTGCGCCATCCCGATAATGGCCCCTGTTAACATACCAGGCAACGCCATGGGCAATACCTGATGCAACACTACCTGCATGTGCGATGCTCCCATCGCCAAACCGGCTTCTCTTATCGAAAGCGGAACCGCAGTGATCGCTGCTCGGCTTGATATCACAATTGTTGGTAATGTCATTAGTGCGAGCACCAAGCCACCTACCAGCGGGGTCGAACGAGGCAAGCCAAATACACTCAGGAAAACCGCCAAACCCAATAAACCAAACACAATAGAAGGTACTGCCGCGAGATTATTGATGTTTACTTCGACAAAGTCGATAAAACGGTTTCTTGGCGCAAACTCTTCCAAATAAACAGCGGTTGCCACGCCAAGAGGAAAGCAAATCACCAGCGCAGTCAACAAGGTATACATTGAGCCAACCAATGCCCCTCGAATACCGGCAAACTCTGGATTTCGGCTATCACCATTTTGAAAAAAAGTCGTGTTAAATGTCGTTTTCACCTGAGCTTGCTGCAGCAGCGCTTGATACCAACCCTCTAACTTATCCGCTAAGTTAGCATCCCGATCGCCTGATTTATGTAACCGGTTAATACTGTCCGATGCCGGCAGCCACACTAACTCAATTATTCCCGCAGTCGGTTTCTGGTTGCGCCATTGTTCTACCAGTTGGTATTCCGCTGACTCGGAGATCAACTTGTAGAGTAATCGGCGATCTGAACGAGATTGCACGGCAGGAAACTGTGCTCGTAAGCTTTCCCGAATAGCCGCACGCGCTTTACTTGAAGTGACGGTATCCGGCACTTCTACACGCAGTTGTATTTCTGTGGCTTTAAACGCTGGCATTCCTTTAATCGCAATGGCGGAAAAAATCAGCAGCAAGAAGCCCAGTGAAAAGACGATTGCCGCCAGTCCTATCGTTTTATGGATACTCTGATGTCGATAGCGACGTTTTAAGCTCAAGCTAATGCGCTGGTTCTTGTCCGCTATAGCGTGGTTAAACTCAGTCATAATGCTCCCGGTATCGCCTAACTAGTCGAAGCGCAACCACATTAAGTGACAGGGTCACCAAAAATAATACTAAGCCAAGGCCAAATGCCGCGAGTGTCTTGGCGCTATCAAACTCTTGATCTCCAATCAGTAAGGTAACAATTTGTACCGTCACCGTTGTCATTGATTCAAGCGGATTAGCAGTAAGGTTGGCAGACAATCCTGCAGCCATGACGACTATCATGGTTTCACCAATCGCCCTTGATACCGCTAGCAATAACCCGCCAACAATACCGGGAAGTGCGGCTGGCAATACGACCTTATTTATCGCTTCAGCTTGGGTAGCACCCATTGCCAATGCGGCATCTTTCAGATCTTTTGGCACAGAACGAATCACATCGTCAGAGAGTGATGATACAAATGGGATAATCATCATCCCCATCACTAATCCAGCAGCCAAGGCACTCTCTGAGGATGTCTGAGTAAGACCTATGCCTTCGGCGAGGCGACGTATGAAAGGGGCTATAAATAGTGCAGCAAAATAGCCATAAACCACTGTTGGGATCCCCGCCAGAATTTCCAAAATCGGCTTCACCCACTTCCTCACCTTTGCTGGTGCATACTGTGAAAGATAAATTGCGGTAAATAAGCCCACAGGGGCAGCAACCAGCATCGCAATAAAGGTGATCATAAAGGTGCCTGCGAATAGCGGCACAGCGCCAAATGCACCGCTAGCCCCGGCTTGATCTTCTCTAATCGCAATTTGAGGTGACCAGTGCAGGCCAAATAGAAAATCAGAAAGTGGAACGAGTTGGAAGAACCGAATGGCCTCAAAAAGTAGGGACAATAAAATACCCAAAGTGGTGATTATCGCAATAAGGGAACCACCCCATAAAAAGCCGATAGTGATCCGTTCAACGACTTTTCTGGCTTTGAAACTCGCATTAATGCGCCACCAAACTGCAATGCTGGCGATGAATGTCCAACCAAATGTGATAGCGTGAAAAACCTGCTTTAAAAACGCCGTTTGTTCACGATAATAGTTTGCGGCGTTAGCCATGTTGTCAGATGTTGCAGACAAAATGCCATCAGCGATCCCGATAACTTGGGAGACAATGACGTTGGTCGTTTCAAGCGAGTGTTGCGAGAGATATTGAACAAGTAGATAACGTGCAAGACTTTCACTGGAAACAAACCAGAAAATACCAAGCAACAGCAATGGCGCAACAACCACTAAAACAGCAGACAAGCCATGGAAATGTGGCAGCGAATGCAGCTGACTCTGCCTACCGAGTTGCCAGGCAATGCGCCTCGCTTTTTCCCGGCAGGCAAAGAAAGCAACCATTGTAATAAGCAATACTAGCCCGAAAATCATGGATAGTTGCCCGTCGCTTACTCTAAGGGATGTTCACAGTCAGGTTTACTCCTTCATCCCTGACTTCAGTCCACTCAGTGTCATCCAGTGGGATCAGGCCGCGGTCAGTGAGGTATCCTTCTGCGCCTATCGCATCTTCACTGGTAAAGAGGTCTACATACTCTTTCAGACCTGGTACAACACCGATATGGGCCTTCTTAACATAGAAGTACAGCGAACGTGAAACCGGGTACTCCCCCGCACTGATAGCTTCAAACTCTGGTGCGACACCATTGATTTTCGCTCCGTGTACCTTATCGCTGTTCTGGTCGAGGAAACTGTAGCCAAAGATACCAAACGCCGACGGGTTAGCACTTAGCTTCTGAACAATCAGATTATCGTTCTCTCCCGCTTCGATAAACGCACCGTCTTCACGGATGGCATGGCAAGCGGCCTGAAAACGTTTCTTATCCTCTTTCTTCAGCTTTTGAATACTGTCGTTCTCAAGGCAACCTTCCTCCATCACCAGCTCGACAAACGCATCTCGAGTCCCTGATGTTGGCGGAGGGCCAAGCACTTCTATTTTGGTATTCGGCAAATTGGCATTGATGTCTTTCCAGGTCTTGTTAGGGTTTCCAACTAGCTTACCTTTTTCATCAGGCAGTACCTTTGCCAAAGCCTGGTATAGTTCGCCAACAGTCAGCGACATCACATCACTTTTTACTGAATTAGCCAGTACAATACCGTCATAGCCAATTTTGACCTCGACGATCTCTTTGACGTTATTGTTCATGCAATTCTCAACTTCTGAGCCTTTGATTTTGCGAGAAGCATTAGTAATGTCTGGCGTATCAACCCCAACCCCGGCACAGAATAATTTTAAACCGCCACCGGATCCGGTTGATTCAACCTTAGGTACCCCAAAGTCTGTCGAGCGGCCAAATCGCTCAGCGACAACAGTCGCAAATGGATAAACCGTTGACGAACCAACGATGCTGATTGTATCGCGAGAAGCGGCATATGTTTCAGTAGCGGCAAACGCTGAAACCGAAACCAGTGCAGCTGCTATTACTCTATTTAACTCAAGCATTAAACTGTCCCACCATTGACTGATTTAAACCCACTTCCACAGTAGAAAATCGCATCCAAAGCTGCCAATAAACTTCGATGACAATTTCAAGAACCCTTTGTTAAAATCTTAACAAACCAGTCATTCACCCAGCTGCAGATATAAAAAAACCGGTAGGGTTAGCTACCGGTTTTACCATAATAATCAGCTGTTATGCGTTATCCTGAGCGGCGTTGCCTTTCTTATCCGCCTCGGCTTTCTCATCATAGCCAGGCTGGTTTTCAGGCAAGTCTTTCACTTCTTCGTACCACAAATCATGGTGCTCTTTGGCCCAAGTTTCGTCCACTTCACCCGTGATCATGCCATCAAGACCCGCTTCCATACCAAACAAACCAATGTAAATATGGAAGATGAAGCCACAGATAAGTACCAATGCAGACAGCATGTGAACTAAGTGCGAGAGTTCCATATCACGACGTGTTTGGTCGAAGATTGGGAAATCCAAGATAAAACCACTGGCCACGATAAAGGCACCAAAGAAGATCAACAACCAAAAAATCGCTTTTTCACCACCATTGGAGAACCCAGCTGATGGGTGACTGCCTTTGTGCTTACCGACCATACCGCCCATCTTCATGAACCACTGCATATCAACTTTGTTGAAAATACTCTTACGCCACCACTTAACCAGTACCGCTACCAAGAAAATCGCAAACAAAGGGCCAATGTAGTTATGGTATTGCTTAGCTGCATAGATCACCCAACCCCACAGCTCAGTAGGAACGATAGGCTTGATAAAGTACTTACCATAAACCAGCGTCAATCCACTAAATGCCAAGGTCAAGAAGGTGAAAGCTAAACTCCAGTGCAACGCCCTATCCAACCGGCTCCAGCGTTTGATCTTACGGCCTGTTTTGGGCTTGCTGAGCTTTAATGGGCCAACGACAACATACGCCAGCGCCACCATCACCAAACTGCCAAAAATGGCTAGTGCGCCAAGTGGTGACATCCACTTTTCTTTCATAATGAACCAGGTCTGCCCCGGTACACTAATCAGCACACCATGCTCTGGTGACTTCGATGTGGTATAGCCCTCTTGGCCATCTTTGACTGCTCGCCAATAGTCAGCACCGGCAAAACCAATGACTTCATGCCTTACAACAGACTCGCCCAAGCGCTCAGATTCAGAGTTAGCACCGGTTTCATTACTTGCTGCCGCCGATAATGAAAACATCAATACCAAGGCGGTTGTTAGCAAAAAGAACCAGTGTTGAATTCGCTTAGTCATATTACTCCCGACTGTTTGTTCAACAGTTATATTCAGATCTCTTTACCCAGAGGCAACCTCAGCGTTAGAGATTGCCTCTTGTTCGTTTGCTAGGACTCGTTATGCCTTACGCACTTTGGCTGCATCGTAAGCCAGGTCGTCAGTACTCGCCCAACCCGCTTCTTTTGCCCCACGAGCAACAACACGCTCACGGTAGATATCAGAGATTTTCGCAGCATCACCTGCCAGTAGCGCCTTGGTTGAACACAGCGAAGCACACATTGGAAGCTTACCTTCAGCAATACGGTTGGCACCATACTTCTGTTTCTCTTCTACCGAACCCGTTTCGACATTCGGGCCGCCGGCACAGAAGGTACATTTGTCCATCTTGCCACGTTCAGCAAAAGCCGTTTGCTGCGGGAACTGCGGCGCACCAAACGGACAGGCAAACAAGCAGTAGCCACAACCGATGCAGAGATCTTTATCATGCAGAACAATGCCATCTTCGGTTTGCACAAAGCAGTCAGCCGGACACACCGCCATACATGGCGCATCACTACAGTGCATACAGGCTACCGAGATAGAGTTCTCATTTGGCAAACCATCGTTAAGGGTAACGACGCGACGGCGCTGAATACCCCATTCAAGTGCATCATCATTTTCGTTTTTACAAGCTGTCACACAACCGTTGCACTCGATACAACGTTTAGAGTCACAAAGAAATTTCATACGTGCCATCAGAATGACTCCTTACGCTTTAGAGATTTTACAGAGGGTAACTTTGGTTTCCTGCATCTGGGTCACAGGGTCATAACCATATGTAGTTGCCGTGTTGGCCGCTTCGCCAGAAACAAACGGCGCACAGCCATCAGGGTATCGACCACGTAAATCTTCGCCCTGGAACTTACCACCGAAGTGGAACGGTATAAATGCCATTCCCGGTTTCACACGAGGCGTTACCATGGCTTTAACATGGATTCGGCCTTTCTCTGCACCTTCAACCCACACCATTTCACCGTCTTTGAAGCCAATATCATTGGCATCTTTCGGGTTTACCTCTACAAACATCTCTTGCTGCAATTCTGCCAGCCATGGATTAGAACGGGTTTCGTCACCACCACCCTCGTACTCAACCAATCGACCGGAGGTCAATACGATTGGATATTCGTCTGACACGTCTTTATCCTGAATTGACTTGTACAACGTCGGCAGACGGAACATGGCTTCGCTGTCATTCCACGTTGGGTAATCTGTTACAAGGTCACGGCGTGGCGTGTACAGCGGCTCACGGTGAAGCGGCACTGCATCTGGGAATGTCCATACCACTGCACGTGCTTTGGCGTTACCAAACGGAATACAGCCGTGCTTGATGGCTACACGCTGGATACCGCCAGACAGGTCAGTTTTCCAGTTCTTACCTTCAGCCTGTGCTTTTTCTTCAGCGGTCAGGTCATCCCACCAACCAAGCTGCTTAAGCATCTTGTCGGTAAACTCTGGGTAACCATCTTCAAGCTCACAGCCTAGCGAGAAGCTGTCATCTGCTAGAAGGCTTTCACCATTGCGCTCTACACCGAAACGGGCACGGAAGTTACCGCCACCTTGAGCGACAGTTTTCGATGTATCGTACAGAATATGAGTACCAGGGTGCTTCATCTCTGGTGTGCCCCAACAAGGCCACGGCAAACCGTAGGTTTCTCCGTTGGCTGGGCCACCTTCCGCTTCCAAAGAAGTCTTATGGAACGTGTGCCAGTTCTGCTGATGCTCTTTCAGGCGCTCAGGGCTCTGGCCAGTGTAACCAATAGTCCACATACCCTTGTTGTATTCTCGGGTGATGTCTTCAATTACAGGCTGGTTGTTTTCAACACGGATGTGCTTGAACAGCTGCTCGGAAAGACCAAGCTTCTGAGAGAGCAGATACATGATTTCGTGGTCTGGCTTGGATTCGAACAGCGGCTCAATGATCTGATCGCGCCACTGAACTGAACGGTTGGTTGCCGTTACAGAACCAGTAGTTTCGAACTGGGTAGTCGCTGGCAGTAGATATACATTGTCTTTGCGGTTGTTCATTACCGCAGCAACGCCTGGGTATGGGTCAACAATCACCATCATATCCAGTTTTTCCATTGCCTTGCGCATTTCGGTACCACGGGTTTGCGAGTTCACCGCATGGCCCCAGTAGAACATGGCTCGGATGTTATCGTTCTGCTCGATGTTGGCTTTGTCTTCAAGCACACCATCAATCCAGCGAGAAACAGGAATACCGGCATTATTCATTGGTTTCTTGCCACGGTATTCATTCTGGTCGAAGCGACCCTTCAGCCACTCGTAATCCACATCCCATACTTTCGCCCAGTGTTTCCAGGCTCCTTCAGAAAGGCCGTAGTAACCAGGTAGGTTGTCAGACAGTACGCCAAAGTCCGTCGCACCCTGTACGTTATCGTGACCACGGAAAATGTTGGCACCACCACCTGATTTACCCATGTTGCCAAGGGCAAGCTCAAGAATACAGTACGCTCGGGTGTTGTTATTACCTGTGGTGTGCTGGGTACCACCCATACACCAAACCACACATCCTGGGCGGTTCTCAGAAAGCATTTTTGCCGTTTGATAAACTTCCGCTTCTGGTACACCACTTACGCGCTCTACCTCAGCAGGCGTCCATTTGGCGACTTCTGCTTGTACTTCATCCATACCCCAAACACGCTGGCGAATGAATTCTTTGTCTTCCCAGCCATTTTTGAAAATGTGGTATAGCACACCCCAGATGAAGGCAACGTCAGAGCCAGGACGTAGAGAAACATAGTGATCAGATTTCGCTGCTGTACGGGTACGACGAGGGTCCGCTACCACAATCTTACAGCTGTTGCGCTCTTTGGCGATCAGGATGTGCTGCATCGCAACTGGGTGCGCTTCTGCAGGGTTTGAGCCGATAAACAGGATCGACTTACAGTTATGCATGTCATTGAGCGAGTTGGTCATCGCCCCGTAACCCCAGGTGTTTGCTACACCGGCAACGGTTGTGGAGTGACAGATACGCGCCTGGTGGTCAACGTTATTCGAGCCCCATAGCGAGACCATCTTACGGAACAAGTAAGCCTGTTCGTTGTTGTGCTTAGCAGAGCCCAACCAGTACACTGAATCTGGACCCGACTCTTCACGAATCTTCTTAACTTGCTGGCTGACTTCATCCAAAGCCTGCTCCCAGCTAAGCTTTTTCCACTTACCGTCAACCAACTTCATTGGATATTTGATACGGCGTTCACCATGGCCATGCTCGCGGAGTGCAGCACCTTTTGCACAGTGGCCACCGGCGTTGAACGGGTGATCGAATGCTGGTTCCTGACCAGTCCACACCCCTTCTTGTACTTCAGCGTAAATACCACAGCCAACAGAACAGTGAGAACAAATAGTACGCTTCACTTCAGCCGGCGCTTTAGGATCAACGTCTTTAGCTTCGGCTTTTTTCATCATGCCCGGTGCAAACATGCTTGCACCAGCCATACCACCAGCAGCAGCCAGTGATGAATTTCGGATAAAGGAACGACGCGAAATACCTAGCTGGTTTTCGTCCTTGCTTACGTTATCGGAACGTTTAATCAGTTTCATTTATTGCTCCGCCTTACAAGGTTTCGTAGTAATCGCGAATATGCTGAGTTTCGCGATAGCCAGTAGTGTTGTCATCTTGATCTTTGGTATAGCCTTCAGGCTTGTCGGCCTTCGCCTGAACCGCAGTTGCTGTACCTGCAACAACAGCACCAGCCGCCACGCTCAAGCCAATATTTTTCAATAGTTGGCGTCGGCTTTGACGGGTTTCATTTTGACTAGGTTTTTTCTGCTCACTCATAAAAGCTTGCTCCTTATCGTGTTTCCGAATCCGATAGGCTCGTTTCGGAAATCAATTTTTTTGCTAAGTTTTTCGTAAAATAAATAACGACTTAAAAGGCTTGTTCCAACTATCCACTGAGCACCCTCATTGCATCGCTCATTAAATAGTTCGGTAGCGGTTACGTCGTCACAAAAATGAAAATTAGGTAAAGTCTAGTTCACCTCTACTAATCGTGTTTTTTCCACCAGCAGGAACTGAAGAGCCAACTCAGCAACAGCGTTATAAAACACAGCGCTGTTGGCAGCTTTAAGATCAGCGCATAGTCGCTCAAACCATGCCGCGATATGACGATTGAAGAAAACTTGCTGCAAGTGCTTGTCTCCCCCTTCCACCAGCATCGCCATCACTTCCAATAATGCGGCGATGTGATCTTCCGGCTCTTTGACATTCTCTTCACGGGCAAAGCCCAACTGCATAAGATCACGACGAAGATGGGCAAGAGGCATTTCCATCAATGAACCGGTTAGGTACCAAGATCCAAATGGGACGATCTCGCCACGACCGATGCCGATAAACAGATCTTGATACTCTTCTTCAGCAGCTAAAACTGTTGTGGTCTGTGCCGCCAATTTGAGAACAGGCCAAGAAGCTGCCATTGTGTTTGATGAAGATGCATTCTGATTTGCTTCAACATCTAGTGCAGAAAGCCAATCTAAAACGCTTTGATCCGGTGCCTTGCGAAACAAATGTGCCAACAAGCCATATATTTCAACACGCAGTGCACTATCTTCTTGTTGAGTTTGAAGTACTGATTCCATTTGCTTTTCCTACACTTTTAGCTGACTTTCAGGATCATCGACGATCGTCGAGAAAATATCGCGAACACGGCAGTCTTCGCACATATTCAACCGACGAATGGCTTCTCCCTGAAACTGAGAGTGATTTTGTAACTTCTCGGTCAACATTTTCACCATAGAAGCTGGAGCAAATGGTTTACCGCAACTGGTACAACAAGCCGCTTCTTCCTCATGCAGAACCTGTGCTTCCTGGCGTGTCTCTGCATTCCAAGTCAAACCCGGATTAAGGGAAATCACTTTTTCAGGACACGCTTTTTCACACATGCCACATTGCACGCAATCTTGTTCAATAAACAAAAGACCTGGACGATCGCCAATGGCATGAAGTGCTCGCGTCGGGCATACAGACACACAGCCCATACACAATGTGCAATCTTCAGACTTGCACTCTACAGAACCATAAGGGGCATTTTCAGTTACCGCAGTACGTTCTGGTTTTACCGCCGCGTTTTCATAAAGGGCATCAAGAACCGTAAACAACTTCGCGCGTTTATTGCCTTCCAATGGAGTAGCTAGATTCAATAATGCAGAGTCAAAACCCGTGAAGGTCTTGGCACCAGCAAAATCAAACAGAGCAATACGTTCAACGTCATAGCCCATATCAGCCAAAAATGACTGAGCCGTTGCTAATTCATCACGTAGTACACGATCGATAGTGTCAGGAATATAAGAGGTGTTTGTCGCCAAAAGCACTTGATGTGCACCATAAGCCAATGCACTAAACCAAGAATCAATGCCTACCGTAGCCAGTTCTTCCAATGCAACCGGAATAACAGACTCAGGAAGATCAGAGATGATCGTATTTACCTTGTCTTCATCCCGGTTACCATAGAAAAGCAATGTCGGCTTTTCCCCACCCGCTTTTCGATAGTTTTCCAATAATCGATAAACAAAGTGTTGAGTATTTGCCGGATCAGGTAACGCATAAGAAATCGCTTCGGTCGGACATGCTGTCGCACATGTTCCCACACCTTGGCAAAGGTATGGGTTGATTTCTATATGATCGCCAGTGCTGGACAATGCACCAGCAGGGCAAGCATCAACACAACGCTCACATCCAGTCACACCGCGAGATGAGTGCGCACAAAGATCAGGATTCAGTCGAAAGTATTTCGGCTTATCAAATGTCCCAATCATCTCAGGAAGATCTTCGATGACATTTGCCAGTTTCGCTTTTCCTGCCCCAACGGCATAATAACCCGGTGCAGAAATCTCAAGCTCGGATAGGCCCTTGTCCGTCATATCAACAATCAAATCAAAGCAATCACGGCCAATCGCCACTTTTGCCAAGTTCACTGTCGTCAACATGCTCTCGATATCACAAGAGACTTCAAATGCCCCTAGGTAACCTTTTACGGTTGCCTTAGAAGCAAAGTAAAGGTTATCCCGTTTAACACTGTTTTTGGCTTTTTCTTCAGAATCGGCCTTCGCTGTGGCAAGTAGGGTTACCGAATTCAGCGAAGTAAACTGTGTTTCAAGGGTTGTGATTACGTCTTCTGCACCCACCAGCAACACATTCCCGCGGCTTTCATAAGAAACCGTTGGTGGAATGAGATTGGAAAGCTCGACGGTACCATTTATGGCAGTCAGTCTCGCTTTACCATTTTGCTCTTTGGTAGCGGATAGTGCTTCAAGTGTACTATTTAACATTATTATTCCTGTCTACTCGTCACCGTTAGTCAGTGGCGATTGAAACGCACTGTTTAGAAAAGGGTTTTCTAAATAACTCGCTTCATACTCTTTACTAGAGCAATAACCGATCCAACTTTTCACGGAATAAAATGACTTATAGGGAGCCAAAATCTCTTTAGGACAGTTTGACCAAACCACTTAGCGACAATTTGTCCCACCACTTGGTGAGTATTGCGCCAAAATGTCCCGATCATTTTTAAGGTTATTTTTCCCTTTTTGTCCCAGTTCGTTTGTTGTTAGGTATTAAGTTGGCTTTTCTTCACTCTCTATTTCAGTAGGGATAGAAAGTGCGAGGCCTGTTTCAACATCTACTGCCTCATTAGAATCAGAATCGAGTGCATCCGAGTCTTGTGTGCCAAAGCCTTGTATATCTGAGCCTTGCACGTAAGCCTCAGGTGTTGCTGTTTCAAGCTGCTCCGTTGTATTCTCAACTGCATGAGCCTCACTCCCCGCTTCTGTACAAGCATTGAGAGCTTCCTCTGCTGTTTCCGCAACCTCATTGACCCATTGACGAAGCTGCTGTGTTACCTTGGTATCAAGCACAGGCACATTTGAAAAATCTTCCGTGTGATCGTCCATGTCACTGATATAGTTAAATTCATCAGAGTGAAATAACTTGCGCAGCGCCGCCTTTTTCACAGACTTTTCAACCCCTTGCTTCATAAAGGTTGATACACCAGAATCAAACGTTACCTTTGCCGCATCAGCAAGGGTTAACTCAGGAAGTGTGGTTTGTGGATCAGAGCCGTTATCTTCATCATCAAGTTTCACAGTCTCGCTGCTAGCAATGCTCTCTGACTCGGAAGCGTTGAGATCATCTTTTACCGGTTTCTGATCAATCGGTTCATGATCGATAAGCTCTTGTTCTTTCTTATCCGGTTCGGGATAAGCTTCGCCTTCGTTCTTGGCGTTGATTTTGCGCTGAGACCAACGCTGGAAGAAGTTAGTTGCCACTAGAACGCCCTTTTTGCTCTTTGTTTTTACAACGTTTACGACGATATTCGATTTGTTCGCCATGACGACCGATAAAGGCCTCCATCCAAGCTTGGATTTGTAAAGGTGCTTTTATATGAAGAACTTGATAGTCACCATCCATGTAGCTACTTGCCAACCCTTGGGCGGCCGTAATCAGTAATGGCGATAGCTGTTCGTTTTCTTCTTCACAAACAATAAATAAGTGTGGATCACGCGAGCTGAGGTTAAAGCGGTAGTCAGAACGTTCGTGGCGATGCAGTTCCAATGGCATCACATAGCCACCTTCTTTATTTGCCAGTGTCTCTTTTTCATCTTCGTCATATAAACAAACGTCTTCAATTGACCAAGAAAGTGTTGTCCAACGACCAACTTGCTTTTCTTCTGATACCAGACGAAATGCTATCGGCCACAATGACTCATTTTTATATTGTTCAGGCACACTCACTCCTTAGCTTTTCGGTTCGGGCTTATCTAATTGATAACCCCATAAAGCAAGGATCAGACCAACTTTATAAAAGCACTTCCAAACAGATGACATTTCCAGAAACAAATAAGTTGGAATGATGTTTGCTAATACATCTGACAACGACTTAATCTATGTTTTAAAAGTAGACGTTCCAGAAAGTGTTGCGTATACATGAACACATCCAACAGGAAGATCTCCTTTAGATGCTAAGTAACAACCATCAACAGCAGGATAATTTGATGAGCCAATTGCCAAAAATAATTAAAACAAATTCATCTGTTAGTCAGACAATGACCGTTCAGGTAATGGATGAGTATGGCGATATGATGGAAAAAGAAATTGCCTGTGAACATCCCCTTACCGTCTATCTCAACTGGGTAGAGATTGTCACCCTAATGACGTTAGGTGAACGTCCATCCGCACTTGTGCTTGGTTACCTCAAAAACCAAGGTTTTATTGAAGACATCGACGCCATCGAATCTTTGATCATTGACTGGGAAACCAACTCCGCCGCCGTCATTACCCGCGAAAATACCGATGGCCTAGAAAAAAAGCTGGAAAAGAAAACCGTTACGTCTGGATGCGGCCAAGGCACTATGTTCGGTAACGTAATGAAGAAATTGGAAGGTATCCAACTACCTAAACCAAGTATTCCCCAATCAAAGCTTTATGGCTTGCTTGAGTCGCTGACCCACCATAACGAAACGTATAAAGCTGCCGGTGCCGTTCACGGCTGTGCGGTGTGCAAAGACACGGAGATTTTGTCTTTTGTTGAGGATGTAGGTCGCCACAACGCTGTCGATACACTCGCTGGTGAAATGTGGCTCAAAGGTGAGCAAGGTGCCGACAAGATTTTCTACACCACGGGTCGATTGACCTCTGAGATGGTGATCAAAGTGGCTCAGATGGGCATTCCTGTTCTGCTCTCTCGTTCAGGTGCAACTCAAATGGGCTATGAGCTTGCTCAGAAACTGGGGATCACCATGATCGCCCGCGCCAAGGGCCACCGCTTCCAGGTGTATAACGGTGTTGAAAATCTAATACTAGATGTAAAAGGTGATGCTAAAAGCCTACCTGTTGAAGATGCACATAAACCAACACATAAAGGTGAAACTGATCAGCAGCATTCTAGCCACCAGCAAGGTGGTAGCAAATAATGGAAAATAGCTACCCGGAGTTCATGAATGCCAAGCAAGTGGCCGAATATCTCGATTTGAATGAAAAGAAAGTGTACGCCCTTGCCAATGATGGATTACTACCCGCAACCAAAGTCACCGGCAAATGGCTTTTCCCAAAAGCACTGCTCGACAAATGGTTACTTGAGTCCTGCCACAATGGGGTTTTGAACGATCGCCTACTGATAGCGGGCTCCGATGATCCTCTGCTACAGATGATCGTGGGTGATATGGCGAATAAGCTAGGTAGCACGGCGCTTATCGGTTATACCTCAACGGGCACCCGCCAAGGTCTGGCAATGTTGAGTAAAGGTCATGTCGATATGTGTTGCATTCATTGGGGACATGCCGAAGAAGCCGCTCTTCGCCATCCCGCATTGCTGCAACAATACAGCGGTCATCGTAATTGGGTTCTTATCCATGCATTCGAACGCCAGCAAGGTTTAGTGGTGTCTCAAGAGATAGCAGACTGCGTGAATAACCGTTCTATTCAGCCTCAGGAGCTACTGTCTTCCCGTTGGCGATGGGCAATGCGCCAAGAAGGTGCCGGTAGCATGCGAGCCCTATCTGAATGGTTACATACTCACGCTTTCACGATTGAAATGCTGACCAGTATAGGAACCTGCAATAGTGAAAGAGAACTCGCATCGAACATTGCCAGAGGTGAAGCCGATGTTGGTTGTGCCAGCCAAAGTACCGCGGGGGAATTTGGCCTTGGATTTATACCCCTTTGTACTGAAGCCTTCGAGCTGGTGATCCCGAAAAATATCTATTTCAGAGACCTGCAACAGAAACTCCTCCACGCCTTAAGCGATAATACTATTCAGGGCAAAGGTGATCAGCTAGGCGGTTATAATTTTACCCGAAGTGGTCAGCAGGTTTGGAGTGGTAAGTAACCACCCAACTAAGAACTCGAAACTAATCTTGCTAAAAACACATAACTCAATAAAGAGGGGCAGCAGATGCCCCTCTTTACGATTTCATTAATCGCTATCAAAACGGATTTTCTTTCAATATCCAGCCTGAAGAAAATGCTATCAATACAAAAATTTAAAGATGAAAAACGCCAGCTTTGCCATCATAAGAAAACCTAACGCTATCTACCCCTGAAAAAGACTCTTTCTCCTTACCATTCATGCTGTTATCTAATAACTTTACAGATAAACCAATCAATAAAGTCAAGCACGTTAGACCTTTCGCTTATATACATTTATTAATGTTTAGCACCTGTCATATATTCGATATTTATCACTGGTCGGATGTGACAAATGAAACCCAAAAAGAAAAAACGTGAGCAATTACTCTAAAACGTTAAATTCCCGCAAGGAATCTTGATCTAGAGCACATTTCTTCAGGATTTGCTTTGAGGATACCTGCCACTAGATGCACACTGAAGTAGGTCATCTGACCAGTAAATTACTCTGCAATTGAATGTAAAAATAAATACCGCGTAAGGAGTGGTCATGAATTATTTCATTACCGGCGCAACTGGATTTATCGGTTCTCAGTTATTACAACGTCTGGCTAAACGTCCTGGTGATATCTACCTACTCACCTATGACAAAATTTCTGAAGATAGACTGGAAGCTCTGTTAGAAAAACATAATCTGCCTAAGAACAAGTTTCACTGCATCAAGGGCTCGATTACCGAACCAAACCTTGGCATCTCAGCTGAAGATACCAAGAAGCTCACTGGAACAATTGATCAGTTCTTCCACCTAGCAGCTATCTATGATCTGACTGCTAGCGAAGAAGATATGATGCGCGCCAATATTGAAGGCACAGAACATACACTTCGTTTCGCCGAGCGCATTAACGCTGGTTGTTTCCACTATTTCAGTTCAATTGCTGTTGCGGGCCAATACCGTGGCTGGTTCCGCGAAGACATGCTGAATGAAGCGACTGGACTTGAGCATGCTTACTTCTCAACCAAGCATAATGCTGAAAAACTCGTTCAAGAAACAGCGACTATCCCTTGGCGTGCTTATCGTCCGGGCATTGTTATCGGCGATTCGAAAACGGGTGAAGCCGATCGTGTTGACGGCCCATACTACTTCTTCAAGATCATCCAGAAGCTACGCCGCGCACTACCAGAGTGGGCTCCTCTTCTAGGCCTTGAAGGCGGCCGCCTGAACCTAGTACCGGTTGACTATGTTGCCGATGCTATCGACCATATTTCTCACAAACCTGAATTGGATAACCAGTGTTTCCACATTGTGGACCCTGACCCATACCGCTCAGGTGAAGTGATTAACTTATTTGCCGAAGCAGGCCACGCACCACGTATGGCTATGCGTTTGGACATGCGTGTGTTCCGCATGATCCCTTCTCACTTCTGGTCTCAGCTTGGTCAAGTTCCAGCACTCAAGCGTTTTATCGATGCGATCAGTAAAGAAATGGACATGCCGCAAGACGCGCTGAGCTACTTCAACTACCCGACCCAGTTTGATTGCAGCAACACGCTAAATGCGCTGTCAGACAGTAACATCTGCTGTCCTCGCCTAGCCGATTATGCTGACAAGATTTGGGATTACTGGGAGCGCAACCTAGATCCTGAGCTGCATGTCGAGAAAACCTTACAAGGCTGTGTTAACGACAAAGTGGTTGTGATCACTGGTGCCTCTTCAGGTATTGGTTACACCACTGCGATTAAACTGGCAAAAACGAAAGCTCGCCTAGTACTGATTGCCCGTGACCTTGAGCGTCTACAGCAGACCCGAAATGAAATCGAGCGCTTGGGTGGCCACGCCTTCATCTACCAGTGTGATTTGAGCCAAGATGAGCCGTCTCAGGAAGTGATCAAGCAGATCAAACACGACCATGGCAAGGTTGATATTCTAATTAACAACGCCGGCCGTTCTATCCGCCGATCAGTAGAGAAAGCAACTGACCGTCTGCACGATTACGAACGTACCATGCAGATCAACTACTTCGGTGCGCTGCGTATGATTCTGGGTAACCTGCCAGAGATGATCGAAGCCGGTGAAGGCCACATTATCAATATCTCATCCATTGCGGTATTGACTAACCAGCCATTGTTCTCTGCTTATGCGGCATCAAAATCAGCACTGGATACTTTTACCCGTACAGCAAGTACTGAACTAGGTGGACAAGGCATTGATTTCACAACTATCAACATGCCGCTGGTTGAAACTCGCATGATCTCTGATCACTACCGTGAAGCTGAAGGTGGTATCCCACTGCTAACTCCAGAAGAAGCGGCTGACTTGATCATCAAAGCCATTATTGAGCGACCGAAGCGCATTGCAACCAAACTAGGCCTGCTTGGCGCATTCATCCACGGTGTCTATCCGAAACTGGGTGAACTGCTAATGGCAACGGGTTACAACCCTGACCACGGTAAGCACGATAGCGAAGATGCTGAGCCTAAACAGCCTTCTGCTGATGTAGTGGCTATTAATAGCATCATGCGCGAAATACACATGTAAGGATGTAAGTAATGCAAGTTTCAGTAATCCACGACTACAAAGAAGATCTTGATACCTTACTGCGCTATTTCAGTGAAGAAGACCTCATTACTGAAAAGTACCAGAAACTGGGTGCCAAGAATGTCCGTGTCGCTACGCTTGAAGAAACAGAAGATGGGTTCCGAGTAGAAACCCAACGAGAAATGCCAGCGAACGTACCTGCAGTGCTGAAAAGCTTGCTTGGTAGCTACAACACCATCAAGCAAACCGAGTCTTGGCATTGGCAAGAGAATGAGCAGCTGGTCTGTAAGCTGCAAATTGAAATCTTGGGTGTCCCTGCCACTATTGAAGGCCAAATGGTTTTCAGTGAGCCAGCGACCCGCCCAGGAATTGCCACTTCCAACCATGTCACTATGGATGTGAAATCAGCCATTCCACTGGTCGGAAGCACCTTAGTTTCCTTCATTTGTGGTGATATGAAAGAGCAAATGCAAGGCGAGTATGACTTCCTCCGTGAAGTACTGCCGCAATTGGTTGCAGAAGAGCAATAATGCTCCCCCCATCACCTTCGGCATAGTCAAAATATGCTAATGATGGTAATGTCGAAGGTGAAGCTCGAATAACAAGGAAAAGATGATGAAAACCAAAGATAGGATTTTGTCAGTTAGTCTTGAGCTGTTTAATCGTGATGGTGTTGCCCAAGTTAGCACGTTAATCATCGCTACCGAGATGGGGATCAGCCCTGGTAACTTGTATTACCATTTCCGTGGCAAAGATGAAATTATTGCGACTCTGGTCAATGAGCTGCAAAACTCCCTGACGACTATCAGCAATGAGTACGCAAGCCAGGTCAAGGACTTTGATGACTACTGGCCATTTATGCATACCGTAATGGCACTATTTACCCATTATCGCTTTTTGTTCAGGAACCTGGATAGCCTTAACGGTCAGAACCCACAGATCAAGCGTAAGATCAGAACCCTGATCCTCAAGCTCCGTCATTTGTGTAATGACATGCTTAAGCATCTTGTCGCTCTTGATAAATTGAAATGTGATGAGCAAAGCTTGCCGCTTCTGGCTGATAACCTATTGCTTGTCAGCTTGAACTGGTTGAATTACCAAACATTGCTTGATGACCATTACACCGAAAGCGACCTAGCCCGCTCTGGTGTTCTGCGCCTGATTTCAATGGTGGAGCCGTATCTAACCGAGAACGCGAAGTCTCCTTTTTTTACCCACGAGGATCTCGTTGAAGAGTTAGTAAACTGATCCTCCAAGTTAGAATTTCATCCTATTTGTAATAATCAAAAACACCCTATGCCAGAGCACAGGGTGTTTTTTCTTGTATTAAACTAGAATTTTGCTAAATCTCTTTAACAGCATCACTTTTAAGGTGCTCAATGAAAGTCATCGTTTTAGTCTTCCTTTTCATCGCTAACACTGTGTTCTTCGCTATGCATACTAAATCGAGCGATCCTAAACAGATAGTAAACAGCAGCATGGTCAACAATACAGCGCCATCACCTCATAGCAAAAATAATTAGCTTTATAGGTCAAATTGCACTTCGTCCAGCAGCCTAACTGCCGCAGTCCGGAACTCGGAGATTTTATCAAGAGGCAGCGCATCAGCGTTGAAATCACCCCAAGAAGCCACTAACTCTGTTGGCTGAACACCTGGTTTGACCGGATATTCAAAATTCGCAGCTGCATACATTTCCTGTGCTTTGCTGTCAGACAAGAACTCCATCAGTTTAAGGGCATTATCAGTATTCGGGGCATGCTTAGCCATCGCCATACCACTGACATTGACGTGAGTACCGTTTTGCTCTTGGCCTGGGAAGTTTATATACACCGATTCAGCCCAACTGCGCTGATTTTCATCTGCCATCATGAGGCCGAAGTAATAACTATTGCTGACGGCTATATCACAAAGCCCTTCTTTTACCGCTTTTACTTGGCCGCGATCATTGCCTTGTGGCCTACGAGCTAGATTATTCTTAAACCCTATCAGCCATTCTCTTGCTTCCTCTTCGCCATGGTGGGCTATGATCGATGAGACTAACGAAATGTTATAGTGATGTTTGCCCGAACGGGTACAGATTTTCCCTTTCCATTTAGGGTCGGCTAGATCCATATAATCAAAGTCACTTGGTAACCTGCCAACACGATCTCGTGAAGATTGGACATTACGGGTACGCAGCGTCAGTGCATACCACTCACCTTCGCTATCTCGGTACTGACTAGGAATATTCTTATTTACAACTTCATTATTAACTGACTTAACCAAACCTTCATCGGATAATTCAATCAAGTGGCCGACATCCGTCGTCAATATGATATCAGCAGGGCTCAAGCGGCCTTCATGCTTGAGCATTTCGGTAAAGCCTTCTCGAGCAAATTTCACATTCACTTTTATACCAGTTTTATCGGTAAACTCATTAAACAATGGCTCGACTAAAAAGGCCTGTCGATACGAATAGACATTGACTTCTTCGGCTGCGATAGAAAATTGAGGAAAAAATAAAGTTGCTGAAACAGCACCCAATAATAGCTTTTTCATGGACATCTCTTTAAGAATGATAGACGTTATCAATACCTATTGAGCAGCATAAGATTTAGCAGAAACACCTGCAATCACATAAATTTTGCTTTATATCTCAAAACTTTACTCCCTAATTTAGTCACCCCCATTGATTTTAATACCTATAAAGAAAGCATATTTGTCAGCATTATCATATAGTTAAGCAACTTAACCCATTTACCACAACGTGTCTTTATCACTATATAATTATTAAATTAAGTGACAATTTTAATAATTAAAAACAGACATCACATACATTTAATAAATTGTTCAATGTCATTAATACATACTTACCATGAATCGCACTTGCTCATACCGTAAATTTATTTTCCAATTAAAATAGTCTTTTACATTTTGAAAAAGTATATCTCTCTGTATTGTGCTAAAAATTGACAGTTAGCATAAATGGATGACCGGTATGAACATCAAACTTTTTAAAAGCCTATCAGAATCAACAATTTGTATTGTTGTGTTCTACACGTGCTTCCATTGGTTGATGGTCAGGTTCGCGGGCGAATTCTATACCGATATTGTTGGCAAGTTTTACCGCTTCTATATCGTTTCATCTACCTTATTTATTATATTGGAAGTACTGCAATTCTACCGAGGCAGTTCATGGGGCTATCTAGCCTACGCGTTTGCGACTGTCGCCATCATGGCCACTTCCTTCGAGCCTAACTTACTCACCGAGTTGGCTCTACAAATGATGATTACTATCGGTGCGTTAGGGTTTGTGTTTTGTATGTACCAATGGTGGGAGGATAAAGGCTGGGAGGATCAAGAGCCCTAGCGGATGAACTGTGACAGGGCGACCTTCCCAATTAACGTTAAACTAACTTTACCTGTCCCTGCCCTCAAGCTACCCTTGTCTGTAATGCAATAAACCGTTATATCAACAAGGAGTGGTTTTGTTTCGCCATCTCAATCGACTTATCGCCATTGGCCTACTCATGTCAGGCGTCGCTGCGCATGCCAGTAAACTAAACACCGATAACATCCAAACTGCATCTGTCAGTACATATGTTACCGATCTCGACACCAACAAGACGCTTTTCCAGAAAAACTCAGACATAGTGATGCCAGTCGCCTCGCTGACCAAAGTGATGACAGCGATGGTCGTGCTCGATGCCAAGCTCCCATTGGACGAAGCCATTAGCTTTGAAAAAATCGACAAAGAAAGAATATACAACGGCTATTCGCGTATCAGAATGGACTCTACCCTTAGCCGCGGAGAAGCCCTTCACATTGCCTTAATGTCCTCTGAGAACCTGGCTACGGCGGCTTTGGCACGGCAATACCCTGGGGGCTATGATGCATTTATCAAAGCCATGAATACCAAAGCAAAAGCTCTCGGTATGTCAGATACCGTATTTGTTGATAGCTCTGGCTTAGATCCAAATAACGTATCTACCGCTGCAGATATCACCAAGATGATCAAAGCAGCCTATGCCTACCCTAAAATCAAGAAATACAGCACCACACCTGTCCATACTGCCTATTTCAAAAAGCCCCGTTACAAATTGGGTTACACCAACACCAATGCGCTTGTTAGGGGCCAGAAGTGGAAAGTTGGATTGAGTAAGACGGGCTATTTAGATATTGCGGGGCACTGCCTGGCCATGGTTACCCATGTAGAGGGCCGACAACTGCTAATTGTAACGCTGGATGCCTACGGCAAGCTTACACCTGTGGGTGATGCTGGCAGAATCAAGAAATGGCTTCAAAGTGGCAATAGCGGTAAGGTATCGGAATCTGCAATGCACTACCAGAAGCAGAAGCTCTCAACCTTAACCAACTAACATCAATAACGCATAGCCGCTTAAATAAAACGAGCCCTAAATGGGCTCTTTTCTTATGCTAAATAACCAAATCAAATCAACTGGCTTTTTTATCAACTGACTCGCCCGCTTCCTTGAATTTCTCCTTAATAAACCCAGCCATCAACTTCATGACTTCGCGAGCTTCACTTAGTTGATAGAACAGCGGAAAGACATGCGGTACTCCCTTAACAACGTTAATCGTAACGTCATTACCAGCCTCGCCTAGCCTTTGGGCAAGATGAATAGCATCATCCATCAATAACTCTTCGGTACCTGCTGTGATAAATGTCGGCGGCAAATCATGATGGTCAGCATAATAGGGAGAGATATCTGGGTCGCAAGGATTCTGCATGCCGATATAGTTGTTTCTCATCAGTAGCAAAGTGCTCAAATCAAAGAATGGATCATCCTTGCATTTCTTGAAGGCCGACTCACCGGTTACTGCCATATCGGAAACTGGCGACATCATAATACCGCCTGCGGGTTGCGGTAGCTTTGCTTCGCGTATTCTCAGCATGGTGCTCAAAACCAAATTACCACCAGCAGAATCTCCAGCGAAAAAGATTTGATGAGGGTGGTATCCTTTCACCAACAACCCACGGTACACCGCAAAACAGTCGTCAGGGGCGGCAGGATAAGGGTTTTCTGGCGCTAGGCGATAGTTGACCGTTAGGCCGCGTGAGCTCGTATGATTAGCAAGGCGTGCGAGAAAGGCGTTGTGGATCTTTGGGCTGTGAAAACAGAACCCTCCCCCGTGGAAGTAAAGGATAATCTTATTACCGCTACTCTTGGGCATATCGACCCAATCGCAAGACACATCGGCGAAACGGGTTGGCGTGATCTCCATCCCCTTTGGTGCAGCAATAAAAGGCCCATAGTTATCAATAGATAAAATGAGATCTCGCATTTCTTCGGTTGATTCACAGTTTGCAAGACGTTGCCGCATAATTCGGAATAAAACCTTGTTGAAAGCCCTATTACGCCAACTATCCATATACGCCACCTTTTTTACAATTCATTTACAAAGTTAGAATTAAACAAGGGGTTTGGTCAATATCTGGTAGCAAAAAAATGATGCTTTTATTTTAGAAGTGCCTAGTTTTCTGTTAGTTAACGTTCAAACAACCGTTTTTCTAGGGTGCAAAAAAACTCTGCCAGTAAAGGCAGCAAAAATAGCAAAAAAGGTGCGCGTGCATGGCCCACGCGCAACCTAAAGGCTTCACAACCTGCAGACTGGGAACGGTTGGTCAGCCCGGAGCTACTTATTGTCTGGCTGGCATAAACGTAGCTCCGTATTGGCAGTTACTCTGCTTCTGCCAATTTCTCAACGGCTTGAGTCAGTTTGTCGATTTTCTCGTCCATACGCTCAAGCTTCTCACGGTCAACGCCACTTAGGCGATAGAACAGATCATTCATACCTGCTTCTACTTCCTCAGTCGCTTTTTCCGTGTTCTTACCAATACACTCTTTCGCTTGGATTTCGACTTCTTTACCGCGCTCAACAAGCTCGTCAAACATCTGGTTTGACTTCTCATTAAGCTGCTGAGCTTCTTCCAAGCTACGGCTGTAAATACCAAGGCCTGCTAACCAAATGTTACGTGCAATGCCTTCACCACTTTCAACGACATTTTTTGCCGCTTTCACTACTGTATTGTTGCTCATAATCATATCCTCTTGCGTTATCTTGCTTTAAGCACGCTCGATTTAACTCACGGCTGCATATCTATTGGAAGCTATGCTTACACCACTTCAGGTTTTGTACTTACCGCAGGCTTGTCTTCAGCTTTAGCCTTTGGTTCCGCAACAGCTTTAGTTGCCGCTACGGTCTGTGGCTTTACCGGCGCCTCGACCTCTTTTTTCTCAGCTTCTGGCTTAGCCGCTGGAACTGGCTGAGCAGCTTTTACTGTTTTACGGCGTGCAACACTTGGTTTCTTGGCTGCAGGGGCTGCTTTTTCAGTGGCTTTCGCAGCAGTACGCTTACGTGGAGCCGGCTTTTTCTCAGCTTGAGCTTTCTGGCGCTCTACCAAAGCTTCAATATTGGCAGTTAGCTGGTCGATCTTGTCGTCAACACGATCTAGGCGCTCGTTATCCAAACCAATGAATTTCTGAACCATGTTGTGCATGCGTTCTTCAATCGCTACTGAGGTCTGGCTGCGTGCAGTGTGTACTCGCTCTTTGGTTTTCGACTCAACTGCACGTCCACGCTCAATCAGCTCATCAAATAGGCTCTTGCCTTTATCAGAAAGCTGATTCATTTCTTCAGCGCTCTTGGCATAAGCACCAAGGCCAGCTAACCAAATGTTGTATACCATTGCGTCACGAATCTGCTCTTTATTTGATTCTTCCGCAGTCTGTTTAAAAATCCCCATCAGTTTCCCCTCCATACTTTTGCGATAATGCCAGCCAGTGGGTATTGCCTGACTGCTTGTATGTAATTTACGAATTTCAATTAGAATGTTCTCCCTAAAACAACACTTTATCGCGAGAGAGAGCTTGTTTGTGAGGACCGTCACAAGAGAGGTCTGAATACGGTTTATTAATCAGAGGGATAAAAAAAGAGCTCATCATGAGCTCTTTTAAAATAATAAAGAATTTATTTTGAATTAACTCGCCAGAAGGTGCTTGTCGAGCTGTTCAGTAATATGGCTTTCAATGGTTGATGCAAAGAAGGCAGCTGCAAAGCCGACAAGCTGAAGCTGAATGGTTATTTTCCCATCCTCAGCATGCAAATAGCCTTTTGCAGCAGAGTGTTTGATATGCATTTTATCGTCTTGCCAGGACCAAGTAAGGCCATACTCCTGTTCAAGCTGGCCTGCAATTTTTTCGCTTAGCGTAGTAATGTCATCATGTGCTCTGTCATGATGGCGTTCAATTAAAATCGTCACAGAAGTTCTCGCGCATTAGTGTATTTACTCAGTCACCTTTTGTTAACATACGGCCTAACTATAAAAATTTCTGTGGGACAGATCTAACATTTTGAAATTTGTTGCAGATACCCTAAGAGAATATGTATCACCTGTCATACTTGCTTCAACCATAAACTTAATCACAGCAAGCGACGAAGCAAAGTCGGCAGAATCAAGCTTGCCCCAACAGCCAATTTAGCGCCTTGGACGGCATTATGGTAAGGCTGCTTTTCAGATGACGTTAACACAGCGCCCAGAAGTAAGCCAACCCCCGCCATTTTGATCACTGTCGAAGGGGCGCTGAGCGTCATATACCCACCTGCCGCCGCGACCACCAAACGCTGAAATTGAGTACACTCTATCTGTAAGCCGTGGGCCTCCCGGACAAATTGTTCACAGTTCTGGCTAAACAAGTTATAACTTCGCCCTAGTTTTGATTTGGCATACCGCACTGCCGCCCTAGGATACGGGCCTGCAATATCACTAACTTCTATCCGGCGCCCTTCTGAAAACTCTCCCTCCGTCTCCCGCTCGACCCGACGCCATTTCTTAGAGTTATGAATAACATAGCCTCGGCCATCAGCGATGCCATAGTGCCAATAAGTACTACAGCGAATTCTCAATACCGTACCGGCCGGAAAATTTGTGCTCTGCATAAATACGTCTATCCAAGTCGCTATCAGTATCGTAAAGCCTAGTTGTTACTGAGCAATAATGTGAAATTTGTCTCATTTCGAATAAGAACTCATATTATCGGGCTATAACGCGCTTTACCTTGGTAGCTTACTTCCAATCTACCTGAACACTGCTAACATAAAAAAAGACGTCAAAATAATGACAGATATCACAATAAATTTTTGACTGGCGATAATTTATTATGATCATTAGAAGTATATTTTTGTTTTTGTTCATAAGTTTCACAATTGGATGTCAATCAATCCCAACGGTCAATCAAGGAGACTTAAGCGCGCAAACCGCTTCTGCTCAGTCATTTCCTGAAGATGCTGATAACAAATGTGAAGTAGATAGCCGTTTGTTTGCTGGCAGCTTTATTGCCACTGGCTCCCGTCATACGCACGCCGAGTCTTCATCAGCAATTAATTCGCTAGTAACAAGCCCTACTGATTTTCATCCAGAACTCACTTCAAACGACATACCTACACAAACCCTGGTTGAAGAGCCTGACATGTGGGATTTGCTTGCCAGCGAGCTCACCATGGCGGTGCCAAATAACCGTACAATCCGCTATTACAAGCGATGGTATGTCAATAATCCCTACCATGTAGAGAAGGTGACTGCCCGGGCAGAGCCTTTTCTTTATTATATTTACCAGCAAGTTAATGCCCGTGATTTACCTATAGAGCTGGTCCTTCTACCCTTTGTTGAAAGTAGCTTTGATCAATTTGCCTACTCGCACAAAGGCGCAGCAGGCCTTTGGCAATTTACTGAGCCTACCGGTAAGACGTTTGGATTAGATATTATTAAAGGCTATGACGGGCGGAGAGATATTGTCTATTCAACAGAGGCTGCCTTGGATCTCCTCGAATACCTGTACGACAAGTTTGATGGGGATTGGCTGCATGCGATTGCTGCATACAATACGGGTGGCGGCCGAGTAAGGGCTGCCATCAAGCAAAACAAAAAATTAGGCAAATCGACTGATTTCTGGTCTCTTAAGCTTCCCAAAGAAACCCGCCACTATGTACCTAAATTGTTAGCCATGGCAGACCTGGTTAAGCATCATGGCTATCGATACGATATTCCACTCCATACAATCAAAGCTGAACCTGTACTTGAAGAAATTACTATAAGTCGAAGGGTTAAGTTAGGTACAGTTGCGGCATATTCTGGTTTATCGAGTAAAGAGCTGTATCACTACAACCCTGGCTATACCGCTGGATATACCCGAAAAAATAAAGACAACAAAATCTTGATGCCGATGAAGAACAAAACCCAGTTCTTCGAGCATAAGAATGCCCGCACCTACGCCAAACAAACTTACGACGTGTACGATATTCAGGCAGGAGATTCACTAAACCAGTTGGCCTACATCAACAACATTTCGGTTGATTTAATCAAGCAGGTTAACAACCTCAGTGACGCTACCATTTTTGCTGGCCAAAAGCTGTTAATCCCCAACCACAGTGAGTAGCAGGTAAGCACTCTTTACAAACGGCATCGACAAAAAAGCAGCAAGCAACACTGAATTGCTTGCTGCTTAGTTCGAGGTAACGGCCGCAAGAGTTTCTTCTTTTTTAATTGTCG
This sequence comes from Photobacterium sp. AWH4_225, assembly GCF_056158405.1. Taxonomy (NCBI): domain Bacteria; kingdom Pseudomonadati; phylum Pseudomonadota; class Gammaproteobacteria; order Vibrionales; family Vibrionaceae; genus Photobacterium; species Photobacterium sp. AWH4_225. The sequence continues at coordinate 1,961,502 of NZ_JBSWTF010000001.1, read as the reverse complement.
TTGTTTCAATAGGCGGGATACTTAAGTGAGTAATTTCCGTTTCGGTTTCTATGAACTGATCAGAATCGTGTCCCTCTGGATCAAGCCAGGCCAACATTTGGCCTTCTAGAACATTGAGTGTTTTCAGATCCGACTCATTGTGTGATAGAGACAAACCAATCAATATCCCAGCCATTAAGCACACAGGGGCAACAAGATGTCGAATAACCAAAACACATGCCATCGCTGCAACGGATATTAATGTTGCAAAATAGATGTTTCCAGGAAGGTCTGAGTAAAAAGCGATATAAAGAGCAAAAAATTGAAGCAAGGCTCCCAGTGATAAAACTGCAATTTTCATAGCGTCATCCGTAACTTGGCCTTTTCTGCAAGTATAGACACTCAAAAAATAATGCCGAAGTTTTTATGCGCCGCCGGCATACATCATACAAATTGACAGTGTGCACAATTCTATCAATTAATGCTTCAAATATAAGAAATTTGATCTATGATGAAAAAGTGAAAATAAAAACACAAAGATCTTCAATTTGTCATAAAAGGGTAATATATGCAGCATCAAGAAATGATCAATCCAACTCACACAGGCATCATCACACGTACGGTATTCACTAGCTTGGCATTTATGGTTGTTGGCCTCGTCTTCATGTAATCACCTCACGGTAAAAAGCGATGAAACTTTTATTGTTAAAGCGTTCATTAAAGTAAAAAGGGCATGTTAAAACATGCCCTTTTTGCTATTTGATGACCTAAATTGTCTCTAAGTCTACAATCATCTTGTTTTCGCTATTGGCTTTTTCCGGCAGATACACTGTAAATACCGATCCAGTACCCAATTCTGATTCCACTTCGATATCACCACCTATCCCACTGACAATACCTTGGCTGACCGACAGCCCCAAGCCAGTCCCGCTCCTTCGGGTGGTATAGAAAGGATTGAATATGCGCTCGATGTTCTCTTGGCTGATGCCGCAACCATGATCTTTAATCTTGACCATGGCACCAATGGCTTCGCCCTTTTCATCAAACCAATCTTCAGTACTGACAACCAATGTGCCCTGATCGTCCATCGCATGAATGCCGTTCATTTGTAGATTCACTAATACCTGAAGCATTTGGTGGCGATTAACCTCTACACTGCAACGCGCATTGAGCTCAGTTTGGATTTCAACATCGAATTTCTTGGTGCCACTTCGTACCAAGGTCAAACTTTCTTCAACAATGGGATTCAAATGCTGCCAAGTCACTTCATCTTGGACACCACCTTGTCGGCTATATTGCAGTAGGCTTCGGGTAATATTACGAATACGATCAATCTGCTCGTGAATGGCCTCCAGCTCTTCCCGGACACGCTCAGTATCATCTCCCAGCTCAAACTGCATCAATTCCACATTACCCAAAATGACCGCTGTGGGATTATTGATCTCATGGGCTATGCCTGCTGTTAGCTCGCCCAAGGCCGCCAACTTCTCATTACTGACCAATTTACTTCTGGCCTGGTTCAGTAGTTTGATATGCTGCTCTAGCTCTTCGGTTTTTTCTCGCAGGCTTTGAGTTCGCCTTTGCACCTTGTCTTCGAGCTGCAATGAAGCCTGTTTGATTACCTCATTCCTTTGGTGAAGTTGATCAAGCATGGTATCAAATTGCTTGCCGAGAATTTGAAGCTCATGACCGCGTGTTAAGTCCAAGCTACCTATACGGCGGTCAAGGCCTAACTGAATCGCAGAAACCACCTGGTGCATTTTCTCGATAGGCCGAAACAAATCTCTCGCACCACGGTAGACGATCACTCCAGAAAGCAATAGAACCAATACGATCCCTACCCCGAGTTCAACAATATTGGTCAAGTAGATTTTGATCATCGGCCATTCGAGATATCCGGTGTAAAGCATCCCGATAATATTGCCGTTATAGTCTTTCAGTGGCTCATAGGCCGAGACATACCAATCGTCATAGACAAAAGCCCGATCGACCCACATATCACCCTGTTCAAGGACCGATTCTTTCACATCGTCTGACACTCGTGTGCCAACGGCGCGGCCATTTAACTGGGTGCTATCCAAAGGTACATTGGTACTGACTCGAATATCACTCATAAATAGCGTAACCGTACCGATACTGCCTTCAGGCAAAGTATCTGACGCATAAACCAAGTCACGGATACGATCGACAAGTTGGGTACTGTTATTGAGCAAAATCCCGCCATCGACTATCCATTGCAAGTCGCCATGCTGGTTGAAAATCGGTATTAAACTGCGACTGATCAGCCCGTCGGATACCAGGGAGTTTTCATCCAACAACGGAATTTGGGCACGTGCGGGCAAATCTGGATGAAGGTCATCCAACTCATAAGAAGCCAATCTCTGGAAGAAAGTCTGCTCCTCGCCCTGCTGGAGGAGCTGTCGATTTGCCTTGGGAAACTCACCTAGGGCGGAAGCCGGATGAATTACCACAAAATCCAAGTCATACTGGCCGGCTTGTTGTTTGACCCAATCTATCAGCTGACTTTGATCTTCTTTGAGCAAGGTCTGGAATTGGTATGATTCAGTCAGAGAGCCCAACCGCATTCTTTGCTCTTTCTGCAACAACTCCATACTGTGATGAGCAACAGCAAGATCAGCCCGTACATTCATCAAGGCATTTTGCCAAGTGTAAATCACCGTCCAGTACATAGTCAGGGCGATCAACGCCAGCAAGGTAATAATTATCGGCACAGAAGTCAGCAGAAGTAGCCGATAACGCACCATAGTCCGAAGGCGCCGAACCCAAATCGCAATGCACTGTTTCATGGCCGACCCTACTCTTCTGACTCAGTCAGGACTTCATCAGCCCATTCCTTGAACTTTCGCTCCAACGTTTTACGCGCTACACCGAGCTGGCGGGAGGCTGCTGACTTATTGCCTTCATGGGAATCGACAACTTGCATAATGTGGGCTTTTTCGACTTCCTTCAGTGTCCAATCACTTGGATAGCAGAATGTAGTGTCATCACCCTCCTGACATCGGCATGGCTGATTATTTTCACTAGCGCCAGATGACAAAGATGACTGCTCAGAACTATCGGCTATTTCAGTGACAGCGTCACTCGCAGTATTGGCACTCAAAGGGGCCTCGCCTGCCAACTCACGCCAGTAATCTGCAGGAGGTTTACCCAGCAACAAACAGCGTTCCATCATGTTACGTAATTCACGGATATTACCCGGCCAGTCATAGGCCTGCATCGCAGAAATATCTTCATGAGTCCAATTAACAGGCTTGGAGCCTAAATCTTTGGCAAGTTGCTGAGTAAAGTGATGGGCAAGCGCTGGAATATCATCTAGGCGATCACGTAGAGATGGCAGTTCGATAGTCAGCACATTAAGACGATAATATAAATCGCGACGGAAGCGCCCTTCGGCCACTTCTTCTTTCAGGTTTCGGTTTGTTGCTGCGACAATTCGCACGTCGACCTGTACTTCACGCTCGGCACCCACCGGGCGAATCGCTTTCTGCTCCAAGGCACGCAGTAAGGATGACTGCATGGACATCGGCATTTCACCGATCTCATCCAAAAACAACGTACCGTTGTTTGCGACACGGAACAGGCCTTCACGGCCTTTTTTCGCACCGGTGAAAGCCCCTGAGACATGGCCAAACAGTTCACTTTCAAGCAAATCTGGTGCGATAGCACCACAGTTCAATGGTACAAAGGGGCCGCTTCGTTTGCTCAGCTGATGAAGCGCACGAGCAACGAGCTCTTTACCAGTGCCAGACTCACCTTCTACTAATACTGCAGCTTGTGAAGGAGCTATTTGGGCGATGAGCTTTTTCATCGACAAGGTACTTTGCGCGTCACCGATAATATCAACCGGATAACTGCGTTCGACATCTCGCTGCAGCGCAAAGTTTTGTCTTTCAACCAAACGACGCTCGATACAGCGCTGTACCGACTGCATCATTTGATCAAGATTGAATGGTTTCAAAATGAAGTCTGATGCACCAGCCCTCAGAGCCTTAATCGCTGTTTCCAAGTCAGCGTAACCCGTCATGAAAATAACGTCACTACGACGTGTCTGCGGATCAAAGGCTTCATGCCACTCAATACCGGAGCGTCCCGGCAGGTTGATATCAACAATCAACAGATCGAAATGGCACCTTTTACGCAGCTCTTCCGCTTCCTCAATGCTTCCTGCAACATCAACCTGAGCAAATTGTTTGCTCAACGCTTTTTTTAGAATGGCACGCATTCCCGGCTCGTCATCGACGACTAAAACCGATACCGCAGACCATGACACTGACGCATTTTCAGACATAAAAACTTAAATACATTATGGTTATAGTGGTGGGACATTTTGTCTCACTCTCATTATGTCTGTCAAAGATGTTTCAAAATGTTTTTCAAACAATGTGAAGACTAACGAACATTTTGTTTTAAATCATTATCTTATCAGTGCACCTAAAGGTATTATACGCAACATGTTCAAGTTGGCATTTGATTTGCTTATTGACTCGCTCATAGCGATGAAGAATATCTCCTTTGGAGAGCTTCGCTTGCGTAAAATAAATGACAAAATGACGTTCAGTCAGGAAGACCTATGAAACTATTAAAAACAACTCTTATTGTATTAGCCCTAGCTTCTTCAGCTGCAATTCAAGCTGCAGAGAATATGACGGTGCGATTGGCAACAACTACCAGTACATATCACTCTGGCCTATTGGACTACCTGCTACCTGAGTTCAAAAAAGATACCGGTTACACGGTTGAAGTACTTGCTGCTGGTACAGGCAAGTCTCTGCGCATGGGTGAAAACGGTGACGTTGATTTAGTGATGACCCACGCACCAAAAGCTGAAGCCACCTTTGTTGAAAAAGGCTTTGGTGTTTTACCGCGTAAACTTATGCACAATGATTTTGTCATTGTTGGCCCTAAGACTGACCCAGCCCATATCAGTGACATCAAAGATGTTACTACTGCCCTGAAAACCATTGCTGACGAGAACGAAACCTTTGTCTCACGTGGTGATGATTCAGGCACCCACAAAAAAGAGCTGAACCTTTGGGCACAGACCAAAATGGAACCAAACTTCGGTGGCTACAAAGCTGTTGGTCAAGGCATGGGGCCAACATTGAATATGGCCTCTGAGCTTCAGGCCTACACCATGACAGACCGTGGCACTTGGCTAGCTTACCAAAACAAGCTAGATCTTAAGATTGTCCTGCAAGGTGACTCTCGCCTGTTCAACCCATACCAAGTGATTTTGGTAAACCCAAGCCGTTACCCTGACATCAACTACCAAGGTGCCAAGTCTTTCAGTGACTGGTTGGTAAACCCGAAAGCGCAGACCATGATCAACGACTACAAGCGACACGGCGAACAGCTTTTTGTCGCGGATGCTATTGCTCAGTAAATGGATATCTGGCAAACCACTCACCAAGCGATCCAACTGCTGTTTAGCGGCGATACTGCCCTGTGGGGGATCGTTGGTGTTTCATTTTCGGTTTCAATGTTGGCAATAGGCATTGTGCTATTGCCAGCACTGCTGATCAGTTTCGCCCTCGCCTATGGCCGATTTCCAGGGCGCTGGCTGATTTTGTCCTTGTTCAATACTTGCCAATCTATCCCGACAGTGGTGATCGGTCTGTTGCTCTACATGCTGCTCTCACGGGCAGGGCCTTTGGGTGATTGGAAAATGCTGTTTACCCAGCAGGCAATGATATTGGGGCAAATGCTGATCTGCCTGCCTATTCTCGTATCCATGATGCACGCTGCTTTTCAAAACAGTGATAAAAGAGCTTGGGAGACCTCACTGACGTTGGGCGCAAGCCTGCCAAGAGCATTTATGAGCCTAATGTGGGAGAGCCGCTTTCCACTCCTAGCTGCTATTATTGCTGCATTCAGCCGTGTGATCACAGAAGTTGGCTGTTCCATGATGGTTGGTGGTAATATCCTCAACTCAACACGAAATATTCCAACTGCGATTGCGTTGGAAAGCTCCAAAGGAGCCTTTGCACAAGGTGTTGCCTTAGGAATGGTGTTACTGATTTTGGCTTTAGGGCTAAACTTTTTCCTATCTGTTGCGCGTGGCAAAGCCCACCTTCGCACTAACTAAGCCGGAGAATTTGATGACGCAACTCTCTATCGAGGCCACAGACCTATCGGTTAGATTCAAAGACCGGCTCTTATTCCATGTTCCGAATCTTGTGCTTGGACCAAGGGATGCAGTCTATCTCAGTGGCGATAACGGTGTGGGAAAAACCACCCTACTAAAGGTCCTCAGTGGTTTGCAGCGCCCAACGACAGGCTCCATCAATATAAACAAACCGTCTATCTTGAGGCGTTTATTCTGCGCCCAATCCAATAATGGCGTAGTTTATATGCATCAAACCCCTTATATGTTTGATGGAACTGTGCTTGATAATGTCTGTTATGGTCTTAAATTCACCGTTCGTGATCGCCGGAACCGACGGACAGAGGCGATCAATGCCCTTCGTATGGTAGGCTTGGAAACATTGGCCGATGAACACATATCTGTTCTTTCTGGTGGTGAACGACAACGAGTTGCGATGGCTCGCGCGTGGGTGACTAAACCTGCGGTGCTGTTGATGGATGAATCCAGTGCCAGCCTTGATCAAGAATCAACCGAGCGACTTGTCGTGCTGTGCAAAGACCTACTTTCTCGCGGTACCAGCCTCGTGATCACGAGTCACCAGAAAAATGCGCTAACAGAACTGTGCCGCCGCCAATGGACGATTACAGATTCCCAACTCATTGAACGCGCTGACCTTCAGCTCGTTGACGAGGACAATAATAAATATGCCTACGCCGGATAACACAAGCTGGGTCATTTTGGCTGGTGGTCAAGCCAGCCGAATGGGTGGAAATGACAAAGGATTAGTGACGCTCGCAGGCCGAGCAATGATTGAACATGTCATCGACACCCTTGCTAAACAAACCGCATCAATCACTATCAACGCAAACCGCAATCAAGATACTTACCGCCAATATGGCACCGTGTTTGGTGATCACATCAAGAATTACCCAGGCCCTCTTGGCGGGATGCATGCTGCGCTACACCACCTCGAATCCGAATGGATAGGGTTTGTACCTTGCGACTGCCCAGCCCTGCCCGCAGATCTTGTCGATAGAATGAGCAGCGCTTGTGACAGCCGTACCGATATAGCTGTTGCTCACGATGGTGAACACATTCAGCCAGTTGTCACTCTGGTTAATCGCCGCATCTTGCCCAAACTCGAGCAATTCTTGGAAAATGGCGACCGTAAAATTATTCTGCTCTATCGCCAGTGCAATATGATCACGGTCGACTTCAGTGATCAACCCAATGCTTTCGTCAATCTCAATACGCCAGAAGAACTAGAACAATTCGGACAAGCACTATGAACCCAATTCAATCATCCCTGCCGATGCTGGGCTTTGCCGCATGGAGCGGAACAGGCAAAACTACGCTACTAGAGGCCATGCTGCCTAAACTCGTTGAGCGTGGTATTCGTGTTGCGGTTATCAAACACGCACATCACAATTTTGATATCGATAAAGAAGGCAAGGACTCCTACCGTCTTCGTAAGGCGGGCGCTGCGCAAATGCTGATATCTTCACGCTACCGCCGTGCCATGGTTACCGAAACACCGGAAGAAGAAGCCACTCTACCTCAGCTCATCGCTCAGCTGGATCTCAATGAGCTCGATTTGATCTTGGTAGAAGGCTTCAAGAAACTGAGCTTCCCTAAAATTGAGCTTCATCGCGCAGAGATTGGCAAACCATGGCTGTTTCCTGAAGACGATAACATCATTGCTGTCGCATCAGATACTCCTACTGAAACTGTCCTACCAAAGCTAGATATCAATGATCTCGACAAACTCACGGCATTTGTCGCTGACTTCACTACCAAGCATTCTGGCCAATCACTAAGCTGTAGTGACCTTGACCCATCCGGCATGCTGTCCGTTGCCGAAGGCCGCGATCGTATCCTGAGCCAGATTGTCGCACCAAGTACCGAAAAAACCGTTGAATTAAAAGAAGCATTGGGACAAATTGTCGCAAGCGATATTTTGTCGCCAGTCAATGTGCCGCAACACACTAACTCAGCGATGGACGGTTACGCCATTCGCAGCGATGATCTAGGCCGAGAAAGCTATCAGGTCGTTGCTCAAGTAATGGCAGGTCATAGTTATGATAATCCTTTAAATCACGGTGAAGCCGTCCGAATCATGACCGGCGCACCCGTACCGCAAAATGCGGATACTGTGATTATGCGTGAGCAAGCTCATCAGAACGGTGACAGCGTCACGTTTGACTTAGGTATGGGAGCAATCAGAGCAGGACAAAATGTTCGCCAAGCCGGTGAAGACCTTGCCATCGGTCAAGCCGCGGTTCAAAGCGGTACACAAATCACAGCACCTGAACTGGGTATGATTGCTTCACTGGGATTGAGCTCTGTTACCATTAGACCACAGGTCAAAGTGGCTATTTTCTCTACCGGTGATGAAGTGCAACACCCAGGTGAAGCGCAAAAACCAAACTGCATCTATGATTCGAACCGTTACACGCTTCATGCCATGCTCACTAAAGTTGGCTGTGAAGTGATTGATCTCGGCATCATCGAAGATAGCGAGAAAGCATTGGAAGCGACCCTATCAACAGCCAGCGAACAAGCCGATCTGATCTTGTCTTCTGGCGGCGTTTCAGTGGGTGATGCTGATTACATCAAGACCGTATTGGACAAACTAGGCCAAATTAACTTCTGGCGTATCAATATGAGACCGGGTCGCCCTCTCGCTTTCGGTCATATTGATACAACACCGTTCTTTGGCCTTCCGGGCAACCCTGTTGCTGTTATGGTCGCGTTCATGCAGTTCGTTGAACCTGCTATCCGCAAACTTCAAGGCATGAACGACTGGCAGGCACCATTCTTTACCGCTGTGGCGGAAGAAAAACTACGCTCGCGACCAGGCCGTACCGAATACAGCCGAGGTATCTTTGGAATTGATGCTAATGGCCGACTAACGGTGAGAAGTGCAGGCAAGCAAGGTTCAGGTATCTTACGTTCTATGAGCGAAGCAAATTGCTTGATTGAAATCCTACCTGAGCAACCAGGTGTAGAGATTGGTGAGAAAGTGCGTGTGATTCCGTTGGAAAACCGAATCTAAAGAGTGAAGAGATAATGGCGGTTTGGTCTCTGCACTGTCGATAACAGCTGCAGAGACTACCAGCCTGAGAGTTTACGCTGCAATTATTATGAGCACTCAGCAAACGGTGTTTAAGCCACCGTTTACTGAGTGCTTATTTTTTGCAGCTTCCGTGCTACTTTATTTTTCCTGAGCTTCTACACGTCTAGAAGATGGTTTATTGTGCTCCGTACACGCATATCGCTTGTACACAGCATCTTGGAATTGCTCAGATAAAGTAACCCTAGCCATTGTTCGTCAATAATTGAGGAACCTGTCTGTTCCTTCCCTCAAGCGGACTCAGCGACGAAGCTGAACCATTGCTTATCAGAAAGGTAATAAACGACTTTATATCATTCTTAGTTAGGATTTGTATGTTATTGTCATCCTTGTCGTTTTCAGCAATAGTACAAAATTATGTATTGAGTTGCACTAAAAAAATTTTCTCACGCTATAATCACTTCCATAACTGTGACAAATGTAATCAATCATAGTGATTTGGTATAATAATCGGCCAGTCGCTATACTGAGTTTTGAGTCACTATCAGCTGATTTATTTTCTTTTCCTAGTCATTTTTCACTGGCTAGACCATTTATGATGAAGATATCAGGTAGAATAGATGACAGTTTAATTAACCCACTATCAGTACGTTAGGCATGTTTCTAGATTCATATTACTTAGAAGAGAATGGTGTATTCAGCTTTACCCGTGAGCAAGCGAGTCACTTTGCAAAGAAAATCGCTGGCGATTTCAATCCCATTCACGATGAAGATAACAAACGTTTCTGCGTTCCTGGTGATCTTCTATTTTCAGTTGTACTTTCACGTGCAGGCATCAGTAAAAAGATGCGCTTTGAATTTGCAGGCATGATCAATGATGGCATCGGCCTGAAAGCAAAACACAGCTGCTTCAACGATTTCGCTATTGTTGATGATGCTGATAAAGAGTATCTGCATGTTACTCGTGAAGGTGACATCACCACAAACAAAGCTCTCATCGAGCAGGTGACCAAAAGCTACGTTCAGTTCTCGGGCATGAACTTCCCACACATCATGGTTCCTTTGATGAAATCTAAGGAGATCATGATCAACACAGCGCGCCCATTGGTTATCTACGAGAGCATGGAGCTCAACTTTGAACGCCTAGACCTCACCTCCCCTACGGTTGAGCTAGCCGAGTCACAAATCGAAGTTGATGGTAAGCGTGGTAGCGTGACACTTAACTTTCACTTCAAGGAAAACGGTGAAGTGGTCGGTACTGGACGTAAGCGCATGCTTATGAGTGGCTTGAAGCCATATGACCAAGCAGCGATTGACGATTTGGTTGAACGCTTCAATGCACGTAAGGCTGAATTCTCAGCCATTGCCGCCTAAAATTAATTCACTGCTAACTTAATGATTTATCCTTTAAAGCCGTCTTTATGACGGCTTTTTTATTACCATATTCACGCCAGCCACTAGCATGTTCTCCGATTGATCCTCCATAAGACCCTATACTTTATGTTGTCATAAAGGTGTGACAACTCATTCCATGATGTTGATTTCAGACTAGGTGGAGAAATAATCATGGTTAATCTCTTAAAATCAGCTCTTTGCGTATCAGCCATCCTGTCAACCAGCTTAGTTGCAGTGCCAGTATTGGCTGAAGACAATAAGATGTCTGAAGATTTGATGACAGAAAAAATAGGCAGGGCCAAGTCTGCCGCCCCCGCATCAATCAGTGATGAAGCGACTATTGTCGTTGACGGTAAAGTCGTTGTTGAAGGTTCAAATGGCTGGACTTGCATGCCAGATACCTTCCCGGATGACGGCATGCCTATGTGTAACGATGCAGTATGGATGGAAATGTTGACAGCAATGATCAACAAGAAAGATTTTACCGCAACAAAGATTGGCATTTCCTACATGTTACAAGGTGACCGAGGCGCCGGTGTCAGTAACTCAGACCCTTATCATCCAGACCCTAAAAATGCTGAAGATTACACCGAAACCGGCCCACACCTAATGATTATTGTGCCAAAAGCCATGCTCGAGGGGATCACCGATGACCCTTCATCAGGTGGTCCATACGTGATGTGGAAAGATACCCCATATGTACACATTATGGTTCCGGTTGCTGACAAATAATCTAACGGTGACGATTGAAATAATAACTCAACCCGGCCTACTCGCCGGGTTTTCAATGCATGGCTTGCAACAAACTAGGCTGAACGAGAGACTGGATGATTCTGCAAAGCATCCATATAGGTTTTACTCCGCATAATCTCTGTCTCTAAATCTAGATGACGGATGATATAGTTACTGCGCTTTAGCCTTTTGATAACTTGTAACGCCTGCTGCTTACTTGATGCATCGACAGTAAGAAGAGCCGTTAGGATCATGCAATTGATATCAAAAGAAAATGGATAATACCTTTCCACTACATCCAAGGTTATCACTTGGCTTTGTTGCTGTTCGGGGGCGAGTTTAGGTAACTTCTTCAACCATATATAGACTTTCTGTAGCTTGCTATAAGGTTTCGCCGCCCATTTATATAAATCTGTATTTTGTTTGTGCAATTCCAACGCATTGATTTTATTAACCAATGAAAAACACAACTTCACCTCACCAAAAGTTGCCAAAACACGTAACGACACAAGATTCAGATGCAGGCAAGGCTTTCTCTTTCTCATCACATCATTGTGATAGATGTCCAACGCCATTGCTCTCGCCTTAAGCCCCTTCCCTGCCTTATTGATATGAAGGGTCTTCAGCAAATTGACTAACGCGACAAGTTCTTCACGCTTGTCTGCAGATAAACGCTTAAACAGGCTTCTCAATACAGGCTCAAACAATGTTCTATACTGGTCTTTGCTCACTTGTATACCAGAAAACAAAAAGGCTTCTGAAAGCTCAATCGCTAACTCGCAATAGTCTTCCAACTTGCTCGGCATATACTTCAGCCGCTTAGCCAATACCGAAGATAACGACTCAAGTTTTTCTTGCTCAATCAAGCAACGAACTAGCTCGACAAATGCCTCTTGGCTGGCAGGATTTGATTCGAATGCAATATACCTGTGCTGGAAAATTGCTTCGATATTATTGAGCTTTTGGTACTCTTCCGCTAAGCGAGTATGGACTAAAAAAGGCAGTTCATCCTTCTTTAATAACCATTGCAGAGCCGAAATACTTTGCTTTGGCTCGGGGCAAAAGTCACTGAAATGAATGATATTTCTTGGCTCTATCAATGCCCTATCATGCTGTTGATATAAGTTAAGAAAATCATTATTCATCTGCTGTTTATAAAGTGACAGCAATGAAAGATTCAGCAACTGAGGGTTTTTGATCTTGTCTTTGTACTGACTAACACTTGTCGTGAATCTTTCTAGGTTATTACCAGCACTTTGGAATACATTTTCATAAAACGCTTTATGCTTTAATAGCCGGTTGAGCAATGTATTAAAATTCTCATAACTAAATAAGCCAGCAACCACATGGTCAGCATCCAGAGACCGGGCACTGTTACAGTCAAAATCACTTGCCAGTTCTGATAGTGCTAATAAAAACAGTGGATAGCGCTTAAAAAAAGAACTATTTCTTTTTTCAACAATATAGTCAGAAACCTTTTTTTGATATTGATATTCATAGTCAATGAAATAGACATCATGAATGTTACGATTGATTTTTAGCTGATTAAAATCAACAACATCCACGTTAACAATGCCTGCCTTTACAAACATTTGCTTTACTTGGAAAGCACGATCTCTATTTTCGCAGCAAATTTGCGCTGACAATTGCGACAAAGGAATCATTATAAAAAGACAGTTAACCGACAAGTAAATATATAATCACTATAGCCAATCATTCTGATATAGCAAAAAATGACAAATATATAATTAAGTAAATATTATCTATTTATTTTAATATTAATAGCTTAGCATCACAACAGGACAATAAAATGACATCAATGTGAAATTCCGACAATATATTGTCACCATCGGCGTGATCTAATCAATATTTAGCATTCTCTTTCCACTCACAGTTATCAATCGATTGCTCTTATATGATGATACTGTCAAAATAACTTACTGAGAGAAATGTGTTTTTTAAGCAATAATTGTGATTTTCACCCCAAGGATAGATAGGGTCAGATTGTGAATTTACGCCAGATAGAGGTATTTTACGCTGTAATGAAGAGCGGCAGTGTGTCAGGGGCTGCAAGATTACTGCACGTTTCACAACCAAATATCACTCGAGTGCTCGCTCACACAGAACTTCAGCTTGGTTTTCCTCTGTTCCACCGTCACAAAGGACGACTTATCCCTTCTGAACAAGCCGAAGCCTTGTTACCTGAAGCTGAAAAACTCTATCGCCAAGTGGGAAACCTACAATCGCTCACCAGTAAACTACAGAAAGGACACACCCATCTTCGAATCGGCGCTCCACCTATTCTTTCAACCAATCTCATCCCTCCGGTATTAGCTAAGTTATATCAGTCATCTCCAGTATCGGCGGAGATCTCGACAGGAAATCAAAATGAGCTCTGTGATGCTCTATTGGACAATCAACTCGATTTCGCGATCAGCTTTGGCCACACTGCTCCACCAAGGATTAGTAGCCAAGAGTTAGAAAAGGCCGAAATGGTCGCCTTGCTGCCAGATAATCTTGCTTGGTCTTCGAGCTCAATAACCATACCTGAGCTACTTGATGTCGCTCCTGTTATTGGCCTGGATGCTCGCGACCCGCTAGGACTAGCAGTTAAACACTCGGTCCTAAAACACCAGCCTAATTACCACTTTCAAATATCAGTAAGATCGTATTCGACCGCAGCTGAGTTAGTGATTCAGGGCATGGGCGTTACGATAGTTGACCCTTGGACAGCAAATAACTACCAAGATACAGTCAGGGTTATTTCATTGGCAGAGCAGATCCCTGTCACCATTAGCTTACTTTTTGCCGATCATTCCCCTTTATCTTCAACAGCTAATCAGTTTATTGATCTTCTTTGTCAGTACTTAAAAGAGAATCCTACGCAAAGATAAGACACTGTCCCGTCACAAACCTGAATAAGCTATTCATTACTCTTAATGATTAGAGCAAGGCTTAGTCACGCTTTTAGTTTGTAGCTTTAAGGTAGGTTGGCGAAATGATCAGTGTTAAGCAGCAACTGTTACAACCGTTCTCATTGTCTTTAGCTCTTTTAAGCTTCACCTTTTTGCAGGGTTGTGAAGACAAACAAGCTACAGCCCCGCAAGGGCCACAATATGACATCGGCTATGTAACCATCGCAACTAAGTCAGTAGAACTGCGCGATGAAATGCCAGGTCGAACAGTCGCCTCTTATGAAGCTGAAGTTCGGCCTCAAGTAGGCGGGATCATCCTCCAGCAACTGTTTGAGGAAGGTACCATGGTGTCAAAGGGCCAGCCCCTTTACCAAATCGACCCTGCACCATTTCAGCTTTCACTTGATCAAGCCCGTTCTGATTTGAATAAAGCTACGGCGAATCTGGCTACCGCAAGAAATCGTGCAGATAGATACCGCCGCCTTGTGAGGGAAAAAGCTGTATCCCGGCAGGATTATGATGATGCTGTCGCTACATACCAAGAAGCACAATCAAACGTTGCCAGTGCTAAGGCCAGTGTTGAAAACGCCAAAATCAACCTCAACTATACCAAGGTCAACGCCCCTATTGATGGTCGAGCCGGGCGGTCTTCCGTTACCGCTGGTGCTTTGGTCACTGCCAATCAATCAGCCCCCTTGGTAACAGTACAAACTTATAACCCCATGCATGTCGACCTCACCGCTTCGAGTACTGAGTTACTGCAGTTTAGAAGAGAGTTGGCCCAAGGCGCTTTCAAGCGCGACGATGCTGAATTAAGTGATATTCAGTTGTCTCTTGAAGATGGCACCACTTACGACCAGCCCGGTACTATCCTTTTTTCTGACATCAACATCGATGAAACAACGGGCTCTTTTGTACTGCGGGTATCTTTTCCAAACCCGCAGCAAATTCTACTTCCCGGTATGTTTGTCAGAGCTTCCCTACCAAGAGGGGTAGTCGACAAGGCGATTTTAATTCCCGCCAAAGCCTTAACCCGCACCCCCAAAGGAGACGCCCAGGTGAGCGTCATCGGACAAGACAACAAAGTAGAAGTGAAAACCGTACTAACCGACAGACTGGTGAATAACCAATGGCTGATCACCAAAGGGTTGAACGTCGGCGATAAAGTCATTGTCGATGGCTTGCAGTTTGTCCGCTCTGGTGCACCTGTCAGCAAGTCCCATGAAGTCAGCAGCACAACGACTAACAATCCTTCGAAGTAAAATAGGACGGGTTCATGGCTCATTTCTTTATACAGCGACCTGTTTTTGCATGGGTGCTTGCCATTTTGGTGATGTTGGCAGGGGTGATTTCTATCATCCTGCTACCCATTGCCCAATACCCGACTATTGCACCGCCGGCAATTCAGATTTCTGCCACCTACCCTGGCGCTTCGGCGAAAACGGCTGAAGATTCTGTAACCCAGGTTATCGAACAGCAAATGAACGGCCTTGATAACCTGCTATACATGTCCTCCACCTCGGACTCTTTCGGTAATATCACCACGACTCTCACCTTTGCGGCAGGTACCGACCCTGATATTGCTCAGGTACAGGTTCAAAACAAACTCTCTGTCGCGACCCCTTTATTACCGCTAGAAGTGCAAAACCAAGGAGTAAAAGTAGAGAAAGCCAGTAACTCTATTCTGATGGTAATTGGCTTCGTCTCTGATGATCCCTCCTTAACCAATGAAGATATATCTGACTACATTTCCAGCAATGTGCTAGACCCTCTAAGCCGGGTCGATGGTGTGGGTCAAACCCAGTTGTTCGGGGCAGAATATGCCATGCGGATATGGCTGAACCCTTACCAACTGGAAAATTATGACTTGATGCCTTCTGACGTTGTGACTGCGATACAAGAGCAGAATGCCCAGGTATCAGCAGGCCAACTCGGCGCAGCACCTGCCGTGCCAGGCCAACAACTAAACGCCACAATTACCGCCCAATCACGGTTGCAAACCGTTGAACAATTTAAAAAAATCTTGCTCAAGGTCAACCCTGATGGCTCTCAGGTGTTAATGGAAGATGTTGCCAAGGTTCAATTAGGGTCGGCGTCTTACCAAACGGTCTCGAATTACAACAAGCAGTCGGCAACGGGGATATCTATAGCCCTGGCAACCGGCAAGAATGCTCTGGAAACCGCCAATGCCGTTAGAGCCAAGCTCGGTGAGCTCACCCCTTTCTTTCCTGAAGGTATCAAGGTGGTTTACCCCTATGACACCACCCCATTCATTGAAATTTCGATAGAGGAAGTAGTTAAGACCCTTCTCGAAGCGATCTTCTTGGTGTTCTTGGTGATGCTGCTGTTCTTGCAGAGCTTCAGGGCAACATTGATCCCGACGATCGCGGTACCGGTCGTGGTTCTCGGTACCTTTGCTGTACTGCTCGCTCTAGGGTACTCCATCAATACCCTGACGATGTTTGCACTCGTACTGGCTATCGGCCTGCTGGTTGATGATGCCATCGTGGTGGTGGAAAACGTAGAGCGGATCATGGAGGAGGAAGGGCTAGAACCAAGGGAAGCGACCGAAAAGTCCATGACCGAAATCACCAGTGCCCTGGTGGGTATCGGTATGGTACTGTGCGCGGTGTTTATCCCAATGGCCTTTTTCGCAGGTTCTACCGGCGCAATCTATCGCCAATTTTCAATTACTATCGTCACTGCGGTTGCCCTTTCTGTGATGGTTGCCATCATTCTGACACCTACCTTATGTATCAGCCTGCTAAAAACTACGGATGGACACAAAACAACGGGCTTTGCTGGCTGGTTCAACCGCAATTTCAATAAAGCCACTGAAAAATACACCTCTGCGGTCACCATTATTACCCATAGAAGTATCCGCTTTTTATTGGTTTATTTAGGTATTGGCGCCGTCATGGCACTGCTGTTTTTACGCCTGCCAAGCGGTTTTCTTCCGGATGAAGACCAAGGCATCATGATGAGTATGGTGCAGTTACCCAGTGGCTCAACCCAGGAGCAAACCTTAGAAATTCTCAATAAAGTTGAAGATCACTTTTTGGTGGCTGAAAAGAAAAACGTGAAGTCTGTTTTTTCTGTTTCAGGTTTCAGCTTTGCGGGCTCAGGTGCCAATACCGGTATGATGTTTATTGCCCTTAACGACTGGGATGAACGAACCGCTGACAGCGATAAGGTCAATGCCATTGTCGGACGGGCAATGATGGCCTTTACCGAAATCCCTCAAGCATTGATATTTGCTTTCGCCCCACCTGCAATTATGGAATTGGGTAATGCCACTGGCTTTGATATGTTCCTGCAAGATCGTTCTGGGCTCGGCCATGAGAAAATGACTGAAGCACGAAACCAACTCTTGGGCATGGCCGCTCAGAACCCTAACCTTATCCAAGTGCGTCCTAACGGGTTGGATGACACCCCCCAGTACCATATCCAAATTGATCAGCTAAAAGCCCGGGCTCTAGGCGTGTCGATCAATGACATCAACAGTACCTTAGGTACAGCTCTGGGTAGTAACTATGTGAACGACTTTATAGATCGAGGCCGGATCAAACAAGTTTACGTACAAGCCGACATGCCTTATCGCATGAATCCGGCAGATATCATGGAATGGAAAGTACGGAATCAGTCCGGCGAAATGGTGGCTATGCGGGTTTTCAGCGAAGGGGAATGGACTTATGGCTCCCCTCGCCTTGAGCGCTATAACGGTACGTCTGCCATGGAAATACTAGGCGAACCTGCACCGGGCGTCAGTACCGGCGAGGCCATGCTGGAAATGGAACAAATCGTCAGCCAATTGCCTAAAGGGGTTGGCCTTGAATGGACGGGGATGTCCTATCAGGAACGTATCTCTAGTGGTCAGGCACCTATGCTCTATGCCCTGTCGATACTTATAGTATTCCTGTGCCTTGCTGCACTTTATGAGAGCTGGGCGGTGCCCTTCTCGGTCATCCTAATCATACCGTTAGCCATATTGGGAGCGGTGACTGCTACCTTGGTTTTCGGGCTTGATAATGACGTTTATTTCCAAGTCGGGTTGCTTACAACCATTGGGCTAGGGTCGAAAAACGCCATCATGATTGTCGAGTTTGCCAAGTCATACCATGACTCAGGTGAAGATATGTTCAAGGCCGCCATTCATGCTGCCAAAATCCGCCTTCGTCCTATATTGATGACGTCTCTCGCCTTCGGCATGGGTGTTGTCCCATTGGCAATATCCAGTGGGGCTGGTTCAGGTGCACAAAACGCCGTGGGTACCGGCGTGGTAGGTGGCGTTCTCACCGCAACCTTCCTCGGTATCTTCTTCGTGCCTTTATTCTTCGTCGTTGTCACACGGGTGTTTTACGGACCTGATAAAGAGCCTGCTACCGCAGAGGAGACCAAGAATGACTAAAACAACGTCGCTTGCCTTCTGTATCTATGCAGCCATAAACCTAACTGGGTGTACTATCTTTATTCCGAGCTACCAACAGCCTGTCGCTCCTATTGATACGACATGGCCTGTGGATGAAAGTGACAACAACTTTTCCATTTATACCGGGAGTAATGTACCCGGTGTATCCAATCGCTATACAGAAAGCCTTGAGCCATCAATCAGCCGGGTTTCTCCCTATGAAGATTGGCGGGCATTTATCCAAAGTGACAAGCTCACACAGGTCATTGAACTCGCACTTCGCAACAACCGGGATGTACGGATTGCAATATTGAATATCCAACGTGCCGAAGCACAATACGGTATTCAACGTGCAAACCGATTACCAAATATCGATCTCGGCGTTACGGGCGCGAACCAGCGGCTGTCTGAAAACGTTAATAATGGTAATTCAACGATCAGCCGCCAATACAGTGTTGACCTTGGTGTAAGCAATTATGAAATTGACTTCTGGGGCCGGATTCAGAGTCTCGAGCAGCAAGCACTTGAGCAGTATCTGTCAACCATTGAAGCGCGGAAGAATACTCAACTGAGTTTGGTGAGCAGTGTCGTTGAATCCTACTTAACCCTGATTGCTGATCAGCGCTTGTTGCGTTTAGCCGAAGATACTTTGCGGGTTCAGCAAGATTCATTAGCGCTAACAGAAAAAAGTTTTAACAGTGGTGTAGCAACCGGCCTTGATGTATCGCAGGCTAAAACGACTGTAGCCACGGCACTTAAAGATGTTGCCCTGTTCACCAGCCAAGTGGATGTCGACATTAACGCACTAAACACATTAGTCGGTACACGTGTGCCAATTCACCTGCTCCCTCAGTTAGCCGACAACATCGGTTTTGCGCCTGTCCATGTCGGTGTACCTTCTGACGTACTGCTTCGCCGCCCTGATATTTTATCTGCCGAACACCAACTACGTGCGGCGAATGCCAATATCGGCGCAGCAAGAGCAGCATATTTCCCGACGATCTCACTCACCGCAACCGGTGGATTACTCAGTGCATCGGCTGATGATCTGTTTTCTGGTGACAGCCGAAGCTGGGTATTCACACCAAATCTAGTGTTGCCGATTTTTAACTGGGGTGAACTCGACAGCCAACTTGATGTTTCCATTGCTGATCAGCAAATTGCGCTAAACCAATACGAGCTGGCTATACAAACTGCATTTCGGGAAGTTGCCGACGCGCTAGCGAACCAAGCAACCTTGAAAGACCAAGTGTCAGCCCAGCAAATGCTGGTCGATGCAACAGGTGAAAGCTTCCGTTTATCCAACCTGCGCTTTGACGAAGGGGTTGATGACTACTTCACGGTGCTTGATTCTCAACGCGAGTTTTATACCGCCCAGCAAGAGCTCATCAATACCAAGCTCTCTGAGGAGCTCAATTTAATCACCTTGTACAAGGTACTGGGTGGTGGCTGGGTAGAAACAGATGTACCAATGCCAGATTCGTTACCGTCGACGAATGCTCTATATAACCAGCAGTACAGTCAATAACATTGGTTTTTATCGCAATACACGCGTCAATACCACGGTCAGTATCTTTCATGAACTGACAAAACAGCCATCCTTATGACTTTTCCACAAGATTACGCAAAAGGATGGCTGCGATGAGGCAAATACAGCTAGACAAATATCCCGATTACCATCACCAAAACTTCAATTATTAATCTTTTCTATCGCTGATCACTTTAACTGCACTTTTTGTAATTAAATTACATCACTGTAGATCACACATGCCAATAACCACTTGAAAAGTGACGCAAGTCACACTATTATTCTTCTTGTGGCAGCAATCAAGCCACCTAAAAGTAAATTTATTACAGAAATATAACAGAGGTGACTCTCATGAACTACGATTCTCTTATGGCAATGCACTACATTCTTTCTAAGCGTGTTAAATCTCAAACCAAGCAAAAGCGTAAGTAATAAACCTAACTCTCAATCCTAATTGAATGGTTAGAACGCAGCAAACTATCTACAAAAAAGCTATCAACAATAACCAATAACCAATAGCCAAGACATGATGACGAGTAAGTCCTCCTAATTGGAGGCGTATATAACGCCCCCTCTAACAACTCGTCAATTAGAGCAGATTCTACAGCTCTTCACCGCCATCGCGGTAACTATTGAGAAAGGCTTGAAAAGATTCATTTTGCATTAACTGCTGATACCCCTCCTCGATTAAAGCGTCCACCTGCTCAGGATCCAAACTCAAATCTGTAGGTATCTGGTTGAGATAATGCTTTTGCTTTATGCCAGTTACATCTTGCAGGTTGATATCAACGAAATAAGTCGACATCTGTACATCTTCGGTAGAAAGAATGGAAGCCCAACGATCCATGGTTCTAGCAAACAAACTTTTTGATGCATCATTAAAACGGTGTAGCTGAATGTCTGTCATTGCCGACAACGTCTCTTTGATTGTCGGTTCTTTGGTTGATCGCTCCATCTCAAAATCAGGCGATGTAGAGGCATCGACCACAATCATCACGAAATGCGGCAGTGGCTTTGCACCAATCCGTTTAAAGAAAGCTTCACCACCGCCAGAGCTTTCAATGACATCATAAAATGACAGCAGTCCAAGGTTGTCCGTTATGCCACCGTCGACGAGATGAATAAACGTCCTGTCGTATTTATCCTGGTAGCTTTTCAGCCCTTCAACCGTATGGCGAGTATGTGCCTTTCTCTCACCATCCGATGATAATTCAATTAATTGACTTTGTTCGCACCCTTCATGGTTTCTCAGTACCACTGGATTAAATACCAAGGGGACTGCAGAAGAAGCTGTCACGGCATTAGCGACGGGATAAGTGGATAAGTCAGAACACAGCAGATCAAAATACTCTTGAAGGAAAGAAAAGCGTATCCCGCCCCCTAAATCTGATGCATTCACCACCACAATGGGTTTATCTGGCCGGTTCATATCAGCAAAGGTTGCACCGTAGAATAAATTGGCTTGATAGTAATCGATGGTCCGCTGGGTTCTCCCCCCAGTTGTAAACCAAGTCCTCGGGCTTATAACCCGCGAAAAGAGATCATCACTGATGCTGTGATAAAGGAAATCTTCTTCAAAATCCGTAAAAAGCTTGTCGCCGTACAAACCATAATAAGCCGCAGTAAAACTTCCGCCAGATACAGAGCTGATAAAGTCGACTTCTTCTAACACTGGCTTGGTGGGTTGATCGAATTTCAGCGATGTATCCCTCAACGCTTTCATCACACCGTATGACAAGGCTGCAGCCCGCGTTCCACCACCTGACATCGCAATAGCAACGGTAATTTCCCCCTTGTTTACCCGGTTTGCCGCTGTAGTGAGTGAATAGGTGTTCTCTGTATTCAAAGACAACTTAGGCTCATTAACGACTTTGCCATATGTCGTGCAACCGAAAGACGTTACCCCAAGCAACAAGCCAAATACTTTCTCTGCTAGATGCATTCCCCACTACCTATTCGCTTCTCTTTTTCTTATACATTAGTTGAGGCTAGAAAATGGAGGTGTAGCAACTAAGCGACTATAACCTGAGGTTATACCCTTGAAACATTTAAGTATTCGAGCTTGGGTCTATGCTGATTTAAGGTGCCATTACGATAGCAAATACCAAGGATGAACCATGCAAATTCCACAACCTTACCTGTTATTCCTCGGCGATGTCACAGATCCCCTCTCTGCAAAAACCGCAAGGGGCATTCTGCAATGGCGGCCGGAGATCTGTGTCGGCCAACTTAGACTCACACCGGATACTGTCAGTCTTGATTTAGCAGATCTTTCCCTAGAAGATGCCTATGCCAAAGGCGCGCGAACCTTAGTACTAGGAACGGCCAACTCGGGTGGCTACATTCCTCCTAGCTGGCTGGCGACCCTTGAACGCGCACTAGACATCGGTTTTAACTTGGCGTCGGGCATGCACCAACGTTTGGGTGATAACCCGACACTGGCGCAAAAAGCTAGGACCAATAACTGTAAGCTTTTCGATGTCCGTCACTTCGATGGCGACTTGGGTGTTGGCAACGGTAAACCCCGAGAAGGCAAGAGGCTACTGACAATAGGAACGGATTGTTCGGTTGGGAAAATGTATACCTCCCTTGCGCTCGAAAAAGAGATGAACCATCAGGGACTGAACACCCAGTTTTGCGCGACGGGTCAGACAGGGATATTCATCGCTGGTAAGGGTATTGCCGTTGATGCCGTGGTGGCTGATTTTATTTCCGGTGCCACTGAAGCGATAAGCCCAGCATTTGATGATCATGATTGGGATGTCATTGAAGGACAAGGTTCGCTGCTTAACCCTTCTTTCGCTGGTGTCAGCCTTGGGCTTTTACACGGTGCCCAACCCGATGCTATGGTGCTTTGCCACGAAGTTGGGCGCCAGCACATTCGTCACCTCTCCCATATGCCCATGCCTGATTTGGCGTACGTGATGGAAGCAAACTTGACGGCTGCTCGCCTGACCAACCCTGACGCTAAATTTGTCGGGATCTGTCTCAATACCTCAGCACTGGATATTGAAGATGCCCGCGCATACTGTGAACAGCTTGCTAGTCAGTTCCAGTTGCCAGTTACTGACCCAGTTCGATTTGGTGTATCTACCATTGCCGAGCAACTTCATCAGTTTTAAAGGAGCATCCATGGAAATCTCTGCCCGTCACGAGCGCTTCGACCTGGCAAGACCATTTGTTATTTCCCGCGGTAACCGAACCCATCAAGACGTTGTTGTAGCCACTGTACAATTGGGTGATCGCAGTACGAATGCCGAATGTACTCCCTATGCCCGCTATGGCGAAAGCATCGAAAGTGTGATCAAACAAATAGAAGACTTTAATGAGGTTCTTACACAACACCCTGGCTTATCAGCCAAGTCTGTTCAGCAGGAACTCGTGCCACAGTTGCCTGCAGGAGCGGCTAGGAATGCTATCGACTGTGCGCTCTGGCGGCTCAATGCAGAAACAAACTTTCCTGCACCGCTGTTTGATATCAAGCAACAGATCACCACGGCGATGACGGTTTCAATCGATACTCCACCGAAAATGGCCCAACAAGCAAGAGAGCTTTGTGATTTGGGGGCAAGGTTACTCAAGGTAAAGCTGGATGACAAACAAATCGTCGAAAGGGTCGCTGCGGTAAGAGAAGTGGCGCCAGATTGTGAAATCATCTTGGATGCCAACGAGGCGTGGGAGCAGCAAGCATTAGCAGAACTGTTCTCCTCACTGACTGAGTACAACATTCGAATGATCGAGCAACCTGTACCAGCAGGTAAAGATCATTTGTTGAAAGGCTTTCCTCACCCTATCCCTATGTGTGCCGATGAAAGCTGCCATACTAGCGGTGACCTCGCCGGATTGGAGGGATGCTATGAAATGGTCAATATCAAACTGGATAAAACTGGCGGATTAACTGAAGCCATAAAGCTCGCCCAGCAAGCCAGAGCCCAAGGGCTGGAAGTCATGGTCGGTTGCATGGTGGGTACATCACTAGCTATGGAAGCCGCCCTGCCTGTTGCCAGCCAGGCTGAGTTAGTCGATTTAGACGGCCCTGTGCTACTAAAACATGACCGTGAGAATGGTTTAGTTTATCGAGATGGTTTGATACTGACTTAACCCAGACAGATTAATGCCCAAAGTCTAGGCATAAAAAAACGCAAAGCCATTTCAATGGCTTTGCGCTTATCATTAGTTACGACAGAGTATTACGACTGACTAGCCACTTCCGCTTGCTCCCAGCTTTGCTGAGCTTTCGCTTGAGATTCTGCCTTCTTGCCCTGCATACGTAACACCGCGGTAGGGCCAGTTACCAAGGTAACAGCAATCAAAATGGAAACAGGGACTGCAGTAATCACGATAAACGACTGTAGTGCATTCAAGCCTCCATCACCAGCAAGTAGTAACACACCTGCAATTACACCCATCGCCAACGCCCAGAACAAACGCTGTGATTTCGATGGCTGATTGTCGCCTGATACGACTAAGGCAATTGAGTAAGCCATAGAGTCGCCAGTTGTCACAACAAATGTTGTCGTCAACACCAAGAACGCAGGGATCAGCAGCTCGTTGAACGGTAGCTGTGCCAACGATGCTAGCAAAACAGCTGGCAGGCCAGAGTCAGCAAGCGGGCCAGAAATACTGCCTGGAACCTGAAGCTCAAAGAAAATCCCTGTACCGCCCAATACCGTAAACCAGAAGTTAGTTACGATCGGCGCGGCTACTGCGATTGTTAGGATTAATTCGCGGATGCTACGACCTTCAGAGATGCGGGCAATAAAAATAGCCATCATAGGTGCAAAGCCGATAAACCAGCCCCAGAAGAACCATGTCCACCACTGGCTCCAAGCAGGACTATCTGCATTCACACTCATTTCAGGCAAGTGCTGAATGTATGAAGCGAAGGCTAGGCCAAAGTGCTCAAAGATAAATTGAGTTGGACCAAATACCAGCATAACCATCAACAGAGCAAAAGCACCGACAATGTTGAAGCGGCTCAGCCATTGAAGGCCTTTATCCATACCTGTAAAGGCAGATAGCGAGTAGATTGCAACAACAACGGCCAAAATCACCATCTGACCTGAAGCATTGTTCTCAATACCAGCAACCACTTCAAGGCTGTAACCTAGCTGTGATGCCAAGAATCCGATTGGACCGATTGTACCTGCCGCTACCGCAATGATTGAGCATGCATCAATCACGGAGCCAACCCAATGGTTTTCTAGCTTGTTACCCACAATAGGATAAAGCAGCGCGCGAGGGCGAAGTTTTACCCCACCTTGATGGTGTGCGTACATCAGAACAATCGTTGCTAACGTGCCAAGTGCTGCCCATGCCAAAAAGCCCCAGTGCATAAAACTTTGGCTAAGCGCCGGCACTACTGCAGCAGATGTCTGCGCTTCCACGCCGTCAAAACTTGGCGGCATCGTCATGAAGTGGTAAATCGGCTCGGCAGCAGACCAGAACACACCGCCGCCAGCAAGCAGTGTACACATAATCATCGCTAGCCAGCGGAATGTGCCAATTGTCGGCTTGCTGTTCACAGCGCCAAGGCGTTGCTTACCATATGGGCTTACAGCAATCACAAGGGCAATTACAAGATTGATCACCATCAGCCACTGCCAGAATTGGCCAAATGCAGCTGTAGAGTATGAAAAAGCGGTATCAATAATCTGACTGATTAATGTCAAATCATAGAGGGAGAAGAGGAGGAACAGCCCTAGAAAACCAATCGTTAGAACTGAAACTGTTTTGTCGCTACCTTTTAGGGTATTGCTTAGCATAATAATCTCACGGTGTGTGTGAGGGGCGGCACTTTAACAGCACATTCCCCACCACACCAGTGAAATATTTCTTTATATTTTATAACGACAACTCAAACACATAGCATCATTAACAGACAACCTAGAAAAATAGTCAACTATTAGAGATAGTTATCAGACATGCTACCCACTCCGGGTTAAATACTTTGAACACGAAATATTTTTTGTGACGCAGCTCAAAATCACATCAAACCCGAAGTATCAAAACGCCTACAATACTCTCTTCATTTCACTTGATTAACCAAATGCTCTGCTAACAAATGACTATGCAGGTTACGTTGAGTAAGGGAAAGTGCCTGTTTTCCTGTACTTACCACTTCTAACCAATGCTCTGCCATTGCATGAAAGCCTTTGGCAGCTAGCATTGGCGTCCAGTCAGTAAGTTTAAGACGCTCTTCTTTATTACCCTGCCAACAGCTCCCTTCAGTAAATGAATCAAACCGGTAACTGGCATTTTGATAATTGGCCGATACCGTTTCCATGGTTGAACCATGTTGGCGGTTCATTGATGCATGGAAAAGCGTTTGTCCCTGCTGCCATTGCACATCCAACCTTCCCAATAACCTTTGCCCACCGCTTTGCACAAACTGACTGGTCACAAAGGTATCATCAGGTGCAATACTGCCATTGAGATTAATGCTATCCAGTGGATGAATAAAATCATCAAAGATAAAGGTACGCGCCTCGCCCGGCAAATCATGACGGTGTTTCTCCCAGCGTAATGACAATAATGGTGTTGTCATCTGGGTATCATTCGCAACACCAGGCAAGAATTGTTGATAGAGAGGGATATAACGACGATTAAAACCCATAAATAAAGGAACTTGATGGCTTTCAGCCAGATTATGCAGCCGTTCGCATTGATCATAATTATCTGCAAGCGGCTTATCGACAAAAACAGGTAAACCAAGTTTTAGAAAATACTCGGCCAACATAGGATGTGAAGACGTCGCGCTGTGGATCATGACGGCATCTATTCCTGCCTTAGCGAGTTCACGGTAATCCGTATAGCTTTCCTTTATATGATACTTCCTGGCCAGTTGCTGTAAGCGTTCAGGATTACGGGTACAAAATACCCACTCTACGTTTTCCAGTTGGGTTAGTACTGGTAAGTGGGCTTTAACGGCAATATCACCTAATCCAATCAGGGCAATCTTCATCTTCTTCCTTACTAAACTTAAGCTAACGGTTTATGACACTTATTTTACTTTTTAGAGAGTAAACTCTGATAGAATCCCGTCTCCATTTTATGAAGTGTATTGATTATGTCTCTCCGTCCATTCATCCAACAAAAAATACCCGGCCTTATTGCACTCTTGTTAATGACCACTGTCTTGTCTGCAGTATTGGTATTTTATTCTCAAGCAAACTTGAATGGACCTGTCTCTGATATCAGTGGAATGTTGTTTTCGCTTTTAACACACTCTGCAGGAAACCCAGGATTCCTGGTATCCGTCGCCGTATTTATGCTCATTCCAATCGTGTTAAGGTTACCACGTAAGTCTCTGATCAAACTAGGTATTCAATTTGCGCTGCTTCTTGCTCTGAGTTTTGTGGCAAAAACGGTGATGAAGCACATTACTGAGGTCCCAAGGCCATATACACATGAGCTTCAAGCGCTTCACATTGTCGACACGCCTCAAGCGTTCTATGCTCTGGGCCAAGAAAAGAAAGACGAAGCAGTACAGGAAGCCAGTAAAAGCGTTAGCCACTGGCGCATTAGTCATTGGCAAGGAGAAACCAACTATTCGCTACCATCTGGCCATACCATTTTTACCGCAGTCTGTGTGGCTTTCTGGGGTGGTTTTTTCTTAAGGCGTCGACAGATTGTACCTGCAAGCATCATTATTCTATGGGCAGTTGGTGTCGGTATCAGCCGTATTTGGTTGGGCATGCATTGGCCGACTGATCTGCTAGCCTCTATCTTCGGTGCCGCTTGTTTGTACCTCTGTATTCCAGAGTGGGGACTGTCGCCGGAAAAGCAGGGGAAACTGACTGAGCAAGGGGCTAAGCAGGCAGTGTAATACGCGCGTTTAGCAGCTAAGTCAGTACCCTCCGATAATACCTGCTGGTCAAGCATCAAACTCTTCCCCTTGGTCTTGACCGGCAAAATAATGCTTTTAGCACAATACTTTACCTAAACAACCCAACTGACACATTACTCCACTTTTTCTCAAAACCACCCTATCCGCATGCTTAGAATTACGGTAATTTTATTTAAGAACTATTTTGGGTTATTGGCATAAGGGAAGGCATGCTAGAACAAATTTTAGGGATACTGTTTCCGGTATTCACTTTGGTATTGATTGGCTTTGCTGTTGGACGCTGGTTAAAACCAGATTTCCGGCCTATCAACCGCATAAACATGGATGCATTTACCCCCGCCTTGGTGTTTTCGTCACTGGTTACTATGCCGTTGGATGCCGAACAGCTTCCCTTACTGTATGCTTCGCTCATTGCTGTCCTTATCCCCGGTATCCTCATGATACCTATTTGTCGCATTGGCAGACTTAATTATAAAGCGTGGGCTCCACCACAAATGTTTCGCAATAGTGGTAACCTCGCTATTCCTCTCTTCACTTATGCATTCGGGGACTCGGCTCTCGCCCCTGCTGTTCTATTGTTTGTGGTATCGGCCTGCGTTCACAGCAGCCTTGGTTTGGCCATGCTTAGCAATGGAAATCCTTTTAAACAAATGATCAGGATGCCAATCTTTATTGCCACTTGTGCGGCATTGCTTTTCAACATCAGTGGTACAGGCGTTTGGAAACCTCTGTATGACGCGACGGCATTATTAGGACAAGCAGCCGTACCCGTTATGTTACTGTCATTGGGTTCGCAGATGTGTAATTTACGTTTGGAAGGGTTAAAAATCGGGCTTGTTTGCACCTGCCAGTCTCTGGCGACTGGTGCTATAGCGTTTTCGCTGATCTACTTTTTTGTCCCTCTACCCACTCTAGAACTGCAAATGATGGTGCTGTTCACCATGCTACCGCCAGCGGTAATGAATTATCTCTATGCTGAGCGCTTTGTCGTCGAACCTACAAACGTCGCCTCGATGGTGCTATTTGGCAATTTCTTCAGTATTTTCGCGTTACCGCTCTTACTCATGTTTTCACTGTCTTTGGCTTAAACAAAAACACCTCTGCCGATATTTTAATGAAAAACTATTGGCAGAGGTGTCAGACACGCGATGCATCAAAAAGGGTTTTACAAACGGGATTAATGCACTTCTACGCTATGCACGTATTCTACAACCAGCTGATTGCCTTCATAACGTACATTTCTGATGTCACCATCAACAATGAAGGTATTTGTCAGGGTCACAGAATTTGGCATTTCACCGCCCATTTGATTACGTAGTGACGGCAAGGTCAGCATTGGGTCGACACCAATATAGCTACAGAACTGGGTGACAAAACGGTGCTCTAGAGGAACACTTCCACGAAGAATGTCAGAAAAGACAAGCTGGCTCACCCCTAGACGTTTAGCCATTTCGATCTGGGTTACTCGCATCTTTGCCTTGTAGCTCATCCAAGTATCGTGAAGAACCTGACGGTCTTGTTCTGTATATTGCATCTTAATTTCCTTGCGCCCTGTACCTAGTGCACTTGTATTTTTTCGTTGTACTTATTTAAGCTGATCCTTAAATCAGTTTTGTCAGAGAAAAGTAAGGCTTCAAGGCTTTCAAAGCCACGTCACATAAGGGGCGAGCTCGTTTTCATTAAAAACAAATGGTCATTCATAGACTTGTCATTTTTTGTCCAAACAGTGTATTGTCTTGCTCTTGAGATTGTTCAATCCCAAAAATGATGGATATAATGTGCTTGTCCACCCAATAAAGGTTCGTTATGCGCTTGCAAAAGATGATTGCCAAATTTGTCATCTTCATGATGCTGTTTGTTTCAGTAGCATCAAATGCATCTACCTCTCAGTTTGGTTCTGCTCCTTACAATGACTGCAGCTCCATTGCGGTAATATCCCACTGTTGTAACCCTAGTTCGAGTATGGCATCAACCATTTCCGATGACGGTGATACTTGCCATATCGTTGAAACAACAGCATCGGAGAACTGCTGCAAAGACAACCAATGCCATTCCGTGCAGATCCCTATCGCCATTCTTGCTGATGAACTTATCGTTGCTCCTTTAGAAGGTTCGCACCACTATAAAGAACTTGAAGGTAGCTACCGCCTGATAAACCGGGTGATCTTCCGCCCTCCTGTCATTGCTTAATTTGGTCTTTAAAGGCCAAACACTAAACGTGCTTCCATTTCAACAGCACCTTAACGTTTCACACTAAGCAAAATAATTTATTAAAAATTAATACGTTACTGACAGGTATTATCATGAAAATGTCTTCAAAAGCCCTAATCGCAACAGCATTGATCACAACGAGCTCATTCTCTTTCGCCCAAACTTACAAGGGAACGAACTATCAATCTCCTTACTGTGGCTGCTGTAAAGAGTGGGTAAAACACATGGAAGATAACGGTTTCGAGCTAGATGTCGTTTATCAAGAGAACATGACACCGACTAAGATTGACTTGGGCATCCGCCCTAAATATGCCTCTTGCCACACTGCAGAGATTGAGGGCTACTCCTTTGAAGGTCACGTACCAGCCGAAGATATTCTTCGCTTTATCGAATCTAAACCTAAGCGTATGGTTGGTCTAGCCGTTCCTGGCATGCCGATGGGGTCACCAGGTATGGAATACAACGACCAAAAAGATCCGTATGAAGTGCTCGCCTTCGATGAGAATGGCCGCACTATGGTATGGTCTCGCCATAACCAGTAGTATTGGCTAAATTCATAGAAATAGAAAAAGGCGCCGTCGCGCCTTTTTCTTTGTTCAAACAGCTTGTTTAGCTTATAGCTTATCGAACCACTGTCGGTTCGGATCCTGTTGTTCAGCCCACTC
Source organism: Photobacterium sp. AWH4_225 (assembly GCF_056158405.1). NCBI lineage: Bacteria > Pseudomonadati > Pseudomonadota > Gammaproteobacteria > Vibrionales > Vibrionaceae > Photobacterium > Photobacterium sp. AWH4_225. The sequence goes on along the minus strand of NZ_JBSWTF010000001.1, from coordinate 1,930,641 downwards.
TGGTTCAAGCTCGCGATGCTCAAGATAAATCTGCATAGCGGTAAAATAAGTAAACGCCGTTAGTTCAGAATCAGCCCCGAAATGTTCAAAAAAGGCATCTTCTTGCTCGGCAAGCTGATTCAAGGATTTTATCCCCTGCTTCAATATCCACTGAGTCGCATGGGGCGGGATCATGGTACGGTGCAGAATCAGCTCAACGATATCGCCGACATTAACATCAACCCCCTTTGCTTTGCTCGTCTCAGGCATAGCCAATGCAGCTTCTTCCGCTAACAGGGCCTTCAAACTATCAATGCTAGCCGTACGCTCTGCCACAGAGTAACCATAGGTCGTTTTAGCAAAACGGATGGCATATCCAAGACGGTCGCGCCCCACGACTTCAACCACTTCCTCAAGGTATTCCTGAGGAATGTTATAAGACTTTGCCAACTGCTCCACGGCATGACTCAAACTCGTGTAAGTAATCCCATCAAACTGAACATGAAAACTAGTACTCAAAGCAGCGACCGGTAAACCATCGATAGTAAGAGGCCAGCCTTTATAGTTAACTCGTGCTTTGGCAATTTCAAACATTTTCCAAGCGCTTTCGCGAAAACCTTCCAAGGCCTTGCCTTCAAATTCAGACTGTTCTAGCTCTTCCTTGGTCCAGTTAACCCCAATTTGCAGATGCTTCTGGTACTTGCGGTGGAGCTGTTCTTTTACTTTGTCACGCAACAGTTCCAGGTCACTCGCTTTGACACCTTTGCAAATGCCATAACACTCCTGGCAGCTAGGCAACAGCACAGGTAGCTTTTGGTGATCGTAATTAGGTGATGGCAAAAAGGCAAAAGACTCAAAATAAGGCTCACCACAAAACCAGCAGGTATGGCGATAATTGAATGGAACATCAACGGATTGGTAGGTCGCTGTCATAGCAAAAATACCCAAAAGAAAAACTGTGAAGTGACTTAAGCCTATTATGCGCACGCCGCAATCAAGACTCAAGGCGAAGAGCTGGCAATTTCCTGATATAACATGAATACATAGCTACTGAGATACTCGCATATATTCAAGGGAAAAACTGCATAAACTATCCGCTTAAGAGAATTGTGCTGGCTTCGTGAACACGTTAAAATATGTGCCCTTTTCTATCATGGTGCGATCGAATGTCTGAACAAAAGCGAAAGGCGCTCAAAAAAATTGCAAAATGCCTCGAGCTGGGTAGCTCCGCCAACGTCAATGAAGCTGCGCAAGCCATAAAAATGGCGCATCGCTTGATGCTTAAATATGGCCTTGAGCAAGACGACATCGAATTTATCCAAATGGGTAAAACCAAAACGCAAACCCTACTGCCTGCTGATATCAGCCAGCAGATTTTGAAGATCATCCGCGGTATCAATCGCCGCTTTGGTGTCGAATGCGTATTGACCAACCATAAAGGCCTCAAACAGGCTGAGTTCATTGGTGTCGCTGAGCGTGCTATCTTTGCCGCGTTTGCTTTTGACGTTGTTTACCGTGAAATGAACCAGCAGACCGGTCAATTCAGAAACAGCTTCCAAGGTACTGGTACCAGTACTGCCGAAGTGACCCGTCGAGTCTCGTCATTCCTTGCTGGTTGGCTTGAAGGCGCACTTGAAAAGCTACCTGAACTCAACACTGATGATGACCATGATAAGCGCATGAGTAACTTCATCGACAAAGAGTTTGAGAACCTTGATCGGGAAACCTTTAAGAAACAGCTTCAAGAAGCGATGAATGCCCTAACCGATGATTACGAAAAAGGCATGAAAAAAGGCCGCTCCATCTCGGTTAACCGCCCTGTTGCCGGTGAGAAAGCGTTCCAGCCAAAGCTGCTTTCATAAGCTAAGTCACTCAACATCCACCAACCAAAGCATTTTGGGGCAGTTATTGAGTGGCATATGAATATTAAGGTATAATTTCTCCTCGCTTATTAAAAAACAGCCAACACTTTGGCTGTTTTTTTGTTGGTAAAATAAGCAGTTATACCTTTTTGAAATAGTCGTTAAATTTTTCCGAATAAAAAAACAGCAACCAATCACAAAATGTCATCTTAACGTCATGAAGTGGGATGTAAATCTCATTTTTATGATACAATGAAACAAAATTCCTTTTAACCGATAGCCTTCAAACATGAAATTCCCTGGTCAGCGTAAATCAAAGCATTACTTCCCAGTTAATGCCCGCGATCCATTAGTAGCTCAAATCCAGCAAGAAAATCCGCTATCTCGTACTCACCTTGTGGGTGTCGGCCAAACAATCGTAGATATCGAAGCGCGTATCGATGATGAATTTTTGGCTCGTCACAACCTTAGCAAAGGCCACTCACTGGTTCTTGCTGAAGACAAGGCGGAGTTGCTATATCAAGAGCTGAAAGAGCGTAATCTAATCAGCCATGAGTACCCAGGTGATACCATTGGTAACACCCTACATAACTACTCTGTTCTTGCGGATGACAAATCTATCCTTCTTGGCGTGATGAGCCAGGATCTAAAGATCGGTTCTTACGCTTACCGCTACCTTTGCAATACCTCTAGCCGTATGGATCTAGATTTCTTGCAACCTGTTGAAGGGCCTATTGGTCGCTGTTATACCCTTATCACCGAAGACGGTGAACGCACCTTTGCGATCAATGAAGGGGAAATGAACCAGCTGAAGCCAGAATTCGTGCCTGAAAGTGCATTTGAAAATGCCTCTGCACTAGTGCTTTCCTCGTACTTAGTTCGTGGTAAGCCAGGCGACCCAATGAAGGACTCAGCACTAAAAGCTATCGAACACGCTAAAAAACACAACGTACCTGTTGTTCTGACTCTTGGTACCAAGTATGTCATCGAAGGCATGCAAGACTGGTGGATTGACTTCCTCAAAGAACACGTAACCTGTGTTGCGATGAACGAAGAAGAAGCTGAAGCGCTAACCGGTGAGAAAGATCCACTTATCGCCGCAGACAAAGCCCTTGAGTGGGTTGACCTAGTTCTATGTACCGCTGGCCCAGTTGGCCTTTACATGGCGGGTTACACTGACGACGAACTCAAGCGCGAGTCGACCCTGCCTCTTCTGCCTGGACGTATTGCTGATTTTAACAAATACGAATTCAGCCGCCCTATGAAGAAAGCAACGTGTGAAAACCCAATTCGCGTATACTCGCACATTGCGCCATACCTAGGCGGCCCGGTGGAAATCAAAAACACCAATGGTGCTGGTGATGCTGCGTTATCTGCCCTTTTACATGACATGTCTGCAAACCGTTTCCACAAAGCCAATGTGCCTAACTCGGGTAAACACGTAGGTGATTTCCTAAGCTATTCTTCGTTTTCACAAATTTGCCAATACTCAAACCGCGTAAGCTATGAAGTATTGACTCAACACGCCCCTCGCCTATCGCGCGGACTCCCAGAGCGTGAAGACTGCTTGGAAGAAGCATACTGGGAACGTTAATCGCCACCAGCTGATTGCTATACACAAATAAACACTATGAAACGGAGCCTCGGCTCCGTTTTTTATACCCCTTTCTTTTTATGTCTTTGATAGTAATTGTCCTAACATTAAATTAAGACATAACCCCTAAACTATTGATGATATTATCATTATTCAAAGGTGGGTGGTCGAGACTGAAAATAAAAAATGTTGCGCATTTAGTTGGAAACAAATGGGATGTTTCAATGATGAAAGTGGTGGCAGTTTTATTACAGGTTCTTTTGTTGATTGGCTGTAGTGAAGACCAATCAGGACATAAGGCTGCGAAAGAAACGACTCAGGTTTCTGTCGTCACCGGTATGCAACCCGGGACCGGCTTATTAAGAATTGCTGATAGTGAACATTACTTTCAACAACAAAACATAACTGTTGATATTAAAGAAAAGCCCAGTGGCAAGCTTGCGATTCTCTCTATAATAGATAAAGAAGTTAATGCCGATATCATTTTTGCAGCAGATATTGCCTATCTTGCTAACCAACACTTGCTGAACGAATACCGAGTAGTTGCCACCGTTTTTGATTCAGACAACCTCAACGCTATCGCCAGTAAACAAAGTTTTGATGATATTCAAGCGATATCTGGTAAAACACTTTGTACCCAATACCTTTCTGCCTTGCACTTCTTTGGTCAAGTCCTTGTTGAAAGAAGTGCGATTCAAAATGTCACTTACAAATTCTATAAAGTCTCAGAGCTCAATGACAGACTTCTCGATGACGAATGTGACTTTATTACCACACGAGAACCCTTGATTGCAGACTTACTGATTAAAAGTGAAGACCAAGCTCAGCTCGCTTTCTTTCCAGGTATTTACTTGCAACATGAATTGATGCTTGCTCATGACCGAGTCCCTGACGAAATATTAAGCAGATTTATCAAGGCTATGATTCAGGCCGAAAGTTTGTTCAACACCTCCCCTGAACAAGTTAACTTAATCCTGAGTCAGAGCTTGAAAACTAGTCCAAAGCAATTGAGTATCCTTCATAATGACAGTGTCTGGGAAGTGTCGCTCTATCAGCCATTGCTCCCGTTACTTGAGCGTCAGATGGAATGGCTCATCTCGCATGGTGTCGATGAGGGTAAAGGTAAGTCATTTACTTCATCAGCCTCATTAAGGCCAGATGTATTACAGCATGTAGCCCCGTTACGACAGACGGTGATTGCATATGAAGATTAGTATCAAGCAAATCATTGCCCTCTTCGTTATCCTGCTGACAGGGTTTATATTTGCCCTCTTCTATGTATCAGAGAAACAAAATCAAATCAGAGAAGAAGTCATCAAGTTAGATGAACAAGCCTTTAGGCTGACGCAGGAAACCAATCGGCTGAATGTCTTTGTGGCCGATTACATTTTCAGGCAATCGCCTGATTCTTTGGAAAAGTGGGTCAAGACACTTAATAGTGTCGAGCTACAGTATGAACAATTGTTATTGTCTACCAACCTTAATGATCACTCCATATCCAAACGTATCGATGCCGACATATTTAGGATCAGAAAGCAATTTTCACTACTGCAAGGTGCAACAAGCAACAACGACACCCACTGGATAACGATTAACCTCAATACATATAATCAAAACCTAATCACCCACCTCAACAAACTGATCAAAGAAGTCAGAAAGACAGCCACCAGTGATTTGTCGAAACTGACAGCTAATCAAAGAGTCATTTTTTCTATCATAACAACCTTGGCGATATTACTGCTGGCAGTCATACATTCCGCCCTCATCGCTCCGCTGAAAATTGTTAAACATTTACTCTTTCGTATAGGTCGAGGTGACAAAGTTATCGATTTTAGAAAATCGAATATCCAAGAATGGTCCCAACTAACCAGTGATATTGAGTCCATGTACTATGACTTAAAAACAACCACCGTCAGTAAAGCCGCTCTTGAATCTGAAATCGAAATGAGAAGAACTGCGGAGAGGCACGCTAACACACTCGCCCGTACTGATTATTTAACTGGCTTACCTAATCGCAGACGTTTAAGTGAACTATTTGAGTTAAAGAAAAGGCAACATAATAAGCTTTTTCTCATGTTCCTTGATATCGATAACTTTAAGTCTATCAATGATAATCTCAACCACTCAGTAGGTGATGAACTGCTGCGTCGCGTCGGACGGCTAATAAAAGGTCAATTAAAAGGCAATGATGTGGTCGCTCGTATTGGTGGTGATGAGTTTGCAATTATCTACCTAGACAGCAGTGAGAAGAGTGCAATAGATTTATCACGGGCCATTCGGCGCAAGTTAAGCCAACCTATTCAAATAGCAAATACGACGATTAGGGTACGCTGCTCTGTCGGTATCGCAACCTACCCCAAAGATGGTGAACAAGCCAACACTTTACTTGCAAATGCTGATACAGCCATGTATTACGCAAAAAGACACCAAGTCGAAACATCTGGTATCGCATTATATACCACCCAAATTGGTAACCTTAGTAAAGACGACTTTGTCATCAACCAAAACCTTAAACTCGCGATAGAAGCCAATGAATTTGACGTATGGTTTCAGCCACAAATCAATATTCAGACGGGTATCGTTGAAGGGTTCGAAGCATTACTGCGATGGAAAAAACAAGATGGAAATTTTATCAGCCCAGAGCTCTTTGTCCCCTTACTAGAAGAATCAACGGATATCGTTGTAGTGGGTGACTTCGTTATTGATAAAGTCATTGAATTTCACCAAGTACTTCTTAATGCAGGCTACCAACTCTCTATTTCTATCAATGTTTCTGCTGTACAGTTGGAGAATGCCGATTTCATAACAACCTTACAACAAAAAATAGCCAGCAAAGGCCTGTCACCAGAGAGTTTTCCACTGGAGCTTACTGAAACAGCTATCTTTAAGAATAAAGAAAAAGCCCTTCAATCAATGCAACAGTTGAATGAGCTTGGTTTTTCTCTTCAGCTTGATGATTTTGGTACAGGTAATGCGTCACTCGATCTTCTGCTGAGCAAACAATTCGACACTGTTAAAATTGATAAATCTTTCACCCTAGATGCACCATACAATCAGCAAACTGATGCCGTCATTCGAGCCATTTCAAAGCTTTCCAAAGAGCTCAACTTTACGATTGTTCTTGAGGGTATAGAGCAAAACATTCATCATGATTTCGCTGCTAAGTATCAGATAGAATTGGGGCAAGGCTACTATTACGCTAAACCGATGCCACGCGATGCAGCCACTCAATGGGTTCTAGACAACAAAAAGCATATCCAAGATATCTCGATTGAAGTCAGTGCTTAATACCTGATATTATCCGGAGCTTATAACCTTGTGGACGTATTTAAATAAGCCGTTTTATGGGCAGTATATCTTCTAAATTATTGATAGGTATAGCTTTGCTGTTAGCACTAGTCGGTGCCGGGCAAATCGCGTTTTTTTGGATCGTTGTTTCAAATATGGATTCAATGGAAACACCCTATTACTGTTTAAAAGAGGGTATTGAATATCAATGTAGTCGGGATGAATACAACGCCATTTACTATAGCGATTGAATTTACACGTCACACCTTACACTCTCGATGAGAATACGCATTCCAAAGCAAGTTGATTAGCATCAATACAGAAAAGCCAATAGTTGATATAATCAACTAAACTCTGCTTTTACTGCGCCCTCTTCCAGTTAACATAAGCGGCTACCACACTGCTGTCGCTCATCCATTGAGAGTAAACCTTTGAAGAAATCCCAACCAATACTGGGGAAATCCGGTACGTTATTTTTCCTTGTCATCATTAGTGCCTTTCCCCCACTGACGATTGACTTGTACCTGCCTGCGTTGCCACAAATGGTCAATGTGTTCAACACAGATCAATCCATGGTAAACCTCACTCTCAGCAGCTACTTCGTCACCTATGCGGTCGGCTTGCTATTCTGGGGGCCATTGAGTGAAAAGTTTGGTCGCAAACCTATCTTATTTGTTGGGATAAGTGGATACATCATTGCTAGTATCTTATGCGCAATGGCAGGCAGCATTGAACAGTTGATCGGCGCACGGGTTATTCAAGCCTTTGCCGGCAGTGCAGTTACCGTTGTCGCTACCGCAATCGTCAAAGATCTGTTTGATGGACGTGAACGCGAAAAGATCATGGCGACCATTATGTCTCTAGTGATCATTGCACCTATGGTAGCCCCGGTTCTTGGTGCTTTTCTATTGAAAATCGCCTCTTGGCGAATGATGTTTGTTACGCTTGCAGTATTTGGTGCCTTCGCTTCTATACTGGCGTTCTGCTACAAAGAGACGCTTGAAGCCAAGTACAGTGGCTCTATCATTCGCTCATGGGGAAGGCTTTGGGTCGTACTGAAAAACCCAAGATTCGTTGCGCTGCTGGTGATTTTCTCTATCACGCCAATCGCCATGATGGCCTTCCTAGCCGCTGGCTCATATATCTATATCAATGGTTTCGGACTTACCGAACAGCAATTTAGCTATGCGTTTTCATTCAATGCATTGTGTGCTTCATTCGGGCCAACCATTTATATGAAGCTATCTCGTCATATTCCGGTTCAGAAAATCATCACCTTATGCTTCTTCTTACTCGCTACAGCTGGAGTGTTAACGGTTACCATCGGCCATACATCGCCAATAGTGTTCGCGTTAATTGCCGCACCAGCAACTTTAATGGTGATTACCATGCGTGTACCTGGGACTAATCTGATGCTTGACCAGCAAGACAGTGATACAGGCTCGGCTGTCGCATTAATCCAGTTCTGCGGCATGATTTGCGGCTCGCTTGGCATGGTATTGGTTTCCATCCGTCCCGATTCGCTGATTGAAAACCTCGGAATTCTTCAGTTTATCGTAGGCCTCACAGGTGGTGTGCTTTGGTTACTGGCTAGAAACCAGCCATTTGTGGCCAATAAGCTCATCAAGCAATAACGTCAGAAAATAACTTCAAATAATAGATATCTTCACGCAAAACCGGCACTTAAAAGTGTCGGTTTTCTTTAAAAGCCCTTGCTATAAACTAACAAGACCCGTTTCATACGCTTACTGTTTTCCGAGTAATAAATGAAATGGAATGCACTATCGCGTTAACCCCCCCTTAATTACAGGGAGTTACAAAGAAAATCTGGGATGATACAGTATAATCAACCTTATTTAAGCAGCAAATAAACAGGCCAAGCTTTTCAACTTGGCCTGTTATATCTATTTTTCTATTCATTAATCTATGAGCATTTAAACACAGCTTTTAAACACTACATGCTTATCGCCCACAAGTTATAAAAACTCACACGTCCAACCAATTCACCAATTACCAGCAAGCCACACGCAGAGAGTAAGATTGGCTGAGCTGATTTCTGTTTCAATAGAGCAAAAAAGGCCAGCCCCCCACCAATCAACAATGCAACACCTTGTGCTACCCACAGGCTACTCTGCTGCGCAGCCAACAAAGGCTCCACCCCAGTAACAAAGGTAATGTAATCAAAGCGCAACGCTAAAGTGATCACTATTGCGGCAATTGAAAAAGCCATTCCATGTCGAAAAGCACCGAGCACAGCAGCTAGCGCCCCACCGGTGATAAATACCGTCGTCAGCATCTGAATCGTTGTATGGGAAGTATCCCAAGCTGCGACAGTACTCAGCTGATAGACTTTCGGAATAGTGGTGATAAAAGCAATGGCAAAAATAGCCGCTACCCACCGCAGCACTTTTCTTTGCCCCTGTGTTCCTTTCTCATAGTATCCCGCAAGGCCGACCAATATACCCAGACCAGCAAACGCCCCGCCTAGCAAGATTTCATTACTCATTGGAGAGCGCCCGATACCCGCCAACAGGTTCAAAGCACGCATTGGCACGCCTAGGTGGAACATGCCAACAAGCATGCCAACAGATAGCAGTACCATAGAGACCAAAATACCAATAGACAGCTTGCGCTCAGTCATACCATTGACAGGTTGGCTCAACAATAAAATCAAATACGCGCCCGCGGCAGCTTGTGCCAGTACCGTAAAAAATACCAAAGGTAATTCATGCATAACTACACCTCCGCCCTATTCTGAATCGTTCCGGCTTTATCACCGCTTGGCCTTGACTTGGAATGCGGATGAATAACCAAATTTGGCTTGGTTAAATTCGCATTCGGTAAAGGGGCAATTTCATTGAGCTGGCCATATTTTTCCCTCAGCTCAGCAATTGGCCCAAACTCTATCGCCCGTTGCGGGCAGGCCTCGACACAAACGGGCGGTTTACCCTGCTCCAGCAAGTCAAAGCAACCATCGCATTTACTCATGACTTTCTTTTCAGCATCGAACTGAGGCGCACCATAAGGACAGCGCATTTCACAGTACCGACAGCCTACACACTGGTCTTGATCGACAACCACCAGCCCATCTTGTTCACGCTTAGCCATTGCTCCTGTCGGACAGCCCTGCGCACAGGCGGGCTCATCACAATGGTTACACGCAATGGAGAGGTAATAGCTGTAGACATTCTGTTGCCATAGGCCATCTTTTTGCACCCATGTGCCTCCACCGTACTCATAAACGCGACGAAGTTTAGGGCCGACATCCAAGTCTTTCTTGTCTTTGCAGCTTACAGAACACGTTTTACAGCCCGTGCACTTGGCTGAGTTAATATAGAATCCATATTGCGCCATTACTCACCCCCTAAGCCTTTTGGATTTCCACTAGATTCGAATGCTGCGGATTACCTTTTGCCAAAGGAGAAGGCCGCTGTGTTGTCAGAGTATTAATACATCCTCCAACATCGATCCCTTTCTTGTTCGGTTGATACCATGCCCCCTGCGGGACGGCGACAACCCCCGGAATGATCCTTGCTGTCACTCTCACTGGCATATGGATTTGGCCGCGATCATTGAACACCATCACACGATCCCCTTGGATCAAGCCCCGTGACTGGGCATCAACAGGGTTCATCCAGACTTCATCATGAACAGCCTCACGCAGCTGCGGGACATTGTGATAAGTCGAGTGGGTTCGGCCTTTGGTATGGAAGCCAATCATCTGCAATGGGAACTGCTTCATGCGCTCAGGCTCACCCAAGCCTTCGAAACTCTCACAGTACTCAGCAACGGCTGTGATCTTATCGCCTGCTGGCAACTCCCACGTATCAGCAATGTTTGCCAAGCGCTCAGAATACATTTCAATCTTGCCCGAAGGTGTTTTTAGAGGGTTGGCCGCAGGGTCATCTCTAAAAGCTTTGAGTGCGATATGGTCTTCACTCTTTGCCAGTTTACGGTCAATGATCCCCATACCATCTGTTTTGGCATATTCTGGAAGGTGAGGGTTTGCTTTGCGAAGGTTCTGATAGCAATAGGCAATCCACTCCTCGTAAGAACGCCCTTCAGTGAAGGCATCGAAGGTTCCCATTTTCTTGGCGATTTCAGCCAATACATCATACGTCGGACGGTTTTCCCACAGCGGCTCAATCGCTGGCTGCAAACGAGTTACGTAATGATAAGCCCCTGTCGCGTAAGAATTATCAATAAGATCGCTAGTTTCCAGTGTTGTCACATCAGGCAACAGAATATCAGCATAACGCGCTGATGGCGTCATATGATGATCCCAGACCATGATGAACTCACACATCGACTCATCTTGTAGGATGTCATGGGTTTTATTAAGATCCGAATGCTGGTTCATGGTGACGTTACTGGCGAAATGCCACAAGAACTTGATATTCGTATCCAGTTTATCCTTATTGCGGATATAGCTGTTTTCGGCAGTCATTTCGGTACCACGGGTAATAGCATCCGTCCATAGGAAACAAGGGATCGATGTCTTAACAGGGTTGGCCGTAGCAAAACCAGGAACAGCATATTTAACACTGCTGCCCCAGTTACCTGTGTTGGTACCCAGCTTACCGAATTGCTTGGTCATCACGGGCAACATCATGATTGCCCGTGCAGACTGCTCGCCGTTGGCGGTACGTTGCAACCCCCATCCTTGAGAAATCCAAGCGGCTTTAGCGCCCGACATTTCTCTTGCCAATTGCTTTATCCTTACCGGGGAGATGCCGCAAATTTGGCTCGCCCATTCTGGCGTTTTTTCAATGCCATCAGAGCCCTTGCCAAGAATGTAATCTTTATAGGAGGCATTTTCAGGAGCTGAATCTGGCAGCGTACTGGCATCCCACCCCACGGTATAGCGATTGATAAACTCATCATCTGCCAAGCCTTCAACAATGAGGGAATGCCCAAGGGCTGCTACTAGTGCTGCATCTGTACCTGGCTTAATCGGTATCCACTCGGCATCGAACGCAATACTGCTATCAGACATACGGGGATCAATGATAATCACTTTGGCATTGCTACGCTTCAATGCTTCGAAAGCTTCTGCAATCTGTCCACCGCCCGACATCCGGGTTTCAGCCAAGTTTTGACAGAACATGACCACTAAATCCGAGTGAGCGATATTCGATATCAGGCTCCCCTGACCACTGCCGTATACAAAAGGTTCTACGGTAGAGATTTGCGCTGTCGAATAAGTACCATGTTGTTCTAGAAAACCGCCGATGGTATTCAAAAAACGCTTATTGGCATTTCGGCCCAATAGATTTGCACCGGTAGAGCCAGAGCCATATTGGTAATAAATCGCTTCGTTACCATATTCTTCGATGGTGTACTTGAGCTTATCAGCAATAATGGTCGTTGCTTCATCCCAGCTTATCCGCTGGAATTTCCCTTCACCGCGCTTACCCACCCGCTTCATCGGATACTTCAATCGATCTGGGCTATAGGTTTTCCATTTCACCGAACGGCCACGCAGACAAGGACGGATCTGGTGCTGACCCCATACCTCATCATCAATACCGTTCTCCGTTGAAATTTGAGTCACAACACCGTCTTTGGTGTGGACTTTCAACGGGCAGCGACTGCCACAGTTGACCAAGCAAGCACTGTATGAAATCTGCTCTTCTGTGTCGCTAACAGGTGTTTGCGCTTGTGCAGATTTAGAGAAAGGAAGAGGGACGCTCGCAGCGATTGCTGCCATTCCCCCAGCCTTAGCCGAATGCCCAAGAAATTGCCTGCGAGACAACCCCTTCATGAAGGCATTAAATTTATGACTATCCATTGCCACCGCCTTAATTATATTAAATTCTACAATCAGATTACGGTGGAACATATGTTGTGAATATTGATTAATATCAACAGATTTATCAGCAATAAAACACCTAATCACAAAGTGGTATTTCGATCACCAAGAGTAGCAATTATTCGCTTGCGGAATATTTGAGGAAAATCTGATAAATCAGTAAATGAGAATTAATTACATGATTAAGTTAAACCAGAAAGGCCATAGCAACTTCACTATGGCCTTGTTCTTTATATTCTATTGAGTGGAAAGCTATTAGCTGTTTAAGCAATAATTTAAAAACGCCAATCGAAGCCTACAGAAACCTTTGTTTCTTCTCCACGTAAAGAGTCAATGCTGCCTGTTGGATCGTTAATGTCATTGACTTTAATATTGGTATATTTACCTTCGAGGTAAATATTGAACACGGCATCGCCTAGTTGTGTCCGGACGCCCTGCAATAACACCAGATCTACCATCTGCATGTCTACACCACCGTAGCTTGAACCGCCAAATGCCTGAAACACAGTATAGTGCGTATCATTCCAAGGCTGAAGCCCATAAAGGTTGACTGAGGCCATATGCGCGTGATCACCGCCAAGCAACTGTTTTACATCAGCCCCTCTAATAGACATGCTATTCGTTCCTGTCGAGTAACCATTTAGCATGCTGCTGTTAGATTGACCGTTAAATCCTTTGGCTATTTCATCAGTATCAATGTCAACATAAGAATAGTTGACGGACGGGAAGAATAACGTCTTGCCGTTAGCTGCTGTCAATGGGAGCATATAACCTGCAGTGTAGAAATTCGCGGCATCCGTTAAATTGACATCTGCGTAGACACCACCGAATCGCTCATCAAAATTTGCCAGGCGAAATCTGAAGTCTTCTGACTGGGTAAAGTATTCGCCAATCATAATAGTTTGTGTTTGATACTCACCATTACCGTATAAGTTATCAAAACCGCCACCTGCGACGAGCTTTATTTCGCCTTTATCATCCGATGCAATACCACCCCGCCATGAGGTATTTCGTGGATCTGCATCGTGAACCTCTGTATCTAGAGCCAATGCTGGAGCTGAAAGAGACATAGCCGCAATAAGGCTAAGAGAAAGAAGAGTTTTGCTGCTGTTCATTTTTTGTGCCTATAATTTTTAAAATCTGTTTTGCTTTAATTCGCAATTAAGAGGCACAATCCTTGTGCGAATTTTCCCTGAATTTTATTGAGTTGAGATTGCTGGCATTTTATATTCGCCATCAATAATATTTTGAGCAGGTTCATAAACACGCATTAGTAAGTTCCAACCATCGGTAGTATCTAAGCGGTTAGCCACATCACCACAAACGGCCTTATCTCCATAATGCATCGTGAAAGTACCATCTGTATTCATATCTGCCGTGGCACTATTAATATTGTTGTGGTCTGAGAACATGTAACCCGCATCGTTATATACCGTGATGGACCAAAACGCGTCATTTTCTGGTACTTCATAGGTCGCGGTATAACATACATCTGTATCGAGCTGTGGTGCCTGAGCGATATACACTGTTTCTGAACTTGGGAATAAACCCCAAGATGTTGCGACTGCCATGTTATGCCCTTTATAGCGATCGACCTTGCCTCGTTCACCCTGCCAGTCGTTAGGATACTGAGTGATGGTATCCCGCATGTCTTTTTCATATGTCGAGCGCATCTCTAGCATGCCCTGCCAATCCCAATTAACCATTGGCTTTGGTTCCATACTGCCAGACTCAACCTTCACACCAGCAAGCACATCACGTGCAATTGCGATATCAGCTTCATCTGTCGCATCAAACAACTGGATACGAGGAATAGCCACTACCCAACGTGAGTACTCTTGTTTGTCAAATGTATGAGTGGTTCCCGCCCCCTTTAGGATATGCAAAGTCTTATGCTCATTATCCAACACATAGACAGACACATATCTATCATCTGCATGCTCTGGGATGGTTATGCTATAACCTTCACTGGTATCAACCGGAATGCCTGCATAAAGTGTATCGCGGTTCATGCGAGGAACAGGTTGATTGTCTGTAGGTGTAGGCTCCTCATAAACCAAACCATGGTTCATGCCGCCCTCATCGAAGAAACGGTAAATTCGGGCATCCATCTCAACTTCGGCAAAGTTCTCTACCGTGACAGGTTTTGGCGTGGTTTCTGCTGCTACATTCACAGCATTGAGTGATAGCGCAAGCGCTAATCCTAAAGTGATTCGTGATTTAGTTAAGTTCAACATTTTGTGCCTCTTATCGTTTGTTAAGTACCGCGGTAGGCGGCTCGTTCATTTCGATGGGGGTAATTTAATCGACGAGTGGCATTTCTCAAATGGAATCAAGATACTTTCAAAAAGTCCTGAAATTCATATATTCTAATATCAAGTACCTAACTTACCAGGTGGAAAAATGAATGATGAAGACATGTTCAGAATTGACTTCAACTGCTTGAAAGTATTAAAAATTATTGGAGAGGAAAACAGCACACATAAAGCAGCAGAACGGTTGAAGGTAGGTCAATCGGCGGTAAGCAAAACATTGAAGCGCTTAAGAGAACAATTTAACGATCCATTATTTACACGAAAGCTTCATGGATTAGAGCCAACGCCGAAGTGTGAGCTTATCCTTACTCGTCTTCCTCATGTGCTGAGTGAGATCGAAGAACTCTTCCGAGATAGCCATACCTTTGAGCCAGAGCACTTCGATGGGGTCATTAAGGTTCATATCAATGCCTCACTCTGCCACCCTTTAACCAGTATTCTGATTGAAAAGTTTCATCAGCTTGCCCCTAAGGCGACGCTGCAATTCGAAGATTGGTCATACAATACAGAACAACAGATAAAAATCGGCCAAATAGACCTGGGCATCAATTTCTACCCTATCAATATCTCAAAAGAACTGTTTCAACAGCCAATATGCTATCCAAAATTTAAGTTGTGTTGTGCTAAAGACAATCCAATTGCTCAAAAAAATAAAGTAACCATTAGTGATATCGCTAACTCATCATTAGTATTAGCGATCATGCCTGACTACAGTGTCAAAGAAAGTTATATCGAGACTTACCTAAAACGCAGGGGATATATTCCAAAGGTCCTGCTTCGTACTGACAAATTAGAAGTTTGCAGCAAAGTACTCAAGATTACCAACAGTATTTGCCCTGTTAGCGAAGTGGTGAGTCCAATAATGGAAGAGGAAGATTTAGTCTTACTAGACATCGATCATCTAGATGATGTCAAGCATTACCCAATAGCATATTTTATTAATAATAGAGTAAAAGATTCAGCTTATTCCAAGTGGTTGATCCAGGTGATAACTGATGTAATCAATGACCTTACCTTGATGTATAAAAACCCACAACACCAATATACCTACCCAAGGCTCACCCCTGAACACTATAAGAGCGGTCAATCATGAAAGACGAAGAATTGTTTAAGATTGATTTTAATAGTCTAAAGTTACTTAAAGTCCTTGGTGAAGAAAAGAGCAGTAAACGAGCAGCACAACGCCTATATATCACCCAGTCTGCTGTTAGCAAGGCGCTGAATCGATTAAGGGAGCAATTCGATGATGACTTGTTCATCCGCCAAAAACACAGTTTAGAACCAACAGAAAGATGTATTCGGCTGCTAAATCGTCTTCCAGGCGTGATGAGTAGCTTAGAAGACCTATACAGCGACAGAAGTAACTTTAACCCTGAGAGTTATAACGGCGACATAAAGATCCAAATCAACTCGGTACTGAGTTACGGCATAATGACAAACCTATTTAAAAAAATTCATTCATTAGCCCCGAATGCAACTCTGATAATGGAAAATTGGTCCCCTAATACTGAGCAGAACATCAAGCAAGGCACTGTCGATATCGGTATTAATTTCTATCCGTTAGAGCTATCCAAAGATATTGCCCAAATTGCAATTTGCAATCCTGAATTCAAGCTGTGCTTTCATAAAGATAGCCCACTAGCAAAAAATCAATTCGTCACACCTCATGACGTTGCCAACTACCCACTTGTCTTGGCCATTCAACCAAGTTTCAATCAAAAAGAGAGTCTTTTAATTAAATATTTCAAAAAGCGTGGTTTAAACCCTCAGATTTTATTACGTTCAGATAAAGTTGATATTTGCTTGGAAACAGTCCGCAAAATACCGAGCTTTATGGTGGTCAGTGAAGTTGTTCAAAGCGAGTTGTTTGAAGAGTTAGTATTGGTCGATATGAATCATTGGGAGGAAGTCCATCACCTTCCCATCGCCTGTTACCTTTCACATAAATTAAAGATAACACCTTACTCACAGTGGTTGACTCGGGTGATACAAGAAACAATTGATGAGCTTTATTAACACAAAAAGCCCTCTTTGACTGAGGGCTATAATCTTAAAACTGATAATTAAATTCTATCCGATGATCACCATTGGCATAGTTTGTATTTTCGCTCCAGTTAGCAAAATATCGAACATTGGTACGAGGATTAATTTGATAACTCAACGCAGCTTCATGAAGTAATACACTTTCATCGTTTTCCAAGCCATAATTTTTGAAGGTGTCTGACCCCGACATTGTCCCCATATACATTGGGTTATAATTCAGCCAAATATTATCTGTAATTTCTAATTTGCCGTATAGCCCAACAACATAATAGCTACCATGTAAGTCCCAGCGTTCTTGTGCTGAATCTGCTCCTTTCCCACTGCCATCTAAAGTCTCACCAAACGCGACTCCGACACCAGCAAGGGGGTAAAGATTTACTGGTCCCATTTTAGGAAGAGCTTGAATGAAGCTATATGACGCTGAACCTTGCGTACCCTGCTCTTCCGTAAATGCCACATTAACATCCAGTTGTGCACCACGGCCGTTAGTCAAATCAACGTTGAAGTTACGGTATCGGATAGAATCTATGCTGTCATCTGCCCCACGCCCATTCCAGCCTAGCGCATCTCCAGCTACCCCTTTTATTTCAACCACATTCATACCCATGGTGGAATCGCTGCCAGTATCATACGTTTGACCCACTTTGAAATTTAGGCCCTTGTCTGTATACCCAATACCCGCTTGCGTGTAAACAGCAAGTGGATCTGACATATCTTGAACATCTGTGTCTGAAGCCAGTAAAGGTGTTGAGAATGACATCGCCGCAATAAGGCTAAGAGAAAGGAGAGTTTTGCTGCTTTTCATTGTTTGTGCCTATAGTTTGAAATTTTGTTCTGCTTTAATTCGCAATTAAAAGGCACAATCCCTGTGCGAATTTTCCTTGAATACTGCTGAGTAGTGATGGCAAGTGTATTGCCTCATATAGTTAGTGAAAAACCGCGCTATTGCGGCTTGTTCATTTCGATAGAGGTAATGTAAACGAAGAATGGATTTTCCTTAATGGAATCAGAACGCTTTAAAAAAGTCCTTTAATTCACATGACAATTCTCCCAATAAAAAAAGGCAACCCTGTGGATTGCCTTTTTCATCAGTTAAAAAATTTAGCGTTAATTAACAATCGCTTATCGCATTACGCACACGCTTATCAGATACCGGATAAGGGGTACCCAACTGCTGGGCAAAGTAACTGACGCGTAGTTCTTCAATCATCCAGCGGATCTCTTTCACCTTCTCAGGGACAGGCTGACCTTTAGGGATCTTGTTCAATAGCTCTTTGTAGTCCGAAACCACCGAATCGATCTTCATGATGTGCATGCGGTCTTTGTTCGGGTCGATTGGTAGTTTCTCCATACGGCGCTCGATAGCACGCATATAACGAAGAATATCTGGCAGTTTCTTCCAGCCACACTCAGTCGCAAAGCCTTTGAAAATCAGACCTTCAATCTGCGCCTTAATATCAGACAGGGCAAAAGCCATTGTCAAATCGACACGGCCTTTGAGTTTCTTGTTGATATTAAATGCCGTGGTCAGGATCTCTTCAACCTGCTTGGCAATATCCACAACGGTATCGCCGAGTTCACCACGGACATGTTCTTTAAGTGCTTCGAAAGCTTCAGGCTGCCATACAATGCCGCCCTTCTCTTCAATCAGTTTATCAATACCACAAGCGATACAGTCATCAATCAGATCCATCACCCGACCGTAAGGGTTGAAGTAGAGCCCCAACTTCGACTTGTTCGGCAAGTTAGCATGAAGGTATTTGATCGGCGAAGGCACGTTGAGCAGAACCAAACGGCGCTGGCCTTGCTGCATTGCGGTACGCTGCTCTTCTTCGGTCTCAAACAGCTTGATGCCAACAGAGTCTTTGTTATCAACAATCGCAGGGTAAGCTTTCACTTCAAAGCCACCGCGCTTTTGCTGGTAACGTTCTGGCAGCTGACCAAAGCTCCAGGTCTTCAGGCCTTCCTGCTCGATATCATCATCCGCTACCTTAGACAGGGTTTCTTGCACCTTCTCTTTCAGGCCATCTTTCAGGCTGTAAAGATCTTTGCTCTCACGTAGCTTACGGTTACGGTGATCAACCACACGGTAAGTAATCTTCAAGTGATCAGGCACCTGTTCAAGGTTCCAGTCTTCACGCAATACGGTGACACCCGAAATACGCTTAAGCTCTTTTTCCAGCGAATCTAGCAACGGCATTGCCATCGCTTCAGCACGAGACAAAAAGGCATCAGCGTAGTTTGGTGCAGGAACAAAGTTACGACGCACCGGTTTTGGCAACGACTTAATCAGCGACACCACGAGTTCGTGACGCAAACCTGGGATCTGCCAGTCGAAGCCATCAGGCTCAACTTGGTTCAAGATAGGCAGTGGTACGTGAACCGTTACACCGTCACTGTCTTCACCCGGCTCGAACTGGTAGCTCAGCTTAAGTTTCAGGTTACCCTGGTGCCAGAAGTTCGGGTAATCCAGATCAGTCACATGGCTTGCATCACCCTTGAACAGCATTTCACGTTCAAAGTTAAGCAGTTCAGCATTATCACGCGAGGCTTTCTTCCACCAGGTATCAAAGTGACGACCAGATACCACGGTGTGATCAATACGCTGGTCGTAGAAGTTGAACAACTCATCGTCATCAATCAGAATGTCACGACGGCGGGACTTATGCTCCAGCTCTTCAACTTCACGCAATAGCTTACGGTTCTGTTGATAGAACTTGTGCTTGGTGTCCCAATCCCCTTCTACCAATGCCGAACGGATGAACAGCTCACGAGAAATAACAGGATCAATCTTGCCATAGTTCACTTTACGCTTCGCAACGACAGGAATGCCGTAAATTGTCACTTTTTCAAAAGCAGCAACCGCAGCTTGTTTCTTCTCCCAATGAGGCTCACTGTAGCTTCGCTTAAGCAGGTGCTCAGCCAAAGGCTCCACCCACTCAGGTTGGATCTTGGCTGCGATACGGCCCCACAAGCGTGATGTTTCTACCAGCTCAGCAACCATTACCCACTTAGGCTGTTTCTTGAAAATGCCTGAGCCCGGGAAGATATTAAAGCGAGCATTACGCGCACCTTGATATTCGTTTTTCTCCTGATCTTTCAGACCAATATGCGACAGCATACCGGCAAGAATTGCGGTATGAATACCCTGGTAGCTTGCTTCTTGTTCATTGATGCGGAACTCAAGCTCTTTAACAACTTGGCTCACCTGGTAGTAGATATCCTGCCACTCACGCACTCGTAAGTAGTTAAGGTAATCTTTCTTACACTGACGACGGAACTGATTGCCAGACAACGCTTTTTGCTGCTCTTGGATGTAGTCCCACAGGTTAACAAAGGTCACGAAGTCCGATTCTTTATCGTAGAAACGGCGGTGCTTCTCGTCAGAGGCTTGTTGTTTATCAGAAGGACGCTCACGCGGGTCTTGAATCGACAAAGCACAAGCGATGATCATCACTTCTCGCAGAGAACCATTCTTTGGCGCTTCCAACACCATGCGTGCCAAACGCGGGTCAATCGGCAGGCGAGCCAACTGGCGGCCAATCTGTGACAGACGCTTACGCGGATCTTTCGCTTTGGTGTTAATTGCGCCTAGCTCTTCCAGCAAACGAATACCGTCTTGGATATTACGGTTATCCGGTGCCTCTACAAACGGGAAGGCCTGAATATCGCCAAGGCCAATTGCCGTCATCTGCAAGATAACGGATGCTAAGTTAGTACGCAGGATCTCAGGGTCGGTAAACTCAGGGCGTGACAGGAAGTCTTCTTCTGAGTACAGGCGAATACAGATACCTTCGGCAACACGACCACATCGACCTTTACGCTGGTTGGCACTCGCCTGAGACACACGCTCAATCGGCAGGCGCTGTACTTTGGTACGGTAGCTATAACGACTGATACGCGCAGTACCCGGGTCGATAACATATCGAATACCCGGAACCGTCAACGAGGTTTCAGCAACGTTAGTTGAAAGCACGATACGGCGGCCAGCATGAGTTTGGAACACACGGTTCTGCTCACCGGCCGACAGACGGGCATACAATGGCAGAATTTCGGTATCCCGTAGATTACGTTTTTCTAACGCATCAGCGGTATCACGGATTTCCCGCTCACCATTCATGAAGATCAGGATATCACCCAAGCCCTCATCACATAGCTCGTCTACCGCATCGAAGATGGCTTGAAGCTGATCACGATCGCTATCATCGCCATCTTCGGAAACAGGACGGTAACGTACTTCCACTGGGTAAGTACGGCCTGACACTTCAATAATCGGCGCATTGAAGAAGTGCTTGGAGAAACGCTCAGGGTCGATAGTTGCAGAGGTAATTATGACTTTAAGATCAGGGCGCTTGGGCAGCAATTCACGCAAATAGCCCATGATGAAATCGATGTTAAGGCTGCGTTCGTGGGCCTCATCGATAATGATGGTGTCATATTGGTTCAAGAAGCGATCGTTTTGGATCTCTGCCAACAAGATACCATCGGTCATCAATTTGACCTGGCTGCGATCCGACACTTTATCGTTGAATCGAACCTTGTAACCGACATAAGAGCCAAGCTCACATTGAAGCTCTTCGGCAATACGGCTTGCTACCGAGCGGGCAGCCAATCGACGTGGCTGGGTGTGGCCAATCATGCCTTTAGTGCCAAGCCCTAGCTCCAAGCAAATCTTAGGTAGCTGGGTGGTTTTACCCGAGCCTGTTTCACCGGCAACAATAACAACCTGATTGTTCTTGATCGCTTCAGCGATTTCGTCTTTTTTCTGGCTGACCGGAAGCTGCTCTGGGTACGAGATGGTCGGTCGCTGTGTGGCACGCATCTGCACCGTTTGCATTGATTTCGCAATATCTAGTGCGATCTCATCAAACACGGCGTGTCTTGCCTGCTCTTTCTTGATCCTGGCCGCACCTTGCACGCGTTTGTGCAAACGAAACTGATCGCGCATCATGCAATCTTTAATCGCGGCCTTGAGAGTTTTTTCGTTGTTTAAAACGTTAGCCTGAGGAGTATTCGACTGAGTCAATGGAATTCCTGATATTTCAGCTGGGTATTTCACAAAATTGGACGAATTCTACCACAACTCTGTGGTTTTGCGGCATACGAGAATTGCAGCCCAATTTATTAACGATTGGTATGACATAATTTGCAGCACAAATATGTCTTCAGGTATTATTTTGTCGCAACTTCATACATAGAGTAAAAATAATGAAAAAAACACTAGTTAGCCTTGCGCTGGCAGCTGTGATGGCCTCACCTGCTTTTGCTAACCAACCTGTACAGCTATCAGTACCAGGCAACAACCTGCCAGATGGTAATGTTCACGGTTTCCGTGCTTCTCTTCTATATGGACAGACTCCATCTGTAACTGGCTTCCAGCTACCTATGCTAGGTTTGGCTGAATCTCAAACTTTCAAAGGCTTGAGCTTCGGTATCCTATTCGGTGCAAACCGTGTAACAGGCGACTCTACAGGTGTTAAGTTTGGCCTAGCTAACTGGAACGACAACACTGCAACCGGTGCTGACTTTGGTTTTGCCAACTACACTGGCAGCCAATTCACTGGCCTTCAGTTCGGTGCGCTTAACTACGCAGGCAGCCTAAACGGCCTACAGCTTGGTTTCATCAATGCAACTGACCGCATTGAAAAAGGTATTCAGATTGGTCTAATCAACTACGACAAATCGGGTACTTTCATCAGCAAAGATATCCCAGTATTCCCGATTATCAACGCCCGTTTCTAATCGACAATACACTTAATATCAGTAGCTTGGGGCACAACTCCAAGCTACATCTCTCTTATTTTCAACTCATTCCTGTACTTTCACACCTTTTATTTCTTGAATAACTGCTGACTAAACATCCAATTGCGCCATTTACGAGGAACTCCAGTCCTCTATAAACAGTCATATACTTAATAGAAATGAAACCTGAGGCTCAGCATGTTCAAACAATTGCGTACAATTTTCAGACAAGTCATGAATGAAGGAACAGATGGCGGTGCTGTTGATACCCCGACACTCCATCTCTCCATGGCATGCTTGCTCTGCGAGGTCTCAAACGCCGATCACAGCGATGACCCAAGGGAGATCCAAGCCAAACGCCACCAGCTTGTTTACCTGCTAGATATCAGCGAAGAGAATGCAGACGCATTACTGGAAAAAGCACTCTTGCAAAGCAAGTCATCAGTTTCGCTGTATGACTTCACCAGCAAACTACGCTCTTTAGAGCCCGAACAGCGCTACGAACTTATTGAAGCCATGTGGCAAGTTGCCTATGCCGATGGTGTTTTAGACCCAATGGAAGAAGCGGTGATCCGCCAAGTGGCCGAGCTTATCTATGTCGACCATTCAGAGTATATCCGGGCGAAGTTAGCGGTGCAGAAAGACATGGAGCAAGACTGACTCTGTCAGCAAACTCCACAAAATAAGCCAACACTAATATGATGGCAGTAAAATGACTAGTTACGCTTTTACTGCCAAAGCACTTTTTATATCAATAATTACGTCTTAATTCCTTATCGGTAATCCGTTTACTGGCAAGGTGCTGTTGATTCGCCTGCCATTGCATCCACTGCTTTAGTGCAATAGAACTTTGCAAAGAATAATCTAGCGAGATCCACTCTTTGCGGCCATCTGAATAGTCGGGAGCATCACCAGCCATGACATTCTTAGGACCGCTGGCGGTTTCTACCGTCATGTTGAAAGGCACACCGGCTCCTGTATTAGCGAAGTACAGGCTATCTATGTCAGTGAAACTGATGCCGTCGTTAACCGTGGCTGGGTCTCCGGCCCGATCCATCCCTACAGCTGTATTGTTGGCCACTGGCGCAACGCACTGTTTCGTTTGTGCAGAGAACTGAGAAATCAATGGAGGAGTTGCTTGATTTATATCCGGTACTGAAGCGGTACCATGGCAAGACATACATGAAGAATTTGCATTATCTGCCGGACCATTTAGCCTTTGATTACAACCTAAATGTCCCAATTGACGCATACTGGCACTACCACTATATGAATTTAGCCGGTCGACGGTCTCCCAAATAATTACTTCTTCAGCAAAGCCATTTTCTCTTGGGTTTTTGGGATAATTATATGCGTACTGTCCTTCAGGTGGCGTGTCGTTACCCCACATCAAACCCAGTAGGCTAATTCGCTTCCATGGTTCTGCCTCATCGGCTTTATGAAGCCCGTCAGCAACAAAAGTACCGTATACCCAGCTGGTTTCTGGAGCGCGGCTATCTTTAACTGCAATATCAAATTGCAACAAGCGTACATCTTCCCACTGAGCATAACTACGAGGACACTGCAGGCTTTCTTCCACCAACGTACATTCAGAACCTTTCGCCGGTGTACATTCACAGAACACGGGATCGGAGATATTGGCGTTCCAAGCTGGCATGTTCTGCAATACAGGTAACTGAGCAACCGTAGATGTATTAAAAAGCGGCTTTGCTATCACTGCACCTTCTTGAAATTCAATATTATCAGTTGGAATATCAACGGTGCCATCAGACCTCCAAATTTGACCCAATGTATATGCTGCTGTTGAATTATAAATCGCAACCGCCCACATAGTTGACTTATCTGTTCCGGTACCATCCTTTGTCGAGAAAGTAACTGGAGCCTCACGAGTCAAACCATGTGTAAACTCACGACCACTCATCGCATCATATGTCTGAAAAGGCATATGGAACCAAGCACGCACAGGATTCTCACAAACGCCAAAATCCAATTGACCTGGCTGATTAATATTTCCTTGTTGTGCATATTCCATCACTAACCAAGCATACTCTTTGGCTAGTTTGTTCTTGTCTGCTTGACTCGTGTTAGCCTGAAACAACGGATCAAATTTTTTATCTCTCCATTTTTGCGATTCTTTATCATCAACAGGTTCAGCTGGATATTTATCTGAGAGACGAAATACTGGTTGCTTCCAAGCCGATGTTGGTGCGTTAGTAATTGTTTGACCAGCCCACATTTCTCTAAACTTAACATCCACATCCTGCCAATATGAAGGCCATGTACCAGTACAGGTATTTTCCATCTTATAGTTATTTGCTTTAGATACTGAAATATTTAAAAATAATATTATCATGAAAGTTAGAATAGAAAATTTCTTATCGCTCATAATCAGGTTCCTATAAATATCAGACGGGCTGTATATGATGTTAAGTTAGGCCATATCAGGTTCATCATTAATACAATTACCGTTTTTATCGGTAACTAAGCATTGGCTGGTAAATGCAAAAAAAATAGCGTCATAGCTGCCATCTTGATTTACCACAAAAAACGCCCCATCCTGATAAGATCCATTATCTTTATACTGATACTGACTTGAGGGTGTCCCCTGATTTAAATGCACATCATCAACACCTCGAGGGGGAAGGTCTTGTTCACGATGACGACGGGCACCATACATATGAAAGTCTCGATAACTCTCAGTTTCATTGCGATATGATTCATGAGATTTAAAATCTGTATCATCATAAAGCGTGCCAAAAACAATAACTTCTTTACCCACGACTAAGTAGTCATTAAGTATATTTGTAATATCCTTAGCTGATTGTGGCTCCGTTTGCTTCAACTCATCGACCGGAAATAACGGATGATGAATTAAATCGAGTGCCAAACCTCCTGGCTGACATGTCAACTCCGTAAATCCTTGTACAATATCGATAAAGCTTGCCGACAAATGGCTGACTACATCAAAGTTTGTTTTAACCAACATTCGAACATTGGCTGTCACTTTACTCTGAATATCAATATTTACCTGATATTTCATCCCTCCTTCATTCGGAACTTCACATATAAGGTTATAGTGACTCATACCTGACTTGTGTGAAGTGAATTCACCTTCATCAACATTGATGAAAGCCCTAAAAACGCCATAAGTTTTGTTTTTTGGAAAAGGCATAACCGCCTCCCGATCACGGATAAAACGTTTATACATAAAGATAAGAGTGATAATTTATTTCATAGCATACGCAATCATTCGAAGAAAAATAAAATTAAACATTCAAATTAATCTTATGAAGCTAACCTAATCTCAGTGAAGAAATTAACGTATCACACTCTTGACCCAATATGGTTTAGGTAAACCAATATCTCGATACTCATAAAAAATTAAATATTTGTCTTTAGGTTGAAAGACTAGGCGTAATAATATTAAGTTTCAAATTTGCATTTGTTTACCTTTAAATTATGTGTGCTTTGTTCCAGAAAACCGCCAAATGGCGGTTTTTGTAGAAAAGATACCTTTATGTACATCCTAATCATTTGTCACTAGATAGGTTCTTTGTCATCAAGCCCGTAATGCGCTCAAACTCCTCCAACTCCTGTTGAGAGATCCCTTTCATCATCTTGTCATTCATCTTTGTATCGATTGTGGCAAGTTGCGCCAGAATCTCCAACCCTTCACTCGTGACTAACAAGCGCTGGCTTCGCTTATCTTCTGGGTTTGGCACTTTTTCAATCAAGCTCTGTTTGATCAGTTCATTCAAGAGGCGTGTCACTTGTGCTTTATCGCGATCAAGAAACTGAGCAATATCATTAGCTGTACATGTTTGTTTTTTCGAAATAATTTTCAATACACGCATATGCATTGGCGTAATGCTCAAGTCCAGCTGTTCAATATGTTCATGCATATGGCGCTTCAACATATGGACTAACTGAAACACACTCTCTAGTGACTTTGACTCTGACATCCTAGTTTCCTTAAATAAAATTTAGTTGACCTTATCAACCAAAACACTATAGTTGACATTATCAACTTAATTGACAGCAAATTCAAGACTGGAGCATCTAGATGACTGCAGAAGCAACAATGACAGCCCCGTTCCCCAATCAAAAGAAAACACCCTTGATCTACAAGGTATTGGTCGTACTAGGAATGATGACCCTAATGGGTGGTACCTTGACTGGGGTAATGACATACATGAACGTCGGCTACACCGATACATTCTTTGCCGACTGGTTCAGTTCATTCCTGAAAACAGTATTAGTCATGATGCCTTTTGGTTTCGTGATGATGACTTTAGTCACCAAGCTGATAGGTAAATTGATGCCTAAGGCTAGCGAGAAAAAAAGAAACCTCGTTGTAGGCTTGAATATGGCCGTGATTATGGAGTCTATGATGGCCTTCACGACGACCGCAAATAACATCGGTTTTGATGATATAGGGCTGTTTGCCGATAGCTGGCTGCAGGGGTTCCTTGCTGCCCTACCTGTCGGCCTAGCATTAATCACCATCATCTCAATGACGATTAAACCAAAGATTGAACGCTTTTTAAAAAGCTAAACCTCAAAAGAATTAAATCCTACCCTTTGAATAGCTGGAGAATAAAATGAAACAGCCACATAACTACCGTATTACTATCGAGCGAACCAATGAAGATAACAAATCAACGATGCAGTTCGAGATGCAGGACCGCGAAGATATGTTCACCATTGTCGATGCGATCAAACAAGGCAGCGGCCTAAATGAAAACGACTCGACCCGTCTTGGGGTTGCCCTACGCCTGCTTGGCCCAATGATGATGAAAGACCGCAAACACCCATTGTTTGCTGAATTCTTCCCGCACTTCAAAACATTCATGACCAACTTGAAAGGTAAATTAAAGAATAAAAGCTAACAGTGTTAGATGGTCAAACAAGAGCTGCCTTCTTTATACAAAATAAACAGGCAGCTTGAAGTTTGACTCAACAACGACATTTAAATTTCGAATTAATATTAGGCAAATCGTTGTTCTTGAATCAAGGCGTGTAGGCCTTCAAAGCAACCTGTATATTTTAATGAGTTCGCTTGTTTGGATATGTCTTTGGCTGACATCGGCGCGGTTTCCACCGCATCATAGACTTGCCCCATCACACCTTCCAGATACTCGTCGCTTAGATCAACCAAGCGCACTGGGTAACGTTTACCAACACTGACCTTTGCTTTGAAATAGGTATAGCTTCCCTGCAGCTGCTCAACATTCACATCAAAGCCCAGTAACTTCATCGCGCACACATTTTCATGCCCATTAAACTGCATTCCTTGCTCCCTTGAAGACGATGCAACCTCTCATACCTGGCGAGTATAGGTTGCTTTATTTCCCTTCATTAATTACATGCCAGTGTGACATTTTCATTGAGATTTGATGGAACAAAATAGACAGTAGCCTAATGAGAAATTGCTAACGCACATCTACAGTTCGGCTCGCCTTGCGATACTGAACCCTCCAGCCTTGCCAACGCGGCAACTCCCAACGTTTCGGATCAGCTTTACGGTTTCCGCTTTCATGGACAGCCAACACCAACTTTCGTGGTATGTGGTATTCGATCCGCATAGTCAGGTCTGTCAGGGTGACCTTGTAGGGATAAGCTTGGTCAAAATCAGCCCGCTCCCATTCCGGGATCCCATCAAAAGTGATGTCATCATTCGTAAATAACTCAAAATCTTCGGCAGACTCCACCCCAAGGGCTTCGATTTGCTCACCTAGCCACTCTCG
This sequence comes from Photobacterium sp. AWH4_225, assembly GCF_056158405.1. NCBI lineage: Bacteria > Pseudomonadati > Pseudomonadota > Gammaproteobacteria > Vibrionales > Vibrionaceae > Photobacterium > Photobacterium sp. AWH4_225. Next base: position 1,902,259 of record NZ_JBSWTF010000001.1, on the reverse strand, counting down.
TACATCCACAGGCTCAGCAGCACGCGAGCACACATCAGCCTGATAATTGCCCAAGGCCAAATACAAGTTCCACTGGTGGATGTCTGCGGTGATTTTCTCGCTTAGCCCTGGCAATAGGGTTCCGTCGAGGATCATATCGACAAAGGTATCATGCGCTGAAGCACCTTCCGGTGAAACCCATTCCGACTGTATAACGCGCCCAGCATAAATACGTTGCTTTTCAACCAAACAGCCTTGATCGGATACTTGTGTTCCACCAAAACCTTCTTCACCCAACTCAAGTTGATTCATCAACTCAAACGTGATCGGTGCCATACAGGTCGCCAACACCAAGTTCTGCTTTACGCCTTTACCGGGTAACGCAAATTGATCGAACACCACTGCGGCTTCTGCGTTTTCTGGGAATCGGCTGTCGCGGCCAGTACTCACTTCACTGTAGCCATTGCCTAAGGCTTGTCGACGTTTTTGCCGGCGGACAAAGGTCAGTTCGGGAGCTGCTCTCATCACAGCTAACAGCCATGTATCCCGTTTTACAGATGACGCCACTTCTAGTACGGGTAACCCTAGTGCCTCCCGCATTTGCTCTGAAAGCATGCGCGCTTCTGCCAGAACATCTTTATCAATGCTTAGCCATTCCGGCACGCTTCCTCGTAGCAGCTTAATCAGAGCCATTGCATCACAATGCTTTGGTTCCCATTGGCCAAGCTTTTCACGCGCTTCTTCCCCAGACGGCATTTGCCAAATCCGCTGATATACACTCAGCGAAGCCGCTAAATCCACCATGGCTTCCCGGCTGGCTTTATCTGGCATTGCGGTGATCAGGTGAGCAAACAAGGTATCTATCGGCAAAGGGTATAAAATCTGACCGTGCTCGGTCGCTTTGCCGTCATTGTCGATTGCCTGCATCTGCAACAGCTTGTCTTTAGCAATCAGCAGGGATTTTTCTGGTACGGTATCGACAAAGTCCAAACTATCTAAAGGATAACCACAGCAAGCAGCCGCCAACATAGGTTCAACCAACTCTTCCCTATGCATCTCAGGTGGTGTGATCAGCTCAAGTGGTGCCGCCTTGCCAAATAACCTGACACACGTGCCATCGGTGACACGCCCTGCCCGCCCTTTACGCTGCTCAGCACTGGCTTTGGAAATCGCATGCAACCCGAGTACTGTTCGCCCATTTCTCTGATGGGTCCGGCGCTCTAGACCGGTATCAACAATCAAGGTGACACCTGGGATCGTCAGTGACGTTTCAGCTACATTGGTTGCCAGAATGATCCTTTGTTTATCACTTTCAGTCAGTGCTCGATGGCGTTCGTCATCAGTCACAGAAGCGTGCAAAGGAATGATATCAAGTACGCCAAGCTCTATTTGATCCCTGAAAACCTGCTTCAAAGTAGACAGGCACTGAGCAATTTCTTTTCTGCCCGGCAAGAAGACCAATATATCTTGGTGGTCTTCATATCGTGTCAGTACGGCATCTTTGACTTTGTTCTCAATATGACGAGCATCTGGCATATTGCGGCTATCTGAAGCGATATGCTCAACGGCCACTTGGAAGTTACGACCTTCGGCCCTTAGGCACTTTCCATCGAGATATATCGCTAGGCGTTCACTGTCTAAAGTTGCCGATGTCACTACAAGCTTATGGCTGTTTTTCTGCTTAAGCATTGCCAACAGCAAGTCTGTATCCCAACGCCGCTCGTGGAATTCATCGATAATGACTGTGGTAAAACCGGCTAGCCCATCTTCACTTAACCATCGAAGTGCGACGCCTGAGGTGACAAACACAACCTGAGTCTCATCAGAGAAAGTGTTATCAAAACGGATGGCATAGCCGACTGAATCACCGATTTTTTCATTCCTATCACTGGCAACGAACTCAGCCAGAGATCGACAGGCAACTCGCCTTGGTTCAACCACCAACACCCGGCCTTTTTCTGCGGCCCACACAGGTAACCGGGTCGATTTACCCGAACCGGTTTCAGCCGATACAACAAGATGGGATTGTTCTAGAGAAGCAAGGAACTCGTTTTTGAGCGAGTCAATAGGCAAAGAGATAGACATGGCAGGGTTTTATATCAATAACATGTGATCTATTGTGGCAAGATTTCAGAGACATGTCATGGTGTTCTTGTTCTTGCCGTCATGTGTTGAACTATGCCAATAGAAGATACCCGGTAAACTCAAGAAATAGAGCCCAACCACTGAACGTCTATTTTCAAAATTGAATACCCTTACTCTTTAATTAATTATCCGAGCCGAATATCAAATGGTACTGTTTTAACGTAACCAAAAATAATTAAAGACGACAAGGTGATTATAGTGAGGGGTCACTATAACTAGCCATGAAATCAGACACAAATCTAACTTAACCGCGGTAAATAAACTCGCTTCGCAGTGAGCCTAAAAGACAACTGGAATGCTCAACAATGTTCAATATCCAGGCGACTACTCGAACGCACTGTACCGCAGGTTGCTTATATCGGAAGCAAATACCAGTCGCAGACACAAGCTGAGATATTTACAGAAGAATATTCAGCTTAAACCAAACAATGAAGTTCAGCTCGAAGCCGAGCGGTAGAGAAAGTAAAGGATTAACAACATGAAAAAGAAAACAGCTTTAGTAATTAGTGCTCATTCCGCCGATTTTGTATGGCGCTGTGGCGGTGCCATCGCCCTACATCAAAAACTAGGTTATGACGTGACGATCGCTTGCCTTTCCTACGGCGAACGCGGGGAGTCCGCAAAACTTTGGAAACAAGAAGGCATGACTATTGAAGATGTTAAGCGTATCCGCCATCAAGAAGCGACTGCCGCTGCTGCTGCGCTTGGTGTCAAAGACATTCGCTTCTTCGACTTCGGAGACTACCCGCTTGAGATAGACAAAGAAGGTAAATACCAAATTGTCGACCTTATTCGTGAAGTTCAGCCTGAATTCATCATGACGCACTCTAAATGGGATCCTTATAACACCGATCATATGTACGCAACAGAGATCGTTCTTCAGTGTCGAATGATCGCTCAAGCTTGGGGACATAACCCAGGAGAAAAAGTGCTCGGTGCACCACAAGTTTATTTATTTGAACCGCATCAAAGTGAGCAAATGGAGTGGAAACCCAATACCTTCCTCGATATTTCTGAAGTTTGGGAAAGCAAGAAAGCAGCTATCGAATGCATGCAAGGTCAAGAACATCTATGGACGTTTTACGAAAACCTGGCAGAAAATCGCGGCAATCACTTTAGAAGAAACTCCGGCGGTCAAGCAGGCGGCAGAAGTTGCCAGCACGCTGAAGGCTTCCAGGCTATCTTCCCTCAATGTGTAGATTCTCTGTGACGTGAATAGTTGCAATTACAGCAAACTAGCAGCAAAAATCATCTAGGAAGCAACATAGAACTAGAGATAGAGTAGCGATAGCCTTGAGCATAACAACTAACCAAAGCGCACTTAAAGCCAGTCAATCTACTGACTGGCTTTTTCTGTCTTTCCTACTCGCCACCTATCGCTCAGTTCCGGTTCATAAAATACATGGTCCAAATTCGAGCCTGTCTATCAAGTCGATAGCTATTCATCATTTCATACAAATAACAGTGTGTAGAAATTACACATACTAAGAATCAAGTAAAACTAAGCCATCCCCTTTCCTCGAAATATGTATACATCCTTCTGGGATATGTATACCTCATCTCATCGCCACCCTATTTATACTCCTCCTTGCCCACCAGCGAAGTGTTTAAAGGAGAGGGTTATGATCACGAAATACCTAGCGGACATGATGACTAAAAGTGGCCAGTCACCGGTATTCGAAACGCCTGAAAAATATGGTTTGAAATACCAAGACGTTACCTTTACGACTCTAGATGGTGTAGAGCTTTCCGGCTGGTTAATCGAAGGGAGCACAAAAAAAGTTATTATCCAATCTCACTTTGGCGTGCAGTGCAGCCGTGCTGGCTATACTCCTGCAGGTAAAGGGATGGTAAAACTGTATAAAAAGAATATCTCCTTTCTCCGGCAAGCCAAACATCTGGTCGAGCAAGGCTACAGCGTATTGATGTACGACTTGAGGAACCATGGCAACAGTTCCAAAGGAGTTAGTGAGTACATTGCCTGGGGCTGTGAAGAGTCACACGATGTGGTGGCTGCCGTAGATTACATCTCAACCCATCCTACTTATAAAAACAGCGATATTGGCCTGCTTAGCATCTGTATGGGCACCAGCTCTACCGCATATGCTTATGGTCTTGAGCACGGCCTGCAGAACTACCAAAACATTAAGGCACTGATTTCAGTTCAGCCACTGCGCTACTTAGACTACATGAGTGCCATGGGTATACCTGATTTTCTCACCAAACGCGTGAATCAATACAACATCAAACGAGGCGGTGCGGATCTATCTGGCTCCTTCTTTGAGTTTGTCCCAAACATCAAGGTACCAACGCTTGTTATCCAAAACAAAAATGATCCTTGGACCAAGCTAGAAGCTGTCAACGAGTATTACCAACTGCTTGGTGGCAACAAAGAAATGATGATGCTCGATTTAGATAAAAATCGTGCTGCCGCTTATGAATGGCTAGGCGAGTCTCCGGAATATCTCAGTGCTTATTTTAACAAGCATATGCCTTCGATTAACTAATCAAAACTAGCGATAAAGGCTGGTATAGAAATAATTTTTAAAGAAACGGATTAACAAGCATGATTCAAGTAACCTCACCAAAAGTCATTTTGATCACAGGTGCATCGTCCGGGATGGGTAAAGATACAGCCCTAGATTTAATCAACCAAGGGCACATTGTCTATTGTGCGGCACGGCGTGTTGAAGAAATGGAAGATCTCAATCTCCTAGGAGGCAAGATCATAAAACTCGATATAGCTAATGAGGGTGACATTGTACGTTGTGTCGAGCAAATCATCGATGAGCGAGGCCGTATCGACGTGCTATGGAACAATGCCGGATATGGCCTTTATGGTTCGGTGGAGGAAACGAGCCTGGAAGATGCCAAATACCAATTCGATGTCAATGTATTTGGTCTTGCGCGCTTAACTCAACTAGTCACTCCGTATATGCGAGAAGTAAAGTCTGGCACCATCATCAATACGTCTTCTATTGGCGGAAAAATCTATGCACCAATGGGAGCTTGGTACCATGCCAGTAAGCATGCTATTGAAGGTTTTACCGATTGTTTAAGGCTTGAACTGGAGCCCAAGGGCATCAATGTCGTAGTACTGGAGCCGGGTGCAATCAAGACTGAATTCCCAGAGGTGATGTCTAAGCAAGTGCTTGGCAACTCCGGGCATGGACCTTACCAAGACCTAGCGAAACGTGTCGCCAATTTGAGCCTGAAAGAATCTGGCAAAGATGGTGCAGGGTCACCAACCTCAGTGATTTCTAAGGTAGTACAAGAGATCATTGCCAGCCCGAAACCAAAAACACGTTATGCCGCGGGTAAGTTCTCGACTACAACACTGCTGATGCGACGTTTCTTAAGCGATAGAGCATTCGATAGAATCATTGATTTTATGGTGCGATAACTCCCCCTAGCTCTAGAGGTAAACCATGCCAATGTTAAGCTCACAAGCCTTGTTAGCAGCCAGTATGTCATTCAGTGCCATGCTTGGCTCAAAATCAGTACACACCGAAATTGTTATTCCGAGTGCACCGGAAAACGTGTGGCAAGTTTTGGTTGATATTGAGCGCTACCACGAATGGAACCCTGCAATCACACTGGTGAACGGCACTTTAGCAGTCGGCAACTCTGTGACCTACCGCTTTCAAGAAACCGATGACAAAGCGGCGAACATTACCTCCAGAGTTCAAGCTATCAAGCCTACGGCTCACCTAAACCACAAAGGTGGGTTGTGGGGAATAATTACGTTTGACCAACACTATCGCTTAGCCATGCATGAGTCTGGTACAAAGTTCACAATAGATGAAACCTACACTGGGTTCTGGGTCCATTTCTGGGATCATACACATACCCAAAAACAGTATGAAAATATGGCCTTAGCGCTCAAGCAACGCGTGCTAGATTTATACTAAGCCTCAGAAGATCAATGAGCTAGAAAAGCTATGACGAACATTATCCATATTACGACCATTGACCAGATACATCAGGCGCTTGGCTTGCCACCGCCCATGCATCCCTTGGTGTCACTTATCCAAATTGATGACAAAGTAACAGGCTACGATTATGGTGATTCTACTTATGTATATGATTTCTATCAGATAGCATTAAAGTCAGGGATCAAAGGTGACATCATTTACGGGCGTAATCATTATGACTTCTCCCAAGGCAGCATGATCTTCACCAAACCAGGTCAAGCACAGCAATACACCAATACAGAAAGTGTCGAAAATGAAACGGGCTGGGCTTTACTGTTCCACCCTGATTTAATCCGCCGCTCAGGGCTTGCTAATCAAATGGCGAGCTACTCTTTTTTCTCCTATGACATCCATGAAGCACTTCATGTATCCGACCGAGAAAAGCGAATACTGGGAGAGCTAGTCAATCAAATAGAAGAAGAATACAACCAGAATATAGATAAACATACGCAGAAGCTTATCGTTTCTAATATTGAGCTGATACTGAATTATTGCACCCGATTTTATGAGCGACAGTTTATCATCCGCCAAAATCATAACCTTGATTTGATGGAAAAAGTCGATGCCATTTTATACGACTATTTTGAATCTGATAAAGCGGCGGAAAGCGGGTTACCCACAGTAAAATATGTCAGCCAAACAATGTGTATGTCGAGCAACTATCTCAGTGACATGGTGAAAAATGCCACCGGACGAAATGCCCAGCAATACATCCAAGACCATGTTATTGAAAGGATAAAAAACGCCCTGCTCAGTACTAATGAGCAGGTTAGCCAAATCGCCTATGGGCTTGGATTTGAATACCCACAACACCTATCAAAGTTGTTCAAGGCAAAAACAGGAATGACCCCTATCCAATACCGTAATTCGACCCACTAACGCCTAGGCAAGCGATGGGCATTATATACAAAATGCCCTATGTCTAATAATTAGATTATCACTACGCTAGAAAACATCTTTTTCATTTGAAACATATTCAAATTCAATTTGATAATCACACCTGATGCTCTACTAAGCTTTATTTTGTTTAGTGATTTATTCGCTGCGATCGACAGAAGTTCTTAGCAGTAATATATGGATTAGAATCACGCAATAAACAGGAGATGTGTCAGATGATTAAAAGAACCTTATTAATGATCCTAACCTTTAGCTTTTCCATGTCCGCTCAAGCTAATTTATGCGAAGGATTACCAAGCCATGCAGACCTTTCTAAGGCACTGAAAAGTTCTGTCGCAACAACGAGTGATGAGACGAATGGTGGTCTTGAACTTAATATGTGGGGAACCATCGTCGCTCGTGATGGTACTGTTTGTGCGGTGGCAAAGACCGGCGAACACTTCGGGGACCAATGGCCTGGAAGCCGCGTCATCTCGGCCCAGAAAGCCAATACCGCCAATTCTTTTAGTTTACCTAATCTTGCCCTATCAACTGCAAACTTGTGGACCGCTACTCAACCAGGGGGCAGTTTATTTGGTTTGCAGTTTAGCAATCCTGTCGATATTAACACCGCGTACAAAGGAGATGCCAACAACTATGGCAAGGATAACGACCCCATGAAAGGAAGCCGTATTGGTGGTGTAAATGTTTTCGGTGGTGGGCTTGCCCTTTATGATCAAAACAAAGATATCATCGGTGCTATCGGTGTCAGTGGGGATACTTCCTGTGCAGACCATAACATCGCTTGGAAAACTCGTCATGCACTCAAGCTCGACTATGTTCCTAGCGGTGTATCAGATACTAACGACGATAATATCATTTATGTTGAAGGACATGGTTTTGCGCATGTGTCATGCGGTAACGGTGAATCTGAAATAGCGGCAACTTTGCCGAAAAAATTCCCCATATCTAAGTAGATATTAAGATTGGGTCTGCCAATTATATGCCCCAAATTACTTAACCCTTTTCACTTATTATAAATTTATGCATTTAGAGGGCTTTGGATAACTAAAGGCCTAGGAGTACTGTGCCATGAAGATGAGTAAAACACTATTAGCACTGACCACGATAATGTTATTTAACACAGCACAAGCAGCGGATATTGAAGTTATTGCCAAACTGGAGGGAACACGACCAGGCAATATTACTGTGACCGAGCAAGAACGTATTATTCTGTCGATGCAACCTCTTGATGCCCCAGAATTACGTGTTGTTGAACTACTGAAAGACGGCACCACAACCGCATTTCCTAATCAAGACTGGGCTGATGGCCCAGAAAAAGGTGAAGTGGGTTTTTCTTCTGTGATTGGTATCGATAGCACGCCAGATGGTGTGGTATGGATCCTTGATATGGGCAGTGAAACTGCTCCTGCACAAATTGTTGCGTGGGACAGTGTTAAAAATCGCTTATTTAAGCAGATAGAGATAGGTAAAGAAGTGATGGTTGCCAACTCTTTCATGCAGGATTTTGCCTTAGATACGAAGCGTAACTTGATGTATATCGCTGATACCAGTTTGGGTAACCTGCTTGGCGATCCAGCACCCGCCTTTGTGGTGGTTGACCTAGAAACAGGCAATGCGCGCCGTGTGCTGGAATCACATCCTGCGTTGCTGTCACCTCTGCATGATCTCGAGATTGACGGGTCATTAATGGCCGCCAAACGTGAAGATGGCAGCCTAGATGCGCTGTATCTAGGCTTGAACCCGATCACCATAGATAAACAGTTCGAGTGGGTGTACTTTGGCACCGTCAACGGCAGTGCTATTTATCGCATTCCAGCCAGCGCACTGGCAAACGACAAATTATCTGGGCAATCCCTTGCAGAACAGATTGAATTTTATAATGAAAAGCGTCCAAGTGATGGCATGATCATGAGTGATAACGGCGATATCTATGTCGGTGATGTGGAGAAAAACGCTATTGGTTTGGTTCGTGAAAACCAATATCGAATCTTTGTACAGGATGATAAGCGTTTATCATGGGCAGATGGCTTCTCGACCCAAAATGGGTATCTCTATGTCACACAAAACTCACTACACCTGAACCCTGCATTAAATGAAGGCGAAGAAGGTGCCACCAAACCTTATCACGTTTTACGCATCAAACTTGATTAACCTTTACAGCAATGCGGGAGACTCTCTCCCGGGCTAACTGCTGTCCTACATTTATGGTTGTAGATATTATGAAAAATACTATTGCTATCGGCGTTACCGACCTATCATTCCACCGTGTCACTGCCTCATTGGTAACCCATGTGTTGACGGATATGGGCTTTGAGGTCACACGTCATTATGCACCGCATCAGGATAATTTTTCGCAACTCAAATCAGGCACCGTTGATATGCTTTCATCGGCGTGGCTGCCATCCAGTCATGGGATCTACAAAGAAGATGTTGAAACAGTTCAGCCCCTACAGGAGCTTGGACTTCACTATGAGCCCTATGCACTTTGGGGGGTACCCGATTATGTGCCCGAGCAAGCTGTTTCACAGATTAGTGATTTACTGAAGCCTGATGTAATTGCCAAGATGACCCTTGATATTCAAGGCATTAATCCGGGCGCCGGCATCACTCGTTTTTCACAGCAAATGATGAACGCATATGAGCTAGCTAATGCGGGATATCGTTTTCATACCGGTAGTGAAGAGGATTGTTTTGGTGCTTATGAGCGCGCCGTTGCTGATCAAAAGTGGGTAGTGGTACCGCTCTGGAAGCCTCAGTTCTTACATTACAAATACGTGATTCGTGAGATTACAGAGCCCAAAGGGCTACTCGGTATTGTTGATCGCGCTGTTTTATTACTGCGAAATGATCGCGCGCATTTATTTACCAGTGAGCAATTGGAACAACTCGACAGCCTACGTTTTTCCAATGAAATAATCGCAGCGCTTGATTATCAAGTATGCAGAGAAGGTAAGCCCCTAGATGAGGTGTCCCGTTCTTGGCTTGATGCACAGGCATAAATCACCACGGTAATTCAATATTCACGGCCCTGTACTGTAATAGATACTCATTTTTAGCCTAGGTACGCTCTTTTGAGCGCACCTGAGTTTTATTAAGAGCATATAACTCAATACACTTCTCAAATCACAGATAACCTTCTAGTTATCTGTTCTAACATGTCGTTGTAAAATGCGGTTTGCTTCTTGCTTAACAGTGTTGTTTCTGCGCCACTTCCAATATATATCCCTCGCTCTTCGACCACTCTCCTCGATTGCCACGATAGGTGCAGGGTAAGTGTCACCAATATATAGCTGGTACATTTGCTCTTCCATGGGTGTCAATTGCCATGGTTGATGAATAAGCTCATCAGGCAATTTACTCAGTTCAGGTAGCCAATGTCGAATAAAGCTACCTTCAGGATCATGCTCAATCGATTGCTTTATCGGGTTATAGATTCGAATGGTATTAATACCTGTTACACCCGCTTGCATTTGGAACTGCGGATAATGAATACCCGGTTCGAAATCTAGGAACAATGTTGCAAGATGTTCTACGCCATAACGCCAGTCGATCATCAAATGGTGGCAAAGGAAGCTAACCAACATCGCTCGCATCCGAAAATTTATATACCCGGTTTGATGCAAACAACGCATGCAAGCATCAACCAATGGATAGCCAGTTTTACCGGCTTTCCATGCTTCAAGTTTTTCATCTATATCTTGCTCATATGGGAACGACAGATAGCCTCGGTTAATTGGCCTTTGTTCCATTTCTATTTCTGATTCAAACTTTTGTATGAAATGGCAGTGCCAATGCAAACGGGATGCAAATGCTGACAAAGAACGCCGCCAACCGGGTTTCGACCAATTCGCCAATACAACTTGATACAGCTGCCTTAGGCTTATGTTACCCCACGCGAGGTATGGTGAAAGACGGGAACAGCTATCACAGCTTTTTGAAGGCGATGAAATACCAAAGGCGTAATCCTTGCCTCGGGATTCGAAAAAGCTATCCATTACTTGGTGGGCATGTATTTCCCCGCCGACTTGCATGCTGTGGTTAGAAATATTCCATTGCTTCGGTGGAGTAAAGAGTGGTAGACGGGAATCTGTCACCCATTGCAAAGAATCGAATTCTGGTTTAGCCAACGATGACCGCATAAATTTTCGCCAATGCTTATCCCACCCTTCTCGGGAACTGGCTCCACGAATTACCCCACCCGTTGGAGATTCCACCCATTGTATGCCCTGCGTGGAAAACCACTTAGCAACTTCACGGTCCCTGTCGAAAGTACACTGAAGCCCGATCTCTTGGTGGCTCCGCACACACTGAATATTAAAATTATCTTTCAGTGCTTGGAAAACGGAAATAGCTTCACCTTGTACCGTCACAACCTTACCGCCATATCGACCAAGTTGTTCATTTAATTGCTCAAGTGACTGCAGGACAAAGCGCCAATGCCGTTCACTGTAATGGGGATTATCCAAAAGCATTGGTTCAAAAATGTAGAGAAGTAAACAAGGCGTCTCCGGCATGAGTGAAGCTAGAAATAATGGATCGTGGTCGCACAATCGCAAATCACGTTTGAACCATACAATCTGGATCGCTGTTTTTTTCATTGTCTTTTCCTTTTTGAAAGACAACGGTGTTTTTTCTCATAAAGATCAATATCTGAAACTTTTTTCAGACAACAAAGAGACCGATTATCAATTATCGTTGTGGGGTTGGTTATCGGGAAGTCACCTTGCGATAAATACAGCTGATCAGCCAGCACACCACCAAGGTATATACAACGGCAGTGAAAACACTCAGCAACCGGAATTGGTAGGACTGGTAGATATTGAAATCAAACCGGTCAGCTTGGAGAAGGAGCAAGGCAAAAGGTGTTAACGAATAATGGGCCAAATGCTTGGCCTTGGGGTGATAAATGATTGCTGTCAGTAGCAGGCTGGACAGAAACACTACCGCAAGCGGTAGAAGGTATTCGCCAGAGGTGACTGACAAACCCAGAATATAGGTGACATAGCCTACCACCGCCAATGCACCACCCAGTAAATTCGCACGCAGAAAATCCCAACTGACTTTAGCAACATGACTGACTTCAGGGTAAATGCTGATCACACTCACGGCCACGATGACCATGTAATACTGCTTCAAATCTGTATAGGTGAATAATATGAGTAAAGGCATGAATACCGCCAGCACTACCCACTCTTTATTGAGCAGTAGCGGAGTCGTTTTCGCTTCGGCACCTGAGTGAGAATCAGCATTTGGGCTTTTTGCTGGAAGCAAAACATACATGATATAACTAACCACCATGGCAACGGCAAGACCTAGCAGCAAGCTGGCAGTCAAGGGCACGATGAGTGCTTGGTTGACGATACCGATCGCCGATACCAAGACGATAGCCACGACCCGGATCGGTGCGTGAATAGGGTTTGGCTTTAGTCTGTCAAAGCGATGGCAGGCAAAAATGACGGCGGCAATTGTGAGCAGAAATACCCACGATGACAGCGAATAAACTATGGCTACCAACGCCCCAACCCCCGCGCCAACAGCAGCGGTCACAAATACCTTAACGTATTCTTTGAGTGGGATACCTGGCAGTTGCAACATCATGATGTGCAAACTGAGCAAAGGGCAAAAAAACGAATAAGGCCAATCAAAGAACAATGTAATGGCCACACAAACAGTAAATGTCAGTGTTAATTGCAGTTGTGCTGAAACACCCTTTTGCCCGACGCTCATAATGAGTTTGCTATCCTGCCTCACCTTACATCCCCTAGGCTAAATTGTTAGCCAACTCTAAGCAGAGTTTGCGCAATGACTCGACATCCTCAGCCTTCATACTGGATTTCTCCTCAAGCTGGGTCTTAAGATCTTTGGCTTTTTCACGCAGTGCCAAGCCTTCATCAGTCAAGGAAATGACTTTCTTTCTCTCATCCTCTGCAGAAACTTGTCTGGTTAACAACTGCTTGGCTTCAAGACGCTTAACAATCGGTGTCAAGGTGCCGGAATCCAGTCGTGCACTCATAGATAGCTCTTTCAGGCTGACACCATTTTGGTACCAGAGCGACTGCATCACAATGTATTGTGGGTAAGTGAGGTCGAATTCATCGAGCAGTGGACGGTATGCCCTCACCAATGCATTCGAGGCGGTATACAAGGCAAAACACACATTGTCTGATAGCTTCTGGGCCATACTAAGATCCGAGTTATATCGATTAGGTGTGATGATACCAAAATGCCTGACTTCAAAAAATACTTAGCGCGCAAATTATTTTATCGCAAAGCTATTGCATCTTTCTCGCTCTGGCAGTAAGTTAATGAACAAATAGTTTGCGCGCAAACAATTTACGCAAAAAGTATTACTACGAAAAGCATCTCCACACAGAGCTGATAAGGACTGAATAATGAACAGCCAACAAATCCACCTTGCCTCTCGCCCAGAGGGTACACCATCTGCAGGTAACTTCGAACTGGTCACGGTTGCCCTACCCGAGCTAAAAGAGGGTGAATTACTGGTTCAAAACACCTGGATGTCGGTCGACCCCTACATGCGCGGACGCATGATTGATCGCAAGAGCTACATCCCTCCTTTCCAAATTGGCGAAGTGCTAGAAGGCGGCGCTATCGGTGAAGTTATCCAATCAAATAACCCAGACTTCCCTATTGGTAGCAAAGTCAGCAGCATGTTGGGTTGGCGCAGTCATTTTATCAGCGATGGCAATGGCTTAACCTTGCTGCCTACTACCCCGCTTCCAGAGCAGACTTTCCTAGGGATCATGGGCATGCCGGGCATGACGGCATGGACAGGTCTTTTCCGTATTGCGGAGCTTAAACCAACTGACACTGTCTTCATCTCAGCCGCCTCTGGCGCTGTCGGCAGCATCGCCTGCCAGATTGCAAAAATGCATGGCTGTAAGGTTATCGGATCGGTCGGCTCAGAAGAAAAAGCCCAATATCTTCGTTCTTTGGGTGTCGATGCCACAATCAATTACAAAGAAGCAGACAACCTAAGCCAAGCCCTTGCTGAAGCAGCCCCTCAGGGCATTGATGTGTACTTCGAAAATGTGGGCAGTGAACACTTGGAAGCGGCATTGAACAACATGAATGACTACGGCCGTATTGCAGTGTGCGGATTGATTTCGCAGTACAATGCCACAGAGCCACAACCTGGCCCGAGTAACATGGCGATGTTGATTATCAAGAAGCTCAAGATGCAGGGCTTTATTGTATTCGACCACTGGTCACACTACGGTGAGTATGCACAACAGATGGGTCAATGGATTGCAGAAGGCAAAGTGAAATACGAAGAGACGGTTTACCAAGGTATTGACCAAGCAGCTGACGCTTTCATCGGCCTGTTTGAAGGTAAAAACAAAGGTAAGATGCTGGTTAAGCTCTGATCCCGTCAAACCAAGGGTAATCTAGCATCTTTAAATTAGCCACCAGCTGTCTTTAGCAAGGTTGGTGGCTATTAAATATCCCACCTCACTCAAAACATTCGCCATCTAGTCACATTCTTTCATAAACCATTGACATTTGGCTGTAACTCCCTAGCCTTACATCACCTTTTGTATAAATCAGGCAATCGTCATCATGAGCCGCAAAGAGATTTTTAATCCTGAGCTTTGGGAAGAAGTTCCAGGGTTCGACTTTGAAGATATCACTTACCACCGCGCCAAAGACCAAGGTACGGTACGTGTCGCATTCAACCGTCCAGACTGTCTTAACGCCTTCCGCCCAAAAACTGTCGATGAGCTATACACTGCACTAGATCACGCACGCCAGTGGTCAGATGTTGGTTGTGTTTTCATCACGGGCAACGGTCCATCAGAAAAAGGCCAATGGTCATTCTCTTCAGGTGGCGACCAGCGTATTCGCGGCAAAGACGGTTACAAGTACGAAGGTGAAGAAGCCGGCAAGGCTGACGTAGCCCGTATGGGTCGCCTGCACATTCTTGAGGTGCAACGTCTGATCCGCTTTATGCCTAAAGTGGTGATTGCGGTTGTTCCTGGTTGGGCAGTTGGTGGTGGCCATAGCCTGCATGTTGTTTGTGACCTAACGCTGGCCTCTAAAGAACATGCGATTTTCAAGCAAACTGACCCAGATGTCGCTTCATTCGACTCCGGGTACGGCTCAGCCTACCTTGCTAAGATGATCGGCCAGAAGCGTGCTCGTGAAATTTTCTTCTGCGGCTTTAACTACAGCGCACAAGAAGCTTTTGAGATGGGGATGGTAAACAAGGTAGTTGATCACTTTGAGCTGGAAGAAGAAGCACTTCGCTGGGCAAAAGAGATCAACAGCAAGTCTCCAACAGCGATGCGTATGCTGAAGTACGGCTTCAACCTGCCTGACGACGGTCTAGTTGGCCAGCAGCTATTCGCAGGTGAAGCAACCCGCCTTGCCTACGGCACCGACGAAGCCCAAGAAGGCCGTGATGCGTTCCTAGAAAAACGCGACCAAGACTTCAGCAAGTTCCCTTGGCATTACTGATATTTAGCTAAGAAACATTGCCATACATAAAAAACGCGACCATTATTGGTCGCGTTTTTCTTGAATAATACTGTTTAATAATAAGCGTTGGGTATTACAAATATACGCCCAAGAGTACTATCAAAATGGTGATGACACTCGGTGCTGTTAAACGAAGTATCCACTTTATACAAGACTTCATCACTCCCCCCACTTGTGTAAGACGCATTCACGTTTGGCTGCTTTACATCTAGAAAGAAAGATAAAAATTTTCGTTTGATTTCAACAGGTCATTTCACGACATTTAAGTTATAGCGACCATTAATGTCTAACTGGACTCCACCAAATATCCATTGCGCCCACTGGATTTCACTTGGTACATACACGCATCGGCTTCATCAAGGTAATGTTCGGCTGGATGAAGATCTGTCCAAGTATGGATACCACCGATACTGACACTGACAAAGTCACGTAGCGGGTGTTTTAAGGCAAGCGCACTCACAGCCTCACAGGCTTGTCTCGCTTTCTCTTCCAGGTCTGTTTTGCTGATCCCTGTCAGCATAACGACAATCTCCTCGCCGCCGTACCTCGCAATAACATCACTTTTGCGCTTAAACACATTTCGCATTGTTTGCGAGACTTTCTTCAAATATTCATCGCCTTTTGCATGACCATAGACATCATTCACCTGCTTGAAATGGTCAATATCGATGAGTAGTACACCAAGCGATCTTTGCTTGCTTTCTTGGTTAAGCAACGCCATGTGTTCTTGCAGATATCGTCGATTATATAAACCCGTCACTTCATCAATATAAGAGTAACCATTGAGAATGATATTTTTAGCGGCAATTTCTCGGTTATGGATAACAGCCTTGGCCATCCAGGATTTTTTCTTTTGCTCGTGGTAATAATCGCGAACGTAGCATCGGTAGTTATTAATTGATATGTAATTCAACCAAACATACATAGCACCTAAAGAAAAATAATAATTTGCATACAACACCATACCAGAGTGAAAAATCTCAACCATCATGTTAGCTTGCAATATATAGATGGTATAAACCAATAAAGAGAACGACGGCGGGAAAACCAATAGTTTGGCAACCAAGGTAATCATCATCAAACTGATAATAGAGATATCTGAGAACATAGAGATTGATAATGTATGAATAGTTGCAACTATACTCATCATCACCAAAATACTTAATTTCTGATACACAACTGACTGCCCTGAAATAGCCCCAGATAACAATAGTCCTAGACCAAGTACAGGGAATCCATAGAGAAACAGTTGCTTTACATGTACTCTTTCTATCTCTTTATCAATGATTAGGCTTTCATCTAACCAAAAGTCTGTCACTTGTGACAACACTATCGATATAACGACAACAGCGATAATGACCTGAAAGAGGTACTTCCCATTATGCTGCTGTATATTTTTTTCTAATTCTGTTCTTCGATAAAACATAAATAAAAAAATGCCCTTACATCGGAAACATAAAGGCTAATCCCTAGCATATTGGTTATTATTGTCCGTCTTCAAAAAGAATAAAGTTTCTGGAAAACCTTATTAGCCACCTTTCCTTAACCGACGAAGCCATTATAACCAGCTCACAATTATCTTTGGAATTACCGTTATTCCAATAAGATACCACATCAATCTGCTTTCATTTAACCTAAGATTAATAGATAATCATGTTATGGAATAACAGAAATTATTGATTTATGAATGATTTAAATGCGCTCCATGTTTTTCTTGCTTTGATGCAAACCCACTCAACGACACGAGCTGCCCAAAAACTAGGTCGGTCGCAATCCTACGTTTCTAAAGTGCTCGCCCAACTGCGTGAGGATTTGGATGATCCGCTTTTTGTCCGTACCGCCGAAGGGCTATCCCCCACCAGTTATGCTGTGTCTATCGAACCTAGACTTCGCTCAGCGTTAGACCAAGTCAATATTGCCTTAGAGCCTGAAGAATTTGATCCAAAATTACTCGACAAAATCACCCTGCATATTATCGAGCCATACCTAATCACTATTGGCAAAGATATTATTGACGCAATCCGAAAGGAAACAGATACCGTTATCGATATCCGCCAATGGAGCCCGCTGAGCGAAACCATGATCCAAGAGGAAGTTGTAGATATTGGCATACATATCTTGAACAACAAACCCCAGACATTACACCAAAAACCTTTGTTTAAAGGTCGGGGACATTTCGAAGGCAATACAGATGGTGAATACGTCAAATACATTATTTCGGGGGTCAACGAGTTTGAAAACCGCTACGAGATGATCGATCCTTCAATTGAAACCAAAATTTTCACTGACAATCATATTCTTACCACACAATTAATGGATACCTGCTATACGCTCCGTTATGCACCAGATAAGAACCAGCAAGGCGATTACGATATAGACCTTACGGTTGCTATTATCACCAAAGCATCACGGCGACAATCTGAAAAGATCCAATGGCTTACTAAATTGCTGGTACCACTAATTGAGACGTTTGAAGGCTATTAAGCCAACAATGTGGCACGTTATTCCTGCTGGAATTTCGGCTATCACCAAAATCACTCTTATCAACCATATAATCTCTTCACCCATTACAACCCTTTTCGATATTAGTGATGAGTCATTCCAAACAAGTAAAGCGACTTGCTCAAAAACACCTTAAGCAAGTACGGATGTCAGTATTATCAAGACATTTAAAAAACAAAGAAAAAGCCAAATCATCATGATTTGGCTTTTTGTATAAAGTGATTGCTTCAACTTTAGTAGGTGAAACTTACACCCAAGAAGTGAATCCGACTGTCGAAGGTACCATTGATACCATTCAATGGAAGCTCCCCAAAGCTTCGATTGATATCCACTTCACCCAAATCAGCGTACTCATAGAACATATCGATAGTGACATCATTCCATTTCGTCGCTGCACCGACCGAGTAGCGATATTGCTCGCCAACAGGCACATCTACCCATTGTTTGGTTGGGTCATCTTGTGGTGATGTTTCGTAAGAGAAGCCCGCTTTCAGTCGCCATTGGCTGTTTAGCTGGTAATCTGCACCAAAGGCAAACTTCCACACATCATCCCAATCACGATCAATCGTAGCCGTCCTCGTCTGGCCGGCAGCAAGACCAAACTCCATCACCGTGTTATCCCACTCACTCCATTGATGCCATTGCACCGAAGCCAGGAGATCTAACTTTGGATTTACCGCATAGCTGGCACTGATGTCAGCAATAGCTGGAACAGTGATATCTGTTCGCAGACTACTGAAAATTGGACCATCAATTGGCCCCGATACGCGAGTACCAAATTCATGCTCTAACTTAGTTCGGTAGCTAGCACCGATTGCTAGTCGCTCATCGTGTTGATACATCACGCCGAAGTTGGCCCCAAACGCCCAGTCAGTATCTTTATCGATATCTAGTAAGCTTGTCGATTGTTCTAATGACGCCCAACTGAGCTGAACCCCAGCGCCAACTGACCACTGCGGGTTGATTTGGTAACTGATAGCAGGGTTGATCTGCATGGCTGTCAACGTGATTTCGTCTAGTGCAGCAGCACCTGCCCAATCAGTGCCATATGACAAGCTCGAACCGCCAACGGCACCAAGGGCAATACCGACATGGAGATCATCAGTCACTTGGCGGGCATGGAATGCACCAGCAGATGGCAGCACCGAGTGTGCTTTACCGTCGCCATTATCACCGTTGTCCCGATATTTCATTTCGAGATCAAACCCAAGCAAATTAAACGTCGTGAGGCTCTCACCCATTCCGCTCATCGTCGCCGGGTTAACCCACATCGCCGCAGCCGACCCCGTATAAACACCATCCCCCGCGCCCGCTGTACCTGCATTCGCAGTTACTGCTTCCTGCAGAAAAATGCCACTCGCATTAACAGGTAAAGACAATACTGACATAACGGCCAGTGCTGATTTTAATGGTCGCATTTGCTCCCTCTTTATTATTTATAATTGTGGGTCTATTAGCCCCGTTTAGATTTTAGTTCGTCTATTACAAAGGCGGGGGCGACTTTACCCAGTGATTCCAAACATGCATCAGCATTGAGATGGTCATATCTCACGTAAATATCACACACGGCATACAGCTGCTCTGGCGCCCCAGAAATTTCATAGGCTTTTTCAAATGACGTTGTTGCTTCGTCAACATTGAAAGCTTCTTGCAACACCCCGTTCAAATACCAAAAGTAGCTATTATCTGGCGAGAGTTCAGTCGCTTTACTGATCGCATCTGCAGCTTGTTTTTTCTCATCAAGTCTGACTAACGTCAGCGCTTGGGAATAAAACAAATTTGCTTCATCTGGCAATGCTTTTTGTGCCTGCTCCAGCACCTTGTTCGCTTGCTGGTCATCCCCTTGGGCTCGATAGTTATCTGCCAACCCTAACCAAGCCTGAGGGTTTTGCTTATCGTTATCGAGTAAGGTGTTATAGATGTGGTGTGCTTCATCAAATTCCTGATGCCAGCGATATATATCAGCTAACAGCAACTGGGATGATTGATCGTCCTTCCCTTTGAGGTATTTGATTAACTCCGTCGCCGCCGGCTCCATTAACGCCTGTTGCTTAGCATCCATTTCGCCGTAATTTCGGATTAAGTTTGTGGTTGCGGCCAACCGGACATGCTGGTCACTATCTTGCAGCAGCGACGAGAGCAACCGCCAGCGGTGGGCAAACTGATAAGGCTCAGCCCCCAGCACAGCTGCTTCTCTTACCTGCGGGTTGTCATCTTGAAGGCCACGCGCAACGGCAACCAAGCTATTCTGGTTCGGATGACGTGCTAATTGCCGCAAGGCCTCGGCACGCTTTTCATCATTTTGGCGATGATCCTGCGCGATCATCACCCACTGCTGGATCTGCTTTGCTTGTCTTTGTTGATCTGGAGTTAGCTGCTTATTACTCAATGTTTGATCCATTTGTTGGTCAGTGACATTCGGTTCTGGCAAATTTGTTTCAGCATACGAAGGCATCGGCAAAGCAAATGATGCGCTCAGAACCAGTGCAATCAGTGATTTCTGCATTTCCTTTACCTCAGGTTAAAATCGAGTTGGGAATAGTTGCTGGCGAGATGACATGTTCGGCATGCCTTGCTTTTGTATAGCCTTTTTCAATTCGGCATCGGAATATTTTCCATGGGCGACCGGATGGCCAGTTGACCGCAAAATAAGCGCCATCGCTTTGTCCGCATGCGAGAAAAACTTCTTCCAGCCAGCACACAAATAGTTCAGCCCTGGCTCGCCTTCTTTGGTTCGAATAAACCGGTTTTTCGGGCACTCACCAAAGCAAGCGAACTTGTAGTCACACTGCTGACACTGGCTGGTTAATGTACGGGATTTAGCAAAGCCAAATTTCTGCTGCGCTTCTGAATAAGCCATATCATCGAGTTTTTGATGATGGATATTGCCCACTCGGTAATCTGGATAAACGTAATGGTCACAGGTGAAGACATCACCATTTGGCTCCATTGCCAAACCTTTACCGCAGACCTCACCCAAAGTACAAAGTGGATTCTTTCGCCCCATCCAGGTTTCAACGCTGGCTTCAAAATACTGAACGAATACGTTGCCGATATCATGCTGTACCCATTCGTCAAAGACAGCAATCAAGAAGTCGCCCCACCCTTCGGCAGAAACACACCATGGCTCAACCACTGAGTTCTTGTGCCATGGATTTAAACGCTTATCGCCTTGGCGTAATTGCTCATGCGGGTTCCATTTCTGCGGAGCTGTCGTTCGGAATGTTTTCTGCTCGACAATGGGGATAAACTGGATCTGAGGCGATCTCACTTCGTCTCTCAAGAAGCGGTATACCTCTAACGGGTTCTTGCTCGCTAAGTTGTTCACGCAGGTCAGCGTAGCGAATTTCACTTGGTGCTTATGCAATAGCTCAACCGCAGCCATGACCTGCCTGAAAGTACCACGCCCCGCTCGGTTGGTTCGGTAAGCGTTATGAAGCATTTCTGGGCCATCAATGCTGAGTCCAACTAAGAAATTATTCCCGGCTAGAAACTCACACCACTCATCATTAAGCAGCGTCCCGTTGGTTTGCAGGTCGTTTGAAATCACGACACCTGACGGCTGGTACTTCTTTTGTAGCTCAACCACCTTACGGAAGTAATCAACACCCAGCATAGTCGGTTCACCGCCCTGCCATGAGAAAATGATTTCAGGGGTATTTTGGCCTTCAATATATTGACGGATGTAGGTCTCCAAGGTGCCCTCATCCATCATAGGAGAGCAGCCTTTCTTATACTCAAGTAAATCCTGCTTACTCAGGTAATAACAATATGTGCAGTCAATATTGCACGCGGCACCAATCGGTTTAGCCATTACATGTAATCGCTTTGATGCTTTGCCGTTGTATTGCGGGCCCTGAGTAATCAGCATATTCCACCTACTTATAAACAATTAAGTCAGCCAATAATAATGCGTGCTACACCTGGGCGCTTGTTATACCCCTTATAACCTTTAGGCATGGCAAAAATTCATACAATACCGTCCTTAATTCAATGATCTGTTTGTTGATTCACGGAGACCCTTTATGCCATCACCAACACTAAAACGGGCTGCATTTATTACTCTCTCAGGGCTCACCTTGGTAGCCGCTGCAACTTGGATCAACAAGGATCTGTTTGCCAGCGAGCCTCATCCGGTGATGAAGCAAATTGAGGCGGATATGGTGCTCGTCGAAGGTGGGCAATTTAAGATGGGTTCAAACCTGCCAGAGGCCAGCAAGGCAGAGTCGCCAGCCAGAACCGTGTCGGTTGATAGCTTCTACATCTCTAAATTCGAAGTCACACAATCATTATTTGAGTCAGTGATGGGCTCTTCAATGAGCTACTTCAGCGATCCTAATGTGCCGGTCAATAACTTAAGCTGGCAGCAGGCAAACTACTTTATCGAGCAACTCAACACCCTAACGGGAGCCAACTACCGCCTACCAACCGAGGCTGAGTGGGAATTTGCCGCCAAAGGGGGCAACAAGAGCCAAGGCTATACCTATAGTGGCTCAGACAATATCGAAGATGTGGCCTGGTATGCCGGTAATGCCAAAAACCGCGCTCACCCTGTTGGCCAGAAAATGCCAAATGAGCTTGGCCTATACGACATGACCGGAAACGTCGGTGAGTTTGTGATTGATGCCTATGACGAAGGTTTCTATCGCTATGGTTCAACCGACAACCCTAATAACGCGCAAGATTCAAAAGTTGGCCTCGCCCATAAATCAGTACGCGGCGGCAGTTTTGCCTACGATGAAAACTTATCGGAGAGCTACCGACGTGATTTTGCCAGCCAAAACATCATCATGGCGGATATGGGATTAAGGCTTGTCCGAGACACCAATTAATTTTCCGATAACGAAAGCCGTTAACTTCTCTTCTACACTTCAAATGTTCTTAAAAACAATAACGGAGCCTCTATCAATGAAGATAGCAACAGTACCCCGCCTGTTATGTCTTAGCTTAAGTTTACTCACAGCAAATGCTGTGGCCGCCCCGCAACCTTCGCCGAAATTAGTATTACAGATCACCGTTGATGGCTTGCGTGGTGATTTGCTGGAGCGTTATAAACACAATTTCGGTGATAAAGGCTTCCGATATTTAATGGACGAAGGCGTCTATTACACTAACGCCCATTATCAGCATGGCAATACCGAGACCATTGTTGGCCACGTTTCTCTGGCGACAGGTGCGCCCCCGAGTGTCCATGGCATGGTCGGCAACGTTTGGTACGACCGTCAAAAAGAGCGCTTGGTCTATAACGTCGAAGATGGTGACTACGCGATGCTGACCCAAGGTGCAGGCGTTAATCAGTCGACGGAAATCGACCCGACCCAGAAAACCGCCAAGCTTGATGGCCGCTCACCGGTTCCTATCCTTTCGACTACTTTCAGCGATGAACTGGCGGTTGCTAGCAATGGCGAATCAAAAATCTATTCGGTATCGGTAAAAGATCGCGGTGCGATTTCACTAGCGGGTCATTCTGGCAAAGCCTTCTGGTTCTCTAAAGCCCAGTCTGAGTTTGTCACCAGCAATTACTACTATGATGATTACCCAGCTTGGGTCACAGAGTGGAATGCCCAAGGTTACCCTGCTCGTTACAGTAAACAAAAGTGGGATCTCAGCCTTGAAAGGGAAAAGTACACGCTGAAAGAAGGCCCGCAAGAGCAAAAGGTTGATCTTGCAGGGTTCAAGCGAACTTTCCCGCACCCTTATGGCCCTTCAAGCTTTCAATATTTTAGTACCATGCTGACACTAAGCCCAGCGGGCGATGAGCTGACCGCTGATTTTGCTTCGGCGTTGCTTGAACAAGAAAAGTTGGGGCAAGGCAACTTCACCGATTATCTTGCCGTAAGCTTTTCGTCTAATGACTATGTCATTCATATGTATGGCCCATCAAGCCTTGAAACAGAAGATAACTTGATCCGCCTAGATCAGACACTGGCTAACTTCTTGGGGAATGTCGAAAAACAAGTAGGCTTGGATAATACCCTGATCGTACTTTCAGCCGATCATGGCGTACCAGAAGCTGCCCCAACGGTGAATGCCTTAGGCTATAACACCGCGAAGTACTTCAACAAAGACACCATTATCAGCGAGCAACTGGTTAGCCGGCTAAACAAAGAGTTTGGCCTGGGTGAAGACGCCATTCGCTTGTACTCGCAACCGTATATCTACCTGAACCATGAGGTTATCAAAAACAAAGGGGTCTCTCTTGAAGCGGTACAAAGGGCGGTTGCAGAAGAAGTAGAAAAAGTGAAAGGCATAGAACATGCCGTCACAAGCACAGATATCATGCGCAATACACTGCCTGATAACCGTGTGATGCGCCTAGTGACAAATAACCACCATCCACAACGTTCTGGTGACATATACCTGGTATTCACCCCACGTACCTATATTAATGATATGGATGGATTAACTATCGCATCTACCCACGGTTCACCATGGCGATACGATACCCATGTCCCGGTTATCTTTGCAGGTAATGGCATTGAAGCCAACAAAGTGACACGCAAGGTCACCCCATACGATATTGCACCAACCTTGTCGAATGCACTTGGCATTACTTTGCCTAGTGGTGCAACGGGGGAAGTGTTGAAGGAAGTGAATAATGGCAACTAGCCAGTGACTAATTGGTAACAGTGGCTAGTCGGTAACATTGTCATTTCAAAGTAGTGATATTGTCTCTAGGTAATACCTCTGACAGAGAACCTTGGCTGTCAGAGGTAATACAAGGTTAACCCACTACACAACTAAATATCTGCTCTTCAAGCGTATCATCTAAATTATCAGAGATAAGCTCGATCCGGCTTTCCATACAATCATCTAATTCGACTTCTGTCAGCCCGTCTGGAGTAAGGTTGTACCCAAACACGCCATCATCAGTGATAAATACCGCTTTCATCCGCTCAACATTCAAACCAACAAGCAATGCAACCAGTTTTTGACGGCTGAAAACCTTATCCGGCGCAAAACGCCAACCAACGCTTAGGAACCCTTCGCCCTCATTCGTTGCCTTGAGTACCCCTATTTCTGGCATTGGTTGCTCAGAGACTAATGGCTTTGAATGACCATGGTGGTGATGGTGTGTAGGTTGCTCTTGAGCAGCGGTTGGCCCTTCAAATTCAGACAGGGCAATGTTTCCATGCTGAGCAAAGATAACTTGGCTTTGGGTTTTACCATGTTGCTCTACGTAAGCATGAAGCTGTTCTTTTTCGTTATCTTGGTAAAGATCGACCTTATTGCCCACTACGGTATCAGCAATAGCGATTTGCTGATTAAAGGTATCGTGGCTGGTATACCGAGAGTCAGACAACTTTCTGGCATCGACCAGGGTCAGTGTTTTCTGCAACGAAAGCACATTACGGTAGTGCTCTGATGAGAGCACCTGCAAGACCTCTTTAGGATGGCCAAGCCCTGTAGGCTCAATCAGTAATCGATCCGGCTTAGCTTCAGATAACAATTGATTTAACGCAATCTGCATGGGCAAGCCAGCCGCACAACACATGCAGCCACCGGGAACTTCACGGATAAACACCTGTTGCTCTTGGCTTCTCTGCCCTTCAAACAAGCTGCCATCAACACCTATTTCGCCAAATTCATTAACCAGAACCGCCCAGCGTTCATTGTCTGGTTTGTGTTTCATCAAATTCAGAATGGCGGATGTTTTTCCCACCCCCAAAAAGCCTGTCACGATATTTGTCGGTACCGCGAGTATTTGTTCATTGTCAGAGTTCATTTGCAATTCTCCTATAGCCCTGAACAAGGGTATGGTTTGCAGAGACAACAGATTCCGAGAAAACGGAATACTCTGGAGGGACTTTTGAAATACTATTTAGGTCAAAATTAGCACCTATGTTTGTCATTGGTGATATGTTCTCCATACGTGAAAGGCTTTCCTTATAGTTATTCAAAGCTTGGTCGGTTGATGTAATTTACGAATTGATGCATTCATCACATACACAACTAATTTCTAGTTGAGGGCTGATCACAGTAAACCCCTCTTCGCGTGCATTAGTTTCTAGGCTATTTATCATGCCCTTATCAATAGTTAGCTCTTTGATTTTATTGCACTTTGAACAAATCAAAAATTGCGAAATCCCATGTTCGTGGTCACAAAGGATATGAGAGCACGCCACATATTTATTCGAAACTTTAAGCTTATGTACTAAATGCTCTTGCTCGAGAAATTCCAAAATGCGGTATACCGACATCGCTTGCAGGCTATGGTTGAATTGCTCCTTGCAATAATCTATCAACTCATAAGCCGACAGTGCTTTCTGGGAGTGCAGTAACCCAAATAGCACCTGCTTTCTTTTCACTGTTAACTGCTTACCCCGAGCTTTACAACTCTGCTCCGCATGCTCCATTAGAGCGTCGATGTTGCTCATCGCATGTACCCTTGACACCTTGTGCCTAATAAATCTGCTCAATAAAACCCACCCACCAATATTGTGTTATGTTATAACATAATAATGGACTTCATCAAGCACACACTAAGCTTCATTAAAATCGACATGCAATAAAAAAGGCCACTTTAGAAAAGTGGCCTCATCATTCAGTGAGTCTTAACCAAGGGGCGTTTTACGTTTGATTTAGACAGAATCGTTTATAGGCTCGGTATATCACCATTATTCTTTAGCACTGCGATATCGGCTTTCTTCTCTCAATTTGGGCAAGTAAGGCGGCTTGGTAATCAGCTTTCTCCCAACGCTGATCTAAAGCTTGCCGCAACAATTGCTTCATTGTTTGTGGCGCGAGATCATCAATCGGTGGATCAGTATCAAGATTTGACGGAAAGGAATAACCATCTGATGATGCCGTTAATATGGCATCTTTCTCTAGCTCTGTTAGCACATCATCATGCCAATCATGTGCGAGAGAGGCGTACACAGTCTGCGAAATCTTAGCAAGATCGATAGTTTCCATCGGCTTACCAAATGCTGATGAAATTTGGAGTAAGTTAGCGGTGCGATGTAATTCAGCGGTATCATTTTGTCCTGCAGCGTGGATAACAGCAGGATTGAAGAAAACAGCATCCCCTTTTTTAAGCGGAAGTTGTACGTAATTACTTTCAAAATACTGTTTAAATTCTTCTTCACGACAAGATATATACCCTAGAGGGTAATGTTGAGAAAAAGGCAGCAACTTCGTCGGGCCAGATTCCAATGGCATATCACTGTGGGCTATAGCACCTTGCAAAGTGAGCATTGCTGACATCTTCTGAGCGTGGACGGGATAGTTTCTTAATGCTTCTGGATGCTGAAAGCCTAAATGGTAATCCCGGTGAGATTGTTGTGCTCTCCCACCCGGTCTAACGATGTTCACTTGGGCTGTTACTTGATAATTTGCCCCCAACCAAGCTTCTGAAACCAGTTTGAGTAATGGATTTTTGTAGTATTCAACAAAAACAGCAGGCGAAATGCTGGCACTTTTTTGAAAGGCATTCCAGATGCGTCCGTTTGCCATCGCACCTACTTGAGCAAAATGATCGCCTTCTCCATACCCCTTCTCAGCGTCGAGAATCGATTCAAAAATATCACTCATGTCATCAACCACGGTGGTATTTCCATAGAACCCTTGGATCACCACGATACCGCTGCCATTTAGGAACACATCAGCCATTTCTTCTTTCACGTCTTGCCAGTTGTCTCGGCTAATGCTTCCACCGTCATAGATGACAATGCCTTGGTGGGTCAATTTTGCATGGTGGTAGGTATTGATTGATTGCGGCTTACAGCTATCGATAAAGTCCTCTAGCCTGACTGTTTCCTTGCTCGAAAAGTGCGGGTATTCACGGTTCATAAGTGCCTCCTGCAAAATGGTAGTGACAACCATGTTAAGCATTTGTAACCTTGGAATGTGAGAAAAAACCATCAAAAGTCCATCAAGGAAATCTTCAACGGCAAGGACAATCTTCATGAAGAAATTTACCGTCAAGCAAATTGCGGCTCAGGCTGGGTTTAGTACTGCCACTGTCGACCGCGTTCTTCATGGCAGAAGCGGCGTACATCAGCAAACCAAGCAGCGCATTGAACAGGCAATTTCAGAACTGGAAGAGCAATACAAATTGGATGCTCTTAAGGGACGAACATTTTATGTCGATGTCATCATGCATACACCATTGAGGTTTAGTCATCTTGTCCGGGAGGCGTTGAATCGTATATCTGTTCAAATGTCCCCGATTCGCGTCCGGTTGCGTTATTTCCTGTATCAAGATATTGATATCGATACTTTGGTGTCGGTTATCTATGAAGCAAAAGAACGCGGTAGCCATGTGTGCTACTTAAAGTGCCTGACCATCCAAAGATAGTGAAAGCGGTGAACATATTACATAAAGAAGGTATTCCGGCCGTCACTTTGGTCACAGACATATCCCAATCCAAGCGATTGAACTACATAGGAATTGATAATACGTCCGCAGGGGAAACAGCTGCTTTTTTATTGACTCAGTGGCTAGGTAAACAAAAGAGCGGTATTTTGCTGGTTCAAAGCAGCAATGCATTCCGTGGCGAAGAACAAAGAGCAAAAGGGTTTCGCCATTTTTTAGAAAGCTATCCAAATTTACCGGTTACTACAATAAGTGAAGGATATGGACTGAATGTAGGCACTAAAAAACAGGTCGAAGCAGTGCTAAAAGATAACTCGAATATTAGCGCGGTATACAGTGTCGGAGGGGGTAATCGCGCCATTTTAGATGCATTCAAAGAAATGAATCGCCCTATTGATGCGTTCATAGGACACGATTTGGATGATGATAACCGCTACCTCCTGAGAACTCGGAAAATACAGGCTGTCATTGATCATAACCTTGATGACGACGCTAGAGCCGCTTTTTTCAGCGTATTTGCACCATATGGTCTCATGCCAACCTTTTCGTACACTTCCAGTCGAATCAATGTGGTCACCCCGTTTAATTTACAATAAACCGCCTGTTTATATGAGTTCGATGAGTGTTGCTTGCTGTATATAGCCTCCCGAATACGCATTATTTTCAACACCGATGAATAATAATGAGCCCACTTCGTAAAGTGGGCTCTCTTTAAATCAGATAACTAGACTTAAGTTGTTCATTCACCTAAATGACTTTATCTAATTGAACTCGAGTTCAGTTCGTCTGCTCACTTACTCCAAGCAAACTGCTCAAACACCTTATCGACTGGCGTATGCGCGATATGGTTGACATAGTTACTGATCACTTTCTGTGATAATCCAAGAATCACTTCCAATACCTGTTGCTGGCCATAACCTGCCTCATAGAAGGCGTTCAGCTCTTGCTCAGACACATTGCCACGGCTTCTAACAACGCTGAGTGTAAAGTCCTTCAAAGCCTGAAGCTTTTCTGTCGGCATAGCCGCGTCATTTCTCAACGCTTCTGTCAGTGCTGGATCTACTTTCATGGAATGAGCGATACCCGTATGGGCTGGCACACAGTAATGACATTCATGCTCAACATTGATGGTTTGCCACACTACGGTAAGTTCCTCGGCATCAAATGAGGTACTAGTGAATAATTGATGCAGTTGAGTATAGGCTTTCAAGGTTTCTGGCGATTCAGCCATAACTGAATATAGCCCCGGAACCATACCCATCTGCTTTTGCGCACCTTCAAGGATGGCTTTGCTTTTTGCAGGGGCTGTTTCAACGGTGTGCAGTTTAAAATCGCTCATGGTTTTATCCTCGATATATTAACGTTCTGACTTTACAAGCAGGTTTTGACTAAAGTGTTCAGTAGGAAATACTGATTTATTTGGCTTCTGGTTCTAGAAGCACCTTAGTAACAAAGATACGGACTGTTGGTGCAACAATGGCCAATAGCAACAAAGCAGTTGGCAACATTTGCCCAATTGCATTCATCCAAGCATCAAAAAACACACCATCTTCTGGAAGGCTTTTGGCTGCCATAATCGCCGGCATGCTCAAAAGCATAGTGGGTAACACCATTGACACCATCAGTGGGTATTGAAACTTACGCGGAAATTTCTTCATGGCTTGCTCCGATTGACTAACTTATGACGCTATTCTAGGCTGAGTCTTAGCAATCAAAAATAGACAATATTGAATTTGAAGCGTGCATTTATGAAAGCTAAAGATATTTCCAATCTCTATCTGTTCTGCCAGTCAGTGGAATGTGGAGGGTTTGCCGCAGCCAGTTTACAAACACATATTTCAGCCCCAACCCTGTCCAGAGCGGTAGCAAGCCTTGAAGAGAAACTAGGCGAGAAACTCGTTCACCGTAACGCCAAACAATTCCAACTAACGACTGCGGGCGATGAGTATTACCACCGGTTTGCCGCTTTGTTCTCGCAACTCAATGACGAGTGGACTCAACTATCTAACAGCCAGCCTGTGCTAACAGGCGAGATCCGCATTTCATGCCCAGAGCCGTTTGCCGATCATTTCTTGCAGAAGTTGGCAATTGAATTTATGG
This sequence comes from Photobacterium sp. AWH4_225, assembly GCF_056158405.1. Lineage (NCBI taxonomy): Bacteria > Pseudomonadati > Pseudomonadota > Gammaproteobacteria > Vibrionales > Vibrionaceae > Photobacterium > Photobacterium sp. AWH4_225. Next base: position 1,871,842 of record NZ_JBSWTF010000001.1, on the reverse strand, counting down.
AGCTTCACCCTGAAATTACCATCACTATTCACTTCAGTGCCGGGACAGAGCGTTTCTTTGATGAGCAGATAGATCTTGCGATTGTTACCAGTCCTCCCCACGCCAATCATCTTGTGCAACGGCAACTGTTTGAATCCCCCCTACTGTTAGCGGCTTCTCCAGCCTACATTGAAAAACATGGTATGCCTGCTGGTGCAAAAGAGTTGATTTCTCACCGGCTTCTATCGGGGAATAACTTGCCATATTGGGAAATCACTGAAAATGGGAAAACAGTCCGTGTCCCTTATCAACCCAAATATGCCATCAGCAGCTTGAGGCTAAATATAGATGCAACATTAGCGGGAGCAGGAATTTGTATGATGCCCAAAGCAGCGTTTGAGCGATATGCTGAGCACGGGGAGCTGATTCAGGTGTTGCCAGATGTAGAGTGCCCAACAGGAAAAGCATTTCTGGTATGGGCCGATAGAAAGTTGATTGCTTCTAGGGTGGTTGCATTTAGAGATATGGTTTTTGAGCGCTTTGGGCAAACAGCAGAGTTTTTGGCATCAATTAGCTCGGATAAAACTAGCTCAGATAAAACTAACTCGAATTAGAATAACCGATATATTAACGACTAAACGCCAGCTAAGGCTGGCGTTGAAATTCTTTTACTTTGTTATCTTAATCCGGGGTTAGCGATTCAACTTATACAGATAAGCATTTAACCAAGCCAAGGCCAAGATAACCAGGGTCATAACCGGAGGTTTTGACTGCAGCGGTAACACCTCCGCAGGGACATTGGGCAATAGGTGGACATATACTGCCACCAGCATGATAGCAGTGGTAAGGATTGTCGATAACAGCATCGCCTTATCGCGTAATTCACCCGTTATTTTCTTGCCGCCAATCATAATGACTAGCAGCAACACCCCTGCACCCATTTCACCTAATTGCCCCGCCCAACGGGACAAAACAGGAAAAGGTAACTCACTCAGTGCAATTTGGTTGGCGAACATGGTGGTAAACGGGTCAAAGAACTTAACAGTACCGGCCATCAACAGGAAAGCGCCAAGCAAGCCGGTAAGGATTTTCTGTACATTTAGCGATAGCGCATCTGTTACATCAAACGAACGAAATAAAAAGAAACCGGTGACCAGAAACATGGAGCCAATTAATGAAAGCTCAAGAACTAACTGCGATGTACTCATAGCAAAAACCTTTTAAGTTACAGAATAACGAGTTGATGCGATGATCTTAACGGCTCTGTTAGCCTTCAAAAACAGCCAAGTTTGAAGTTGATACTTGCAAATATGAACGGTTGAATCTGTTATCAGTATGCTTTTTCTTCGTGTCGCTTTCTTATCAGAGGCGCTTAGTACCTTGACCGTAGACATGCGTAGAGCCAGATTAAACATATCGTGAACTACATTCGGGAGCGCTATCAGCAAGATCTCCCCACTTTGCGATCATAGCCACCAACTCTTTTTTCTTAACCGGCTTAGTTAAATAATCATCTAATCCACGTTGGTGGCAGCTTTCTTGCTCTTCTAGCATCGCATGAGCTGACAAGGCAATGATCGGGCACCAATTGGATTGACCACTTTTCTGCATTTCTCTGATCTCACAGGTGACAGCGTAACCATCTTTGTTCGGCATTGAGATATCTGTAATGACCATATCGGGCTGATGCCGTTGATACAGTTCGACAGCTTCTACTCCATCTTTGGCAAAAATGAGTTTCAACCTGCTGTTCGCTAACATAGCTTCTACCAACATGCGGTTTACCTGACTATCTTCTGCCACCAGCACAGTTAAAGCAGGTAACTTACTTTCATCAACAAAGTGAGAATTATCAGCCTGAGCAATCATATTTAATGAACCAGCGACATAAGACGTATGCTGTTCAAAACCAATTGAAAATGAGAACGTTGAACCTTTACCTTCTTCTGATTCAACCTGCAGCTTACCGCCGAATAACGCAACGAGATGATTGCAAATAGCCAGCCCCAGACCGGTTCCCTCAAATTCACGGGTAGCTGAGTTATCGACCTGCTCAAATTTATCCATGATAAACGGTAGGCGTTCTGCCGGTATTCCCATTCCTGTGTCTTCTACCGTAAACCGGAGAGTTGGCGTTTGACCTGAAAAATCTTCTTTAACAGACAATTTAACGTAGCCTTTTTGGGTAAACTTCACGGCGTTACCCAGGAGATTTAATATTATTTGGTTCAAACGTCCTTTATCACCAATCACTTGAGTATTGATGCTTGGTGTCATATCCAGTATCACTGGTAAGCCTTTATTCTTGGCTTGGTAAGCGCTCAGTTTAACGGCTTGTTCTAATACCTCACGCAAATCGAATGGCGCATCATTGAGGGTCAATTTTCCTGCTTCAATTTTGCTGTAATCCAAAATATCGTTAATGATAGCCACAAGGTTGTCTGCTGATTGGTTAATGATTTTTAGTTTTTCATGCTGCTCAGGAGTCACTTCACTATCTAATAGCATTTCACTGAGTCCCATAACCGCATTCATTGGGGTTCTGATTTCATGGCTCATATTGGCCAGAAATTCGGACTTAGCTGTGTTGGCTTTTGTTGCCTGAGCCAACGCATCTTCAAGACGTTTATTGACTTGGCGGCGCTCAGTGATATCTCGCTCAACAGCAATAAAGCGAACGACCTCTCCCGCATCATTCAGTACAGGCGAAATATCCATCTCAACCCAGTAAGCCTGGCCTTGCTTGGTATAATTTAGTAGTTCGACTTTAATCGCTTTCTTTTCAACCAATGCATCAGACATCCGCGTAACGGTTTCGCTATCAGTCCCTTTTCCTTGCAGCAACTCACCAGGTTGCCTCCCCAATACCTCTTTCGCTGAATATCCGGTAAGGGCTTCAAAAGCGGGGTTAACCCAGGTAATACAGCCTTTGGCATCAGTGATGATAATGACATCACGTGCATGCTCTGCAACTTGAGCAAGCTGTGTGACCTTCTCTGTCAACGCAATTTGCTGTTGGTGTTTTTGAGCTAGGTCTGACTGTGCCTTGGCGAGCGATAATGACATCTGGTTAAATGCTTCACCAACCCTGGTAACCTCATCATTACCTGTAATCGCAATTTCACCGCCAGGCCCAATCGCACCAACTTGCTCTACCCCTTGTTTTAGCTGCTCCAAGCGCCGTAATAAATACGTACCAAGGGCAAACGAAAAGATAGCAACTAAGGTCATTTCTATTAGGGCAATCAGCAAGCTCATTCGTGTGGCTTGAGACATAAGATCCTTAAAATCATTGACCCTCACCCCCATTTCGACCTTACCGTAATACTCACCGGCGACCACTATCTCGCTACAAACATCATAAACGCCATCATGGACTTCTGATGGTAAGTTATGGGTTGTGACATTTTGGTAGTCACCATGGCGGGTTAGCTCCACCCCATTACGATCGGTGATACGGATATAGGCTAAATTATGTTCAGCGGTAATTGATTGGGCAAAACTGTCCAAATAGGCCAAATCTGTTGCCAGAACAGCGTCCCGAGAAGCGCTCGCAAACACGCTGACTAGCTGTTTGCTACCTGTTTCAAGGCGAGTATCGTTAGAATTCTTAAGCCACTTCAGCCCGGTAAAAATCAATACGGCCAACACCAAGGCTTCAATTAGTGCGATACCTATTATCGTTTTTGTACGTAGTGTCATAACCTAGCCTCACCAATTACACCTTCAGCAGTGTTGATGCCTACAATTGGATACCGAGTGCGACAACATCGTCCCAATCACCATCTTTTGCAGGTTCGAGCCCCTTTATGCTGAGCTTTTGAAATGCCGCTATAGCATCAGAGTGCTGGTTCAAAACAGTTAGGCTTTGCTGTAATGCCGAAACGATAGATCCATCCAGGCCTTTGGCGTACGCTATCGCGTGAGGGGTATAGCTATTGGTTCGGTAAATAACGGTGAGTTGCTGCTTGATTGACTCATCCAAGCTGTTGTAAGTCCGCATTACCCCACCACCAGCGGGATAAAGGCCTTTAGCTACAGCCATGTAGACTGAATCATGCGAGCCCACGTAACTGGGGGAGATTGATAGCCCCTTCTGGCGTAACTCTGATTGAGTCAGGATTGATGCGGCAAAAGCGCGTGGTGCTGGGAAGGCAAGAGAAGCATTATCAAAGTCCTCAATCTGACCCTGCCATTGATTTTTCGCAACCATGATCCCTGTAATCCGCTTATCTTTTGCTCGGGCAAGTGCGGTATAACCCGGGCTCTGGTTAACCAAAGTGAAATGGTACGGATTCATGTAAGCAATATCGTATTCACCCGCGGCTAAGCGCTGCTCAAAAGTCGGAATATCCCGTGCGGTTGCAAAGCGAATGTCCAAGCCCGTCACTTCACTCCATGCCTTGAGCAGCGGCCCCCACTGCTGAGCAAGCTTAGCGGCTGACTGCTGAGGCACAACACCAAAAACCAGAGTTTGTTTTGGTGTATTCTCCGCTTTAGAATTTGCTGCTACACCGCCGGTAAACCACAACGCCATGGCGAAAGCTGCAAATGTGATTTTGTTTTTCAAATTGATTCGCATCTTGCCTCTCCCTTCGACTGCCTATGCTCAGATATCTTCCGCATCAAGGCGAGTTCATGTATTTAACAGCTCTCTGCTGTTGATACAGAAAGATAGTCAAGAAAGGTGCCAAGTTTAGGCAGTGCTAAAAGTGAAATATCTACGGGAGGAAGTTAACTTGCTATTGAGGATACAGAAGCTCTGATCTTGATGATGAGGTACGCGCATTCAGCCATCGTCACTCACCATCAATGCAGAGCGCAAGCTAGAAGCAGAGCACAGCCTAGAATACACCATTTGAGTTAGCGATATCGCCGCCACTGATAAGTGAATATACCCTCATTGAAAAATCAAGCGCCTGAATAGAATCCCAATGCTCAACAATTCTGCCCTCTTCTATGCGCCAGGTATCGATAATGTTCATGCCTTTTTGATCATTGCCTCTATCTTCTTTATTTAACGTGGCATGGGAATGAAATATCACGAAGTCACCATCAGCATAGATATGCTTAACGTCATACGTGTAGTCAGGGTACTCCTCTACAAACTCTTCAAGAAAGCCCACTAACCCGGTAATTTTATCTGGTAGATTTCTATTGTGCTGAACATAAGCACTATCGTTGTAGTGCTCCATGACATAGTCAAAGTTATGATTATTCATCAGGTTTTGTACAAAGTCAGTCACGACTTTTACGTTGTTTAATTCCTGCTCTGTCCAATTCGGTTTTTGCATGGAATCCAGATCGATGATCAGGCTATCTGAACCTTTGGCATCAACTACGTTACTTGCTAATAGAAAAATCAAACATGTCATTGCTTTCCACATAACTCACTCCTAAGTACTTTTTCGATTAGGTATACATTGATCACCATAGTAATTATTAGTAACCTACAGTACAAGAAGGCACCGAAATGTGCGGTAGGCACTTTTTGGTAACCAGCGTTCAATTCAACGTCGAGAAGGAATAGAAAAGTGACAACACCAGCCAAGCCAGAAAGACGCGTTTTTTATAACAATGAAGATTGCCCGGTACGCAATGTTGTCGCGCAGATCGGTGATAAATGGTCAATGCTTATTCTGTTTGCTTTAGTTGACGGAACAGAAAGGTTTAATGCACTGAAGTCCAGGGTGGAAGGAATTTCCCAACGCATGCTGACCCAAACGCTGAGAGATTTAGAGCGGGAAGGTTATGTTAACAGGACCGTATATCCTGAAGTCCCGGTAAAAGTAGAGTATTGCCTGACAGAAATGGGACGCGACTTAGTTAAGCCACTGTACCAATTGGTAACTTGGGCAGATCAGCACCAAGATGATATCAGGCAAGCTCGAAAAGCCTATGATGAAAGAAGTTGAATCTGACGACTCTTATTTCCTTGATGACTGCAAGAAACTATCAACTACACTTTGATCGTTTAGCCTGTAAAAGAGTCTAAAACAAGGTGTGACCATGACTGGTAAAACTAACGTGTTAGGCGGCCCCTTGGCTCTCTGTAACTGCTCGCCTACAACAGGATTCTATAGAGATGGCTATTGCCGCACCGATTATAGCGATGCTGGCCGTCATGTCGTATGTGCCTTGGTAACGGAAGAGTTTCTCGCCTTTACCAAAGCACAGGGCAATGATTTGTCTACACCAAGGCCGGAATTTGGCTTTCTCGGCCTCGCCCCTGGCGATCGCTGGTGCCTATGCGCCCAGCGCTGGAAAGAAGCATGGCAGGCAAGTTGCGCACCACCAGTAGTATTAGCAAGTTGCGAAATAACTACCTTAGATATAATCCCTATTGATGTACTAAAGCAGCACGCAGTTGATGCACATTAGAAAGCTCTCTACGGACAATATCTGCCCCCGCACTTAAGGCGTTAAGTTTAGCTGTAGAGACATCCCGTGACAGAGGCGCCATACCACAGTTGGTACAAGGATAAAGCTTGTCGGCATCGACATACTTCAATGCTTCACGCAATGTATTAGCAACTTCTTCAGGGGTTTCAATGGCATTTGTTGCGACATCAATCGCCCCAACCATCACTTTCTTGCCTCGAATAAGCTTAAGCAACTCGATAGGCACACGTGAGTTATGACATTCGAGCGAGATAATATCGATATTCGACTGCTGTAATTTAGGGAACACTTCTTCATATTGTCGCCACTCAGAGCCAAGTGTTTTCTTCCAGTCGGTATTGGCTTTGATGCCGTATCCGTAGCAGATATGCACTGCCGTCTCGCATTTTAATCCTTCGATTGCACGCTCTAAACAAGCAATGCCCCAATCATTCACCTCAGCAAAAAACACATTAAATGCTGGTTCATCAAATTGAATGATATCAACCCCTGCCGCCTCTAATTCCTTGGCTTCCTGATTCAGTATTTTGGCGAACTCCCATGCCAATTTTTCCCGACTGCCATAATGATCATCGTAAAGGGTGTCGATCATCGTCATTGGACCGGGCAACGCCCATTTAATTGGTTTTTTAGTTTGTTGACGCAAGAATTTAGCGTCTTCAACAAAGACCGATTTGGGGCGGCTCACCGGCCCCACTACCGTCGGTACGCTTGCTTCATAACGGTCACGAATTTTAACTGTTTTGCGACTATTAAAATCTACGCCGCTTAAGTGTTCTATAAAGGTTGTGACAAAGTGCTGGCGCGTTTGCTCGCCGTCACTCACGATATCAATCCCGGCCAGTTCTTGTTCATGTAAAGAGACACGTAAAGCATCGCGTTTGCCATCAATTAACTCGTCACCTTGCAGTTTCCATGGTGACCACAATTTTTCAGGTTGAGCCAGCCAAGAAGGCTTAGGTAAGCTTCCCGCCGTTGAAGTCGGTAATAGTGTTTTCATCGTTATTTCGTCCAGATTCTCGTTATCGATTACGCGTAATTTTCAGACCATTGCTCCAGAATAGATTGATAGGGTTTGATGAAATGCTGCTCGGCAAATCTCCCCTGCTCAATCGCTAACTGGCTGCGTTCTTTACGGTCGTAAACAATTTGAGTTAACGAGTGGTCTAAATTCTTCAAGTTTGGTTGATAACACTTACCGGCAACCGCATTGGCATTATAAATTTCAGGTCGGTAAATCTTTTGGAATGTCTCCATAGTGCTAATCGTGCTAATTAACTCAAGGTTCGAGTAATCATTGAGCAAATCACCGAAGAAGTAGAACGCTAACGGTGCAACGCTGCTCGGCGGCATAAAATAGCGAACCTGTAAGCCCATCTTATTGAAATATTGCTCGGTCAATGACGACTCATTTGGCTGATATTCGAAGCCCAACACAGGATGCTGATTCTCAGTGCGGCGATAAACTTTATTGTCCGATACGCTCAGACAGATCACTGGCGTTTTTTTGAAGTGCTGCTTGTAAGTTTCTGAGCTCACAAAAGACTTAAAGAGTTTGCCATGCAATTCACCAAAGTTATCTGGAATACTGAATTGGGCTTGGTTTTTGTTATGATCCAACAGCAGAACACTAAAATCGTAATCTCTTACATATGAGGAAAAGTTATTGCCAACAATCCCTTCAATACGCTCGTTGGTTTTTCGATCAACAATATTGGTTTTCAATACTTCAATTGATGGAAAGGCATCACCATTGCCTTGAATATTCATATCTACAGAGATGATTTCAAGCTCAACAGAATAACGGTCACCATTAGGGTTATCCCAATGCGCCAAGGCATTAAAACGATTGTCGATCATTCGTAGTGCATTGCGCAGGTTCGCTTGGCGGCTGTTTCCACGAGCCAAATTAGCAAAATTAGTCGTGATACGTGTATTGTCTGATGGTTGATAATTCTCATCAAAACAGATGCTCTTAATAGCAAATGTGAAATCTTTAGTCATCGTGAATTGGTATCCTATATCCTTTGAAAACAACTGACTTTATTCACTCTTTGGGATAGTTATGTTTATATTTTCCCAACCGTTAATTTTCACAGTCATCTGCTATTTATGGAAAATAGCCAGATAGAAAAATCACCGCAAATTACCTAACGCTAAGAGCAGTCTTTTTTATACTGTGTTCACGAATTGAATAAAATTGGTTTTGCTTCACAAAGAACATGAGGAAATTTCATGATTCGGGTTTAACTCAACACCTCCTTACAACATTAATAGCACCAGCCATAAGCGATAGAGCTATAGCTGGCGCTTGTATCGAATCTCTAAGATGAACAACTGTAATGAGATACGCCACCAGCAGTGAAAAACTCTAACGGTCTTAACTTATTATATTTCTTCTCCACCCACTCAGACTGTTCATCGTATGGATTGGCAAGAACTTGCTGCAGTTCATGGATAAGGGAGAAATCCCCATTCGTCGCTTTCTCATAAGCAGGAACAACGAGCCACTCACGCCAGGTGTATTTTGGATTCACCCGCTTCATTTGATTTGAAATTTCGTCAATACTCAGTGCTGGGTTGAACTTCTCACGCCATGAGATCAGCCATTGGTTCCATGCTTCTTCAAGCTCTTTACTTGGTGTTGCATAGAAGCTCTCGGAAATCCCGGAAACCTCCTCTGGAAGGTTTGAGAGCTGGCGGAAGAAGATGGTGTAATCAACATGGGTTTTCATCATCAATGGTAAAAGTTGGGTAAACAACTCGCTATCGAGTGTTTCTAGCCCAAGTTTCGCAGCCCACATGTTACTGACTTTATCCTCCATCACCGTGGAGAACCCCTCGATGATTTGTTCCAGTTGCTCTAATGCTTGTGGGTTTGATTGCAACAGTGGCCTTAGCGCTGAACAAAATGATTCGAAGTTCTTCTCAGCCGCCAATGGTTGGTTGAAGAAAGCAAAATGGCGGCCACCGCCCGTCCATGGTTGGAAGTAAGGGTCAAAGTATTCACAGAAGCCAAATGGGCCATAATCTATGGTAAATCCACCCACAGCACAGTTATCGCTATTGAAATTGCCTTGGCAATAACCAACTCGCAGCCAGTTGGCGATCAAGGACGTCAATCTGTCTCGAAATTCTGTCGCGAGAGTAAGTAACTTATCTGCCATTGGCAGATCAACAGCAATCTGGTCTTTGTACTCCCGCTCAATAATGTGCAACACCATCATTTCCAACTCGGCCATTGCATTGGGCCGGGAACCAACACGAGCCCTTCTGCCAAAGAGTTCCAACTGGCCTACTCGCAAGAATGAAGGGGCAACGCGAGTGGAAATAGCCACAGGATTGGAGACCATAATATCCGGGTTCTCCGAGCGAGATCCCTCGCTGTACCATGGGCGGTCCACGGTTTCGGATTGCGATACAAACAGGCTTAACGAACGGGTTGATGGTACGCCAAGGGCATGCATATACTCTTGAGCAAGAAATTCTCTCACACTCGAACGCAGCACGGCCCTACCATCGGCACCGCGGCAGTATGGCGTCGGTCCACCGCCTTTTAACTGCATCTCCCACCGCTTGTTGTTTAATACCCCTTCAAATACCGAAATGGCTCGGCCATCGCCATAGCCGTTACCCGTTTTAAAGGGACACTGCTCTGTGTATTCATTGCCAAAAATGGATAACGCATAACCTGTCGCCCATCCTATTTTTCGCATCGGTGCAGGTACATAGGCAATATCACCAGAAAATAGCTTTGCAAACTCATCGGTTAGCGCCAAGCTGTCGTCTAATCCCAGCTCCTCGAAAAACTGATGGCTATGGCTGACATAGATTGGTTTGGCAATCGGTGAAGGTTTAACTGGCACATAATGCCCTGATAGTACTTGTCTCGGAAAATAGTCGATACCGTCTTCTGTGGCATCGGGGTCTGGGTTGAGCGTATCTAGCAAAGAGTAATCAGAAGCCTTAGCAAGCTCATTAAGATTGAATATGTTGGCTGACTTCTCAGCCCTATCTTGTTTACTCATCGCTTCAAGTCTCCATGTCTTCAACTTACACCTAAGTGCCTATTAGCAATGATACGTCTACATCACCGAAAAGGCATTAATCACTTCGACAAGCCATTGGTTGCCCTACCCGCACCATTGCACTCGGGCATAGCTGGCCGAGTTGTTGAGTGGCTTCGGCTATAGCGGTTAACCAATCCTGTGTTGCTTGGCTTCACCTCTCGCAATCGGGCGCAGAAGACTCGATTAAATTGGATATCGGCACTTAGGGTGGGTCGCTTCTGTCGTTTCAAGTCCTCCACTAAATGTTCTAAAGCTTCACGTTTATGTGGAGCTAGTTCCCCCATCCTCGCCATGAATGAATTTCACTAATTCATCGCCTCACTCCCCCAACCTCTCTAATGTACGCCTTAAGTACTACTGGAATGGAATCAGTAGCTTTCCAGCCCTATTACCTCGCTAAAGGATGGTAACGCGCGGTAGGGATACCTTTGAAAGGCTGATATGTTGAAAATACTAAAACAAGAATACACACTGCTTGTCGGTATGCTTGCCATTATATTTTTTAAAATGGCTGGCAATACTCTGCTAGATGGAAATAACTCTCCTATTTTATACCTGCTCACCACAGGCATATTATTTTACGTGGTAATGACCGCTATTTTTGCTGTTGTTCGCCACTCCGATGCCATGGCAATTCGGCTCGGCGATCCCTACGGCACGCTTATTTTGACGCTATCTGTCGTCGTACTTAAAGTCATTATGCTTTCATCATTGATGCTCACAGGTGACTCAAATCCCGTCTTGGCAAGGGATACCTTGTTTGCCTTGATAATGGCGGTACTCAATGGGTTCGTCGGTATCGCTCTTTTGATTGGCGGTGTAAAGCATCACACTCAGACCTACAACATAGATGGCATTAAAGCTTATATCGTCGCTATTATCCCACTGGCCATGTTGAGCTTAATTTTACCCAATTTCACCAGCATGGATGACTTTGGCGGTATGTCGGTGGGCTTGACCTGGACGCTTGTCCTCGCATCGCTTGCCCTATATGGCGTTTTTCTCTTTGTCCAAACCCGAAGCCATACCCACTTCTTTATTGACGCCGACAATAAAGACAAGCATAACGCCCCAAGCCAGCTAAGTAGCAATGGTTTCCATTCTATGATGCTCGTCAGTTACTTGTTTGTGGTCGCCGTTTTAGCTAAAAGCTTAGCCGTTCCAATCAACGACAGTATCACCGTAATGGGGGCGCCAGCAGCCTTGGGCGGTTTATTGGTCGCCCTGATCATTCTTGCTCCTGAAGCCTCCGGCGCATTGAAAGCGGCAATCAATAATCACCTTCAGCGCGCAATGAACCTGTTCTTTGGCTCGGTACTTGCTGCCGTCGCCCTGACTATACCCGCTGTATTGCTAGTTTCAGGGGTGATCAACGAGCCCATCCGATTAGGTTTAGACCCCGCAGAAATGGTACTGCTTGTCGCTACCCTGTTAATGACCAGCGTGAGCTTCAGCAGTGGCAGAACCAACTCACTCAACGGGGCAACCCACCTCATTCTGTTCTTCGCCTACATCATCCTGATGTTTGATTAAGACAATTTTGGTAAGGGCTAGATGATGCAACAAATCCTAATGGCTATTTGGCTACAAGACTTTGATTCTTTACAAATCATCAACCCAATAGATCTCTTGTTATTGCTGCTTGGAACAGTCCTTCTATTAGAGTTCAGCTTAGTGTTTTTACCGCTACCTGGTGTGGGTTTAGCATTATTTATTGGTGGGCTAGTTAGTGTAGGCGCTGTTGACCATTACAGTGCAATACTGCTGCTGTCGACTGCCGCTTCTATTGGCACCATCCTGGCCTATCTGCAAGGGCGTTGTCTGTATGGCACAAAGCTGATGCACAACATTGTGCATCGCCTCCCCGAAAATGCTCTACCAAGACTAACAAGGATGCTAGACAAGTATGGGTTCTGCGTCCTTTTTATTTCACGCTATATACCGTTTGTGCGTGTATTAACCCCGATGTTAATGGGCGCGACACTGTTCAATTTTATTCGTGCAGTACTTATCAGTATCACCAGTTCATTAATCTGGGCCATAAGCTTAGTGATCATTGGTACCCAAGCCATGAAACTTCCTTTTATGGCTATTTATCAAGAGCTAATCACTAGGTGGTCCTTAATATTCAGTTTTATTGGTTTGGTGATAGCGCTTATCACCTTATTTATACATTGGATAAAGCAACAATTTCTTAAAATCGACAAGGTATAAACCATGACAATTATTTCAATACCCTTACAACTAAACAACACCGAACAGCTCAGTGAGCTATTGCGATTTTGCATAGACACTCAGAGCGCTGAATTGCTTCACGAATATGTTGAGTCCGCCTCACCTGAGGCAGTTACATTGGCATTCAGGCAATTATCAAACAATGACCGCATTACTGTTTGGGTACTGCTCAGCAGCCAGTCGCCAAAGTTCGCTGCCAACCTTCTTGATCTTTTTACTGATAATGAATTGCTCGAGCTATTCCGCCAGCTCCCATTAGAAACCACCATCGAACTGTTTAAGTATCTCCCCTCGGTAGATAGAAGGTTGCTAATAAGCCAGTTACCGCGTCACCTTCAGTCGCAACTCAAACTCGCTTTACCCCAGAAATGGCGCAATGAAGAACGAGCAGCACTGATCTACCCGGAATATTCAGCTGGCGGTATATGTAAGAATGAAGTCATCAAGCTGCATGAGGAGGCAACGGTCGCGGATTTAAACGCAGCGTTACAGGAAATGGAGCAAAGCTCTAGTTCTGAACATCCAAACTCAGAACACTTGGAATGGCGTTATATCTATTTGCGTGATGATATGAAAACCTTCGTTGGCGCATTAAGGCTGAGAGATGTTTTCCTTCAATCTCCAGATACCCCCCTCAAGCAACATATAGACCCATCGATTCCGGTGGCTCAACCAGAGCTTGAGCTCCATTCCCTAAAAAGCATCTTAGATACAACACAACACCCTGTTATTCCGGTAGTGAATGAATATGGGTTTCAAATCGGCACAGTTGGCTTTAAGCAAGTTAACGAAGCCCTTTATGAACAATCAAAACACCAACTGCTTGAACAATCCGGTGTATTTGGCGGTGATGAATTTCGAACCATGTCGACAATAACCCGCAATCTACGCAGGTTGGCCTTCTTGTTGCCTTCCGTTGTACTGAGCTACGCCGCGGTCTCTATCATTGCCGCTTTTGAGCCCATCATTGAACAGATAGCGGTTCTAGCAGCCATTTTACCGCTTGTTGCTAATCTTTCGGGTGCAGCGGGCAACCAAGCGGTCGCGGTATCAATAAGAGAGCTTTCCGTCGGCCACCTTACTGCCAAAGATCTGTTTTACGTTGTCAGCAAAGAGATCCCCATCGGCCTTATCAACGGCATTCTCATTGGCATTGTGTTAGCCGTACTGACTTTATTGACTCACGGCAGTGAGCATATCGGCTTACCACTGCTCATTGGTGTCGCCTATGCCTTTTCCTCGACTCTCGCCGTCATTATTGGCGGTACATTACCGTTGCTTTTAAGGCGCCTGAGCCTCGATCCCGCCATGTTGTCTAGCCCCGTTTTAACCACATTAACCGACGCTATCTCCTTCTTCAGCGTCCTCTATCTCGCACAGTTATTTTTACTGTAAACACTTTACGCCATACCCATTTATAAGAGTTTGCCTATGCATATCGAAACTTTATTCACCTTCCTGACATTAACCGTTATCGGGCTATTACCGATGATGAACCCACCTGCAGCCGCCACAGTATTGCTGGGGTTGAGTAAAGGAAAAGATAAAAGCTACATCGTTTCTCAAGCCAAAACGGTTGGCGTTTATTTATTCTTCGCCCTGAGTATCACCTTTTTGATTGGCGCATCAATATTAGAGCTATTTAGTATCTCGATACCAAGCTTACGCCTTGGTGGTGGTATTATTATTGTTGCGATCGGTTTCAACATGCTCTTTCCCAAGCCAGACACGAACAATGGCCCTCCAGGACAAGATTCTATCGCGTTGGTACCTTTAACCATTCCATCACTCTGCGGCCCCGGTACCATGGCATTGATCATTAGCCTTGCAGCAGAATTAGCGAGTCATGGAGATGACCTGCACATGCCAAGTGTATATAGTGGGGTATTATCCGGTTTCGCTGTCGTTGCTATAATCGCTACATTTACCCTAAGTATGGCTTATCCCTTGCTCAAAGCCCTTGGCCAAAACGGTATTAACGCCTTTACCCGGATTATGGGCTTCCTACTTATTTGTATGGGGGTACAGTTCTTTACTCTGGGTATTGAAGAGATTGTCCAAGACATCTACAAACTCCTATGAAGATAACACTTTCTTCATTAAGCTATTGAAATAAAGCGCCCTAAATCTATTCTTAAACAAGTACAGTTAACGCAAAGTTAGATACTAGATAAGAAATGCAAAGGGTATTCGATGAAAGAGATCCGTGATTTAGACTTAAACCTTCTAAAGTTATTGCAAGCCGTGGTTGAAACGCAAAACACACATGCGGCTGCCGATAAATTGGGGATCTCACAGACCAGTGTCAGCAGAGGACTGGCAAAGCTAAGGGAGACCTTTGGCGATCAACTTTTTATTCGCAAAGCCCATGGTATACAGCCCTCTGAACTGGCTGAAAAGCTTGCTGAAGCGGCAGATGAAATGTTCAACCCACTGATCAAAGTGGTCGACTCTTACCGCGACTTCGATCCTCAAACATTCAATGGTGAAGTCACTATCGCCTTGAACATCTTCCTGCTTGAGATCTGTGGCGAAGGTATTTTTACCGCATTAAGGGAAGCCCTTCCCAAGGCCAAATTCAAATTAAAATATTGGCAAGAGGGTTCGCTCGCCGAAATGCTAAACGGCCATATCGATTATATGATCCATTTCTCAGCCTTTCCGCTACCACAAGATATCTACCAACATAGGATCAAAGAGATCAAACTTTGCTTAGTCGCTCGCAAAGATCACCCGATTTTAAAAGATGGCAGTGAATGGGAACGTATTCACCAACTGCCCATCGCTAAAGGTATTGTTGACGGCATCAACTCTAAGCGCTCGCCGGTAGAAGAGCTGTATCTATCTAAAGGCTACAAAGCAAACATCGAGCTAGTATCACACAGTGCTCGTGTCATCTTCAGCAAATTAAAAAATACCGATGCGATACTATATGGCAGTTCGTTTATGTTAGAGCTGGACCCTACATTGAGTACCTATCCATTACCGACAGTGCCCAAGGAAATTCGCCAAATACAAGTTAGCGGTGGCTACTTGCAGTCGAAACGAGGCTTTCCACTCAACCAATTACTGCACCAGATAATGCAAACCTACTTTGACGATCTCATCCAACCCGAATAGATATACCCAAGCTACTTCAAGATGCAGGTTCAGCGAGAATTTATAAGCTTATAGACAAGGCATTGTTTTGAAGATCTAGTGGCTCTAAATCAAGAAACAATAACGCGGTATAGAAGCTTAGAAAACTCGCCCTTCGGGAGGGGGGCAGCCCATTCACTCCTTCGTTGAAGCTTTTTGAAAGGGAATGCCATTCCTGCAAACCTTCGCCTTGGATTGAATGCACTGACAACCCTCTGAATCCTGTACCTTGAGGTAACTTGGGTATAAAACAAAGACAGGTGATTACTGTTCACCTGCCTTAACTCACTTGAATGTAACAAGCTACGCCGTAGCATCTTTTCTAGTTGCCGAGGATTGAGCGGGATAAATAATGGTGTCCTTGATTTCATATTTATATTCGAAGCTGAAATCAGGGAATGGGTAGTTGTTGCTTTCATGCCATTGTTTCACTGTTGAAGAGGCTTTCTCTTTTAATTCCTCATCTATCGCAGATATCTTTCCTGCAAATTGGTACTGGTTAGAAAAAGCCAGTTGCGCCCCTACCGTTTCAATTTGCCGCATCACCATTAACAAAACATCTTCTTGTACGGCCATAAACTCATCATGATCTCGACACCTAATATAGGCAAGCACATTCACCAAAATGCCATACTCACCTACCCCCATGAAACGTGCTCGCAGAGGCTCGGCTTCTAACTGAGGGTGTCTTAAAAGTACCCGGCGGATATTCACCAAGAGTAACCTAAGCTGATCCCTAGTTAACTCAGCACGCACTCTGAAGGTATGCTCCATCCGTCGTTTATCCCGCCGCTCTAGGTTATCTATCTCCATATTGGCAAACTCAGAGTTAGGAATAGTGATCAGTGAACGCTCCAAGGTTCTGATCCGGGTCGAACGTAAACCAATACTTTCAATAGTGCCAAGTTTGTCACCATAGCGGCAGAGCTCACCAATCTTAATGCCGCCATCTGCATATAGGGTTAAACCATTAATCACATTCTCCAACACTGGGCGGATTGCCAAAGCAACGGCTAAACCACCGACACCAAGGCCAGCAACTATTGGAGAGATAGAGAACCCCATAAACTCAACCACGTAAATTGCCAGTATTGCGATCGTTAAGCCGCCAAAGATGCGTGCCAATACGGTGATTAACGAGGAGTCGACCTGCTTCCCCCCGTGCTTATGATAGGCAAACAACATCGCTATATAGTTGAACAATGCCATGATTAACCAGGCGGAAAAGAAAAACTGCCAGAGCAAAAAAGCCGTAGACAGCAGCTGGTACACATTACCTGTGATCCATATACCATTGTCGATCACTAAGCGTGTTACCAACAGGATCACTACTGCGCTAAGCATTGAAAATAACCGCCCAAATTGCCAGCGTTGGCCTCTAGACTCCCAATGGTTATTCCAGCACTCGCCTAACTTAAAGCTCACTCTTATAAGCAATTTACAGAGCACGAAAATGCCCAATAAAGCGAACCATTGCCATAAAGGCAGCGGGCCATAGAGCTGGACAAAATCATCGGGAAGTGAATAGATTAAGCTTTTGGAAAACAAGGGACCGGGCGTAACCAGAAACTCTTGATAGTAATCAGTTCGCGATGCCAAGTCATAAGGCATAGCTTCCATCTTGCGGTACCAAGACGACAATTGCTGAACCGTATTGGCAGAGAACACAAATTGACCCTGTCTATTACCGGTCTCTAACCGCACGATAGACAGATCAGAGTTTGCGAAACGCCAATAGCTAATATCTTGGGCCTTTTCGTGATCAGGTGCGGCTTGTAACACTGTGCTATCGAACCTGTCGAGGATCTCCCGCAATAAGATAATTCGCTCCATCATTACCACAGTTCGAGTACGGTTAGGCACCAAAGAAAGATCCATGGTTCTGATAGCCTGATTGTATGCGTGCTTTGCTTCTTTGGACTCCAACGATTCAGCCTGCCAGTGTTTTATCACTATCTCCGAGTAGTACAGGAAATTAACTAAGGTGTGCTTTGGGCTAGACGTGTCGGCGAGTGAAAACGGAGAGTGAGCAAGAGTTGATGCACTACATAGCATCATGAAAAAGAACAATGAACGCCGAATGAGTAATAATAATTTCATGATTGTGCCCTTGACCTGTTTCTTGAAACAACTCACTGCTTTGAAAACTAACTAAAGAGATAAAAGCGCTCAGGTGAGCGCTTTTATTCCAAGAACAACCTATAAGGACAACTACTTGAGGTGCTTGGCAAAAAACTGGTGAATCTCTCTTATAGCATCATCAGACTCGGGCACCTCTGTGACTAGGCCGCTAATATAATCACCGTGTGCCTGGCCATCATACACATGCAATTGGGTGTCTACATTTGCACTGCGTAGTAAACGGTGCATACGAACCGTATCACTCAATAACAGATCACGTGTACCCGTTATGAACAGCGTCGGTGGAAAATCATCAATTTCGGCATATACCGGTGACAATAGAGGGTTTGCTAAATCTTCACCGTTTGCATATAAGTCAAACGTCGCTTGGATAAGGCCATCGCGCTTCCCTAGAGGATCTAATCCCTTCAGGGTTAGCCACGAATCCGATGTTTCTTTTAAATCCGTTGCCGGCGTGCCCGCGTAAATTGCACCCGGTGTCGGCAAATCCATTTTCTGCAATTTCAGCACCGTCGCCAAGGTTAGGTTGCCCCCAGCCGAGGTACCGAATATTGCTGTTGCTTCTGGCTTTTGCGTTTTGGTTAATTCTTGCCAAACAGCGACAGTATCTTCTAGTGCTGCCGGGAATGGGCTGAGTGGTGGTTTACGATAGTCTATGGAAATAACTTGCGCGCCAAGCCCATTTGCGACCCAAGCCGCCTCCCGAAGCGCTGATTCCCCCCCGCCAAACACAAAAGCACCACCGTGAATATGGATCAACCATTTGTCTTTATACTCTGGGGCAACATCTTTAGGTGTCACAAAGAACGTCTCCACCCCAGCATAGGTTTTCGCTTCATAAGTTACACCCAAGCGCTCCATACCTATATGGGCTAGCTCTATACCAGGAGCATTGTATGCTTTTTGAAAGTCTAGCCACTCTTCGGTGGACTCAGGAACAGGAATAACAGGAGGCTGTTCACGATTTTCAATTATTGTTGCCATCTCTGATGAGATACCAGCAGGTGTCGGGATAGTTCGCTCATTCAACATAATGTTAGCCAGTACAGCTGAGCTAGACATGCTTACCAATAATGCAGGAAGAATCGTACGTAGCAATTTCTTTTTCATCATGACTCCAAAAAACCGTATCGTTTATGCCCTGTGGACTGTTGGAGCCATTATTCAGCACATCACACAGCCATTCGATGAATTAGAGAAATTCAATACTGCACGAAATAGGCACACGTAAACCGCCAAATATGAATTACTCAAAACCATGGATATCTACGTAGAAAGCAACGACAATGTGGCTATCAGAGAAGGGATGATTAAGGGGATTAGAATGAAAAAGTACTTGCCTGTTATTGTGATATTTAGCTGTTACCTCGCGTTCTTTTTCGGACTTGTAACTAGGATATCGGCGTTGTGAACAAAGCTTGTGACATGTCGACCAAAGGCTTACCACTATTGCTGATAGTCAGGTATTAAGTGGCAAGCCTAAATGGTTTAAAACAGGTTGGCGTAAACCAGTTTTCCCAACATAACCGTACACACGACTATCAAGGCCGGCTTAACCACCTTGCTACCCTTATGATGAACCAGCTTTGAGCCGTATTTAGCACCAATCCACTGACCGGCAGCCATTGCCAAACCCAGTAACCAGATAATCTCACCGCCAGTCATGAATACCATCACAGCGGCCAAATTGGTCACAAGCAACAGCAGCTTGGCATGTGCCACCGCTTTAGCCGCACTGAAACCCAGCAAGGAGACAAAGCTGATAACGAAAAATGAACCTGATGCAGGACCAAAGAAACCATCATAAAAAGAGATCAACGCCCCGAAAGTAAAACCATACATCCCCATCGATATCCGGCTTTGGGTATCAAAATCTGCAATCCGTGGCGAGAACAAGATATACACCATGGCCGCCAAGATCATAAACGGCAAAAACTGACTCAAAACCGAAGACGGTATACGTTGTACCAGGAAGGCACCAAAACCCGAACTGACAAAAGAGAGTATCAAAGGCACTTTCAGGCTCGAGAAGTCAATCATACCCTGCTTGGCAAAGTAGCCGACTGAAGAAATCTTGCCGAAAATAGCCTGAAACTTATTCGTCGCCAAAGCCTGTGCAGGTGACAAGCCAGCCAATAGTAGCGCAGGGAGAATAATCAACCCGCCTCCACCTCCAATTGCATCAATAAACCCAGCAATCAGGGCTACAAGAAAGAAAATCGCGACGATATCTATTGTTAATTCCACACTTAACCTACAACAGTCCACAACGTTGAAGGCACGTATGTTACCCAAGTAAATGAGTCGTTGCTAAGCTATCTGTGTAACAATTTTCTAGTTGGCATTAATTACACGAAACGAGTTGAAAAGGGATTGCATATGAAAACTCAAATCTTGCTAACCTCCTTTATCGTCTTCAGTAGTCAAGTTACTGCCGACACCCGCGTACCTTTCTTTGATAATGATCCCAATACGAAATATGCCCCTACATACAACTTCGAATATAAGCCTATAGATAAGGATGTCTTGGAAATATGCGGTGACTGGGGCTATGTCGTGACTAACAATGATTTAGAGTCGTTGTTTAATAGACACCCTGACCTTACTGATAGGTTGCTAACTATAGACAGTTCTCTTACTCAAAAAAAACTTGTCAGGCTTTGGGCTGAAAATGATGGCTTTACGCACATATTCTGTGGTGAAAAAGAGAAAGATGGCTCACTTGGTGGATTACACTATGCCCCTAGATATCAAGCGCTTTTTGAGCAAAATCATATATCAATGTGTAAGCTAGGGACAACTAAATGCTTTGATCCGTCCATAAACGAAATTGTAGAGGACAAAGGCATATATTCTGTCCCGGTAAGTTACATAACGCCCGACGGCAGAGGAGGCTTTAAAAAAGTGAATGGCTATAACCTTGAGATGAACGCCGATGAGATCCTCTATGAGGCCACTCGAGGATATTTCAAGCTAAAAGGAAGGAAGGGATGCTTCTTGAACATCCCTGAAACCGATGATTACCCCGCCCATACGGCAGTCATCGTCAGCACCAGAAATAATGCCATTACAACCTTCTATTCTGTTGGCCCTAGAGGTGAAAAATTTAACGCCCGCCAGTACAGCACTAAAGATTGTGAGTAAATGGTCATCCATTTATTATTTGTGTTTTTTTTCTGGCAGTACACAATATCAATCATGCAAATAATTGCTCGCGCTTAACTGGTATGGTATTTTAGAAATGATAAATTTAAACCTTAAAGGATATAAGGTAAATGATATTATATGAAGCACCAGATTATTTCAATGATAATATTCATCTTTTATTAATATCAATGATATCCTTAATAGGATATATATTGAGATATAAAACAGGTGCCTTAAAAGAAAAGATCGGTTATACATTCTTTTTTACAGTCTCTATGATTGCATTTATTGACAATTATTCGATCAACTCCTCAATACAAAGTGCCCTCAAAGGAAAATGTACCCCTTATGATTGTGAAGTGATAGTTGGTGAAGTAGAAAACTTTAAGTCCTATCCTGGTAGAAAAAAGTATATCACTAATGAATTTTTCATTTCTAGCAAAAAATTCATCATCGAGCCAAGAAATATAAGATATGGATACAATAAGTTATATGAGCAAAGAGGTGTATTTAGAGAAGGAAATGGTAACTTTAAAGTATTACTTTATAAAGATTATATTATTAGAATATCAAGGCTCTAATTATAATGTTCTTCATCACATCGAAAAAAGAAAACTCTCTTAATGTTGAACATATGTGAGCCTTCAGTGCCCCTATAGTGCCGGTTTACAAAAGCTAATTCCACTAATCTGCCCCATATTGACGTGGTTTAAGTAGGTTAACTTAGAAGCCATAAAGTACATGACATTAGAAACTGTTGAGGTTTTAAGCGCAAATTTAGCCATGCCCCTCCCCCTAATTCTTTGTTATCATTAAGCCAGATGACACTTTACCCGTGTGAAGATAATAATGAGCAACAACGACAATCAGCCAACCCTGTTTTGGCTGGATTATGAAACCTTCGGAGCCAACCCGGCACTAGACCGCCCTTGCCAGTTTGCAGGTGTGCGTACAGACATGGACATGAACATCATCGGTGAGCCGCTGGTGATCTACTGTAAGCCGCCTGTGGATTACCTGCCTTCACCTGAAGCTTGCCTTATCACCGGGATCACGCCGCAGGAAGCCCATGAGAAAGGCTTGTCAGAGCCTGAGTTCATTGCCCGCATTCACCAAGAGCTGTCTAAGCCGAATACCTGTGTGATTGGCTACAACAATGTGCGCTTCGATGATGAAGTCACCCGCTATACCCTTTACCGTAACTTCTACGACCCGTATGCCTGGAGCTGGCAGAACGGCAATTCGCGGTGGGATCTACTGGATATCATGCGTACTTGTTATGCGCTGCGTCCAGATGGCATGAACTGGCCGACCAACGAAGAAGGTTTGCCAAGCTTTAAGCTGGAGCACTTGTCTGTTGCTAACGGTATCGAACACGCTAACGCTCACGATGCAATGGCTGATGTGTACGCGACTATCGAACTGGCAAAAATCATTAAACAAAACCAGCCAAAGCTGTTTGATTACTTCTTCAAGCTGCGTAACAAGCGTAAGTTGCAAGAGCTGGTTGATATTGTTGAAATGACACCGCTGATGCATGTCTCTGGCATGTTCGGTGTTGAGTGCGGCAATACCAGCTGGATTGTACCGATGGCGTGGCATCCGGATAACAAAAATGCGGTTATCACGGTAAACTTGGCTATGGATCCTACCCCGCTTATCGAGCTATCTGCCGATGAGCTGCGTGAGCGTCTATATACCAAGCGTGCCGAACTAGGTCCAGACGAGCTACCAGTCCCACTTAAGCTAATTCACCTGAACAAGTGCCCTGTACTTGCGCCGGCGAAAACATTGCGTGCTGAAGATGCAGCCCGTATCGGTATCGATCGTGAAGCTTGCCTGAAGAACTTGGCAACATTGAAAGCTCACCCTGAAGTGCGTGAAAAGCTATTGGCAATTTACAGTGTCGAGCGTGAATTTGAAAAACATGACAATGTCGATGCCATGCTTTACGACGGTTTCTTCTCTAATGCTGACCGCTCTACCATCGACATCATCCAGAAAACACCAGAAGAAGAACTGGGCAAGCTAGAACTGAATGTCAGCGATAAGCGTATCAAGCCCCTGCTGTTCCGCTACCGTGCTCGTAACTTCCCAATGACCTTGGATTACCAAGAGCAGCAGCGCTGGAAACATCACTGCCAGGATTTCTTTGAACAGAACCTGCCAAGCTACATGCAAAACCTCGAAGACGTCGCTATGGAGCACCAGTCGAGTGAGAAGAACATGAAGATCCTAAAAGCTGTCTACGATTACGTACAAACACTCGTGTAAACTAGACACCATAGGCAAGACTCGCTTCTTTGCTAGCTAGCTGAAATTTGGTCAAAAAATTTTAGCCCCTTGTGCTCATGCAGCCGAGGGGCTTTTTAACAGTAATGATTCTTCGTTGTGAGATTGCGCAACACCGGAACTGCACCAACACTAAGTAGTGATGGATCTTTAAATTGTCATTCATGGATTCGAAGGTTGAATTGTAGTGATTGATATGACAACACAATCTTTAACACGCTGTTTCCGGTTTCCAAATGTCGATTTCGAGCCAGATGTCCACTTATTGGTTTGGCGAGACAAAACAGAAACCCCACTTACCTTACATGAGTCTCGTTTGCTTGAGGCGCTGTGCTATTGTGCTGGAGAGGTTATCAGCCATGAACAACTGCACAACAAAACCTTCAGCCAGTTAGACCCTTATGAAGACAGCGGCAATCATCACTACGATCTTAACACCGTGCTTAAACCTCTAGCAGCCAAGCTAGACCAACACGGCAAAATGGCAATCGAAATCGAAGTCGTTGCTCCATATGGCTTTAGGGTGCCATTGCCGGAAAAAATGTGTCGATTGGTTCATGAACCTGAAAAAGCAGAAGAAACAGTGACTCCCCCTATCGAAAAACACGATGATCAAGAGTTCCGTTCGGCAACTGAAGAAATAGTCAAAACCAGTGTTGCGCATAAAGTATCTGTGGCTGTGTTAGCGCTAATGGCACTCGGCGTCATTGTTGCTTCTTTTATGGGCTACCTATAACTGAAAAAATTCCGAAGCATAGCTGGAAAATCCGAAGTAACTAAGTGTGGCTTAGATCACGTTTATTTTGTATGATAAATGAGTTTCTTCACCCACACCTGAAGGGCTCATGGCATATCTACGTTCTTTCTTTATCATTTTTTTCTGCCTCATGTTAGGCAAAGGCATTCAACACCTTACAGGTTTAGCCATCCCAGGTAGCATCATCGGCATGCTGATTTTGTTTACCATACTCTCTATGGGGCTTATCCCTGCTCACTGGGCCATGCAAGGCTGTCATTTGTTAATCCGCCATATGGCACTTTTGTTTGTGCCTGTCGGCATCGGCTTGATTAACTACCTCGATCTACTTACCAATAACACGCTTATCATTCTTCTTAGCACTATCGGTAGTAGTGTGGTGGTTTTCGTCGTTATTGGCCTGGCAACACACTATAAGGAAAATCAATGATCTGGCTGCTGACTACCTTGGTCGTGTTCTATACGGCTCGTTATATTTCCAAGCATATCCAGCACCCGATCGTTAACCCGCTTCTCATCTGTTTGCTTGTGATCATTCCGCTGCTGATGTGGCTCGAAGTCCCCTACGAGACCTATTTCGAACAGAACAAGTGGCTAAACGCATTACTGGAACCCGCTGTGGTCGCATTGGCCTTCCCGCTTTATGAGCAATTAAGCCAAATCCGCAAAAAGTGGAAGGTGATTTTCTCAGCCTGCTTAGTAGGTAGTGTACTTTCTATGGTTACCGGCGCGGGTATTGCCTTGGCGCTTGGCGCAGATGCACAGCTTACAGCTTCTATCTTGCCCAAATCTGTCACTACACCGATTGCAATGGCCGTTGCAGAGCAAGTTGGCGGATTGCCTTCTGTTGCCGCTATCATGGTTATTATTGCTGGCTTGTTCGGTGCGGTATTGGGTTATCCCCTGTTTCGGCTTATCGGCGTAAAAGAACCTATCGCCAAAGGCTTAACCATGGGGACAGTATCCCATGCATTGGGCACGGCAAAGGCTGCAGAAGAGAATTATCAGGAAGGAGCATTTAGCTCATTGGCACTGGTGATTTGTGGTGTGATCACGTCAATTTTGGCGCCTTTATTGTTTCCACTCATCATGGCAGTGTTTAGCTAGCTTGTGCTAGTAATCGAATACAATACTAAATCACTGATAATATTCTATAATTTTTTTAGAACCTGTGTGACCCGACTCGCATTAATGCAAACCATGCAACGATACATCGTTAAACGTGATCAAGATCACTCAAATATACAATTACCAAGCCTACAATGTTTCTCCATACACAAGACGGAGTGAAAACTCATGCACACTAAAGTAATGGATGCTTTAGGCGCTCTACCCGCTGATCTAGCTTCTGCCATCAAACCAGTGTTAGAAGCTGAGAATTTCGATGCCACCTTAAGCCCTGAGGTGTTTGCTCAGTTAATGTCGAAAACCAACATGACTGACAGTGAATTGCGTGTTGCATTACTTCCGCTTGCCGCTGCTTATTCTGTTGCACCTATTTCTAACTTCTATGTTGGCGCGATTGTACGTGGTCAATCTGGTACGCTTTACTTCGGTGCTAACATGGAATTCGTTGGTGCTTGCCTTTCTCAAACGGTCCACGCCGAACAATCCGCCATCAGCCACGCTTGGGTGAAAGGCGAAACCGGTATTTCTGATATCACCATTAACTACAGCCCGTGTGGTCACTGCCGTCAGTTCATGAACGAACTAACAACCGCAAAAGAGCTGGTTGTTCAACTGCCTGAACGCGCTGCAAAGTCATTGCAAGAGTACCTACCTGAATCTTTTGGCCCAGCCGACCTGAACATTACTGATGCGCTGCTTACCAAAGTGGACAACGGTATTGAAACCGAAGCTTCTGAAGAACTTGTTCAGCTAGCATGCCAAGCAGCTAACCGTGCCCATGCCCCTTACACCAAGAACTTCAGCGGTGTAGCGTTGAAAGCCAAAGACGGTAGAACTTTCATTGGCATGTATGCCGAAAACGCGGCGTTTAATCCAAGCCTTCCTCCACTACAGGTTGCTTTGATTAACATGAATATGGCTGGCTACCCGTTGGCTGAGATTGAAGAAGCGGCACTGGTAGAAAAAGCGGACAGCACTATCAGCCACCTTTCTGATACGCAAACCACTTTGGAAGCGTTGAACCCAGATATTCCGCTGTCTTATGTTGCAGCCTAACTTTATCTGATTGAATAAAGTATCTGACTGAAAAAACCGCCAACTGGCGGTTTTTTTGTATTTATGCGTTTTTTGGCATTGTCGATTGTTTTTATTACAAAGCGGTTTTCTCTTGCTACCGGTAGGAGTATGATTTTCAAGTTATAAACTCAACCAATCGTTATTACATGTCGCATCAACACAACCCGCTCCAAGGGGCCAGCTGGATGATCTCTGCCGGCCTGGCTTTCGCTATCGTTAACAGCCTAGCGCAGTATTTGAGTATGATTCTTCATATTCCGTCAACCACTGTTGCTCTGTTTCAATACTTCATCGCTTTGGTCGCTATCTTTCCCTGGCTACGGACCTTAGGACTTCGCAACGCCCTGCGCACCCAACATTTTGGCCAACACTGTTTTCGCGTATTTCTCGCTGTTATCGGTATTCAGCTATGGCTTTGGGCATTGGCCTACCCTGTGCCTATCTGGCAAGGTATCGCGCTTCTAATGACTTCCCCGCTATTCGCCACAATTGGTGCAGGCATATTTCTTAAAGAGAACGTCGGCACCGCGCGCTGGTTAGCAACACTGGCTGGATTCAGCGGTGCCATGATCATACTCGAGCCATGGTCAGACGGCTTTAGCTGGGCAACACTGTTACCCGTCGCGGCTGCGTTTTTCTGGGCGTGCTACTCACTGATGGTCAAGAAGATGTCGGCCAGTGAATCACCAACCACCATTGTGGTTTACCTGCTGATCCTTATCACGCCTTACAACCTATTCCTTGCTGTGCCGGAGTTCACCCTGCCGCAAACCGGTTTAACCTGGTTGTTGCTTGGTGCAGCAGGCTTGCTCACAGCGCTAGCACAATGGGCCATCGCCAAAGCGTACGCCGTCGCCGATGCTTCATTTGTTCAGCCGTTTGATCACGCTAAATTACCGCTCAATGTCCTTGGTGGATGGCTAGTCTTTGGTTGGGTTCCACCGGGCAGATTGTGGTTAGGTGCAGCGATCATTATTGCTTCTGTTGCTTTCATTACTCAGTGGGAAAACAAGAAAACGGTGCGGACAGAGAGTTAAACGGCACAATAAACCCACGTCTGTTTCAAACTCAATCCCCTGTTGGTGATAATTCCCAAAGCAACCGGGGATTGTCTTATTCGCACGACAAATCTCATAACCTCACCGTCTACACTCAGCCTAACCAGATAGATGCGAGGTTTACGGAATGTCTTGGCGTGCTTTAGCTTTCTCGTTTATTGGTAGCGCTCTGCTATCACTCTCTTCAATGTCACAAGCTCAATCTTTTGTCACTATCGGTACCGGTGGTGTAACCGGTGTTTACTACCCGACAGGCGGTGCCATATGCCGGCTGGTCAATAAAGATCGGAAGAAGCATGGCGTAAGATGCTCGGTAGAATCTACAGGGGGCTCTATTTATAACATCAACACCATCCGTGCCGGCGAACTGGACTTGGGGATCGCTCAATCAGATTGGCAGTATCATGCCTACAACGGCACCAGTAAATTTGAAAGCAAGGGCCCGTTCAAATCACTGCGTTCATTGTTTTCTATTCACCCTGAACCTTTCACTGTGGTCGCCCGGGCAGACTCCGGCATCAAGAATTTTGAGGATCTCAAAGGCAAGCGGGTGAACATCGGCAATCCGGGCTCGGGTCAGCGCGGTACGATGGAAGTACTGATGAAAGCCTATGGCTGGACGGAGAAAGATTTTGCACTGGTGGCAGAGCTTAAAGCCTCTGAGCAATCCAAAGCCCTGTGTGATAACAAAATTGATGCGATGGTTTATACGGTCGGCCACCCAAGCGGTGCTATTAAAGAAGCGACTTCCGCCTGTGAAAGCGTCATTGTTAATGTCTCAGGCCCTATAGTTGATAAGCTAGTCGAAGAGAATAGCTTTTATCGTAAAGCAACCGTACCGGGCGGTATGTATCGGGGTAATGAGGTTGACGTGCAGACCTTTGGGGTCGGTGCCACCTTTGTCTCATCAGTGGCAGTAGATGAAACTATCATCTACGAAGTGGTCAAATCGGTGTTCACTAACTTTGAGAACTTCAAAAAACTTCATCCGGCTTTTGCCATCCTCACTAAAGAGCAAATGGTCGCAGACGGCCTCACTGCACCACTCCACGATGGCGCAAGAAAATATTATCTGGAAGCTAAGCTCATAGAAGAGTAAATCGACAAAAACAAAAACGAGGAGCTCGTTATCACGACGCTCCTCGCTCTATTCCCAAGAAACTTGGGCAAAAATGTCTTCCGATAATGTTTAGAATCGGATACGGAAACCTAGCTGACCTTCTAGGTCTAGGTCGACATCTTCAACGACATACAGAGTCGGGCCAACTTCACCGTAGAATTCGAAGCTGTTTACAGGCACCTGGAAGCCAATACCGCCACGAACACCAAGTTTGTTGTACTTGTTGTCAACGTACTGGGCACCCACAAAGGTGTATAGGTTGTTCATGCCCGGATCTTGGGTTAGCGAACCTAGGTTGAAGGTTTTATCAAAGGCCAAGCCAAAATCGTCAATACCCAGAGAAAAGCGCAGGTCATCGTGCTTGTACTGGATACCCGACATCGGGCTACCAAAGAAGATACCAACAGCTTGAGATGCATGAGCCGAAAACGGAACTGCAATCATCAGTCCCAACGCTAACAGATATTTTTTCATGATGTAATCATTGTCGTTGCCAAACAAAACTGCGGCTAATCTAACGGTAAAGCAGGTTAAATTCGACCCTAGAAGCTGACTAATGACATAACTTTGACAATCATGACAGAATATTGCTGTGATTCTGTTGTCGTTGGAACCCCCCTAATATAGACGAAAACATCACCAGCCTGTCGTCGTTCTAACCAACTCTTAACTTACGCTTTTTTAGTCATCCGCCATTCGCAAAATTGTCATGAACAAACCAAAAGCAAACGTTTGCGCAAAAGTGAAATTGCTGTATGATCCGCACAAGTTTCACGTCACCTCCAGTAAGGAATTCCCATGTTAGGATCTGCAACCCGCTTGAACGCAACGCGTGTACTTCTTCTTGGCTCTGGCGAGCTTGGTAAAGAAGTGGCCATTGAATGCCAACGCCTCGGTCTAGAAGTTATTGCCGTTGACCGTTATGCCGATGCGCCGGCGATGCACGTTGCCCACCGCAGTCATGTTATCGACATGCTTGACGGTGAAGCACTAAAGCAACTGATTGCCGATGAAAAGCCTGATTACGTTGTCCCTGAAATTGAAGCCATTGCAACCGACACACTAGTTGCACTTGAAGCTGAAGGCTTGAATGTTGTACCAACAGCCAATGCCACCAAGTTGACCATGAACCGTGAAGGTATTCGTCGCCTAGCAGCAGAAGAGCTTGAGCTGACTACCTCTCCTTACCGTTTTGCTGACAACTACGACGACTTCAAAGCCGCCGTAGAACACGTTGGCATCCCTTGTGTGGTGAAACCTGTGATGAGCTCATCTGGCAAAGGCCAGAGTGTCATCAAGTCACAAGAAGATATCGAAAAGGCTTGGAACTACGCCCAAGAAGGCGGCCGTACTGGTGCGGGTCGTGTGATTGTTGAAGGCTTCATCGATTTTGATTACGAAATCACTCTCCTAACCGTCCGTGCAGTAGACGGTACTCATTTCTGTGCGCCAATCGGTCACCGCCAGCAAGATGGTGACTATCGTGAATCTTGGCAACCACAAGTGATGTCAGAAGAGGCAATCAAAGCCGCTGAGAACGCTGCAGGGAAAGTGGTAAATGCACTAGGTGGCTACGGTACCTTCGGTGTTGAGCTATTCGTGAAAGGCGACCAGGTTATCTTTAACGAAGTGTCCCCTCGCCCGCATGATACCGGTATGGTGACACTGATCTCGCAAGAGCTTTCAGAGTTTGCCCTGCACGTTCGTGCGTTCCTAGGCCTACCGATTCACACGATTCATCAATATGGCCCATCAGCCTCTGCTGTGGTACTGGGTGAAGGTAGTTCAGAAGATATTCGCTTCGATAACATTGCCTCAGCAGTGGCTCGCCCGAATACTCAAATCCGCCTGTTCGGCAAACCTGAAATTAACGGTCGCCGCCGACTAGGTGTTGCGCTAACGCGCCGTGAAAGCACTGAAAGTGCTGTTGAAGATGCTATCGCGACGGCCGCTGATATCAAGGTTGTGTACTAATTGCACCTACTCAGCTAGCAATTGTAAAAAGTTAATCATTTTCTAAAAAAGGAGCCATCGGCTCCTTTTTTGTTATCAGTAACTTATACCCTTTTATCTTGGCATCAAGAAACTGTAATCAACCACGCTTCTTCTGCAAAACGCGTCAGGCCACGCTTTCGACGAGGGTGTGACTCATTAGCATCGTCACGGGCCAAATGGCGGATATCACAGCCGGCAAATAGCGCTTCGATTTCATCTTTTACGACTGAGAATGGAGGGCCATCCATTTCGTGCTGCGGGTAATCCAAAGTGATCAGCAAAATACGCCCGCCCGACTTCACCATTGAAAGTAGCTTCTGCACATAACTCTGGCGCATTTCTTGTGGCATTGCGATCAAGGCTGCACGATCGTAAACGATATCAACCGGATCAACGTTGGCAGTAAAGTAATCACCACAGTGGATGGTAATTTCATCAAACTCATAGATTGATTGGCCGTTCCCTACAGGGATCACCATCGGGGTGTAAAAATGTTCAGCAAAGAAAGCACGGACTGCAATCTCGCTCAGCTCAATGCCCACTACTTTCTCGTGCTTAGTCGCAAGCCAGGTCAAATCAACTGACTTCCCGCACATAGGTACCAATACCGAATCTTCATAAGTAGGTTGTACTTCTTGCCAGTATTTCTCAAGCATTGGGTTGGTATCATCAAGGTGAAAACCAATTCGGTTTTCCGCCCAGCGGCTATGCCAAAACTCTGCATCCATTGATCATTTTCTCTTTTTTAGACCGACTGTGGGCTTTATATCAAACTTAGCTTGAGATGGCTAATTAGGCTAAGAAGAATAAAGCAGCTCTAAAAGCCCCTATACGGCGCTATGGAAGCCTTTCTCTATCTACTTGGTGTGAAGCTATTGCTTGTCCTCAATATCGCCTCAGAGGCTCGCGCGCAAAACACGCACATAGAACAAAAAACACACAACCACCAGGTGCAAAAAAAGATGCCGAAGCATCCTTTTTTGCTAACGAGACTTCAAAGGCAAATCCCGCTAAAAATCTGTTCTTCAATTTTCTTTTATGAGAGTCATTGAATAAACGATAAATGCTAGCGAATTATGAAATTCGGAATAGCTTAATCGAGTCACGGCGAACAGTTACACCACGGAAAGTTACTGGCTCAAGCAACGTCATTAGCTGCTTAGATACAAAAAACTTACCGCCGTAGCTACGATCACCACCACGATTTACCCAATCTGCAAATTCATCTGCCAAGTTGAACATAGAGTTTCCAACAAGCAGAACCAACACTTTAGCGACTTCACTGTCATTCTGTTTATTAAACTCAGCGTCGCGAACTTTCTTACGATATTCTTCGACGATTCTTTCCAGGCACTCAAATCTGCTCATATACACCACCACAAAAAAAGAGGTGCGGATACTACTGCTCATACTCGCCGAAATCAACCCACCCAAGGCCTATTCTTGGCAGAAATTTGTAATTTTTTCGTTCTCTTAACATGATTCGGGGCATTTATAAGGAAAATGACGATTTATGTCATATTTTTCACCTTGCCAATAAGTTACATTTGAAATATAACTTTAGTTGTACAGCATTGATTCTTAGCAAGAGAAATGGCCATGAGTGACCACGAAATAGACGCTTCTGTCTTAATCGGGAGCCTGAAAACAGAGTATAAAACCATTGAGGCGATGGTGAAGATTTACTGCAAGGATCATCATGGGACAAAGATGCTATGTGAAGAGTGCGTCGACTTTTTAAACTACGCACTAACAAAGCTCGACCGCTGCCCATATGGCGAGGAAAAACCCACTTGCAAATTATGCCCAATCCATTGCTACAAAGCGGACTACAAAGAGCGCTCACGCATCATCATGCGCTATAGTGGCCCGAAAATGCTCTATCACCACCCCATCCTTGCTATCCGGCATTTAGTGGCTGGCAAAAAGCCGGTACCAGAAAAACCGGCACCGAATGCTTCCAACAGACACAAACGCAAGTTAAGTCAGCAATAGTCCATTAATTTCGGTAGTAATCGACAACTTGAATCGTGCTGGGTGGATCATTGGCTTCCAATGATAACTGGAAGCTTTTGCCGCCTTGCATTTCAATTGTTGAGCCACCACGTCCAGTGACACTGACTCCCTCTATTTTGTCGAAAGAGCGGGATTCGCTGTAATGCATTGTGACGGTTAAATCGACGTCTTTATTAGACGATAACTCAAACTGGCAGATACCGGTTAAACAGTAGACATCCAAATTACCATCTTGATAACGGACGTCCTCAACATTCTTTATCGGGTGAGCTGTTATTTGCAGCTCCTCTCCACACCCAGTCAACATCACCGCACCAATGACTGCAGCAAACAGGTAATTTTTCACACACCCTCCACTATCTTGTGTGTTTTCATACGATTAATATCACACCAATTCGCCTGATCGTACAAGTAAAAATCCTACTCAAGCACCCAATAAGTAGCAGCACTTTCCCACGCACAATAAAAAACGCCAGCAATTAGCTGGCGTTTGGCTTTCAGAAAGTTTATATACGAGGAATAAAACTCTACAAATCAATCTCTGATAAATCAGAATCAATGCTGAGGTGTCAGTGATTTGGCCTCTTCTTCCTTCTCGAGTTCTTCACCTTTACGGATAAGCTTGTTGATCACTTTAGATAGCGCCAGAGTCACAAATGCCATTACAACAGCCAGTACCGCAAGGTTGAAGAAGTAACTCGCATAAACGCTTTCAATCAGATCTTGGGTTAGCTCAACATCTCTAGGCAACGCAATCTTGGTGGAGATAACCGCCGCCAAAATGCCACTTAGTGACAAGGCAACAGAACGAAGACCGATTGAAAAAGCCGACAAGTAGCGAGGCACCATCTCAAAGATAAAGCCAGCACCCAAAGCACCAACAATCAGCTCAGCCAAAGACTGGAAGAAGTGTACCCACAAGATCCAGTCCGCTGAGATTTTACCGTTGTCACCGACAAAGTTGGTTGATAGACCTAGCAGTGAGAATGCAATCGCACTGAAGATAAACGCAGCGGCAAACTTAGTTGGAATTGATGGAGAAATACCTTTTTTCTCAAGCCAACCATAAACGAAGATCACCGGGCCGCCCAATACGAAACACCATAACGGGTTAAATGCAGCATTGGACTCAGGGCGAATTGGGATCAAGCCAAATAGGTGGTCACCCATCAGGTTAATCGCGTAGATGTTCATCGATGTCAGCATCTGACCGTAGTAGAAATAGAACACGATCATGATGAAAATAAGAATTAACACCCCGCACATTTTGTATTTGAAAGCTGTGGTTGCACGAGTGATTTCAAAAATGAAATAACCAATCGCACCCGCACCCAATGCGTAAAGCAGGTATTTACCTTCATCAAGATTCGAGAAGACCCAGAACACCAGACCTAGCATTAAAGCAGATCCTAGTACAAAGACACCCCACACTTTCATTGATACTGGTCGACGGTCAATCTCATTACCCACGGCGACGAGGCGGTCACGGAAAAGCACAAATAGAACCAAGGTAATAGACATCAACCCAGATGCAATATAGAAGTTACCTTGATACGCTAAGAAAGCCACCATGAAAGGGAAAAGGTATTTTGAAGCAAAAGAGCCTAAATTGTTTATCGAATAATTAACCGTCAAACCTTGCTGGAACGAGTCTCGGTTATCAGAAGCATAGGAATTACCCAATAGTACCGTCGGGCTAGTAGCAGAAAGCCCCCTTGCATAGCCGATTAAAGCAATCGCAAAAATACTCAATGGCACATTAAGCGAACTTGCACCTATACCCAAGGTAAAGAAACCGATGGTGTACGTGGTGTAGCCAATATATACCGCACGGAATGAGCCAATATAACGGTCAGCTACAAAACCACCGACGGCCGAGAATACCGGACCAACCGCACCGAAGGCACCCATCATCATGATAGTTTCGGCTTCGCTGTAATTTAGCTCATCAAGAAAAAACTTCGTGAGTAGAACATAGGTGCCGTAGAATGCTGCACCCCAAAGAAACTGCCTTAAGATAAGAACTCTAGCAATAAAAGGGAATCTAGAATTTGCGTCTTGCATATTATACTCCTTCAATATTATGCACTGCGTAAACTAGCAATTTACAACTGATAATTTCATGATCAAAAGCAACTTATTCAACAAATCACCTATACCAGGCGCACTTTTTTGCATATATGTGATATTGATATAAAAATTAACAGTAACGCACTGATTAAAAAGGAAATAATAAACTCATCAGTAAAAGTCAAAACCAATCGCATAGATGATTTTGTATGATGAATATTGCAGTTAAATCGCATCTCTGTTCATTTATTGTGCAAGTTGGTTCTAGATATAAAATTTAAAAGCCCTCTTTTGAAAATCGAAAAACGAAAAAAAATGACTAGTGAAAACTAGTCATTTATACCCAAGCTACCTCAAGATGCAGGTTCAGCGAGATTTTATAAGCTTATAGACAAGGCATTATTTTGAAGATCTAGTGGCTCTAAATCTAGAAACAATAACGCGGAATAGAAGCTTAGAGTTGTTTATAAAACAGTAATGTTGCGTCTATTTCACCATTAGCACTGATTGCAAATGCAGGAATTTCACCAGCAAACTGAAACCCCATAGCGGAATAAAGTTTAGAAGCCACATCACCTTTTCGGGTATCCAACACCAACAGGCTTCTACCTAATTTCACTGCGGCCTTTTCCGCTGCAGCCATTAAAGCCCTACCACACCCTTTACCTCTCTGCTGAGGTAACACCATAAGCTTTTCAATTTCTGCACGATGGATACCATTGGCTTTTTGGCATAGCGCCAATTGCACAACACCGACTACTAAGTCGTGTTCTCTGGCGATAAATAGCCGCCGATCCCCTTTAGAGAGTTCGGACTCTACATTATGCCAATATGAAATGGCTTCTACTTTTTTTAATGGTGGTAAAAATCCGATGGATGCGCCATCGTTAACACATTCAATTAATAACTCAATCAACCCTTGTTCATCATCAGTGGTTGTCACTATTTCCAGAACATCCATGTATCCTCCTACCCTCTAGAGCTCGCCCGCACCTAACTGTACAGATATAAACCAATCTGACATGACCTAACTTGCCTGACAAGTTTAAACTCAACAAATCTTACCCATGATTTCAGCGCTGCAATGTAACAAGTACTTATTAGCAATTGTGATAAGTGGCCTGTCACATTATTATCTGTGTCGTTCACATACCCCAACAGGATAAAAATAATGAAAGGTATTCTTTCTGTTCAGTCACATGTCGTTTATGGGCACGCAGGTAATAGCTCAGCCGTTTTTCCACTTCAGCGCATGGGCTTTGAAGTTTGGCCAATTCACACTGTTCAGTTTTCAAACCATACCCAATATAAAGAAGGGTGGACAGGGCGTGCATTTGCTGCAGAAGATATCACCAGTCTCGTATCCGGCATGGCAGAGATTGGGCAGCTTGAGAACTGCGAAGCTGTACTTAGCGGCTACCAAGGTAGTGCAGAGCAATGCCTTGCTATTAAAGAAACCGTCCAGAAAGTCAAAGCGGCTAACCCGCAAGCTCTTTATGTCTGCGATCCGGTAATGGGAGCACCTGACAAAGGCTGTATCGTCGCTCCAGGCATTGCTGAACACCTTATTAATACTCTGATGCCGATGGCAGATATTATTGTGCCGAATCAGTTTGAGCTCAGCCAGTTTGCGGGCATGGAAATCAACTCGCTAGAAGATGCAGTAAAAGCCTGTCAACTTGCATTGGAAAAAGGCCCGAAAATGGTCCTGGTTAAGCACCTGCACAGTGTATCAAGCGAGAAGTTCTCTATGATGCTGGCAACTCAAGATGGCTGCTGGCTCGCTCAACGTCCTCATCTTGAATTCGACAAACAGCCGGTTGGTGTTGGCGATCTTATTTCAGCACTATTCACTGGCCAATACCTAGCCACAGGCAAGGCCGAGGAGGCTTTCAGCCATTGTAATGATGCTTGTTACGCCGTACTAAAAGAAACGTCACAGCGTGGCGAGTGGGAGCTACAAACCATTGCCGCGCAAAATGAGATTGTTGAGCCAGCCGAGCACTTCCCGCTAGAAGCACTGTAATCGCTGACTAACCTTGGCGAGTAAAAATCAACGCAGCGTGAATAACCGTTCCCTCTGCGTTGATTTCGTTTCTATTGTTGCTTTAGCTCTCAAGCAACGGACTGCGGCACCCTAGCCTTCGACAGCAGCCGCTCAAACAGTTCTGCAGGTAGTGGCTTACTGAAGTAGTACCCCTGTCCGTAATCACATTCTTTTTCCAAAAGGAAATCTGTATGCCAGCGGGTTTCTACCCCTTCAGCCACAACATGAATGTTCAGCGCTTTTGCCATTGCAATAATGGCACCAACTAACTCTCGATTAGGTTCGTTCTGATCAATATCTATTAGAAATGATCGGTCAATTTTCAATTTGTCGAAAGGAAACTTTTGCAGATAACTCAGTGCTGAATAACCGGTACCGAAGTCATCAATCGTCAATTCTACCCCTTGCTTACGTAAGTTATTTAGTAAGGTAATAACATCTTGGGTATGGTCAAACAGCAGACTTTCTGTCACTTCAATATCCAGCCTATTTGCAGGCAAACCTGACGACTCAAGTCCCTGTTGGATTTGGGCTAATAATTTTTCACAATACCTAAACTGCACACTCGAAAAGTTAATTGAAATCTTGATAGGCATAATAGACTGCCACCGAGCGGCTTGATGGCATGCTTGCGTAATGGCTATCTCACCCAGTTTATGGATCAAACCGTTCTTCTCGGCCAACGGTATGAATTCATCAGGAGAAATAAAGCCGAGCCTTTCATCATTCCAGCGCATCAAAGCTTCAGCCCCTACAATCTGGTTGGTTTCCAAATCAAATATAGGTTGATAATGCATTTCAATTTTATTGTTACTAATAGCTTGGCGCAGTCGCCCGTCCAAATCCAAAGAACGCTGGGTATCCGTCAACATACTGTCTTCATAAAACCGAAACGCATTACGCCCATCTTGCTTAACCCGGTACATCGCCGTATCTGCTGCAGCAAGAAGCTGATGGGTATTGTCACCATCCTGAGGATAGACAGACATACCAATACTGGTGGTAATGAAAAACTCCTGATTGTTCCAGAAAAAAGGGCGCTCAAACAGCGATAGGATTGACGATGATAATGACTGAGCAAATGTTTCATCGCTGAGATTGGGAATAATAAGCAAAAACTCATCACCACCTAAGCGAGCTAATACACTACTCCCTCCGACAACGGACAGCAGGCGCTGACTGCTTTCCGTAAGTATATAATCGCCAGCCAAGTGGCCAAGCGTATCATTGATCTGCTTAAAATTATCCAAATCAATAAACATCACAAGTACCTTGGTATTGGTTGCAATCGCATTAGCTATAACTAGCTCCAGCTGTTCATTGCCATATTTGCGGTTAGGCAAACCTGTTAGAGCATCATGCGAAGCTTGATAAGCTAATTTTCGCTCAGAGAGTTTTCGACGATCAATCTCTTCGACCAGCCTTTCATTTTGAACTGCAAGTACTCTTTGCTGTTTATGGGATTCTTCAAATTTCGTTTTTAATATAATGTTGGCATTATTAATATTGAAGGTATAAAACAAACCGATAATTACAGGCACGGCCAAAAAAGAAATACCAACTACAAACCAACCAGATGTAAAGATATCCTTTTCATTAATTGGTGAAAACCAACCTTTTAGCTGATAAGGTGTGTTTTCAATCGGTAGCTCATAGAAAATAATATTAGAGTTTTCGAAAGGATCTTCTTTTATTGAGTTCCAAACCAAAATATCATCAGCACCCGTAGAGAGCAGCATTTTGCTTCTACTGCCTTCGTACTCTTGCGCCGTTAGCTGTTCAATAATAACCGTTGTGTTGATATCGGCGATAAGATACGCCACAGGACGCCCAGAGTAATACACCGTTTTGAATATTTCACTATGTGGTTGCTCTAGGTCGTGTCGTGTATGCAACACATGAGTGCCGTCTAATGTATTCTCGAATCGCTTCACATCAACCTGTAAACTGATTTTTTCAGCGGTATCGACAATTACTGTTCCATCATAACTTGCCAGTATAAAACGTTTGTATACAGGTATTTTATTAATTAGCTTGTTTTTAACCAGTTGATTAAGCTCATTATCAAGCCTAACCAAACTAGCCCCAAGCCCATACTCCATTGACATACCAGACGCTAAATTGGCAAAGAAGGTTGTCATTGCACGGCTAGTGGTAAAATCTGAAACTTCTTCACTTGATACACTATAGAAGTACTCAAGCATACTGGCATAGCTCTGTACTTTAAGTGTTAACTCACGGTGCTGGGACTCTTTCAACCTTGTTTGGCCAAGGTTGGTCACTGCCAAAATCAATATCAGATATGCCGCCA
Source organism: Photobacterium sp. AWH4_225 (assembly GCF_056158405.1). Taxonomy (NCBI): domain Bacteria; kingdom Pseudomonadati; phylum Pseudomonadota; class Gammaproteobacteria; order Vibrionales; family Vibrionaceae; genus Photobacterium; species Photobacterium sp. AWH4_225. The sequence goes on along the minus strand of NZ_JBSWTF010000001.1, from coordinate 1,832,858 downwards.
GAAGTACTGCGGCAAGAATGATAAGGTTACTGCTTGACAGTTTTTCAATCCATTTCTTCATAAATCAGTTTCATTGCTCTTAGTAAAGTAGTCGCCATAAAAATAAAATACTGACGGATAATGCTTTTCTATAAGCTTCTGATATGTCCCATCATTTCTAATCTTAGTTAAATATTGATTAAATGCATGACGTAAATCGGGGCTAGTTTTCCTAAAAGCTGCAGCCATACGTTGATCTTGTGAGACCGGTCCAATAACTTTGATCTCACCAGGCCACTTTTCTAAAGCAATTAATGTATCTGCCACATCCAATAACGTGGTTTCTGCATCGTTATTTAATATGGCTGGAACCATTTCGTTTAGTTTCCGCCCGGGCTCAGGCAGGATGATATTCGCACCTGTGTCATACAGGTTATACAAATTAGGGTCGAGGCAAGAATGCTCCATCGCCAAAACGTCTTTATTCTTTATTAAGCTTTTTACGATATTAATATCTTTATCTACATCCCCAGTTGGTTTTATTGGCTGTAAAGGGGAATCGGCCCGTGCAACCAACCAAACAGCAGAGGGAAAATAGTCAGCGGAAAAATCTACGATCTCTTCACGCCAATCGAGCACGGTCGCACCATTAGCAATGATATCGCCCTCAACCTGAATTTGTTCGCCCCATACAAACTCATTATTTACATAGAAGGTATTTTGGCCCGTCAATTTACCGACAACATTATTCCACTGGGCAGGCACGTACTCGTATTTAACCCCGATTGACGAGGCAAACCCTTTAACCAACTCAACATCCAATCCGCTTAGTGACTCGAAATCATCCGTTTTGATATACGAGACAAAATTTGCGTAAGGGACACCGATATGTCGCAAAACACCTCGCGCTTTGATCTCGGCGAGATCATCAGCAGTTACGACTGTACTGGTCACTAGTCCTGTTCCCAGTAATGCAGTCGCAATCAGTGCATTTATTATCCGTTTTGCTTTCTTCATCCATTCAGCCTCTCATCCATGAAATGCGAAAAACGCCCAGCGAATGCCGGGCGTTAATTTGATCAAGCCATACGTGTATAAAGGTCCTCAATCGCCTTTACTAATCCTTTTACATCTTTTTCATTGTGGAAAAGATGAGTTGAAATACGTAGTGCATAGGTTGAAACAGCATCATCTTTATACAATTTAAAGTCCGTCGTCCGTATGATGTAGCCATACTCTTCTCTTAGTCGGTCTCTAAATTCAGTGAGTAATTCACCATCATCTGCGTTGAATGGAAACGGATTGAATGTCGTTAATCCGCTGTCTAATCCTTCTACATCAGGGGAGAACACAAGAGCATGAGGTAGCGCTTTAGTAAGCAAGTTTTTACAAAGCTTACTCAGTGACAAAACTCTTGATTCAATGCGGTCACGGCCAATTTCATCCCACATTTTGCAGCTATCTGCTAATGCTTGCTTAGCCGGATAATGATCATTACCTATATACTGCATCTGCAATTGGGTACCCAGATAGTCAGCATGAGATAGCGAAGAGTTAATGTACCAAAGTGGGTTTTCACACTCCGGCCAATACTCATCTAAACGGGAAGCGTTATCGCGAACATACAAGATCCCTGTCGCCCCCGGGCCACACTGCCATTTATGACCCGACCCCGCATAGAAGTCACAATCGATATCGTGGAAATCCAAGTCCATCATGCCGATGGTATGCGCCCCATCCACAAGTGTTGGCACCGCATATTTTTTCGCGAGTTTACAAATCTTCTTCGCTGGCAGGCGTGTCCCCGTCTTGTAAGTAATATGCGAGAAGACAATCAATTTAACATTACTGTACGCATTCAGCGCTTTTCTAAACGCTTTCACATAATCTTGTTCGCTGACACTTTCAGTACCGGTATAAATTGGCAGCTCTACTTCAACGACCTCAACCCCAAAACGCTGCTTAACAACATTCAGTGGTGACGATGCCGCAACATGTTCATGATGAGTCGTTAAGATGACATCACCTGGCTCAAAGTGGAGACCATTGATAATGGTGCACATCCCATCTGTGGTGTTACGGCTCAGAATGATCTCGTGCGGCTCTGCGCCAAAGCCGGCAGCAACAGATTCAACCATCTCAGAAACATACGGCCAGCCACCGAATTTTCCATCCATATCCCATGGATACTTCGCGACAGTTTTATTGTTCTCATGAAAGGCTTGCAGCACAGGCTTGGGCATTGAACCGGTCGTCCCGATATTCATGTATGTTGAATGTTTATCGAGAATGAACTGTTGCCTAACTTCACGCCAAAATTCATCTTCACCACTTGTTAGATGTAGAGATTGCCAATCAACTGACTCCTCTGAAGCTAAAGCTTGGCTACTAAATACCGTACTACCCACCCCTGCAACAGCTAGCCCTGTAGTCGTTTTCAAAAACTGTCGGCGATTACGGTTTTTCAGATCAGACTCTGAATGACTCATTTTTATCTCCCTGTGTCGTGCACGTAAAAATCGAGAACAATTAACAATTCAATCAATAAAATCACAAAATATTGCCAAATGTAATTATTCTTTTCAGAAATACCGAGCAATATCAAACTATCCCTGTGCAAATACAGCGATTGAATTTACAAAACAGCCATACCTAAAAGGTAATGTTCAATTTTTTGCACAACTAGTTAAACAATTAGACCAAAATCAATGGTGAGACCTAATTGTTATTTCATTTAGCCCGCTTTTGTTCCAGATTTATTGCTATTTCCACATACAAAAACGCCCCGCATAGGCAGGGCGTAAATTACAAACATTATTTCACAAGACGTTTAGTGCTAAGTCGCTTAGGTAACAGCGAAGCTATCATTCATTCTCTTTTTGATTAGAGCAATAGTCTTCAAATGCCTCTTCTGTGTTCTCAAACCCTTGTTGCTCGGCTAATTCCCATGGGCGCTCACACTGCTCCGTTTTCGCACACCAGCTATACCCAGCTGAGCTCTTGCACCCGTACTCGTCTTCATCTGCCCCAACCATAGGCTCAGCAGAATCATTACAACCAATCAATAAAACTCCACTTGAAAAGGCAATCAACGCTATCGCTAATGGTGTTTTACAACGGCGTACCATACTCACCCTCCGCATCAATATGAAATGTGCTATCTCAGTAAACTTAGCTCAGGTTGGTCACTATATCCCGGAGGGGGTTAAACCCAATAACATCTTCGTGTACATCGAAAGCGTTAACGAGTAACGGTACATCCGCTGACAATATGAGAATTGTTTACTAAATGTTCAATCATTTTAATCACACCCATCAAAGCGTGATAAATGTAGCAAATTTTATCTTATCGGATTGCGAGTGAAGCGATACAGGCTTATCGTTTGTTTGTAATCAGTAACTTATACGCGAGCATCGTATAATGGTATTACCTTAGCTTCCCAAGCTAATGACACGGGTTCGATTCCCGTTGTTCGCTCCAAGCGTTCAGGCGCAAAGAACAGTTACTGACGAGTAAGATGACATGCGGTGGTGGCGGAATTGGTAGACGCGCTAGCTTCAGGTGCTAGTGTCCGCAAGGACGTGAGGGTTCAAGTCCCTCCCTCCGCACCAATCTTACTTTTATGCCTATCCAATTTATCAAGCTTTCTAACCTTTTCTACATAGATGCTTATCTCAGACAGGCAGCGCTCTAAGCATTTTTGCTGGGTTGCCCGCATAGATACCTTTTTCAGTAATGTCCTTTGTCACCACACTACCGGCACCAATCACAGAGCCCGAGCAAATTCTCACGGGTAGAATAGTCGCGTTAGAACCAATAGTCACCTTATCTTCTATAACGGTACGTCCCCAGTTATCAGGGTCAGGATCCGGCTCACCCCCTTTGAAAAGATCATTGGCAAACATGACACCATGGCCAATAAAGCAATCTGCACCAACAGTGACATATTCACAAATAAAGGAATGAGATTGCACTTTTGTCCTTTCTCCGATGACTGTATTCTTTTGGATCTCGACATAAGGCCCGATAAATACATCGTTCTGCAAGGTACAACCGTAAACATTAGACGGTTCAATAATAGTGACATTGTCACCACATTCTATATCGACAACTTTGGCCTGGATTATTCTTGGCTGAGGCATCAAATACCTTTAACTTCTTAATTTAGATATGAGAAATCAGATTACATCGCCACAATTAATAAGGCAACGCTTCGGGAGCTACCCCTATATAGTCCGGTGCAAGGGCATGAATAAACTGTACAGCACGTATCGTACTGTGGCCTAACATTTCAGCTTTACAAACCCGATGCATCCCATCCATAACCCTACCCTCATGACATAAGATAATGGGGTAAGACAGATCTGCACTATTAATCAAACTCGCATGTTCTAAAATATTTCTGCATGTTGGTTTGGCTCCACCTAAGTCATACCAGAACGCTTCATCCAACTCCTTTATATTGGCTAACGGCATGTCAAAAACAGGAAGTGCCTCTGAGAGCCGAATAAGGCGAAAAACATCCCAAGCCTGCAATCCTTGCTCTGACTGACGAAAATGATACTGCTGCCTCATATAATTAATGCCTTTGTTCCGATTAGGTTAATGTAGAAGACAGCGACAAGGTCAGCTCCTTGGCCGACACTTCCTTGCAGCCCGATGTATTTTGTCCGCTCCATAACGGTGAGAAATCCCCTTTTCCCTGTTTCTCATACAGGCTCCGCAATTGGGTCATCTCAATTGAGGCATAAGGAAACTCTGGGGCATCCACACAAAGTGGACCAAGCTCTTCCATCACGCGATTCACAATGCCTCGAGCAGGTCTACCAGAGAATATATTGGTCACTGCAGTATGATTTGACCGTTCCCCTTTAAGCGCCAAACGATGAATAGATGATGTTTTCGCCTCGGCACAAAGCAAATGCGCTGTACCGACTTGCACATATTCAGCTCCCAACAACATGGCAGCCTTCACTCCTTCGCTTGACGCTATTCCGCCCGCGGCAATAACCGGTACGTTTACTTTGCACGCTATTTGCGGCACTAAAGAAACAAGCCCCATCTGAGTCGATAACTTATTGGATAAAAACATCCCGCGATGCCCGCCAGCTTCAATGCCTTGAGCAATCACTGCATCAACACCTTGCGTTTCTAACCACAAGGCTTCTTCGACCGTAGTTGCCGTTGAGATAACCGTGGTGCCCCAGCGTTTTATTCGTGCTAATAAATCTTTATCAGGAAGGCCAAAATGAAAACTGATCACGCGAGGTGAAAAAGCTTCTATTGCATCAGCTATATCGTGATTGAATGGGACTCTGTTCGCACCACTGGGCTGGCTTACACACTGGCTCCCAGCTTCTGCAAAATAGGGTTTGAGGGTTTCTTGCCATATGGCATGCTGGGCAGAGTTATACTTCGGCATTTCATGGCAAAAGAAGTTGAGGTTGAACGGCTTATCCGTGGCCGATTTAATCCGCTTTATCTCACTAATGATTTGCGCAATACCCAGCATACCGCAAGGCAAAGAGCCCAACCCACCAGCTTCACATACAGCGATAGCCAACTCACTGTCTTGCACTCCAGCCATAGGAGACTGAATAATAGGTAATGTCGTGCTAAATAAATCCTTTTGCATGGCCTTCCTTATTGAATACATTTCATATTAATAAGGAGCTATCATGCCACTCTTGGGTGACGATAAACGTGCCACACTTCTCCTTCACTCAAAGAGAGCTCTTTTTCAAAAGTTGCCCCGAGTGAGGCTGCTAGTCTTATCGAAGACACATTTTGAGAATGAACAACACTGATCAAATCTAGCTCGGGCAAGAAATGGCTACCCACAATTTGAATGGCTTTGGCCGCTTCTTTTGCATACCCCTTCCCCCAATGGCGACGAATTAGAGCCCACTTTAACTCAGGCATTGGCCAATTTTCGGGAAAAGAGAGCCCTACTAGACCCAAGAACTCGTTACTGTCTTTTAGCTCCAACGCATAAGGCCCATAACCAAGACGATGCCAATGCTCCTCAACACTGGAGATGACTTTTCGGCATCCTTCCATGTCGAGTGGGTCCCCATAGGTATATTGAACAGCCTCTGGATCAGATAAGTAATCCAACAACAAGGCTTCATCACTTTGCTGCAACTTCCTAAGCAACAAACGCTCTGTTGTAATTAATTTAGGCACCAAACACTTCAAGCAACGGCTCCTTGTATGAAACTAAAGGGCTACTAGAGCCATCTAACTATAATCAGTTGATTTTAAGCCGCAAAAGCGATTTTGTTAACAGTAGGTTCTCTTGAAGCGCCTGACTTTTGTCCGCATGTTTTTCATCGGAGATGAAGTATTAAACTGAATCATCCTTCCTAACGTCCACTGCTTGTACCAAGCAATGCCGTAGAGTGTTTCATTATACTGACGTAGCAAATGCCCTGCAGACGACAAGGCTTCCATCGTGGCAACAGCCCCAACCAAGGGGTAGTTATACACCTCGCCTTCAAGGTATGAGAGCATCTCATAACCTTCCTTGTTGACACCAAAAACAGTCGGAGCGGCATCAAAAGACTGTGTTTTAAGGTGCTTGAGCAGCTTATGTACGGAAGGCGTCCAATATCATCGCCAGCTTAACTACGATTAACTGTAGAGAGTAATGCGCCAGCCCCAATAAATACACCGCCTGTGAGTCTATTGAACATCTTCGCTCTGCCAGAAGCAAATACCCAGTTCGAAGACTTGGAGCCCAAATAGGCATAGAATAGTAACCAAGAAAGCTCTAACACTACAAATGTGACAGCAAACACAACATATTGGAAGAACAGCCCATGTGAGGGATTAATAAACTGAGGAAATAGCGCGGTAAAAAAGAGGATAGCTTTCGGGTTGCTGGCACCAACAATAAAGCCGCTAATGAAATGGCTGGCAAAATACGAGGGGACAGCGGTTATCGGCGATGGCTTGTCAAACTGAGTATTGTTGGATGTGAAAGATTTGACACCCAGATAGATCAAATAACCAGCTCCTACCCACTTGATCAAATTAAAAAACAATTCAGACGAAGCAATAATGACGCCCAATCCTGTAAACGATAACGTCAGGATAGAAGTGATAGCCGTCAAACTTCCTAAGGCAGTATATGCGCCCACTTTCCAGCCAGCTGAGACTCCCTTTGTCATGCATAGCAACGAGCTTGGACCCGGTGATGCGGTGAGAACCAAAACGGCAAGCACATAATATATCCATACTTCTAAAGCCATATGGAAACTCCTTTTCCATGATAACGATATTCAAACTAATCAAGTTTAGCCTTAATTCAGCTAACAACGCGACACATCTCACTTCCTTGCAGGAATTGAGACTAAAATCATAAAGATAACCCTAGATTTACAAGGTTTGATATATGCCATTGCCCATAATTTACTCCCTACGAAGATGCCCCTACTGTGTACGGGCTAGGTTGGCCATATTGATGGCACAACAGCCTGTTTGGTTGCGTGATGTGGTTACCAGCCACTTACCCAGCGAGATGCTGCAAGCCTCACCGAAAGGGACTGTGCCTGTATTGGTACTCACGGATTCCACGGTTATCGAAGAGAGTTTGGACATCATGCTTTGGGCATTACAGCATAGTGACCCACACAACTTGCTGTTAAGTGATAAACCTCTATCCCATCAAGCTACGATGATGTCATTGATTAATTGTAATGACAGGGATTTCATTCCCTCTCTGGATAAATACAAGATTGCTGCTCGTTATCACCACGACAATGCCACAACCTACCGTGAGGAATGTGAGCGATTTATTAGCGATCTTGAGGGGCGATTAACGAAACACACATACTTGATGGGTGAACACCCAAGTTTTGCCGACTACGCAATATTGCCCTTTATCCGTCAGTTCTCACGTGTTGAAAGAAAATGGTATTTAACCGCTTCCTACCCTAATCTAGAGCGTTGGCTTACGTCTCATTACCAGAACCCACTTTATTCCAAAGCCATGACCCAATACCCACGTTGGCTCGACACCAAAGAAGAATTTATGATTGGGAAGGAGTAAGACCTATTTATACAGTAACCACTTAAATGACCTTTCTATAAATTGCTTCGCTCCACTCTCCACTATCTCACCATGAGACATGACAATCACCTTAGGGTGCCAGGCTATGAGTTGGTTTAAATGCTCCCTAGCCTGAGATTTTCCAAATGTGAAGCTCAAACGCCAATCAAGCGGCATCTTCCCATTAGGGGCTAAAATACCGACACCTTTGGCGATCAAACGCTGCCAATGATTAAAATTTGAAGATGGAAAGTTTTCGATAAGATCAGTGACTATCAATGTGCCTGACTTTATATGGAAAAACACACACTCTTCCATTAGAGGAGAGCCCGTAAACATGACTTGATCAATCTCATCTGCCCAAGGCCATCTTTGATTATCATTTAATGAGGAATTAAAGTGGATATCAGCACGTTTTTTTATCACTTCACGAGAACCAAAGGTCATTGCATCTGGATAGCAAGATTGCCAATCAGCAATAAACAAATGATGTAAATGATTCGGAGCAATAAGGTACTTAACCTCTCCGAGGTCAGCTAATTGGCTCTTGATTTCACTCGTTAGTTTTATTGGGCTATGTACCCATAATTGATCTTCAGGTAGACGGACAACCGTCATCCGTGTTGTGAAAGGCAATGATAAAAAAGGAACTGCTTCACCGTCTAAAATCCAGATATCATCTGATATTTTACGCATAGTTCCCCCTTATCCTTTCAGATTAAATACCAAGTTAAACTCATGCTCTGATTCACTGACTTGCTCAAAGCCCAAGCGTAAGTAAAGCTTAAGTGCCGGATTAGTTTTTATCACACTCAAACCAACGCTAGCACCCATGTGTAGGGCTTTATCGGTGATAGAACGAATCAAATCACTGCCAATTTTAAGATTCTGATAACCAGGGTGGATTTGGATCTGAATGATGTACCATTGATTTATATCTTCATAATACACCACCTTAAACAGCCCTACCGGTAGGCCATCAAGTTCAATGACCTGAGCAGCATCAAACTCATAACTGATACGCTTTATATACTCATCGCGTGTTGTAGGCATACCGACCTGTTCTAGATGGGGTCGCATTGTGATATCACGTAGATCTATTAAGAAGTTAATATCAGATTCCAAAGCTTTTCTTAGAGATATGTCCATATATTCTCCTTTTCGCCACCTTTATAAATAAAGGAACCGAACAATCAATTAGTGAATAGTCATTATTGAAAGAGTATCAACATTGGCTACAAATGTAGCCAATATCGCAATTAATCTATGAATAAAGATGTAGAGTGCTAAAAAGCATCCTCAACCAACACTCAATATACTGTCTTTATCAATACAACCTAGTTTCTCAAGCTTTCTTGACAAACTTCGCTGTAATCATCATTTCACCCGCACCATCGACTTTGCAATCCAATTGATGATCTTTTCCGTCTACAATGCGACGAACAACCGCTTTCGTACCAATTTTAATCACCAGTGAACTGCCTTTCACTTTGAGATCTTTCGCTACTGTGACCTTATCACCTTCCGCAAGAAGGGTGCCGTTGGCATCTTTGATTGACAATGTATCTTCGTCAGCAAGCTCAGAAGGATTCCATTCGTATGCACATTCAGGGCAAACTAAATGAGATTGATCTTGGTAAACATATTCAGACTGGCAGTTAGGGCAAGGTGGCAATGACATACATTTCTACTTCAGATAGTTACAAAGAAATATATGTTAAATGTTTTTCACCTCATAATCGACTGCTGTGAAACACCTTTAATCAAGCGCCTTTACTCATACTCTGTATTACCCTGATGAAACTGTCCCCAGATATTGTTGATAACAGTAGAGAGCCTAGATGTTATAGGTCGGTATAACTTTTAAGCTTTGACCTGAATGTGGATAACAGCTATTGCTATAATAAGTTGCCTTAAGTCAATGGAAGTGGTGACCGCTTATGATGTATCGAATCCTGGCAGATCTGGTCGTCATTTTACACCTATTGTTCATCATCTTCGCATTGCTCGGAGGCTTACTGGTAATATGGCGAAGCTTCATGGTGTTCGTCCATATTCCTGCAGTACTCTGGATTTCAGTTCTCAGTTTCAAAGGCTGGATTTGTCCTTTGACGCCATTGGAAAACCAATTACGTCAAGCAGCTGGTGACGAGGGCTATCCTGGTGGATTTATTGAGCACTACCTCATTCCAGTGATTTATCCTTCAGGGCTAAGCTTTGATGTCCAAGTGTTGCTGGGTATTACGGCTTTGATGATCAATATCGTTGTTTATTCGTTCGTCTATTATTGGTATAAACGCAGGCAAGGCAGGACGCATGAATGAAAAGTCTCTTGGTAATCATAGTGGTTGGCTACGCCCTCTTCTTCCTTACTTTTTGTTCCCTTCAGCGTCAGTTTCTCTACTATCCCCAGTCTGCCAGTAATGTTTACGGCGAGATGAACACCCACTTTACTGTAGCTGGTGAAAAGCTACACGGCTGGGTGCTCAATGAAGGGCAATCGAAGGCTTTAATCTATTATGGCGGGAATGCAGAAAACATCGAAGCCAACATCCCCTTCTTTAAGGCGGTGATCCCTCACTATAGCGTTTACCTGATCCCTTACAGAGGTTATGGCAACAATCCCGGTAAGCCAACTGAATCCGCTTTATATAACGATGCTGTAGCGATTTTTGAGTCGATACAAAGCCAACATAAATCAGTCTCTCTGATGGGTCGAAGCCTCGGTTCCGGGATTGCCACCTACGTGGCAGCAAATAGGCAAGTTGATAAGCTTATTTTAGTCACGCCTTTCGATAGCATTGAAAATGTCGCCAAAGATATCTACTGGATGTTCCCCGTTTCTTGGTTTATCAAAGACAGATACAGCTCTTCGGATAGAGCCAAACAGATCACCGCACAAACCTATATTTTTATTGCCGGAAAGGATCAGGTGATATCCAGAGCCAGAACCGATCAGCTCATCGCCGAATTTGGCAATCAACTGCAAGAGGTAGTCGTCATAGATAGTGCTGGCCACAATACGATTTCACAATACCCCGAATATACGTCAGGGCTAAAGCGCGCCCTGGATTAGCTCTATAACCCGAAGATAATTACAGCATCAATTATCCTTTACCACTTTAAACAATAACTGCCTCAGCCAACGGTGGCTGGTTTCAGAGGTTCGGCTGGGGTGCCAGATGGCACATAAATCATAAACATCTTCACCAAAAGGCAAAGGCAGCGCCTTGATGTCATAAAGATCAGAAAAAGCTTCAATGGTCGATTTCGGTAAGATACCAATCATGTCTGAATCAGCAATAATCGGCAGCATTTCCACTGCACCTGGTGCCCTCACGATAATATTACGCTGATCAAGTTCCGGAATATCTTCAGCATTCAATAGGCTACGGCGAGCATGCCAGCGGGCCACCACGACATGATCTTCGGCCAAAAACTGATCAATAGAAATTGAATCTGATAAACGCGGGTGATGCTTGCAACACACGACACTGAGTTCTTCAGAATAAAGCACTTGTGATTTCAGCAAGCTGCGACCACGTGGCGGCAAATCAATCACCAAATCATAACGTTGTAATCGTAGATCAGACTCCATGTCCTCAGTGAACAAAGGGTGAATTTCAAACGCGATATTCGGTGCTTCCAAACGAACCTGCTCAATCAAAGCAGGCACAATGCTATAGCTAGCAACCGAAACGCAGGCGATCGAAAAGATCCGCTTTGATGTTTTAGGATCAAACTCCCTCGAAGCAGAAAGCGTCGAACTGAAGTTCTTAAACGAGGCAGCCAATGCTGGATAAATATCACTGGCGAAAGCTGTTGGCTCCACCCCGTTGGCGTTACGGTGAAATAAAGGGTCATCATAAATATCACGCAAACGCTTTAGCCCTTTACTCACTGCTGGCTGGCTCACATCCATCCGAACTGCCGCTTTGGAAAGGCTTTGCTCCTCATACACAGCAACAAAAATAGGAATAAGGTTTAAATCAGTGCTTTTCATCTGCTCTGTCATTTATCATCATTGTTATGCTTCTAATCATAGTCATTAAATTTCAATAATTTAATGGAAACTAATGCTGCTTGTGACCCTTGTCTAACTTAGGTAACGCTTTGGGTAACTTGAATCGAGTAGATGATTTGTGCTGGTTACTGATCATTCGCCACATCTTCTGAAAAATATGCGCTTTTCCTTTACCTGATTGGACTTGATGACTGGTGTTCAACCACGCTTTATCATTACCGGCTCTACTCATTTCTAGATGTTCGGTTGATACACGCAAATGTCTGTACAACTGTGCCCTGGCCTTTGACCACTCGCCTTTCCTCACTTCAAGCCAAAACAGCAGCCATGGTGGCGTTGGGTGGGATTGATAATACCGCTTTCCGGCAAAGAACATACCAAGCGCTATAACCAGTACAGTAACCACCATGATTAAAGTACGTAAGTTAGCCTTCACAAAAGAAGCCGGAGTATGGCGTGCATGAAATTCTTTTCCTTCAAGGGTGATTGTTTCAAGCTTGCTGGTTTTGGCATTCCACCATTGGAACTGGTGCTCGGGTAGCTTGAAATCCCCCCCTTGCTGTATCACATAGACGGTTTCTTCAACTCGGCGTGATTGATAGTCGCCCCGCGTCTGCGAGTCATCCAATCTATGGGGTTGAGGGTATGCCTGAAAATAGGTCGATAACTCACTTTTTAACAGGTTCGGCAACAGTACAGAAAGGCTATCCTGAGCCTCGACAGTCACTTTACGTGTGATTGCATCACCAACTTTTAAATCATCGCTCGATTGCGACCACTCTTGCTTAACATCGACATTTGTCGCAGTAAACCAAGACGTATCCTCACTGAGCAAGCCTGACGGTAAACTAACGTTAAAGGCCAGCGGTTGGGTATATAAAGTACCTGCAACATTACTGCCATCTGGCGCTGAAACCTGCACATTCACAGCGAGTGGAGGCACGGTATAAGAGCCAGATTTAACAGGGTACAAGGTGATTTCCCACCGTTGGCGAGACCACGTCTGCCCGCCTTTTCGCTCGGTATAATTGGTGGCTAATTGATTGCGTTGCTTAGCGATGACATTGGAGATTTCAACCGACTCAATACGGGTGCCCCCGGTAAACCAACGAGGCGTGGCCACTTCAACATTCAAAATGGCCTGTTCATTGACACTAAAGCTAGGTGGGACCTTGGATGGTTCTGTCTCATTACCACTTTGTCCTTTATCATTCCCATCACTCAACCATGCCTTGATTTCTACATCATTGCTTTTCTGAAGCTGCTGAATAGTGACAGCGTAACCAGGCATACTCAGTAAAGATAAGATTAGAGCTAGCCATAATGGTAATGAGGTAATAAACCCTGTTCTCATTGTTGTACCTCACCGGTCAAATCGCTTTTATTTGAATCATTGAGCTGGATCTGAAATTTTGCCCGCAGAAAGTACTTAGGATCGGCTTCTACCCGCCTTAACCATTTATCCGCCAGTTCATCACTGCCTAAAATTTCGCTGGCATTCAGTGTGTCTTTGATCATAAGCTCTGCGGCGGTTTTTTCATCGGCTCCATCAGCTGTGCGAGGTTTGTCATCACTCAACTCGAAAGACTCTTCCGGTCCATCCGTTGTGCCCGCTTGGCTTTCACTGGTGCGGTTGATTTCCTCTACGATGCCGCCGATAACCTTGAGGTTATGTTCAACACCAGATCGTAGTTCAGGATCAAGGATTCTCTTATCAGCTAGAGACTGTAATAAGTCTCTCGCAGCAAGATACTCCCGCTGCCTCGCCAATGCACTCGCCGCGTTGTACAAGCCAAAGTCACTGTCCATTTGCAAGAATGCTCGGTGGGCCTGTTTATACTCACTGGCATAGTAATAGGCCGTCCCTTTTCTTAGCGGGTCAACGAAATGCTTCGCAGCCTCTAGGTAGTCCCCTTTATTGAACAGCCACTGACCTTGCTGATCTGGCGTTAGCCACAAATCCCACCACCATTGCGCTGTTTTATCCCAGACTGTCACCTCTGCTGCAGGTGCAGTTGGCTGTGCTTTTGATGAGACGATTGTTTCCGCTTTAACAACAGGTGCGACCAATAGGCTTCCACTCAGGGTCATGACCACACACCATTGCACCAGCCAACCTTTGCGGAACCACAGCAGCATAAGAAGGGCAATGGGCAGCAACAGTTGATACCCCATATCCTGCCAAGGCATCGATGACTCACCATTAAGTTGCATGTTCCGCTCAACTGAGCGGTTAAGCCGTTCTATATCGCTACTATCGACAGTAACTGAAATGAATCGGCCTCCGGTGTCACTGGCAAGTTGCCTTAATGAATCAAAATCCGCAGGCGCATCGCTGACAACATCACGGTTACCCGCGCCCAGTATCATCAATTGATATGGTTTGTCTGCAAAATAGGTTTTAAAAGCCTCAGCAGTATTCGGGTTAACACCATCAGAAACCATCAACACTGTCGAGCCAGGCCTCCCTTGCAGTAGCTGATCAATAAGCGGCAAAGCCTGTTCAGCAAACTTGCCTTCAACCGGCATAATTTCAGGGGAAATCGCCGCCAATATCGGCTCAAACACCTTTGTATCTTGAGTCATTGGCATCGCAACATGGGCAGAGCCTGCATACACCACCAAACCTGTGCTGCCACCTTGGCGCAGTGCTAACAAGTCACGGACTTTATGTTTTGCCCGCTCTAATCGGCTTGGAGGTAAATCTTTCTCAAGCATCGACTCGCTGCTATCAAGCAGCACCAACATTGAGGCTTTATCCTCACCAAACGGTGAAGCTTGACGCTGCCATGTTGGTCCGGCGCATATCACAATCGCTATCGCAATGATGGCCATCAGTAATTTAAGCGGCAGTTGCTTGCTCCAGCCTCTTTCCCCAATAGTCAGCACATTACGAAGGTGCTCAGGCAGTACATCTTTCCAAGAAGGCTGACTATCTTCACGCCAGCGAAGCCACAATAAAAGCCCCATAGGTATAAAAGCCAGCAACCACATCGGTCTGATAAAATGAAACTGAGTAATCACCTGCTGTAGGTTCACGCTATCCAACATGGTTACCCTCCGAGTCTTCTTTTTGCGAGCTAGTTTTCTTCAAGCTAGCCTCAGAGCCTTTATCCTCCGAGACCCGACGCCGGTGACTGTTGCTGCGTCGATTAAATGTTGCCAGCGAGAATGCAACTAAGTACATCACAACGACGACCGCAATCAGATAGTGGTGAATGCTTTGCTTGGGACGATAGGTTGAGCTTTCATAGAGTTGAGGCTCAAGCTTGCCAATCTCTTCATAAGCAGCAGAGAGTGCTTGACGATCTAATGCAACAAAAGCTTGTCCGCCCGACTCTTGAGCGACACGGTTGATGGTGTCCATATCAAGCGCCGTCTCGCCAACTGTTTGCGGGTCGCCCATGGCAATCATATGGATCCTTACCCCTTTTGCCTTGGCAACCTTGGCTGCTTCAATCGGTTCAACAAAACTATCGGTATCATTACCATCGGTAAGCACGATAGCGACTTTCTCTCTATCTGCATCACCTTTTTCCTGGTGGCTTTGATCAAACACTTTAATTCCCAACCCCATCGCATCCCCTAGATGGGTGCTCTGACCCGCCATAGCCACTTCGGTTTGGTTAAGCAGCGCTAGCCACACATCCTGATCGGCCGTAAACGGTGTTTGCAAAAAAGCCGCATCGCCAAACAGAATCAAGCCCAAGCGATCGCCCTCTCGGGTTTTGACAAAATCTGCCAATACCTCTTTCACGGCATCAAGACGGGAGACTCTCTGGCCTTTTTCGGAGGTAAAATCCTTTTCAGCCATTGATCCTGAAAGATCCACCAGCACCATGACATCCCGACCAAAGCTCTCCCTCACTTGCGGAGCGCCCAAAATAGTTGGCTTGGCTAAGGCTGTGATAATCAGTATCCAAGAAATCACCAAGGTCATACGTTGCCACCAAGATGGTGATAGCTGGTTGGCACCAGCGGAGGGGGTTTCACCTAGCGCCTCAATCAACTGGCTGAAAAATGGCACTTTGATCGCACTTTGCTTGGTACGATAAGCTGGAACAAAATAGACAACCAACAGTGGTAACGGCAGAGCCAGAAACCACCAAGGATGAATGAACTCCAAGTTAGTCAGGGAAAAATTAAACAGAGAAAAGTTAAACATGACGCCCTTCTCCCTGCTCTTTACGTTTAGTCACTAATTTGGCAATAAAACCGCTTTGGGTTTCGCGATGCCCGTGCTGTCTGTACTGAGATGAGTGACTCTTCACCCAGTTAACCGCTTGGTGCTGTAAACGGGTTCGCTCTTCAACATTCAATACCGTCGATGGGTCAACCAGTGACTGTGTCCACTTCTGGCCGAGTTCATCAGCAAAAACCTCTTTCCCACCACTCAACCTATCAAGCTGTTGTAAGAATGATTTGCCAAATAAACGGCCATAGGCGGGATCCAAGTACACCAGTACAACTTTCAAAATCGAGTACAGGCTATATTCAAAGTCTTGTTCATTGGGGTCGAGGTTATTTATTGCCGCAATGGCCTCGCTACGGTAGCGGTTATGCCACCAAAAAAGTAGCCGGCGATAAGCAAGAAAGGCAGCCAGAATAATCAAAGCGGTGGCAAGGATTTTCCAACCGATCGTTTGCGGCATCCAACTGACACTATCAGGTACGGTGACATCAAAAAGATCACGCAGTATATACGTGCTCGGAGGTGTATGTTCGATACTCATTGTTATTGTCTCCCAACAAGCCGTTGGAACTGACTAATGTGGGAACCCGAGGTATCCAGTTCAATAAAAGGAAGGCGTTTCAACGCCATTAATCGAGTCAGTGACTGGCGCGCAAGTTGGCTTCGCTCAGCCAAACTAGCACTGGCATTGGTGATTTTTTCTTTGGAGTCCAGGGTTAACTGATACCGTCCGTCTCCGACCACCCAATTTGATTTTGCGAGCTCATTTGGCAGAGTTTGCTCAAGAGGGTCGTTGACCATTACAGCCAGCACATCGTTATGTATTTGAAACTGCTTGAGCAGATCAAGGTGTTGCTCCTCACAATCACGCCAATCGGTAATAAATACCAGAGTCGATTGGGATAAATTCATTCGCTTAAGCTGCTCAAGCCACAGCGAAAAGCTCACCTTGCCACTATTTGTAGAATCAACGTTAAGTTGCTGATTAGCAATAGCCAAAAGCTTTAACTGCGCCATATACGCGTGCTGGGATCGCTGCGATTTACTGTGGTAGACCTTCTCGGCTGAAGCGATAACGACACCTACCCGATCGCCATCTTTGAGCACTCGCCAACCACACATGGCAGCAATTTCTGCGGCCACGACAGATTTCATCACTTGGGTCGACGAGAAGAACATCTGGCTACGCTGGTCGACGCAAATAATGACATTGCGATCTTTTTCTTCGGTATAACTGCGAACATGGGGCTTGCCCGTTCGAAGGGTTACCTTCCAGTCGAGATTACGAATATCATCGCCCATTTGATAATGACGCAGCTCTTCAAAGTTAAGCCCACGGCCTCGAAATAAGGAGTTATGTCGGCCCGACAAGACGCTACCGGCTTTCAAATGCGGCAATAAGCTAAACGTATTGATCTGGGACTGTAGACGCACTAACCGTGCGTAATCACAATATATACGACTATCAAGCCCGGCAGGCTGAGGGGCAATGTTCGGCTTTGCCATAATGCCCCCTTTTAACCGATTTCTACATGGTCAAGCAGCTCTTCAACAATCCGCAAGTGACTGATCCCATCGGCAAGGGCGTCGTAGCTCAGGGTAAAGCGGTGGCCAAGCACCATAGGTGCCATGGCACGAACATCGTCCGGCAAAACATGGTCACGACCTTGAAGCCAAGCATAGGCTCGCGCGCATTTATCCAGTGCAATAGAAGCACGTGGACTCGAGCCGACCTCAATCCATGTTGCAAGACTTGAATCTGGATAACGCTCTGGCTTACGTGTCGCCATGACCAAAGCAACAATATAGCGCTCGACAAGATCTGAAACCGCAATATTCGGCAGCTGACGGCGGGCCTCAAGTACAATATCTGTTTCAATATATTGATGTGCTTGATCTTCGGAGTGAGATTCACTGGCTCCCAACTCTTCACCACGTACTAGACGAATAATATCAAGCTCGGCGTCATCTTCAGGGTATTCGACCGTTACCTTCATCATAAAACGGTCCATCTGTGCTTCCGGTAGTGGGTAGGTCCCCTCTTGCTCTACCGGGTTCTGTGTCGCCAGTACCATGAACAGCTCTGGTAATTGATGGGTTGTATCGCCTACTGTGATGGTTCCTTCCGCCATCGCTTCAAGTAGTGCGGCTTGCACTTTAGCCGGCGCTCGATTGACTTCATCAGCTAAGACAATACTGTTAAAAATTGGTCCAGGTTGGAAATGGAGCTGGGGTTTGCCGTCGAGATCTTGATAAATCTCGGTGCCCGTTACATCTGACGGCAACAAGTCAGGCGTAAATTGAATTCGACCAAAATCCGTTTGGAGCAAAGCGGCTAAAGACTTCACCGAGCGAGTTTTTGCCGTACCAGGTAAGCCTTCTAAAAGAATATGACCATTAGCCAACAAGCCAATCACCAGTGCTTCAACGACATGGCGCTGCCCGATAACACTTTTCTCAGTTTGTTCAATCAGCTGATTTATAGCTTGCTGTGCTTGGTTCATAGATTCTCTCATCTAGTTAGTATTTTATGGACTGTATCGTACCCATAAGCCCGATAACTATTGGTTATACTGGCCATTACAGCTCAAGCCTTTTCATGGCTCCAATTTGCTATTACCCCCTAATCTGAGCTTTCAACTGAATCACCACTTCTGGTGGTACTATCTTGCCAAGCTGCTGCGTGCAGCCTTCAAACGCCGTAGCAACTTCTCCTCTTTGGTAATTGCGAGCCAGTACCTCACACCGCGCATACAAGTGCTGGGGATTACCGCTTAGTTCAAATGCCGTATTGATAGCCTCGCTTGCTGCCAGGACATCGCTTTGTTCCAGAGCCAACCCATAGACATACCAGTAATGGGAATTATCCTCGGCCATTTCAGCGGCTTTTTTCAGTAACGACTTGGCTTGCTGCATTTCTCCGGCTCGCAGGTACGCAAGCCCTGTACTGTAAGGTAATGCACTGTCGTTAGGCTGGGCCGCCATACCTTGTTTGAGCACATCGAGGGCTAGCGTTTCTTTGTTTTGGCTCCGGTACAAGTCAGCCAGATTGACATAGCTATTGGCAAAATATGGCTCGATCTCAATTGCCCCTCGATACCAAGAGATGGCTTCATCAGCATCCCCCATCGCGCGAGAAACGTTGCCAAGGTTCGTTCTGCCAAACCCTCTATCTGCATTGAATTGTTGGATCTCGATATATTCTTGCAACGGCTTGTTCAGGCTGTCTTTTTGCAACAGGTTCATTTGTGTCCAATGTACGACCAACGCCGCTGCCGTTTCTGTTCTCACCGACAAAACAGGATCTGATAACAATGGGGATATAATCTGCCAACGCTCCGGCCAACCGTAACTAGCCGAGCCTTCAATCGCGCCTAACCGAATCAACTCATTGTCATGTTTAACCGCTCTTGCCAAAGCCACCAAGGTGTTCTGTCCTGAATTACCCGCCATGCGAGACAGTGCCGAAGCTCTGATAATATGACTCAGGGACGAATCTTGAGCAGTATAAGAGAGTGCATCCGGCGCGGCTTTATGGCCAATGCTATCGGCATAAAATGCCACACCAAAATGCTGCTGATTGCGATACTTGGAGTTAGGGAAATGCTTGGCAAGCGTTTTATCTGCCCACTGATCAGTTTGATCTTCATGGCAACCAGTACACACATTGGGGGTGTTGATATGCTTGCTGATATCCGGCCTAGGGATATGCCAGCTGTGATCACGCCTAGGATCAACCTGCATATAGGTCGTTTCGGGCATATGGCAGGTAGTACATTTGGCCGCCTCCGAGCCTTCAGAATGAAGTGTGTGCTTGCTGGAAGCATATTCAGGTGAGACATGACACTGACTACACACAGCCTCTTCAGGGATCTTTAGTTTTGCAGTATGGGGATCATGGCAGTTGGTACAGGTCACCCCCTTCTCCGCCATTCGTGATTGCAAAAAAGAGCCATACACATAGTCCTCGTCATAAATCTGGCCGTCATGATAATAAAGCTCTGGGGTGATCAAGCTCAGCCGATACTTATCCAAAAATGAACCCTTAACATGATCAGCTGTTTCGTTAAGTTGAGTGCGGCGGCTATGGCATTGCGCACAAGTTTGTACTTGGTCAGTCGGACTTATCGAAGCAGGTTGAAGGGTTTTATGCCCCTCCTTTGCAACCCACTGTTTAACAGAAACAGTCAGATCACGCTCGAACCCCATTAGTCCATCTGAATGTGATGCAGACATATCACTATTGCGCTTTTTGACATAGTCGATATGTCCACTGGCAGGGCCATGGCAAGCCTCGCAACCGACATTGATTTCTGACCACGTGGTTTGATAGCTATCTGTCTTGCTATCGTAGTTTTTCTTTAGATTGGTTGAGTGGCAATCGGCGCACATAAAGTTCCAGTTCTGCCCAACATTGGTCCAATAGAATTCATCAACCGGTGTCGCGTCGGGATATAAGTGAAACCAACGTTGCCCACCTTTTTCTGGCGGACGAGCATCCCACGCAAAGGGAATTAACTGAATACGGCCATCAGGAAACTCGACCATATATTGCTGCAGAGGATAAACACCAAAGGTATAGCTAATTTTGAAGTCAGAGAATTGCTGATAAGCACCCGCGATATTGACCCAATACTCATCACCCTTTTTGAAAAAACGATTGGTTTTACCTTTATGTTCGAGCTTTTGGTCGGAAAAGTTGGCCATTACCGATTCAGGTGTTGCATGTTTCATCGCCATTTCATGGTGAGAACCCCGCCACGCTTTTACCTGCTCGGTATGACACTCAACGCAAGCTTCACTGCCAACATACTCAATGGATTGAGCAGTTGCATTATCAACGGTAAATCCTGATACGAATAAAAAAGCAAAACAGTTAACAACGAAGTTGTTGAGTTTGAATTTGCAAAGCCAATCCCATTGAAGCAACCGTGCCATAGCCTTCCTTGAAGAGTGATATCCCTGCAATAAAGATAGTGTATGAAAGACGATAAAGGGCTCCGAAGAGCCCTAGACATTCGTATTTAAATTCAGAACCTTATTTATTTGTTGGCTGTTGAAGTTTTTCCATTACCTGATCAAGCGAGAAGCTTGCCGCTTTCTGCCTTGGTGGGAACTCCTTGAAGGTTTCAAGGAACTTGGCCACATAAGCTTGGGCCGGCACTAGCATGAAGGCGCGGTCAAGCATCCAGTCGTAGTAGGTGTTCGAAGTAATGTCAGCGACCTCGTAAGGGTCCATCCTCAAATTGAAGATTTTAGGTACACGCAGTGGAGTGAAAGGTTCAGCCCAAATACGTAATGTCCCTTTAGCACGCTGCTCCAAGAATACGATCTTCCAGTTGTTGTAGCGAAGTGAACTCAGATCACCGTCATCGGTGAAGTAGAACACTTCTTCTCGAGGCCCTTTATCCACTTCACCGGTTAGGTATGGCAGGAAGTTGTACCCGTCGAGGTGAACTTTAAAATTCTTATCGCCTGCTTGGTGACCTTCAAGTAGCTTCTCTTTGATCTTGTCATCACCGGCTGCTGCGAGGAAGGTTGGCATCCAGTCCATGTGGTGCATGATCTCATTGGATACACTGCCCGGCTCAATTTTACCTGGCCAACGTACCATGGCGGGTACTCGGTATGCCCCTTCCCAGTTAGTATTCTTTTCACCACGGAATGGCGTCAAACCGGCATCTGGCCACGAGTTCATGTGCGGGCCGTTATCAGTCGAATAAAAGACAATGGTGTTATCCTTGATGCCGAGATCGTCCACTTTCTTAAGTAACTCACCGACATGGTTATCGTGCTCAACCATACCGTCGGCATAAAAACTGATCCCGGTCTTGCCTGAGTTCGCTTCTTTAACATGAGTACGGAAATGCATACGAGTTGCATTCCACCATACAAAGAATGGCTTCTCGGCTTTCACTGCGCGATCCATGAAGTCCAAAGCAGCCTCAAGTGTCTCATCATCAACGGTTTCCATCCGCTTACGAGTCAGAGGACCTGTATCCTCAATCTTGCCGTCAGCATATGATTTGATGACACCGCGAGGGCCAAACTTCTTACGGAAGTCAGGGTCTTTAGGGTAATCAACATTCTCCGGTTCTTCCTCAGCATTGAGGTGATAGAGGTTACCAAAAAATTCATCAAAACCATGATTAGTTGGCAGGTGTTCATCTTTATCACCGAGGTGGTTCTTACCAAACTGACCTGTCATATAACCCAGCGGTTTTAGCAGCTCTGCAATAGTGGCATCTTCCGCTTGCAAACCGAGATCAGCACCGGGAAGTCCCACTTTACTCAGCCCTGTTCTCAATACAGTTTGCCCGGTAATAAACGTCGAACGGCCAGCGGTACAGGATTGCTCACCGTAATAATCGGTAAACATCATCCCTTCCTTGGCAATACTGTCTATGTTCGGAGTGTGATAGCCAACCAACCCAAATGTGTAGGCACTGACATTGGTTTGCCCGATGTCATCACCCCAGATAACTAAAATATTGGGTTTCTCTGCTGCGATACTACTGCTTGCAGCACCGACCAGCAGTGTTGCAAGTATCATTATTCGGCTTTTGAAGCCTTTTCTCGCTGTCATATAAACCTCAGTCACTAAGTTAAAATGGCGTCCTGCAACAAAAATTAATAGCTCACAATGGGTAGTTCCGCGACCTGCACCACTCAAAATTAAGTATTTTTCTGCGATTAAAATAGTCCGAAGCCGTGCCTTAAGACCAACTTCGCCTGCGGAAACAGGTGTGATACTCATCACGGTTAACGTCGATTTTACTTCACTCTCATTTGATTAAAAGCGTTTATAAAACATCATATTAGCTAACGTAATTAACCAAAGGTTATAACCGCTATAAAGCGACAAAGCCCCTTAGTTGCCAGTAACTTAGCGCCCAACGACAAATAAGCACCTTTCGTGCTGATTAAAAAAACGCTCTTAATTTGAACGGAGTTATTATGGCAAACCAAGTAAGTAAACTGGCTGTCGGTCTTGGGGTTCTCGCAACGTCAAGCGCTGCTGTTGCAGCAGACAAACCAAACATTCTGGCGATTTTCGGTGACGATGTGGGTTACTGGAATATCAGCGCGTATAACCAAGGCATGATGGGTTACGAAACCCCCAATATTGACCGTATCGCCAATGAAGGTGCATTGTTTACTGATCACTACGGTCAACAGTCTTGTACTGCTGGTCGCGCATCCTTCATTACGGGTCAAGAACCTTTCCGCACCGGCCTTTTGACCATTGGTATGCCAGGCTCCACACACGGTATCCCTGATTGGGCACCAACTATTGCTGACTTGCTAAAAGAGCAAGGCTACATGACCGCGCAGTTTGGTAAGAACCACTTGGGCGATCAGGATCAACACCTTCCAACCGCTCACGGTTTTGATGAGTTCTTCGGTAACCTCTACCACCTTAACGCGGAAGAAGAGCCTGAAACTTACTACTACCCGAAAGATCCTGAGTTCCGTAAGAACTATGGTCCTCGTGGCGTGATCAAATCTTACGCTGACGGCAAAATTGAAGATACCGGCCCGATGACCCGTAAGCGTATGGAGCACGCAGATGAGGAATTCCTTGAAGAATCACTTGCCTTCATGGAAAAAGCAGTAAAAGCCGACAAGCCTTTCTTTATCTGGCATAACACCACCCGCATGCACGTTTGGACTCGCCTACAAGAGAAGTACCAAGGTAAATCGGGTATCAGTATTTACGCTGACGGCATGCTAGAACACGATGATCACGTAGGTATCTTGCTAGACAAGCTTGACGAGCTAAAGATTGCTGACAACACCATCGTTATTTACTCTACGGATAACGGTGCTGAGACCGTAACTTGGCCTGATGGTGGTGCAACCCCATTCCACGGTGAGAAAGGCACTACCTGGGAAGGTGGTATGCGTGTTCCTCAGCTTGTTCGCTGGCCGGGTGTGATTGAACCTGGCTCTCGTATCAATGAAATGATGGCGCACCAAGATTGGCTACCAACGCTTATGGATGCTGCCGGTGTGCCAGATGTGAAAGAACAGCTGGCTGAAGGCTACACAGCTAATGGTAAAGACTGGCGTGTACATATCGATGGCTACAACTTTAAGCCATTCTTTGAAGGTAAAGAAGACAAAGCACCTCGAGAGTCTCTGCTGTATTTCTCAGCCAACGGTGAGCTGAACGCAGTACGCTGGCACGACTGGAAACTGAACTTCGCCGTGATGGAAGGTAACATTTCTGACGCTATTCGCTTTGAGCAAAACTGGCCGCAGATCATCCACCTCCGTGCTGACCCGTTCGAAAAAGCTCCACACGAATCGGCTATGTACATGCGTTGGATGGCTGACAACATGTGGTTGTTCGTACCGATTCAGGACGTAATCGGTGATTTCTTCAAGACGCTGCCAGACTACCCAATGCAGCAAGGCCAGTTGATGAATCCTGCTTCAATCAATTACCAATCATTGGGTCTACAAGGCAAGATGCAACAACTAGATGCCCTGCAGCAGAAAGTTGAAACGATGAAATAATTATCCTTCCTTTTGGATAAACCAAAACGCCCGCGATTCTATGAATGCGGGCGTTTTCTTGTTTGGGGTTTAGGTTGAGAGTTTTGGTGATTTTCTACAAACCTTTCTCTTACACTGCGAAGATGGTTGGCGCTTTTCCGTTGCACGATTTCTCGAGTCCTTTTGCTATCCAAGCTCAAAGCTTGAACTCCTGGTTACAGTAGCTACAGCGGTAAATCTGCTTATATAGCAAGCGCTGCCACCAACGTCTCTTCACTCTTACTACTATTTTATGTTTGCACGATTTGTCCATCGCCATCGCCTGCTTTTGTCATACAAGGCGGCAAAGTATAGGAACAGAGCTCGTTTCATTAAACCGTCAATATGGAAACCCATCGTTTCATTTCATGGAACAGTAAACCCCACAGACTCTGATAAAATAGAACTAACAACCATTATCATCTTGCTGATATGAAAACAGAAGATATAAAGCTTTTCCATAAAGTCGTGGAGTTCGGTTCGATTTCAGAAACCGCGAAATGGATGGACTTGCCCAAATCAAATATTAGTCGTCGGATCAAGCAGCTGGAGGAAGATACCAGTATCAAATTATTCCATCGTCACAGTAGGAATGTCACTCTGACTGAATCTGGAAATCGCTTTTATATCTCAACTGTGTCGATCATCAAGGATCTTGACCAAACCGTTTTATCGCTACAAACCCCAGAAGATGATCTGCAGGGCAAACTCAAAATCATGGTCATGCCTGTCATGCTCAATAAAGCTCAATTGGTTTTGGACTTTATGACATTGCACCCGAATATTGAAGTTGAGGTGATTAGCTCCCCCTATGAGCAAGATTTAATTAAAAACAATATTGATATGGCTTTTAGGTTATCGAACAAAATCAGTGAAGAAAACTTGGTCGCCCGGGAAATGGCTAGAGAAACATTCGGTTTGTATGCCTCACCCCAATATATTGCTGAATATGGTGAGCCGCAATCACTGGAAGATTTAGTAGAGCATTTGTTCATTGTCTATAGATTTAGTAATGGTCAAACTTTCGACAAAGTAACGAGTAAAAACGGAAATATCATCCATCCGAAATCTTCACTTACCGTGAACAGCATATCGCTAATGATAGAAGCGGCGACACAACATAAGGGAGTACTTTTTACTTCTAGACGCATTGGCAAACAGTTTGTGGATAAAGGGCTTCTGCAATTAATTATCCCAAGCTACGCACCAATAATGAATTTATCATGGCTTGTGCACCCACCAAGACATTTCATGTCACGTGAGGGTAAAGCCTTCCTTGATTTTGTCTTGGAAAGACAATCAGATTTGCTATATCCAGATTCAGAGCTCATCGATGTACTTAGAACACCGTTCAAACCACAACAATAAATAAACACAATAAAAATCAAGTCAAACATTGTTATTTACAAACGCAACTAAAAACAAACATAAACAACAAAAATAAAACCCTTGCAAACCCCCAAATTTCATGCACTTTTTATCCACCATAACGAGAAACATACAGCAACAAATTACCACCAAGAAAACAAACAAACAGTAACAAAATCAACATAATTTCAAACATGAGCATTTTACCGTGTTAATGACCGTAAAAAACCCCTCTAAAACTTGATCTAGACCTCGAAATTTCTTCGCTTTCCCTTTGAATAATCAGCAAGGTAGATCTACGATTAGCGCCTAAATGGAAAATCTTACGATAGCCCATTTCCTTACTACCCATGAAACAGAGTCTATTGCATGAATAACGATAAACGCCCCCTCTATATCCCTTACGCTGGCCCTGCGTTACTAGAAACTCCCCTGCTAAACAAAGGTAGTGCATTCTCTGTCGAAGAGCGTATGTTCTTCAACCTGGAAGGTTTGCTTCCAGAAGCTATCGAAACCATTGAAGAACAAACAGAACGTGCTTACAAACAGTTTTTGAAATTCGAAAACGACATGGATAAGCATATTTACCTACGCAATATTCAAGACACTAACGAAACCCTTTTCTACCGTTTGGTTGAAAACCACATCTCCGAGATGATGCCAATCATCTACACACCAACAGTTGGTGCAGCATGTGAAGATTTCTCAAACATTTACCGTCGTGGTCGTGGTCTTTTCATCTCTTACCCGAACCGTGACCGCATTGAAGACATGCTAAACAATGCATCTCGCCACAACGTGAAAGTTATTGTTGTGACGGACGGTGAGCGTATTCTTGGTTTGGGCGACCAAGGTATCGGTGGTATGGGTATTCCAATCGGTAAGCTTTCTCTTTACACAGCGTGTGGCGGTATCAGCCCGGCTTACACCCTACCGGTTGTGCTTGATGTTGGTACTAACAACCCACAGCGTCTATCTGATCCTATGTACATGGGTTGGCGTCATCCTCGTATCTCTGGCCAAGAGTACGACAACTTCGTTGATGAGTTCATTCAAGCAGTTAAACAACGTTGGCCTGATGCCTTGATTCAGTTCGAAGACTTTGCTCAGAAAAACGCTATGCCTCTACTTGAGCGTTATAAAGACAAAGTATGCTGCTTCAACGATGACATCCAAGGTACAGCAGCAGTGACTGTGGGCTCACTGCTAGCCGCATGTAAAGCAGCAGGCAGCAAGCTATCTGAGCAGCGTGTCACCTTCCTGGGTGCAGGCTCTGCTGGTTGTGGTATCGCTGAAGCGATTATTGCGCAGATGGTCTCAGAGGGTATTTCTGACCAACAAGCACGTAGCCAGGTATACATGGTTGACCGCTGGGGTCTGTTGGTTGATGACATGCCAAACCTGATCAATTTCCAGAAGAAGCTAGTTCAGCAGCGCTCGACCATCAACGAGTGGGATACAGAAGACAACAACATCTCCCTACTAGATGTAATGCGCAATGCCAAACCTACTGTTCTGATCGGTGTATCTGGCGTTCCTGGCCTATTTAGTGAAGAAGTGATCCGCGAAATGCATGCACATTGCGAGCGTCCAATCATCTTCCCGCTATCAAACCCGACTAGCCGTGTGGAAGCAACGCCTGCAGACATCATTCGCTGGACTGACGGTAACGCACTAGTGGCAACGGGTTCACCATTCGAACCTGTCGTTCACAACGGTAAGACATACCCGATTGCCCAGTGTAACAACAGCTACATCT
Organism: Photobacterium sp. AWH4_225; assembly: GCF_056158405.1. Taxonomy (NCBI): domain Bacteria; kingdom Pseudomonadati; phylum Pseudomonadota; class Gammaproteobacteria; order Vibrionales; family Vibrionaceae; genus Photobacterium; species Photobacterium sp. AWH4_225. The sequence goes on along the minus strand of NZ_JBSWTF010000001.1, from coordinate 1,804,941 downwards.
TCCCTGGTATTGGACTTGGTGTTCTAGCCGTGGGTGCTCGTCGCGTAACTGACGAAATGCTAATGGAAAGTAGCCGTGCGCTAGCAGAGTGTTCACCACTAGCTATCAACGGCCAAGGTGCCCTACTACCGCCTTTGGAAGAGATCCAGGACGTTTCTCGCCATATCGCGTTTGCCGTTGCTAAAAAAGCTGTTGAACAGCGTAAAGCGCCTAAGAATACTGATGAGCGTATTAAAGAGAAGATCAACGACAACTTCTGGAATGCAGAATACCGTCGTTACAAGCGTACTTCTTTCTAATTTATTTAGGGCAGCATTTAGCTTTCCCCTATTTAAAGGCATCATATCTACTAAGACCCGCCAATAGGCGGGTCTTCTTTATACATTCTTTTTGGTAATTGCAAACTTGCTTTACCGCTATATTAATATTTTCCGTGTTTCCTCCAAAAAAAACACTAAGTCGATACTCAATAATCCACAGTGCAATTACTATATTTCAATCAAACTAAGCAATAGTTTGATGTTTCATAAAGTACGAACAGTTTGTATTCATTAGTAAAGGTATTGGTAATAGTATGCAGGATCTGCCAATTTGCTCTAAATGTGGCCAAGATGAAGAGTATCTCGTTTCAGAAACTGGGGGATATGTGTGCATCTGTGGCCATCAGTTCGAAGGGCAAGAACTTGATGAAATCGAAAAAGACACCAACCTTTCTACTCGGCGAGAAGTAAAAACCAACGCTTACCAAGCCACTTACCAGCATCGTTCAACGTCCCTACTACACTAAACGTCTACACCCAAGTTACCCATATAAAGATCTGTCACTGGTTAAAACCGCTTTTAATGAGCGGTTTTTATTTAACTAATTCATGAAAAATTATTCATCACAGCCATCCAATCCTTTCACAGCCATTCTCAAATGTTAAGAATAGTTGAAATTCACACAACAACTCACGGTTAAATATTCTGCATTATTTAGTTAACACAGAGTAAAAACCAAAAATATCACCAATTATACACCGTTCATTAAGCACCTGTAAGAAACCTAGCAACACAAAGATAAATATATGAAATTAATGAGTTAATTTTACAGAATCAAATACTGCAAGCTTGAGTTGCGCAAATCTCATTGAAAAAACGTGATGTATATCACGCTGATGTAGGCGAATTTCGTGCTAACTTACCGCCCCGTCTACAGATGAAACACCTGATTCTATGTTTCACAATTGTAACTTCAACAAGTTACACATGGCTGGATTCTTCCAGTAAATAACAAATATAAATTCAGAATCATATTCATGAACTGTCATGTAAATGGACGTTTCAGTTTGCTCAACCAGTAATGGTTGAGTGTCATATACAGGAAATTAGTATGAGTGTTACAAACGAAACTTGGTTGACCTCGCTGAACGATGGCCTAGAAGCCGTCATCGGCGCAATTAACGGTGTACTTTGGGGCCAACTCCTTGTTTACCTACTGGTAGCAGTCGGTATTTACTTCACTTTACGTCTCGGCTTTATCCAAATTCGCCAGTTCCGCCATTCTGTTGATGTCCTAAAAAGCGGTAAAGATGTTGATAACGGTATCAGCTCTTACCAAGTGTTCTGTACATCAATGGCAGCCCGTGTAGGTACAGGTAACATGGCGGGTGTTGCTGTTGCTCTAACCGTAGGTGGCCCAGGTGCTATCTTCTGGATGTGGTTGATTGCCCTATTTGGTATGTCTACTGCATTTATCGAGTCAACACTGGCACAGATCTACAAGACCAAAGACGTTGACGGCCAATACCGTGGTGGCCCAGCCTACTACATGGAAAAAGGCCTAGGTATGCGCTGGATGGGCTCACTATTCTCAGTGTTCCTAATCATTGCATTCGGTTTGGTATTCAACGCAGTACAAGCAAACACCATCACAGATGCACTAAGCCACTCTTTCGGCTTTGACGAAACCATCATGGGTGTTGTGATTGTTGCCTTCTCTGCCTTCTTCATCATGGGCGGTCTACGCAAGATTGCGGCAGCATCAGCGAAAATCGTTCCAGTAATGGCTATCGGCTACCTGGCAATTGCAATGATCATCGTGATCATGAACATCACTGAGCTTCCAGCCGTTCTTGCTCTTATCGTTAAGAGTGCATTCGGCTGGCAAGAAGCGGCAGCAGGTGGTGTGGCTTACACCATTGCTCAAGCGATGCAAAGCGGTATCGCACGTGGTCTATTCTCGAACGAAGCAGGTATGGGTTCTGCAGCAAACGTTGCAGCAAGTGCGACACCAAACCCGAACCACCCAGCGTCTCAGGGTTTCGTTCAGATGCTAGGTGTATTTGTTGATACCATCGTTATCTGTTCTGCCTCTGCAGCAATGATCATGCTAAGTGGTGTGATGGATCAGCCAAACGCAGCGACAGGTATCAGCCTGCTTCAGCAAGCGCTAACAAGCGAGCTAGGTAGCTGGACAACTTACTTCATGGCGGCTGCGATTCTGCTGTTCTGTTTCTCGTCAATCATCGCGAACTACAGCTACGCAGAAACTAACGTAATGTTCCTGAACGGTAACACTAAGAAAGGTCTTTTTGCCTTCCGTCTGTGTGTACTTGTGATGGTAATGTTCGGCTCTGTTGCTTCACTTCCTGTGGTTTGGAACCTAGCTGATGCCTCTATGGGTATGATGGCGCTAATCAACATCGTTGCTCTAGTGATGCTATCTAAACTGGCTATCAAGGTTATCAAAGACTACGAAACACAGCTTAAAGCAGGTAAGACTCCAGAGTTTGACCGTTCTAAGTTCCCAGAGCTAGATGACCTAGACGGTGCATGGCACCCAGAAGGTACTGAGCCGGTAGCTGCTACTAGCAAGTAATCTTCTCTGAAGCTACAAACGAAAGGGCCAGCGTGAAAACGCTGGCCCTTTTCATTTATCTTAATGAAGGCCCTATTAAGGCCTAATTTCTTCACTCAAGACTCATAAATCAATTTACTTCGTGAGTTTTTCAGCCGTAATTCGAATTACATCTACCACAACATCACTTGCCGCCTGAAGCGATTTTACTGGCAAGTATTCGTAGATAGAGTGGAAGTTGTGAGCGCCGGTAAAGATATTCGGACATGGCAAGCCTTTTTGCGACAGCACCGCGCCATCGTAACCGCCACGCATTGGGATCGCATTCATCTCGATATTGTTGCGCTGATAAGCCTCCTTGGCGATATCGATAGGGAACCCCGCCTCACCTTCTAGGCTATTGGCCACGTTCTCATAGCGGTCTGACAACTCGATGTCGATATGGCCTTCACCCCATAGTGTTTGGCAGCTATCGGCTAGTTGTTGCAAGAAAGTCATACGATGGGCATAGCCTTGCTTGGTAAAATCACGGATATCCATTTTGAGTACCGTTTTGGCACTGTTACCAGCCATCTCTTTGACCCAGTAATAACCTTCCCTTCCATCGGTATACTCCGGTGCCTCGCCCGGTGGCAACATAGAAATGAACTTATGGGCCATTAACAACGAGTTCTTGAGCTTTCCCTTGGCCGACATCGGGTGTGCGGATTGGCCAGTAAAAGTCACCACCGCATTACCCGCATTCCAGTTCTCATGAACAAACTCACCGATGCCACAGCAATCCAGGGTATAACCAAAATCAGCGCCGAAACTTTCTACATCAAAGGCCTTAGCACCGCGCAAGCCTTGCTCTTCATCTGGCAGGAATGCCACTTTGACTGGACCATGCTCAATCTCTGGGTTTTCAGTTAACACCTGAATTGCGTTCATGATAGCTGCAATTGCCGCTTTATCATCTGCCCCCAGCAAGCTGGTACCGTCGGTAACGATAATTTTCTGCCCCTGATATTGACTGATTTCAGGAAACTCTGCTTGCTTGAGCACTATCTGTAATGCTTCATTCAGTACGATATCGCCACCTTGATAAGAAACAATCTGAGCCTTGGTGTCATTGGTTTGCTCGGCGCTGGTATCTAGGTGGGCAAAGAAAGAAACAGTGGGTAAGTCTTTATTGGTATTGGAAGGCAATGTCGCGGTAAGAATCGCGGTATCTCGAAGAACGACCTCTTCCATGCCTAAGGTTTCAAGCTCTGCTTTTAGTAGCAGAGCCAGTTCCATCTGCCCTTGGGAAGAAGGCATGATGCCCGCGGCGCCTTTTTCACTGCTGGTTGTTGTATTAATTTGGGTATAGTTGATAAATCTATCGACAATATTCATGTTTCAGCTCCGATCTGAATCGAAAATACGGCAGAGTTCTGCTCTGCCGTATGATTGTTAGTAGTTTTAATTGTTCACCGCGCTTACACGATAATTTGTGAGCAAATCATCACAGTCAGCAAACCACCAAGCATTGGAATCGCAGTACGTTTTGCCAGTTCGATTGGCGAGACATTGGCAACCGCTGCACAGGCAATTACAACACCGGCAACCGGTGATGCTGAACGCATCAAACCCGCAGATAGCTGCATTGGCAGTGCAACGTGAGCAGCTGCCGTACCTACTTGCGAAGCCACATCTGGAGCAAGGTTTGAGAAGCTAAAGAATGCCGCATTACCCGAACCTGATAGCATGGTGATCGTAATGATAATACCCACCAGCATCACAACCATGGCTGAATAGCCAAGCCCCATATTCGCGGCAGAGTTTAGCAACAAGTCGATAAAGCCAATCGCGCTAAGGCCGACCACAAATACTTGAGCGGCGATGATCAGTGTTACCACACCAGCAAATACATTGCCCATACCTTCCAGGTACACCTTCAGAGAAGCCGCAACAGTCTTTCCATCACGGGTATAAATGAAGTCACACACCATAGACACGAACAGGGCAATGAACATCGCTGTGACTACGTCCATCTTAATTGATGTGATTGCGAATTTGCTGAATGTCAGGAGTAACATCAATGGAAGAACAGGTAGAATTGCAAACCACTTCGGCGCTTCGCGCTGCTCTTTAGAATCCAAGTTGAATTCGTGGGTGACACCATTCTCTTCGTCTTTACGATCGAAGTAGCGCTGACAGAAGAAGTGAAGGATCGCAATCACCGCCATAGCTGCTAAAGATACAGGCAGCTGGTAGCTTGCAAAGTAAGTCGCAACATCAATGCCAGACACTTCTGCTGCTTTGTTCGCTGCCGATGAAGCAGGACCAAGATCCAAACAACCGGTAGTCGCCACAACCGCTGCTGCCGCAGCAGGGTTACAACCCACACCCACTAGTACAGGGTACATTGCCACCAATAGCAATAGCGCAAGGCCTGTCGCACTCGGGATGAAGATGTTAATTAACTGGCCGATAATGTAAGCCATCGCCAGAACGATGTATGGATTTTTCACATATGAAAGCGGTTTTGTCGCAATTTGAACCATGGCATTGGCCGCACCGATGTGACCCATGTATTTCGAGAAACCACCCACAGCCATGATAATCAAGCCCAGTTTGGCAAGCGTGGTAGAAGAAATCACTTTGATGACTTCAAAGAAGTCCACAACCACAGAGCCGGTATGTGCCCCACCCTTTGGCATGAAATCAGTGTTACCGCTTATCACCCCAAGTGCAATCATGAGCAAGCCAGCCAAGAACAGCACAGCCTGTGTATTATATTTTTTGACAATAAAATATCCGACACCAAATATAGATGGCAGAGCTAAGTATGTAATCATTTATAACCCCTTCAATAGAGAAGCAAAAGTGTTTTATTGGTTTAAAAAATAATGTTTAAATTTATAGAACAGTAAAAAAACGTTGAGTTACCCATACCTCAATATTTAGTAACATTGAAATACAAAGAAATATCCCGGCATACCTGCCGTATTAATTGATATACTAATTATTTATATTTTTAGTATTAGTTTTTGAATACACTAAATTCGTCAAACAATCCTTCTATGCGAGTAAATCGGTTATCTTTCTCTTGATGCATAGATAGCCCCTTGATAAACGCTTCTATCAAGGCAAAACCTGCAGCCCGGTTATTGAAAAAGCCGCTACCAGCACTTTCGACAATAAACTGTACATCACAATAAGAGACAAATGGGTTTACCGGTTGGTCGGTAACCAGAATGTTATGACCACCGCACTCATGGAACCAGCGTACGAGCTTAATAGTTATTGAAGAGTATCTGTGATACGAAATAGCCAGCAAGACATCGTCTTTAGTCACATCAACCAACTGATGCGGTAAGGTTGAGATATCAGCTTTTAACAACACTACATCTTTACGTAAGTACCTGGCTAATAGATAAAAGTAAGTCGCCAAAGCTTCAGATGATGCGCTTCCCATTACATAGAGCTTGCCCTTTGTTTGACGCATCAGCTTCATCGCTAGCTCAAAATCTTTCTCAGATAGGCTATTAAATGTCTTATCTACATTATCGATCGTCTCTTGATAATGGTTTGCCAACAGACCGTCGACGGTATCTTGTGACGGTTCGTGAGTATGATATTCATAGCGCTCAATGGGGGTAGTTAAAGTTTGTGCCAAATCATCTGACACTTCCTTTTTAAATTGAATAAAGCCACTAAACCCTAAGCGCTGTAAAAAACGACCTAACGTTGCTTTGCCTACCCCTATTTGTTTACAAAGCTCATCAATCTTAGCAAACGGCAGCATGGTGTAATGCTCCATAAAGTGGGCGGCAATACGTTTCTCTGCTGCTGTGTATGAGTCAAATTTATTGACTGCATTAATGAACTCTTGCTTATTCATGGGTTTTATTTCCCGCATTTTTCTTTATGTGGGAAATTTTTCCACTCAGTGATTAAATAGGCAAGGGAATACGATTTTCCCAGCAAAATTTTGTGATCACCCGCTTAAGCAATACACATAAACATCAAGGATTAATTTTTTATTTATTATATTGTCACACCACATTAACACATAACGCTTATACAGTATGATCATCTTCATTTTACCCGCTAAATTTTGAGTCATTTTTGCCTCCACCTTTAAAGGGTACTTAATGCTCAACCTTTATTTTGCGCTAAATCAATTCACGGCCATTGTGAATTTATATTCGCGGGATATTTTTCCCAATATAGGCATAGTTCACAAACCATGCAGGTCAATTGATTACTTTAAAAGCAAAACCCCGCCCATACATTCACCGAAAAAATCATTAGTACACTTAGTTACAAGTTCATACTCATATATGGAAATAAATGGATTTGCTCCTATATCCTTTATATTCAACAACCTGCGCCTGATAAAGCAATCGTTACACACAATCGTTTGCTTGCTAGTTGAAGTTCGAAATTTTATGTCTCCGTTTTGTAATTGCCCCTCTGTTTTATCTCGTATATAGTGCGCAAGTCTTAAACTAATAAGGCTTTTCTCTGTGGTTGAATAGTATTCACAGCATTCATCCATCAACAGATAATTATAAATAGGTTATCCCATGAAGTTTACTAAGCCTCTTATCGCGCTTTCTGTCGCAACGGCGCTAGCTGGTTGTGCTCAGTCTACAGTTGAAACAGGTGACTCCTTTACCCTTACTGTCGCCCACATTAACGACACGCATTCTAACTTTGACCCTGTTAAGTCCAGCTTCTGGGCTCGTAACAAACTGGTTTACAACGAGTTCGGTGGCTTCCCTCGTTTGCAGACCATGGCAGATGAGTATAAGAAGGCTGCTGAAGATAATGACCAGAGCTTCTTGTTCCTTCACGGTGGTGACGCATGGCAAGGCAGCGCATACTTCAAACTGAATGAAGGCGCAATGAATGCTGAGTTACTGAGCCGCTTGGGCATTGACGCCATGGCACTGGGTAACCACGAGTTTGATCTTAACAACACAAAACTTAACCAGTTCATCGGTGACATCAACTTCCCTGTTCTTGCTGCAAACATCGACGCCAGCCAAGACGCCGACCTGAAAGACCAAACCAACCTCAAGCCTTACGTTGTTTACGCATTCGACGGCAACCAAAAAACTGAAGTCACTGACCTAGACAACCTTCCTCAAGGTAAAGATATCGTTGCTGTATTCGGTATCGCGCTAGATGACATGCCAAACATCGCCCCTAATACAGGTGACGTAATTTTCCACGACATGGTGGAGTCTTCTCAGGCTACCGTTGATATGTTCCATGCCAAAGGCATCAACAACATCATCGCAGTTACCCACATTGGTAACGCTGTCGATGTCGACGTTGCTTCACAGGTTAACGGTATCGACCTGATCGTCGGCGGTCACTCACACACCCTACTGGGTGATTTTACCAACCTTGGCCACGACAATGGCGGCGAATACGCCCAAATGGTTCAGAACCCTAACGGTCAGAGCCAGACCTGTGTTGTTCAAGCCGGTGAGTACGCACAAGCGATTGGTCAGCTAGACGTGACCTTCGACGCAAACGGCAAAGTCACTAACTGTGCTGGCCTTAACGTACTGCTAAGTAACGACGAGTACTTCCACTCGCCGCTACGTGAAGCAGGTAGCGAATTTAGCGCCGATGAAACCGCTAACGTGGTTAGCTTCATCGAAGGTGAAGACAACATCACCATTACCGAAGAAGAAGCGGTAATGCGCCAGATCATCGACACCAAGTACAAGCCAGCTGTTACCGAAGCTTACGGTAAAGTCATCGCCCAGGTACCAGAAGAAATCAACCACGAGCGTCGCCCAGGTGACGGCGGTACTGACGTTCACGGCTCTGACGTTGCCCCAATTCTGGCAGCTGGCCAATACTACTGGGCTAATTCACCAGAAGTTGTAGCGGTAACCGGCATGAAAGTCGATTTCTCGCTGATCGGTGCTGGCGGTATCCGCACCAACATCGAAGCGGGTGAGTACCGTGAAGGTAACATCTCTCTAGAGCTTCTACCGTTCTCTAACTTCATGTCTGTAGTACCTGTGAAAGGTAAAGACATCAAAGAGCTTATCGACGGTACCGTATCTGCGACCCTTCCAGAAGGTTCTCACGCAGGTAAATTCCCATACGGTGGCCACATTCGTTACCAGTACACTGAAACAACACCTTACCAAAGCGGTAAGCTGGATTACGTTGAAGTGATGACAGGCACTGCGGATGCACCTGTTTGGACGCCAATCGAAGACAACAAGACCTACAACGTTGCAATCAACAACTACAACGCAACAGGTAACGATGGTTGGACGCCGCTATTTACCGCCCAGCAGAAGTCTTCTGGCCGTGTTGACCTTGCTTACGTTGACGGCAAGCTAACAGGCTTCAAAGTGAAGAACATCGTTGAGGCAGATGGCCGCTTCAAGGTGAACTACGAAGGCGAAGCGCCTAACTGTAAGGCTGACAACTTCCGTTGTAACACCGATGCACAAGCTGTTATCGACTACATCGCTGAAAACATGCCGACACTTAAGCCGCTTGACTACAACGTAGTGACGTTTAACCGCGCGAACTAATTTGTTCATTCGGTAAGTCACATAGTAAAAAGGATGGCCTGTGCCATCCTTTTTTTGTTTGCTCTAGAGTACTTAGAAGTATCTCTCTGCTTCCTGTTTCAGTTGACGCTACTTCAGCACACTTTTATCTATCAGTTTTGCATCGACCAGCTGCAGTAACACTTCACGTGTTTGCTCGCGCAAAAAGTCACGCAGCAACCTTACTGTAGGCGTAATGGATTGACGGCTTGGGCAGACCAACCATAGCTCTGTCGCAGTAGGCTTGTATTCCGGCATCAAGGTTATAACCCGCTTGTTGAGAAGATCATCGGCCATATCCAAACAGGATTTGATCGCAATCCCCTGCCCCGAAACGCACCAGCGCCTAACCAAATCACCATCATTGGAAGAACGGTTACCTTTAAGCTTTACTTTTTGGCTTTGCTCACCATTACTAAATCGCCATTCGTCTTGGACAATATCGTGCAGCTGATAGAACAAGCCATTATGTTGTTTCAGCTCCTCTAGAGTGCTTGGCGTCCCATTGGCTTCAAGGTAAGAAGCTGATGCACACATCAAACGCGGCACATTACAAATCTTGAAACCATACATACTGGCGTCAGTCGGGGCTCCGTAACGCAAAGCCATATCCACCGAGTCACGATAAAAGTCGATATTGCTGTCACTGATATTGCTGCGAAGTGTGACATTAGGGTGATTAGCAAGAAAGTCATCCAACCACGGAGTGACGACATTCCTACCAAGATCTGATGAGAGCGAGATCCTGACTTCTCCTTCGATATCATCAAGATCTTCACGGACATTTAGCTTGGCGCTTGCGAGCATTTGTAGGGCTTGCTCGCACTGGGGTAAATAACGCTCACCAGCAGGAGAGATTTTGAGCTGCCTGGTAGTACGGATAAACAGCTCTGCACCAAGGGATGCTTCTACCCGTTTAACTGCCGCACTGGCCGTAGCCACCCGCATATCTAAACTGGTTGCAGCCGCAGTAATACTGCGAAACTCCGCCACCTTCAACACCACTTCGAGATCTTGGATCAGCATACGCTTCCCTCTAATACACTTATTATCAAATATTGTTTGATAATATATCAATTTCAACCCTGTTTTTAAGAAAAGTCACAATGCTTATGATGCTGATCTAGTAAATACATACCGACCGGATAATGAACATGCAGTCTATTGAGTTTCAACAAGGACCAATCCGTCCACCATCAGAAGCCGACAGCTTACTGATCAGAACAACCCAAGGTTGTCCATGGAACAAATGCAGCTTTTGTACTCTATTTGACGGCATGGCGTTTTCCATCCGCCCTGTTGAAGATATCAAGCGTGATATCTGGGCCGCGAAAGCCTTTTACAAAGGGCGAAAATTCGATAGCTGTTTTCTGCAAGACGGTGACTCATTCGCGATGGATACTGAAGATTTACTTGATGTTTTGTTTACCCTCAAACAGGCATTTCCAGAACTGAAACAAATCAGCTCCTATGGCCGAGCACAAACCATGACAAAGAAGTCACCGGAAGAAATGAAAGCCATCTGCGATGCTGGCCTGAACATGCTTTATTGCGGCATGGAGTCGGGCTCTATCGATGTATTGAAGAAAATGAAGAAAGGCATTACGCCTAAATCTATTCTCAAGTCGGCGGAGTATGCCAAGCAAGCGGGAATGAAAATGATGACCTTCATTATTATTGGCTTGGGCGGAAAAGAGCTCTCTGAGCAGCATGTAAATGAAACAGCAGCCCTGCTCAACCATATAGATCCCGAGGAAATCCGTATTCTGTCTCTGGCGGTCAAACCCGGAACCGAACTCGATGCTATGGTCAAAGATGGCCGTTTTACTCCCCTTACCGAAATTGAAATGGTGATGGAGCAAAGGAAACTGATAAGCCTTTTGGAAGGTGTTAAGGGTAATTATGGCAATTACCATTCCATCAACTTGCTGATGGAGCTAAATGGTAAATTGCCTGAAGATAAACCAGAGTTTCTTGCGACAATCGATCGCTTCATGGCGCTAGAGCCAAAACAACAGCAAAACTTCATTCTCGGTCGCAGAGTTAACTATTACAGCCAGCTGGATGATATGAACAACCAGCTTTACTTTGATACGGTACAAAGAGAACTCAACAGAATTGAGCAATCTGGCAATGCGAATATTGACGATATCTTTTATCAACTGCGTCAGCGCATGATTTAACCACATTGAATTTACGAACAGGAACCGACCATGGTTGAAATAAACAACTGGCTTATTCGCAATGAAAACCCAACAAACTGGAAAATCGAAGACCAGAAGCTTCTTGTCCAAGTCTCTGAAGGGAATATCTGGGGAGCCGGATCACCGGAAGTGGATAATATGTTTATCTATCCACTCGGACAAGATAACGCTACTGCGGGAAACTATACCGCACAAGTTTCTATCAATCTGATCCCGAAACAGACTTTTGAACAAGGTGGGCTGGGTATTATTTGGGATACCGATAACTACATCAAAATCAGCAAAGAAATGTTCAACGGTAAGCTGTCGCTGGTGTTTGTTATCGAGAAAGACGGACAACCTGCAATACAGCAGATTATTGATTACTCAGCAGATGAAGTCGTTGTAAAAATTGAAAAGCGTGATCGCTTGGTAACCGCTTCATATGCAGAGTCTTTCGGTGGTTCCTGGACAGTCGTTGGTACAGCTGATGCCCTTGATGGTAAAGAAGAAGGGTTAATGCTCTACACCTTCGGAGGCTCGCAGGTGAACCCTTCTACTGCAAGCTTTTCGAACTTTGTGTTGTTGTGAGACTGTATAGCAAGAGTTGAACAAATCAACTCTTGCTAACATTGATTTATTCGGGCTTGAACATTAAAACAGCCTTATCTTCTACCCGATATAGATAAGGAAAAGGTGAAATTAATCCTGTTTTAATATCATGTTGCATCAAATCAGGGTCGTTTGTGTATTTATCTTCAGTCTGTCCTTTTACCCGCCAAGAATAGGCTGGTTCATAAGAGTATATGCCTTTCAAGCCTGACTCTTTCATGGCATTTGTCAACTTAGTATCATTATGTGAATAGGAGACCACAAAGTATCTATCTGCCTTTGGTACCCCTTCTATATCTAAAGCACCATTTATTACAACAGGATTCCAAATAAAGCCATCTCGGCGTATATGGCACTGTTGAAGCTCTTTCGGTGTGTCTACCCAATCTGGAGAAAATGAATCACTCGCGACATAAGCTTTGCAACTTTCATCTGAAATATCCCATACCGCCGTAAACTTGGTGATATCACCAAAAACGCTTTCTTCATACTCATAAATCGCATACTTATCTTTTGTATATGCTGTTTCAATGACTGACTTAAACTTCTCATAAATCCTTACATAAGCATCTTCTGCTGATTCCTCATTAGAAAAAGGCTCGATAAATAAAAAGGTTTTGCCTTTATAATGCCCAAACAGCTTATCGTATTTTTGCATACCAAAGAAAAAAGAAGCGGCGTCTAATTTGGATAAAGTCGTCGCCCAAACAAACACGCTAGCAGCCGATACCACTTCATTATGAGAATCTATGCTTTGGTAATAGTTCTTTGAAAGCTCATCAAGGTTATTATGCACATCAGGATCTTTCTGAGTACCTAGATACATCAATTGCATTGCGGTACTGTACTTCTTTTCATCATCATAAGATTGAATGACAGCATCTTCTGAATCAATCGCATCTTTTTCAACACTCTCAGCCAATCGTGCAGTTGAGCACCCAGCGAGTAATACACTACCCAGACATAAGGCTAAATACCTTTTCATGCATTCCATCCTTGAAGATATCCAATCTATTGAACAATTAATGCTAACACCAATAGCAACAGGATGCATATTTGACTAGGCATAATTTGACGACGCTCTTTATGGCGCTACACTAAGCACACTTCAAACGTATCTAATGAACTAATGAGCAAACCCACTTCCCTTTGGCAACGTTTCAAATCAGCCGCCGCTGATGTCCTTGATTTCCAATCCCGCGTGTGGGTGGTCAATATTCGCAGCAGCACGCTTCAGGACGAGTCATTTGTCGTCAGCGAAGATAATTTCAAACAACCATTACAATGGATGAAGAAGAAACAGTTTGATGAAGAGATGCTAGAAAAGGTTGAGGTGATGAAAGTCTCTCAGGTATTGGTCTTTCATATTGAGGGCGTGAGATACCGGCTACTTCGGGTGAAGTAACCGATATATTTTGCCCAATAGAAGCTCTACCAATCAATCTGTTGGCCATCTCGGAAGAAGCCGCCTGATGGGCCATCTTGCTCCAATGTCGCAGCCCATACGATACCTTTAGCACCTTCTTCGATGGGACGACCACCCGAACCTCCCATGTCTGTCGCTACCCATCCCGGACAAACTGCATTGACCAAGATCCCTTCCTGACCCAGTTGATTTGCGAGCATCAGGGTTAATGCATTCAAGGCAATCTTCGACATGCTGTAGGCCGGTGTCGAGCCCCCCATGTTATGAAGTGCACCCGCCCCGCTACTGACGTTCACGATCCTGGCTTTAGGGCTTTGCCGCAACCAAGGCAACAGGGCTTGTACCATTCTCCACGCGCCATAGACATTGGTATCCATCGCTTGTTGTACAGTCTCTAAGTCTGCATCGACCACATTCTGCCAAGTATCATAGTGTATCGCAGCATTGTTGATTAGCGCGTCAACCCGAGAAGTCTTGCTATTTACAAAGTGTACGAACCTTTCAACACTGTCGGCATCGGTAATATCAAGTTGTGCAGGGATCAAGTTATCACTCCCTAACTCTTCAACGGTCTGCTTGGCGCTTTCTATTTTTCGCGCAGTGACGAAGACCTTATAACCTTGCAAGGCCAGCTGTCGGCTGGTTTCTTTACCTAGACCGCGATTAGCCCCGGTAATAATGGCAACTGGTTTGGACATAACCTACCCTCTAAAACTTGTAATGCATTACTCACGCACTTCGGCATGCAATTTGGCAATTTTAAGCTGACCCTGCTGCTGGATCACCTCTAGCTTCTGATGAACACGCATATCGTATTTGTCGCCATTTTTGGCCGTCGCTTTCCAATTCACATCATAACTGACCTGCCACCCGTCGTTCTGGTTGCCAGTGATAGACAAGTTTTGGATATCATGGGCATTCCAAGTGATATTATCGGTCACCCCTTTATACCAACGCAGGAAGTCATCATATGACTTTACCGGAAAATCCGGGTAGAGCATGTCTACCGGCTCTGCGATTCGCTGTAAAAAGAAACCCGATTCACGCTGATGATCGAAACCGGCAAACCACAGGTAAACAAAGCTAGCGATATCATTTTGGCTTAATTGCTTACGGGCATCACTGTCATAGCTATCGCTCAAGAGATTCATATCAATCTGCAAACACTCAATCAGTCCTGATTCATCAAACGTGAAATACTCCGTCCACTTATGGGCATCAGGCGAAATAACCTTCTTACCATCTGGTAGATACTTGTTCAGACTGCCATATAACTCAACTTCTACCGTTTTGTTACCCACAGTTCCTTTGATCTCATAATAAAAATCATCTTGAGTACTGTAGGTGGCAAACCAATCTTTTATCGATTGAATATGCCCTTCTCTACCCTGATATTCTGTCCTGTTTTCATCATGGACGATTGTCTTGCTGTCATTAGAGAAAAGCGCCTTTCGCTGCTCGGCAAATACTTCCATATCTTTTTCATCGGTCACTGTATTGCCAATAAGTGAGTACTGGGAGAAGAAAGCATTAATTAGATCTTCGCGGTGTTTCCGCTCTTGGGTATCTTGCGCCGATACATGAGAGCTCACCGCGGCAAGCAGGAGAAAGATAAACGTTATGAATTTCATGGTTTGCATTCCTATCGGCTGTGGGTTCTAACTGCGAAAAAGGCTTAGGTAAAGACTAAGCCTTTTCTAGCAGGAGTGATTGAACAAAGCTGCTTGGGGTTTTGCATCTTATTGCTCAGTAGTGAATACTCTAAGCCGTTTGAGTGCCTTAACACCTTGAGCATCCCGACTAGGTTTTACTCATTGCTTCTTGCCGCAAACACTAAGGCAATACCGCCCAAAATCAGCAAGGTAGAGATCGTTGTAGCAAGCGTAATTTTCTCGCTGAGGACTATCCAGCCACCAATGCTGGCAATCGCTGGCACCGAGAGCTGAACGACGGAAGCTCGTAATATAGATAGGCTGGGTAACACTGCATACCAAATCGCATAGCCTATACCTGAGGCGACCGCGCCTGAAAGCACAGCCAACAACAGGCCGCGTGATGAGATATCTACGATTTCAGGCGAGAAAGAGATGATAATCCCCCCAGCCACGGCAATACTTCCACCCAACAACGAAGCTAATATGAAGCTTACCGACATGATTAACAGCGAAGGGCGTTCACTTTCGCGCTTGCCCAAGATGGTGAAAGCAGCCCAGCATATCCCGGCTAACACCATCAACACGGCAGAGCCAATATCAGGCCGGGTAGCATTCGGGATAAGCAAATAACCAAAACCGGCTAGAGATACAACCAGCCCGCCCCACTCCCAAAGGCTCATTTTATTGCCACTGAAAAGATGAAACCCAATCATGGTGAACTGGACTGACGCAAATAAGATTAACGCCCCCGTGCCAGTCGCCATATTCACATAAGAAAAGGAAAAGGCTGCTGCATAGCCAAATAACATCAGAGCCCCAAGAAGGTCAGATTTTCTCCAATTAGAGGAGCTGAATAATGAATTAGAATGCAGGGCTAGAGTCAACACAGCTAGGGTTATTGCGCCTGATATCAATCGAACTAGAGTGAAGCTAGCGGCATCAATGGCTCCTTCAGCTAATGCCAAGCGACACAATATTGAGTTGCCCGCAAACGCCATCATGGCACAAGTTACATATAGCGCTGTTTTTAGTGGTGAGCTTAGCTGTGAAGCGCTGTGCAATGGCGATTTTTGCAATGAAAACGGCCTTTTGTGTATTTATACGAGTCGTTCCCCCCATGATGGGCGGTTTAACCAAGAAATGCCAGTCGATACAAGTCAATGGTAGTACTTAACTATTACCCTACGGAATAACCCGAGCTTCACGAAATTGCGACATTAAGCTAATGAACATGTCTTCGGTATCAATCACTTCGTGGAATCCAAACCTCCGTGCTTTACTCGTGTCTGACATAATGTCGAACCCTGCCCCGAAGACGAAGTCGCCGTATTTCCAAGAAACAATGTCACCATAGTCGTAAGGCTGCAGATCGTATTTCTCAATCATCTGTGACCAGAGCTCGGCTTTATCACTCATCATTTCGCCCAGATTGATATGACGTCGATGGCCGACTTCCATATCAAAAAACTTGGCTAGCTTTGGCCACATATTCTCCCAGCGAAAGAAATCACCATTGGTGATATTAAACGCTTCGTTGGCACACTTTGGCGTGGTCGACATCCAAGTGATTGCCCGAGCCAACAACGAAGCATCCGTACACTGGTACAACGCATGAAAGTTGTCAGCCGTACCAGGATGGCAAAGCGGTAAACCCAGCTCTCTAGAAATACTGGCATAGATCGCAAGGACCATACTCAGGTTCATCGGATTCCCTACGGCAAAACCACAAATTGCATGAGGGCGACACGCAGACCAACTCCACGATTTACCCGCTTGTCGCTCAGCAATATAATCTTCTTGGGCATAGTAGAAATTTGGCGACATATGTCGTGGATCGGTTTCCTTAGCCGGTGTTTTAAACGGGCCTAGATGATTACCGTAATACTTGGTGCCTTGGACCAAGTGAACATGCTGGAGTGAGGGTGCAGGAAGGTTCTCGATGGCCTCAACCACATGGCGTAACATGCGTAAATTCGGCTCGACAAGCTCTGAGTAAGACGGTGTTTCGATGTAAGCGCCATGAAAAATGTGGGTCACATGGCTGAGTTCATCAAGCTTATAAAGCGTGTCTTCTTGGCTCAGCAGATCCACCGAGATATGTCGAAACGCTTTTTGAATATCTGGTCGTCTGCGCGACACACCGATAACCTCCCAATCGTCCTGCTCGCTTAAATGCTCAATCAGGTTTCTGCCGACAACACCACCAGCACCGGTGACTAAAGCGACCTTCTTATTCATGGAAAACTCCCAAATCGAAGTTAAATACTAACTAAAGGAAATAAAAAAAGTGACTTTACTTTTCAATATACGGGTCAGAATATTATTCAAAGAAAGTCACTGTCTTTTCGATAATGCGTAATAGTGGAGTTAATCAAACCTTATACACACGCTCATAGATAACGCTTATAGATAACGCTTATAAGCCGTTTTATTTCAGTTTGAACAACAAGACTTTATTGAAAGCCGTCACCATGAGTAGATCTTGGTTCTTGCCGCCAATTTCAAGGTTACTGATATGGCCCGCGTCAATGGCAATGAAATCAAATTGTTTACCTTGTTTGTCAAAAACACCGACCCCACCAGGCCCTGCGACATACACATTGCCATACTGGTCAACCTCTACGCCATCAGCCATCGGCTCTGAGGCTGAAGGTGAATTGACCTTGGCAAACTGGGTCTTGTCACTGACTATCTGACCGTCCACTTTGAAACGATAAACCCAACCATCAGAGGTATCAGCAACATACAAAAATGACTCGTCAGGAGAAAAAGCAATGCCATTGGGTAATTTCAGCCCCCCATATACTAACTGGAGGTCACCATCCAAGTAGCGATAAACACCCCTAACAGGCTGCTCTTCTTCCGCTTTCTGCGGGCCGAACCCTTGAATGCCGAACGGAGGATCGGTAAACCAGACGCTATCGTCACTTTTAACAGTTAAGTCATTTGGGCTATTCAAGCGTTTCCCGTTGTATGTCGCCGCTACAATGACTTTCTCACTGTTCCCCTGTGCATATGACAGCTGTCTGTCATGACGTGCAGCCCATAAGTTACCCTTTGAGTCAAAATCAAGGCCATTAGCATAGCCAGAGTTTTCATCAAAGACACTCAGTGTCCCGTTCAGATCATAGGAATATGTCTTGTTGTTGGGGATATCGCTAAATAAGAAGCGCTGATGTTGCGCATCCCACACAGGACCTTCAACAAATCCAAAATCATCACCGACAAGGGTCGGGTTTTCTTCGACCAACAAGCTTGCTGACGCGTTCATGGAGAAAGCAGTGACAGCGACCATAAAAATTAACTTTTTCATCGTAAATACCTCTTGTTAACTCAGTTGCCTGCGAAGGCTTTGAATGTTTGACCCGACTCAACCCCTAGAACCGAACGGACGTAGGATGTGGCGACATCTTTTGCAGCAATCGAGTGGAATCCAGGGAAGTAGTCACCGTATGTACTCAGTGACTCGGTGACCACAGACGGACTGACAATATTGATGCGAATACCGCGCGGCAGCTCAGTCGATACCGCTTTGACGAAATGCTCGATAGCGCCGTTGAGCGTGGCTGCACTCGTCCCATAGGCAATCGGGTGATCAGCGATAATGCCGCTTGTTAACGTGATGCTGCCATGGTCATTGAGATATTCCGCACCAATTTGGGTTAAGTTCACTTGCCCCATCAGGCGGCTGTTAATACCAACATCCCATTCTTCACGCGATAAATTAGCGAAAGAGTTAAAGGCAACATCCCCTGTCGCACTGATGATGGCGTCTAGTTGACCAATAGAATCCAGCGCCGAACGGATTGATACGGGGTTGGTCAAATCAATCTGTACATCGCCACTGCTTTTACCTGCTTTTACCACCTCATGTGTTGCAGCTAGCGCTTCGACAACTTCGCGGCCGATTGTACCTGATGCACCAATTACAAGAATTTTCATTGTTTCGCTCCTTTCTGTTTACGTTTTGAATCTTAGTTAGTTGTATAAGAGAGAAAAACAACAGAAAATGAGTTCACTGTTTACTAAATGGTGCCAATCGATGAACCTAACGTACTTGCAGACCTTCCTTGTGGTCGCCGATGAAAGTAGCTTTACTAAAGCCGCAGAGGTACTTGATGTGTCAAAGGGCATGGTGTCACGCCATGTTCAGAAGCTCGAGGAAACATTGAATTCCCGGTTGTTTCACCGAACCACCCGTTCGATCAACCTTACCGAGGTTGGGGAAGAGTTATATACCAAAGCGAAGCAAATTCAGTTACTGGCCACCGAAGCGGAAATGCGGGTGAAGGATATTACACAGGAAGTCTCGGGCGATCTGAAAATAACGGCTCCGTTTGAATTTGGCCGGGCGCTTTGTCGTCATGTCCTTCCCCCTTTTCGCAAGCAATACCCGAAAGTAAACTTAATCTTGGATTTTGGTCCTATCAAAAAGAAGATCGAAACAGGCGATTTTGATATCGCTTTTAGGGCTTATGATGAACTACCCAACGATGTCATCGCCAAAGAGCTGGGCTTCATCCGAAATGTGCTCGTTTGCAGCGTTAATTATGCACAAGGTAAAAAACTAGAGGCCATTAAAGATATTCACCAGTGCAGTTTCATTCTCAATAGCCAAAATGAACGCTGGAATCAGCTTGAACTGATCAGTGGCCAACAAAAATACCATGTTGAAGTAACAGGAAACCTTCGCTCCAATACGTACAGTTCCATATTAGAACTCGTGATGCAGGATATGGGGGTCGCAAGCTTGCCCTATTATCAAGTCGAGGATCTTCTCGAGCGGGGTGAACTTGTCCAGGCATTCCCTGAGTGGTCGGTGAAAGCACATAAGTTGAGCTTGATATATGCACAACGACGATTAACCCCGAAGAAGCTTGTTACGTTTAACCTTGCGGTTAAACAATGGCTCGACGCTCATAATTTGTACACGATGTGAGTGTCGTTTAACGCTGGATAACAGTTAACCCATTATGGATTGACATTTAAAGATATATTTCAAAACATTGTGAGGTGAAATATATATAAATTATAAAACAGCAACTTAGAATTAAAATTTAAAATCAAGAGAGGCAGGAACCCTTTGATGTACGAGTAGGTAAATCTAAGACGTTTATTAGCCGTTTACGTCAATGATAAACCACCGTCAACGACTAGTGTGTGCCCGAAAATATAGCAAGCTTTGTCAGAAACAAGAAATTCAATAGCGTTAACTATGTCCTCTGTCTGCCCAAAGCGCTTGATAGGTATAATTTCAAAGACTTCTTCCTTGATATTTGATGATTCAGTCTGTCGCTCTTCCCAATGAGGAGTCCATGTAACTCCCGGATCAACAGCATTAAGCGAATACCTGATTGATACTCTCTAGTGCGACTGATAGGCTCAAGCCTTCTAAGGCATACTTTGAAGCGCTATCGAAATAACTGTACCATACACCCACACTTTCCATTGGACTAAGTCGGTCACAGAATGACTGTCTGTTAATGGGAGAATAAAGTGTTTTTACTGCCAAAACCTGTCATTACCACGCAAAAACACAGCCATTATGATGCTATGTATACCACAGCTACTTTTGGGTTGACTCATATATCAACAAATGAATTTAATGGCTTACACAAAACCAGCATAGTGCTGATTTTGTGTATACAGTTTATTAAAAGCTATTTTGTAGCAAGCCAATCACTCACTAAATTATAATAATCACTTTCAAACTGCTCGTAACTGGTAAGTTCGCCTGTCGATACTGCTATAGCGGCTTCGAAACGTGCAATCCAATTTTCTTTGGCAGTTGATGGCATGTCACACGCACCGCTTGTTTGCCCGTATGCTGGCTCAGTAAAAGACGGGGTGCAAGTGATCACTGTTTCACTATCTCGATGCCAGCGGTCACTCTTAATAAACTCCTTAAATCCAAGTTTACCTAGGCCTTTTTCCTGTAGATAAGCAGTCATTGTTGCATAGAGACCATATGCCTCATAACCACCGTGAAGTGCGCCATCGTTAGTTATAATATTGGTGTTTGGCGACTGTTCTGCATGTTTAGTTTGCCATTCATTTAAACTATACACTCCAAAGCCTGAAATGTTCTCAGCGAGCCCTTCGATGAACCAAGCAAAAGGCCCAAGATTAAAGCCAAACTCGTTATTCTTTAACTGACCGTCTATTACATGGCCAAGTTCATGTTTAATCAAACCAAATTCATATTGACTGCCATAAGTATGGTTCTCAAAACCAGCAATCTCGCTACCATGCCCACTACCTGTGGTACCAGTCCCTTGTTTTACACAAAACCCAAGCCGCTTTTTACCATCAGTGGTAGTTGCACCATAAGTATGACGAATCAATTCATCAGGCGTTGAGTCTAATTCTGTCGCTATCTGTAAAAGAGAAACCTCGGCAATGCCCGCTAAACGCTGAAGATTTATTAGTGATACAGCATCACTTGAGACACCTATTTCAAAATGCTCACTCCAATAAGCGGTGTTTCCTATACATTTAGAGCTAGAGTTAGTCTTAGATCGACGTATGTAGCCTCCATCACCATTGTTTGCATCAGATTTAGCTACAATAGGCGCAAGCGCAGTAATTTGACTTTCTATTTCTGTAAACGATGTTCCATCATTAACACCCCAGCCTCCGTTAAAAGCGGAATTACCACCGTTGCTATCATTACCACGGTTGTCATCATTACCACCGTTGTCACTACTACCACCGCAGCCATATAGCGCTAAACCAGCTAAAACTGCACAGGCAATGCACTTCTTCTTTATCATCATTTCCTCAATATATCAGCTATTTACGGCAATGCTATTAACACTACTTTTGGTGTGGCTTTATACCCCAAAGACAACAACACATCATGGCATTTTATTGCTTTGAATTAAAAAACCATACATTGATCACGGTTATAAATACCCACAGCTCAATAAACAACCAGAAGCAATAAGTATCTTATCGGGGTTGAGTTATTGCCGAGTTATCTGTTAGCGACTATATGGAGAGGTTGAGCTGCTCAGCGAAGTATAATTTCTAGCAATACCTAATACGGTTTGCTTTTTGTAGGGGAAAAGTCCATTAACAGAAAATGGATAAGTTCGAATCTATCCAACATTGAGACCACTTAAGTAATATAGCTAACCCGTTATTAATAAGAATTAAACAAAAAATGGGGGGAAATGAATAGTACTCAGATCCCCCGTAACTTATCAGCTTCGCATTGCGCCGGTTGTTTTTACTTACCTAGATAAGGTTATTTTTTGCCATTCTTGTGTTTGTACTCCAGAGTCACAATGATTGGATCGTGATCTGACGACGAGTAAATGTTGTCTGATTTTTCCAAATCGCCGGTGTACTTACTGCTGTACTCAAACAAGTTACTTTCAGCAGCATTGATGTGCCAAGCTTCAACTGCAAGCACCTTATTCACTAGTGATGGACTCGCCAACGCGTGATCCAAGCTACCTAGCTCACCTTCATAGCTGTAGCTGTAGTCCGTTTTGTGCTTCAGGTTTACCAGGCCATAACCTTTTTCTACTAGCTGCCCTTCTTCCTCGAACACTTTTCCATCCAGTGTGGTGTATGACGCGGTGTAGATTTTGCCGCCACGGTCAGCTTCATCGAATGAAGTAAGTGTAAGGATTGGGTCTTCCATGCCATAGGAGTTCAAATCTCCCATCACCAGAACATCACCTTTGATGTCTTGAACAGCTTCACCGAGTACTTTGGCTGCTGAAACGCGGAAGTTATTACAGCTACCCTGTACGTCTTCATCTTCACCGAAAATGAAATCATCTTCCCAACACGTTGAGCCTTTTGATTTAAAGTGATTCACAATCACGGTCAAGTCATCTTTAGCACCAGGGATATTGAACTTTTGCATCATGGCATGACGCTGATAAGCACTTTTCACTCCGCCTTCATCCAGTGGTGCATGCTGCTCCGGCAGCATGATCTGGCGTGCTTTATTCTTCGCCTTCACTTTGTGATGACGGTAGATGATACCCACGGTAATTGCGTCAGTACCAAAGTACTCAACCCCTTCAAAGCCAGGTTCATCTTTAAACGTCAGGTCTGATTTATGCACTTTTACCGCGCGGTAGTGATCTTTCTTGTCCGCTTGCACATCGTTTAATGCATTAACCAATGATTGAAGCGCACTGTTGTCATCAAAACCGTTATTTTCCAGCTCCATCAGGGTAACAATGTCAGCATCCATAGCGACGATTGCATTGACGAGTTTGGCCTGTTGAAGGGTAAATTCATCCACTGAAGGCGCACCACGGTAACAGTTATCGTTAGGCCCGACCGATGCTTCAGTACACATAGGGTTCGGGTTGCCCGATTCCGCATATGAGGTGAAGTAGTTGAGAACGTTAAAGCCTGCTACCTTCAAACCCTCTTCATATGACGTAACAGGCTTGTCTGTCCTTTCATTTTCTGGCTCGCGCCCCAAGTAGCCACTGTTGATAGTATTGGTTGTCACCAAACGGTATTCACCGTAGCTGTAACCCACCATCGCAGTCAGGCCATTAAGCTTATCACCCATACGAAGATAGCCATCTATTGGGTTAAAGTTATCGAACCATGGCACTTCACCATCTTTGGCTTTGTAATCTGATTCAACATAAACACGGCTGATCGCATTTTCGGCAGCCACCTGCTCGGCAGCTTCTGTCTCTGCAGCATAAAGATGCGTCGGGTTATATAGCGGGGTGTTGTGAGCCAGCATCAGGTTATTACGGTATGAGGCATAATCGAAACTGAAGTTACGCGTAATCACCAGTGGGCTATCAGCATCAAGCAATACCTGCATGCCCTCATGGCGCTCCAAAGCGGTATGAAGGTCTTCCCCTTCCTTCACTCGGAAAGCTGTCGGCTCTGGGATTGGGTTATTAGTGCTAACAACTTTAAATGCATTGTTGCGAACATCCAGTTGAGTATTACCATAGTATTCTTTGACGGTCGCTTCAACACAGACCTCTGCCCCTGGTTGAATGTCACTTGGTACAGTACCGCCACCCAAGAAAACAAACACACCGTCAGACGTATTTTCATTGCCATCGCCATAAGGGTCTTGGAAGTAGAAGCCTTTGTATAGGCTTTCACCTCTTGCGGTAACAACACCACGGACAAAGTATTTTTCTGGGCTTTCAAAGCTACCTTCCGGCACGAGTGGGCTTCTGTCACCATCACCTTGTACGTCATAAATTGGAATAAGGTTATCGATATCGCAAACGAACGGATTCGGTGGTGGAGTTGAACCATCACAGGCTTCAAGCCCACTGCAGCCTAGGCCATCAAAGGTATCGGTTGGAAACGTCACCCATTCAGCGTTGACATCAAAATCACTCTCGACATCTGTTCTGCCTGAAGTGACAGCAGGCTCCCTGCGCAGCGTGACATCTTTGGCAAAGTCTTCACGAACACCAAGTTGCCCTAGGCTATCTATCAGCGCTTCACCATCGAACAAGGCGACAACATCATCACCATTAAAACCTAGGCTTCCTGAAGACTGATCACCGACGTCCTTAATATCCTGTGCCGCTGAACTGTGGTACAGCACATAGCTTTCACCACCAGCTAAGCTCACATCATTGAGGTTGATGGTTGTACCAAATGAACTCGCACCATTCATCGCTAGCCGAATGCTATATTCTGAGAGGTTAATTCCAGCATCAGATAAATTAGTGACTTCGATCGCTTTATTATAACTTTTGCCTTCAACATATTCTGTTATTAACAATTGCGCAGAAACAGAAGATGACATCAAAGCCAGAGCAACCGCACTGGCTAATGTGTTGATTCGTGTCATGTGTAAACTCCAATATAAATAAAACCCTAGGCTACTAAAACCGCAGATTTTCCAACTGATAGTGTTATGCTCAGTGAATAATTATTTAATTAGGATAAATTTGAATTAAATATCAAAAATATCATTTTGAGCGAGCCTATTTTTATATATCAATGTTACAAATAACAATTTTAATGAATTAAAAATGGAGTTTTTATTCAACTTCTGACTCAGGTGCACAAGGTTACATAAAGGTACAAATACTGCTCGCAAAATCAGAAGGATACTATTGATACGTCACATAAAAAATGTCAGGAAGGAATTATAATTGTCATCAATACTGAAAACAGGGATGCAATTCAGTTACACCGTCACCACAAAGCATGTTACTAATCTATATACTCAGTAATATGCTTTATACATGGGGAGCAAAGCCGCCAGTAATTTTATATAGACGGCCTTTTCACAGATAATGGAAGTACGATTTATAGGGCTTTTTCAATAGCATCTATCATCACAGCATCAGTTGGATTAGTTCGGCTTGAGAAAACAGCGACTACCTCACCCTGCCTGTCGACAATATATTTATAGAAATTCCATTTTGGTGAAATACCTGTTTCTTTTGCAAGATGTTGAAACACAGGATTCGCCTTTTCGCCTTTAATATGGGTTCTCTCAACCATAGGGAATGTCACCCCATAATCGAGATAACAGACCTTGGCAGTATTTTCTTCGCTGCCACGGTCTTGATTGAAGTCGTTAGATGGAAAACCAATAACAGAGAAACCTTGCTCCTTGTAGTCCTGATACACCGCCTCAAGTTGTTCAAACTGTGGCGTGAAGCCACACTGGCTGGCAGTATTGACAACAACAAGTACCTGCCCCGCAAATTGCTCACACAGTTTGACCGATTCAGTTGAGTTCAATTTATTAAATTGCTGGTCAAACCAAGCACCACATTGTGCTTGCGACGCTGACTTTGCCTCTGCCCGGACTGTTTGTGAATAAAAGGCACCCGCCGCAAGGCATACACCCAAGATACACGCTGTCATTGATAGTCGGCGGGACTGATTAACAGGTTGCTTCTGCTCGATACAACGGCTCTGATTCATAACTCGCTCCCAATTCTCCCTGATGGAAAATGTGACAATAAAACATGTATTTGAGTACGGCAGTTCATTACAGCCTGATCACTATCCGTTCAATAATTAATCATATACCCTGCAATCCCTTTAACCATACCTCGACCTCCATTACACTTGCCCTGTTAAAAATGCAGTTACACGCCGAAGGACAGTTCGAATGCCACAAGTAAACATTGTTCCAAACCCTCAAATTGCCATCATCTTCAAAGGTTGGGCAGAAGACTGGGCCAAAGAAGGTCAGACTAACCAAAAAGATATGGCCAACAAGTTCCACACTGTCTATAAAATTGCGGCAGACATGTTCATCAAAGGCGGTGAAGTGGATATGGAGTTCTTGTCGGCGTTGTTCGAAGACTGCAAGCAGAAGCTTGAGAATGCCCAGGCAATGAATGAGAAAGTGAAATCAGCGCTGAGCGAAGACGATGAGCGCGCACAAGCAATCATCCAGAAAATCACCCATACCGCGCAAGATGCAGCCCATGTGGTTCGCTACTTAGGCCAACTGCTTAAACCAACAGCTTAAAAATAAAAAAGCGATACCAGCACAATGCCAGTATCGCTTTTTAATCAACTCACTAAAGTGAATCTCTCCACTTAGCCAACACGTTTATGTGCTCTGGGCCAATACCACAACAGCCGCCAATGATTGTCGCTCCTGCTTCTCGCCAGCGCTTGGCAAAGACTAGATAATCTTCAGGAGACAGCTCTCGCATTGCTTGCAATGTATCGTTGGCCTCATGGTCTGACTTTATCGGGGTAAAGTTATTGGCATAAGCCCCTATCTCCAAATCCAAGCCATGTGCCTCTATTACTGCTTTGGTATCAATGATCGCCTGCTCCATCACTTCAGGAACAGAGCAATTAAAAAAGATACCTTCACCACCCGCTTGGCATACATGTTCAGCGACAAGTTTTACCTGCTCGCCAGAACGCAATCTCGCTTCACCTTCCGCATCATCAAGAGTAAATGCGTAGTAGCAAGGCTTCTGGGTTTGACTGAGAACCTTTTGGATAGTTTTCAGCTCTTCGACGCTGGAAATTGTCTCAGCGATCCAAAGGTCAACATGCGGATTTTGTGCTTGGATAAGAGCAGTAAAAATACCTACGGCTTCAGCAGGCTTGAATAGATCTGGCCGGTAACTGCCAAATGCAGGCGGAAGACACCCAGCGACCTGCACGACCTTTTTACTGTCTACTGCAGCAAATTTGGCAATCTCGGAAGCTTCACCCGCCAAACGAGGGCCATCCGAGGCGTATAGCGCTTCACCCAAGTGGAAAGGGACACACGCATAGCTATTGGCGATAATGATGTCAGCCCCACTGTCGATAAAACGTTGGTGTGCCTGGCGAACATGGCCCGGAGATTCGATAAGTGCTTGAGCACTCCATAGCGGCTGAGAAAATGGCGCGCCAATGCGTTTGAGCTCCCTGCCCATTCCGCCATCAAGTATGGTTAGTTTCTTCATTGTCAGCCCTATACAACTTAGCTATATCTATATGCTGTATTGAACCACAATATCCATCAAATGTGTTTTGAATCTTGTTCACAGCGAACATGAGATAGTTCAACGAGCATAAAAAAACCGAGCAGGTCACTTAGACTTACTCGGTTTAATCTTTACTTATCCCAAACAGACCTTATGTTATCGGCTGGGTTATGTGTTACGTATTTTGCTGCATTATTTGCGATTCTGGGCGTAAGCTGTGTTGAGCTCTTCTGCCAAACGATAGCCAGCTTGAGTTAAACGCTGTTTTACCAACTCAGAACCTTTCTGGTAGTAAGCCTCTGAAGGCTTGGCGTCTTTTTCGACACTGTAACCAAAGTCGGCTAACGCGTAGCTTTCCTTAACCCACAAATCAACATCAGCCACCTGACCTAATTCCATATTCCCTTTCGGAAAATTTTGCTGCAGAGAAGCTGCAAAGTCGTGGATGTTATGGGCTTCATCTAGCATACCCATGCCGCTATCCCATAGGTGATGGAGATCTTTTTGCGGTACATCCAAGGTATGCTTGTTGGCACCCAAATCCGTCACACACTCATTCTTGCTCAAACTTTGCGAAATAGAGTGCATTGGCTGGTGTGAGTCACCGGCTACATGGCTCATGAACATTAAGCTCGCCGCTTGCGGATTATGCTTGAAGTCTTCGAATAGGTAACTTGCCACCAGCTTGATGTTCGGGGTATGAACAAAATCACACTGGCTGCTCGCTGGGTATGCCTGGTTAATGTAATGCCATGCACCTGTTTCTTTCTCTTCCCATTGGTTCAGCTTGGCAGGGATTGTCTCTCCCATTTGCTGCCATACCTGCTCGGCAGGCACTTTGCGGATTAAGTCCGGCACCATGGCGAGTTTGGCGAACTGACTCGCCCCCTCAAAGCTGTCCATTTTCTGCTGAACATCCTTTGGCATCGACTGGTAAGCCTTACCTGCTAGCTCATCCACTTGCACTTTGACCGCATCGTCCAGATTCTGGTAAGCAATTTCCGCAACAGTGACATGACCTTGGTAGTTCCAAGCCATTGCTGATGTCGGTGCTAGCGCCAACGCTGCCATTGCAGAGGCAACAAGAGTGATATTTTTCATAGCTGACCATATTTACATTTTGTTACATTCGTCGCTACTTTGCTCCTCAGCGAAGTGATGGTCAAGCAAATATCCGCAATAAGCATTTAATTGAGCACGTAATCGATTAACACCCATCAAAACGTTCACTCCTTAAGCAAAATGATCTTGCTAACATCAACTAGGATTATTCTGATAATAAAAAATGACTGTAGGCAAGCCATGCAACTCGATAACTTCGATTTAAATTTACTCAAAGTGTTAGTCGTCCTGCTACAGGAAAAGAACACCCGTAAGGCCGCCGAACGCTTAGGGATCAGCCAGCCTGCAGTAAGCCGTGCATTGGTTAAAATCCGAAGCCATTTTGACGATCCACTATTTATCCGTCAGCCAAGAGGATTAAAACTAACCCCCAAAGCTCAAGGGTTGGAGCAAGAATTGCCTAAGGTCTTGTCCCTGCTCGCTTCTACATTACAAGGCGATGATTTCAAGCCCAGTGAACTAACCGGCATATTTCGTATTGCCCTACATAGCTACTTATCCGAAAGTCACGGCTATGCACTCTTTCAAGCCTTGACTAGAGATGCACCTGAGCTTGATATAGAGATACACAATTACAGTGCCGCTACGGTAAACCAGCTTATCAACCAAGAGCTGGATGCCGGGCTAAGCTTCTACCCAACTGGCGTCCCCAAGGCGCTCAGGCAAATCCCAATTGCAGAAACCTTGATCGGCGCAATATGTAAAAGCAGCCATGAACTGGCAGGCAAAACCGTCCCTATTGTCTCGATGTTGGACTACCCTATTACCGGTTTGATTTTGCCGGATTTGAACAATCAGTACATGCTCATCCAACAGCTGTTTCCTGAAGGTACGATTCTCAAACCGAAGTTACGTAGCCAGTATCTCAATAATGTATTGAGATATATTGATGAGAGAAATGCAGTTTGTATCTGCCCGAAAACTTCATTGGCGAGCCTTTCAGCAGACGATTTCTCATTTATCGAGTTTGCGGGATTAGAAGAAACATTAACGATGAAAATATCCCTGACGTTTAACAACAACCAATTCCGTAGTGCCAAGTACCTGTGGCTGGAGGCGTTGGTAAAGTCGGTATTTGAAGAGTCAGGCACGGTTGGGTAACCAGATATAAAAACAAAAAAGGAAGCACCCTTGGCTTCCTTTATTTGAATACTTATAACCTATCTGTATCAGCTCATCAATTTTGTTTCCGGGAACCAATGTGACCATACCATCCAGAACACGCCGTTTTTTGTCGGTACTTGGTCTAACCGTCCCCACTCAGAATCGGTTTCACCTTTGAAATTAATCTCGCTAAACGCCACTCGTTGGCCGTCTTTCTCCAAACTGAATATATTCACGATATCGTATTCACTGCTATACACCATGACATAGGGCTTACCGGCCATTTCAAACTGATACACTGGGTTTTGTATGGCAAAGTCATGAGTAAAGGCTATTTGCTCGCCAGCGTAATCAAATCCCCACACCTGTTCTTTGGCATTCAACCTATCATCTGCCAAGTCCAATGTCGGGAAAATAGGCCCCCGCTCGGGATCGAACTGCTTTTGCATCGGTTTATCAAACGCTTTGACTAGCAACTTATCCATCCAACGTTCATAAGGGTAAATAAATACCTCGGCATCAGGGTAAATCTCCTGGAATGCCTCCCATGTCATCATGGTATTTGGATATTGTTGGATGTTTGACTCACCAAATTCGGTCTCCATAGTGATTTGCTGGATGAGGTCTCCAGAGTTACGGTCGACCATCACAAGGTTATTGTGAGTTTGGATAAGGATACCGAGATCTGACTTTTCACCATGACCGATATCTTGGTCGATAACCACAGGCAGGTTACTTAAGGCACAAAAGGTCAATGCTACATCTTTGCCGCCAATATTATCTCCAGCGATATGAGGTATTTCCATGTACTCACGTGGATAGCCACGAACGTCACCATTGATCTCTACTGCATAGATAATGTCTTCTTTGCGTAGCTGGTTATTGGCCTCAGCAACAGTTACATAAATCGCATCAGTTTGCTTAGGCGGGAACAACAAGCTCAGCAGGAAGTTTGCCGTAATAATACTGACCAACACGCCCTTGGTTGCCCAACGCATTTTACGGTTAGTCCACAGTCTTGCTTTCGAGTGGAGATACCAAAGGTAGCCCAGTAATACCAAATTCGCGGCGACGAAGTACTCGCTGTACTCATAGTACGCGACGGTCCAACTACGAGGTAAGTTCAAGCTCTGCCCTGGCTCTGTCATCAAAATTGCAGAGAAGATGGAAAAGAACGCTGTCACCACTGCAACAACATAAAAATGGACTTTGTTTAACTTTCGAGATTCACTCATGTATCGCCTCCAACAGCCTGAAGTGAAGTAATGAGTGCATTCTAAGGGAGGTGAAAAAAGCAGCAATCACGCTACCTGTATCGCTGATATACCAAACTTGGTATATCGACATTGAAAATTGAGCAGCCATAAAAAAAGCGCTACAACCGTAGCGCTTTATCAATATGAATTAGATCTAGTCAGCTAGACTAGCTTTTCGGAAACCTAGCTAGTTGTTTGACAGAGCTTAACCGCATTGCCCAATACATTCAGACAAGTCAGGCGACCTACACCGCCTGGTACTGGCGTGATAGCGGCAGCAGATAGGTGACCATCATGGTGTTTGATATCCCCCACCAGCTTGCCATCAATGCGGTTGATACCGACATCGATAATCAACTGACCTTCGATAAACTGAGTATTGTCCAACGTACCGTGATAACCCGTTGCCACCACAATGACATCGAACTTATTCCAGTCTACCGCTGCCAAATCTGAGCGGCTGTTGAAACTAGAAACCGTGCTCTGGCGGTTAATCAACTCGATTGCCAGCGGTTTACCCACGATATTACTGCGACCAAGAATAGCCACCTTCAATCCAGGGAAACTGAACTCCCCGCAATGAAGTTCAATGATATCGATAGCCGCTTGAACGGTACAAGGTAGAACAGGGTTCTGACCCAATACCAGCTGACCAAGCGCTTCAGAGCCAAAACCATCCACATCGACTGCTGCCGGAAGGTCTGGTGCGACTAATCCATTAGGTAAAGGCAGTTGGAATAAAATCGGATGATCCGCCTTTGCGGCCAAGCCATCGAGATCTGCCTGTGTTGTCCCCTCTTCAGGAAGGACAATGTGATGGCAAGGCAATTCCAGCGCTTCAAAAAGGCGTACCTTGTTTCTCACATAGACCTTACTTGCTGGATCATCACCGACAGTAACGATAGTCAGTTGAACGGGAATGCTCTCTGCGTCGATTTTCTCTTTAAGCTCAGCCATTTTGGCTTCGTAAAGTGTATTAATTACTGCTTTCATACTACTTACTGTTTGTGACGAATCTCTTGTTTATAACCAACTGATTCTACTTCAACATTGAGATAGGACAATTAAAATGTGTTTCTCATCACATAATTGCCCTATCTCTGTAGATTATGCAGTCGCTGGCTGTGCTTCCAGAGCTTCTTGCTCTTTTGCGCGCAGTACTTTGGCAACGTGTGCTTTCATCACAACAGAAATTACCAAAGCTACAGATAGGATACCCACGAAGATGTACATGGTCATGGTGTAGCTGCCTGTCAGGTTACGAACGAATGCAGCCAGTGATGAACCAGACAGACCCGCTAGAGCCCAAGCAGTCAGTACGTAGCCGTGGATTGCACCTAGCTGCTTAGTACCGAACAGGTCGCCGATGTAAGCAGGAAGCGTTGAGAAACCACCGCCGTAACAAGTCATAATGATGAACACGACAATCTGGAATGCAATAGCGTTAGACAGCGAAGGCAGCATGAAGAAAGCGCCAATCTGGATGACGAAGAACAGCATGAATGTGTTCGGACGCGTTAGGTAATCAGAAGCCGCAGACCATAGTAGACGGCCAAGACCATTAAGAAGACCCATCACACCAACCATAGTTGCCGCTTCCATTGCTGTCAGACCAGCAATTTCCTGAGCCATTGGTGATGCTGCAGAGATAATCGCGATACCACAAGTGATGTTGATGAAAATCATCACCCATAGGCCCCAGAACGTTGGAGTACGTACTGCATCGTTAGCACTTGATTGGTTCAAGTCTGCTGCTGGTTTCTTAGCTGGCGTACCG
Source organism: Photobacterium sp. AWH4_225 (assembly GCF_056158405.1). Taxonomy (NCBI): domain Bacteria; kingdom Pseudomonadati; phylum Pseudomonadota; class Gammaproteobacteria; order Vibrionales; family Vibrionaceae; genus Photobacterium; species Photobacterium sp. AWH4_225. The sequence continues at coordinate 1,771,985 of NZ_JBSWTF010000001.1, read as the reverse complement.
CTTTCTTTGGTTTCAACCATAGATGCTGGCTTCCAACCTTCTGGCGGACGTTCTAGGTACAGGGATGCAGAAAGCATAACAACAAAATAGGTTGCACCCATGATGTAGAAAGTCGAAGACAAGCCAAACGCGCTTATCAGCGTTTGAATTACCGGGCTAGCAATCATAGAGGCAAAGCCGAAGCCCATAATCGCAAGGCCAGTTGCTAGACCACGGCGGTCAGGGAACCACTTAATAAGGGTTGATACCGGCGTAACGTAACCCATACCTAGGCCGATACCCGCTAGAACACCGTAGCTAAAGTACAGCATGTACAGGCTTTCCATCGCTACTGCGATACCGGCACCGGCAATACCTGTACCGAAGAAAGTCGCTGCAATCATACCAGTGAAGCGTGGTCCTTTTTTCTCAACCACATGGCCCATAACGGCAGCCGACGCGCCCAAGAAGAAAATAGCGATACCAAAGGTCAAGGAAATTTGCTGCAAATCCCAACCAAACGCTTCATGAAGCGGATTAGAGAATACGCTCCACGCATATACAGAACCGATGGAAATATGAATACCTACCGCCGCGAGTGCAATAAGCCAGCGGTTTTTCACTTGTGCTGTTTTCATTTTTGAGTTACCTAAAATTCGAAGACAGACATACCCTATATGAAATGATTTGAGAGAAAAATAAAGGCAAAATATCGCCCCCATTTCGAAAAGTTAATGCTGAAATAAAGATTTTCAATGCCATACAAAATGAAATTGGGCGTTTTTTTAAGAATAAAGAACATATAAAATTACACCAAATAAGATATTGAAAAATAACACATTTAATGAATTTTTTATGATTTAACACACTTAGAACAACTCGGTTAAACCGCAGTGTTAGATCGCCTGCACTTACATAGTGCAATCTAACTTTTCATTCTTGGAATGATTGATATCCTGAATTTAACCTGAAGTTTGTCTAAATATTAATCATGATTCCTGATTATAAAAAATATAATTTTAAAATAAATTGATAGCGAATTGACAAAACCCTGAAAAACGAACGCTCTTTTACTGGTTAAATATTTGCAGCCCCCCTTAGTTCTTAGCAGTGAGCTCAGAACAAAGAGTTCCGAACAAAGCAAAATAATGAGGTGAGTGTATGGATCAGGCAGAAGGTTTACGCAGCATTTTCCAGCGTCAGCAATGTATCCAGCGTGTTCGCGGATACCACAAACAAATTCGAGAAGCAGTTGCCCATGGTCAAACCCAACAAGTCAGCCAGTTGCTCAAAGGGCTTGAAGCTGCCCAACTTCAACTTGAAGCGACTTATGATCAAGCACCACGACTAGTTCACTGATGGGTAAGGTTGAAGGGACAGTTTTGTGCTCCCCTTCACCTTACTGATAATGAGATTCATATATGCTTAACCTCTTTACCCAAACCAAGAGAATATATGATGGATCTCTTACTACTCAGTAACGGCAAAATTGCTGGCAACACCAAGGTGATGGAATTCGCCCTACCTGCGATTACAGAAGTCTTTACCCGCAAACAAGTCAAAAACGTACTTGTTATCCCTTACGCGGTTATTCGCAGTAGCCACGACGACCGCACCGCTATGGTCGCAGAGTCACTAAGCCACCTTGATGTGAATGTGACCGGTATTCATCGTGCAGAAGACCCTGTAGAAGCCGTTCGCCAGGCAGACGCTATTGTTTGTAGTGGCGGTAATACTTGGGTACTAAATAAGACGTTGCATGATCTTGGCTTGATTGGCCCTATCCAGCAGGCAGTGACTCAGCGTGGTGTCCCTTATGTTGGCTGGAGTGCAGGTGCCGTTATTAGTGCTCCAACAATTCGCACAACCAATGATATGTGTATCGTATCAGCAGCTATCACCCCTTCCCTTGGCTTTGTGCCTTTCCAAATCAATGCCCACTACATTGACGCAACGATTGAAGGCCACATGGGTGAAACCCGTGATGAGCGTATTGAAGAGTTCTTAGTAGTGAACCCTCACCAATCGGTTATTGGTATTCCTGAAGGTTCATGGCTTGCGGTATCTGGCGATACCATGACTTATGAAGCCGCTAACGGCAAACCACTTCACTGGTTCAAGCTGAACCAAGAGCGTAAGTTGATTCAAGCAGGTTCTGATGTCACAGAGCTTATGGGCCTAGACGGCTAATTGCTAACTTTAGCAATTCAGTGATACATAGATTAAAGCACAGAATAAAGGAACACCTCATCCTTTATCTCTGTGCTTTTTTGTAAGGGTTATACCAGCACCATCTCAACATCAACAAAAGTCAGATCACTGGCAAGCGAACCCTGTAGTGACGACTTCACCACCATGACTTGGCGACTCTGCTCATTGCTAAGCGCATCTAAAGACAACCCGACAATCACCAAATAACTACTGCCTGTTTTACTAATATTCAATGACTCAGCCTTCAGCCCAATATCCGTTAGCGCTTGGTTAACCTTTTCAGCGATAGCCTGATGTTGCTTATCGTCCTGTAGCTTGCCACCGGCCAATTCGACAAAGGCTTCTCTGATAATTCGCACAGGCTGTCCAAGCATGGATATCGCCAGCACAACCACGAGCAAAGCATCGCCGATATATAAAAGGAAGTCCCACGAAGAGCCTTGCTCGATATAACCAATTACCACCAGGACGGCACCGGTTGAAGCCGACAATACACCATCAATCAACGACGCCTTCTGGTCAACGGCGAGCATCGAACTATTGCCTTGCAGCTTCTTGTTCTGGATAAAGTAGAACGCCGACAACCCCCAACAGATTGCTACCATCGCAACCGCATAATAGATAATAGGTCCAGTTTTGATCATGGCGATGGGCTCGCCAGCCAAATATTGTAGTATCTTGCCGCCATTACTGGTAAACGCCGAGATAATCACACCAAGGAGCAACAAGCCTTTTACCAAAGAGTACAAAGCTTCGGTTACAAACAACCCGAAAGGAAAAGTCTCAGAGCGAACTGCCTTTATTTCAGCAATTTTCAAGGCAACGATAGATGAAAGAAACAAAATGAAGGACATGTTACCATCAAGCAATAGTGCCTGTGAGCCTGATAGGTAATAGACTCCCCAGCCACTCAAGGCCATCACCAAGTTAGCTAAAACCCCAATACGGATAGATTGGCGTTCGATGGCTATGATTTTTTCTTTCATACTTAATCCAACTTGCAGTAAGTCATTCACAACAAAGAAGCTAATTTGTGCCTCACTATAGCGATCAGATAATTACTTGTCATTAAGGTGATATACCCAGTAAATTGGAGATAGAGGAGAAATGAATAGAAAAAACGCTTTCACTCGAGCTATGAAAGCGTTGAGGACATCCGACAGATCTGTTTAACCTGTCAATGTAGGCTACACACCATAGACAGTGGCTTTCGACACATCCACGACATAGTTGCATGACAACAGGTTGCGACCGATGAGCAACTTATCGGACATCAGGCTTCTGTCTTTTAAATTAACTTCAACCTTGTAGTCGCGATCATCCAAGGTTAAATCGAGCTGGATGCTATAACGCATCTCGGAGCCAAGGGAATTCTGTATCTGGCGAACATGGGTGATTTTTTCACGCATGTGAACCGTTTCCCCTCGTTCATTCGCCGTGATGAAATTCACTATCTTGCCAATGTTTTCCTCGGCATCCGGCGAGAAATCTTCTATTTCAACATTGGTTGCATGAATCGAAGTACGCGTTGCCCCAGTATCTATGCGAGAGCGGAAATTGAGGTTGGCCGCTGGAGAATAAAAGGTTTCCTTCTGGCCGATGAACAGTTTGCTCGTTTGCTCATTACCTAATCCATCGATACTGCACGATTGTGCGTAGTCATTTGCTAATACCGCTGGCGATAGCATTAACGTTGAGACCAATACCGCTCCCAAAGCGATACCCTTGCCTGTTTTCAACGTTTCGACCTTGCATCCTTTCTTTATTAACATGACAACTCCCTTACATGTTTTTCGTTATCCTGTAGCCATCATTACAAAGCTGTTTGACAGCAACAAGTATGTGAAAAAAGGATTTACAATTCTCCAGACGCAAAAAAACGCAGCTATTGCTAGCTGCGTTTTTTACTATTGCTGAGTCTTATTCTTTTGCAGGCTTTATTTATCTTCCTGACTTATTTACTTGTTACATATGGCCTTACTCGTCATCCAACTTAACAAACAGCGTTGTTAGTACGAAAGACAGAGCGAACACACCACACACACCCATTACTGCCTGGATGAAATTCTGTGTACCAGCAGACAGGTAAGCTGGCAGACTGAATACTGATGACAGGATGTAGCTTGTTAGGTGCGTATCAAGCGTTACAGAGATTGCACCGAACACACCCGCAGCCAGACTCGCGGTGAACATCGCCTTAGTGTACTTGGTTAGAACACCGAACAATGCTGGTTCAGTAATACCTAGGATAGCCGTTACACCAGAGCCCGCAGTGATTGAAGATTGCTCTTTCGATACGCTCTTGCGCTGCTTGTACCAGATAGCCAGTGTTGCACCCGCGATAGCCAGGTTACCTAGACACATGATAGGCATCAGCAAGTCCTTGCCGTATAGAGCGAAGTTGTTCAGGCTGATTGGCGTCATGCTGTGGTGGATACCAAATACGATAGTAATTGGACGCGTCAGGCCAAAGATGAAACCTGTCAGTGTTGGTGAAATCTCAAGTAGCGAGCTGACTACCCAGCCAGCACCGTTACTTAGCCACATGCCTAGAGGGCCAACAGCAGACAATGTCGCAGTCGCCGTTACAGCAAAGGCAAGTAGTGGCGTAAATACCGGCTTAGCAACGGTTGGAACAATGCTGTCTACCAGCGGTGTGACTTTTGACAGCAACCAAACTGCCAAGATAGCCGGAACGATGGCACCGCCGTAGTTCATTAGTTCAATTGGCACCACGCCCAGAACTGTCAGTTCAGCTGCATCGCTCGCTGCTTTGAGCGCAGCCGCTTTATCAGCAAGCTGAGGCGATAGCATCGCAGCAGCAACGGCCAGCGCGATGTACTCATTGACGCGGAACATTTTAGCTGCCGAGAATGACACCAGCATTGGCAAGAAGAAGAACACAGCCACAGAGATTGAGCGGAAGAAGTAAACCGTGTCAGATGTTTCAGAAATAACATTGGTTGCGATAAGGCCAGATAGCAGACCCATCAACATACCCGCACCGGCAATAGCAGGTACAACTGGACCGAAGATACCCGCCACGACGCGCATGACGTTCTGGAACAGCTTGCCGTCATCTTTGCTCTTTGGCTTGTCTTCATCACTGACCGCAGCACCATTACCAGCCATAATAGCTTGCAACGCTTTGTGCCACTTCTCAACTTCTACACCAATGATGATTTGGATTTGGCCTTCGGCAAAAACGACACCCTGAACCCCTTTGATGGATTTCAATGTCTCTTCCGATGCCTTCGACTGGTCGGCAATTTTCAGCCTCAGTCGTGTCATACAGTGCGTAGCATCGGTAATATTGCTGATGCCACCCAATGCATCAATCATTAGCGATAGTTTTTCAGTCATCGCATCTTGTTTAGATGATGCAGATGCCTTTTTTCCAAAACCACCCATCGACTCACTAATTTGCATATTTAAATAACTCTCTTTAAGAAAAGAAATCTAGTGGATTAGCTATCTTTTGTAAAACAAAGATATTCACACTTAAGATATGTCTTATAAATTAATCACTCATGATTTCATTTAATTTGAGTTAAACACTCATATTTGAATATCACGCCGTACGAATTTATTTTCTTTTCCTCCTGGCCCTGAGACAGTGCATCAACTTGCACATTTACAGCTCTGTTCAACACCTGAAGTTCCATTTGATGAAGCAAATGATATAGAACCAATTCGAAAATCCAACGGACGAAACTGAGAGTTAAATCACGAAAATTAGGACATTTAGCGCTAAAACAATTAATTTTCTGCGATTGGTCTGTTTTTTGGTCCTGTTTAGCTAAGTTACCGTACCAATTAAATTTATTAAAAAAATAGGGGTTGAAATAACGGTTTTTCAATTGGTATATATAAAAATAGATTCCGGCTCAGATGAGAAATTCATTGTGAAAAAAACATTAATCACAGATGTTGAATGCATTATTACTAAACCTGATCGTCATAATTTAATTACTGTTATCGTCCATACTGATCAAGACGTTACAGGTTATGGTTGTGCCACTTTCCAACAGCGTCCATTAGCTGTCAAAACCATGGTGGATGAATACCTCAAGCCACTGCTAGTGGGTAAAGATGCGAACAACATCGAAGACCTATGGCAGATGATGATGGTCAATGCTTACTGGCGCAATGGGCCGGTGATCAACAATGCAGTATCTGGTGTGGATATGGCGCTGTGGGATATCAAAGCTAAACTGGCCCAAATGCCACTTCACCAACTGTTTGGTGGTAAATCTCGTGATGCGATTCCTGTTTATACTCACGCGACAAGCGACACAATGGAAGGGATCTATGAGCTTGTTGATGGCTTCTTAGAGCAAGGATACAAACATATCCGCTGTCAGCTTGGTTTCTACGGCGGTGTTCCTGAGAATATCCATACGACCGAGAACCCAACTGAAGGCTCATACTACGATCAGGATCAGTACACTGAAAACACTCTGAAAATGTTCAAGGAGTTACGCGAGAAGTATGGTAACCAGTTCCATATTCTCCATGATGTGCACGAGCGCCTGTTCCCGAACCAAGCGGTTCAGTTTGCCAAAGAAGTCGAGCAATACAAGCCGTACTTTATTGAAGATATTCTGCCACCAAGCCAGACCGAATGGCTTGATAATATCCGCAGCCAAACCTCAGTGTCACTGGGCCTGGGTGAACTTTTCAATAACCCTGAAGAGTGGAAGCAGCTTATCATCAACCGTCGCATTGATTTCATTCGCTGCCATGTGTCGCAGATCGGTGGTATCACCCCTGCCCTTAAGCTAGCCCATCTATGCCAAACGTTCGGTGTTCGCCTTGCGTGGCACTGCCCGCCGGATATGACACCGATTGGTGCCGCAGTGAACACACACATGAACGTTCACCTGCATAACGCTGCGATTCAGGAGCATGTGGAATACAAAGAAAATACCCAGCGTGTTTTCCCTAATGCCCAAGAGCCACGCAACGGCTACCTGTATGCATCAGAAGAGATTGGTATCGGTGTAGAAATGGATGTTGCTGCAGCGAGAGATTTCCCGGTGACTTACCGCCCGCACGAGTGGACCCAGAGCCGCCTGCCTGACGGAACTATTCATACGCCGTAAAGAGGTTTTCAGAACCTAGATCCTAGAGCCTAGATCCTGGAACTTATAACTTAGGAACTAGGAACTTAGAACTTAGAACTTAGGAACTAAGATCTCAGTTCTATCACACAAATAGCTGCGTTATTTCTTCCTGAAATAACGCAGCTATTCTTTTTTACCCCTGAACTTAATATTCTCGCGATTAAATGGGATCACGTAGGTGCATTGGTAATCAATATCTATCACCTCGCTGACAATAAACACCTCACCTGTCGAGAGGAAACCTCGGTTAGTGATCTTCATTGCCGCAATCCCTTTTTTACAGCCCAATAATTCCGCTTCTTCTTTAGAAATATTAATCGCTTTATAGCTGGTTAAATACCTGTCGATTTGCAGGCCAAGATCCAAAGTATGGTTTTGCAACGAACTTTCGATAATATCGTCGTTCATTTTAGGAAAGAGTTTTACCGGCAGTTTGGTACTTTCCAGCTGGACGACTTTCCCATTGACCAAACGCAGGCGTTTAATGCTCCAGATATAATCATTTTCATCGCTCAAGAATGAGTTTTTGTCATGAGAGTCAGTAATCTTCTTGTTCAGGCTGACTTTCTTGTACGACATCTCCTCGAAGCTGTTTTCAGTAATTGAGTTATAAACCAGCGGGTTATTGCGGTTAGCCTCTTTGACAAAATGCCCTGCCCCCTGGCGGACAAACACCGCACCGATGGCCTCAAGCTTATTCAGTGCTTTGCGTACAGTAAACCGAGACACCGCATAGCTTTCTGCCAGCTCCCTTTCGGCAGGCAATTTATCGGTGATCACACCTTGGTAAATCTTGCTTAGGATATCTTGAACAACAAATTCAAACTTCTTCATAAATGTGGTGATTACTGCCTGAAAGCTTCGAAGAGGGTTTCTCTATATTTTATTCAATGGCCTCTGACTATTCAAATTAGTCAGCCACTTTCAAGCTGTTAGCAAAGCACTCATGTTCAGCTAAAGCACATAAAAAAACGGCCTCAAAACAAGTTTGAGGCCGCTTTCCTGCATTCATTATTGCTAATAAGCGCTACGTTCAGTTCTTAATCCTTTCACCAAACTCACGCACATTAACAGCAACACGAAGCTGAACGGTAGTGCCGTCGCCACGACACCGGACTGGAATGCCTGAAGCGCTTCCGAGCCACCAATCCAAAGCATCACAGCGGCGATCGAACCTTCTACAGTCGCCCAGAAAATACGCTGCGGAACCGGTGCATCCACCTTACCACCAGCAGTAATACTGTCGATAACCAGCGAGCCTGAATCCGACGAGGTAATGAAGAAGATCAATACCAAAGCAATCGACAGCACGGAAATCACCGAGCTAAATGGCAGTGCATCGTAAACATGGAACAGGGTAAGCGAGATATCATTAAGACCATTTGCACCTAATTCGCCAACTTTGTTCACCACCTGATCGATAGCAATACCACCGAAAATCGACATCCAAATAATCGTCATCAGCGTTGGTACAAAGATCACCGCGAACAGGAACTCACGTACAGTACGGCCATTAGATACACGGGCGATAAACATACCGACGAATGGTGACCATGAAATCCACCATGCCCAGTAGAATACTGTCCACCCGTGCATCCAGGTGGTGTCATCACGGCCATGCGGGTTGCTCAACTCAACAATGTTGCCGAAGTAAGCCATGATGGTTTCTGGCAACGCAACAGTTACCACATCAAAACCTACAAATGCGACAAAAACCAATAGTACAAAAGCAAACACCATGTTGATGTTACTCAGCACCTTCACACCGCCATCAATACCACGGATCACCGAGAAAATCGCAATCGCAGTAACAAAGGCAATCACGCCCATCTGCATACCGATACCGCCTTCGGTACCGAACACGTGGTTGATACCACTGGTTGCCTGCTGAGCACCGAGGCCAAGCGAGGTAGCCAAACCGAACAAAGTCGCCAATACCGCCAAGATATCGATGACATGGCCCAACCAGCCCCATGCCCTATCACCAAATACCGGATAGAACACAGAACGAATGGAGAGCGGCAAACCCTTGTTGAACGCAAAGAACGCCAGCGACAAACCAACAATGGCATAAATCGCCCAACCATGGACACCCCAGTGGAAAATAGTAGCGCCCATAGCCAGCGCTTTAGCTTCTTCAGTATTTGGAGCGACATTGAACGGCGTGCCCCACCAGTTGGTGAAGTAAGCCGTCGGCTCAGCCACACCCCAGAAAAGCAAGCCAATACCCATGCCAGCTGCAAACAGCATTGCTAGCCATGAAACTCTTGAATGATCTGGCTTAGCATCTTTACCACCGATACGAATTTTGCCTAACGGCGACAGCATTAACCCCAGAGTGAAAATGACAAAAAAGTTAGTCAGCCACATGAAGAACGCATCGAAGTCATTGAGGATGCCATTTTTAACGCTGTTTAGCGCTTCTTTGGCTGTTTCGGGGTCGATGAAGATAAGTGCACCGAGGAACAAGATAATCAGTCCTGCACTGGTGCCAAAGACAGGGTTATGTATATCAAAACCCCACTTCTGAATGTTGTCCTGACCTACCTGATAGTCGGTCGTCTCTATACTGTATTTCTTTAGTACACTATCCATAAAGTCACTTTAACGTTGTGTAGTCGATGCTTTTTCGTCCATAAAAAGCACTCGATTATTGTCAGTGATAAAAATTTAATTTAGACCACTAAACATTTTTTAATGTGGGTGCAGGGTAACAGCAATTGATAAACAATTCAAATGCAGTAATTTGATGGTTTTTTGTACTTTTTATTTCACTAAAACTGAAAATCATTGATATGGACACTAAACATTGGCCTGTAAACGGTTCGTTTCGGTAGTTGTTTAGCGGTCGAAAGGTTTTGGGTTGTAGATATGTTTTAAGAATGGAGAACCTTGGCTATTTGTACGAGCCAAACAGCCTCAATTGTTACTTTAAATAATTGCTTAGAGGTTTGATTAACCAAGAGAAATGATCAGAAGGGTATGTTTAAAGGTTCGAAGAAGGCTTCTTTAATTTTTCAAAGATTTTCTAGTATTCAATTAATTAGCAAATTTCCAGCCATTAGATCATCTTTGGCTGTAAGATAGTTCCCAATAACAAAGCGAGCTCAAACCGTGTTTGGGCTCGCTTTCCTACATTCACTATTGCTAAAAAGTGCTGCGTTCAGTTCTTAAGCCTTTCATCAAGCTTCCGAACATTAGCAGCAAGGCAAAGTTACTTGAAAGACCACTAGATCTTCTCTAGCTGATTGACGTATTCCACAGGAAGTTCTGACACAGACATTACAGTTAAGCCATCAGACTTATTCAGCTCCATTGAAGCAGTCTCAGGCAGCTTCCACATTGCCCCTGTAGCTGGATCGATGATAAGCATACCAATCAAGCCACCAAACAGGATATTGCCCAAATACCAGCCATCTAGACTACTTGTCAGAGTATAAGTCACTTCCGTGTAATCTTCTTTTTGGTATGTGATGGTGTATTCAGCCCCATCGAAATATCCAGCTCTACTGGATAAAGTTACGGTGCTTGGTGTAACACCTTTATGAATAACATCACCATTTTCATTAGTAATAATAAAGCTCGCTTCAGATGGGGTGCTACGAATCGAAACGGGGTAAGAGCTATCACTAACAATAGTTGAACAGCCACCAAGCATTGCCACTAAGCATGAGGACAATAAAATCCTTTTCATGTATATACCTATCATTATGTTTGCGTTTGGCTGATAATAGCGAAATTATGCAACCAACAATACATCAACCAAATGCTTATTTGATCTATGATAACAACCACAAATAAAAGGCTAAATACTACAGTACCCAGCCTTGAACTTTACATTTAAAAGGTTTATACGTCAGACAGTTAGTTAACTTTCAACAGCTAGGCTTTTGCGCTGTTCTTTTTAAGTTTCTTTATAATACATCCCTTCCAGATCGAGCCGCTAATGCATTGCCAAAAGTTACCACTCCCCCATCAGCAGCCGGCTCTTAACGCCTTTGATCTGCAATCCCATCGCTTCAAACACATCTTCGAAGTTACGGCATTGTGGTGGTAAATTTGGTAAGGAAAGTACTGCTTCATCGAAGAAACGGGTTTGCTCTTGTTCTGTTTGCCATGCAACTTGCCACCAGTCCAGGATACGTTCTTTTGAGCTGTTCAATCGCTTGGACTTTGGCACCCTATCTTTTTTATTGAGGTTTTCCGATGTGGTTGTCGGCAGTAAGTTCCAGCGGTCATTGTTTGGCCAATAAGCAAAAGGTAAACAATGATCTACGTGGTACTGCTCGCGAAGTTTAATACCGCTCCATACACTTTGGATTTCGGTGCCGCACTGACGAAGGGTATCGACTTTTCTCCGCACTTCTCGGGTGTCGTGATCTTTATCGACCCAAATCAAGCAATCATAGTAGGTTTGGAGATTAATGTTTCTCAGCCGATTATTCTCAAACCGCTTCATTTCAGTAACCCACTGATTAACAACCAAGGGTTCAATCCAGCTACTGTAAAGTCGCAGACAGTCCCAGAGACTTTCGTCGAGTAGAAATGTACCAAAACTTGCTAAGAACTCACTATCAATAAAGAGAGAGCTCAATGATTTCCGTTTCTGGCTTGGTGCAATCATCTCGAATAAACGATTATCTTTCGGGCCTTGATAGATAAATTTTACCGGGCCACTTTTAATGGTTGCCAGTGTTGCTGATAAGGTTTTCTGAAGGGCTTTTGCATCTTCCCCGGTAAACAGTGCACCTATAGCAAGGTCATCTGCAGACAGGTGACGGAGTTTATGCCAGCCATCTTCTTTTACAAAACCCAGCCCTTTGCTGGTATTACTGCTTTGCTGAATGCCTTGGATTCCATCGATTTCAATATCGATTAGCCGTTTGAATTGGCGCATCCAATACAAAGCCACTAGCCCTTGAGGTAAGGCAACCTTACCATCGGTCCGATCGAGCACTGCCCCAGGATGGGCATCTGCAATTCGAAGAAGTGTGCGCAGGAGTGCTAATTTATAAGTTGCCGACTTACTGTCATTTACAATGATATGGCGCACTTTGGTGAGATCACCCGAACCATCGTCCGGCAGGTTTAACACTAACGTTTGCCACTGGACGCTGTTACGCCCCATAGCATCTTCATTCAACTCTGTTTTCAAGCAAACATGCAATGCACGCTCTTTTGCTAACTGCTCGACCTCTTCAGCTGAGACTCCATGGTTTTTACGACCATCATCGAAATCGCCGTGGCGGAGAGTGATGATCAGCTTACCATTGGGTGCTAACAGGTTACTGAGCTTTCTAAATGTGCGTTCACGCTCTGACGGCGGAATATGCATCCATACCGCTGAAAGTAAAATGAAATCGAAGCGGATACCAAGAGAAATGACTTTCTTAAGCTCTGGAAGATTATCGTTCAGCCAGACGACCTCTGTTGACTGGGTATGCTGTTTACCAATTTCACGTAGCGCCTCTGCAGGCTCTACCGCATACACTTCACAACCATTTTCGGCAAACCATAAAGCATCACGTCCACTGCCTGCACCAATATCAAGTACGCATGGCTGTTTGCCCATATCATTTGCCACTGGCCAGAAGCGTTTCCAGCTTGCGTGAACGTCTTCAAAGGCAAGTTTCTGATAATCGCTAGCTAAGCGAGAAGCATTGTTATGGTAAAAATTATTGTGCATTGAGTGGGATATATGAAAGTAGTAAACAGATCAATTTTCATCACTTTAGCTTACCTTTTAGTAAGTTAAAGTGACGATTATCATTATTAGAGAAGACTGGTTTTCAGAAGCCTAAGTTTTATGCGGAGTATCGATTTTCACTTTGAAAGCTTTGGAGCTCGCCGAACTGCGCCAATACCCCCAACATCTCCGCAGGCACGCAATCCCCTGCACAGTAGTCTTCCAGTTCTGACAGTTCACTGATCACCAGTAGCAAGATTTCCAAGGCGATAGCGATATCGCTCTCTGCAAAATTTGCCAGGGTTTTCCAACGGCGTTCTGTCTGGCCATCAGATAGCAAAACTGATTCGCACACTTTAAGGCTGATAGGCTTGAAGTTGTCATCATCACACGCAATCTCTTTCAAACCAAAGAAATCTATCGGCATGACAGAGCCCATGCGAACCTTGGCGCTGACTTTGGTGAGCGTATCTAGGCTCAAGTAACAGTCGCGTTCGATCCCTTCACTGATCATCAATCCTTCGACATACACCAGCACACCTTGTGCCAGATGGTCGTCCAAACATACCGCCCCATTGTTCAGCGATACATAAGCTTGCTTTAATTGATGTCTTGTCAAGTTCACGGTTGAGCACCTTTATTCGTATTGTGAGAACTAGCAAGGCTTGCAGCCTTTTCTACCTTATTTTCAGGGAGCAGTGACTTAATTCATCTGTGAAATTATGTTTCTGCGCAGTATTGTCCACATAAATAGCAAAATTTCACCACTAAAATTTTGTGGACTTTAGAGTAATGACTCATTTGCTTTTAATTCACTCAAATAAAAGCACATTTTTGCACCTGTCGGTTATTTATACCACTGTCAGGGGAGTCACCACAAATTTATACACCTACTCAAAAAAAGTACAATCACCTTATCTACTGATTTTGATTATGTAAACCTGTTGATTTAAACAGCTTGTTACTGCTTTTGATTATGTGATTGATTTTCTTCAGCTTACTTTCTTCAATCAACTGTCATCTTTATAAATAGTCTTGCTTCTACTGATTTTCGGTATATATTAGTGACAAGCCAAAGTACTGGATAAATACACATGACCTCATACAACACTGCTGGAGTATCACACATGGATGTCGAGACTAAGCTCAATGCCGTTGGCTCGGCGCAACGTGAACGGCTGGCCTTTATAGACTTCGCCCTTTACTTCCTTGGTGAGGTCACGCGTAAAGACTTGATTGACCGCTTTGCTGTCGGCCATGCTGCGACCACTCGTGACTTTGCGCTGTACAAAGAGATCATGCCGGACAACCTGAAGCTGGATATGCGCTCTAAGAAGTACTACAAACAGCCAGGGTTCGAGCCGATGTTTAATCTGGACCTGAAGAAAACGCTGGCCACCATTTCTTTAGGTTATGGTGATGGCTTCTCTGGCCATCAGGATTTTCCTATCCAGTGTGAATCCCCGACTTCGCTAACCGTTCCTCGCACGCCAATTATGGCGGCACTGTGTGAAGGTATTTACCGCAATAAATTGCTGGAGATTGAGTACATCTCGACTTCTAGCGGTAAAGGTACGCGCGTGATTGCGCCGCACAGTCTTGTTGATTCCGGTAACCGTTGGCATGTGCGTTCTTTTGACCGGAAGAACGAGCAGTTTATGGATGTGGTATGTAACCGCGTGACTTCGGTAACGATTTTGGATGAAGAGCCGACTAGTGAAGAACGCGTTGAAGCCGACCGCCAATGGCAAAAGTACATTGAAGTCGAGTTGATCCCCCACCCGCACCAAGGTAACCCAGAAGCAATTGAACTGGATTATGAAATGGAAAACGGCAAGCTAGTGATTGAGGTGCGTGCTGCGCTAGCTGGCTACCTGCTGAGAAAGTGGGAAGTTGATTGCAGCGAAGATGGCCGTTTACACGAATATGTCGGTTACCAATTAGCACTGGCTAACCCGCAGGCGTTATACCAAGTTAATAGCGCTACGCTTGCGCCGGGGTATCGCTCGTCAATGAGCTAACAGGCTCGACTGATTCATAAAAGCATAAACAAACCGTCCGAATGGGCGGTTTTTTGTTTGGTTAAACAATACGTTTGGATATGGGCCATGTACAAAAGTTACAAAAGCATTAGATAGTTACATAAACACTCTCTTCAATTTTCCTGCTTGTACATGTTGCTAGACTACGCCCAAACCACAACAACACGTAAAACAACAGGTGAATTATGTTTTCCAATAACACCATGACTCAAAGCGACAAGCGCATGATGAATGTGATTTTTGCGCTATCTGCAGCCGTGATCCTGCTGGCCACCGCGCAAAACCATATGCCAACCGGCATCATCGGCGCGATTGGCGTAATGGCTGTCGTCGGCTATATCTTGAATGTCGCGGGTGATAAAACTCCTATCGTTAACCAGTTCTTCGGTGGCGGTGCCATTGTTATCATTTTTGGCTCTTCCTACATTTTCCACAGTGGCATACTTCCCCAAGAAACCACCGAGACCATTACCACCTTTGTCAAAGGCGGTGGCTTCCTGTCTTTCTTCATTGCCAGTTTGGTGACCGGTTCTATCTTGGGTATGGACACCAATGTATTGAAGAAAGCTGCGCTTAAGTACATCCCGGTTATTTTGGGTGGTGTGGCGTGTGCGTTCTTGTTCGCCGGTGTTGTCGGTGCTGCATTAGGCCATGGCTTTATGGAATCAGTTATGCTTATTGCCCTGCCAATTATGGGCGGCGGCATGGGCGCGGGTGCGGTACCATTGGTTGAGATTATGTCGGGTAATACCGGTATGTCTGCTGAAGTTCTGCTTTCTAAAATGGTACCGGCATTGGCTATCGGTAACGCGATTGCCATTGTCATGGCGGGTCTTTTGGATAAAGTCGGCAAGTTCTTCCCGTCTCTGACAGGTAACGGTCAGCTGATGCGCGGCAAAGTCGAAGAGAAACAAGAAGAGACAGAAGAGCAGCCAATTTCTATCAATGTACTGGGTGTCGGTGCACTATTGGCTATCACCATGTACTTTGTTGGCTCGATGCTGAGCAGCGTGATCAGCATGCACACCTACGCGCTAATGATCATCTTCGTTGCCTTGGTCAAAGTCGCCGGCTTTATGCCTCGCGAGCTTGAGCGCGCAGCACACGGTTGGTACAAATTCGTGGTCGATAACCTAACCCCTGCTCTACTTGTTGGTATCGGTGTGGCATATACTGATCTCAACCAAATCATCGAGTCTCTAAGCCTGGTTTACTTTCTTATGGTTTTCGCCACTGTTCTAGGTGCTATTGTTGGTACCGCGATCATTGGCCGTCTTATGGGCTTCAACCCAATCGAAGCGTCTATTACCGCGGGTCTTTGTATGGCGAACATGGGCGGTACGGGTGATGTGGCAGTACTGGCAGCCAGTAAGCGTATGGAGCTGATGCCTTTTGCTCAGATCTCTTCACGAATTGGTGGTGCGTTTATGCTGATATTGGCCACCATGATTATCGAGTTACTGAAGTAATCCCTAATCATCACAATGAAATGCCGGGTGAGTGATACTCCCCGGCATTTTCCATTTCTTCAATATTTGTTTTGAGCTATTTATCGATGATCTCCTTAGATAAAAGATATCTAGCACAGTATTCTCTCCGCCAATACAGTTATAATCCGAGCCAAATCCAGTGCTTAGTCAAACTACTCGTTCAATGAAACTCAAGAGCTACCTTGCCCTCACCACACTTGCGACTACATCTTCCATCGTTGTGGTCGTAACAACCTTCATCTTCTACCTACTGCAGAATGCGCACATTAACGGGATTGAAGAAAGAGGATTGGAGTTGGCACGGGTACTTGCCCATGATCCGGTAGTGATTGAAGCCGTCAAAGCCAAAAACAACCACCAGCCGTTCGAGCTGCAGCAATATATCGAAGATATTCGGGGTAAAACTGATGCCTCGTTTATTGTGGTGACGGATCAGCAAGCCCTAAGACTCACCCATCCAGACACCAATAAGATCGGTCTGCACTTTAACGGTGATGATATCTATCCTTCCCTTAACCAAGGGGTCGATCATACCAATGTCGCTTCAGGCACATTGGGCAAGGCTATTCGTAACTTTTCCCCCATTACCGATAACGGCCAGATCATCGGCGTGGTGAATATCGGCTATATGTACGATCGCAGTATCGGTATCCTGATGGAGCAATTTGGCAAGATTGGCGGGCTAGTAGCGATTGTTTATCTACTTGGCGTCACTATCACAGGTACCTTTGTGTTCAAGATGAAGCGGACTTTTCTCGATTACGAGCCTGAGATCATCGTTCATAAGTTCCGCGAGCGCGAAATGATCCTCAACAGCATTCGTGATGGGATCATCGCAATAGACAACAATCACTGTATTACCACCATGAACCACAGTGCCAGTAAGATGATTTCAATGGGCAAACTGGGACCGCATGATTACATCAATCAACAGTTATCTTCGTTTTCTGCGACTTTGAGCCATCTGGTACTATCTGAAAGTGACAGCTTTCACCAAGGTCACTTCAGCATAGGCAAACATACCTACCGTGCGGATATCTACCCTATCAAGCACAACAAAGGGATCCGCGGCCATGTGATTGTGTTCTACGCAAACCTTAACCAGGATGAACTTGAGCGCGAAATTGTCTACCTAAAAAACTATGCTGAGTTACTGCGTAGCAAAACCCATGAGTATTCCAACAAGCTTAATGTTTTGTCCGGCATGCTACAGCTTGGTAACTTTGATAAAGCTGTCGATTTTATCCAACAAGAAACCGATAGCTATCAGTCGATTATCCGCAGTATTGTGACCTCAGTGAATGACAGTGCCATCGCCGGGCTATTAATGGCCAAGTTCAACAAAGCCTCGGATCTCGGAGTGACTTTCACCCTTGATGAAGATACCTGTCTGTCGAGTTATGAAAAGGCGGTATCTGAAAAGCTGGTGACCATCATCGGTAACCTTATAGACAATGCCCTGCTTGCAGCCTGGCAGAATCGCAACCAAAAGCCTGCAGAGATCCAGCTCTACCTCAGTGATCGTAACCAGCATATTATTATCGAGGTGCAAGATACTGGTGTTGGTGTACCAGACGAGATCTGCGACTCGATTCTCGAGTTCGGGGTCAGCAGCAAGCACGATGACCAACAAAATGGGGTTGGACTATACCTTGTAAACCAACTGGTTGATTACTTCCATGGTAGTATCGATTGGGAGCGGACAGAACAAGATACCACCTTGTTCAGCCTGTACTTAGACAAACAGATAACGACACGTATATGACAAAAACGACGGTGATGGTGCTAGAAGACGACATTCGCGCCAGCTATACCCTTGAATCCACCATTAACCAGCACCCACAGTTTTCTGTGGTAGCGGTTAGTGAAAGCTATGCTGAAGCCATCATGCAATTCGAGGCGTTCAAGCCTGATTTGGTATTCGTGGATATCACCCTACCTGATGGTAATGGGCTAGCCTTCATTCGCCAGCTTCGCAGCCAAAACGTTGCTAGTAGCTTTATTATGACGACGGCCGAGCGAGAGGCTGCAACGGTTGAACAAGCCGTTCAGCTTGGTGTGATGGATTATTTGGTAAAGCCAATCCGCATGTCGCGGGTCAATCAGGCTTTGGAAGATTACCTCAAATACCGCCAGACCCTGACGACAACAGCCACTGTCGATCAAAACGATATCGACCAACTATTTCGCAAATCAACTGCTGCCCCTGTACGAAATACGCCCAAAGGCATTGATGCGACAACTTTAGCCAACTTGAAGCAATTATTGTTATCAGAACAGCTGCAAGATTTCTCAGCCGATGACATTGGCAAGAAGATGAATGTTAGCAGGGTCACTGCAAGACGTTACCTTGAGTTTTTGGAAACGGAAGGGATGATAAAGCTAGTGCTGAATTACAAAACAGGAGGCAGGCCTCAACGGCTCTACCAACTGTTAGGCTAATAACCGGTTAATTACTCTGGTTATTTTAAACTGGCTATTTCGGAATATTGAACGATTTCTCACCCATACAGGTAAACGTGAAATAGCGGCTGCGTTCATGGAAAGAAGAGAACCCTTTACCCCGGCAGTAAGCACCGTTTAGCTCGTGCATATAGGCCAAGGTTTCTTGATCTTTGACTGAAAAGTAGCTGTTGTTTTCACAGACGACACGGATCTTACCGTCATCACCCTGAGCGTATGACTGCACATTAGAGCCACATAGGGTAAAGCTGGCTTCGACAAACTCATCAGCACGCTCATCAACAGATTTGGTACATCCTGCTATTACCAGGGGTAAAAAAGTCACAATGAGTAATTTTTTCACAACCGGTCTCCTACACACTTATTGGTAAATGCCCAATAATCAGTGTAGTGCGAGATTCTACTTACTGTGTCTCAATTATTGTATAAAAGACTTTTTTACCCAGTCGAATAACAAAATTATCCGTTGATTTGTCTTTTTTTGCCTTTCGGTTCATCGATACGGCGGCGGTGCCAGATTGAATAGTGACGCAGTCCTGCTGGGCCATGAGCGATAACCACTGACATCACCAAGATGACAATAAACAGTTCAGGCTTGTGTTGCGGAATAATAAAAAAGCTACTGAGCAAACCCAGTTTTACAAAGGTGAGAACACCTTTGAGTTGGATCAGCCATAAGCGCGATTGTCGAATTTCCAGCCCTGTCATTATCACACCTGTCACCATCGCCATTATCCACCAATGCAACCACAGTGACTTCTCAACACCATACAGAAATCCAGCGGCACTGCCGGCAATACCCAGGATATGCATCGCCCTGATTGCAGTTTTACTCAGGCGTTGGATCCAAAATCGTGTTTCTGACATACCAAACTGCTCTTGCTGAGCATGCTTGCCCTGTTTTGAGCCTGAAGACTCTTGTGACGGCGATGTTTTGGCTGATGTTGAGGTGCTATCAGAAGGGGATTTCGAAGGTTGGTTCATGGCATTTAAAGGGTATTCAAACAATGCGGTGAAGAATACCCTTAATAACCGTAATTAACTAGGGGCTTTTCGTTCAGATAATTAGCGAGACGCCTTGGTCAGTGTGGTAATTTCACCATCAACAACCATATAGCAGTCCATACCTGCAGCCAGTGCCGCTTTCACACCCAGCTCTGTATCTTCAAATACCACGCAATCTTGCGGTGCAACACCAATACGCTTGGCTGCTTCAAGGAAGGTATCAGGATTCGGTTTGTGGTTAACTACATCATCGGCAGTAACCAGTGCGTCTAACATTGGTAGAATACCGGTTTGATCCAACAGAGGCTCGGCATTGAACATGCGACTGCCCGTCCCCACTGCGACTTTCTTGCTGCCTTTGTTATCAAGCAAGACTTGATATACCGGCTCTATCACTTCGCCCTTATGGGCGATCTCATCGTAAAACTTGTATTTAGTATTCGCTAAGCGCTCTGTATCGAAATTCTGGCGAAAGCTTCGGTTGATCTCATTGGCAATTCGAATGCTAGGCATGCCGCCTAAGTTGTAAAACCAATCACGATCAAAAGGTATCTCATGAATCGCACAGGTCTTTTCCCATGCTTCCAGGTGTGCTGGCATTGAATCAACCAACGTACCATCCATATCGAAAATGATACCCTTGTAGCTTGATAAATCCATGTTTCTCCTTGTTTATTTAGCTTGTCTTTTAAGTATTGGTAACCTCCAAGACACCCGTGCATCCTAACGACACTATATGTCACTTATATTGCAATAAGCTGTTGATGTAAACCTTAATGCCTGTTGATTCTGAAATGGCTTGGTTGGTTTTTAAGCAAAATCATCTCCAATAAGCATAAAAAATAGTAAAACCTTCCCCAGCCCGGTATACATTCAATTATTTTGTATATATATTCAAACAATAAACATTGATATTCACCGTGCCTTTTTTGATATTGGACGTACAGCTAAGGAACGCTACATGGCTCAACCAGACATAACCTCTCTTATCCCAATAATTATTACTCTCGCTTTATCCCTCACAACACGAAACGTTGTTATCGGCTTGTTTGGCGGTGTTTTCAGTGGCGTTGTAATGCTAAACGGTATCTCACCGCTTGATACTTTCGGCACT
Organism: Photobacterium sp. AWH4_225; assembly: GCF_056158405.1. Taxonomy (NCBI): domain Bacteria; kingdom Pseudomonadati; phylum Pseudomonadota; class Gammaproteobacteria; order Vibrionales; family Vibrionaceae; genus Photobacterium; species Photobacterium sp. AWH4_225. The sequence continues at coordinate 1,750,869 of NZ_JBSWTF010000001.1, read as the reverse complement.
CTCGTTAAAGACTACTTGGTACCTCAACTGACCGACAGCTACAATGCAGGCGTCATCGTTCTACTTGTCTTCATTGGTGGATTTGTTGCTTTGATGGAGCAATCCGGTGGTGGTCAGGCATTTGCTGCAAAGGTTACTCATTGGGTGAGTACTAAATGCCGTGCGCAGCTATCTTCATGGTTTGGTGGTATTTTTATTTTCTTCTCAGACTTAGGCACACCGCTAATTGTTGGCCCAGTTTTCCGTCCACTGTTTGATAAGCTAAAATTGTCGCGCCAAAAACTGGCTTTTATTATTGATTCCACTTCTTCCCCGGTCGCGATATTGATCCCTTTTATTGGTTGGGGTGTGTATATCATGGGCTTGCTGCAAAAAGAGTTCACGGCTATGGATGTCGCCATTACTGATTGGGAAGCCTTCATCAAGGCTATTCCTTTCCAGTTCTATGCATTTCTGGCTATTTTCATCGTACCGCTAGTCGCATTTAAGAAGCTCGATTTCGGCCCAATGGCTATTGCGGAGCAACAAGCGCAGCAAGGTATTATTACCGGAGCTAGCAGCGAAACCCTCAACACCTTTACGCATAAAAATGCAAAAGCCTCTTTTGTATTTGCGCCATTGCTCGTTATGGCATTGGTATTGATCATGATGCTGGCACCGTTGGGCTTCCCGTTTAAGCAAGTGTCAGGCTCTGTCTTTCGGGCTGCCCTTTCTAGTGCCTACTTCTTTGCAGCCATTACCTTAATTTCATTAATGGCGTTTTATGGAGTACGCAAGCTCAGTGACAGCATCAGTGTATACCTCAAAGGCATGGGTAACATGATGCAAGTAGCAATCGTACTTATTCTGGCATGGACACTCAGCAGCGTAGGCAAAGAATTAGGCACTGCGGCCTACATTGCCGAGCAAGCTCAGGCAGGCTTTCCTTATTGGTTGGTCCCTGCTGTCGCCTTCTTGTTAGCAGCAATTATTTCTTTCGCGACAGGATCATCATGGGGCACCTTTGCCATTATGATGCCTTTAGTGATCCCGACAGCCATTGCTATTGATGCCCCACTTTATGCATGTATTGGCGCGGTGCTATCAGGCGGGTTATTTGGTGATCACTGCTCACCGATATCTGAAACCACCATCTTGTCATCGACAGGCTCTGGGTGCGATCAATTCGAACACTTCAGAACGCAGCTACCTTATGCACTGCTTAATGGCTCAATCGCCTTAGTCAGCTTCATCGCTGCAGGATTGTTGCAAAGTCCTGTAGTACTAGCTGTAGCCCTTATTGCACAGGCTTGTTTGGTATATCTACTATCAAAGTGGAACCGCAACCAGAAAACGGTTCAAGTCAGTACAAGCTAGTTAGCTAAGCTCTTTTCATAAAGACGTTCAACATAACTACACAAATAACAGTGCAAACAGCCAGCATCACTCGCTGGCTGTTTGCGTTTCAGCTTTCGTTAATCACACAAGCATGATGTCACACTTTGACATAGTACTAAACGATGACTGAACCGCATTCATTTTGACGGAATAGTCCTATAACTAGGCAATCGAAGGGGGTATTCTTAGCGTGTATGGTGGAATGTTCAGGAGGTAAGGTTGATGAATGTATTGAATCTTTTGGGAAGCGCTATCGCAATAGGTAAAGCTTTGGCCGGCCTTGTATTATTTCAATGTGCCATTGCAGCCGCGCTAAGTATTGGCCACATCCTTACCGCCCCATTTAAACAACTATTAGCGACCATGTCGAAGGTAAAAAGGAAACATAAGTGAATCTATTCGGATCAGCAGTTGATATCGCATTTCGAGTGGCCCAAACAGGGATCGCTGGGATCGGCTTGTTTATCATAGTGATGACTTTCGTTGGCGCTGGGATCGCACGTTGGTTAGGTCGGGATTAGTCTCCGAGACTGAAGTAACTTCTTCTTGTTGTGCTGTTATTTTACATCTAGCTCTACCAGCCCCCACTTTTTCGCCACTCGATCGAAAAAAACCTGAGTTTGCTTGAGCTCGATCCAATGGTTCACGTAATTGATCCAAACCTGATCTTCTTTTGGCAGGAGCATAGCTATCGGTGTCGGTAAGCGCATCCCATCGACCTTAGCAACACTCAGCTGTGGGTAGCGTTTGACTAACGTCGCCGCTTCGATATTCGAAGTCACAATCGCTGTGGTTTTGTTATCAAGCAGATATTGATGGGTAAGCTTGGCACTCTCGCTGGCATGTTTTCTCGCATTTGGCAGCAGTTCTTCAACAAGACTTTGCTGCACCGTACCCGCAGTCGTCGTCAATATCACTGAAGAAGCATTAAAGTCGCTCCATTTCCTGAACCGCTTAGCATTCGCTTTCGTAACCACAGGCACAAATGCCAAGTGATAGTAGGTATCGCTATAGCCAGCTAATCTTGCGCGGTGCATGTTCAAGGAGGCGCTGCCCGTCATGTCGTATTTATCGGTAACGACACCGTTAACCAGCTTCTTCCAAGTCGTCGGCACGTATTCCACCGTGACACCTAAATCCTTGGCAAGCTCAGTGGTGATATCAATGTCGAAGCCACGGTAAAAATTTGTGGCAGGATCCCGTATAGTCATCGGGCTCCAGTCCCCTGTCGTTCCTACCCTAAGTGTGCCTCGGTCGATAATTTCTGTCAGCCGACTTTTTGCTGCATGGGTCATCCCTGAGAGCAATGACATCAAAATACAAACAATTACCGCTCCACTTTTGATGTACCATGCTTTCATAGATGCCTCTGATACCTAATAACAAAGTTATCTATAAAGATAGCAGTAATTTGTTTTGGCAAATTTAAGCGTTGGAACTTTTATAGCCTTGTAAAAACATTGAGACACATGTTCTTAGGTACTCACGACGTTCCTGCTCTGTTTCCTGGCTCTCCTGACCAAGGTAAGCCCAGTACACCACCTTCCCGTGGCACATGAGCAAAAATTGCAATGCTGCATCGGCGCAGTTCAAATCCGACCTTAACACTCCTTTTGCTATCAACTGACCTAGATAGCCCGCCACCATTTCAGTGGTATTTCTCGGACCGGCATTGAGATATACCTTTGCCAAATCAGGATGGGTATCACTTTGCCGTACCGCTGTTTTGTAGGTATTTAATGCTTCATCACTTAACAGCATATTTTGAAAACGCCAAGCGAACTCCTCGAGGACTTGTTCTGGCTCTCGCGGATCATCCAACAGGCTAATATCAAGCTGATTAGCCGTGCATTTGGCACGAATACAGGTATCAAACAGATCGTCTTTAGTTTTGAAATGCGAATACACAGTTTGCTTGGAAACCTGCGCCCTGACAGCGATGGCCTCCATGCTTATCCCATATCCTTGCTCACAAAACAGATCCGTTGCGGCCTTTAATATTTGTTCCCTTTTCTGGGCACTTCTGGCAGTTAACACACGCTCACCCCTAATTAACAACTATATAGTAGTTTTAATACAATCAAACTGGACAGTCTAGTTCTGATGGTATATTTTTTAAACATATGGACTGGACAGTCTAGTTTTATACCTATACGAAATAGGTATCACTACTTAAGGCAGGGCAAGATGAAAAGGACAACAATAGCCGGTATCGTGATAGGTTCCGTATTGCTAGTAGGCTGTAACACCTCAAGCACATCACCTCCAGAACAGCAATTCAATCAGTTGCTGAGTGTAAATACGATCACATTAGACCCTTCCGATCACTACAGTGTTGAGCGTGAGTACGTCGGGATGGTACAAGCAGGGCAACAGGCAAATTTAGGTGTCGAGCTAGGCGGTAAAGTCGCTCGTATATTGGTCGATGTTGGTGACAATGTTAAAGCGGGTGAGCCTCTTCTTATTTTAGATACTCAACTTTTGATCACCCAAGCTGATGAACTTCGTGCTCAGCAGTCACAAATCACTGCACAACTGGATTTGGTTGAAGCGAACCTGAAGCGACAGCAATCATTGAAGAAAAAAGGCTTTAGTGCCGACTCAGAAATTGATGCCCTAAACAGTCAGCGTAATGCACTACGAGCCAACTACCGTCAGTTAACCGCGTCTCTAGCAGCTAATCAGTTAAGGCAAGACAAATCTACAGTCTATGCGCCTTATGATGGCACTGTCAGCGCACGCCATGTTTCCAAAGGTGATGTGATCAATACTGGCTCACCGACACTTACCCTTCTTGCTTCCACCAGCAAAGAAGCCCATATAGGTATACCCGCCAAACAACTCGGTAAATTAATCAGCCACAGTGATTGGCAACTGCGAGTCGGCCCTGACAGTTACCCGGTCACCCTGTTGAATCCAGGAGCTCGAGTCGACAGTGGTTCCCGTACCGTGAAGTTACGCTTCGCCCTTCCCGAATCTGCTGAGGTCATAGACGGGCAGCTGGCCTATCTACAGTTCAGTGATGTGCATGATAAACCTGGATATTGGATCCCGCTTTCTGCGATGACCGATGGCCTTCGCGGAGTGTGGAACGTGTTTGTGATGAGCGATGAAGATAACCAGCATATTGTTGAACGCCGTTCCATCCAAGTGTTACACGCTAATGCTGAGTATGCCTACGTCACTGGTGCTCTAACTTCTGGTGAACGATTGATTTCAGACGGGCTGCATCGCCTCGTCCCCGGTCAGGCAGTTCAACCAGTAAAAAAGTTACCACTTCCATTGAATAACCGCGATGAGGCCGCGCTATGAAGATGGAAGCCATAATCAGTAATACCCGCCTATTGGTATTGGCGATAGCACTCTTGGTTGTTGCAGGTTTCTCTGCCCTTACCACCTTACCAAGAGCCGAAGATCCGGTCATTCACAACCGTCATGCCAGCATCATCACCCACTTCCCAGGAGCGACTGCAGAACGGGTCGAGGCATTGATCACCGAGAAGATCGAAACCGAACTGCGTCAGTTGGAAGAGATCAAAGAGCTCTCATCGGTATCCAGGCCGGGTATATCGGTTATCCGAATTGAGCTCAACGACGAAATCACCGATTCAGAGCCGGTATGGTCGAGAACCCGAGATAAACTCTCTGATGTGACGCCTTCACTGCCTACAGGCGCTTCCGTGCCCGATCTTCAAAACGAGCACGGCTATGCTTTTACCATGATCACAGCACTGACCTGGCAAGGAGAAAGCCAGCCAGATCTACTCACCTTGCGCCGTTATGCTATCGAGCTTGGTAACCGCATGCGAATAATGAGCGGGGTTGAGTTTGTTGATGTCTATGGCCTGCCCGATGAAGAGATTCAAGTCACGTTAGACCCTGCCGCTACCAGTGCTCTCGGGCGCTCAGCCATTTCTTTATCACAAGCGATTGATCAAGCAGATGCCAAAAACTCCGCCGGTGAGTTGGTTAATGGCAATAATCGCTTTGCACTGGAGGTCTCAGATTCTCTCGATACCCTAGACAGAGTGCGTCGTGTCCCTATCGCTATGGATGACAATGGATTCCTAATTCGAGTTGAGGATATTGCAGAGGTTGAACGAAAAGCCGCCTCTCCACCGTCTGAAATTGGCGTAGTAAACGGTAAGCCTGCGATTATTGTTGCCGCTCGGATGCAACCATCGCTTCGTGTTGATCAGTGGACTGATCGGATGAATCGGCTGCTTGATCAATACCAGCAGCAGTTACCTGCCAATGTATCCGTTGATGTCATTTTCGAGCAGCAAAGTTATACGGAAACTCGCCTTTCCGATCTAAACCAAAGCTTGCTGCTTGGTTTTTCGATCATTCTAATCGTACTGTTGCTGACCTTAGGGATCCGCTCGGCGATCATCGTTGCAATCTCGTTGCCTTTAACGAGCCTTGTTACTTTATCGATGATGAAATTCACTGGGCTACCAATTAATCAAATGTCGGTAACCGGCTTGATTGTTGCCCTCGGGATAATGGTCGATAATGCCATCGTGATGGTCGACACCATTCAACATTACCGCCAACAAGGCAAAGCCAAAATCGAAGCCGCTATGCAGGCTATCCGCCATCTGTGGATCCCGCTGCTTGGTTCGACGCTGACCACTGTATTGGCGTTTGCGCCGATATTCCTGATGCCAGGCCCTGCCGGTGAATTCGTTGGGGCTATTGCGATCACCGTGTGTTTCTCCCTAGTTGGTTCTTACTTGATTTCCCATACGCTGGTTGCCGGTTTCGCCTCCCGCCTTTTGCCTTCTATCAATCAGGGGCAACGCTGGTACCATACCGGTATTGTGATTCCGGCGGTGAGCAAGCGTTTTGAAGGCTCGATTCGATATGCCATCAAACACCCGCTGATCACTGCTGGGTTAGTTTGTATTTTGCCATTCACCGGTTTTTGGGCGGCAACAACCTTAACTGAACAGTTCTTCCCGCCTTCTGACAGGGATATGTTTGAAATCCAGCTGTTCTTACCCCCTCAGGCCAGTATCTTTGCAACATCAGAAGCGACCAAGCAGGTTGATGAGATCATGGCGGAGTATGAAGGTGTTGAACGTGTAAGTTGGGTTGTCGGCGGTAACTTCCCTTCGTTCTATTACAATCTGGTTAGCCGCCAACAAGGTGCACCTTACTTTGCACAGGCTATGGTCAAAGTGCGTGACTTCGAGCTAGCCAATACCATGATCCCTATTCTACAGGCTGATCTTGATAAGCAAATGCCCAATGCACAGATCCTAGTACGTAAGCTTGAACAAGGTCCTCCTTTCAATGCTCCGCTGGAAGTGCGCTTATACGGCCCTAACTTAGACAGGCTCAAAGCCATTGGTGAAGACATTCGTCTAATCATGGCAAGCACACCTAACGTCACCCATACCCGGGAAACCCTGCAACCCGGTACCCCCAAGGTATGGCTCAACGTCAACGAGGAGGCCAGTCAACTAAGTGGTTTAAGTCTTAAAGATTTTGCTGATCTACTCCAAGCTACTTTCACCGGACGTTTGAGTGGCAGCATTATCGAGGCGACGGAGTCCATCCCTGTACGTGTTAGGGTCAGCGATGAAAGCCGAGAGCACATGAGTCAGTTGAGCAGCCTACCGCTTCCGGTGAAATCCGAGAGTGATTTGATGGGCTTGCCTGTCTTTGCGATTGCTGATTTATCACTAACACCAAGCAGAGGTGCCATACCTCGTCGTAATGGTCAGCGTGTAAACGTGATTGAAGGCTATATCCGGGCAGGCGTGCTACCGCAAACCGCTTTGGTACATTTCCAGGCAGAGCTCGAGAAATACCGTGCAAGTATACCAAGTGGTTACAGTATTGAGTTTGGCGGTGAGTCCGCAGAGCGCAATGAATCCGTCGGCAACCTGATGGCTAATCTGACTATGGTCATTACCTTGTTAATCATGGTCGTTGTGTTGTCTTTCAACTCTTTCCGGTTGAGCTTGGTGATTTTCTTTGTCGGTATTCTTTCGGCAGGATTGGGGCTATTGTCGGTGGCAGCCTTTGGCTATCCATTTGGCTTTACCGTTATCATTGGCCTATTGGGACTTGTCGGCTTGGCGATTAATGCCGCTATCGTGATTCTGGCTGAGCTAAAGAGTAGTCCCGAAGCGAGCAAAGGTAACCTTGATGCCATTGTTGTCGCTGTGATGAGTTGTACCCGCCACATTACGTCGACGACGATTACCACTATCGGAGGCTTTATGCCATTGATCCTCGCAGGCGGAGGCTTCTGGCCACCCTTTGCTGTGGCTATCGCTGGCGGTACCCTGCTCACGACCCTAGTCTCGTTTTACTTTGTCCCTGCCGCATTCAAGTTAGCGGTTAAGTATAAGCCTCTTGCTGTTCGCAGTGTTGATTTAAGTAGTGCCACGGCAAGTTAACCACTGAATGATGTAATGGCAAAAGCCAGCCCAACAGGTTCATCTGTTGGGTTGGCTTTATGTTATTGGCAATGTTGCTGCAGGTTGCTGTAAGACGCGGCGAAATTCTTGTTCGGGAAGTATTCGTTGTTGATCAGCAAGCTCTTACTCTTGGCCCAGTTATGGGCAAAAGAGCCGTTGCCATAAGGGATATCGTAAATTTCGAAATGCCTTTCATCTCGGGTATAAATGAGATTGGCAGCCATCCTGCCCGAGCGCTGTAGAGTATTCTTGTAGTACTGGAAGTCACTGTTACAGCTCTTGATCACATAAGAGCCCTTTTCACTGCGCACGCTGATGTAATAGCTAGACGTATTAGCAAATTTCTTCAGCTGCCAAATACCCACTTCACCACTGAGTTGGATGACAGGGATAATTTTCTTTTCAGCCGATTGGGTATTATCCGTCGAGACAACTTGATTGTTTGCTTCTTCTTCACTCACAGCTGGATCATGGTGAAGTAAACGCATCGTTGGTTTACTCATTGTTTGCAGAGGCGGATTGATGCTGTTCCAAACACTCATCAACGGCTCTTTGCCTGGCCCCATCGCCAACCATACCAACCCGACAGGCACACCCAGCATCGCCAAGCGCCCCCAGATACGGCTTCTTCCAATCGCTTTGATTTGATTTGCGACAGCAGGTGTGATCTTCTGAGAGGCCGCGACGAGCTGACCTGAGAGCTCAGGCTTCATAACCTCTTTACTGTCACTGCGCTTTTCACGGCGAAGACTATCTACTTTCGACTGCAAACGGCGGTTTTCTCGACGCAAGGTTTGCATTTCCTCCTCCATCATCTGTTTGTAATTTTTATCGTCATCAGATGGTGAAGCTTTTTCTTGTTCTTTCTGTTTCTCTTGTGCCGTTTTTAGCTTTCTCTCAAGCTCGTCATTTTGGCGTTGAAGGTTTTGATTTACTTCTTCAAGATGTTGACACTTTTTCTTCCATATTTCTGTCTGCTCATTCGATTTCAAGTAGACCACTTGAACCGCTTCTTCATGTCCATGCCCTGACAGAACCTTTTCATAGGCTTGGCCTATCAACTGCATGATTGACTTTGAACCTCCCTTGTCAGGGTGGCACCGACTAGAAAGCAACTTATAACGTCGCTTTACGTCAGCCAGAGGCGTATTTTTATTAATTCCTAGAATATCGAAATACGTCGTCATTCCATTCTTACCGCAAGCATCATTTTTGAACTAACATCCCACTTTCATTATATGCAGATAAACACATATCTTGCTAAATGTATTTTTCCGCTTTTAACAAAAATCCATACAAAAAAGCTATAAACAATATCGATTCATAAAAACAGGGAATGTTATCGGCTTTTGGCGAGAGAAGTTGAGGGCTCGTGCTCAATAAAAGCAAAAACAACCTACTAACTTGTGTAATAGGTTGTTCTTTAATCATTTTAGGTTGATTACTCAGGTATGTAGGTTATGTTTTCGCATTCTGAACTCGCCCGGTGAGCAGCCCATATGCTTTTTAAATACCCTCGAAAAATAGGAAACATCTTTGAAGCCTGCTGAGTGAGCGATCTGGGAAATCTTTTCCCTGTCAGAGCTCAAAAGGCCACACGCTAAGTCCAACCGTTTCTTGATAATGTACTGCTTCAATGTGACACCCATGACATTATGAAACAGCCGAGAAAAATAGGTTGGCGAGTAATGGCATGCATTAGCAAGGTCTTCTTCCCTCAGCGGGGAGCTGATGTTCTCATCGATTATCTTTAGTGCTGGTCTGATAGATAGTTCACGCTGCTCAAAACCCTGCACAGGCTCGGCAACGACATTGTGGGTATGAAGCCTACTGAAGCAAGCATCGATTTCTTGTTTGGTCGCATTAGCAGCAATCACATCCTCACCACCAGCACGAAGTACATTGAGTGCAAGGTCGGCATCTAGGCTATGGTATACCACCACGACTTTGGTTTGCGGAAAACGGCTTTTCACCGACTGTAGCAATTCAAAACCATTCGACGTTGAGTCTATGACCTCGAGGAAGATCAGCTCCTGACCTGTCATGGTTGATAACAGCTCAAAAGGTGAGACGTCCACCACATCATGTGACATCTTTAGGTTTTCTTTCGCTTCTGCCACTTTATCGAAGTGGCTACAACTAACCCATATCACAGCTTCACCTTAATCTATTAAGAAAGTTACAAACGCTTTGTCTGTCTGAACTCTCCCTGTCATAAATCTTCGTCGATCTTTTTATAGTTTTATGTCCGTCAAAAAAGTGACGTCACATTGATAATTAACGTCCATAAACCCAAAAAATTCCAGAAGGCAAATTTGTAGCAACATTAACGCTGTTTTCTCAAAATATTCTGCTAGTGCGATGACTTCAACAGCTTAAAGCGCATATCTGCCTCTAAAATCTCACGATATATACTCAAAGTGAATTAAAATACTTTTTATATGCAAATTAAATCTAATAAATTAATCCGTACTGTATTTTATTAAATTCAACTTTTGCCTTTTTTCACCACGGACACCACAAAATTATAGCGCTTATCCCCATAAGCAAGAAAAAGACCATATCAACACAATTGCAGTGAACGCACTATCACCATATACAATCTGCATCACAAATTTTTAAAGTCGATAGCATTATCAGCACTAGTTCTGACATTTTATTCGGATAGCAAAAGATTAAATGTGTTACGAGGGGGCGAGAGATGAAATACGGATATTTTAACAAGGAAATCTACTACTTTTTTGCCGCTTTTCTTCTCTTTGTCCAATCAGCGCATAGTCTGGCTTCTTCACACCAACTGGCCTTGTACTATCCCGATTGGAAAATTTATGACTCAACCTCCTCTGAACTCACTGAGCTAACGACAAATGATGTTACCCACATCATTTATGCTTTTCTTGCGGTCTGCGGGCCTGTCACCCACTCACCAGAAAACGTTCAACAACTTATGCAAAAGCGCTGTAAAGGAAAGCCCACTGGTCATGTTGTTGTGTTAGATGAGCATGCCGCTCTCAAAGCCAAATTAAAATGGAATACTTCGCACCAAGTGTATTACCGGGGCAACTTTGGCCAGCTCAAATACCTGAAGGAACAACAACCTGACTTAACCATAATTGCAAGTATTGGCGGCTGGACCCTGTCTGAGCCTTTCCACACTGTAATAACCAAGCCGCAGTATCAAGCCAATATGGCCAAGAGTATCGGCACTCTACTTGAAACCTACTCATTCCTCGGAGGCGTGCAGATAAACTGGGAATACCCCGGAGGTTATGGTTTATCGGGCAAAGGGCTATCAGAACGAGAAGTTGAAAAACAAGGCTACACACAACTACTGCAACGCATAAAGACTGAGCTTGATCTGTTAGGTAGTGAAAAGCGTCAGCATTTCGAGCTGTCTATTGCCTTCAATGCCAGCCCGAGGCATCACGGAAGCATCGATTGGCAAGCCACTGCCCCACTATTAGATTTTGTCTATCTGATGAGTTATGACTTTCTTGGACCTTGGAATTCGAGTGTTGGTCATCACACCAATGTATTTGAAACCCCGCTCACTCCGAAAGGGTTTTCCGTAGACGGCCAAGTTAAATATCTTGTCCAGCAATCTGTGCCCAAAAAGAAAATCATTGTTGGTAGCCCTTCACATGGGCGAGGCTGGAAAGGTGTGGCGAATGCCGATAAAAACAGTTTAGAGGCATTAAAAGCTACTCAGAAAGATGGCCTGCCTGCATCGCTAACTGAGTCGGGCTCAATCAGCTTCAAAGACTTATCGCGCCACTTCCTTGAAAGCGACAAGCTGGGATATGTGTATTATTACGATCAACAAGCCGAAGCAGCCGTACTCTATCATCCGACATCTAAGAATTACATTTCCTTCGAATCGCCACGCTCGGCAAAAGCCAAAGCGCAATATGTCCATAACCAGGAACTGGGAGGCATGTTCCTGTGGGAAGCAACCTCTGATCATCAGAACCAGTTGCTTGATGCTATCGTTAGCGGGCTGGATAACAAGCCTCGATAAAGGTGGTCGATATTCCCGATTCAAATGAAAAAGGACGCATAATTATCTAGCACGTCAATCCATCCTCTTAAATTTTGTCGAATTTTTTGAAGACAATCGCATTTTTATCTATTACTATGTCTCGGCAAAATTGAGTTCCGATGAAGACAGCAGGAGAGTGGCAAGTACTACGTCATTACGACAAGTATCAAGCCCGCCGAAGAAGTAAGCTCACTATCCTGTTTGCAGCCACTGCAAACAATGGTCAGTAAATCTTTCAGGCACCTTCTTAGTCAATTGCTAAGTAAGGTATGGACTGTTGTTGGAGGAGCCTCTGGAGAGATCCGTTAAATCGGACGCCGAAGGAGCAAACCTGATTTCAGGTGAAACTCTCAGGCAAAAGGACAGAGGAGATAAGATCAACAGCACAGAAAGTAACACCAACATTCTGATACACCATACAACGGTATAACTGTTGTTCTTTATCTCTTCCTTTGATGTTTAAAGGTAAAGAGAAAATGAACCCACTATATAGCTTCTTACAAACTATCGATAACCTCGTTTGGGGCCCACCACTACTTCTTTTGCTAGTAGGTACAGGCGTTTACCTGACAGTTCGCCTTGGACTGATCCAAATCCGCTACCTACCCCTCGCTTTAGGCTACCTGTTTAAGGGAAATAAAAACAGCAAGGCTGACGGCGACGTCTCTAGCTTTGCCGCGCTTTGTACGGCTCTTTCCGCCACTATTGGTACCGGTAATATTGTCGGTGTTGCTACCGCTATTAAACTCGGTGGCCCAGGTGCATTGTTCTGGATGTGGCTTGCTGCTTTATTCGGTATGGCAACCAAATATGCAGAATGCCTGCTGGCAGTGAAATACCGCGAAGTCGATGCTAACGGCCAAATGCTGGGTGGCCCGATGTATTACATCGAAAAAGGGACGGGTCAAAAATGGCTAGCACGCATGTTTGCTGTATTCGCTTTGGGGGTTGCCTGCTTCGGTATCGGTACGTTCCCGCAAGCCAATGCAATTGTTGATGCTGCCTACCTATCGTTTGAGATCCCACGTGAAATCACAGTGATAGTGCTGACCATTCTCGTCGCCGTTGTAACACTTGGCGGTGTAAAATCCATTGCCAAAGTGGCGAGTAAAGTCGTGCCTTTCATGGCAGTGTTCTACATTATTGCCTGTGTGATTGTGCTTGGTTCCCAGTACAGTGCTATCCCTGAAGCTATTCAGCTTGTTGTGCAGTCAGCCTTTACCGGCCATGCTGCAACCGGTGGTTTTGTCGGTGCAGGTATTATGCTTGCTATCCAATCGGGTATTGCTCGTGGTGTATTCTCGAATGAGTCAGGCCTAGGTAGTGCACCTATGGCTGCTGCTGCTGCGAAAACCGACTCTTGTGTTGAACAAGGCCTGATCTCGATGACAGGTACTTTCTTCGACACCATCATCATCTGTACCATGACGGGTCTTACCCTAGTGGTAACGGGTGCATGGCAAAGTGATTACGCCGGTGCCGCGATGACTAGCTACGCCTTTGCAAGCGGTCTCGACTCGAGCTTTATCGGTCCCATGATGGTGACTATCGGTCTGATGTTCTTCGCCTTTACCACTATTCTTGGCTGGAACTACTACGGTGAGCGCTGCATCACTTACCTATTCGGTGTGAAAGCTATCTTGCCATACAAGATTTTCTTCTTGGTGTTGATTGCAGCAGGTGCCTTTATGAAACTGGATATGATTTGGCTGATTGCCGATATCGTGAACGGTTTAATGGCCATCCCTAACCTAATCGGTTTGATCTTGCTACGCGATGTGATTGTGACGGAGACGCGTGAGTTCTTCCAGAAACTGACACCGCCACCAGCGAACCTACAAACCGCTTAATCTTTTCACTGACTTTCGTCAGCCGTAAAAACACCCCGTGTTGAGGTCATCACACGGGGTGTTGTTATTCTAAGCGACGGGTGAGCTGCTGATATAAATCAAAACTGCTGTCTTCTAGTCGGCAATCGACAATTTTATCACCTTGATGTTTAAAATAAGCCATGCCTGTCATCATCACTTTTTGTTTTTTTGCCGGGATTTTCGCCCATCCGCCACAATACAACGCATGACACTGATAAACGACGACCGTTTTATTTTCATCTTTAATCGTATCGATAATGCGGAAAGTGACCTCTCTAAAGCGCTGGCCCCATACCGTTATAAAATTAAGGTATTCGGTATGACTGAGGAGATAGCTTTTTCCACCCGGTACGTGGAAATGAAAAGGATCGGTGGCCAACTCCTGTAGCTTTGTACTGTTAGCGTTTGACCATACATCGTTAAACCATTGCAGAACCCACTTCTCATCCATGTGATATTACTCCAAGTTCGCTGTCTACTCCCATTTAGCATAGAACTTATAGAGACTTCTATCTAATCATCTTACGATGAGAGAGAGTTAATAAAACACTTAGATGAAACGTGATTGATTTTGCAATACCCAGATTTTAGCCCTTTCATCTTTAGTCGATGCTGCCAGGTTTTCAGCAATTTGACGCCATTGCTGCCGATCCTCTTGATTCAGCTCTACTATGTTGTTTTCACTAAGATCAAGCGCCGTCTCTATAGCCAATTGCTCATACTGCTCTTCATCAGAGATTTTCCATGATTCCAATAGTAAATCCTTCGCCAGCTCCTGATGATTGGTATACGAAAGATAGCGTGCCTTCTCTTTCAAGTAATAAGCTTTTGCCCGAGGTTCGGCATCATCCAAATACACTTCAGCTTGATCCAAATAGTATTTAGCTTGCTCAAAATCATCACGCAGTAAAAAAGTACGCCCTATTTGGCTAAGGAGCTCGCTGAGAAATGTTTTATCGGCGCTGCTTGCTGCCATATTCAACAGAGAAAAGTAGGTTGACGCGGTTAATTCAGGATCATCTTCATTCCAAAGCGCCATGTAGTCTGGGAAATTGAAATCTGCGTAGCGGTGGCAATAAGGGACTTCCTCCTGCGCCGCATGTAATGGCAATGGAGATAGAAAAAGAGGTGTAATAAACAGAGAAAGGGATAAAAGACCCATTGGGCGTAAAATTAGCATAGCAATTCGAATGCAAACAAAAGAAAATAACTGCTTATACTATATGCGGATTTTCCCGCACTACGCCCAAAGAGTTGAGAATCTGGAATGATTCTCACACCACGCTAATATCCGCTGATTTATGCCGATAACGCTAGTCGTGAAAACGCCGCCTGGTAATGTGCCAGGTTCGGAATATGGGGGTGATTTCCCGATACATTCCCAACTTCCACATAATCATAGCCTAGCTCTTGCGAGGCATTCTTGTTGCGATCGCCATTGGCAAAAACGACACGGCGGTCAAACACAACGCCAGAATCTTGCTTGGCACGAAATGCTGCCAGCGCCATGATTTCAGTGCGGCTCAACGCATCGGAAGAGGAAGCAAACGTCACATTGCTGATATCAATACCTGCCGCACGAAGCTTCATTTTTGCCGTAGACGCCCAACCACTTGTTGCAATAGCAATATGAGTATCTTGCTGATCTTGCATCTCATTCAAGAAAGCCTTGGCCCCCAACACTTCACTCACCGTCTCTGGGCTATCTTTAATGGCCTGCTGAACCAACTCGGAATAACGACTTTCGACTTTACGATGGATAAGTGAACGGCTTTCGGAAATACCATGCTTGGCGATGAGTTCATCTAACACACCGGCATCGGTAAGATTGGAGTAATGGGAAAGATCTGTGTCCATTTCAATACCTAGCACGTCTTTGACTGCTTTAACATAGCAATCCAACTCTAGGTTTTTGGAATCCACCAGCGCCCCATCAATATCTAATAAAAACAAATTTGCCATTTTTTATCCTTATGACTCGCTGTACTCGACGCAAGATAATGCGCTTGTAAATAAAATGTTGCAACCCTTAAGCCAACTTAATCTGTAAAAGCTTGTTTCAGATCAAGCCTTATTTGTCAGTATCTTAGTATAAGATTCAAACACTGCCCCACTGATTGTACACTTATCAACCAATTCAATTATCAGTGACTCAATCAACAGATGCGCAAAGTGTAATCACGAAATGTAACAAACTCATTAACATCATCACATTTTTGACCCAACATAGTATCTCGATCCGTATTATCCTTTTGATGCAATATCAAAAACTAAAAACAATGTCGTAAACCTGTGAGCAATAAGAAGGTCGTAATATGAAGAAGACAGCTAATAGAAGGAATTTTCTCAAGCTTGGGCTTGCCAGTGTCATTGGTATGACTGTCGGTAAGGATTTGTTAGTCAAGCCTGCTCATGCAGCAGATTTGCCTCAACTTACAGAAGACGATCCCCAAGCGAAAGCCCTTCAATACGTCCACGAAACACCAGATAGTGAAAAGAACTGCGCTAACTGCGCCTTGATTCAAGGTAATGATGGCGACGAGTGGCGCCCATGCGGGATCTTCCCGGGTAAAGCCGTCAATGCCAACGGCTGGTGCAGTGCGTGGGTGAAGAAACCTTAAGCTTAGCTTTTCCTAAGCTAATACTTAAAGAAAAAGCCTGCTATCAATGTATCCAAGCAGAATGGATCTTGATAGTCAGGCTTTTTTAACTGTCATTTAAGTGAACGATAAACTCTTATCTGAAACACTGCTCAGCCCAACGAGCAAGACCTGCAGTTACGGAACCAAAGTAACTACCGCTAACAACTGGTGTAGATGGCAGTTGTTGCTCAATACAAGCACGCAGTATTGGCGAGCGAGCTGTACCGCCTGTCATATACACCACATCAGGTTTAATACCACTCTGTTCGATGGCATCTGTAACCAGTTGGCTGATGTGAACTCGCGGTGCTTCAATCGCCTGGGCCATTTGATCTTGGCTCACTTCAACTTCCAGCAAATCAGATAGGTGTGATAGAGCCAATCGATGCGATGCCGTGTCTGACAATGCGATTTTGCACTCTTCTGCCTTACGTACGAGCTGGTAGCCCAAGGTCTCACGATAAACCTTAAGCAAGTGCATTAGTTTTTCAGGCTCTGCTGCATCTCGCTGCAATTGCTTCAAGACTGCAAGGTTGGCAGAACCGTAGAAGTCTGTTTGGGCGACAACGTTATTGATGGCAATCGGGTTCCAGAACTGACCAATTGGCATATCGATGCCTTTCTGGGTTTTGGTCCCCAGCCCTAGTAGCGGCATGATCTGACGGAAAGCCAAATAGATATCGAGATCATTACCACCCACGCGTAAACCAGTATGAGCCAGCAAACTGTCGGTTCGGTCAACTTTACCTGCCCAGCTTGGTCCCATTTGGATCATCGAACAGTCTGTCGTACCGCCGCCGATATCAACCACCAATACGGTTTTATCTTCAGTTAAGGTACTTTCATACTCAAGACCCGCAGCGACAGGTTCAAACTGAAACTCAATGTGCTCAAACCCTGCACGCTTCGCAGCCTGGCGCAGAATCGCCTCTGCCTGCTGGTTGGCTTTTTCACCGCCGGTACCCTGGAAGTTGACCGGACGACCAATCATGGTGCTAGTGATCGCCTTATCAAGCTGAGTCTCTGCTTTTTGCTTGATATTGCGCATCATGGCACAGACTAGATCCTCAAAGAATCGTATCTGCACATCTCGCAAACCATTGGCACCCAAGAAGGATTTTGGTGATTTTACGTAATAGACTTCTTCAGGATCTTCAAGGTAGAGATCTAACGCCGCCTGACCAAAAAGCAGATCGCCTTTTTCGACAATGATGTCTTCTTCACGGTTGAATGCAATGGCACGTCGCAAAACTTGTTCACCCAGTTCATCAACTGGCTGCACGCCCATATGGCGGTAAAGGTATTCGCTCACCGCTTCTCGCGTCGGGGCACAAAGTGTCGAAGGGATAAAACTGTTTTCGCCTTCCAGCGCCAGCATGCGTGGCTGCCCTTGCTCCATAACTGCTACTGAGCAATTGGCTGTTCCATAATCAAAACCGATAAACATGTTATCCTCCGAACCAAGAAAAGCCGGCCATCATACTGAAATTAGCCATTTGTTCAATCAAGAGTTTATGACAATGCTAGGTAAGTGCGATTGAGCCCCCTCTTAACATCTTCACTTCCCCTCTACTCGGCCCCTACCCCAACAAAGTTAAGATTAACTTAACCTTTAGCTCTAAAGTTTCAAATATTCAGATCATAACAATGCGACTATGATGTGGCCGTTTTCATCACTACGGCGATAGGAGCAGGCCTATGACGGGAATACATATTTCATGTGCAGTAAACAATGTCGATGCGCTGTCATATCTTCCAACACAAACCGATAAAGTCGCACTCGTAACCGAAGGTGGCGGCCAACGTGGAATTTTTACCGCTGGCGTACTGGATGCCTTTTTGGATGCAGAGTTTAACCCCTTTTCTTTATTGGTTGGCACGTCAGCTGGCTCACTTAACATCGCTTCTTTTATTTGCGGTCACACCAAACATGCCTACCGTGTCATCACCGAGGCCACTACCACCCATGACTTTTTCGATCTGCCTCGTTTTCTCATGGGAAAAGAAGGATTGGATCTAGACTGGCTACTGGAGCAGACACAAACCCGATTACCTTTAGATTGGCAGCAAGGGCACGAGAACATGCGTTCACGCACTGTTCTTGCTTGTGCTTGCCACGCAGAAAACCATCGCGCTTCATTCTTTGATCTTGATAATGATGACTGGCATGTTGCGCTGAAAGCATCATGCGCTATTCCCGTATTGCGCCGGGCGCCAATTCTGAGCCAACAACAATATTGGGTTGATGGTGGTGTAGGCGCTCCAATCCCCGCTCAAGAGGCATACGATAGAGGCTACCGTCATATTGTGGTGATCCGCACAGTGCCTATCACTGCGAGCTTTGACCACTGTTGGATGTCAATTATCAGCAAAGCACTTGGCAAGACTAAAGCTTCAGCACTTATCAAACTGTTACTTGAACATGAAGAAAAGTACCGGCAAACCCAAGCTTTTTTAAATAATCCGCCTGATGACGCCATTATTTATGAAATCCATCCCCAGAAAGATCTCTGCTCAAAATTGATTGGCAGCACTATCGACTCACTCGATCTCGATTATCAGTTGGGCTATCAGTCAGGACGCTACTTTATGGCAACGCTAGGCAGAAAGTTTGCCTCACCGGACGAACTCGATAGCGCTTTATCTCAAGCAGCCTAAATACTTCCCCTCTACGTATAACAACCATGTATAACAATAAAAATACACAGGAAGGTTTCATGACCCCATTACGATCAACGGACTTCGTCACCAAAGAGTCGGTATTTACAGAATTAATGAGCCGCGACATTCGCCGCATGTGGCAACAACGTCAAGAGCACACATTTGATGGTGTCAACGGTATCCCACTCTTCGGCGTCAGCCTTTGCCAAAGTGAAGCACCACTGCTGCAGCAAAACCGATATTGCGTCGTTATAGTGAACGGCCGAAATGAGAGTGTATGGAAGTATCAAGAAGTGATGTTTGAATACTTTTCCCACGGCTTTGACATCTATACCTATGATCACCGAGGACAAGGGGCGTCCGGTCGTATTGCCGATGATCCCGAGCTGGGGCATGTCGACACATTTGCTGACTATGTCGCTGATCTTGAAACCTTTATCGAAACCATCGTACAACCAAGCCGCTATTCCCGCTGTTTTTTACTGGCTCATTCCATGGGCGGTGCGATTTCAACATTGTATTTGGAACAACACCCAAATGTATTCAACGCAGCCGTGTTAAATGCCCCAATGTTTGGTATTCATTTACCGAGCCCGCTGCGTTTTGTCGCCCCTGCAATCGCGAAGCTTTATGATCTCTACCAGTCCAAACCAACATATGGCCTGGGACAAAAAGCTTACCATGAGCAGCCTTTTGAGCAGAACGATCAATGCCAGAGCCAACTTCGCTATGTTTGGGCTAAGCATCTGTATCAAACCCACCCTGAATTACGTGTAGGCGGCCCAAGTGCAAGGTGGATCTGGCAGGCTATGCGAGCGGCTAAACAATGCATTCAGGAGTCAGATAAATTGAAAACACCTCTACTGTTACTCCAAGCAGGAAATGACACCATTGTAGATAATCGCGCCCATCACCTATTTGACAACAATACCGCTCAATGTCAATTGAAGATAATTGAATCAGCACGTCATGAGCTACTGATGGAAAAGGATGAACTACGCAATCAGGTAATGAGTGAAACCCTGTCGTTTTTTGAGCAATTTTTCATTGAGGAATGTGCATAAACCACTTACCGTGGATAAACCTTCTCAAAACGCTCCAACACCAAATCAGACGACTCGTTAAATTCAATATTTAAGCTGGCCGCATACTTGGTAAAGAATGCAATATGGGCATCTCGCCACCATTGATACGACAGATCCCCCTCTCCTTCGAGAGCTGCAAACTCTGGCGTGACTTTATTGAAAGGGCAAATAGAAACGTCTTTGAGTTTGATGATACAAACCGGCTCTTGTACCCAGTTAAGCACAACAGATAAGCGTCCGACTTTTGGTAGGAGCTCTTGCTCGGCATCATAACCCGCTTTCAAGCTGCAAGATGCTCGCTTGATACCAGCGTTGATCAACCTCGCACACTCATTAGCATTGACTTCATCGGCACAAAAATACTCCGCGATAACTTCTGGTATGGCATCTCGCTCTTTGGGCGTCAGTGTTGCTAAGTATTGCTCGAGATATTCCTTCTGTACTTTGTTCATGCGTCCTGCTTCTTTGATTCATTAGTAATGTTGATAGAACACACTGTTCTTGCTCTAGATACAAGTAAATTGATTCTTGTTAGCGATCTCGCTGTCATTTTCATCCATACTTACTGTTTTAATACCCAATACAAATATGAGTATGAATACACTAACTAAAATCTTTGCCTCTACCCTTTTTCTTCTAGTTGCCCTGACAGGATGCAGTGAAAATGAGATGCCTAAGGAAGGGGTCAAATACACGGTCGTTGAGACACCGACTGAAGGTGTTGCTGATGTGGTTGAAGTTTTTTCTCTTGGTTGTGGCCACTGCCGTAATATGGAACTGATGCTTCCTGAAATCAAAAAGCTGGCTGAAGTAGAAATTGACCAAGTGCATGTTACTTTCAATGAAAGCGCACAGTATGCTGCCTACCTTTACTACACAGCTGCAGTTCAGAGTAACGGTAAGCCTTCACCTGAACTGAAAGAGTCACTGTTTGGCTTTGTTCAAGAGCAAGCAGCCGACCTGGATGAAGAAGGACGAAAAAATAAGCTAGACGAAATCTTTAGCCAATATGATCTTGTCAGCCCATTCGACCTAAATGATGAACAGAAAGAGCAAGTCTATCAGCAGATGACAAGCGCAAATCAGCTAGAGCAAAATGCGCAAATTACCTCTGTACCTTCTTTCTTGGTCAAAGGTAAATACCTTGTACAAAATGGCGCCCACGACAGTTTGGAAGATCTAGCTAACACCATTCGCTTCCTTTCTGAGAAGCAATAAACAATGTTGACTGGGCTGACAAATGCCAGCCCAGACACTTAACTACAATTAACGCCCCTGCATATCACCGCTTTAGCTCATAGCTTTATAGCTTTATAGCTTTATAGCTTTATAGCTCATTGATACTGGACATTTAGCTCTATCTTGTCATTACCCACAGTAAACACCTCCTTTCTTGGCAGACATTTCTGTTCTTACCCCCCCACTCAAATCAACAAATCATTAAAATCAACTGCGTTTTGATAACAAGCTTAAGTGTTTCTTGATCTATTTATTAGCGTAATCAATAGAAAAAATTCTAAAGCTCAACAGCTGAAAAAATAGCTTTTTGATATGACGTTACCATTAATACTCTACAGCCATCAGAGCGTAAAAAAGACTGTAACAAATGTTAAGGAACAAAAATAAAGCCAAATAAATACAACAACTTAACCATAAAATTTTCTTTAATCCCATCGCGTTAAGAACATTTCACTATTACTACGGAACTTAGTATTCAAAAATAAAAACAAGCACTTACAAGGTGCGACACACCATTAAAATATTAGGATCTAAGAAATGAATAAAAAGGTAATTGCCCTAGCAGTGGCAGCAGCGGCAGCATCATCGTCTGTACATGCATTGGAAGTTTATAACGATGGCACTAACACTTTCTCTGTTGGTGGTCGTTTGGCAGCAAGTGCTCGTTTCTCTGATGGTGACTCTGAACTTCGTAACCAGTCTTCTCGTATCAACTTCGGTTATACCCACGCTCTAGAAAGCGGCTGGGACATCGGTACTCGTGCCGAGTGGGCATACGATGCGCTGGCTAACAGCTCTGAAGGCAGCCATGTTTCAAACCGTTTGGGTTACATCACTGCTGACAACGAAGACTTTGGTAACTTCACCCTAGGTAAAGCTTGGTCTGTTCATTACGACGTAACAGGTAAAACAGATATCTTCTGGGTTTACGGCGGTGACACAGCCGGTAACTATGACGGTATTTCTGGCGACGGCGGCGTACATGGTACCGGCCGTGCGGATGACGTTATCCAGTACCGCAACAACTTCTACGGCGTTCAGGTTGGCCTACAGTACCAATTCCAGGATTCAAACCTTTCTCGTGATGAACAAGGTAATGTAGATGGTGGCTATGACCGTGACTACGGCTACCAGGCAATGCTAGGTTATGACTTCGATACTGGTATGGGTATCGTGGGCGTGAGCGGTGTTTATGGCGAAACTAAATTCGACGACCGCGCAGACGCAAAAGTTGCGAACGCCGTAATCACATACGAAAACGAATCTCTGTACCTAGCTGCTAACTACGGCCAGTTCCGTAACCACCAAAAAGCGACTGGCAGTGTATTCGGTGACGCTCAAACATCAGCTAACAACGATACAATCAAAGAAGCGACAGGCCTAGAGCTTGCAGCAACTTATGACATCAACCAGTTCCAACTTCTAGCCGGCTACAACCAACTGGAAGATGACAATACTTCGGCTAAGCAAGCATATGCAACCCTTGGTGTAGCTTACTTTACAGGCCCAGTCATTGTTGCGGCTGAGTACCAAATTGACGCAAGCAGCAAAAATGCCTTCGGCTCTGATGCTGGCCTAGACGACGAGCTTGCTCTGCTAGTGCGTTACAACTTCTAAGGTACTAACTCGCTAATCTGTGTTCATTCTGTCGAATTCATTTGACACTTTTGGGGCACCTTTCGGTGCCCCCTTTTTTATTTCACATTAAAAGTGAAATACGTCTCCGGATAGGGCTCATCCGCTAAAGTGAAATGCCACCACTCTTCTTTCAGTGGCTTGAAACCATTTTTGAGCATCACACTTTGTAGCAACATCCTGTTCGCTCGTTGCTGGGCTGTACTTTTCGGCGAACTGGGCCATGAGGCTTTTCCGAAATAATCCCACCCCGTCCCCATATCTAGCTCTTCGCCACTGGCCAGATCAATCAAAGTCAGATCCACCGTACTTCCCCTAGAGTGGCCAGATTTGGCCGCAATATACCCATCACGGAATAAATTCTTCTTCTCTACTGTTGGGTAGTATTTCTCCTTCATTCGCGTATCAGATAAATCTTCTGCCCAACGGACAAAATGGTCCACAGCCTGTTGCGGACGGTAAGCATCAAACACTTTGAAGCCGAGTCCAAACTGTTTCAAATCGCGCTGTGCATTGGCAAGCGCTTGGGCAGTCTCCTCGGTACTGATAGCCTTTGCCGCTTTGTAGCCACTGATCCGTTCACCCACAAAGTTGTCACTGCTGAAATATCGGATATCAACCACTATGGTTGGATCTACCTGCTGGATATCAACGAACCCATCAGGTATTGATTTGGCAATCGAAGGGAAACTCAATAAAGTCACAATAAACACTATGAAGCTATAGTTAGGCATCCTTTGGGTCATAAACTTTCCTTGTGGCAATGTGAATGCGGTAAATAAACTGTAGTGCAACATACATATTTGATGTAACGCCCTACCCTGTTTACATCCTTAGCCATTCAATTTTAGGCGCTAAGTTGTTTTATAAATCAATACACTAGCGATATATGACTTATACTACTTTTGCCTCTGTCGAGCGGTTTGATCACATTTCGCCAAGATTGTTTACAACCAATTTATCTATAAATATCGTTGCTACTACCAATTGGTTACAAAGCTTGATTATCGGCTTGTCAAGACTTGAAGATCTGTTGGGTTAGTGGTTTGATCTGCGCCTTGCTGATTTTCACCCTCCACGCTCAACTGGGTGAGTAAGCTATAAATATGGGTTGGATAACTCTATTTCTAGCTAGCAGCAACACAACATGATAACAGTAAGGTGCATTCATAATGGCGAAATCCCCAACCGCTTCGGAAGTCTCTCAAGCCGTCGATATCGAGTACCAATCCACTTCAATGGAAATTTGGGACAGTAAGTATCGTTTGAAATCAAAGCACGGAGAAGCTATTGATGTCACGCTTGACGATACTTTCAAACGCGTTGCCCGCGCATTGGCAGATCTAGAAAACGATGATACTAAAGATCATTGGTATAACGAGTTCCTATGGGCACTCCGAAATGGGGCAATTCCAGCTGGCCGCATCACCTCAAACGCAGGTGCCTTCGAACACAAACCTGCGACCTCGACCATTAACTGTACCGTGTCTGGCACCATTGAAGATTCAATGGACGATATCCTCGGCAAAGTTCATGAGGCAGGCCTGACACTAAAAGCGGGCTGTGGTATCGGTTACGATTTCTCTACCCTTCGTCCACGCGGTGCCTTTGTCTCTGGTGCAGGCGCATACACATCTGGCCCACTTTCTTTCATGGATATCTATGACAAGATGTGTTTTACCGTCTCTTCAGCCGGTGGCCGTCGCGGTGCGCAAATGGGTACCATGGATATCCGCCACCCGGATATCATCGAATTCATTCGTGCCAAACGAGAAGACGGACGCCTTCGCCAGTTCAACCTGTCGCTGCTGATCACCGAAGATTTTATCGAAGCGGTAAAGAACGATGCTTCATGGCAGCTTATCTTCCCTATCACGGCGAAAGAATCGAAGCAGGACAAACTGGATCTGGACAATGACACCAGCATTGTTTGGGCTGACTGGCCAACCAAAGAAAACCTGGTTGAGGATGCTGAAGGACGCGTAGCATGTAAAATCTACCGCACACTTCCTGCTCGGAATCTGTGGAATGTCATTATGACATCGACCTACGATTACGCCGAGCCGGGCTTTATCCTGATCGATAAAGTTAACCAGATGAACAACAACTGGTTCTGTGAAGAAATCCGCGCGACAAACCCATGTGGTGAGCAGCCACTACCACCTTACGGTGCTTGCTTGCTGGGTTCGGTAAACCTGACCAAGTTTGTCCGCGAACCTTTCACCGACAATGCCCACTTTGACTGGGATGCCTACCGCAAGGTTGTAGCTATCTTTACCCGCATGCTGGATAACGTAGTAGAAATCAACCAGCTTCCACTTGAAAAGCAACGCCACGAAATCACCAGCAAGCGTCGTCACGGTATGGGTTTCTTGGGCCTAGGCTCAACAACTACCATGCTGAAGCACAAATATGGCAGTGCTGCTTCTGTTGCCTTCACAGAGCAAGTTGCTCAGGAAATGGCCATCACCGGCTGGAAAGAAGGCCTGAAGCTAGCAAAAGAAAAAGGCGTTGCCCCTGTGATGGACGAAGAGTTCGAAATCACAGCCAAGATGCTGCGTCTGCGCCCTGAAATGGCAAAAGACGGTATTAAAGTCGGCGACAAGGTAAAAGGCAAGGTCCTTCACGCCAAGTACAGCCGCTACATGCAGCAAGTTGGTGAAATTGAGCCGAAACTGGTTGCCGAACTAGCGAAGCACGGCTGTCGCTTCACGCACCATAGCTCCATCGCTCCGACAGGCACCATTTCTCTGTCGTTGGCTAACAATGCCAGTAATGGTATCGAGCCTAGCTTTGCACACCACTACACCCGTAACGTTATCGTACCGGGCAAGAAGTCCAAAGAAAGCGTAGATGTTTACAGCTTCGAACTATTGGCCTACCGCAAGCTGATCAACAAAAAAGCGATGCCTTACACTACTGATGAAGAATGCCAGCTGCCGGAGTACTTCATTACTGCTGATGACATCACACCGAGCCAGCACGTAGAAGTACAAGCTGCAGCCCAACGCTGGATTGACTCATCGATTTCAAAGACGGCCAACGTACCGACTGACTTCCCGTTCGAAGACTTCAAAGACATCTACATGGATGCTTATGACAAGGGCTTGAAAGGTTGTACAACTTTCCGTTTCAACCCAGAAGTATTCCAGGGCGTGTTGGTGAAAGAGAAAGATCTCGAAAACACCACCTATGTCTTCACCCTAGAAGATGGCTCAACCTTTGAAGCCAAGGGTAATGAAGAAATCGAATACGATGGCGAAACACATACCGCTGCAAACCTTTATGATGCCTTGAAAGAAGGCTACTACGGTAAATTTTAAGGTACAGGTTAGAAAGACATGACAAAGAAAATCGACGGCAAGATTGTTGCCTTCAAAGTAAAGAGCCAAGAGCAAGAAACGCCACAGGCAGCTCCTGCACCAGCTGTACCTGAATATGAAGTCCAGCATATGCATGAAGACATGCCGCGCCCGGAGAAGCTTCTAGGTACCACCTACAAGCTTAAAACTCCTGAGCATATCTCGGAGCACTCGCTCTTCATCACGATTAATGACGTTGTGTTGAACGAAGGTACCGAGCACGAGGTGCGCCGCCCATTTGAAGTGTTCATTAACTCGAAAAGCCTTGAGCACTTCCAGTGGATTGTTGCCCTAACCCGCATCATGTCTGCGGTATTCCGCAAAGGGGGCGACTGCACTTTCTTGGTTGAAGAGCTACGCTCTGTGTTTGATCCGCGTGGTGGCTACTGGAACAAAGGCAAGTACGTACCATCTTTGATCGCTGAAATTGGCAACGTGATCGAGCAGCACCTGACTGAAATCGGCATGCTGGGCAAACCAGACGTCGACGAGCACCAGCAAGCATTTCTTGATGCCAAAAAAGCTGAGCTTGAAGGCAAGAAAGAAGAAACCGAGGAAGAATCAAGCAGCTTCCCGCCTAGCGCGACACTTTGCTACAAGTGCCATAACAAGTCGGTGATCGTCAAAGACGGCTGCCAGACCTGTTTGAACTGTGGCGACTCTAAGTGCGGTTAAGCATTTAGCTATATACCAAACAGAGAGCCGCCAACTGGCGGCTTTCTTTATTCTTAAATTATATAAATTGCCTAAAACCTAATTTAACTTTCTTATTATAAATACGCGTTTCTAAGCAATTAACCATTAACCATTAACCTAGTATTGATGTTGTTAGCTGAAAATTATTTATTGCATTTAATTTCAGAGAGCTAACCTCTTTGTAGTATTTTTTTATTCATGTAAAGAAATTAAGACCTTTTTGTATATCTATGCTTTTAACTCCACAACAATAAGAGTGAAAATCATGGCTATTTCAAATAAAACCCTTACTAAAGTAGCCCTTGGGGTCGGTCTGGGATTGGCAGTAAATGCTTACGCAATATCACCACCAGCAGATCAACTACTCCCCCCAGCAAGGACAGCAAACCTTTTTGCACTAGAAGTTGACTGTGAATGTGTACTTGAGATCACGCCTCAAAAAGTCATCACAAAGAAGATAACCGAACAGGATATTCTCGAAGTTCTCAATGAATCAGGCGCTATGTTTGATGATATTAGCTTTGACAACAAAGCAATTGTTGCGCTGCCTGATGGTTCTATTATCTTTGGCGTAGAAGCCTATCAACCCTATATTGGCGATGAAGACTTTTTGCTCAAACATGACCAATATGGTGAACTATCTATTCTTCTCACCTCCCAAGATGCAATGGATGTCAACGATAATGTTGCTCCTGATTTTGAAGGCTTGGTGATGGGTATTGATGGCAAACTTTATGTCGGTGAAGATGGTAGCGATGACGTACTTAAAGTAGACCCTATAACCGGCGACGTCTATCGCTTTGCCAAAAAAGAAGCTTTCGAGGCGTTAGGTGATGACTTCATTTTCGATATCCAACCGGCAATATCCGCAGACGAGCGTTACATCTACCTAGCCTCTGATGATACACCCAATGTTGTCTATCGCATCCCATATGTATATGGCGCAGGTACACCGGAAATACACGCCAAAGGTCCGGGCGTAAACCCACATGAACTGTCAAAAGACAACACTTTATACATCGTCAACAACAAGAAAAATCCACCACTTTCATATGAAAGATATTATCCGGGCAATTACTATGCCCCATTTAAGCCGGCAAATATTGACGGAACTTTCACACTTACATTTAAAGAAGATACCGATTACTACCCGAAACAAATCACTACGGACCCAATTCCTTGGGATGCTTCCCCGTACCTTATTGCCAGCATTATCAAACAGGCTCTTTATGAACCGGTGAAAATTATGGGGCGCGGCACTATCGGTACACCATGGACATTTAACGACCCGGAAGGATACCGACTACACAGCGTCAATTCTTATGGCCTTCAATATGCTGTTGCCGAACTTGCAAAAGAAGAAGAGCCTAGTGATGACACCTCTCCTAAAGAAGCTGTTGAAGGACAAAACCACATAGAAGCACTGGGAACAGATGCTTATTACGGGAGAATTGAACTTCAGGTAAATGTACAAGTGGTAAGCGGTAGCAATACAGATATGGGTAACTCGGATGTAAATATCGGTTACCTCAATATAAAAGTGGGTGATAGCCCTGAAACGGTAAAGGATAAACTGGTTAAAAAGACTCACCTTGGCGAAGATGATGTTCAGGTCAAAGGCGCAGGTACAATCAAATCCCCTTGGGTATTTATCTTCGGTGGCGATTATAAATATAAAGAAGTCGAATTTAATGTTCTTAACGATTATTACGACAAAATTAAACCTGAAGAGATCTTAATAGGCACACTCAAAGATGCGAGAGCCTTTGATGATCCCGATGGTTTCATGACACGACGAGATAATGGTGACATTACCCTTGCTGACGATGCTGGTGCCCACTTTATTTACAACATTGATAAAAATGGCTACGTCTCAACCCTCATCACGGAATGGGAACTCGTTGTGGCAAATAAGGGCCGTGTCGATATGGAAGGTGGATTAGCTTACGACCAAGACGGAAACCTCTTTGCCAGTAACCATAACTCTTTTGATGGTGATGGAGAACAAGGCGGCAATGTCTTCAAGATCACCCCTTACGGCTATATCTCTATTTGGATCGATGCCGAAGACATCATTGCTGTCACGTACGGGGAAGAAAACGATGTTGAAATCGAAGGCATCGCTTTTGAGCATGGTATCAAAAACAATGGTGAACCAGAGTATCCATACCACCTATTACCAACACCACCGAGTTATCCATAACTCGCTCGTTGCAACTTTCAAACGGTGATTAATATTAAAGCGACCATAAGTGGTCGCTTTCTACCTTACTAATACCTTGAAGCAACCTATAGCCAAGGTCAACTAAAGTCACCTAAATAACTTGATGCTTTATAAAGATTTTATTTTATATATTATAAAAGAAATGCATATCTAGGTTAGTTTTTTGAAAACAAGTTATGTGTCGCATTTTTTATTGTTTCATACTTACAAAAATTTTAAAAACTAGAAGTCAGTCGACTTTTTTTTCTCACCTTCTTTCATTTACAAGTCATTTAATTAATTATATTTCTTAACAAAAAACCTAAGAATTTTAATTAAATACCAATAAACCATATTGGTATAAATTAATGTATCCATACCAATAAGTGATTCTATGAAAAAAGCAGGTGAAATACCAAATATTCACAACTGGAATTCTTTAATTCTTGAAACGACTGAAAGAAGGATTTTCTTTGAGCCTAGACAAGAATTATTAGGTGATTTGTGTTACGTGTACGCAAAAAATGAAAAGAGAAAAAAAATAACCGTTGGATCTTTTTATCACTGGATGATACCAGCCATCAATCAAGAACAAGTTAAGCTTTTTCAAGGTGAATTTGACCGAAATGCGAGCGGGTATGCTTGTTGGGCTTGGGTGAGTGATAAAACCCTCGATGAATACTTAACAGATCCTGGCTTTGTCCCTCATCCTTCTCAATGGAATGAAGGGGCAAATCTCATTGTTTTCGACGTTTGCTTACCTTACCCGGAATCAAAATTTATTAAGCAGTTACTCATGATTAGTAGAAAACTGAAAAAAGCAGGAGTGAAAAGCCTTCACTACCGTGAGCCTGGCAGCTCTGAACCAGTATATAGTTGGTAATCTAGTATGAATAAAAACCTCCTTTTAACTCACAATATACCTAATCACGATAATACTGCACTTTATGGTGATCATTTGCCAGAGCACAGTTTTATTTCTTATCCGGCTTTTAAAGTTAAAGATGCACAAATCGCCTGGATGAATGAAAGTTGGTTTGATGAAAATGACATAGATTTGGCCCAAGCAGAACAGCTTATTCTGGACAACTTTGCTTATGTCAGCCGCGGTTATGCCGATGATAATGAGCTTGATCTCACTGACAGTAAAACTTTCATCGCTGATCGCTACGGCAACACGGGTGATGCGGGTAACGGCGGCAGTGCCCGCTGTGGTCTTAATGGGCAGTTACAGATCAAAGGTAACGGCGTTAACCCGCTGGTTGCAGTCAATGTTGATAAGGGTCACTCATCTGGAAAGTTGCCACTCAGCGAAGCCATCAGTGAAGCATTATGGAGTGAGCTTTGCCATCGTGAACTCCCCTATGGTGCGTTAAGGATTATCGCTATAGTCAGAACTCCGCAGTCAATACTTGGTGAGAATACCTTTGGTGATGAAGTAGAACAGCCTTGCTCTATCATGATCAGAGAAGTGGCTACCCGTCCCGCTCACTTTGAACCCGCACTCAACTTTTGGCCTCGGCAAGGATATGCACATCTACGCGATTTAACACATATTTATGTTCAATCAGCAGTCCAGTTACTTGAGAGCAACGAACGTAAAATGAGCGGTAGTAATACCCCAGTATTCGATGTCGTGGAACGTTTTGTCACCCGTTTTGCAACTCAAGTTGCCGTTAGCCGCATCAAAGGAATGCCGCATGGTTCATTGACCAGTTCAAATATAGCTTTGGATGGGCGTTTTTTAGATTTAGGCACGGTATCCGGAATCGGTGATTTTTCCAATGTGCTGTTGACTTCAGGCCTTGGTGCTACTTGGGATGATCATCATGGTATCAATGAATGGCTACAAACGTTTTTCTTTCATTTAAATAGGCACAGTGAATCAGGGCTTAGTGACACTCAACAAAAAACGTTGCTGAATAAATTTAATACAACACTGGAAGAGCAAGAGAATCGTTATACCGCTATGGAATGTGGTATTCCGGAGCAAACTCCTGATCTCATTGAAATCGGACGAAAAATAAAGAAAGAACTGAGAAAAGACAAATGGCATGTTTCCCGACTGGCCGATTGCGACTTTAATAAAGAAAAGTTTGCATGCGAAGTGAAGTCCGCCCTTGAGCTTGTTGGTTTCCCAGATACAAAACCCAACTTTAAATATAGAGATATCAAATATTCAAGATTCACTATTTTTTCTGACCCTTGCTTACAAGGGCTTTGCGGCACCAAAGAAGAGATCAGTGCGTTTATTTCTCAGTATGTAAATTAAATATCCCAGCAGGCAAGTGAAATGGAAACCTTATCAATAATAATTGCAGTCCCTCTTCTTGTGGAGCTTATCTGTGTCATGGTGTTGATGGCGATATTTCTATTTCGCTGGAAGCCTGAAACCATTAAAGATGATTTACCATTAGTGACAGTATTTGTACCTTTTTATAATGAAGATAAAGCACTTATTATAAAGTCTTTAGAAAAGATAGACCAACAAGAATACGCATCAAAAATACAGGTGCTGATTATTGATGATGGTTCAACAAACGACACACCAAAGTTTGTAAAACAATGGTTGCAGCAAGACAGAAAACAGGACTACATCCTGTTAAGTAAACCAGAGAATACGGGCAGAAAAGGTGCTGCTCTGGATTTTGCTTTAGAGGAGCAAGTCGCTACGGGTGAGATCTATATTGTGGTAGACAGTGATACCTTCATTCAGCCCGGCGGTATTTTAGCGCTAGCCAATAAGATATGGAGCCATCCGGGCTACGCCGCTGTCTGTGGCTATGTGGTACCCAAAAACCGTGAAAGCAACTTGTTATGTAAGTCTCAGTTTTATGAGCACATAGGTGTGCACGGCGCCCTTAGAACTTCTCAGGATCAGCTCGGTGTCGTTCCCGTTCTCGCTGGAGCATTTGTCGCGCACCGTGCCAGTGCTGTCCGTGAACTGGGAGGCTGGAGCGAGTGGTTAGTAGAAGATATTTCTTGGTGCTGGAAAGCCCTCGCTCATCGCTATCGAACTGGTTACACTGCTCAGGCTATAGCAACGACCCAATGTCCTGAAAACAATAATGCACTTTTCCGTCAACGTCGCCGCTGGTCTCGGGGCCGTGTGGAAGCATTCTGGGAAACTTGGAAAGTCTCGCCTTTCATGGGGTTGATATCTCTACCGTGGTTTCTCATCTCGGCGACTGAATTCCTATTTCCGCCCATCTTCATTGCTATGCCACTGTTTGCTCTGTTAGGTATGTGGTTACCTTTAAGTGTAATGGCATTAGCTTTGTTGGTTGAATCGATATTTATCTTCTTCTTTATCGCGAAAACCGGTAATGCCCACAATCTTAATCGTCTTGAGATGGCCATGTTACCGTTTTTTACTCACCTACTTCGCTTTATTACCTGGATCCCCAATATTCTCGGCTATTTGGATGAAATATTTGGCCGAGATAAAAAGTGGCTGACCCGATAGCTTTTTTGGCTTCACAAGAAAATATTTTACAAGATTTAGACTAACTGCAGTCTAGAGGCGGCAGCGCATTACGCCTGCCATTCATTTCACGATATAAGGAAAATATCATGTTTGAGCTAACTGAAGAGCAGATCAATCTAGTCTCTGGTGCTTCATCTGAAGAGAACCGTCCACCGACAACAGGTGGTGGTAACAATGGCTGTCATGAAGAATGTTGCCCACCACCAACAAACCCTCGCCCACCTCACACTGGTGAAGAAGGTCGTTACTAAATTGATAAGTAACGTAGGCTTGTTGAGTTCCTAGCAGATTATCGACAGGCTTTATTATGTTAATTGGAACTTAAACGAAAAGGAAAACATTATGTTTGAACTAAATGAAGAGCAAATCAAACTTGTATCTGGCGCTGGTGAAGAAGGTAGTTCAGGTGGCGGCATCGGTACTGACGAAGAAGGGCGTCCAGGTGGCGGCGGTGGCTCAAGTGAAGAAGGCCGTTACCGTTAATCGATAAAAATCAGACGCAGGTTTAAACCTGTTGTTGCTCACAGGGGTTACCACACCCCTGTTTTTCAAACCACAGCAGTTCCAGTAAATCTCTATGTCTAGGCAATTATTTCGTGAAGAGTACCTTCAGCAACAAAACAAAACTGAGCAAGGACAGATCCTAATTTTATCTGGCCTTAATCAAAGTATTGTAACGGCTTGCTGCATAGTTGTAATTGGAGCCATTCTTAGCCTGCTTGCTCTTGGCAGCTACACCAAAAAAACCCAGCTTGAAGGCGTGATAGTACCGTCAACTGGTCTCATTGCCGTAAAAGCTGCACAAAATGGTGTAGTCGAAGCTATTTATGTAGAAGATGGTCAGCAGATTGAAAAATCTTCCAGTTTATTTCGAGTGAATAGCGAAGTATTTGACATAAGTGGAGAAAGTATCAATCAACGTTTAAAGCGAAGTCTGGAACAACAATTCCAATCACTGCAGAGTCAGCGTGATTACGAACATTTAGTGACTCAATCCCGTATCGACGATCTAACCAGTAAAATTGAACGGTTAGAACTAGAGATCAAGAGTGCTAAGCAGTCACTCGAATTTGCAAAAGAGCGAACTCTGCTAAAACAAGAAGCAAGAGAAAGTTACAGCAAACTACTTAAAAATAATTATATATCGGAACTTGCCTACAAAGATTACCTTTCTAGCCTAGTCAGCCTCCAGTCCGATGAAGAGAGCCGGAAATTAATGATCCAACAACTGGAGCGCGAGCGCGTGGCAGCACAGTACCAGATCGACTATATGTCACTGCAAGGAAATCTTCGTTCTTTGGAGCTTGAGAGGCAAATAGACAGCCTAACTCAACAACAAATAGAACTTACCTCAGCTTCTGAGACTGTTGTCCATTCACCAGTCAGTGGCAAGATCACCACATTACGTGCCGAAAGTGGCCAATCGGTAAATCAGGGAGAAGTTTTACTCAATATCATTCCGAAGCAGGCAAAACTTCAGGTTGAGCTGTATGCGCCCAGTCGTTCAATAGGCTTCCTACGCCCTGGCCAACCGGTTGGATTACGGTTTGATGCCTACCCACACGAAAAGTTTGGCATACAAAAAGGTAATGTCATTCAGATTTCGCAATCGACACTTACTCCAGCAGAGCTAAAAGCACAAGACCAGACCATCCGATCAGATGCCGAAACGCTTTACAAAATCATAGTATCACTCAATAAGCCAACCATTGATGTATATGGCAAGGAGCAGCCCCTAAAAGTAGGAATGCGAGTGAGTGCTGATATCAACGTCGAAACTAGAAAACTATATGAATGGTTGTTAGGGCCCATCGCCCGGATTCAAGGAATAAATGAATGATCCAGATAGAGAACCTAGATTGGGCGTGGCGAAAAAAGCTAAGGCTGGTCAGGCAAACCGAGTCGGCTGAATGTGGTATTGCTTGTCTCGCAATGATTGCTGACTGGCACGGGTTCAAAATTGACTTACCCGCTTTAAGAGCACGTCATCACTTTTCTCAACATGGCCTGACATTGGCAGATGTCATGAACTGTGCTCAGAGCTTAAAACTCTCTTCTCGCCCACTACACGCAACACTTGAGGAATTACCAAAACTCAGTTTGCCATGTATTTTGCATTGGGATATGAACCACTTTGTGGTGTTGAGCAAAGTTACCGATAAATACTACGAGCTTTATGACCCGGCCTCTGGAGTAACTAAGATCTCGAAGGAGGCTATGAATAAGCACTTTACCGGTATCGCCTTAGAGCTGGCTCCTACACATGACTTTGAGAAAGCAGATGTGCGGGAAAAAGTTCGTATTCGAGATTTAATTGGCAAGACGGTAGGGTTTAAACGCGCACTGAGTAAAATATTCATCTTCGCCGTCGCCTTAGAGGTGCTGGCATTAGTGGCTCCATTGGTCAATCAGGTAATTATTGATGAAGTGCTCGTTAGCTTTGATCATAACCTGCTTGATCTTGTGATCATTGCCCTGTTGCTATTGGCAGCGACTCAGAGCTTGGTTAGTTTGGCTCGGCAATGGTTTACCATCTATCTCTCTGTCAACTTCAATATGCAGTGGGCAGCGAATGTCTTCCACCATCTGATCAGGCTACCAATTGACTGGTACGAAAAACGGGAATTGGGGGACATCTCAGCCAAGTTTGACTCACTCAATACCATCCAGCATGCCATCACCAATAATATCATTCAGGCATTACTTGATCTGATCCTTGTAACGGGCACTTTGACAATTATGTTGTTTTACAGCCCGTTGCTGACCATGATCAGCATCACTACAGTGATCCTCTACGCGTTAATGCGTTTTGCTTGGTTTGACAGCTTTAGACGTGCTGAAGAGGAGATCTGGTCAACCAATGCCAAAGAGCAAAGTAACTTTCTAGAGACACTGCACGGCATATTGAGTGTAAGAATCAATGGAGGCATGGGCTGGCGAGAAAATACATGGAAAAACCTCAACATTGCACGTAGAAATGCTCAGTTGAATGAGTCCAAGCTGATGATGATCTACAGCGTTATCATGGAAGGTCTCACCGCTATTTCTACTGCCGGTGTGCTGTGGTTTGGTGCCAAGCTTGTGCTTGATGGGCAATTTACTGCAGGTATGTTAATCGCTTTTTTATCTTTTCAAGGGCGGTTTTCTGGCAGTGTGACCGATTTAATCAACAACTATTTTGAGTTTCGTATGTTGTCAGTACACACAGAGCGTCTAGCTGATATTGTACTGACCGACAAAGAGCAACTTAAAGAAAACATTGCTTTACCGTCTCCTTCGACGAATGAAGTCGAGGTAACAGCTTTGCAAGTGGATAACCTCAGTTTTCGCTATTCAGAAAACAGTCCCCTGCTATTTGAAAATCTTTCATTCAGTGTTTCTGCCGGAGAAGTAGTAGCGATCACAGGTCGCTCTGGGTGTGGAAAAACTACGCTAGCAAAACTCCTGCTAGGACTATATACACCGGAATCTGGCCAGGTAAGGATTTTTGGCCAAGATGTGTCTCACAGCAATTTGTCTGATTTACGAAATGGTATTGGTTCAGTGTTCCAGGATGACCAACTATTCAACGGATCTATTTTGTCAAACATCTGTTTTTTCTCCCAAGATATTGATATGGAAAGAGCAATAGAATGTGCCAAGCTCGCCAATATTCACAATGAAATAGAAGCGATGCCAATGGCCTACCAAACACTGGTAGGAGAAATGGGTAATACTGTGTCAGGCGGGCAAAAACAACGGATTATTTTCGCTCGGGCATTATATAAGCGCCCCAAATTGCTCATTCTAGATGAAGCAACCAGTCACCTAGATGTTACCAGCGAAAAAAAAGTCATTCATGCCGTACGCGAGCTTAACCTGCCGGTAATCCAAATTGCGCATCGCCCGGAAACTATCGCTGCTGCAGACCGTAGTGTTGACATCAGTATTAAGGCACTACTGAGAGGCAATGCCGCGTAATGATTATCCGTCAATAAAGTAAGTAAATACTTTAGTCAAAACATGACGGTATTGCTTTAACCCAATGTAAAAGTTGTACGAATAATTTTACCCATAGGGTTATTTCAAACTAATTTAAGATTAAGGATAAATCGATGAGTACATTAAGTGACGATGATTTAAAAGTTATGAATTATCATGAAGGTCAACCTGATAATTCGACAACTAACGGAAAAAATTATACCTATGATTGGACTAGCATCCATGCTGATAATTTCAAAACGTGTTTTGAACAATTAGGTGAAAAAAAACGAGCCCTCGAAGTGGGTTGTTATGAGGGAAGAACGACAGCCATGCTGGCTAATGTTTTTGATCAAGTGGTGGGTGTAGAGCCAGCCCCTCGAGATTTACTTCTTGAGACGGTTAATGAAAACGATAACGTAACACTTTGTAAAGGCCTACTCTATGACGTAATTAATGATGTGGGCTCAAATTTTGATTTTATTTATATTGATGGTAGCCACATCGGTCAGGATGTACTTCTAGATGTTCAACTCGCCTGGAAAAAACTGAACGTTGGTGGCGTATTACTGATAGATGATTACGAATGGTACAATGACCCGTATATTGTAACGATGTTTAATGATGGGTTCATTGAAAGCCTTGGTTTAGATCATAAAGAATATCGAGCAAGATTTAGCCCTAAACGAGCTGTGGATGCCTGGCTGAGTGTTTCTGTGGAAAGTGAAGTTTTCATCGACGGTTACCAGATTGCGGTAAGAAAACTACGCAATATCAATGATCAAATTAAAAATCGAAGAGTTTTCTTCTCTCCTGATGATTAATATAAAGGGCTAAAGTATGAAAAATGAAAACTTCCTCAGCCTAACTATTAACCTGCTCAAAGCTCTTATGGTAGTATGGGACAAAAATGAACAACAGGTGATTGAAACTCTTGATACATTAGAGTCAGAATATCAAATAAAAAGTAACAGCAACTTAATCTATCTTGCACAGGAAAAGAAGCCTGATGACAATAAACTTATCCAGTTATGGGATAGGAAAAGTAGCTTTATCGATTGGTGCCTGAACAATAACATTGATTATTACTATGACGTACTCACTGGCAGGATTTTCCATGATAAGAAAGAGCAGTATATTGAATATGTGATAACATCCAAAGCAATGTTATATAAACTGCTTCGCAGTTATCCTGCTAAAATAGATCAAGTCTTAAGCTGGAATAACAAATCCTCCGTCAATGACTTTGCTATCAATGAAAAAATTAAATTCTGGATAGATCATAGCCAAGATGAAGCAGCGTTAGTTTCTCCATCAGAAAGGAAAGTCGAAGGTTATTGCCCTAATGCCTTTTTTGATTATATCGTTTGTTATGATGAAGCCTATATGTGTTGTAGTGGTTGGCACGCAGCTAAGAGTATGGGTAACCCATCAGAGCAAT
The DNA here is from genome assembly GCF_056158405.1 of Photobacterium sp. AWH4_225. Lineage (NCBI taxonomy): Bacteria > Pseudomonadati > Pseudomonadota > Gammaproteobacteria > Vibrionales > Vibrionaceae > Photobacterium > Photobacterium sp. AWH4_225. The sequence continues at coordinate 1,712,737 of NZ_JBSWTF010000001.1, read as the reverse complement.
CACTCAAAGAGATTTGGAATAGCGAAGAGGCGACATTATTTAGAAAGTCTATTATTGATGGCTCCTACCGGTATTGCTTAAACGACACCTGTGCACATTTAATGGACAGCAATCATCACTTTCCAGCTCTAGAGCAATACCATGAAAGTATCCAAAAAGACATTCTTCGCGGTGATGGCGTGATGTCTCATGGACCTGCCCACCTTAATTGTGGTTTTGACATGTCGTGTAACCTTTCATGCCCATCCTGCCGAAGCGAGCAGTTTATTGAAACTGGAGAACGTGCAAAAAAAATCCAAGAAATAGAAAATGAAATTGAAGATATGGGATCATTCTTTCACAGTCTTTATATTTCTGGATCCGGTGACCCATTTGGTTCACCCTACTCGAAAAAGTTCTTGAAAAGAATGAACAAGGAAGATTTTCCCAGACTGAGATGTCTACATCTTCATAGCAATGGTCAATTATTTAACCAGAAAAACTGGCTTGATCTTCCACAATTCATTCGAGAAGGTGAAGTAGCCGTTGAAATATCTCTTGATGGTGCGACTGGAGAAACCATTGAGAGTAATCGTAGAGGTGTTAAATTTGACAAACTACTAAGCAACCTGAAGTTCATCTCAGAGCTGAGGAAAAACAATGACATCATGTATTTAAACTTCAGCTTTGTTGTTCAGGAAAACAACTTTCATGAGATGAGTGACTTTGTTACCTTCTGTACATCATTGCATGCAGACTGTATTAGTTTCGCTAAAATCCTAAACTGGGGCTCATTTTCTGAAGAGGAATATGAAGACAAAGCTGTTCACTTATCTACACATCCTCGACACCAAGAATTATTAGACATTCTTAAGATAGAAAATCTATACAATGGCAATGTCTCACTCGGAAACTTGAGGTCACTGATAAGTTAACCTTAGATTAATCACTTGCCAACGACATACTCTGACTCATAGCTAAAATGATCTTATAAGGAGTCAGGTATGTCATTACGGACAAGCAAATATACAAAGCATGACAAAGTTCTGGGGGAAATTATTCGGGATTAACTTCAATTGGTTTGGCTTCTGGCCTCACCATGGAATTCCAGTTTGGGTCTAACTGGTCTTATTATTTCCATTACGTTGGTGACATATTTGGTGCACCGCTATTTTGGAGCTTTAGGATTATGGTCGGTTGCGGCATGTTAATGGTCATGCTGTTTACCCTGGCTTTCGCCAGCTACATCGGAATTAAAAATGGATTCCGCATGGAACGCAATGAGCGAAGCTGGAAAAACACTAATTCTCTATGAAGTATTAGTACCGACCTATCAATTGTTCTAGATGCTTCATTGAGAGCAAGAAGGTATCCATTGGCTTGATATAATGATATAAAAAGCACGATCGTACTTATTTTATAGCTCCCAAACATATCCGATAAGGAAATCATTATGGTGCAAGCAGAATTACAACAAAGCACGGAAGCGACCAACACGCCATCTCTCAATTGCCCATTTCCGCTAGGTAAGGCCACAACCATAAAGAACCGCTTGTTCAAGTCAGCCATGAGCGAACAACTCGGTGATGCCAACCACAACCCCAAGCAGGGTTTGGTCACCCTTTACCGCCGTTGGGCCGAAGGGGGGATCGGTTTGGCAATGACTGGCAACATTATGATTGACCGAAATGCACTCGGTGAGCCAAAAAATGTCGTGCTTGATGAGAAGAGCGATCTCACTATTTTCAAAAAGTGGGCAGAAGCCGGAAAGCAAAACGGTTCCCATATTTGGCCTCAACTCAACCACCCTGGTAAACAAATTCCTAATTTCCTGACCAAAGAGCCAGTCGCACCCTCGGCAATACCTTTAACGAGAGGATTAGAGAAAGGCTTCAACACACCAAGAGCCCTTACCGAAACAGAAATTCTCGAGATCATCGGTAAATTTGCGACCAGCGCAAAACTGGCCAAAGACGCAGGTTTTACTGGGGTGCAAATTCATGGTGCCCACGGTTATTTGGTCAGCCAATTCCTGTCTCCAAGGCACAACCAAAGGGATGACCAGTGGGGCGGCGGTCTGGAAAACCGTATGCGCTTCGTCCTTTCGGTTTACCACGCTATCCGAGAGCAAGTTGGCGAGCATTTCCCGATTGGTATTAAACTCAATAGTGCTGATTTCATGAAAGGCGGTTTTACCGAGGAAGACTCCATGCAGGTTGTTCGTTCCTTGGCTGAGGCCGGTATAGATTTAATCGAAATATCCGGCGGTACCTATGAAAGTCCGTCTATGATGAGCGGAAAGAAAGCCAAGCAAAGTACCTTACAGCGTGAAGCTTACTTCCTCGATTATATGGAAAAAGTGCGTAAACTTGTTTCGACTCCCTTGGTCGTTACCGGCGGTTTTCGTAGCGCCCCAGCCATGGCAGAAGCACTGGAAAGCGGAGCAACTGATTTTATCGGTTTAGCCCGGACGACAGCGGTGGATGCAGATTTCCCTAATAAGCTGTTAGCTGACAGCCAATACAGTATGCCATTAATCAATCCAACAACGGGCAACAAAGCCATGGATAAGTTGGGAATGTTAAGCATTACCTGGTATGAACAACAACTTTGGCGCATGGCTAAAGGGCTCGATCCGAAACCTAACTTAAGTGCATGGCGTGTTGTTTTCAAAACCATCGCCAGCGCAGGAATATACGCTTTCAGAAAACGTAGAGCGTAAGTTCGATTCTATTTGTTGCGGTGCTCAGTTGCAGTGCCGCAACATCTTGATTTACCCCCTTCCCCTTTGCTATAAACCTACGGCTCCACACAGCTTCCCACCCTTTGGGCAATAGACGAACGTTTGAAATTTATATGACCTCAGATCAGCCAGAACAGAAGCAAACGACTTATAAAAAGCCGGATAACACTCGCAAGGCATATTCGAAACACACAAATACACGTGATGGTGGGCAAAGAAAGGCTGGGCCGAAGCCTGCTCAGAAAGTCGAAGATGTTTTTGAATATGCGATTTGGTGGCTGAACCAACGCGGATATTCCGTTGCAAAGCTAAAAGAAAAACTTACCCGTAAAACCACCAACGCTGAATGGGTAAAAGAAGTCATTAACCGCTTGCTAGAGCTGGGATACCTTAACGATCAACGCTACGCTGAAACCTATGTCAATTCGCGCTGTCGCTCTTATGGCCCTTCAGTGCTAGCGCAAAAGCTCAAACTACAAGGCGTCGCACAAGCCGATATTGATAACGCATTATTATCGATTGATGAGTCCGAGCAAGATGTATTGATCACCCGTGTTATCAATAAGTACGCCGGGAAAAAGAGTGCAAGAGACATCAGTTTGCGTCTTCAGCAACAAGGGGTCAGCGCGTCTAGGATACAAGCTATATTGCCACAATCCCTAGATAGCGAGCATGAGCAGCAACTGGCTGAGCGACTCATTGCTAAACACGAGAAGAAAATGGGAACAACGGGGCTTATTCAAAAATTACGCAGCGAAGGGATCAGCCAAGAGTGTATCGATCAAGTTCTGCTCATTGAAACAGAGCAAGATGGTGTTAGCGATGACCAACGCAAAGCATTGGAATTTTTGAACAAAAAATATAAATCCCCAATTACTGACTTTGCCGACAAGAAAAAAGCCACTGCATTCTTGGTTCGAAAAGGCTTCAGCTTCACTGACGCCAACTATGCCCTCGAACATCACTTAGAATAGACATTGCTTAATACAGATCAGGGAGCAAAACGCTGTTTTGCTCCCTGTAACTTAATAATTATCTTAGTTAGAGGAAAAAGAGTTGCTCTTGCGTGACGCCCTCATCACCAAAGCTAATTAAGCCGGCTCCTATTACTTCACCAACCTGCCACTTACACCATGCTTTACTACCATCGACCATGACCTCTGTAATATCCATCTTATCGCCATGTTCTCTCAACCCAGTAATATAGGCTTGCAGGCCCTCTCTGCTGTGAACAATGCCATTTTGGTCCAACAGCATGTAATCAAAAGTCACGTTTTCCGCAATCTCATCGGCATCTAAATGGGTGAAGCCACTCGCGTAACCACCCAACTTGTCTTGCGCTGACATGATCCTATCCTCTCTCGGTCTAGGAAGAACTAAAGTTAACATGCAGTATAGTACTTAGCCCCGCTTCAACCTTAACCCCAAAGGGTGAGTATAAATAGCAGATATTAATATTACTCTAAGCCTGTAGATATTGACCAAGAGCTATGAAGAACGGTACACCCAGCAATACATTGAATGGGAAAGTAATTCCCAAAGCAGCCGTTATCGACATACCCGCATTGGCTTCCGGCAAGCTTTCTTTCATAGCTGCAGGTACTGCGATATAAGAAGCACTCGCCCCTAGGATAGCCATTAATGCAATCCCGCCACCGCTAAAACCAAGCATATACCCAAGGCCTGTCCCTGCGATACCGCCAATCATCGGCATCAAAATGGCAAAGCTCACCAAGAACAGGCTGTTCTTCTTGAGTGCCGATAACTGCTCACCCGCTACTAGGCCCATTTTCAGCAGGAACAACGCCAACACGCCCGAGAACAGCTCGATGAAAAACGGCGACAGTTTCTGCACGCTTTGTCCGCCGAAGTAACCGATAAGTAAGCTGCCGACCATCAACAAAATACTCTGGTTGGCTACCAACTCTTTTTTGATAAATTCGGCATTGATGAGTTTCAAGCTCCCCTTGGCCAGTATCAAACCAACCAAAATTGCTGGCATTTCCAGCAAGACTACAAACAGTGGGAAATAGGCTTCATAGTTGATGTTATTAGCCTCGAGTAAGGCCACAGCAACAGCATAGGTCGCGACACTGACTGAGCCGTAATGGGCAGCAACAGCACCGGCATTGATTCGGTCCAACTGGCCAAAGTAACGCAATAATGGGTAGGCTATCAGCGGCAACAACAAGCCAAACGCAATGACCGCAATAGACATAGTAATCAGGCTTGGGTCGATATGTTTCTGTAGCGCGATGCCCCCTTTAAGGCCAATCGCCACCATTAGAAACATACTCAAGGTCTTATATAGCCCCTCGGGAAAAGAAACCTTTGCGCCCAGAAGTTGGCATACAATTCCCAGGACAAAAAAAGCGACGACTGCATCCATAACTTACTGCTTCCCTGAACCTTGAGCTGGTAGTGCTTGACCTCGGAGCAGATGTCCAGGCACACCAGAAATTTGTTTTCCATCCCTGTTTTCAGCAGATTTGAAGGCGCTAAACAAAGTAAACCCAGCCAAACCCGCAGCCAAGATAGCAAAACCCATCAATCCTTGACCAAGCGTTGCACTCAAGCTGTAAAACAAAACCAGCATCGCGCTGGTTAACAGTGGCAAAGCGTAATTTCTTATCTTCATTGTGACCTCCATCGAAATTGAGGAAATCTTAACGCCAGCTTAAAATAGATAAAAATAGATAATAACTATATTATAATTAGATAAAAATCTAATCTTCGTCATTGGAGAATCTCATGTCGTCAAGGCTCCATGCCCATATTGGTACCTTCCGCCAGTTGGAAATTTTATTGGCTGTCTACGAGGAAGGAAGCATTAAATCAGCCTCCGAAGCCTTGTTCCTGACCCAACCTACTGTGTCTATGCAGTTGAAAAAGCTCTCAGAGGCCATTGGTTTACCGCTATATCAGCAAGTCGGCAGAAAGCTCAAGTTCACAGATGCTGGCTTGGCAACAGTCGCAACAGCAAAGAAAATCCTACAGAACTGTGAAGAGTTGGATATGCAACTCTCCAGCCTAAGAGGACTTAAGTCAGGAACGCTAAGGCTGGCCTGTGTCACAACAGCAAAATACTTTATTCCGCATCTACTCGGGCCTTTTTGCGAGCATTACCCTGGGATTGATATCCAGTTTACTATCGCCAACCGACAACAGATCATCGACCGCCTGGAGCAAGGCTTGGATGACTTTTATGTATTCAGTCATTTACCTGAAGGGCTCGATCTCGATGTAATTGAGTTTATGTCTAATGACTTGGTCGCCATTGCCGAAGCCGATCACCCTCTGGCAAACCAGCCCTCGGTATCATTAGAAGAGTTCTGCCAACAAGATTTCCTCATCAGGGAACAAGGCTCAGGTACCCGATATGCCATCGAGGGCTTTTTCAATGAGCAACAGTATAAACCCAACATCAAAATGACAATCGCCAGTAATGAAGCCATCATTCATTCGGTACTGTCACGACTTGGCGTTTCAATCCTGTCGGCCCATACGCTCGCCTTTGGAGAGATTTATGGTGTGAAAACACTCAATGTAGAAGGGTTACCTATCCAATCTAAGTGGTCCTTTTCATGGACAAAAGCCGAGAGCTTATCCCCTATCGCCCAGGTATTTCTGAGCTATGTGGAAACCGAAGGCCGAGAGGTGATGAAAAAAGCGGTTCAGTTTTAATATAACTCGGCAGCCATGTCGCATCTCAATAGGCATTAAACACGCAACAAGAATGAAAGACCTTTCTCTTACTTCTGAGCCTGCAGCCTTGGTCAATTGAGGCTAGGCTTAACCCTAAAATGGTAGGAAGAAGCAACAGAGAGTTTCCAATGCTGCATCAACTTATCCTGATTTTAATGGGTCCTATTTTTTGGGTGCAAGGCAAGTATGTCCGAAAATCTATTCCGTGCCTCAGTGAAGCGGAAGGGCCTCGTCAGGGCCGAAGTGGACAAGGTAAACAACCATTAAGAGTCTTACTACTTGGCGACTCCGCCGCAGCCGGTGTTGGAGCCAAATGCCAGTCACAAGCTCTATCTGGCCAGCTAATTTCAGCGTTAGAAAAGCATTTTAAAGTCGAATGGCAACTTATCGCTAAAACGGGTTTTACTACCAAACAGGTCCTCCAGTCTGTCATGTTACATCCCAAGCAGATGTATGATGTCGTGGTGATTTCTGCAGGTGTTAATGACGTGACCAAACCGACCAGTGCGGCTAAGTGGCTCAAACACCAACAGACACTTACCAATACACTACGAAGCCATTTCTCTTGCCAACACATCATCCTCAATGAAATTCCGCCTATGGAGGTCTTTCCGTCCCTCCCCCATCCATTACGTTGGTATCTAGGCAGCAAGGCCAAGGCTTTCAACCGAAAACTAGCAAAATGGGTAGATACTCAGCCAGATTGTGAACTGGTCAACATAGGGGGACCACTTGATGTAGTCCATATGGCCGTTGATGGTTTCCACCCCGGCCCACAAATTTACCAGCAATGGGGACAAGCGGTGGCAAAACTCATTAAGGCACGGTGGTCCTCACACCGATAAAAACCATTTCTGCTAGTTATTAATATTATTGTTTTTAGTGAATTTTATTATTTCTTAGTATCTGTACACCTAAATTTCATCAAAAAGCTAAAGAACTTTACTTACCAGCCTCAATATTTAATTGTTATTCTTTTAATCAGTATCACCTAAACATTATCAACATATGACTAGTTTTAATCGCCACTTCATGCAATCGCATATCATTCATCACGTCTTCAGCTAAAAAATCCAAATAACATTTATAACATTACTTGAGAGCAAACCCTTGCACGTTCTAAAAAAGTAAAAAACAATACTGTTATGTTGTTAATACAACTTTGCAAAGTTGTCTCACACCCCAAAAACCACAAACCCTGTGTTGTTTTTAGGTTAAACAACAAGTTACTTAACATCATATGTTTAGCAAACTTATAGGATTTGTTGCCACTTGGTTTAAGTGCAAAAAAACAAAATATGTAATAACTTTTGATTCTCAACAAAGTCGATTCACCTCACATTTTATATTTTAACCATCGTTAATATCTCACCCCGAAAAATAACCAATCAGGTAGAAACCTATGAGTAATCGCTCACCTATAAAAGTAGTTGCAATATCAACTATTATCGCAATGGCTGTTATATTCATTGCGCAAGTTGTTATTGGAACAAAAAATATTTCATTCGGGGAAATAAACATTGCCATCCTGCCAATGCTGTTTGCCGTAACGATCGGGATGATCATTTCTTTAAATCCAGTACGTAATAAAATTAGTGCATGGGGTAAGATCTTCACCGAAGAAGAAGAATCTTTCTCATCAAAAATGGTCGGCTTCTGCTTGCTTGTGCTGGGCACCCAGTACGCAGGTATGATCATTCCAAACATCGACATCATTTTGGATGCTGGTATCCCGCTTATCTTCCAAGAGCTAGGCAACCTGTTGCCAATTCTGGTAGCAATTCCGTTGGCCGTGAAATTTGGTATGGGCCGTGAGGCAATCGGTGCATGCTCATCGATTAGCCGTGAACCTTCTATCGCTGTAATCCAGGGCAAATACGGTACCGGCACCAAAGAGTACATCGGTGTTCTGGCGATTTACCTGTGTGGTTCGGTGATCGGTACCCTTTGGTTCAGTGTACTGGGTAGTGTTGGCCCATTAACGGGTATTCACCCACTAGCACTTGCTGCCGGTACTGGTGTAGGCAGTGGTTCAATGCTAAGTGCAGCATCTGGTGCCTTGGTTAGCAACCTTAACCCAGAGATGGCTCAGCAAGCTCTTAGTATTGCTGCGGCATCTAACCTGCTTTCATCTGTACTAGGTGCACTATCGCTTACATTTATCGGTATTCCACTTGCCGAATTCGTTTACAAAATTTGCCAGAAGAAAGAGGTGCAAGATGCAGTCGGTGCTTAATGATATGAAGTTTGTGTTCTTGGCACTGTTGCTTGCCATGTTCACACAAACCCTGACTTCGGGTATCAGCTTCTTTAATATGTGGGATAGCTTCATCGCGATGTCGATTGTAGTATTCCTATCACTGGTGGCCAAAAACTACATCAAGTCACCACTACCGACTTTTGCCTACGCGACCATTATCGGTATTTTGATTTGTTTACCCGAAACAGCAGTAAGAACGTTCTTCCTCGATTCAATCGGCAAAGTACAGTTCCTGTCTTGTACAGTACCTCTATTGGCCTTTGCTGGTCTGTCTGTCGGTGGCAAGATGGAAGAGCTGAAAAAGCTTTCTTGGAAAGTGATTGTATTGTTCCTAGTGGTTTCAACTAGCTGTTTCCTAGGCGCATCTTTGATTGCACAAATTGGCTTCTCAATGAAAGGGATTATCTAATGCTGTCTCGTTTTAATATCGACAATAAGCTTCTTGAGCTAACCACTTTTAGCATCACGGCTCGCCAAGATTTACATCAAATCCCTGAGCTGTCTGGCGAAGAATACAAGACATCCGCATACTGCCAGAACATCATGAATGAGTGTGGCTACGCTATCACGACTTATGAAGGCTATACCGGCTTTATCGCTGATTTGATTGTTGGTGACTCGTTCAAGATGGTTGCCTTCCGTGCTGATATGGACGCACTGGAGATGGATGACCTTACTGACAACGAACATACTTCAAAGCATGCTGGCCGTGCCCACAACTGTGGCCACGATGTCCATATGGCAACGCTGCTAACTGCGGCAAAATATCTGTCAGCTTACAAGGATGAACTAAAGCACAACGTGCGTTTCATCTTCCAGATGGCTGAAGAAGATATGCGTGTCGATGGCGCGAACAAGATGGTCGAACTGGGCTGTATGAATGGCGTGAACGAAGTCTATGCCCTTCACAATGACGCAGCGCTTGAATGTGGTTTCGTCAGCATCAACAATGGCATTATGTCTTCTTACGGCAGTGCCTGGACTCTGGACATCGAGGGCAAATCTGCCCATGGCTCTACACCTCATAAAGGGCTTGATGCAATCCGCGAAGGTGCACGAATTGTCGAAGACATGGACTACATCGTCGCCAAGCAAACTAACCCGTTCTCGCCAGCGGTATTTGTCTGCGGCATGTTCAACGGTGGTACGGTGCCAAACGCTGTAGCTGCTAATGTCCAAGCTCGCGGGACAATCCGCTCGATGGACAGTGAAACTGACGAAGTACTACGTAACAGCTTCGAATCAATTGTTGCCCAGAGCAAGCTTCGTGGTTTCAACACCTCTATGACTTACTGCGGTTACCCTGCCATTATCAACCATCCTGAAGCTTATCAGCGTGTGGTTGAAGCAGCCAGTGATGCGGTTCCTGCTGATATGATGAACATCAATGGCTCGCCAATGACCGGCAGTGAAGATTTCAGCTACATGGTTAACGCTACTGAAGACAAACGCGGTGCGTTCTTCTTCTTGGGTTCAGGTAACAAAGAGAAAGGGATCTGTAACTACCTTCACTCTAACCCGTACTATGTTGATGAACATGCCCCGCTGGTAGGCGCACAAATCTTCATTAATATCGCCACCAGATAAGCGAGTAACACCGCTACATAAACAAGGCCTAGCATATACTCTAGGCTTTTTTCTTTTTAGCTCCGTCACCCTTAAAGCCCTAACCAACCTTTATTTGAAAGGTACATAGCTCCCACAATACCGACAAATTAACTAGCTAGCAGAAATGAATGACAGATATTCATAATGTATCAATTTCAATTAAGTTAACATGGTGAATAACCTTGTAAAAATCTGATGGGAATGGATATCATCTCTATGCTAAACATAAAAAGTCATCTCGAAGATAATAATCTAATAAATATTAAAGATTATTCTTTTATCGATGGTCGAATAATCACTGCCGAGTTTAATAATACTATTTTAATCGTGCAACAGGACAGTATTCGAAGTGAATATGACATTGATATTGTAACAATTGCTAAAGATATTAAGTGCAATATATACACAAACTATTTTTATTCTTATGATTCTTTTAGCATCCGAAAACTAATGTATATAGTCTCTAAAATGAAGCAGCAAGACAAATACAACACTAACATTAAAAAATAATTTAAAAAAGAGATTTTAACCCTGCACAATATCAGGGTTAACGCTCTACTGCCTTAGAATTAAGCTTCTCTAAATCTTTATTTCTGGTAAATCAGGATAACACCAACTGCATAATAAAGTTTACATCAAGACAAAAAAGTTAAAATCTTTGACAACACAGGCCAAAAATAAAAACAATCTGTAATAAATATTATTAGCAACTTCATTGATTAATAGTAAATAGACATTTTTTAATTTTTCCCATTAACCCTGGTTCTATTCTATCCCAATTAAAATTTTCGATATCAGCAGTATCTTTATTCCATGATTCAATACTTTGAAATTGAGAGTAATTAGGTAAATCGTTTTCCCAGTGTTTATCGATTAATCCTTGTACATATCCATAACAATACATATGTTGCATATATTCTTTACTAAACGGAGCGTTTGATGGGGTATCAGGAATTCTATGATCTATATATGAATAATTGAAGGTAGCTCCAATCAACTTACTTTGATGATATATATTATTAATATTATTTCGACCTTGATACTTTATCATCGTTGATATTGACCGCCCCGATATATTAGTCAACGTAGGCTGTGTTGGCTCCCAAATAGCACCTATACGCGAGTTATTTATCATCCAAATATGACTTACTCTGTTTTCTGGCAGATTAATCCCTAACTCAGTAAGTTGCTTATCTTCAACACTTGATAATTCTTCAACATCCATATTTTCTGGAATGAAAAAGGCTTGAGCTATAACACCACCATCTACGTGTAGCTCATCATAAGTAACGCCATTGATATTCAATGGAATAAGAACGGGTTCAAATACACCAGGAATTGAAGCGGATGCTATAAGTACACTTTGGAATAGACGCTCTGCCTCTTCAGTCTCATGCATTGCAATCTCCCCCATATTCCATATCACAGGTCGCTGGGCGTCAAGATTCGTGGTTTTTACTAAAAAAGTTCTCCCTCGTAAGTATTCTTGTTTGACTTTATCTAATAATTCACGATCAATTTCATCTCTGACTAGCTCCTCAAACCTTGCAGTATTCAATAACGATGAGCTTGAAAAAATTTGCCAAATATATCGTGTTTGATAAAGGTCTTGATCAGAAAGTTCTGTATAAAATGCCCTTAGTTTATGATCATAATCTTCACCTAAGAACGCATATAATCCTAAAATAGCTCCAGTACTTATTCCTGTTACCATGCGGAACTCTGGTCGTTTACCACTTTCTGTCATACCATTTAAAAGACCAGCACCATATGCACCATTTGCCCCACCTCCTGATATTGTCAAGAAGTGTTGCGGTTTAATATTGCCAGCGTCATCCACAACAAGATTTTTGTCGAAAGTAGTACTTCGCAGCTTTTCATCAAAAACATATTGTTCAACTGAATATGGTACATCCCCCCAATGCCTGAGTGTTTTAGAACTCAACAAACCATCATTAACTTTTAAATGTGAAGGTACAGGGTTACGTTGTTGACCATTACTACAACCAAATAAAACAAGAGACAACAAAAAGACGAAAGTTTTTTTATACATATATTTCCCAATATAACCTGCAACAATTAAATTAATTACTCCGGAACATAGAACAATTATCATTGCCAGTATAATACTGATTAAGAATTTACTTTAAATATCATAACAATACCATCCATACAGAACCATGAATAAGAGATATTCAAATATGAGTACATTTAATTATAACTATAGTTCAGCAACAATTATAAATTCAGTATATTTTTATTAAGATATCGATTTCCAGATCACAATTTTTTAAATACTTACGTAATCTGTCTGAACATCAATGACGAACATTACTAAACATGCGGCCTTTATTACCTAGCTTTGACCCACCTAACATCTTTCTTCCCAAAATCCCGCTACACTCCGCGCCAATTATTCCTATAGCACATATTCAACGTGTACAGTTATGGCAACCATTAAAGATGTCGCCCAGTTGGCAGGCGTATCCACCGCGACGGTATCACGCGTTATCAACCGCTCTGCTTACGTAGAGCCTGTTACCTTGGAGCGGGTTGAAAAAGCCATCAAAAGCTTGAACTACCAGCGTGACGCAAGGGCCACAGCCCTGGCTAGCCGATCCAATAATACACTCGGTCTACTGACCGGTAACCTTGCAGATCCATTCTTTGCCCTTATCGCCAAGCATGTTGAAGAAGTGGCACGGCAGCAAGGCTGTCAGCTAGTTGTTGTCAGCGGCGGCCATAATGCCCAGCGGGAAAAAGAAGGATTGGATTTTCTTATCAGCCAAGGCTGCGAAGCCATGGTGGTCCACTCCAAGATGCTCGACGACTCGACCCTGCTCAGATACAGCGCACAGCTGCCTGCGATGGTGCTGCTTAACCGGACTATTCCCCAGATAGCCAATCGATCGGTGTGGGTCGATAACCGCAAGGGAGCGGCTGAATCTGTCAGTTACCTGATTGCCCAAGGACACCGTAAGATAGCCTGTGTCACCAGTGATCTTCCGATTGAAGACAGGACAGATCGACTCGAAGGCTATCGTGATGCCATGCAACAAGCGAACTTGGTGATAGAGCCAAACTGGATCATCAACCAGAACTTCAGCGAGCATGGTGGTGAATTGGCTGGTGAGCAGTTGCTTACCCAGTGTCCCGAAGTGACCGCTGTCGTCACTTTCAACGATGTCATGGCAGCTGGCCTAATGACAAGCCTGCACTCTCATGGCTTGAATGTCCCCGGCGACATATCGATAGTAGGTTTTGACGATGTTTTGCTGGCCCGTTATCTCTACCCTCGCCTGTCGACCATACACAACCCGATTGACGAGATGTCCGCCCATGCAGCCAAGCTTGCCCTCAAGCTCAAAGCCAGTGGTTTGAACCCGCCTAGCGATCACCAGTTTCAAGCGACTTTAATCGAGAGACAAACCGTTGCAAGGCCCAGAAAGCCCCTTTTAAGCAAAAAAATGTGACGAAACTCATATGTACATACGCCATGTAAGCGCTTACATGAAACCAGCACCTAGCTCTCATTTTGCGATTAGGTGCGCTTTTAACATTGTGTCATTGAAACAAACCTGTACTGACTCAAAGAGGACAACACAATGACAAATACAAAGCCTCTGCCATCACTTCCGCTGGCGATAGCCCCTATCGCGGTAATGTTTGGCTTACTGGCAATTGGTTACGGCATGCTTGGACTGCGTATCGAACCACTACTATTAGTTTCAGCTGCGTTTACCGGCTTTATCGCTTATCGCATGGGTTACAACTGGGATGACATCATGGGAGCTATTGTTGAGAAGCTCGCCAAAGCCATGCCGGTTATCCTCATTCTGGTCTCGGTCGGTGGCTTGATAGCCAGCTGGATGATCAGCGGTACCATCCCCTACATGGTCTACTGGGGCCTGAAAGTCATCAGCCCTGAATACATCTTGATTGCCGCCTTCTTTGTCACCAGTGTCGTGTCGGTGTGTACCGGTACATCTTGGGGCTCGGCAGGTACAGTCGGTGTCGCACTCATGGGTGTTGCTGCTGGCTTGGATGTCTCCCTTGCCGCTGCTGCGGGTGCTGTGGTTTCCGGTGCTTACTTTGGCGATAAAATCTCCCCACTTTCGGATTCAACCAACTTCGCACCTGTGGTGTCTGGAACCACCCTTTATGAGCACATCCAGCACATGCTCTACACCACATTGCCAGGCTTTGTGATCGCTTCTATCGTCTTTTTCTTTGCAGGTCAGCACGGTGATATCGCCGGTGTTGCTGAGCCCCAAAAAGTGGTCGAGATCCTAGCTGGCCTTGAAAGCCTTTATAACCTAAACATCCTGCTTGTTATCCCACCAGCAATGATCCTTTGGGGCGCATTGACTAAGAAGCCGGTGATCCCTTTGATGCTGACTGCTTCGGCAATTGCACTTGGTCTGGGTATGGTGTTCCAAGGCTTTAGCCTGCAACAAGGTTTCCAAGCTTATGTCGATGGCTTCAACATCAGCATGTTCAGCGCCAACGGCCACGCAATCGATACTATCATTCCAGATGTTTCAAAGCTGCTTAATCGCGGTGGCTTATTCTCGATGATGAGTACTATCCTGTTGGTCTTCTGTGCCTTTGCCTTTGCGGGGATCCTTAGCCTTACAGGTGCACTCAATGTTGTACTTGGACACTTCCTGCACCTTATCCGCACAACAGGCCAGTTAATCCTGTCGACCGTGATCGCGACTATCACCGTTGTGTTCACCACTTCCGATGGCAAGCTGGCACTGCTTATCCCGGGTGAACTGTTCCAAAACGCTTACCGCAAAATGGGGCTAGATACCAAGAACCTATCTCGTACCATCGAAGATGCCGGCACCATTATTGAACCACTAGTCCCTTGGACTGCCGCAGGTGTTTACATGGCCGGAACCTTGGGCGTATCCACCTTGGACTACCTACCATGGGCAATCCAGTGTTATACCGGCGTGATCTTCGCCATTATCTACGGCTTCACTGGCTTCGGTATTGCCAAAGCACCAGTTACCCAAGCACCAATGAATCAGGCAACTGAGCAAGCATCAGAACAACAAGCAACAAACCCTTCGGCAGTTGCTGAAGTGAAATAAGGTAACACCATGACAGTAACTTTCGACCAGGTTCATGACCGCCGTTCAACCGGCTCACTCAAGTGGGACTTCATGACCGAAAAGCTGGGGCTTGATTCTGAAGAGCGCCTTCCTATGTGGGTATCGGATTACGATTTCCAAGCGCCGCCAGCAGTATTGGAAGCGCTAAACCAACGTATTGGGCATGGCATCTTTGGTTATGCCGAGCGAAACAATGAGTATTACCAAGCGATCATCAACTGGTATCAGCAGCAACATGGGATCAATATCGATCAAAACTGGATCACTACGGTCCACGGTGTGTTACCCGGCCTGTCGATGTTAATCCAGATGCTGACTGAAGCTGGCGACAAGGTGGTCATGCAAACCCCTGGCTATGGCTCATTCCGCAAGATCACCGAACTCAATGATCGTGAAATCGTTGCTAACCCTCTGATAAACGACAATGGCGACTACCGTATGGATCTTGGCCACCTCGAGCAATGCTTTGAGCAAGGCTGTAAGGTGATGATCTTCTGTAACCCGCACAACCCTGTAGGCAAAGCTTGGTCGCGAGAAGAGATTCTGTCATTGGCCGAGTTGTGTGAACGCTATCAGGTGTGGTTGCTGAGTGATGAAATCTGGGGCGATTTGGCTATGCCTGGCCATCAATATCACTCCGCACTGGCATTACCCGAGCGCTTGCACAAGCGTCTTGTGGTCGCCACTGCCGCGAGTAAGACATTTGGCCTGTCATCACTGCGGATCTCTAATTTCATGATCCCAAACAGCGAATTGAAAGCTCGCTTTGTCCGTCGACTGGATGCCCATGGTATGGATGTCTATAACAGCCTGGCAATGTGCGCAGCGACGACCGCTTACCAGTCATCTGCTGATTGGCTCAATGCGTTGAAGCTCTATTTGCAGGGTAATATCGACACCTTAGCGACCTTTATTGAAAAAGAGCTACCTCAACTGCACTTCCAGCCACCACAAGCTGGCTACCTAGCTTGGGTCGATTGCCGCGAGCTAACCCTTGAAGATGCTGTTCTAGAACAAAGGTTGGTTGAAGCAGGCATCGTACCGAGCATGGGGGTTGCTTTCGGCACGGAAGGTTCAGGCTATATCCGCTTGAATTTAGGTTGCCCGCGAGAGACCCTGCTTGAGGCTTGCCAGCGATTGAAAATGGCACTGTCGGTATAAGTCACTTCTGGTCACTCACCTATCAGAACGTAGAGTGACAAACTTAAAAAGGATCTGATTGTGTCAGATCCTTTTTTATTGGGCTCACGGCCCTGTCTGCTTATATAGCCTTGTCTGCTTGTATGGGCAATGCAAATACACAACGACTCAGCGCTTATTTGTATATATCTAACCCCACCCACAATGGTTAAAAAAATAAGCTCAAGATCTCATTTTAGCAACACTGTTAACATCACGATCACAAACAGTCCAACTATAAACTTACTCAGCACTCTTTTGTATATACATTATTGTCAATTAAACAAGGAGAGTGCTATGAGTCAAATGAGTGAATCTACCCCCTCCCATACCAATCACTGGTTTCGGTTGTTGGGGTTAAGTGCTATTGGGATCTTTCTCTTTTTTGTACCAGTCACCTTTAACGACAAGCAGAGTATCCCCCTCGATCATATTGTTACCTTTATCAAAACCAGCCTTGGCAGTGGCGCTGCTTGGTATGCAATTGCAATGATTTTAGCTGGGGCTATCTATCCCTTGGTGACAGGAAAGTGGCGGCAAAATACGACTGAAAAAGTATTTCTGGTACTAAAATGGCTAGGTGTGGTTGCTGCTATCTTAGCGGTTACCAAGTCGGGACCTGCCATCTTGCAACAGCCAGATATGTTGCCATTTCTTTTTAACAAGCTAGTCATATCCGTGGGATTAATCGTTCCCGTCGGCTCCGTTTTTCTGGCCTTCCTAGTAAGTTACGGCTTGCTTGAAACCATCGGGATTTTATTACAGAAACTGATGCAGCCTATATGGCGGACTCCTGGCAGGAGCGCCATCGATGCCGTAGCCTCATTTGTGGGTAGCTATTCTATTGGCTTGTTGATTACCAATCGTGTGTATGTTGCGGGCCATTACAGCGCGCGAGAAGCGGCAATTATAGCAACCGGCTTTTCAACAGTGTCGGCCACATTTATGATCATTGTTGCCAAAACACTCGACTTGATGCCGGTATGGAACCAGTATTTCTGGCTCACTTTACTCATTACCTTTATTGTCACAGCGATTACGGTTCGACTTCCTCCCCTTTCACGCATTAATAACGAAGCCCAACATAGGGAGCCGAGTACAGTCAAAGGAAGTCGAATCAAAGTCGCAATAGAAAACGGCCTAGCCGTTGCCGAGAAAGCCCCACCGATTGGCAAGAACATCTTGGACAACTTCAAAGATGGTTTAGTCATGACAATCAGCATCTTACCTTCAATTATGTCAGTGGGTGTTATTGGCTTACTCGTCGCAAAATACACCCCAGTATTTGATTGGATCGGCTACTTATTCTATCCAGTAACCTTGATCTGGGGCTTGGAAGATGGAATGGCATTGGCCAGAGCAAGTGCTTCAGGGCTAGCAGAAATGTTCTTGCCTGCCTTACTCATGAAAGATGCTGATATTATTGCCCGCTTTTCGGCTGGTGTCGTTTGTGTATCCTCGATATTGTTTTTCTCAGCATCGATTCCATGCATTCTGGCAACAAGGATCCCACTTAATGTTTTCCAGCTTGTCATAGTCTGGTTCATCCGAACTTTCCTAAGCCTTATGCTCGCTATCCCTACTGCACTGTTTTTATTCGGCTAATATCTTAAAAAAGGATCTGACTAAGTCAGATCCTTTCTTCTTAAATCAAACCACTATTAATTGGGATCAAGGCTCCCGACAGCTGATGTCTTGTCGGCTGGCTGATATCTATCATGACGCTTGCCATCTGTGCTGGGTCGACAAAGTCAGCGGGGTTAATATCAGGCAAGGCTCTCCTGTTTACTTCGGTATTAATGATGGTTGGCAAAACTGCATTGACGGTAACATTGGTATTGATCAGCTCTGCCGCCAAACTCTCAACTAAGCCGTTCAACGCCATTTTGGAAGCCATATAAGGACCAAAACCTGCACCAATGAAACGCGAGGTATCCCTCGCCGAAACAAACACCATACTGCGGCGGTGTTCACCCAACATCATGGGTACAAGGGCTTTCGCCATTGTCCATGCGGTCTGGAAATTGGCATTGAACAGGCGCTCGACCTCCTCGGCTTCCACATGTTGCCAGTGATTCCAAGAGAATACACCAGCACAATGGTAGTGAGCTTCTATTGTACCCAGGTGCGTTATTGCTTCTTCCACCATACGGCGGGCCGATTTTTCATCGGCCATATCACCATAGATAATTTTTATCGCCCCTTTGTGCCTCTCCTCGAGTTGGCCGCCTCTTTGCTCATCCCCACCCCGAGCAAAACCTACTAGCTTGGTGCCCTCAGATATGAGTTGTTCGATAATCTTGCCAGCCACTTCAGAAAATGGGGCTGCGACAGTTGCTGTTTTGATCATTAGATACCTCTCTTTTTTCAGGAGTATATCTGAATGCCTTTTGCCATTGCCGCAAAGCAGTTTTGCTTTATGTACATACTTTATCGGAGCAGTTGCAGGCTTGCCCTTTCGCACATGATCTGGGCAAACTCAGTACCTTGCCTATTCTCCACTTCCTTGACTAGCTCCGTCAGTAAAACTTCCAGATCTTCAACACTTTTTGTTCTCGCCGATTGCGCCATGTAGTCGGCGATACTTTGCCTTGCTTCCTGCTTTTTACACATTGTTTCATCCTTTACATTGAATCCCAGTCACCCACATCTTAATTTTCAGTCCACATTGATCAACTGATCGCGCTCACAAAACTTTTTTCAAAAACAAAATTAAACAATTTAAAATCAGTAATTTAAATTGAAGTGTCGTGAAATGACTTTGACTTTTTGAATTGGTAATAACACTCCATTACAACTCATTTTGGATTTTCAACATCCGGTAAAATCCATTGCTCAAATGCTGGTTCGATTTCATCCGGGGCTCCATCAATTTGAACTCGTCTTGCTTAGACCAGGTCAAATCATCTTGATGACGGCGTCTTACCTGCCAAAATTTATCGGGATTTGCATCCTGTAAATACATCTTCAATTCACGGGCAAACTCTTCACTTTCAACGAGCAATCCCAACTCTAAATTCGTCATGTCAGATCGCGGATCAAAATTCGAAGAACCAATAAAAGAGATCCTATTATCAGCAATAAACGCTTTGTTGTGGTAGTAGCCATGGCTATTAAAATAATTACCTCGGTGTAACGAGTGGCTATCGTATTCAAATATTTTTATGCCCATTTCCAATAAATCCGAACGATATGCCTGATAATAAGCGGCTGCAAATGGCGAATCATTAGATGCCACTGAGTTTGTCAATACGGTAACACCTATATCACGCTCTACTAATGCAGAAAACATCGAATCATGCTCTTGAGACTGAATCATATAGGGAGTAGAGAGCACTAATTCTTCCATAGGCCATTCATTGATATTTGCAAAATGCTCAATGCGCTTACGCAGATAAGACTGGCTATCGCTGCGCTTCCGCTTAGAGTCAAACATCGGGAAAAGGTCAGCGCCGATATAATTTGGCTCTGGTAACAAATCCACCTTTCGCTCTATCGACTCTACAATCAGCTTATTTTTAGCCGTGGTTTGTTGGTACGCCATAACAAACGAACCCCGATGGCGCTTCGCGCTATAGGCGATCACGGCTCTGACTGGCACTACCAGCTCGCTACCCCATAACTGGCTAAAGTTCTCTTCATACGCACTAATCACCTCACCTTTGACCAGTACATCGAGATCGAAAAAGTTAGCATCAGGGCTATAACCAAAATAGTCATCACCTATATTTCTTCCTCCCAGTACCATTAACTGACCATCAACATTGAAATACTTTTCATGGAGGCGGTGATTTAGCCGTTCACGGTGCATTTCGAAGTCTGCTGCACGGGTTAGCCATCCCATCTTTCTAGCGTTAAATGGGTTAAACAGCTTTATAGACAGGTTCGGGTGTCTATCAATATCAACCAGCCATTTTTCATCGAATATCAACAGATCGTCGACAATCACCGACACTTTCACACCCCGCTTTGCGGCAGCGAGCAGTTCATTCCACAATGTCATGCCTGAGGCGTCAGCGTTCCAGCTAAAGTACTCTGCTTCTATATACCGCTCTGCATTTCGTACAGCCTGGATACGGTATGCCAAAGCCATAGAGGCCTCGGGGATCAGATACACCTCTCCCTGATAGGCTTTGGGTAAAGACATTGACTCTTTGTTTAACCATTGCTCAGGCTTGGCTGAGCAGCCCATCAGCAGTGAGGGTACTAATATGCATAGAAGCTTAAATGGTAATTGGAAGTGAGTAGCTAATAGACTATCTCTAAGCTTTTTTATTAATGTCATCATATTAATTTAGGTGGGTGATTTATTAGTATTAAACAATATAAAATTAAACAGAGACTGAATAGCTCAAAATGATTGATGGGCTTGATCCTACAAACTGGATATAGGGATATTACTTCTACATGGTACATTACAAAACATCAATTCAACCCTATTAATCAACACTATAGAAGAATTAGGATTATGCTATCAATACCTCATGAAATATCTTTTGGTGAGATTTATTTACCTCCACTACTTGTTGTCATGACAATAGCATATTTACTAGCAATCAGTGTATCAAACATCTGTGGAAAGCTCGGTTGGCATAAATATATTTACTCACCTGCTATTGCTGAGTTCTCCCTCATGGTTATTTTTGTAGAAGTATTTAGTCGATTCATTGCAATTGTATAAATTCAGGCCATTCCATGTTTAAAAAACTCATTTTCACTATCCCGCTTATTGCACTTGCAGGGCATATTCTGATCAATAAATATGAGCAGATGGATCATTACCCTTGGACACGTGATGCCCAAGTACGCGCTCATATTATTCAGATTACTCCCCGTGTAACAGGGCCAATCATAAACCTTGCCGTTACGGATGATAGCGAAGTGAAGAAAGGCGATTTGCTGTTCGAGATCGATCCAAGTATCTATAAAGCGGATCTCGAGAAAGCAGAAGCCCAAGAACAGCAAGCGACAGAGCAACTGAAAAAAGCCAAGAACGAGGAAAGCCGCTCGTTGGCATTATCACGTCGTCAGCCAGGTTCTGTGCCAATCTTGAACCTCAATAACTTGCACATTGCCGTTACCACGGCTCAGGCAAACCTCGCGGCAGCGAAAGCCGTTGTTCACGAAGCAAAGTTGAACCTAACATTCACAAAAGTGATGGCACCAGCGGATGGCTATATTACCAACCTCAACCTACGTGAAGGTACTCAGGTTGTGGCCAATCAACCGACCGTGGCCCTGATAGACAAACACAGTTTCTGGGTAGAAGGTTTCTTCAAAGAAACAGACCTGCAAAATGTCAGTCAAGGTGACTTGGGCGTGATTACCCTAATGATGCACCCTGACCAACCATTTGAAGGCAAAATTTCGAGCATCGGTTACGGTATTTCACAGCAAGATGGCAGTACTGGCAATGCTTTGCTTCCTACGGTGAACCCAAACTTCGAGTGGATTCGCCTCGCCCAGCGTATCCCGGTTAAATTTCACTTTGAAATGCCACGGGATGATATTCAGCTTCGTGTAGGAACCACTGCATCTGTAAAAATCATTAAAGAAGAGAGCAACTAATGATGTTGAAGCTCAGCCCAGCAACCAAAGAAGCACTTAAAGTCGCGATTGCTTTTACGCTATCGATCGTGATCGCCATTGCTTTAGGATGGCAGAAGCCCTACTGGGCAGCGATCTCTGTCATTGTTGTTGCGGCGAACGACAACTACAACGTAGCAATCAAGCATGGACGCAACCGACTGTTTGGTACAATCGCAGGTGTGATTTTTGCCGTCTTTAATGTCCACTACTTTGCTCAGGACAGAGAGATGTTTATTTTCAGCGTCCTGTGCTTCGCAGCCATCTGTGTCTATATGTCCAATTGGCAGCGTTATGGCTATGCTTTCAAGATGGCATTCACCGTCGGTATTATCATTGCTGCCATGGGCCAGTTCGACAGTTTCTCAACCTTTGATTTTGCTGTACTTAGGGTGCAAGAGACAACACTGGGGATCTTGGTTTACTCCCTTGTTTTCCAATTTATATGGCCAAGAAACACCGAGTCGCTTTTTAATCAATCCATTAGCCAACTTACTGAGAGGCATATTGAGCAAGTTAAAAGGCAACTTACTGCTCTCTACCTATCAGGAAGTTGCAGTGACATTTCAGATGAAGAAAACGACCAGTCTAGTAAAGAAAACAACCAGTTAGCATTACTGTTAAAGGAAGCCATTTCCGATAGTTCTCGTATTTACTCGCAGCGCAAAATATGGATGAAGCTTGCCGCGTATTTACTTGACACTAATGATGAAAAGGCAGCTTCAACTGATAACAATGACACGCTTAAAAAACACCTGCAGCAAAGGTATCTGACCCTGCAGCAAATAAAGCGACTGCTTTGTCGTCAAGATATCGAGGCCATTGCTCATCTTGCGCCGATCACATCAATGAAACCAATTGAGATCAAGAATGATTTCTGGGGTGAGGTGAAAACTGCACTGATAGCGAACTATCAAAATCGCTTGATCTATGTTTTCCGTTCATTGGCAGCACTGAGCACATGCTATGCATTGTGGATTTATTTACCTATGCCAGCAGGTATTCTATTTCCATTAATTGCATCAAGCTTTGTCAATGCGCTGTGTGATGCACCATCAGCCTATTATAAATATGCGGTATTGGGGATTTGCAGTTTCAGTGTTGTGTTCTTGTTAGAATATATCTTTATTCTGCCCGCCCTCACAGAGGTCTATGAGCTTGCCGCTTTTTACTTTATCAATATCTATTTGGTATGGAAAATGTTTGCGGGGCCACAGTTATCAGTCTTGAGAGTACTGGGAGGCAATATGCTGGTCGTTCTGACAATGTCAGCCCTATATTTAACCCCGGTATATTCAATCACCCAATCTCTTAATATGTTGCTGTTCATTTTCATCATATTAATTGTTGTTAGATTCTATACCATGCTCACGGAGGAGATTGGTGAAGGGATGATGGGATTAAAACCCAAGGCCAGCGGTGAGGGGCAATAGGCACTAGTGCATTTAATAGCCCATAGCCCATAGCCCATAGCCCATAGCCCATAGCCCATAGCCCATAGCCCATAGCGAAGTTATTCCATTTAGCAGATAGCTTCTCTTTTATTGCTCAACATTAAATTAGTGTACTCATACCATGACTTATGAAATATCGACCTTGATGTCGTTTACATTTGCGATCCTATTGCTGTTTATTGGCAAGGGGTTAATCGAACGCTTTGAGATTTTACAGAAATATTCTTTTCCAGAGCCGGTAATTGGCGGTTTTGTCTGTGCGGCAACCGTTGCCCTACTCTATTACTTTGCCAATATTGAAGTCTCATTTTCATTAGAAATAAGAGACTTCCTATTATTGTATTTCTTTGCTGGCATTGGGCTACAGGCAAAAATCAAAACCTTACTCAAAGGTGGTAAGCCGTTGCTTATCTTATTAGTACTTGCTGCCAGTTTTATCTTTCTACAAAACGTCGTCGGTATGAGCGTAGCCTCTCTGTTTGGTCTCGACCCTAAGGCGGGCCTGCTCTCTGGCTCAATCAGTTTGATTGGTGGTATTGGAACAACACTAGCTTGGGCACCAACCTTTGTCCAAGATCTTGGTATCAGCAATGCCATGGAATTGGGCGTTGCATCCAATACCGTCGGATTAATTACAGCGTGTGTCATCGGTGGCCCGATTGCCAACTACTTACTTAAACGCCACAAGCTTTCAGCGTCGAAAGACCATGACCTAACAATTGGATCACAGTTTGATGAAGCGCAAAAGGTTGAATTAAGCCATTATGCAGTATTATGGGCATGGGCTTGGCTCAACGTAACCATTACCATTGGCTACAGTATTGATAAGCTGCTAAAAGCCAGTGGAGCTAACCTACCACTGTTCGTAAGTTGTCTACTTGCGGGTATTATTGTAGGTAACACAGGTCGTTTGTTATTTACCAAAAACAAAACCCAAGAGAAAATTTTTCAGGGCCAGAAAGGCTTGGCAATGATCTCTGATATCTGTCTGGGTATGTTCCTAACAATGGCGCTGATGGGGCTTAAACTATGGGACTTAGAAGGGTTATTTGGCTATATCTCTGTGATAATGTCGGCACAAATTCTGTTGTCTATCGTGTTTACGCTCACTGCTGTGTACTACATGATGGGGCGCAACTATGACTCTGTCGTCATTTGTTCTGGCTTCGGTGGTATTACACTGGGTTCGACGGCAACAGCCATCGTCAACATGACAGCAGTTACCAGCAAATACGGCTCGAGCCCGCAAGCTTTCATCGTCGTACCTTTGGTCTGCGGCTTTTTCATCGACATAATCAATGCCTTGATGATTGGGTTTTTCGTTGGACTATAAAACACCTTAACTTTAAAGAGATCGATATACATCGATCTCTTTTCATATTCTCATCTCTAACCATTCATAATTTCAATAAAGCATTCTCTTATGGCCCATATTTTACCCAATAGAAAGCGTATCCTAGATTTAACATCAGACCAAAAAGAACTGAGAAGACAATTCCGATGGGAAACCATTAATGCGATTTCATATAAGATTGGTGGCTTGTTGTTTGTCATTGGCAGCTACTTCTTCTTTCCAAGTCAAACACAAAATCAGATAATTGGGTCTTGGTTATTCCTTTCAGCTTCAATGATTTATTTACTGGTTAACCTACACGACCTGTCAGTAATCAGAGTCCATTATGCTAATCAAAAAAACCACGACATCAAGTTGAAACTGGAATACTTGAGTGTATGGATATATTTCGTTGGGACGTGTTGTTTTTTATTTGGCCGAGTTGTGTCATTTGATTTTATCGGCATGCCAATTTATGGTACATATCTATTTATATTTGGTAGTTTGCTATTCTTTATTGGTGCAGCAATCAATATAGCATTAGTTACTAAAGAAGAGTCACTCAAACAACTACAACTATCAAATTTAACGTCCATTACCTTCATGCTCGGCTCTGTTTTGTTTTTCGTCGCATCAATACCTGCCATATGGAACTTTGAGTACGTAAACGACAAAGTGGTTGTTCAAGGCTTTCTCGCCTCTCAGTTTATGCTAGGTAGCATCTTCTTTTTATTAGGCGGGGTTTTCAACTATTATCGTCTTTATGATATCGTTCAAGAAGCGATAACTCTTACGAAAAAGCAGTAAAAATAAGCTAATTCAAGTAGATAACAATAAGTTATTTTGTATTCACTACGATAAATTAGAAGTTTAAGTCCGTAACAAATTATCAGTAGTGGATGTAGCAATAACTCGAATTTGAAATTGACGGATGTAACCCTCCAAAACCGATTGTATCTTTTTTAACCACCAGCTTACTATACTTCTCAAGAAAGCAATTTAACGCCACCAAATTATTCCATAATTTACTGAATTTTATGAATAATTTATCCATATAGTGAGAAGATTATGAAAAACATCTCTAAGGTTATCATCCCCATCCTACTATCTTTTAGTACACCTACGTTTGCTACATTCGATATGGATTTCTATGCCGATGAAGAAGCGACCTGGGTGAGGGTAACAAAAAACGGTAAGCCAGTTCCCAATGCTAAAGTGACTAGTGACCATACTGGAAGCAACACTTTTATTACTGATGAACGAGGAGAGACTTTTCTCTTTACTCACTCCATCCGAACAGGAAGTGTAAATTTTATAGCCGTAAGCGATAGCGGGGAAACTATCTCTAAAATGTATACTGTCGATAACAAGAGCTAATCATTAACAATGACGAACTTAAAATTAACAAAAGCCGACAATATTAACTATTGTCGGCTGTCTATCTAACTAATTGCTTTAAAAGCGATAGCCCAGGTTCAGGGTTAACGAATCTCGGTCTTCACCCGTACTGTACATACCCGTAATATTGTAGTTTTTACCCAATTCTTTGTTGAAGCCTACAGTATATGTCCAACGGTCGACATCAATTCCTACCCGGTATGGCATGGTAATGGGAATACCGCCAGCCTTGAAATTAACGCTACCATCGAGGTAATCATCATAATCCTGGTACTCTGCACCGACAAAGATCTGTGCACGGTAGTCCGGCATCTGATAACCAATTAATGGCTGGTAAGTTGCAATGCCATCACCCCAGTCATCGGCACCATCTAGCTTGGTCTTGGTATAGGTCGCTGTTGCTGAAGCAAACAAATTTTTATAGCCAACGGCTAGAGTGGTACCCACCCCTACAGAGCTATAACGAAGGTGGATCGGGATATTCAGATCAACAGCATTCATTTCAGGGATTTCAAGCAAATTACAATCTACAACACAGATTGGCTCGTCATTGCCTTTGAACTGAGTTTTTACCTTGGCATTGATATCAATCTGACCAATGTAACCGAACACATTCCAGAACGGTAAGATGTTGACGTCACCTCGCAAGGTAACACTTTTGGCATTGATTTTAGCGGTTGTTTTTTCTGGGTCGAAAAATTTAGCAATAAAGTTAGGGTCCAGACCAAATACACTAAAACTGGTTAAATCCATGCTCAAATCTTGGTCACGGTAGGCTACCGACACACCGTATGGCATCGGTAAATCAATCCCCTTACGACGGATCATATCTCCCATTAAAGGAAACGTTCGATCTAACTCCACACGCTCTTCACGATAGCGAGGATCAGAGACTTCACTCATCAGATCTTGGTTAAGTACGACAACTCCCATATCACTATCATCATAGTGGGCGACAGGAGTGGTAACATATTCAAGCTTAATTGGTTTTTTCTTTTTTTTACCCGTTGCAGTAATGGTTTTCTTTTTCATAACAACATCACTACCTGGCTGGGCATCGAAAAGTACAACCTGAAGGTAGTCATCAATTCTATAGTCAGCAAAGGTAAATGGTTGAGAGTTCCTCACTTCCATTTTCGTTACTTTCCCCTGCTCGACATGCAATTTAACCCGCATAAACCTGAAATAAGCAACATCTTGTGGCAAGCCAAATTTTGAAAAGTTAAAGCTGATAACCGCTGAGTTATCACCTGTTTTAATATGGCTAACTGAGCTTTTATCATAGCTGTCTGCATAATTTCTAAGGCGATATTCGTTTCGGGTAATTTTGGAAATTTGGTCCAAAACATCTTCATTTTTACTTAGCTTCTTTTCGTCGTACTTCACCCGAAGATCGATATTGCCCTTATGGTCAATACTTTGTACAAGATACGCTTCTGATGAATCGACTTTACCATCATAAGTGACAGTCTTTTTGACATGCTCAACAAGATCACTCGCCTGGACCAAAGAACTCAAGGCGTACTTAGGGATATCTTTCGAAATTTTATACTGTTCGAAGACATCCATTTTCTGTTCTTGTTGCAATTCTTGCTGC
Source organism: Photobacterium sp. AWH4_225 (assembly GCF_056158405.1). Taxonomy (NCBI): domain Bacteria; kingdom Pseudomonadati; phylum Pseudomonadota; class Gammaproteobacteria; order Vibrionales; family Vibrionaceae; genus Photobacterium; species Photobacterium sp. AWH4_225. The sequence continues at coordinate 1,684,772 of NZ_JBSWTF010000001.1, read as the reverse complement.
ATTGAAGATGAGACTCTGCGCTCCTCTGCCAGAGTAACGTCAGGAAAGGCCGCAAGCAATGCAATCGCACCCATGCTTAATGCCCTATTAGACGGTTTAGAAAACAATTTATTTGCTTGAATCATAATTAAACTGCTAGACACAAATAATCAGGACATCAAGCATATTGCCTGATGAAACCTTGAGTAAAAAAGTAATAGAATAATGTAGCGAAGCACATATATACTACGGTTAATGTGCCGTAAACTTTATGACATTATTTAATATTATGATAATCACTTTTGTAGGATCTCTCCCTACATACATTTTCTTTTTGGCTATTTGAATTACTGCGCCCTCACTTTTGATGGACAGAACCCTCATTATTTAAAACTTATTCTTATATCCTCGCTTATGTAGGATTCCTTCCTACACTGCCATAAATAAACCTTTCAAAACATTTCAAACTATTATATTTTAATAAGTTGCTAATCGATGTAATTCAAACAATTACCCTCAATTAATAGGGTTAACAATCATATCCATTTATTTCAGCCTATGGATACTCACATCATTGCACACACAACTTATTTACTTTTCAGGTATTAGCTTAATGAATTTTAGTTTTGAACAGCTTCTCGCATTTGTCTCTGTTTGTGAGCGTCAGTCATTCAGTAAAGCCGCGATGAGCCTAAACAAACACCGGACCACAATCGGCCAAGTCATCACCAACCTGGAAGATCAGCTTGCCATCGAACTGTTCGAACGTGCAGGTCGCAGCGTTATCCCAACCGAAGACGGTAAGTTACTGTACTTATATGCAAAGCAAGCCGTAGAACAAGCTAAAACCTTTGATAAAGTCGCGCTCAGCCTCTCCTACGGTGGATTGGAAAGTATCACTATTGGCTATACCAGTTTTATTCCCCACCCTGCCCTAGCCCAATTGAGAACCCAACTGCTTAAAGACTTCCCTTCAATGAAGGTTAATTTTATGGTGATGACCAAAGATGAGGTCGTCAAAGCACTTCACGACGGCACCGTACATATCGGGCTGACAATAGGACGAGATTCCAAAGCCATTGATAGCTTAGATCGCACTTTCCTCAGTTATGCCAAATTCAAGGCTTTTGTCCATAAAGACAGCCCACTGACACGCCTATCTGATGATGAAGTATTGAATGGACTGAAATCGAGCAGCCAGTTTGTTTTGCGTTCACAGCTTGATGAAGGGTTTGGCGAAAGCTCGATCTTTTCACCAGATTACGAAGTCATTGAGCAATTGTCATTGGTTATCAAATTTATCCGTGAGGGACTTGGTTGGTCTTTCCTGCCACAGTCTATTATGAAATCCTCCTACGCCACAGAAAACTTTGCAGAAGTGAAGTTAAAGGAGTTTGGGTTTGCACCACAAGTACCGGTGATTATGCTGTGCCCCCACTCCAAGCAAATTGGCAATATCAAACAATCCATTATCAAGAGTATCGAATCATTCATTGATTGAGCATTATTGTTGCAAGCAATCTAATCACTTCCTTTAGCCCCCTACTTGGGGGCTTTTCACTTCACAAAGCTCAAAAACATTGACAGACCGGCTTATTATTTAGATTCAGAGCCTCAACATAATCAGCACCTATCCATATAACATTCCTGGACTTCAAATCAAAAAAAAGGTGCCAATGGTTATCCATTGGCACCTTTTCCTTTAATTTAATTGCCTTTAAAACGGCTTACCAAAGAACAGGTAGACACTACTTTCCCCAGTATCAGCATGGCCAAAGGAAACCGCTGCTGCCCCCATCGGCGTTTCCGAACTCAAGAAGACACTCCCGGCTTTAATCCATTCATCGAATTTGGTGTTCGGGTTCTCGGTCCACACGTTACCTATCTCGGCAGAGGCGCCAATGAATACCGGCCATTCGGTACCAACCAATGATTTATCAAGCTTGTAGGCATATACACCCGTCGCCAATACCTTGTGATTCCCTAACAGACTATCGCGGGCATAACCTGAAAGGTTCAAAAAGCCCCCTAAGGAGACCAAATTCGCTAGGCTTTCCTTGTCTTGCTCAACCGATTCAACGTTGACCCGGCCGATAAAGTTATGCGAGCCAATATGGGTCGCCCCTTTCCAGTCCAGTTGATATTGCCAAAAGTCCCCAGCACCGCCACCTTCGGTAACGAAAGAGTCTGCATCACTGGTTTTATAGCCCACTTTGGCCTTCAGTTGCTGACCAGAAGTCGGGAATAAGGTGCCATTGAGGGTATCATAGCCAAACACCAATTCAGGCCCATGCAACCAGTAGTCTCCCAACTTACCAATGAGGTTCGTATTTAGGGCTTCAAAACGACCTTTTTCATACCGATAGGCCAATTCTAGATTGGCGTTATTGGAGATATTTGCACCCAACCCGCCATAGACCTGCCCTGACTTTTGATTCAAACGGGTAAACGGCGCTCCTTCAGTATTCACAAAAGCATTCCAACGCTTTCTGCCATATTCTCCTCCCACAATAGTGTAAAGGCGTTGCGAACTATCAAGCGGTTGGTACCAATCAGTGGCCAGCAGATAATCTGTCCCCAGACTCACGGCCGTACGCCATTGGCCACCGGTGCCAAGCACGTTATTGACGGTCAAAGCACCATCAACCGATAAAAACAAATCATCGTTGAAACTGTCTTCAAAGTGAATCCCGACATCAAATACATTAGGGCCCCAGCTTTTTTCTTCCGTCTTAACCACCAAGGTTGACTCACCGTTGTGATAACTCTCAACAGAGGCACCAACACGTTCAAACTGATCCATGGCATAGACTTCAGCAACAGCATCTTCAACACGCTCCGCATTGATATCCTCGGTCGGCAGGTGTTTCAGCTTACTGAGTATTTGGCCATCAGATACCTGGCTGTTATTACGCAGTTCGATTCGAGATACCGGCTTACTGCTGTGGATAAGAGCCTGTCTTTTGCGCTGCTTGTCCTGCTGGTATGAGGCGTAGTCTGACTGACTCAGCGATAGTTCTGATAAACTCGTCAGCTGCCTCTTGGCTGCAATCTCTCCTTGGGGAACAATACGTTTCATTGCGCTGAAATCAGTCATCTTGACGCCATCAACGCGCGGCATTATCAAGATGTCATCACTTTCCAGTAGTGCAACTTGCTGATTTCTATTTTCATTGGTCAGGAAACCGCTTAATTGACCGACTACGGCAAAAATTGAATCAATACCGTCTTCGCTGCGTAGCGGAGCGCCAATATCGACCGCAATGACAATATCAGCACCACTTTCTTTAGCTACAGAGACCGGCAAGTTATTCACCATACCGCCATCCGCTAGCAATTTACCGTCCCGTTTGATCGGTGCAAGGAACCCAGGTACCGTCATGCTCGCCTGAAGGGCTTCAACAAAATCACCATCATGGAGGACAACCTCACTACGATCTGGCATATTCGTTGCTACAGCCCTAAACGGTACAGGCAGTGAATTGAACGAATTGACGGTTGGCACAAGGCCTACTGATCGGCGAATAAGCGACGACATGGTTTGTCCCTGCAAGGCACCTTTTGCCACCTTGAATTTACCATCCCCGATTCCCATATGAGGATCGATGGGAAAAGCATCCCTGAACTGCTTGTCACGATAACTGAGTTGCTCCCTTGGGATCTCATCTGAAAAGCCAGAGTTGAAATCCAATGACATCATAATGGTCTCAATTTGCTCTGCATTATAACCTAGGGCATACAACCCGCCGATATAAGCACCAATAGACGTACCAGAAACAAAATCAACGGGGATACGGTTTTCCTCTAGTACTTTCAGTACACCGATATGAGCGGCACCTTTAGCGCCACCGCCACCCAGTACCAGGCCTATTTTCGGCCTTTCATCAGCAACAGACACTGTGCTTATTACAAATAATAATGACGCCAGAAAACGACGGGGTTGAAGTTTCATTGAGCCCTCAGTAAATAATTTAATTGAGTCAATTTGCTCCATGACAAATGGAATAGTAAAAATGCAGTGTGCCTGCGGAGCAATGAAGGTTGATATACTAAAATAAAATGATAAACATGTTTCCTTGCTGGCAGCTTAATATATTTTTTAGCTTGAATGATGGCATCCTACATAAAGGATTATCTCAATACCGATATTAAATATAAAATTATCTCAGCGCTAGCGGTAGTCATTACCCTTGACGCAATGACTTTTTAAACACAATTTATGAGATTAACAATGAAAAAGATGACTAAAGTACTTATCCCTGCATTCCTTTTAGCCAGCACTTCTGCATTTGCAGGTTTAGATTTACATTTTTCAACAGAACATAACGCCGCATGGGTAAAAGTTACTGATAATGGTGCGCCAGTTGAAAATGCAACTGTAGTCACCGATCACACTGGAGAGAAAGAATTCACTACAGATGCTGAAGGTCGTACTTACATCTTCATTCCTGAAATTCATTCAGGTGCTGTAAATTTCACCGCGGTGGACGATAAAGGTCAATCTGTTTCTAAAAAGCAATATATTAAAAACGAAAAATAATTAAATTAACAAATTAAAAAGGTGCTAACACTCTTAGCACCTTTTTATCATCACAGATGATAATTTACGCCAATCATCACCCCAGTGTTATTACTTGCCGCTTCACCACGATCTGATTTATAGTTCATTTCAATATAGGCATACTTAAATACCAATCGAACCCCTGCACCGTAATATTGAGCTGTTTCTTTGACTTTTTCTACTTCGCATTTCTCCTCAAAACATATCTGCTGGTGATAAGAATAATAAGCAGAACCTGTTTCAAGAAAGGGTTTTATAGCGAAATACTCATGTGCTCGATAGTTGTAGCCGAGTTCCACACCAAACCTTACTACGCTCTGTGCTTGACCGTCAGTTTGGGAATTGCCGTTATCTTGATACTGTAATTTAAAGCCAAAAAAATCAGTAAAATCAGCACCAATTTCAAATGAATAAGCACTTCCCTCATCTGCAATTTGATATACCCCTCCTCCGGCTCTGAAATCTACATCCGAGACGGTCTGGCTGGCCCAACTCTCCGCTGATTTTGCCGGAAAGGCCAATAGTGTCATCAATGAGATGCTAGTAATAAGTAAAGGTTTCATGGCATGTGTCATTAGGAGGGATAGATATTGAATAATAATAACTATGTTAAAATCTTACACCTGATGCTTCATAACCGGCTTACTGGGTTGTAAAGAACAAGGAGTGACTATTCGACTGATTGTTATTTGATACAACAGAAAATAACCCATAGGGGTAAAGGTGTATGGAATGCGTTTGCTCCCCCTTGAGCTCTGCTGACATTAAGGGGCTAAGCTCCTCACTACCTGTCAGCACTAATATTGCATTATCTTTCATTGTACCTATACCGCAACTATTCATTCCTGTCCCATACCGTTGAGATATTTTCTTTACCAGTTCATCGTGGATGAGATGCATATCGGTCTTTGTAACGGTTTTGGGGAGAAAACCACAGAAGTCAACAATCTCTTTATGTGTAAGGTAGCTGTATGTTTGATTAGGGTCTAATTGCCACTTAACACCCTGACTTAATAATATTTTCACTGAGTTATCCATCCTCTTTTTTACAGTGGAACATTCCTGTCTCTTTATCGAAATGACAATGCTCTTTCTTATGATGTGTATCATTTGCATAAATAGGCTGTGAAACAAAAAGAGCTAGCAGAAAAATAGCGAACCATTTTTTATACATATAACACCTCAAAAAAAATCCCCTCTCCTCATCGGTAAGAAGTGAGAAAAGGGGCAAGCATAGCTTCAACTTTACAATGAACAGGAATTAGTGAATATCATCCAACAAGCAACTTCTTTCTATTGTGACCACTCTCATTATCACAATAGGCAGTGGGTTAATTCAGCTATATTTATACCTCAATCACCTATTCGATACACATCGGTTTGAGATTTGCTTTTATAACTTTTTTATGCTTGATAAGGTAGGAAGGTATCCTTCATAAACGATTATGCTTATTTCCCCCCTTCCCCTTATCATGGATATATCCCTATCCACCATTTACTCACCATGTCCGAATATCATACTTTTTGCTTACTATTCTTCATTACTCTGCTCATTGTGATGATTAACAGTAAAACTACCCGTTTACAAACGACGATAGCTATCACCGCTGGTACATTGTTAGTTTCTGCATTTCTGAAACTGATAAATGCCAGTCAATGGACTAATATATCTAGTCATATCATTGAATTAATAAAACATATCAATTTTGAACACTTCCTCCTCCATGGTATTTTGGGGTTACTGCTTTTTGCCGGTGCTATCAATATCGACATTAAGCGTCTAGCACAACAGAAGTGGGAAGTATTGATACTCGCCTTATTTGGCACATCAATCTCGACCGTGTTTATCGGTGGCATGCTATTCAGTTTATGTCAGGTGATTAACTTCCCATTATCACTGATTCATTGCCTATTGTTTGGTGCTTTAATCTCACCAACAGACCCTATTGCTGTCCTGGCGATAGTGAAGAAACTCGGCGCGCCAGAAAGTATCACCTCCCAAATAGAAGGCGAATCCCTCTTCAACGATGGTATAGGCTTAGTCATCTTCAGCTCACTTTACACCCTCGCGTTTAGCTCTGAGCCAATGACAATAGCAACAGTGGGCAAGGTGTTTTTAACAGAAGCGGTAGGAGGCATCATTATTGGGGCTGCCTTTGGCATCAGCTGCCACTCTGTCATCAAGCTCTGCAGCAGCTTAAACCTCAAAGTCATTCTGACCGTGTTTCTTGCCACCGGAGGTTATGCTTTTGCTGATGTGATTGGAGTATCAGCTCCATTAGCCATTGTTGTTGCGGGGATTATCGTTGGAAACCTCACAATGCAAACGGCGTTTAATGCCAAACAAGGAGAAGTACTCGAGCAAATTTGGGAAGTGATCGATGAGGGCTTTAACGGAATCTTATTTGCACTGGTAGGATTTAGTGTCTTGGTGATCAATGTCCTTCAACAGGATATGATTGTGGTTGTTCTGGCAATCCCTGTCGCTTTAGTTGCCCGTTATTTGAGTGTCTCTTTTGCTTACCAGTTTTTCTCAAAGTTCCGGCAATACAACCCATTGTCAGTCAGCGTTATCGCTTGGGGCGGGCTTCGCGGCGGACTCGCTATCGCCATGGCCCTCTCGATCCCTGCCGATATCTGGCTCGATAGCAATCAAGTGTTAAATCTAAAAGAAATTATTTTGGCAATGACATACGCCGTAGTGATTTTTTCAGTACTAGTACAAGGCACAACCATTCCAAACTTGATCAACAAGGCTAATCGTTATCAATAGAGACTTTGGTGACTATCCTTGTAGTCACCTTACTTCTTGATGCCTATTACTTGTTAGTCATTTCTACAAACTCTGTAATTGCCGTTTGGATAGTTTGCTTAATATCTGTGATCTCATCAGAGTAAGTACACCACATAGCAACAGGTACTACGATATCATCCTTGAACTCATCAAATTTCAATTCCGTGAGGCCATCGACCAAACTCTCATTAACAGAGACCCGAGGCAGGATACCCCAGCCAAGATCTTCTTTAATTAACTTGATCATCAAAGCCAAGCTGTCTACCTGATCATAGTTTGCAGACAGAATTATTTTATGTGACATATCGTCTTTTATCAATGACTTAAGAACAAACTGTCGCGTAGTTTTCAACTTACCGAACAATAAATCAGAAGGCGTTTTCGCTAATTCACCATACTTCGAACCATAAATAGAAAAACGAATATTTCTTAAAAATGTCGCATCCATATTGGTAATGACTCGACGGACATCAACGTTAACAAACCCAATATGAAATTCACCATTTTCAATCCCTTCTCTGATTTCCTCTCTCGCACGAATTAAAAAATTCACTTTAAGTAAAGGAAATTGCTCTGATAAAGCATCACGTACAGCAACCAATACGTTGTTTGGAATGAAGCTGGTATATGCAATCGTCAGTTCCTGTAACTGACCAACCGATAAGCTCATCGCCACTTTGTTCAATGCCGATGCTTGTTCAACGACTAACTTCGCATAGTGATATAGCATCTTACCGGCATCAGTGGACTCCACACTACGACCAACCCGCTCAAACAGCGGTACAGCCAAATCATCTTCTAGGTTACCGATCACCTGACTGGTCGTGGTTCTGTGTTTGCCCAATACAGTGGCGGCTTTACTAAAAGATTTTGTTTCGAAAACTGCCACGAAGGTTGTTAGCTGCTCGATACTAAAGGTCACTACTGTACTTCCGTCTCTCTCATCATTCATTAACAGTAGACTATTTTGTCTGAAACTCAGAGTTATCTCTTTAGTGGCTGCCATTTTTTTGTGCGCAATAACAATTAGTTGTTGATTGCTTAATGACTCGATATCAGGACAACAACGAGGGCTTTATCCTGCATAAGCGAGTTAGCCCTCACCCAAATAACCCATAAAATTCCCAATACTGGTTTCAATACCAGCTTTCATATTTAGCTCAATTGCATCAATTCATTAGGACTCCATAAATGAAAAAAATTCTTATCGCTTCCGTTCTCGCCCTTTCTTTTAACGCTGTTGCTCAACCAATTGAAACACCTCAGTCTAATCGTGATCAACTCAACATGAATCTATCGCAACTGGTACATGTGGAAGGTAACGCAATGGTTTTAGTGACCCCAGATGAGCATGGCGGCTTTGAGAAAGCGCAATATCAGATGGTTGTAAGAGAAGAATACAAAGATGTACTGGTTACTAAGAAACAAGCAAAAATGATGGGATTAGAGAAAAAACGCCATTACTTCATGACATCAATGCACAGTTTCGAACAGCTGGAAGAGGAACTCTTCAAGAGAGTAATTAAAGATAACCCTGACTATTTCTCTGTACAGTACTACCAGCACATCGTGGGAGATGCTGATATTACCGAGTACTCAGCCCGTATCGTTGAATATAAGTAACCTCTAAAAAAACAAGTAAACAAAAAAGCCCAGAACAGCTGTTTGTTCTGGGCTTTCATTTGCTCATTGCAACAAATTCTTTTATTGCTTTCTCGACAACTTGTTTAATTTCAGTCACTTCATCATTAAAAGTACACCACATTGCGACTGGAATAATAAAGTCATCTTTGAACTGATCAAACTTTAGCTCTTTGAGGCCATCAATCATGGTTTCAGTAACAGACACCCTTGGTAGAATGCCCCACCCGAGATCCTCTTTAATCAGTTTAACCATTAAAGCTAAACTGTCTACATGATCATAATTGGCAGAAAGCAGAATTTTCTTCTCCATCTCATCTTCAATCAGGGAGCGAAGAACAAACTGACGAGTGGTTTTTAATTTAGCAAACAACAAATCTGAAGGGGTATTGGCTAATTCACCGTATTTTGAGCCAAAGATAGTAAATTTAAAATTTACCAGGAACGTCGTATCCATATCGGAAATCACATTACGGGTGTAAACATTGACCAAGCCAATATGGAATAAACCCTTTTCAATACCTTCCCGAATCTCTTCCCTTTCACGGATAAAGAAATTGACTTTAAGTAAAGGAAAATGCTCAGCCAGAGTGTCACGTACTACAACCAGTACATTATTAGGAATAAAGCTTGTATAGGCAATACTGATTTCCTGTAACTGGCCCCCTGATAAATTCATTGCGACCTTGTTTAATACCGATGCTTGCTGCACCACCAATTTTGCATAGTGATATAGCATCTTTCCTGCATCTGTCGGCTCGACACTCCGTCCAACTCGTTCGAAGAGTGGAACAGCCAGATCATCTTCTAAATTTGCAATAACCTGACTGGTGGTTGTCCTATGTTTCCCCAAAGCCGCTGCAGCTTTACTAAATGATTTAGACTCGAAAACTGCAGCAAAGGTCATAAGTTGTTCAATGCTAAATGTCACGAAAGCACTTCCTTCCTATTCTTCCTCCATTAACACTAGCACTTTTCTATTTGCTGAACTGAAATCCTTCCTTTTACCGACTAAAGCGTGTCCGATGAAGACAGCTGTGACTACTTATCAATACAAATAACAAAAAAGCCCAGAACAACGGTATGTTCTGGGCTTTGCTGTGATTAGCCGTTAACTGGGTCTTCTTCCATTTCAAGCCGTCTAATCAGCGACTTCAGCATTGGTAAATTGTGGCTTTGATATCCACAGTTTGCGTTGAAGTATTTCAAGTTATCCAATTCAATCTCGTGTTCATGAATGAGATGATAACTAAATTGATACTCGTTACTCATCTTCTGCACAACGGCATTGATCTCGTCAGCTATCTCAATGATATCTTTGTGGTAAATCACGCTTACCATCGCGTGCTTATCGATTATCACAGTATCATCCACCAGCTTCACATCGCTGTTATGCTCGGTTTGAATCGCAACATCTGCATTGACGTGGCTGATCAATAATTCTGATAAGCGCGATTCAATTTCAGACAGAATATCACCAGAATCAAACGGAGTATCTATATAGTCAATTTTGATAACAGAGCTGGTCACCCTGAGCTCTAACAACGCCTCTTCGAACATACTGTGCAAATCACAGTAGGTAGATGTATTTTTTATTCCATGGAAATTGACATTATAATCTTTAATCATGGAATATTGATGATTAAAGATAGGATCATTTAGCATTTCAAAATCATTTGTATAAGTTAGCTCATCACCATCAAATCGCCTTTTTAGTTCGCTAAGGCTTAAATCGGAAATAAAGTAACTTAACAAATCATCCGTGTATGCTTTGTCATATTCAAAGCCGCCGCCTTGTACTAATTCATGGAACACTGATGCCAGCTTTTTATAGTCAACAGCGCTTAGTTTATATTCAAAAGGGTAAATAGAATTCATATATCCTCTCTTGTACACCTTTAATTCAATACGGTATAACCACGACTGGCCATGCAGTGCTTAATGACTTGTTCCACTTCTGCACTGTAAGCAATCTCGCTTTGCTCTTTTGCCCTATGATGGGATGTCAGTCCGCTGACTAGGCCAATCCCAGCGCCGACTTTGGCACCATCTGAACCACTACCACCCGCAATAGCGACGCCTGCAGCACCCAAGGCTGCTCCCCTAGCAGTCGAACCTAGAGCGGATTTGCCCGTACTTTCTACCTGCTGATGTTGAACTTGCTGAGAATACTGCTGACATTCGAACATATCAGCATGATACTTTTCCTGATCGATATTCTTTATGTCAATAATAATATTGGCAAAGCAATTTGACGAAAATAGCAATGCCAATATCGATACTTGGCACATTCTTTTATTTACCATACACGCAACCTGAAGTTTTAATTTTAATAGCAAAGTTAATTTCATGGTTAACCCTATAACAATTAACTTTGATATTAATTATTAATTTATATATTTCACTTACGAAATAAACTCTGGGCTCGGTACTGCCCAGAGCTTTATCGGTATTATTGGAGATAATGCTTAGCGGCGCATTGTTTTTTGGGTTAGCTCAATTGCCCTGAGCTGAGCAACGGCTTTTGCCAATTCCATCTGTGCCACTTGGAAACCTTGGCCTTCTGCTTGGGCTTGGATATTTGCTTCAGCATCTCGGCGAGCTTCATTTGCGCGGGCTTGATCGATGTCCTTCCCGTGCATCGCCGTATCGGCCAGCACGGTTACTACAGAAGGTTGCACCTCAACAATTCCACCTGAAATATAAAGGACTTCTTCAGGTTCCTTCATATCAGACACAAAGCTTGCCACGCCTGGCTTCAATTTACTCAGTAAAGGCGAGTGACCCGGCCTTATACCTAGTTCACCGTCTTGCCCCGATACAGCGAGTGCATGGGCAGGCCCGGAATATAGTGTTTTTTCAGCACTGACGATATCAAGCTGAAAGGTTTTCTGAGTGACCCCCATAGCCATGATGATCCCTCCTTTAATTAAAGTTGTTTCGCTTTCTCGATCACTTCGTCGATAGCACCGCAGTACAAGAATGCTTGTTCTGGAATATCGTCATAATCACCGTTTAGCAGCCCCTTGAAGCCCGCGATGGTTTCTTGCAGAGACACAAATTTACCCGGCTGTCCGGTGAAAACTTCAGCAACATGGTATGGTTGAGTCAGGAAGCGTTCTATCTTACGAGCACGAGCAACGGTTTGCTTGTCTTCCTCTGACAATTCATCCATGCCCAAAATCGCGATGATATCCTTTAGCTCTTTGTATCGCTGGAGTACTGTCTGCACCCCACGAGCAACTTCATAATGTTCCTGACCTACCACTTGTGGGTCCAATTGGCGAGAGGTCGAGTCCAATGGATCAATGGCTGGGTACAGGCCTAACGCTGCAATATTTCGGGACAGTACAACGGTTGCATCCAAGTGGGCGAAAGTGGTTGCAGGAGAAGGATCCGTCAAGTCATCAGCGGGTACATAGACTGCCTGGATGGAGGTGATAGAGCCTTGCTTGGTCGATGTAATTCGCTCCTGCAGCACACCCATCTCTTCTGCTAAGGTTGGCTGATAGCCTACCGCTGAAGGCATACGTCCCAACAATGCAGAAACCTCGGTTCCCGCCAGGGTATATCGGTAGATATTATCGATAAACAACAGTACGTCACGGCCTTCATCACGGAAACGCTCAGCAATGGTCAACCCGGTAAGGGCAACTCGCAGGCGGTTACCCGGTGGCTCATTCATCTGGCCGTATACCATGGCGACTTTGTCCAACACCCCTGATTCCTGCATTTCATAGTAGAAGTCATTACCTTCACGGGTACGTTCACCTACACCGGTAAATACAGAGAGTCCTGAGTGCGCTTTGGCGATATTGTTGATCAGCTCCATCATATTGACGGTCTTACCTACACCCGCACCACCGAATAAACCGATCTTGCCCCCTTTGGCGAAAGGACAAATCAGGTCGATCACTTTTACCCCAGTTTCCAGCAACTCGGTACTATTCGCCTGTTCTTCATAGGAAGGGGCTTCACGGTGGATTGGATATGACTGCTCTTCACCAATATCACCACATTCATCAATAGGTTCACCCAGCACATTCATGATACGGCCCAGCGTTTGCTCACCCACCGGTACGGTAATTGGGTTATGGGTATTTTCGACAACCAAACCACGGCGTAACCCATCAGACGAACCCATTGCGATACAACGTACTACACCACTACCAATTTGCTGTTGGACTTCCAACACCAATGAAAGATTACTTTCACCCGCGACTTTCAAAGCATCGTATACACGGGGAACTGCATCATGTTCAAACTCGACATCGACAACCGCGCCAATGACTTTAACAATTTTACCTGTACTCATTTTTACCTCAGTCATTCTCTTTATACCGCTTGCGCGCCTGCCACAATTTCACTCAACTCCTGAGTAATTGCCGCCTGTCGTGCCTTGTTGTGCACCAGTTGTAGATCATTAATTAGGTCATCGGCGTTATCGGTCGCCGCTTTCATGGCCATCTGCCGTGCTGCCATTTCACAAGCGGTACTTTCCACCGCACCTTGATAAACCTGGGACTCCAGATAGCGAACCATAAGTTCATTCAATATCTCCTTGGGAGGTGTCTCGTAAATGTAATCCCAGCGGGATGGCTTGCTATTATCTTGTGCCGCCCCCGATGTCATGTCGGGGTGTGGAAGTAACTGTGAAATCGTCGGCTTTTGTACCATCGAGTTAACAAAGACATTATTTGCCAAAAACACCCGGTCTACCTTGCCATTCTCATATTTTTCCAACATGGCATTTACCGGACCCATCAATGCTTCTAGCTTCGGTTTGTCCCCTAGACCTGAAGTTTGTGCGACGACATTGCCAATGCTGTGAAAAAAGCTAATGGCTTTGGCACCAATCAGGGTGAATTCGACCTCGACCCCCTTGCTTTGCCACTGTTGCAGATCCTGCAAGACCTGACGGAACAAGTTACTATTTAGGCCACCACACAACCCCCTGTCGGACGCAATCACTATGTAACCTATCCGCTTGATTTCACGCTGTTCCAAATACGGATGGTGGTATTCAAGCTGACCACTAGCGACATGATTGATCACCCGGCGGATCGTCTCGGCATAGGGGCGCGTTGCGCCCATATTGTTCTGTGCTTTTTTGATTTTGCTGGCAGCAACCATTTCCATCGCACTGGTGATCTTCTGTGTGCTTTGCACACTGGCTATTTTGGTGCGGATTTCTTTAGCGTTCGCCATATCGCCCTCCTGCTATCAAAATGCTTGTGTTGCGAAAAATTCCCGCAGCACCTGATGCAATTGAGCTTCGACTTGATCATCATAATGACCACTGACATTTATCTTGTTCAATAGGTCGCTATATTGACTATTGGCAAAATCAATCAATGCCGTTTCAAACTCGACGATACGTGCTAATGGCACATCAGTGAGATAGCCTTTTTCAGCAGCAAAAATACTCAATGATTGCTCGGCAACCGGCATCGGCGAATATTGCTTCTGCTTCATCAGTTCTGTCACCTTCTCACCGTGATCCAACTGCTTGCGGGTAGCATCATCCAGATCGGAAGAAAACTGGGCGAATGCTGCCAATTCACGGTACTGTGCCAGTGCGGTGCGGATGCCTCCGGATAGCTTTTTCATGATCTTACTTTGCGCGGCTCCCCCTACCCGGGAAACTGAGATCCCCGGATCAACCGCCGGACGTAGACCCGCGTTGAACAGGTGGGTTTGCAAGAAAATCTGACCATCAGTAATCGAAATCACATTGGTTGGAACGAAAGCAGAAACATCGCCGGCTTGGGTTTCAATAATTGGCAGCGCGGTCAACGAGCCGGTTTTCCCTTTCACTTCACCGTTGGTAAAACGCTCGACATATTCGGCATTAACCCGTGCAGCCCTTTCCAATAGGCGTGAGTGCAGGTAAAACACATCACCCGGAAACGCCTCTCGGCCCGGTGGGCGCTTCAGCAATAGTGAAATCTGACGATATGCAACGGCTTGTTTTGATAAGTCATCGTAGACTATCAGCGCATCTTCACCACGGTCGCGGAAATACTCTCCCATAGTGCATCCGGCATAAGGTGCCAGATATTGCAACGCTGCAGCTTCAGAGGCTGACGCCACCACAACAATGGTGTTCTCCAGTGCCCCGTGCTCTTCAAGTTTGCGGACAACGTTGGCGATAGTGGAAGCCTTCTGACCAATAGCCACATAGACAGAGTAGATACCGGAGTCTTTTTGGTTGATGATGGCATCAATGGCCATAGCCGTTTTACCGGTTTGACGATCGCCGATAATCAACTCTCGCTGGCCACGGCCAATAGGAACCATGGCATCAACCGCTTTGTAGCCGGTTTGGATCGGTTGGTCGACAGATTTACGGTCAATCACACCCGGTGCGATAATTTCTACCGGTGCAAAACCATCGTGCTCAACAGGGCCTTTGCCATCAATAGGCTGACCAAGGGTATTCACCACACGCCCTAATAGCCCCTTACCAACAGGTACTTCGAGAATACGGCCCGTTCCCTGGACTTTCATGCCTTCACACAAATCGGCATAAGGCCCCATGACTACCGCGCCGACAGAATCACGCTCCAAGTTTAGGGCTAGGGCAAAACGGTTGTCCGGCAGAGCGATCATCTCGCCCTGCATCACATCTGCAAGACCGTTGATCTTAATAATGCCGTCGCTAACAGAAATGATGGTACCCTCATTATGGGCCTGCGCTGGCAGATCAAATTGTTCAATGCGCTGCCTAATTAGCTCGCTGATTTCATTCGAGTTTAATTGCATATCTTTTTACCTATTAACTATGTAAGCGGCTCGAGAGTGAATCCACAGCATGCTTGACACTGCCATCCAGTACGGTTTCACCATCTTTGAGCACCATGCCGCCCATCAATTCCTCATCAACGTCAATGTCTAACTCGATAGAACATTGATATTTTGCCTCAAGTGCCTTGGTCAGATTTTCTACCTGAGACAAATGCAGAGGCTCTGCCACGGTGACACTGACCAACTTGCTCCGCTGGAAGCTAGCGACTATTTCTGCAAAGCTTGCTGAAATATCCGAAATCAAAAAAAGTCGGTCATTTTCTGCAATGATTTTGAGGAAATTGATAAAGAACGGGTCAATATTCTCACCACATACATCTATGACTATCTGCGACCAAACCGCTTTATCACTAACCGACGCTAATGCTTTGCTTGCTTGAAGTTCATTAAGCACCTGACTGGCCAAAGCCAACATGTCGCTCCATGACGCCAGAGAGTCGTGATCTTTGGCAAACTCAAATGCAGCCTTTGCATAGGGACGAGCAATGCTTTTTTCGTCTGACATTATTCCTCCCTTAGATTTCACGGATTAACTTATCGACAAACTCGCGGTTGGTAGACGTATCCAAGTTTTTATCAATCAGTTTTTGCGCACATTCAATAACCAATGAAGCCATTTCATCCTTGAGGTCTTTCTTCATTCGATTTCGCTCCAACTCAATATCCCCCAAGCCTTGTGCCACAATGCGATCCTTTTCTTGTTCAGCAGCCGCCTGGGCTTCAGCGATAATCTGTGCCTTGCGCTGATTACCTTGCTCAACCAGTTGTGAGGCATTTTGTTTGGCTTCATCTATTAATTGCTGGCCATTAGCCTTTGCGATTTGCAGTTCCTTTTCCGCATTAGCCGAGAGAGATAGTGATTTGGCAATTTCATCTCGCCTTTCATCAAGTAACGTCAATAAAGGTGGCCACACGTACTTCATGCATAGCCATACAAAGATCACAAAGGAAATTGCCTGGCCAAGCAGGGTTGCGTTTAAATTCATAACATCCCCAGATTAAGCTTTGTTATTTAATAGGATTAGGCCACAGCAAAAATAATGTAGAGACCAATACCAACACCGATCATAGGGACTGCATCAACAAGACCCATCATGATGAAAAACTGGGTACGAAGCATAGGGGTCATATCAGGTTGTCTCGCTACGCCCTCTAGGTATTTACCCGCCAGGTTACCAATACCGCTTGCTGCCCCCGCAGCACCCAAACCAATTAACAAAGCACCAGCGACATAAAGAATTGCACTTGCAAGATCCATAATAATTCCTAGATATAATTTAATTCAGTGTAGTAATTCGAAATTAGTCTTCTTCAACCGCCATCGCTAAATACACGACGGTAAGAACCATAAAGATAAACGCTTGTAAGAAAACGATTAAAATGTGGAATAATGCCCAAGGCACACTCAGCGCCCACTGCATCCACCATGGCATTAATGCGATCAGGATAAAAATCATTTCCCCTGCATACATATTGCCAAACAAACGTAAGCCTAATGAAATTGGTTTAGAAATCAGTGTAATCATTTCTAAAACAAAGTTTACTGGATATAACAAAGGGTGACCGAACGGTTGCGTTGTCAACTCTTTGATAAAACCCTTAATGCCTTTATGCTTGAGTGTATAGCCAATAATTAAGATAAACACACCCAGCGCCATTGACATAGTGACATTCACATCTGCCGATGGTAAGTCCCTAAAATGTTCAAATCCGAGTATTCGGGTAAACATCGGGAAATAATCAATTGGCAGCAAGTCAATCGCATTCATTAGGAAAACCCAAACAAAGATAGTTAAAGCCAATGGGCCAATTAACTTGTCCTGGGTTTTGAATATCTCCTTAACCAAATCATTTACAAATTCAAAGGTGATTTCTATGAAGCTCTGGAAACGACTGGGAACACCACTTGTTCCTTTTGTTGCCACATATCGAAAAACACCAATAAAAACAATACCAAATAACCAAACCATCAACATGGAATCAAGGTTCAGACTCCAAAAGCCTTCACCGATAGTGAGGAAGGTCAGATGGTGCTCAATGTAATCATGAGCAGTTGTTAATATTTCCACCTCGTTTAACCCTACAACTGGTTAATTTAAAGCAGGCGTAATTAAATGTGCTAACGTAGTAACCACATAGGCTAGAAGCATCTCTGTATAACTCACTGATGAAAAATGAATTACTGAAATAAATAGCAATGCTGTATATGCCCACTTAGTTGTAATATTTGTAACCGCTAAAGACTTAGGATTAAAAACCCCGAGCGTCTTAACTTTAAAATTAGCCATCTGCATACCAAGCTGTGTCGGAAGAATAGACAAAATCACCCCAAACAACACAGACTTAATGTCGATATGACCATTAATTGCAAAACAAATGAAAACCAAGGTTGAACCAACAATACTTTGGCTAATCAACATACTATTAGCAGCTTGCTGTATATCATTACCCGCTAAACCATTCAATGTCAGCCCTCCCAATGTCTTATATCTCCCTTTTTCACACTCCTTCATCCTTTTGCCGTGAAGATGAGTTAATTATATTAAGTAACATTTTATTACGCACATCGCCTTTGACGGATTTAACCCTACATAAATTACCTTATCAAAAAATAAAATAAATATGTTGATCACGACATAAAATATACTTATATTAATCACACGAACACAAAATATCATTTATCTTTTGTGTTCCCGCTGTAAACTGCTAGCGCTTTTATTTTTTCATGTTCCTCAACGGACGAGGAGGCCTGACATTCTTTTAATGTAATAGGCTCTTTGCCCTAATTTTATGCCATTAGTATCTACTATTAGCATAGAGTTAGGGCTTTTTTTTAAGTAGCTATTGGCTATTGGCTATTGGCTATTGGCTATTGGCTATTGGCTATTGGAAATAAATATAACGAGAATAACCCCGGCAATATAAATATTGCCGGGGTTATTTATAATTAAAAACTAGACGTTAATTAAAACGTATAACGTAGACCTAGACGTACTGTGTCTTCAGCATCAACGGTACGGATATCACCGTAACCATCCCCAGCATCCAGACGGTTGTTCATGTACGACAGGTAGCCGTAGATGTTATCGGCAAAATCATAGCCAGCAGTCACCTCGATAAAGTCTGATGTTTTGTCTCCATCAATCTCTTGGTTCTGGTATGCACCAATTAGTTTGAAATCGTTCTGGAATTTGTACTGAATGGCAAATTCGGTACCGTTGAAGTCGTCGGTATCATTGTAATCACCATTGGTGTAAGTCAGTGCAGTATACAAACCGCCATGAGCATAATTCACACCGGCAATAACTTGGTTCTGCTTTTGGTCAATACGCACATTATTTTCGACGTATGAATCATTTGCCGAATACCCCAAGGCGATACCTACACCTACAGGGAAGTTGTAGAGAACCGATACACCATAGCCATCTGAATTGTCTTCCTCACCCAGAATGTAGCTTGCTTGGACATTAGCACCGCCCACCTGTACACCATAAGCAATGGTATTGTTTACCTGCTCGTCACCAGATGCGATGAAAGACTTCTGTGCACCAGTGAATGTCGCGATATCAGACATATCCGAGATTTGCACACCGGCTGTGTTCTGACGACCAAAAGACAGTGCGCCCCAGTTGCCTTTAAGTCCTGCGTACATGTAACGCTGCTTGAAGTTTGTCTCTTGTGAGTTGTCATCAGACGAATTCACCGTTTGCTCGGCTTCGTAAAAACCATAACCGGTCAGGTTATCGTTAATTTCGGTTGAGCCACCGACATTCAAACGAAAACGGCTTTTGTTTTGCATTGTGCCGTCAACTTTGTCGCCATTTTCTTTGCCATTGAAATCACCACGGAATTCCGCACGACCGCCGATGTTTAGTTCACTACCATTCTGGCTATAGACATTCGCTGCTGTTGCTGTCGTCGCCATACTCGCCAACGCCAGAGTGATAAGTGTTTTCTTCATTTTAATTTCCTAATTTGTGTATCGATAGAAAAGCAATAAGATAAATTTGCTTAGTTTTATTTTTAATCTGAGCTAATAAAAAGGTTGGAATTAAATTTATTTAACCTCCGCATCAGATAGCGGAGATAAATATAAGGTAAAAACATATAACCCAATAATCCCTTTTGATGGACCAAACCCTTCACCATCTGTTGATATAAAACAAAGCCTGCGATACACAGCAGGCTATTTAATTATTGATGGTGTTTTAAATGAAACTATTAACCGATAATACTGATAAACCCTTGTAGAATAACCAAGTTCACCATATCAATAAAAAATGCCCCGACGATAGGGATCACAACAAAGGCCTGTGGTGACGGGCCGTACTCGTTAACGAGCGTTCCCATGTTCATAACAGCTGTAGGAGTTGCGCCTAGCCCAAATCCACAGTGTCCTGCCGATATTACAGCGGCATCATAGTTTTTGCCCATCACCCGATAGGTGACAAAATATGAGAACAACGCCAGGATAACCGTCTGTACCAAAAGAATGAGTAAGAAAGGAACGGCTAAATCAAATATATTCCATAGTTTCAAATTCATCAGCGCCATAGCCAAAAACAAATACAGTGAAACCGTACCTAAAATGTCTGTGGTTTCGGTATCTACTGGCTTAGCTTTTAACACATCACAAGTATTGGTAATAATTACACCGATGAACAATGCATAGACAAAATCTGGGATCATCAACCAATCAATAGCCAAACTATTAATATATTGATGGAGGTATTTGGCACCTGTCACACACAACATGATCAGGAACAAGTTAGACATCACTTTCTGCGCCGTTACCCGCTCAATTTTTGTTTCAATAAAGGTAACGACATTCGACTGCTCAGGTTCCTTATCACTATATGTTTTAGATAGGTCATTCTTACTGATCAACCTTTTACCAACTGGGCTACCAATAATCCCGCCCATCACAAGACCAAAGGTCGCAGCAGCCATAGCAATCTCCATGGTATGCTCAAGACCAAAACTCTCAGTGAATGTCTGCGCCCAAGCAGCCCCTGTACCATGCCCTCCTGACAGGGTAATTGAGCCAGCAATAAGTCCCATCAGTGGTTCTAGGCCCAGCATAGTCGCCATCCCAACACCAACGCCGTTTTGAATGACAATGTAAATTGAAGCAATCACCAGAAAAACAAAAACTTTGGCCCCACCCTTGGCAAGTTGCTTAAAGCTAGCTGCCAGACCAACGGTACTGAAAAACATCAGCATCAAGGTGTTTTGTAGGGGTAAATCAAATTCTATCTGTATGCCACTGAGATGAAGGGCTGTTATGATACAGGCGATAACCAAACCACCGACAATCGGCTCGGGAATACTGAACTTGCGAAATACAGCGACATGTTTATTGATAACCAAACCAAGAATAAGCACACAAATAGCAATTAAAAATGATTCCAGTGCGCCAATTGAAATTAATGTATCCATAGAGCCTCGACGTGCTGAGCACCCAGTAACTAACTCTGGGCAATAAAAATTAAGTGGTATTCATTCCATGGAGAAAATCATTAAGGCAGAAAATAAACAGGAAGGTTGTTTCCACACCCTTCCTGTTTTATAGCAACGAAAGATATAATTTTAATTCATATAATTAAACAAAATGCCGCTATCTTTTAGTGCATTACAGGTACCAAACTGAAGGGCTGGGTCTTGACCTTGATTATACTCAGCATCCCATTTGTACTTCTCACCAAACACACCATCTTTATCAACAACCCAAACATTATCGCTGTCGCTGTCATATTGGTTAAAAATATCATCAGTGAACCACACCCGAGACATTTTGCTTTGCAACGCTTTATCTTTGCCGCTCAAAGACAACATTTTCTGCTCATCCATGTTGTAGTAATTGTTAAATACAAAGGGAAGCTCTGACCCATTACAAGCTTTACCAGTCAAACAGCCAATAGATTTAACAATACCGTTGATTTTATCTAGAATGCCGTCATTATCACCTATCGGCCAAACAGAGAACCCTGCATTATATTTAAACTGATACAATGTTACCGGTTGCTTTTGCTCTTGTGCAAAAACATATGAAGCACAGTCAAATAGCAAATCATTTAATAGCTTATGAAACTTACCAATATTTGCTGCGGCGCCACCATCAAGCAATGATTGATCGTTGTTCGGCTTATAATCTTCTAACTTAAATATCTCTGATGTTGTATCACTGCCAAAGAACAAGCTTGCAATAACTGGGTACATATTTTGACGCACTGGTTGGTCTAACTCTATAAAACCACTCAGCACACTACGTACTGTATTTAAAGTTTCTTTAAGGCCATCTTCAAGCTCTGATTCTTCACCCGTTAAATGATCAAATAGTTCATTGATAGTAGTGTCATACCCAAGTTCAGGAAGCAGCAAAGGCTGCTCATCACCATCGGAGATGTTGTATAGAAATAGCAGTTCTATCAATGAAGCAAAGCTGTTTGATTCATTCTCGTTGAACCCCAGCACTGTAGGAACTTTAAATTCTACTTGATGCTTCTGCTCCGTGACGTGGTAGC
This sequence comes from Photobacterium sp. AWH4_225, assembly GCF_056158405.1. Classification (NCBI taxonomy): domain Bacteria; kingdom Pseudomonadati; phylum Pseudomonadota; class Gammaproteobacteria; order Vibrionales; family Vibrionaceae; genus Photobacterium; species Photobacterium sp. AWH4_225. The sequence goes on along the minus strand of NZ_JBSWTF010000001.1, from coordinate 1,662,466 downwards.
CTTTTTTCTCAGTGAATAATTTTTTATAGTTCTCTATATAAGGAGCATAAGGCAACAGTGAAGATGTACTATATGTTGTACTCAATATATTGCTTAATTTATTGCTAATTTTGGTATCAATGCCTTTTGCTTTTTCTTGTACAACCAACAATTTATCAATAGGCAAGTTTTCAAGAACGTTTTCGCTGCTCTGTTCTGGGTACTCTGTATTTGCAAAATCAACCAATGATTCACTCAATGCTGCCGCTGACTTGTTGCTTTTTAAAGCAAGTCCTACCGAGTTACTTTGCATTATCGCTTTCGAGAAGTACTTTCCAGCAATGTCGTCAATTCTGTCAGGGTCTTGCTCTTCATCTGTTACTTGTTGAAGGATTCCGATTGAGCTGGCACCAGCTCCTTGGCCAAACACTGTGACCTCTTGGCTATCACCACCAAAGAATCCAATATTCTTATTGATCCATTCCAAAGCCCTTTTTTGGTCACCTATTCCATAGTTGCCCCCCTTTGGATCATTTTCAGGGTCAACCCACAAGCTACCCAACAATCCCAGGCGGTAGTTCAAGGTCACTGCAATAAACGGCTCTGTACGCTCACCCAATGCAGTATCAGAAACACTTTGTGCGACAATCACATCACCGTGATTCATTTTGTGTGAGCCGGAGCCGGTCTCGAATGACCCACCATGAATAAAGACATACACCGGAAGTTTTCCGTAATTTTCAATATTCGCTGGTCGCCAAATATTCAGGTTAAGGCAATCTTCTGATTGGGTGGCAGTGCTTGCACTTGTTTGCGGACAAATATCGCCGAAATCTATGGCGGCAATATTGCCACTTAAACTTTTCATCTGGCTGTGCTGAAAACGACCAGCCTCTGCAAAACGAATCCCCTTGTAGGCTTCAATTTGCACTTTCTCTGTTTCGCCTTGGATATTGTTTATTTGAACAGTTTCAGTCACGCCTGTAATTGTGGCGTTTTCGCTATATACCACCGCGCTATTGTTAACTGGGCTTTCATTTTTATTATCACCACCACAGGCGGCCAAGCCCATGGCAATCGTTGTTGCCACCAGAGTACGAGTAAACAGTTTCATAAAAATCTTCTTCAGAAAAATAATCGTGAATTAAGTCATGCCCAACGTGCTAAACGAATGCCACTAGCCCGTGAATGAAGCGTATTGTAGAGAGATGACATCAAATGCCGTAATCGATTATGTAGGACGTTATCCACCCTTTGCCCGACCACAATTAGAGTCTTTAAAAACCAGAGCCCACTTGGAAATACAGTGCGCTGTCGCCTTCGCTGAAAGCCACATCTACCCCCATGTGGATACCGTAGCGGCGGGCAATTTGGTAACGGAAGCCCACACCATAAGCATCGACACTGCTTTCGCTTTTGGTCAGAGGGTTTTTCAATAGGCCATAGTCCGTTGTCTTACCCGCCCCATAGAAACCCGATAAGGTCCAACGGTTGTCTAGGTGGTACATCAATTGACCTTGCAGGGTGGTTACTTCATCCCCTTGGTAGCGAAACGCCGATACGCCTCTCAGGTCGATATAAGGTTTGGACAATGGTGGCAAAAACCATTCATCTGTTTTCAGGCTCTGGTAATCACCCGCAACAGCTATTGTCCATTTGTTATTGATAGGAATATAGCCTTGTCCCTCCAATTTGAATTGGTCATATTCATAGTCGCTGCCAATGGCCTCGCGATAGAGGTCGTATTCGGCGTTAACCACAAAGCCATTACGCGGGAAGAATAAGTTGTCTATGGTTTCGTATTTCGCCAATAAGCCAAGACTGGACATATTGGTCTCTTTGCCCATAAAACCAGTCAGAAGCTTGTCTGCTAAATGATTGGAAGATTCAATCGTCGAGCGGGAGTAAAACTGTTTAACACCAAGCAACAAAGGAGAGTCCCCTACCCTGAATTCAGCTTTTTGCAATACCACAAGGCCAGTAGATTCGGTATCAAACGCTAACTCGACGTCATTTCCACCGAGTGAGAATGTGTCATAAATATCGAGTTTGGCATTGCCATAACCGACAGCGCCCAAATATCGGATTTTGTCTTTATTCCACGTCCGGCGATGAGCAGCGAAAGCTAGCCAGGTGCCGTTTTGGGTCCCCGCCGCCCCGACAACAGTCACAGCCGGTGGGATAAGTTGGGCACCACCATCTAGTGATTGTTGTGCGAGTTGTTTGCGCTGTTGCTTTTCTGATTCGGATTCATGGAGAAAGATCCCCATCGCTCCGCCACCATAGCCCACGGCAGGTTCAGTGATAATGATAGGTACCGGCAAAAAACCATAGGCGTTCTCAGCCAGATAGTCACCCATGTCAAATTTACCATCCACAGGGTCGGTGAATGAGATGGCATTTGCTGCTGGAATAGCAATTATAGCTGCACTTAAAAAGGCAGCCGTGGTCGTAATTTTTTTTAACATGAGAGATTTAATATAATTATTTAAAAAAAGACTTTCATTAACTGGAAGCCGGTTAATATTTGAAATGGCTTAATCATCGCTACACCCAGCATGGAACAAACCAACATCAACGTCGGTACTAACCTTTTGTTGATAAGTGCAAACAAGGTGGGTAGTTGATTTTTAGTTTTACAGTCCAAAATAAGCAACCTTCTGCAGTTTGTATTTATTTTTCGGGAAAAATATATCGTCCTGGGCGGCAATTGTTTGCAATTCCCACTCATTCAATTGGTATGTTTTCTCCAATACAGAAAAGCTGGCATTGTTACAAAACTCAAAAGCAAGTCGAGAATTTTGACTACTTAGGTATTTCCCCGTGAATAGGGCTGAAATCAAGTCACCAACACCAACTGGTTGTTTGGCAAAATCTAAATATGGACGTTCGGCCAACCATGCTCCATCTTTAGACGCCATCATCATTGTAAATTTGTCTTTGCTAATACTGTGAAGGTGTTTTACCACAACCAATTTTGGGCCTTTGCTCAATGCGATCTGACAAGCCGTAATAGCATCTTGCAAATCGTTGATCTCTATGCCAGTAAACTGGGTTAGCTCATACTGGTTAGGTACTATAATATCCGCCATTGGCATGACTTGGTTAACTAGGATTTCTGCCACACCCGGCGCAACGATACAGCCTTTGGCTGGGTCACCCATTACAGGATCGCAGGTATAGATAGCCTCAGGATTGCGCTCTTTTACCAACTTTACTGTGTCAATAACCGCTTCACACTGCTCCGCACTACCCTGATAGCCGGACAATACCGCTTGGCATTGACCTAATTTCCCTATGTTGTCGATACCGCTAACCAGCTGGGTAATATCTTCAGCCGCAAACGCTCTGCCTGTCCACCCTTGTTCATATTGGGTATGGTTAGAAAACTGCACGGTATGAATGGGCCAAACATCAAACCCCATCCTCTGCAACGGAAATATCGCTGAGCTATTCCCTGCTCTTCCATACACAACATGTGACTGAATGGACAGAATACCAGACATATCTCACCTTCTTCGTTATTTATTAAAGGAAACTAGGCCACATATTACTGGCCGGTGAATTTGGCCGCATAGAGTAAGTAGTCTAAGGAGAATTTAATAATCGTTTTTGACGGATAGCATCCATCGTTATTGATGGCTTTAATAATTGACGGGTATCGTCCTACAAAAGTGATTATTAGATTATTTGCTCTCGCCGTATTATTTTTCACGAACCGGAGCACAGACATTGTTTTGTCGCTCTGAAATCTATTCACGGTAACTACCGCTGAATATCAAACATGACATTATATTTTTATTGGTAAAGCGATGACTATTATTCAAAACTTAATTAGTAGTTCGCCTTTTATCGCCCTATTTTTAACATTAGCCTTCGGTTACTTAATTGGTAAGATTACAATTGGCCGATTTGTATTAGGTGGTGTTGCAGGTACGCTATTAGTCGGTGTACTTATTGGGCAATTTGGCGTACATATTGACCCGGGCGTAAAAAGCATTTTCTTTGCACTCTTTATTTACGCTGTTGGTTTCCAGGGCGGCCCACAGTTCTTTAGTGCATTGAACTTCCGTACTGTGAACATCCTGCTTTCTGCAGTCGTGATGACAGTCACCGGTTTATTGTGCGTACTGGCAGCGGCTTGGATCTTCGATCTCGACCGAGGTACTGCGGCAGGCCTTGCTGCGGGTGGCCTGACTCAATCTGCCATTATTGGTACAGCGGGTGATGCAATTGCCAAGCTTTCCGGCCTGACAGCAGAAGCTAAGCAACTGATGCAAACCAACGTGGCTGTTGGCTACGCGGTAACCTATATCTTTGGTTCATTGGGTCCTATCTTGATGGTGACCTGGATTATCCCAAGCATCATGAAATGGGATATCCGTGGCGAAGCGATCAAACTGGCTGAAAAAGTATCTGGTGGTAAACCTGAGCTTGCGCCGGGTGAATTCAACGCCCTTACCGGCTTGGTAACCCGTGCTTACCTAGTTGATGCGAAAAGTAGCCTACAAGGCAAAACCATTGCCAAAGCCAATGAAAAACTCATTGATATCGCTATTGAAGTGATTGAGCGTGATGGTAAGAGCCTTGATATCGATAAGTACACACCAATTCAAAATGGTGATGTCATCATCGTAACTGGCCGCCGTAACCAGGTTCGTGAGTTTGCCAAAGAAATTGGCCGCGAAGTGCCAGTACCGGCCGGTATCGAACTTATCGAAGAAAACCGCCAGCTTATTGCGACTGATTCCAAGCTGATTGGCAAAACCCTAGAACAGGTTAAGCGTGAAACCAACAATGATATCGCCCGTGGCGTATATATCACTGGTTACCAGCGTGGCGGCAACAACATCGAGATCACTCCAGATCTTGTGGTTAAGAAAAACGATGTTATCCAGTTGACGGGTTCAGCCAAAGACATCAACCGTGTCGAGAAAAACATTGGTAAACGCCTCGGCTCAGCTTTTGTTACCGACTATGTGTTCTTTGGTCTGGGTATGGTACTTGGCCTTCTGATTGGCATGATCAGCTTCAAGATTGCGGGTATCCCGGTCACTATCGGCTCAGGTGCAGGCTGTCTGATTTCAGGCCTAATGGTTGGCTGGTTGCGTAGCCGCAACCCTCGAGTGGCTTCGTTTCCACAGGGCGCTGCTAACTTTATCCGTGACTTCGGTCTAGCTGTATTCGTCGGTATCGTTGGCCTTGAAGCTGGCCCACAAGCTGTCGTTGCCGTTAAAGAAAATGGTTTGACCCTATTGCTGCTAGGTGTTTGCGTCACGCTTATTCCACAACTTGTTTCTTTCTTCTTCTCTTACTACATCCTGAGAATTAGAAACCCAATTGAAGCGCTTGGTTGTGTAACCGGTGGCCGCAGTGCAAACCCTGCATTTGCCGCCCTACTAGATAAAGCAGGCAACTCAACACCGGTATTTACTTTCACAGTAACTTACGCGGTAGCAAACGTATTACTGACACTTTGGGGCCCAATTATTATCGGCATTATTAGTAAAAACGCCGGTATGTAATCCCCTTACTTAATTCGAAAAACATTAACTCAACACTTGCGGGTGTATTTGGGTCGGCCAATTACACCCCACCCTAAGAGAAAAAAGATTATGACTACTGAAACTAACACTATCGACTTTTCAAAATTCGCGAACCTAAGCCCATTTGAGCTTAAAGATAAACTGATTGAAGTAGCACAAACAGTACCAGACCGTGCACTGCTAGATGCTGGCCGTGGTAACCCTAACTTCTTGGCAACACTTCCTCGCCGCGCTTTCCTTCGCCTTGGTGACTTTGCCCTGGAAGAGTCTGAGCGTACATACTCTTACCTAAACGGTGGTTTCGGTGGTATCCCAGACGGTGTTGGCATTGTTGAGCGCTTTGACACTTTTGCTAAGCAAAACGCTAACGCAGAAGGCGTGAAGTTCCTACAAAAAGCATTGAGCTACACCAAAGACCGCCTAGGTATCGACAAGCAAGTATTCCTTAACGAACTTGTGAATGCCTTCCTAGGCTGTAACTACCCAGTGCCAGATCGCATGCTAACCAACATCGAGCAAGTGGTTAAGCAATACATTGGTCAGGAAATGTATGGCAGTATTCCAATGTCACACGATTTCGACCTATTCGCGACTGAGGGTGGCACAGCGTCAATGACCTATAGCTTCCAGTCTATGTTCAACAACGGCCTACTGAAAAAAGGTGACAAGATTGCGCTTATCACACCTATTTTCACTCCTTACCTGGAAATCCCAGAGCTGGCTGAATACGAACTGGAAATTGTTGAGCTTCGCCTAGATGAAGAAACATGGCAGCTACCGGATGCAGAAATTGCCAAGCTAGAAGACACGGATATCAAACTACTGTGTGTGGTAAACCCAGCAAACCCTGCATCGGTGAAAATGTCTGATGAGACACTAGACAAGATTGCAACGCTAATCGATACCAAGCGTAAAGATCTGTTCATCATTACTGATGATGTATACGGTACATTTGCAGATGATTTCGTATCTCTATTTGCAAAATGCCCATACAACACCCTATGTGTTTACTCATTCTCTAAATACTTCGGTGCAACAGGCTGGCGTCTAGGTGTTATCGGAATTCAGCACAACAATGTGTTCGATGACGCACTACAAAACCAATCTGAAGAACAAAAACTGCTACTGGATGAGCGTTATAAAACACTGACTCCAGAGCCACGTACTATTAAATTTATCGACCGTATGGTTGCAGAAAGCCGTGGTGTAGCTCTTAACCACACAGCCGGCCTTTCTCTTCCACAACAGGTTCAGATGGCACTATTCTCACTGGCTTGCCTAATGGATGCGGAAGAAACCTATAAAGATGCGTGTAAGAACATTATCCGCCAGCGTTACAACACCCTATACAAAAACATGGGTGTTGAAATGGAAAAAGATGTCAACCGCGTTGATTACTACACCCTGCTAGACCTTGATGTACTGGGTGCCAAGATGTACGGCCAAGAATTCGTTGACTGGTTCAAAGGCAACAACAAAGGTAAAGACTTCTTGTTCCGCCTTGCTCATGAGACAGGTGTAATCTTGCTTCCGGGTAAAGGTTTCGACGTTGTACACGGTTCGGTACGAGTATCGCTAGCTAACCTGACTCACCACGAGTATGAGCTAATTGGCCGCGAAACCCGTAAGGTGCTGGATGAATACTACAATGACTTCATCACAGCGACACAAGCCTAAAAATTAATAGCTGTGACTCCCCCTCACAGCCGTTAATTTCACTAAATCTAAGCCCCGCAAACATCCTGAGTGTTTGCGGGGCTTATTATTTTGACCAGACTTTATTTTATTAAAATACATTTTTTAAATATCCACATAAATTCCGCATGATGACTGAGTCATCACATCATGATTTAAATTATCTACGTATTAAATTTATTATTAACCCGTCCTCAAGAGATGAACAAACCTGTACTTTATCCATTGCGTTCAACTCTTAATTATCTATTTAAAATCCAGAGTGAATAATACTTATGAATAAATTTGAAAAGCTAGACAACGAAGTAAAAGCCCTTTCTGATGTTATTTGGGATATGGCCTCAAATGTATGGGATTTTGCCGAGCTAAGCTATGAAGAATTCAAGAGCTCTGCTTACGAAAGTGCTGTACTGGAAAAGTTTGGCTTTGAAGTTGTCGAGCGTGATATTGCAGGTCTTGCTACCTCGTGGGTAGCCACTTGGGGTACGGGCAAGCCAGTTATTGGTTACCTTGTTGAATTTGATGCTCTACCAGGTCTTGGTAACGACACTGTACCTTTTCAGGAACCAACCAAAAATGGTAACACCAACGGCCATGGCTGTGGTCATAACCTGATCGGTTCAAGCTCAATTGGTGCCGCTATCGCACTGAAAAACCATATGGAAAAAGAGAACATCCCTGGCACAATCAAAGTCTACGGTTGTCCGGCAGAGGAAGCGTTGAACGGTAAAAACTATATGGCTGCAACGGGCCTCTTTAATGACCTTGATATTTGCCTGCACAACCATCCAGCAATGGTTAACGCAGCCATCAACATGCACTCAACCGCTTCGATTGACTTGATCGTCGAGTGGCATGGTGTAACAGCACACGCTGGTGTTGCCCCTTGGGATGGCCGCAGTGCTCTGCATGCCGCTGAAATCTTCCTGATGTCTGCCAACATGATGCGTGAGCAACTCGAACCTACAGGCCGTCTTCATTACCAAATCCTTGACGGCGGTAGCGCAGTAAACGTGGTACCTGACCATGCAAAAGTACTTGTTCGCTATCGTGGCAAGAGCGCTGAAAATGTACGTAAGCATAAGAACTGGCTAGAAGATATGGCTGAAGGTGCTGCACTCTCTACCCAAACCAAAGCTGAAGTAACTAACCTAGGTGGCATTTATGACTGCCTACCAAATGACGTACTGGCAACGTCAATTACCGAACATATGCAGCGTTACTTCCCTATTGCCTGGACAGAGGAAGAGCAAAATTTTGCCAAATCTATTCAGCGTGAAATGGGCAAGCCGGAAGATGGCCTGGCAACCGATGTGCTACCGGTACAAACTGGCGTTGAAGTGGGTGGCTCTACCGACGTGGGCGATATCAGCTGGCAGGTACCGACAATGGGCGTTATCTTTGCGTCATGGCCTAAGCATATCCCACCACACCAATGGGGTTGTACAGCCTGTAACGGTATGAGCATTGGTCAAAAAGCCGGTCTGCAAGCTGCCCATACTTTAGCAGCCCAAGGTTTGGAACTTATGACCAACCCTGAGCTAATCGAAAAAGCCAAACAAGACTTTGAAGCCAAGAAGAACGGCTTTGAATATCAATCGCTGAATGATTTTGACCAGAACCCACGTGGTAAGTTGGATGATCAAGCCTTGAACCATTATGAGTGCTGCCTTCATACCGCTCTTGAACATTTTGGTATTGGCCACCAGCACAGCGAAAAGTGTAACCACTAATCGCAACATGCAACGAGATAAGCAAGTGCTGCATGGGCACTTGCTTACTTTTACTTTCCACTGGTAATCACACCCACAGAGAATAACTGTAGTTATGTATCACACTGCTATTCTGATTGAAATTATCAGCGTTTTGGGCACGGCTGCTTTTGCCATATCTGCCGTTTTAGCAGCAGAAAAAAAAGAAATCGACCTGTTTGCCGTGATGGTACTAGGTATGATCACCGCCGTTGGCGGTGGCACCATAAGAGATTGCTTGTTAGATGTGCCTATCTTCTGGGCCCAAGATCTTTCCTACATTTGGATAGCATTGGCCAGCAGTATCATCGGCTTTATCTTTTTTGGCCTACTGAAGAAAAAATGGATAAACCGTTTTTATTTGTATATTGATACCTTTGCCATCGCAATGTTTGGTATACAGGGCACAAACAAAGCTTGGGAACTAGGGTTTGGTATTCCCGCAGGCCCAGTCCTGCTAGGCGTCATCACCGCTGTTGGTGGGGGTATAATTAGGGATGTCCTGCTGCAACGCCCAACACTGTTATTTAGCAAAAACCTATATGCAATCCCGGTTACTATTGGCTGTACCCTGCATGCAATGATGCTGATGCTTATCCCAGAAATTGGCAGTATCAGTGCCATTATCTCGATAGCCTTGATCATTTACATGCGCCACCTTTCAATCAATGACAAAATCACATTACCTGAATGGGCATTACTGGGATACAGAATCCAAAAGTTCGAAAATTATCACAATAAGTAAATCAAGTTCGAAGATAAAAAAGGTGGCTCTTAAAGAGCCACCTTTTTATTTTCTGCAATTATTGCATGGACAACCAACCGAATAAAAGTATGACTGATACAGCAAATGCGAATAAGATAATTCGCACAGTTGCAATAATATAGTCTTTTTCATACCACTTAGTATCTTGGTCATTGCTTCCCAAACATTCAACTTCTCTTTTCAATTCTTCAACGTCATACCGGAGGCGTGTCACCTCTTCAATTAATTGTTTTTCTTTCATATCTTCATCTAAAAGCAGCTTCATCTCTAATGGGTTCATCGAAAAATAACCAAACCAATCAACCCTGTAAGGACACAGCCCAGAAAAATAGAAAAGGCCAACATACACCATGGGTGGTTGTTAGCCCATTGATTGATATCTTTCATCTAAATTACGGCCACCAGTCAAGTCGCTTAACTTTAGCCCGTAACTGTTCATTTTCTTTGCTTGACTCCCAAAGTAGTACTTCCAATTGATGGCGGTCTATGCAGTGCTTACCCAAAGGTCTTTCTTTTGGATAATCAGTATTTTTAATATTCCGGTTGAAATTATTTAAGCCAACCGGTTCTGGTAAAGTAAAAACAGTTGATTTAAAGCCCATAAGATGTCGAAGCAACAAAGGGGTTGGGAACTTTATTTTCATTGTATCTTGAATATTATTTGTATATAAAAACTATCCCCTATTTTATATCAAGCGCATATTAACTCATCATCCTCATTGATTGATCACACCCTCTTTATAAATCAAAACTTCCACTCAAAGCACCAATTTAAAAGTATCAATTAAAAAGCAATTTTCCGCCACCAGCAAACTAATGTCATATTAATAACTGCTCAAAACAAATTTCCCCCTATGGCAAATAAACATTAAGTATTCAGAATGATTTCGTATTCAAATAGGTGTACAATTAAGACTTATTCTCAATTGGCACGTGTCGAACCACCTAATGACTGAGCTTCATGACTAAAACACAATTTTTTGCGCACTTTCTGCGTATGAATCGCAAGTCATATATACTGGCGATTATTTTCATATTCCTTGTTAACTGGCTCCAAGTTGAGATCCCGCGCTATATTCAGTTGGCAATTGACCTGATTGATAGCCACTCACCCAATGGCCACCAGCAGCTGACAACCTATGTGGGCACCGTGGTATTCATGGCGATCGCCATGGTTGTCGTTCGCATTTGGTCACGTATGTATGCGCTTAACCCTGGCCGCATTACCGAGGCAGCCCTCAAAAATATTCTGCTGCAGAAGTTGAACCGCTTACCCAATAGCTTTCATAGCCAGTTCGCATCGGGAAAGCTCATCTCAATCATCAACAATGATTTAAATGGTGTTCGCCTGTTATTTGGTGTCGGGTTTCTGCAGTTTTTCAACGCCCTGCTGGCGCTTTCTCTTACCCCTTTGTGGATGTGGCGCATTTCGCCCGAGCTGACACTCTATTCGGTTGTCCCTATCGTTATCGCCTTCGTGATTTTCCGTATCGGTTTCAAACGCATGAAAACACTACACATGGAACACATGCGTAGGCTGCAAAACCTGTCAGCCCAGTTGATGAGTTACTTGTCAGGTATTGATCTCATCAAGAACGAGCAGATGTCTCCTTGGGTAAAGGACGAAGTCGAGAAACTGAACCAGCAACTGCTGCAATGCCGCATGAAAATCACCCGTATACAGGTGTTTTTCATGCCGGTACTGGATTATGCCAACAATCTCATGAAGATTTTGATCCTCGGGCTTGGCGGCTATATGTTAATGAACCAGCAGCTTACCCTTGGTGAAATAACGGCTTTTCTTAGCTATTCCGTGTTGCTGGCGATGCCGCTGATGCAACTAGGACGAATCGCCACCATCTATCAGCGGGGCATGGTAGGTATAGAAAGCGTGCAAACCATCCTTAATGCTGAAGTCCCAGAGCAAGATGAAACACCTTTGGCGCAACATGAAGTCGATGCACTACAGGCCAAAACACTTTCAGTACGTAACCTGAGCTTCAGCTACCCGGGTGACGAAACCCTGGTTTTAGATAACGTGAGCTTCGATATTCCCCCGGGCAAAAAAGTGGGTGTACTTGGTAGCATAGGAGCCGGTAAAACCACCTTGGTCAATAGCCTCAACCACCATTTGGATGTTCCTGCTGGCACCGTTTTCCTCGGCGATAAAGACATTACGACTTTTTCCCGCTCCGACTTGCGCCGATATATCAAAACGGTGACCCAAGACCCATATCTGTTCTCGGCTACGGTAGAGGACAACATTCGCTTCGGCAGCCTCGACCCGGATATTTCAAAAACTCAAGTCGATGAAGTGTTGTCACTCAGCCAGCTAGCCAGTGATGTTGAGCGTTTTGAAAACGGTGACCAAACGCTGGTCGGCGAAAAAGGGATCATGCTCTCCGGTGGCCAGAAACAACGATTGAGTATTGCCCGCGCCCTTTTTGAGCCATCTGATTTGATCATCTTGGATAATGTCTTGTCAGCGGTTGACTACGAGACAGAGCGTAAAATCTTGGAAGGCTTATTCGAGCGCTTGCAAAACCAATCCGTGCTGGTTGTCTCCCACCGCGTTAATGCCCTCGAATATATGGACGAAATCATCGTACTGAGTGAAGGCAAAATCATCGCCAAAGGTGATCACGCTACCCTGCTGCAAACCTGCCCTTACTATTTTGAGACCTGGAAACTGCAACAGAATGAAACGGAGGCAACAGCATGCTAAAGGGCATTGACGTTAAATACTTAAAGCACTTTTTCAAGTTTGCCAAGAAATACAAAGGCTCTGCCATCCTTGGTATTTCCATGTTGCCGCTTACCGTCGCGACCAGTTTGTTGTTCCCTTGGCTGATTATCCAGGTGATTGATAGGCATCTCGCGCAGGAAAGTACCAACGGTATGTGGCTGTATATTGCCGCCCTGCTTGTGGTACTGATCGTCGACTACATTGTTGACACCACCTACTCCTACAACCTGCGCAAAACGGGCCAGTACACCATTACGGATATGCGTTCAGTGCTCGTTGACCGCGTATTGAGACTGCCTCGCAGCTATTTTGATAACACACCCAACGGCGTGACCCTCTCCCGCCTCAGCAGTGATCTTGAAACCATCGGTGAGACATTCATCCAGTCCGTGGTTGGGCTGGTTCGAGATAGCCTCAATACCATCGCCCTATTGGTGATGATGCTCTTTATCGATTGGCAGCTAACCCTAATTGTATTGGTTATCATGCCTCCGGTAATGTACCTGACGGTATATGTCCGCAACCGCCTGCGGGCACTGCACTTGACCACACGCTCTTCATTGGCTCGCGGTATCGGCTATTTGCAAGAAGTGATTTTGGGCGTCAAAACCGTTCAGCTATACCGTGCCGAAGAAGCCGTTGAGCAAAAATACAAAGGCTATACCGATGAGTTTTTAAAAGCGCAGAAGAAGGTCAATAAATACGACGCCGTTCTGTTTTCCTTTATCTCCGGTATTACCTCTATCACTGTGGCACTGATGATTTGGTACGGCTCCGGGCAAGTCTTGGAGGCATCACTGACCTTGGGCGTACTGATTGCCTTTATCAACACGCTGGAGAAAGTGTTTGTTCCGATCCGCGATTTCACCTCGCAAATCGCCTCAATCCAAAGCTCATTTGCCGCGTTCGACCATATTGAAGAACTATTCGTCGAGCCTATCGAAGAAGAAGGCCGTGATTTACAGCCGACACATAAAGTGGAACAACGGCTTAAAGAGTTTGTCAGCCTTGAGTTCCGAAATGTCAGCTTCCGCTACAAAGATGACGCCCCATACGTGCTGAAAAACGTGTCTTTTGTTTTGGAAAAAGGCCATCAAATCGCACTGGTTGGCTCAACTGGTTCGGGTAAATCAACGATCATGCGCTTGATATCGAAAACCTATCAGGATTACGAAGGCAGCATTTTATTAAATGGTATTGAGCTCTCTGAAATCTCTATCGATGACTCAGCCCATTTGTTCTCGCTGATGATGCAGGATGTACACCTGTTTGAAGAGACGATCCATTTCAATATCGCCTTGGGTAAAGAAGATATCTCTCGCGAACAAGTTGAGCAGGCATCACGCTATGTGTATGCCAATAGCTTTATCGAGCAACTGCCACAAGGCTATGACTTCCCGTTAGATAAAAACGGCTCTAACCTTTCCGTTGGCCAGAACCAGTTAATCTCCTTTGCCCGTGCAGTGGCACAAGGCGGACAGGTAATGATGCTTGATGAAGCCACCAGCTCGGTCGACTCCATCACTGAAGATCTTATCCAAAAAGCCATGCAGCGCTTATTCAAGGAAAAGACCGTGATCGCCATCGCCCACCGACTTAGCACAGTGCGCCACTCGGATACGATCCTGGTTCTGGAAAAAGGTGAGATTGTTGAACGGGGTGACCATCAGCAGCTTGTTGAGCTAAACGGTATTTACGCTGGATTGCTCAATGAGTCGGCGCTGCAGGATACCAGTTTAGAATTAGCAAAATCGTAATGTAATTTCGATACAACAAAGGCCGCATTTAGCGGCCTTAATTCGTTTGGCTATTGTCTACTTAGGATTACGAATTAGTTCGCAGGCCAGTGGTAGTAAGTAAGGTTGTCTGGATCAGATTGCGCATCGTTGTTATACAGTGTGCGCAGAGCAGCTTTAGCACGGTCTCCAAATACTTCACCATCAGCACCGAATCCATCGAAGTGATCAAGGAAGCCAAGTGCATGCATGAGTTCGTGAGTTGCTATCTCAACGTCAGCTAGGCAAGTGCCATCTGGATTATCAAGGTTTATCCATACCCATCCACCATCTGCTTTGAAGTAGTTATTCTCGTCAATAACAATAGGGGCAATCTGCATATTGTTGGGGCCAATAGAGGCAGAGCCACAACTTTGGTTACCATGCATTTTTACACTTGTGCCAACAGAGAAGATAAGACCGCCTTTGCCTTCTACTGAAGAGTAATCTAGTTCAGAAGGAAACATATCTTCGTCGTGATCAACGTGGATGTAACCCATGTCTTTAAAGATAGGTCTGCCGATAACTTCGTTGATATTTGCGATTGCTTGCGCAAAGCGAGGGTCTTTTTCGGCAACATCACCTGTTTTCGAATTCACGTTATAGTAAACAGGAATAAGCTCTTTTTCGTTAGCCACATAACGAGCCGTCATTTTCTCAACTGCTGGCGTATTCGGATCCAACGAGCAACGTAGGGACCCGCATTGGTACTCGTTATTTAGATCAACCGACTCTTGGTCAGTTAAAGGGAATTGGTATTCATTATTGACATAAATATCATCTCCGAGCAATTTCCAAGACGTTTTGATAGCTGCGATGGTTTGAGCTTCGGAAGCTGGTTTGTTGCTACCATTACTGCCGCCATTGTCACCGCCACCAGAACCGCCACAGCCAGCTAGCGTTGCTACAGCAAGTGCTGCAAAAACATATTTTTTGTGAGTCATAATATCCCTTTTAAATATAAAACCACCTTAACCTCATCCATATAAGAATAATATTTTGAGTAAGATAGATAATAAGATGCGGGATTTTGTAATAAGTCAGCTGTAATTTCAAATTGAATAACACTATGTATTTATTGCTTATATAATCCGAAATTAACATATAAGTTTTATTTTATTTGTTATTGCGCCTTATAACCCCGCCCTATGGCTTTAATAATGATTATATTATTTTTTTAACTGAGTTATGTATTACTCCTAACACTCATTAATGCCAAGTTTGGGAATTTTTATTCTTTTAGTCTATTTTTTATTCATAAAGAAAAAGAAGGTAAATTATTCGTACCACTTCTTTTTTAAAACCTCTTCGAATAATCGATAGGTATATTTTCTTATGTCATCTTCAGCTTAACACTTGGAAGAAAGGCAAAACCGTCACTCTCGCAGAGTAACAAATTGAAATAATTTACTACATTGACCCTCGAGTCATTCCAGACTTTATCCTCTCAACCACTCCGTTAAACACAAACTTTGAATTAAATTAGGTGGTACAAAATGGGTGTTGGTTCTACTGGAGGAATCGATCTAGAAAATAAAAGCATAGGGATGGCATTAACCAAATTTGCTGTGCCTTCCATATTGGCCGTGTGGGTCTTTGCCCTCTATACCATGGTCGATGGTATGTTCGTGGGCCGCGGCGTCGGCCCCGAGGCACTGGCTGCGGTAAACTTGTCCCTGCCTTTCATCAATATCATGTTTGCAATCTCAATCCTGATCACCATTGGTGCAGGTACTTTGGTCGGTAAACTTAAGGGTGAAGGGAAAATCGGCGAAGCCAGCGAGATTTTCTCGCAAGCCATATACTTTTTAGCCGGCTTCGGCGCTGTTGTTTGCTTCCTTGCCTTTATCTTCGTCGAAGATGTTGCCTACCTGATGGGTGCTCGGGGTGAGCTGATCCCTATGGTAGCCGAGTATTTGGGTACCCTTCTCTTTTTCCAAACCTTCTATTTGATGGCTTATTCGATGGAAGTGTTTGCAAAAATTGATGGCTTTCCGCAACGTGAATTGGCCGCGATTTTATGTGCTGCTGTCACCAATGTCATTCTCGACTACGTATTGATCATTCAGTGGGGATGGGGTCTGCGCGGTGCCGCTATCGCAACAGGTAGTGCTCAGATGCTACAGATGTGCTTGCTAATTCTTCACTACCGCAGCCGCTCAAGTAACCTTCGCTTTGTCCGTGTAATGCCAAAGCTACATAACATCATCAAATACGTGAAAATCGGTACACCTGACTCAATTACCGAAATGTCTGCTGGCTTCGTATTGATGGCTTTTAACAATGCTATTTTGTTCCACTACGGGACTGCCGAGCTCTCTGCTTTCAGTGTCATTGGTTACATCAACAACTTCATGCTGATCACTTATATCGGCCTGACTCAAGGCATGCAGCCAATCATTACTTTCTCTCGCGGTAAGAAAGACCACGGCAGTATTTTGGCTGTTGCCTTGCTGACAGTAAAAGTTGCACTGCTGATTGGTGGTATGTCTGCCTTGGCGGTATTCTTCTTCGGGGACAACATTGCAATGGGCTTCCTGGAAGATCCTGAGTTGGTCGCCATGTCACACCAGTACATGAAGATATTCTCGCTGGGCTTCATCTTTATGGGCGTCAACACTGTTATCTCTGGGTTCTTTACTGCGCTTGAAGCGCCGAAGCGAGCAGGTCTGATTTCACTGATGCGCGGCTTCATCATGGTCATGCTGTTCCTGTCCCTGCTGCCGATGTTCTTTGGTGCAGAATCCATCTGGTGGGTAACAGGCGCTGCAGAATTGGTAACCGTATTTGCCGCTATTATTCTGTTTGCAAGGAAGATCAGCTTCCACCGTATTGGCGCCCCAGTCGTCAGTCCGGCCTCGTAATCTCCCCCCTATTCCCTCTCACAGACTCTCTGTGGGAGGGAATCCTGCGACATTCCTCGATAGCCCTGCACATTGGTTACCATTGGTCAGTGCACCGTTAAGCATGGTTTACACGATAATTGTTGCCTGATCCCTGTTTAATCTCGTGACGTTTATACTAGTAGTGTCTTCAAGCACCCCGGGAGAAGTTATGTTTGATTCATCTTCATGGGACAAAGGCCGTCACTCAGGTCATTTGAGTGAGGATGCTGAAAAGGGAAGACAGCGTCGAATGTACCTTAACGACCCAGGCTCTTTATACCTATTGCACGCTGAACAACAGCTAGAGTGTGGTGAGGGCAAAGATTTAATTTCTCTCAATGAACCGAGACGTAAAGCCAAATCTTTAGTTCGCTGGCCTGATTTGTTGTCGTTAGATATAGCTTACTGGAACGATCAACAAGCGCCGATCATGCAGCTAGGTCGTGACCACAGACAAATTACAGCGAACCAAAGCAACCCAAAATATATATCTACGATCCCAGATACATACATTAATGAGTTTAGAGGAGAGTGGATAAGGCTTCTCTACAATGGCCATTTTGTTTACGGCAACCTATACAGTGCTCTCCATTACATCATCAAATGGGCTCTGGCTGCAGTTAAATCATGGCTAGATAGGCGCTTTCCTTTCCAGTTACAGAGAGACAGCCAATTACTCCCTTATAACGTCGGAAACAATCTGGCCTATCATCAAGAAAATCACTTTAGCAATGAACTGGTAAAAACGTATTTAACTAGCCACTACTGTGACTGGATAAACGCTCACCTTTTCGATTTAACCATTGAGTTGAACCATCACCTCAACCATCAAACGCCCGCAACTTACATCATTGATTACGTGAACGCAAAAGGGCTTCCGTGTGTCGATTTTGTTTGCAAAAACCAAGACGCTTTAAGGCTAATACGCCCAAGCCGCTTTGTTGAAGATATGCAGAGTATGATTTGTGACACCCGTTACCTTGAGCACAAAGCACAAGAATTAGCAGCCAAAATTGAAAACGAAATACGAGAACTAGGTTGGTGAGAAGAGGAAAGGCTCCATTTGGTGTTAGCCAGAGCTAAATTGCGCACCCAGTACAATCTAAAAAAGAGAACATGATGATTATTCTTATCACTTTTACAAACTTGCGATTGTCACCAATACTTTAGCCAATCTTCTCATTATCGGTTCAGTTAGTCGTTAAATTTATACGCTAACTAAGGAGCGACTGTGACCCAAATAGACATTGGTATAAACAGCGAAGGCAGAGTCAAAACGGCCGACGGCCTGAAAAAGTTACTTGCTGATTCTTATACACTATATTTGCAAACTCACAATTTTCATTGGAATGTTCAGGGCCCGCATTTTAGAGACTTGCACCTGATGTTTGAAGAGCATTACACCGAGTTAGCAACTGCCGTTGATGAAATTGCTGAACGTATCCGTACCTTAGACGTACCAGCCCCAGGCACATTTCAAGAGTTTGCCCGCCTCAGCTCAATAGAAGAAGTAGATGGTGTTCCCAGCTCTTCCGAAATGGTAGACATACTTACTAAAGGGCACGAGCAAGTCGTCAGAACCTCTCGAGAGGTTCTCAAGTTGGCACAAGCTGCAAACGATGAGTCGAGCGTTGCGCTAGTTTCAGATCGCATGCGAATTCACGAAAAAACAGCTTGGATGCTGAGAACAATTCAGAAGTAATGTACTGAAACTTAAGCTTAATAAACAACAAATGTAAATATCACGCTGTGAAAAAACAGCACCGCAATTGTCATTATGCAATGTACGTGGAATTCACTGGAATAGGAGAATTATTATGCCGCAGGATAAACCTACCGCGGGTAAATGTCCTTTTTTGCATGGTTCGATGACCACTAATGACCGTACGGAAATTGATTGGTGGCCCAAGTCACTTAACCTAGATATTCTTCATCAGCACGATACAAAAACAAACCCTTTAAGTGACTTTAATTATCGGGAAGAAGTCCAGAAACTTGATTTTGCAGCTCTCAAACAAGACCTTATCGCTCTGATGACAGACAGCAAAGAGTGGTGGCCTGCAGACTGGGGGCATTACGGTGGTTTGATGATACGTATGACATGGCACGCTGCTGGTACGTATCGTATTGCCGATGGTCGAGGCGGTGCCGGTACCGGGAACCTTCGGTTTGCCCCTCTCAACTCATGGCCAGACAATACCAATCTGGATAAAGCAAGACGGTTACTGTGGCCAATCAAACAAAAGTACGGTAACCGCCTTAGCTGGGCTGACCTAATAGCTTATGCCGGTACCATGGCCTATGAATCTATGGGCCTTAAAACCTTTGGCTTTGGTTTTGGCCGTGATGATATCTGGCACCCAGAGAAAGATATCTATTGGGGCTCGGAAAAAGAATGGTTGGCGCCAACAAATAACCCCAATAGCCGCTGGTCTGGCGAGCGAGACTTAGAAAACCCGCTTGCTGCCGTCATGATGGGTTTAATTTATGTTAACCCAGAAGGTGTTGACGGAAATCCTGATCCTCAAAAAACAGCCCATGATGTTCGCGTCACGTTTGCTCGTATGGCGATGAACGACGAAGAGACGGTAGCTCTGACTGCCGGTGGGCACACTGTGGGTAAGGCGCACGGTAATGGTGACGCATCACTGCTCGGTCCTGAGCCTGAAGGCGGTGAACTTCATGACCAAGCCCTTGGCTGGCTGAACAAAGACAAACGTGGTGTCGGCGCTGATGCGGTAACCAGTGGCCTTGAGGGTGCGTGGACTACCCACCCTACGCAATGGGACAACGGTTATTTTAAACTACTGCTCAATCATGAGTGGGAGCTGAAGAAAAGCCCAGCAGGTGCATGGCAATGGGAGCCTGTTGATATCAAAGAGGAAGATAAACCCGTTGATGCCGAAAACCCATCAGTGCGTCATAACCCAATCATGACAGATGCTGATATGGCAATGAAGGTTGATCCTGAATACCGCAAGATATCAGAACGGTTTTACAACGACCCAGCCTACTTCTCAGAAGTCTTTGCCCGTGCATGGTTCAAACTTACCCACCGTGATATGGGGCCAAGAGCACGTTACATTGGGCCTGATGTTCCGTCAGAAGATCTCATTTGGCAAGACCCTGTACCAACAGGGAGCACAAGCTATAACGTGGACGCAGTGAAAGCAAAAATCACGTCCAGCGGCCTATCGGTCAGCGACATGGTATCCACCGCGTGGGACAGCGCCCGCACATTCCGAGGCTCGGATAACCGTGGTGGCGCAAATGGTGCACGGATCCGTCTAGCCCCGCAGAAGGACTGGCAGGGTAATGAGCCTGAACGCTTATCGCGGGTTCTATCCGTCCTAAGTGGTATCGCACAGGAGTCTGGAGCGAGTGTTGCTGATGTGATCGTGTTAGCAGGTAATGTCGGCGTTGAGCAGGCTGCTAAAGCTGCAGGCTTCAATGTTGCTGTTCCATTCTCTCCAGGTAGAGGCGACGCCAGCGCAGACCACACCGATCAGGAGTCCTTTGAAGTATTGGAGCCTCTACATGATGGTTATCGTAACTGGTTGAAGAAAGAGTACCTCGTTACCCCTGAAGAGATGCTATTGGATCGTACCCAGTTAATGGGCTTAACCGCTGCTGAGATGACAGTCCTTGTCGGTGGTATGCGTGTAATCGGCACAAACCATGGCGGTACACAGCACGGTGTCTTTACTGACAATGTAGGTCAATTGACTAACGACTTCTTCGTGAATCTGACTGACATGAATTACACCTGGGAACCTGCTGGCAGTAATCTCTATGAGATCCGCAATCGCCAATCAGGTGAAGTGGCTTGGACCGCAACAAGAGTCGATTTAGTGTTCGGTTCAAACTCTATCTTGAGAGCTTATTCAGAACTCTATGCCCAAGATGATAACAAAGAGAAGTTTGTAAACGACTTTGTTACAGCCTGGGCCAAGGTCATGAATGCTGATAGGTTTGATCTGAAATAAGTCAGCGACTCCACTTAAAGAGGAAAGATGTAAGTTTTCTCTCAACGTAAAGCCTCTGGGATCCCAGAGGCTTTAATATGAAAACAATACCTTACAATCCAATCATTTTGCTTTATCAAAGCCTAAAAAAAGCACCTTTCACTAAATACCTTTCAATCGAGCAAATGTGGCTCTAGTTATTAGTCATAAATAAGTTTGAAATTTTAGCTGCCGTTAACATTTTCCAATGATTTAATTTGACCAAAATTTGCGGGTACGAGTAATGTTTAATTAACACATAACAATAAAGTAGGCGCTAATTGTGGACGGGAATACGCTATTTCATTACACCTCAACGGACGGGCTACTGGGCGTTATGCTCAACAAAGAGATATGGTTTACCGATTACCAGTTCTTGAACGACAAAGGGGAGTTCAAAAAGGCGCTGCATGCCCTCACAGGGCGACTTAGAGACTCAGAGTACAGTGAATGCAGTAAAAACCTGGAAATGCTCCTACATCAAATCGAAACCCAGCACTCCATGTGTGTTTGCTCTTTTTCCGGTACCAGTGACTCCCTAACCCAGTGGCGCTTTTATGGTGATGACTGCCGCGGGAGTTGTATCGGTTTTAGGTCCGATGTACTAAAAAACAATACCAGTGATAGCCCTTCATTAACTTGTTCTGCTCACTATTTTGGCGGTACGCTAATGCTAAGTGAGACATTCAAATGCAGCTATGACCCGCTCCATCACTATATTGAGGAGACCATTAGCCTGTTCAAAGAACTGTTCGACTTCTTGAACACTATGGATATGCCCAACGAACACGAGCAACGAAATACGCTAGAAGCCTTGGCGCCACACTATAAATCATCACTATTTTCCTTGCTCAAAACACTATTTGCCTGGAAGCACCATGACTTCATTAACGAAGATGAATCACGGGCCATTGCACTAGTGCCACTCAGTGAGCTGAGCTATCGCGTAAACCGGAACCTTATCACGCCATATTACAAGCGTACCTTGGAAGATGTCTTTTCCATGGAATCGATCAAAGTCATCATTCTCGGGGCGAAATCCGACAAAAGGAACTCACTGGCGATCTCCAGCTTGACCTCGCAATACGGCGAGCAAGCCCTGCTATGGGGCGCTAACGCCAGAGAGCTATCTCAAATAAGACCTGAGACCTATGAAGATGTAGGACAATGTGCAAGGCACAAGACCCAATATAATTGAAGCCAGCAATACTCGACTCCAATCAAAAAGGCCTCTCACAGCGAGAGGCCTTACCGTTTTACAACTGAACTATTTTACAGCTGAACCATGAATGACTTATCGAGCGGAATACGGAACTCCTTGCCCATCATGTCATAAACATTGAAGCGCACTGTGTTCCAGTTATCTTCGAAGTTGTATTCGAACACGCTGTCGCCGGTTTCTAGACTTTGGGTCAACGTCCATTCTGTCGCATAACCCATCATACCGTTACCGAAATCCATATAAGGCGCGTCAGCAGGCACACGGTAAGGTACAGTTGATAGTTTCATCATGCCATTTTGCACACTTGTTGGTTCGGTCAGTTTGCTCATAAAGTAGCTCGCATGGACGTAGCGACTGTGGGCATTACCGTTACCGATAGAGCCGTAGTCTGTATCACGGTCAGCATTTTCCCAGCGAGACGCCACCTCTTCTTTTTGAGCCAAATGCTGCTTTAGGGACGGGTCATTAGTCATGACCATCGCTTCTTCACCACGGTAGGTATTTACACCATCCTCGTCCATCTCAATCACCAGGCGGTCACCGCTCTTATCAGTCACCGACCAGTGTAAATTCATTTCCATCGGCATGCCATCAAGACTCAAACGACCAAAATCAAGATCCGGTAGCGCTTTGACGATCTCATCAACCGAGGCGTAGTTTGTCAGAAGGTACTCACCGAAAGTGAACTGGGTGATCTGAGAGCTGTTGGTTACCGGCTCCATGGTCATTGAAGGGTAGAATAAGGTGTTCACCTGCAACCCTTCACTGTTAACGCCATCACCCACTAGCTCACCATAGGCAAAAATAGCCACAACATCATATTTGACCTTGTACTCGTCGCCGATTCCATTGCCCTGGATAGACCGCATGTCACCTTTATTGATGTTGCCAAGAACTGGCTTTGTCGATTCGACCCAGTCCATGGTTCTTGTGGTCATTGTTCCTAACTCGGTATTCCAAGCAATAGAAGTACAGGCATCGGCGAGCCCTGAAAGGGTACCACCGAGAAGAATAGCAAGGGCAAGTGTTTTATATTTCATAGTTGCTCCGATTTCACGTTTGGGTATGCTTTTGACTTTAAAGCGATATCGACAAACGATGAAATCGGGTCATGAGGGTTTGATCCTCACTTGGAGGCTATCATTTAAAGGCTATATTGATGGCTATACTGCTTGAATAATGCGGTCGCTTCTTTGACAACGGGACCCGGTATCGTATTGCGAATCCAAAGGTTTATTGGAAATAGCAGGGTGCTGTTGACTTCTCCCAGCTCAATGGTGGCAAGTTCGCCGGAACTCAAAGAATCATCCACACTATGGCGTGGTACGATTGCCCACCCTTCTCCGCTTAGCAGTAATTGCTTGAGGATACCTATACTACTAATCTCTTCGGCGTGGTTAGACAGGGTCACCGTTTTTGCCAGCCCTGAGTTAATATAATCTTCGAGCAATAGTTGCCTTGATCGTTTGACTGCTTTGAGATCATTAAGCTGCTGTTGCTTGATAAAGTTTGGGCTAGCGCAAAGTACGAAGGGTAAATTGAGCAAATAGCTATATTGAATAAATGTCGTCGCCTGGCCAGCAGGCACCAGCATGATAGCCATATCAGCCTCACCTTCTTCCAGTGCTTTTCTCACACTATCTATGTTGCGATGACGCCAGTGAATTTTCACCAACGGAAACTTACTCCTTAGCCCTTTCATCACATCACTGATCAGCCCCATTGGCACCAGTTCGCTATAATAGATACTTAGCTCGCTCTCAATACCTTTTTCGCGGTTCTGGCACAATTGCTCAAATGACTTGGTCGTTTCTGCCAGGTTTTTAGCGTGCTGGTAGAGCACTAGCCCTTCTTCTGTTAGTTGAGGGTAGCGGCTCGTCCTGTCGAACAGTTCCATATTGGTTTCAATTTCCAAATTGGTCACCACCTGCCCCAAGGTCGTCCGGTGTTTGCCCAATTGTTTGGCTGCGGCACTGAAAGATCCACAATCGGCAACCGCGATAAAGGCTTTTATTTGCTCATAGCTGATATTCATTTCACCCTCACCTAACTTCACTCCCTACTCGCTCGAAATCAATCGGCCAAATCCCAACCCTATAATATGGCAAGAAGCAATATACTGACTGAATTACGAGTGACTTTGCTCTGTTATTCCCCTTCTTTCTTGCTTGATCATTTTAATTCCAACTATCCCGAACCCCAGCTCCAGAACGAGATACACCACTAGTAGCCAATGCGGCATTCCATCGACAATCAAACTGCCTACTCGGCCTACTGCCAATCCCAGCATAAATATAACTAGGCTGTATAACGCGTGAAGCTTGTACTTTTTGGTAAAAGCACCCAGCAGCCAAAACAAAGCTAGAGCCATATACAGCCCCATAATGGCTCGGAATATATGAGCAACATTTGTTGGGGTAGCATCGATATCAAACAGGTAGCGCAGTGATATTTCTGGAGCAACGCCATATGAAAGGGCTATGGGCGTTAGTCCGCATGCCGCTAACAATAAAAAGATACTTTGTGGTTTCATAGTGTTTTTGAGTTAATTTAACAATGTCAAAAGCATAGTCGGAGTTTTAATCAACTGTCACTTAGTGACTCAACAACACCATCACTTCCGCATGCTCCGTGTGGGGAAACATATCAAACCACTGCAGCCGCTGAACCTCATAAATCTGCAGAGCCTGCAAGTCCTGCTTCAGGGACTCAGGGTTACAACTGGAGTAGATAATATATTTTGGCCCCAATGCGGCAAGTTGCTCGATTAATGCTTGCCCCAACCCACGACGAGGTGGATTCACCAATACCAACTCAGGTGCACGTCCTTGCAAATGGGAGAATTGGGCAGAATCCAACGCATCAAATTCGAGGTTATTGATCCCCAAATGCGCGGCTGAAAACTTGGCACTGGCAATCGCTTCAGGTTCAATCTCGATACCAACAACACGCTCAACATTATCGGCACAGTGCAAGGCAAATCCACCCACACCGCAGAACAAATCCCACATCGTAGTCGGTGCTAGCTCCCTGACCCAATTGCGAGCTGTCGCATATAGCTGCTCTGCAACCTTCGGGTTAGTCTGGAAAAAACTCTTTGGCCGAATCACCAATGGCACACCATTGAACTGCTCGACCAAATGCTGGGCGTCAGTCAGGAAAACCTCTTCTTCCCCTTCCAAGCGCGCCATATGAATAGGTTGCAGGTTTACCGACACCACCTTCACTTGTGGCCAATCAGCTAGCAACTTTCCAAGGTTCGCTTCAATCCGAGAAACTGCATCTCGACTTCGCATCACGAACCTCAGCATGAACTCCCCCGAGCACTCAGTCCGGGTCAGCAGGATGTATTTCAACTCACCTTTCTTTTTCACCTTGTTGTAAGGAGGGATCCCCGCCATGCAAATCCATGTCTGTAGGTATGCCAATAATGCCTGCATGTCATCTGGATACAGTGGGCAATCACATAAGCTAACTGGCTGGTTATCGGCTCCTTCAATCCCTAGCACTGGCTGATGCGCAGCACCAAGCACAACCATTTTAGCCTTGTTACGACACCCAGTTTTCACGCTTGGAACAACTGATAGCCACTGCTGTGGCATGACTGTTGAAAGCAGTTGTTTAAGCGTTTCATCTTTTTGTTGGATTTGTTGTTGGTATGGCAGACCAGAAAAACAACAGGAGCGGCAGCGTTGTTGGTTAAAGTGAGAACATTGCATGAATTTACGGCTATTGAAGAAAAGCCGCTAGTCTATTCTTTTAAATCAAAAGCACCATTTGGGTTCTCGATAGTTGTCACAAGCGATATTTATCAACACGCTATTCGCGCTACTGACGTTTGCGGTAGCATACTTTGCCCATGCCATTATGGATAGAAAAATCCATAATCATTGGATATTCTGACTCTTTCCCACTACCTGCCAAACCTTCATTATACTTTCCATCAAACATACGGTTCGAGGTCATCATGAAAGCAGTCGGTTATCAGCGCAATCTACCAATCCAAGACGAAGCATCACTACAGGACATTACGTTAGACACGCCAACAGCCACAGGCCATGACTTGCTGGTTGAAGTTCAGGCTATCTCAGTTAACCCAGCGGATTATAAGATACGCCAAGGGGTACCTGCTGAAGACGGTAGATGGAAAGTGATTGGGTGGGACGCTACGGGTATCGTAAAAGCGGTCGGTGAGAACGTGACCTTGTTCAAGCCCGGCGACAAAGTCTGGTATGCCGGTGATATTTCTCGCTCAGGTAGCTATGCCGAAATGCAGTTGGTCGATGAGCGTATTGTGGGCAAAATGCCTCAATCACTCTCTTTTGCAGATGCTGCGGCCCTGCCGCTGACTTCAATTACGGCGTGGGAATTACTATTTGATCGCCTCAATGTCGTAAGAACGGCTTCTGACAAACGTATATTGGTCATTGGTGCTGCCGGCGGTGTTGGTTCAATTATGGTGCAGTTAATCAAACAACTTACCAACCTGGAGTTGATTGCAACGGCTTCTCGTCCCGAGACCATTGATTGGCTCAAAGACTTGGGCGCAGACCATATCATCAACCACCGCAACCCTCTTGGTGAAGAGTTTGAGAAACATGGGCTTGATGAGGTTGACTACGTGGTGAGCCTGAATAATACCGAGCAACACATTGGTGAGATCGTAAAAGTGATCAAACCCCAAGGTCAATTTGCCTTGATTGATGATCCTGCATCGTTAGATATTGTCCCATTCAAGACCAAATGTGTGTCTATCCATTGGGAATTGATGTTTACCCGTTCCTTGTTCCAAACGCCGGATATGCAAGAACAACATGAGTTGCTCAACGAGGTCTCGGAAATGATCGACAATGGTGATATCAAGACCACAGTCGGTGACCACTTCGGCAAGATTAATGCTGAGAACTTGCGAAAAGCCCATGAGTTTTTGGAAACAGGCAAAGCGAAAGGCAAGATTGTGCTTGAAGGGTTTTAAGCTGTTACCCAAGTAGTAATAAATCCATAGACGGGCGCTCACTTTTACAGTGAGCGCCCTTTTTTATTTATCAGCTATCGCGTCATTTCTATTTACTAGCGATACAGTGACGCATAGTTGGGGACATGGCTTACCCAACGTGGCGGATCACCAATATCATCCTGGAAAGCCTGGATAAACTCGCGTACTAAAGGCGTTTGCTTACGGTGTGGATAGACCGCATACACCGCCCTATCTTTGCTGGAAATCACGTGATCCGTCAGTAACGTCACTATCCCCTGCTCTTCGATATTCTGGTTAAGGTTATAAAGATCAATCACCGCATAACCCAAACCATCCCTGACTCCAGCAACCATCATTCGGACATCACTGACCTTGTAGTTACCTTTCATTTTGTATGTTTTGAAGTTGTCTCCATGCGGCTTATCACTCATCCACATTTGATCCAAGGTAGTATCAGCATTGCTGTAAACCACTGCCGGTAGCTCGGCGAGCGACTCTGGAGTTGTTGGAGTGCCGTGTTTTTCTATAAAAGCTTTAGAAGCTATAACAGCAAAATGGGTATTGGCAATTTTTTTGGCGATCAGGTTGGACTCTTCCAGTTTGCCAATCCGGAAGGCCAAATCATAGTGATCGGCAATGATGTCAGCTTTCTTATCATCCAACGACAACGTCACTTTGACATCCGGGTATTTCTGCATAAATCGCGAAATCACCGGCTGAAGATACTCCTGCCCAAGAAATACTGGCGAGGTAATACGAATAGTGCCTTTCGGCGTCGACTGGTATGAGTCCGCGATATTATGGATGTTGTGCAAGGTATCGATAAGCAGCTGGGCCTGCTGCAAAATCTCCTCCCCTGCTGGTGTCAAAGCAAAAGAGCGGGTTGAACGATTGAGCAGTTGCACGCCAAGGCCAGCTTCCAGCTTTTTGATTTGCTTGGAAAGTGAAGAGTTGTCCATATCATGCAGTGCTGCCGCTTTGGAGAACGACCCTTGCTGCACAACATCGAGGAACAATGATAGTTGGTTGGTAATGGACATTGATAACCCTTATCCGTGGCGGCTTATACAAAATAATATAAGGATAGTTTTGAAACTTTAAGTACTTTTTAACCCGTTATCACAACGGAAACCACTAACGTTTCTGTTCGGTGAGTCTCAATGCTCCATTGTACCAACTTCAGCTTAAACTCAAGGGTGTATTACTGTGTTTTCTTCCCGCTCTATACGATGGCATAGCAATCTCCTAATTGGTTATTCATGTCCACTAATCGAGTGAAGTCCATAGTCACTTTGATGTTTTGGGGCCAGATGCCAATATGTAAATCACAAACATAATTATCAAAGGTAATGTCATCCATTTCACCGCGGCAATTATAGAATGAAAATAAAATATTTCATCAGTAACTTCACTCGGGTATCGCAAAAAATAAATCTCTATTGTATTCTCTAGGCAATCTAAAGAACCTAAAAAAAATGGAATATAAACAATTACATTTAATCTTGAGTAAGGGTGATACCCCTTTTTACGAAGAAGGAAAGCTAAAAGCGAAGAAAAAAACAAAGAGTATGAAATCGCATAAATATAGTCGATAAATATCCAATCTAAGAAATATGAAATACCATCATCACCCCACTGATTAATAATGTTCAAGCCAACACTTTTATCAAATGCCAACTGAAGCTCTATAACACTAAATCCATTACCTGAATCAATATTTGGATTCAAAACAAACATTACCAAATAAAACATAATCAAAGTGGCAGTAGTAGATACAATCAACACCGGCACTTTACTTAGAAAATCAATTAAACGTAATCTAATCCCAAAGCTATTATTTATTTATTCCATTGTAATCATCCTTGCATACAGTTGATGTAGCAATCCTATTACATTAATATGATACCAACAAGAATGCACAAAAATGTGCGTCACGCACAAAATGTATACTATTGAGGAAATAATGAAGGATAATAGCCAAACTTGTAATCCCGACTGTCCATATGAAGTCGCATTAGACATCATCGGCGGCAAATGGAAAGGTTTCATTATATTTCATCTATGGAACGACACTAGGCGCTTTAGCGAATTGCAACGGCTGATTCCAAACATCACACAAAGAATGCTTACAAAGCAACTTAAAGAGCTTGAGGGGCATAAAATAATTAAGAGAAAGGTTTATGCCGAAGTTCCCCCTCGGGTTGAATATTCTCTTACAAAGACTGGAGAATCAATCAAACCTGTATTAGAAACCATTGAACAATGGGGGATCAAATATATTCAAGAACAAGAGAAGGCCTAGCGGGTTAATCCGGTTCTACCACACTTGGTAAGTCTGACTACAGTCCTTCCTAGCTTTGCCAATTCTCCTCCAGCTATTGTCGGGTTAGAAGCTGTAGTGCTTCACACTTCAGAACTCGTTAATTAGCTCGAATTAGTAAAGGCACTGATAAAGAATGATGCACTAACACTACTTGTCACATCTCTACCTTCTATGCAAAAGCCAAGCCTCATCCTTGTATGCTTTTCGCCACTTAGAAAGCATGAATGGATGAATATCTAATGCCTCAGCTACCGATTTAACGGTTCGGTGAGTCTCGAAGCTCCATTGCACCGCTTTCAACTTAAATTCTAGTGAATATTGCGGTGTTTTCTTCCCCGTTTTAGTGGACTTTAGGATCGAGCTTAGCCAAATCTAAGTCAAAGTACTGATAATAAATCGGTATGCTGAACTTATCACGTAAGTAAATTAAATATTCAGCAATATCCTTATCAATTTTATTTGGTGAAACTATTATTAACTTATTTGCATTCTCTTTTGAGGGGAAATAAGCATACTCCATCAATTGAGAAAGAGCCTCTCTTATACACCCCAATAAAGATGGTGATGTTTTTATTTCATAAAAAGTGTACTCAGAGCAAGATGTCTTGACTACTAAATCCACCCTTGTCCCATTAGTATTTATTTGCTCCGTGCCTACATTAGAACTTCCAAACTGTTGTACCAATTGAAGATATGCACCATTCTGGATTCGATTATGAATATAATCAACTTGTGTTTCATGATCAGAATGAGCAGTCCAACCAAGATCTTTACCAGGATTATGCCCAGCCACAAAGTTAAATCCGGACGTAATGAATTTTGGTTTTCCATCGTATTGCTGAAAGTTATAATAAGTAGCTTTTATTGACGGATCTTTAGCTGAAAACAACTTTGGTGGTGATTCTAGATTAACATTATTAGGATTAAACTTTACATTAACAAAATGTTTAGGATTAAATGATTCTAAATCTTCAAATTCGGCTCCGACTTCCTTTAAGTCTTGAACCATTTCATCAAGCCAACCACGTTTTTTATATTCATCATATACTAGCAATGACTCTTCATCGTGAACTAACTCTACATTATCTATTTCACCAACCCACCACCGTGTACCTGTTTCACTATTTATTGTATAGAGATGAATATTGACTGTTTTCCCTTTATGCGCATTTCTTCCATTATTAGCAGGCTGTAGAAAGCTATAATGATAGCCATTTATTATTTTACTAGTGTCAAATAGCCACTCCTCATGACCATAACCTACTTGGTCTTCATAAGCCTCTTTATTTTTTGACTTTCCTTGAGGCCCTGATGGCTTTACCCAGCCTTCTGTATTCCAACAAATTCTAGCTATTTTGTCTTGCATCTACCTTCCTTTAATAATCATCGGTATAACGATTAAATTTAACGAATGACATGGACTCCCCCTCATCAGACTTTGCCACACTTGGTAAGTCTGACTACAGTTCTTGGAGGCCACCATGTCACAATCAATTTATGGCATTGATTTAGCCAAACATTCGTTCAGTATCCACGGTGAAGATCACCAAGGCAAGGTGCTGATCCATAAAACAATAACCCGATCGAAAGTCCTTTCTAGTTTTGCCAATATCCCACCGGCTATCGTCGGGATGGAAGCCTGCGGCGCTTCCCATTACTGGGCTCGTGAAATAGCTAAACTCGGCCATACAACAAAAATAATGGCTTCCAAATATGTGGCGCCTTTCAGGACGGGTGCCAAAAATGACCTCAATGATGCCGTAGCAATTTGCGTTGCTGTCACCCGCCCTTCAACACGCTTCGTTAAGATCAAATCACCTGAGCAACAAGCAATCTTGCTCCTTCATCGCGCTCGCGATAACTGGGTTCATGAGCGAACAGCACTGTTAAACCAGATGCGAGCAATGCTGGCCGAATTTGGTATCATCGCACCAAAAGGCCGACATGCCTTACAAACAGCAATTCCAGAAGCACTTGAAGATGCTGACAACCAACTTCCCGATCTCGCGAGGGCTATCCTTTCCGATAGCTACGACCACTTATTGAATATAAATCAACGTATCGCTGACCAGGAACGATGCTTCGATATGCTGGTTTCATGCAGCCATAACGCGCAAAAAATCATGAAAGTTGCTGGTATTGGCCCGATAACCGCAACCGCTGTAATCGCCAGTATCGGCAAAGGTGAGCAATTTGATAAAGGCCGTGACTTTGCCGCCTGGCTCGGTCTAGTTCCGTCTCAATACTCAACCGGCGGAAAGCCGAGGCTTGGTCGAATAACAAAAAAAGGAGATAGATACCTGCGAACCTTATTGGTTCACGGTGCCAGAGCGGTTATCTCGGCCATAGGAAATAAAACTGATCGCCTCAGTCTATGGTGCAAAAGCTTGGTCGAACGACGAGGCTTCAAGCGCGCTATTGTTGCTCTGGCAGCCAAGAACGCACGAATTATCTGGTCGCTACTGAGTAACGACACCGAATATCAACCAATATAAAAACCAAACTTTTTCTAACGGAATAGATAACTTCACCGGGTCATTGCAATAGCCAATGATGATGTAAGGTTCAGACCTTTTGCGGGAAAACCTGATAATGCGGCGGGCACTGTAGATGCCTTCTAACGAATGAGGAACCGCAACCGCGTAGTGTCATCAGGGTCATGGCATCAAAAGCCAGTAAACAGACCGAATGTAGAGCGGCAGTCCCAAACCTTATATTACCTGACGCTATTGTTGACAACCGGGGGAGTCCATGTAGCCGCATTAAGGTGTGAGCGACGCTTGGCTATACTTGAGCGAAGCGAAACTGCCAAGCGTTGCGAATCACTCTTAAATGCTTTGTTAGCTTTTCCACTGGTAGTTATTCATGATCGATTCTGCATAGTTTATGAGATTCAATTTTTTCTGATGTAAATCTGCTGACGAAGTTGAAGGCATTGAGAGGTTCTTTGACCAATATTTCTCTACCAAAGGTTGTAATGCCTCATGACATTTACCTGTTTCTTTCAGCCTAACTTCGGACATAAAACTCTCTTTAAAGCCTTTATCCATTTCACAAGAGGCTTGGTGCCAGCAATATTCGAGTTCCTGCATCATTAAGCCCACAGTCGCATCGCCTGAAGCTAACCAAGATATATCACAAACTCTGTCTCGGAAACTGTATAGAAATTCAGTTGCAGATATAAACATACAAAGATCTTTAGCCATGTTGTCTAACAACTTTTCCTCATCAGATCTCTTCGATTTCAATTGCATATCTTTATCAATCTTGCTTATCATTTTTTTATCAAATTGAGACTGATTTTTACGAGCGTAAAACAAGACCAAAGACAAAAGCATTACAAAACCAAATTGCGGTAAATTGTTAAACTTTACTGTTTCAGTAAGTATCTCTACATGTTTTTTTACACCACCTGGTGTTAAAAATATATTTTTAACGATGACCAAATATGCCTTAACTATGTCAACATTAGATTGAATATTGTTCGTATGTGACCTAATTAAACCTTTAAAGTTCTCCAATGCTTCTTTTGGGTATCCACACTGGTAGTCATCTAATAGTGATTGGTTGAATTCATCCATTGCTTGGTCAGGATTTGAGTATCCAAGGTACAATTCAGATGCTGCAAATATTGTCGAAAAATTCAAGCCGTAACGTTTCACGCAATTTATCATTGCTTCTATATTGTCTCTGTTACGTTTTTGCCATATATCGCCAAAAATATTCGAATCAATGACTAATGAATTCACAGTTTGAGATACATTTCCTGAAACCACTTTAGGGTACCCAGAGAAAGGAAAACCAATGTATATAGGTTTGTCTCCTGTACTGAGATCTATAGTTGTGACTTCAAACGGAATCTCACCAGAAAAGTCAAAAGTTACTGTATTCAATTTCAATCTCCATTATCTCGGTAAAGCTAACATTTTATTTTACGTACACCTTTCGCATATCCGCCCAAAACTCGATATACGCGAAAGAGATATTCGCAAGAAGATCGTATATCATGCCCCAAGAACACAACGTTCCTTAGATCTTACTCCCTTGACCATTCTTTTCGCACACAACAAATCAAACAGCAAAGTACAGATATCCATGCATTTTACTCCATGTAGTGAGTAGTACAAACATCAATAATGAATATGTGAAGTATTTCAGGATGTAGAGGTGGCGCTTTGCAGTATTCAGATACGAAATGTCGCTCCGTAGAAGGAGCGACATAGGTGGTATTACTTAGGCGAGGTTATTGGTTACTTCGACAAAAACGGTATCGTGTTTTGCTCAAACGCTTCTAATGATGGAAATAGTTTTTCAACATCAATATATTCATCAAACCATGTTGCCAGTGTCGCATTAACTTGGTCAGCTGCGATTTCTGGGATCAAGCGGCCATTATTGTAGTCATACTCGCTGCCCGGCGTTAAATCAGGCCATTTACCGTAGGCTTTACCGCCATTCACAGCACCGCCCATTACCAACTGATGACCCGCCCAACCATGGTCTGTACCTGTATCATTAGCCATCAAACGGCGGCCAAAGTCAGACATGGTAAAGGTCGTCACATTATCCAGCATGTTGATGTCTTTAAGATCATCATAGAAGTCTGCCATCGCATCTGAAAGCTGCTCCAATAACGCATGATGGGTATTCTTCTGATTATGGTGGGTATCAAAGCCGCCAAGACCAACAAAGTAAATCTGTCTGTGATGTCCCATTTCCGCATGCTTTTTGATTAACTTGGCCGTGGTATGGAGCTGCTCGCCCAATGAAGAGCGGACGGTATCATCATCCTCTTCACCCAGTAATTCAGCCAACCTTTCATTCTGATAATAACGACTCGACATGACATCCGTGTAGTTGTCTTTGAAGAGGTTATTGAACTGACGATCAAAATGATCTTCCAGCGCTTCTCGACGTTCGTCTTGATCTAGCCCGTTATATTTACCGGCACCGCCTCCCGTCATAACCATTTGCTCATACACATCATTGCGGAGCCATTTCTGCTCGCCGTTCAATGACATCATCGGTGATAAATCGTTGGACATATATACACTTTCAACCATACGACCCGCCCACCCGAGCTTGTCTTCCATGTTGAGCGCACCCGACTGCCACATGGTCTGCTGTAGGTTATGCGCCATCAAAAAGTCTGGGACAGGGTGCGGGGTACCTTCCCCGATAATTGGGCCAACAAGCTGGCCTGAGTTCACAATCACTGTCGCATTGTTGTCCCTGAACACAGACTCCAACCGCGCCATCGCTGGGTGTAAGCCTAGGCTAACTGCCGGGCGATTATTGCCGGCTTCTGATTGAATACCGATATTTACCAGCTCATGCTTTTCAATCGCTAATGTTGGCCGAGCTTTTTCGTACTCATCATAATGAGCATCTACAGGTACCACCATGTTGTAAGCATCATTACCGCCGAAGAGGAAAATACAAACGAGGGCTTTAAATCCATCATCACCAGCAACCGCATGTTTGCTCAATGATAAACCGGGTACTGCTGATAATGCGCCAAGTGCAGTAGAGCTTTTCAAAAAGTGGCGACGTGACATTTTCATTTTGGATAACTCCTACTCTTGGCAACGGAAATCAGGGGAACATTGAATAGCAAATAGCGTTGCAAACGTTCTTCTATCTGTACCAATATTTTTGTCAGTCATCTCAATAAGCAGATTTTCAAGGTAGTGATGCAGTTCATCTGACATCAAGCCAAAGAAGATCCGCTCATTAATCCACTCCATGTAGCGCTCAGGATCATCTACCCTGTTTTCCAAAGGCGTTCTATCCCATGTCCATTGCTTCTGCTGGGTGTATCGATGGCTCAGGATAAGGCCCCACATTGCATTGGAGATCCGGCGCATGGAGTCCATCGTGTGAATGTTGAATTCCGGAGCGGTAAGCTCTTTATTGGCTATTTCCCCTTTCGGGGCGTAATCAGGTTCATAAAAATTGAATACACTCGGTGCCTGTAATGGCGCTTGACCGAAGTTATTCTGAAGTCCAGGGAAATCCCACCAGCGGCGAGAATCATTACTTTTGACGTTTAACGCTCGGCAGAAGTTAGTCATCGCAATGACTGGTTCTTTGACCTTGCCGAAGTTACGTGGATTAGAACCAAAGTTCTGGTGATCTGCCATTGCACGGCCTTCAAGCAAATCTTCATCAAGCAGAATCGCTTTAATCACCGCCTTCATATTGCCGCGTACGCCCGCACCATCATCAATAAAGACCCGTGCAACTCGTTCAATGTAATCACGACGAGGGTTACTGATGGTTAAACGCTGAATTAACAGCCGTGAGATAAAGACCGGCGTATTTGAGTGTTGATATAACAGCTCGATGGCCATATCCAAATCATCGCTAGCACTTTGGCCTGCAGGAAAATCGAAACCTAACACTGACTTAGCACCTTCATCGTGCCAGTCCGGATTATTCACCATGGATTTAGTATTACTGTCTTTCCCGTCAGCATCTTTGTCCTTTCGCCACCCGGTTAATGCACGGGACAGTTCTTCAACATCTTGCTGGGAATAAGCAGGAATCGGCTTTCCTTGATTATCTAATATTGGTTGGCCATTAATATTTAATTGCCATAGGCCAATAGAAAATAGCTGCATAACTTCACGAGCATAATTTTCGTCTGGGAAAGTATTATTTTGCTCATTGTGAGCCCGGCTTCCAGCCAAGGTCAAAAATTGCCCCATTGCCGGGTGCAAAGTAACGGCTTTTAATAGTTCATCAAATCGACCAAAAGCATTTCTCACCAACACATCGTAGTATGAGGCCAAGCCTTCCCCACCCGGGCCACCATTATTCGAGACGACAAATACCTGGCTCAAAGCGAACGCGACTCGTTGACGGAGTTGGTCTCCTCCAGTAAGTGAACGCTGCCACCATGCACTCATTCGGGCACTTTCATTTAATGGTTCACCAGTGTCTTCTGCCACTTTGCGAGCAAGGTTCAAGTGCATGTTCTGACGGGAAAACTGATCTTCAAACCAGCCATCTATCCCGCCATTGAAATCAAGAAGCTTTTCGACATCGCCGTGCTTCGGGCCAAATGTCGCTCGGTACAGGAACTTCGTTGCCTGAACCGAATCATTAATTGTTATTGCCACTGCTCTTCCTTATTGATTCATTCAGCGTCTTTACGCTTAAAACATTAAGCGGCTGAATAATAGGAACTCCGAAAGCAACAAATGTTGATTTTACGTCAATTCATTCGAATCGAAATAAGGGTTGGGAACAGGATAACAAATAAAAAATTCTTACATTTACCCATTGAAGAAGTTAACAATACCTTGAAGCTCCAATGTTAAAAGCAAGTGATAGATAAGACGATATTTTACTTCTAGATCTATGGTTAAAAAAAGAGCCAGCGTCATGCTAGCTCTTTCCATCAATAACTCCGCCTCTGTCTTAAAGAAAATCTAAGGTATTTTTTGGGAATGTCTTTAAAGATGGGAATAGCTTTTCTAAATCCCCATTGTAATCAAACCAATTTGCCAATGTGGCATTGACCTGATCGGCGGCGATCTCTGGGATCAAACGGCCATTGTTGTAGTCATATTCACTACCCGGTGTCAGATCTGGCCATTTACCATAAGCTTTCCCTCCTTTTACAGCTCCACCAACGACCAACTGATGCCCTGCCCAGCCGTGATCAGTGCCTGATTCGTTTGCCATAATTCGACGACCAAAATCAGACATTGTGAAAGCGGTGACCTTGTCGGATAGCCCTTGCCGTTTCATCTCTGTGTAAAAGGCTGCAAGTGCATCAGACACCTGGCCCAACAGACCCGCATGAGCTTCTGCTTGATCTTTATGGGTATCAAAGCCGCCTAAGCCGACAAAGAAGATCTGGCGGTTATGCTTCAGCTCCGCTGCGTTTCTTACCTTGATTAACTTGGCGGTGGTATGAAGCATATTGCCTAGCTTTGTCTGCGGGAAACCATCAAGATCTCCAACGGCCCCCAATGCTTCATCCAATGCGTCGTTCTCGTAATAACGGCTAGCCATAGTCGTTGAGTAGTTTTCCGTATACAGATTGGCAAACTTCTCTTCGAAATGACGCATCATGGCACCAACACGGTCGCTGTTATTCATTCCGTTATACTTGCCTGCCCCATCGCTGGTCATTACCAAAGGCTCGACAGTGTTGTTCCGCAACCACTTCTGCTCTCCGTTCAAAGACATCAGTGGGGATAAACTGCCGGACAGATTCATTTCCTGAATCATGCGACCCGCCCAGCCCAGTTTGTCATTCATGTTTTCTGCACCCGACTGCCACATGGTTTGCTGCAGGTTGTGGGCCATTAGAAAATCTGGCACTCGGCTATTAGGGTTGTTCTCACCAATGATAGGCTCAACTAACTGCCCTGAATTTACAATGACTGTGGCATCGCCTTCATCAAAAGCTGATTTAAGGCTTTCCATTGCAGGGTGTAAACCCAACTGAATATCGTTTTCAGTAGCAATACTTAACGGCACTAACTCTTTCTGAGCAATGGCAAGGTTGGGCCTCGCTTGCACATAAGTCTGGTAAGCACTGTCTGTGGCAGGGATCACCATGTTGTAAGCATCGTTCCCGCCAAACAGGAACACGCAGACCAACGCTTTATAGTCTTCCTCAGAAGCATGGGCCATATTCAATCCGGTCAAAGCAGGCGCAACCGAAGTCGCACTTAACGCTACCGAGCCTTTCAGGAAGTGTCGACGTGATAATTTCATGATTTACTCCTGGCAGCGAAACTCTGGCGAGCATTGAATGGCAAACAGCGTGTCATTGATTTTTCTATCATCACTACGATTCGCTGCACTCATTTCGTCCAACATTTGGCGAATAAACCCGGCTAGCTCAGCCGACATTAACCCCGCAAAGAGACGTTCATTGAGCAACGCAATATACTCGTCGGGTTTGTTTACCCGATTCTCGAACTGTGAACGATTCCAAGACCAATGCTTTTGTTTAGTACTGTCATGAGACAATATCATGGTCCACATCCGGTTAGAGATACGCCGCATGCTGTCCATTGAAAGGATGGCAAACTCCGGTGCCGACAATTGCTTATCTGTTATTTCACCTTTAGGGGCATAATCAGGTTCATAGAAATTGAACACGCTTGGGGCTCGCAATGGGGCCTGACCAAAATTGCTCTGGGTACCGGGAAAATCCCACCAGCGGCTTGGATCATTGCTCTTCACGTTGAAGGCTCGGCACAGATTCGCCATCGCGATAACAGGCTCTTTCACTTTACCGAAGTTACGGCCATTAGAACCGTGATTTTGATGATCCGCCATTGCTTTACCGTCAATGACATCTTGATCCAGCAATATGGCTTTGATCACCGCAGTCATGTCACCACGAGCACCTTTGCCATTATTCTTGAATACATCCGCTACCCGCTGGACATAAGAGCGGCGGGGATTACTTATGGTCAGACGTTTAATCAGTAGAACTGAGATAAACATGGGTGTATTGCGGTGATTGAACAATAAATCTAGCGCTTGTGATAAATCTTGCTCTGGGGACTGACCTTCGGGAAAAGTCTG
This sequence comes from Photobacterium sp. AWH4_225, assembly GCF_056158405.1. Lineage (NCBI taxonomy): Bacteria > Pseudomonadati > Pseudomonadota > Gammaproteobacteria > Vibrionales > Vibrionaceae > Photobacterium > Photobacterium sp. AWH4_225. The sequence goes on along the minus strand of NZ_JBSWTF010000001.1, from coordinate 1,623,238 downwards.
GCCTAAGACTCGCTTTTCGCCAAAGTCGTGACGTCGGTGATCAGCATACATAGGCTTGAGATAGGTATCACGTCGCCAGCCAGTCAGTACCCTTGCTAACTCTTCGACGTCTTGCTGGGTGTATGTCGGCTCTTTGTTTCCCTGACTATCGAGCTTTGGCATACCATTATTTTGTAACTGCCATAAGCCAAGACTAAATAGCTGCATGACCTCTCTGGCATAGTTCTCATCGGGAAAAGTATTCTTCTCAGGATCAGCCTTGCGACTCCCTTCAAGGGTCAGAAATTTCCCCATTGCGGGGCTCAGTGTGACGGCTTCAAGTAAATCTCGGAAATTGCTAAAAGCGTGTTTAATCAGAACATCGTAATATTCAGCTAACGCTTCAGAATTTGGACCTCCGCTTCTCGATACAACGAAGATCTGACTTAATGCATAAGCGACGCGCTGCCTGAGCTGATCACCGGATGTTAAGCTGCGATTCCACCAAGCGCTTAAGCGAGCATTTTCATTGATATTGTCGCCGCTGGCTTTTGCATATTGCTCAACTAACGGACGGTGTAAACGCCAATTACGCGTAAACTGATCGTTGAGCCAGGCCTCCTGCCCCATGTTTAAAAAGTCTTCAACATCCCCGGACTTTGGGCCGAAGGTGGCTCGGTACAGGAATTTCGCCGCCTGTTCCGGTTCATATATTGAGCTAGCCACGGCACATACCTCTCTCCTTAGTCATTATTGTTCTTGAAGGATTTATTCAATATTAATAATGATTCAGAAGCATCAATAGAAGAAATGAATATCCTTTTTTTGGGACTAAAGTAGCAATTAGCTAACCCTTAACCTCTGAAATATATTAGGAGTGAGTAGTTTGAAGAGAAGGTTTAAAAAAGGCGGGATACACCCGCCTTACTATCATGCAATACAAAAAGTATTAACTCTTGCTTTGCTGCTGAGCGATTTGTGCTTTAACGATTGGACGCAATTGCTCGATAGGCATATAGCCCGGAATGATTTCCGTGCCCATGATCATCGCAGGCGTCCCACGTAAACCGAGCTCGGTAAACATCTGGTAGTTCTTATCGATCATCGCCCGGGTCTCATCTTGGCGCGCTAAGCTCCCCTCGGTCCCCGTATGTTTGGCAATACGAGTAAGTGAGGTTTTATCGTGCATCTGAGGACGTTTTACCAACAACTGATGAACTTGCTCATAGGCATCGCGATTTTGCTGCCATACGTTCAGGGCAAACTCTGCTGAACTAGTACCCAATCCCTTCACATCTTGTTGCTTTAGCGGCACATAGATGTTCACGACTCTAATGTCATTAGGCATTTCTTCAACCAGCTGCTCGAGAACTGGATCCAGCTTCTTACAATATGGGCAGTTATAATCAGTGACATTAACAATAGTGAACGCTGCATCCGCCTTACCAATTGTCGTATGCTGCGGGTTGTTATAAATCCAGTCTTGGTATTTCGCCATCATTTCTGATTGGCGGTTTTGCTGATCAAGGTACAGATTCAAGCTTGTCAGCAGGCCATCGATCAAGTCTGGGTTTTCAACCAACACCGCCTCGATCTTTTCCAGCTTCTCTTGCTGGTTCTGGTTTAATGGCTCAGCGAAGCTAATAGAAGAATAAGAGAATGTCACAGCAGCCACTAGCGGCAGAATAATAGATTTTTTCATGATTTTTCCTAGATTAAATACGTTAACAAGTTGAAGTCGTTAACGCTTTACTCCAGAAAGCAACAATGCCGCAAATGAAGCCGTGTCTTGAAGTACACCAGCTCTTCAAAGTAACGATAAAAATAAGCTAACGGCGTTGGCAGCCATTCCATATCAAAGTGAGTAAACAAAATAAGTGGTGTATCTGCCCCTTCATCCGAGAAAACCTGGTACCGGATGAGCTTTTCACTCAGGCTACAGACACCAGTCTCATTTTGGTCATCACTTTGTTTGGGCGAGATCCGTTGCCACTCAGGGACACTGCTCGCATATGTGTTGGCATCAACGACTTTGAGCTGTAACGTAGAAACAAAGCAAAACACGACCACAAAGCCGATAATGCCAATACTGGCTTTTGCCTTATTTATCAATTGCTCATAGCTATTCACGTTACTAATACTTCTTCATCAAGCCGATTATTCAGAGGTAAGGGTTAGTGCTTTTCTGGCACATTAAGTTCCAACTCAAAAAGCAAAATAACTTTCTATTGCTCAATTTATATTCACCCTACCTCCCCGCGGACATTGTACGCCGATTGTATTGAAATGTATGGATCACAAAAATGCTATTGAACAGCGTTTTATTGATCGTTACTATTCACCGCAACAATAAATGAGCAGGTTAAACCTAGCTCACTAGATAACAGACTTTAAGTCTCGAATACATAATTAGGACAATCATGAAAAAGTTAATGCTACTACCTTTGGCTGCACTTGTAGGTGCTTCTTTCGCTGCTAACGCTCAAGAGCCAATGACCCAGAACTTCGACTACATTTCTGGTGGTTTTCAGTACAGCAAATTTAACAAAGACCTGCCATCTGAAGCTGTAGAACTCAACGGCCGTTATTACGCAACAGCCCTATCTGATGATGCTGCAGGTCTTTACCTACGTGGTAGCTGGAACTTCACCGACAACTTCTTTGTTGAAATGCGTGGTGATGCATCTGCTGTTGACGACTTGATCGTTTCGAATGGCCTTATGGGTGTGGGTTACTACATGCCAGTTCAGGATAACTTTACTGTTTATGGTCTTGCGGGTTACTCAAAATCTCGTATCGAAATTGATGTCCGCTCTTTCTTCGGTAAGTACAGTAATAACGAAGAGCAATCAGGTTTCACCGGTGAGTTAGGTGCTCGTTACCAAGTAATGGATAAGTGGATGGTTGAGCCTGCCGTTCGCGTAGCTGACTACGACGACACTATGTACGAGCTTCGCCTTGGTAACAACGTTCAAATTACCGATCACGTTAGCCTAGAAGCAAACCTATCTCGCATTGATTACGATATCTTCGCTGAAACAAACTTCCAGCTAGGTGCTCGCTACAGCTTCTAATAGAACGCCTCATCAACGTTCTCGCTAGACATTCCTCTTCGGAGTTATTCGCTTACGCTAGGTTAAAGCGACGGCCTGTATAAACAGGCCGTTTTTTTTGCTTTGTAACTAGGTAAATATATGGCTCACATCAGTGACGGAAGCCATTGAACTTGCCAATCACCGACCCAAACTCCTCAATTTGCTTGGCAACCATATCCACGCTCTGCTGCCAGAACGCGGGTTGACGGATATCCATGCCTAGGTGTTTCTCTACCACCTCTTCTGCCGTCATCGAGCCCGTATCACGCAGTAAGGCTTTATAGTCGGTATAGAAGCTATCGCCTTTCGCTTCACGCTGGGCATAGACCCCTTTACTGAACAAGTAGCCAAATAGATATGGGTAGTTATAGAAACTGATCTCTGCGATGCTAAAGTGCAGCTTGCTGGCCCAGAACATCTCATTGGTTTCGTTCATGGCCTCGCCGTACCACTCCTGCCATGTTTCAGACATCAGCGCCTTAAGCTGGTCTGGCGTAAACTCGCCGTCTTTACGTTGCTCATAATAAGCTTTTTCGAACTCATAGCGTACTGGGATGTTAACCATAAGTGCCAAGGCAGACTGCGCTTCTTCCCATAGCATCAGCAGCTGTTCTTGCTCACTGTCGGCTTTGGCCATCAAGGCATCACGCACCACGTTTTCTGCAAAAATTGAGGCGGTTTCAGCCAACGTCATCGGGTAGCGGGTTTGCACCAATGGCATGTCTTTCATCACCCAGTTATGGAAGGCATGGCCCAGTTCGTGGGCTAAAGTGAGTACATCCGACATACTGCCGCCCCAGGTCATAAAGACTAACGGGGTTCGGCTATCAGCAAATTTGGTGCAGTAGGCACCCAAACGCTTGTTTGGCTGCGGGGCTGCATCAATAAGCTTGTTCTCCACCATCATATCGACGAAGTCAGCCATTTCCTGGTCAACATCCGCAAACGCCTCACGGATAATATCGATGCCTTGCTCGAAGCTATATGAAGAGCCTTCGCCACCGGACAAATCAGGCATAGAAGCCATCTCATCCCAAGGTTTTAGCTTGTCAGTGCCAAACAAGCGCGCCATTTGCAATCCTGCTTTTTGCCCAATATGACGGTTGTCTTTAGCAACAGCCATCATGGCATCCAGCGTGGCTTTTTCAATGCGGCTGGTATGCAAGCTTGGATCAAGGAAGTTCACCTGCTGGGAGTGACTACGCTTCTCATATTCGGTAAGGCGAGCACCAGACAGTGCATTCAAAATGGCAGCAAAGCTTTCCTGATGTGCTGTCATCGCTTCAGAGATTGCACGCCAAGCAGGTTCTCTGCGCAGGCTGTCACCGCCATAAAGAATACTCGCCGCCTGTGATAGCCCCATACGTTCTTGCTGACCATCAGGTAATTGCAAAGTGACCTTTAGGCTGCCGGTGATATTGTCGTAGAGACGTCCCCACGCCAGCTTGCCATCAACGTCCAGTGCAGTAAGCAACTGCTCTTCAGCAACAGACAACTGCTGTGGCTTTAGCAATCGCTCGCGCTCAAGCAGGAAACGCCATGACGATAGCGCCTCGTCACCCTCAGTCATTTCGAGCAAAGCATCAAAGTCCTCAAGGCTGAGCTTTACAATCGCCTGCATGAATGGCGTCATGGCTTGGTCAAGCTGGGACTGCAAGACATTGACCTTGCCTAAGAGTTTTTTGGCTTGTTCATCAGCAGCGTCTACCGACAATATGCAATTTACAAACGCACTCAGGGTCATCACCTTCACACGCTCGACTTGTTGTTTTGCCAGCGCGGAAGCCAGTCCTTGCAATGACGTTGAGTCCAATGTTGCCAACTGCGGCAAAAGTGCCTCTACAGTAGCAAGATCTTGTTCGATTTTTGGATCATTCAGATCCTGATAAGCAATGGAAAGATCCCAGCTCGGTGTGTTCATTCGTTCTCCTTGATGAGCATTACGCATTCGTCAAAAAAAGCGTTAATCAGTAAACAATAGGCAAGATTTGCCTTCATGTTCAATCCGCTGTATTTGCGTAGAAAAGACAGCTTCTAGTGTGTCTACTATCATGACGTCCTGTGGCTTTCCTTTCGCCACACATGAACCGTTGTTCAATAAAATCACTTTATCCGCTTCACGGAGGGTACGATTCAAGTCATGGTTGGCCATAACCACCGCGATCCCCTTGCCCGCTAGTCGACGGATTATTTGGTACATAATCGCTTCTTGGCCGATATCCAATGCCGCAGCTGGTTCATCCAACAGCAGTAACTGGGCGTCAGGGTTCAGAGTCGGCCACACTTGAAGACAGGCAGCAGCCAACCTTACTCGCTGCCATTCACCACCCGATAACTGCTGGATATTACGATTGAGCTTATCGATTATTTTCAAGGCGCCGCAGACTTCATCTATCGCCTCTTGAACATTACCAGCAGATAGCTCCCCCAATGGAGACAGGGCCAAAGACAGATAATGATATACCCCTACCGCAAAGGCAGGTTTGTCCTGCTGCGACAAATAGCTACGCATTCTGGCCAGTCGCGGGAGATCTAGCTTTTCGAGTGACTCATCAGATAGGCTGACCTCACCTTTAGCCTCAACCAATCCAGACAGCATTGAAATCGCGCTACTCTTGCCGCTGCCATTGGGGCCGATCAAATGAACAATCTCACCTCGACGGACCGAAAATGAAACCGGTAGTAGCCGCGGTGGCATCGCCAAATTCTTAGCCGAAAGCACCACAGGTTGTGACTCTTTTATCGTTTCCATTCACAACCCCTTAATTAATCTGCGAGCGCATGAGCATCCAAATAAACACCGGCGCTCCCAAACTAGTGATCACCACCCCAACCGGTAACTCAGCTGCCGGTAGCATAACCCTTGCGAGGGTATCAGCTAAGGCTAATAGCAATGCACCGCATATCGCCGACAACGGCAGTAGATACCTGTTTTCTGTACCCAGCGCCAGACGTATCAAATGAGGCACGACTAGACCGATAAAACCGATAACGCCGGCCATGGCAACCGATGAGCCAACCAAAAGGGAGACAACAAGAATCAAGCGCCAACGGCTAGCTTCTACATCTAACCCAAGTTGTTTGGCCTGGTGCTCGCCCAGCATTAATAAATCCAGTTTTTGACCCTGTAGGCAAAGCCATAGTAGTACAGGTAGGATAAATAGCAGCAAGACCAGTTGCTGCCAACTCACCCCTGCAACACTCCCCATCAACCAATACATCAATAGGCGCAGGTTTAAGTCGTCACTGAAATAAAAGGCCCAGGTCACAGCAGCACCGGACAAAATCCCCAAAGCCACACCAATGAGCAGCAAACGGGCTGTTGAAACCCGCTTCCGCCGAGATAAACCGACCAGAACAAGAGTAAACAGCAGTGCCCCAGCCATTGCTGCGATCATCATTAAAATAGGTGTTGGTGCAAAAGGCAGAACAAATAACAATATCACTAACGCAAGGCTGGCACCGCCTGATATCCCAAGCACGCCCGGCTCTGCCAACGGATTCCCTAATAGGACTTGAAGTACCGCTCCTGAGGCCGCCAAAGAGGCACCTACAGCCATAGCTGCCAATAAACGAGGTAACCTAAGCTGTATTAACAGCTGCTGCTCAAGGCCAGTCTGAGCAGACCAAGGCCAAATGAAGATTTCCCCTACGGAAAGCCCTAGAAAAGACGCAATAACTAATGCGATAACGGCAGTGATAAAACCGATGCGCCATCGCGCTTGCCGGCGAACAAGAAGATCATTTAAGAGCATGAGTGAGAAGGCATAATAAGTAACGACGCCTTACCATACCGTCTCACTCATAAAATGAAAAGCGAGCTTTGAGGTAAATACTTATGTCAGCGCTTGGACCTGCCCTTCAGGGCTAACCTCCGTCTTTTTGACCATCAAACATGCCCGCTGACCAATCGCTACATTAGGGTTGGGGAAAACAACCGCTTCTCCCTCTTCCAACACGTAGTATTCAATATCCTCATCACGCCCCAACAAGGTACCCTGCGGGTACATAGTAAAGTTGGCTTGATCATCCGGGAAATTCAGCGTGAAGTGTTCACTCTGCTTCATCAGCGTCCGCGTTACTTTGTACACTGCGAGTTTGTCTTCCCGCCACTGATAACTCGGCACTAACTGTGTCACCAACTCAACCATGGCTTGATAAAACGAAGATAAACGCTGCAGATCATTTTGACCGAATGGAGCGACCTTTCCCAACTCCATCGTTAAGGCCTGTGCACCAAAATACTCCGCGCTATACCAACTGAATGTTGGTGATGGGGAATTTGATAGTAGTGCTGCCTCAATCTCACCCTGCTGTAAAAAAGCAAACAGATCACGCTGTCGCGTTTGATGACGAGAAAACGGACTGACTGCAAAGGTGTAATGCTCAGAATCACGGATGGCACAGTGCAAATCTAAATGCCAACGAGACTGTTCATCCTTTTCACCTTGCTGGAAGAAATCCTTTACCGCCACCTGAAGTGTATTTGCGCGAATGCAGTCAGAGTTGGTTGCAGGGTTTTCAGCTTTGAACAAGCGATTCATATTTTCATCGACGAAACGACGGTGCAGGTTAATCGCTTCCGGATGACCAATGATTATTAGTAGTCGGTGAACAGGTTGAACTTCCCCTGAAAGAATTTTCTCAACTAACTGCTGCAACAACTCTATAGGACTGGTTTCATCACCGTGCACCCCCGAGGAAAGGACAATGTCTTTTGGGGATGCATTATCCGAGATAGAGTTAGCACTAGCCGGTGATATTTTCAGAATGCCCCTACCCAGCAACTCACAAGAAATACCTGACTCAGTCTTCCAAGCCCCCTGCTCTTCAGACAAAGCCATGTTCAGTGTTGCCTCAAGAAACTTTCCTTCCTTTACTCGTTGTAGCATTCCCATTAACCACCTCCATGTTATTAGCTAATCCAGAGCTAATGGAATGCTGTCATTTTACCGCTGCATAAATCAGTTTGAAACCATATAAAAACATAAATTTAACATCGCGCGCACAATTTATTTCGGACATAAAAAAGCCCGGGTAAGTTCTACACACCTTACCCGGGCTCTGTTTTTCAATGTTTTCGCGATTACTTTTCGATTTCGATATTTTCTACGCGAGCTTTAAGTTTCTGACCTGGACGGAAAGTCACAACACGGCGAGCAGAGATTGGGATATCTTCACCTGTTTTAGGGTTTCTTCCCGGACGCTCGTTCTTGTCGCGAAGATCAAAGTTACCAAAACCTGATAGCTTTACCTGTTCACCACACTCAAGCGCTTTTCTGATTTCCTCAAAAAAGACTTCCACCGTATCCTTGGCGTCCCGTTTGCTCAATCCAACATTTTCAAACAGGTTCTCAGCCAAATCGGCTTTTGTGAGCGCCATAGATAATTCCCTCAAGACTATATTGAATGGATTGCAGGAAGACATTAGCCATTCCTACAGCGAATTAGTCGAGTCAGGCAGAAGCCAGAAACCGCTAAAATAGCCAGCTTCTCTGAGCTCAATCCTAACTAGAGTCAAGTTTATGCCAACTTGCTGATTTCCGCCAACTTTTTTATGTCAACTTATCTTTAAATAATTGATTTTCACTAGCACAAATAGCCTCATTTCATGCACCCAGTTGTGCTTAAATCGAATAATTTCTGGTAAATATTGCTACAAATCACGCAACTTTCAACACAAATTGCTACCAAGCCAACTCAATATAGAAATTATCGCTATCTATCAGAAAGTTACCGTATTTAGATTCAGATCAAAAAAATCACAATGTGTTAGACAATTTTATAAAACAATGACTTAAAAACACCGACTTTTTGTAGCAGATTGCCTCATTCAGAAGTATGCCTCTATCACAATACAGAACCAATCAGCTCCATAAACCTAGTTTCACCACGATGAGCAGCAACACCCCACAAAATACGCGCAAAAAAAAGCCCTGCCAAAAAGGCAGGGCTTTCATATCAATCAGGATGCTCGATTAGTCACGTAGTGACGCGCCGAACTTCTCAGAAATGTGAGCAACGATAGCATCTACAGAGCCAGCGATGTCCGCATCTTCAAGCGTACGCTCAACAGACTGAAGAGTTAGGGCAATAGCCAAGCTCTTCTTGCCTTCTTCTACGCCTTTACCTACGTAAACGTCGAACAGCTTAGCGTCGGTTAGGAACTCACCGCCCGCTTCCAGACATGCGTTCACGATGTCGCCAGAAGCTACAGCTTCATCAACAACAACTGCGATGTCACGACGGTTAGCTGGGAACTTAGAAAGCGCTACCGCTTCTGGGATCACTTTAGTGTTGATCGCAGACCATTCGATTTCGAATACGATAGTACGGCCGTTTAGGCCAAGCTTACGCTCTAGCTCAGGGTGAACAGTACCGATCACACCCACTTCTTTGCCGTCTACGATAATCGCAGCAGACTGACCTGGGTGAAGAGCTGGATGCTTAACGGCGGCGAAGCTGTAAGCCTTCTCGTTAGCAGAAAGCTCAAGGATAGCTTCTAGGTCGCCTTTCAGGTCGAAGAAATCAACAGTGTTGGTTTCGATGTCCCAGTGCTCTTCGCTGCGAGTACCCGCGATAACACCAGCCAGCATTGGCTCTTGACGCATGCCGTTTTCAGCCGTTTCACATGGGATGAAACGTAGGCCGTATTCGAACAGGCGAACACGTGGCTGCTGGCGCTTCTGGTTGTGAACAACCGTGTTAAGCAGACCTTGGATAAGGCCAAGGCGCATCGCTGACATTTCCGCAGAGATTGGGAACGGCAGTACTAGCGGCTCAACACCAGGAACGATCAGTTTCTGCTGCTCTGGCTCAACGAAGCTGTATGTGATCGCTTCTTGGTAACCACGGTCAACAAGCAGGTTACGAACACGCTTAAGAGGAAGGTTTGCTTCAACGTGGTCGTGCATCTTAAGTGCTGCAGCTGGGTTCTGGTTTGGAATGTTGTCGTAACCGTAGATACGGCCAACTTCTTCGATCAGATCCTGCTCGATAGCAATATCGAAACGCCATGTTGGTGCAGTCGCCGTCCAACCTGCTTCTGTTGTTTCAACAGTCAGGCCTAGACGCTCTAGGATTTCTACCACTTCTGCATCAGCAATGTGGTGGCCTAGAAGGTTGTCTAGCTTAGTACGACGAAGTGCTACTGTGTTTGGCTTAGGAAGATCTGCTTCAGATTCCACAGCAACAACCGGTGCTACTTCACCACCACAGATTTCAACTAGCAGCTGAGTGGCACGCTCCATTGCGCTTGCCTGTAGTGCGTAATCCACACCACGCTCGAAACGCATTGAAGAATCAGTGTGTAGACCGTAGCTACGAGCACGGCCACGGATGTGGTCCGGTGCAAAGAATGCACACTCTAGTAGTACGTCAGTTGTACCAGACATCACGCCTGATAGCTCACCACCAAAGATACCTGCAATTGCTAGTGCTTTAGTATGGTCAGCAACAACTAGCGTGTCTGCATTTAGCTTAGTTTCGCTACCGTCAAGCAGAGTTAGCATCTCGTCTTGCTCAGCCATGCGTACCACAATACCGCCATTGATCTTAGCAAGATCAAATGCGTGCATTGGCTGGCCTTGCTCAAGCAAAACGTAGTTAGTGATATCTACAACCGGGTCGATTGAACGAATACCACAGCGACGCAGTTTCTCTTGCATCCACAGCGGTGTTTCTGCTTTAACGTTTACGTTCTTAACCACACGGCCAAGGTAACGTGGACACGCTGCAGGTTCTTTGACTTCGATAGACACTGCGTCGTCGATAGACGGAGCAACCGCTTCAACAGCTGGCTCAGTTACGTCAGCACGGTTCAATACGCCAACTTCACGAGCAAGACCGCGAATGCTGAAACAGTCAGCACGGTTTGCAGTTAGGTCAACATCAACAGTAACATCGTCTAGACCTAGGAATTCACGGAAATCAGTACCGTTTACCGCGTCTTCAGCAAGCTCCATGATGCCATCAGACTCAACGTCGATACCCAGTTCAGTGAATGAACAAAGCATACCGTGAGAAGGCTGGCCACGTAGCTTAGCTTTCTTTATTTTGAAATCGCCTGGTAGTACTGCGCCAACAGTCGCAACAGCCACTTTAAGGCCCTGACGACAGTTAGATGCACCACAAACGATGTCTAGCAGCTCTTCTTCACCAACATCAACTTTGGTTACGCGCAGTTTGTCAGCGTCTGGGTGCTGGCCGCACTCAACAACCTGGCCCACTTTAACGCCAGTGAAAGTACCGGCTACTGGTAGTACGTCGTCTACCTCTAGGCCAGCCATAGTGATTTGGTGAGTTAGCTCGTCAGTTGTAACCGCAGGGTTTACCCACTCACGAAGCCAAGATTCGCTAAATTTCATAGTGTATGAACCTCTGGATTACTTGAATTGTTTTAGGAAACGAAGGTCGTTCTCGAAGAACGCACGAAGGTCGTTTACGCCGTAACGAAGCATGGTTAGACGCTCAACGCCCATACCAAATGCAAAACCAGAGTATTTCTCAGGGTCGATACCTACAGAGCGAAGTACGTTCGGGTGAACCATACCGCAACCTAGTACCTCAAGCCATTTACCGTTCTTGCCTTTAACGTCAACTTCAGCTGAAGGCTCTGTAAACGGGAAGTAAGAAGGACGGAAACGCACTTCCACTTCTTCTTCGAAGAAGTTGCATAGGAAGTCGTGAAGGATGCCTTTAAGCTGCGCGAAGTTAACGTTCTCATCAACCAGCATACCTTCCACCTGGTGGAACATCGGAGTATGCGTCTGATCGTAGTCGTTACGGTATACACGGCCCGGTGCGATGAAACGGAAAGGAGGCTTGCCATTTTCCATCGTACGGATCTGAACGCCAGACGTGTGAGTACGCAACATTAGATCAGGGTTGAAGAAGAATGTATCGTGGTCGGTACGTGCTGGGTGGTCTTCAGCAATGTTCAGCGCATCGAAGTTGTGGAATGCATCTTCGATCTCAGGACCAGACTCAGTGTTAAAGCCTAGCTCACCAAAGAACTGTTCAATACGCTCAACTGTACGCGTTACTGGGTGCAGGCCACCATTTTCAATGCGACGACCCGGTAGGGTCACATCGATAGTTTCAGCAGCTAGCTTAGCTTCTAGCTCAGCACGCTGTAGTGCGTCTTTGCGAGCGACGATCGCTTGCTGAACGGCACCTTTAGCCTTGTTGATTTCCTGACCAGCAGAGCGACGCTCTTCTGGTGGAAGCTTACCCAAACCTTGAAGTTGAAGGGTCAATTCACCCTTTTTGCCCAGATACTGGACACGGACTTCGTCCAGAGCGACTAATGAATCAGCCTGCTCGATAGCTGCCGTTGCGTTGGCAATAATCTCGTCTAGATGTTGCATCGTTTCCTCATCCACCTACAGGTGGCGTCCTTTAGGGAGATATAAATTCGCGTAACGATACATACTAAAGAAACATGCGTCTAAATCCAAATCCAATCGTAAGAAAACCGTTGGATTGCGTGAAAAAAACACCAATTCCTCTTAAGGTTGGATTAATTGATGGTTCCTGCTGATATTTGCTGCTCTGATGGAAAACTGGCTGCGGTAACAATCGCGCAAGCAATGCCCTCTACCATGGTCTCAAATGGCATAGAAGGTAATGGCTGGCTTTCAGTGATCTGCAGTTCGTCTTCAATTTGTTCTGGTAGCAGTGGGACATGAACGAAATCGCACATCGAGCTCAACCGTGTTTGCGTCGCAAGGTAGTGGCTTATCCCATAAAACAGGTGGTTACAGACAAAGGTACCTGCGCTGTAAGAGATTTCAGCTCCTACTCCCTGTTGTTTCAAAGCCTGCATCAAGGTCTTGACCGGTAGCTGGGTAAAGTATGCGGCAGGCCCAGCTTCAACAACAGGCTGATCGATAGGTTGATTACCCGCATTATCGGGAATCCGGAAGTCATCAAGGTTAATCGCCACTTTTTCGAAACTGATATTTGCCCGCCCGGATGCCTGCCCTAACATCAACACAATATCAGGCTGAAAGGACTCAATCGCGTCAATACAATGATTCACTGACTCACCTTTCACAACAGGTAATAAAGCTGTTTTCAGCACGATGCCAACTTTATTCATTGTCTGCTGAAATACATCTGTTTGCAGCTGATCGACAATCAATGCCGTTGGGTTAATCGCCTGCCCACCAAAAGCCTCAAAGCCTGTTACCAAAACACGCGTCATATCGTTCTCATTATTACATTAAAAGAAAATATCTAAGTAGATTACCCCACGAAACGGTATAGCAAAATAGCTATTGCTAGCTTGCAAAATAATATCAATCCCTTTGCGCCTCTCATCGTGAATCAAAAATTTATTCTTTTTTTATTGCGCTATCATCCAACATAACCTAGATTAATAAAACGCCGTTCGATTGATAGATGAAACAAGGAAAGAAATCATGGGATCACAAGACAAATACTGGCTTAACTATGCAAAACTCACTTTTATTATCGCTGTTGCAGCAATGATTATTAGCATCGTGATGCTGCCTGGCGATCTCCTCATCAAAGGCTATTACAGCATTTGTAGCCTCTTTCTCATCAGCGCCACTATAACGTTAAGTAAAGCCGTGCGTGATGAAGCTGAATCCAAAAAGCTACTCCAGAAACTGGAAGAAGCTAAAACAGCCCAACTGCTCAATGAATTAGATGATTAGACATGGCATTTGATAGGTCTCTAACCTCAGCATGCCTCAAGCTTGTGGAGCAAATAAAGCAGCTTAAGTTATTGCGTGAAGCTAAGGAGGGGCAGCGCTCTGAGCTTATCATTAAGCAACAGACGCTTAAGTTACAGCACAAGAAATGCGAGCAGGATACTGAGGCGATGATCACTCCTTCACCATGCAATAGAGAGGATAGTGAAGCCAGTGCGTTCAAGGCCTTACTGCGTCGAAGCTGGCGGTTAAAGCAGGCAATAGATAAATGTCATACGTCTGTCCAGCGCCTTGAACTGCAAATCTCACGATTAGAGAAACGGATTGAGGCTGCGTTGATAATGAAAGCAGACGTGATGAAAGTGCTTAAAAAAGGAGAAGGAAATCAGAAATTGCAGATTGGAATCGAATTAATGCTGGTGAAAAACCAACTGTTGCTTGGATAGCCTAGTTAGCCAGCCTGTATCAGAGAAATTATGATTGCGATAGAAAGAAAAAAGGAGAGCCGAAGCTCTCCTTTCCACATCAAAACTGACTGAAATTACAGTGCAGCTTTTGCTTTTTCAACTAGTACTGTGAAAGTAGCTTTGTCGAATACAGCGATGTCAGCAAGGATCTTACGATCGATCTCGATAGATGCTTTCTTAAGACCGTTGATGAAGCGGCTGTAAGACATACCGTTCTGACGAGCAGCAGCGTTGATACGTGCAATCCATAGTTGACGGAAAGTACGTTTCTTGTTGCGACGGTCACGGTAAGCGTACTGACCAGCTTTAGTAACTGCTTGGAAAGCTACGCGGTAAACACGTGAACGTGCACCGTAGTAACCTTTAGCTTGTTTAAGAACTTTCTTGTGACGTGCACGTGCTTGTACACCACGTTTTACGCGAGGCATAGGAGACTCCTAACTAAATTAAAATATAAAACTAAAAACGATTAAGCGAACGGAAGCATACGTGCAACAGCTGCCACTTCACATGCAGGAAGGATAGCGTTTGGACGAAGCTGACGTTTGTTCTTAGTAGTACGTTTAGTCAGGATGTGACGCTTAGTCGCGTGCTTAAACTTAAAGCCACCAGCAGTTTTCTTGAAACGCTTAGCAGCACCTTTGTTGGATTTCATCTTAGGCATGATGAGACTCCGCATTGTTGATAGTTAATAACATAGTAATCAGGCGAACAAAAAGCGCTGCGGTTAAGCAGCGCTTTTGCTACTTGAATGCCGTAATTACTTCTTCTTAGGGGCAAGCATCATCGTCATTTGACGACCTTCAACCTTATTAGGGAAGCTTTCAACAACCGCTAGGTCGCCTAGGTCTTCTTTAATACGGTTAAGAAGATCGATACCAAGACTCTGGTGGGCCATTTCACGACCGCGGAAACGCAGTGTGACTTTACCCTTGTTGCCCTCTTCTAAAAAGCGAGTCAGGTTGCGCAGTTTTACCTGATAATCGCCTTCGTCTGTACCAGGACGGAATTTAACTTCCTTAACCTGGATTTGTTTCTGCTTTTTCTTTTGCTCTTTAGCAGCCTTGCTCTTTTCGAACAGGTACTTGCCGTAGTCCATCACACGACAGACTGGTGGCTCGGCATTAGGGCTGATTTCAACTAGATCAACACCAGCTTCATTAGCAGTATTCATTGCTTCTTCAATAGAAACAACACCAATTGACTCACCGTCAAGACCAGTAAGACGTACTTCGCGTACGCCACGAATTTCACCATTCAGACGATGTGCATTCTGCTTAACTGGTGCTTGGGTTCTTCTTCCGCCTTTAATACCTTATTCCTCCACAATATTGAGCTTGCGACTGCTAATCTCTTGCTGCAAGTAAGCAACAAGATCGTCAATCTTAAATTTACCCAAATCTTTACCCTTGCGAGTACGAACTGCAATCTCGCCTGCTTCAACTTCTTTGTCGCCGCAAACAAGCATGTAAGGCACTCGCTTCAAAGTATGTTCGCGAATTTTAAAGCCAATCTTCTCATTTCTCAAGTCCGCATTAACACGAATTCCAGATTTTTGAAGTTTTTCGACTACTTGTTGAACATATTCTGCCTGGCCATCAGTGATATTCATCACAACCGCCTGTTGAGGCGCCAACCAAGTTGGGAAGAAGCCGGCATATTCTTCGATAAGGATACCGATGAAACGCTCTAGTGAACCAAGAATAGCACGGTGGATCATAACTGGCGTATGACGCTCGTTATTTTCACCAACGTAAGTTGCACCTAGACGCTCAGGAAGTGCGAAGTCTAACTGAACTGTACCGCACTGCCAAGCCCTATCTAGACAATCGTGCAAAGTAAATTCAATCTTAGGACCGTAGAACGCACCTTCACCCTCTTGGATCTCGTAAGGGATCTCCATTGATTCTAGTGCAAGTTTCAGATCCGACTCAGCTTTATCCCACATTTCATCAGAACCTACACGCTTTTCTGGACGTGTAGACAGCTTAACAACGATGTTGTCGAAGCCGAATGTCTTGTAGGTATCGTAAACCATTTCGATACAGCTAGTTACTTCAGCCTGTACCTGCTCTTCTGTACAGAAGATGTGGGCATCATCCTGAGTAAAGCCGCGAACACGCATAATGCCGTGTAGCGCACCTGATGGCTCATTACGGTGACATGAGCCGAACTCAGCCATACGTAGCGGAAGGTCACGGTAAGATTTCAGACCTTGGTTGAAGATCTGAACGTGGCCTGGGCAGTTCATTGGCTTGATAGCGTACTCACGGTTCTCAGAAGACGTCGTGAACATCGCTTCAGCGTATTTGTCCCAGTGACCAGAGCGTTCCCAAAGCACGCGATCCATCATTAGAGGACCTTTCACTTCCTGGTAACCGTACTCAGTCAGCTTTTCACGGATGAATACTTCTAGATCACGGAAGATAGACCAACCATTGTGGTGCCAGAACACCATACCCGGTGCTTCTTGCTGCATGTGGAATAGGTCTAGCTGCTTACCGATTTTACGGTGGTCACGCTTAGCCGCTTCTTCTAGGCGAGTAAGGTGTGCTTTAAGTGCTTTCTTGTCGTGGAAAGCAGTACCGTAGATACGCTGAAGCATCTTGTTGTCGCTGTTACCACGCCAGTATGCACCCGCAACGTTCAGCAGAGTGAAGTGCTGACAGAAACCCATGTGCGGTACGTGTGGCCCACGACACATATCGATGTATTCTTCGTGGTGGTATAGGCCCGGACGGTCATCGCGAGATACGTTCTCGTCTAGGATTTCCATTTTGTACGGTTCGCCACGTGATTCGAATGCATCACGCGCTTCCTGCCAGCTTACCTTTTTCTTGATAACTTGGTACTTGGTCTTCGCCAGCTCTTTCATACGCTTTTCGATCTTCTCTAGATCTTCTTGCGTAAGCGACTCTTCTAGGTCGATGTCGTAGTAGAAGCCGTTGTCGATAGTTGGACCAATCGCCATTTTCGCTTCTGGGTAAAGCTGCTTGATAGCGTGGCCAAGAAGGTGAGCACATGAGTGACGAACGATTTCAAGACCGTCTACTTCATCTTTAACCGTGATGATTTCAAGGCTAGCATCTTCTTCAATAAGGTCACACGCGTCTACGCGGTTACCATTAACACGACCGGCAATAGTTGCCTTCGCAAGACCAGGACCGATCGATTGCGCGACTTCCATTGTAGAAACTGGGTTGTCAAATTGACGCTGACTGCCGTCAGGAAGAGTAATTACAGGCATGTAAATATCCTTTCACAGTGGTCTTGCACACCAAGCAAGACATGTTGAATTAAAAATATAAAGCTTTGAGAGCTAAATAAAAGAAAGCTCAGAGGTCCGGCACTGCAATACTGAGCAGACCAAAACCGCTAAGCGAGGCAGCAACTATAACAAACGCCTATGACAGATTGCAAAGCCACGTCACATTTTATTTTTTACTTGCCCAAATCATTTGAAGGTCACTTGGGTGCCAATTGAAAGCTCACCACGAAGAGTTCTTTGGTTCCGGGGTATATCTCTTCTAGAACATCCCGCAGCTGTTGTAATGGCATGTTTTCACGCTTGGCATGGGTCTGATTAAGCTCGTCGATTGATACCGGCTCGACTCCAGTGATATCCAGCTGGCAAAATACTCTGCCCTCTTCATAAATCACGCCATTAACTCGGCTTCCGACTGCATAATGACTGTCAGCTTCATCACGAATAGTGATGGTTTTCTTACCAGCCAAGATATCCTCTTCAAAACGTGACAAAAACAGTAGCTCTACTATTGCCATCTTTAACATTCCAAGTTAATCAAGCCTCACAATACTGTAGTCACCTCACGCAAAAGCACACAGAAACTTGAAATGAACAACAAATGTTGCTTTGATTTGTATAGGCAATTAGGAAAAGCGTTATGGCTCAGTCACCTCGTTATCAACAGATCAAAAGTTACTTGTTAGAAAGAATTCATACTCGCCAATGGCCACCGGGGCACAAAATCCCGACGGAAATGGCGTTATCTGAACATTTCTCGGTAAGCCGCATGACAGCCAACAAAGCCATCACGGAGCTGGTTAAAGAGGGCTTTCTTGAAAGAACGCCGCGCTTGGGGACTTTTGTCTGTAATAAAAAAGCCGAATCACCGTTGATGGAGATCCGCAACATTGCCGAAGAAGTGAAAAAACGGGGTCACCGCTATTCTTCTGACGTCATTTCCCAATCGACCATTCATGCCACCGAAGATATCGCATTACGATTGGGCGTACGCCAAGGGACAGAAGTCTATTTCACCCAAATCGTCCACTTCGAAAATAGCTCACCAATACAGCTCGAAGAGCGTTGGGTTAACCCGGAACATGCACCGGCTTATATCAAGCAAGACTTCAGCTCACAGACACCCAATGAATACTTGGTGAAAGCCTGCCCGCTAAGTGATATCGAGCATACCGTTGAAGCGCTTTTGCCTCCCCAGCGGATTGCTGAGTTGCTTAAGGTCAGTCCACAGTCACCTTGCTTATTGCTTAATCGCCGTACCTGGAGCAACAACAATTTGATCAGTACTGCCCTGCTCTATCATCCCGGCAACAAATACAAACTTAGCTCGAGGACCAAGGTGGGAGTTCAATAGATCCTAGATCCTGGGTTCTGGATCCTAGGTTCTTAATCTAGGAACTAGGATCTATTTTCTAGGAACTACTCCCCAAAATCTTCCTCTACCTAAGCGCCCTTCAAACGTGCGATCCCTCTCATAAACCAACGATTGTCAGCAATTAATTACAATTACGATCACATTTCATTTACATCCCACCTTGAAATTCAACCTCTAATTGCCTATTTATTTGTATATACATTATCGATTACAGAACACTAAATAACTTCAGGGTCATGAAATGGATAGAGTGCTGACAAACGTCAATATGGTCACCCTAGCGGGCGAAGCTGGCTACCAAGTCATCGGTGATGCCATGATTGGTATTCAAGATGGCATGATTATGTATGCCGGTCACAAAGATCATTTTGACTGCCACGGCCACCCTGAAGTCATTGACTGCCAAAGCGCATTGGTCACACCGGGATTAATAGATTGTCACACTCACCTCGTCTTTGCCGGCAACCGTGCAGAAGAGTTCGAACAACGCCTTAATGGTGTGCCGTATGAGCAAATTGCCAAAGCAGGCGGTGGGATCCTTTCAACTGTTCGTGCAACCCGCGAAGCATCAGAAGATACCCTTTTCAAGCTGGCGTGCGAACGTTTGCAAGGTTTAAAAAATGAAGGCGTAACCACCGTTGAAGTTAAATCAGGTTATGGCCTCACACTTGAAGATGAGCTGAAAATGCTCAGGGTCGCTCGCCGCATTGGTGAAATGCCAGATATCAATGTTTCCACTACCTTGCTCGCGGCCCATGCTCTCCCACCAGAGTACGTTGGTGATCCAGATGGCTATATCCAATTCATCTGTAATGAGATCATTCCAGCTGCAGCCCATGAGCACTTAGCCGATGCCGTCGATGTGTTCTGTGAAGGCATTGGCTTTAGTACCAGCCAGTGCAAGCAAGTTTTCCAGGCTGCACAAAAGCACGACCTTGCCATTAAAGGGCATACCGAACAACTTTCCAATTTAGGTGGTAGTGCCATGGCCGCTCGAATGGGGGCCTTGTCTGTAGACCATATTGAGTACCTCGATAACGAAGGGGTTGCTGCACTCGCTGCTTGTGACACCGTTGCTACTTTGCTACCCGGTGCATTTTATTTCCTACGTGAAAGCCAAATGCCACCGCTTGATCAGCTACGTCAACTGAACGTGCCAATGGCAATTTCCACTGATTTTAATCCCGGAACATCACCCATCGCCTCTATTCGCACCATGATGAACATGGCATGTACCTTATTCCGGTTAACGCCTGAAGAGTGCCTGCGTGGCGTTACAGTCAATGCAGCCAAAGCTCTGGGACTAGGTGAGCAACGAGGGCAGATTTGTTCGGGCATGAAAGCGGATTTAGCCATTTGGAATTTATCTCATCCTGCTGAACTGTCATACCGTCTAGGAGTGCCTGACCTCAAGGCGCGAATAGTTAATGGCGAATTGTTCAATCACGCTGGTTTTTCTAGTTCAGGGCAATAAGGAGAATCCTATGTCGGTAGATATGAGTGTCTGGCAAGGTCGAAGCGATCCTGAAGACGGTAACCTCGGGTTACGTTGGCATGAGGTGATTAAGCCAGCAGATGAAGTGAATGATGCTGGCATTATGCTGCTCGGCTTCGCTTGTGATGAAGGTGTTTCTCGCAACAAAGGCCGTACCGGTGCCTATGACGCCCCTATCACGATTCGAAAAGCCCTGGCAAACCTTGCTTGGCACCACACCGAGCCCGTTTACGACGGCGGTGATATTTCCTGCAATGATGGCAACCTTGAGCTGGCCCAAAAACGCTTAGGGGAAGATGTCAGCCGGGCACTGCGTCAGAAACACAAAGTCATCGTTTTCGGTGGCGGCCACGAGGTAGCTTGGGGAACTTTCCAAGGTATCGGTAGTTATCTGCTGCAAAAGCAGCACGCTCAAGAAGGTGTCATTGAACCAGAAGATCTAGACACCCCCCTTCCGGTTCCCAAAATTGGCATTATCAATTTCGATGCCCATTTTGATCTGCGTAATCCGCCATCTGGTGGCTCTGCCGAGCAAGGCAGTTCAGGGACACCGTTCCAACAAATCGCACGTTTTTGCGAATTACAGGGCTGGCCGTTCAACTATGCCTGCCTCGGCTTGAGCCGAGCAGCCAATACCCAGGCATTGTATGAGAAAGCCGACAAACTGGGTGTGCTTTATTTCGATGACTGTGAACTCACCCACCAGCGCCTGCCACTGGTAATAGAGTCTCTGGAACACTTTATCGCCCAATGCGATTACCTTTACCTGACCATAGATATCGATGTGTTCCCAGCCAGTACTGCACCGGGCGTTAGCGCACCGGCAGCACGTGGTGTACCACAGGACATCATTGAGCCATTAATGAATACCGTATTAGCTGCCGAAACGCCCTCGGGAGAGAAGAAAGTTCTGGTTGCTGATATGGCGGAATATAACCCGAGATTTGATATCGACAACCAAACAGCACGACTCGCTGCGCGATTGGCCTGGACCATCGCCCGTGCCCTACGTTAACCACCGCCGCTGTCTTTATAAACTATTACAGTGACAGCATTGCAAGGAGAGCCACATGACACATGATACCCAACCACGCTTGGATGAAAGCCGCACCATTATTGCCCCAACAGGCACAACGCTGAATGCCAAGTCATGGTTAACCGAAGCGCCACTGCGGATGTTGATGAATAACCTCCATCCCGACGTAGCAGAACATCCACACGCTTTGGTGGTATATGGCGGCATTGGTCGTGCTGCAAGGAACTGGCAGTGCTATGACAAAATTGTCGAAGTACTAAAACGCCTCGAAGAAGATGAAACCTTATTGGTTCAATCCGGTAAGCCGGTTGGAGTATTCAAAACCCACAGCAACGCGCCACGAGTATTGATTGCCAACTCGAACTTGGTCCCTCACTGGGCTAACTGGGAGCATTTCAACGAGCTCGATAAAGAAGGCTTGATGATGTACGGCCAGATGACCGCAGGTAGCTGGATCTATATCGGCTCACAAGGCATCGTACAAGGCACCTACGAAACCTTCGTTGCTATGGCAAAACAGCACTTTGATGGTGACAGTTCGGGTCGCTGGATTTTAACCGGCGGTCTTGGTGGCATGGGTGGTGCGCAGCCTTTGGCAGCTACCATGGCCGGTTTCTCAATGATTGCGGTTGAATGTGATGAGAGCCGTATCGACTATCGCCTACGTACCGGTTATGTTGATTGCAAAGCAACGTCTCTTGATGAAGCCCTAGCGATTATCGAAGAAGCGAAACAAACCGGTAAGCCTGTATCTGTTGGTCTGCTGGGCAATGCAGCAGATGTTTTCTCTGAAGTTGTTCAGCGTGGCATTGTACCAGATTGTACTACTGACCAAACCTCTGCCCATGACCCATTGAATGGTTACCTGCCGCAAGGCTGGACCATGGAGCACGCTGCCGAGATGCGCCTAAGCGATGAGGCCGAGGTAGTAAAAGCTGCCAAAACGTCGATGGCAGTTCAAGTCGAAGCGATGCTTGCCCTCCAGAAAGCAGGCTCTGCCACCGTTGATTACGGGAATAACATCCGCCAAATGGCATTTGAAGTCGGCGTGGAGAATGCCTTCGACTTCCCGGGCTTTGTTCCAGCCTATATCCGTCCTCTCTTTTGCGAGGGCGTAGGGCCTTTCCGTTGGGCTGCGCTGTCTGGCGATCCGGAAGATATCTATAAAACAGATCAAAAAGTAAAAGAGCTGATCCCTGATAATCCTCACCTACACAATTGGCTCGATATGGCTCGTGACCGTATCCAGTTCCAAGGTTTACCTGCACGAATCTGCTGGGTAGGTCTTAACGATCGCGCTCGCTTAGGCAAAGCGTTCAACGAAATGGTCAAGAACGGTGAGCTGAAAGCACCGATTGTCATTGGTCGAGACCACCTCGATTCAGGCTCGGTTGCCAGCCCTAACCGTGAAACAGAAGGCATGATTGACGGCTCTGACGCAGTATCTGACTGGCCACTGCTTAATGCCCTGTTGAACACCGCTTCTGGCGCAACGTGGGTCTCGCTACACCATGGTGGTGGCGTGGGTATGGGCTTCTCACAGCACTCGGGGATGGTCATTGTCTGCGATGGAACAGATGAAGCCGCTGAACGCGTTGGCCGTGTACTACGTAATGACCCTGCTACCGGTGTTATGCGTCACGCCGATGCCGGTTACGACATTGCGGTTAACTGCGCCGAAGAGCAAGGCCTCGACTTACCGATGATCCCATCAACCCAAAAATAATAAGATCACCTAAAGGACGTTGTATGTACCAAATTGAAATCAATCCAGGGAAACTGTCTCTCAAGCAGCTTCGACATATTAGCCGCCACAAGGTGACACTGTCACTTAACAATACTGCTTATGATGACATGTTAGCCAGTACCCAGGCCGTTGAGCAGGTGATCGCAGAAGACAGAGTCGTTTACGGAATCAATACGGGCTTTGGCTTGCTTGCCAATACCCGTATCGCCGTCGAAGATCTAGAAACCTTGCAACGCAGTATTGTTCTGTCCCATGCCGCTGGCATTGGTCAGTTCATGGAAGATCATACGGTCAGGCTGATGATGGCACTTAAGATCAACAGTCTTGCACGTGGTTACTCGGGGATCCGCCCTAAAGTGGTTGAAGCGCTTATCACGCTGGTTAACGCTGAGATCTACCCTTGTATCCCGCAGAAAGGATCCGTAGGTGCATCAGGCGATCTAGCGCCATTGGCTCATATGAGCACGGTACTGTTGGGTGAAGGACAGGCCCGTCATAATGGCGAGGTAATTAGCGGCGCGGCAGCACTGAAAATTGCCGGTTTAGAGCCTATCACCCTTGCACCAAAAGAAGGCTTGGCATTGCTCAATGGCACGCAGGCTTCCACTGCTTTTGCGCTTGAAGGTTTGTTTGCCGCCGAAGATCTGTATGCCTCAGGTACCGTCTGTGGTGCTATGTCTGTCGATGCAGCGCTTGGTAGCCGCCGCCCGTTTGACCCTCGTATCCATCGCGTGCGCGGTCACCGTAGCCAGATTGATGCTGCGATGGCCTATCGCCACCTACTCGACAAAGAGAGCGAAATTGGCTTATCTCACCAGCAGTGTGAAAAAGTCCAAGACCCTTACTCTCTACGCTGCCAGCCTCAGGTTATGGGGGCTTGCTTGCAACAAATCCGACACTCTGCCGATATTCTGGAAATCGAAGCCAATGCGGTTTCTGACAACCCATTGGTGTTTGCCGAAGACGGTGACATCATTTCAGGGGGGAACTTCCATGCAGAGCCGGTTGCCATGGCTGCCGATAACCTAGCATTGGCCATCGCCGAGATTGGCAGCTTGTCAGAGCGCCGCATGGCCCTGTTAATCGATAGTGGGCTGAGCAAGCTACCACCTTTCTTGGTCGATAACGGAGGAGTGAACTCGGGCTTTATGATTGCACAGGTGACGTCAGCAGCACTGGCCAGCGAGAACAAGACCCTTGCCCACCCAGCTTCTGTCGATAGCTTACCGACATCGGCTAACCAGGAAGATCATGTCTCTATGGCGACCTTTGCAGGCCGCAGGCTCAAAGACATGGCTGAGAACACCCGGGGGATCTTGGCTGTTGAGCTGCTCGCCGCTGCACAAGGCTTGGATTTCCGCTCGCCAAACCGCAGTTCAGATCGCTTGGAGCAAGCCAAGGAAATGCTACGTGCACGTGTGAGCTTCTACGATAAGGATCGCTACTTCGCACCGGATATCGAAAAAGCCAATGAGTTATTGCTGGAAGCCCATTACAACACGCTAATGCCATCACAACTGTTGCCTAGTCTTTGAGTAAAGCCTCACAACAGCTTGGTATAGAGTGATATAGAAAGCGCCTCATATTGATTTAATATGAGGCGCTTATTTTATGTTTTCCACTATTTGCTATGCGCTACTTGCGATTAAGCGACCAACTCCCCCGCCCCTTTGGCAGAGACTTCACTGTTCTCGACTAAGAATACCGTTGCCGCTTGCTTGAGTTTTTTCCACTCTGCATCATCAACCTCTATCCCCTCACGCCAAGCATTTAAGTAGGTGTTTCGTAAACTGGCTGAATCGATTTGCTGATACCCTTGCACACTCGGAGATGGGAGAGCGAAGTTAGAAACCGATAATTCAATGGTCATATCATGCACATTTACATGGGCTTCTGAAACATGGCCTTCAGAAACTTCATCAACTTGGTAAAGCTCAGGGAAGACACACCCTTTATTGAGCACATAGAGGGTCTTTTTCGCATCAGAGCCATTTGACCACTGTGCCTTGCAGGCCAGCCCTTTCGCTGACAGCTTCACCAGTTCGCTATAAGCAAGCCAACGGTTGTGGCAATTGCTGACATGGATAGTCAGTGATTTCGTCTCTATCATTTGCTCAACCGCATAATCAATCACGCTGGGTAAATGACAAGCGATGCTCGCTCCAGCCATGTCGATTTCAATCTGATCCGACTTAGGCTTTACTAAGGTGACCGGGCTATCCTTTTCATTAGCCAAAAAAGGCACGGCTGTATTAAAGTGGCTGACGCCATTGAGACCGACCATCTGCAGATCAGCAACCATATTTGCTATCACATCCGCTTCACCACAGCAGCGTCGTAAACCCAGGAAGGCTTTGTATACGGCAGTGACTAGTTCATTATGAGATACAATCATTTTGCTTCTCCTGCTCGATCTTGCTCTGTTAACTCTGCTACCGATGGCAGGATCGGGAATAACCACTCACCATCGTGAATTTCATCCAGCAACGGAGAACCTTGGAAGAAAGTCACTTGCACCCAACGGTCAGAGCGCGGATCGAACTTGGTTGCACCAAATACCGCAAGCTTACAGCGCAACAAGTGCATCGGTAGCGAACCTTTGTGCAAGACATTCATCTGGATATCACCCATGACTTTGTTACCCAAAGTCCATGCCCGCTTGGCAATCCCCCTGAACTGCGGATTCAATACCAAAAACTCGGCCAAGGTTTGTTGCGGCTCGCTTTGTAGCAAGGCGCTATATAGTCGATATACCTGACGGCCAATATCCAAAGGCAGCTCACGCTCTTCACCTGCCTCTACACCTCGAACACCGAGGCGCGGCTCTTCTTTGTCTTGCGAGCGATACCAAAACCAGTAGTTGTTCTCCGGCAGTTGGAAATCAGTATCAATGGCCCAACGGTAACGACTTTCTAATAAGTGCATGAGATCTTGCACTTTCTTACCGCTGGTCAGTGCTAACGTCTCATCGCCGTTCATTTTCTCTTGATAGCTATCTGCAATGTCCGGATATAGCTCCATCACGCAAGAAAGAATAATTTCTTGTGCTTCCAACCCAAGATCTTGCGAAAGCTCAACAAAGGCATGCCAATCTGATGTGCGCTCTAGAGCTAAGTTGGCAATTTCCTTTCTGAAAGAGGTTAACTCTTCAGTGGCCTGTTTGTTCAGTTCACGCTGGTGATCGTCAATCGTGACGACTTGTTTAAGGTGAATCACCGCCTGCTGTAGCAAATAGCTAAGCTGAGGAAACTTAGCTGAGTCAAAAGGTTGATCTAATATCTCACCCAATGCTTGCTCACGAGTGGTCATCCACTGATCAACAATACAAGGGTGGTTGATCAAATAGGGTGCCATTCCCAAACCGGTGGCATTACCCACGCCAAGGTAGCGTTGCAGTGAACGGTGCAAGGTTGTGGCTTTTTCACCTCCTTGCTGCTTCGCGAGATAATGAATCCAATCAAGACTGAACTCACGCAGCAAATACACGGCACACATCTGGGCGCTGAAAGACTGGTGGAAGTCTGGGTTATCTTCCAGCAATTTGAAATCTGCAATACCGAACTTTCCGTTGCCGTATACCGCAGTCGTTCGCAGGATATAACCGACATTCGCCAACTGCTGTGGATCGGGCTGCTCACCTTGGGCAAGGCTAGACACTAAGTGTTCAAATACCCTCACACTTTTATTGGCACGGGCTAACACTAAGGCACTGTTAGGATTACGGCCAGCTTCCTGTAGCGGTACATTGGCACGTAACCTTTCGAGTAACGATGAGTCAACCTCTCCTTGAATAAGAGCAAAAGTGACATCCCATTTTTCGGCAATGACACGGTCATTACGCTCTTCATCGCTGATTTCGTCGCAGAACACCACAAGGTGATAGTGGTTTTGCTGGGTTTCTAGGCGATAAATCGCATGACCATAACCTTCAGGTGATAATTGCCAATCATATTGACTCACCTGCCATTTCTTCTGCGCCATCTGGCGAATAAAGTAACGGACAAAGCTGATTCGGTTTTGGTGCATTGCACCTAGTCTTTCCGGTGCCATAACCACTTCTGGCTGGCGTAAGGTGTTATCAGATTTCAGGGAACGATGTGCATCCATATTGCTCACCACCAATTTTATAATTATGTTTCTGGTTTAAGGCGTCCAACTACCGCCCGGGAATGTTGTTGTAGAGTACGTGTGAATCCATTTGAGTCTGTAAACTTAAACCCCTTGCTCTTTAGCCATCTTCATCGCAATTTTGGGGGCATCCCATAGCGACGGCAGCAGAATGAGCGATACCGGTACAGCGGTTATCACAATGAATGACTGCAGTGCCGATACTCCTCCGGAGCCAAGCGAAATCAATATAAGTGCCGTCAAACCCATCATCACGCCCCAGAAGGTTCGGATGAAAGCATTTGGCTCGGTTTCACCACTGATCACCACACTGATGGTGTAAGTCATCGAGTCACCTGTTGTCACGATGAAGATCGTGGTCAGGATCAGGAACAGAATCGATACAATTAGCGGGAACGGTAGCTGCTGGGTAATCGCCAGTAGTGCCCCCGGAAGATTGAATCCTTCAAACGCCTTACTCACTGAGCCTGGGTCGGCCACTTCAAATGCCACACCGGTACCACCAACGATGGTGAACCAGAAGCAAGTCACGAGCGGTGCCATCACACTGTGAGTCATGACCAACTGGCGAATTGTGCGACCACGGGAGATACGCGAAATAAAGATTGCCATCATAGGGCCATAACCTAGGAACCAGCCCCAGAAGAACACAGTCCACCAGCTTAGCCAGCCTTCATCGCCACGGTAAGTAGACATTGGTATGAAATTATCCAACATGGTGCCAACACCTTGCAGATAACCATTGATGACAAAGTTTGTCGGGCCAACCAGCAAGATGTACAGCATCAGGCCAACCGCCAAGATAATATTCCAGCGGCTAAGGATCTGGATCCCGCGATTCAGACCACTCAAGGCCGAGATGGTATAGATTGCAATGGCAAACAAAATGATGATCAGTTGAGTGGTAAAACCATCAGGAATGGCGAACAAGGCATTTAGGGCATAGCTGATTTGCAAACCGAGGAAGCCAATAGGGCCGATTGTCCCTGCTGCCACCGCAATAATGCAGCAAGCATCGATTGTCGCGCCAATAGCTCCTTTGAGGGCTCGTTCACCAAGCAAAGGATAAAGCAACGTACGGGGTTTAAGCGGTAGCCCTTTGTCATAGTGCAGGTGCATCAGCACAATAGAAGTGAGGCATCCGGTGATTGCCCATGCCAGAAAACCCCAGTGCATGAATGACTGTGAAAGGCTGTTAATCGCCTGCTGCCAAGGTGTCGCGGCCTCGCCGTACAGCGGCGGAGCGCTAACATAGTGGGCAATCGGCTCTGCCGCAGCCCAAAATACGCCACCACCCGCTAAAAGCGTACACAACATGACGGCAATCCAGCGGAAGGCATCGGTTTCAGGCTCATCCAGGTTGCCAAGTTTAACGTGGCCTGTTCTGCCTGCTGCTAAAGCGAGGCCAATCAAAAAGGTAAGTAGCAGCAGAATTTGCCAGTAAGGACCAAAATATTTAACCGACCAGGCAAACCCGGTATTTACAAAAGAAGACAGCAACTCATTGTCATATAGCGCTAGGGTGACAAACAGAGCGATAAAGCCGCCACTAAGCCAGAGTACCGGATTATTGACACCGAGCTTTTCTGTTAGGGTTTCTGTTGTAGGGTGTGTGCTTTTCTGCGAAGGCTGAGTATTAATGGTTTCAGCCTTTGCCGTGTTCATAATGTCAGACATAAATTGTCTCCAGCGGTTAGTGGATTTGTCTGGGCAAAGATAATTAGGTGGCCTGCTGGAGTTATTGGAATGGCAGGCCTTTTAAGTACTTGTGTTACTGCTCGGCGGGCTCAATACCGCTTTGCAGGAAGTTGAACCAGTTACCGCCAATGATTTGGCCGGCTTCGGCTTTACTGAAACCTGTCTTGATCAATCCGTTGTAGATGTTCTCCATCCCACGGCTACCGCTAAACCAAGGCAAGGCATCAGGCCAGCCCGAATTGCTTGCTGAACCTTCACCGTAATCCATCGCTTTCGACCAACGGCCGTTTCGCATCCATTCAAGCACTGATTGTGGTTGGTTCAGGCACAAGTCACTGCCGATACCGAGATGCTCAACGCCGACCATTTCTGCGGTGCGGGCAACCATCTGGCAAAAGTCTTCCAAGGTACACTGGCTGCCATTTGGCAAATGGAACGGATAGAGGCTAAAGCCCAACAAACCACCTCTGGCAGTCAGTGCCTTGATAACGGTGTCCGACTTATTGCGCAGCGCATCATGGGCAAAGGTCGGGTTGGCATGGCTGATGCAAATCGGGCGTGCCGATAGATCAATCGCTTCAAGGGTTGAACGCTCAGCGCTGTGCGACATATCGATAATCATGCCGACACGGTTCATCTCCTCAATCACCTGCTTACCAAAGCGAGTGACACCGTTGTCGTTTTGTTCGTAGCAACCTGTCGCCAGCAGGCTTTGGTTGTTGTATGTCAGCTGCATGATCAACAGCCCCTGACGACGCATCACCTCAACCAAACCAATTTCATCATCAATGGGTGAGCAGTTCTGCGCTCCGAACATGATCCCGACCTTGCCTTGCGCCTTTGCACTCTCTACATCTGCCATCGACATCACCGGCATGATCAGATCAGCATTGCGTTCGAACAACAGGTTCCACTCGGCAAAACGGGTCAAAGTTTCACGGGCATTCTCGTGATACACCAAGGTCGCGTGCACGGCGTGGATACCGCTGGCCTTCAAGGTCTGGAAGTATTCCCGGTCCCAATGGCAGTACTGCAAGCCATCAATCACTATTTCCTGCTGGTACATAGGCCACTCCTTAGTAAGGACGCTGGTAGGCAGTTTTCACTACGGTGTAGAACTCTTTTGCGTATTGGCCTTGCTCGCGAGGACCAAAGCTCGACTCTTTGCGGCCACCAAATGGTACGTGGTAATCCGTCCCTGCCGTCGGCAGGTTCACCATGGCACAACCGGTTTGGATCTGCTCTTTGAACAATGCGCTGGTGCGCAGGCTCTGGGTGATAATGCCGCCGGTTAAACCAAATCGGGTATCGTTGGCTGTGGCAATGGCTTCATCCAAATCAGACACCTTGATGACACAGGCCATAGGGGCGAAGACCTCTTCTTGGTTCACTTCCCAGCTGTTTTGGGTGTTCACGAACAGGGTTGGTGACATGTAATAGCCTTCGTGTTTCAGGTTCAAGCGCTCGCCACCAAAGGCTAGCTCAGCGCCGCTTTGACGGGCATTCTCCACCCAACCGAAGTTAGCTTCAAGCTGCTTGCCATCAACCACCGGCCCCATGAAAATGCCATCCTCTAATGCGTGGCCTACTTTCAGCTCACTCATGCGCTTGATTAACGCTTCAACGTAGGCATCGTGTATACCGTCCATCACGACCAAGCGGGATGAAGCAGTACACTTCTGCCCTGCTCCGGAAAACGAGCCGGCAATGGTTGCTTCAACTGCGATTTGGATATCGGCATCATCAGCAACGATCAAGGCATTCTTGCTCCCCATTTCAAGCTGGCAACGAACAAAGTTTGGCGCCGTTGCAGCCGCCACTTTACGGCCAGTGTCTACCGAGCCCGTAAAGCTCACCGCTTGGATCTGCGTAGAGTTAATCAGCGTATCCCCGACTTCCGCCCCGCTGCCCAGTACCAAGTTGAACGTGCCAGCAGGCAAGCCTTGGCGGGCAATGATTTCTGTTAGCGCCACTGCACTGGCAGGGGTTAGATTGGCCGGCTTCCAAATCACACTGTTACCAAAGGCCAATGCTGGGGCAATCTTCCATGCTGCTGTCGCTGTCGGGAAGTTCCAAGGCGAGATAATCGCTACAGTACCCACGGCTTCCCGAGTCACTTCCACAGAGACACCCGGACGAACAGAAGCGGCGGTATCACCAACCTGGCGTAGCACCTCAGCGGCGTAATACTGGAAGAACTGACCAGCGCGGTAGATCTCACCTCGACCTTCTGCGAACGGCTTACCTTCCTCGCTGGATAACAAGCGGCCCAGTTCGTCACAACGAGCAATTAGCTCATCACCAATGGCCTGCAGCACTGCCAGCTTGCGCTCCATCGGAGTTTTCTCCCACTCCGGTTGCGCTGCATTGGCCGCATCAATGGCTTGCTGAACCTGAGCTTGGCTGGCTTGGGCAAAGTCACCCAAGCTCTCACTGATATCTGATGGGTTGATGTTTGCAACAGTGCGTTGGCCTGACTGCCACTCACCTGCGATATAAAGGGATTGCTCTGCTTGAATTGTCGTTGTCATTGCCATTTCCTTATTCCTTCACCGCGGCGTAAACCACTAGCTCAACTAACATTTCTTCTCGTGCCAAACCCGCCACTACCATGGCTGCACGATTTGGGTATGGGGCATTGAAGTACTCGGCATAAACCTTGTTGACGGTGGCAAGGTACTCTCTGTCAGTCACATAGATCAGCACCTGCAATACAGAATCCAATGACTCACCCGCGCACTCCAAGGTGTGGACTAGGTTGTCCAGTGTTTTGCGGGTCTGGGCCTCGATCCCGCCGTCCACCACAACGCCATTCTGATCAATAGGGATCTGCGCGGTGTAGAGCGTTCCATTATGGGTAATGGCCCACTCAAGCGGGGCTTTAGATGCAAATAGAGAGGTTTTGACAGCTTGCTTTTTATCTTGAAGGCTCACGCTCAACTCCACTTTTGTAATCAAGATGTTTCGAGATGGTTAAATCATGCACTAACCGTACTGATATATCTAACGGTTAATTTTTTACAATTGATAAATTTTATTTAACACTTAAGTTAAGGCATGATGGATAAAGGGCTAACAGGGAGGGTTCAATGGGAATTAAGCTTCAGCAAATGATTCATTTTGTGATGGTAGTCGAAGAAGGCGGCTTCAGAGCCGCAGCAAAACGGGCAAACCGCTCACAGGCAGCACTGTCTACTTCTGTCAAAGAGTTAGAAAGGACATTAGGCCAAGCGCTGTTCGAAACCGGACATAAGGCGCAACTCACCCCATTTGGTAAAGTGTCTTACCCTAAAATTTCCCAGTTCTTGAGTATTTACAATGATCTCGATAATGATCTAAAAGCCATTGCCTCGGGTCAGCAAGGCAAAGTGCGCATCGCTTGCGTCCCTTCCGTTGCCGCTAAACTGATCCCGAGCGTGTTGGCAGCATTCTGTGAGCGCTACCCCAAAGTAGAAGTGAGTTTGATAGACGATAACGCCGCAGGGGTTGAAGCTAGGTTATTAGCCGGAGAAGTCGATTTAGCCTTGGGTAACTGCTCACAGGTTGAAGATGATGCCATCTCTTTCACTCCCTTATTGTCAGATCCACTTGGCGTAGTTTGCCTACAAGACAACCCTCTCGCCCAGCACGAACAAGGGATAAGCTGGGAAACTTTGCTCAAGCAACCGTTTATTCGTAATGGTACCTGTACGTTACTAGAATCGACGCCTGCCCATGTGCTCAGTGAGAAAGCGCTCTATTCCGTCGAGAACATCACCTCTTTATTTTCTGTTTTGGAATTGGGAATAGGTATTACCACCCTGCCTAAATTAGCTTTTCCTACAAATGAAACCAAGTTGGTCTGGCGTCCATTGATTGATCCACCATTGAAGCGTGATATCGGTATTTTCCGTCTCACCGACCGGACTATTTCGCCTCAGGCAAATGCATTTTATTCCCTTTGTGTTGAATACCTTATGTATACCGGCGAAGCACTGGATAAATAAATAGCAGGAGATAAGACGGTTTGAGTCATACACCCACAAAGCCAGTGCATAAATGAAGACAAAGAAGTGCTAATTGATGCCCAATGGAAAATTAATCAAAGGTTCATACACGCTAATTTGGCAATCAAACATTAAAACCTTGATAAATACCCAGTTATTCGCTCAATAAATAGACTACTATGTTGAGAGGCAACAAGCCCAACTGCATATTGATGTTTCGTGGAGGATGCTATGTGGCAAGCAATTTCTCACCAACTTTCTGAGGTATTGGATAGACCATTCAAAATCAGCGAAAAGGAAGTGCTTGAAGGCGGTGACATTAATGAATGCTACTGCATCGGCGACGAAGACGAGCGCTACTTCGTCAAACTCAATGACCGCGAACGGCTTGTAATGTTCGAAACTGAAGCCGAAAGCCTGAGAATGCTCAACGAAACTGACTGCATTCAGGTGCCTCAGTTTATCCATCTAGGCGCAACCAAAGACCGTGCTTTCATTGTGCTCAATTACCTGCCGACCAAAGTGATCGATAACCAATCTGCTTATACTCTTGGTGAACAGTTAGCGCGAATGCATGCCTGGGGCGAACAGGGCGAATACGGCTTTGATCTCGACAACTATGTAGGCCGAACCCCGCAGCCCAACCAGTGGCGCAGGAAGTGGTGCCGCTTCTTTGCCGAGCAGCGTATTGCGTGGCAATTGCAGCTCTGCTCAGAAAAAGGGATCGACTTTGGCAACATAGACACGATCACTGGCAAGGTTATCGATCTTCTGGTCCACCACCAGCCTAAGCCATCTTTGCTTCATGGTGATCTTTGGCATGGCAATACTGCCCTTACCGTCACCGGGCCGATCATTTTTGATCCTGCCAGTTACTGGGGCGATCGCGAGTGTGATATCGCCATGACCGAGTTGTTTGGTGGTTTCCCACCAAGCTTCTATGAAGGTTACCAGTCTGTCTGGCCGCTGGATGATGGTTATGAGGAGCGCAAAGATCTCTACAACCTCTACCATGTTCTTAATCACTGCAACTTATTTGGCGGCAGCTACATCACGCAAGCTGAACAAATGATGGAAAAACTCGGGCTAAAATAAATATTTTTTAGCAGTTCGTCATTTGTGTGACCGTTTAACGATTCAAAGCCGGAGCGACAACTTGCTCCGGCTTATACCTGATACTGGTTATGCCAATGCCCTCGCTGAGCCATTGCTGAGCCATTGCTGAGCCATTGCTGATAGCAAACTTAAGTCGTTACTCGAAGTAAATAAGCAACTTTTTGCAACTAACAAGTAACCTACTATTTTGAAAAGGTGTAAATTAAACCATTATATTTTTTGCACCTTTTTACCCCCATGCATTCACACAATAAATGTTCCAATTCTGACCTAAGTTTTATTTTGTTAATATAAACAAAAATTTATACGTCCAGTCTTTTTTCATGTTCCAACTCCTGACTTTTATTTCTTTTTCAGTTTTTTCTATCACTTCAAACTTTATAGTTAATTTGAGGCGAAAACGAACGCTTAACGCTAAAGTTAAATCATTGAACTGAACCGGTCGTGTTCTTGAGAATTATTGCAACTTGGATGCTAATTCTTGTCATAAGTTTGCAAGGAGTACACTATGAAGAATTTCACAGAGCAGACAGTGGTATGCCCACATTGCGGCCACAACATCCCCATTACCCTTGATGCCAGTGCAGGTAGCCAAGAGTTTTATGATGACTGCCCTGCCTGTTGCCATGCTATTCACCTAAATATGCAAGTTGATGAGCAGCATAAAACCATCAATTTGTTTGTGGACGCTGATGATGAGCAAATATTCTAATCTTTAATGTTGGCGACAATTAATCACCAATATCAATAAGCAAAAACCCCTACTGCTATGTAGGGGTTTTCATTATTTCAAGCACATTGCTATTAGTGTTATTAGCCTTATTGATTTATGCAAGGCCCTTTTCTGCCAATACCCTTTCTACGGTATCGACAATTGCTTGAGTTTGCGGATCAATTTCAATATTGACGTTATCGCCCACTTCCTTGACGCCAAATAATGTTCTCTGCAGAGTTTCTGGAATAAGGTGAACACAAAAACGCTCTTCTTCAACGGTACCAATAGTTAAAGAACAACCATCCAAGCCAATATATCCCTTCCGTAATATATATTTATTGTATGACTTGGGAATTTCAAACCAAATAGTTGTATTGTTTGGCGAGACTTCGATATCAACAATCTGCGTTACAGCATTGATATGACCCGACATGGAATGGCCACCTATTTCATCACCAAACTTTGCCGCACGCTCAATGTTCACCTTATCACCAACATTAAGCTCTCCAAGGTTAGTGACTGCCAATGTTTCTTGCATCAGATCGAAAGAAACATTGTCACCTTCTAACTTAGTGACTGTTAAACAGCAGCCGTTATGCGCCACAGAGGCACCAATTTCCAGTCCTTCGCGCATCTTGCCGAACAAACGAACAACATGGGTTTGAAACGCTTCTTTCTTCTCAATCGCAATAACTTCTGCGGTGCCCTGAACAATTCCGGTAAACATAACAACTCCTGCGGATAAGCTAACTTTCAGCATGTTAACAGTAAATTAGTTCGGTAAAAAGCAAGCCAAATTGCACTATTAGGTTTAACCCTATATGCTCAGCACATATTTACCCATTTATTGAAGCCTGTACTCAATTGGACTCAACATGCTTGCACACCTAAGAAATAATCTTAACAGGCACATACAGGTGTTATTAGCATTGTTAGTTGTGTTAACTGCAATTCCGATTGGCTTTCTGTGGCATCAAAGTGCGGCAAGGATTGTCCACCACACGATAGAAAATATCTACCAGCATGCAAGCCAAGCTGTTCTCAATCATCTTGATGAATTCTTTACAGACGCCAATAAAGTCTATGAACACCAAGAGCGCATCCAATCAGAATTAAGTACAGTCGTTGAGAACAGGGAGGCACTGCTTCACCACATCACTAATGTACTTAACCATCACGACGAAATAGATTATTTCTATTTTGGTAATATGGATGGAGGACTACTTTCCGCTGGCCATCAAGGCAATGAGCATTATTTCCTGATAGAAACCGAAAATGGCAAAGCGGGAAAACTGCAGCATTATGAGTCAGACCATTTTGGCAGCAAGGGAAAGCTCATCGAATCAACCGACAACTTCGATGCCAGAGCCAAAGCATGGTTCCAAAATGCCACTAAGGTTAACTATCCAGTTTGGAGTAAAATTTACGCCGGCGCTTTTGACCCTACCCTACTTGGCATTACGCTGTCCAAAGCCCAACGCGATGATAACGGCAAACTATTGGGTGTATGGGGTTTGGATTTAACCCTCAATACCGTTATTCAAGAGTTGAGCAAAAGTAAACTCAGTGAGCACGGTGATGTCGTTTTGTTTTACAAAAACCAAGTCATCTTGGCCAGCACCTCTAAGTCTCACCTGCCTACTGGCGGCACTCTGACTAAGATCAATCCAACTACCGCCCCTATCCTCGATAAACTGATCAATAAAGATCATGACAAGGGTAACAGCCTGTTGCTTGTCGAGCACAAAGGCAAAGAGTGGGCTGGGTTTATCACTGACTACACTCTCGCAAAAAGTGACTTGGTCAAAATTGCCTTCTATTCGCCAATGACTGACTTTGCACCAGAGTTGGTGACCGCGCAACGTGTTGCCATCTTGCTCACTATTATTTTGGTAATCATTGCGATCTTGCTTGGCCGAAAAGCCGCAGGCCATATTCGTTTACCCATTCAATCTCTAACTCGGGCAGCAGAGCAAATCAGCCAGGGGCGCTGGGGGAGCAAAATCGCCATTACCCGTGATGACGAACTCGGCACTCTCGCCAAATCATTCAATAAAATGCAGCACAACCTTGAACTCACCATTCACAAGCTAGATAGCCAACAGCAAGAAACCAAACGCCTGAACGCCCTATTAGCTCAACAAAACCAAGAGCTGGAAGCTCGGGTCAAAGAGCGCACCCAAGCCCTTAGCACGGCTAATGCCAAACTTCAGCAAATGGCTTATTTCGATGCGCTCACTGGTATTGCCAACAGACGCTACTTCTGGCAACAGCTTGATGAAAAGTGTATTTTTCACAGAGGCTGGTTACTCATCCTAGATATAGATAACTTTAAACACATCAATGATGCTTATGGGCATATTGAAGGTGACAATATCCTCAAGCACTTCACTGCAACCTGCCAGGCGGTTTTACCTGAAAACTGTCTATTTGGTCGCATTGGTGGAGAGGAATTTGCGTTATGGTTAGCAGACTTATCTCGTGAAGATGTTGAAGTCATCACCCAGACGTTACTGTCGACGCTTGCTCAAACCCCTTACAGAAATAGTGACATTTCGGTGGTTGTCTCCACTAGTATTGGAGCGAGTCGCTGTACGGCTAACCCACAAAAATCTTATGCGGTTGCTGACAAACTACTTTACGAGGCGAAGCTAGGTGGCAAGAACCGAGCAGTGATAGAACGGGAAAGTTAACTGCCATGCACAACCTCTTCGAGAAAGCATAATTCTACAACCATAAACATCTGATACTTAACAAAGATTGTGAATTACTCTCTTTTTGCTCGAAGTGAATTGTGTCGCTTTAGCTAATCGTTATAATTCCCGCGTTATTTACTCTTCAATCAGGAGCGCTTTCGTGCACAACTATCGGCGTGAAACACGCCACCTTCTAAAATTGGCCATCCCCGTACTGGTTGCTTCTGTTGCTCAAACGTCCATGGGGTTTGTCGATACCGTCATGGCCGGTGGTGTCAGTGCAACAGATATGGCTGCCGTATCGGTTGCTGCCAGTATCTGGCTGCCTGCGATCCTGTTTGGTGTTGGTCTGCTTATCGCCCTAGTACCTATTGTTGCTACCCTAAACGGCTCAGGCAAACGCGATAAGATCCCTTTTGAGGTCCAGCACGGCTTTCTGCTTGCCGCGTTGATCTCGGTACCTATCATCTTGGTGTTATATAACGCTGGTGCCCTGATTGATATGATGGATGTCGAAGAAGCTTTGGCGGAGAAAACCACAGGATACCTGCATGCGGTACTATTTGCCGTTCCGGGCTTCCTGTTTTTCCAAACGCTTAAAAGCTTCTCTGAAGGCGTTTCAATGACCGTCCCTGCTATGGTTATTGGTTTTATTGGCCTGGCCTGCAATATCCCACTTAACTGGATCTTTGTTTACGGTAAGTTTGGTGCCCCAGCTCTTGGCGGCGTCGGCTGTGGTGTCGCCACTGCGATTGTCTACTGGCTGATGTTCATCTCGATGCTGATATATATCCGCTACAATAAAAAGCTGCGTAGCGTCGGTATTTTCGACCATTGGCACAAACCGCAATTCAAGGCAGTTACCCGCTTATTTCGCCTGGGCTTCCCGGTTGCCGCTTCAATTTTCTTTGAAGTCTCCTTGTTTGCCGCAATTGCATTGCTGATATCACCACTAGGCTCGACCATAGTGGCCGCCCACCAGGTCGCCAGTAACTTCTCGTCGCTGATCTTCATGATCCCGATGAGCTTAGGTGCAGCCTTAAGTATTAGAGTTGGCCACCTTCTTGGTCGACAGGACTTCAACGAAGCCAAAATTGCTAGCCGTTGCGGTTTGATTGTGGCCTTTGTGACAGCTGCAATGACTGCGGTAATGACGGTTGTACTGCGTGAGCCAATTGCTGAGATGTATACCAATAACCGTGAAGTAATCATGATTGCTGGACAACTATTGTTCTTGGCAGCTATCTACCAGTGTACCGATGCCATCCAGGTGGTGGCGGCCGGTGCATTGAGGGGCTACAAAGACATGCGCGCGATCTTCATCCGTACCTTTATTGCCTACTGGATCCTCGGCCTGCCGATTGGCTATATACTCGGTATGACCGATTGGATAGTTGACCCAATGGGTCCACATGGCTTCTGGATCGGCAACATTATCGGCCTAACCGCTGCAGCACTTATGTTAGCCACTAGAATGCTCTGGGTGCAAAAGCAAGACGAAGAAGCACAACTGCAGATGTCATTGCGCTAAGCGGATTTCCTAGCAAGTTCAATAATTAAAGGCGGCCTATGGTCGCCTTTTTGTTTTGCTGCGTATACTTACCATACTACTAGTGACTAGTTCTAAAGCATGTATACAAAGCCCCATATTTTATTAAACACGTTATTTATCCTACTGGCTCTTACGGGGTGTGAGCCCAATACTGCCAAACGCAGTTTCGATACCTATAACGATAGACTAGCCAATGTCCTTGATACCTCACCCGCGACAATCAATGACGATGATTTAGAAGCCTTCCCTGAGCCAAGAGAACTCCTAGTTCCGATTGAAGATATTCGCATTGATCTACTTGATGCCTATGAGTTGAGAAAGTGCGGTCTGTTTAACCTGATTGCAGAGCGCAACTCAATACTGGGGAAAGTGCAGGACAAAACTCGGCAACTCAGGTACGAGCTTATTCTGTTAAATGGACTCAATCACTGCCAAGAAACATTACCGGATGATTCCGATGTGCTTCCAATGCTCGATGGTTACAAACAACAAAAGCAGGCCCAACTTGCCCATCACCTGTGGAATATGTTCACGACTGAAAAAGAGTGGCGGCAACAGTTGACTATACATCATCAACCCTTTGAACTAGGTCTATTTT
Organism: Photobacterium sp. AWH4_225; assembly: GCF_056158405.1. Classification (NCBI taxonomy): domain Bacteria; kingdom Pseudomonadati; phylum Pseudomonadota; class Gammaproteobacteria; order Vibrionales; family Vibrionaceae; genus Photobacterium; species Photobacterium sp. AWH4_225. The sequence goes on along the minus strand of NZ_JBSWTF010000001.1, from coordinate 1,583,611 downwards.
ATGGTTTCGATGAAAGCCTAAATGCATTTAACCACCTTGCCTATATCCAACAGCACATCCAGGCCGGAACCAGTATTGAAGAAAAACAAGCCGATAGACTTATCAAACACCAAGAGCAGCTACATGCCCACCACTATTTCGGGCAGCTTATTTTTTCAATCCAACTTTCCACCTTATGGTTGGATAGCATTACCAACATGCTAGAAGAGAGTGAATCGGCGCTCATTTGCGGCCCAAATCGTAACCAGCAACAAGCCGAGTACCTGAGCAATGTCTTCTACAAATTTTTTGTTAACGAGATACAACCTTATCTTGCCGAACTGGATTCCCAGTACCAGCAAATATCCCCGCCTCTGAGCGAACTGCTAAACCCTGATCATGCCAACAACCAAGCCATTACACCTTACTATGAGAAGTACATAAGCGGAGAGCTACACGACCAGTTCAGGCAGGCGACCCTAAAACACGTCAGCTTTTGGCAAAGAACCTTCAAACGCTGCAATATCAAAGTGGGTATCCACTAACTCGCTAACGGTTACTGCTGCACTGCCAACAATTTCAAAGACTCAGCGCAAAGAAATGCGCCATGTTGCTATAAATGCGTGGCAACAGGCTCTAAGATGAAACTAACAACATTAGGCGGAGCCAAACATGAAGAAAAACAAGAACGATGCAAAGTTGCTGAAAAAAGCGCTCGAACTGGGAATGGCTTTTGCTCAAAAACAAGGGTTTGATGACTTGGACAAGTCCGTCTCATCAAAAGACAAAGTGGAATGCATTTACCGTTTATTGGTTCAGTTCAAGCAAATCACCCCGCTCCCTGAAGACAAGGAAGATGGCCCGAACATGAAACACAAACTGATCTTGTGGATTTCACGGCTTCTTCCACCCGACCACGAGTTATTACAATAAGCATTGCAGCTCATATTAGGCTAATGGTAGCCTATTCTTTTTAGACATTTACACATAGTTACCAAGGTAGGTTCAAGCATTATGCGTCGTGTTGTTTTCAATCAAAAAGGTGGGGTCGGTAAATCCAGTATTACAGCTAACCTTGCCGCCATCAGTGCCGCTAAAGGCTATAAAACCCTTCTTATCGACTTGGATGTCCAAGGTAACAGCAGCCATTATCTTGGCTTTGATATCAACACCGACAACAACAAGAATATTGCTGAGCTGCTTAACCAAACTGTCGGGTGGTTTTCGGTGTCGACGCCTATCAAGTCTTACCCGCAGGCCACACCATTTGAAAACCTCGATATTATTCCTTCTAGCCCTAAGCTTGAAAAAATCGAATCAGAGCTAGAGCGCCGCTACAAGATTTACAAGTTACGCGACGCCCTTGATGAGTTAGACAAGGAATATGACCGGATTTATATCGATACCCCACCCAACTTGAATTTCTTCAGCAAAGCAGCGCTTATCGGTGCCAATAAGCTGTTAATTCCGTTTGATTGTGACAGCTTTTCGCAACAAGCCTTGATGACATTGCTCAACAATGTGGCGGAATTGCGTGATGATCATAACCCCAACCTCGAAGTGGAAGGGGTTATCGTCAATATGTTCAACGCCCAGGCTAAGTTCCCAGCGCAGATCATTGCAGATCTAAAAGATATTGGTTTACCTATCCTTGAGCCTTATCTACCGCTTTCTATCAAGATGAAGGAATCACACTACCACCAGCAACCGCTGATCCACTTGCTGCCTTCGCATAAGCTTACCCAGTCATTCAACGATTTATTTGCAACACTTGAGCAAACAGAGAGTGCAGAAGTCAGCTAGAGCACAGTAGCCCAATAGCTTTTTCACCTTTAGTTAATACCAGCAGTCATCAAAAAATGACTGCTGGTATTGGTTTATCCAGTGTTCAAATGCCAAACCAGTAAATACAACGACGAATAAAAGTGATTGAAATCACAATTTTACCCACCTCGGCGGCGAGAAATAATCCGCCGCGCTCAAAGCATAAGCAAACAGTCACCATAACTTAAAAAAGCCAACTCAAACACTTGCACGAGGGATCATCACTCGCTAATATGCTCCTCGTTCCCACGGGAACGCAGTACGACCGTAGCTCAGCTGGTTAGAGCACCACCTTGACATGGTGGGGGTCGGTGGTTCGAGTCCACTCGGTCGTACCAATTTCTAGCTTAAAACTAGAACACAATTTGCGTCTGTAGCTCAGCTGGTTAGAGTACTACCTTGACATGGTAGGGGTCGGTGGTTCGAGTCCACTCAGACGCACCATTATCACTTAAACATGATAATGACAGTACGACCGTAGCTCAGCTGGTTAGAGCACCACCTTGACATGGTGGGGGTCGGTGGTTCGAGTCCACTCGGTCGTACCAACTTCTAGCTTAAACCTAGAACACAATTTGCGTCTGTAGCTCAGCTGGTTAGAGTACTACCTTGACATGGTAGGGGTCGGTGGTTCGAGTCCACTCAGACGCACCATTATCACTTAACGTGATAATGACAGTACGACCGTAGCTCAGCTGGTTAGAGCACCACCTTGACATGGTGGGGGTCGGTGGTTCGAGTCCACTCGGTCGTACCAACTTCTTACTTAACCACTAAGAAGTACATAATTTGGGTCCGTAGCTCAGTTGGTTAGAGTACTACCTTGACATGGTAGGGGTCGGCGATTCGAGTTCGCCCGGACCCACCAAATTCCAATAAACGCATTACCTCTTTGAGGCTCCCAAGCGTTTATTCGGGCGATTAGCTCAGTTGGGAGAGCACCTCCCTTACAAGGAGGGGGTCACTGGTTCGAGCCCGGTATCGCCCACCACTTATAAAAGCCTGTTCTTCGGAACAGGCTTTTTTGCTTTCTAATCCCTGCCCTGTCTCTCATTTCTCCATATTGCACCAACAGCAAAATAACATACTTAATGCCGTGTAATTAAAGTCCGCATAAACACTGTTTACTTATAGCTCCGGTGATTTTGTCACTTCGTTGACGGTATAAGTTTTACACACACCTACCTTCTCATCAGCCTGCAAATTATGCAGTCAGTTTTTTTATCCATCAAACACACTTACCTACACCACAAATGTTGTGAATGTAACAAAAGTGACTTATTTCACAACTACACTCCATCGCGTCAATTTTTTGCTCGCAAAACCGTTAACAAACATGCTCAACACGAAGCAATATTGGCTAAAACCACGTAACTCATTGAGTCAAAATTGCCTCAGATACATTGCTATCAGAAATTTTTCTCATGAGTTCCAACAAGAATATTGATAGTGCTCTCATTATTAATAGCTAATATTTGCTTCAATACGAGCAGAAAAGTGATAATACGAACAAAATAAAACCAAAATGTTTGAATAACAACAAAGGTTAAATAATGAACATCCTCAAACATAAAAAAACAGCTCTTGCGACATTCGTTTCTGCTCTAATGATTGCCCCGTCGCTTCAAGCGGCTACGGTCTATCAAGCTGACAACGGCGATTATCTGGATATTTACGGCGAAGTCGGTATCGGCGGTCACTTCGGTGCTGATTTCAAGTCAGGCGAGTTTTATAAAGATCAAAGCTACATTGATGATTCTTTTGCCACACTTGGTGCCAAAGGTCGAAACGGCGAGATTCTTTACCGCCTAGAACTTGATTACGAGCGTGAGAACTGGAAATACGGCTCAGGTGACATGGTGCTCAGCATCGACAAACTATACCTTGGCTACGAATTCAACGATCACCACTACATTGAAGCCGGCTTAACCGATACTGCCTTTGATGATTACGACAAGTACGGCGATTTCACCTTTGATACGACGGTAGAAACCGGTGAAGCCGGTGACCAAGACGCGACGGTAAAATATGAAGGCCGTTACGGTGATATCAAGGTAGGTGCTTCTTACAGCTACGATTCCAAGTCTAGCTCCGGCTCTCCACTGGGTGATGTGGTGAACGGCTACGCAGGTTATTTCGGCAAAGTCTTTTCTATCGTTGTTGGTATAGAAGGCCGTGGTGGTTCTGAGGGTGAATCGAAATACGGTGAACAACGCCTACTTGGTTTAGGTATGCGCCTAGCTGTCACTCAAGACCTTACACTTGGCTTCAACGGATTTTTGGAACAAGAAGATATCGCTCAGGAAAAAACTGCAGTTGATGCTAGCGATCCAAACAACAAAGCTTACCGCTATAACGACTACCAAACTCTCGATCATGAAGGTGCTTTGGTCTCCGCCAAGTATAACCTCACCGAGCAATGGCAAGTGGTTGGCTCGGCGAACTATGAAGCCTATGAAAACTGGGACAAAGATAGTGAGTACTGGGACGGCAAAGACTACAACTGGGGTAGCAGCCGTACTTGGGGCACCTTGGGTGTGAACTTCAAACCAACTAGCTCATCGGTACTGGCTATCGAAGGCAACGTCGGTGAAGCCGCTCAAGATGTTTACGCCTACGCACGCGTCTATTTCTAAATCTCACCAATAACTAAAAATAAAGAGTCAAACTTCTATGAAAAACAAAATAACACTGGTTTCAGCAGCGGTTGCTGCCGCCCTAGCCGCTCCTGCAATGGCCGGCATTAACGATATTATTATCTCAGAGTACGTTGAAGGTAGTAGCTATAACAAAGCTATCGAGTTGACGAATACTGGCGATACTGATTATACCTTCGATGGCGATGTTGGCCTTTACTACGATAATGGCCAGTACATTAATATGATCTATAACTCTAAAAAGGAATCGATCCTTAAAGGAGTGACAATCCCTGCAAATAAAGCTGTTGTTTTCGTTCACGGCAGAGCTGGCGAAGATCTTATTACCGCGATTGGTAATAATGGTGCTTCCCATGTTTTGTCTCCGACTTCTGGCTATAACGCAATGGGTTTTAATGGCGATGACTCTGTAACCCTTGCTCGTACTACCGACCCGCGTAGCAACATAATTGACATTATTGGTAATGGTGGCTCTAATTGGGGAGGAGACAAAACCTTCCGCCGTTACCAGGGAGAGTCACAATCATCTACATACAAATCATCTGGCTGGTCTCTATTTGGTAAAGATGATTTCTCTGGGCTTGGTGATACGACATTAGAAGAAAAACCAGCAGAGCCTTTAGACACCACCATAGGTCAAATCCAAGGTGAAGGATTCCGTTCACCTTTGTTGAAAGATGGTGAATACCTATCAACTGATCGTTATCGTGTTACTGGCGTGGTCTCAGCAGTTGCTAACTCATTTGTAACGGGCTTCTACATTTATTCAGATGATGGCAACGAGCTGACATCAAATGGCTTATTCATCCAAACTACTGACGACAAACCTGAGATTGGTTCAACCGTTACCGTTACCGGTAAAGTAGGCGAAGATTATGGTTTGACACTACTTGCTGCAGATGAATGGTTAGTCGACGAAAGTAAAGGTATTCACCCACCAGCATCTGTTGATCTAACGATGATTGCTGCTGACGGTGGCAACTTCGAAAAAACCCTTGAACGTTATGAAGGGATGTTGGTTCGACTACCTCAAGACATTGACCCAGCTACAACGGACGTCAACGAAGACATGCGGGTATCACGTACCTTTAGCTACGACTATGATGGCGGCCGCAACAACATGGTACTGGCATACAAGCGCCCTAATATGCAACCTAACCAAGAGAATATTGCGGGTAGCCAGGCATCTAAAGATCAGATGGCTGAAAACGACAACTTCCGCTTGTTTGTCGACAGTGACGAGAAGCCAGGCAATGGTGAGATCCCTTACTACCCTAACTTCAAAAACGATCCAAAGAATAACTACATTCGCATTAACGACAGCGTCGTTGGTCTTGAAGGCGTTATTCACTTTGCTTATGGTGATTACCGCCTAATCCCAATGAATAACGTGGATGACTCAAACTTCATTCATAATACCGACCGTAAGTCTAAGCCAGAAATCAGTGAGGAAACCGCATCTGATGCCTTTGCTCTTCGCATAGCAACACAGAATGTCCTTAACTATTTCAACTCCCCATATGGCGGTGCGGAAAACCAGCACGGAGACAACCGTGGTGCAGAAAGCCAATACGACTTTGAACGTCAGCAAGCTAAGATCGTTGAGGCTATCTATGGTCTAGATGCCGATATCATTGGCTTGATGGAAATCGAAAACAACGGCTTTGGTACCTACAGTGCCATCACCGAACTTGTTAATGCCGTCAACGAGAAGTACTACTACGAAAACTACGAAGACCGCAACGAGGCAAAATCAATCCACAATAAATACGCATTTGTGGGTTTTGACTCAAACGGCGATGTTGTACTGGATGAACATGACTCGGTAGGCGGTGATGCCATTACTTCTGGCCTGCTATACCGTCCGAGTAAGGTTGCAATCGAATCATCTCGTATTATTGAAATGCCGCGTCAGGAAGCGCCTATCATCACCGATGAAAACGGTGCACCAATTACAGACGACAAAGGTGAAATCCGTGAAAACGGTAAGAACTTCCAGCGTAATACTGTTGCCGCTACTTTCCGCCTGATTAATACCGGTAAGAAACTGACGGTTGCGGTTAACCACCTTAAATCTAAAGGCTCAACTTGTTGGGAAGATTGGCAAGGCTGGGAGACTTGGGAGAATTTCAACACAGAGAAGGATGACGTCAAAAACGATGACTACCAAGGCTCATGTGAAAACTTCCGCGTAGCTGGCGCTGTCGCGCTGGGCGAGCAACTAGCCAAAATGGGTGGTGATCAGGTGGTAATGGGTGACTTCAACTCCTACGCCAACGAAGATCCTATGTTGGTTCTAACCACGATTCCTGAAAAATTACCTGAAGGAAAAACCATTCGCGCAGCACGTGATACCTTCATTGGCTACAAGCCACAATTTGGTGAAAATGGTGCCGAGATCACCAAATCCTTCGGCTTGATCAATGCCGTTGAGATGATCAACGACAAGGTCGAAAAAGAGACCAAGCAAAAACATGCGGTTTGGAGCTACTCCTACAATGATGAGATTGGTTCACTTGACCATGTGCTGATCACCCCGTCATTGTCTAAGAAAGTCATCGATGCAACAGATTGGCATATCAATGCAGCTGAATCACCACTGTTTGATTACAGCAGCAAATACAAGAGTAGCTCTTGGGGGCAAAACCCATTCTATTCTCAAGATCCATATCGTTCATCAGATCATGACTCAGCCATTATCACCTTAAGCTACGGTTATGGTGAAACGGCTGGTGAACCAGTCTTGCTGTCAACAAAGAGTGGCCGTATGGAAGTGGCTTACCCTATTCCAACGGTTGACGCGAAAGCGGGGGATATTGCAAGCATTCAGTTCTCGCCAGCACCGGCAGATATGAGCAAAGTCACCCTGCCGAAGATGACGCTAACTAAAGACGGCAAACAAACCGTTTTGTTTGATGTTAACGGCATTGATGCGGGTGACTATAAAGTAACAATGACGTTAGAGCGTCCAACCAGCACTAAGTCTAGCGCTCAATCTGTTGAGAACTCTTCAGTAACGATGAACGTTGAAGTCGTTAAACGCGACTCGCTGGCTCCAACAGTCACTGAACCAACTTACGACGGTTCAGGCGGCTCTACTGGTTGGTTGGGCCTTCTGTCTCTAGTCGGTCTAGGCTTCCTGCGCAGAAAGCGTAAGTAACACCCGCTAAAGGCTACCCATTAAAAGTAAAAGAGGCTGATTTCAGCCTCTTTTTTTTATTCCTGTTTTAAAAGCCAGCTTTTAGGTAACTCGCTGTCACACAAAACTTCATCGATGTCTTCAATCCTACACATATAGGCTTTTCTGACCTTGCCTATCTTACTGCTATCGGCAACCAGGATGGTTTTCTGCGACTGGCGCATAGCTTGGCGTTTATAAGGTAGTTCGGTAAGTGCATAACAGGTGATCCCCTGCTCAAGATCAATCCCTGCCGCTGAGGCAAACATCAAATCAAACCGCAGATTGTCCAATTCAGTTTGGCTTGATAACGGGTAAAAATGATTGCACTTTTCATCAAACTGACCTCCGCACAAGATAGGCTTGCAATTGGGTTTGCTCTTCAATGCCAAGAATATGTTCAAAGAAAAACAAACGCCTGTAAATGCTATATCATCATCGATGGCATGAATGATGTGGACAGTGGTTGTCCCATTATCAAAAAAAACCGTGTCGTTGTTGTTGACCCTTTGCGCCGCCAATTTTCCAAGTGCACTTTTCTCACTGACATGATTTTCGTTCTGTTCAATGAGTTTATACTCAGCGCTACCTGTGCCTGACTGCTTATTAATGATATAGCCGCCAATCACACTCAGCGTGGGATGAGGAAGGGTTAAATCACGGCGTAGTGTCATTTCGGACACCGCCAACGTTTCTGCAGCCTGCTTCAAATGGATCTTATCTTGGCCCTGTAGCAATTCAGCTAACTGCCTTAGTCGTTTTTCCTGCTTTGTTTCGGTTTTCATGCTTCCAGCTAGCGCCTTTTCTGTCTGTTCACCAACCTCAAGATGGTTTGTTCTAGTATATCTAACCATTCAAAGCAAAATAGAACATTCTCTTTATTCTTCAATCGTGATCGCTTTATTCCGGCAAAATACCTCTACATCATTTCTAATGTTAATCATGCAATGTAAATCACTGAATGGGTTGTCTTTTATCGACTAGAATAGATATACCCACCAGCAATTAATCACTCAATGCGTTGTTTTTACCAAAAGGAATTAGGTTAACAATGAATCAGCTTCTAAACGTTACCACCTCACTGCTTGCTTCAACGTATCGCTGCTGGCAAGGCACCGTGGCGGATAAAACAACCAAGCAGCCAGATCAAACACTCATGCTGTTTGACCAAGAGAATGATGCCGAATGCCGACAGGTCCGCGAAGCGCTGACCCAATTAAATTTAGATATTCTGGTTGTACCCTGCCCCAAAGGCGGCAAGAACCTCGAAGCGTTGAAGGCCAAATCAGGTAAAGGGAATGAAATCCAGCCGCCTGTCTTTGTCGATAACAACCAATCCAAGGCCAAGCAGGGCGCGAAATCAATCCTCAAACACCTTAACCAGCATTATGGCTCAGTCAAAACCTCGACATCTTTGCTTGGTAAAGTCACCAATCAAATAAGTTCAACGCTGGCATCAACGGTTCGCTTTAATTCAGGCACTCAAGCCCAACCTGCCAATCAGCCAGAACTACCTTTGATTTTATACAGCTTTGAGTCCAGCCCTTTTGCTCGGCTGGTGCGTGAAAAACTATGTGAGATGGAAATAACGTACATTTTAATAAACTTGGGCAAACAACAGGTATCAGACATGGGACCAGCAACCATGCGGTGGAGTCTGAAGCCTTATCAGCCATTGCCCGATACCAAGCGCGAAGACTTCTTCAAACAATACGGCAATGTGCAGGTTCCTTTCTTGATGGATCCCAACACCAACCGAGCTATGTTCGAGTCGGCGGATATAGTGACTTACTTGGAGAAAACCTATCAGGGGTAATTTAAGATCCCTGAAATCAATGAGCTAATAAGGCAGATTTACAAATATCTGCCAAGACTTCGATACTTGGCAGGCAGGTATAATTAGGCCTGAAGACAAAAGCAATTCGCCGGTGCGGGCTAGGCTCGTTAAGGTGAATAACCGATAGTTTCTCGTTTGCGGTAACGAGCTGGTCTTTAGCCATAGCAGGTATCAATGTCGTACCTAAATTACCCTGTACCATTTGGATAAGGGTATTCAAGCTCGTCGCACCGAAGCCATGGTTTGCCCGCTGCCCAGAAAGTTTACACACATCCAGCGCATGATCTTTTAGGCAGTGGCCTTCTTTGAGCAACATTAACCGAGTTTGGGTTACCTCATCGCTGGTGATCTCAGTTTGCTGCGAGTGCATTGTGCCTTTCAGGGTGACCCAATAGAAATCTTCTTGCCAGAACTCCAAACTAAGGAGCCCTTCGCAGGGATAAGGCAGCGCCAAAATAGCGGTATCGATTTCACCGCTGCGCACCATATCTACCAGGTGCTGGGACTGCTCTTCCACAACATTGATTTCTGCAAGTGGGAAACGCTCATTGAGAGTAGGAAAGATCATAGGTAGCAAATAAGGCGCAATAGTAGGGATAACCCCAACGCTGATAGGAAAACTCAGCGGTTCACTTTTACTGCTAGCCAAATGCTCCAAATCTTCAATTCGCAATAAAATGTCTTTCGCTCTCTTAAGCACCTCTTGACCAATAGGCGTTACCAAAACCTGTTTATTATTACGCTCAAAGATTTGTAGCCCTAGTTGCTTTTCCAACTCACTGAGCGCAGCACTGAGGGCAGACTGACTGATAAAGCAGAGATCGGCAGCCTTCTTGAAATGTAGGGTTTTTTCTACGGCAAGTGCATAGCTCAGTTGCTTAATGGAAATCATTGCGCCTCTAAGTCTGGAGGTTTAGCCAAACCAAGCGACGCAATTCAATCATCAGTCTGATAGAGAAATGATTTAACGATTTGAAAATACGCGGCTTAATTAAAACTATAAGTATAGACTGTGAGCAGCCGCTTTCCGGTTCTGTTATTGCGCCTTTTTCAGCTTTTGTTCTTCACCTTTTTTCTCATTGGTACCCTTTGCCGTCTTTTCTTCAGCTTTACCTTTTGGCGTAAATTCAACAACATGCTGAGTTTCCGCAGGGAAAGTGGTACCGAAGAATTTACCACCGCGGTCAATACTCAAGTTATCGCAATAGATACTGCCTGAGACCACGCCTTTATCTAAAATCTCGATGGCATTAGCACGGCACACCCCTTCGATTTCACCATTAACGATGATTTTGTCCGCCCAAACCTCACCTTTGATTGAACCGCTTCGGCTAACAATTAATCCTTTTTCTAGCTTCAATGTTCCGTCGATATTGCCATCGACTTGCATGTCACAACTTAGCTTGAGTTCGCCTTGGATGTCACATCCCGCTGCGATGACAGTTGTAGTTGTTTGCTGACTTGCTGCTCCACTTTGTTTATTAAAGATGCCCATTGAATATTTCTCTCTTTTTCAAAAATATGTTCAAAATTGTCCAAACTCCAATCAACGAAAGGCCGAGGGTTCAACGCCCGCCCAACGAAGCGCACTTCATAATGCAGATGGGGCCCGGATGACAAACCTGAGTTTCCGGAATAGGCAATGAGATCGCCTTTATTAACAAAGTCACCGGCTTTCACGGCAAATTTGTGTAGATGGGAATAAGAAGAAGAAAAGCCAAAGGTATGCTGCAAGCGCAAGAAGTTACCGGAGCCCTCTTTACTCGGACGAACGGTTTCCACGACACCATCTGCTGGTGCGTAAACAGGCGTACCGGTATTAACCGCAAAATCCAAACCACGGTGTAAACGCCGCTTACCTGTCACGGGGTGTACGCGGTATCCAAATTGCGAAGACTGCCTGGCATTCAGAACGGGAGCACCATTGGGCAAGCTCTCTAGAATCGCGGTACGGACGGCAGAGTTAATCGCCGCAACATCCAAGCGTTGCTCGATGGCATCGACTTCCCCGGTCACATCAACTCCCAATAGGGTTTCGAGCTCATGCAGTCGATCTGACACGCCGCTCAGTCTATTCTCACGGGCATCCAGATCGGCTTCTAGGTCGAATTTCAGCGACTTCAGCTGTTCAAGCTCCTCAGTCAATGTTGATGACTGAGCTTCCAATTCCATTTGTTTATATTTCGCGTCATCGGCTTCTGACTTTAGGTACACCATCCAACCTACCGCGGTTAACGTTACCGTCACTGCGGATATTGCCAACCAACGTAAGTTCCGCTGAGCCCTATTACTCAGCTGAAAGTGTTTAGATCCATGTATCGAGGAAACCGATATCGTGATTTGTTCCTTCATAAGGGTACTAGCTATTGATAAATCACTTATTTTATAAGCGACCAATGTTCCATTTGTATTAAGCGAGACACGTCAAATTCTTAAAATTAACATTCAAGCTGATTATTGTTAGTATGCAATCAGCTGCTTTTAAAGCATTTTTGATAACTCATTATTAACAATGCATACTGATATTTTGCTTACTAGGGACAGTAACAGATGATTTCAATCAAGGAACTATTTCGACGTAAACCTTGGATACTCTCCGCATTTATTTTGCTCGGTATCGGTCTTTGGTTATTTACTGGCCAGCAAAAGACCCCATCTGACACACCAGTTCCTACTGAGCAAGGTACAGATAACTCCACCGCACCTCCTCTGGCTAAAGTGGTTATCGAGAAGTTCACTGTCGAGCCTGTCACCCGAACGCTTTCCTTATATGGTCGAACCGCGCCCAACCGCAAAGCCACACTCGGTGCTGAAGTGGCCGGTAAGGTTGAAAACTTATTGGTACGCAAAGGGCAGCATGTCAAAACCGGCCAGCCGTTAATCCAACTCGACAAAGCAGATCGCGAACTGCAACTTGCTCGTGCCACAGCATTGCTTAAGGTCAGGAATCAGGAGTTCAATGCTTCTAAATCACTGAAAAATAGAGGCCTTCAAGGTGAAGTAGCATTCAGCCAAGCAGAAGCAAACCTGATTGAAGCAAAGGCGCTGGTTAGAGGCTTGGAGCTAGCATTGGGTAACACCGAAATCTATGCCCCTTTCGACGGCATTATCGAGCTCCTCTATATTGAAAAAGGGGATTATCTCGGTGTGGGTGACCCGATCATTTCTATTGTCGATTTAGACCCTCTCGTGATTAGTGCCGATGTCAGCGAGCGACATATCGACAAGATTTACAAAAGCCAACCGGCTGAAGTCAGCTTGGTCACTGGGTTTACCACGACAGGACAACTTAGCTTCCGAGGTGCCGTCGCCAATGAATCCACCAACACCTACCCAATTGAAGTGGAGATCAGCAACCCTGAGATGGCACTCACAGCAGGCACCAGCGCCAACCTCGATTTGATCTTGGCAACCGAGCCGGCAATAAAAATTACCCCTTCTATGTTGGCTCTAGATGAAGCGGGTAACTTGGGGATCAAAACCTTGGCTGAAGACGACAAAGTTCATTTCGTACCTATCTCCATCGTAAAGGTCGAGCCTGACGGTGTTTGGCTTGGTGGCACAGACACAACGGTAGATGTCATTACCACAGGCCAAGGGTTTGTTAGAGATGGTGATACCGTAATTCCTGTTCGCCCAAGTTCAGCTCAAGCAAGTGGGAGTGAGTAATGTTTGCCATTATAGATGCGGCGATAAACCGCTCTCGTACCATGCTTACCCTGCTGGTTCTGATCTTGCTGGCGGGGGTGATTACCTATCGAGTCATCCCCAAGGAATCTAATCCGGATATTACCATTCCCGTAATTTACGTTTCGGTAAGCCATCAAGGGATTAGCCCGATAGATGCCGAGCGCTTACTTGTTAGACCTCTGGAAAAAGAACTGCGCTCCATCGAAGGCGTCAAGGAAATGAGCGCTGTTGCGTCTGAAGGACATGCCTCGGTCACGCTTGAGTTCATTGTCGGCTCCGATATCAACACCGCCCTGACCGATGTCCGCGAGGCGGTTGACCTTGCCAAGCCCAAGCTCCCCGAAGATGCCGATGAGCCTACCGTACATGAGGTTACCCTCGCCAGTTATGAGCCGGTACTTTCTCTGGTGCTTTATGGCACTGTTCCTGAACGCACCACGATTCAAATTGCCCGTGAACTACAGGACAAACTAGAGAGCTTCAAGCAAGTACTGGAAGTAGATATTGCCGGTGACCGGGAAGATGTCGTCGAGGTACTTGTCGAACCATTGCTGATGGAGAGCTATGGCCTTGACCAAGAAGATGTCTTTAATCTTGTTGCCCGTAACAACCGCGTGGTCGCCGCAGGTTTTGTCGATACAGGCTACGGGCGTTTTTCGGTCAAGGTGCCGTCAGTATTCGACTCATTGAAAGACATCCTCGAGTTACCGATAAAGGTAGACGGTAATAAAGTGGTGACCTTCAGCGATGTCGCAACCATTCGCCGTGCATACCGCGACCCTGACAGCTTTGCCCGCCTCAATGGTGACACTGCTGTCGTATTGGATGTCAAAAAGCGTGCTGGCGAAAACATCATCGAAACAGTCAATATCGTTAAAGCCGTCGTCGAACAAGCGCAAAAACGACCTGAGTGGCCTGACAATCTATTGGTTGAATACACCCTCGATCAATCTGATGATGTTGAGACCATGCTCAATGACCTACAGAACAACATCTTGTCGGCCATTATCCTCGTTGTGATTGTCATCTTGGCGATACTGGGAACCCGTACCGCTTTCTTGGTTGGCGTCTCGATTCCTGGCGCTTTCCTGACAGGTCTTTTGATGTTGGCGGTGAGTGGAGTCACGGTCAATATGATCGTGCTTTTCGCGCTGATTATGGCCGTCGGTATGCTGGTCGATGGCGCAATAGTTGTAACCGAGTATGCCGATCGAAAAATGCAGGAAGGGACAGGCCGCAAACAGGCTTACCGAGAAGCCGCCAAGCGGATGGCATGGCCGATCACGGCTTCGACGGCAACCACCCTAGCAGCATTTGCCCCATTGCTGTTCTGGCCAGATACCACCGGCGAGTTCATGCGCTATCTGCCTTTAACCCTGATCGCAACATTATCCGCCTCGCTGTTGATGGCACTGTTGTTTGTCCCTGTATTGGGTAGCGTACTAGGTAAACCGCAGTACACCACCAAGCGGGAGCAAGAGCGTAAAATCGCGATGGAAAAAGGCGATTTCAGTCAAGCCAGAGGGATCACCAAACTCTACCTTTCCAGCTTGGCGGTAGCTATCAAGCACCCGATAAAGATCCTGATAGCCGCTTTTGTTTTCGCTATTGCCGTCGGCTTTGCATACAGTAAGGCGGGCCTTGGCGTGGTGTTCTTCCCTGAGGTCGACCCGCCTCACTTTACGATTAAAGCACGCTCTCATGGCGACTTATCAATTTTTGAGAAAGATGCCTTAATGCGCCAGATAGAGCAACGCATCATGGGCACGGCAGGGATTAAAAGTGTCTATACCCGCACAGGGGGCAGTGATGAAATCGGCCAGATCCAGTTGAACCCTCTGGATTGGCAAGAGCGTCGACCAATCAAAGACATCATTGCAGAGATGCGCGAGAAAACCGCTGATATTGCCGGGATTGAGCTTGAATTCAAGTTCCCGCAGGCGGGACCGCCAAGTGAGCATGATTTAGTTATTGAGGTGTCCGGTAACAACACTGAAGACATGAACGATGCAGTTCGGCAAGTCCGATACTGGTTAGAGTCCCATCAAGCTTTCACCAATATCTCAGATACTGCAGATAAAGAAGGTATCGATTGGGAAATCAACATCAACCGTGATGATGCAGCCCGTTTTGGTGGTGATGCCACCCTAGTCGGCAACACGGTACAGTTCGTGACAAACGGCCTGAAGATTGGAGAGTTCCTGCCAGATGATACCGACGAGGAAGTCGATATCCTGGTTCGCTACCCAGAAGACAAAAGGGATATCGGTCGCTTTGATGAGCTCAGGGTGAAAACACTTTATGGCATGGTGCCTATCACTAACTTTGCCAGTATTACCCCATCACCGAAACAAGGCACTATCAACCGCCTCGATGGTAAGCGGGTCATTGAAGTTATGGCTGATATGGCGACCGGTTATAACCTGAGTCTGCAA
Source organism: Photobacterium sp. AWH4_225 (assembly GCF_056158405.1). Lineage (NCBI taxonomy): Bacteria > Pseudomonadati > Pseudomonadota > Gammaproteobacteria > Vibrionales > Vibrionaceae > Photobacterium > Photobacterium sp. AWH4_225. The sequence goes on along the minus strand of NZ_JBSWTF010000001.1, from coordinate 1,568,011 downwards.
CTACCAGTCATTAATGCAGCGATTGCGGAGATGCCTCTCGCCAAGGGGACTCTGGTGACGGTACGCGGGCAAAATGAAGATCAGGAGAAATCTTCTGCCTTCTTGCAAAATGCATTTTTGGTTGCCCTCGCGGTAATGGGACTGATTTTGATCACCCAGTTCAACAGCTTCTATCAAGCGCTGCTGATCTTGAGTGCGGTACTGTTCTCGACCGTTGGTGTGTTCTTGGGACTACTGATATTCCAGCGCCCGTTTGGCATTATCATGTCAGGGATCGGGGTGATTTCGCTGGCAGGTATTGTGGTTAACAACAATATCGTATTGATTGATACCTATAACCAACTCCGACACAGCGGGCTGGATAAGGTAACAGCCATCATGCATACCGGGGCGCAACGTTTACGTCCTGTACTGCTCACCACAATCACCACGATTTTGGGTTTGCTGCCTATGGTGCTTGAGATGAATATCGACCTGATCAACCGATTGGTTGAGTTCGGCGCCCCAAGCACCCAATGGTGGTCACAACTCGCGACAGCGGTAGCTGGCGGGCTGGCGTTTGCCACTTTGCTGACGCTGATCCTAACGCCATGTCTGTTAATGCTGGGACGAGATCATAAACCGCAACTTGATCAACGCGAACCCAAGCCTCAACAACACGATGAAGGCCTTAACACCCCGTCAATCAAAGGCGAAAAAAGCCGCTTAGTTGATCCGGAAGATGTTGTCGAACAGCAATTAGGAAAAGTGTTTGTGCAAGAGGCTGGCGCAACAACTACCTTAACGTCAAGTGAAGTGGAACGAGATAAGTAACTTCTGTATTGCTAACATGCTAAGCCGCCATCGTATGGCGGCTTTTTTATTTCTTGGTAATTCAGCCTAATGCCCATTTAATCACCACAGCAAGCAGGCTAACAGCCAGGATGCCACCTAGGTAGAGAGCAACAAACCAGAACCACCTTTTAAAACAAGGATTAATCATTAGTGATATCCCTCGTCTTCTTTGAGCTTGCCTCTGAATACCCAATAGGAGTACGCCGTATAGCCTATGATCAGCGGTAATAAGAACACCGCACCGCTGAGTAAGAATTTCAGGCTAGTATCCGGCGCAGCCGCATCAGCATAAGTAATGGCGTGAGGCACAATGTAAGGGTAAGTACTGACTCCGAAACCCAAAAAAGCCAGGAAGAACAAACCCAATACTACCAGATAGGCTTGCACTGGCTTATGCTCCATCAGATCTTTGAACAACAGGTAGACCAGAAAAGCAGAACAACCAGGTATCAATAAGAACAGCAGTGCTTGTGGGAAAGAGAACCAACGATCTGCAATCGTTTCATTGCCCAATGGCAACCAAAGACTAAGGATACCGACCATCACCACCATAATGAGCGCACAGCGCTTGGCAATCACATAGAAGCGCTGGTGCATACCGTGTGGCATTTTGATCAGCAGCCAGCACGCCCCGAGCAAGGTATAAGCTGCAACAGTCACAAATCCACAGTACACACTGAATGGCGTAAACCAATCAAACCAACCTCCGCTGTATGCCCTATCGGTAACGCTAACACCCTGCAGTAAGGTTCCGAGGATCATACCTTGTGTGAAAGTGGCCATTAACGAGCCAAGGAAGAACGAGCTGTCCCATAGGAACTGCCCCCGCTTGGTCCTGAAACGATATTCAAAAGCGACACCACGGAATATCAGCCCCAATAGCATCATAATGATCGGGGCATACAAGGCAGGCATTGCGACGGCATACGCCAAAGGAAAGACAGCAAACAATCCTCCACCGCCAAGTACAAGCCAAGTTTCATTGCCATCCCATACCGGTGCGATGCTGTTCATCATCAAATCCCGCTCTTTGGTAGAGTCGGCAGAAATGAACAAGATACCAATACCTAGGTCGAAACCATCAAGAATGACGTAAGCGAAAACGGCTACTGCTATCAAGATGTACCAAATCAATGCGTAATCCATAGCTCATGCCTCACATAGTCAATTTGTTTGAAGAAGCCAGTGATTGTTTTTCTTTGTCCTCATCGCCGACATCCGGCACACTAGATGTCGGTGGCATAACGTATTTTGTCGGCGGCTTGCGCATTAAGCGAAGCAGGTAGAAGAAACCAGCGCCAAACACAGTAAAGTACACCAGCACAAACGCAGCTAGAGACACACTTACCGCTGCGGCATCTACCGGAGATATCGATTCTGATGTTCTCAGCAAGCCATAAACAGTGAATGGCTGACGCCCTACTTCTGTAGTGATCCAGCCGCACAAAATAGCAATAAAGCCTGCAGGTCCCATTGCCACACAGCAGCGGTGGAACAATTCGTTATGGTAAAGCTGGCCTTTTTTGCGCAGCCACAGGCTGTAGAGACCGATAGCCAGCATCAAGAAACCGATACCAACCATGATCCTAAAGCTCCAGAACACAATGGCAACTGGTGGGTGATCTTCTTCAGGAAATGCATCCAGTCCTTTTACTTCTCCATTCCATTCATGGGTTAGAATCAAACTGCCGAGATGCGGAATAGCAATTTTGTAATCGACTTCTTTAGTTTCCTCATTAGGTAAACCAAACAGAATCAATGGCGCGCCTTGCTGAGTTTCATAATGCCCTTCCATCGCGGCCACTTTTGCAGGCTGATGTTCAAGGGTATTAAGACCATGCATGTCACCCACCACGATTTGAATAGGTGTGACAATTGCAGCCATCCACAGCGCCATGGAAAACATGGTTCGGGCCAAATGGTTGTTTTGAGATTTGAGCAAGTGATATGCCCCCACCCCACCGACTACGAAAGCAGTGGTCAGAAACGCGGCTAACACCATATGGACTAATCGATAAGGGAAGGAAGGATTGAACACCACGGCCCACCAGTCCTCAGGGATGAACTGCCCGAGTTCGTTCATGGAATAACCAGCTGGGGTCTGCATCCAACTATTCACTGACAGTATCCAAAATGCTGACATCAAAGTACCAATGGCTACGATTACCGTAGACATAAAATGCAATTTCTTACCAACTCGGTTCATCCCAAACAGCATAACGCCAAGGAAACCCGCTTCAAGGAAAAACGCGGTGAAAACCTCGTAGCCCATCAGCGGCCCCAGTACCGGACCTGTTTTATCAGAGAAGACACTCCAGTTGGTCCCGAACTGGTAACTCATGACAATGCCGCTGACCACACCCATACCAAAACTGATGGCAAATATTTTTATCCAGTATTGATAGAGCTCGATGTATTTGTGCTTACCGGTCTTGAGATACAGGCCTTCCAAGACTGCTAAATAACTTGCGAGTCCGATAGTGAATGCCGGAAAAATAATGTGAAAAGAAACAGTGAAGGCAAATTGGAATCTAGCAAGATCGACCGCGAGTTCATTCATGGTTTCTCCTTAATACCTAATCTGACGCGCCTTTTTTTGGATAAGTATTGAGATAAAAACAACACTTTCCATACTGTGTTTTGTACGCGTTGCTTAACAGTATGGTTCATCTTGCAAAGATATGGCGAAGAGACACCAAACTAGATTTTTCGACTAGCTTGCCGAGTACATAAGGTGCGTTATAGTTAAAACATTGCTAATCGAAATTCCCACTCAGCCCGTAGCAGTAGCAATAAATCTGCTGGCAATCCCATGCCAGTTTTTCGTGAGGGCTAAACAATGAGTCTTAAGTCGACATTAGAAAAGTTTGAACACGCCTTTGAGCCAGGAGGCAAATACCAAAAGTGGTTTCCACTTTACGAAGCATTTGCGACATTGCTTTACACTCCAGGACAAGTTACTAACAAACTAACCCATGTTAGAGACAGCATCGATCTCAAACGGATCATGATAATGGTTTGGCTAGCTGTATTTCCGGCCATGTTTTGGGGATTATACAATGTCGGTAACCAGACGGTTATTGCACTAAACAGTCTGTATTCACCGGAAGAGATACAGCAACTAGTCAGTGAAAACTGGCAATACTCAGCGACTCTCGCTCTAGGGGGGAGTTTATCCGAGTCCGCCAGTTGGGCAAGCAATATGCTGCTCGGTGCTTTTTACTTTCTACCCATCTACATAACCGTATTCATTGTTGGCGGTTTTTGGGAAGTGCTGTTCGCCATTATCCGCAAGCATGAAATCAATGAAGGGTTCTTTGTTTCATCCATTCTGTTTGCTTTGATTCTGCCGCCTACCCTTCCATTGTGGCAAGCTGCACTGGGGATCACCTTCGGGATTGTGGTAGCAAAAGAAGTATTTGGTGGTACCGGACGTAACTTCCTCAACCCTGCCCTAGCTGGCCGAGCATTTTTGTATTTTGCCTACCCGGCTGAGATTTCTGGCGGTATGGTATGGACAGCGGCAGACGGTTACACCGGGGCAACCGCGCTGAGTCAGTGGGCTGAAAACGGCTCGACCGCCATGGTACACAATGCCACAGGCGAAGCCATCACCTGGATGGATGCCTTCGTCGGTAATATTCCCGGTTCAATCGGTGAAGTCTCGACCTTGTTCCTATTAGTGGGTGGCTTGATGATCATGCTAATGGGTATTGCCTCGTGGCGAATTGTCACCGGGGTTATGGTAGGGATGATAATCACCGCCACGCTGCTCAACCTGATTGGCTCTGACACTAACCCAATGTTCGCCATGCCGTTTTGGTGGCACCTTGTTTTGGGCGGCTTTGCTTTTGGTATGTTCTTTATGGCGACAGACCCTGTTTCCGCCGCATTTACTAACAAGGGTAAATGGGCCTACGGGCTCTTAATTGGGGTGATGACGGTATTTATTCGTGTTGTCAATCCGGCCTACCCTGAAGGCATCATGCTGGCAATCTTGTTTGCCAACCTGTTTGCCCCATTGTTTGACAACTTAGTCTCGCGTGCCAACGCCAAGCGTCGACTAAGTCGTCATACCACTAGCTAGACCCAATTCTCCCCTAACGAGTATTTTGCTTAGGGGAGCTTCTTCCTGCTGTTTTTTCCAGAACTTATTCAAGCTAGGCAATCGACAAATATCATCGGTTCTTGATAGCGGACTGGTACCCCTTCTTCAATCAAGTCATCAATCACATCATCGGCCATTTCAACAAAGGCTTCACTGAGCAGATCACAAATCGCTTCCCCACCTTGGGTAATCGCCAGTGCAGAAAACCAAAGCTTTAGCTGAATAGATCGCTGAGCCAATTTGCGGAACAATCCATCACAATCGGTTCGGGCAATATTGATAATCAACTCGCACAAGCAGGCAGCAAGCCCTTGCTGACGAAATGCTTCTTTTACATAAATGGTATGAAGCGTGACTTCATAAAACAGTTCTGACGACTTACGCGGATTGTGGGGATCTTCGAGGTAACGACTAAATGTCGCCACTGCAGCTACCTCACCATTGACGTACACTTCCAGTGCAATATCACTTGCCTGATCCGATTGGCGACTATGGGCAGTTGCCATCTGATTATCTGCAATCACCGCCTGAACCTGATGGTAATCCTCATCAAGAGATTCAACCTCACTTGTCAGCTCAGACAAAGGCTTAATCACAAGCTGCCAATCAGATTTAGGCAATGGCGGTGCAAGGCCAAGCAGGGCTAATTCAGTACTCGACATTAGTGCCAAATTTAAGGAGTCGGAATGGATAGATGAAGATGTGTGGTGAGAAGATTCCATGATCACTCCCTTTGATTTTGCAAAATCGGAGTGTATCAAAACATATTAAAATCACGGTGATGCAATTAAACATCTGTGAGCGGGGTTTCATTTTGTAGGCGTAGAATAAATAAAAGGGCCATCAGGCCCTGCTCACAGATTAGCTTTCATATGAAAGCTTACTGCCAAACTGCCCTTGCCAGTCGGTAGAGAATTGATTGACCGCAGGCTGTACCGCTGGGTTTGCCAGCATTTGCCCCATAACATCTGTCGGAACGGTAATTGCTCCGATACCCAGTTTCATCACTTCTGTTACCTGGCGGGTATTTTTGAAGCTAGCAGCTAGAATCTTGCTCTGGCACTGGTTGGCATCAAGGAGTTGCTGCAAGTCAGCCACAATAGCAATGCCATCCGTCCCCATACCATCGATACGATTCACATATGGGGCAAGATAGTCAGCGCCAGCCATCGCAGCAAGGAAGCCTTGGTAAGCACTGTAAATTGCAGTAGCTAGAACTTGGATACCTTCTTGTTTCATCTTACGAATCGCCGCCAAACCAACTTCGGTCGCAGGCACTTTCACCACAACATCATACGGCATTGCATCTAATGCCTTGGCTTCGGCCACCATATCTTCAACCGTGGTACTGACCACTTGGGCATGAAACCTTGCGTTAGGCCCTAGGATTTCTGCCGCTCCTGCCAATACTTCATTCAGTCCTTTTCCCTCTTTCGCAAGAATCGACGGGTTTGTCGTGATGCCCCGCAGAGGTAGGCAGTGGCTAAAGCGTTTAATTTCAGCTAGATCCGCAGTGTCCAAGTAATACTCAATCATGGTGTCATCCTCAATGTGTTTCGTTGGGCACACTATAACGCTACCAAGCCGAGTAAAATTTGATCGCAATCAAATTAAATTTTATTCGAAAGTTATAACGTTTCGAATATCGAAAGACAAAATCACAATATCGACCCAAATCTGAAAATGCTAACGGCAGCGCTCAGAGCATTACTGCAATGTGAAATGCATATTCGAGAGAGTACGAGTGAGGTATCCATGCACTTTAATATCCAACACTTTTCAACCCATGATGGTGACGGGATCCGAACGATCCTTTTCCTGAAGGGGTGTAGCCTTGCATGCCCATGGTGCCAGAACCCTGAAAGTCGCAGCGAAAAACTCTCACTTCTGTTTGATGAGCGCCTATGCCTTGCTGATTGTGATCAGTGCATTAAGCAAACATCACCTGTTGAGCGTGAGAACGGGAATGTCATCTTCCGCGATGCAGAAAATAGAATTCAAATTCAAAGAGATAAGCTAAAGCAGCAAACGATAGAAACTCTCCGTGGTGTGTGCCCAAGCCAAGCGCTCAGTGTTGTCGGCGAAGATTCCGACATCGAACAGCTCTGCCAGCAATTATTGAGGGATAAACCCTTCTATGAACAGAGCAAAGGTGGGGTCACCTTTTCGGGCGGGGAACCACTGATGCAAGCGGGATTGGTTAGCGAAATTGCTAAAAGGCTGCAGAGTGAAGGGGTCAATACCGCCATTGAAACTTGCCTACATGTACCTTGGAAACATGTCGAGCAAACCCTGCCCTTTATTGACTGCTGGCTAGCTGATCTCAAGCACACCGATAGCGAGATTTTCAAAGCATGGGCCCATGGCTCACTGAGCCGGATCCATAAAAACCTCATTCAACTCGGAGAACGTGCCAAGCGCATGATCATTCGAGTACCTGTTGTGCCTGGATTTAATGATAGCGATAGCCAACTTCGCAACATTATCGATTTTGCCGCCCAGCTAGATAGCTGTGAGGTCGTGCACTTGCTGCCCTACCACACTCTGGGCATTAACAAATATAACCTGCTGGATATGCCTTACCTATGTGCGGACCAGCCATTGAACAACCCTGAACTGCTTGAGCGGGCCAAAGCCTATGGCGAATCACACCCGATCAAACCAATGACGATTACGATTAGAGGCTAACCATGAAACTCAATACCTTACCCGAACGCATCCAAGCCCATAAACATGCGCTAATCAACATTGTAACGCCGCCTATTTGTACCGAGCGTGCCGAAGCCTATACCCGCGCTTACCGTGACAACGAAGACAAGCCGGTTGTGGTACAGCGCGCCTTGGCGCTGGCTGAGCACTTAAAAACCCGCAGCATCTGGATCAAGCATGATGAACTGATCATTGGTAACCAGGCCAGTAAGGTACGTGCCGCTCCTATTTTCCCCGAATATACGGTTCGCTGGCTCGAAGCAGAAATCGATGATCTGGCAGATCGCCCTGGGGCCGGTTTTGCTGTCACCGAAGAAGATAAACAAGCTATTCACGACTTAACGCCATATTGGCGCGGCAAAACCGTTCATGATCGTTGCTATGGTCTGTTTACGGAAGAACAAGAAGCCATTCTAGCCTCAACCATAATCAAAGCCGAAGGCAACATGACATCGGGTGATGCTCACCTGGCAGTGGATAACGAGAAACTTTTGAATATTGGCCTAGACGGTCTATTGGAAGAGACCCGTCATCACCGCAGCCAACTCGACCTCTCACGTTGGGAAGATCTTAAAAAAGATCAGTTCCTGAAATCTGTCGAGATCGTACTGGTTGCGATCCAAGAGCATATCCACAAATACGCCGACTTGGCCGAGACCATGTCTAAGGAAGATCCTCGCCAGCAACGTCGTGAAGAACTTCTTACTATCGCCAATAACTGCCGCCATATCGCCACCAACCCTCCACGCAGTTTCTGGCAGGCACTGCAGCTTTGTTATTTCGTCCAGTTGATGCTGCAGATCGAGTCTAATGGCCACTCTGTATCATTCGGCCGTATGGACCAATACCTACACCGTTTCTATCAGAAAGATATCGAACAAGAGGGCCATATCAGCCGAGAATTTGCCATGGAGCTTCTACAAAGCTGCTGGTTGAAACTGCTAGAAGTGAACAAGATCCGTTCAGGCAGCCACTCGAAGGCGTCGGCTGGTAGTCCGCTATACCAGAACGTGACGATTGGAGGTCAAAAACTCAATGAGCAGGGTGAACCGGAAGATGCGGTTAACTCCCTTTCATTGGCTATCCTGGAAACCTGTGGCCAGCTGCGCTCTACCCAACCGAACCTCAGCGTACGCTACCATGAAGGGCTCGACCAATCCTTCCTGATGGATTGTATCGAGGTGATCAAATGCGGTTTCGGCATGCCCGCTTTCAATAATGATGAAATCGTTATTCCGGAGTTCATCAAGCTCGGCGTTGAGCGCGAAGACGCGTTTAACTATTCGGCTATCGGTTGTATCGAAACTGCCGTACCGGGTAAATGGGGCTACCGCTGTACCGGCATGAGCTTTATGAATTTCGCTCGTATTATGCTGGCAGCACTGGATGGTGGCCGCGATGCAACAACGGGTCAAGCCTTCTTGCCACACGAGAAAAGCTTATCCAAAGGCAATTTCGAAAGTTTCGAAGACATCATGCAGGCGTGGCGGGATCAGGTTACTTACTACACCCGTAAATCAATCGAGATTGACTGTATTGTTGACTCTGTTCTCGAACAACAGGCGCATGATATTTTCTGCTCATCACTGGTTGATAGCTGTCTTGAGCGCGGTAAAACAGTTAAAGAAGGTGGTGCCAAGTATGACTGGGTATCTGGCCTACAGGTCGGCATTGCTAACCTTGGTAACAGCCTAGCGGCTATCAAGCATATGGTGTTTGATAACCCGCAGATCAGCCAGCCAGAACTCGCTGAAGCACTGGCTTCCGACTTTACCGGCAGCGAAGGCGAACAACTTCGTTTACGCCTGCAAAACTTCGCACCGAAATTCGGTAATGATGACGATATGGTCGACAACATGTTGGTCGAAGCCTACCAAGCGTATATTGACGCCCTGTCTGGCTTCAAAAACACCCGATATGGTCGAGGGCCAATTGGTGGTGGTTACTATGCCGGCACATCCAGTATCTCTGCCAACGTACCCTTCGGTGCCGCTACCATGGCAACTCCAGACGGCCGCCTAGCCAAAACTCCGTTGGCAGAAGGGTCGAGCCCGTCTTCGGGTACTGATATCAAAGGGCCTACGGCGGTGTATAACTCACTGGGTAAGCTGAAAACAGATAAAATCCTTGGCGGCGTGTTGCTAAACCAGAAGCTAAGCCCTGCTTCGGTTGCCTCTGACAGTGACAAGCTCAAGCTGAGCATGCTGCTGCGCACTTTCTTCAACCACCACAAAGGTTGGCATGTGCAATACAATATTGTCTCGCGCGATACCTTGCTGGCAGCCAAAGAAAACCCAGACCAATACCGAGACTTGGTGGTCAGGGTTGCAGGCTACTCAGCATTCTTTACCGCGCTGTCTCCTGAAGCACAGGATGACATTATCGCAAGGACCGAACATAACCTATAACTTATCCGCATAAACCTAGCCCGCCAAGATGCGGGCTTTGGTCCAACTTGTCTCTCAGGCCATGACAATGCCCGCCCAAAACGTTAAACTTTCATTAGAAATACATTCGAAATAGCAATCCGAAAGCTTTACTGTTCATAAGCTCAAACTTACTCCTCAACATTTTCGTGATTGCTGACAAGGACATTGAAAGCCTCATGAACCCACGCCATAGCGAAATCCTGCAACTTGTAAACCAAAACAGAAGAGTCTTAGTCGCCGAGTTATCAAGCCATACCGGGGTGTCGGAAGTGACGATACGCCAAGATCTGACCCAGTTAGAAAAACAAGGCTATTTGAAACGCGTCCATGGCGGAGCCACTGCGCTGCAAAGCGATGATATGAACGATAGGCTGAATGTCCGATTTGATATCAAGCAGCAACTTGCCCAGCGCGCCGCAGAGCTTGTCCAACCCGGAGAAACAGTCATGATTGAAGGCGGCAGTGCCAACGCCCTGCTTGCCCGTGAACTGGCCAACCGTGGTGATGTCACTATTATCACACCCAGCGCCTACATTGCAGGTATGATCCGTAAAAGCAAATGTGATGTGATTTTGCTTGGTGGTATCTATCAACCGCAGGGTGAAAGCCTAGTCGGGCCACTTACCCGACTGTGTATTGAGCACACCCACTTCAGCACCGCTTTCCTTGGCATTGACGGTTTTCACCCTGATACCGGCTTCACCAGCCGAGATATGATGCGGGCTGATGTTGCCAATGCCATCCTCAACAAAAACCAACGTAATATCGTGCTGACCGATGCCAGTAAATTTGGTCAGATTTTCTCCACCAGCATCGGTAAGCTCGACCAATTCTCTGTGCTGGTTACTAATAGCGGTATCGATGAAAGCGACTTAGCACTGCTGCGCAAACATCATGTCGCTGTCGAACTGGTTGATAACTGATAACTGGTTGATAGCTTATAGTTATTGCGCCCTGATGCCTTTACTTGGTACAGGGCCCTATCCGCTTTGAGCAACAACGAAACCCACTCTTGGCAGAGTTGTGCGGCGCTCGAGGTAAAAATCGCCCCCATCGAAACAGTGACCGAGTAGTCACCACAGCTCAGTGAAAAGTCTGCGGCAGTGATTTGCTGTTTGATTCGCTGAAGAACTCGTTCACTCTCGCTTTCACGACACGACACAACCATAATGAACTCTTCGCCGCCCCAACGGACGACCACATCACGCTGGCGAACTACTGACTTAAGTCGTTTAGCCATTTCCACCAGCACCTCATCGCCAACATTGTGACCGTAGTCATCGTTGAACTTCTTGAAGTGATCGATATCAATCACCACAACCAACCCGCCATGGCGATAGTCGGCAATCGGCATATTTTTCAACCAACGCTCAAGAAAACGCCGGTTGTGCAGCATTGTCAACGGATCTTTGTTTGATTGCGTCTCTAGCTGTGCATTGGATTGCTCAAGCACCTGCTTATCTTTGTTGAGCATGGAATAGCGCCGATATAACCAGTACAACAAGATAATAATCAATGCAGTACCGAGTTTGAGCATGTTCTCGCTGGCCTTTCGCTCGGCCAACCTTGATGAGGTCAGTGCATTTTCTGCCTTGAGCAACTGGATTTCTTTCTCTTTAACATGCGTGTCGTAGCGTTCTTGCATGTCAAAAAGCTCTTTCCTGCGTATATCGAAAAGATAGCTACGCCCTAACTCTGAGTACTTTTTGTAGTATTGAAGAGCCTGCTGGTAATCATCACGACTTTCGTAAATCTTTGCCAACAGCTCATAGACATAAATCATCCGGTGTTGGATTCGATTGGACTCATAGACCGCCAAAGCCAGCTTGGCATAGTACAGAGCTTGTTCGGTTCGCTGTGAAGAATAGAACGCTTCAGATAAACTCTCATGGCAGTTTGCTACCGAAATACCGTTCTTTCCGCCATGCCGCCTTGCCATAGCCAAACACTGTTCCGCCGCAGTCATTGCAGAAGGCTCATCGCCATGATCCAAGTGGAATGCCGATAAGTTTATCAATGCAATCGTCTTAATACGCACCGAGCGAGTTTTGCCCGATAACTTTAGTGCTTTATCCACATGAAACTTTCTTTGCCGTTCGTTCCCAAGGTATTTGTCTATAACACCCGCATTAATATGCAAAATTGATTCAATGTAGGCATTATTGATTGCGCTTCGACCATACCACTCGAAAGCTCGCTGGCTATAATGCGAAGCGGTCTCCCACTCTTCCATATTGATATAAACCGAAGCAATATTGGAAAGTAACCTCGCCAATTGCTGGTTATCAGAGCGAGAAGAAAAAATCTCATAAGCCTCTTGATACCTATCCAAGGCTTCATTGTAATTTGAGCGCTCAACATCAATATTGGCCAACCATTTCAAACTTCTCGCCAGCAGTAATTGGTAACCAATATGCTCTGCGTTAAGTTTTACTGACTCCAACTTGACTTGCGCCAAGGCATATTCCCGTTGATCCATTAAGGTCAAAGCATCGAGGAACATCACCTCAGCTTCCATCCAGGCTTCTCCCGAGCGCTGGGCGACTTTTTCCAATTGATCGATGAAAAAAACGATATCAACATCAGCGAGATCTTCAGCCTGTTCAATGTTGTAACGCCCAAGCCAATACAAGGCTTGCTCATTGTAGCTTGCCCCATCCTCTATCCGTTGTTTCAAATACACGTTTTGCTTGTTGGCAAGCGAAGGATTATCCCAAGATAAGTTGTAGTACTTGAGAAAAGGATTATCGGCATTGTCTACTTTGCTGGATAAATAGCATTGCTGTGCGGATTTATCACCACCAGCCAGAGCCTTCGGCGAAACAAAACCGCAAAAGAAAATGAAGAATAAACCAACAGTTAGCGCTTTAAGAGGAAAAGGTATCGGCATAGAATGATAGGCAATAAAATTCAACGTCTTCCATAATCGTGTTCCATCGAACAGTATTTTTAACAAAATTTGAGTTAGAAATACAGCAAACTTATGCAACTATCACAATCCGGTTGTAAAGTGAGTTATGCAGTAGTGGCATCTGAGCTTTCCTGCATTGTCGCCAGAGGGCATAGCAAGCACTTTCATGTGATCTTATTAACATTTTTCACTTTCAATTGTCGAAAATAACTATTCGCTTTTTTTGCTAAGCTATATCTCCTTTATTTAAAAACAAAAAAGAAAGCTGCATAGCTTCGGATATTTACGCACTCTTTGAACCCTAGTTTGAATTAATGTGAAATAAACAGAAATTTATTATTAGAGAATTATCACATTCAAGCTCGATGTTTTTTCTTAATCTATCTCTAACCAAGCGTATTTCTAAGCTTGGAATAAAAACAATTAAATACAAATAAATACATATAAACCATATTCCCAAGTCATATCTACACGCTTGGGTGTATAAATGGAGATACGATCATGCGCATAGTTTTAGCACTAGGCGGTAACGCCCTATTGGCTCGAGGCCAAGCCCTTACCGCTGAAAACCAAAGAGAAAATATCCAAAAAGCTGCAGCCAGTATTGCTGCAATTGCCAACGATCACGAAGTGGTGATTGTGCACGGTAATGGCCCACAGGTTGGCTTGTTGATGGAGCAAAACAGCGCTTATCAAGAGTACTCACCTGAAACTACGCCATACCCAATGGATGTATTAGGCTCACAGACCTGTGGCATGGTTGGTTATATGTTGCAGCAAGAGCTTCGTAATATTGACGCAAACCTCTCAGTTGCGACTTTGGTCACTCAGACCGAAGTCAGCAAAGATGATCCGGCTTTTGCCAACCCTACCAAGTTCGTTGGCCCGGTTTACACTGAAGAGCGCGCCAAAGAAATCATGGCAGTAAGCGACAAAGAATTTAAAGCGGACGGCCAATACTTCCGTCGTGTAGTTCCATCACCAATGCCTAAAGCAATTATTGAACAGCAGCAGGTTGAGACTTTACTGAAAAGCGGCAACGTTGTGATTGCTTGTGGTGGTGGTGGCGTACCCGTTTGCCGTCAGGAAGGCAAAATGGTCGGTGTCGAGTGTGTTATCGACAAAGACCTCACCGCTGAGCTATTGGCAGAAACCATCAACGCTGATCTATTCGTGATTCTGACTGACGGTTCCATCTACCGTAATTATGGGAAAGAAGATCAGGCTGAAATGAAAGTTGCTACTCCTGAAGGGCTGTCTCACTTTAACTTCCCAGCAGGCTCTATGGGACCAAAAGTCGATGCTGTGTGCCAGTTCGTCAATAGCGGTCGCGGCAATGCTGCTATCGGCTCACTGTTCGAGCTAGATAGAATCCTGACCAACGAAGCAGGCACATTAATCAAAGCTGGCGAAGGCATTGAGTACTACTAAGTTAAACTAGCTTTGGGTTAATTTTAATATTTAGCCTCTACTTTTCGTAGAGGCTAAATTATTATCACAGAGCGGGCAATTATCGCCGCACCATACTTCTCGCATTAGCCGCAACAATCAATCTATTCACCAATACTTTTTTCTTAGTATCAGCTACCGACTGTAGCTCACGAATAATTCGGTTGATTTCGCCATCTAGATATTTGGCATTTTTGGTTTTCACCATCGCCCGAATGACTTTTTCTGCATTGTCTGGCAATGGCTGCTGCATCGCCCACTTATAGCTGTATTTACTTCTGCCAATTACTACGTCATCACTTTGTTTACTACCACCAAGATTCAACGCTTTCGCTGCCGGAGTTTTCTTCACTTTATTTACCGGTGGCTCGGCCACATCCTGCTCGCGCCCCATCCTGCGACAGTATTCTTCTGCAACCGGGCTGGAGTAATAAGGTAGCGTACCTTGCTGGTATAGCTTCGCTCCCAAGTCCTGTGCCAGATTGATTTTGCCTTCCAGTACAAACCGACTGGCATTGGTTGCCTTAACCGATGGCTTATCCGGCATAGTGTAATAGACAAAGGCTTTTTCTTTCGCCCGGGTCAGTGCCACATACGCCAAACGACGCTCTTCTTCCAAATCAGCCCCTACCGTACCCGATGCACGATTCACATAGGGAAAAGCATCCTTGTCCCAAAACGGCAGGTGGACATGGTTATACTCACACCCTTTAGCCCGGAAGATTGTTGTCAGCTGGATCGAGTCTTGCGCATTCGCTTCATTAGAGCCTGTTGCATTTGAGCCAGTATTATTCTTTACGCTTTTCTGGTTAGACTGCTGAGTGTAATACTCGAAATACTGCAGCGCCTTTTCACAGCTCTGATCCATTGCTTCAAGCACAGTGGCGACGCTGTCTAGGCGCTCAATCGCTTCTTCTATCTCAGAGGCCGTCGCCTCTGTTTTCCAAATCCAGCTATCAAGCCCGCTTTCGTTACGGTATTGCTTATAGACGTCCGACGCCTTGAAACTGCCTTTTCTCATTAAGCGCTGCAAAAGCTCCAGACGTTCAATGAGATTATCCAACTTCAAAGTGGCATTGGCTTTTTCATAGCGGCCAATAAACGTTAGCCACTGCGAAGGCTCCATTCCCGCCAATTGTTCGCATAACGGCTTGAGGGATTTATTCGGTACATAACAATGCGGGAAACTCATCAGGCTGAACAATAACCCCGACTTCTGTGCAACATTCATTTCTGAAAAACGCGGTGTCGCCAACGTCGCCAACTCCATCAGCAACTTCACTTCACGGCTATGAGCCAATACTGATGGTACAGGCATTTGATACGGCAATTGCTTGCTGAGAAAAGCCAACTCAAACAACAGGGTTTGTGACCAGCGGCGAACCAAAATAGCCACATCAGAAGGCTTTCCGCCATCAGCAAGGTATTGCCCTATCGTATTGGCGATTTCACCCACCTGTCTTGAAGAACCACATTCTACAACTTGGGTATCGGAAATCCCTTCACCGGAGACAGTGAGGAACTCGCTGAAGCGTTCCTTGTTATTAGCAATCAGATGGCTAGCCGCTAGCGCTAAGCTATGACCGAAACGGAAAGTCTGCGACAGGGTATAGGTTTTCGCCGGGGCAAAGTCCTGCTCAAAGTTCAGCATAAACTGTGGCGCACTACCCCGCCATTTGTAGATACACTGGTCGACATCACCCACAGCCAACAACTGGGTTTGCGGCCCCAGCAACTGTTTTAGTAAGCGGTATTGGGCAGTGTTGATATCTTGGAACTCATCGACCACCACCAGCTTGCAGTGCTGGTGAAAGTGCTCACGAATCGCATCATCGTTTTCAAGCAGTTTGACTGTTTCCACCAGCCAGTCATCAAAAAACAACAAGCGCTGTTTCTTTCTCAGGCTTTCAAACTGCTCATAGGCATCGAGAATAAACAGGTAGTCCCGGTTGATTTCGGCAATCTTGAACACTTCATGCGGTGAGAGCATGTAGGCTTTCACTAACCCGATAAAGCTCAGCAGCAACTCAATGGTCTTCGGATCTTTGATCATCTGCTGGCGCTGGTAAGTCTTCTCAAGGCCTGAAAGCTCCCTCAAAATAGCCTTTACCAACGCCTTGTCACTTTCACCACTCTGGTAATCGACCCGATAGCCAGTATTGCGAATGAAGCCGGTTTGGTTGAGAAACTTCAAACAAAAACTGTGGAAGGTATGAACAGGTACCTGCGCCTGGATACCGGTATCACGCAACTTGGCCTGAAAATCGGTGCGAATATCGCGGTTGAACATCAACACCAGCATCTCTTCGGCAGGAATCGCTGCCAACTTTTGCTCAATCAGGCCCACCAATGTGGTTGTTTTCCCCGTCCCTGCCCCGGCAATACAAAGGGCATTCCCGTGCTGGTGTTGAATAAATGCCGATTGTTCACTGGTATAACGGGTCATGATGGGCCTTGCCTCAAAAAATGGAGTCTGATTTTGCCACACTTCAAGCCTGTCGCTTGAATAAAATATGACCACTTGAAATCGGTTCACATAAAATCATTCTTTGAATGAAATATAAATTTGCGCAAACGTTTGCTTTTCTAGCTGAAAGGCTATTCGAGTTCTGTTATCATCGCCCGCATTAAAGGTGTAACGACCTTGGCACAATAACCTAGGAACTATAACCTTGGGATTTACGACTACCCTTGGATTACCTAGTTTTGCCGCAACGTTTTACCTTCGTTTAACTTTTGAAATAGGAATTCGCCATGAGCCTTGCTGATCAAGTTCTCGCTGTAAATGATGACCTGCCAATCCGAACTGATAAACCCGTCCATAGTGGTAAAGTTCGTTCCGTCTACTGGTTAACCGAAGAAGATAGCCGCCGCCTGATCGCTGAAAAAGGCTACAACGTTCAGCCTGATGCCCCACTGGCTATCATGGTGATCAGCGATCGCATCTCTGCTTTCGATTGCATCTGGCATGCCGAAGGCGGCCTAAAAGGCGTACCGGGTAAAGGTGCTGCACTTAACGCCATTTCCAACCACTGGTTCAAGCTGTTCCGTGAAAATGGCCTTGCCGACAGCCACATCCTTGATATTCCGCACCCGTTTGTGTGGATCGTCCAAAAAGCCAAGCCAGTTATGGTTGAAGCGATTTGCCGCCAGTACATCACAGGTTCAATGTGGCGTGCCTACAGCCAAGGTGAGCGCAACTTCTGTGGTATTGAACTGCCAGAAGGTCTTGATAAAGATCAGAAACTGCCTGAGCTACTGATGACACCTTCCACCAAAGGCATTCTGACTGGAATTCCGGGTGTGCCTGAAGTTGATGATGTCAACGTAACGCGTGACGATCTGGTCAACAACTACGAAGCATTTAATTTCCGCAGCACTGACGACATCGGTCAATATGAAAAACTGCTTAAGGAAGGTTTTGATGTCATCAGCAAAGAGCTGGCAGCGCTGGATCAGATCTTTGTCGATACTAAATTCGAATTCGGATATGTGACCGATGCCGAAGGTAAAGAAAAGCTGATCTATATGGATGAAGTGGGCACACCAGATTCATCCCGTATCTGGGACGGCGAAGCATACCGCAATGGCGAAATCATCGAGAACTCGAAAGAAGGTTTCCGCCAGATGCTGCTGAACCACTTCCCAGATCCAGACATCCTATTGAACAAAGATCGCATGGATGAGCGTTTCGCTCTAGCCCGCGATAACGAGCTTCCTGTTGAGGCGCTGATGAACCTATCAAAGGTTTACACCGACATCGCCGAGAAGATCACTGGCGAAAAAATCCTGCTTTCTGAAAACCCGAAAGCAGAAATCGTTTCAGTGCTTCGCGAGCAATACGGTTTGATTGACTAGGATTACATTCCTTTATATAGAGCGCGTAATTGTTAAGAAAAAGGCAGCGTCTGTGCTGCCTTTTTTGTTTTCATTACCTTTCCGGTGACCATTAGTCATGGACAATTTGTTGCGTATTTTATACTGCATTTCATTAATCACCCAATAGCATATAAATCTTTAATTTCACAACAACACAGCAAAAAAGTTCAGCTTCAGATCACAAAAACACTCAACAAACGTTAACAATTACGTTACCACGCCGACATTATAACTATCTACTTTTTGTGCTTGTTGAGGGATCCAATGAAGTTTAGCCATAAAGTTGTCGCATCATCATCGGCAATACTATTGGTGGCACTCGCACTACTGTCAGCCAACCAATATTTTAATACTAAAAATCAAATCCAGTCTTTGGTTATGCAAAGCATGGAGGAAATCATTTCCGGCATGAGCAATACCGTCAATGCCGAACTGGAGAGCAAAAAGTCATTAGCGAGTTATACTGCCGGCTTAATCACCAGTGATATGACACTGGATCATATCCATACCGTGATTGAGCAACCCACTATCAAAAATACTTTTTTGCTCACGGGATTGGGATTTGAAAAAGACGGTAGCTTCACCAGTAATGACCCAAGCTGGGATCCGGGAGAATCTTGGGAACCACGAGCACGTCCTTGGTATATTGATAGCAAGCAGAAACGCGACACCATAATCACTGCGCCATATGCTGATTCTGTGACCAATGAGATTTTGGTTTCTATTGCCAGCCCATTAATCGCTAACGGCCAGTTCCAGGGTGCGATCTTTTTCGACATGAGCCTATCGAGCTTAGCCAATCTGGTTAACCAAGTCTCTTTGTTCAATGCTGGATACCTGTTCATCGTAGATGGAAGCGGGACAACTATCGCTCACCCCGATACGAAGTACAATGGCAAACCAATGACCGACTTTATTGGCAACCACTCGATTTCATCTGATGCTGTCCATGCTGAGCTGGACGGAAAAACTGTGACATTATCATTTAGTCAAATTGAAGGCCAAGAGTGGTATATCGGTGCCGTACTTGATGAGAGTGTTGCCTTTGCCGCAGTTAATCAATTACGCAGCGATGCCATTATCTACTCTCTTGTTGCTTTGATCGCAGGGATCATCGCCCTACTGCTGTTGATCAAGGTGTTGATGCGCCCGCTTGCTGATCTTAATACAGCAATACAAGATGTGGCTTCCGGACAGGGAGATCTAACCCGACGTCTTGATACCAACACCGATCAGGAGTTTGCCGTACTAGCGACAGGCTTCAATGCCTTCACTGAAAAACTACAAAACCTGATCCTACAATCTAAGTCTCTCAGCACAGATATTTTGCTCGGTACCGAACAAACTGCCGCAGGCGCTCAGCAATCCGCCTCCGCGATGTCAAACCAACTCAAAGAGCTCGATCAGTTAGCAACAGCGATGCATGAGATGGCAGCGACGTCGGTTGAGGTGGCCAATAATGCTCAGGGCGCTGCGACAGCCGCGCAGCAGGCTGATGAAGCTGTCCAGGATGGCGGACGCATTGTCTCCCACACTGCCAGTGCTATTTCCGATCTGTCTGCACAAATTGATGAGGCAGTCGAAGTCGTTAGGCAGCTAGAAGCTTCGACAGGCAATATTGAATCCATACTTAAGGTTATCAACGAAATCGCCGACCAAACCAATCTGCTTGCCCTTAATGCCGCTATTGAAGCTGCGCGAGCAGGTGAGTCAGGCCGAGGCTTTGCTGTTGTCGCGGATGAAGTACGAACGCTGGCGCAAAGGACACAAGAATCCACGACTGAAATTCGCCAAATGATAGAGCAGCTTCAGTCAGGTGCAAGCTCTGTAGCAAGTGTGATGGGTGTGAGTAAAGAAACTGCAGCTTCAACCGTGGAGAAATCTCAAGAGGCCGACGAAGCATTGGTCAGGATCAGTGGTGCTATCCAGCAAATCAACGATATGAACCTGCAAATTGCTTCAGCTGCTGAAGAGCAAAGCTTGGTGGCAGAGGAAATCAATACCAACACATTAAACATCAAGGAGTTGAGTGTTCAGGTCTCTGACGCTGCAGCGGCAGCCGATCAGGCTTTAGAAGAGCAAATTAGCAAAGTGCGTGAGCAAGACTCAATCATGAATAAGTTTGTTGTTTAAGGTCGCCGTTCAAGGAGTTTAATCCAAACTTACGAATAAAATAAGGCAGCCAATTGGGCTGCCTTATTTTTTAGCTACTGGCACCACGCTATTGTAATCTCACCGGCACCTGTAATTCAGTCAAAAACTCATCGGGATTATCCGTTTCATGGATATCGATTTTGTACAGTTCGATTGCCGGGCCATTCATCGTCAATCCGTTTTCCGCCATATAGGCTTTAACTCTATCGTAATGACGCACGATATCTTCCATCTCGTCGTGTCCCCAGAAATCAAGGCAAATATACTGCCCAGCTTCCAAGGTATAATCGCCATTATCATCCAAGATAAAGCTCTCAGCATACGTTCCATAATTTCCGGCATCAAAATGGCGCTGAGAAATCCGGGCACCGGCATTACCAAAACCGGTATAGCGAGTTTCCTCACCATATTTATCGGCTTCAATTTCCTTGTGCAAACGATCAACATCCCAGAAAGACGAGACCTGTTTCTTACTAATCCAGCACTTTCTTTCTGGCAAGGTACGCAGCGTTATCTCCATATCATCTGGCGTTTGCTTGGTCGCTACTAAATGCCGCTTCCTTAACTGGAGATCTTGCTTCAGCCCCTGCAATTCCGCTTGCTGTTGTTCGATAGCTTCCAGTTGCAATTCAATCAGCGACTCACTCTTACCAATCGTACGATCCGTTAAATGATCTTTGATATCCAGTAAACCAATATCCAAATGGCGTAATGTACGGATGACATTGAGTTTCCAGATCTGCCGGTTGGAATAGTAACGGTAGCCGTTATCCTTAACGTACTCGGGCTCAAGTAGTCCAATTTTTTCATAGTGGCGTAAGGTATCTACGCTGACATCATACAGTTTGCTGATTTGGCCAATTCGATACAGTTTCATAAGGATGCTTACTTTTGTACACGTCTGTTAATTCGTACAAACAATAAGGCACTCGAAAATTCAATTCTGTGCGAATCGCACAAACAGTTAAAAAACCGTGTTAGACTCTTTAAAACATCAACACTGATAGCCGACACTTTCGAAGATGAATCGCGATGGGTATAACGGACGAATATCAAAAACAGCTAGCTAAGTACCTAGACCCAAAACTGTATCCTAGCTTGACGAAGCTATTTCAAGAATCTGGACGAATTACTACCCACCCCAAAGGCTCGATCATTGTCGGCCAAAATGTTGCGATGACAGATATTTGTGTCATGTTGTCGGGGGACGTAGAGGTTTACTATGTCGATCAGCATGGGATGCTGTACATCATGGCAGAACTCAGCGCAGGTAACTGGCGAGGCGAAGTTGAGTTTTTAGAGCCGGGCTCGGTAGGAGTATTCAGTAAGGCGCTCACTGAAGTTGTTGAGCTGCAAATCTCCTATACCACCTTAAGGCAAAGTAATGTCCCAAAAGCAGAGTTATATGAATTTATCGCCCGCAATTTAGGCAGCAGAATAAAGCTTGCGCATAAAACTTATCAGCAACGAACCATCTATACCCTTGAAGAGCGTATACTCGCTCAGCTCAATACTTTAGCTGACTCGTCACGTTGTGTGGATATTACACAGGAAAAGTTGGCGGCT
Source organism: Photobacterium sp. AWH4_225 (assembly GCF_056158405.1). Classification (NCBI taxonomy): domain Bacteria; kingdom Pseudomonadati; phylum Pseudomonadota; class Gammaproteobacteria; order Vibrionales; family Vibrionaceae; genus Photobacterium; species Photobacterium sp. AWH4_225. Next base: position 1,545,972 of record NZ_JBSWTF010000001.1, on the reverse strand, counting down.
TATATGGGAGCAAGTCGATATCAAATTATCCGTGCACTCAAAAAGCTTGAAGCTAAAGGGCTTGTCGCAAGAAAAAGCTACGGTGTGTTAGAGCTGCTAGAAGAGAAGCACAGATAAAGAATCTAAATCGCCGTGTCGCTAAACCATAAAGAGCTACACGCATGTAGCTCTTCATAGGTTGTTTGGACTGACTATGAATATTACTCGGTATATTCAAGTGAAGAGTGATGCAGCGCGATACGCAATGCACCAGCATCATCTTTAACAAACTTCCAAGTCTTATCTACGCTGGTCTGGTTGCCTTCACCATCAGTGAAATGGACTTTACCCATTGTGCTGGCACTGTTTCCTGTGATGAAGACACCGGCGTTTTCAACTTCACAGGCTTTCCAGTTCTTTAGCGCAAAACCCGTGTCCTGTGGAAATGCCTCATCACCCCCAACAAAATACGACAATGCCCCTTCTGGCGTGGTGCGGAAAGTTTGTGGATTAACCGTCAGGGTTGGTTTGAATAGCACTGTCCCCATTTGATATGCATAGGCCCCCTCGATAACTTCTTCTGCCAATGTTTTAGCGGCTTCATGCCCATTTTCGGTATAGGTCGTGCTGATATCAACCAATGCCTGACACCAACCATGCTGGGCAGCCAATACTTCATCTTCTGTCACCGCTTGATTAACAACAACACTGGCGAAAGCCGACGTTGAGAAAGAGAGTAATGCAACCGTTTTAATCATCGTTTTAAATTTCATAATAGTTACCTAAATAAAAAGTGGTAGGCATAAAACCAAGGGAAAATAAAACTTATTAATACCCTTATGTTTAATGATGTTTATTCTGAATTCTAGGTTCGTAAACTTAACTTTGGTTCGTGAACTTAAACTACCCACAATTATTTAAAACGAATAGCAGAGTTGAAATATATTTCAGGCTCTGTACAGAAATACCGTTTAAACGTAGAAAACTTAAACTCGGAAGTATCAAGGGCTTTCATTGCGATACAAAACATGAACTTACACTTCAAAATGTAAATTCAATGATGAAAAAGTCACACAGTCAAAAAATCGAATATTGTTCTACTATATCACTTGACTCTGGAATGGTTCAAGATATTAGACTAGCCATATTGCAGTTTGATTTATAACTTTAGTGAAGATAATTAATTACACCAACTATTTATTAGCGTTAATTTATCCTAGTAGGTAAATAGTGTTATCCAGTCACTATTTTTGGTTTTTTTATTATCTTCACGTGTTGGCAAGTATATAAGTCAAGTGTAATTTTCGTACCTTGTTCTAAGTAGGTCATTGTAATGACTGATTTGCCCCATGTGTCTCTCCTTTGCACTTGGGGCTTTTTTTTCATTGAGCATTGGTGTTCATCAGTTAGATTGTTTTTTTGCAATCAGCAAGATTCTTTGGCACGCGCACAAGCTAAGTTTTCTAGTTTGCGCATTCAGTATTAAGACATAGATACCTATGGGATTTACGAGCTATTTGGGATATTACATTTAAAAACAACATACTTGTATAGCACTTCAGTCACTTGAAAGATAAAAACCAGTTTTTATCCCAGGATTCAAATATACTGACTTTCTCTTTTACTCCTCATTACTACCCTTTACCTAGCTTTACTTTCAGTTAACAAAACTTGAATAACCCTTAAGTAATAATGGCTTTATACCAAAAATAAAGCTCAGCAAGTAAAGGACTATTCCAATGAAAAGCAACCAACCGTTATCCAACCAGACCATTATCTTCCACTGGCTGACCGGACTCAGCTTCATCGCGACATTCGCCATTGGTTTTTACCTAGTCGATTTGCCTCGTAGCCCAGAAAAATTTGAATTACTTGGCTTGCACAAGTCATTCGGGGTAGCGGTATTGGTTGTTGCCCTGCTTAGGGTTCTTTGGCGGTTAAAAGAAGGGCCTATCCAATGTGCAACCGCAGGTACAGAGGCAGGCGCAAATTGGCAGGTAAAAGCCGCGGCAATCGTTCACTATACCTTACTGGTAAGCACCCTGTTAATGCCTATATCTGGCATTATCATGAGCGTAGGCGGTGGCCATTCCGTTGCATTTTTTTCAATTGAGCTTATTGCTGGCGGGGAAAAAACTGAGTGGGTAAATAGTTTAGGTAAAAGCCTGCATTTCTACGCCTCACGTATTGTCATGATCACCTTAGCCCTACATGTGGCAGGCGCACTGAAACACCACTTTATCGATAAAGATAATACGCTGACCCGCATGCTTCGCATCAAAAAAGGAAAAGGCATCCAACACTCTGCAACACAGAACTAAGCTCATTAACGCGTCAAAGAAAAGAGGCTGGTCTCCGCCAGTCTCTTTTTATAAAGCTTTACCAAATACCAAATTCCAATCGGCAATCAGAGCTTGCGACCAAGCCGTTTCTCAACCTGGCGTTTCTCCCACTCAGCACCAAAGAAGTTGAATACCTCGAAGGCGCTCAAGCCATGTGACACTATCCCTATCCCCCAGCCCATCGCTGGCCACCATGCCCAGATATAGCTCGGATCTGTCATGAAGTTAATGACGAACAACATGGCGATCACCATGACATAAGTGATCAGGTGAGAGTAAAACCCTTTTATTTCCCTGACTTGCTCGATAGCTTTCATTTCATCTTGGGTGATTTTTGTATTTTCGCTTGTGTGTGTTTGCTCGTTCATAATTGGCTCTCCCTGAAGATCGGTAACTGGAATTTCAAACACAGCAGCCAATGATTTTAACGATTCCAACCCTGCCTTATGGCCCCTTTCTATACGCTGGATAGTCCGAACACTCAAACCAGATAACTCAGAGAGATGCTCTTGAGACCAACCACGTTGTAGTCTTAGCTTTCTGACAATCATTGTAGAATCCTTTCTGCTGTTTGAATCAACCGTACTTTTCTTCATGGCAAAAAAGAACGACACAAACCCGACAGTCACCTGACATCACTATTTTTTCAATCACTTATAGTAGCTAATGTCATCAAAATGACAGGTCTTTACGTTAGCTTTTGACGCTAAGTATTATTGTGCCAGCAATTATTTATGTATACCTCATCAGATATCCCATACTGGCTCACAACTTTCTTGGTAACGAGATGAAAAGAAAAGGGCCACTGGGTAATACCCAATGGCCCTTCGTTAATTTAGATTTTGAGTTCGAGAAGAGTGCTGTTTAAACCGTTGTCTTCACTGGCTCTGCATCTCCATCAGTTTGCTCTGAAGATACTTTACCGTGGAATTTCTTCTCCCAGAAATCAGCATTCTTGATACCAAGCTTAACAGGGTCGAAAGTGAATTCTGTCACGCCAGCTTTCTGCTGTTCTTCGTAATCTTTCAGCGCTTTAAGTGCTGGCTTCGATAGGAAGAAGATGATCAAGATACCCACAATGTTTAGCCATGCCATCAGGCCAACACCCACATCACCCATCGCCCAAGCAAGGTTGGCCGTCTTCACTGTTCCGTAGAACACAGCAACCGTTAGGATGACTTTCAGCACGAACATCATACCCGGGAATTTCACTGTACGGCGGATGTAAGCAATGTTGGTTTCTGCAATGTAGTAGTAAGCAAGAATGGTAGTAAAGGCAAAGAAGAACAGTGCAAAGGCAATGAACGGTTTACCGATACCAGGCATTGCACTTTCAATCGCCATCTGGGTAAAGACTGGGCCGTTAGCACCAATGTCTGCCGCTAGGTTCTGGACTAAGAACGCACCTTCTGCACCACCGTGTACGTTGTAAGCACCAGTGATAAGAATCATGAACGCAGTAGCAGAACAAACTAGCAGTGTATCGATGTAGATTGAGAAAGACTGTACCAGACCCTGTTGCGCCGGGTGCTGTACATCAGCAGCCGCTGCAGCGTGAGGACCTGTACCCTGACCCGCTTCGTTAGAGTAAACACCACGTTTCACACCCCAACCGATTGCAGCACCGACACCCGCCATTGGCGTAAAGGCATCACCGACAATCATCATAAAGATGCTTGGCACCATGTTGATGTTCAGTAGGATGATAATGAAAGCAATAACGATGTAGGCTAGCGCCATGAAGGGAACAACAACCTGGGTGAAGCTCGCAATACGCTTAACACCACCGAAGATGATGAAGGCTAGGATAATTGAAACGAAAGTACCGGTTACAATTTTCGCTAGGCTGATTGTACCAATAGTGGTCTCAATCATCTGGCCTGGACCAAATGCCGCTTCAACCGCATTACCGATACTGTTTGACTGTACACCAGGAAGAAGCACACCACAGGCAAAGATTGTAGCAATTGCGAAGATCCACGCGTACCACTTCTGCCCCATCGCCTTTTCAATGTAGTAAGCCGGACCACCACGGAACTGGCCATCTTCATCTTCTTCTTTATAAATCTGCGCCAATGCAGATTCACTGTATGCTGTTGCTGCACCAAGGAAAGCAACAACCCACATCCAGAATACCGCACCCGGACCACCGAAACCGATTGCCGCAGCAACACCTGCAATGTTACCTGTACCAACACGCCCAGAAAGGGAAACGGCTAATGCCTGGAAAGAGGAAATACCCTGAGCGGAACTTTTACCGGATAACAGTAGGCGCCACATTTCACGGAAGTGACGAAGCTGAACAAAACGGGTGGTAATGGAGTAAAACAGACCTGCGCCCAGGCACAGATAAATCAGCACCGGGCTCCAAATTATTCCATTAAGAAAATCTACTAACGACTGCATTAAAAAACTCCCTGTATGATTGGTTAATGCTTCGTCAGTATAATAATCACATTGTAACCCTATTGTTAAATATTTTATTTCATCATGCAATTTAGCGTGATCTACAGCCCATAAATTGGAGGGTATCGCGATAAAGCAGAGAAAGCTCCTACCAGTTAGCGTGATCTGGGTCGATTTATCTGATTCCATTGCTACGGAAATGTTATTTAGCTGTTTAAAAACCAAGCAAACAAACCCAAAAATTCCCGTTTGCTCACAATTTTACGCTGCCGCCTAACCTCATTCCGACTTACGCCAACTCGGTTTTGAAAAGGGGTTGAACATGAGATATGAACTTGATTGAATTCAAAAACCAAAGAAAAAACCAGCACTTATCATGCTGGTCAATTATATTGAAGGCTAACCACTACCCTGTAGCGACAATTAACCAAATCACGTTGCTAAGCCCAAGCAGGATCAGATGTAAAGCTAACATTAATCCAATGCTTGCTCTTGAGCGTGTCAGCAACCTTAGCAATATCACTGCGAATCGTGTCCATATCTTTAACAGTAAGCGCATCATTAGGTGGCATTAAAAAGTTAAGTTCGATGTTCAGCTCCCTGCCTATAGAGACCATCCTCAACTTGTAGGTGGCATTGAGTCTTTGTGCATACTCGGCGGCAACAATCTCTATCGGAATTCGGAGTTCGTTGTTGGTTTTCACCAACATCATTTCCTTACCTGCTGCCAGCATGCTTTTCAGTGGCAAAAAGATAAACAAGTTTGAGGCAACCAGTACCATCACTGGGTCAGCATAATCGACAAACACACCCCATTGAGTATTTTTCAGCAAGAGTGCTGCAGTAAATCCTGCCAGCACACCAAGACTGAGTAACAAATCTCCTACCCATTGGTTCTTCTCAGCCTCTAAAATAGCAGAGCCTATTTGTCGATTCCGCTCCCTCAACAAGAAGGCAATAATTGCACAACCAACTGTGCTGATACCGGCATATAAAATAGCGGGGCCGGGATCAACTGGTGCGCCCCCCGATATAATGTCTGATACTGCGCCTGCCGATGAGTAGGCACACATTCCTATCAAGGTAAGCGACTTGAACACTATCAGCATGGGCTCGAAATGGGCTTTTCCGAACGGAAACTTAGAATTAACCGATTCCGATGATTGTGCCACCAGCTTTAAAACAATAAGAGACAGGCCGCTGAGGCCGACGCTGATCAGGGAATAAGTACCATCAAAGGTAATCATACTGGAATCAGCCAATATTCCCCATACAATACCCAACACAGAAAAGAAGAAGGTAACTGCAATGGATATGATAATTAATCTTTGTTCCTGCATATGAATCTATGCCTTAAGCCTGTTAGGCATTAATAGTTATAATCAACCAATATCGGCAATTTGACTTCATGTAGTGCTAGCCAAGAACGTATTTTTGACTTCGCTTTTGGGATAATTTGATAACTGGAAAACAGCTGACCACATGAGCCTTTATCACTAGTGCCCATTTCTCTTGCCGTCAACAGACCTTTGCTTATCAATGCCTTTAACACAGACTCTTCAATTGTGTAGATACCCAGCGTATTTTTATAGCAAGGAAGTTCTTCAAAGTTTAAATCAGATAACCAGACACCTATATTCTCATCAACCACATAAGCAGCTTCACCTTGGTGATATTCCAATGCATATAGAGAAATGATTGCAGAAAGCTCTTCTTCTGTTAAAGACGAGATACAAGCCTTGTAATAATCTTTTGACATTTTAAATAATAGCCACAATAAAACGCTGAATGGATTTATTGTGGCTACCCTTATTTCAAACAATATAAATCAATATGAAGTTAACAACTAAAACCGATACTTAGTCGAACGTGTAATACAAAGTGGCGCCTGCTCCACCTAAGTAATTCAGCGTTTGTGCCGCTTCCCCATGGACAAGCTCGATATCAGCACCAGCCTGTACCCCTTTGATCAGTAACTGGTCAAACTCATCACTCTCTATCGGGTACGGAATATAAAGCGTTTTTACCTGGCCCAAAGACAGAGCTTCGAGAACAGCCTCTTTACCCACTGCCGCCCTTCCGCATGTTTCGCGGCGAATGATAAGTTGCTTCATTTTATATACGTCGTCCAACGACTCGTGTTCGTCAGCAATCATCTTCACCGTTTCTAGGATCTGGTTATGAGTTGCTTCAAACGGGATAGGCTCAATAGAAACGACCTTATCCGATACAGTGTGGTGCAATGCATGGCTGACACTGTTAGCAATCTTCAAGTTACCACCAAATACAATGCGATCGAATTCGCTGTTTTCCATGAAGTAAGCATTGATCTCTTCAGCTGCCTCACGGATCACACGACGCTCTGCATCAAGCGCTCGTCTTTCGGATGCTTGGGTTCGTGCCTTACGGCCACCAGGCCTTAGGAACACACCTGTATCAATACCTGATTCCAATACTCCCTCTTCCAACTCTGCTGGTAAATCAACAGAGAGAATCCGATGCTCTGTCTCAGAGAAAAGGATAACGAGATACTTTCCGTAACGATGAAGAAGAGAGAGTAGCTGCTTTACCTGTGGGATACCGTAGTATGCTTTGGTCTGCACAGGCAGTGGCAACTGCACCACAAAATCTTCTTCAAAGTCGGTGAAAATTGCAATAGAACGCCCTTTCAACTCCAAAGACTCGACCTTGTCGATAATCCGGTTTTCGACAGCTTTCCAAGTTAGTTCCGAGTCGATTTCAGTGAGAATATCATCACCGTATTTCTCAGCTAGCTCGCTAAGCTGGTTTCTAACTTCGATAAGCCAGGCAGGACGCTCTTTGTGGTTCGCTGGGTTCTTCATATCAATATTGATATAAAGGGATAGCATGTCTGAATCCTGAGCTTTTCTAGTACTAATGTAGTTATTCAGAACATCAAAAATATCTTGGATATTGTTCTTCATTGTAAGTCTCTCTAAATCGCAATGTAATTAAAGCAAGCTGATTCGGGGGGTACAAATAACCACTTACTTTATGGCGAGGTAGTTACCTCTCAAATTTCGCTGAGCATGATAAAGTCTCGAATGACACGAGAGTCAACAAACAAAAAAACCGACAAGTGTTACATAATATTTCACAGGGAAAGTAAAGTTATCAAAACGGCAAGATAAACAAGCAAAATCACTTCCAATAAACAGTGATATTCAATTTTGAATATCTCAATTTCCTTCACTTTGAAATTATTCCACTTAGCATTATCGACATCAGCCCGATAGAAACGACTCAAAATATCGATTAAAAGTGATTTTTTTGCAGATGCATGAATTTCGCTTCTATTTTATTTGTCTGTTTTTTATTTTAATTTCTTTGATTATTATCTGTTTTCAATAAATTTGAGGTCCCATGGCTTATGTTATTGTTTTAGGCACCGTATTTACACTTACGCTGTTAGCTAGAAAGCACATTATGAAAAATAGGCAAATTAAAGATTTTGTTGCTGACATTGAACAGAATCACTTATTCGGTAAATTCTGCCCGGATACTACAACTTATAATGCTTTTAAAACCAAACACGAGCATGTTTATACTGTCATCGGCTATCAGCAAATTGAAGAAAGTGCTTATATTGCAGAGGTTTGCCTTGCTAGCCAATCACTGAAAAGGTTATCAACAATTACCAACGAAACTGCCTTAAATGTCATTGGTAACGGTAGTATTCATCAACTTTGTCAATTTTGGCAAAGTGATTTTTTTGACCACGTTGTTCGATTAAATATGCTCCAAATTGAAAATAGCTCTCCAAAACATTTTGCGATTGGCAATTAATACTTTAACGGCAAGCTGAAACCATTACTAAATTTTGATGGCCCCAAATGAATACTGATATAGATACACCTCTTTATTCAAGACATCACATTGATGTTCAGTCGATACGCTTCCTGGACTTTGATGACCAACAACAAATTGAGTACTTGGTCACGGGAGACATTGAACATGTTATCAACGTTTTACAGCACTGCCCACATGGTCAAGTACAGCATTTAATCGAGCAATTAGAGTTAATTGGTCATAGCAAACGTGCCAGACATATTGCGGTTCAATTGGGGATCATCCTATCCGAGGCTGAAACCAACCGTGATTACCTTACGACTTCTGTCAGCGAGCACGTACTGCAGCGAATCGGCTGGATCGTCACCCTTGCCCTGCTGGGGATCGTATCAGGATTAATTATTGCCCAGTACGAAGACACACTGAGCCAACTGGTATTGCTCGCGGTTTATATGCCCGTTATTGCTGCAGCAGGTGGCAACACTGGCTCGCAAGCCGCGACGCTTGTCATCAGAGCGCTGGCAACCGGTGAGGTACAGCAAAGGCAGTGGTTTCGGGTCGCCTTGAAGGAATTTAGAGTCGGTCTCGTTCTGGCTGCCGCGGTTGCTTCAGTCGTTGTTGTACGTATTTTGATATTCAGTGATGTCACCAGCCTTGGCGACTTTTATATCTCCGATATCGCGTTGGCTATCGCAATGGCCTTATTTATTCAAATAGTCTTATCGACAACACTTGGCGGAGTGCTACCTATTATTGCAAGGGTCTTTAAGCTCGACCCAGCTGTACTGGTAAGCCCTATGCTCGCTTCAATTGTCGATATTTCAGGGATGTGGATCTATTTCTCGGTGGTCAATGCCACCTTGGGTATTAGCTAGCTCCAAACCTTAAATTTTTTATTAACTTGGTGCCACTTTGCCGGAGTTTATCAGGCATTGCAGCACTGCTACACCCACACTTATCAATAAGTAAAACACATGATGAAAAATACTTGCTCTCAATGTAACCACTCGAATGGGAGCCAATTACATGATTACTAAATGGTTTTCCATCAAGAGTTCTGATTCTCTAGAGATCCTTGAAAGTAGCAAAGACACAGGACTTTCAAGCTCTGAAGCACAATCTCGCCTTGAGCGTTACGGCCCGAATGAAATATCTGACAAGCAGGCTACACCTGGGTGGAAGATATATTTAGAGCAATATAAAAACCCATTGGTCTTTATTCTTGCCATTGGTGCCATTGTTTCATGGGTTACCGGGCATTTAATTGATGCCATCGCTATTGCCGTGATCATCCTAATCAACACAGGTATTTCATTCTGGCAGGAATTCAAAGCCCAAAAAGGAATGGAAGCGCTTAAAGATATGGCTGCGCCAAAGGCTGAGGTTTTCCGCGATAGCCAATGGATCAGTGTGGCTGCAAAAGAGCTAGTGCCTGGTGATGTCATCAAAATCAATACTGGTGATATTTTACCTGCCGATGTCAGGCTGCTTGAAGCAAACCGCCTATCTATCGACGAGGCAGCCCTTACCGGAGAATCTGAGCCTGTCAATAAAACGATAGAAGCAATTGATGACCCGTCTGTTGGTATTGGTGACCAGAAAAACATGGGCTTTATGACCACCATTGTCACCACAGGTACCGGTCTTGGCCTGGTTACTGCCACGGGTATGGATACTGAGGTAGGTCATATCGCCGATATGATGAACCAAACCGAAGAAACAAAATCACCAATGCAGGCCCGTATGGATACGCTTGCAATGATGTTGCTGTTCGTTGGCCTCGGTGTTGTTGCACTTGTTTGTGGAATTGGTTTGTACCACGGCATGCCATGGCTGGATATCCTGACAACCGGTATTTCCTTGTCTGTTGCCGCTATCCCTGAAGGCCTGCCTACGGTTGTGACTATCGTATTGACGATGGGCTCAACCAAGATGGTCAAAAACAACGCCCTTGCCAAGCAGCTATCAGCAATTGAAACACTGGGCTCAACAACGGTTATTTGTTCGGATAAAACTGGTACCCTAACCCAAAACCAGATGCAGGTTATGAAGGCTTATGATGTATCAGGCCGCTACTGGAATGTGTCTGGTAAAGGCTTTGATCCAAAGGGTGAGTTTATCCCTGATGGCCATAAGCTGAATGTGGCTGACAGCCCTGCGATGATCAAAGGCCTGATGGTTGCAACGCTGTGTAACGATGCCGAATACATCAATGCCGAAGGTAACTGGACAGTCCGTGGTAACCCTACAGAGGGTGCATTGATTGTGGCAGCAGCCAAAGCCGGTTTAAAACAATCGGAGTTGCTTGAATCATCCGGTTATAAGATCGTCAAGAAGTTCCCATTTGACTCTGCCCGTAAGATGGCATCAGTTATCGTTCGTGACCCAGAAGGTAACCACTTCTTGGCACTCAAGGGCGCACCGGATGTTGTCCTGAACAAGTCAGCCAACTTTATGACTGACAAGGGATATATCCCGCTAGCTCCGACTGCATCAGAAGGAAACCTGGGGTATGACCTAAGTGCTTCTATGGAAATCAAAGCTGATTTCCAGCAGGCCATTGCCCAATTTGGTAGTGAAGCCCTTCGTACCCTTGCTGTCGGCTTCCGTGAACTCACAAAAGCTGAACTGGAGTTAGATTACCCGGAGCTTGAGAAAGACATCAATATCCTTGGTATCTATGGCATCATGGATCCACCGCGTCCGGAAGTCCGTGATGCAGTAGAACAGTGTTACCAGGCCGGTGTTCGTACCGTGATGATCACTGGTGACCATGCTGCAACTGCAGCAGCTATTGCCCGTGATATTGGTATCATCCGTAGCGAAAACGACAGGGTTGTAACAGGCGCAGAGCTTGACCAACTCGATGATAAAGAGCTGCAACAGATCTGTCCTCAGGTTGCTGTTTTTGCCCGTGTGACCCCTGAGCACAAGCTACGTATAGTAAAAGCCCAGCAAGAGAACAACGAGGTTGCCTCGATGACAGGTGATGGTGTGAATGACGCACCAGCCCTTCGCCGTGCTGATATTGGTGTTGCCATGGGTATTACTGGTACGTCTGTTGCCAAAGACTCGGGCGACCTGATCTTACTGGATGATAACTTCAGCACCATCGTTAAAGCCGTCCGCCAAGGACGTCAGATTTTCGATAACCTACGTAAGTTTATCCGCCAGGCATTGACCGCCAACGTCGGTGAAGTATCGGTTATCCTGTTCGCGTTCTTGTTGATGGGTCCCGATGCCATTTTGCCACTGACACCGCTGATGATCCTTTGGGTCAACCTTGTTTCAGATGGCCTACCGGCCCTTGCCCTGGGTGTTGAACCGGAAGAGAAAGATCTTATGGAAAGGAAGCCGCGCAAGCGTAACCAGGGCTTCTTCTCCGAAGGACTTGGCCACCGCATCGTAACCCGTGGCCTTGCACTGGGTGCACTTAGTTACGCAGGCTTTGCGATGGCACTAAACGCAGGATACAGCGCCTACTATGCACAAACCGTTGCCTTCCTGACGCTGATTTTCTCGCAGTTGTGGCACCTGTTCGATAGCCGTACTTTCACCACGGTGTTCCGCAAGAACCCGTTTACCAATAAGTACCTGCTGTTGGCTATCGCCGTATCCGGCGGCTTGTCGCTAGCTTTGGTATATAGCCCATTTGGCGAACTGGTATTCCACACCCGCCCATTGGAATTTAGCCACTTGATGATGATTGTTGCCGCTTCGGGGGGAATGACTTTCATCCTGTCAGCCATCAAAGAGCTAACCAAGACCAAGCTTCTGTAAAGAAGAAAGGCTTAAGACCGCAGCATACTTGCTGCGGTTTTTCTCTTAGAACTTAGCGGGATAGACAATCACTGACTACTGAAAGTGGCCATGATTTCCGCTATTGTTAATAACAGCAAAACGATTTCAATAACTTCAAGGCTAATTATGGAAACTCGCCTAGACGAACTTAACCTCAACTTGATGCGTCTACTAAAAGCACTGGTCGAGAAAAAAAGCACCAAACTTGCTGCTGAACAACTAGGTATGTCCCAAGCGACAGCAAGCCGAGGATTAGCAAGCCTTAAAGAAGTATTTGGTGAAATGCTCTTTGTCCGCAAGGCCCATGGCATCGAACCCTCAGCAATGGCAATCAAACTGGCAGCCGTTGTTGATGATATGCTTAGCCCAATTCAGGACGTACTGGAGGACTTTGCCGAGTTTTCTAGTGAAGATTTCAATGGCAACATTTCAATAGTAGCAGATTCGGTCTACTACGAAGAGCAAGGAGCCAAACTGATATCCCAACTCTACAAGGCGCTACCTAATGCCTCATTTTCTTTTTTCAACTGGGATGAAAACAGCTTGGAAGAAATGCTCAACGGCAAATTTGACTATTGTATTGTCGATAACGAGATGGAATTAGGGCAAGACATCTATCTCAAGCCGCTGTTTAGCGAAAAAACCGTGTTGATTGCCAAGGAAAACCACCCGATATTGAGCCTAAGTTACGACTGGGATGAAATTGCTGAGCTCCCATTGGTGATCCTGCCACCTCCGGTACAAAATACCCCACTAACCAGCATCGAAGTCGAGTATTTACGTAGGGATCTTACCCCTAATATTCTTTTGCGCTCCTACAATATCCAGGCAGCTTGCCAATTGGTATCAGAGACTGATGCGATTATGTTCTCGAGCATTAGCACGGCGAGCAACTTTGAGGGAGTAACCCATTATCCTGCCCCTCCGTTGAGCCACCAGTTCAATGAGTTTACTATTTATGGGGGTTACCTCCAGACTAACAGGAATCACCCGCTGTATCGTTATTTACACAACACTATCTCCGCTATTTTCAATCCATAGACAATGTGAGTTGAGACATACCACCGTAATGATTTGAACAGCTTATAACGGCAATGCCAATTGACTCTAGCACCATTCAAGACTCTACAATTTTGTTTATTTTGCAGTGTTACCTGCCAGTAGTAACGTATCGTTTTGAATAGGTTTAACCATGGCATTTGATGAGCCAAGCAATTATGCCCTTGTGGTTCAAGGGGGAGGACAAAAGGGCAGTTTTGCCGCTGGTGTGCTTGACCAGTTTATGAAGTATAACTTCAATCCGTTTTCATTTTATGTCGGCACATCAGCCGGCGCATTGAATATATCTCCTTATGTCACAGGACAAAGCGGCTTTGGATTGAACTTTATTTTGAATTTCACGACCAAGTCCCGCTTTTTCAACCTCAAGCAGTTTATCAAGCGTAAACAGCAGATGGATCTTGACTGGGCATTTAAGGCCATGATGGAGACCAAAGACAGTTTGCAAATTGAAAAAGGTAAAGAAAAGCTTAATTCGAGAGAAGCATTAGCCTGTCTGACTGATTCGGAGTCACTTCAAGACGCTTATTACCCTATTTTTACCGACAATTGGTATGACGTACTTCGCGCAACATGCGCCATTCCAATCCTATACCAGCAACAAGTCGAAATAGATGGAAAGACATGGATAGACGGTGCGATTGCTGCCAACACCCCTGTGATTAAAGCTTATAAAAGAGGATACAAGCGTATTGTGGTTATTCAAACCTCGCCGCTTGAAAATGATAACAAGCAGTTAAACGAAAAGCAGATACTCCATTCTCGAAAACTGTTGCAAGAGAGCCTTGAACATATCCATTGCCAACACCTTTACAATAAGCGAAGACAACAAGCAAAGTACTATGAACGCAGGCTTGAAAGAATTATCAATCAAAGAATAAAGGCTTTATCCAATTCGCAGAATGGGGTCGATAGCGAGCAAAAAGAGAAACAAAGTTGGGGCACTTATTTAGAAGATACACTTCACTTGGTCTCGATACATGCCAAGCGGTTTGGTTTCGACCCTTCCAATACCAAAGCGCTGGAGTTACTCGTCACCTTATTTGATAATCAAGCCATTGTTGATGACTTTTTAGATTCACCTCCTGAAGATAGCTTCATCTATCGCATTGCTCCCAAACGTCGCTTGAAAAGCAAAACCTTGCTGAGTAGCCGTAATGATATCCTGGAAGATTACTCCCACGGCAAAATGTGCGCATCTGAGTTTTTGGCTGACTATATTCCACAAGTCTATTCATAACAATGATAAAAAAGGCACGCTCATAGCGTGCCTTTGACTCGGGATTCCATATAAATTAGAGGTTAAAGCTATAATTCAAGCCCAAGGTAAAAATATTTGCCGAGCGGTCGTCTGGCTCTTGCCCTGTTGGGTATGTGAAACTACCTCTCGAATCACCTTTGGCTTTGGTATAATGCCACTCTGCGACCGCTGCCAAATTAGGTAATATGTCGTACCTTGCCCCCAAACTAAAACTATCAGACTTATCCTTGTTGCCCTCTTCCCCACCGGTTCTTTTACCGTAAACGACATACGGCGTCCAATCGTGGTAATGATACAGCAAGGAAACATAGCCCCCCCAAGGAGCATCTTTACTGGTTGTCCCTTCAAAGATAACCGTAAAATCTTGCCACTCATACTTCAGGCCATATGACCAAGTTTTACTGTCTATTGGAACGGAAAGCTTGCCAAATTTAATGGGAACACCAAAGTCATTAAACTCGATAGGGATAATGTTTTCGACCGTTGTAATATCGAGCCTAGCTTCGAAATAGTTGAGATAGACGCTCCAAACATCACTCTCTAAATCCAACCGCAAGCCATAGAGTTCTTTCAGATCAACATCATAGTAAGTATTGTTAATTTCATTATCATCAATCGACGTTTCAAATGCGGCATAAGGTTGTACCTGAAGCAGCAAACTATCATTCAATACCAAGGTATAATAGCCATCGATGCCATCATAGCGGGTAAAACCACCGGTGGTATCGTATACCTCAGCAGGAAGCCTTACCCAAGGGTAAGCCTGGTTAACAAACACCACTTGGGAATACATAAACGTCGGTGAACGTAATCGCCCAGCACGTATTTTCAAGTCGGCAATAGGTTCAACGGAAATATAGGCCCATTCCAGATCCGGATCGCTAAAATTATCTGATGGACGTTTTACAAGCTGCGCTGAGGCATGAAGCCAGTCTGTGGGGAAAATATCGGCCTGTAAACCCACTATGGTGTCACAATCAAAACACCACTCGTCGGTAATATTGCGGGTGTAATAATATGGCGTGTCATTATCGCTTTTTGCCGCGGCGACCGAAGCAAAACCAGATATAGCCAACCAATCAGGTAATTCAACCGCTTTTACCGCTAAAGAGGAAAACAGCAACAACGCAGTACTAATGTATTTCAAGCAGTACATTGAGCCCTCCTATTTGGCTTATCGGCAAATACCCTATGGCAGATGGCTCTTGCTCCAGCCACTGATGCACCAATTCAATATCATCAGATTTCATCTCTGTTGGTGGCTTCGCTCTGCCTGAGAAAGCAATCGATGACCAAATCCTTTTCATCTGCCCCTCACTCTTCCTTAAGATTTTCTGATAAAACTCCTTTCTGTATTCACTACCAGAAGGGAAGTCGATTAATTCTATTTTCCCAATCCCTGGAATTGTTTGAACCTTGCCAGAAAAAAGGAGTTTTGCTTTGGTTTTGGTGAGCTTTTCTGCAGGCGGTGTCGGTGTAGAGGTGACAATGGCATAACTCTCCGCCAAGGTTGTTGGAGAAAAAACGATAAATAAAAATAAAAGACAGCCAAACACTCTTTGCAATAAAAATGTCACATTACACGCCCCAGATATTTCCTATAGAAATATCGTAGGCAGGATTAATTCATTCAATTAACAATTCATTGTTGATTTTGATTCAAGTCACATAAAATCTATTAATTGTTTTTTGACTTTTATTTGACAGCTAATTCGTCAATATATTGAACCACTTAAAGCAATTTATCGCTTTTAATTCTATAAAAAAAGACGCTGAATCTTCAGCGCCTTAATATTAGCAATGCGTGTGATTCTTTATAACCTAATTAAACATCGTAGGTTGTTGAAGAAATATCACCACCAGTTCCTGTCCAATTGGTGTGGTAGAACTCGCCACGTGGCTTGTCAGTGCGCTCATAAGTGTGGGCACCAAAGTAGTCACGTTGTGCCTGAAGCATGTTTGCTGGTAGACGAGCAGTCGTGTAACCATTCAAGAAAGTCAGTGCCGAAGACATACAAGGCATTGGCAGGCCAGTCTCGAATGACTTAGCAACAACCTTACGCCATGCAGGTAGGCAGCTTTCAAGAATATCTTTGAAGTAGTTATCAAGACCAAGGAACGCAAGCTCTGGGTTAGCTTCGAAAGCATCGCGAATGTTACCCAAGAATGCGCTACGGATAATACAACCACCGCGCCACATTAGAGCAACGTTACCGTAGTTCAGATCCCAGTTGTTAGACTCAGACGCTTCACGGATCAGCATAAAGCCCTGCGCGTAAGAGATGATCTTAGATGCAAGCAGTGCCTGACGAAGTGCGTCCAACCACTCTGACTTATCACCTTCAACAGCTGTAATTGGGTTGTTGAACAGTGATGCTGCTTCTTCGCGCTGCTCTTTCAGTGAAGACAGGCAGCGTGCGAATACTGATTCAGTGATCAGCGTTAGCGGGATACCGTGATCAAGCGCGTTGATACCTGTCCACTTACCGGTACCTTTCTGACCAGCAGTATCAAGGATTTTCTCTACCAGCGGCTCACCATCTTCATCGCGGTAGCCAAGAATGTCAGCGGTAATTTCAATCAGGTAGCTATCTAGCTCAGTTTTGTTCCACTCAGCAAACGTCGTCTGCATCTCATCGTGGGACATACCCAGGCCTTCTTTCATGAAGTGGTAAGCTTCACTGATCAGCTGCATATCACCGTATTCGATACCGTTGTGAACCATCTTCACAAAGTGACCTGCGCCTTCTTTACCTACCCAGTCACAGCATGCTTCACCTTTATCGGTTTTAGCAGCAATTGCCTGGAAGATAGGCTTAACATGTGGCCATGCTTCAGGATCGCCACCTGGCATGATAGATGGTCCGAAACGTGCACCTTCCTCACCACCGGATACACCAGCACCAACATAACGGATACCTTTTTCACGTAGCTCTGCCACGCGGCGGTTAGTGTCTGGGTAGTTAGTGTTACCACCATCAATGATGATGTCGCCTTCGTCTAGCAGCGGTACTAGGTTGTCGATGAACTGATCAACAACTGCACCTGCACGAACCATCAGCATCACCTTGCGTGGTGATTCTAGTTTGCCAACCAGATCTTCAAGAGAAGTTGCACCGACAATGTTGGTACCCTTAGCCGGACCCTGCAAAAATTCATCAACTTTCGCCACAGTACGGTTGTAAGCAACCACTTTAAATCCGTTATCGTTCATGTTTAGGATCAGGTTCTGACCCATCACGGCCAAACCGATAACACCAATATCAGCTTTCATTTACTTCTCTCCTTATGCCAGCTCTTTGGCTGCCTCTGAATCTAAATACCACTCGGTTGTGCCAGCCTTTGAGCTGACTTTAGCTGCTGGGTATGCTTCTGCAGCCGGTGCGTTGTCAGCGATCTCTTTGATCACTGCCGATTTACTTGCACCTAGTACCAAGTAAGTAATACGTTTAGCGTTTGCCAGCAAGTGCGCGGTTTTCGTCACGCGGATCTGGCGAGTGTCTGGATGTGCAGCAATTGCTGCAATTTCTGTTGTGTCGTAGTCCGTTTGCCCTGGGAACAATGAAGCGGTATGGCCATCGGTTCCCATGCCAAGTAAGATCCAATCAAACTCAGGTACCCCATCTTTTTCTGGGATTTCTGCAATCATCTCTTCGGCAAAACGGATCGCTTCCATCGCAGCAAACTCTTCACCGCGAATACGGTGGATATTTTCAGCAGGGATGGCAATGTGATCGAATAACAAGGCTTTCGCCTGACCGTAATTACTCTGCTCATCTTCTGGCGCAACGCAACGTTCGTCGCCCCACCAAAAGTGAAGATTTTGCCACTGGATAGACTGAGCAAACTCAGAGCCCGCTAAAAATGCAAACAACTGAGACGGGGTGCTGCCACCGGACAGTGAGATATGAACAGGTCGGCCACGCTCACTGTATTCCTTCAGGTTGTTAGCCAATGCATGAACAACCTGATCAGAGTTTTCAAATACATGGTAATTCATGAGTTTTATAACTCGCAGTAGTCGGTGTTGGTCAGGTTCTTACAAGGGAAGCGCCATTCACGATCGTCTCGCGACAATAGCTCATCGGCTTCTTTCGGCCCCCAAGTACCTGCGGCATAACCGTATAGGTGCTCTGGGTTTTCCTTGTAGTCCAAAATAGGTTGTACAAACTGCCAGCATGCTTTCACCGCATCTGTACGAGCAAACAAGGTCGCATCACCTTTCATCGAATCCAGTAGCAAACGCTCATAAGCGGTTAGCATATGGGTCTCTTCAAGGCTTTCGTAGTGGAAGTCCATGCTCACTTCTTTGGCTTCAAAACCAGCACCCGGCTGCTTAAGGCCAAAGCTCATCAAGATGCCTTCATCTGGCTGGATACGAATGATCAGTTTGTTTTCTGGGGCGTTTGCACCAAATACTGGGTGAGGCGTCTTCTTAAAGTGAATAACCACTTCAGTCACACGGGTTGGCAAGCGTTTACCTGTGCGCACATAGAACGGCACGCCGTTCCAGCGCCAGTTATCGATAAACATCTTCAAACCAACATAGGTTTCGGTACGCGAGTCTTCTGCCACACCCGGCTCTTCGCGGTATCCCACAAGGTGATCACCACGCACATCGGATTCGGTGTATTGGCCCAGTACCAAGTTGTTTTGCAGATCTTTTTCAGAAAGCGGCTGAAGGCTCTTGAATACCTTCATCACTTCATCACGCATCGAGTCAGCATTAATCGCTGCCGGCGGCTCCATACCTACCATTGCCAATACTTGCAACAAGTGATTCTGGAACATATCACGAACGGCACCAGCCCCGTCGTAATAACCACCACGCTCTTCAACGCCAAGGAATTCAGCCGCTGTGATTTCAACGTAATCAATGAAGTTACGATTCCAAAGCGGTTCGAACATACCGTTGGCAAAACGGAACACCAATAGGTTTTGGACTGTTTCTTTACCTAGGTAATGGTCGATACGGTAGATTTGGTGCTCTTGGAAATGGGCGTGTAGATCTTTATCTAGCTGCTCGGCAGTTGCCAAGTCGTAACCGAAAGGCTTTTCGACAATCAGGCGTTTCCAGCCGTTTTCTTCACTGTTGAGGCCATGAGCTGCAAGGCACTCTGGAATAACGCTGTAGAGGCTCGGCGGAGTCGCCAGGTAGAAGGTCGTATTGCTGTTAGTTTGATACTTCTGCTCGATATCATCCAAACGAGATTTCAGTTTGGCGTAATCTTCTACATTCTTGGTATCAATGGCTTGGTAATGAAGGCGTTGACAGAAAGCATCAAGCACCTGAGGGTCAACTTTTTCGTTGGCTGTCAGCGAATCTTTCAATTTCTGCTGGAACTCATCATCAGAGTAGTGAGTTCGGCTTACCCCCAAAATAGCGAATTCTTCAGACAGCAATCCATTCGCGAATAGGTGGTAAAAGGCTGGGATCAACTTACGATGAGTCAGATCACCCGACGCCCCGAAGATGACGATACAATTATTTTCAGGCTTAACCATAATGCTTTCCCACTCGCCTGAATCCATCAGGACAAGTTATTCATTTTATTGTGTTGTGAATGTTATCAACACGGCTAAAAAGCACCAGAAGGTTTTCCCTATCGCAGCGATAGGTAAAACCTTCAATTGGTCACATTTTAGTCGATAATGAGAACGGCGCCTTTTGGGCGCCTCATTATGTATGAGAAGCACATAACATCCCAGCTACATTTGTCTGGTACTACCACCTAAGACAAGGCAACTAATTGCTTTGTATACTCTTGTTGCGGCTCACTAAACAGGGTTTGAGTTTCCCCCTGTTCAACCACCTGCCCTTGGCGAAGCACCAGGGTATAGTGACAAAGCGACTTCACAACATGGAGGTCATGGCTAATAAAGAGGTAGGTTAAGTTATACTTTTGCTGTAGGTTTTTTAATAACGTAAGCACCTGAAATTGAACAGTTCTATCTAGCGAAGATGTTGGCTCATCCAACAGGATAAACGCCGGTTTCAGCACCAGAGCACGGGCAATAGCGATCCGCTGGCGCTGACCACCAGAGAATTCATTTGGATAGCGATGACGTGTTTCGGGATCGAGTTCTACATCTCGCATCACATCACAAATGACCTTGTCTTCCTGCTCTGGCGTTAGGTTTTGATGAACTTTTAGCCCCTCACCAATAATTTGTGCCACTGACATTCTCGGGTTCAAGGCTGAAAACGGGTCTTGGAAAACCACTTGCATCTTGCTGCGTATGGGCAACATTTGTTTACGATTAAACGCCGAGATATCTTCTCCGCGGTATAAAATTTCACCGGTACTTTCCAGCAATTTGAGAATCGCCATGCCTGTTGTCGACTTGCCCGAGCCACTCTCCCCCACCAAACCGACACTGTGGCCTGTACGAAGTAAAAAGCTCACATCGGTCACCGCTTTGATATGATCCTTAACGCGCTTTAATACCCCACCTTTGACAGGAAACCACACCCGCAAGTCTTTTACCTCGAACATGGGTGCCGCTGCCATATCAACAGGGACCGGCTCACCACTTGGATCGGAGTTGATCAACTTGATGGTATAAGGATCTTGCGGCCGTTCGAACACTTCAGTCATGGTGTTGGTTTCCACCAAACGCCCCATCTGCATCACCGCAACACGATCGGCAATTTTTCGAACGATGCTCAAGTCATGGGTGATAAACAGCATAGCCATGCCCATTTCACGCTGTAGATCTTTGAGCAAATCCAAAATCTGCGCCTGTACCGAAACATCCAGTGCCGTTGTCGGTTCATCGGCAATCAACAGTTCCGGCTCGTTAATAAGCGCCATCGCTATCATTACCCGCTGGCGCTCACCACCTGACAATTCGTGCGGATAAGATTCCAATCTTTTTTCTGGGTTTCTGATCCCGACTTTCTGCAACCATTCCAGCGCTTTCTTCTGCGCTTCTCGCTGCCGAGTACCACGGTGGATAGCGAGGATTTCACACAACTGGCGGCCAATTTTATGCAGTGGATTCAAAGACATCATCGGCTCTTGAAAGATCATACCAATGCGGTTACCCCGTAAACCACGCATTTCCCGCTCACTACAACGCATCATATCGATGCCATCATAATGAATATGGCCGCTGAGATAACGGGTGGATGATTTCGGCAGTAAGCGTAAAATCGCATTGGCTGTTACCGATTTTCCCGATCCACTCTCCCCCACCAGCGCAAGGGTTTCTCCGCGTTTAATATCCAGGCTAACGTTGTAGGTTACCTGATTGGTTGATTTTCCACTTTGAAAGCCCACCGACAGATTTTCAATAGTAATAATAGGTTGAGACATGGTTACCTCTGATGGTGGGGATCAAATGCGTCACGCACGGCTTCACCGACAAACACCAGCAAACTCAGCATGATTGAAAGGACAACGAAGGCAGATAAGCCCAACCACGGCGCTTGCAAGTTAGTTTTGCCCTGAGCCAGTAGTTCACCTAATGATGGGGAACCCGCTGGCAGGCCGAAGCCAAGGAAATCCAGTGACGTTAGTGTCGTTACCGAGCCGCTAAGAATAAATGGCATCATTGTGAGTGACGCCACCATAGCATTCGGCAGCATATGGCGTAACATAATACGTCCATCACCGACGCCCATCGCCTGGGCAGCCCTGACATAATCAAGGTTCCGACACCGAAGGAATTCGGCACGAACCACTCCGACTAGTCCCATCCAACTAAACAGCACCATGATGCCAAGCAGCCACCAGAAATTAGGCTCAACAAAGCTGGATAAAATGATCAGCAAAAACAGCGTCGGCATGCCGGACCATACTTCAATAAAGCGCTGACCGAACAAATCGACCCATCCGCCGTAATACCCCTGACTAGCACCAACGATGACACCAATCACAGTAGAAATAATGGTAAGCGCAAACCCGAACAAAACAGATATACGAAAGCCATATATGATGCGGGCTAGCACATCACGCCCTTTGTCATCCGTACCAAGCCAGTTAACACTATCCGGTGGCGACGGAGCCGGGCCAGACAAGTTGTAATTGATAGTGTCGTAACTAAAGCGGATAAGCGGCCAGATCATAAAGCCGTCAGCCTCGATCAAGTCCGCCACATAAGGGTCGGTATAATCGGCTTCAGCATCAAACTCACCACCAAACTCGGTTTCTGAGTAAGGGGTGACAATGGGGAAATACCACTGCGATTCAAACTGAATCACCAGCGGCTTGTCATTAGCAACCAGCTCTGCGAACAAGCTGAAGAAAAACAGGATCGAGAAGATCCATAATGACCAATAGCCCCGCTTGTGAGCGCGGAACCTCGCCCAACGTTCCTTGGTTAATGGGTTAAGTTTCACTAACGTGCCTCAAAATCTATCCGTGGATCGACCAATGTATAGGTAATATCCGAAATAATGTTCAGCAACAGCCCGAGTAGCGTCATGATATACAAAGAGCTAAATACTACCGGGTAATCTCGCTGTATGGTCGACTCAAACCCTAACAATCCTATCCCTTCAAGAGAGAACATCACCTCGATAAGCATCGCCCCTGTGAAGAAGATGCTGATAAAGGCCGCCGGAAAGCCTGCGATGATGATCAGCATGGCATTACGGAAAACATGGCGGTACAAAATGCTGCGCTCATCAAGCCCCTTGGCGCGGGCAGTGACCACGTACTGCTTATTGATTTCATCTAGGAAGGAGTTTTTGGTAAGCATGGTCAAAGTGGCAAAGCCGCCAATAACCATCGCCAGAATAGGCAGTGTCAAATGCCAGAAATAGTCGATGATCTGCTGGTACCAGTTCAGCTGGTCAAAATTGGACGACACCAACCCGCGCAACGGGAACCAACTAAAATAATTGCCACTGGCAAAAAATATGATCAGCAATATCGCGAACAAGAAACCGGGGATAGCATAGCCAACGATCACTACCGCACTACTCCAAACATCGAACCGCGAACCATGTTTGATAGCCTTGGCGATCCCTAATGGAATAGAGACCAAATAAATGATTAGCGTACTCCAAAGCCCTAGTGAGATAGAGACTGGCAAGCGATCAATGATCAAGTCGATCACATTACCGCCTTTGAACAGGCTCTCGCCAAAGTTGAATGTGGCGTAATCCTTGAGCATATCGAAGTAACGCTCGTGCAATGGCTTATCAAAGCCAAACTGTTTCTTGATTGCTTCGACCACTTCAGGATCCAGCCCGCGAGAGCCTCGGTAACCGGAGCCGTTTTCAGAAGGCTCTAGCGATCCAACTTCCTGCCCGCCACCGGTAAAACGCTCCATGATACCGGAGCTATGGCCTTCAAGCTGAGCCACTGCCTGTTCAACCGGTCCTCCTGGCGCAATTTGAATGACAAAGAAGTTGATGGTGATGATCGCCCACAAGGTAGGGATCACCAACAACAGACGCCGAATAATATATGCCGACATACTTACCGCCGCTTCTCAGGTAACTTGGCCGCTTTTTCAGTATCAATCCACCAGGTATCTCGACCCAAAGAGTATTTTGGCCGTACATCCGGCCGAGAGAACTTATCCCAGCTCGACACACGGAACATACTGATATGCCACTGCGGGATGACGTAGAAGTTCCACTGCAATACCCTGTCGAGTGCCCGGCCAAGGCTTAGCAACTTATCTGGGTTTTCCTGATTTTCTGCTATCTGCTCAGTCAGGTAGTCAATTGCCGGATCTTTTACCCCTGCGGTATTATAGGTACTGTCGATAAAATTACTGTTCCAGGCAATCATCAGGTTCGGGCTCGGGTAAGGGTTAGCCCCGTAACCGGCCGAGACCATATCGAAATCCCTGTCACGCAAGCGTTTGATGTACTGAGTGGTATCAACAGTACGCAAACGCATATCGATACCCAGTAATTTCAGGTTCTTCTGAAGAGGAATCGCCAGACGCTCAGTGGTCGGGCTGTACATCAAAAGCTCAAAGGTAAAGGCTTCTCCGTTCTCAACATTTGTCATAACTTTGTTCTGCACTTCCCAACCGGCTTCTTTCATCAAGGCCAAGGCTTTTCGAAGTTGAACGCGTATACGGCCGGAGCCATCAGATACCGGCGGCTGGTACTCCTCGGTGAACACCCTCGCAGGTACTTTGTCTTTTACCGGAGCCAGAACAGCAACCTCATCGTCGGATGGCAGTCCCTTGGCTTCATAATCAGTATTTTGGAAATAGCTGCGAGTACGGGTGTACTGGTTATAGAAGAGGCTTTTGTTCATCCACTCGAAGTCCATGGCATAAGACAGGGCTTCTCGTACTTTGGGATCGCTGAAATAGCTGCGCTCGGTATTAAACACAAAGGCCTGCATCGACTGCGGAATCTGGTGCGGGATCTCTTCCTTTATAATGTATCCCTTATCAAAATTCGGG
Organism: Photobacterium sp. AWH4_225; assembly: GCF_056158405.1. Classification (NCBI taxonomy): domain Bacteria; kingdom Pseudomonadati; phylum Pseudomonadota; class Gammaproteobacteria; order Vibrionales; family Vibrionaceae; genus Photobacterium; species Photobacterium sp. AWH4_225. Next base: position 1,520,934 of record NZ_JBSWTF010000001.1, on the reverse strand, counting down.
CCTTGGTACATGGTGGCCCAGAACTTAGCAACGTTCTCTTCGCGTATATCATATTCACCGGCTTTAAACGCTTCCAAGGTGACGGTTTCATCCCGGTAATAATCGTACTTGATCGTCTGGAAGTTGTTCCGGCCGACATTAACCGGCAAATCTTTCGCCCAATAATCTTTCACCAAGGTGTAGGTGACACTTTGACCAGACTTGTAGTCAGTAATTTGGTAGGCGCTGCTGCCAATTGGCGGTGTATTGAGAGGCTCACTGAGGTTCTTGTCTTTCCAGTAGTGCTCAGGCAATACGTTCATGCCCTGTACTAACGCCAACAACACTTCTCGGTTCGGCTTGGCCATCTCGATTCGAGCGGTACGCTCAGACTTCGCCGTGACCGATTTGACATCTTTAAAGTAAACCTTGTATTGGGCGACTCCTTCCTTCATGAATTTATCAAAGGTAAAGGCTACATCAGCGGCAAGGATCGGCTCACCGTCATGGAATTTGGCATTCGGGTTGATATCCACTTCCATCCAGGAAAAATCTTCCGGGTAACGAACCTTTTCGGCGATGAGGGGGTAATAGCTGTCAATTTCATCTTCTGAGGACACAAACAAGGTGTCATAGATAGCTTCGCTCCCTGCCGCCGATACTCCCCGTGAAGCAAAACGGTTGAAACTATCAAAAGTGCCAACTTGAGCGTAGGTTACCTGCCCGCCTTTGGGAGCATCAGGATTCACGTAGTCAAAATGGGTAAAGTCCCCAGGGTATTTAGCGGTTCCAAACCCTACCAAAGAGCGGCTTTCTATCACTTCACTAGCCGATACGGAACCAGCAATGACCATCGCCACCAGCAACGACGAGACGCTTTTGTACATCTAGGCCTCCATGCAAAAAATCTGTTTCAGACGGCGCTTACTGGCACCATCTTACTCGTTGAATTAGATGAAATTATTTTGTGGTATATGTTTACGATAGGACACTAATGACAAATGAACAACCACTCAATAGGCAATATGAAAACCTGTGATCACTTGCGACAAGCTATTGAAGCCGTTAATATCGCCCGCTTTCAGGTTTACGGACCGCAATCTCATCTACATTTGCCAGGATAACCCTATGTCAAAGTTCTTCTATAAAGGCCGCATTGAGAAAAAACCAAAGCACGAGAGCTACGGCTTTAATACCAAGCAAGCCAAGAAGTTAGGCACTGAAGTCAACCCACTTCAACTTATTGTCAATAGCGATGAGAAAAAAGCTGAAGTCGAAGCACAGCTTGAACAACACCAAGTCGTCGCCACGATTACGGTTAATCCAGAAGCAGAAGAAAATCTGGTTGAGCTGGAAACATTGATCAACAAACCTAAAACGACAGTATTTGAGAAAACCCCAAACCGTAATGACCCGTGTTCGTGCGGAAGCGGTAAAAAGTACAAGAAGTGCTGCGGTAAATAACCCCGCCAAGCGGTATTAGAGTGGCTAGGGGAAGTCCCCTGCCATTTTTCGTCAAAAAACGTATAATCTCGCGCTGTTGTAAAATTTCGGAAATACGAGTTATGAGCAAAGGTTACGCCTGTGTTGGGTTGTTCAACCCAAAAACCCCTGAAAATGTTGGTTCTGTGATGCGCGCTGCTGGCTGCTACGGCGTCAATAGTGTGTTCTATACAGGCACTCGCTACGACCTTGCCAAGAAATTCTGCACCGATACCAAGAATACCATCCTTGATATCCCATTAATCGGTGTCGAAGATCTGAAAAACATTATTCCGCATGATTGCGTACCCGTTGCCGTTGATCTTGTGGAAGGTGCCAAGCCACTACCTGACTACAAACACCCAAAACGTGCGTTTTACATTTTTGGCCCGGAAGATGGCACGCTGAAAAAAGACATCACCAACTTCTGCCGCGAAACTATCTATGTACCGACCAACGGTTGCATGAATCTTGCTGCCGCAGTTAATGTCATCCTATATGACCGCATGGCTAAAGGTGAGAGTTTTTCGAACCATTAAGGTCTAAGACTCAAGCAAAAACACTAATGGGGGACAGTTTCTGTGCCCCATTTTTCTATCATTTCCCTAAGCTCAACACTCTGGTATGGCTTACAAAGGATGTCGTCCATTCCAGCCGTAAAGCACTCTTCCCGCTCTGCTTTGGTGGTGCCAGCAGTCAAGGCAATAATAGGTTTACTGTAACCCGCGCTGCGAAGCCGCTCTGTTGTCGCATAACCATCAAGAACAGGCATCCGGCAATCCATCAGGACAATATCAAAGTCTTGCTGCTCTAATATTTCTAGTGCTTTCTGGCCGTTGTCAGCAATGGCTGGCGTAATGCCGAATTTGCCCAGCATCAACTTGATGATCATTTGGTTAGTTTTCAAATCTTCTACGACCAAGATAGACAAGTCATCAATAGACGCCGCGCCACCAAATTGGCCTTCACTTTCATCAACCGTAACCTGATTGATTTCCAGTGGTAAAGTCACGGTAAAGGTGGTTCCTCTTCCATCTTCACTATCGACTTCAATCCAACCTTTCATCTGCTCAGCCAACTTTTTACATATAGCCAACCCAAGCCCAGTTCCCTCATGTTGGCGATTACTGGAGTTATCAACTTGGGTAAACGGCTGAAACAAGGTGGCGATTTTATCTTTGGGGATCCCGCAACCGGAATCACGCACCATAAACTTCATTGCATCGTCTTGCCACCCAATAGTGACCGATACGAACCCTTGCTGGGTGAACTTAATAGCATTACCAATTAGGTTTACGAAGATTTGCTTAATACGGTCCTCGTCCCCCAAAAGCCACTGAGGTGTATCCGGCATAAAGTGAATAGAAAAATCTAGCTGCTTTTCATTGGCAGGATGCTGGAAAATATCTTTGAGCATATTGGTCATCAAGCGACTATCGAAAGGCTTAATCGCTAGCTCCATCATCCCTGCATTGATCTTGCTGTAATCAAGTAAGTCATTGATGATAGCCCTTAGCAGTTCGCCCGAGTGATGAAGTGTCGACAACAAGCCGCTCTGGTGGTTATCCAAATCGGTATCAGACAAAAGCTCAGCGGTACCAAGTAAGCCGTTTAACGGCGTACGCAGCTCATGGTTTATCATTGCCAAGAAATCACGGGTCGATTTCTCAGATTCCTCTGCGGATTTCCGTGCGCGAATCGCATCTTCAAGCTTTAATTGGCGGTCAATCGAGGTACGCAGCATTTCGCCAATCAAGTTCATATGCTTGCGGATGGTAGTATGCCACTCCCTTCTCTCATCGATACGGGTAACAAAATACCCTTTCACCGCTGAATTACTCAGAGAAAACCAGTGAAGCTGTTGATGCTCGTCCCAGTGCTCGCCAATGGTATCCAGCTTGGCAGGAGGAGTGCATTTCTCATTGATTTCAGAGGAATACGTAATATTAAGAGCAGGTGTTGATTGACAGCTTATCTTAACCGCACAAGCACTCACCGCATGGCTGGATACCAAAGCATCAAGCAATTCTTTGATAATGCCAAAAGAAGGTTGGTATTTAAGGAACGTATGCCCGAAACGAAGCAGCAAGTTATCCATCTTCTGCTGGTAAGAAAGAAAATCTGACCCACTGGCGACTTGATCTCGCATCTGTTCAAGGTTCTGTTCTACCAACTGTTTAGTCTGATAGAGCTCTAGACTTTTTGACTCAAGTAACATTTCAGCCATTTTCCTGGCTTCACGCTCCCGGTCAATTTTCTTTTGCATCAAAGCAACTTGACGTTCCAAATCCATAATTACCCCGCGTTAAGGGTCAGCGTAAACCGGACATGGCTCTGGTCTTGATTTACCGGCTCCATCTCGATATCCATCTCTTCGTTGAAGTGCTGGACACAACCACGGATCAAGCCTAGGCAAACATGGGAAAAACAACGTGCGGATATATAGTCGAGCACCATCTTGGCTGAGGTTTGCGATATAAAGTCGAACTGCGGCGGGTTGGCATTGGGATAAAGCTTTTTCACTTCAATGTGAATATGGCGCTCTACCCTTTCAATAAAACTGAACGTACCTGTTGGCTTATCACCGTTACCAAGCGGCATGGTCGTTAACAAACGCGTAAATAATGCCTCGCCATACACTTCTTGCAGCGCCTCGGGAGACACACCGGTAATTTTACTCAAACAGACAATCATCTTCACCAATACCCGGTGATCATAACTTCCCACTGCCGTGTAGATCCCATCAACCCCGGCATCATCAAGCATCTGTTGGCATACCTCTAAACCAAAGCGATTTTCAACGATATCGAGAAACTCGGTAAAAATAATTCCTTTCATAGACTTAATCTCCCTTTGCCCATGATTTGAGTATGGAAAACGAATGGCTTGTGGTCAAAATTATTGCAACTAATTTCATTAGATATAACCCCAAGCCCTTCACCCCAGCCTTTTTCAGTAAAAGGTTGCAACCGCGCTATTGCGAAAGGCAAGCGGTAGCATTATTTTGTTGGCACTTGTCATAAACTTAAGTTAACCATGAAACGTAACATCCTTTTTTCCTTCCTTTATATAGCAAGTACATTTTCCAGTTCAGCCGTCTTTGCTAACTCGATGCCTTCCGGTAACTATGAGGACGGTAAAATGAAATCTTTTTCCTGTCAGTTCTGTCATGGCCAAACGGGTGTGGCCAAAAAGAATGGTTACCCACATATCAACAACCAAAACGCCCTATACCTTTATAACTCCATGAAAGCCTACCAAAAAGGTGAACGAAGCGGCGCATTTAGTGAAATGATGAAGCAACAACTCTCGGTACTCAATGACCAGGATTTGGCTGACATTGCTATCTATTTTTCCGAGCAACCATAATGTAACAACCTATGCTCGCCTGTCAGGGAATTTACCCTAAGCCACTGGTAGCTTTTAGCGTTTACTACTAGAATTAAGCGGATTTGGTGGCATGTAGGCTGCCATTTTTACATCATCATCGTTCACATTCAGTGAACAATGAGCAGGTAAATGACCAAGATGTGAGCCAAAAAACAGCTTTATCAAAGCGCAATTTGACAGTGATTTGGGAAACATATTGTGTTATTACATGCAGCTCCTGTGGGTTTATTGAGCGTTTACGCCAGAAAACCTAAAAAGACGGAGCAAAAACAAGCAAATGTTCATTTTATCTTAAATGAGCTATGTAATGTTTGTTGGAATCAGTGATATACTCCCCCACCGAATAGTGACACTAATTGTTTATAGAGAAAAACAATGGCAGATTTATCTAAATACAGAAACATTGGTATTTTCGCGCACGTTGATGCGGGTAAAACCACTACTACTGAGCGTATCCTTAAGCTTACTGGTCAGATCCACAAGACTGGTGAAGTACACGACGGCGAATCAACTACTGACTTCATGGAGCAGGAAGCTGAGCGTGGTATTACAATCCAGTCTGCAGCAGTTAGCTGTTTCTGGAACGGCCACCGCCTAAACGTTATCGATACTCCTGGACACGTTGACTTCACAGTTGAAGTATACCGTTCTCTTAAAGTTCTTGACGGTGGTATCGGTGTATTCTGTGGTTCTGGTGGTGTTGAGCCTCAGTCAGAAACTAACTGGCGTTACGCGAACGAATCAGAAGTATCTCGTCTGATCTTCGTTAACAAACTAGACCGTATGGGCGCTGACTTCTTCAACGTTGTTGATCAGGTTAAGAACGTTCTTGGTGCTACTCCGCTAGTAATGGTTCTTCCAATCGGTCGTGAAGACGACTTCGTTGGTGTTGTAGACCTACTAAGCCGTAAAGCTTACGTTTGGGACGAAACTGGTCTTCCAGAAAACTACACAATCCAAGACGTTCCTGCTGACATGGTAGACGACGTTGAAGCTTACCGTGAAGAGCTAATCGAAACTGCTGTTGAGCAGGACGATGACCTAATGGAAGCTTACATGGAAGGTGAAGAGCCTTCTATCGAAGACATCAAGCGTTGTATCCGTAAGGGTACTCGTGACATCGCGTTCTTCCCAACTTTCTGTGGTTCTGCGTTCAAGAACAAGGGTATGCAGCTTATCCTTGACGCTGTTGTAGATTACCTACCATCTCCAACAGAAGTTGATCCTCAGCCGCTAACAGACAAAGAAACTGGTGAGCCAACTGGTGAAGTTGCAACTGTTTCTGCTGATGAGCCACTAAAAGCGCTTGCGTTCAAAATCATGGACGACCGTTTCGGTGCACTTACGTTCATCCGTATCTACTCTGGCCGCATGAAGAAGGGTGACACTATCCTTAACTCTGCGACTGGTAAAACTGAGCGTATCGGCCGTATGGTTGAGATGCAGGCAGATGACCGTAACGAGCTTACTGAAGCACAAGCTGGTGACATCATCGCTGTTGTTGGTATGAAGAACGTTCAAACTGGTCACACTCTATGTGATGTTAAGCACGAGTGTACTCTTGAGCCAATGATCTTCCCAACTCCAGTAATCTCTATCGCAGTAACGCCTAAAGACAAAGGCGGTTCTGAGAAGATGGGTATCGCTATCGGTAAGATGGTTGCAGAAGATCCATCATTCCAGGTTGAAACTGACGAAGAAACTGGCGAAACCATCCTTAAAGGTATGGGTGAACTTCACCTAGACATCAAGGTTGACATCCTTAAGCGTACTTACGGCGTAGACCTAATCGTTGGTCAGCCACAGGTTGCTTACCGTGAAACTATCACTCAAGCAATTGAAGATAGCTACACGCACAAGAAGCAGTCTGGTGGTTCTGGTCAGTTCGGTAAGATCGACTACCGCATCAAGCCAGGTGAAGTTGGTTCTGGCTTCAAGTTCTCTTCAACTGTTGTTGGCGGTAACGTTCCTAAGGAATTCTGGCCTGCAGTAGAGAAAGGCTTCGAAGGCATGATGGACAACGGTGTCCTAGCTGGCTTCCCAGTTCTTGACGTTGAAGTTGAGCTATTCGACGGTGGTTTCCACGCAGTTGACTCATCAGCAGTAGCATTCGAAATCGCAGCGAAAGGTGCATTCCGTCAGTCTATGCCTAAAGCTGGTGCTCAGCTTCTTGAGCCAATCATGCACGTTGACGTGTTCACTCCAGAAGACCACGTTGGTGACGTAATCGGTGACCTTAACCGTCGTCGCGGCATGATCAAAGACCAGCAAGCTGGTACTACTGGTGTTCGTATTAAAGCAGACGTTCCTCTATCAGAAATGTTCGGCTACATCGGTCACCTACGTACTATGACTTCTGGCCGTGGTCAGTTCTCTATGGAGTTCGCACACTACGCACCATGTCCAGCAAACGTTGCTGAGCAGGTAATCGCAGAAGTTAAAGAGCGCGAAGCTAAGAAGTAATTCTTATCTGAGTAAGCTTTAATAGCTGATAAAAACCCGATAGCTTGGCTATCGGGTTTTTTTTGCTTTGTTTTTATGAGCTACAGTTGGCAAGGTATTTCATCAAGCCGTACTGCTTTAGCCAGTCGAGTTGTTCTTCATGCTTCACCAAAAAACGCCCTGAATAGTTTATCCCGTTAGCAAAAACACCTTCGATGTTATTTTTGCTGCGGGGAAACAATAGCATCCAGCGCTCGGTCAGAAGTAGGTTGTAAGGGGCACAACTTCCGTCAGTTGTTTCTGCCAATAACCCCAACCTCGACATCATAGAGAGGTAATTCTCATACAGTTCCTTGGCATCTAACCCTTGCAAGGGAACAAATTGATGCTCAAAGGGTAACTCCCCTGCTGCAATGACCTGCTCTAACGGAATGGGCGAACGAACAAGCTGCATATGACGATGTGTTTGGCTTGCACCAGCGATGGGTCCATTATTGTAAAAACCGAAGACATCGGGATGATCAAACCCTTTTAGCCAGCCCTGGAAATCACTCAAGCTAAGACAGGTTTGCTGTGGGACAAAAGCTTTTGAACAAATAAGAAGATGAGGAGACAAGACCGGAAACTTATTCAACAAGCAGACATGCTCTTTCCCGGCATCGGCAACGTAAAGAGATTGTTCATAAGGCAGGAACGGATTGCCTTGGGTAGACGTCGCACGAAACTTTTTAGTCGCATTGGGCGTAACGACATGGCCTAAAAATGCGATACCCTGCTCTTCTATCACTTGGGCATCGGTGACTATCGGCATTAGACTGCCATCTGCCAACGCCTGTTGAGAAACTTGGGTGGCTCTTTCCCACAACGTTTCAGTTTGACCGGACATATGTCCCTCCTCTCTATCCTTCTTTCACCATTGTATACCCAAGTGCGCCCAAGGTGTTTGTTTCAAAACGCTTTATTCAAACATATAGACAACCCTTGAAGTTACCTAATGCAGTGTACACATTAGTTTACAACGATAGCCTTTTTCGCCATATACAGGATGAAGGCTAGATATAGCTGCAAACCACGAAAGTTTGTATTATCAATGCCATTGGAAAACACTGCTTTATCCTATTCCCAATAGTACTCCATAGAGCAGTTAGAAGTTTTTGTTTGGTCGCTAAAACTTCAACAGGTAGTTTTGTTTGGTCGCATCCTACCTATCCAGCCTGTTTGCCTTTTGCATCATTCAGGTAGAAACAAAAAGGGCGTTTACCCAGTAAACGCCCTTATCCCTATTTGTTTTTCAGATTATTCTTCAGTACGGTAACTGCTGATATTAAATCAACTCTGCAGCCAGCAAGAAGCAACCGAACAGGAAGCTCAAACCCATCGCCAGCTGGCCACCTGATGCTTGATACAGCACACCCGACGCATCGACCTCAAATGTACTGTCATCTTCTTTTCGCAGCTTCATTGTCATCGCCATTGGGATGAATACGGCCAGGAATACCAAGATAATACCGGCGTAGCCCAATACAGAGAGGAACTGATCAGCAGCAAACAATGCACCTGCTAACGGTAGTATGAACGTCAGTACGTAAGTCACTGCTCGGTTCTGACGGAATGTATCCACGTTTTGGTCAAACAGGGCCATTGCCACGCCAAGGAAAGAAGTAAGCAGGGCAAGGCCTGTGAACACTGACAGAATCAGGTTAATCATGCTGTGGCTTGAGCCCAATGCAGCAATGAGTTCAGAAACGTTAGTGAAATCAACCATCTGCTCTGCACTTAGATTACCCATCGCCGCATATAGCCATAGTAGGTAGCTGAACAACGGAACCAACGAGCCGATCACTACCATGTTACGTAGTTGCTTGTGAGTCGCTTCTTTGTTGTATGTTACCAAAGATGGGATAACGACCATGAAGCCAAAGCTGGTGAACAGTACTGAGCTGGTTTTGATAAGGTCAATCTTATTGTCGCTGGTTGCTACCATCAAGTTATCGATTGAAATCGTTGGCACCAAAGACAGAAGCGTCAGTACCAGCATAATTACCATCACGGCAAACAATGCGCGGTTTAACTTATCAATCACTGCAGTACCCGCAGCCACAACGATACCAGCAATTAGAGTAAAGGCAATCTGGCTCTGCATCAGGCTGAGATCAAGGCCGATGCTGGATAACAGCTTCTGAACCAGGTCCCCTGCCCCAATGATGTACGCCATCAATAGGCAAACAAGCAGTGCATACAGCAGGCCATTGGTCACCAGCTGGCCACCTTTACCGAGCGTTTTGCGAGCAATGGTATTCATACCAAGGCCGCCACCCGCCTTAATACTGGCTTCAAGCAATAGAAGTGCAGCGTACGTTGTACCCAGCCAGATCACCAGCATCAACAACGTACCCCAGACCAGCCCGAACTGGGCCAATACCATAGGGATAGCCAACATACCGGCACCCAGTGCCGTACCCGCAATAATAAGAGAACTACCAAGCAGTTTTAGATTCACAATTTTGTCTCGTAATAATGTGTCTCCGCCTCGTAAAGGGCAGAAAACGAAAAGGGGAAATAATCTATTTTTCAAGGTGCTGCAGATGAAAATGCAGCAATAGAGAATTAGTGACTAAATCGGAATGCGGCAAAATAGCCGTAAAACTGGAAGTTTGCGGAAGGTTTAGCAGATTGAGAATGGCAAGCGCAAGGTAAATTAGCGGCCGAGGATAGATGGATCTTCCCCGCAGTTTTATTGTTCATTAATCGTACTCCAACAACGATAAATCCCTATAAGTAAGGTAACCTTCCACTGATTACCCTTGTTTTGTTTGGTCAGTTAGCAACTTATATGGTCATTAGAAGCACTTCAACACTCGCACGTGAAATCTTATTTTCCAAAAATGAAAATTAAGATTTCAAGCAAATAAAAACCCTTTGGCCATTGGCGCAAAGGGTTCGATTTCACTCAGAAAGAGGGAGTAGCTTAGGCTGATACCACTTCACCGGATTTGGCTGCGATTAGCGTCAGCTTGTTAAACGAGGCTGGATAAACACTGATGGTGCTGCCATCGTCAAAAAGTAGGCCGTCATAAAAGTTACCACTCCACTTTACACGGGTGAAACGTGCATAGCGCGCTTTACTGTAGACCTCTTCGAGGGCGTTGATGGCGCCTTGCTTTTTCACTTGTTCCAAAATTGCTGGACTTAGTAACTTTTCTGCCACTGACTTGGCCGATTCGTTCATCCCTTTTTCTCTGTATCACTCAACGATTATTTTGTTTTACCAAAATTATACAGAGTTGCAAGGGGGAATCTCTCACTTGATCGATTCCCCCATTTTCTAGCTCAAAAGTGTCGATTTAATGGACAGTGGTTTCATCTGATATTTCAACCATTTTTCCACCAGATTGAATGAAGCTTGCTATTGCTTGTTGTTGCAAATCCATCGCAGCTTTTACCTCTGGGAGATATGTATTCCACATTGGGTCACCAAATGTTCTTGGACGTAACTCTTCACAGGCTGAATTGGAAGCTGGGGCATAGTCTGTACATATTGCAGGACCTTCATATGGGAACAAATACGTACCATGACCACCATGTTTGGCACGAATGACCCCACGGAGAGCTGTATTAGTTACACTAGCTGTTGTTTCTGAAATAGGTTCCAGCTCCAAATGTTCAATCAATGGTTCAGTTCCAGCCAAAGGCTTGCCTGGCACATAGTTGACAACCACATTATCTGGTAAGTAATCTGACCCATCAGTTTTGCAATCATCCGCAATATTAGGATCACAAGTGCCCGCCGCTTCAACTAGTAACAGCGGTTGATTTTTATTATCTCGTTGACGCGAAATAAAGTTTGCTGGATCTCCGCTGTCTACTGCGGCTTGAACTGCTGGATACATTTCGGCTGTAACCATATCGAAGACCATGTCTTCTAGGCTTGCTACTTGTTCAGCATTCTCTTCTTTATACACTTCTAAGGCATCTAAACCTTCTACTTTGGACATCGTATCGGCATCATACACACCCACCATTCCTGCTATGGCTAGCTGTATGTCGCTTGAACTTCTAATCTCGGTTTCCACCTCTCCACCGAGTAATGGTGAGTTCATCACTAAATCAGTTAAGTGCATTCCAGGAACAGCAAGGCTAACCGTTTTAAAGCTAAGCTCTGGATAGTCCTGAGACATATCGCTTACCATTGTAGAAATTATACCGCCCAGGGAATGACCGATTAAGCTTACATCCGTGCTGTCAACAAAAGGTGTATTATTTAATGCTTTGCGCAACGTCAACTGATCAATCACCGCCTGACGCTGGTTATCTCGTAGGGTCAATGCACTTAGCAAGTTTAAATATACTGACTTTTCTTGATTAACTTCACCAGAAGAAGCGGTTATGTCTATCGTACCATCTTGATCTAGATCGATACCACGCTCACCATGCAAAGGATGATCAATTGCAATCACTAAGCGATTTTGCTCTAAAATCCGGCCTGTCATGGTTTGAGCACTTTCTTTGTTTGCAGTAATTCCATGGACAAAAATTGCGGCAGGCAATTGCGGAGCATTAGGATTTAATAAATCAGCCCCTTTTGGTGCATAAATTACGACAGGAATTTTTAAATCTGGGATTGTTGGCTCTGGCACAGCATTGCCATTTTCGCCACCATGTACAAATTCACCATTTGTCCCCTTCCACCAACTGTACAATGATGGGCAAGATACAATCTTATCAGCTGCCACCGCTTTGTATTCAAAACTACCTTCTTCATAAAGTTGCGGCACTTTACAATCGATTTTATCAATAGGTAGTTCCAAGTAATATGGAATTGTTAATTCTGCCGAATACATTTCGGGACTATCTTTCCAAGGTTTTAGTCGTTTGACATTTTCCAGCGTCGGCTCTAGTGGCATATTCTCAATAGCCGCATCCATAACCGGATAGATACTCTGAGTAGTAAAGCGCGCACTATAAACAATACTGTCTTGAACACCTGCGGCTGCCAAATCATTGTGGTTGCTTTGGATCTGGCTTACAAAGGCATCGCCTTTTGCATGGCCAAGATTATCACCCTCAACTAGGCTTTGATAATAGTTTGAGCGTCTTAGTGTATTGCCCGATACATCGGTAATACCCTCCGAAAGTGCAAGAACAAAAGTGGTCGATTCAGGTAGTACAACTTTTGGCAGAACCTGAATATCACCCGACTCCGTTACCTCAACCACATAGTCTTCGTTTGGTTTAAGCAGCTCACCGGTTTCAACGTTCAGGATATACGTTTTCTCCGTCAGCGTATTGGTATCAAGCGCATCTTCTGGACCAGAAATTGGCAATACTATTGGGTAGCCAGTAGACCACCCATCTAATGCACCATAGACGTTCTCGTAGTTTCGGTAATCCACTTCACCGCCATTCGCTTCTTGTTCAAGCTCCAGGGTACCATCACTATCGGTAAGTAGAATGTCGTTGGGATAGATCACCTGATCCAGATTGAATGGAACATACTGCCGTGGATCTTCAGAGGTATCTATCTCATTACAGGCCGTGAGCGAAGCCGCAATGACAAGTGCCAGACATAGAGGTTGTGTATTTTTTATCATTGTCATTTCCATCGGTTTATTAAACTGCTTTCAGACGCTCGGCTATCCTAAATGAAAAGCAGTAAAACCCCGACGGCCACACTCTATTAACCTACTGATTTAATAAATTATTTATATTTTTAGGTTTTTTATCGCGCTATCTATTTGAAAAAAACGAGCGGTATACATCAAGCATGATTGCTTTGACTGCTCATTGCTGGGGGCGTCATCCCTTGACCTTGCATTTAAAATACAGATGACAAGGGATGACTGACGACTCACCTTAGGTGAGAGACTTCTCTCTTATTGGGAACCTAAAGGTTTTTGAGCTTCGGTGTGATAGTACTTTGCATCGAAATCTATCACTTTGCCTTGTGAGTCAATAAAAGCAGCAACTGTATTTTGCAGTTGCTCTTTCGAGGCTTTGACCCGATCTTGCTCTTCTTCGCTGAACTCCGGATCACCAATTGCAGAAGGGAGCAATTTACCGTCTTCCGTTTCTTTGGCTGGCCCTTCATATGGAAATAGATAGCTGCCGTGTCCACCATGCTTCACTCTGATGGCACCTTTCACTACCATATCCTGGCTACCATCAATATCACCGAATAACGTATCTAGCTGCAAATGGCTAATTAATGGTTCAGTACCGGCTAATGGCAATCCCGACACTTGGTTTGGAATAACAGCATCTGGCAAGTAATCATCGCCGGTTTTACAATCCCCCTCAATTTCTGGATCACATGTACCGCTTATTTCAATGAGCAACGTTGCCTGTTCGGTATTTCCGGACTGCATGCTCGTATAGTTAGCGGGATCGCCGGCATCCACAGCAGCTTGTACGGCTGGGAACATTTCTTTGCTGACACTCTCATAGAGCTTATTTTCAAGTTCTTCTACTTGTTCACTGTGCTCTTTTTCATATTCAGCCAGCGCTTCCAGTCCTTCCACTTTGGTATCAACATCTGCATCGTACACACCGACTATCCCTGCGATGGCAAGCTGGATGTCTGTTGAATTCTTAATTTCTGTGCTGACTTCATCGCCTAAGGTTGCAGAATTCATGACAAGGTCAGTCAAGTGCATACCGGGTGCGACTAAGCTCACGGTAGTAAACGCTAACTCTTCATCTTGCTGGGATAGTTCGCTCACCATTGTAGAAACAATAGCCCCCAGAGAATGTCCAACCAAGCTAACGTCCGTACTATCAATAAATCGCGTGCTGTTGAGCGCTTTACGTAACGTAAGCTGATCGAGAACCGCTTGCCGCTGGTTATCACGGAGTGTCAGTGGGCTTAGCAGGTTAAGGTAGGTCGATTTGTCTTCATTAGGCTCGATGGCTGAAGCGGTAATATCAATACTTCCGTTGTCATCTAAGTCTACCCCTCTTTCACCGTGCAGAGGATGATCAATCGCTACAACCAGACGCCCGTTAGCCCCCGTGTTCACAACGCTTTTAACCATGGTAGAAGCTAGCTCTTTCCAACCGGTAATCCCGTGGACATACATAACAGCTGGAAGCGCACTCTGGTAAGATTCCGGCGTCCAGCCAACAGGGGCATAGATCATGACAGGGATCTCTTGCTCAGTTCGTGCCATTGGTTCTGGGTTAGTCCCATGAACAAAGTTACCACTACCATCCTTCCACCAACTGTATAATGACTCACAATACTTGACCGGCTCTGCCTCTATTGCTTTGTATTGTTGTGATTTAGGATTGTGAAGACTCGGAACATCACAATTCGCAGCATTTGGCTTTTCCAGATAATATGGGATTTTGATTGTCGCTTTATAGGTCGAATAACCCATAAAATCCGACTCGCTGACAAAGGTAATATTCGTCAAAGCCTGCTCGGGAATATTCTTCTTTGCAGCTTCCATAACCGGATACACACTTTGGGTTGTAAACTGTGCACTGTAGACAATATTGTCTAAGACACCGGCTGCAGCTAATTCACTATGATTATTTTGGATCTGGCTAACAGCATCATTCCCTCTCGCATGATCTAAATTATCCCCGTCAAGCAGGCTCTGATAAAAGTTTGATCGTCTCAAAGCATTGCCGGATACATCAGTGATCCCATCAGACAAAGCAATAATGAAGGTTGTCGACTCTGGAAGAGTACTTGTTGGCATAACTTGAATATCTCCCGACTCTGTAACCTCCACGACATAATCTTCGTTAGGCCTCAGCAACTCACCTGTCTCAACATTCAAGATGTAAGTTTTCTCTGTCAGTGAAGACTTATCAAGTTCATCCTCAGGTCCAGAAAGGGGCAACACAATAGGATAACCAGTAGACCATCCATCTAGCGCTCCATAGACGTTCTCATAGTTACGGTAATCAACTGCTCCACCACTTGCTTCTTGATCAAGTTCCAAAGTGCCATCACTATCGGTCAACAGTAAGTCATTGGGATAAATCACCGTATCGAGACTGTATGCAACATACTGATGCGGATCTTCTGAGGTATCTATTTCATTACACGCCGTAAGCGTTACTGCAATGGCAAAAGCCAGGTAGAGAGGTTGGGTTCTTATTGTCATTGTCATTTCCATTGGTTTATTAAATAGCTTTCATACGCCCGACTATCGTAAATGAAAAGCACTCAACACCCGACGATAACAATCTCTTAACCAATTGATTTAATATATAATTTATATTTTTAGGTATTTTAGTCACAATGAAACACTGCGCCCCCCGCTGTGCGTCACCCAAATTTTATCGTTACTGAAACTGTCACATTAGCTTCATAATATGTAAGAAAAGAACACAACTAAAAGGCTATCTCTTTCATAATTATTGTATTAATTCTCCATATTTATTCTTGTAATACAATATTATGTATTTTAAGTTATTGATTTTTAATGACCTACCCCTTTAGGGTTATTCAAAACTGTAATTGATTTACGTCATATTTATTCACACATTGTCTCATTAAGATCCCATTCAGAATTTATGACTTTGTAGTAGAGGATCTTATGAGCAGAGTGAGATTGGCCATCATCGGCAATGGAATGGTGGGCCATCGCTTTATCGAGGAATTAGTCGATAAAGCCAATATGGACAATTATGAGGTAACCGTCTTCTGTGAAGAGCCTCGTGTCGCCTATGACAGGGTTCACCTGTCATCGTATTTCTCCCACCATACCGCCGAAGAACTTTCACTCGTTAAAGAAGGCTTCTACCAGAAACACTCAATCAACATCTTGCTCGGCGAACGTGCGATTAACATCAATCGCGAAAACCGTATCATCTACTCCAGCACAGGTCGTGAAGTACAGTACGACAAGCTGATCCTCGCTACTGGCTCCTTCCCATTTGTACCGCCAATCAAAGGTAACGAAAGCAAAGATTGTTTTGTCTACCGCACAATCGAAGATCTCAAAGCTATCGAAGCCAATGCGAAGAAAAGCAAAGTCGGTGTTGTTGTCGGTGGCGGCCTACTGGGTCTTGAAGCCGCTGGTGCACTGAAAGCGCTCGGTGTTGAAACTCACGTTGTTGAGTTCGCACCAAAGCTGATGGCTGAGCAGCTAGATCTTGCAGGCGGTAACCAATTGCGCCAGAAAATTGAGCGTATGGGTGTCAATGTTCACACCAGCAAGAACACGTTGGAAATCGCACCAGAAGGTAGCAATGCTCGTAACGTTATGCGTTTTGCTGATGGTACCGAGCTTGAAACAGACTTTATTGTGTTCTCTGCAGGTATCCGCCCACAGGACAAACTGGCTCGCCAAATGGAGCTAGATGTGGCTCCTCGCGGTGGTGTGGCTATCAATGATTTCTGCCAAACGTCAGATGAGAACATCTACGCCATTGGTGAATGCGCCTCTTGGAACGAAATGTTCTACGGCTTGGTTGCTCCTGGCTACAAAATGGCGCAGGTTGCAGTGAGCCACCTGATTGGTGAAAACAACCGATTTGAAGGCGCTGACATGAGTGCCAAGCTGAAACTGCTTGGTGTGAAAGTTGGCTCTATCGGTGATGCCAATGGCCGTACGCCTGGCTGCAAGAGCTTTGTCTACCAGAACGAAGAGCAGGAAGTGTACAAGCGCCTGATCGTTTCTGAAGATAATAAAAAACTACTGGGTGCTGTACTGGTTGGTGACACCTCTGACTACGGTGATCTGCTACAACTCATGCTCAATGAAATGGAGCTGCCTGAGCACCCGGATGCCTTGATCCTTCCAGCCCATGCGGGTGCCGAGAAGCCATCGCTTGGCGCGGATGCTCTTCCAGACAGCGCTGTGATCTGTTCTTGTTTTGATGTCACCAAGGCAAAAATTGCCCAGGCCGTGTCTGATGGCAACCACACCTTGGCAGACGTTAAAGCTGTAACGGGCGCAGGTACTGGCTGTGGTGGTTGTATTCCACTGGTGACTTCAGTACTTAACGCTGAGCTGGCAAAATCCGGTATCGAAGTGAAGAACGACGTGTGTGAGCACTTCGCCTATTCACGTCAGGAGCTATTCCATCTGATCCGTATCGAAGAAATCAAAACCTTCGATGAACTGCTAGAAAAGTACGGCAAAGGCTACGGCTGTGAAGTGTGTAAGCCGCTAGCGGGTTCGATCCTTGCTTCATGCTGGGGTGAGCACATCCTGAAGCCTCAGTTGGTTAAACTTCACGACACCAACGATAACTTCCTGGGCAACATCCAAAAAGACGGTACCTATTCAGTCATCCCACGTATGGCCGGTGGTGAAGTAACACCACAAGCACTTGGCGCTCTTGCTGCTGTGGCTGAAGAATACAGCCTGTACACCAAAGTCACTGGTGCACAACGTATCGGTCTGTTCGGCGCGCAAAAAGACGATCTTCCTGAGATCTGGCGCAAGCTGATTGATGCTGGTTTCGAAACCGGCCAGGCGTACGCCAAAGCATTACGTATGGCGAAGACCTGTGTGGGCTGTACCTGGTGTCGCTACGGCGTTCAGGACTCTGTTGGCCTAGGTTCACTGATCGAAAACCGCTACAAGGGTATCCGTACACCGCACAAGATGAAGTTCGGTGTTTCAGGTTGTACCCGTGAGTGTGCTGAAGCGCAGGGTAAAGACCTTGGCATCATTGCAACAGACGCGGGCTGGAACATGTATGTATGTGGTAACGGTGGTATGAAACCTCGCCATGCAGACTTGCTTGCCAGCGACCTAGACCAAGAGACCCTTATCAAGTACATCGACCGCTTCATGATGTTCTACATCCGCACCGCTGCCCCGCTTCAGCGTACTTCGGTATGGATGGAAAACATGGAAGGCGGTGTCGACTACCTACGTGAAGTGATTGTTGAAGACAAACTGGGCATCAACGCCCAACTTGAAGCTGACGTAGCCAAGCTGGTTGATGAGTACGAATGTGAGTGGACCGCGACCATCAATGACGAGTCACAACTTACCCGCTTCGCCCACTTCATCAACTCTGACTTGCGTGATGACAATGTGGTCTTCGTTTCCGAGCGTGACCAGCACCGCCCGGCAACATTCACTGAAAAACACCCAGGTGCGGTTGGCGATATCCTGCACGTTGAATTGGAGAACTCATAATGGCTTTTGAACAAATCTGCGATATTCAAGATATCA
Organism: Photobacterium sp. AWH4_225; assembly: GCF_056158405.1. Classification (NCBI taxonomy): domain Bacteria; kingdom Pseudomonadati; phylum Pseudomonadota; class Gammaproteobacteria; order Vibrionales; family Vibrionaceae; genus Photobacterium; species Photobacterium sp. AWH4_225. The sequence goes on along the minus strand of NZ_JBSWTF010000001.1, from coordinate 1,502,494 downwards.
CTCCGGGTACTGGTGTTTGTGCGCTGTTCAACGGCCAGCAGGTAGCTATCTTTCGCCCTAACGAAGCAGAAGAAGTATTCGCCATCAGCAACATGGACCCATTTGCCCGCTCCAATGTGCTGTCACGCGGCTTAATTTGCCAACACCAAGACGAACTTTGGGTTGCAAGCCCACTGAAAAAACAACGCTTCAACCTGTCTACTGGTGTGTGCATGGAAGATGAGCGCTTTAACATCAAAGCCTTCAACGCCCGTGTAACCAACGGCAAAGTCGAAATTGCTGCGTAACAACCTAACTGGTTAATTAGCAAAGATTTAATAGCGAAAAGGCTCTTTGCCCATCACTTGAGTGAGAGCCTTTGACTATTCAATTTTAATTTAACTTTTTGGAGTGACATGATGTCCTATTCAAAACCGATGGAATTCGTTCAGACAATGATTGATACGGGCGAGGCCAAAATTCGCACATCGACACGTGATTTGATTTTGCGTGGCACGATGGCGGGTATTATCCTCTCGCTCGCCGTTGTTGTGGCGATCACCACCATCACACAAACAGGCATTGGCATTATTGGTGCCCTCGTTTTCCCTGTCGGCTTCTGTATCTTGAGCCTAATGGGTTATGACTTGGTAACCGGTGTATTTGGCTTGGCGCCGCTGGCTAAATTCGAAAACCGTCCGGGCATCACTTGGGGCAGTGTTCTTCGCTGCTGGGGCCTGGTTGGCCTTGGCAACTTGATAGGCTCTCTAATCGTTGCCTTCCTTATTGCCCTTTCTTTCACCATGAACTTCAGTGTTGAGCCGGGCGCTGTTGGCCAAACCTTTATTAAGGCTGCAACAGCACGTACTGTTGGCTTTGAAGAGTTAGGTGCCAATGGTTGGATCACCTGTTTTGTCCGCGGTATCTTGTGTAACCTAATGGTTTGCTTGGGTGTTATCGGCAACATGACCGCTCGTAGCGTGGCAGGTAAAATTGCAGCAATGTGGCTACCAATCTTTATCTTCTTCGCGCTAGTATTCGAACATGCCGTGGTGAACATGTTCCTGTTCCCATTGGGTATGATGCTAGGCGCAGATTTTGGTATTTCTACCTGGCTGAGCTTTAACCTGGTACCAACCATTCTTGGTAACCTTGTTGGTGGCTTGCTATTTACGTGTGTTCCACTGTACCTGACTCACGCGAAAACAGCCCCTGCGCACAACGTAGAGAATGACTCAGTTGTAGATGCAGCGCCAGCATTCGGCACTAAGTAATCATTATGCTTTGGTCCCGGGTAAAGCCCCGGGGCCAACACTTACCAATAAACCTATTGTATTGTTTTGGCTATAAAAAGTAATAACTCCTTAGGGTGAAATGCTGAGTCCTCCCCCTACCAACTAGAGTGTTACTTTTTATATCCAAATTTTTAGAAAGGCGTTGCTATGAGCACCAACATTACTTCATCAAACAGCGGCTTTGTTTCACTGGTCGGCGCAGGGCCTGGCGATCCAGACTTGCTGACCGTTAAAGGGCTTAGGGTTATTCAAGCCGCAGACGTTGTTGTCTATGACCGTTTGGTATCAAAAGATATTCTGGCGCTAGCAGACTCTTCAGCCGAGATGATCTACGTCGGTAAAAAGCTCGACTTCCATTGTGTCCCACAAGATCAAATCAACCAGATTTTGGTACAAAAAGCCCAAGAAGGTAAGCGTGTTGTGCGTTTGAAAGGCGGCGATTCTTTCATTTTTGGCCGAGGTGGTGAAGAGCTTGAGGAGCTTGCCAAATTCGGCATTAAATATGAAGTCGTACCGGGTATTACGGCTGCAGCTGGCGCAACCGCTTATGCAGGGATCCCCCTCACCCACCGTGACCATGCCCAAAGTGTCCAGTTCATCACAGGCCATGTACAAAAAGATGGCCGTGAAATTGAGTGGGAATCATTGGCACAATCCAATAATACCCTGGTGTTTTATATGGGCCTAAAACAAAGTGGCCATATCTGCGATAAGCTGATCACCCATGGGCTTGCAGCAGAAACCCCGTGCGCGATTATCGAGAACGGCACCCGCCCAGAGCAACGTGTACTAAACGGCACGCTAGCGACATTACCTGAATTAGCCAAGGGAGCAGTCAGCCCTGCGCTCATCGTGGTTGGTAGTGTTGCCTCGCTGAGTGAGAAGCTGCACTGGTTTAACTCGTAACATATTCAATCAGTAACATGGCATGACCCAGTAATGACAAAGGGCACTAAACAGTGCCCTTTTCTTTTCGTCGTTTTGTTTTCTGTATTTGCTTATTAGTGCTTAGGCTTCAGCGCCTGACCAATGCTGTCCCAGCGGCCATCCCCACCAGCATAGTCACAATAAACACCAACATTGATGGGTTCAGCCCCAAGGTCGATGTCACGGCAGGGCCCGGACAAATGCCAGCAATCCCCCACCCTAGGCCAAACAATGCCGCGCCAGTGACCAGCTTTTTGTCGATCACTGTGCTGTTCGACATCTCGAACTTTTCTGAGCAAACGGGTACCGAGCGCTTCTTGATCACTAGCAAGTAAACAGGCAGAAATACTGCTAGCGCCCCACCCATAACAAACATCAGGCTTGGATCCCAAGCCCCAGCGATATCTAGAAAACCGAGAACACGATGGGGATCAACCATGCCTGACACCATCATCCCCAAGCCAAAAAGTAGCCCCGCCAATAACGCAACGAGTTGTGTAAAAGCTTTCATCTTTGAGCTCCCATTAAAGTACATGCAAACGAACAAAGACGGTCGCAATCGCAACAGCCATAAATATACATGTTGCGACAATTGATCGCTTGGACAAGCGGCCCATCCCACAAATACCGTGACCGCTGGTACATCCGTTACCTATCTTAGTACCAACCCCAACCAGCAAGCCTGCAAGCCCAACCCAGAAGAAAGAAGAAACCGGTAAGGTTTCTGGCAGCGTAAATCCAACAACTGGGGCTAACAGGCCACTTGCCATCATGCCAATGACAAACAGCAGTCGCCATGAAACTTCACCTTGTTTCGATGCCAACAAACCAGACACAATCCCGCTGATACCGGCAATTCGGCCATTGAGCAATAACAAACCTGATGCTGATATGCCCAGCAACATCCCTCCAGCCAGTGCATCCCATGGGATCTCAAATGCCATCATTTTCTCCAAACTCACTCAGTAATTCTATTAATTAGAGAATACTAAAGTATAGACATCAGTCAACACTAAATTAGTATTAAATAAATTAGTAATTTCTAAATTAATGTTTTATATTGGCTGCCATCATGAATCGAGATACTGTAGTTCCCTATCATTAGGGCAGACGGAGAATGCAATGACCAAGATTTTGATTGTGGGCGGTGTTGCCGGTGGCGCATCAGCTGCTGCACGTGCACGCCGATTAAGTGAAGATGCTGAGATCATCATGTTTGAACGCGGGGAGTTCGTCTCTTTTGCCAACTGTGGTCTTCCCTATCATATCGGGGGCGATATCACAGACCGCAGCAAACTGTTGCTCCAAACTCCAGAGAGTTTCCTTGCCCGCTTCAATGTCGATGTCAGAGTAATGAATGAGGTCATTGCTATTGACCGCGAAGCTAAACAGGTTACGGTTAAAAATGTACTTGATGGCACTGAGTACACAGAAAGCTACGACTTCCTGCTGCTTAGTCCTGGCGCTGCGCCGGTCATACCTCCTATTGCTGGTATCGATAACCCGCTGACTCATTCGCTACGCAATATCCCTGATATGGACAAGATCATTGCCACACTTGAAGGCAACAAGCCAAAGCACGCTACCGTGGTTGGCGGTGGCTTTATCGGTCTTGAGATGATGGAAGCTTTCCACCAGCTTGGCATCAAAACGACCTTAGTCGAGGTGGCCGATCAAGTGATGACGCCCGTTGACCGTGAAATGGCTGGCTTTGTTCACCAAGAAATCCGAGATAAAGGCATTGATCTTCGCTTAGGCGTTGCATTGGAATCGGTTAACTACAGCGAAGAGCAGCAAAGCCTTACCCTGACACTTAACAATGGCGACACCATCGAAACGGGTATTTTGATCATGGCGATCGGTGTTCGCCCGGAAACCCAGCTCGCCAAAGATGCCGGGCTGCAAATTGGTGAGCTTGGCGGCATCTGGGTTACCCCGCAGATGCAGACCAGCGATCCAAGTATTTTTGCCGTCGGTGATGCCATAGAAGATCAGGACTTCGTTACCGGTAAACAAACTTTGGTTCCACTTGCAGGGCCTGCCAATCGTCAAGGGCGTATGGCGGCCGACAATATGCTGGGCCGAAATGAAAGCTACCAAGGCACACAAGGTACGGCGATTTGTAAGGTATTCGACCTAGCCGTGGCTTCTACCGGTAAGAATGAGAAGCAACTTAAAACTGACGGCGCTAGCTACGAAAAAGTCTATGTTCACACCGCCAGCCATGCCAGCTACTACCCAGGCGCTGAAACGGTCTCTTTGAAACTGTTGTTCGAGCCAAGCACGGGCAAAATCTTAGGCGCACAAGCGGTTGGCAAAGATGGCGTCGATAAACGTATTGATGTACTTGCTGTTGCCCAGCGTGCCGGCATGACCGTCGAGCAATTGCAGCACCTTGAACTGACCTACGCACCACCTTACGGCAGTGCCAAGGATGTGATTAACCAAGCCGCCTTTGTTGCCAACAACATCATCAAGGGTGATGCAACGCCTATTCATTTTGATGAAATTGACAACCTTGCGGACGACCAGTTGCTGCTGGATGTGCGTAACCCTGGCGAACTCAAAAACGCAGGATACTTGGAAGGGGCAGTTAATATCCCTGTTGACCAGTTACGCCAGCGTATGGGTGAGCTACCAAAAGACAAAGAAATTGTCATCTACTGTGCTGTCGGATTGCGTGGCAACGTTGCTTATCGCCAGTTGGTGAACAATGGCTTCAAGGCACGTAACCTGATTGGTGGTTATCGTACTTACTCGTTTGCACAAAAGTAACTCATAGCCGTAAATAACTCTTACCCATAAAGATTAAAGCCTGAGAAGATTATCTCAGGCTTTGTTTTTTTCACCGCTTCTAATGCTTCTCGATAACAGCATTAGTAATAACTACTTCCTTTACCATTATTATTGCGCTTGTAATAGCCTTTACCATTATTGCTCTTATCTTTGTCTTCATAAGAGTCATGGCCGTCATCTGAATCATCATAGTCACTGTCATGATTGCTATCGTCATGTTTACCGTAGTAGCTGTCACTATGGTATTCCTCGTAGTAACTATCACGGTAATAGCGGTAACGGTACCAGTCATACCAAGTCTTTAACTTAGGCACGTACTCTTCTAGGTGAATGATAAATAGGCAATCAAAAAACATGGGGGAGTCAACTTCCCCTGGGACAAAATTGGTCAAATCGACCATACCAGACAATCGAACGGTCCCTTTATGCCACTGGTACGCACCATAACCTTTAACAATTGCATTTTGGTCACTGGAAGCACCGGTAATATGGGTGATTGTCTGGCCGTCAGCGGTTACAATAGGCTTCAACACAGGTTGAACTGTTGTGTGTCCTCTGGTAATTAACAGTCCATCGGGTAAGTGGAAGAAAGTTGTACCTATTAACGATACACCGCCCCCACCCTCAGGGTCAGCAGTAAATTCAGACAAACAATCCGTTGCCCAACCTATGTGCTCACCATCATGAATATTCTTCAATTCGACATCGAAGCACTGTGCATCCAAAGGCGGCCCATATTTCTCCAACGGAGGTACAGTATCCGGGTACATCAGTCCGGTACCGACAAGATTCAGCGCTAAGCGTTTCTTATCGCCATCATCATCGTCTTTATAGCCATCTGAGTCATCACCACTCGAATAACCATCCCCTCCAGAGTGACCATCACCAGAGTAATCTTTGCCGCCGCTGGACTGATAAGTAGAAGAATATGAGTGGCTATAACTGCCAGAGTATGAGTCATCATCTCCTTTACTTGAATAAGACGAAGAGTCATCACTGTCATCATCGTACTTTGAATCTGAATATGATGAGTAATACTTATCATCGTCATCATCATAATCGTCGTCATATTTTCCTGAGGCTAAGCTCCCCGCAGAGAACCCAACACAAACCGCCAAAATTGAGAGCGCGATTTTGTTCATTTTCATCATGCAACTCCACGTAATTCTGTGGTACTTCTTGATTAATTAGCCATCTGAACAATCTATATGATTACGTCTAGACAACAGGCAACACTTAGACCAAATCACTAGACACTGGCTTTTAGTGTAGATGAATCAGAAGAATATCTTGAGAGGTGGCGATATGGCCAGATAACCATTTATCCCTTAGAAATAAGAGAATTAACCGAAAATAAGATGTGTTTTAGCCGTGAGAAATCTTTATCAATTCTCAAAAATAATACAGACATTAACAAGGTGGCAGCCTTAGAGCTTTTGACCGCCACCATATAGCTTACATAGATAGGTTAATAGAAGTAGGATCCTTCGGATTTGGGCCATACTCATTGGCTGCGGGCTGGCTGTCCTGTACAAAGAAATACAGCAACACCAACACCCCAACCAACGGGATCAAGCCGATCAGCATCCACCAACCCGTTTTACCGATGTCATGCAGGCGACGCACCCCAACAGCAATGCTTGGAATAAGGATTGCTAACGAATACACAGTACCAATAGCTCCAGCGCCTTCACCAGCCCCGGGGTTCCCCAATGCCGAATCCAACATCGACAAAGCAATACTGATAATGATGTTGAATAAAAAGAAATACCAGTACTCTTGCCTTTGTGCCCTTCCCTTGAAGACAGCGTAGTTTTTCAATACATGGATATACCAGTTCATAAAAGACCCTAGTTCAAATAGTTACAACAGATGTCAGTATAGTATTGTGTTCGATTCCATGATTCTGCTAACCAACGCAAACTTATTGTGGCTGCCTGTGTATGGTTTTGTATGCCCTAATTACTTGGATATATTACTTGGTCCGAAATAGCCCATCTGACTTGGGAATGACCCACATCTGATCAATACTAGTTGAAACCCATTACGACAAGGTGCCCATCATGAAATCAGTTCTTCTACCTCTGGGCCTTTTATTTGTTAGCCATGCTGCGTACAGTGAAAACCACACGATACATGAACCGCTTTTCTCCCCAGACAAAGGAGTGATATGCGATAGACAGGCAGGCTTTTGTGTCGACAGCTATGGTATTTCGATGGGGTTTACCAAAGAATTCTTGGGCCAAGAAGCCCAAGATAAAATGATGGAGCTGATCAACAGGGTGGGAAGCAAAAACTTCGATACTACCCGCTACTCATTCAGCAACAAGGTATATTGCGACTCAGAACAACGCGCATGCTTTCTTGACCGCTTCTCCGACGAAAAACTGGAAGACTATACCAGCATCTTGTTTGACTGAATCACATACAGCCCCCCGCTATCAAAAAAAATGTTGAATCGCCAGATAGCGGGTGCGGATGTGTTCTATAAGCAACTTTATCTTTTGTGATGGTTGCCTGGTGTATGGATACACCGCATAGATCCCTAACCGTTTGCCAACCTGCTCAGGAAACAAATCAACCAACTTCCCTTCCATAATATCGTGGTATACCAAGCAACGCGGTACATAGGCGATGCCGTAGCCGCCCAGTGCCGCTTTTCTCAATGCCGCTGCATTATCAGTAGAGAAATTACCGCTAACTCGAAGAATGTAATTGCCCTGCTCGCCGATAAACTGCCACTCTGAAGCTCCAGTGGTTTGATAGGCATATTGCAGGCAGTTATGATCGACCAAATCTTGCGGCCTTTCCGGCCGACCATTTCGGCTAATGTACTTGGGCGCAGCACATATCACCCACTGCGAGTCAAGAATATGCCTAGCGATCAAGCTAGAGTCTTCCAGGTAACCGGTTCGGATCACCAAGTCATAGCCATCTTCAATCAAGTCTACAAAGCGGTTATCCAATGACATATCGACTGTAAAGCCCGGATGCTCGGTGCAGAATTCAGCCACTGCGTCCGCTAACAGAAGATCACCTGAGATGGTAGGTACAGACATCTTGACATGGCCGCTGACTTTTTCACCAAATCCACTGACGGCATCGACTGCTTCCATCGCGGCCTGCTTCACATTTTTGGATCCCAAATATAACACTTTCCCTGCCTCACTAACCGTGAGTTTACGGGTGGTTCGATACAGGAGCTGTACCCCCAAATCATCCTCCAGACGGGCGATTCTTTTACTAACCACTGAGTTTGTAAGGGAATTCAACTCCGCCACTTTACTAAACGAACCATGTTCCACTACCTGAGCAAACAAGATCAAGTCATCTGCCTTCGCCATTATTAGTCCATTTTTGGAAGAAATATTTTTCATTATTTCCCTATACCAAATAAAAATAAAGCGATATCGTCACACTCGATTAACAAAACCAAATACAAAAACAACAAATATGTTCATTGATGCATAGGTTATGCATTACAAAACAGCACTCCGAAGGACTGATAATCATGAACGACACCCTACTTGCACTCGTTGCATTTTCACCAATAGTGGTTGCCGCTATCCTACTGGTCGGGTTGAACTGGCCAGCCAAGAAAGCGATGCCCGTGGCATTCTTGCTGACTGTGGCCATCGCCCTGTTCTGCTGGGATATGTCAGCTACCCGCGTCTTAGCCTCCTCTCTGCAGGGGCTGACCATTACCGTAGCAGTACTGTGGATCGTGTTTGGGGCGATATTCCTCCTCAATACGCTCAAGCACACCGGAGCCATTACCACCATCCGTAATGGGTTTACCGATATATCCAGCGATCGCCGGATACAGGCCATCATCATTGCCTGGTGTTTTGGTTCCTTTATTGAAGGTGCCTCTGGGTTCGGTACCCCAGCAGCAATTGCAGCCCCTCTTTTGGTTGCTATCGGTTTCCCTGCACTTGCCGCTGTATTGATGGGTATGATGATTCAATCCACACCAGTCTCCTTTGGTGCGGTTGGTACACCTATCATTGTGGGGGTCAACAAAGGACTGGATACCCACAACATTGGTGAAACACTGATCAGCCAAGGCTCGAACTGGGATATTTACCTGCAGCAAATCACTACAAATGTGGCATTAATCCATGCCACTATCGGTACCTTGATGCCGGTTCTGATGGCGATGATGCTGACCCGCTTCTTCGGCAAAAACAAGAGCTGGACCGAGGGCTTGGATATCTTGCCGTTTGCCCTGTTCGCCGGTGTTGCCTTCACGGTGCCTTACGCCCTGACTGGCATGCTGCTTGGCCCTGAATTCCCTTCTTTGATTGGTGGCTTGCTGGGTCTGGCTATTGTGGTAACAGCCGCCAAGAAAGGCTTCCTTGTACCGAAAAAGCAATGGGATTTTGAAAGTGAAGATAAGTGGCCTGCAGAATGGTTGGGATCACTGAAAATCGACCTTAAAGCGACTGACAAGCCAATGAACCTTGCACTGGCTTGGGCACCTTATGTCCTACTGGCTGTGGTCCTGGTTGCTAGCCGTGTCAGCGCTGACTTCAAAGCCTTGCTGGTCAGTGTCAGCCTATCATTTTCAAATATTCTGGGTGAGACAGGTATTAGCGCCTCGATCCAACCTCTGTACCTGCCAGGCGGGATCTTGGTATTTGTCGCGATTTTAGCCGTGCTGCTTCAATCACGTAAGCTGAGCCCTTTGACAGAAGCGTTCAAGGAATCCAGTAAGACATTAATTGGTGCCGGTTTCGTATTGGTGTTCACTATCCCGATGGTGCGTATCTTTATCAACTCCGGTGTCAATGCTGCTGACCTTGCAAGTATGCCTGTCACAACGGCTAATTTTGTCTCAGAGCTTGTCGGTGGCTTCTTCCCGGCATTGAGCGCAACCATTGGTGCACTGGGTGCTTTCATTGCAGGCTCGAATACTGTTTCCAACATGATGTTCAGCCAATTCCAGTTTGAAGTTGCCCAGACTCTGACTGTATCCAGTGCTGCTATTGTTGCCCTACAAGCGGTTGGCGCAGCGGCCGGTAATATGATTGCCATCCACAACGTCGTTGCCGCCTCTGCCACGGTAGGCCTGCTTGGCCGCGAGGGTGCCACTTTACGTAAAACAGTGATTCCTACGTTCTACTACCTAGTGATGAGCGGCATTATCGGTCTCTTCATCATCTATGGTCTACACATCACAGATGTATTGATGGGATAGCGCTCAATCAATCGAGCAATCTCAGTACATAAGGCCAGCAACTAGCTGGCCTTATCTCCCAAAATATTCAACAAAGCAGCTTTAACCAAAGAACTGATTTTGTAGTCCTGACTCTCAATCCTAACCAAACATTCCAACAATAATGATTGAGATCAGTAAGATGGAAACAGCATTCAACTATTCAGTAATACCGACTGATGCAGGATGAGCAATGGAAAATAAATACCAACAGCTAGAAGCCCTACTCGCGACCCAGATTGATAAAGCTAGGATCATCACCGAAGAAGCCAAGCGGCTTGCATATGGGACTGATGCCAGTTTCTACCGCCTTATCCCTCAGATAGTTTTGCGTCTTAATAATCTGGATGAGATCATTTTCACCATTCAATCCTGCCGCCAACTGGACATCCCTTTTACTTTTCGGGCCGCAGGTACCAGTTTGTCAGGGCAGGCCGTGTCAGATTCAGTTCTTATTACCCTGACCGATAAATGGCGCGGCCATAGTATTCTGGATCAAGGTGAAAAAATCCGCCTTCAGCCAGGTGTTATCGGTGCCGATGCCAACCGTTACCTCGCACCTTTTCAACGTAAAATCGGCCCAGATCCGGCTTCTATCAATACCTGCAAAATTGGTGGTATCGCTGCTAATAACGCCAGCGGCATGTGCTGCGGCACCGCCCAGAACTCATACAAAACCGTTGACAGCATGACCATTGTCTTCACCGACGGTACTGTGCTCGATACCGCCAGCGAAGCAAGCATAGAGGCATTCAAAAACCAGCGCCCTGATTTAATTGATGGCCTTGCAAAATTGGTCGAAGAAACTCAGCAGAACACTGAGCTGTCAGATAAAATTCGTCACAAATACCGACTGAAAAACACCACCGGTTATGCGCTCAATGCGCTGGTTGATTACCATGACCCTATCGAGGTGATAGAACACCTGATGATAGGCTCTGAGGGCACTCTAGGCTTTATCGCTGACATCACGTATAACACAGTGATCGAGCACCCGCACAAAGCCTCGGCCCTGCTTGTTTTCAAAGACATCGAAGCGGCAAGTAAAGCCGTGTCCGTTCTGGCAAAAACCAACGTTTCTGCCGTCGAGATGATGGATGGCCGCGCGTTGCGCTCTGTGGCGGATAAACCGGGCATGCCTGAGTATATCCAAGCGCTGGATCTTGAATCCGCTGCGTTATTGGTTGAGACTCGCGCCAGTTGCAGCCACCAGCTTGAACAGCAGTGTCTGGACGTTATGGCAGCTTTGACCGAATTTTCCATTACCCACTCAACGCCATTCACCACAGATGCCAATACCGTCGCCAGCTTGTGGGCGATACGTAAAGGGATGTTCCCGGCCGTTGGCGCTGTGCGTGAAACGGGAACAACGGTGATCATTGAAGATGTGGCTTTCCCAGTCGAGCACCTTGCCATGGGGGTTCGTGAGCTTCAGCAGTTGTTTGACAAGTACGACTACAGCGAGGCAATCATTTTCGGCCATGCCCTTGAAGGCAACTTGCATTTTGTCTTTACCCAAGGCTTTGAAGAAGAGGCAGAAGTGAACCGCTATGGCAGCTTTATGGATGATGTTGCCGAGCTAGTAGCGGTCAAATATCAAGGCTCGCTAAAAGCCGAACACGGCACTGGCCGTAATATGGCTCCCTATGTCGAACTTGAATGGGGTAATGATGGCTATCGCCTGATGAAACAGATCAAAACCCTGTTTGATCCCGAGAGTTTGCTCAACCCTGGGGTAATCATCAATGACGACGAACGTGCCCATATTTCCAACCTCAAACCAATGCCTGCAGCGGATGAAATCGTTGATCGCTGTATTGAGTGTGGATTTTGTGAGCCTGTTTGCCCGTCAAGAACACTGACTCTATCACCACGCCAACGTATCGTGCTATATCGCGAGCTGCAACACCGTGAGAGAGAATACCTTGCAGGCAATAGCCGGCGCCCACCAGTCGATGAGCTCAAAGACGTTTTCGAGTATCAAGGCGTCGATACCTGTGCAGCAACCGGACTGTGTGCCGATCGCTGCCCTGTTGGCATCAATACCGGCGATCTGGTTAAGAAGCTCCGTATTGAAAAGTACCAGCGTTTTACCCCTATTGCGCGATGGACTGCAGATCATTTTGGAGCCACCACAACTATGGTTAAAGTTGGCCTCAAGAGCAATCAAGTTGCCCGTAAACTGGTTGGCGATAAAGCTGTCGGTGCATTAACCAATGGCCTGCGTAAAGTAACAGGGGGCGCAACCCCTATTTGGATGCCGGAATATCCCCAATCTAACCCGCATAAACTCAGCCAGTTACACGCCAATTCGATACATTCGGCACACGCTGAGAGCGCAAGCAAGAAAGTGGTATACATGCCATCCTGTGCCAGCCGAACCATGGGCCAGCAGGATTCTGCCAAAGATAACCGTCCACTGACGGAAGTCACGCTTTCACTGCTGAAGAAAGCTGGCTTTGAGGTGATCACCCCAGAAAAATTCAGTAGTCAATGCTGTGGTATGCCCTATGACAGTAAGGGAATGAACGATATCGCCAAGCAGAAAGCCCAAGAGTTGGAGTCGTTGCTTTGGGAGGCAAGTAACGAAGGCACTTATCCGGTTTTGATGGACACCAGCCCGTGTGCCAAACGCAGTATCGAAAACTTTACCCAGCCTTTGGAAATACTCGAGCCTGTTGGTTTTGTGTCACGGTATTTGTTGCCTCACCTTTCTCTCTCTCCAATCAAAGAGACAGTAATGCTCCACGTTACCTGCAGCTCTCGTCGAATGGGCTTGGAAGCAGATATGCTTTCACTGGCCCAAGCATGTGCCGAAGGGGTCGTCCTTCCTGAGCATATCCAATGCTGCGGCTGGGCGGGTGACAAAGGCTTTACCACACCTGAGTTAAACGAAGCTGCTGTCGCACCGCTGAAAGAGCAAGTCCCGACAGGCTGTACCCGCGGATTCAGTAACAGTCGAACCTGCGAGATCGGCTTATCTCACCACAGTGGCATTCCTTACCAGTCGATTCTCTACCTTGTCGATGAGGCTGCGGTTTAACTACGACAATTCCCTAGATAAATGAAAAGCCCAAACTGTTATCAGCAGTTTGGGCTAAATTCTATCCACCAACATTTCATTCAAGACAACACTTACGAGACTGTGTCCACTTCAGCTTGCTTTTGCTCCACCAGCCAATGTTCTATCTCGCGTGGTGCGAAGATCAACGGATCACCAATTTCCGCATCTTCAATATCTCGAAGTTGTTCAGGCAAGATATCAATGATCAACTCGAGATCTTTATGACTATGGATATGGTCTTCGAAGATCCTGACCATCTCGTGGTTATGATCGATATCCCGAGCTTTGGCCGCAGTAGCCAAACCACTTAACAATGTATACCAAGTCGTCATTGGCCCCTGGGTTATCGAGGCAGACTCAGCATCGGAATCAATAAAGGCGAACGGTACTGTCTGCAGCGGATATTCCTTTTTCATTGCCGCAAAGATCCAGTCGGTATCAAAGGAAAAGTCATACACAGAGGGCTTAGCCAAGATATATTGGATAACTTCGCGATCATAGAGCTTGAACGCCGCTTGAGTATCTTTAATATTATTGCTGAAGATAGCGCGTCCAATCATCCGCTGCATGTGGCGCAATGTTTTGATACCTATGCCCCATCGTTCTTCCTGCTTAACCAAAATAGAATCGGGGTGCTTGCGGTTCCCCAGAACCACTTTGGCATCCTCTGAAACATAAGGCTTAAGGAGTAGACCTAGCTGACCTAAATGTACCGAGTTGTCAGCATCGGTATACATCACGCAGTCGGCTTTATCCGCCAGTGCTTGCTGGCAACCCAAGATAATTGCTCCACCTTTTCGGGAATCATCTGCCGACGTAAGATTCTGCAGTGGGCCTTCAGAAGTAGGCAACTCATCAGAAAGGCGCAATACTGACACTTTAGCTTTGTCTGGATGCTCAGCGAGAATTTGATCGGCAATACCTGCACTATTATGTGGGCAACCGTCATCGACTGGATATAGGTGCCAGTCAACGACAGAGCCTTGGGTGATCCAATTGAGCTGATCAATTTTAACCCTTAAGGAGTCCTCTCCATTCGGGTTCAGCGAAGTTTTTTCATTTAAACGGTTATGCTCACCCCACATGGCAAACACCACACCGACTAACAGTGGGCGTTTTAGTTTAAGTACATATCGCTTGGATTCGACTAATTTGACCGCTAAGCGAAACTCAAGGGGGCATTTCTCTGAGGCTGCTAGCTGTTGATAATATTTCGTAGTGATATCTGTTAAGCAATATAAGGTATTGGCAAGTTGTAATAATCGCTTCTGATGCTGAGATTCTGTTAAGTCAAAAACGTCACTTGCGTTGTCAAAAGCTTGCTCAACAATTTTTTCTGATGCTGTCATTGCTTATCCCTCTTGGTTACTCCCTTAAGTACTCACCCACAACGACAACAGGGCTTAAATTAAGCTTAGTAACGGCTATAAGAATGACAAATTTTTTACGCAACCAATTGCATTAAAAGCATGATTTTGAGGTGTTTTATATCACAAAGTTAATATTTGCTCTTGCTGAAATGCAAAATTAACAATTGAAGCCACTAGGTATAGAGAAATCACTGAGAGACAGGCGCGAAACTTCTGCGCTGCAAAGGGGCAACAACATGCTTTTCAGGCTGTTCAAAGTGGCCTGACGGGATAATGATTTGCTCATTTTCCGCATCCTGTCGATTATTCTGGCTTTGCTTTTTCGGTGTAACGAGCTGCTTCAAGTCTTGCTCCTCGTACTCGATTTCTTCAACCGGTGTAACAAGGACTTTATCTTTAGCTTCTTGCGTAATCAGTTCGGAAGCATCCGTTGATGTACCTTCACGCTCTGCTCCCTTTTCTATTTCAGACACCGCCTCAGGCTCAGCGGCTTGCACCGATTTTTGAGGCCCTGAGATAACAATCCCTTTACTCATTACAGGGGCTGTTTGCAATTTAACCTCGACATCAGAGACCACCAAATGGCGACTAACTGATGTTTCAGTGGGAATAGATTCCAGCTTTTCTTTCACAGGGTCGATATCCGGACCGGTGATGTCTGCCATTTGTTTTTCTTCATCGGCGCTTAAGGAAGATTGAACAGGTTGGCCAATAGTTGTATCCCTTTCCGTCGACTCAATTAGCGCACCTGTAGGAATAACATGCTGTTCTTTACTGTATGATGTATTCAAGCCGCTTAATTTTTTGCCGCCTTGTGGCGGTTGATAAGCAGGGCTCACATTCGGTGCTGTCGGCACCGGCTGAATTGTCGCACCTCTTTCTTGGCGGTCAGCCAAGCCCAACTTCGGGCTCTCGAAGCTAAACAGTGATAGCTTTTCATCCCAACTCTGCAGCACAGCCAGCTCATTTTCCCATTCACTATCAATACTCGAGGCTAAATCAGCCACCTGTAACTGGGTCGACAGTAAGGTATTGGCATGCTCGTAACGACGGTGAAGCTTCTTTTTCATTTGCTTCCAGTTCGTCCCGCCGGTCATTAGATAACGGGTACTGTCGGCCCAGTATTGATAAGCCATGGCATCATTGGCTTTGTCTGCCGATATTGCCGCCAACGCTTCCGATAACCCGGCATACTGCCACATTCGCTTACGTCCTAACTTGGCTTCCGAGCTCAAAAACAAAATACTCAACCGATGCCACTGCTCCGAAGCCTGTTGGTAACGCCCAGCATTCACCAAATGGTTAGCCTTGGTGTAATAAGCCAATTCTACATCCACCGCAGAAGCTATCCCCTTCAACGGCAATAGAGCAATAACGCAAAAGACTATCGATAACAGATAAACCCTTTTCATCGGAATGTCTCCACCAAGCATTTTTGAGGGTGGTAAAAACGAGAGTCGAATTGGACATCGCGGTATTCACGAGCTTTCGATGGCTGGTACAACTTCCCATTGGCTTTATACAACAAGGCTTCAAGCACCCCGGCGTTGGTTTGCAAGGAAATACTCTTCTCGTAGCTACTGGTCAGTTCATAGCGCCCTTCATACCAGCCGCGCTCTGGGTCGTATAACTCACGTACTAGCGTCAACAAACGTTCGGTATAATCGGTTTTCCATAGCACCCACATTTGAAAGGCGACCCGGGTAGACACCAAGGCTTTTTCATCATGATCACTGCCGTCTTCTGCTACCGTGATCCATGGTGTACCCAGTGCATAGATACTGTCGTAAACAAAATAAGGCTCCCCTGTGACAACATGCTCACCACGCGCAGTGTAGATACGATCCACATCCCAGCGTGACTCTTGGATGCGGTATACCGAATCAGCCATTGCAGCCAAGACATCGTTGGTATGTTTCGAGTCTGACGAGTAGCGATCGTCAATGTCATCCCAGTTAAACTCAAGCCCCAGCAGCAGATAAGGCGTACTATAAACAGGACGAAGGACATCGTAGTCTCGCGGGTCACGACCATCAAATAACAGATCAATCCCGTTTATTGTGACCACTTCGTAGGGATCAAGCATCATGGCTTTTTCCGGGACAATCTGCCAATCAAGATAGCCATAGGCAGTATACTCTTCGATGCCCAAGCGCCCTTCTTTATAGCGATAAACATTACCGTTATTAATCGCACCGCCATATAGTTCACCGTCTTCCGTCACTAACTCACAGAAGTTCCAGCGCAAGACAGCCTTATCGACATACTCGGAAAACTCAGGATTACGCTGTTTGACCATTGCCAATGCGATCAGCAAACGCCCAACATCAATCGAAGACCAGCCCAGTTCTCCGGGTTGATTGGCGTAATCCACCATCATCCCAGTCCCCGTGCTATAGACCTTATTGGGGACACCGGTCAGGCCAAGTGGCATTTTATTGAGGAAGGAAAGCACCAACGTCAAGCGTTCATCGTGCTCTTTGCTGGTAATAAACTCAAATTCACGGGCTGCCATCAGCGCAATCAGATAGTCAGCTAGGTTTGACAAATTAGTTGTCGGATAATTATCAAGCGCATTCACCAACCCCGTAGTGAGGTTGGTGTTGTTTTCAACATAGGTCCAGGCAATTTGCGCCCATTCAAGCTCCTGCTCGGTCAACGAGCCATACCGTCCCTGGCGCAGCACCTGCGACTCGTTAACCGACGTTATCCCCCCTTGAACACCTTGATAGACTACTCCACAAGATGTCAGGCAGAATAAACTGGCTGCAATCACCGTATTTCTCAACATCTATATCCTTACTACGGCTATTTGAGCTTGCTATTGAAAGCCCCTCTGCGAGGCAGACACTGCCCCTCATAGCCAAATGGTGATTCAAGCGCTTTTTCCCACAGGCTTGGTGCAACATTGTCTTTATAGGTAAGCAACTTACCCTGTTGTTTATAAAGTAGGATCTCCAAAGTGATACCGTTGTTGTTCGAGGTGAAGGTATTGATCAGGCCGGTGCCATTTTCAAATATCCCCTCATAAAAGCCTTTTTCACGGTCATACAAATGTGAAACATGGTCAAACAACAAATCGGTATATTCGGTATCCCAAAGCACCCACATTCCCATCGCACCCTTGATGGCTACTGCAGAGTACTGAGGAAGATACTCACCCACTTCCGAAATGGTATTCCAAGCGAAGCCATCGGTATAAATGGTGTCATACACAAAGTAAGGAGGGCCTGCTAACTGGTGCTCAGTTCGCGCAGTAATAATACCGGTTTGCTTATAGCGCTCCTCCTGAACACGGTAAATCTGCAAGGCAAATTCCGCAATCCAATCATTAGAGTAGTTATAATCATGGCCCGAGCGGTCATCCGCTAAATCCCACCCTAATTCGATACCATCCAAAACATAACTTTCGGTAACCACATAGCTGTGCGCTTTCAGTTTTCGAGGGTCACGGGTGTCGTATGGAACATCGTAGCCATAGAGGTTAATGGTGCTATACGGCTCTGGCATTGCTGCCTGGGTAGTATTAAAGCCCCATAGCTCAAACCCTTTAGCAGCATACTCTTCGTAGCCCAAGCGTCCTTCCTGCAAGTATTGAACAGGTTTGTCTTTCTCAAGAAGCGCCCCGAACATGGTGCCATTTTCATCAATCACGTTACAGAAATTCCAACGTAATATCGCTGAGTCGATACTGGTCGCATACTCAGGGTAGCGGTGCTTGATGATATGAAGCCAAATCAACAAACGGCCAAGGTCGAGCGCCGAATATCCAATCTCGCCAGGCTGGTTACCGTAGTCCACTTTAGCAGCGGTCTGAGTATTATATGCCTTGTTGGGCAGCTCATTCATGAACAAATCAAGCGTATTCAAGGTCGTCAAAATACGAATAAGACGGCGGTTAAACTCCTCTTTTTCGATGATCCCTAATTCATATGCGCTTACCATGCCCGCCATATAGGACGCAGCATCCCACCATGTCACTGAGGGGTAGTTATTTACCGCATTCACCAGCCCCGTTGATTCCTGGTAGTTATTTTCAAAATACTTCCAGGCAATGCGGGCCATATCCATTTCTTGTTCAGTCAGTTGCCCCTGACGAGGTTTGGGAATCGTCCAGTGACTCTTCCTATCCACCACATCATCCGAAAAACTGCTGTATTTGTTACCGCAACCGGTAGCCAAAACCCCTAAAAGGCCAACAATGATATAACGCATACGATACTCCCTATCATAGTTGCGGTTTACTTCACGCCCACACTCAGTAAGGCTCCATTTTCGATGTAAGCAAGCGATTCCAAAACAATCCCGTTGGTGTTTGCCGTAATTGCTTTATTCACACGGCCATCGACTTCATAACGGCCTGAATACCAGCCTTTCTCTTCCGAGAATAATTCTTTTGCATCTTCAATTAGCAACTCAGTGTATGGCGTGTCATACAAGGCATACCAACCAAATGCTGCTTTGGTAGACAGTGTTTTAAGGTGAGAGGCATCCTCGCCTTGGTCTGTGATCGCATTCCACTCTTTGCCATCAGAGAATACGGTGTTGTAAACAAAGTAAGGCGCTTCATCGACGTTATCTTCACTGACCGCCGTTAAAATGCCTGTCCGGTCAAATCGGTTTTCCTGCGCTTTATACACGCGGTGGGCAAAGATCTTCGACACACTGTCCGCACCAAACTCCAAGCTATCCAGGATGTAGGACTCACTGACCACATAGTTATGGGCATGGTATTTAGCCGGGTCACGCAAATCGGTTGGGATATCAACACCGTCGATATTACGCAGCTCCAGGTAGTCGATATATTTCATCGCATTAAACACGTCACGGCCCATAAGGGACATCGCTTTAGAGGCATATTCCTCATAACCGATACGCCCTTCCTGAACCAGTTCCATCACTGTTCCGTCATCTTGCTGCGGTCGGGAACCGTACAGGTAGCCGTCTTTGATCATGACACCGACATCCCAGTGATTGAGTACCGCATTGACCTGGGTGTTAAAGTGCGGGTACTGCCACACCAAAATATTCAGCGGTACTAAAATTCGGCCAATATCAATGGCTGACCAACCAATTCCGTTTTCAACCGGTCGGTTTTGGTAATCCACCATTTCTACGGTTTGGGTGTTGTATGCCTTGTTAGGCAGCTTGCCATCAATCAGCGGCAGGCGAGCAAGCGTGTTCAGCGCTTTCTCCATTCGTAGCTCAAACTTATTCTTACTGATAATATTGAGTTTTTCTGCTGCCAGTAAGCCCATAAGGTAAGAAGCGGTATCCCACATGGTAGTGGAAGGATAACCGTCTACCGAGTTTACCAGCCCGGTATTTTCCTGATAGTTATTTTCAAAGTAGACCCACGCGGTGTTTGCCCACTCATACTCCTCTTCAGTCAGTACTCGGCTAGCACGTACTGGGATTTCTTCTTCAGCTTCAAAGGTAATGTTTCCAAGAACATGACCTTGATCACGGGTCTCGATACTAAAAGCGATCACCAGAGCAGTAAGAAGGCCAAATAGAAACACGATATGATGCCGTGCATTCACGAGTGCTTGCTTAAATTCCATATTCTAATTCCTCAGATTCCTGTTCCTGCTTCTTATCTGCTGGTGGCGGCGTCCAATAGGCGGCAGCAATCATCCCCCACATCGCCATCATATTGTTAATTGTCCAAAAACTATTGAATATCAATCCGCCCAAAGAATAACTACCGAACATGCCAGTAAAGTAACTAAACCACGCGAAGCACATGCTAAATAGGCTCAGGCCAAAGACCAGCTTTTGCGGTATGACCAAGTGACCAAAGGTGCCGTCCTGACGTTCTTTGGGTGTGGCTGGGAAACTAATCTTCCGTCCGCGTAATACCGTCCAAAGCGCCCGCATGTTGACCGGGAAGAAGGACAGAAAGTTGGTTTTACCTTTATACCCTGCGACGCCCCATGTACCGACCATCATGGCGAGCTCTGCCGTCAGTACGAACGGTATGAAGTGCAAGTAGAAAGTGACGTCATAGGCACTCACCGGCGCAATGCTGGTCAGGAAGTAAATGATCGGACAAGTTAAGAAAATAATGTTCCATATAGCTGACAAGTTTGACCAGAAGCTGGCACCGTACATCATCTTCTGCTTAAGGTTCATCCCTTTCCTGAACAACGGGTTATCGTTCATGAAAATATCAATAGAACCACCGGAGTACTTGAAACGCTGGACTGTCCAGGTCTGTAGATCCTGCGGTGACAGCATCTTACTTTCGACTTCTGGGTGCTGAACCGAACGCCAATTCCTTTCGGTATCAGAGTGAAGAACTATCGAGGTATATATATCTTCCGATACGTGGAACTTATAAGGCGTAAACTCAGTGTCGAAAATGATCTCTTGGCGCAGGTTATCAGACACATCCCGATCCACCGTTTTCTCTTTGGTGATCTTTCTGATTTGCTTCTCGATCTCTTTATGTTCTTTACTGATCTGCTCACTGTAACTACGCAATGCTGCTTCCATAACCGCTTCACGGCGGTGGATAGAGCCCGCACCGCAACAGAAAGAGGCATTCACCCAGTTGCGGCGACGCTGAATCACGTCATAGAACATCTGCGGATCATTCACATACGGATCTTCACCGATTTTAACCGGTCCATAAAGTTTCTCTACGCCACGGCCTATCGGTGCTGCCCAATTACCCAGTTTGCGCTGTAACCAATTTGGGAGGCGCTCGCCCTCCGGTAAGTCAAAGAACCATTGCGGAGTTTGAACCCAAGCAACATCCGGATCACGGAAGTAGCCCATGGTGTGCTCAAGAATAGTGGGGAACGGACGGGTATCGGCATCACAAATAACGATGAAGTCACCGTAAGTCTGCTCCAAGGCATTACGCAGATTACCCGCCTTAAAACCGATATTACTCTCACGGGTAATGTACTCGACGCCCATCTCATCAGCGAGCGCCTTCATTGACGGGCGCTTACCATCATCAAGAATAAATATCTTGATATCGATGTCATAGGGATAACGGATCTTCTGGGCATCTTCGATACTCAACCTGACCAACTCCGGCTCTTCATCATAGCTCGGGAAGAACACATCAATACTGATTGGCCTTGTTTCACTGGCTTCAGGACTATCTTCCGCAACGCATTCATTGATGGTATGCGGCGGGGCCTTCTTCGGCTCATCCTTGGTCTTCCACAAATTGAAAGTAAAGAGCACTGAACCGATAAAGGCGCAGGACTCTGCAAAAACAAGCGGAAAAGAAAACCACATGGCGTCGTAGTTCAGCGCATAGGTCCAGCGCCACCACAGATACCAAATACCCAAAGTGAGATTACAGGTGGCAAGGTACTGGTAGAGCAGTTCTCTCGACATGCTATAAGGCACCGGCTCTGGTGGCTTACGATGTTCGAATTCCTTGAAATAAAAATCCATGAGCTCTCACTCCGGTTAATAATGATTAAAGTAAGCGTGATGCACGGCAATCAAACCAATCAGACTGGCGTTGTAATCAATAGCGAACTCATTGACTGCATACGACTTCTCGCTATCTATATAACTCAGCATCCCCATATTTTTCGGTGCGACTCCAGCTTGCGCCATTTCATTCGGCCCACCGACTAGGTAGCCAGGTAAACTGACCCCTGTTGCAATTCGGTACAGGTGATGAAGATTACGTACCGAATAGGTGCCACTGTTAGTGACAAAACTCATATCGAAGGCATTGGCTCCCAACAGGTAGTCAATTTGCGACTGAACCGAGGCACGGTTTTCTAAGCGCCCTTTGGCAAAATCTGCCCATGCAATCAAAATACCCGCTTCCGCCGTCATCTTGTTCGAGCCCCAGATGAAACGCTGATTAGCCACCCTAAAGGGCGATTGCTGCGCCTGTTGGATATAACGGTTGGCTACCTGATCCAAGTCGTTGACTAGTTGATCTCTAAACTCACCTTTGTCCTCTGCAAGAATTAGGTGCCAAACACCCATTGCGGCAGGGTTTTTCCATTCGAAAATATCGATCCATTGCGGGTCGTAGTTTTCTTGGAAGGCTGCTTTAAATTTGTCTTGGCCTGTCGTGATATACAGCTCAGCATAAGCCCAAAGCCTGTCATCCACATCGGTATCCAGTGATGCTTCCGAATCAAACTTATTCTTCATGTATGGGCCGGAACCACTGTCATCCCCTTCTTTCCAATCGATATATTGCTCGTCTTGGCCCGAAAGATAGTTAATTGCATGGATCGCTGCACTGAGGTACTGTCGAGATAAATCAGCATCATAAGGTTTGGTAATCCGAGCGGCAAAGGCCATTGTCGCAGCGAATTTAGCGGTTTCAGGCGTACTAACGCCATAAATAAAGCGGGTTTGGTTATCCTGCCAAGGACCAATTTTAGCCGGCCAACTAGCACCTGATACCTTACGATACACAGCACCGTCTTCGCGCTGCATTTTCAAAAGCCAGTCCAGTGCATAGATGGACTCATCAATAATGGCTGGCTTATCGCTACCCGGTAATTTGGTCTGTGAATATAACTGGGGGGCCTGTCGATAGGCTTCAAGTAACCTAGCAACGGTTATAGTTGTGGTCGCCACATACTTACCAAAATCGCCGGCGTCATACCAACCACCGACAACATCCAACTGGGTGCCGGCCTTATGGAATGCATCTGAACGGAAGAGTTGGCCATCCAGCATATGGCTTTCTGGGCGGTTCATCCCTGTAGAAATGTCTTGCACCGCCATGCCTGAACGCTGTAGATAGAGTGCGTGAACCAAGCGCTCATTAAGCGGAAGGTAGGCATCGGCACCAATTTGAAAAGGCACAGATTGGCCACTGCCAGTCACCAATTGATACCAACCCGAACGGTTTACCTGCGAAAAATCAACCGCAGTTACCTTGCGTTCATCAGGCAAGATGACCTCGTCTGAACGTTCCAGTTTGGCAATGACACGACCATCTGCGACAGATATTAATTGCACGTCATTGGCCTGCTCTGCCAATACATAGGCAAACTTATCCCCTGCCGGTAGGTACCCTGACTGGTTTACCATTATATCTGCGCTCTGTGCCGAGAAGGCAACCGTTGCTCCCATGATATAACTAAGCACCTTTGTCATAATCTAGCCTTCCAAATCCTGCGCAAGATAGCGGTTAATACTCACTGTTTCGCCCTTGTTATCCCTAAGCTCCAACGTCAAATAAGAAGCCAAGCCGTTTATAGGCTGCTGATTTGCAACCTTAACCAACGAATTAGCAGCAATGTTAAGCCCTTCGAATTTCCAGCTCTGTTGGTTATAGCTGTTAGTCACCACCAAAGAGGCATCATTAAAACTGATGAGAGAGTCATTAATCACGCTCAACGTCAGCGAGGGTTGCAAGGCTGTCAGGTCAGCTTGTGCAATAGCCAATACTGGCTGATATGACTCCTTCAAGGCGTCATAACCCGGCTTAGGTACCCTATCGACATCCATCACCGACCAAGTCACTGACGGCCAGCTATCGACAAACATGAATTGATAAATAGCAGCGACCCCATCTCCTTTATTCAACCTTAGATGTTCAGCTGCAAATTTGGTCACTAGCCTTTGATATTCTTGGGAATTATTCCAAAACTGTGACAGGGATTCACCTTGTTGAATATGGGCAATATTGAGTGTTTCATGATGCTGGTAATTGTGATAGCCAAGCGTGTTTAAAACATCATCATTCAATGGCCACTCAACTTGCCCCTGAGTAATAGTTTCCATCAGCTCCCAGCTAGGCATTGCTTGAGCACCGAACTCACTCACAATCATTGATGGCTGGTAAGTGCGGTAATCCTTATATGAGCCCGAATACCAACCTAACCAAGGATGCTCATGGGTATAGGAGGCTTTGCGCACAATCCTTCTATCATTAGCCGCTAACAGAGCCTGATAAACATTCTCCGATAACTGCTTATTTTGGGAGGGTTGATAAGATGGGTACTTATACTTCATCCAAGTCGCATCCCATGGCGGCTCGTTGTGGCCAGACCAAAAGGCAATAGAAGGATGGTTGAACAATAAGTCTGTCATTGCGCTGGCTTGGCGAGCTGCTTCAAGGGCAAAGCTCGCTGAGTCACTGTAGCCCCACTGCAAAGGGAAATCCTGCCATACCACCATGCCAGCCTTGTCAGCCAGTTCATAAAAAGCCTTCCCGGCCACATGCGCATGGACACGGACACTGTTGACGTTGGCGTTTTTCATCAAGTCGAAATCTTGCTGATATTGAGCGGGAGTTACTTCACCCAGCCATTGGCTAGCAATGTAATTGGTGCCCCTGATGAAATAAGGTTTACCGTTAACAAGAAATTGTTTGTTTTCGCTGTCAAGGGTCATTTCCCTAAAACCAATAGCCACCGTTTTCTGATCCGTCAGCTGGCCTTCTATTGATACTGAAACAGTAAGGTCATATAAAGCTGGCTCCCCCCAGTCCCAAGGCCACCATAGCTGACGGGCTGCTTGAGGGATGGATAACTCAAGATTGTTTTGACCGGCTTTAATATCCTCTTCAACAAGAAACGTCTCAGCATCACTACTTCCATGGCGTTGCAGTACCATTTCAATGGTTGCCTCTACCTCTCGATTGGAGTCAACCGCTAGCTCTATCTCTGCAGAGGTGATCTGCTTGCCGATGTGGTTTACCCGAGGGCGCACTTTAAGTGTTTCTAGTGCAACAGGGCCTGTTTGTCTCAGCGTAACATCGCCCCAGATCCCCCCAGAGTTCCAGTCTTGTCCTTTGTCTGACCAAGCACCACCAGGGCGAGTGTCATGATGATTAAGTACGCCTTTAACGAGCGTTTTATGTAATGACCAATCCTCAACATGTTTCTCGTTGGGGCTATTCACCCAGACGTTCAGGGTATTTTCGCCGGAATTAACAAGACCCGTTATTTCTGTTTGATGTGGAACAAAATAACCAGTCTGACTTGAAACGTATTTTCCGTTAACAGTAACTGCCGATTCGTAATCAACACCATCAAACTCAAGCCAATATCGGCTTAAGTGATTCACGCTATCCAGTTCAAATTTCCGATCGTAATAAGCGGCGCCCGCATAATTGATGCCTGACGTTTTCCAATGACCAGGCACAGCAACATTATACTGCCCTATCCATTGGTCGTTTTCATCAATTATCTCTAGGCGCCAGTTTCCATTTAATGACTGCTTATTAACAAACCAATCATTATTTCCCGAAAATGAAGCACACGAAGATAATGAGAATAACGTCATAAGTAATATTATTCTCATATTTCCCTTTATTTAAATGGTTATTCAGCGCGTTTTAAAATTTTAAAGGTGTTTTTATTTCCACTTTGAATATATTCAAGATTGTCAGTAAGCTGCACAACAATAATGAATCCTCTTCCCGATGTCGTCCATGTTTCTGGATCATCTGGATCTGGCTCAATAAACTCACCGTTAACCGCACGGTTAAACTCTTCCTTGCTCATTGATTTGCCATAATCTGACACTTCAAAGACCAACTCGTTATTGGAGTTAAAAAAACATGAACACTCTATCGGTAATTCATCTGAATACTGATAGGCATGCTCATACGCATTATTCACCACTTCCACAAGACAGAGCTCAACTTGCTCAATGACGTCCTGTGAAACTTGGTTACTTCGCAAGTATTCCTGCATATCTTCAGCAATATCACGCGATACATCTGGAGAACTACTGTACTGCTTACTAAACCTCTCAGTGACTATATCCATTGGTAAGCCCTTACCTATTTAGTTAAGAATTTCTTCCTCATCATTAGATACAGAGGGAATATAAGTAGAAATACTGCCCAAGGAGCCCATCATTGGCTGAACTTGGCGTCGATCGTTGAGGATATTCACCGCCTTAAGCTCACTTAACGACTGGGTATAACCATCATGACTAATGAAGTAATCGCCAAATACTGTTTTTTCTTCCACGAAAGCAGATGAAGCGACATGGATATATTCACTAACCAAACTTTGTTTAATGACAGCCCCTGACTCGACCTTACTGTTGGCACCAATAACAACAGGCCCCTCAATAGTCGCACCGGGTTGAATTTCACAGCCGCTGCTAACAATAACGGGAGGGGTAATATCACAGCTATCAATGTCAAAAACCGTATTAATCCCCACCCAAATACCAGGTTTCACTTGCGTACCCGGAATGGGATAGCCAGGGACTTTTCCTTTCATGATATCGCTGGTAACCGTCCAGATATCACTGATATTTCCGACATCCAACCATTGGAAATCCATGCTGGTCGCATAGAAATCAACGTTATTCTCAACAAGCTTAGGAAATAGCTCGCTACCAATATCGTACTCCTGCTCAGCGGGGATATAGTCAAAAATAGCGGGCTCGAAAATATAAATACCGGTATTAATTTGGGTCGACAGCGCTTCCTCCATCGCGGGCTTCTCTTGGAAACTCGTGACTTTGCCGTAGCTATCAGTAACAACTACGCCGTACTTTGACACTTCTTCCAAAGCCACATCGCGGGTCACTATGGTGGCAATACCACCATTTTTCTTATGGCGGCGTACCGCTTCAGTCAAATCCAAATCAATCCAAGCATCACCACACACCACGACGAAGGTTTCATCAAAAAAGCCCGAAAAATCTTGGATTTTCCGCATACCACCTGCAGAGCCCAGCGCTTTACTGACAAAGTTACCATCAACAATTTCGCCTTCGTAGGAGAATGAAAGCTGTACATTGAAATGATGGCCATCGCCAAAATAATTCTCGATAACCTCAGCCAAATGGCTGGTATTGACCACGATCTTATCAATACCATGTGATGCAAACAGCTGGATCATGGATTCCATCACGGGCTTACCCAAAATAGGAATCATTGGTTTGGGAATTATTTGGGTAATCGGCCTAACTCGTGTTCCTTTCCCTGCGGCGAGGATCATTCCTTTCATGCCATACTCCTTTATGCCATGGTTGCGACAGCATCTTCGATTGTGTCAAAGCTGGTGATCAGCTTATCCATACGGGTTAATTTAAGTAACTCTTTAACTGCACGCTGCGGATTCACTACACTGATTTTCTTACCACGAAGCATCTTATAAACAGCCATTACAGCACCTAGGCCGCTGCTATCCATAAAACGGACTTCCGATAAATCAAGCACTAAATGACTACCAATACCCGACGATAGTTTCTCAACTTCTTCCCGGAAACTTGGTGCTAACTTCGCATCAAAGCGCTCTTCTTTTATTTGAAGAATTGTGCATTGACCTTGGTTGATAGTTTCATATTGCATAGCTGCTCCCTTTCTGGATTGCCTTTCCATTCAACAACAAGCACGCTGACGTCATCATCAAACTGTTCAGCCTGCTGCCAATCTCTTACATTGTTTACTAACAACTCTGTTTGTAACGTGGTCGGCTGATCTTTCAAATCAACAACCGTTTTCCGGAAACCCTCTTCCGAAAACATTTCACTTCCTTTCTCTGCCTCTGTAATTCCATCCGAATACATCCACACTTTGTCGCCTGGCTCCAACTGGATAAATGATGTTTCGTATTCAACGAAATCAAAGGCCCCAACGACAAAGCTTTCCTGACCAATAAACTCAGCCTCTCCCTCCTTAGAGCGCAACCATACCAATGGTGGGTGGCCAGCAATGGAGAAAGCCATTTTTCCTGTTTTAATATTCAGAACGGCGTATACCATGGTGAAATAGAGCAAGTTCTGATCATCACTGAGGTACTGCTCATTAAGTCGTTTAAGCACCTCATGAGGAGGGGTGATTCGGTAATATGGCGGCTCTTCAAGCGCTGTTTTTACAATCGAACCATGGCCAGAGCTAACAGCGATGCTTTGCTGCACCGAAAACGATAACAAGGCAGAGGAAACACCGTGTCCCGCAACATCCAGCAAATAAATAGCCACATGCTCCTCATCGAGGTTCATGTAACCGAGCATGTCACCACCTATTTGCGCACTAGGAATAGAGACATAGCTCAGCTCTACGCCTGACATTGTCTTTTCTGTCGGCAGCAAACGTTTGAGCAACTCTCCTGCTGATTCCAAGTCCTTTTTCATTGTTGCGTAGGCACTGTCCAACGCTTCATTCTTGGTCGTGATTTCATTATGCAGCGCCAATGTTCGGAAACCTGCCTGAATACGGGCAACCAATTCATCGACATGGGTATCTTTCACCACGAAGTCATCGGCACCGGCATTGATCCCGCTGACAATAGATTCTTTGTCGTCTTTACCAGACAGCAGCATGAAAAACAGGTAACGGCCATAATCTGCTGATTTCACCCTAGAGCACAGTTCAATACCGTCCATTTCCGGCATCATCCAGTCGCTGAGGACAAATTGAATGTCCGGACGCTCCTGTAGCACCTGCAATGCATGCATACCATCGCTAGCCGTAATCACATCAAAGCCACGCTTGGATAGCACTTTTTCCATAAATAGAAGCATGGTTCTGTTATCGTCAACCAGTAAGATTTTCTTCATCGAATCACCTGCAAACCATGCCACCCAAGCATAAACACATTGTTGCGCAACAATTTTTTTTTCGTCAACCGATATGCAATCACTTTTATGTACAACTACATTCTAGTAAGGTTTATTAGACACAACAAAAAATTGTTCTTTTTCTGTTTGTTACCTCAAAAAATTACTTTCAGTTGATTTACTTTGCATGTGAAAGCAGCCACTACTAGTGATTGTTTGCACTCTGGCACACAAGGATGATGGGCTTGCGCGGTTTCAGTTTTATTATTTTTCCTCTATTAATCGCTATGCCTAGCATGGCTGATGAGTACATGAGTGAAACACGCAAACATGCCCCAGGCCCCTCTTCTCCATCTTTAACTCCAGCCAGCAAGATCCCCAACTTTGAAGCGGATGAAGAAGAGACGGAAGCCGATTTGATTTGGAAAGGGGTCTCCAGCTCCTTTCATTTTCCTTTCGAGGAGTGGGATGAGAATAAAGACAAATCATTTTTACACGGGTTAAGCGGCAACCTTGGATTTGGCTACCCGCTACTCGAAACGCCAGCAGCCAATATTCCAGCCAACGCGACCAATGGGCCGTCCAATACAAACATGACTACGACCCTGTCACTCAAATACACCATTTTAGGCAACTGGTTTGTGTCTGGTACCCTCTATTACTACTGGGATGCTGATCAGCAACAGCCTTGGAACCCTGACTTCACCTATGTATTTGGCTACAGCGACTGGCGTCCTTATACCTTTAGCCTGATGTATGCCAACTATGGCGGTAACCGATTTAAAGCCACTGATGAGCAGCCTGTTACCAATTTCAATCAAGGTACCTGGTCACTGGGATGGAAATTTCCCGTCGTCGACCCGGTAAAAAGCTGGCTGACCTTTACCGATGAAGGGGCTATTGGTTGCCAAATTGATTTCAACTACACACCGGAATACTTCGACCTCGCCACCACGTCGTATATGACAGGCCACAAAACCCTCAGCCTCGGCTGCAAGTACTCCATTTTTGGTAACTGGTATGTCAACGGCACCGCTTTCTATTACTTCGACACCTCGCAAAAACAGCCCTGGAACCCTGATTACACCTACGGCTTTGGTTACTTTGACTGGCGTCCTGGCACTATCACCATTCAGTACAATAACTACTCCGGAAACCGCTGGAATTCTTCTGATCGCGCAGAAGGCACTGGGCGCTTTAAAGATGGTTCTATCACTATCGCCTACTCTTTTTCTTTCTAAATCACATTTCGCAATCTGCAGCTGCAGAATGCAAAAATCCATATAGCAATGCCTATAAATCCGTCTATTCTTGATGTTACATCAGCATATAAACACAAATGCATAACATTTTACTTTAGTTGATCATGATGATTATTTTAAAAACAGATAGTTAGCATCATTGAATTTCTGCAGCACGATCATATAAAACGAATTGGCATGCATCGTGCTGTATAACCAGTAGCAAATAACGAAATACCAATACTGAAATATCAATACCGAGTTACCAATATTCACAGTGAGGTCAATATGGAAGGGACTAAGTACGACGACAAAGTAACCGGAACAGAGAACGACGATAGCATCGATGTACTCTCTGGTAGCGATGAAGTGGAAGCAAAAGGCGGTGACGACTTTGTTGTTGGTGGTGAAGGTAGCGATAAGCTGGCTGGTAACGAAGGTTCAGACACCATTTTCGGTGATGTTCAGTATGGCGAGGAACCTCCTGCGGATCCCGCCCCCGATGATAATTGGGGCAACGCCCAGTCGGTGTATCAATATACCGCTTCAGAAGAGCCCGAAGAAGCAATCACCCACAGTGTGCGATTAGGTAACTACCTGGTTGATAATACTGGCTCAATCAACGCTAAATTTACCACTAGCCAAGCCTATGATGCTGTGTTCGTCCAGCTTGTTGACAGTAACGGTAATGTTGTAGACAAGGTTCCCGCCACCGTTACTGAAAGCGGTGAAATTGTACTTGAGTATACCTACAGCAGCGACAAGTTTAGCTCGGACGAATTGATTTCGTTTGAACTTGTCGATCCTGATGGTAACCCTATTTCAGATATTGATTCGGTCGAGGTCATCGCTAACAACATTTATGACGACACCATTTACGGTGGTAGTGGCGATGATACCCTTTTCGGCCAGCAAGGCTCTGACACCATTTACGGTGGCGAAGGTAATGATTTCCTCGATGGTGATATCAACGACGATACCCTCCATGGTGGTACTGGTGATGATGTCCTGATCGGCGGTAATGGTGACGATGTCCTTTACGGTGACGAAGGCAACGACACCCTACTCGGCAGTGATGGTGACGACACTTTATATGGTGGAGATGGCGACGATACCCTACTCGGCGAGCTGGGTGATGACACCATCGAAGGTGGCGCTGGAGCCGACATCCTTATTGGTGACGATGGTAACGATACCCTCTCTGGCGGTACTGGCGACGACAAACTATTTGGTGGTTTAGGCGATGACGTACTGGCAGGCGGTGAAGGCAAAGATGAAATTCACGGTGATGCTGGGGTAGATAATATTACCGGTGGCGCGGGCGAAGACTTCATCATGGGCGGTGCCGGAGACGACATCATCGATGGTGGTGCCGACAATGATCTTATCCTCGGTGGTGATGATAACGACACCCTAACCGGCGGCGAAGGCAATGACCAGCTCTTCGGTGAATTCGGTAACGATAATGTCGATGGCGGCTTGGGAGATGATGAAGTCTACGGCGGTATCGGTAACGACGTCCTTGTCGGAGGCGAAGGCCATGACAAGTTGTTTGGTGGCGAGGGCAATGATGTTCTCGACGGCGGAGCAGGTAGCGATAGCCTTCATGCCAACGAAGGTGATGACATCATCAAAGCGGGTGCGGGCGATGACTTCGTTTATGCCGGTGAAGGTAACGATGTTATCGATGGCGGCGAAGGTAACGATACTATTTTTGGTGAAACGGGGAATAACCAAGTCACAGCAGGTACCGGTGATGATACCGTTTATACCGACGCAGGCAATGATACGATTGATACTGGTGACGGCCACGATACCGTTTACGCAGGTGCTGGTGATAATGTGATCAGCACAGGCGCTGACAACGACACCGTCTATGCCGAAGACGGCGCAGACAAGATTGACGCAGGCGAAGGCCATAACATTGTTTACGCCGGAGATGGTGACAATACCGTCACGGCTGGTAGCGGTGATGATGACATCTTCTCTGGTGCTGGCATCGATAATATTCAGGCTGGCGCTGGCAATGACGAGGTCTTTACTGGTGCGGGCAATGACACCATCAACGCAGGCACGGGTAGTGACAAAGTCTACGCTGGAGAAGGTGACGATGCCATCGAAGGCGTTAGCGGCAACAACGAACTATTTGGCGAAGCCGGTAATGACACTATCAACGCAGGCCTCAATGCCTCGACCCTCTACGGTGGTCAGGGCGAAGATACGCTGACGGGCTCCGATGAGAATGACTACCTCCATGGCGGTGAAGACAACGATGTACTCATCGGCAACAAAGGTAACGATACCCTCGAAGGTGCCGCAGGCAATGATGAACTGTCAGGCGGAGAAGGTAATGACATCCTGCTGGCAGGTACCGGTGATGACAAAGTATCCGGCGGAACCGGTGACGATACTTTAGTAGGCGGAACGGGTAATGACACATTGCTTGGTGAAGAAGGTAAGGACATTCTTGTCGGTGGTGCAGGCGATGATGTCCTCGACGGTGGTATCGGTGTCTCAGAGCTTTACGGTGATGACGGTGACGATACCCTACTCAGTGCTGACGACAATGACTTGCTCAGTGGCGGTGCTGGTAATGACACCATTACCTCCAACGCAGGTAACGATACCGTGTTCGCCGGTACAGGTAACGATGTGATAGACACAGGAACCGGCGATGACACTGTATTTGGCGATGCCGGGCAGAACACCATCACCACAGGTGAAGGCGCAGATATTGTCTACGGCGGTATCAATGAAGACGATATTAACACTGGTGAAGGCAACGATACGGTCTACGGTCAATCAGGCGCCAACATTATCAATACCGGAGAAGGCAACGATACCGTCTACGGGGGTATTGACGCTGACAACATCACAACAGGTACTGGCGATGACCAGATCTTCGCGGGGTCTGGCGCTGATACCATCAGTTCAGGGACAGGCATCGACCATATCGATGCGGGTGCGGGCAATGATGTTATCGATGCAGGCGATGGCGATGATACTGTCTTCGGCGGTGCGGGTAATGACACCCTGATTGGCGGTGCCGGCGCTGACTACCTCGCCGGTGGTGACGGTGACGATACCATTACGGATGACGGCACCGATACCGTATTGGGCGAAGGCGGCAACGATACCCTGACCGCAGCAACCGGGGGTAGCCACCAGATTTACGGTGGCGAAGGAGACGATACCCTGATTGGTAGCGAAGCGAGCGATACCCTTTATGGTGGTGCAGACAACGATACCATCACAGGCGGTGGTGGTGATGACATCCTATACGCAGGTGAAGGCAACGACCAAATTGACGCAGGTGAAGGTGATGACACCGTATACGGCGAAAATGGTAATAACACTATTGCCTTAGGCGAAGGGACCAACACGCTGTTCGGTGGTGCGGACAACGATACTGCAACCGCAGGCAGCGGAAACGACACCATGTATGGTGCGGCGGGTAATGACAATTTATCCGGCGGTGCCGGTGACGACCTTCTCGAAGGTGGTGAGGGCAAAGATATCCTATCCGGCGGTGAAGGCGTTGATACCCTGGTTGGTGGCGCTGGAAATGACCAAATCAGTGGTGGCCTAGGTAATGACAAACTGTTTGCCGGTGAAGGTGATGATACCTTGTCAGGCGGCGAAGGTGACGACGAGCTTCACGGCACAGCAGGAACCAATACCCTTTCAGGCGGCGCTGGTGAAGATACCATCTACGGGGGGACCGGAAACGACACCGTCGATGGCGGCGATGGCGACGATAAAATTGAAACCTTTGCTGGCGATGACAATATCCAAGGTAATACCGGTAACGACACTATTGATGCCGGAGAAGGCAATAACATTATCGACGGCGGCGAAGGTGACGATGTGATTGTTGCAGGTGAC
Source organism: Photobacterium sp. AWH4_225 (assembly GCF_056158405.1). Taxonomy (NCBI): domain Bacteria; kingdom Pseudomonadati; phylum Pseudomonadota; class Gammaproteobacteria; order Vibrionales; family Vibrionaceae; genus Photobacterium; species Photobacterium sp. AWH4_225. The sequence goes on along the minus strand of NZ_JBSWTF010000001.1, from coordinate 1,468,238 downwards.
GGCAATAACACGATCAATGAGATCTCCGGTGGTGATGACACTATCACCCTAGGCAATGGTAACAACACGGTAAATGCTGGTGCAGGTGCCGATGCCATTAAGACGGGCTCAGGCCATGATGTCATTGATGGCGGCCTGGGCAATGACACCATTAATGCCGGTGATGGCCACAACCAAATCACTGCGGGTGACGGGAATGACAATATCACTTCCGGCAGCGACAACGACCAAATCGATGGTGGTGAGGGTGACGACACCATCAACGCTGGTGAGGGTGACAATACGGTTGTCGGCGGCCTTGGCAACGACAGCATGACCTCAGGCGTTGGAGTCGATACGCTTGAAGGAGGAGAAGGTAACGATACCCTCAAAGCTGGCAGTGGCGATGATGTATTAAAAGGCGGCATCGGTAACGACAAGCTTTATGGAGAGTCCGGCAACGATAGTCTTGAAGGCGGCGAAGGCAACGATTCCATGTATGGCGGTTCAGGCAATGACTTGCTGCGCGGGGAAGCCGGAAACGACTTTATGAAAGGCGATAGCGGTGACGATACCCTGTACGGTGGCGAAGGTGACGACCATCTTAGAGGCGGAGGTAACAACGATACCCTGTTCGGTGAAGCTGGAAACGATACTCTAGACGGTGATGGCGGTAACGACACGCTATTCGGTGCCGAAGGTGACGACAAGCTCATCGGTAACGGTGGCGACGATACCCTTTCTGGCGGTGAAGGTAATGACACCCTACAGGGTGGCAGCAATAATGATAACCTGGATGGTGGTATCGGTAATGACAACCTTGATGGAGGCAGTGGCGACGACCTCCTGTTTGGTCAAGAAGGAAATGATATCCTAGATGGCGGTACAGGCCTTGACCAACTTTACGGTGGCACAGGCAACGATATTCTGGTGTTTGATAAAGATGATATCGACAACACCGACGGTGTCAGTGTCCACTTCAGCGGTGGTGACGGCTTCGATATGCTACAAGTCGGCAGCGCTGGTGACGGTCAGATCATCGATATGACAGCGACGGCTTACCAAGAGCTAGAAGCCGTTGTCATTGATGCCACTGATGCTGAACTGAAAGTCGGCCTAGACAAGATCCTTGCCAATAACACAGCAGACGACGCCAGTAATGGCCAGTTTGTCTGTACCGGTGCGGGTAAGCTAGACCTAGAAGGCTATGGCTGGGAAATGGCTACTGAAGCCCCAGAAATGTCAGCTGATTTACGCGCGGCCTACGAAGCCAGCAACATCGATACAACCTCACTTCAGGGCTATACCTTCTCTAACAGTGAAGGTAAAGAAGTCACTATCTGGAGTGATAATGAAAGCGATGACATCAGCTTTAATGGCTCCGAGCTCTAAGCCTTTGGCCTTAGGCTTAGTTTGAGTTGTTTCTTAAGCTTAAACCCCGGTTTTACCGGGGTTTATTTTTACTGACAATCAATAGATTCCATCTTCAATACATGTTCGCTACACTACCCAGCCGCTCTTCAATACGATGGAACCGTAATGTCATTTAGCTGGGTTGCTTTTACCCTCCTCGCCGCTCTGAGCCAATCTTGGCGCAATGCCTTCCAAAGCAAGTTAAGTAAAGATTTGAGTGTGGCGGGTACGACCTTGGCACGCTTTATTTTTGCAAGTCCGCTTGCGTTGGTCTATCTAATCGCGCTGTATCAATGGCAAAGCGCTCCAATCCCACAATTTAGTGGTGAGTTCTGCTTTTATGTCATCGGTGCAGCTGTCATGCAGATAATCGCTACTGGCCTAATGGTATTACTGTTCAAACTTGAGAACTACGCCATTGGGGCTGGGCTAGCAAAATGTGAAGCCCCAGTTTCAGCGGTGCTTGGTGTGTTTTTCTTCGGTACAGTCTTAACCTTTACCGGTTGGATAGGCGTTTTACTTGGGACCATTGGCGTGCTGTTACTGAGTAGCCCGTCGGGATGGCGGCGACTATCCATGAAAACCCTGGTACTTGGGCTTAGTTGTAGTTCAGCCTTTGCCCTAACATCATTGTGGATCAGAGAAGCCAGCCTGAGCTTGCAACTCCCTTTTCCTTTCAGCGCCGCTTGGGTACTATTTTTAGTCATACTGCTCCAGACCTTGCTGATCACCACATATTTATCAGTGAAAGAACGCCATACTTTAGCCGCCATGTTCGCCCGGCCTAAACTGGTCATCATGACAAGTTTGACCAGTGTAATCGGCTCACTCGGCTGGTTCAGTGCCATGTCGTTACAGGCCGTGCCCTACGTGAAAACCCTTGGGCAGGTCGAAATCATTTTTATGATATTCATCTCTTATTTCTGGCTAGGCCAACGTATCAGTAGAAAAGAAATAACTGCCCTATTACTACTTTCACTGGCAGCCATACTGGTGATGTGGCAATAAATTTGCGCTAAACAATGAAAACCGACAGCGACAAAGCCAGCTGTCGGTTTATTCGATGTAACAGGTTTTTGCGATGAGCCGGGTGTAAAGGAAAAAACCTCTATTAAACTAAGTTATCCATTTCGTGTAATAGCTTTTCTCGTCGCACAGGTTTAGGTACATAAGCGTCCATCCCTGCATCAAAACAAGCTTGAATATCATCATCGACCACACTCGCCGTCAGCGCAATAATAGGTATTTTCGATAACTGATTCTGCTGCTCAAACTCCCGAATCTCCCTCGTTGCTTCAAAGCCATCTTTTACCGGCATCATACAATCCATTAAAATCAGCGAAAAACCTTGATTGGATGAATAGATATCAACCGCTTCTTGGCCATTATTGGCAATATCGTAGTCAAACCCTGCTTTTTTGAGGTGAAGAGATGCAACCTTCTGGTTAACAAGATTGTCTTCCACCAGCAAGACACGTTTTGATGCGGCTGTTTGCTCAACGTCTTCATTCTTATCGACTTGAGCCCCACTCGACACTTGAAGCGACGTAATATCGGCAATTTTTTCCTGAAGCACCTTGGCTTTAAAAGGTTTCGGAATGTAATCATTCATCCCCACATCGAAACACATCTGGATATCATCGTCGACCACACTCGCCGTTAACGCGAGGATTGGGGTACGTTTCAGTTGATGGGCTTTTTCATAACGGCGAATTTCTTCTGTCGCCTGGAGGCCATCCATCACAGGCATCATGCAATCCATCAGGACAAAGGTGTATTGATTGCTAGCAGTAAACAAGTCAACAGCTTCCTGGCCGTTGTTTGCAATATCAAAAGTACACCCTGCCTTTTGAAGGTGGAGAGATGCGACCTTTTGGTTAACTAGGTTATCTTCCACCAACAGAACATGCGGAACTTGAACCTGCTGATCAGCAAAATTATTTTGCTTTTGAAGACCCACCGCTTTTTGGTAACAATGCTGGAAAGCTTTCAACAGCCGGTTCCCGAGCAATGGATAAGTTAAAAGCGCATCGATACTGTCTCCAAAGTCCGTCGCTTCACTGTTCATGTTTCTAATTAGGCACAACGAGCGGTGTTCGCTCTCAAGCCCATTAATTGTTTCATTCAGAGCCTGCAGCGACGATTGATTATTTTCACTAATAATAACGATTTGCCTGGTAGCATGACCAGCGATAGGCACCTGCGATGACTCCCCAAGGCGAGTATCAACATCAATACCAAAAAATGCCAATTCACGGGTAATACGTGACATTTTCAAGGCATCTGTACCAAGCAAAATGACTTCAGCATCTTGATAGGAGTCTTGATTCTCTAACTGCTTTTCATCAACAGGTAGCGACAACGTAAAATAGAACCGGCTCCCTACTCCCTTGGTTGAATCCAGACCAATTTCACCGCCCATCATCTCAATTAGCTGGACACTGATGGCAAGGCCCAGGCCGGTACCACCAAACTGACGGGTTGTCGATTCATCTTCTTGGGTAAAAGGTTCAAAAATACTCGCCTGCCTGTCTTCATCAATCCCTATACCGGAATCTGATACCTCAAACAGCAATTGAGCAACATTATCTTTCTCTTCAAGACTTTTAATACCAATAGACACCGTGCCTTTATCGGTAAACTTCACCGCATTGGACATAAAGTTCATTAGCACCTGCCTAATGCGGTGATCATCAATCACTACCCGGCTCGGTACATATTGGTCGATATTGACGTCTAAATTGAGCCCTTTCTCTTTAACCTTCGGTGCGACGATAGAAGCAATATCGTAGATGGTTTCTCGAATCGCTGTTGAATGGGCACTGATATGGAGCATGCCTGATTCTATTTTCGAAAAATCAAGAATGTCATTAATCAGGCTCAGCAATAAGTGAGACGAAGTTTCAATCGTGTTGACATAATCTTTTTGGGTCGCAGTCAACTTTGTATCGGCCAGTACCTCAGAAATACCGATGACACCATTAAGCGGAGTACGTATTTCATGGGACATATTGGCAAGGAAGCTACTCTTCGCCTTACTGGCCTTTATCGCTGCATTTTTCGCATTATCTGCTTCCTCTTTAGCGATGATGAGCTTCTCTCGCTGCTCTAGTCTATCAACGGTCAGGCGTTTAACTTCCTTGGCGAAAGTGCTTAGCTCATCTTTACCGCTGACCATCACGCTAGCATCGGAGTCAGCACTGTCTTTGGCATTCAGTATTTTCAAAACCAATTTAAGGTTGCCCGTTAACCTCACGGTCAAACTGATACCAATCAACAGCACGATAAAGAACAAGGACAAACTCAAAACTATAAACACATTCTTTTGTTTATTGAATGCTGTTATTGATTGCTGAATTTCTAAACGGACTTGATCTTCAATTTGCCCACCCGCGGTTTGGAGCCTAGAAAGGCGCGCATTAAGTGCCTGCGTTCCAGCAACCATCTCTTCTGATGTAAAATCTGCCAGGCTTTCACTTTCCAACAATTGTGTCCGGAAAGCATTACTTTGCTGAAACACGGGATCAGAGAATGTATCGAGCAACAACTTAACTTGGTTTTGATCGGCATTAATCGCCAAAAAGCGGTTGAGAAAAAGCTGCTGATTTTGAGCCAACAAGCGAATCTCGTTCAAAATATCCGCCGTACTGCGGGACGTTTCTTGGCTATTTGCTGACAACAACCATTGACTGAACCAACCTTCCTCCTGAGACCAGAACATCAACCATTCCAGTTGATATAAGGCTCGCAAGTGGTTATCTACTGACTCTAACAGTTCAGCGTAATGTATTTTTTCCACTTCTAGCAGAAGCTGACGATAAATGTCGACTTGCCACTCAATAAGATCAAGTAGCTCTTCACCGTCTTGAGCACTTTTGATTTCAGTGATATTGGCAATATAACTATCAAGCAATAGGTTAACGGCTTTTGCTTCTTCTCCACTACCAAATAATTGCATGACGTCATTTCTTATATCACTCGCCAAAGAGTTAGCTGCCGATTGTTCATTTTGAACAATAGCTAACCGATTGGAAAAGTGATATTGCGATAAATCTTCCAAGAACTGAACCGCATGCTGGGCTCTTTCTAGTGAAGATACTTGAAGGTTAATGTGTATGAGCTGTCGATTCACTAAAAAAAGCGAAAGACAAAGTGGCATCGCAATCAACAAAAACAACTTATGCTTTATTAGCAACCTATTCCAAACCTGACTAAACACTTTTTCATCCTGAATTTATTATTTGTGCCTAATAATTCTAGGATAAAAAACCTGCTTCTAAACTAATTTGGCTTAAATGGTATAAATTACATTATTGTTGTGATTCACCTAACAGATTTATTACTTATGTAGCACATGCGTATATCGTATAACGACTAGGGTTTCTACCTAATAAACTATTTGTTGGTATTGATAAAATCAACAATGGATTTTGCAACTTGCTCCGTTGTTTCTGGAGATAAAACATCACCAGCTAACACATGTTGAAGTTTATCCCCACTATCAGAAATAACTATCGATTGACGACTCGCTATCGGCAAACGTTCTAGCATCGCTTGCGTTTTTGCAATGTCAACAATCCGATCTTGTTCAGAATAAAGGGTTAAAACTGGCGTGGTAATGTTTTCAACTGGTTGCCTACGTGTCACATCAACCACCCCCATCATAGTTACTAGAGCCTCTACTGGATATCGCGTTGTCCAGTATTGAGCTTGTTGGGCATTAACAGGCTTCCATTCACGATAATCACCAACAACAAGCCTCGCTATCTCATCTCCCATTGGCAGCAGTAGTAGTTCAGCATTACTATCAGCAGGCCCAAGATTGGGCGAGATTAATACTGTATGGCTAAGTTGAGACAGTTCCGCTTGAGCAGTTAACCATAAAGCTAATGTTCCCCCTGTAGATAGGCCTACAACAACGACTTTATTGCCCAACGTTGTTCCTATGTCATAGGCGTGGCGAGCATCATTCAGCCAGTCATTAACCGTGACTGACTTCATGTTATCAGCAGGTCGCCCGTGTCCCTTGAGGCGAGCTTCATACAAATTAGCCCCTAGCTGTTTGGCGACCAATTGCGCCAATGGGGCAGTATCCTGCCGAGAGGAGGAAAAGCCATGCAAATACACGACAGAATAGGCCGTTGGGTTATTTACCTCCCCCGCCCAGGTTATCTTTTTTTCTGTACCAGAGGTAATATCTGAAAATCGCTGCTCCTGAGCGTTAACAAAACCCTCGATATCCTGTGGAATTGATAGCGCTTGATAGGCGTAGGAGGTATCAACCCGAGGGCTGAATGAATATAATCCGGCTACTATCGCGAAAATAACAATGGCCCATTGTGACTTTTTCATCCCACCCCTAAACCCGTTACCTCAATGTATTTAGTCAACCACACATAGCTTGCGGTTTTGTGAATTAATCATACTGTCATTCGAAATAACGTAATAGTAAAACTCATCCCGCATTTCATACTTCTGAATAAACGTCCTAATATGATTCAACAGGCTTTTTGCCTCATTGTAGCGATACAGGTAGTCTTTATCGCACTCGTTCACCACATCCAGGTCAACACGAAGCTCATTGAATTGATCCATCAGTTTGCTGACCCGCTCTTCGTTCTGCTTTTCAAGTGCAGAGCTGGCATACAGCTTCTCAAATTCAGCCCGTTTTTTCTCCCACTCATCAACATTTGAAATTTTGGCGCTGATTTCAGCTTCCTGAGATTGTAGTTGGGCAAGCTCTTGATCCACCATCAATTGTGATTCCGTCAACTTCCTCCTCTCTTTGGCTATTGCACTATTTACGTCTTTCTCAAATCGTCGCTGTAGGCTGTAGAGCTGAGAGCTTTTCTTCTCCAGGGCTTTCTGCGAATCCAAATATTGCTTCTCAAGCAGCGCTATCTCGCTGTTTTTATCAACCATTAGCGTACTGGTTGCATTAATTTCCTGCTTGAGGAAAACATATTGTTCATCGAGCTTAATCAGCCGCTCATCCAGTTCATCAATCACCAGCTGCTGCTCTTCCAACTGGGCTTGTTTCGAAGCAAGCTGCTGCTGAAACTCATCAATCAGCGTTTGCTTCTCAAATAGCTGCTGTTCGTATTCATCAAACTTGTTCTGGACTGATAAATAGTCCATTTGTCCTTGGTTGTATTGCCAATAAAAGTACACAGCCTGAGCCACAACGACAGTGAATATGATACCGGCAAGGGCGACCAAACGACGCTGAGAAAACATGGATTGTTGCTCATGCTGAACCAAGGGGGATGACGATGCCTTTGTTCTGCTTTTTCTTCTTTTCATATCATCCCTCTTGAGCCGATGTTGCGCTGACACCAACTTTCACATGGCACTTCGGACAGATGTATGAACGCTTATTGATGTCGGCATGGCAAGAAGGGCAAGTAATATGCTTTCTGTCCTTACTCATATAAATCAGCAAAGCACCAATAGGGCCCAAGACATAGCCCAGCAAGATACCGGCAATTAAATTCCCCTTCTGATAGCCTAAATAGGTCGACAAGCAGAAAAAAGCCAAATAAAAGAGAAACCAGAATACGATACCAAATTCCATATGTTCACCACTGATTATGATTCTCTGAATGCTCGGTAATACGAATTGAATAATGGGGCTGTGAAGTAATCCCACATGGTTTGAGCTTCAAGCAAAATAAAGACTTCTGTCGGCATCCCCGGATAAAGCTCGATGTGTTCCAATGAGGTCACTTCATCTTTATCCAGTTTTACTCGGACCAAATACCCGATAGGTTGCTGCTGTGATTTAGGCTGTAATCGGTCAGCCGCAACATAAATTACTTCTCCATGTACTGGTGGTGTGCGGCGGACATTGTAGGCACTGAGCCGTACTCTGGCCTCCAACCCTTTGTGTACCACATCAATATCTTCCGGCTTCACCAATGCTTCGACGATCAGCTCATCACTGTCTGGCACAATTTCCAGAATCACGTCACCGGGATTAATCACCCCGCCGATACTATGAACGTTGAGCCCAACAACCGTACCGGTATGCTCACTTCGGATAGTAACCCGAGAGCGGATATCACTGGCGGCGTTCAATGACTCGGCGACATCTCGCCATTCACGCTCAACCGTCGCTAACTCAGCAGCCCTCTGTTGCTCCCACTCTACTTTTTCAGACTGGTGATCTTGCTCAAGCGAACGTAATTTGCCTTCAAATACATCAATTTGCGCTGTTAATTCCGCGACCTGAGCTTCAATACCAGCTTGATAACGTTGCAATTCCAACATACGGGTTTTAGACACATACCCCTTCTCTAATAAACCTGCCGTCATGGCAATTTCCTGCGTAACCAGAGATAGTTGGCGATTGATGGCTTTTAGCTGGAAACTGGCCCCGCGTAGTTGCTCTTCCAACACCATGCTTTTCTGTTGGTACTGTCCTTCCGATAAATCTCTGCGTAATAACGACTGCTGAAACTGCAGCTGTTGGGTGTTAATGATATTGTTAAGCTCCGTTTCATCGACATCATGCTGATCGTGATAAGTCCACGCAATCTGACGCTCTTGGCCAAGCTCTGCTTTCAAACGATCGTGACGGGCATTGAGTGTCGCAGCTCGAAGCACTAACCGGCGATAATCCGACTCAGCCTTAGTATTGGACAACTCAAGTAATACATCGCCCGTTTTGACGTGTTGCCCTTCTTGTACGTAGATAGCTTTTACCCAGCCACCCTGCAAGTGCTGAACTTTCTTACGCTGAGATTCCACCACCAATGTGCCTTGCGCAATAGAGGCCGAATCTAACGGAGTAGTAAGCGCCCAGGCAAAAAAGCCCCCGACAGTTGTCAGCAAGAATATACAACCAAACAGAATGATGCTGCGAGTATCAAAACGCTGATTATCCATGCTTCACCCCTTGCCCAGAAACTTGAGAACTCTTAGCCGACTTTTCGGCCGAATTGTCTACACCGGACATGGTTCCTAGGAACTTATCGCAGGTACCCGCTTTTTCAATCTTGCCGTCTTTAAGCACAATGACCCAGTCCATCTGCCTCAAGAACCCGGGGCGGTGGCTGATCATCACCACTGTGATTTGATTCTCTTTGCAGTACTGCAGCACGATGGCCAATGCCACCTCACCTTCAGGATCTAAGTTAGAGTTCGGTTCATCCAGTACCAGTACACTGGGGTTGGAAAAGATCGCCCTTGCCAGTCCGATCCTTTGCTTCTGACCACCAGACAGCTGTATCCCTCCTTCCCCAAGATAGGTGTCATAACCTTGCGGCAGAGAAATAATCAGCTCATGAATACAGGCTAAGCGAGCAGCATGAATAATGTCTTCTGCGGGAGCATTGGAAAAACGACAAATATTCTCGGCAACCGTACCGGCCAGTAAGCCAACTTCTTGCGGTAAGAACCCAATATGTTTGCCAAATTGCTCTTCAGGCCAGAGATCAATAGCAGCACCATCGATCTTGATACTGCCCATGCTTGGCTTGTGGATCCCCATGATCAAAGCAGCAAGGGTGGATTTTCCCGAGCCACTATTCCCCATAATGGCCAGTGCATTTCCTGCTCCCAGCTTAAAGCTGATGTTCTGCAACACTGGCTGGCCTTGGTGCTGGAATTTAAGCCCGACATTATGAAGCAGCAATTCCCCTTTGGGCTCTGGGAGTTCAGTCTGTGGTTCGACCTGTTGGCTGTCTTCATACTGGTTTAGCCGTTTATAAGCCTGCAACGCACTGAACCACGTCTTCCAGCCACTTACCGCTTGCTCAAAAGGTGACAATACACGGGCCATGATTATAGAACTGGCGATAATCGCCCCGGCGCCAAGCTCATTTTGCAGCACTAATACGACACCGGCCGTCAAAACAATCGCTTGTAGCAAAGTTCTGAAATAGCGACTGATTGATAATAGCTGACCGGTTCGGGCATTGAGTTTCCATTGCAGATCCAATAGCTTGAAGTTACGTCGGTTCCATAGCGATCCAACGCTATCGGCCATGCCCATCGCCCTCAGTGTTGGGGCATTCCTCAGAAAGTCATTCAGCTCGGTGCTGGTTTTAATGCTTAACGCTTGGGCCTGCTCACTGGGTTTCTTTGCTGAGAGCATCATAACAACAGCTAAGACACAAAAAACCAAACAACCAATTAGCGCGATAATTCCGAGTAACGGATGCAACACAAATAGGATCAATAAAAACAACGGAACCCATGGAATATCGAAAACCGCAGAGGTTGAGGGTGTCACTAGGAACTGACGCAGCTCAGTCAGATCTTGCAGCCCCTGCTTTTCAATCCGATTCATTTTGGACGAACGGCGAATGCTATCAGCCAATAATGACGAGCTTAGCGAGACATCCAACTTCAAACCCGAACGTTGCAGCAGCAAGGTTCTCACATGTTCAATCACTGCTTGTGCCGTCAATAAACCGATGGCGACAACCATCAGTGCCATGAGCGTATCGAGACTGGTACTGCTCAGCACCCGATCGAATAATTGCAAGCTATATACAGGCAGCGTTAATACAAGGAAGTTGATCGCCAAACTAAAAAGAGCGACAAAATACAGATCCTTCTTACACGCTGATAATGCCGTTGCTAACGTTTCCTTAAGCAAAACCCTTTCCCATACGCCACTAGTGGTATATGAATTATAGGACAAGCAAAAAAAATACAATAAAGAATTTGCAGATAATTAATTATACATCAGACAGTTATCTACGAGAGCAGCGTCACATTTTTGCTCCACATGCATAGCAAACTATCCCAACATATGAATTAAACCGATATAACTTAGTAAGGAGTCACGAAAAGGAATGCAATCGTAATGCCTAAAGCATTTTTGCAAACAAGAGAAACACGACGAAAAATCGCATTATGTACTACCTTATGTACGTCATTGCTGTTGTCGTTTTCAGTGTTTGCCGCTTTTAATACCGAAACTGAAGAACCGGAGCCTAGTTTTTATGGGGGCCGTAGCGTCACCCACAACAAGCAAGATGTGTCTAATAGCGAAATCCATTTTCAAAGACGCACGATAGCACCACCGATCAATACTGAAGAAACAGTATTATCTGTTGAGCCTGAAGCTGACACTTTGCATGTAGCAACCGACCCCGTACATGTTCCTACGACCAAAAAGCTATCCCCCATTGAGCTAAGTCGCAACGAAAAGCTACTCGCCAAAAAGGCTTATTACTATTTCGAACAGAATTGGAATGAAGAGACTGGGCTCATAAACTCAGTGCAAGGCTATCATCACAGTACAATGTGGGATGTCGCCAGTGGCATCGCTGCCATACTTTCAGCTGAAGGCCTCGGACTCATCACCACGGAACAAGCGGATAACAAACTGCAAAAGACCTTAGATACCCTATTCGAACTTCCCCTATACGATAACTCTCTACCTAACCGTGAATACAATACCCATACAGCCAAGCCATCAGGGCGCTATAGCAATAGCAGTTCAAACGGCAATGGTTGGTCAGCATTGGATATTGGCAGGCTTCTGATTTGGCTGGAAATAGCTCAAGTACATAAGCCTCAACTGACCCAAGGCATTGAACGCATCCTGTATAAATGGGATTTAGACAAAGCTGTTTCTAAAGGGACACTATACGGCGAACTCAAAACGTCCAAGAAGCGTCACTACCGCCAAGAAGGTCGCTTGGGTTACCTACAGTATGCAGCCTCAGGCTTCGATCTCTTCGGTTTTGATGTCAGCATGGCCTATGAGCAAGATAATATAAGCAAAGTCAGTGTTGACGGGCTAGATGTGCTTATAGACAAGCGAAACCTCCCCTACTTCACGACGGATCCTTATGTCCTCTATGGCATCGAGATCGGTTCGACAGACCAATGGTGGAATCAATTGGATGTACTGTTTCGTCTACAAAAGCGAAAATCAACCAAAGAGCCAAACCCTTGGATCTTTGCGGAAGATGCCATGAGTCGATCACCTTGGTTTTCTTACAACAACATCTATATTTACGGTAGTTCGTGGTTGAGTATTGCTCCCGGTGGCAAGCCTATCGAAAATCCACAAATTTTTAGCAATAAAGTCGCGTATGGGTTGAGTGTGTTATTTGATGGTGATGATTTCAGTCAGCAATTATCCAATGAGGTTATCAACAACAGCTTGACTCACAGAGCGGTTCCTACCGGTGTTTATTTAAATGGCGGTCCTAACAGCGCTTACAACATTAACACTAACTCATTGATATTATGTGCTTTATGGTATAAGTCACGGCATTTTCAACCGTTAATTGAACTAGGCTGATTTGCATTTTGAGAATACCTTTCTAAATTAAGTCTCATATTTTCATTTTCGTCTCAAATCCAATACAGGTTTGCAGTTATAGAGCAAAAAAATCCTGCTAGTTTTACTCCCTAGTGGCTAAAGAAACTTTGCTACAAACCTATTCTAATTTCCAAAGGATCTGTATTTATGTTGTTACGATCTCTCAGTAAAACGGCAGGCATCATCACTATGTTTACACTCTCAACCTTTACGCTTGCCAATAACCCAATTGAAGACCCGCTTACCGAACTCAATACTGACCTTTGGTGGAAGTCAGATGGCTGGAACAATGGTTTCCCTTTCTATAGCCGCTGGGAAGGAGAAGCGATTAGCCACTCAACAGATGGAATGGCAATCACCTTGAGCCACGCTCCCAATGGGAGTGATGACTTTGAGTTTCAATCAGGGGAGCTAAGAAGCCACGAATATTTTGGCTATGGTTGTTATGAAGTAGAGATGAAGCCTATTGCAGAGCCTGGTGTGATCAGTTCTTTCTTCCTGTTTGCCGGTCCTTATGACAAACCAGAAGATGGTAACGGTATGCATAACGAAATTGATGTCGAATTTCTTGGCAACAATACCAATGTTATGCAGGTCAACTTTTGGACCAATGACGATCGCTATGCTCAAAGCCACGAGCAATTAATCTATTTGGACTTTGATGCCTCACAAGATTTCCATCGCTATGGCATTAAGTGGACCAAAGGGGGGATCAAGTGGTATATCGATGGCAAGTTGGTCTACAAAGTGAAAAACAGCAGCGATGATCCTATTCCTTCCGAAAACGACAGCCGGCTTCGCATTATGGCCAATGTCTGGGCGACAGATGAAAGGATTTCTAATTGGGCAGGAGAATTCAGCAAAAATCTCAACACGTCCGTCACCGCAGAGTACAGGAACTTCCGTTTTATTCCCGGTCGGAAATGCTCGCTGAGAAACTAGCCGCTGGCATTAACCATAATTAAGCACGCTTAATCCTTACTACTTTCATTACTTCAAATGTCAATCCAGCTACAACTTCAGTGGCTGGATAGTAAGTCAGGTTCACCTTTGCACCGGCTAGTGATTGATACTTTTTTTTGCGCTTGAACTTAAACGGCACATCGTACCCCTCAAGCATCAGGGAATGCATAATCCAGTCGCCCGACTCACGTTGAGTATGCGATGTCACTTTCTTATCTTCAGAGTGAATAAGCGCATTATGCTGATTGAGCAACTTATCTACATCAGATTTCATCGTCGGACCTTTATCAGACTTATATCACATGTGAGACAGACACTACCGGATTGGCTACATATACTCAAATGGTCCTTAGGTCTTATATTGCAGTTCAAATGATCATAGTGTGCTTGGCACTATTGATACATACAAAAACAGAGTGCATCGCACTCTGTTTTCTTTTATCTATCAGTCAATTTCTGACTATTGGCCACTATCGCCTTAGAAAGACAAGAATACACCTGCGATTGTCGCACTCATCAGGTTTGCCAACGTCGCGGCAAAAATCGCTTTGAAGCCTAGACGGGCAATATCAGGACGTCGGCTTGGCACTACACCACCTAGGCCACCCATCAACATTGCAATTGAAGTCAGGTTAGCAAAACCACATAGAGCAAAGGTAACAATAGCTTGAGAGTGGCTGCTCAGTTGCTCTTTAACCGCCATCAAATCAGCAAACGCAACAAATTCATTTACAGCAATCTTCTTGCCGATCAAGCTCGCAGCAACAGTCGCTTCAGACCACGGCACACCGATCAACCATGCCACTGGCGCAAACAAGTAACCGAAAATTAGCTCAAGGCTCAGGTTATCAATACCGGTCCAGCCACCAACGTGCGCCAGACCACCATTGATCAGTGCAATCAAACTAATAATCGCCAGTAAACTAGCACCTACAGCCATAACAATCTGCAAACCGCTTAGTGCACCCTGAGTTGCCGCATCGATAATGTTAACCGGCTCATCGTCGGCACTATCATCAGCTGCGTTGTCATCATTGATAACTTCGGTCTGAGGAACAAGGATTTTAGCCATCATCAAACCGGCAGGGGCCGACATAAAGCTTGCAGCAATTAGGTAACTGATATCAACACCAAGGCCAGCGTAGCCAACCAAGGTACCACCAGCAACAGAAGCCAAACCACCCACCATCACAGCAAATAGTTCTGAACGACTCATTTTGGCCAAGTAAGGACGGACAACCAATGGCGCTTCAACAGAGCCAACAAAGATATTCGCTGTTGCCGACATGGATTCAGTACGGCTAGTACCCAACATGCGCTGAAGCAAACCACCGATACTGCGGATAATAAAGCCCATCACACCCAAGTAGTACAGCACAGAGATCAGTGCTGAGAAGAAGACGATTGTCGGCAGGACATTAACCGCGAAGATGAAGCCAAGTTTGAACTGAGCCAGTTCGCCAAATAGAAACTCAGTGCCCACACGGCCGTAGTCGATGATTCCAGAAACCGCCGCTGACACAGAGTTGAGGATCTCACGGCCTACAGGCACGTATAAGATAAAGCCTGCAAAAACCAGCTGAATGGCAAAAGCGCCACCCACAGTACGCCAGTTAATTTCACGACGATTTTCTGAAAATAGAACTGCAACCGCAAAAAGCGTCAATACGCCTAGTGCACTGACCAGATAGCTCATGGTCAAACTCCACAAATTTGTTAGTAAACGATTGCGGAGGCATTCTATTTAGAAATAAAACTGTGACAAGGATCAACTTGTTACACACATTTACACTTTCGCCACATACAGCTTGAGATCTGGCTATTTATAAGCCAAATCATGCCTATACATCATGATTGGTGCAAATACGGGATACTATTGTCACCATAGTTGACAATATCCCCCCTTATTACAGAGGTGATGATGCGAAAACGATTTCGTGTTTGCGCCTTACTGGTGATTAAAGCACCTTATCCCAGTACACAGGTTCACCAATCTTCTCGCGAATAAAATCGAGAAATGCCTGGACCTTCTTTGGCAAATACTGGTATCGAGGGTAAACAGCATATAAAGGCATGTGCTGCGACAAATCCCAATCTGGAATTAGGCGGACTAGCCGGCCTTCTTGAAACTCCTTGTCCAATAAATAAGTCGCCAAATACCCTATCCCATGGCCAGCAAGTGTCGCATCAAGGATCGCATCCGCGGAATCGACCCGGTAGTTTCCAGAGACTTTGATATTTTGTTGCTCACCGTTCATCTGAAAACTCCAGATGTTATCTTTACGCTCTCGGCTGTAATAGGTAATGCAATTATGGTTATCAAGATCACCTGGCTGGTAAGGTACACCATGACGAGCAAGGTAATCAGGACTTGCAGCAAGCACAAAATGGCAATCGGCCAAATGCCTGGCGACAAACCCTTCCGGCGGTGAGTCAGTCATTCCTATCCATAAGTCCAGCTGCTCAGCGATAAGATCGACTCTGTGATCAAACAAACTCATTTCAACATCTAGTTGGGGGAATTGCTGATGGAAAGCCGCTAGGTATGGCGCGATATGATGACGAGCGAAAGACTGGGCACTGCCTACTCTGAGGATCCCCTGCATACTATCGGAACTCTGGACTAGCTCGCTTTCCGCTTCATTGATCTCGGCGACGATATTGGCACAGTGCACAGCAAACCTTTCTCCTGCCTCGGTTAAGGAAAACGAACGGGTTGTACGCTGTACGAGCTGCACTCCCAGTCTTTGTTCCAGTTGCTGCACCTGCTTGCTGACTTGAGTGCGGGATATATCAAGTAGCTGTGCCGCCTTGGTAAAGCTACGCTGATTGGTCAGCGCATTAAACACAACCATCTGTTGGGCTTTTTTGATCATTATGAATGTTTTTCTTGAAGCTCAGTATGGTAGACATTGTAACAGAGGGGGGACAAATTACGATTTCACCCCGTTTTCTCCCACCGAGCGACTACTTTCTCCCTTTAGCATCATTCACAACTGTCATATAAAGGCAGAGAGGAGCCTCTATTTTGGTGGTAAAACCTACGATTTCATGAAACCAGCCATTCTTAGAAAAAAAAATAGAAAAAAGTTTTTTATCGTAACAACGCTCAGCTTTAATCGCACCAGATCTGGCTGAAGCCCATGTAAGATCGGCAAAACCAATTAACGAAACACAAATCAACAGAAACTACAAAAAGCACACACCCCCACAAAACACTACAAAACAAACACTTTCAACCAAAAAAATAGGACCAAAAGCAAAGTAAAAGGATATCCAACCATACAAACAAAAAAACATATAAAACTGAATGCGTTGCACCTTCATGCGTTAACCACTATGGCCTAATATGCAGTAGCCGTTTTTCTCTTAATAGCTACGCGCCACAATAAGAACTGGAACAGAGATCAAATTGAGCACATATTAAGCATTTATGAATAGCGTCATAGAGTGTTCAAACTACTGAAACATTACTGTCATACTTCTTCCCTAATCTTGGCCTCGTTCATTCAAACCTATTGGCAATACGGCCAGCTTTTTAAGGATTAGGAAAATGAAAACAAAGGTTATTGGCGCACTAGCCCTAGCAGGTTCAATGGTATTCAACCCAGCAATCGCAACTGAAACTGTTTCTGTTGTAGGTTCGAACTCTGTTACACCTATCATGGAAGTTCTAGGTGAGACCTACGCTCAATCTCACGATGTAACAATCGAAGTTCAGGGCCCAGGTTCATCTGCTGGTGTTCGTGCTGCCCACGACGGTTCTTCTGACCTAGGTATGAGCTCTCGCGACCTTAAAGATTCAGAGAAAGCAGACAACATCAAAGAAGTTGTTATCGCTCGTGACGGTATCGCGGTTGTTGCACACCCAAGCAACCCAGTGAACGACCTATCTAAAGAAGAAGTAACGAAAATCTACAAAGGCGAAATCACTAACTGGAAAGAAGTTGGTGGCGAAGACAAGCCAATCGTAGTTGCAACTCGTGATACAGCTTCTGGTACTCGTGGTGCTTTCGAAGACATCATGGACCTAAAAATGAAAGTTAACGATGTTTCAGTTTCGGCTATCTCTCAGCGTGCACAAGTTGCAAGCGGTAACGGCCAGCTAAAAACTATCGTAGCTAACAACCCATTTGCTATCGGCTACATCTCTCTAGGTTCAGTAGACGATTCTGTAAACCCACTGTCAATCGACAACCATGAGCCATCTGTTGAAGCTATCCAGGCTGGCGAGTACGGTGTACAGCGTCCATTCCTAGTACTTTACAAAGAAGGCCGCCCATCAGCTGAAGCTCTAGATTTCCTTAAGTGGATTAAGAGCCCAGAAGGCCAGAAGATTGTTGCTGACAAAGGCTACATCGCTGTTAACTAAGTAAAAGATTTATTTACCGGTCATCATCAGATGATGGTGGCCGGTTTTTGTTGATTCCTCGGTATTCGGGTAAACCTTGTTTAGCCAATATCTGGAGTAAAATTATGACCATCGCAAATAACATTGAAAGTTCAGCTAAAGGCTCTTCGCTTAAAGCAAAAGATAAAGTCGACTGGCGCGAACTGTTTTTTAAATATCTATTTTTATCGAGTGCTGCACTTGGCATTCTATCGCTAATCTTAATTGGCTACTTTATTTTCCGTGAAGGCTACGATGCCTTCGCCCAAGCCGGTGTTGGCCCTATCGTATTCGGTACCAACTGGCTTCCACCTGCGCTTTACGGTATCGCTCCGATGATCGTGGCTTCTGTAGTCTCTACTGCAGGTGCGGTTGTCCTGGGAGTGCCAATTGGCGTACTAACTGCGATTTTCATTGCCGAGGTTGCCCCGAAGCGCCTTGCCAATACAATCCGTCCGATGATTGAACTACTAGCTGGTATCCCGTCTGTTGTATACGGTTTCTTCGGCCTGGTTATCATCGTACCCCTGATTCAAGATGTTTTCTCAGTACCTGCAGGTAACACCATCTTGGCCGGTATCATCGTTCTTGCGGTGATGATTCTGCCAACGGTTATCACAGTATCTGAAACATCAATCCGCGCTGTACCTCGTACTTACAAAGAAGGTTCGTACGCACTAGGTGCATCGCAGATGTTCACTATCTTTAAGCTGCTAGTACCTGCTGCCCGCTCAGGCATCATGACCGGCGTTATCCTGGGTGTCGCCCGTGCACTGGGTGAAACCATGGCAATCATCATGGTTATGGGTAACTCTCCGGCAATGCCACAAGGTCTGTTGGACTCAGCCCGTACCCTAACGGCAAACATTGCGATTGAAATGTCATACGCAACGGGCTTGCACGCAAGCGCACTATACGCAACGGGTATCGTTCTTCTGGTCTTCATCATGGTACTAAACGGCGCGCTTCTTTATCTGAACCGTGAGCGTGCGAGGTAATCACAATGGCTCTTAAAGGTACAAATACACAAAAGCAGCAGATGAAAGATAAAATTTCTCTGGCGCTTATCTGGTCGGCAGCCTCTATCACTGTGGGCTTCCTAGTGTGGGTTGTTTGGTACATCCTCAGCAATGGCCTGTCTTACGTAGACTGGACATTCATCACCAGCGACTACACCACCATCGGTCAAGAGTCAGGTATCTGGCCAATGATCGTATCAACCCTATACATGGTTGCCGCTTCAATCGGTGTTGCTGCACCGCTAGGTATCATGACTGCTATCTACCTAACCGAATATGCAAAAGTAGGTAGTAAGCTAGTTAAGGTGATTCGTTTCTGTACTGAGTCACTGGCCGGTATTCCGTCGATTATCTACGGTCTATTCGGTATGACATTCTTCGTTGTCGTAATGGGCTTCGGTTACTCTATCCTGTCAGGTGCCCTGACCCTGAGTATCCTAATTCTGCCAGTTATTATCCGTACAACTGAAGAAGCACTAATGGCTGTACCTCAGACTTACCGTGAAGGTTCATATGGTCTGGGTGCATCTAAGATTTACACCATCTGGAGACTAATCTTACCAAGCGCTATGCCGGGTATTGTTACCTCCATCATCCTCAGTGTAGGTCGTGTTATCGGTGAATCAGCACCGGTCTTCATGACAGCAGGTATGGTTGCCCGTATCCCAGAGAGCATGTTCGACTCTGGCCGTACGCTAACCGTCCACCTGTACAAACTAACGCAGGAACTATACACAATTCACGAATGGAACCAGGCATACGCAACCGCCACCATTCTAATCATTGTTGTTCTTGTTATTAACTTGCTAACGAAGATCATCGCTAGCCGATTCAATACTGCGACTTACTAATTTTGAGGAAGAGAACCATGAATAAATTTAGCATTGAAAATCTAGACCTATACTACGGCGAAAACCAGGCACTTAAGCAAATCAACCTGCCAATTCCAAACCGTCAGGTAACCGCGCTTATCGGCCCGTCAGGCTGTGGTAAGTCAACCCTACTGCGTTGCCTTAACCGTATGAACGACCTGATCGAAGGCGTTAAAATCGAAGGCAATCTGTCGATGGATGGCGAAGACGTATACGGCAACATCGACGTTGCACAGCTTCGCATCAAAGTAGGTATGGTATTCCAGAAGCCGAACCCGTTCCCAATGAGCATCTACGAGAACATTGCTTACGGTCTTCGTGCTCAGGGCGTTAAAGACAAGAAAATCCTAGACGAGGTAGTAGAGCGTTCTCTACGTGGCGCTGCCCTTTGGGATGAAGTAAAAGACCGTTTGAAATCACACGCATTCGGCCTGTCGGGTGGTCAGCAGCAGCGTCTGTGTATCGCCCGTACTATCGCGATGGAGCCTGAAGTGATCCTGATGGACGAACCAACATCAGCACTTGACCCAATTGCGACCAAGAAAATTGAAGATTTGATGGAGACTCTGAAGAAGGACTTCACCATCGTTATCGTTACCCACTCCATGCAGCAGGCACGTCGTATCTCCGACCGTACCGCCTTCTTCTTGATGGGTGAGCTGGTAGAGCACGATTCAACAGACGTGCTATTCAGCCAGCCAGCAGACGACCGTACTCGCGGTTACGTCAACGGTGACTTTGGTTAATAGCCTTTTAATCGCTTCCTCAAGTCTTATGCAGAATTTTGACGAATAATAATAGCGATGGTAAATATTGCCCCCTCATGTAGGGGGCCTTTTTTTGTTTAAATACAATAACCTATAATCATTAATTTTTAACAAAATCAAAGTAATGGCGACAAAATGGCGGCAGACAATTTTTATACCAATCACTCCCCCTCTTCTAACCCCGTATAAACACTCTCCTGAGTATTTCAGTTTGAAAAGAGGGGGCATTTTTAAGTTATTGATTTTTCAAACACTTAAACCGTACTCTCAAATAATCGATTATGACGCGATCAACCAAACCACTACGAAAAACCACACCATTCCTTGTAATACAGCGACTTAGCCAAAGCATCCACCTATTCACAGAGATCGTTAGAATGAAATCCACTGAAATCTTGATCATTCGTTGAGATTTTCCCTGGTCTTCTTTGCTGAATTTTTTAGGTTTCCGAATCTCTCCCTGTCCCTTTATTAAAGCGGTCTGAGCATCCAATGCATTCCAAATGCTGGCCTTAGAACTACGTAAAAGCAAAACTGAAAAATTTTTTGATCGAAAAGCGCGCGGGAGGGGAGGAAGAGTGCGGATTCCGTGAGAAATCTGTCTCCACAGAAGTTTACCGTGGCGCAATGCCCCCCTACACAAGGTTGCTGTAGACTTAACAGAACTCTTCATTAGGCGAAGACTTTGTGGTTTCGTCATGACAAACGAAGCCTGTTTATTTCAACACCTGATTATAAAATAAAAGACATGTTTTATAATTCAACATATCGCACATAATAGTCACTAAATAGCATGTATATTCAGTACTTTATGAAGTCATTTTATTGATGTAAATAAATATTCAAGCTTTTTTAGAAAGGAGCTAACCATCGAGACTTTACAAAATATTCTCATTACTTTTATTTCAGCTCTAGCAGGTGCAGCTGGAGGTGCTATTGCAGCAATTCTCTGGCAAGAAAGAAAGGAAAAGAAGGCTATAACAGAGATTCGTGAATCGGCTATTCTCAATGCACTTATTTTATGTAGGCACTATGAAGAAATAGTCAATCAGATACAAAGAAAAATAGTTTCTAATGACCGAAAACTGGACTGGCACGAAATAACTCTAATTGAAGTTCATTTTCCATACAACCTAGAACATAAGGTGTCAGATTTACTGTCAATTCTTGGAAAGGATGAATACACACTTGTAAGCAAGATAATTCATGCTGAATGGGTCACTAGATCCGCAATAGAAGTATCCGCAAAAAGAGATAGTGAATTCGAAAGAATACAACGGCATCTTATTGAAAAAGGCTCACCCCAATCCCTAACTAAAGAGCAAGCAACAAAAATCATAGGAGCCCCCTGGACAACAAAAATGCAATCACTGACAAAAGAAATGCATGCTTCAGTGAGCGCATCCCTTGAACAAAACAAGGAATGTTTCAACCTATTAGTTAAGCTTCTCCCCAACGAAGACAAAATCAAGGACTCATTTGAGAGAATTGAGCCAACACTGAAACTGTAACAAGCTACTGTATCCGACCGCTTACAGTACACTAGCACAATGCGGATCCAATCTGGCGGCTGAGCAAAGTATTATAACTACGGAGGAAAAATGAGTAACATCCCAAATGTTGAAGGCTGGAAGTGGTTTCATTTTTTATATGCGATAGGTGTTCCTATTTGTGTTGGATCATTCTTTCTTGAGTCTACGCCAATAATTGGACATTTGTTTTGGATTCCTTTCGGTTTCGCTCTTGCAGCACTCGGTAGCTTTGGGCAGGCCGCATCAAAAAGAAGACCTTATCGGAACAATGGTATTCGTGGTTTCGAAACTTACCTACAATTAAATAAGTTTAGTGTGACAGCGCTTTGCTTATCGCTAATTGGTTTTTCTGTTTCTATATATGCAATCTTTGAGCAATCAAAAGTGAGCTAAGTTTCGAGTTGAACCGAAGAGATAGTTATAAAAACGTTTAAGAGTGATTCCCGACACTTGGCAATTTAAGTTCAAGGTTGGGTTTCGTGTCTACGGCAAATAGTTCATTTTAGATGGCCGCATTGCTTATAACTATGTGCTGCGTTTCCACAATTATTCCCCCCTAACGTACAAAGCATAAGTTCAAACTACCGAGTGCCGCCCTTGTGAGCTTCCAATCTTCACATCAGCCTCAGCGTTCTGAGTGATTTCATCCACCACAGCATTGGCAATGGCTTCGGCCATGCTGCCAGCTTGAGCAAATTTTCCTTCTGTGACAAAGCCTTTGGCCTGCAGTTCGGTGATGATTCTTTTTTTTAGTGATGATTTACTGAGTGCCATATTACTTCCCTGCAAATACGGTTTTAGATACATCAACATGCGGCTTGCCAGTGAACGGGCAAATCGTTGCGCCAGTACAAACACCTGTGCCGCCGTTCATCTTGATGGTGTTGGCATCTTCGGTGATGTGCTTCGCGGCTGTCGCCTTGTTCCCTCTAACGGTTTCCGTGTGGTCACCATCGATTTCGGCTAAACGGCTTTCCAGTACTTTGATGCGCTGGTTTAGGCATTCCAGCTGGTCATCTTTGTCAGTCTTGCGTTCGAAGTTACCCTCTTTGTCTATCAGGTGATAAACACCTTGCCGCTGCTGGTAACGGCTTTCCCCTTCTTTGATACCTGGTAACTTGAATCCAAGTGGGAGAACGCAACGAATAAATGGTTTATCTGGTTGGCCGAAGATAAATCCCAATTCAACGATGCTACCAATGGCAGGCGGCTCCAGCCTTCCTGCATGATCGCCCACACCAGGAACAGGCAAAGGTACTGCCTGCAATGGTGGTTTATTTTTATAATCGACACCCTTTTCATCTAGCAGCTGGATATCTGCCGCGTAGTAGGGATAGAACCTGTCGGACTGTTGCCCTTCTTCTGGCAGCTCAGGCAGGGCAACCACCTTGCCCCATCTGGGTAAGTGCCAACGGCCCGTTAGCTCAGGGAATAGACGAAAGATAATCCGCTTTATTGTACTTTCCATGTTAGTTTGGCCTCCGTGCCTTCAAATTCAACTGATGACAGGCGGATGCCGTTAACCATCACACCCGGCTTGAGTTTTGGGAGTGCCGGTACCCTGACCGATTTATTCGCGGTGTGTTTGGTCATCAGTTCATAGGGAAGGGTTATAGGCTTATCAGCCCAATACGAATCTTCCCAGCTGCCAACGAATATCTGCCCATTGCCCTGCTGTTGCCAGAACAAGTCGTCAATGCTGAAGGCTTGGGCCAGCTCATCCATGATGCGATACCCATTGCCATCACTATAGAAGCAAGGGATTGAAGTTTTGCTGTAAGCCTTCTCCGGTACCACAAATTGCAGTCCCGTTTGCTGGGTCAGGTTACTCAATAGCTGCATCAAGGTTGGATGACGCATAATCACATTGAAAGGGTGATAGAGAACGGCAGCCAGCTCCCTACAGAAAATATCTGACCAACCATTTTCAGCCGGCTGCACCCGTTCAACATAACCGAGGAAAACCCGATCAATCGAATCGCCCCAACCCAAGTCAACGGCCACAATGGTGTCAGTGTCTGGTTTACCTTCTATAGTCAGCTTACATCGCCCTGGCGTGTTTTCTGTTAATGCTACCCTGTGCGATTTCACTTTTACCTTTTGACTTCCAAGGTAAACCCGACAAATAAAGTTATGATTTGCTGTCAAGATCGTTCACTTCATGCCAAGGAGTTATCAAGCCGCTTTAGCAATCCCATCAAGCCTGCCAGCTCAACATTAGTATCTGGTGGTGCATCAACTTGCGTCCCTGTTTCAACTGGAGTGGTTACACCCTGTACTTTCTGCTGTGCTGCTGGTTTGTCTGGTTGGCGTTGCTCGATTCGTTCAGGCACAGAAAGGTACTCGGTAAGTTCAAAGGCGATATTCCATTGCCTCAATGTACTTTTCTCATCCGCCCTTACTGTTCCTTGGAATTTCACCTGGCGGATTTTCAAGGTTTCAGCAGTAGTATTACTGATTCGGTATATGTGCCGAGCACCATTATCTTGGGTGTCGGCCATGCTGAAAATGTTTGTCAGCAGATGCTTTTGGCTGAAGGGGATCACACCGGAAACGGTCAGAACTTTACCCTTGCTACCCGTTTCCGCTTGGTCTGTCGCCGAGGATTGACCGGACATATCCTGCCCGGCTAATTGCTGTCGTACGCTAATGCGCAAGTTCTTTAGCGGTAGCTGGGTTCCGTCAAGAGTTAGCATTATGAAATAACTTCCCAACTTGATAGCTCATCTGTATCTGATGGCTGATAAATCACGTAAGTCGTATCTGGGTTTGTTGCCACTTTCGTAGCTCGCATTGTTGTACCGTCTTCCAGCGGTAAGTTTAGCGTTTCTGCTTCAGCAATATAATCCAGCTTTAACCATGCGTGTGAACCATTTGGCATAAGCATAACACACCTATCCTTATGCCAATTAACGCACCGTACCACCTTACCTTGTCGGCACTGCTCTATAGCTTCGGTATAATTAAACATCTAACGACTCCACTCGTAGCTCTAACTGAGTAGAACTTGGTCCTACGTTTGTTTCACCAGATACAATGATATCAATGCTAGTGTATTCCAGAACTTCTTTCTTGATATACACCTCCAATGTCCCAGAACCACCTTTGCCAGTGCAATACACATCCTTCGTTTTATAGTTCCCCTGAAACGACTTCATCCTGATAATAAAATTGGCATCACCGGCTGGCCTTTCCCATGTGTATGACAAGGTAATTTTTGCACCTGATTTTGTCGTTATAGGCTTAATTTGATTATCACCAACAAACGTCACATTCTTATCATTTCGGGCGCCGGGGAAATCGGCTGGAATCTTAATACTTTTATCCGCGCCTATTGTCGGGAATGTCTTTGAACCATACCACATAGCTCCATTACCAAATGTTCTCAACTGGTCATTTGGATCTAAAATTAATTCGGGCTCAACACCAGAAAACGGCATAGTGATTGTGTTACTGGATCCATCGCCTTCAAGAATGAGGCGTAACGCATAGAAATCAGAAAAACCCCCAACATTCTTTATATCATTACCAAAAATATTCATTTCAGAAGCTGAAAAGAATGAATCTTGAGCTTTTTTAATGATAATGGCGTTTTTGGTATGTAAGCCGAAATAGTTTGGCGTAAAACGCCCCTTGTCTGAGTTGGTATAATGGTCCAGCGTAAGAATCAGCGGGTACGTTCCTCGACCCTGGTTTACCAATGGTCTCGGATCCGTATCATAACTATATGTCTCAAAGTAATTGTCATAAAACGACATTGTCTGCGGTCTGTTTATCTGGACTGCAATCTGTTGGTATTTTGCATTGTGTGGGAAATGGTTTCCTGTAACGACTGTCGACTGGCCTTGGTCGATATACAACCCCTTTAAATTTTCCCAGCCAAAATCACAGCCAATCACATGCGCACCATGGGCAGCATCCATCCAGCAGCCCCATTCAGCCGCATCAGTAAATGAACAGTTATTCAGCTTCCACAACCAGCTTCCGAGCGAACCGTCTAGGTTGCGATAGAAATTCGCAAACGTGACACCGTCAGCCTCAACATGGAAATAATCCAATTCCACACTTTTATCTGAAGTTTTAAACGGTGTATTGTTTCTACCACCAATTAAGGTGACAGCGCTTAAAATTATCGCCAACTGTTTCACTTCTTTCGATTTTGGGTCAAACGTGTCAGTCGTAGTATTAACGATACCGGACGCCCCATAAGCCCGCCAGCCAGAAGTATTAATTCCACGGTTACGCTTATAATAGGTTGGCAAACTAGGCGTTTTAAGATGCAAACTTTTCGAAAGAGGGATTTCCTCTGTCGCGTAGCTCATGCCGTTGACCGTTATTTCAGCGGGGTCGGGCAGACAATGCAACGCATACAGCCACGCATTGGTATCATCCGTTGGTGAAGGATTATCAGCATTATTGGGCAATATTGCGTCCATATAACCACCATAGCGACGTAGATCACCTACCGGCCAAACGTTATATTCGAGGATGATTTTTTTCTCTCCCTCCCCATAATCAACCGTCATGACATTATCGACAATCGATTTTATTGTGAATTTATCGGGGACCACTTCATTTTCAGGATAGGTACGTCGCTTAAAAACCATCAGCAACTTTAAATCAGTGAGCCGAATCGCATTCTGTCCATCCACCTGCCTGGTCCCAAGATTGAAATCAACCAATGTGCCAACTAATTGTTGTGTATTGGTATCGGATTCACTTGAAACTGTTACTTCTTTATTTACCCACTCTTTATCAGCACTCTCCCCCTCTGGCCTCAAATCACTAACGCTTCCATCAGCCAACACCTGCGCTATCTTACAAACAAAGTGTTTAGCACCATTTCCATCGGTGTAGTCGTCCTTCTCTTCTGCAGTAAAGACGAAATCAAACAGAGTGACTTGCTCACCTGTTGGCGTTCCTTCGCGGTGTGCGTCTACGTAGATGAATGATGGCTTGTTAGGGACTTGAACATTGCGATCAAATTCGAGTGTGACACGGTTGCCCGACACATAGCCGGCACCCGCTTTGATATTGAATGCACTTGCTTGAGGCGTAACCAAGAAACCGTCTTCAATAAACCAGTCTTTGCCGTTCTGGTCGATAATCGCTTGGGCCACATCATCGTCCATTTTTTTCATACGTGGCGTGGCGTTGTACTGCCACGATGAAGCGTCCACCGTGATGTTGGTGATTTCAGCAATGTCTTTGTACTCAAGTACGACAGAGCGCACCAAAGTATTACCTGCAACACCTGGTTCATCGGCTGACTTTGGTGTTAAAGCATGGTGATCGATAGTGACCAATACGCCATATTCAGAGCAGTACGCACCCGTCCAGTTGAATTCGAACGGGCCAACGTTGCTGGTCAATGTCGTGCTGTAAATGACCGAGTCGGCAGAGAGTCGGCCACGCTGCTCCACAGCTTCTTGGTGAACAACATTATCAGTTGGTACCACATCATCTGGCTGTGGGAATTCTGGGCGATTAGGCACGTTGGCAAAAATCATCTTATCGATGATTAGCGGCTTTTCTTCTGCGTTGAGCTGCGCCAACAGTGCTTTACCTGCGGCGGTTAAAATTGACTTGTCAGTGGTATTTGCCATCTTTAGTTGTTCCTTAACCTTTCACTGTGGCTTGGTAATATTCACAATCGACATTAAGCACGTTCGGCAACCCAGCAACGTTTATCCGTGTTTTAACGTGTGACATTGAGTATTGCGCTTCGACGTTCTTGCTTCGCGCGGCCAACGGCATTTCGACATAACTGGTGTATTGATAGCGGCGACAGGTGCGCCCGTATTGACGAACTACTGTGTCTAATAACTTCGGGACATTGGTTAAGTCACCGTCTCGAATCTTTAGGCTGATCACATCCCAGTCTACGTTCACTAACCTTTCATCTTGAGATATGTGCGGATAGCCGAGCTTGTCGAACATGTCTTCCCAACCAGACACCGAACCAGCATCACGAGAAAATCCGTAAGCATGAGCCACACGAATTCGAAACAACTCTTCGGGCTCTTGGCCAAGTTTTTCTACACCACGTTGCCAAGCAAGAATATTGACCAATCCAATTGGTGCGGTCAGTGGGTCATGTTGCTGCAGCGGCATTTCGAATGCGGCTTTCACATGTTCCCAATAGTTGCGTAGGGCTCTTGCGAGTTTCGCCAGCTCACCTCTACCCATCCAGTAACGAAGGTTTATCTCAGGTATTTTCAATTGATACCTCCAACGTCTGGATGCGTGGCACCGTCAAGTTGTTGATGATGTCGGCGTTGTCGAATTCGAGTGATTCAATCTCAGCGAATTGGCCGTGTAGCTCTTGACCTAATTTAGAGAAACTAAAGCGCAACACAGGATTGGTAACGGTTGGCGAATAATCGGTGTTCTCGCGGAAGGCCGCCCCGATGAACTTTTCAACGGCAGCTTTTAACTGGGTGCGCTCATCCATTGTGAGTGAGCGAAGCGGCCACACTCGGCAAACAATATTGGCCTGCGTTTCTG
The DNA here is from genome assembly GCF_056158405.1 of Photobacterium sp. AWH4_225. NCBI lineage: Bacteria > Pseudomonadati > Pseudomonadota > Gammaproteobacteria > Vibrionales > Vibrionaceae > Photobacterium > Photobacterium sp. AWH4_225. Next base: position 1,439,509 of record NZ_JBSWTF010000001.1, on the reverse strand, counting down.
GCATCGCCATCACCTGCAGATCATCACCATGGCCGTGTTGCCCTTGCTCACGGATATAGGCATTCAAGTCAGCAAGCATTTCTGGTGATGGTTCACCCGTATCAAGCAAGATGTAGGAATTGGCGGTACCTGGCCCACGTGGTGCGTTATGCTCGAAATACACGTTGTCGTCGTTAATACCTGCGCGACTCGTTAGCAATGAACGGTAAGCTGCATCAATGTGCCATTTCGCCACCGCGCTCCACTGGTTGCGAATACGCAATCGAAGTTCATCATTGCTTTCTTTGTCTGCACCCGCCTCTATTAGCCATTCAGCTGGGTTCGTTGCTGCTGCAATACCTGGTATCGCTGTAGGCAGAATATGATAGTAACCTTCACCAAGGTTGTAGGCCGCGCCTTCATTTTCGGCTTCCACTTCAGCTATGATCATTGTTTCGTTTTCTGGCAGCGTAGTATCAGCAAGCACACGAACGCGGTAGATATTGCCGTTAATGGGTTCGGTCTGAATCCAAGTGTCTTTTGGAATGACTAACGCTGGCCCTTTCGCGGCTGCACGCTGAAAAGCAATCAGCCCTTTGGCTTTTGTTGCCCCCTTGCGAGTGAGTTTGCATTGCCAAGCGAGTAGATCTAACCATTGATCTACTGCCGTCGCCACAAACATATTCGGTAGTACGTAGCCAACCAATAAGGTATTGATGAGCCACAAGGTGACTTTCACCACTGCTGATTCAATCAAGCGCCAGAACGGGGAGAAAGGCGAATCATTCGAGATAATGCACTCTTCCTTTTCCATCTCTTCTTTCAGCACTTTTTTCCAACTCGCTTCATCGGTAGGAATACCGGATTGCTTTACCAACTCGGAGTAATCTGGCTTAGGAATATCAGACATTGGTTGTCTCCGAAGTTTTGATATCCAAAGTTACGTCACCAAAGTCTGTAGTCGTGGCGAAAACAAAAATGGTGCCTTCAGTAGGTTCTTCTAGTCGAACGGTACCAGGTACTAGGCGCACATCTTCTTCAACCAACAATTCCAACTTGGTTCGAATATCTGATTTCTTCGATGGGCTTCGTTCTGCAATCAGCTCAACGGCCAAATTACTTTCCAAAATGGCATGCTTGATGTCTTGGGCGATGACGGCACGGTCTTGAATCAATACAGGGTTACGGCCTGCATCCAGCACCACATCACCATTTTCAATTAACAGGTCTTGATACATCATCCGGCGATAAACTCCATTTCTGTGGCGAAGTCTTGCGGGTTGTTCATCTGTTGGGCATGAATACTGATTGGCCCATAGCTAGTGCTGCTACTTGTATATGAGGCTATGTTCTTGGCTGCGCCGCCTGGTTGGATGGCTGCTCTTGGTGTGGCCTGCTGAACGGCTTGGGATTTAACTTCGACCTCATCGCCACCAAAGCCTGGTATCCAATCCATGACTTTCTTCGCCGTATCCCACAAGCCGCCCAGCTGCTCGGTTATCCAACCAAACACCGAACCGAAAATATTGCGCAGGCTATCAGCCAAGGCGAACAAACCATCAAATCCACTGGTATCGGAAAAGCCGCTCATTACCCACTGCCAACCGCCTTTCACTATCTGGAAGGCTGCTTGGAATGGTGCGGCCAGCAATGAAATTGCTGACTCAAGCACTTGGAACCAAGTGGTATCACCAAAACTGGCCTTGAGATCATCCCAGTAGTAAATCAGTGCACCAATTGCTGCGATGGCCGCTACCACCGCACTAACCACCAATATGATTGGGTTCGCTGCCATCACAATATTGGCCGCTAGCATTGCCGCCTTTAATGCTGCTAACCCTTTGGTGATCACAAGGTTCATCCCTGCCCAGATTTTCATTGTTAAGGTGAAAGCCACCATGGCCTGCTTGCCAATACCGACCATCATGGTGAACAAGCCGCCGGCTGCTACTAAGCTGAGAACGGCAACACCAGCAAGGCCGATGTACTTGGTCAGGTTCGGGAACAACTTCGTCCAGAGCAACACCTCTTTGCCGCCATCAGCAATGGCCTGAACAACGGGAAGGATCACCGGTAACAATGCCTGACCGAACGAGGCTCGAATCGCGAAGATAAGTTGCTCGAAACGCTCCCATTGGTCGGTCATGGCTCCGGCCATCTGCTCAGCAACATCTAGCCCTTTAACATTACCTAGGTCATTTATGGAAGTTGCCAACCCGTCGGTGTTTTGCATTAACAGCTGGATCATGGCTACCGCATCTTTCGTTCCAAATGCCTTACTTAGCTCAGCGCCTTCAGCAACTGAAAGCGTTTCGCCATAGCGACCTTTGATTTGATTGAGGATGTCCACGATTGGAAGTAACTGACCTTGGGAGTCAGTGAACGACATATTCAGCGCATTTTGAGCTTTAGCTGCGCCAGCAAGGAAAGAGCTGTATTTTGTACCCGCTTCACTTCCTGACATGGTCGCTTGCAAGGTACCCAGAATTGCCATCTGCTCTGTCATGCCCACACCTACCGAGGTAGCCGAAGCGCCTACAGAAGTGAAAGCCGCCGACATCTGATCACCCGTGGTCTTGAACATCTGCACCGCCCTGGCGGTTTGACCTCCAAGCATGCTTACCCAGTCGGCCTTGCCCATTTGATTAGCTGAGTTTTGGAAGATGCCGTACATGGTGCCGACATAATTGGTGATAGTCCCCGTATCGGCTTTAGTCGCAGCTGCCAGCACACCAGAAGCCTTGGTGAACTCTGCAAGTTCGTTGCCAGCCAAACCACCGATCGCTGATTGAATATCGTAGGAGGCCGAAACAAATTCAGTCGCTGACCTGCCATAATCCACAGCAAAGTTCAGTGCGCTATCGCTTAATTGCTGCAGCTGCTCATCGGCTACACCAAGCGATTTCACCTCTCCCAAGACACGGTCCATTTCAATTGCAGGCCCCAATGCAGCCTGGAGTGCTAAACCAGCTCCGGCCACCCCCGCAGCACCTGCGACCATGGTATGGGTGCCATCGCGGTAACTTTGGCCCATATCATTGAATTGACGTTGAATGTTTCCCAATGGCTTACTGATTTTGTCAATCAGTCCAACCTGAAACATCAATGCTTGCGGTAGGCTCATGAATATCAGCTTCCTTGCTTATGAGCTGAATGCTTTGGCAACTCCGTTCGCCGTGGACATTCGCATGTTTTCCCAGTAGTTCTTCTCTAACCAGATAGCCCTTGCCAAATTGGCTTCAGTGTCTGGCTCGCCCGGTAACCACTTACGCCGCCAGGCGAGCATCTTGCCGTAATCGTTACGGTCTATTGCCGCGACAAGGCCATCTATTTTTTACAGAGATTTCCAACTGCGGGGCATACTCAGCCATTACTGCTGCTGTGATTTGTACTGCTGCACTTGGGTTTGCGTTAGTAATTTCGCGCAGTGCCTCTTTGCAGCCATCATCAACCGTGTTGAACAAGAAATTATGAGCAGGAGCCACCTTGTTATCTGGCATTAGCTCATTCATGTAGTCGTTGTATTCCACTTCCGATGGCTTAAACGCTAGCTCCTTGCCCGCAATAACTAGCGTAATTAGTTGCTCATTCATGCTACTTTCCCTTGTTTAAGCATTTCTACAACCCGGTCAAAACCGGTATCAAAGTGGCGCTCTAACCTCTCCGCCATATCTTTGAGTTCTTCCTTAGTGGCGTGGTGCTGTGCCACATAGGTTTTGTAATCGGATAGCTCTTTTGAAAGCCTAAAGAGGTAGCCGATTAACACGCTGGTTAGCAATGTTAGAAGTGATGCCAGAGCTACCAGCGCATTTAGCCAATTTGGATCCATACCTATTCCTTCTGTGGAATTTCTTTAAGGCGTTTACCCTTTAGAGAGGCAATCACATCATCGACAGTGGCCTGAACCACATCGTTAGTGGTCAGGTTCTTCAGGGTTTCCAGCCCCCAAACCACACCACGAGTGGCAAACCGTTCCAAAATGATTTTCCAGCCAATCTGAAAAAACAGCCCCTTCAACACATCCAATAAAGTTTTCAAAAGAACGCCAGTGATAAAGTTCATGCCTTACTCCTGTTCCATCATGTGTAAGTAAGCGTTTTTGTAATCGGCTTCGGTGGCCTTGCCAGCAGATGTATTCCAGTACTTCTTGGCATAACGTGCTAAGCCATCCAAATCATCTGCTGCAGGTAGAGGTTCAGGGAAACGGAGCAAATTCATCCTTGCGGCTGCCACTGCATATTGCGGACAAACCACCATCATTAGTGGGTCATGCTCACCAATAGCCCCGAACATACTCATGGTATCCAGTAGATGTGGTTTCGTTTTCCCCAGCCATTCAATCAACCAGAAGAAAGTCGCTGGTTCCATTTGAGTGAAACCCAGAGCAGGCCCACGAACCTGTTTTGAATAAGTTAGCTTTCCTGACTCGTGCGCCACAATCATCATGATGAGCGCAATAGCAGCCTCATTGTTCAACTTGCTGTGACCGCCTGCTGCAGCATCAAGCTGATCAAGCACAGGCTTAATCACATAGTTAATAAAGCGTTTCGCGATATTCATAGACGTCCCTTGTCTGCTAGTTCCTGGCATGAAGTGCAGTGCTTGCACCCCGGTACTTTCTCGCGGCGTTTTTCGGGAATCGGCTCGCCACATTCGCCGCATTCATGTGCGCTTTCCCGTTGTTCAATCGGGTGATACCTTGCCCGTTGCTTGGCAATCGCCATTTCAGTGAATTGGGCTTCGAAACGGCAGCCTTGGTCGATAACATCAGTCATTCCGTCCCCTTACTGAACCAAGCCTTCGGTTTCGTCATCACGCAAATAAGGTGTTCCATTGATGCGAACAAACTTATGGCTCGATACTTCGAATGGCACCTTGTGAACTAAGGCACTCCCACCTGTACCATCGATATCAAGCAGATCAGAAAGCTTAATGCGGCATCCAAAGGCTTCGACCTTGAGCTCGTCCTTATCGATCTTGCCGTAGAACATGGCATCAAAAGCAGGTAGCGCCCGCCATGCGCCGGCGTTCTTGGCAGCTTTGCCGAGCAAGTTAAATTGCGCCGTGGTTAATTCCAGCTCACCAGATGCCTCCACATCGCCATCGACGTAGCCATCAGGTACACCGCTGGTTTTGTTCACTGCAGAATTATCAGTAATAGAAAGGGTCACTTTCTGTGCCTTGAGCTTGATATCGCCCAAGGTGAAATGCATGTTCTTGCCAGATAAACGCATCGACATAAATTAGCTCCCTGCTCCATTACTCAAATCCAGTGCAATATTCACCACGATGTGTTTCGGGCAGTTATGCGGGCGGATCATGATGCTGATAATGACTTTGGTTTTGGTCTCCCAAGTAATCATCACGTCCTCATCGCGTGGCGTCATGATTTCACCAGGGAAGGTGATACCACCAATTTCCGTCGTGAAGGCCATGTCAAACAACACACTGCGGAAATAGCTGCGGTTAAGCTCAATGCTTGGCGGCGTTGAATTAAGAATGCGGTCTGCAATACGACCGATGGCCTTGAAGCGAATACGGCGGTTAGCCTTATGAACGGGGCGAACATACTCCAGATATTGGTAATCACCGGTCTTGGTTTCCAACGTCATGGCATCAGACCAATAGATACCTTCGTAATCGGCGTACCATTGCGGTACCGAGTATCGAGCTTCTGCTAACGTGGCGATAGTAGACATTTCTAGCACTTTGCCTGCGCTATCAACTGGCATCTCACCCAGACTCAGCACTGAACCCGTAGTAACACGCATTGGTGAATCCGCAACAGTGACAGAGCGATCACACAGCCGGCCACCCAATACCCCTACGTTATTGCCGTTGAGCAAAGGAACAGGTACGACCCACCGGGCAGCTACATCTTTCACCAAAGCCAACATAGCGGTTTCATAGTCCGACCAGGTCTGTGCGTGTTTATCAATGCCCTTACATGCTGCAAGAATGAACACCCAGCGACCTAACTTGCTTGTTAACTCTTCGGCCTTTGATTGCATCGCATCAAAATCAGCTTTGTCCGTTACCGGATCAACAATCGCAATACCTTCAAAACTGTCCGTTAAGTTGGCGCTATCAACCGCTTCGGCCCACGTTTCAGCATCTTCACCTGAAGCCAATCCATAGATTGCAGCGGTCCAGTTTTGTTTCCCGTTAAGCTGTGCTGCACGAATGTTGTCGCCCAGCGCATCGTCGCCCACGATGTTATCCAAATCTGTCATGGCATTGATGCGGGTTACCTTGCCTTGCAGTTCAGCTTTACTGGTGGTGCCGATATACAACAAATGCCGTTCAATCTCTGGCGGCGTTCCTTGGCCTAAATTGAGGTTGTTAACCTCTACCTTACCGATTCCCATTGTTTCAGTTCCTTCTGCGTGCCTGCTCCATGATTTTGATAAGCTGGCGATTCACATCCTTTTCACGGCTTCCCAATATTTGGCGCTCAGCTAATGGGATGCTCCATGACTGCTTGCTTGGCTGGTTCGTCATTTCCCTGATGAGCAACCCTGCCTGACCATGGCTAACACTTTGCATGATGTACCTTAGCGAGGGTTTCTTTCGGCCTTTGCCGCTTTTCCTCGGTACCGTGTAACCTAGCTCCCGTAGCTTTCTAGCTTGTCCCTTTGTGCATGAAGCCTTGTAGTTAGGCTTTCCCCAGCGTTTTCGCATTTGGGCGGCCGTTACCTTTTGTGTCTGCCCTGCGTGATGCCGAGCAGCAATCCGGCCTGTTAGCTTGTTCTTCCAAGTCAGTTCGAGGCGGTTGGCGTTCTTCACATAAGGCTCCAAGCCCTTACCCATTCGCCGTAATATCTTGCCTTTCTTTTTGTTCTGCCTTGGTTTTAGTGCACTTCCTCTTACATCCCGCTGCTGACTTATCCTTCGCCTAGCATTGGCTCTTTCCCATCGGCCTAATGTTTTCAGTATCCAAAAACGCTTTTTAGGCGGCATCGCCAGTAATGCCAGTTTCTCTTCAAAATTCAGCCGGTCACGTTCATTGAGCTGAATCGTCGGTGTCATTCCCCACCTCAGCTTCTTCTGCATAGTTAATGGGAACGGTCTGAACCCGATAGCTCTGCCCACGCCATGTGATTGAACCGTCTAGGTCTGGAATCAACTCAATGGGCTCCATCATTTCTATTTCGATGGCGACATCCGCTACTTCCTGTGAAAGCACATCTACACTAACTTGCGGATCACCAAGTTCATATTCATAACGCTCGCTATCACAGTCAGATAACCAGCAAGACACCAAAGCAAAGATGTTCCTTGGGTCGCATTTTTGATGGGGAAATTCCTCAATAGAAATCACTGCGGTGTAACGCCACTGAGCTGCTACATACCCGCCGTTACCCCTATCTTCCCCATCGACCTGAATCGTTGCCGACTCCTGCCAGGCATCTATCTTGTTTTCCAGCACATCGCTTTTCATATGGGCAAGCATGTACTCAGTGAGGTGCTGTAATTTGGTTTTGGTATAAACCTCTGCCATCAGATCACCCCTACCGACGCACGGCCCAATCCAAGCAGCAACCGGGTATCTCGATTGCTCTGGGCAATGAAATCATCCTGCTGTTCTTGGCTATCGTTGGCTAAGTTATTGGCTTCTTTGCGGCGGTCTTGAGTGGCAAACTCTGGCAGCAAATCGCCATGGGCACGGCCATAAACCGCACGCTTATAAATTGCGGTGTCATCGTCATCAAGTTGTGGCGGCTGGCCTTCAGCATCCAGTAACGACACCAACTGTTTTTTCACCGCTTTCGAGGCTATACGAATCGCCATTTCCATGCTGTCGTTATCAAATACGGTCGGGATACGGCGAATACTACGAAACTCTTCGGTCGATAAATCCGGCCATCCATTGCCGGGAATGTTGGTATTCACATCCGTGTTTGATTTACCGCCAAAGCTCATCGCCTATCACCTTATGAACCGTTGAATAAGTAAGGGTTAACTGGCATCGACGGTTATTGTTTTCCATTGCTGGTCAACACCTCAGCCAGAAACCCTTGGAGGGTTAGGAGTCGGTCAACGCCCGCAGGCGCATATCAATTTTTTCTAAGACAGTTTTAACGCCACACTTAGGGTTAAAATCCTGTGCTCTCATAAGCAATTCAGTGGCCTGTTGTAACTTGTCAGCGCTCTCTACTGAGCTAGGTAGTGCTTTGCCGTTTATGTCTCGCAATAGCAATAGGCCGCAGAACTTAAACCATTTAGCGGTTAGCTTTTCGTTGAGTCGCCATTCCTTACTGACTTTCTCAAAAACAGTTGAACAGTAAGGCTCAACACTGTTGCCCCGCTCGGCCTGTACCTCGCACCACACCAACACAGCGTCAGCAGCAAAATGTGGCCAATCTCGCTTCACGCTATCCGGGGTTGGCTGCCCCTGCTCAATACACACAAATGCCCATTCAATTGCCTGGTCAAACTGTTCTGTGTCGAACAGCCAGATCACCACATAAGCAAATACCTGGTTGGCAAACACATCACCCTCAGCCAGATACCGCTCAACATAAGGCATGTACTTCGGCAATAACTCGTTGCGCTTCATCGCAACCTTGTCGGCAATGCGGCTTAGCTGTTTAAGGCGCTTGATATCTTCCTCAAGCGCAATCAGCTGAAGGTGCAAGCTAGAGTTTTCAGGCGCGATACCCGTATCCTTTGCCCGCAGCGATTCACTGCGGGCTTGTTTGATTTCGTTATCGCGAAGACAAGGTGAATAGCGAGCCATCTTTCACCTATGCAACCGGCTTAGCGCCAATGTGTACTTTGGTTTCATCGAAAGAGGCGTATGCCTTCATGTTGCCAATCGCATAACCTTCCCAACGAAGATACTTGTTCTCGTAAGCCTTGCGGTCTTGAACATGCTCAGCCTTACGATGACGAGTGCCTTTCTGGGTATAGACATGAAGATTTGGCAGCATGGTTACGGACATACGCTTACCAGGGAAGAAAGGCGGTACAACTGCAGGGCGTCCAGCAATGGAGAACGGTAGATGTTCAGCTGCTTTCTTCTCGCTTGGTGTGCCTGCTTCGTCATAAATTCGGGCAGACTCTTCCGCCACCAAATCAGCACCAACCAAAATCACCAAGTTCGGATTGTTCCGATACTGTGGCGGCAGTTTGTTGTTGATAAGGTCAGAACCCATGGCATCCAATGTTTTGTAATCCCCCTTACCTTCGTAATCGAGATACACATCAACATCGACAATTTGGCCTGGCGCCTGATCTTTGATGATTTGCTGCCAGCCTTTATTGACGTCTTCACCATTTGGATTCTTCGCTGGATCAGTATCTTCGGCCACACTGGTACCGTTGAAACCGATGCGCAAAATATCCAAAGCAAAAGCTTCATTGGTAGACTCGTTCAGCAACTTCATGAACTCACCAGCATTACCCGAGTTCGCCCATACACTCAGCGTGTCCCAGGTAATTGAGCAGTTAGAGTCCGTTTCGACAAGCGCATAGGTAGTGCCATCAATATTGGCTTTCTTATGAAAACGGCCATCTTTAACTCGACCGGTGTGCAGCCCCAGCGCGCCCACTTCAACGGCTTGCCCAATGATTTGGTCAACATCTTTCATGGTTATGCGCTTCAAGAACGCAACAGACTCAAGAATCGCTTTACGAAGCTGGGTTTCTTTCGGGCCTGTAATCGAGAAAAGGTTCTCGACACTCGAAACGTTGTAAGCCTTGGCGAGCTGCTGGGCATACTGGTTTAGGTAGTTAAGTGCAGTTGAATTCAGCATGTCATCTCCTTAAACCAGTGAGTTGCAATCAAAGCCGTCACCACCCGATACATCAGGGGTGTTACTGTGGTCTTCTTCCAGCAACTGACTGAACTGTTGTTGCATGGTCGATTGACCTTCTGCCAGCTTGGACACCGCTGATGTCAGCTCACTGAACTGCTCTTCTGTAATACCCACTTCCGGCTTATCCGATTTATTGGGTTCTTCAGGTGGCGTTTCTGCTCCACCATTGGCAGCAAAGTGAGACTGCAATGTTTCTTGAAGCTGCCCCTGACCTTCCACCACTTGTTTAATGGCTTCAGCCAGAGCGTTGAACTGCTCCTTGTTCATGGGTTGTTCTTCCTTCTTGTTGCTAGCACTCTTGTCAGAGAACAAATTAAATAAACGACGGATGCCGCCTGCTTCCTCGTGCAGTTCATCCATAACTAGCAGTTCAGGCTGGGCATACATGCAATCATTAGAATTGGAAAATAGCCTGATACGATCAGTACCAAGGCTTGCTGGTTGGTCGGTTATCGCCATACCTGCTAGGTAAGGCTTACCGGTGTTGGCAAAGTTAGGTTTAATCTCGATTGAGGTATAAACCTTTTGGTCTTGCTGATTGAATTCGACCATCATCATGTTTGGTGCCAACACAGCAAAGAGTCGCATCAATCCATCGACCTCTTCCGCTTTCGCCTCTAACACGTCACCACAGGCATACCAGCGCCAATGCTCAGGCCAAATCCTTGCACCATAAACGTCAGGGTCATAGTTCTCCGCCATATCAAGCAGGTCTTGCCTGCTGATATCCCTTCCATCAATGGTGTCGCCTTCCGTGGCGACCCGGATCCATCCGGTTTTTAGCTTCCCTGCCATATGTCATCCATGACTAAATTTCATTCAAATGCACATCTAATCAAGGCAAGAATACGCACTTAAATAGTCAAAAGCATTTTGATTCATTCGGATAATTTCGGATTTAAACGATATCCGAATTTATCCGAATGAAACTGCGTCATTTGAATGATTCCGAGCTGTATGATTGCGTCATGGCATACTCTCCTGAAATCCGCGAAGCGGCCAAACGTCTCTATTTGCGACGTTGGACACCAGATGAAATAAGGGAAGAACTTGGGCTACCAAACACCCGAGTCATTTACTATTGGGCTGATAAATACAACTGGCGAGACATGCTTCGTGAAGAAGAAGTCGATGAAGCAATTGCCCGTCGTATCGTCATGTTGACCGACCTGGCAGAAAAGACGCCCAACCAACTTAAAGAACTCGACATGCTGATTGAAAAGCATGTGAAACTGAAGAAACAGCGAGTACTGCAACAAAAACAGACCTCATCATCAAGTGATAGCAGCAATTCAGCGAGTAATGAGCAAAGCTCCAATAAGGGCGGCTCGAGCACTAAGAAGAAAGGCCGAAAGAAAAAGAACGATGTTAGCCAGCTTACTGAAGCTGATTTCAAAACGTGGCACGACAGTCTCTTTGCCTATCAACATGAAATGCGGAACAACCTACATCAGCGTATCCGCAATATCCTGAAGTCTCGCCAAATTGGTGCCACCTACTACTTTGCCGGTGAAGCATTAGAAAACGCCGTGCTGACGGGGGATCCTCAAATATTTCTGTCGGCCTCTCGTGCCCAGGCCGAAGTATTCCGCAGTTACATCATCGCTATTGCTAAGCAGTTCCTTGGGGTTGAGCTTTCCGGTAACCCCATCACCCTTAATACCGCGCATGGTGATGCCGAACTTAGGTTCCTCTCTACCAACAGCAATACGGCTCAGAGTTATCACGGCCATGTCTACATTGATGAGTATTTCTGGATACCTCAGTTTGAACGCCTAAACAAATTGGCTTCGGCCATGGCTACCCATAAAAAGTGGCGTAAAACCTATTTCAGTACGCCATCAGCAAAGGGCCACCCTGCCTATGGGTTCTGGACTGGTGATACCTGGAAAGGTGAAAAGAAAGATCGCCAGAATAAAGAATTTCCAAGCTTCGAAGAGATGCGAGATGGTGGCCGGCAATGTCCCGATAGACAGTGGCGTTACGTTGTTACCATCGAGGATGCAGCTAACGGTGGCTGTGACCTGTTTGACATCGACGAACTACGCGACGAATACAGCGATGATGACTTCAAAAACTTATTCATGTGCATCTTCGTTGATGATTCACAGTCCGTCTTCAAGTTCTCCCAACTGGAAGATTGCGGCGTTGATACCGCTAGCTGGCGTGACTTCAAACCGAAGAATGCCCGACCATTTGCCGCCCGAGAGGTGTGGCTAGGGTATGACCCAGCCCGAACGCGAGATAACGCCACTTTGATAGTACTCGCCCCACCGCAGTTTGATGGTGAGAGATTTAGAGTATTAGAGAAACACCACTGGCGCGGGCTTAACTTTCAGCACCACGTTGAGCAAATCAAACGTATTACTCAGCGCTATCATGTTACTTACATCGGCGTTGATATCACTGGGATCGGAGCTGGGGTATTTGATTTACTGCATAACCTATTTCCCAGAGAAGCCAAAGCCATTCATTACAGCGTGGATAGCAAAAACCGCCTAGTACTCAAAATGATCGATTTGGTTGAGAGTCAGCGCATTTGTTGGGATGCCGAGCATAAGGATATCGGTGCTTCATTCCTTGCCATCAAGCGCGGTGTTACTGGCAGCACTAACCAAATGACATTCAAAGCCGACCGAACTGAAAGCACCGGCCATGCCGACGCATTCTTTGCCATTGCGCATGCCGCCATCAATGAGCCTATTAACCACAATACGAAACGGAAGTCGTCATGGAAGACAATCGCAGCCTAACCAACCAATCATCTCAATCTGTCGCCTTTAATATCGGTGAAACCTGGGACACTATCACTGGCCTTGATGCTCTGCACTGTATGGATGAAAGTGGAGGTATTTTCTTTGATGACTACAACGAGTTTTGGATACCCCCACTCGACCGGACTTTGCTGCTAAAAATCAGCAAATCGAACCCTTATCATGGCCCTATTATCTTTAGCCGTAAAAACATGGCGGCTGAGCTCATCCAGCTTTCATCCGTTCTAAGTCGTGAAGATCTAGAAGCTGCTTTATACAACTTCCTGTTATTTGGTGACTGCCCACTACTAAAAATCCGTAACCGGCTAGGCAAAGTGACTCGATTAGTCACACTTTCCAGCGTATGGATTCGGGTAAAAAAGAATGGAGATTTTGCTTACCTACAGCGCAATGGTGAGCACCTTACCTATCGCAAAGAAGATGTGATCTTCATAAAACAGTACGACCCATACCAACAAATCTATGGGGTGCCCGATTACATGGGCGGCTTACAGTCGGCCCAGCTGAATACGGATGCTACTTTATTCCGCCGCAAGTATTACAAGAACGGCGCCCACTGTGGGTTTATCTTCTATGCTACCGACCCGAACCTAGACCCAGACAAACAGAAAGAATTAGAAGAGTCGATGGCGGCCAGCAAAGGTGTAGGCAACTTCCGTTCTCTGTTTGTGAACATCCCTGATGGTAAGCCTGACGGTATCAAGATAATCCCGGTTGGGGACATCGCAACCAAAGATGATTTTACTAATATCAAATCAGTCACCTCTCAAGACATGCTCGCCGCTCACCGATTCCCACCGGGGCTATCTGGCATTATTCCAGCTGGTACTTCTAGCTTTGGTGATCCATTGAAAAACGATGAAGCTTATAGAAAAAATGAGTCAATTCCATTGGCTAGAAAGTTAGTAGAAGCCATCAATCAAGATATTGATATTACGAGAAAATATTGTCTAAACTTACACACTTAACTGTACATAAAAACAGTGCTTGAGTTATTATTTAATGACTATATCAAACGAGGTGTCTACCCATGGCTATGCGAATTCATTGTAAAGAGTGTGGAAGCAAAGCAAGAATTGAGAAGACCAACTGGTTTTCAGCCACTTCAGCTGATTTGTACTGTTCCTGCTGTGATCCTGAGTGTGGATTTAGGTTTGTAATGAGTTTGGGGTATAGTCATTCACTAGTAGATATCCATAAAAATGCTCAATAAAGTTATATTCTCACAATTAATCAGTCAACAGTGTCTAACTTAGCTAACATTAGTTTTATAAGTCTAAATATAGCTAATAACTATGAAACATATACAAATATTACTACTTGTATTTCTGTCTGCTTGTTCAAACACTAGCGAATACATTGATAAAGATACCAAATTTTTAAGTTTATACGATGAACTAAGTTCACATATAGTATCCATATCAAGAGATGGAGAGCTTCTTGATGTTAAGTTTTCTATGAGAATAGATAAGACAAAAAAAACTAGAGAATTTTTACCTGAAAATAGTATAAACACTATAAAAACTAAAGATACAAAAATTAAAAGCGATTGTTATTATACTACACAAAACTCCACATGCTACTTTAATAACATAACAAATAAGATTAATAATTTTGCCAAAAATTTCGAAGAAAATGGAAGATGTGAAGAAAAGGAAAGCATAGAAATACTTCTGTATGTTCATGGTGGACTAAATACTGACACATCATCCTTAAGCAGAGTTTTTAAGAATTATGAAGATATATTAGATGATTGTATTTATCCTATATTCATAAACTGGGACTCTGGACCTTTTGAAACCTATTCAGATCACTTGTTTAGAATTAGACAAGGGGAAATTTCCAATACAGCTCCGCTCACTTTTCCAATTTATTTTATCACTGACATTGGAAATATTTTTATTAACACACCAAAAGCATGGACTGTTGCAAGTGCAAATTCTATAAACGCAACATTGAAAAGTGACTACTCTAATCTTTCATATGATATTTCTGAATATAACAAAAGAAAATGTAAACCACCAATTGAATTCAAAGAAAATAACGAAGTAAATAGAAATATTGAAAGGAATGTGCAGTGGATAATTACAAGCCCTGCAAAAGTTATATCAACCCCAATAACTTATACAATGGGAAAGCCCGCATGGGAAATGATGTTACGAAGAACAAACACTCCCTTTTATTCACCAGAAGACTTTACATCAATCAATAAATTAGAGGGAATTCAAAAAGATCACAATATAGAAATAATGGGCAACGAAGAACCTAACATGAGTAACGGAAAAGGTATACTAATACATTTTATTAATCATCTGTCTACTCACCTAGCATACAACTTCGACATCAGCGATAAAAAAGATAATAACGACAATAAGGATGATAAGAAAAAGATTAAAGTTACAGTTATGGGTCACAGCATGGGAGCTATCATTGTTAACAAACTAATATTAACCGAACATAAACTCCCTATTAATAATATTGTACACTTAGCTTCAGCTGACTCCATTGAAGCTTTATTTTCATCTGTCGTCCCTTATCTGAGGAAAAATAAAAACACACAGTTTTATAGTTTAAAATTACATCCAGATAATGAAAACAGGGAAGTTACATGGTGGGGGTTGCTACCAAGTGGAAGCTTATTAGTTTGGGTCGATGAAATGTATACAAACCCTGAGACAATATTGAACAAAAGATCAGGAAGGTGGGATAAAATGGAAAGAACATTACACCTTATACCTGACAGCGTTGAAGATAGGATGTACTTTAAAGTATTTGATATCGAAAAAAATAACAAAAGTAATGGCTACATCACTTCTCCTCAGAAACATGGCGAATTTGGAGACACTGCTTTTTGGCGAAAAGAGACTTGGTGGAACAACTCAATACAAAACACGAAAGCAGAAAGTAAGTGTAATAAAACTACTCAAGAGTCTTTAACTCCTTAACTCTTGAAATCTCGCATCAGCCAACAGCTCCCGCACCATCTCCAATTGGGTCGCATCAAGCGGCCCTTTCTTGTCTTCGACTACTAGCTTGATCAGGTACAAAGCCACTTCGGTACGGTCTTCGCCGTATGTCTTTGCAGCTAAAGCCTCAACAATGAAATCAACTGCTTGCCAACTGATTGAGTGCGCCATCTTCATAACTCCTTGCGTAAAGCACTGTATGAATATACAGTATTGTGTAAGCGGTTTACAGCACTGATAGGCAAAAAATTGACACAACCACATGATTTTGATGAAGTTCTAATCAAAACTCCTCGCTTAGAGCTTTGTAATGGCTGTCGCCAACACAGATATTGCATCCAGGTTATGAACACTCCTCTCCCTTGGAAGTTGGCTTCTTCTCCCAAACCACATCCTGTTTGGCTGTGTGAGAGGTGCACTGATTTTGATGAGCGTAAGCCTTTCCGAGATTTTGCGAAGCAGCAATCTCCGCGTTCAGTTTGATTTGCTCTTTAAGAGCTTTTAACCCTAAAGCATCAAAACACATAGAGTTCGCTCCTCATTGTTGTGATTGGATAAGCAGCCCACCGGGCCGATATACAGGTTGGCCCCAGCTCTTATGTACATGATCATAAACCTGCACATTGTTTGAATCCTCGACAAGCTTTTCCCAGCACAACCGGTACCTTGGGTTAAAGTGAGTCGCGTCACTTGGTCGACCTTCAGGTACGGCCATTTCTATAAACTCATACATCAGATACTCCCTCTTTCTTTGAAGTCCAGTACTCCTTACTTGGCGGGGTAAAGCCGCCTGCGTGCACTGGGATGGATTTAATGATGTCGGCATAAGTCCGTTCTGGTTCCGGTTCTGGGATTTCTTCATAGTCCCAACCCGGCCAGCCGTCCTCATACTCTTCAACTACCTGCGAAATGCGAAGCTGCAGGCCGATATCCGTTTTATCGAGCCATACCTGCTCACCTTTCTTAGTTCTTATCTTATCGCCCCTGGCAATGGCAGCTGCGCCACCTATATCAACGTCAATGCCATTCCGTTGAACATGGTTGAAAACAGTCCGTTTCACTTCGTTCAGCGGATCATTGAGATCCTCCGTACAGTTATTGACAGAACTCCAAGGGGCGCGGCTGTCGCCGCTTTTTGCAGACGCTGCACCTTTCTTAGCAATTACCCAACCATCGGCGCGCGATATCATGGTGAGGTCGATGTGGTTGGTAATACCTTTTAACTTGGCAACCGCTTCCCCGTACTTGTTTTCCTGTGGTTTATAGATAAGGCGTAATGGCTGTTCCTTGCGAGGACAGAACAAACCACCCATAGCTGCAATGAACATGCTCCAACTGCCAGAATCAGCCGCAACTCGGGCCACTTCCAATAAGGGCTTCTCAGCTTTCAGCTCTAGGAATGATTTCACTGGCCGCTGATACTTCACACCTGCCTCTTTGGCTGCTGCAATTCCCGCTTTGGTTTCTTCATCTTGTTCTAGCCGGCGTAACTCTCGCCAAATAGAAACCGGTGGCCCACCTATCTGTTGGAACTGACGAATCCCCCACTCACTCGCCCACCCTGTTACAGCTTCTGCTGTCACGTTGGCAGCCATACCTGCTTCTTCATCTTCTTCCACCTTAAAACCATCGACATTCTTAGCGATGTACTTGGCGATATAACCGGTGGCGCTACCCTTTTCTGGGTCGATAGCTTTGTAGTCAAAGCGTGGGCTAATGCGTTTCGCGGTTTGCTCGATAAGGTCATGGTCAGTAACCAGAGAGAGCTGGCCTGTTTCTTTAACGAAACAGCTCGCCCAGTAGCCAATATCGAAATGACTCACTCGTAGTTCTGAACGATCTTCACGGGTAAAGTAATCTGCCAACACAAAGCGAATCAGCTGCTCGTGTTCAGGGCGGAAGAAAAACAACATGTGCCAATGCGGTGTGCCATCGTGGTGTGGTTCACATACCCGAAAGCCAATGATTGGAAGGTGAAGGCGATTCAGCTTGGCACGAGCACGTGACCAAACCTTACCTAGATAACGGTTAGTTTGTTTTGGGTTAGCGCCAGCATACTTACGATTGCTATGGGCCTTCCCTTTCTTGTCTTTTATAAAGGCGTGGTACTTACTGGGAGCCGTAGCAGTAAAGAACCCTCCCATTAAACCTTGTTCCTGGGCGATATCTTCAAAGCCGCGCATTCTAACCATTAGCTCATGGCGGCGAATTTCGGGATTTGATACAGATGCCTCAACAGCTTCAAGCAAGGCAATTTCTTCACCTGTTATCTCGTTCTTGGCAATCATTTGCGCCAAAGCCCGCCTATTAGCAAGCTTGCGTTCTTTGTAATCACGCAAGCCGATACGGCTCAAATAAGCTGAAACACCTTTGCGAACCTTACCGGCAATAATCCGGCAGTGTTCGCAAAAACGTCTGTAAGCAATTTCTAGTTTTCGCGCCCACCAATCATCAGAAATCAGGCGAGCCATTTGGCTTGCCATCAAGATTTCCTGAACACGTTGCCCATATTGCTTCGGGGTTTCTCCCTTTTCAGGGGTTACCGTCTGCATCGGTACGCCAACAGTGAAGGCCCACTGATTTGGGATATTCATCATTTCTTCAAATACTGATTTCATTGCGGCTCCTGCCTCACTACCGGAAGACAGAATGTTGTGGCACTGAGCGGCAAGGTCATTGGCTAACTTGCTACGCTTTACCTCATTTCGAAGGTTTTCGATATGCGTTGGAAACTGTGCGATGGCATTGGTGATCATTTGCACCTGGCGGCGTAACCAGATATTGGCACTCCGGCTTTGGCCATTTCGCTTTACATACTTTTCCCAGCGAAAAACGTATTGCTTGTAGAGGGAGCTGGCGAGATCACCTGGTAATGTAGAAACCAAGTTTTGAGCCCAAGAGGAATCATCCCGCCACAAGGCTGTGCGCCCTGGGCAGGAATCAATATAGGCTTGAGAGGGTTGCGGGTAAGTGGTGTCCATTGCTGATAACCTTCCTTATCAAACCAACTTCCCTATGGCTTCGATGGCCCATTTGTTAGCAAAAGCTTGGTCAACCTTCCCTTCAACTTCTTCTGGAAAGGTTGCCGTTACTCCCCATCCCCAAAGGCTAGGAGGGGTTAATTTCAGCTCTACCACAAAGGCGTTCATCAAAAAGTTATAGTGACGGGGTTTAACCGTGACGACACCATGATCGGTTTGAAAGGTCTGGCTCATACCTCAACAAACTCCTGTGCATCGACAATTAGAAAACCGCCTGCTCCACTTCGCTTTCGTATCACACCGTTTATTAGGTGCTCGCAATCGAACTTGGTACATGCTTCAACGATGGCTTGCTGTTGAGTGTCTAAGTCACCCACTTCCATATTCATTACTTCGCCGGTTTCATCATTACGAATGATGCCGCCATCAGCACAAAGGAATGCCGCTAAGTAGTTCATGCGTTCTCCTTCTGAATGGCTTTGGCTTCGGCGATAACTGAGTTGCTGATATCAATTTGCCTTAGGGCATCAGCAGATGAATAACGATGCTCTTCAAGGATGGGAACAAAACAAACCATACACTGTGTCATCTCGTTCAGGCGGTCGATAAGTTCTTGGTACATCTGCTCTTGCGTCATCATGCCGATACCTCGTTAAGTGAGTTATTGAAGTGGAGTTCGTTGGTTTGCTGCCACCAAGTTTCAATTGCCGATGGCAATGTGACCTGACGGTTGTGGGCTGCGGTAAAGAACAAACCACGAATTGCGCCCAGGGCTTGGGTTTCGAGTTCACTACCGTTTTCTGTGTTGTTAAATACACACATCCAGAACGCGAACCAGCCGGCGTAGATGTCGTCTTGGTCTATTAATGCAGGATCATGCGCAACATGAAGTGATTGCGCTTTTGCCGTATCTAGGGCAAACCACTCGCCAGTGACGTCTTCTATGTAGTTGAAGATGTTTACGAATACATCTTTCTGAGATGGGCCAAGGCCGACCATATCTAATGTTTGATTGAGTTCGTCGGCCATTACCATGATATGACAGAGGCTCATGCTGCAGCCTCCAACTTATCTTTCGCTTCAGCGATAAGCTCAAGCAACTTGTCTTCGATTTCTAATAACTGCTGTAGCGGTGTGGCGTCGTCTTCAAATCGGTTACGGTCGAGATAAAGAGATTCTCTATAGAGATGAATGCTCTCTCCTACTTCATAACTGTTATCGACAGGATTCACCTGCACATCAAACTGTTCGGTATGGGCATGAAAGCCCACATGGATATGGATGTACTTTGTGTTGCTCAAACCCAATGATGTAATTTCGCTGATGACATCTAAACAACCGCGTTCTTGGCTAATTTGCTCTGCAAAGGCTGTACAGTCTTTTGCTAATTTCTCGGCCTGTAATGCTAATTCACTTTTTCCATTTCCTTTCTTCATGGTGTTCTCCTAACCAAGTGACTGCCCTTGTCGGGCTATTATTGAAACTCTTTCAATGAACGATAAGCGAGAGGCTTAAGGGCATCTGCCAATGTATTGATGGCTCGGTGAAGCTTCTTACGTTCGAATGGTGTCAGTTCATGGAGCTTCATTGGAATGTGGCGTTGCTTTAACCCCGCCGAGAAACATAAGGTGCGTTTTACTGACTCATCGAGGTTCTCGTAACTGAGCCCCACGAGGCTTTTGCAATTGAGTAATTCATGACAGTGAGCTAGCGATTCTGATGCTGGCCTGGGGTATGACTGTTCAAGTTTTCGTGCTGCGTTTCCCATGGTTATCTCCTTATGAAAGACCCGGTAGTGGCATTGAACCAAACGCGTCGACCGCACAGGAAAGCACTGGTACAGCTTGAAACTTGCCTTCGACTTCATTCATTAGCATGACAAGTTCACGAACGGCGCATTGCGCGCGCTTCACGACTTGTTCTTTGGTGCGGCGATTAACTCGGTTGGTGGCATTGATTTGCAACGTGTGAGCACTGAGCTCACCGGTGGCTGAAGAAATCTCTAACATGCGATCGGTTAAAGATGTTGGTGCTTGCTCTGAATTGGCAGCTGGTAATGGAACCGCTGTAAGGTTGAGTTCCCTTAATAGGCCATCCACCAAGCTGGTATCCATTTTCCCTGTATCAGGGTTATAGGTTGCTTTAGTGAGTAGCAGCAGCTCTTCAGCGAATAGCTTATGGGGTTTGTTGGCATCTAACTTATTGCACTGCATTTGAGCATCCAAACCGAACTTTGCAGCCAGATGCTTAATGACATGCGTGTTGCTGAAGGTGGTGCAAGCGTTGAGGAACGCTGTATGTTTTGGACATTCATTTGCAGACATAGTGAGCTCCTATCCCAATTGCTATATTCAAATGACTTAGTTAAAACACATATGAATCCGCTTCTCGCATTAGGGCAACCATGTTGATGAGCGGTTTTTCTTTGGGTTTGCCCGGTGTTTTAGGACGGATAGGGAGCTTGCCTTCATGGAGCATCTTGTTGACCTGCCCAATTGTTATCCCTGTGATATCAGAGAACTTTTGTACTGTGACAAAGGGGGCAAGTGGTGCACTAAAGACTATTGAAGTTGTATCCATAGTGGTATCCTTTCTTATTGTTTCAGTTTCATGCGATTCCATTCACCCTTTTGCGAATCGCTTGGTTTGCAAATGAATACTAGATGACATATGAAATCAGATCAAGAGAAATTATTCGCTTTTGAATACCAAGGCGGGCGCGATGTAACCGATAGATTGCTTAAAGTTATGAATGTAAAAGACTTTCAAACTTTGGCAGAGTCTTTAAATATTCCTAAAGCTACGATATCTACCTGGCACAGTCGCAATCAAACTCCATTTGAGATTGCAGTTAGAATTCATTTGAAGCTTGGAGTGTCCTTACAATGGCTATTGTTTGGCAAGGGTGAGGTTTTTGAAGTAAGCGAACCAAGCATTTCAAATGACAAGGTTGAGCTACCCTACTTCAAGCTAGAGAACGGTGAATTGCTAGATAAAGGCAAGATGTTCTTTGATCCCCAGTTCCTGGAAGGAATGCCTGATGCTGAACACTTGATGCTGGTCGAGCATGAAGGGAAGAAGTTGTTTGTTGATACGAGCAATACGAAGGTAATTAGTGGTGAGTATTTAGTGTCCTTTTCAGAGTTGACCACTATTAACGAGTTACATCGTATGCCTAATGGCAAGATGTTTATGAACTTCAACGGGAAAGATGTTGAAGTTGAAGATCAGCAGATTGAGGTTTTGGGTAAGGCTTTACTTTTCTTAGGGAGTAATAAATGACTAACTCTCCTCTTTCTCATTACATCAACAATATAATAATTAAAGACTTTAAAGATAATGGATTTATCAATAAATCATCTACAAGTAAATCACTTTCAAACCTAAGCCCTCTTAATTTTTTCATTGGGACGAACAATAGTGGAAAGAGTCGATTAATTCGATATATCTATAACTCAAAAGATGTCTCAATTGGGTCAGATAACTTAAACATAAGATCTTATGTTAATGAGATCAGAGAAAATATAAGTTCTCTTCATGACAATGAATATCAACACCCTGATCCTTTTTATGAAACTACACTAAATGATGAAGCTTTATATCTAGCAAATAGTATCAATGATTTATACGACCGCAATGAAAACAGTGAGATAAATAATGAAATAAATGAATTTTTATCTCAACCAGGAATTAGCCAAGACCTGGCTGAGAGGCTTTATAATGAAATTTATGGAAATTTAGAAAATAAAGTTGAGTATAAATTTTTAAACCTTCACGAAGATAATTTTAATAAGTGCTACATACCTATCCTCCGAGGTCTAAGGCCATTAAATAAATCAGATAGCGATGAAAATGATTTGAAACTTGTGCGTACTGTAGAAGACTATAATTTAGTTTGTAGTCAATACAAGAAAGATGAGATTAAAGTTAGTAATAGTGGAAAATCTAATTGCAAAAAATACACCATCTTCACCGGATATAGTATTTACTCTGATTTAATCGAATTACTCATGGGCGGACATAATTCTAGAAGTAAACTCGAATTCTATGAAAAATACCTTTCCAATAATTTCTTCAACCATGAAAAAATAACATTAAGCCCAATTAAAGGGAGAGATGTTGTTAGTATAAAAATCGGTGATGCTGATGAGAGACCAATCTATGATTTGGGTGATGGTCTTCAAACAATAATAATAATTACCTTCCCTGTTTTTACTGCTAGCGAACCAACACAATTTTTCATAGAAGAACCTGAAACTCATTTACATGCCGGTTTTCAACGAACATTAATTGAAGCACTCGCATCTCAAAAAGAACATCAATTTTTTATTTCAACTCACTCCAATCATTTTGTAGATCTCGCCCAGGAGCGTAATGATGTTTCGATACAACGAGTATTCCAAGAAAAACAGAGTGATGGTAAGTTTAAAACCTGCGTGGACAGTCTTGCAAAAGATACAGAACTACTTGACGATTTAGGGGTTCGAGCATCTTCAGTTCTACTCGCAAACAGCTCAATCTGGGTTGAAGGTGTGACAGATAAGCTTTATTTACGAGCTTATATGAAAAAGTATATTGATGAGCTAAAAGCTACACATAAAGAAGAAGCTGATAACTTATATAGCTTTAAAGAGAATCTCCACTATATTTTCACTGAATACCAAGGTAGCAATATCACCCATTGGTATTTTGGTGATAATGAAAACATCAATGATGAAGCCACATCGGCACCTAAACTTTGCGCAAAAGCTTTTTTACTTGCTGACGGAGATATTCAGAGTAAAGGAAAAAGAGTTCAGGAGCTAAAAGATGCTCTTGGCGATAGTTTTATGCTTCTCGATTTCAAAGAAATTGAGAACTATATCCCAGAATCGATTTTAAAAAAAGCAAGTGAAGAGTTGTGGAATACATTCAAATTAAAAGTAGATGCCACATTTAACCAAGAAGCAATTAAACAAAGCGACTATGGAAGTGATAAAGGTATCGGCTGTTACCTTGAAGGATTTGTAAATAATCACCCTACGGAACGCAGATTCTTTAAAGATAAGAGCGGAACAATAAAAGATAAAATTAAGCTATGCCGTATAGCGGTTCGCCTAATGAATGAAAGTGAAGATTGGGAACTGACTCCTGAAATAACTAAAGTCTGTGAACGTATTTATGATCATATTTTAAGGAGCAATCATGGCTGATTTAATAGTTGGTAAAATTTACCACCGAAAATCTGAAATTCATGGACCTTATAAAGGCCAAGCCCAGGGTGGAATCTCTACCCCATCTGATTTCGATGTCATTTTCATCTTTACTGGTGATGGTGGTGAGCAACATGGATATGCTGACCACTTCACAGAAGAAGGCATTTTTCATTACACCGGTGAAGGCCAAGTCGGTGATATGGAAATGGTCCGCGGTAACAAGGCTATTCGCGATAGTGGGAAAACTGGCCGCATTATTCATGTTTTCGAGTACGTGAAGAAAGCTTACGTTCGCTACAACGGCGAAGCCGAGTGCATTGGCTATCACGAGGAACAGAAGCCTGACCGCGAAGGCAATATGCGTAATGCTTTTGTTTTCCACCTTATGATGAAGAGCTCTGATGAAGCAGTCATAGAACCAACTAGCCTAACGTCAGAAGTTGAAAGTGATAAGGCAACCAAGGAAGTTAAGAAAAAACTTCGTAAGCTAAAATCACTAGAAGATTTGCGAGAAGCTGCGCTTCAAACATCACCTAAAACTTCTTCGGAATCTGAGCGAAAAGTTGTTAACTACTACCGTTCGGAAGCATTGAAAGCCTATGTTCTAGCAAGATCTGGTGGTAAATGTGAAGGCTGTGGCGACGATGCACCATTTAAAACTAAGAAAGGTCCTTACCTTGAACCGCACCATGTTCATCGCCTAGCTGACGGCGGCCCCGATCACCCTAAAAACGTGATTGCTGTTTGCCCCAACTGCCACCGACGAGCCCACTACTCTACCGATGCAACTGAGTACAACAACAGTCTGATTGAAAAGCTTAGCCATATAGAAAAATAAGCCGCGAAAGCGGCTTATTTTTCTTTGAGTTAAAGCTAGTCATTATCTAAATCGGAAGCGATTTCATAACCGATAACTATTGCGATAGACAGTAATAGAAAATTCATATTACTTCCTCCCTTTTTTAGGTAGATATCTTCTAGCGTGCTTACCTATTACCTGCGCTGTTTCCTTATCAGTCGCATCTTTAATGACATGGTATGTAGTTGCCCCAATAAGGACACCACCAATAAATGTTAAAGCTTCTGCTGTTACTTTTGACAAAAAAACGAATTGAATCATGATAACTCCACCGTAATTCCACCTTAGATTTAATATTGCTATACAAGCAATATATGGCCGCCACATAAACCTCATGTAGCATGAGAACACCTGCATTATGCAAGCGAAAAAAATACCAATAATTATCTATTCTGGTTTATCACGCGGAGAGTATCGTGCCGCTAATGTATCTAGTAAAAAGCCTTAAGAGAAATAGGCAGGAATGCAATGTACTCTTTATTAATAAAAATATATTTTGCATTTGAAAGATTGGTTCAGCGATACTAAACCTTACTCATTAGTGACTTTAGTTCGATAAAGCCTGTTACGCAAATTTTTTTCACTCATACATCAAGTCTTCACAGTACGATTTGATATAAGCATGAATCACTAGTTTACCCGCAGGTTCTTGTTGATGACCCAGTTGCTTCAAAGTTTCCAGTACTTTACTGGCTATGTCATGATTGGTAGTAACAACCTCAAACCTGCAGGGTACTTCTTGGTTTATAACCCTCTGCCCTTCCATGCCATCGACAACGCCAAGAATATAGAGCATCGCGTACTGGAAGCCCTTATCGCCTTGCTCACTTATGGCAATCAGCTTGTCTGTTTTCATGCCTGTCCAGGCGACTTCTTGAGCAAGCACGTTGGCCGAAAGAACGATGGAAAGCAGCAAAAATATCATCTTCATTATTACGCCACCAATATCGCTCGTCCATCAACACTCACCTGATACAGCCCACACTCAGACACCAACCATTCTTCATTTCTACCAAGCATTTTTAAAATCCATCTGATCATATTTGCCCCCTTAGTCTAACTTGATAGAAGCAGCCAAATGCCAGAAGTAGTAATGATTTCATGTGATTTTCGGGTTATTGCACACTTTTCAATATTGACCAATAACATCAATTACATTGATATTAGAGGCATAACATCCTCAGGGGAACAATGAATCAAGTCGAGTTCACATTAGATGGTAGCTACATGACAGTTAAAATCTTCTGGGGTGAAATCAATAACTATACAGAAAAGCCCTGCCACTAATGCAGGGCAATATTAGATAATAGCTCAACACTTTTGCTGAACTATTTATCGAAGAATGGTAACGCGAAAGAATCAATCATCTAATCATTTTTTGTATTTGGCTTCAGCATTCGCTCTTGCTTCGGCTCTGATTTCTTCCTCAACAATAATTCTCTGAATCCGGTGGCGCTGCACCACCCTTAGAAGTGCGAATGGCAATCTGAACAAACCAATCACGATGCCAACTACAAAAAAAACAACCCCAACCATAAAGCTCCACAAAGCCTTAACGGTTCGCAGGATGATTCCACGCATCAAGAAAACCACCAACAATATGGACGCCAAAACTAGCAACTTTGCAATCAGCCCATTTTTATTTTTTACGTAAACTTCATGATTCAGTGCTTCATGCTTGGCTTTAGCAAGAGTCATTTGGATGTTTAGTGCCTCAGCTGCGCCTGATGGGTCAATAGTTGCATCAATCTCTCGCACTGGTATCCAACGAGCCTCAACTCTCTTCTCAAGTCTGCCCATCTCGTTCATCGCCAGCCCAGAATCAAAAACGGTCTCCTTGCTCTCCATATGCAAGGCAATCGACTCACCCTGCTTCTCAGATTCTAAAAATAGACCCAATTCCTGTTCACTAGAGTGAAAGCCACTAAGGTAATGCTGAGGCGCATAACTATTGTAATACTGGTTGCGATCAATCTCTTTTCCGTTAAACGCATAGAAGTATGCCTTGTCTTCATAGGTATGTTTTGAACGGATGCTTGGGTTACATGAAAGGGTGTATTTCTCCTCCCATCCAAATACAAACGAATACATCTTGTCTACCCAGCTAAAAGCATAATCTGATGAAGAATAAGGTCTATCAATATTACAGTACGCATCAAGAGTAAACACTCGCCTATCTGACACCGACCACTCGATAACACCCGTCTCTTTGTTAAAAGACTTAGTGACATTATCCGATGCTAACGCCATTGAAGATGAGAAAATTAAACAGATTGCCACAAGAAAATTATTCATTTTATTTATTCAAACACTTGATTATAAAAATGAATAGATATTATATTAAGTTCTTGTATTTAGATAATTAAAATAATTTTTCATCACGATTTGCAATACATTTCTACTAACAAATAAGAATGTATCCGGCTAGCCATACTGGTATGTTAACGTAGGATAACACCCTAAAGAAAAACCAATTATGAGAGCTTCTTACCCCCAATATATTAACTATAAAGAGCATTAGAACTACCGGAAGTAAAGCAATGTGGCAACTAGCAAGAATTGCAAGAAAATCGCTCCGATTAGAATGTTTAGTTTTGTTTTAAAACTACCGACTTTTTCTTCCAGTTGCTGAATTCGATAGTTTTTATCAAACAAAACGACACTTTTTCGGCTGTTTTCCTTGTCAATTTCTTCCTTCGTTGTTCTCAAAGCATATGTGCCAATAACACTACCACCTGCACCGTAAAACATAACAGGCGCCACGCTAGCTAAAAGATCGCTGACTCTCTTAAAGTCAAAAAATGTTGCAGGCACTAAGTGCGGTAAAGCTTCGAGTAGTTCACTAAAAAATGCACCCATTAAGATTAATAGAAAACCTTTCCAAAGCTGATCTGTTCGGAGTTCACAAACCCAAAATAAGATGCACATAAAGAATGCTACCAGTGCTGGACTAGCTAAAAATTGAATTTTAAAGAAGAAAGCCGCAATCATGGCTACGAATGAAATAACAGCAAGAGTTATTAATTTCTTATGTGTTGTTAAGGTTGTTTCCATCTGATCCTCAAAATTCATTTGTTTGTATGTAAAAAATAAAACATTGCAACAACATGAATATCATAGCAAAATAATACTGTATATTAAAACAGTATTTTAGCTTATGTCAGTTAGAAAACAAAGAGATGGAACGTGGCTATGTGAATGCTACCCACATGGTCGACAAGGGAAACGAGTAAGAAAGAAGTTCGCGACTAAAGGGGAAGCCACTGCTTTTGAGCGCTTTACGTTTCGTGAAGCTGAAGATAAACCTTGGCTTGGTACTGCGGACGACAAGCGCCGACTATCTGACCTCATTGAGCTTTGGTATCACTACCACGGTAAGAACATCAAAACCGGTAAGTTGTACCTCAAAATACTGAACAACATGTGCCGCCAAATGGGCAACCCTATTGCAGCCAAATGCAAAGCGAAGGATTACACCGAGTACCGGGCGAACCGTACCAACATCCTGATGGGGGATGGACGCCCTGTTGCAGCCGAAACTCAAAACTTGGAACTAACTCTATTAAAGGCGGTGTTCAACGAACTCATTCGAATCAAGGAATGGCCGCTGTCTAACCCATTTGCTGAAGTTAAGAAAATTCGTTCCGATGAACGTGAACTTACTTTTCTTTCACACGAGGAAATTCGTACTCTTCTCGCTTACGTTGGCACCCAGAACAATGCGGAAGACATGTCCAATGTAATAAAGGTTTGTCTGGCTACGGGAGCTCGCATTATGGAAGCGGCAAACCTCAAAGGTTCGCAACTCTCCAAGTACAAAATCACTTTCACCAATACCAAAGGGAAGCGTAATCGTACCGTGCCTATCTCACCCGAACTGTACGATGCTATCCACAAGCCTGGTAATGGCCCTCTTTTCTCTGTTAACTACTTCCCTGTCTATATGCGATTACGAAAATGCTTTCCTGAACTCCCCAAAGGACAGGCTACCCACGTGCTTCGCCATACCTTCGCTAGCCACTTTATGATGAACGGCGGAAACATCTTGGTGCTGCAACGAATCCTAGGTCATCGCGACATAAAACAGACCATGGTTTACAGCCACTTCTCGCCCGATCACCTGCAAGATGCAGTGAAGAAAAATCCTCTAAATTATATTTAACTTTGAATATTTTTCATTGAAAAAAATAATTACCCAGGTCTCGGTATAGTTGGTCCATCAGGTAAGTCTGGTGTCTCTGGTGTCTCTGGTGTCTCTGGTGTCTCTGGTGTCTCTGGTTTCTCTGGTTTCTCTGGTTTCTCTGGTTTCTCTGGTTTTTCTGGTCTCTCTGATCTCTCTGGTAAAAAATCTATTTCTTTTTCTTTTTCTTTTTCTTTTTCTTTACGTTCATTTTCTCTACGTTCATTTTCTCTATCTATATTACTTTCAAATTCACCAACAATTTCACTAATAACAGATGTATTAATGTTAATTCCCTCACTCAATTTCACCTGTTCAGATAATAAATATACTATATGAACATTGATATCATGTAACATCTGAGTTAGAACTCTTGTTTCTTTTAGTACTTTATTAAGCTTACTGTTCGGCTCAGACATAAGCTGTAATTGCTTATCTTGTATTTCCAACATCTTTTTGTAGGAGTTTACAGCATCTAATGCATCTTCTAATTTATCTGTATTTTTTTGTTTTAGGCTCTTCCGTATAGCTTTTAATGCACTTAGTGTTAAATTTTGATGTTCCTTTTTTAAATCCCTTTCTAATTCTTTCATCTGTTGCTGTAAGGTTCCCCCATAAATTTTTTTTGTGAGTACCTTCCGGTGATCAATGGTTTCTTTAATTTCATCACGAAGCTTACTCCATTCATAGATTTCATCATTAATATCAACCTCACTTACTGATATTGATGAGGTTAATAGAAATGACATATAAACTAAGAATCTAAAATTTATATCACGATAATTTTTCATAACGTACCAAGATCACTTCAATTTATTATTTATTCTTTGAATCTCACCAATAATTTCATTTACAGCACTTTGGTAGGCTTCAGTATTAGTATCACTTTTCTCCTTGAGTAAGTTTAAATCTGATGATAGGGTATTTAACTTATTAGATACCTCATACAACACCTCTGCATTCTCCTCCAACATTAAGCTGTTAAATAATGACAGTTGAACAGTATTAAATAAGGCACTATCAATAATTTCCTTTTCTTTTTGTGACAACTTCAGAACATGATTAATTTCTTCTATTGAACTTTCAATTTTTGTCATCTCTTTTTTAATCATATCAATTGAAGACTTTTGCATCTCAACTGTAGTATAATCATTCCATAATTCTTTCATTAAGTATATTTCCGGCTTTAATCTTTTATCCTTTCTAAGGTAATAAACTAGCCAGTTTTCATTTATATTTTTTTCAATTAGATACTTACTATTATTAAGAATTGAATTTAAATTTTCTCCTGACTTTACGAAGTAGTATTTATTATTATCATCAAGGAATATTGCTATATCAGAATTCTCTCGATACTTATAATCGAAATCATAACTATTAATAATCTTCTCTAACCTTTGATTTGTTTTCTCTACCTGGTACTCGGTATCTCTAGGGATAGGAATATCACTCGAACATCCAACAACTATAAGAAGTGTTATGAAATATAGATAATTAATCATAATGGGGCGTTAATATTAAGGGTTGTATGTAACTTAAAGATACATGCTTTTAAGCACACTGATGTCTTAATTTACTTACACCATTTAAATCCCTTGTTTCATCTGTCTGTTACTTTTGGCGACAAAATGGCGACAGAGAAGAAAAAACACGTCGTAAATTGCTGAAAATAGCACAATTAGAGGTTATCTAAGTCATTGATAAGACTCACAAGGTATTGATTTTATTGGATTTATCAAAAATCGCTAATACTAGCGATGGTAAATATTGCCCCCTCATGTAGGGGGCCTTTTTTTATCTGTACCCTCCCCCTAGTTTCTTTCTCATTTTCCAGAATTTAAGCCAGCACCGACCCGTTTGATCTCTATGTTTATTGTTACGTAGCTATCTCTCGGAGTCTGTCGTCTATGCGCTGGCTAGTTGTCTTCACCCTTTTCTTCTCCCTACTCTCCTTTGCCGAAGAGGCCGAGCAAGCCCCCGAGCCCAAACCCGATGAGTTTGCCAAGATAGAGCAGATGGAAGCGGAGATGGGAGAGCTCTACAAGGAGTCACTGGATAAAACCGGCACCGCCAAAAGCATCATTGATATGCAGATGCTAAATAAGAATGAGGATATCCGCGCTGAGCTACAAAAACTGATCAACAACCGAACCGAAGAAAATACTGCTAGGGTCATCGGCTTTGTTAACGATCAGATCGAGTACCTCACCCTCGCCATTGATTTTCTTGCCGAGCAGGTTACCAAACTACAAAAAGATCTCGATAGTGCCGACCAAGAGCAAAAACTGATAATCCAAAAGACCCTTCATGAAACAACCGCTTTTTATCACACGATTCTTGGCGAACAATGGACAAATTTTGGCTGGCTAGAGTTAATGGGAAAGCCGGATGAAGAAAGCAAAGAAGCCCTGATAAAAGAAATTGATCAAAGGCTAGATTTTCTATCAGCCAAACTCTCGTTCGATAACCAACAAGAAAATATGCTGGCAGGCCAACTAAGATCAGCAACCGAAGAAGAGAAAGCTTCGCTTCAACTCCAATACATTCATGCCCAACGCCAGGTCGTCGGTGATATTGAAGGGCTACAGTTTATTGTCGATCTTGCTAACAAGATGGGCTTAGACACCACCGACTACACCAAACAGTTGTTCGTTGTGTCCGGTAATCTAACCAATGAGCTCCTTGATATAAAAGTGCTTTGGTCATTACTTTCTGACGGTTTGAAAGACTTCCGAGACTATTTAGCACAAAATACGCCTTCTGCCTTGTTCAAACTGTTTGTGTTTCTGGTCATCATCTTTATCTTCAAAATCTTCAAGAATATCACCCGGCGTATTGTTACCCGCGCGGTGTCTTCGCCAACGTTGCGGATGTCGCAGTTAATGAAAGACTTCTTCATCTCTATAAGTGGCAACACCGTGTTGTGTATCGGTATCCTGATTGCCCTATCGCAAATAGGACTGAACCTCGCTCCCGTTCTGACCGGTTTCGGTGTGGCGGGTGTGATTATCGGCTTTGCCCTACAGGATACCTTGTCTAACTTTGCATCCGGTATGATGCTGCTGATTTACCGCCCGTTCGATGTCGACGATTTTGTCGAAGCCGGCGGAACCTCGGGAAAAGTTAGTCATATGAGTTTAGTCAGCACTACCATCAAGACGTTTGATAACCAAATCCTTATCGTACCGAACAGTAAAATATGGGGAGACACGATAAAGAATATTACCCACGAAAGAGTTAGACGGGTCGATATGGTATTTGGTATTGGCTATGGTGACGACGTAGAGAAAACAGAAAAAGTATTGGAAGCTATTTTAGCTGATCACCCAATGGTGCTGCGCTCACCCGAACCAACCATCAAGCTGCATGTACTCAATTCCTCCTCTGTCGATTTCATCGTTCGTCCCTGGGTTAAAACAGAGGACTATTGGGATGTCTACTGGGATGTGACCCGAGAAGTTAAAATGCGCTTTGACAGGGAAGGCATATCTATCCCGTTCCCACAACAAGATGTTCATCTTCATATGATAAAAAAGGATGAAGGTTAAACTGACGCAGGCTTAACATTTTTTCTTTTTGGGTCGTATAAACTACTATCTTGTTTAGTGTTTATGTTTTTTCTATGGACTAAAACATAACCAATCCTGAATATAGTTAAGGTTTAGTGTGATTTTTTATATTCCCTCACACCAAAATCTGATATATATTGTAAAACAAGATAAAAAACAACGTACAATTAATTCTCTAGCTTATGTATTCAGGGGAATAATACTTGGCTAGACAGTTATAAAGACTTCTGGGAATTTATGATGATGAAGAAACGTTTTCTTGCAGCTTTGGCCGTACCTGTCATTCTTGCCGCTTGTGCATCAAACACTGTAAGCGAGCCGACTACCGCTATGATTACGAATACTGATCTTGCTTCTTACAACTGGGTGCTCAACAAAGTTGACGGTAATGCACTTGAAATTGCGGAACCATTCAAAGCCCCTAACCTTCAGCTATCTTCTGATCTCGGTGCCAACGGCCATGCTGGCTGTAACCGTTACTTCGGACAAGCTGAGCTGAACGAAGGCAAGCTTCGCATCGAAAAAATGGGCATGACCATGATGGCTTGTCCAGAGCCTGCGATGGAGCTTGAGCGAGTGATGAGCGCAACGCTAATGGACTGGAGCACAGCCACAGTAGCAGGCAACCAGCTAACGCTAGCCGGTACAGAACATACGCTGACTTTCACACGCACCGAAGCTGAGTAAACAACCAATCATGATTTAATACTCCTGCAATTTGCAGGAGTATTATTTTATAAATAACTACTTTTAGTTAACTCTGGTATATACCCAAGTTACCTCAAGGTGCAGGATTCAGAGGGTTGTCAGCGCATTCATGCAAGGCGAAGGTTTGCAGGAATGGCATTCCCTTTCAAAAAGCTTCTACGAAGGAGTGAATGGGCTGACACCCTCCCGAAGGGCGAGTTTTCTAAGCTTCTATACCGCGTTATTGTTTCTTGATTTAGAGCCACTAGTTCTTCAAAACAATGCCTTGTCTATAAGCTTATAAATTCTCGCTGAACCTGCATCTTGAAATAGCTTGGGTATATGTCAAAACCATTAATTCACAAAACTTTAATTTCTTGTCAGACATACATACTCAAGCTTCATACCTTCCTTATTAAATTGATTAATCCACAAACCATTTCAATAAGTTACATATAACTGATACCACTATCAAAAACTATATAATATGTTATCAATTAAGCCTTGCTGATAAGTTATTAACTTAAAGTTTTGTAAATCATGCCTATAGCGAATTTTTATCATCTAAGATAATAACTGTGACACGTTACACGTTTTCACTCTTGCTAAGGTAGGCTGCCATGAAAAATATCGCATTAATTATTGCTGGATTATTTCTTGCCAATTCGGCTGTTGCTTATGAGCTACAAGGTCGTAATGACAATAGTGAAGTGTCAAAGCAGCATGTTGAATATAAACCGTCCAATTATGTTCCAAACAGCGAACAACTTCAGGGCCAAAATGATCGTACCCACTTTCCTAAGCTGAAGACCAAATATAGCAAGTCGGACTACAAGCCTAGCTTCGATGACATAAAAGGTCGCTCTTAACACGTCAAAGCCCCTGAGAGACATCACAGGGGCTTTACTTCACGCATTAGCAGCACTACACATCAATGACCTTATACAGCTTTCGATTGATACTGCTGTCGCAGTAATTTCGCCGCTTCAACCAAGTTTGTTAGGGCTGCTTCGGTTTCTTCCCAACTCCGCGTTTTCAATCCGCAATCAGGATTTATCCATAAACGTTCAGCCGGTATTTTCGCTTCTGCCTTTTCTACCAGTTCAACGATCTGCTCTACCGAAGGTATGTTTGGAGAGTGGATATCATAAACCCCAGGACCAATCTCATTCGGGTAATCAAAGGCCTCGAAAGCTTTGAGTAACTCCATATCAGAACGGGAAGTCTCAATGGTGATCACATCAGCATCCAAAGCGGCGACTGACTCAATCATGTCATTGAACTCGCTGTAACACATATGGGTGTGGATCTGGGTTTGCGGCTCCGCGCTGGCGGCAGAAATCTTGAAGGCTTTAACGGCCCAATCGAGATATGTCTGCCAGTGGCTTGCCTTAAGTGGCATTCCTTCACGGATCGCAGGCTCATCAATCTGGATAATCTTGATACCTTTGTCTTGCAGATCGGCCACTTCATCTCGCAAAGCCAGTGCTATCTGATTAGCAATCGCTTCGCGACTTAGATCTTCCCGCGGAAATGTCCATCCCAAGATTGTCACAGGACCTGTCAGCATACCTTTTACAGGCTTTTCCGTTAGTGATTGAGCATACTGCGCCCAAGAAACTGTCATTGGCTCAGCACGATAAATATCAGACACAATCACGGCAGGTTTCACACATCGAGAGCCATAACTTTGTACCCAACCAAAGCGAGTCGCGGCAAAACCTTCAAGCAGCTCAGCAAAGTATTCCACCATGTCATTACGCTCAGCTTCGCCATGAACCAAGACATCCAGGCCAAGCTTGTTCTGGCGCTCAATCGCATCGTCGATATGCCCCTGCATGGCATTGACATAAGCTTGCTCGTCCAACCGCCCTGCTTTGAAGTCCCTTCGTTGGGTGCGAATCTCGCTGGTTTGCGGGAAGGAACCAATGGTTGTTGTTGGCAGCAGCGGTAACCCTAATGACTGACGCTGTAGGCGAGCACGCTCTTGGTAAGGCAATTTTCTCTCTGCCAGAGCATCGGTAATGGCTTCACTTCGCTGGCGAACCTGTTCATTATTAACTACTGCACTGGTTGCTCGTGCTTTGATCGGCGCGCTGTAACGAGCACACTCTTCAATCGCGATCTCATGGCCATCAATGGCCTGTGCTAACAAGGTCAACTCACGACATTTTTGCTTGGCAAACGCCAACCACTGGCGCACTTCAGGCTCAAGCTCAGTTTCCAAGTCCAAGTCCATCGGGCTATGAAGCAATGAGCACGAAGAAGCTAGCCAGAGGCGATCTCCTAGTAGAGCCTTGACCGGTTGTAGTTTTTCCAGCAGAGCACTGAGATCTGCCCGCCAGACGTTTCGTCCATTGACTACGCCAGCCGATAACACCCAGCCTTCAGGTAAATGCTGCACCACTTCTTCCAGTTGTTCAGGCGCTGCCGAGACATCCACATGAAGGCCATCGACTTTCAGTCCGGTGATCACGTCCAAATGATGAGTAATGTTATCAAAATACGTCGTCAGCAAGAGTTTTGGTGCTCCATGGAGCACCTGATAAGCAATTTTAAATGAATTTCGCCACTCTTTAGGAAGCTCAAGCGCCAGTACTGGCTCATCAATCTGTACCCAATCAACACCGAGGTTTGCCAGTTTAGTTAGAATTTGCTGATACGCCGCCAGCAGTCTTGGCAATAAAGAAAGCCTATCAAAGCCTTGCTCTTTTTCTTTTCCCAGCCATAGATAAGAAACAGGCCCCAACAGTACAGGTTTCACTTTATGGCCAGCTTGCTTGGCTTCAGCGATTTCTTCGAACAGTTGCGGCCAGCTGACGTTGAATTCATCGTCGGCGCTGAACTCAGGCACAATGTAGTGATAGTTGGTATAGAACCATTTGGTCATATCAGATGCTGCACACGCACAGCCAGTTGGCGCTTTGCCCCTCGCAACCCGAAACAGTGTATCAAGATCAGGAAAACCACTACGGTGGCGCTTTGGCAAGTGACCAAGCAGCATACTGGTACCAAGCACATGGTCGTACCAAGCAAAATCACCAACAGTAACGACATCAAGCCCTGATCCTGCTTGCTCTCCCCAGTGGCGATGACGAAGCAGACTACCGACTTCCTTCAGTTCTGCCTGCGAAATCTCCCCGCGCCAGTACTTTTCCTGAGCAAACTTTAGTTCTCGCTGGCTGCCAATTCGCGGGTACCCCAAAATATGTGTTGTTGTTTTTACAGTCATTATTGTTCCGTCCATGCATTCTTTACCGTTGTTGGAATAACAATGACCCACCCACTGACTATGAGCAATTTCTTATCACTAATGATTATCTTGAATAAAATTCATATGAAATGACTTGTGTAATTATTGATAAAACACTATTTGGCCGTCTAGATGTTTACACCGCTATTTTTTCTCGTTACAGTAAACAGCGTTACAGGGATAGCGCGAACACGGAACGTATGAGGAAACGATTTGATTGAAATTAAGCACTTAAAAACACTGACTGTGTTGAGAGATACCGGATCGTTAACCGCGACAGCCACTACCTTGTGTCTGACCCAGTCAGCTTTGTCTCACCAACTAAAAGATTTAGAGCAACGGCTGGGTAGCCAGCTTTTCCTGCGCAAAACTCGCCCTGTAAAGTTCACAGCAGAGGGTGATATTTTATTGCGCCTTGCCGATGACCTCTTCCCCCGACTGGCGCAAGCAGAGCACGAACTTGCTAGCTTAAAAGAAGATACCAACGGCCGACTTCATATGGCGATAGAGTGCCACTCCTGCTTCCAATGGCTGATGCCAGCACTCAAGGAGTACCAGACCCATTGGCCGAATGTCACTTTAGACTTCTCATCCGGTTTTGGTTTCGAGCCACTGCCAGCACTGAGTGCCGGAGAGCTCGATCTCGTTATTACCTCAGATATCCAAACTCGAAGTGAAATTCATTTCGAGCCGCTGTTTGATTTTGAAATGCGCCTGATTGTTTCACCTCAATCACCACTGGCCTCAAAAGAAGTGATTACCCCGGAAGATCTAGCCCATGAAACTATGCTGAGTTATCCGGTACAACGTAGCCGCCTAGATGTGGTAAAACATTTCATGCAACCTGCAGGAGTTGAGCCAGCCAATTGGAAACAAGCGGATAATACCCTGATGCTGATTCAGATGGTTTCTGCTGGACTAGGCGTTGCTGCACTGCCGAACTGGGCCGTTTATGACTTTGCTCGCCAAGGGCTCATTATCAGCAAACCGCTTGGTGATGGCTTGTGGCGTCGCTTATTTGCCGCGATCAGAGCCCAAGAGCGAGAACGCCATTATCTTTCTGCTTTTTTTGCTACGGCAAAGCAACAGTGCCAAACACACCTGGAAGGAATCAAGGCTGCATAATCAAGGTGAGTGTTATTCACCTTCATCATTGCAGCCTGAATTAGAGAGCGGATGTTATTTGAATTGGTTATTGATTGGATCGTAATGGTAGCCCAAGTCTTCCATTTTTTGATTTAATTCGTTGAAGTCCAGCTCATAGCGGCTGACCAACTCTTCGACTGTCGAACACTCAAGGCGTAATCGCTCATTCACGATACCGAGAACGATGTTGCCATCCATGTTCAAAAGATTGTTAATCTCCATACTTCCTGCCCCTCGGTAAGTATTCACTCATGAGTAAGCATAGACAGAATGAGGCGGAAAGAGAAAGCGCCGCCTCACATTTCACCAATCTGGCTTAGGTCTAACGGCCAGGCAATTAAATTAATGCGACCTGCATGTTGGCAGAGAGCACTAAAATGCCAGCAGCCGCCACCAATTGCCAACGGTTAACGGTTTTTCCCGTTAACAGGTGCATCGACCATACGAGCAGCCCAGCGACCAGTAATACCAAAGACGCAACCACATTGGTTGTTAGCAATGCGAGTTGGCTCTCATCGAGTAAAGAAGATAGCCACAGTAAACAAAGTACACTCACCATAGCACTGATAAAACCAGCGAAAGGTAACAAGCGGTGGAAAGCCTGCAAACGGGTTCTTGCCTGAGTCAATAGAATGTGGGCAACCAGTGAACCGAACAGTGCAATGCTGACCGTGCTCAATACTGCCACCGGTAGCGTTAATGTCGGTAACAGCGAGAACCAGACGAGAAAAGCCAATACATTCGCTGCGTAGAACACGTTTAATGGTCCGGCATCACGGGTTTTGCCCGTTTTAACTTTCAAGGTGAAGTAACCCAAAGCAAGCAACGGTAAGAATGCATAAGGCTGGGCCAGTGCTACAACCAGCCAACCAAATAGAAGAACAGGTAAAGTTTTATGTACCCTTCCCCTTTGGCCCGGGCAGATTTCTCCTTTGGTCAGTACCAAGGTCAAAATCAGCTGGGCACCCAATAAAGCGGGGATCAGAAAAATTAAAGCAGCGTTCATGGGATTATCTTGATGTGGCAAAACAAAGTGTGTGGATGATAGCAATTACCCTGTTCTATACCAACTATGAAAATGCACTATGCGTCTTATTAAGTCGTTATTTTGCTCTCTTTAATGTTAATCAAACTAGGCAATAGTGGCTTAATTTTTGGATCAACATCACTGAATATCAAATGCCGACGTGGAATAATAACGCTTTATTGCGAGCAAAGATCAATAGCGGTTTGGATCTAAGACTAACAGGATGTAGCAAGGACAAGCGCTATGACGTCATCACTGCACCAACTGTTCCAATCTCTCAAGCTATACATTCCCGATCTTTGGAGTGCACGAGCGCATTCCACCAGCTTTAAAAATACCCGAAGCGGCTACCTACGTAGCAGGATCACCATGCTATCTTCCGTTTGGGGTGTCTTAGTGATCTTATGGCTACCGTTCGATCTGTTGTTCCTCGCACAACCTACCCATCTTCATATTGCAGGCTCCCGCATACTCTTGGGTAGCTTCCTTCTGTCTATCGCATGGCTGAATCACAGGCATACAACGTTAAAACGCGCACAATGGTACATGGGCTTAATGGTGCTCAGTATCAACATGTTTTATCTTTATACCGCTTGGGTGCTCGACTTTCCGACTGTCTATAGCGGTTTTGTCTATGGCTACACCCTACTGCCAATCATTCATGTCGCCATCTTAACGATTCTGCCTGTCACTCTAAAAGAGAGCTTGTGTATGCTAGCAGTCACTGCGCTTACTCAGCTCTTGGTTGACTACTTATCTGGCCATTTATTTAGCCCAGAGAATATCGCCAGCTACTGGCTACAAAACGTATTGGCGTTGATGGTTGTCTGGTCCCAGTTGTCTAAACTACACATGCTAATGCGGTTGTATCGACAGGCAACGCTTGATCCACTTACCGGAATATATAACCGACGCATGCTGTTACAGCTAGCAGATAAACAGTTGGCCAACTGCATACAAAAAGAACAACCTTTCTCCGTTATGTTGTTCGATATCGACCGGTTTAAGCGGATCAATGACACATGGGGCCATGGCGTTGGCGACAAGGTACTGAAAGAATTTGCTCATTTTATGCAGGAGCATATCCGAAAGACGGATCTGTTTGGTCGTTTTGGAGGAGAAGAGTTTATCCTTTTCCTGCCAAAGTGTACGTCCTGTGACGCAGAAAGAATTGCTGAGCGAATGCTATCACGCATTCGCGCATTAGAAGTTGAAACCGGTATTGATAGCACCGCCATCAGCTTTACCACCAGCATTGGCCTTTCCAGTTATGGTGATAACGATTCCCTCTCCTCTTTGATTGAACGCGCTGACAGGGCCCTATACGATTGCAAAGACGCAGGCCGTGACTGTAGCCGCTACCACCCTATCGATTACATGCCTATTTTGAGCGAAAGGCGTAAGGCCATCGCTTAATCCACTCTTTTCTCATATGCACTTAACACTTTCGTTTAGTCATTTCCCTTTAATAAATACACCTACGCAGCCTTTCGAATAGCTTGAACTGGCTAAAACTGTTTCTTTTTCAGTCAAACAATCACATTTACGCGCACTCGAATGCGCGAACGCTCATAAATGTGTGACCGATCAAATATTACCCTTACAAAAAGTGGCATATTACCCAGCATAAAATAGAAGGAATTATCCATTTCCTGATCCACGGACCAAAACAATAAGCGAAAACGAACATGAATAGTTGGTTTGAAACAGATGTTGTGATTATTGGCGGCGGCGCTACCGGTACAGGTATTATGCGTGACTGTGCCTTGCGCGGAATCCCATGCATCCTGGTTGAAAAAGATGATCTTGCATCAGGAACCACGGGAAGAAATCACGGCCTTCTCCACTCTGGAGCGCGATACGCCGTTACCGATCAGGAATCGGCCAAAGAATGTATTCAGGAAAACCGCATTCTAAAAAACATCGCCCGCCACTGCGTTGAAGATACTCAAGGGCTGTTTATTTCCCTGCCTGACGATGATCTCGATTTTCAAAAAACCTTTATTTCATCTTGTCAGGCCGCGGATATAGATGTTGAGCAACTTTCACCGAAAGATGCACTCCGCCTTGAGCCAAACTGTAATCCATCACTAATTGGCGCGGTAAAAGTGCCTGACGGCACCTTGGATCCCTTCCGTCTATCAGCATCAAACGTACTCGATGCAGTCGAGCACGGCGCCCGACTGTTCAACCATACCCATGTCACTGGTCTCATCCGGGAAGGAGCCACTGTCCGTGGTGTTTACTGCCTGGATATGAAAACTGGCCAGTCATTTGAAATCCGTGCCAAGCAGGTGATTAACGCCGCCGGGATCTGGGGCCAGCAAATCTGTGAGTATGGCGATCTGTCTATCAAGATGTTCCCGGCCAAAGGATCACTACTGATCCTTGATTACCGCATCAACAACTTGGTGATCAACCGTTGTCGCAAACCGTCCGATGCTGACATTCTGGTGCCCGGCGATACAATTTCTCTTATCGGCACTACTTCCGAGCGGATCGATTACGACAAGATTGATGATCTGCATGTGACCAGCAAGGAAATCGACATTCTGCTCGAGGAAGGCACCAAGCTTGCTCCAATCATGGCGAACACCCGTGTACTACGTGCTTATGCTGGCGTGAGACCACTGGTTGCGGTTGATGGCGATACCAGTGGCCGTAATATCAGCCGCGGTATTGTACTGCTTGATCATGCTGAACGTGATGGTCTTGACGGCTTTGTCACTATCACCGGCGGTAAACTGATGACCTACCGCATGATGGCAGAATGGACCACCGATTTGGTGGCGAAAAAGCTTGGCAATACTGCACCATGTATTACCCATGAAAAACCGCTGCCGGGCTCAGAGCAAGCCGAACCGAAGAAACCTGCTACTGCCAGTTTGGCCAAACCTGTTTACCAATCGGCTTTCTATCGCCATGGCGAACGGGCAGAAAAATTCCTGGGTAATGACAAGAAAAGCCAAGCCGTGATCTGTGAATGTGAAATGGTGACTTGTGGCGAAGTGGAATATGCCATCAAGGATTTGGATGTTCATAATCTTGTTGACCTACGCCGACGTACCCGCATCGGTATGGGCCCTTGCCAAGGTGAACTCTGCTCCTACCGTGCCGCAGGCTTGTTCTCCGAATACGGCAAAACCTCGGGTAATGAAGCTAGCCATTTACTTGAAGAGTTCCTAGAAGAACGCTGGAAAGGGATCAAACCCGTATTTTGGGGCGATGCATTGCGTGAAGGCGAATTTACCTACTGGATTTACGAAGGGCTGTTTGGCGTCAGTGATCTACCAGAACAACAATCAACGCCAGCTGACGAGGTAACACAATGAAATTTGATAGCATCATCATCGGCGGCGGTGTCGCAGGCCTAAGTTGCGCTATCCGCTGCGCAGAAGCTGGTTTAAAAACAGCGGTTATCGCAGCCGGACAAAGCGCCTTGCACTTTTCTTCTGGCTCGGTAGATGTACTTAGCCGCCTGCCTAATGGTGAAGCGGTTGATGCGCCTTTCTCTGCTTTTGCTGAGCTGAAAAGCCAATGCCCATCTCATCCCTATAGCAAATTAGGCGAACTGCAGTGCCGTGAAGCCATCAATTGGTACCAGGACATGATGGAGCACTGTGGTGTCTACCTTACTGCTCAGGCCGATGAAAAGAACCATTACCGTGTCACCCCAATGGGTACCTTCCGCTCAACATGGTTGTCTCAACAAACTGTGCATCAGTTCCCGCACCACCAGCTAGCAGAAGGTTTAGCCGAAATCGCTTTGGTGACAGTAGATGGCTTCCGTGATTTCCAGCCGCAGCTGGCCGCTGACAACTTATCAAAGCTCAGTGCCTTCGAAGGGGTGAAAATCAAAACAGCTGCGGTTGAACTGCCTGATTTCGAAAGCATGCAGCGCAACCCATGTGAATTCCGCTCTATAGATATCTCGCGCGTGCTACGCGATGAAACCAAATTACACGCTTTTGCCAAGTCGATGATCCAGCAGGTTGGCAAAGCCGATCTTGTTGTTTTGCCTGCGATCTTCGGCAATGGCGACGGTGCAGCGACGATCAAGTTGCTCGAAGGCCTGACTGGCTTCAAGATCTGCGAGCTGCCAACCATGCCCCCTTCACTGCTGGGCATCCGCCTAGAAGAGGCTATGAAGTCACACTACAAACGCCTAGGCGGCTTGATACTCTCTGGAGATGAAGTCCTCAAGGGTGATTTCAACAATGGCCGTCTGGAGAAAATCTATACCCGCAACCATGAAGATATCCCTCTGGTAGCCGATAGCTTCCTACTGGCAACTGGTAGCTTTTTCAGCAAAGGCTTATCAGCACAACGTCATGCGGTCAACGAGCCAATCTTTGGTCTGGACATGGCTGACAATACCCATAGAGATCACTGGTACCAACCTCAGTTTTTCGCGCCTCAAAGCCACCCGTTCATGAAAATGGGGATTGATTGCAATAAGCAGCTGAACCCAACCATCAATCAGCAAGTTATTAAAAACCTATTCTGCGCAGGCGCCATTTTGGCCCACTATGATCCGGTACAGGAAGGCTCTGGCTCAGGCGTGGCTATCTCCACTGGCTACTATGTAGCCCAGCAGATGATCGCCACCCACCAGCACGAACAAGTCACAGATACACAGCCAAAACAAGAAAGGACAATCGCATGAGCCTTCTTCAAAAAGACACAAGCTTCGACCAATGCATCAAATGTACGGTTTGTACCGTCTACTGCCCGGTTGCCAAAGCCAACCCACAATACCCAGGCCCTAAGCAATGTGGCCCAGACGGTGAACGTCTGCGCATTAAAAGTCCTGATTTCTATGATGAAACATTAAAGCTGTGTACCAACTGTAAGCGTTGTGAGACCGCCTGCCCTTCAGGGGTAAAGATTGGCGATATGATTGCTGTTGCCCGTGACGAGCACGCTAAGCTACCGATGAACATCAAAACCATCCGTGACTTTGTGCTGAGCCATACCGACTTGATGGGATCGGCAGCGACACCATTTGCGCCAATCGTCAATACCATTACAGGGTTGAAGCCGGTCAAGAAGATCATGCACAAAACCATTGGCGTGCATGACCACAAGAGCCTGCCGAAATACTCACACGGCACATTCCGCCGCTGGTACAAGCAAAACTGTACCAGCCAAGCCTTGTACCCTAAGCAAGTGCATTACTTCCATGGCTGCTATGTCAATTACAACCACCCACAGCTGGGTAAAGACTTTGTTAGCGTAATGAATGCAATGAGCATTGGCGTCCAATTGATGGACAAAGAGAAATGTTGTGGCGTGCCATTAATTGCCAACGGTTTCTTTGACAAAGCGAAAAAGAATGCCAAATTGAACATCGACAATTTTTCTGCCGCAGTAGAGAAACATGATGCGCCGATCCTTTCTACTTCATCGACCTGCTCTTTCACTCTGAAAGAAGAGTACCCGAACGTACTGAAGGTAGACAACAGCAAGGTCGCCAATAAAATTGAGTATGTGACCCGTTTCTTGCTCAAAGAATTCATGAACGGGCGAGCGCCAAAGATGAAACCTGTCAACAAGAAAGTGGTCTACCACACGCCTTGTCACCTCGAAAAGACCGGTGGTAGCTTGTACACCATTGAA
This sequence comes from Photobacterium sp. AWH4_225, assembly GCF_056158405.1. NCBI lineage: Bacteria > Pseudomonadati > Pseudomonadota > Gammaproteobacteria > Vibrionales > Vibrionaceae > Photobacterium > Photobacterium sp. AWH4_225. The sequence goes on along the minus strand of NZ_JBSWTF010000001.1, from coordinate 1,395,453 downwards.
TTGCTGAAGATGATCCCGGGCCTTGAGGTAGAAGTACTCGACAGCCAATGCTGTGGCCTAGCAGGCACCTACGGCTTCAAAACGGAAAATTATGATACTTCTATGGCAATCGGCAGTAACCTGTTCGAGCAAATAAAACGTTCCAAAGCGGATTTTGCCATCACTGACTGTGAAACCTGCAAATGGCAAATAGAAGAAAACACTGATTTAGAAACCATCCACCCTGTTTCCTTGCTAGCAATGGCGCTGGCTTAACATTTTGTATTCACCCTCATCCCGAAGTTTGCCTCTGTTTCCCAAGTTAAAAGGGCAAATTTCGGGATTTTTTCATTTCTGCCCCTATAGTTATATATAGCAATGCAGACTATTGTGTCTTGATTTAATGACACGTGCGCATATGTCTGTGATTGGGTTGTTATAAGCAAACAGGGAGAGTGGAATGCAACGCCAATTTGTTAAAACGATCAAAGCCAAGCTGTATCTGACCAGCCTCTTTTTGGTTAGTGCCATGGTTACGTTCGGTGCCTTCGAAACCCTTTCATTTATCAAATTAGATAATCTTCAATTAGCAGCCCAAGAAACGGCGCACAGCAATGCCGACTTACTGACCTTACGCCGTCACGAAAAAGATTTTCTAGCCCGTCTAGATGCTGGCTACATAGAGAAATTCAATCAAAAGCAAATAGAACTCAATGCTCGATTGGCAACTGTGAAAGCGATATTAGCCAAATACAACGATGAACATAACGCTGAATTTGAGCAAGTCAAACAGTCTCTAAACAATTATGCCAATCAATTCAATATCATCGCCGATCAAACCATACTGCTAGGGCTTGCGCCTTCTGAAGGACTAAGAGGAAATATCCGCTCCGCTGCAAACGATACTGAAGAGTTATTGCTGATCAACGGTCACGAAAAACTTTATCGACTATTGCTGACATTGCGTCGAAACGAGAAAGATTTCCTGATCACGAAAGATCCAAGCCATATTGAGGTATTCAACAACAACCTTGATACCCTACTTTCAACCTTAGCCATTAGCGATCTCTCTACGTCAGAAAAAAGAAGCCTAAGAAGAAGCATCACTATCTATCAAATGATGTTCGACGAACTTGTCCAGGGTTATACCGACATAGGCCTAACTTACAATGAAGGCCTTTACGGTGAATTGAGAACCAATATTCAACAAGTCGAGAGTCAAATCGACCAATTAGAACAAACTATCATCAATACAATTCATGACATGCAGTCTCAGGAGAAAATGATCCTCTTGGTAGGTGGCGGCGCTATTACTCTCATTATGACGCTGGTGCTGTTTGTGATCAGCCGGACTATCAATAAACGGCTAAACGCAGTTAACCGCATGATGAACGACATCGCACAAGGTGAAGGCGATCTCACCGTTAGAATGAATGACCAAGGCGATGATGAACTTGCTCAGCTAAGTCGCTCCTTTGATCTTTTTACCAGTAAACTTCAGGCAATCATCAATAATATTGCCGACATCTCCAAGCAACTATCCAAAGCGGCCAACGAGTCCAAATCTGCGGCATCTGGCAGTTTGGCCAATGCCGAACAACAGCAAAGTGAATCGGCTAACGTCGCAACATCGGTCAATGAACTGCTGGCGACCAGTAGTGAAATTGCGAACAATATTAGTGATACCGCTACAGCGGCACAAAACGGACAAGATAATGCGGTGAAAAGCCTAGAAATAAGCCAGCAGGCCGCCATATCTATTGATTCGCTCGCCGATGAGATCCAGTCAGCACAAGTTCAAATCCAAACACTGGAAGCACAAAGCCAGAACATCAACAAGGTGACATCCGTTATCAGGGATATCACAGAGCAAACGAATCTACTAGCCCTCAATGCGGCAATTGAGGCCGCACGTGCTGGTGAACATGGCCGAGGATTTGCCGTGGTTGCTGACGAGGTACGCCAACTTGCCCAGCGTACCCACAGCTCGACACAAGAAATAGAGCAAACCATCGAACAACTGCTTGCAACAGTGAGCCAAAGTGTCGCGGCGATGCAGCATAGCCAAGCATTGGCTGGGGATACAGTGGCTCACACCAAACAAGCTAAAGAGGCTGCCGATTTAATCGTTAAGGCTATCACTGATATTTCAGACAGAAGCCTTCAAATAGCATCGGCCTCTGAACAACAGTCCGCCGTATCTGCAGAAATCGATCAGAACATTCATCGAATTGCTGAGCTGGCAACCAATACAGCAACGGCTGTTAGCCAAACCAGCACCAGCAGCCAAGACGTTGCCAACATGGCTGAGCAGCTAGATGCAGTAGTCGGTCAATTCAAGTACAAGTAATGGCTAACGGGGCTCAGAAGGCAGTGGGGCATCTGAGCTCCCCTCCGTACTCGCGTACAACCGGTAACACAACATGCCCATTAACACATACAGGACTGAGCCCCCCGCGATGACGCCAGTCCATCCAAAGTACTGCCAACAACCGATAAGATAAAAGCCGCCAAGACTACCGCCGGCATAATAGTGGACCAGATACAATGCCGTCGCGGTGGCCTTGGCCGTTTTAGCTCGTTGGCTGACCCAGCCGTACGCCAACGAATGAGTAAAGAAAGAGCCCGAGCTGATTAACAGTAGTCCCAGCACCATGGCATATACCGACTCATACCAGGCAACCCACATCCCCATCGCACTGATACAGGTTCCCAGTACCATACCCGGTACCGCAGAGAATCGTTGGGTCCAGCGCCCGCTCAAATTTGCCGAAACCGTACCACTTAGGTAACACAGGAAGATCATCGACGCCCAGCTCACAGGCACAGAATATGGTTCAGCGACCAGTCTGAATCCCATGACAGAATACAAGTTCACAAACAAGGCAAAGTTAACCCCGCCAATCAGCATAGCCTGCCACAACTCTGGGGTCCGCAGGTGCACCAATACACTGTAGGTTTGCTGGCGAAGCTGACCTTTGGCTGGTTTGAAGTTTCGCTGTTCAGGCAAAAGGTAATAAATAGCGATGGCAACCACCAAGCTAAATACCGCCATGCAAATCACAGCACCTTGCCAACCAAAGCGTTCAGATAGAAAACCACCGGAAATCCTGCCGACAATCCCCCCCAATGAATTGGCACTAATATAACCACCGACCGCCAACATCAGGGCGCGAGAGGTAAATTCCTCGGCCATATACGCCACGGCCACGGCGGCAAACCCCGCCAAGGCTGCTCCCATCAAGGCGCGGCTTAAACTGAGCATGAGCAAGCTTTCTGCTGTCAGCATCACAAAACCAATGACAGGCAACAAGCTCAGGCTGATTAACATCACCGGTCGCCGACCGATGCGTTCAGACCAAACAGCCCAAGGCACCAGCGTGACCGCCAAAGCCAAGGTCGCAGCCGCCACCAGCCAATTTACCCGGGTCGCTGACACCGCAAAGTTCTCCGCCATTAGTGGCAACATTGGCTGGAATAAATACAGATTGCAGAAAATAAGAAATGAGCCCAGACACAAGGCAAAGCTGGCTCTTCGATACTCTGTGGTTTGAATGTCTATCATGTCGGTTATCAGCAAAAAAGAAATCTGCTTCAACCGTAGCAATTCAATAGGAATAGTGAAAATATATTAAAAATATGGAAGCTATAAAGGAAATATATAGCCAATGGATATTCGCCAACTCAATTACTTCGTTACCCTCGCCGACACCGCCAACTTCACTCGCGCAGCCGCCAAGCTCCACATCGCCCAGCCTGCACTGAGTATTGCAGTGAAAAAATTCGAAGAGCAACTGGGTATCGTACTGTTTGATCGCAATGAGCGCCGAGTCTCCCTGACCCCTGAAGGGGAAGTACTTTTACGCCATGCACGATTGATCCTACAGAGCGTGCATGATGCCACCGTTGCCATGGAAGAGTTAAAAGGACTCACCAAAGGCGAGGTTAAGCTCGGCGTACCCAGCTCCCTGGGCTCCTATTACCTGCCAGATATCTTAATGGGTTTCAAAAGCCAGTATCCCAATTTAAAGTTGACCATCGTCGAAGCGGGTACCGAGACAATCCGTAAAATGCTGCTAGATAAAGAGCTCGATTTGGGCATCATTCATTGTGACCATATTCCGGAAAGACTCGCAACAGAGCACTTACTCACGACCCAAATGGTGGCTGCTGTTCACCCAGAAAATGAGTTGGCCACACTCGATACCATCGATTTCAAAACCTTCTTCGAACAAGATTTGGTGATGTTCAAGCCCGGTTATTTCCATCGCGAATACATTGACCGCATTTGCCAAGAGAACCACTTCGAACCCAATATTGCTTTCGAAACTAATTTGCTACCGATGATTTTAAAGATTGTTCGCAACGACTTTGCCGTAACCGCATTGCTCGACATGGTGACAGAAAATGAATCAGGTGTTGTCCCTATCCCCTTTGAACAATCTGTCATATTGAATATTGCCATTGCATGGCGAAAAGACGGTTATTTATCAGTGGCAGATAAGGCTTTTATGGAATATGTGAAGAACAATCGTTAAATGTAATCAAATTTACATTTTGTAACACGGTAAATTAGTTATTAACCCGTATAAGCAATGTATTACCTGCGCTTACGTTTATTTGCGCAAAAGACAAGCAAAATATAATCATTAACGACATTCAAACATATGATGTTGCGCATCTTTTCATGACTGTAGCGCAAAATTAACACATTACTCAAAATTCTGTTTCAGATCATAAACTGGTCCGATTATTGTCGTTCCTCCACCACTTTTTAGGTAAATTTATCGAAAATAATGTGTAAGAAAATTTTATCAATTGACACATTGTTTCTTAATTTTGTGGTTTAAGAGGATTTTTTCCATGTTGGAGCTATTGATTGGCTTGGCAGTAACGGTTGCTGTTGGCTATTTCATCATTAAAGGATACAAACCTGCGGGCGTTCTACTAACAGCAGGCCTATTGTTACTGCTCATTACCGGCGTTCTTGGATATAACGTACTGCCTGAGAAGATTCAGGCGACCGGTAACTTCGTCACCGATTCTTTAGAGTATGTGAAATACATGCTGCAGTACCGTGGGGGCGGCCTAGGTATGCAGATCATGCTACTTTGTGGCTTTGCATCCTACATGACACACATTGGCGCTAACAACGTCGTGGTAAAACAATTCTCTAAACCACTTTCAGTCATTAAATCACCATACATATTGCTAGTAGCGGCTTACATCGTAGCGTGTTTGATGTCACTGGCGGTAAGTTCGGCAACTGGCCTAGGTGTACTATTGATGGCCACTCTATTCCCGATGATGACAGCAATGGGTATCTCGCGCCCTGCTGCAGTTGCTATCTGTGCCTCACCGGCGGCAATCATTCTTTCACCAACATCAGGTGACGTGATTGTTGCAGCAGAGAAATCAGGCCTACCACTGCACGTTTTTGCCGTTGAAACCGTACTGCCTGTTTCTATCTGTGCAATCATCGTGATGGCTGCTGCTGCGTTCTTCTGGAACAAATACCTCGATAAGAAAGAAAATATCGTGATGGAAAAAGTCGATATTTCTGAAATCGAAGTAAAAGCACCTGCTTACTACGCTATCTTGCCATTTATGCCAATCATCGGTGTATTTGCATTCAACGGTGAAACTATCCCAGGCCTATCACTGGATATCTACACTATCGTAGTAATGTCTATCTTCATCGGCGCCATCGTTGACTTCGTGACCAAGCGCTTCAAAGGTAAGGAAACACTGGAAGACCTAGAAGCGTGTTACCAAGGTATGGCTGATGCATTCAAAGGCGTTGTGATGCTGTTGGTTGCTGCGGGTGTATTTGCACAGGGTCTGATGTCTATCGGTGCTATCGACAACCTGATCGGTCTTGCTGAAGCGGCAGGTGCAGGTGGTTTTGCCCTGATGCTACTACTAACAGGCCTGACGGTTGCAGCAGCTATCGCGACAGGTTCTGGTAACGCACCGTTCTACGCATTCGTAGAGCTAGCACCAGCACTTGCCGGTAAAATGGGCCTTAGCCCTGCATTCCTTATCATTCCGATGCTACAGGCGTCTAACCTAGGTCGTACGATTTCTCCAGTATCTGGTGTAATCGTGGCAACCTCTGGTATGGGTAACGTTAGCCCATTCGAAGTGGTTAAGCGTACTTCTGTACCTGTGCTATGTGGTCTTGCGACTGTGATCATCGGTACCGTGGCACTGGTTCCAATGTACAGCTAATCAGCTTTCGCTAATTCATTTAGCAAGCTCATTTAGTTATTCATTCAAAATCCCGATATAGCCCTGTTATATCGGGATTTTTAGTAATAAAATTTTGCTTTGAAATTTCACGCTAGTCCCTTCACATCATCCACTCAGCATCTCAATACTCAGCATTTATTAGACCTTTATGCCAAATTGGCATATTTAACGCAAATATTACACCACCTCCCCGTTTGCTGTAATTTACCTTGCTCAAAATCCGTTTACAGTTGGAAGAAGAACAGTGATAAATCTGTCAGAAAACAAAAAGATAGTTTCGGCCTTGTAGAGCTGCAGTATCGCTTTTGTCGTCAGGCCTTTTGCGTATGAAGAGGAACTTATGATGAGAAAGCACCAGCATGTGAACAATCATGAGGTAGAACTCAGGCAGGATGCACAACTGGTTACCACAACAGACACCCAAGGCGTCATTACTTACGCCAATGAGGAATTCATTACTATCAGTGGCTACAGCGTTGAAGAGTTAATTGGACAACATCACAATATCATCCGTCACCCAGATATGCCGCCGCAGGCCTTTGCCGATCTCTGGCAGCACTTAAAAAAAGGCCAGCCCTGGCGAGGAATTGTCAAAAACCGCTGTAAAGACGGTAGCCATTATTGGGTCGATGCCTATGTCACCCCGCTGTATGAAAACAACAAATTAATAGGCTATCAATCAGTGAGGCGTAAACCCACCTCTGACATGAAAGTCACCGCCACTAAAACTTACCAACGACTAAATCAAAAGAAGAATCCCTATAGCTTTAAACTTTCTGTGATGCAGAAACTTTGTGTCGCCATCTTGCTGATCATTGGCTCGGTGGCCAGCTCCTTTTTCTTCCTCAATCAATACAAGTTAATTGGCGAGCTACTGCCGCTTTGCTTGCTAGGCTTTCTTTACCGACAAGAGCTATTTGTTACCCCGCGCTTTTTTGAACAGCTAGAACAAAGCTATGACAGCATTACCAAGCTGATATACAGTGGTGACAAACAGTCTTCCATTGCAGACTTCCACCTCGAACTTCATGACGCCAGAATAAAAACAGTGTTAGGACGGACTACGGATGTTTCCAGAGCGCTAAATACCGTTGCTGATGAACTGCTGGCAGCCTCACAACAAACCCAAAACTCCATATCCGAGCAAGACCGCGACACCCAACTTGTTGCCTCCGCCATTACCGAGCTGTCTGCCGTTGCTAACGAAATTGCGACCAATACTCAAATGACCAACGATAAAGTCAACGAGACCCAAAAACAGTGCAGTGATACAGAACAGGTATTAACGACAACCCTAGATAATATCAATACGCTAGCGATTGAGACTGAGAATACAGCCACTACCGCCAAGTCACTGAGTAAAGTCTCCGATCAAATCCACAACATGATGGTTGAAATCCAAGGAATTGCTGAACAAACCAATTTATTGGCACTCAATGCGGCAATAGAAGCCGCAAGAGCAGGAGAACAAGGTCGAGGCTTTGCCGTCGTTGCCGATGAAGTCAGGGCGCTATCCCAGCGAACCCATGGAGCAACCGAGCAGATTCAATCAAGTATTGAAGATATCAACAGCACTCTTGAGCAATGGCACCTTACAACATCTGAAAGTATTTCCCGCACCCAGCAGTGTGTCCACGATACCAATATAACCGCTGAAAAAGTCCGTAAAGTAGTGATCATGGTTGACGAAATTGCCGAAATCTCAAGCCAAATAGCAACGGCAGCCGAAGAGCAAGGTTCTGTTACTCAAGATGTCAGCAATAATGTTCATCAAATCTCTTTTCTATCGACGAAAAACCTCGAGCAAGTAGAAAAGATGGAGACGGCATCAAAGCAGATGCGGGAAAAAGTCACCATGCTTGAAAGAATGAGCAAGTCATTTGAATAGTAATCCTAGTAAAGGCAACACCAGGTTTCACCAACCATATTCATAGCCAAAGGTGATAAATACAGGGTTGCCATAACCCTGTTTTATCAACATTGGAAATGCGTAGTATACTAGTAATTATTTGCTTGAAATATGGCCGTTTTTGACAGAAAACTAACGGTAGACGTATTTTTTTCCTCTATATTGGCTTTTGACTACGCAGCTATTACTCAAACAATATGCAAAATAACCAATCACCTACATCACCCTATATCTCATTGCAGACATTGGAAGTCTCTGTCAATGAGTTGACTATCCGGCATACTCAAACTGGCGCGCAAAATAAACTCCGAATTAAAGAAATGGAGTTGCTGAAGATCCTTTGCCAAAACTACCCAGAGGTTACCCTGAGAAAAGAGTTGGCAGACACCATTTGGGCTGGCACCTACGCCTCTGATTTCACCATCAACCAAACGGTCAATGGTCTTAGATCTAAGCTGTTTGATTTAGGCAAAGCTTATATTGTGACGGTGCCAAAGCGCGGTTATAAGCTAACCGTTGAACCGGAATATCATGACACTGAGCCATCCGCATCTGTGATTCAACAATCCTCGAATCTAGCGCATAGCTCCTCAGTCGACTCCGCAATGCCTTCTGAGCAACCGAGTATTACTCGCCCAGAAGCAGAAAGTGCTTACTCTGAATCCAGCAACACAAACACAGTTGCAGACAACGCACTGGCAGAACAAAGTCCGAGCCAATCAATGTCGGATAGTAAAGAAGGAAGCGACAGAAACTCTCTTTCTCACCTAAAGTCTGTTCGGTTCTACCTTTCTGCTTTATGTGCAAGTCTAGTGATTGTTGCCATGCTGCACTGGTTCCTGCCAACTGATACCGCTTACAGTATGGGTGACACAACTGTCCTCTTCATTCCTGAAGATAATGAAATCGAAGTGCTGAAAGGCTTGATAGAACAAAACAATTATCAGTACATCGACAAGGTAAAAGAAACGCTTTATGGCTGCGACGAGAATCTAGTATGTTCAAAAATAAAACAGTAATTATCCACTTCTTCATTACCATACTGATTTTTTCTGCCGCTTTAATCACAGCCAAAGAGAGGATCTTGCCAACATTTAGCCAGCATGAAGGGATGTGGTATACCACGACTGAAAATGGCCTACGGTTTTACGTCGAACTAAATGGTAATCAAATGAACGTATATGGGCAGGACAGGCAAGATCAGAAGTTTGAAGTGAAATACCTCAGCCACTACCAGAAGGACGTTGACGATCGCATCGTGATCCGACAAATTGATGCGAATGCTGAAGATCCTCGCTTGAAAGACAACCTTGATAAGAACACCAACGTTGTCAGTTCGGTGCGATTAATTCCAGGTGAGAACCGCCTGCTCACTAGTTTCTATAATGGTTACGAGCTCAAGCTATACCGGCTCAAGCCGGTTCAATAATCTCATTTGGCAAGAAGTAGCTTGGGTATATAAATTTCGTGCCATTAATTCTGCTGCTGAGTGACAGTTTGTGTGACTCAGCAGCATCGATAACTAGCTAATAACGATTAATCGTCGCGACGCTCTTCTCTTCTTTCTTCACGACGTTCCTCTCTACGCTCCTCTTGTCGTTCTTCCTGACGATCTTCACGCCTTTCCTCACGTCTGTCTTCACGGCGCTCCTCTCTTCGCTCTTCTACACGCTCCTCATGCCAATCTTCCAAATCCGCCATGGCAATTGGTGAGAAGCTTAAAGAAGCCAACAGACTCCCCATAACAAACAGTGATTTTTTCATACAATTGTTCTCCAACCTTCTTCGAGATAATTCTCGGAATGACTTGTTGGAAAACAGTGTGCATTTTTAGGAAGGACTTAACCAATTCAAAATTTATTTTTTATATCAATAAGATAACAAATAAAATGTGAACTATAAAAAAGATGAGATATAAAAAAATAAGGAGGCCTAAGCCTCCTTATTCTGTAATGCGGAAAACGTTTCTCTTAGGTAATACCCATCGCCAGTTCCATTGCTCTGCAAATCAACCCCTTCAACTAAGTGGATAACCAGTGTTGAGTGCAGCACGATCATTGTGACGGCATTCAAGGTCATTTGTTTCCATTTTAGAAAAGTTGATTCTTGGATACGTCCAGTCTTGACCAAGTAAATCAAAACTACCCATTTGAGTAACGAAAAAATCGTGTACATAGTATCCCAAATCGTTACGCTTTAGCCTATTCAGGGTATCAATGATAGCAATGCACTGCAACTATGTTAACAATTGTACCTTTATGGATACTTTATAATTCAGGTGGTTAAACCTTTGTTTTATCCGATAAATTGTGATCCAGATCACACTAAAGGTAAACTTACTCAGCAGAAACTGTTTTCTAGCAGTTGCAAACTCCGTTGGTGTCAAAACACCAAGCATCTACTCTGGTTGCTAATTTGCCCAAACAAAAACACCCACTCTTTGCAGGCTGCGGGTGTTATTAATTAACTATTTATATTTATTGGCAAGCACTTATTTCTAAAAGGTAAGTCTCGTCTTTTTGAGTCGGATGAAGATAGCGAAGATAACAGCTGTTATTTATTAACTTTGGAGGAGTAACAGTGTAATCAAGGTTCTTTTTATCGGTGATAAGCAATGCTTCATCACCAGTAAGTTTCGTGATCCCCCAATCTTTCTCCACCTCATAGTGTTTATTAATGCCATCTACTAAGGTTGTAATTGTATAAAAATTAGACTCTGGATAACCGTACCAGAATATACACAGATCTTTGCCGTCTTTCTCACAGCCACCAATAGGTATATCAGTTGCAATACTGCCTGCGGTGTCGTTATTTGTTGTATATCGACTTTCTAGCCCTGCCATCGCCATTTTGCCATATCCAATCTCTAATCCAGACTCAACAGCACCTTTCAATCCTTCCAGAGCAGAATTTCGGGCATCTACCTGCAAATTCAAGAAACGCGGAGCAGCGGTAACAGCTAAGATGCCAAGAATCACGATCACAACGACCATTTCTATCAGTGTAAAGCCATTTCTTTTCATTATAAAACCCATTGAGTATTAACTCTAACGAGCGTCAATTTAATGGCGAAATGCAATCAAGTCAATAAGATGCGCGTATTTTTTCACCCACACATATTGCCAAAAGGAATAATCTCTCTGGAAACTCTTTATTACAGAGATGATTTGTAATGGCTTACCTTTCAATATTCTTGGGAATATTCATTTTTTGAATAAACTTTCATTATCACAATTATTCCTCTAGATGACTTTTTCGTGGTAGCTGATGTATCAACCAATAGCCGATACTCATACTCAGCACAACCGCAGCGATACCATACAAGTAGGCAACTTCCATTTCTTCAACATCAATAATTATCACCTTACGAGCAATCGCCATCAAAGCTGTTGCCATTACGATTTTTACATGGATAACATTTTCACGAAGGTAGATCGTAATATTGATAAAGATTTCGATTGCTATCAGCACTGCCATAAAGGCACCGAAAGTCGCCAGCATATCGGAGATTGTCAATATATATTGAGGAGGTGTGATCAGGCGCTGGTACAATATCCAGGCAACATCAAGTACGCCCATTACAATAACAAAAACCATGATAATTGAGAGCGCTCTTACAGCCCAATGAATAATAACTTGGAGCTTTGCCGATAACACATCATTGCTGTCAATTTTCATAATTTTCCCTCCCCACAAAGCCAAAAGGTTTGCGTATAGCAACCGTCAGACGGGGCGACAATCCGTATCAGCCCTCCTCCAAAACCGGCGACGTAAAGTCATCAGGCTTAAGAGTAATCACAGAACAACCTATGTCGTTAAGCAGTGACTCAGCAGTATTGCCCATCAGAAATCCGGCAATACCGGTACGAGACAACGACCCCAATATCACCAAGTCAGTCCCTTCTTCGTTGGCATATTTAGGCAATATTTGACGGGTTTCCCCTTCCAAAACTTTTATTGAGGTTTGAATCGGGCTGTTTTCATAAGGCATCAGCAACGAGCGCAGTCTTCCTAATCGTTCGTCCCGCATTTTTTTCGATAAAAGGGCGATATCCAAGTCGTCATAACCACTCCATTTTCTCAAGAACCCCTCGGAATCCAGCCTCCATGCGTGACAAACGGTTAGGCTGGCACCGGTTATCGAACAAAACTCAACAGCCAGTGCCAATATTTGCTCATTGAAATCACGGTAGTCTTGGTTCGAGATATCCAACGCCGCTACGATATTTTTTACCGGCCGTGGCGCTGTGCTTATCGACCAGATTGGCACTTCGGACTTACGCATTATGTGTAAAGTCGTACTCCCCCGCTGGCAGGCTTTTTCTTTGGCTTCCCTATGGGTGTCCAAAATGACCATGGTGGCTTGGCTATCATTCGCCTCTTTGATGATTTCAATAAACGGGATACCAATTCGTATCTTGGTCTGAAACTTGATGTTGGTATATTCCTGCTTGAGTGATTGTACCCACTCTTTGAGGATGCCGTGGTAGATTTTCGTCGATTTATCTAGGAGGTCGAGTGTCGTACATGAGAAACGTGAGATCTCCTTGAGCTCAGCCAAGTCCTCGATAACCGTCAACAATGTCACCTGTGCTGATATTTGATTGGCAAAGTTAAATGCCTGATGGAAAGAGTCATCGAGCTGCTGTTCTGGCGCAATAGGAATAAGTAGTTGATTGAAACTCATGCTGCCTCCTCGGGTGCATTACACCATCATGGGTGCCTTGCTTGAAGACAAATATGCAGTATTCAATAACCAAAGTATAATTAATATTAAACATGACATTCATAGGATTTCATCTATATATGTCGCAACAACATCTCAGGTACCGAATAAGTAACATCAGGAACTTACGGGTTTTCCTCAGTGTTTACGAACAGGAATCGATCACCTTAGCAGCCCAGACTCTGAACTTAACCCAACCCACTGTCTCTATTCAGTTGCGCCAACTTACCGACTTGATCGGTATGCCTTTATACCAGGTTGTCGGGAAAAAGCTCATCTTTACCCAAGCTGCAGATACCTTGGCCAAATACGCCAATGAACTCCTTGATACCATAGATAGACTAGAGATTGATTTGGCAAACCTGAGCGAGATAAAAGCAGGGACATTAAAGGTGGCCGTTGTCACCTCAGCAAAATATTTCATTCCGCATTTGTTGGGTAGCTTCTGCGACACATACCCGCTGATTGATATCGTTTTAAAAGTGGGCAACAGGCAATCTATTCTGGAGCGCTATCACCAAGGGTTAGATGACATTTATCTATTTAGCCATTTAGAGCCGCAGATGGAGCCCCACTCTATCCAGTTTCTGCCAAATCGGCTCTACCCCGTTGCCCCCAAAGATCATCCACTGGCTAACCAATCGCACATAGAACCGAAAGAGCTACTGAACTACCCCTGGCTGTCTAGAGAGCCGGGGTCCGGAACCCGCTTCGCCATCGACGCACATTTTGAAAAGCTCAACCTCCAGTTCAAGCCGAAACTGGTTATCGAAAGTAACGAAGCGATCAAGCATTGTGTTATCGCAGGTATGGGGCTGACCATTTTATCGGAATACGCATTGGAAGATGAGCCCAGTACAAGTTTAGTGAAACTCTCTATCGCTAATTTTCCAATTCTCACCAACTGGCACATTGTTCGCGCCCCGCTCAAACATCAGACTCCGCTGAGTGATGCCTTTATCCAGCATGCCACATACGAAAAATCCCACAGTAAGAAGGGTATGTCCTTGAGAACAGATATTTGAGTATCAAAAAATGTTGAGAAGATAGGGAAACCGCTCGTTTCCCTATACTGATCAGAAATCTATTTGAATAGAGACATCTTTTTTCGTGGCAAAGGCTTTTGCAGCTTCTACCTTAGTCGTCACTCTGAACAGGAGGCTAAAGAGTTACGTGAGTGACCACATTAACAATTACAGTTCGGACAGTTGATCAGAGAACCAAATTTTACGCTGGAAGCGAGGGTTCTTTGATGACATGTCAATTTTATAAGGATTGGTCTCTTCCGAGCGCTGCGGTAAATTCAGAATCTTACACAGTTCTTGAGCCAAAAATTTCTCAATTTTCAGGACAACCATTTTCTTGCGTAAACGGCCTTGCTCATCTCTGTTAAGGATCGTCGGCATTGTGTTCAGTGTCAGGATCTCACCCAGTGCAGGATCAGACATGCGCTCACGGCCTTCGGTGCTTGCGTAGAAGTGTGAAACGGTAAATACCATGCGCTCAGGTTTTAACTGCTGAAGGAACTGGCAGGATTTTACTACTGTTGAACCCGTTCGAACCATATCATCAAATAGTACGATACTAGGGTTATTCAGACCTTCGAAAGTATCTTCGCTTTCTTCGTGAAGGGTGATTTCTACCTTACGTTCAGCAGTACGTTCTTTGTCTAGCATGATGAACTTTGCCTTGGTTAAACCAAGTGTGTTGTACATCTCTTTGACGAAGTCGCGAGCACCTTTGTCTGGAGCACAGAGAACAAGTCCTTCACCGTCTGGCCCATAGCTCAAAATATTTGAATTCAACAGGTAGTGGGCGTAAATCTTGTAAGGAATAAGGTTGTAGAATCGGCCACCAAAAACGTCGCTAAACATTTTCTGTACAGACACAGAATGGTTATGCACCGTCACAACATCATCAACCCCAGCAAGCTTTAGCATCTGCGCGTAGAGCTGAGAAGTAAAGGGTTGGCCATCAAACTTCTTGATGTCGGCTACATCACGCTCACCGGCGGGATCCCCCAAATCTGCACGGGGACCACGATCTTGCGCTGAGAAGAATAAATCTGGCTCAACCAAAACCACTCGGCTAGCGCCATTTTCTTTGGCCGCTCGTGCAATGATAAGGTTATGCATTGCCAATTCCTGGCGACTTGTCACCAGGTTACCGGTACTGACTATAACAACGGTTTTGCCTTCTAAGCTGTTGCCGATATTCTCCATGTCATTTTCGTCTGAGATAAAACGTGGGCAAAACTCAGTGTTCATGAAGTGCTTCATGCTAATGACATCGGAGATATCTTCATCCTGACCCATTGCATAAGCGACGTCGATCGCGAAAGGGTTGTCGGAAGAGTTACTGACAATCACTACATCATCTGATTGTACGTTCTGGCTGCTCATGGCATTCCTTTTCTATAAGAAAGAGTGTTGGTCGCGTGTATTCTATTACAGAATGAGTAAAACGGCAGAGGCAAACTGGCCCTTGCGAATTAAATGCCCCCATTTTCCCTCGTAATGCTTACTATGTACTGAAAGAGTAAAAAAGATGTAATACACAGCGAACGTGGTAAACTGCTCCCCTTTTAAACACCCTATACTATTCTCTAGCGCCCGATATGACTCCGGCGCTGTTTTCGTTGGTATAGGTAAAAGACACAAATAATCAAAAAGGCCGGGCATCTGTATGCCCTGCTATGCCCCATTTTGAGAAAAACTGTAAGCAAATGATTTCAGACAAAATTAACGAGTATCCAAAGTACTGGGCGGAATGCTACGGTACCGCACCTTTCCTACCGACTAGCCGTGCCGAGATGGACGCGCTGGGCTGGGATAGCTGTGACATTATTATCGTTACCGGTGATGCCTACGTCGACCACCCTAGCTTTGGTATGGCCGTCATCGGACGTTTGCTTGAAGCACAAGGTTTCCGTGTAGGTATCATTTCGCAGCCTGAATGGGGCAATAAAGATGCCTTCATGGCACTGGGTCAGCCTAACCTGTTTTTCGGCATCACTGCCGGTAACATGGATTCGATGATCAACCGCTATACTGCCGACCGAAAACTGCGCCACGATGATGCTTATACGCCTAATAATGAAGGCGGCAAGCGTCCTGACCGTGCTGTTCTTGTTTATTCTCAGCGTTGCCGCGAAGCTTACAAAGACACCCCAATCGTTCTAGGTGGTATCGAAGCCAGCCTTCGCCGCCTTGCCCACTATGATTACTGGTCTGATAAAGTCCGCCGTTC
This sequence comes from Photobacterium sp. AWH4_225, assembly GCF_056158405.1. NCBI lineage: Bacteria > Pseudomonadati > Pseudomonadota > Gammaproteobacteria > Vibrionales > Vibrionaceae > Photobacterium > Photobacterium sp. AWH4_225. Next base: position 1,379,338 of record NZ_JBSWTF010000001.1, on the reverse strand, counting down.
AGTACTGTTTGATGCCAAAGGCGATATTCTACTATTTGGTAACGCAGAGCGTGCATTAGTGGAAGTGGCCCATCGCTTAGCAGATGGCGAAAACATTGCAGATTTGACCAATATCGCCGGTACTGCGGTTATCATGCGCGAGTGCCCTGAGCACTATAAAGAGATCGACTCTAGCCGCATCGAAAAACCGGGCAAGGCCATGCCGATGCCTAACCCATATGCGACAGAAGAAACCTGTGCCACCAACAAAAATGAAAAAGCACAAGAGCCTGAAGCTAAGCCGGTGCAGATCCAACCTTCTCGCCATGATGCCGAAACAACAGTAATTCGTCTGCCTTCGTTCGAAAAATTGCGTAACGACCGTATCTTGTATGCCCACGCCAGCCGTGTGATGCACTTGGAGACTAACCCTTACTCAGCACGTGCCTTGGTGCAGAAGCATGGTGATCGCGAGCTGTGGATTAACCGTCCGCCAATCCCTCTGACGACAGAGGAGATGGATTATGTGTTCGGCCTGCCGTATGCACGTGTACCGCACCCGGCATATGGCAAAGCGAAGATCCCTGCCTATGACATGATCAAGACCAGTGTCAACATCATGCGCGGTTGTTTTGGTGGCTGTTCATTCTGCTCAATCACCGAGCACGAAGGCCGCATTATTCAAAACCGCTCCCATGAGTCGATCCTCAGTGAGCTGGAAGACATTCGTGACAAGGTACCGGGCTTTACCGGCACCATTTCTGATCTAGGTGGTCCAACAGCTAACATGTATCGCCTAGGCTGTTCCGATCCTCGTGCTGAGAAGAACTGCCGTCGCCCGTCATGTATTTTCCCAGAGATCTGTAAGAAGCTGGATACTGACCACAAGCACACCATCGACCTGTACCGCAAGGCACGTAACGTTGATGGCATCAAGAAGATCATGATCGCATCAGGGGTTCGTTACGACCTCGCGGTTGAATCGCCAGAATATGTCAAAGAGCTGGTGACTCACCACGTCGGTGGCTATCTGAAGATTGCCCCTGAGCATACCGAGAAAGGTACGTTGGATCTGATGATGAAACCGGGTATGGGCACCTATGACCGCTTCAAGGAAATGTTCGAGAAATTCAGCAAAGAAGCAGGTAAGAAGCAATATCTGATCCCTTACTTCATATCTGCCCATCCAGGCTCAACCGATGAAGACATGCTGAATTTGGCATTGTGGCTGAAGAAGAACGACTTCCAGTGTGATCAGGTACAGAACTTCTACCCATCGCCGATGTGTAACGCCACTGCGATGTACCACTCGGAAACTAACCCGCTCAAGCGTGTGAAGTACAAAAAACGTGAAGACTTGTTTGTTGCCAAAGGTGAACGTCAACGTCGCTTGCACAAGGCGCTATTACGCTACCATGACCCGCTTAACTGGGCGTTGATCCGTGACGCACTGATCGGCATGGGCAAGAAGCATTTGATCGGTGACAGACCAAGCTGCTTGGTACCAGAAGAAGGCAGCGAAGCTGAAATGACACCAGCACAACGCCGCGGATCAGGCCGCCATGGTTCAAAACGCTTTGCAACCAAGCACCCTAACCAGCCAGATATCCGCAAAGATGGTAAGCGTGGTGGTCAGCGTAAGAATGGTAGCCACACCGGAAGTAACGGTAATAACCAAGCAGGCAAGCAAGGCAGCAAGCCAAATGGTAGCCGAAATGGTTCATCGTCGAACACCAGAAACGGTCAGAATACCAAGGGCCAGTCCAACGGGTCTAAGCCTCAATCAAGACAAGGTGGCAACGGTAAAGGGAGCACCCCGCGTAATGGCAAACCAAGCCAGTCACGCTCCGGTGGTAAACCAAACCGTCCTCGAGCACGATAAACTTACCAATCATAAATAAAAGAAAGCCCGCAGTAGCGGGCTTTCTTTTGCATAACATACATTCGGAGGGTAAAAATCTATCGCATCAATTCTGAGGCCATCAATCCCACAACGGCAAGTGCCACCAGCACCCCGAAGCCAATCAAGATTTTCTGTTGCGATTTCTCATCAAGATACTTGGTGACTAGTGCCCCCAGCAACAGAAGTATAATGATCACAGCAAGCTTCAGCATCTCAACACCACAATGAATATTGGCTCATATAACAACCATATCAGACCGATAATGCATGATCTGTCTAGCTAATCATGTTTTCACTATTCAGCGAAAGTCGTTTGTAACATACTGTTTAAACAATAAATCACCACCTGATTTTTGCCACATGCTTTCGCTTGGTAAAGTGCCTGATCGGCCCTGGCGATGGATTTTTCCATGTTATCGCTGATCTCAGCCACCCCTATGCTCACATGCACCCGGCATGACTTACGACCACTTTCGATCACAACAGAAGCGATACTAGAGCGAATAGATTCCAACTTTGCTTTTGCGGCAAGTAAATCTTTAGCTGGCAACAAGATAGCGAACTCTTCACCTCCATAACGGGCCACGACAGCATGCCGATCACTTTCCTGCCTCAAGCTATTTGCCACAGAGGTGATCACTTTATCGCCGAACAAGTGCCCATAGCTATCATTGATAATTTTGAAATCATCAATATCTATCATGGCAACATAGCACTTGCCGTTTGCTTTAAGCTGCTTTTCAATCTGGGCTTGCAGGTAATTCTTGTTCATTAAGCCAGTCATTGCGTCCGTTTGCTGGATCCTTAATGCCAACATGACGTGCCCTAACGCCCCTTGCGCATAAGTTCTCAGCATATTGATAAAGAACGGTAGTTCCAAACGCGGAGCGGTAATGTACAACAGTCCGATTAGCTGCTTATTCTTGGTCAATGGAACTCGGATACAGGTTTTACCTGGAGCGAGAAAGGCCGATAGGATATCCGGCTGCTTATCTGGCAGTTTTGCCAACCTTCCCAGCCTTGATGCCAAATTCAATCGTAACTCTTTCTCAGAAATACAATGCTTACACTGAGCCGATTCAAAATCTCCTGAATATACATTTCGCATATACAGATGGATTGACTGACAGCCAATAACCCCTTCAACCATTTGCTTCAACGCATCAAGCAGTTCTGGGATACTCTCAACTTCACTGAGTTGCCTTCCATAGATATGTACACGGTGAATAATATAAAACGACAAGCCAATGATTAGGATGAATACCAAGAGTGATAAAGTCACAGCGCTGATACTGAAGGTATGCATAATGATTTCAGACTTAGCCGCGCCGGATAGTACAATCCAGTTATGCAATGCATTGGCGTCATATACGCTGAATTTCTCTTTATCCTGATACTCGTAAGAAGGGATGATACCTGTCCCCTCTCCCTTCTCGATAACGGCCAGCAAATCTTGGCCCACACTGACCGAAGGTGTTCCGATCCTGCTTGAGTCCGGATGCATAACGATGTTTCCGGTCCCTCGCTCAACCGCATAAACATAGCCATTATCCAATGTTTTGAGCAGGGATAAGTTTTCGTACAAACTGGCGACATCAACTTCCAGAAGAATCCTAACTTCTTGCTGCTTCAGAGGCTCAAGCACGGCAACAAAGGCCACCGTCCACTTTCCTGTGCTACCACTGAGGTAAATGGGTGTGATATAGGTTTGCCCCGTCTTCGCTGGCTCATACCACGGACGTTTGGCAACCTTATGAGACACAGCTTCTTTAAAGAATCCGTCGGTACCGTAGTAATTACCATAAGCTAACAATCCGACTTCGAGATACTTGCTCTTTTCACTGACAATGGTTTGTGCCGCTTCCATCAGGCCTGGAATGCTGTTTTTCTCTTCCCAAAGTTGCTCCAGAAGGTACAGATGACTCTCAGCTGAAACAAAATGATGTTCCAAATATTCGCGTGCAATGCGTACGTTTGAGGTCGCCTGGCTTATTGCTGCTTTTTGGTTATTTTTATATTCGCTGTAGCCTACATAAATTAATAAGCTTAAGACTGATATTACCAGCGGAAATATAATAGAAATTAATAATCTGGGCTGTACTTTCATGTACTTCAATAACCTTTGAAGTTTATTTTTTGTCACTCGGTCAAAATTTTGACCGAGCATAGTGCAACATTATCCATATGTGGAGGAAAAGCGCTTTTAGTTATAGAAATCAAAGCGCTATTTAGTGACCTATTGCACAAAACTTCGCGAAACGAAGCAAAAGGGGCTACTTTATATTCAAAAAATAAGGGTTCATAAGAAAAATGAACCAGAAGAACAAACCAATAATAGAAAATAACTCCAATGCATCAAAGATGCACCATGCGACAAACTCGCCGCATAAAGACAAAGCCCTGCATTGCAGGGCTTTTAGCGAGAAAAGTTACAACACCTACAACTACAGCCCTAGATATAAAACATTGGGTAGTCTTTCAGTTCAGGAATGACTTTTTGCAGCTCCTGCTCTTCTTCAGCCAAGCCTTCGATAGATTCACACACAAAACCTGCCTGCTCGGCGACTTCACCTGAGCGTTGGCGTATTTTATCCTGTAGGCTCTTTTTCAACTCAGATAGCTGGGTCTGGAATTCAGAGAAGCTCAGATCGCCGCTTTTCATTTCCTCAGAGAGGGAAGCAATGACACCCGATACCGACTCGACACTGATATGCTTCAGGGCATCTTCAAACTCTTGCTTCCAATCGGTCTCCATCGACCCGAACACATCAGCCGGCATAACAAACTCGCCTTCAGGGTAAAACTTCTGCTTGGCCTTCGCGCTGTACTCATCAACTAACTGTTCTGCACCAGCGAAAGCATCACTCTCTCCGAAGTGCGATGAAAGCTCATCGATAACCTCTTGAGCAATACTCGCGCCATCATCGGCGAGATCAGCCATTTTAGGCAGGTATGATTTCACATGCTCACTGTAAGATTGCAAGGCTTGCGTCTGCTGCTCAGAAAGCGAAACTTGCTTGCCATTAATAAATAGCTGGTTAGCTTCATTTATCAAAAGCTTGGGCTCACCGCCTTGGTAAACGGAAACCTGTTCACCAGAAATATGGATATCATTCGGTACATTAACCGGACAACTTTGGGCAAAACTTCCTGTCGAGCAAGCAAGAAGTGACAAGGCAATAACGGATTTTTTCATGGCTAACTTCAATCTTATCGATTTTGTTGCCCTACTTTATACCCAAACTACTGCCTAATGCCAGCAGATAGCGGCACGTTATTCAGTTGCCCTTTGAATTTTACCCCAGCCGAAGAGTACATATTACAATCACTTAGGTATATACTACCCCTTGGCCCCATCAAAAAAGAGTTACCGTGGAAAAAGTCGCTATTTTTGTCGATGTGCAAAACATCTATTACACCGTCAAAGACACCTATGGGTGTAACTTTGATTACAATGCTTTTTGGGCTGAAGCTACCCAAGGCAGAGAAGTTGTGGCGGCGTACGCTTATGCCATTCACCGTGGTGACGAAAAACAGCGTCAATTCCAAAATATTCTTCGTGGAATTGGCTTCGACGTTAAGCTCAAACCTTTCATCCAGCGCAGTGATGGTTCTGCCAAAGGGGATTGGGATGTGGGTATCACTCTCGATGTAATGGAGCATGCGCCAGATGTCGATCGTGTCATCTTGCTATCGGGAGATGGCGACTTCGACCTACTTGTTGATAAGGTACAAGGCAAGTACGGGATAGACGTAGAGATCTATGGTGTTCCGGGACTAACCGCAGCTTCACTGATTAACACGGCCAACTTCTTCCGTGAGATTGAAGACACGCTGTTGCTTAAACGCTAGACAGTATTTTCGATAAAATAACAGTATTCGATACAACAAAGGTAGGAGCCAAGCCCCTACCTTTATTGTTACTAACACTACTCTCGCTGATTTAGATCGTTTAACGAGTTTCCGTCATCACTTCATACTCAGCGGTACCACGCAACTCCTTTAGGGCGCCAATCATCATCTTCAGCGGTACAATTACAAAGTACACCGAGGCAACGACTACCATCACAGGGTCTGCATATACAGAGTATGCGGCCAAACCGATATACTGCATCACGGTTGCCAAGATAAAACCAACCATTACCGCACCACTGATCACCGTATCCATCATCCATTGCTTTGATTCAGCAACGACTAAGTTAGAGCCTGACTTTTGGCCATACTTTCTCATCACAACATACGTTGCCAAGCAACCGACGACGTTAATCACGCCAAAAAGAAGTGCTAAACCGGTATCAATATCTCGACCACCATCGAGTATTGCCAGAATGGCTGAGCTGAACGAAATACAGCACATGAAAGTGATCACTAACCCTTTAAACGCGATGACCATTGGCTCTACCTTCTGGACCGCTTCAGAGTCTTTTCTAGATGGCGAGCGGATATACGCTGCAGCCATCAGGGATAACACGGTCAGCGCCAAACTGACTAATGAATAAGCACCGTCGAAAATAATAACCAGTGAGCCCATCCATAGACCAAAGCCGATCCCTAAAACGGCAAACAACAGCGCAGAAAATGTTGAAAATTGTAAAAGCTTGCGCTCCAGTGCCACATTACATTGCATAACTACCTCAGTGCAGAGTCTCTATTTCCCCTGCTTGATTTCCAATTTTGATCTCACTGACGATCATACCGAGGCAGCTCAAAAGCTGAAAATCACTGAGCGCCAATTTTTTTGGCGCTAACACAGACTTTCCTTACAGGATGAAGGATAATTATACTTACTCGCAAAACCTACTCAGGACACAGGATCACAATGAAACTCAGTCAATTAGCGCTGTTTCTAGACACCTGCGAAACGGGCTCGATTACCGAAGCCGCCAAACGGAGTGGCAAAAACCGAACGACGGTCAGTTCGGCGCTTAGCGCACTTGAGGATGAACTGGGCGTATCGCTCCTTGAACGCAGCGGAAACCAAGTACAGCTAACGGAAATCGGTGACTCAATCAGAAGTGATGCCGAACGGATCATGATGATCGCCAGTGATATCCAAGCAAAATGCCAACAGCACCTCGAAGGCGTTGAATCAGCATTGCGGATAGCAAGAGACGACGCCCTTCCAGAAGCCTTCTGGCGCCAGCTAGTCCACGATCTGAGTGTCAAATACCCGAATAGCAGTATCTCTATCTATGTCGCGCCACCTCCCGAGCTTGATGAAATGGTCGAGCAGAATATGGTGGATATGGCCTTTTGTTTATTGCCCACGACCGATAACCTGCCCAATAATCAATATACCCAATTGGGCCAGATAAGAATGATGTCAGTGGCGCGGGCTGATCACCCGCTTAACCACCTTACTGAAGTGCTCAGCGACGACTTGGCTCATGCGACAGAATTTGTGCTGGCAGCGATCAAAGATCAAACGCTTGTCGCGGTATCCCCCACCTCTAGCAACTATATCGCGCTGACCTTTTACGAACACCTGCGCAATGCGGTGCTCGATGGCAATGGCTGGTCTACTGTTCCATCCGTGCTCATCAACAGCTATTTGCGCGATGGTACGCTGAAAGTGCTCAACCACTACCAATCTATGCGCTGGCAGCCTTACGGGGTGATATATGGCAAGCATATCCAACTCGGGAAAGTGTCAAGATGGCTTTCAACCCAACTGGAAGCTTATCTAGACAAGGAGTCGAACTAGTTTCAAATGACATGAGGATGTCACGATAGCTCAAACAAAGGGTCATGTTTTCTTTCTAGTGTTGTATATACCCAAGCTACTTCAAGGAAGGGACATGTCAGTCACACATCACAGAACTATTTGGCTATCCGACATCCATTTGGGCAATAAAGACTGTAAAACCGATTACCTGTTGGACTTTCTCAATAAGAACAAGGCCGATACCCTGATCCTGGTCGGCGATATCATTGATTTGTGGTCCCTGAAAAACAAACACTATTGGCCAGAGAGCCACAACCAAATCATTAAGTTACTACTGGAGCAAGCCAGCGCTGGAACTCGGATCATCTATATTCCTGGTAATCACGACAGCTCAGTGCGTAAGTTTGTGCAATACAACTTCGGTCATGTCGAACTTCACGACACTTATATCCATACAACGGCCAGCGGTAAGCGCATTTTGGCAATTCATGGCGATCAATTTGACAGCGTCGTATGCCATAACCGCTTTCACGCCGTGGTTGGAGATGTCGGTTATGATTTTCTACTGTTCATCAACCGATGGTGGCACCTGTTCCAGAAACTGCGTAACAAACCTTATTGGTCTCTCGCCAGTTATCTGAAATCGAAAGTCGACAAAGCGAACCAAGCTATAGAGCGTTTTACCCATGCTGCAATCAACCATGCCCGCCAACAGGATGTTGATGCCATTGTCTGCGGTCATATTCACCATCCATCTATTGTCCAAGACAAGGAAATACTCTATCTCAATGACGGTGATTGGATTGAAAACTGCACCTGCATCGCCGAAGCATTTGATGGTGAGCTATCACTGATCAGCTGGACAGACAGGTATCAGGAAATAGCACGTAACCACTCCTTGAAGATGGTCTCAGACAGTGTCTCAGCACCTGTCTCAAAAGATAGAGTGGCATGATTTAAAAAGAAAAAACACAATAAAAACGGCTTATCGAACTTCACGTTTCAGTGTTGAGTCTGTGTCTCAAATCAGGGTTTCTACACTTAACGGACACATTTTGCGGTGGTAACTCATTAGAGGTAGGCCTAAATGATAAAAAAACTAGTGGCCGAGTTCATCGGGACATTTTGGTTAGTACTCGGTGGTTGTGGCAGTGCTGTGTTATCGGCAGCCTTTCCTGAAGTCGGGATTGGCTTACTTGGGGTGTCGCTCGCTTTCGGGCTTACCGTCGTAACGATGGCCTATGCTATTGGCCATATTTCAGGGTGTCACCTTAACCCTGCTGTCACTGTCGGTCTGTGGTCAGGCGGACGTTTTCCTGCCAGTGAAGTTATTCCCTATATTGTCTTTCAGGTTCTAGGTGCAATTGCTGGCGCATTTGTTCTTTATATTATTGCGAGCGGCCAAGCAGGCTTTAGTCTAGAAGGCGGACTCGCTTCCAATGGCTATGGCGATCATTCCCCTGGCAACTATACAATGATGTCTGGCTTTATTACTGAATTTGTAATGACATTCATGTTCCTGATAGTCATTCTGGGTGCAACGCACAAACTCGCGTCTCCAGCGATGGCGGGCTTGGCTATTGGTCTAGCGCTAACCTTGATCCATCTTATCAGTATTCCAGTCACCAACACCTCAGTAAACCCAGCTCGAAGTACAGGCCCTGCCGTAATGGTCGGTGACTGGGCTATGACTCAGCTATGGTTATTCTGGCTAGCGCCGTTACTTGGTGCGCTTATCGCTGGAATAGTCTATCGGTGGCTTTCCCCTAACGACGACTAAGCGACACACAAAAAGAATGCGGCTTAACGCCGCATTCTTTTTTCTGGTTTCAAACACCCGCGATAACAGCCCTATCGGCTAGTCAAAATCCGAACTAGAACTTGGACTGGGTGTTTCATTTTAATGTGCTCAAAGCGTTTTGCCTGACTACGACAAGAGTAACCTGTCGCCAAACATCTGTCGGGATCCAGCTTCGCCAAATTAGGCTGCCAGCTTAGGTCGAAAACACCTTTTGATGCTTCTAGCTTATCTTTCTCATGGCCAAAAGTCCCCGCCATCCCGCAGCAACCTACGGAAACTGGCATCAAGTTGGCACCAAAATGACGGAATATGGTTCCCCACTCTTTTTCCGCATTAGGTAGTTTGGTTTTCTCGGTACAGTGCGCAAACAAATACCAGTCATCACCTTCGACTTGAGGTGCCGCTGGTTTTTCTGCCAACAAAGGAAGGAGCCATTCATGGGCAGTCAGCACTTCAAAATCACCACGCTTGTCACCCAAGATTTCGTTATATTCATCTCGATAACAAAGCACAAGCGCAGGGTCGACACCCATCATAGGAATGCCCAACTGAGACAGTTGATTGAGAAAGTCAGCCGTATTCTTGGCAGTTTTAGCAAACTGGCGCAAGAAACCTTTCACATGCTGCGCCTTACCGTTCGGTTTAAATGGCACGAGCATTGGCTTTTTACCTAACCTTTCTGCAAGAAATACCAAGTCTCGAACAACTTCAGCATCATAATAACTGGTGAACGGGTCCTGTACGATCAAGACATAGTCCTGGCGCTCACGCTCTGACAGCGCTTGAAGCCACTGCAGATCAAACCGCGTTGAATGATGACCATCCAAACTTTCAAATAATGTCGGTACAGACAGGGCTGGCATATCGACATAACCTATCGCTTTTGCTGTCAGGCTTTTCGACCAGTTCGGGCGCATAATCGCATTAAAAGTTGCCGGGGCTTTGGCCATCAATGGCAAATAGCTTTCAACATACGCAACAAGGTAGTCTTTGGCCGGGCGTTGGTAGCGGCTATAGTAAATGTTCATGAAACGCGAACGGAAGCTCGGAACATCGACTTTGATCGGGCATTGGCTGGCACAGGCTTTACACGCCAAGCACCCATTCATTGCCTCCATGACCTCGTGGGAGAAGTCGTAGTCGTTGCGTTTGGACCCAAAGGTATTCATAAAGCGGTCTATGATTTGCTTCACTGACGGTGAACTGTCCATCAAGGACTTTTCAATCTCGACAGGATCAAGGCCCTGCTCGGAAAGCTGTCTTAGCCATTCTCGTACCAGGCCAGCCCGACCTTTCGGCGAGTGGCGGCGATCAGCGGTTATCTTCATTGACGGACACATCGGCGAACTCGTGTCGTAGTTGAAACACAACCCGTTGCCATTACACTCCATCGCCTGTTTAAAGCTGTCACGCACTTTTACTGGGATCTGGCGATCAAAATAGCCACGTTTCAGGCCATCCACTTTCACTAACTCAGCGTCGCTTTCCAGTGGTGTACAGATCTTACCCGGGTTCATCCTGTTATCCGGATCAAACGCCGCCTTGATTCGGCGCAATTCGGTAAACAGCTCATCACCGAAGAAATCCGGCCCATATTCAGAGCGATAGCCTTTGCCGTGTTCGCCCCACATCAGGCCGCCATATTTAGCCACCAAAGCAACCACTTGATCGGAGATTTGCTTCATCAAGCGCTCTTGCTGGGGATCACACATATCGAGCGCAGGTCGAACATGCAACACTCCGGCATCTACGTGACCGAACATGCCGTAATCAAGCTGGTGCTCATCAAGCAACTGGCGGAAATCAGCAATAAAGTCAGCTAAATTTTCCGGCGGCACACAGGTATCTTCGGCAAACGGGATCGGCTTTTTACTGCCTTTTGCTGCGCCTAGCAGTCCCACCGCCTTTTTACGCATATTGTAGATTTTTTGGATATCAGAAAGCTCTGAACATACCTGATAACCGATAATGCCATGCTGTTTCTTCGCCAGCATTTCATCAAGCCGCAGACACAGATCATCGACTTGTTGCTGGTTGGCTTTTGGATCATTACTGGCGTATTCAACAATATTGATACCCAGCATCTCTTGACCAGGCACGTCCGTGATCAGCTCACTGACTGTATGCCAAACAATATCTTGCTTGGCGAGATTCAAAACCCGAGAGTCTACAGTCTCTACCGAGAGTGCCTGCGCTTCGACCATCATTGGGGCATTACGCAACGCTGAATCGAAGCTATCGTATTTGATGTTTACTAAAGTACGGGATTCAGGGATCGGCGTGAGGTTGAGCTTGGCTTCGGTAATGAAGGCCAAAGAGCCTTCCGAGCCACACAGCAATCGCGTGATATCAAACTGGCTCAACGATTCATCAAAAACATTTTTTAAATCGTAGCCAGTTAGGAAACGGTTGAGCGGCGGAAACTTATCGACAATTTGTTCGCGCTTTTCTCGGCATACCTGTTCAGACACTTTAAGAGCCTGACTGGCAAGCTCCGTTGCTACAGGCAGTGACTGAATCGCATCACTTTGCAACGGCTCTGTATCCAGCACTGAACCATCAACTAGCACCGCCTTGAGGCCCAGTACATGATCTGAGGTTTTGCCGTACTTAAGCGACCCTTGACCTGAGGCATCAGTATTGATCATACCGCCTATAGTCGCACGGTTACTGGTAGAGAGATCCGGAGAGAAAAAGAAACCATAAGGGCGAAGCGCATCATTAAGCTGATCTTTCACCAAGCCGGTCTGAACCCTCGCCCACCCTTCTTCTGCATTGATTTCCAACACCTGGTTCATATGCCGCGAAAGGTCCACGACAATACCTGGAGTCAGCGACTGGCCGTTGGTCCCTGTACCACCTCCACGGGCTGAAAATGTAATACTGGCGAAAGACTTAGTCTGTGCTAGTTGGCCTAGAATAACCAAATCTTGGTTTTTAGTAGGGAAAATAACAGCCTGTGGAAGTTGCTGGTAGACGCTGTTATCCGTTGCCACTGCAAGACGGCTGGCATACGAACTTTCTATATCGCCACAAAAACCTGACTTTTCAAGTTGTTGCAGGAATGACAGTACTATTTCTTCAGTACCGTTTTGGTGTGTCAGTGCTGGTAACATTGCTCTCCTTGTCCAGTATCACGCCGTATCCTACGACGACTGGCCTCTCCATTGCTTTATAATTTGGTTGTCGTCACACTTTACCCCAGCAGGATCGGGAAAAAAAGTATCCGCTTCAATCCTCTGCCCCGAATACCTTTTTTACGCATTAAACTCTCCATCGGCCCAACTGGTAGCGGACCCAAGCAGAGCCTGAAGCCAGCCAAGCCCCTAATAACAAATAACCAACTCCCTTGATCCCCAACACAATCAAGCTCACCGTTTGCAATGAAGCAATAGAGGTTGTCATACCATAAATTCCGAATGCACCAATCAGAACACAGGCACTTGCTATAAGCTTTCTTGAAACAGAAAGCTTCGATGTTTGCTGGTTTATGTGAACCGCGTAATCAATACCGAGGAAAATCCCTAATAGAATTGCAAATAAATACGCTTGCACTGGCACTAGCGAAATACCAGCCACCGTCCCGACCATCACACTCAGGCCAAGCCAGAACCAACGGTTAGTGAGTTGCTGTTGAAAAGCCGTAAATTCATAGGTGCGCCAGACGATAAACATGGCAACGATGACAATACTGAGCATAAAACTCAAAATCACATCACTGATGAAATGAACACCAAACCAAACCCTCGCGACCCCCTGTCCAACTATCAGTGACAGCACCAGCAGAGCAATCAGGATTTTTGACCATATCGTTTTGAATTTGAGCTGAAGTAAATATCCCCATACCCCAAGGAGCAATGAAGCCATTAAAATATGCCCGCTTGGAAAGCCAAACCCGTATGCGTTGACTTTCTGAAGTGCTGGAATAAAGAAATATGGCCGGGGCATCATTAATCCATGCTTAAGCAACGAAGCGCCAAACAAAGCGACCAGCATCAAGAAAGCCATCTCAAGGAAAAACGGCGTTCTGCCATACCCAGCTATCACAACCGCTATGATAAACACAAACCATGGTTCACCCAGAACACTGATGCCATACATCAAGACACAAAAAATCCACTGCAAAGAAGACGGCCATGTCGAAATGTAATGTTGGAACTTGTCGATTAGCCCAAGCTCATATTCATGCAATAAACTGATTTCAGCGTCAAAACGGTCGTAAACTTTCACCTCACTGTCAGGAGTTTGTGCTAGCCATTGCGGTAACAAGGCTGCATCTTCTGCATAGCGATATTCATCTACTTCTATCGCAGACGGATTGATGAGATAGACCCGTTCTACTTCTGTGGCAAAGTGCTTGGAAAACCATGAGGCTACAATTGGATAACCGCGACTATCTTCAAATGAAGACACTAAAATAGGTGAACTCGCCTTACAGGCAAAAATCGCTGCCCTGCCACGGTATTGAATGAGGTGCTCAACCTCAACGGCAATCCCAGTTTCTTCGAGTGCTTCACGCGCAGCGGCTTCTTGAGGGGTATCACCTTTATCGATATATCCCCCGGGTAACGACAATTTATTAGTGATGACTTCTGACAACATAATTAAATTATCACCACTGCGAATCACGCATACCGCTCCCACCATATTGTCAGGTTGCTTGCTCGCATCTATTGCGCTTTCATCAGCAACAGTGCTAAAACTCATTATTGCCAATAAAATAAGTATAAAAAGCTGGATGATTGGGTTTGGTTTCACCTGTTAAGCCAATTGTTATTTTGAGGGATAATTATTTGAATTCTATCAACAAAATAACTATCAAACCATTGAAATCAAAAGATGATATGTCTCTTTCGAGCACTATCATGCTACCTTGATAAGTCAATTATTAAATAACAACTTTTATACCATAAACACATGAAGCACTATGAGTGACCAAGCCGTTTTCCCTGACTTAGCAGACACCTATTACCGAGATAATTTCCACTGCTTGGTGAGTACCGTCATTGAACAATATTCTGATTTGTTGTCCCCAGCGGAAACACTTTGGTGCAACACCTATTTTGCGCTCAGTGAAGCGGCTCAATGCCTCTATATCAGGTTACTTACCCGAAAAGGACCGTTTTTTAGGCGCGACAAAATCCGTTATCCAGAAATCAAATTACTACCCCAAGCTTTTACCGAGCTGAACCGTGTCGGGTTGATCACTCTAGAACCTACTGATATTTCTCATTGTGAATATTGTAATCTATTCACTAAGCCTGAGCTTATCAGCCGCTTTGAATTTCTGTCGGGTTATAAGCAGGCTAAAAAATCAGAAATTATTGAGCAAGTCACCCTTCATCAACCAGACCTCAATCACTACAGTAGTGATGTACTGAAAGTCCACCATGCAGAACACTTGGCGGTATTTTGCTTACTTTTTTTTGGCAACACCCACCAAGATCTCAGCCAATTTGTTTTAGCCGATATCGGTATTCAAAATTTTGAAAGCTACCCTATCGATTCAGCCTACCGTCTTTTTAAACACAGAGAGCACATTGATAGCTGGATCGCTTTATCCAAGCTGGCGGACACTTATTGGCAGCATAAAGAAGCTAAAGACAGCCAAGCCATCGCTGAGATGCAGTTTAATTTGCCCGATGCATTCAACTGGCAGCCATTGGAGCGAAAACGCCAACGTCTCATTAATCATATTGCCCGTGATCTAGAGAGGCTTGGCAACCATGACTCAAACCGTTTAGAACAAGCTCTGACTCTTTTTCAGCACAGTGAGCGGGCGCCGTCCAGAGAGCGGCAAATCAGGATCCTGGATAAGCAGGGAAAAACCGAACAAGCACTGGCGCTTGTAAAACAGATTCTCGTAACACCACAAAACGAAGAAGAAGCTGATGTGGCCGACGTCCTCAACCACCGTTTGCTCAACAAGTTGGGAGACAAACAGCCACCGAGGAGAAAACCAATCTTTGCCAATGAAAAGCTTCAGCTGAAACAGCAACAGTCATGTGTTGAACTGGATGTCGCCACCTACTTCCAACAACAGGGATGGCAACCCTATTATCTCGAGAATACCTTGCTCTGCGGGCTCTTCGGCCTCGCCATGTGGGATATCATTTTCTCAGCTCAACAAGGGGCTTTCCTCAACCCTTTCCAACGGTCACCAAAAGACATGTTCTCAAGAGACTTCTACCTCAATCGTCAACAACTGATTGACCAGCGATTAGCGGAGCTTGAATCGGGACAATGGCATGACTGGCTGAATGTATTTAATAACAAGCATGGGATCAGCAACGACTGGGTACATTGGGGTGTACTATCCGAAGAGGTCATAACCAACGCGATATCGACCATTCCAATAACAGCGTTAACTGCAATCTTCAGGCGCATTTTATTTGATCCAAGAAGCAACCGCAGTGGTTTCCCTGATTTAATCCTATTTAAAGATGAGCAATATACCTTTGCTGAAGTAAAAGGCCCTGGCGATACTTTGCAGAGTAATCAAATTCGCTGGCTGAAGATGTTCCAACAGCATGCGATTACTGCCAAGGTGGTTTACGTGCAATGGTGCTAACCATTCATTCTGGGTAGAGATCACGTACGAACAAGCTTATTGGTGCCAAGGAGTGGCGAAATACTATATTTTCATAACGACCAAATTGTAAGTAACCATTAACAGCCGAGATTCACCTTGTATTAAATCCGAACAATTAAAAGCAATAAAACGCATAAAATAACATAAATAAAACAAGCGTTATGTTATAAAAAGGCAAGGATCAGAACCTAACTGACTATTTAAACCCACAACACTGATAATAATCACAAGTGAACAAAGTAAAACTAAAACCAAAAGCATAATAACCATTTACAGCTTCCACAAGAATGATATTAGATACTCACCATTCAATAAAAACATAAACTTAAGCTATTAGTTTATTTTTACCCTATTTCAACTTCAAAATAATAGAGTATTTACTTTATTTATAGCAAACATCACCATAAATTTAAAGCTATATAATTATGATGAATTACCTTCCAAATAAATCTTAATCGCCATCAACAACTCGACAACATAATAAACTCAACTGGTCTGATTTGTGGTATTTCCTGTCCCACATAGAATTCTCCCGAAATTATGCACTAGCATAGTTCGCTATAAAACTAATTACATAAATACTAAAGAATTCTCTATGTTCAAGAAGCGTTTGTTATCCTGTGCGGTGTTAACTGCACTCTCTGTTACGTCTGTACAAACTATGGCAGCCGGTTTCCAACTCAATAGTCAATCGGCGACAGGCCTTGGCCGTGCATTTGCCGGTGATGCAGTTATTGCTGACAATGCCTCAGCGATGGCCCGTAACCCTGCGACCATGGCTATGTTCAAAGAAACCAGCATGTCTTTGGGTTTCACTGTTATTGATACCGATGTCCGAATCAAAGACGGTACTTATAATCAGATGAGCTTACGTGAAACAGGTAACCCTGATCTTCCATACCTGCCAAATGGTACCAATGAGTTTGATATCTCAGGTACTAATGGTATTGGAAGCACCTCTGTAGTCCCGAACTTCTATTTGGTGGTTCCTGTCAATGAGCAATGGGCTTGGGGTGTTTCGGCATACTCTAACTTTGGTACCGGTACTGAATTTAAAGATGACTTTGCCGCTTCCGTCTTTGGTGGCACGACTGAAATTCAAAGCATGAATTTCGGTGCCAGTGTATCTTATCGCCTGAATGATCAGTGGAGCTTCGGTGCCGGCCTAGATCTTATCTATGGCATGGGTAAGCTAAAACGCGATATTGATGTAGAAACCTGTAAAGGGTTTGGGCCAAATCAATCTTGCACAGAGCACAAATTCAATGCCCTCGATGTTGATGCCTCTGGTTTCGCGGTCGGTGGTAATATTGGTGTTGTATACGAACTGAATGACAATCACCGCTTTGGTCTTTCTTACCGCTACAGCCCGACTGTTACGGCTAAAGGCGATGTAGATACCGTAGTTGGAAGTACCAACAAGCTGGATATGCCACTGCCCGATATGGCTGAGTTTTCCGGTTATCACCGCCTAGCAGACAAATTTGCCGCACACTACAGCGTGCAGTGGGTACAATGGAGCGCGTTTGATTCACTACAAATTGCTGGTATTGAGAAAGAGTATGCATGGAAAGATGCAGGCCACATCTCAGTCGGTGGTACGTACTACCTGAACAATGACTGGACCTTACGCGCTGGTTATATGTATGACGTTGCTGCAACTGACGAGCTGAAATCTATTTCTATTCCTGATTCAGATCGTCAATGGCTATCAGCAGGCTTTACCTACCACATTGACTCACGCTCAAACATCGACTTTGGTGCCACTTACCTACTTGGTAAAGACACCCATGTTGAGGAGTTCATGGGGATTGATACGCCAATTGGTGAAATTGGTACCAGTGTATCAGCCACCACTCGTGCAGATGCAGTTCTTGTGGGCTTACAATACAGCCGCACATTCTAATTCCACGCTCAGGATAAAGACAAAAGCGGAAGCCTTATGGACTTCCGCTTTTTTGTATCATTCATCAATTAAAAGTCGAGTAATTTTTCTTTCTCTAATTCAGCACAACGGCTTTCGTTATAGCTTTCATCCCAGCGGTTGTTTAACTCGAAGCCACTAGAATTGATCCTAATGAACTTATCGTTACTATCTGAACCGTAATCCCAAGACATGTCATCAGCAAACAGGCTGTCACTGAACCACTTACGTGACATCTGAGCCATTAGCTTCTTATCCGCAGAGTTTGCCAGTACCATCTCACCTTTGATGTTCATTTCTTTATTGAAGACATACGGTAGTTCAGCAGCATGGCAGGCTTTGCCTTTCACCGTACCATCAAGGTTTTGACAACTTAATGCAGCCAAAGGTGAAGCTCTAAATGGCCAGAAGTTAAATTGTGATTCATGCTCAAATTGGTACATGATTACATTATGACCTTTGCCATTATTTTCGAATTGTGTCTTCAACGCTTTTCGTGACGGGCAAGTAAATAGCATATCATTTGCTAGCATACGGGCTTTACGAACGTTTTCGCTGGACATTTGAATGGTGTCTTCAGGCGATGGAGTGTAGGCCTCAATTTCTAAAAGCTTAGAGCCTTTCTGCTTCCAGCAGTCCCAAAATGGAGTACAGTCAACAGTTGGTACTCCACCAAAGAAACTCTTAACCAATAGCTCATACATACCGTACAAGCTTCTTATCGGTACATATTCACCATCAAGGAAAATATAATCACCATTACTGTCTTTAATATTTGCATAAAGCAATGCTTCAAACATGGAAGTAAAGATGTTCGCTTCATCAGTATTAAAGCCAACCACAGTTGGCACACTATAAGGAGTATCAATAGGTTGCTCCTTCATAGTTACTTCATCTAAATATGGCGCATAAGGTAGAAACCCTGAAGCTCTAGGTGTTGATGTAATCAGATTCGAAATCAAGATACTTCCAGACTTACCATATGATTGAATATCCATAATCTGATTTGGAGTTAGAGTTTTAGAGTAAAGATCCACTCCATAATGTTTTTTAGAGTAACTATTTAACTGCACTTCCAAATTTGACGCCGACTCTTCATCCTTATATGGAATACCATAAGGATTACTTTGCATAATTGCCCGTTGGTAATAGCCATTATTAGAAGGGTCATCTAGATCTTCGCCACCAGCAACAACAGAATCTTGCTGCAAAATACCAATAGACATTGCACCAGCACTTTCACCAAATACTGTCACATTGTCACTATCACCACCGAAGTATTGGATATTCTTATTTACCCACTCTAACGCACGCTTCTGGTCACCAATACCGAAGTTACCACCTGCTTGATTTTCAGGTTGCGTTCCATCCACCCATAGGCTTCCCAGAAGTCCGAGACGGTAGTTTAAAGTCACCGCAATAAATGGTTCGTCTCTATCGCCCGATTCATTATTAGCATCAGAGACACTCTGCGCGACAATAGTGTCACCATGGTTAAGTGGCAACGAACCCGCACCACTTTCAAATGATCCGCCGTGAATGAACACATAAACTGGCAACTCTTGCTGTTCAGAGATACCCGCAGGTCGCCAGATGTTCAGGCTTAAACAGTCCTCTGATTGGGCAATACCTTCGTTACCTGCCTGCGGACAGATATCACCAAACGCTGTAGCGTCAATTAGCCCTTTAGTTGGCTCAACCAGTTTGCTGTGTTCAAAGCGATTAGCTGATGCATATCGAATGCCTTTAAACACCTCAACATCAACGGTTTCGTCTTTATTATCCAGGTTGGTAATCTCAACTTTTTCAAGCAATCCCTTAAACTGAGCATCACCGACTTGTACAGTCACGTTGGATGGCTCCAGGTTATCTTTTCCAGATACGGATGAGTCATTGTTACAAGCAACGAGGGCTAACGCGATGCCTGTTGCGATAATAGAGCGGGAATAATTTTTCATCATTATAGTCTTTATATGCTTCTTGTTTTTTATTTACAGCAATATATAAGTTAAAAGTATTAACCTTCAAACTTATAATTAAGCCGTTTGTGTTCAGTTATTATATTCAATACAAAATTAAATAACATAATATATTGATCTGGTCTGAGGTTTTAAAATAACAACCACAAAGATAAATAACGGTTAAAACAAACAGCACCACCAATAGATAAGGCGCTAGCATATAAAAAACAAATGGAACTTTTCAATGGCATAATGAGTCATAGACAAAAACGCACTAACCAAGTTAAATAATTAGACACATCAATACTAACTTGATAATTTTTATTGCCTCATATCACACAGCCTTCATTACAATTAGAAATACCTTTCAGACGTAAATTCAGAACGCTTATACATATAGCAGCGCAGTTAACACTTTCGAAAAACAAACAAATACAAACAGCCGATAATTAAAATAAAATAACTGGTCAGAGTTGTTTAAATAAATACTCACTCTAGAATCCCAGCTAATTTCTGGCGATGTTAAACGCCAAATTCAATAATTAATAAAGTAATAAATATGTTCAAGAAGCGCCTGTTATCCTGTGCTGTAGTTTCGGCTATTACACTTTCTTCCGCCCCCTCTTTCGCAGCTGGTTTTCAATTAAACAGCCAATCAGCCACTGGTCTTGGTCGAGCTTTCGCTGGCGATGCCGTAATTGCAGATAATGCCTCTGTTGCCGCTCGAAACCCTGCCGCTATGGCACTGTTCAAAGAAGCTAACTTTTCTCTTGGCTTCAATGTTATTGCTACCGACGTCAGACTAAAAAGCGGCACCTACAATGATATAAATATCCCTGACTTCGCCATCACCCAAGAAGATATCTCAGGTACCGATGGTATCGGTGGTACCTCTTTTGTACCGAACTTACACCTTGTTATGCCACTGAATGACAAATGGGCTTGGGGTCTATCTGCATATTCTAACTTTGGTACTGCCACTGAGTTTGACGAAAAATTTTCAGCTAACCTTTTTGGTGGAAAAACCAGCATTAAAAGCATGAACTTAGGGACAACTCTTTCTTATCGCCTAACTGATAACTTCAGTATTGGCGCTGGATTAGACCTAATTTATGGCATGGGTGAGCTGAAGCGTACTTACAAAGGTATTACCGCGGTTGATATTGATGCAACAGGCACAGCGCTAGGCTGGAATACCGGTATTGTTTACGAAGTAAATGATGATCATCGCTTTGGGTTAAGTTACCGTTCTAGCCCTACTGTGGATGCAGAAGGTGACGACCCAACTGATAAAATATCTCTACCACTACCAGACATTGCCGAGTTTTCAGGTTATCACCGCTTGAACGAGAAATTTGCTGCCCACTATAGCCTTCAATGGGTACAGTGGAGCAAGTTCGATACAATCAACATTCAAACTCAAGACATGCTGTTTGGTCTAGTTCCCTCTCAGTCAATTGATAAACAATATCAATGGAAAGATGCCGGCCATATTTCCGTCGGGGGTACTTACTACCTAAACAACGATTGGACGCTGCGCGCTGGTTATATGTATGACGTCGCCGCAACAGACGAATTGAAATCTATTTCAATCCCAGATTCCGATCGCCAATGGCTATCTGCAGGCTTTAGCTACAACCTAAATGCGAAAGAAACTATCGACTTTGGATTCACTTACCTTATTGGTCAGGATGTGACCTTCGATGAGCATTTGAACCCTGAGCTGGATGCACCGTCAATTACCGGTGCGACAACCCGCGCCGATGCTATTTTGTTTGGCCTGCAATATAGCCGCTCGTTTTAATCAATAACCCATTCGATTATCTCTGTAAACGGAAACCCTGTGTGGTTTCCGTTTTTCTGTTTTTTTTCATGAATTAGCATGGTGAAGCCCCAGTCTTGGGTCTAAGATTTATTGTATCAATTTCATGATTGCAGCATGTTTCTCTTCTCTGTAAACCAGAGTGCCATGCTCATCGTCGCATCACGATATTGGTCAATGCCATGAGAAAGACAAGAACCGTACAAAAAATCCGTTTTGGCAGAAAGCGTGGCCTACACACAACATTTATCAGGCAATCTGAGCTTGAGCAGCTAAACCCGTTTGTGCAATGGGATCATTACACCGCTAAAGCGCTGATACATTCCAAGCGCCTCGACTATCAGAGCCACTCAGGCGTTGATGCTGTTAGCTACCCCGTGATCGGCAAACTTAGTCACCATGACTCAACAGGCAACCACGTCACCCTTGCCAGTGGCGATGTCCATATCATGACGTCAGGTGATGGCATTATTCATAAAGACATCATGACGCCGCAAAACGGCCAAGTGGAATCCTTTTGTCTGGGTACGATTCTTCCTGCTGGGCAAATGGAAATGTCACCGGCTAGCTGCATTAATTTTGATACCCAACAATTGCCGCTTATCGAAGAGCATGACTCGACAACAAAGGTGATTATCGGGAGCTATAAGGGTATCGCAAGCCCTGCGAAATACAGTATTCCCATGACATTCCTCGATATAATGATTGCACCATATGGATGTTGGTACTTCGACACCGATCCTGAACAACTGGCAGGGTTTGTCTATCTTCGCTCTGGTAGCGTGTATATCGGCGGCAGCCAGCTCCATAATCGCCAAATGGCAACCCTAAATCAGTCACCATTACCGATTGAAGTCCGTACCAGTAAGCTGGGAGCCAGGATCTTTATTGTGACTGGAAAACCTCAGCAACAGCCTTTAATCTCAAATCATCACTCGGTTCACTCATCGCAGAAAAATATGTCAAAAGCGACTCAAAACATCGACCGCTTGATGACGACAAGAAAGTGATCTTGATTCAATAACCATACAATGAGTGATATTGATCGCAAAAACAGACACTCAATTTTTTGACACCCTTTTTGCTGTAGCCCGTCAACAGCGGGGTAAATTTGACCCAACAAGGCGATTTATAAATCAACATTTCATCCTCTGAGTTTGTTGCAAGAATTAATGACAAAATTTCGCCCCTGCGAATACCTGTAGCCAATATTTACTCCCCCTCCCCTACGCTCAGACATCCCCCTAACAAATAACAAGCAGCGCCAGCAAAATCATATAAGCGTTTAAATTAAAAGGATTTATTTTATCATCTGATTATCCCCACTACCTAACAGGTCGCCTTTCCATGCCTTCTATCAGTACTCAACCAGGCTTGTTATCCCACTCACGCAGTAAATTAATCCTGCCAGTGCTGCTGGGCTTGTGGGGATCCAAGGGGTATGCCAGTGATTTAGAGCAGTTAATGTCCATGAGCTTAGAAGAGCTCAGCTTAGTGGATTTCCAGGTAACTTCCGTAGCCAAGAAACCGCAATCCATTAAGGATATACCCGCAGCGGTTTATGTAATCTCCAATGACCAAATTCGCCGTAGCGGGGTTCGCTCTATTGCGGAAGCACTTGCGCTGGCACCTGGAGTCCAAGTTACCCGTATCTCCGAGTACAACTGGCAAGTATCCCTGCGCGGACTCAATGAGGTGCTGTTCAATAAGCTCTTGGTCATGATTGACGGGCGAAGCGTCTATAGCCCATTAATGTCAGGTACCTTTTGGCACACTATCGACACACTCCTCGAAGACATTGAGCGCATAGAGATCATCCGCGGTGCGGCAGGCACCATGTGGGGAGGCAATGCCGCTAACGGTGTAGTCAATATCATCACGAAAGAGAGTCAAGACACCCTAGGCCACTATGGGGAGGTGGCCGGTGGTGAGTACGGTTACCGGGAGCTTAATTACCGCTACGGTACGCGTTTCAATGAAAACCTCACAGCACGAGCCTTTGTTAAAGGGATTAAAGGGGACTATTACGTAGATAATGATGATACCTGGCGCAACATTCGTGGCGGGCTCCGAGCCGACTACACAGCCGACAATCATCATTTCACCTTTCAGCTAGGTGGATACCAAACAAGATCTGATCACTCTTGGTTCTATGCCGACTTTTCATCGCCGGTATATAGCCTTTTTCAGGAAACAAATCTTAAGGTTTATTCTGAAGGCGCCTACATCAGCGCTAACTGGCAAGCGCAGCAAGATACCAGCTTTTATGAAGCCAATCTCTGGGCTGATACTAACTCCACGGATGAACCATCTGCCGCCGGAAAGTTCCATACTCTCGATATAGATTTACTTGGCCATCATCAACTTAGTCCAAGCCAACAACTGACTATCGGAGGAGGAGCCCGTGCCATCCATCGCCGTACAGAGCCTTATCCTGATGATCACTATACCCGTCTTGAACCATGGGGCCGCTACAGCCATGATCCTGTAGGCACTGATAGCATTTTCAATACCTACGTCCAGCTAGAGTCCCAGCTGACGGATACAATCAGCTCAACCATTGGGGTTAAAGTAGAGCACTTTAGCCTTAACAACAGCACAGAGCTGCAGCCACAGGCTCGGCTGTTATATCAACCAAGCATCGATCAGCAGTTTTGGGTTGGGGCTGCGCGTGCTGTTGTGACACCGTCATTTGTTACCACCAAGACCGATGGTTATTTTCTGGCTTCTGTCTGTCTTAGCGAAGACTGCCAAGATAATCGTCCTGGCATTATCTACACTGCGGCTAACGAAAATCTAGAGACAGAGTCCGTTATTACTCTTGATATGGGCCACCGTTTTTTTGCGTCGGATGCATTAACGGTTGATAGCACCCTGTTTTACAGTCAGTACAATAACCTACTGATGGAAAGTGGCAGTGAATGGATTTGCATTTATGGCCAATGCCAAGACGGCACCCAACTTCCTAGCGAAATGTTTGCTTTGGTACAGACGTATAGCGATAACCTCGATATCGAAAACTATGGCTTTGAAACCGCGATCCAATGGACACCGGTACCAGATTTTAGTCTCAATACCAGCTATAGCTATATTCAGACCTCAGCCTCCTGCACAGGACATGTAAATTGCGAACCTGATGCGATGTCAGGCAGTAAGCTCAAATATAGCCACCAGCCATCACACCTACTATCACTTCAGAGCCTATGGCAGATCACTCCGGCCTGGCAGCTTGATTTATGGTTCAAATACAAAAGCGCCGTCTCAAGCTCTATCGACTATTTCGCCTCCCCTTCTGTCAGCACCTTGGATGCAAGGATCGCTTGGCAGAAGCAAGCTGACTGGCCCCGCATTGAGTTAATTATCGATGCACTTGGCCGTAATCCTTATCAAGATATGCCAGAGATGGCCAAAGTCGATCAAAATATCTACCTGAAAGCCAGCTGGGGGATCCATTAATGTTACGACGATGGTACCCATCCTTAGTATCAACCATAGCTTTTCTTGCTCTACCGCTAAGTTGGGCGGTATATGGCAAAAACCAGCAAACACAAAGTTTCGCTGAGCATGATATCAAAGCAGTCTATGTCTACCGCTTAGCCAGCTTTATTCGATGGCCTGAGGGAGAAAAGAACAAAATCGCTTTCTGCACACTAGGTAATGACAATACCACGCGTAGCTTGGAAGCCCTCTTTCGCCAGCAGAGTGCCCGTGGCCAGTTCGAAGCCGTCAGCTCGTTAACCGATGCCGCCTTGAAGTGTGATTTGTTGTACCTAACTCAGGACGCTATCGAGCAGTTCAACCCACTTCCGCAATATAAAGGGTTGCTCACCATCAGTGATGCACCCAGCACGCTAGAGGAAGGTGGAATGATTGAACTCAGGACACTGAATTACCGGGTAAAACCCGCACTGCATCTTGAAAATATCGATAACGGCCAGCTTAACGTTAGCTCGCAGTTGCTGCGTATCGCTATTCTCGTTTCCGACCTTAAAGGAAATAAAGGAGGTGACAATGAATAATTGGCTAAAAAACCTCACCCTGAACCAGCGCTTGTCTTTTCCGATTATGACGTTCAACTTGCTGGTATTGCTTGGCTTTCAGTTTATTAGCTATCAAAGCTATCTGGCTATAGAGCGAGAGAACCTAGTTTCTAGAACCCAGATCCTTGCTAAGGGGGTGGGGAGTAACCTCTCTGCACCGGTATTGTTCCATGATAGCTTTGCCGCAAAAGAAATCTTATCCGCGCTTAAGGCCGACGAGCTCATCGTAAATGCAAGACTGGAATTGCCCGACCATTCGCTCTTTGCCGAATATGAAAGCCCATCATTTCCATACATTGAACCGAATATTGAGCAAAAACACTTCATCCGCCAGCATGGATACCATTTTGGTAAAGACAATCTGTACCTCATTGTGCCAGTCGTCATTGATGGGGAGGCGATTGCCCATATCCACCTTGCCGCATCCCTGCACCAGCTCAATGAAATTCAGGTGACACACCTTAAGGTCAGCCTGTTCCTTTTCCTGATACTAATCATTACCAGTTCTTACTTTATCAACCAGATCCAGCGCTGGGTCGTCACTCCGATAACCGAACTCAACAAAGGCATTCGCCGGTTAATCCAAGGGGATGCACACTTGCCTATTCCGCATAGCCAGTTCTCCAATGACGAACTCTATGAACTTACCCTTGGCTTCAACAACATGGTCAACACAATCAATCAGCGAGACAAAGAGCTACGCAGTGCCATGCAAAAACTGGCCATTGAAAAAGCCTTTGCCGATGAGGTGATCGAAACCGTCCAGCATGCCTTGATTGTTGTGAATAATTACGGTGTGATCACCTTGGCTAATGAAGCTTGCCAGTCTATGTTCGAGCTTTCTTCTTTTCAGCTTTTCAACAAGCCGCTTATTGACATTTTGCAGCCCAGCGAGAGAGATGCATTTCAATTATTATTAAATGATACGCTCAACAAAAACAGAGAGATCGAGCAACTAGTTATCGAAAGCCGCGCCCATTCCCAAGAAGTAAGGACGTTCCAGTTGGTCAGCAGGCCACTGCGCCACAAACAGCAAACCTTGTTCGCTATTGAGGATGTTACCGAACGGCAACATGCGGACCGGCAGCAAAAACTCGTGACCAAAGTTTTCGATAATAGCCAAGATGCCATTTTACTTTTTGATCGCGAAAACCGGGTAACCATGGTCAATACGACCTTTATCCGCCTATCGGGGTTCAAAGAACAAGATATTCTGGGTAAACACTACCACCACATTATCGCGAAAGAAGAGCTGGACCCAGTATTGGGTAAGATCAAGGAGGCCCTTGCAACACAAATCCAATGGCATGGTGAGCTCAACTTTTCAACCTGTGACGGTCAAGAGCTGCCTTTATATATTCGTATCAGCCAAATTAATGATCCCTATAGCCAAGACCAGCAAACCGTAGTGATCGGCTCCGATATGCGCTCGATGAAAAAAATGAAGCAGCTCGAATATCAAGCCAACCACGATATGCTGACTAACTTGCCAAATCGCGGCAAGTTATATCAAACCCTTTACGATAAGCTTCGTGAGCAGCAGCTATCGGGCCATTCATTCTGTGTGCTTTTTCTTGATCTCGACGGATTTAAAAGTATCAATGACAATTTTGGCCATGATATCGGCGATCAGGTATTGATCACTATCGCAAATAGGCTGACCCAAGCGGTCAATCGCCACGATGTTGTTGCCCGTATCGCCGGAGACGAATTCGTTATTGTCTTATCCGTGGGACAAAACAGTTCGTCAATACAAGATACGACAAATAAAATAATGGAATCTATTTCTATGCCGATGAAAATTGAAAATTATCAATTAACCATTGGCGCAAGCATTGGTAGTTATCTCGTTCAGAGTAACGAATATCAAAATATCAATGATATTTTACGACGAGCCGATAAAGCGATGTACAAAGCGAAGTTAAAAGGAAAAGGCCAGCTTATTCACTATCTCCCCTCCCAGCATGTTGAACGGGAAGTAGCTGCAGACAGCTAATTAACAATTAATCATTGAGGGTTCCGCTACCACCATAAAGGGCTTTTCGGTGGTAGCGAGCAATCGTTGAACCGGAGTAACGATTAACGGTTGGCTAAGCGAAATGTACCTTTTGAGCTGAACCAAACGGCCTGCGTTTTTTTCCGGCCTAGCAACATTGGACCATCATCAAAGAATAGGAAATTTTTCCAATTGCGCTTGAACACACCCCATTTCGTTTCAATCACATTGTACTTTTCGTAGCAGAAGAACACGGTGGTGTTATCTTCCCAATCAAGAAAATCCAACATTTCTTCCGGCATTTCAGGTTCGTCGCTATCCCAAGCTTGTTGCCAATCAATAGGTGCAGACCAGATCTTGTCGTTATGTGCCCAATCCCCATTTTCAAAATGATCAGCATCAGGACTTTGACGACTGACATGCTCGCCCCAAATCTGGGCAGATCGTGCTTGGGTAAAGGGTTTGATTAAGGCCAAGTCTGATTCGGCAACTGGCATAGATGCGTGGGTGAAAATCCACTTGCGGGAATAGTTATCTAACTCTACGTGGTTCATTGGACGACCTAACAATTCAAGACGGGAGAAATGTACCTGAGTCGTCCCTATTGTGCCAGTAGTTATCCGGTTTTAACGCTAATTACTCTATGACTCACATCAATCGAGCGGTGACTTACCGCTCGATTACCCGAAATTATTGCTATTTTTTCTGATCCCAAAGATTACTCACCCAACCGCCGACGGCATCATCATAATGACAACCCGTATAGTGTTTCTCGACAACGACTGGTTCTTGCTTGTTGGATTCAATCAATTTAGAAATGTGGCATGCCATCGGATCGCCACCTGTAGTCAAGCGACGGCGAGTCGCTACTTCTTTGATGATTTGCAAGCGGTAAGCCGAGTTCATTTTCTTCATCTTTCCACACCTCTATTGATTGAGCCCAAATAAAAATAGGAGGCGTTAAGAAAATCGTCAAATAACAGACTTATAAAGTTCACACATATCAACTAAAGGGAAAATTTCATGGCTTTATATTTCAATGATTTAATTCCACATTTTTTATCTTGTTATTTTAATTATTCACATTAACAACATAATACTCTGATATATAAGGAATAAAAATGTCATTAAAAATTCTTTATTAATACAAAAAAGATTCACAGTTTTGCGAGTTATCTCTCTCCGACATATCTGTCTCATTTTTCCTACAACGCGACTCACAATATGCGTAATGTCTAATCTCACAACATTTTTACTCGCGGTAAGTGGCAGTAATGTGATAGACGATTTAAAATGAAAAGCTAATACAACAACAACTTAGATTATGTACAACTTAGCCACCAACCTCGAGCGTAATGCCGATTTTCGAGGCAATGACACCGCTTTGATTTTCAATGATGAGAAAATCAACTTCCGCATTCTGAACAACATGGTCAATGCGATCGCCAACCATCTTTGTGAAATTGGTATCAAGCCTGATGACAAAGTAGCGATTTCGTGCCCAAACATGCCCGCTTTTGTCATTGGCTATTATGCTATCCAAAAAGTGGGGGCTGTCACTGTTCCACTCAATATCATGCTCAAAGGCCCTGAAGTGGCCTACCACCTGAACGATTCCGACGCAGTTGCTATCATCAGTTTCCAGGGAAACAGTGCGCTACCGACTGGGGAATATTGTTTCGAAGGGTTTAATCAAACCCCTAATTGCCAACATTTCATCTCTATTGAATCCGGCAGCGGCGAACCTTTACCTGAAGGTGCCCACAGCTTTAACCAGTGGCTGACCTCAGGCAACACTCATTTTGAGGCCGTTTACCGCCGAGCTGAAGATACCTGTGTGATCCTATACACATCTGGTACTACAGGGCGCGCTAAAGGGGCTGAGCTCAGCCAGAGCAATATGCTGTGTAATGCCCAGGCCTGCCAGGCACTGACGAACCAGAAGGGCTCTGATGTCAGCATCGCTATCCTGCCACTGTTCCACACTTTTGGTCAGTCGCTCATCATGAACACCTCTATCCTTGCAGGTAGCGCCCTCGTTCTGATCCCGCGCTTTGTACCTAAAAGTGTTTTCCAGCAAATGCACAAACACAAAGTCACCCATATGGCTGGTGTACCTACCATGTTCATGGGGCTGCTTGCTTTTGCAGAAAAACATGGCAACGCTGATATTGATGAAATCGCAGATAACCTGAAGGTCGCCATTTCAGGTGGTGCCTCTATGCCTGTTGAGATCCTCAAACAGTTCGAAGAGAAACTGAAAGTGCCTGTCATCGAAGGCTATGGCTTGTCTGAGTCTTCCCCTGTTGCCGCTTTCAATCACCTGGAATATGAGCGTAAGCCCGGTAGTATTGGCCAGCCTTTACCGGGTGTTGCCATGAAAGTTGTCGATGACAGCGGCCATGAAGTCCCTCGCGGAAAAGAAGGCGAGCTCCTGATCCGTGGTCATAACGTCATGAAGGGGTACTATAAGAAGCCTGAAGAAACCGCCAAAACCGTGGTCAATGGATGGCTTCATACTGGTGATATTGTTCGGATGGACGATGAAGGCTATGTATATGTCGTCGACCGCTTGAAGGAGGTGATCATCCGTGGTGGTTTCAACATTTACCCTAGAGATATCGAAGAAACCTTTATGACCCACCCGGATGTTCAGATGATTGCTGTCATTGGCGTTCCTCACAAGACGTACGGTGAAGAAGCTAAAGCCTTTATCATCCTGAAGGAAAATGCAACTGTCACAGCAAAAGAGCTGGTTGCTTGGGGTAAGGAGCGCCTCGCTGACTACAAATACCCGCGCTTGATTGAAATTACCGAAGAGCTGCCGATGACCGCTACTGGCAAGATCCTCAAACGTTTACTGAAATAGGCACTTTTCAATAAATTTATTGCAGGCCTGCGCCTCTAGCAGGCCAATTTGGCATATTAGCGCCCGCCCTGCTAACTTAATTACATCATCCAACGTATTGAATAGCGAAGGTGTAAGCGTGCAGGTTAACCTTTTATTGTTCTTTTTGGCTTTCCTAAGCAGTATCGCTTCCGCTCAGACTTACGCCGAACCTTCTCCTGCATTTCATCAGTGCACCAAGACTCTGACATACCAATTATTTTTCAATAATCTGAAAATTGGCCAAATGACCCGAGTATTACGATGGCAAGACAAACAAGCCCAGATTAACTCATATAGCAATATTGAAGTATTGGCGACCAAGACCCGATTTAACCAACAAAGTCAGGTGTTCTGGTCCGAAGAAGAACAAAGCTTTCTATCAAAAGGTTTCCGACGTGAAGTGAAAGGCTTGTTAGGTGGTAAAACAGAAGTCTCGTTCAACGATGATGGCAGTTCATCCAAAGTCACCGTCGATGGCAAGGTATCATCATTCACCAGCGATAGCCTACCATTGCTCGATGCCGATGCAATTGGCAGCCAAATGAGGCTAGGCTTGATAGAAGGTAAAACTCAGTTTGAGTACAACCTGCAGGACACCGACGACGTAAACCGGTATTACTTTCAAGTCAAAGGTAGAGAGCGCATCAAATCAAACTTTGGCAGCGTCAATACCATTAGGGTTGAGCAAGTGAGAAAAAGTGACAGGAAGCTAGTGATGTGGTTCTCGCCAGACGTCGATTACCAGTTAGTCCGTGCCACCTACAAGCGGAAAATACTCGATCTCAAAGCCGTCTTACTCAGCAACAAGAAAGTCTGCCCTGCAACCAATCAGTTTTCATACACACCGACATCTAATCAGTAGCATTATCAACTATTGATTATTTCATTGTGACCTTGCCGCCAATCATTTTCAGCGCTGGAGCACCACGAATCAAAGTATCTCTGGCAAAGACTTGTTCGCACTTAGGACACACACCTTCCTGCTGAGTAAAGTCTTTAACAATCCGCTCTTTGAAGCACTTCACCAACGCCCCTTTGCCACCTTTACGGTATTTATACAGTTGGGTTTTGCATCCTGCACAGAAAATTTCAACGGTTTTGGTTGGGCCTTTTTTATTCGGTTTTGCCATGATGGTGCTTTGTTCTTACCTGAGCCAGAAGTTGATCGATATGTTCGAGGTGATCATCATGCACGCCAGCATGGTTACCATATTTGGGCTGGTGACGATCATTTTCCAAAGGATGATGCCAGCCAATGGTCGTCTCGACAAATGTTTTGGCAAAGGTGCCTGAAATTGACAGACAACCGGCCAAAACCGTATCAACATAGGTCTGCATGATAGGTTGAAGCTGACAGGGGAGCTCATGGTCATCCTTGGTATAAACCCACACAGGAAAATCACCCACTAGCGGTTGCTGCGACTTTACCTGAGTAGGATCAAGCTCAATGCGACGATAGCCCCTTTCGCGGTGATCAAACTGCTGCAATGCCTTCTCATCCACTCTCACTAGAACACCATTGCATTGGCCATCTCCAAGAGCCGCCACCAAAGGCGAAATACGGTAAGAGCCATCTACCTTGCCCCAGTGGCGCTGCAACCCATGGACAGTAACAGGCTGGGCTTCTTTTGCCTGCCCGGTTAACAAACGTGATGCGTGGTTAATCAAACTGCCGTAACCAAAAATATACATAGAACTGCAATTACCTCTCTAACACTCACTCAAAGCTATAAAGCAAAAAAGCGCGAAAACTGCTGCCATTGCTCAATGACTTCTGCCAATGTAGCACGTTTAAATATCACTTCGGTACCTGGCCTTGCCTGAGCCAGTCTTGGCAAATCAATACGGGCAACACAGCCTAACTTGGGGTAGCCACCAAGTGTTTGTCTGTCATTGAGCAAGACAATGGGTTGACCATTGGGAGGTATTTGAATCGCCCCAAGTGCTATCCCTTCCGACACAATCCCTTCAACATCAGCATTGATCGGCTCTCCTGTCAGCTTGCAGCCCATGCGATCTGTTTCCTGACTAACAGTATAACGCCCCGAATAAAATCGCTGCTTGTCACTCTCTGAAAAGCTCGCTTGCTGGTAGGACTCTATCACCCGCAGCTCTATCGCTTTGTTGTAATCAGGAATAAAACGAGCAGAAGCTTGGCGGCTAACTCCCTTCCCTTCGAGCTCTTTCAATGACTTCCCGGGTAATTGATTCACCGATAAGCGATCCCCCGCCTCGAGACCTTTGCCTTGGTGTAGTCCACCCAATTGGTTTCGCGGTACACAGGCAGCGCTACCCAGCACCATAGGAGCATCAAACCCGCCCTGAACAGCCAAATATGCCCTAAGCCCCGAGCGAGCAAAACCGAACACGATCCTTTGTCCTTTTCTCACCTCAATGCTTTGCCACATGGGTAGAGGGACACCATCTAGCTGCGGCTGCATGTCCGCACCAGTCACCGCGATGCGGCAATCTTGCAGGACATGAAATTCAGCTTGACCCAGCGTAATTTCCAACATCGCGCTATTGGCATCATTAGCTAGCAAATAATTAGCCCAGCAAAACGCATGCAGATCAACCGCTCCGCCTTGGCTCAAACCTTGTGCCCCCGCACCATAGCGCCCAGTGTCTTGGATCAGAGTGAGCATACCCGGCCGGATCACTTCCATTGTGGCCATAACTGTCCTCCTTGTGCTACGAACTCGTCCTTGGATATTGGTGAAAATTGCACCTTATCGCCAACTTGAAAAGGCGTCATGGGTGATTGGTCGGGTTGGAATAAAGTCAGCGGGCAGTTGCCGATAATCTGCCACCCACCCGGTGAGTCATTTGGATATACCGCCGTTTGCTGATTGGCGATACCTACACTGCCAGCCGGCACCCACTTCCGTGGTTCACTATGGCGAGGGGTGACTATGGACTCATCAACCGATGCAAGAAAGGCAAAACCCGGCGCAAACCCGATGGCACAAACCGTATAAACCTGTTGGCTATGGCGCTGGATCACCTCTTCAACACTCATCCCTTTCTCATGCGCCATTGAGGCTAAATCGGGGCCAGCTTCGGCTCCGTAGTACACAGGCAGGGAGATAAGCTTTGGCTGATAATCGCTATGCCCTAGTTCATCTTCGGCACTGTTACTGGCCTGTTCTGCATGTGCCGAATAAGAGGCCAGCACACCAGCAAGCTGCTCGTAGCTCAACATATCGGGACGGTACTGGATCAACACCGAGGTATAAGAAGGGATCACCTCGATTAAAGCGGGGTGCGATAAAGACTGAAGGTAGGCGACAAACTGGCTGATCTTTGGTGTAAGCGAAAGATCAATTTGATCACCAAAATAGACTATCGCATTGCACTCTGAAACGGCTTCAACCTTGAACATTGGCCAGATCCTCTGCAAGCTGCCGCACCATCGCTATCGACTCATCATTGTCGCCATGTACGCAAACCGTGTCGACTTCAAGCGCTAACACCTTACCGTCGATGGTGGTTATTTTACCTTTGGCTAGCTCAGCAACCTGCTGGCGAATCCTCTGGCTGTCATGGTAAACCGAACCGGCTTGAGATCTGGGCACCAGCAAGCCTTCGTTATCGTAAGCCCTGTCGGCAAAACCTTCGAACAACAACTCTACGTTACGCTGTGATGCTAGCTCTATATATTGCTGATTATCGCGCCTGGCTAAGATCATCAGTTTCAACGGCGAGGAACGGTATGAGTTTAAATCAGCAACGGCGCTGAGAATCGCTTCGAAGATCCAAGGCTGTGCCATCATGTCGTTGTACAGTGCACCGTGAGGCTTAACATAGCTCACAATACCGCCGTACAGCTGGCAAAGCGCCTCGAGCGCACCAATTTGGTAGGCGACCAATCGGGTAATGGCCTCGGCACTGTGGGGGATAGAACGACGCCCAAACCCACTCTTATCGTCATAGCCTGGGTGGGCACCAATCTCGACGTTATCTTCCACCGCCAATTGTATGGTCTTGGCCATATGATCTGGGTCTGAGGCGTGGAATCCACAGGCAATGTTGGCCAGGTCGATATATGGCATGACGTCGGCATCCTTCCCCATTGTCCAACTGCCAAAGCTCTCGCCCATATCACAATTGAGTTTCATATCTGCTCCCTGCTTACACCAAAGATAGTTTGTTAATTTCCAAACTAAGTGGTTGATATTAAATCTACTCGAATAAGTATAACAAGCAGTTCTCGGAGCGGACAGTATGAGGAAAAGTTGTGAAGACCAGATACGAAAAAGCCCCAGCATTTCTGCTGGGGCTTTGTCTGAATTTGGAGCGACACACGAGGTTCGAACTCGTGACCTCAACCTTGGCAAGGTTGCGCTCTACCAACTGAGCTAGTGTCGCAAATGGAGGCGCGTCCCGGAGTCGAACCGAGGTCCACGGATTTGCAATCCGCTGCATAGCCACTCTGCCAACGCGCCTTCAATACCTACGAGGTGTTCCCCGTTGCGGTATGGGGTGCATTCTACGGATTGAGCTAATTGAGTCAACAAGAAATTTGGTTAAACACTACCAAGCGGTCACTTTGCAATCAAACAAAATCAAGTCGAATATTTTCTCATCAACCGATGACTCTATAAGCCCGAACAATTAAAGCAAAGCTGCCTCCCTAGAATGCTTGAATACCTCAAGGAGATCTTGGAAAATAGTGACCTTCATCACACTTAGTATCTCAAAAGACCATGACTACCCTCTCCCGCATCGGCTTACTCGCCTTCGCTGTTGGCCTCTTAACTGCGTGCAGCCCCAAACAGCATCAGCCGATGACGACTGGGATCAGCTTTATTACCCAAGCACCTGATTATCTTCTGCAAGACTCCAGCAACACTTCACTGCAAAAGTACGCCCCGAAGAAAACGGAGTACTGGCTAACCCACCAATATCGTGTGGCTTCAAGAAAGGCTGCTGACAATAACGCAGCGTTCATTGCATTTTACTCAGATCAGCTACATGACAAGCCCATCCTTACCCCAGCTTTCTCGTATGTAACGGCTATCCTCTCCAGTAAAACAGGCAATGATAAACTTGAGGGTAACGAAAGTGCCGAGCAAGCTATCCTTGCCAGTAATATTGATTTTGGTATGACCCAATCCGACACTGACGTGTTTGCCTACAACCCAAACAAAGCCCGTGCAGATGTGTTTGAACAGCAGCAAGAGAGCGAGTCCATCGCGTACTTGTCACTCATTAAGCAAACGCATTCTGAGCAAGATGCCCCCCTTACCCGTGATTTGGCGGTACTAGCTCATTCTATTGACAGGCTGGCAACTCAAGGTAGAAACAAAATCGTTCTACTCAGCCAATATGACGCTCAGTTCAACTCTCACATTTCAGAACGAATTAAAGGATTGGATGTGATCATCAGTGCAGGTGATAGCAGCAATGTCGTTATCCAGAATAATACGTGCCTTGCGACATTCGAGCATACTAAGGTGAACTGGCAGACGTTATATGTTTCTTTCGACTCTGACGGGAATATTCTGAGGTGTCGGTTTTAATAAAAAAACGCCCATTTTGACTAAATGGGCGTCTTTATCATGTTTGTTGGTATTTATGTCTTATTAAGAGACTGACCACTGCGACAACGAGCGCTTGAAGTCTTCATAGCCAAACTCGTTCAGCATTTGGATTTCACCGCTACTGCGCTCGCAGTAGATGGATGGCATCTTCAAACCATTGAACCAGTTCAGTTTCACCATGGTGTAGCCCGCGCTATCCATGATGTGAAGCTTCTGGCCAATTTCTAGTGGCTGTTCAAAGTTAGCGACACAGAACTGATCGCCAGCTAGGCATGAGCAAGAACCAATCACGTACTCGTGCTCACCGTTATCAGAAGCTTCAAGCACAGAAGCTGGCTCATCATAGATCAGCGTATCTAGGCGGTGGGCTTCTGTCGCTGAATCGACAATCGCGGTCTTCTTAACGTTTTCAACGATATCAACAACGGTAACCACAAGGTCTGTCGTTTTGGTGATAATCGCTTCACCCGGCTCAAGGTAGAGCTGAACGCCGTGTTTCTCTGAGAAGGCTTTCAGAGCTTGCGCCAGTTTCTCGATATCATAACCTGGCCATGTGAAGAATACGCCGCCGCCAAGGCTAACCCAGTCTAGCTTGTCGAGGTGGCTGCCGAACTGCTCTGAGATCGCGTCAAGCAGGCCGATGAACGCATCAACATCTTTGTTCTCACAATTCATGTGGAACATGACGCCATCAAGGCTCTCGAATACTTCCGGCTTGATGTGATCAGCCTGTACACCCAAACGGGAGAACTGACGAGCTGGGTTTGCCAAGTCTTGGCCTGCGTAACTCACACCTGGGTTCAGGCGAAGGCCCAATGACGCTTTGCCTTCGACGATGTGGCGGTAAGCGGCTAGCTGGCTTTGTGAGTTAAAGATCATCTTGTCGCAGATATCTGCCACTTCACGTACGTCATCTTCGCTGTAACCAACGCTGTAAGCATGGGTTTCACCACCGAAGGTTTCGTAGCCCAGTTTCACTTCAAACGGGCCGCTACTGGTTGAACCGTCAAGGTATGGCTTGATGATGTCGAACACACCCCAAGTCGAGAAGCACTTGAGGGCCAATACCAGTTTTACACCTGAAAGCTCTTTGAGCAGCTTGGCTTTTTCCAAGTTGGCAATTAGCTTATCTTCATTGATCATGAAGTAAGGTGTTTTCAATTCTTCTTTCTTGAAAGTCATTACTATTTTCCGTGCTCAGGTCGTATCAGCCTGATTGTTGCCTGTAATATTTTTTTACTTTGTAACTCACGGTGTTCAGACAGGACAAAGCAAAAAAATATCACAAACAACAAACAATCGAATGAATCTAACCTAGTCAATTGCACCAAGAAGGGAGCAGTAGCTGCTCCCTTCTGATATTACGTATCCAATAAGAGGTTTAAATCTTACTTAAGGATTTTGATGTCAGGTTGGCCAACTTCCAGCTCCTGAACATGCCAATCTAGGCCGATTTCAGGCATGGTTTCTAGGAACGGATCTGGGTCTAGCTGTTCCATGTTGAACACGCCTTTGTCAGCCCACTTGCCACGGAAGTACTGTAGTGCAGCTGTGATCGCTGGTACACCGGTGGTGTAAGAGATTGCCTGGTGCTCAACGTCTTCGTAAGCAACTTCGTGGTCGGCATTGTTGTAGATGAACACGCTGCGCTCTTTACCGTCTTTCTTGCCCTGTACCCAAGTACCGATACAGGTTTTACCTGTGTAGCCCGGAGCTAGAGATGTTGGGTCTGGTAGCAGTGCTTTAAGAACGTGTAGCGGCTGAACAACAGTACCGTCGTGCAGTGTTAGCGGATCTGGGCTTAGTAGGCCGATATCACGCATGCAGTTGAAGTAGTTCAGGTACTTGTCACCGAAGCCCATCCAGAACTCGATACGCTTAGCTGGGATGAACTCTTGCATTGAACGAACTTCATCGTGCGCCATTGAGTAAACTTTGTGCGAGCCCACTAGTGGGAAATCGAACTCAAGCATACGTGAGTGACACGGTACTTGTTTCCACTCTTCGTTTTCCCAGTAGAAAGAGTCACCCTGGATTTCCAGCATGTTGGTTTCTGGGTCGAAGTTGGTTGCGAACTTCTTGCCGTGGTCACCGGCGTTAACGTCCATCACGTCAATAGTGTCGATTTCATCGAACAGGTGCTTCACAGCGTATGCTGCAAACACAGAAACTACGCCTGGATCGAAACCAGCGCCTAGGATACCTGTGATACCCGCTTCTGCGAATTTCTCACGGTAGCCCCACTGCCAGTCGTACGCTTGTGGTACTTGCTGGCCTTCAGAGCATAGGTCTACGGCTACAGACGTATCTAGGTAAGAGACCTTCGCTTGGTAACAAGCTTCCATGATAGTCATGTTTACCCATGGAGGACCAGCGTTGATCACAAGATCAGGCTGAACTTCTTTGATCAGTGCTACTAGCGCATCAACGTCGTCGGCATTTACCGCACGTGCTTCTAGTTTCTTGGATGGGTCTTTCAAGTTGTTCTTTTTCTTGATTGACTCAATGATTTTTTCACACTTGCCGATTGTGCGTGATGCAATCGTGATATCACCAAGAACTTCGTTATTCTGAGCTGCTTTATGTGCAACTACCCAGCCAACACCACCAGCACCAATCTGTAGAATTGCCATTTCTATTTATTCCATCTAATTAATGAGTGTTCCGGCACAGCGATTTCACGTGCTGTGCCGTACCTGTTTATTAACCTAGTTTGCGCTCAGCTTGAGCTGCAACCAGGTTGATTTCTGTTAGTAATGATTCAAAATCAGACAGGGTCAGACATGGGTTCAAAATCGTGAACTTGAGGGCCACTTTGCCATCTACCACGGTTTCACCCAGTACTGCCTTGCCTTCAACAAGTGCATCAATGCGTAGTTGTTTATTAATTCCATCTAATGCCGACTCTTCGTTGTTGCCGATGTAACGGAACAACACAGTAGATAGAGCCGGATCCGCCAGCAGTTCAAACTCTGCCGACTGGTTAATCATGTCTGCGACCTGTTGGGTCTGGTTCAGAAGGTGGTCGTACATCGCACCCAGTAACTGAGGGCCAACACACTGCATCGTCATCAACACTTTCAAAGCGTCGAAGCGTTTGGTGGTCGCGATGGATTTGTCGACCAAGTTTGGCAACAAATCATCTTCACGGTTCAGGTAATCTGCATGGTGGAGCAGGTACTTGAAGTTCTCTTTGTCTTTGATCAGCACCGCACCACAGCTGATTGGCTGGTAGAACAGTTTGTGAAAGTCGACACTCACAGAGTCGGCCTTCTCGATACCGTGCAGGCGAGTCTTGTGGCGGCTCAAAATCAACGCACCACCGTACGCGCCATCAACGTGCAGCCACAGGTTGTGCTGCTGGGCAACATCTGCCATGCCTGTCAGATCATCAATTGCACCGTGGTCAGTCGTACCTGCCGTACCCACCATTGCAAACGGCAACAAACCGTCGTTCTTCAGGGTTTCAATAGTATTAACCAAAGACGCTAGCTTGATGGTACCGTCAGGGTTGGTATCTACTGTAACTACGGCATTTTCACCCAACCCCATCAGAGACGCTGATTTCTGAACCGTGAAGTGAGATTTCTTCGAGCACAGGATACGCATTTTGCCTGCGTAATCTGGTAGGCCTTGCTTCTGGATATTGTGGCCAGAGATAGTATCTGCCGCCCAATCGCGAGCCAGCAACAAGCCCATTAGGTTTGATTGCGTACCGCCACTAGTAAACACGCCGTCTGCTTGAGCACCTAGCTGGTACAGCTCACACAGCCAATCCACTACTTTCTGCTCAACAAATGTTGCCGCGCTTGCCTGATCCCAAGAGTCCATTGACTGGTTAAGGGCAGCAATGAAAGCTTCTGCAGCCACTGCCGGAAGCAAAGGTGGTGTGTGCAGGTGCGCAATACAGTGCGGGTGCTGGACCACGATAGAGTTCTTGGCAATTAGCTCACCGGTTTGCTCGATCACCAAGTCCAAAGGCATTTGCTGGTTATCCAGATCAATGTTGTTGATCATGGTTTTTAGCTGCTGAGGATCCATACCAGAGTATGGTGTCTTGGTATTTTCGAATACGTTTTTCAGCACTTGCGTAGTCTGGTTCAAGGCCGCTTCGAAAGTATCCGCACCGCCTTTACCGGTATGGATGAAGTGGTTGCGCCAATCCGCAGCTTCTGCAATCACTGGCTCTTTTACTTTAGCTGGTCCTGCCGTTGCAATAATGGCCTTGCTCAGTGCATCAATGGCAAAATCAAGCTGCTCGTAGGAGATGATCAGCGGCGGTAGGAAACGCAGTACAGAGCCCTGACGTCCGCCTTTTTCAATGATCAGACCGCGCTCAAGCGCTGCGCGCTGGATAGCAATAGTCAGCTCAGGATCAGCCTCCGGCTCACCGAACTTGTTCTTAGAACCATCAGGCTTACAGATTTCGATACCCAGCATCAAACCTTTACCGCGTACTTCAGCGATACAGTCGGTGTACTGAGCAATACGCTCCAAGCCTTCGCGTAGGTATTGGCCAGCTTTGTGCGCGTGTTCCACTAAGTTGTCACGACGGATAATCTCAAGCGCTTTCGCACCTGTAGCCATCGCTAGCTGGTTTCCGCGGAAAGTGCCTGTGTGCTCGCCCGGCTTCCAAGTGTCAATCGACTTATCAAAGATAAGCACCGACATTGGCAAACCGCCACCGACAGCTTTAGACAAACACAGGATATCAGGCGTAATGCCTGACTCTTCGAAGGCAAAGTTAGAGCCGGTCTTACCGATACCACACTGGATCTCATCAAAGATCAGCAGGATGCCGTGCTCTTGTGTAATACGGCGTAGCTCGCGTAGCCAGAATGCCGGAGCCGGGATCACACCGCCCTCGCCCTGTACTGGCTCAACAATGATAGCCGCAGGCTTTTGCACGCCACTTTCATCGTCATTGAGCATGCGCTCGATGTAACGAAGCGTTTGCTTCGCACCTTCATCGCCGTGGATGCCAAACGGGCAGCGTAGGCTGTATGGGAAAGGTAGGAAATGAACATCAGCCATCAGACCTTGGCGGCGCGCCTTGGTACCTAGGTTACCCATCATCGCCATGGTGCCGTTGGTCATACCGTGGTAAGCACCGTGGAAAGCCGCCATAGTATTACGGCCTGTGGTTTGCTTCGCCAATTTGATTGCTGCTTCTACGGCATCGGCACCCGATGGACCACAGAACTGGATACGGGCATTTTTGGCAAACTCATCAGGCAAGAAGTTCATCAACTCTTTGATGAACTTATCTTTCACCGGCGTAGTAATATCCAGTGTCTGGTATGGCAGGCCTGCTTGCAATTGATCAACAATTGCCTGGTTAATTTCAGGGTGGTTGTATCCCATCGCCAACGTACCGGCACCAGCGAGGCAGTCCAGGAACAATTGGCCACGGCTGTCTTCGACTAGCGCACCTGAAGCCTTGGCAATAGCCAGAGGCAGACGACGTGGATACGATCGCACTTCGGATTCATAATGCTCTTGACTAAGCAGCAACTCGTCTGGTGTTAGGTCATAAACACCATTGACAACAGGTACATTCGACGCGAGTTTTAGCTCGTCAAGGTCAAACACATTACTCATGTTCTTTTCCATTTGAAACACTGCACCCCTTGCCCTTTCTCCATTGATAACAATGTCAAAAATAATTTTGGTTCAGCACAACAAACACCCCGAGAATAACGGAGTGATTAAGCGAGAACTGGAGAAGGTATCAAGGTCCGGCACAGTAGCATCTTGCCAAGTTGCATAGATGCATTGACTATAAACAACCGATTGCTTGCGCGATCGGCGTGACCGAAAACAAACTGATTAGCCAGACAAACGTTTGCCAAGGCGCCACTCGTCAACAACGACAGAATGCGATCAGAAAGTTATAAACCAGTGAATGTGATCAGGAAGATCAAGGCTCAGTAATAATACTGCAGTTGGGTAAGACAAAGCTGATTAGAGTTTTTAGCGTAATAGTATTCACAGTTGGGTTCCTTCAATATGCGCCTGTGTTCTTTCTACAGGTCTGCATTATCAATGCCCTTCTACTAACCCTAATCAGGCTAGTACCTACGGCGTATCAAGGGGCAATCAGCCCGAATACCGCTTGATACAGTGTGCCTCAGAAATGTCTGTCTGAGATTGCGCAGAAAAGTAACACACCCGATATGTGTATGCCAGAAATATTTAATTGAATTATGTGTCAAAATCTAACTTCGCGATCGTTGACCAATAAATTTACAACATCAGAACAAAACACCCAATAATTCACCAAATACCAGCATAACATGAAGCGGCTCACCAAATTACCCAGATTCATATGCTACTGTTTGAGCGGAATATTGCTGTTACTAAGGAAGGCCTATGAGACACATTGTTCTGTTTTCCCCTCCCTCTGGAACCCAACCCTGAGTTCAAGCTGTTGCTAACGGTCTGTTCAGCACCTACTTTTCTATTCTTAAACATCACCAACTCCTCTCTATTCCCGATCCCGGCCCCTGCTGATTTCTCGTTTAGTTCTCCAATCCAGTTTTGATTAACAAGGAATGATTATGGAAATCTTGATGGGTGTCGCCGCCCTGCTCGGCGCACTGTGCCTTTTTTCGTTGTTTAGCTTCAAGGCCCCAAACGGCAGCGCTGCGATGAGTGGGCTGGCCGATGCCGCCATTGCCACTTTCTTGGTTGAAGCCATACATAAATATGTCATGGGTAACCTACTCGGTATTAGCTACCTGGCCGATTTCGGGAATATGGTCGGTGGTATGGGGGGTATAGCTGCAGCCACACTGGTTATGCTGCGAATGGGTGTTCAGCCTGTCTATGCCATCGTAACTGGGCTGGCCATGGCCAATCTCGGTATCTTGGAAGGCTTTATTGTTGGCTACCTGTTCTCTTTCGCAGCCCCGCAGTTCAAGAAGTACCTGCCAGAAGGGGTAGATGTCATACTTGGGGTGCTTACCCTCGCCCCCCTTGCTAGGTTGGTCGGAATATTCATTAGCCCTGGACTAGAAGTCTTAATGGGTACCTTAGCCAGTATGATCACCGAGGCCACGTTGCTCTCACCTATCGCCATGGGCTTCTTGCTCGGTGGCCTGATCAAAATGGTATGTACTTCACCACTGAGTTCAATGGCATTGACCGCAATGCTGGGATTAACAGGCTTGCCAATGGGCATAGCAGCGATCGCCTGTGTCGGTGGCTCATTTACTAATGGTTATATATTCCACTCACTCAAACTTGGTAAGTCCAGTAACACCATCAGTGTAATGCTTGAACCACTGACCCAAGCCCACATAGTGACAAGAAACCCTGTCCCAATATTTATGTCTAATTTTATCGGTGGCGCATTGGCCGGGGTCATCGCTGCCTACTTCGGTATCATCAATGATGCCCCGGGTAGTGCCGCGCCAATACCGGGTTTACTCGCCTCTATTGCTTTCAATGAACCACATACCCTGCTAATGGCAACCGTTGCCGCTGCCATTGCCGGGTTGGCAGGCGGCGTTATCGGTAACCGTATCTACAATAAGCTACTGGCTGAGCGTATACCTCTGCAGCACTTTGCAAACGGCTAATACGTAAAAACCCGCTAGCCTATACCCAAGGGGTCATTGGCTAGCGGGTCTTTCAATAAATGGCCATAGGGGCTTGTGATTATGCCGCTACACTTTGCTGGCCTAATGTACGTAGATCGCCCATGGTTTCGGCGTAGCTCTTCTCTTTGCCGAATAGGCCTGCAGTACCTAGGACAAAGTATTCAACCTTGTCTTGCAGCTTTTCAATCACTTCAGGGCTAATTGCACCATCAATGGCAATTTTGGTATTCACACCCTGCTCTTCAATCATCGAAATGATACGTTCGATACGGCTATAGGCATTTGGAATGAATGCCTGACCAGCAAATCCAGGGTTCACAGACATCACCAACACAACATCAGTCACATCCAACACATCTTCAATCGTACTCAATGGCGTGCCAGGGTTAATCGCCAACCCCGACTGGATACCTTTGGCCTGGATATTCCCCAGTGTACGGTGTAGATGTGGTGGCGCCTCCGCATGAACATACATCAGCTTAGGGCCTAGCGAAGCAAACAGGTCGATAAACTGATCCGGGTTTGAAAGCATCAGGTGCACATCATAATCGATATCACTCAATTCGCGGATCGCTTTGATGTCTTCTGGGCCCAACGCAAAGTTCGGAACAAAGTGACCATCCATCACGTCAATATGAAGCATATCCACATTGGCTTTTTCTAACTCTTTCAGCTCTTGGGCCAACTTAGAAAAATCCACACACATCATTGAAGGGCAAAACTTAGCCATGGTACTTCTCCTCAATTGCAGCGATTTGGTTAATGCGGTTCTGGTGACGGCCACCTTCAAATTCAGCATTCAGCCAGTTATCAATGATCATCTTCGCCAACTCAATACCGATCACACGTGAACCAAACGCCAAGATATTCGTGTTGTTGTGCTCTTT
This sequence comes from Photobacterium sp. AWH4_225, assembly GCF_056158405.1. Taxonomy (NCBI): domain Bacteria; kingdom Pseudomonadati; phylum Pseudomonadota; class Gammaproteobacteria; order Vibrionales; family Vibrionaceae; genus Photobacterium; species Photobacterium sp. AWH4_225. Next base: position 1,334,731 of record NZ_JBSWTF010000001.1, on the reverse strand, counting down.
AGAAAGCTGAGCTGTATAAGGGTCGCTACAAACCACTGCACGAATACCCGGAACTTTGTTCGCCGACAGTGAAATGCCAACACCTGTACCACAAATCAAAATACCCAGGTCAGCTTGCTTACCCACCACAGCTTCAGCCACAGCCAAACCGTATTGCGGGTAATCCGTTCGTTCAGTTGTAAATGCACCAAAGTCTTCAACTTCAATGCCTTTGCTTTCTAAATGACTGATTACTAGATCTTTATGTTCAATGCCTACGTGGTCACAACCGATAGCGATTTTCATTTTTGCTCTCACTGATAACTAAACCTGGCCATAGTTTACAAAATAATTTACCACTGTAAACACATTAAATTTTACGGAATACCATTTATAAATATAAACAACTGAATTAAAACAAATTAAAAGTTCACGAAAAAATTCACAAAAATAAAAAATTCACAAAATTGTTTTTTCTGTGACTTGGATCGATGTTAAAGCGACTTTTGGCTGATAATTTAATAGGGAGTTAACCAATGACTGTGAAGGGTAGACAAGATGTCATATTCAATGATTGCCGAAGAGATTGTCGGCTCCCTCGGCGGAGCAGATAATATTGTTTCCGTAGCGCACTGCGCCACACGCTTACGCGTTATGGTGGCAGATGAAAACAAGATTGATAAAAAGCGCATTGAAGATACGGAGAAAGTAAAAGGCGCCTTTTTTAATAGTGGCCAATACCAAATTATCTTTGGTACAGGTACCGTCAACCGCGTATTTGAAGCCATTGAAGGGTTGAAATTAACAGTAGCGAATAAAGACCAACAACGAAAAGCTGCTGAAAAACAGGGGACGGCTTTCCAACGTGCTATCCGTACCTTTGGTGATGTATTCGTTCCAATTATTCCTGCACTTGTGGCGACAGGCCTGTTCATGGGTCTGCGCGGCTTGCTGATGCAAGAAGAAATTTTGGGGCTATTTGGCCTAACGCCGGAGACTATCCCGCAAAACTTCGTGCTTTATACCCAAATCCTAACGGATACTGCGTTTATCTTCCTACCGGCACTGATTGCTTGGTCAGCTGCACGCGTGTTCGGCGGAACGCCACTTATTGGCCTAGTGCTGGGTATGATGCTGGTTTCCCCTGCACTGCCGAATGCCTGGCTGGTTGCCTCCGGGGAACTGGATCCACTCATGTTCTTCGGCTTTATCCCGGTACTCGGCTACCAAGGCTCGGTTATCCCTGCTTTCATTGCCGGTATGATAGGGGCGAAGCTCGAACGCCGGATCCGCAACATCGTGCCTGAAGCATTGGACTTGGTAGTCACTCCTTTCCTTACCCTGCTGATCATGATCACTGCATCGCTGTTTGTTATCGGTCCAATCTTCCATTGGCTGGAGCTGGTTATCCTGTCGGCAACACAGTTCATGCTTGACCTGCCATTTGGCCTAAGCGGGATCTTGATTGGTGGCTTCCAGCAGATTGTTGTAATGACAGGTGTTCACCACATCTTCAATCTACTTGAAATCCAATTGCTGACTAACACAGGTGCCAATGAATTCAACGCAATCATTACTGCAGCGATTGCCGCTCAAGGTGCGGCATGTTTGGCAGTCGGCCTGAAAACCAAAGACACAAAGCTCAAGGCTCTGGCTATGCCTTCTTCGCTATCAGCCTTCCTGGGCATTACCGAACCTGCGCTATACGGTGTCAACCTTCGCTTCTTCAAACCATTCATCATGGGCTTAATCGGCGGTGCCGTAGGTGGATTCTTCGCTGTCATGTTTGGCCTCAAGGCGACCGGTATGGCCATCACGGTTATCCCAGGTGCTCTGTTGTACCTCAATGGCCAGATGCTTGGTTACCTAGCCGTCAATGCCATCGCCATCGCAACCGCATTCACCTTAACTTGGATGTTCGGTTACTCAGACAAGATGCTTGATAAATAAATAATTAGAAGCCCCCATACTGGGGGCTTTGGAGATCCAATGAAGACAGCTACAGCTACTGCTACTGCTACTGCTACTGCTACTGCAGATCAGCAATACATCAATGACGTACTCGCCATAGCCATGAACATGTCATCACAGTCAAACAATGATCCGTTCCGCCCGGCTTGGCACTTCGCTCCACAGTTTGGCTTACTCAACGATCCTAATGGGCTGGCCCATTTCAACGGGGAATTCCATCTTTTCTACCAGTGGAACCCAAAAGCGTGCCAGCACGGAGCCAAAGCTTGGGGGCATGCAACCAGTAAAGATTTGATCAACTGGTCACATCAACCGCTTGCACTTGCGCCAACAGAGCACTTCGAAACCCATGGTTGTTATTCCGGTTCTGGCTTGGTGGTCGACGGCAAGCTAGAGCTTTTCTACACCGGCAATGTCAAATTTGAGCAAGGCGGAAGAACCGCTTACCAATGCCGGGCGACTCTCGAAGCGGGCAAACAGGTCGAGAAGCAAGGTATTGTGTTATCCCTCCCAGAAGGCTATAGCGGCCATGTCCGTGATCCTAAAGTCTGGCAATACCAAGATGCGTATTACATGGTTCTCGGCGCCGAAGATCTCGATTACCGCGGCAAGGTATTGGCTTATCGTTCTGACGATCTTAACAACTGGGAAATGATCGGCGAGATCTTTGGCGATGGCGTAGGCAACCAGCAATCCGATGACTTCATGCTCGAGTGCCCCGATCTGTTCCCACTCGCTGAAAAGCATGTGCTTATCACCTGCCCGAAAAATTGGATTGATAAGGGTGACAAGAAAGTCGAAACCTTTGATGTGACCTACCATATCGGTGATTTCGATCACCAGGCAGCGACCTTCGAGCACGGCAACGGTGTCTTGATGGATCATGGTTTCGATTTCTACGCTCCGCAGACCTTCGAAGATGAGTCTGGCCGTCGCATTTTGTTTGGCTGGATGGGGAAACCTGACGAATTCGAGTCTTACCAACCGACTATCGAACTGGGCTGGATCCACCAGATGACCTGCGCTCGCGAACTGACTATCCGTGACAATACCCTAGTACAAACACCGGCTAAAGAACTTGAAAGCCTTCGCCAAGATCAGCAAAGCTTCACTGGGCTAAAGCAACAATTCATCGGTTTATCTGCCGAATTGGTTCTCGAAAACTTAGATGACGCAGACATCAAATTGGAAATCGCTAACGATTTCTACATTGAGTCCAACCAAACCGGGCTTGTCACCTGGCGTAAAAATCTCAAGACCGAAGAATGGGAGTCTGTAGCTTGGCAGGGAGCCGTCAATTCACTTCGCCTGCTCCGTGATCATTCTTCGATTGAAGTATTTATCAACGGTGGTATTGCTGTTTCTACTTCGCGCTTCTTTGGCCTCGGGTTAGATGAAGAGAAAAATATTGGCTTTGCGCTTACTAGCAATAAAGAGATAACGGCAACACATTGGCAATTATCGGCCTAATCCAAAGGGGGCTGCACCGAGCAGCCTCCATGACTAATCGAGGGTCCCTATGTATAATGATGCGATTGCTTCAAAAGGAATGATACTGTCCGTGGATCTTAACCAAGTAATTCCAAATATTCGCATGCGCCTTCCCTCGCTCACTCGTACCGAGCAATCGATCGCGGAAAACTTCTTAAAGCCGCACTTTTTACAAAAGTCGACGTCTATCAAAGAAGTTGCCGAGCGTCTGGGAGTATCTACTGCCTTAATCGTCAAAGTATCGAAAAAGCTTGGCTTCAGTGGTTTCAAGCAACTGAAAGATGCCCTTAATGCCCAGCACCAGTCTGATAGTTTCCTAGCAAGTGAACAGTTGGAGCCAGACGATTCATGCGAGCAGATCATCACCAAGGTGCTGCAGAATTCTATCAATGCCCTAACAGAGATCCTCAATTTCGTTGATGCCAAAATGGTCAGCGCGGCAGCAGATGCCATCGTCAATGCCAGGAATATCGAACTCTATGCCGCTGGCGGCTCAACCATTATCTGTGAAGACTTTCAGCATAAACTATTACGATTTGGCATGCGTGCATCAGTGCCGCGCGATAGACATCTAATGCTCATGTCTGCCAGCGTACTGAGCAGTAACGATGTGGTATTGGTTGTCTCACACTCTGGCCAAACCGTTGATCTGATGGATGCTGTCCGCTTGGCCAAACAGTCTGGTGCCAAAATCATATCCATCACCAATAACTACCATGCTGAACTTTCTCAGCTTTCTGACTATCCGTTGTATGCCCCAGCCTCTCCTGAACCCCTGCTGGGCAAAAACGGGACCGCGCGTTTAGTAAAGCTGGCAATGATTGATAGCTTATACGCCACTATCGCCGGCAAGATCCCAGAGCTCGTTGACGAGAACCTTGATAAAACGACCAAAGCTGTAGCTCTCCTTCACCGATAGTTGTCATTTCAGTATTTCCTTTCCTAACCCCACAGGGTAAATGTGGGGTTTCTTTTCCTAAAACAATACTAATTTCGACGTGCAGTAATTATTACTTTCTGTAGATAATTAATGACATTGAGATAACCAAGTAGCACTTCTTACCATTCATGGTGAATTTGTTTTATTTTTAATATACAAATTATGATGAGCAAATATAATAATTCGTAAAATAACAAACACTATAATTCTATAACACGGAATCAATTTTTTTAGTCAGCATCCGTATTCAGCAAGGACCACTACAATGCTAACTTATGATTACTACTGTGAAGTAATCGCATTTAATATCAAGCAATACAGGGAGATAAAAGGATTTACTCAGTCAGAAATAGCTCAATGTATTGGGGTATCGAGAAAAACGATTCTAGATATAGAATCAAACAAGACCTCTCTAAAGGTAAAAACATTGCTTATGATCGCTGACTGCCTGGGCTGTAACGTGAATGAACTTTTACATGAGCCAAGCCACCCCCATTTATCATGTGACGAGATAGTAACCATGCTCTCAGAAGGCGGGATAGCACTTATTGACACCAATAGATAGGTGTAGACAAGCTGTAAAAAGCAGCCAGGATAACATATTGGCACATGCCCTATTTGCTTATCTTGGCTATCACAGAATAAGTTACTTCGGGTTATTGACAACCATCAAGCCATTATTTTCAAAGATTTCAATAATTCGATTACCCATCATTGAGTCATTGCCTTTTTTTGAAATTCCCAGCACATCGGTAATTTCGCACTTCAGGCAATTACAAATTCGATACAGCGTTGATAGCTTAATATCTGATTTGTTTGACTCTATGTCAATGTAGGTCCTTCTTGAAACATTAATACATTTGGCTACCTGAATTTGTGTTTTACCACGAAACTCACGAAGAGTTTTAATTCTGTGGGCTAAAAACTCAGGTTCATAGTTATTAAGTTGCATCTATCCTTACCGATTTATTTTCATTACTTCCAAACACTCCGATTGAAAGCAATTAATTGTCACCATGTGGTGTAGAATGAATGTGAGTACAAAACATTCTTAATGTGAAGGAATTATACTTTCATTCGAAATACATGTAAATTATTCAATCAATATCACATTATCAACAGCAATTGCACACTGGCTTTCAGTATAAGTATGACAATCAATCGGTTGCTAGCACAAAAGCACTTTTTCTTATCCAAATAAATCTTTACATCATTTTTATTGATACATCTGCGTATTGTGACATAATAGGCCCATCTTGATGATTTAAGCCTTATCAAGAGTTCTACATTCTTTTACCGTCGTACCCTTTTTGTACGACGGCTTTTTCTTTCTAGCCTTCTCTACTTTTACTCCCCCTAACGTTTATTCAAGCGTATCTAATGCGTTGCCCGCATCGAGGTAAACCAATCTAATTCTGTGGAGGTTCAACAATGGCAAAGAGGGGAAGGCTTGGCGCCCTCTAAACAATGAAAAACGACGGGCTTTTTTCGAGATGAGATAAAAAAAGAGAAATACAAAAAAGCCCACAAGCTAAGCTTGTGGGCTCTAATGAGATGGTGCCCCGGGCCGGACTTGAACCGGCACAGCGCGAACGCCGAGGGATTTTAAATCCCTTGTGTCTACCAATTCCACCACCAGGGCACGCAATTCTTTGCGATGCCGTTTAGTACAGTAAACACCATCTGTTTCTTACCGCGAAAATTGCCGTAAGATTTTAATTTGGAGCGACACACGAGGTTCGAACTCGTGACCTCAACCTTGGCAAGGTTGCGCTCTACCAGCTGAGCTAGTGTCGCAAATGGAGGCGCGTCCCGGAGTCGAACCGAGGTCCACGGATTTGCAATCCGCTGCATAGCCACTCTGCCAACGCGCCGTATACCTTTCGGGTTGTCCCCGTTGGTATGGCAGCCATTTTACACAACTCAAAAATGGTGTCACGAAAAAATTGAGAAAAACCAGTTTGTTCGATTCATTTTCAACCAATCATCTTAAAAAACAACACAAAGCGAGTAATAGTTCATCAAGTCTCATGAGATATTCTCATTTCTCAGAGCATTACAAAAAATGAAACAACAATCCTCAGCTATATTTTTGACGCCTTTTAAGTCGTTTAATGAGGGTTCCATGCGCTATTACTCCATATTTTCATCTTTGCTATTGCTAATTCCCAGTATCAGCCTTGCCGCTCCTCCTCCAGGAAAAGGAAACAACACTGAAATCACTTCAGCTCCAAGCTTCAGTGACGCACTGACATCCTTTGATTCCAACTTGTGGCAGGCTGCTGATGGGTGGGCTAATGGTTCGCCATTCTTAAACGCATGGTCTTCAACTGCCTTGGATTTTGGCCATGAAGGATTGGGCATTGTTCTCAGTGATACCCCGTTACTCGGATATAACTACACATCAGGTGAGCTGCGAACATCTGATTTTTACGGATACGGCTGTTATGAAGTCGAGATGAGACCCGCAGCTGTCAGTGGCGTTGTCAGTGCCTTTTTTACCTTTATGGGCCCTTACGATAATGTCCGCGGTGGCAATGGCCAGCACAATGAAATTGATATCGAGTTTTTGGGTAATGACACCAATGTGGTTCAGCTTAACTTCTGGACCAACGATGATCAGTATGCCAATGGTCACGAGCAAATCATAGAACTGGGTTTTGATGCCTCAACGTCATTTAACCACTATGCTTTTGACTGGTCAGAATCAGGGATTAATTGGTACATCAACAAAAAGTTGGTGTATAGCGTCATCAGTACACCCGATGACCCAACCCCCAAAGTCACCGATGGCACACATAAGATTATGATGAATATGTGGCCCGTAGATGCCACTGCATCGGGTTGGGCCGGTGAATTTACTTATCCCATGATGCCTATTTTGGGGCAATTCCAGAATGTCCGATTTACCGAAGGGAGTGACTGTACCTTTGACTCTCCAGAGCCTCCTCCGCCATCGCCGACTAACAGCCTAACTATCTCTGATCACAGCATCTCACTGAATAATAAAGCCACCCAAGCATCAGCAACCGTTACAGTAAGTGATAGCAATGGGCTAAACATAGAAGGTGTTACAGTTACCGGGGTATGGTCAGGTGTTGTTAGTGATGGTGATGGAGAAAAAATCACAGATCCTAAGGGCTCTGCATTGTTCTACTCTCGGCGTAGCCGCTCAGGCTCTGGCACATTCCAGTTCTGCGTAACGAGCCTATCCAAAACCGGCTACTCTTGGGCTTCGAGCGATGATGAACAAAAATGCTCTGAGGTTAATATTCCATAGATAAAAGAAAAGCGGCTTTGTAGCCGCTTTTCTCCATCAATCCAATGTGCTGGATTTTACAGGTGCTCTGAATTGAGCAAATCATGCTTGGCCGCTTTGAGATAAATATACATCGACCAGTAAGTCAGGATCATCGCCACATACAGCGCAATGTAACCAATCCAGATCAACCACTCGTTCGGGTGCCATAGCATTAGCAGCAATGCGACCATCTGAGCACCGGTTTTCACTTTACCGACCCAAGACACAGCAACGCTTGAGCGTTTACCCAGTTCGGCCATCCATTCACGCAGGGCTGAGATAATGATCTCACGACCGATCATGGTAATAGCCGGAATGGTTACCCATACTGAATTGTAATGCTCTACCACCAGCACCAAGGCAGCAGCAACCATTACCTTGTCGGCAACAGGGTCGATAAATGCACCAAAGCGGGTCGTCTGGTTGAGCTTGCGGGCCAGATAACCATCAAACCAGTCGGTAACACCGGCAATCAAGAAAATCAATGCTGTTGCGAATGGGGACCAGCTATACGGTAGGTAAAAGGTGATCACGAAAAATGGAATCAAAATTAGCCGTATGAAGCTTAGGATGTTCGGAATTGTTAAACGCATAATTGTTCGTTCTTATTGTGTAGATGTACCGCGCTGGCCTAATGATTCAGCGCGTCATAAATTTTTTCTGCCATAGCACGACTGATGCCCGGCACCTTAGCGATTTCTTCTCTGCTAGCTTTCTTCAGTTCCTGTAAGCCACCCATATACTTGAGCAATGCTTGGCGGCGTTTCGGGCCAATCCCCTCAATGTCCTCCAAGGCACTACGTTTTCTTACTTTTGCACGCTGGGCACGGTGACCACTGATTGCATGATTGTGACTCTCATCCCTGATATGTTGAATTAAATGCAACGCTGGGGAATCTGCAGGCATCGAAAATTCTTCACCCGTTGTCAGCAACAAAGTTTCCAGCCCGGGTTTACGGGTGGTTCCTTTGGCAACACCCACGAGGATCGAGCGCTTAGGCCACTCAGCCATCAATGGGTTAACTACATCATACGCTCTTGACAGCTGACCTCTACCCCCATCGATAAAAATAATATCAGGAATTCTATCCGGATCGACTTGTGAACCATACCTGCGCTCCAAAGCTTGTGCCATAGCAGCATAATCATCACCACCGGTAATGCCTGAAATGTTATAGCGTCGGTACTCTTGCTTCAATGGCCCATCCTGATTGAACACGACGCAAGAGGCAACCGTCTTTTCACCCATGGTATGGCTGATATCAAAACATTCCATGCGTTCAAGGCGATTGAGCTGGAGCGCTTCACGCAAAGCAGTGAAACGTTGATGGACTGTCATCCGGTGACTGAGCTTGCTTGTCAGTGCCGTTCTAGCGTTGGTTTGGGCCAAGCGCTGGAACTTGGCCTTATTGCCACGGGTACTCGATTTGATCACTATCTTGCGACCCGCCAACTCCGTCAGCGTCTCGGCAATCACCGCTTGCTCATCGCCCAAGGCTTCACCCAAGAGAATTTCACTCGGGATCACCCTACCCTCAGCCTGATTGAGGTAAAACTGGGTGACAAAGCTCGATAACACCTCGGTTATCTCGGCGTCCACCGGCATCTTGGGGAAATAACTCCGACTACCGAGGATTTTACCCTGGCGAATATAGAGTGCATGAATACATGCCATGCCGTTTTCATAGGCAATGCCGACAACATCCAGATCATCGTCACTATCATGGCTAACGAACTGTTGTTCCTGCACCCGTCGCAACGCCTGTATCTGGTCACGGTATGTCGCCGCTTTTTCGAATGCCAGCTGCTGGCTCGCCTGCTCCATTTTCTCGACCATCGAGGTGATCACTTGCCGGTCTTTTCCCTTCAGGAACATCCGAACATAGTTAACCTGCTCTTCATAGTCTTCGTCAGTCACTAGCCCTTTGACACACGGGCCAAGGCAGCGGCCGATTTGGTACATCAAGCAAGGACGGCTACGGTTTGCATACACCGAATCTTCACACTGACGGATCGGAAAAATCTTCTGCAGCAAGTGCAGACTTTCCCTGACAGCGCCGCCGTCTGGGTATGGTCCGAAATACTCACCTTTGCGCTTCTTGGCTCCCCGGTGCATCGACAAGCGCGGGTGGGCAGAGGCACTTAAGAAAATGTAAGGGTAGGATTTGTCGTCCCGGAGCAGGACATTGTATTTGGGCAGGTATAGCTTGATATAATTGTGCTCAAGGATCAGCGCTTCCGTTTCGGTATGGGTAACGGTGACATCAACCTTGGCGATATTTTTAACCAGTGCTCTGGTTTTCTCCCCTGCCACATTGGCCCGGAAGTAACTGGAAAGGCGTTTTTTGAGATCTTTCGCCTTTCCGACATAGATAACCTCATCGGCCAGATCATACATTCTGTATACACCTGGCTGATGAGTTACTGTTTTTAGGTAACTTTTGGCGTCAAACTGTTCCGACACTACAACGTCTCTGTGTCTAACATTCCATGGCGAATAGCAAGGTGGGTCAGCTCAACATCACCATTGATGTCCAGCTTGTTAAAAAGACGGTAACGGTAGCTGTTGACAGTCTTCGGGCTCAGATTCAGTTGCTCTGAAATATCGGTCACTTTCTGTCCTTTGGTGATCATCATCATTATCTGAAGTTCACGCTCAGAAAGATCTTTGAAAGGGTTTTCTGAATCTGGAGCAAACTGGCTCAATGCCATCTGCTGTGCGATTTCTGGTGAAATATAACGCTGTCCGCTGTTGACCATACGAATAGCATTAATCATTTCGTCAGGGCCGGCACCTTTTGTCAGGTATCCTGCTGCGCCTGCCTGCATCACCTTGGTCGGGAACGGATTTTCTGTATGAATCGTCAAAACGATAATTTTGACATCAGGGCTAAAGCGCAAAATTTTACGTGTCGCTTCAAGGCCACCGATACCAGGCATGTTCATATCCATAAGAATGATGTCCGCATGCGAGTTACGGCACCACTTTACGGCTTCTTCACCACTGTCGGCTTCCCCTACCACTTTTATACCACGGACATCTTCAAGCAGACGTCGGATCCCTGTGCGAACCAGTTCGTGATCATCTACAAGGAATACATTAATCAAGCTGTATCTCCAATATGATTTGGCTCTGCACCCAGCCGAGATGGCGGGATAGCTGTTACTGATATTACCCAATTCTACCTTAACTTCCCATCGAATCTCATGCAGTTTCTGTGTAACAGCGCATGTTTTCGCGGTAAGTTAAGACTTGACAAAACAATGATTTGTCAATTTTTACAAGCTTCAAAATAAAATAGCTTGGACAGCAGTATTTACTATATTTCGAAAAAAATAAAGTGAAATATTCAAGTTATCCAATTAGTTAGATTTATCTCAAAAAGATAGCTCTAAGCTGTCATAATATTGTGACAATCAATAAGTTAAATCAACTATCCATAAGTGGTGTCTATTTATCATTTCCTCATCAAAGCTTAAAAAAAGCAATTACTTACCACAATTTACTGTTTTTTCGGCAAGCTACAAAATTCATTTGCAAAAAACTGCGCTATCACATTCGACGTTTTGATGATCCTCTCCTCATCAGGGAGTTAGATTTGCAAGGCTCATAATCGTAGAAATAGAAAATACTCTCTTGTATAAAGTATTACTCATCATTGCCTGTTAACAAAGACAAGCCACAAAAAAATCTCACTTCGAATACTTGTTGATATAACTCGCTGTTCACAAAGACATCCTTTGACTGCATCTCTACTACGCACGAACGTTCTGCAATGTTCACCGCAACAGCAGTAAAGGCAGATCTGGCTAAGAGTTAGACGTCTAGATGTAGAGGTTTCCCTTCTGTTGTATGTTCATGTATTATGGCGCGTCCTTATGCCTGCCGGCATAACTGCTCTTGCTTAAAAATGGATTTTTGCAGTACTACCCGCCACATAATTGTGGGTTTTCTTTTGGATATCGCGAAGCAGCCTTGTGGCCGGCAATGTACAAGCAAATACCCAAGAGCTTTAAAAGGTTATGTCATGAATCTCTCTGCCAAGACAGTTGTGCTCATCGCAATCGGTGCAGCCTTATATGGTATTGGTGGTTTACCTATGTTCGGTATTCCTGTCTTCGCAAATACCACTCTCAAACCCGCAATGGCAGTACTTGCCTTATTTGGTGTGCTATTCGGCCCTCTTGTCGGCTTTCTTGTTGGATTTATCGGCCACTGGGTAACCGACCTTTTTGCGGGTTGGGGCGTTTGGGTCACTTGGGTACTCGGCTCGGGGATTGTCGGTCTCGTTATCGGTCTTTATCCAAAAATCACCAAAGAGCGTATTGAAAAAGGGCTGTTCTCTAAGCTCGATTTTTGCCTGTTCGTCACTCTTGCTTTCATCGGTAATGTGGTCGGCTATGGCTGCTCTGCCTTTCTTGATGCCGTCCTCTATGCCGAACCGTTTACCAAAGTATTGGCACAGCTCACCATCATTGCAGCCGGTAACACCGTGCTGATTGCCATTGTCGGCCACTTCATCCTTACCGCTGTCGCCAAACGCAAGCAACAAAGCTACAACCTGATCGAGGCCGAATAAGCTATGTCTATCCAGTTTACAGACTTCTCATTCAAATATTGGGCGTTGCAAAAGCCAACCCTGAAAAATATCAACCTGACCATTAACCAAGGTGAGAAAGTTGTTATTGTTGGGCCAAGCGGTAGCGGCAAATCCACCTTGGGCCAATGCTTGAATGGTTTGATCCCATTCTCGGTAAAGGGTGACATCACCGGCAGCCTGAAAATCAATGGCAAAGAAACCCAAGAGATGGATCTTCACCAATGCACGGGCATGGTGGGTACGGTTCTTCAGGATACCGATGGCCAGTTTGTTGGCTTGAGCATTGGGGAAGACATTGCTTTTGCCCTTGAAAACCAAATGATTGCACCAGGGCCTATGCGCCAAGTGGTGGAAGAGACGGCTGCAATGATGGATCTGGCTGACATGCTGCACCTGTCTCCTTTCGATCTCAGCGGCGGCCAGAAGCAGCGTGTTTCTCTTGCGGGTGTCATGGTCGACGATGTCGATATTCTGCTGTTCGATGAACCACTCGCGAGCCTTGACCCGAAAACCGGCAAATCAACCATCGAAATTATCGATCGCCTGCACCGTGAAACAGGCAAAACAGTCGTGATAATCGAGCACCGCCTTGAAGATGTTCTGCACTGCCAGGCTGACCGCATCATCCTGATGGAGCGCGGTGAGATCGTTGCCAACCTGACACCCGACGAGCTGCTTGCCAGCCCGCTGTTGGCACAACACGGGATCCGCGAACCCCTCTATCTTTCGGCCTTAAAATCGGCCGGCTGTGAGATCAATGAAACCGATAAGCCAGCTTATTTATCAACACTTGACATAGAGCGCTTCAAGCCACAAGTGATGGACTGGTTCCAACAAGGTGACATCGTCACAGCTCAAGCTGAAGAAACACCTCTACTTGAGGTCAAAAACCTCAGCTATTCCTACGATGGTGAACGCCAGACCCTAGAAAATGTCAGCTTTACCGTTAACCAGGGCGAGTTTGTTTCTATCTTGGGCAAGAACGGTTCGGGCAAATCGACCATTACCCGTTTGATCATGGGAGTATTGGAACCGGATACAGGCAGCATCAGCTTTGAAGGCCGCGATTTGGCATCCTGCTCTATCTTCGAGCGTAGCCAAAATATCGGTATTGTATTGCAAAACCCGAACCACATGATTTCCCATCATATGATTTTCGATGAAGTTGCATCAGGTCTGCGTAACCGTGGTGTACCTGAAGCAGACGTTGAAACCAAGGTTCTTGAAACGCTACAGCTTTGTGGCCTGGATCGCTACCGCCACTGGCCGATTGATGCATTGAGCTATGGCCAGAAAAAGCGAGTAACCATTGCAACCATTTTGGTACTAGAGCCTAAGCTGCTTATCCTCGATGAGCCAACCGCGGGCCAGGATTACCACCACTACACCGCAATGATGAGCTTTATCAAGGAGCTGAACCAGAAGCTTGGGATCACTATATTGATTATCTCCCATGATATGCATTTGGTACTGGAGTATACCCAACGCGCTGTCGTTATTGCTGACAGCAAGCTACTGGCCGACTCTGCCGTTAACGAGGTGTTTAGCCAACCCGCGTTGCTTGAACAAGCCAACCTGACCGTCACCAGTTTGTATACCCTAGCATCCCGCCTGGGGATCGAACGTATTGATCACTTTATCCGTTGCTTCATTAGCCATGAGGCAGGCTCTCACTCATGAAAACCAACAAGATTAAATTCGGTATTAGCTACATCAATACCGGCTCACCCCTGCATGCGCTAAACGGGATCACCAAGTTCATTTTGTTTATGGCTTGGGTCACCATGGTCCTGATGACCTTTGATGTCCGTATTATTGTCGCTATGATTTTGGTTGGCTTTGCTTTGCTGCGACTCTCTCGCGTGCCTTTTGCCAACTATAAGACATTGATGACAGGTACGGTCACCGTACTGCTCCTTAATGCATTATTCATGTTCCTCATTGCCCCGCAGCAGGGCAAAGAATACATGGGAAGCCAAACGGTGTTACTTGCTCTGCCAGGTAACTACTCGCTAACCCAGGAAACCCTGTTTTACTTGGTGACAGTGACACTGAAATACTTCAGCATGTTCCCTGTCGCCTTGGTGTTTGTGTTTACCACCCACCCTACAGAGTTCTCGGCGAGTTTGAATAAACTAGGCGTACCATATCGTATCGCCTATGCAGTCAGCCTGACATTGCGTTACCTGCCGGAAGTCACCAAGGACTTCATCAACATCATGCATGCCCAGCAGGCGCGTGGCGTTGATATATCGAAGAATGCCCCAGTTATCACCCGTATCAAAAACGTCGCAAAAATCCTTGGCCCATTGATTTTCTCCAGCCTTGATCGCGCTGAGGTGATTTCCAATGCCATGACATTACGTGGTTTTGGCCAGCACAAGCGCCGTAGTTGGTTCAGTCTGAAACCAATGACCAAGGCAGACTTTACCGTGTTGTTCACTATCGCGGTGGTGTTGGCTCTTGGCTTCGCCAACCGCTATCACTCTGAGCAGCTGTTCTGGTATCCGTTATAGTGATTCACAAGACATCTCAAGTGCAACACAATTGTGTTCATAGGTAAGTCTTCATTAAGGCTACAATTGATAAGGTATAGAGCAAAATGCTCTGATTAAAATGGTGGTTGTTGAATCGTAATGTTCACCTTCACACCTAGTGCCGAAATCGATGTAGCCGACTAAGCCATAAAAGGTAAGCGAGTGTATTTCGTGGCTCGAACAGTTGAAGTCTAGGAGCAGTTCTTTAAATAAGGTGCTAGGGCTATAGACACAAGAATGCGCACAGCTGCATATAATGACTTTGTTCATTCTTATATATCAAATAGTGCATTAGAATAAATTGGAACTGGATGGTAACTAGAATCTTTTGATTCATCCCAATTCGAACAAAAATCAACCATCAAAGATAAACAGCACATAATCCCACTGAAATTTATAGATAAAGGCGATATCATAAGTGTTGTTATGCTTTTTGTTAGACATAAACCTTAGTTATGGTGTGAGTAGTTTGGAAATAGTAAGAATATGAGAATAGCTATCGCGATTGATCGGTTATCTAAAGGTGGAGCGCCGAAGGTGATGCTATCACTGGCCAATGAGTTGTTGGCGCTTGGTCATGAGCCACATTTTCTCTTGATGTCAGAAGAAAATATTTACGATCTGCCCAAAGGTATTAATGTTCATTGTCTCTTCGAGACTGACGACAAGAGGCTAAACAGATTATTCAACCTCGATAAAATTGCTAAGGAACTTAGCGCCAAAATTACGAGAATTGAGTCTGAGATCGGTCAATTTGACCTGTTTTTATCCAACTTAGACAAAACTAACTTATTGATGGCCAAAACATCAGTTAGACCGTTGTTTTTTGTCATCCACGCATCAGTGGAAGAAGAGCTAAAACGTCACGCATTACTGGGGCCGTTAAAGTATGTAAAAAAAATCAGGTCAAAACTGGCGCTTAATGGCCATCACTTGATCACGGTATCAAAAGGGATTGAAGAAGAGATTAGAAAAAAAGGCAGGATTAGACCAGCGTCGATCACCACCATATATAACCCTTTTGATATCAAGGATATTGTATCTAAATCGTTAGAGACGAATCCCGATATACCTACTGGCGACTTTTGGATTCATATTGGGCGCTTTGTACAGCAAAAAAGGCATGATGTTCTTTTCGCATCTCTAGCAAAGATGGAAAACAACCTACCCATTGTTTTGCTGTGCCATAAGCCCAAGAAGGCGAGAAAACTGGCTCGAAAATACGGCGTTGAAGACCGATTGATTATCCCTGATTTTCAGTACAACCCCTACCCGTGGATTAGAGCGGCTAAAGGGATGTTATTGAGCTCCGATTTTGAAGGGCTTCCAACTGTTTTGATTGAGTCTCTGATGTGCGGTACTCCCGTAGTGAGCACTGATTGTCCGCATGGCCCAAAAGAAATTTTGTTGGATAACTTAGCTGAGTATTTGGTGCCAAGGCGTAATCCAGAGGAGCTGGCCCGAAAAGCTGATCTGTTGTTGTCGAGATCTATCGACTTGACTAACTGTGACATTGAAAGCAAAGTGGCTTCAGATGTAGTGGCTAAGAAATATCTGGGGTTAATAGGTTAATTTTACATGTCTTTTTTACCAACTAAGAAAAAAATCGTTTTCGAAAATACCTATTTTAGTCTGTTCATTTACGTGCTTTTGGATGATGACTGGCAAAATAGTGATTATATCTTTTGGGGGAATCGATTTACGTTGAATTGCGTAAAGCGAATGGCGAACACTGTAAACGTGTTAGAGTACTCCTACTATTATCTGCCTAGGATTATACCTAAGTTAAACAAAGCGCCAATTCAGTACTTCAAGAGGAAGCTTGAACAAAAGCAGATTTTTCGAAACTACGATGTTTGTGTTGGCAATCCACGTGAAATCAACAACCCTTTGGTAAAAATAGACCGAGTCCAAATTGATGACGGCGTGGGAACAACTCATGTTGAACTTACAAACGGTCCAAAGAAAAAAAGCCTTATCAATAGCTTTCTTAGCCGGCTGGTTCTCAAAGAGCCCATAAAAATTTCTAAAATTGGAAAGTTTTATCTCAGCCAAAACATAGAAGTAAAAGCGGAGTTTAAAGAGAAGATTGAAGTTCTTGATCTAAATGCTTTGTGGGCAGAAAAAACTGAAGAGCAGCGTGCGCAGATACTTGAATTATTTGATGTAGATGCTAATGAGTTCAAATGCTTCGACAGTAGTTACAGTATCCTTTTCACGCAACCGTTGAACGAAGTAATTTCAGGCTATGCTGAGAAAAGTAAGATTGAAGGCTACAAAACTCTACTTAATAATTTAGGTATCGATGAGTCAAAATTGATCATCAAGCCTCACCCTGCAGATCAAACAGATTATACCTTGCATTTTCCTCAGGCATCGGTTCTTCGCCCAAGCTTTCCTGCGGAAATTATGTCTTTACTAGGTATGGAAGCGGATAAAGTTGTAACACTAACTTCGAATGCAGTTGAACTATTTAGGCATCGCAGTAAAGAGGTTGTCTACGCTAAAGCTCCTGATTACTTCAAGTTACCTGAAAAGCGCGCAAAAGCATTCAATGCTCTTGATTTTAAGCAGTAATCTAATGCTAACCATGCCTTTCTCGCACACCTCGACAAGATAACCAGACCTCATAGGCCAGCCTGTTGTATTAACACATGCTGGCCTTTTTATCATACATTCTTGGGTGCTATTACCACTCCCCGTCGAAACTTCAAATTTTTTTACTTCCTAGTCGTTCACGTTAATCTTGCTATATGAACTAAGCTCGGCAGCAATACGTAATCTCATTAAATGAGTTTAATGGGTAGCAAGATATGAAAGCGGAGACAATCATCAATAAAAGTAAACCAGGAACAGCAAGAGAATACGCCAAGGTACCGAAGGGGCGGCTATCTCGCTTAGGACAACTAGGCTCGTTAGCCACCCGAGTGGCGGGCAGCATGGTCACCGAGGGAGTAAAACAACTCGCTCTGGGAAACCGTCCCAAAGCCAGTGAGTTACTGCTTACTCCCGGTAATGCCAAAAGGGTTGCTGAGCAATTGGCCCAGTTGCGCGGTGCCGCTATGAAAGTGGGACAACTCCTGTCTATGGATGCCGGGGATCTACTGCCACCGGAGTTAAGCGAGCTACTCGCCCGCCTTCGTGCTGAAGCCAAAGCCATGCCTATCAGCCAGCTCAACGCTGTGTTGCAGGACGAGTGGGAAATTGACTGGCAGGACAGATTCCAAACCTTTTCGTTCTACCCTGTTGCTGCTGCCTCCATTGGCCAAGTTCATTCAGCCACCAATTGGCAGGGGGATAAAATTGCGCTCAAGATCCAATACCCGGGCATAAAAGAGAGCATAGATAGCGATGTCGATAATGTCGCAACACTATTAAGGGTTTCAGGTTTACTACCCAAAGATGTCGACTACCAGGATTTGCTCGAAGAGGCAAAAAAACAGCTCCATGCCGAGGCTGACTATAAACTTGAGGCCGAATTGCTCAAGCAGTACAAACAGCTGCTTGCTGCTGACACGCGCTACCAGATACCTGATGTCTTTGAGGAGCTAACCACAGATAATATTCTTGCCATGGAGTTTTTGCAGGGCCTGCCGGTTGAGTCACTGACCAATCAGCCACAGCATATACGTGACCATGTCATGGAGCTTGCTTTCGAACTGTTGTTCAAAGAGATGTTTTCATTCAGGCTGGTGCAGACCGATCCGAACTTCGCCAACTTCCTCTACAACGAACAATCACAACAACTTATCTTGCTCGATTTCGGTGCAACGCGTGCTTACCCTTCCCATGTTGCGGAAGGTTATCAGCAACTGCTTAGCGCTGCCCTTGAGCATGATAAGCCAGCAATGAACCTAGCATTGCGGCAAATTGGTTTCTTTAGCCAACCAATCACCGCATCTCAACAAAATGCAGTCATCGAGTTATGTTCAGAAGCCTGTGAGCCGATAATGATTGATGGTGTGTTTGATTTTGGCCAAACGGATTTGGCGCGACGGATAAGAGATGCAGGAACGGCGCTGAGCATGAAAGAAAATTATTGGCATACCCCACCCGCAGATGCAATTTTCTTCCATCGCAAACTGGGTGGATTGTACCTGCTAGCCGCCAGACTTGAAGCTAGGGTCAATGTCAGGGAGATTTTCGCACCTTACCTATTAAGAACAAAGTGATACTGTCTCCAGCTAACACAATAATTATGAAGCAGGGCTCAGGTAGTGGGCCCGCCAGTAGCCAGCGTCATCAAATAGCTCTTCATTAAGTGCGATAGCATTTTCAATCGAAAGGTACAATTCTGAGTTTTCTTCCCCCAACGACTGCAACTTTTCACGAGCGCGGTATAACTCAGCAATGTATGCCTGCTGCGATTCAATCAATAGGTTCTGGCGAATACCTTCTTGAGCGGTCCTTTCTTTGGCAATATAGCCTATAGCATTCTCTCCCGCATGAGGTGCATCTTGCTCTAGGCTGACCACAAACAATGAACAGCCTAACGCGAGACCTAATAAACCTGTCTTCATAACATTCTTCATCATCATGCAACCTCATACCTGATCATTGACACAATAATGACAAACAATTGAATGGCGTTCAATTAATATAAGCTGAACAATTTTCCATCAAACCATGTCTTTCTTTAGCTTAAGATAGCTGCCATCGTGTTAACCTCTCATACTATGATGCAGGTTTGGCCGGACTGTATGTTTCTGCCTTTGGCAGTTTCGGCTTACGGGTAACCAGAAAGACAGCTACGGCAGCCAAAACAAACCCAGCCGCGCCCAGCTCATCAAAAGTTTCCCCGAAAATTAACCAAGCTTGGAAAGCGGTCATTGGTGGTACCAAGTAAAATGTGGAAGCTACTTTGGATGACTCTCCATGCTTGACCATGAATAGCAGCAGCAAAATAGCGACGACCGACAGCACTAACACCAGCCAGCTCAAGGCAAAAATAAACGTCGGCGTCCAATTAACCACCATAGTTTCGGTTGTCATTGCAACCGGAAGAAACAGCAAAGCTGCCGCGCTATACTGCCACACTGCGCTTCCCACCATGTCTATGCCCTGGCAAAATTTTTTCTGGTAAAGCGTACCGAATGTAATGCCGATTAATGCAAAGATAGTGAACAAATAGGCCGCTTCCCGGCTGCCGTCCTGATGCCAAGCCATATTGCCCTGAAGTACTAGATTGATCCCGATAAAGCCAATCACAAGCCCTAGCCATTGCGACACCCGCATCCGTTCTCCCGCACAACCAAACATCACGACAGCAGTAACAATAGGCTGTAGCCCTACCAATAAAGAACAAAGCCCTGCCGGCATCCCCAGGCCAATAGCAATATAGGTTCCACCGAGGTAAAAGCCATGGATCAACAACCCTGCTACCATGCAGTGAATCATCGCCTTACCGGTTGGTATGCGAGATTTAAGGATAGCCACCAGCAGCAAGAACACAGCTATGTTTGCCAGCATACGGATCAGCAGGAAAGTCGCAGGCTCTGCGTAAGGTAAACCCAATCGCGCCCCGATAAAACCGGAGCTCCAAAGTACTACAAACAAGAATGGGATAAATCGCGTCATCATGGCCTACTCGCTTCTCTTTTGCCTCAATAACGATTACTTTAAAACGGGTACAAAATCCTTAACAGGGACAGATAAGTGTATTTTATAGGGTACAGAAGGCATGAATGAACAGCGCCATGAGCACACCGTGCAAACCGAGCCTCAGACACAGACTCAAGGCCAGCTTAAGAAAAAATACCAATACGTTTACCAATGGATAGATGAGCGAATAGACAAACAAAGCTTTCAGCCCGGAGAGCGTCTTCCTTCCATCCGTGAGCTCAGCCAACAGTTGTCTGTCAGTAAAAACACGGTGATCCGAGCCTACCAGCAACTGGAGGCCAACCAAAAGATCACCGCCTCTGCTCGTTCCGGCTATCGTGTAAATCAGACCAAGGCGACAATCTGCGACACCACGCCTATCCCTGAGCCGGGCTTCGTCGATCTAATGGAACTGAGCAAAAAAATCATGGGGCTTCCGGTTTCCCGAGAAATCCTTCCTATGGGATCAGCCCACCCAGACACCGACTTCCCCGCAATCAACAGCCTGTACGCTGAGATTGGCCGTCATAGCCGCTACCAAAGCCATATACCCAGCCACTATCAACTGCCTCCCGGCAATGACTTGTTATTACAGCAACTCGTTGGCATCAACAGAGAGCTAGGCGTGACGATTTCCAAGCAGTCACTATTGGTCACCCATGGTGCCCAGCAGGCCATAAGTTTGAGCCTGCAGGCCATTACCAATGACGGTGATATTGTTTTGGTTGAGTCAGCCAGTTACTTCGGCAACCTGATGCTGCTTGAGTCCTTGAACCTAAAAGTGATTGAGATACCCGCCAGCCCTATCACAGGTATTCATCTCGACGCCCTTGAGCAGGCACTCCAACGCTGGCCCGTCAAAGCGATCTTGATTAACCCAAGTTTCAATAATCCAACGGGATATGTCATGCCGACTGCCGACCGCTTAAGGTTTCTCGCCATGACCAGCGGTATTCCAATCATCGAAGACGATGTGTTCGGTGGATTAGCCTATCAGCAACGTCCATTGCCACTGAAAACCCTCGATCAGGAAGACCGGGTTATCTACTGCAATTCCCTATCGAAAACCTTGGACTCACGCTTACGTATCGGCTGGGTGATTGCGGGCAAGTATCAATCGGTTATAGAGAAGCGCCTACTCACAGACAATATGGGCAGCCCCAACCTGATCCACTCTGCCGTCGCCCAGTTCCTTGAAACCGGGAAATACCGCCAGCATTTAGGCAAAATCCGCCGCAGTTATGCAAAAAAACAAAAACTGTTTCATAAGCTACTGACCCAATATTTGGATCAGTACCCCCAACTGCAAGGCCACTACCACCTTACTCAACCAAGCGGCGGTTTCTTGTGTTGGCTTACGCTACCTGAAAATACCGACGGCCAAGCCATCTATCAGGAAGCTTTAGCGCATGGGATCAGTGTGCTTCCCGGCAGCATGTTCAGTACCAATCAACGCTATGCGCACTGCCTGCGCCTGAGCTTTGCTAACTTTAGAGAGACCAATGAGTGGCAGCGAGGACTAACTCATTTTGCCGCTATCATTGCAAGCTATACACCGCCATCACCATAAAGTCGAAAAGACACGGCAATACAAGCTGCTACAATTCTGGTAGCCATCAAAAATGAGCAAGGAGCAATCAAGATGTCGGGACAGTATCTACCAACCCAATTAAAGGCGAAGTGCATTGCCTTAGTTTGCTTATTGAGCTTGGCATTCTCTCCTCAAGCCTTATCCGCGCCTGTTTCTGTTCTTGAGGGTAGCAGTGCGGGGATGCCTTTTGTGGTAGAGCGCATTGCGCAAACCGACGGAGTGCCTTGGGGGATGACCTTCACGCCAGCACAGGGTTCGCAGCAACAAGAACTGCTCATTACTTATCGTGACGGGAATATTCGCCTTTTAGACACCGAAACAGGCTCAACACAATCTGTCTCCGGCCAACCCGCTATCAGCCAATATGGTCAAGGCGGCCTAATGGATGTCGCTCGGCTAGATATGCCTAATGGTCAGGCTTGGTACTATTTCACCTATAGCAAAGCCATTGATGGACAGGCGGCGACAACGCTCGCCCGTGCTCAACTTAGCAACAACAAATTAAGCCAATGGCAAGATTTGTTGGTCACCAAGTCGCTGAGTGATGCTTCACGCCACTTTGGCAGTCGTATTGCCTTTGATGGCCAAGGCCATGTCTTCTTTTCCATCGGCGATAGAGCCCACCGTCCCAACGGACAGGATCTCACTACCCATGCAGGCAGTATTCTTCGGCTATACCTGGATGGAGCCGTCCCTAAGGGCAACCCTTTCGTCAATACCAGCAATGCCCTCCCAGAGATTTGGAGTTACGGTCACCGCAATCCGCAAGGGATGATTTTTGACCCTGACACGAACCGATTATGGTCTAACGAACATGGGCCGCGCGGCGGCGATGAAATCAATTTAGTGAAAGCCGGGGCTAACTATGGTTGGCCGGTCACTTCCCACGGTAAAGAATACTGGGGGCCAATTTCTGTCGGAGAAGCGGAAGAAAAGGAAGGAATTGTTTCCCCACTCAAGGTATATACCCCTTCTATTGCGCCGGGCAGCCTTCTTCTATACAAAGGTGCCGCATTCCCTAACTGGCAGGGAAATTTATTCAGTGGTGCACTGAAGTTACGTCATTTAAATCGCGTCACCGTGACAGATAGTGGCAGCATAAAAGGTGAAGAACGGTTGCTCGAAGAGCTTGACGAACGTATTAGAGCACTTGTTACTGACAATCAGGGATGGCTGTATTTTTCTGCTGATTCGGGGGCAATATACCGGCTGCGCCCTCATTCTAATTAAGTGCTGTCAGATCAATGACTTCATTATTCAAGAGCATCAGCACTGAATGCATAATATGCATAGAGTCTTTGATCTTTTGTCATTTGAGTCATGTTTTGAATTCCTCTACTATCCCCGCTCTTTTTTGCACTTTGAGGCACTGATGTTTTCACAATCCCTGACAGCTCAACTGGTGCGCATGGTTTTGCTACTGGCCCTGACGCTAGTCGGTGTTCACCACTGCCAGCCTTTGTTGGACTCGCTGGCCGAGCATGCCATGAGCGGCGGTTGCCATCAGCAAAACTCAAATGACCACACTTTTACCGGACTATAACCATGAGTATTTTTCGCTTTCCACTGCTTGTGTGGATGGGCATTGGAACACTAATCATCAGCCTAGGGATCAGGCAGTCTTTCGGTATCTTCATGATGCCGATTTCTATGCATTTTGATACTGGCCGTGAATTCTTTAGTCTGGCTATTGCTCTTCAGAACCTGCTGTTCGGCGTTTTCCAACCATTCGTTGGTATGGCCGCTGACCGCTGGGGAGCGCAGAAGGTAATTTGGAGTGGCGCCATTGCCTATGGCCTAGGGCTTTACCTCACCTCTATCGCTGTGGAGCCAAACTGGTTATACGTTTCTCTTGGTGCCCTAGTTGGCTTAGGTTTGAGTGCCACCAGCTACGTTATCGTACTGGGTGCTGTTGCCCGTGTCGTTCCTGCCGAACATACCGCAAAAGCTTTTGGCCTAACCACTGCTGCTGGCTCATTCGGTATGTTTGCGGTGATCCCTGGTGCCCAGTACATGCTTAGCGAATTTAACTGGCAGACAGCGCTACAAGTTTTCGCCATGCTGTGTGCACTAATGATGGCTTTCTCTTTCTTTATGAAAGCTAACAAGAAGACAACGGCCGCCTCGACAGCTACGGAGACAGAGCAAACTCTCAAAGAAGCGCTGAAAGAAGCCTTCAGCCATCGTGGCTACTGGCTGATCCACATGGGCTTTTTCGTGTGTGGCTTCCACGTGATGTTTATTGCTACCCACCTACCTAGCTACTTGGCAGACAAAGGCTTACCCGGCACGACAGCCGCTATGGCTCTGGCCTATGTCGGTATTTTTAATATCTTCGGCAGCTACTTTTGGGGCGTAATGGGTGACAAGTTCAACAAGCGCTATGTAATGTCTGCCTTGTATGTCATGCGCACACTGGTTATCGCTGGTTTTGTTACTCTGCCAGTTACAACAGAAACTGCCGCCTTGTTCGGTGGCGCAATTGGTTTCTGTTGGCTAGGCACAGTGCCACTGACTTCAGGCTTGGTACGCCAAATCTTCGGTCCTCGCTACCTGTCGACCTTGTACGGTCTGGTGTTCTTCACCCACCAAGTCGGTAGCTTCCTGGGTGCATGGTTCGGTGGCCGCATTTACGATTACTACGGTAGCTACGAGCCAATCTGGTGGTCAACTGTGGTATTTGCCTTGATTGCGGCGCTCATCCACATTCCAATCAATGATAAGCCTGTTGTACGTCAACCTGCTGCGGCTTAAGTTCTAAGCAACACGTAAAATACAAAAAGCCCCCGGTCACTTCATGTTGGCCGGGGGCTTTTTCATTCCAGTAGAGCGTAAGCGCTACAAGGTACTGTAATCTTACTTACAGGTGCTCACCGCGACGAAGCGCATCGATACGCTTATCGAGTGGCGGGTGCGTCATAAACAGCTCAGAAAGTGATTTCTTGCCGTTAATACCAAACGCCATCATCGAACCCTCAAGCTGAGACTCGTGGCTCATCTTCAAGCGCTCAAGGGCAGAAATCATCTTCTCTTTACCCACTAGGTGTGCAGAGCCTGCATCAGCCTTGAACTCACGGTGACGGCTGTACCACATTGTCAGGATGCTTGCCAAGAAGCCGAATAGCACTTCCATGATCGAAGAAACAATGAAGTAAGTCATGTAGCTTCCGCCTTCGCCTTCTTCATCATTGCTATTCACGCCACTGATCACACCGGCAACCAAACGCGATACAAAGATAACGAAAGTATTCACCACACCCTGCATTAGAGTCATGGTTACCATATCACCGTTAGCAATGTGGCTCACTTCGTGGGCCAAAACGGCTTCGGCTTCGTCTCGAGTCATGCTGTGCAGCAAACCTGTTGAAACTGCCACCAGTGAATCATCACGCTTTGCACCAGTTGCAAATGCGTTGATATCTGCAGAGTCGTAAACAGCGACCGTCGGCATACCAATGCCCGACTGCTGAGCCTGACGGGCAACAGTTTCCATCAACCAATGCTCAGTTTCATTGCGCGGATGCTCGATGACCATACCGCCCACTGAACGAAGTGCCATTGACTTCGACATGAACAGTGAAAACAGCGAACCACCAAAACCAAACAAGGCAGCCATGACCAACAGCCCTGAAAGGCTACCTGGTTGCATGCCTGTTACCGCATAAACGACGTTCAAGACAACACTGAAAACCAGCATTACCGCTAGGTTCGTTGCCAAAAACAATGCAATACGCTTCATATTGTACTCTTTCTCCAAAAAAGAAGGTGCTGCTACCCCAGTCATGACGACTTTGTACACTACTGAGGCATCATCCATTTGTTATTGATATGTATAGTATGGTCGTTGAAACAGAAAACAAGTGGAAGTGGAAAATTGTTACGTTTCATTTTTGTTATTAAACAATCAAATACTATTAAACAATCTTTTTTATGGTAATAGAAACACCTTTAATTGGGGCTTAACGCAGTATATGTCTCCGCCAACATTCCGCCAGTACTACAGGGTACCTTTATCGTTTCTGCTGAGATTAGATAGCAACATGCCTTTCGTCATTTACTGCACTCATTCAGGCATGTACCCCTCTGTATGACAACCCCATAGCGAGTGCTTGCTCTTCGGTGATAGCCCCTTGCTTCTTCAAAAGGCCAATGATTGAATTTGGCTTTCTTGCCATTTTCTCCGCGATAGTATCGATGGCCATGTTTGCTTGAAAATCCTTGATAACTGAGTAGACACTTTCCTGCGTCCAAGGTAATCCATAGTTCATCGGCAACCCCTTCTCGAGGTTCTCCTGCTGCTTCTCCTCTAAAGATTTCTTGACCTTTTTCTTCGGAGGCTTATTGCGAAGAATAAAAAACAGAGCTCGTATTACTTCCGGTTGGTTGTATGGTGAATCATCACTAAAACATTCCCCAGTGATGGGATCTACGCCATTTGCCAATGCCTCAAGCACTGAATACGCTTTATCTTGTTCCATTTACTGTCCCTCTATTGCTATCTAACCTTCCATTCTGCGGGGCGCTATTAAAGTCCACAGGTTCGTAAAACATTGATGATATGGGTTAAGTACCGCGCTGACACTTCCGGCTTCCTTTCCCTTAAAGGCACTCACAAGTGGCTTTCTCAATGATGCAATCAACAAAGAGCATCTTGAGATATCACTCGAAAATGCCTGACCACTTATGCCGGATATCAATTATCAGCCGCAGTGGTCTTACCAGAGTGCATGAGGAATGGACAACATGGCATACAAGAAGCAAATATGAAACACTGAGCAATGGTAGGACTAGACAGGTTTAGACTTTAGTCTTATTGTAACTACGACTGAGATATTCTATTGTCGTATTTAGTTAGTGATGATGCATGGTGTTTAATTATCAAGGAGGAATGATGGCCGATCACGAAAACTACCAGGTAGCAATTGACATTCTACGCTGTCATCTTGGTATGTCTGCAGAAGAAGCGCGTAAAGAGCTGGGGTTAGACGGAAATAACAAAAAGCTTACTGAGACGCAAGAAGCGCTTATTGGCCTAACAGGCAACAATTAAGCCTTCTGCCTATAACCAAATTCAATAAAAACCTCTCTGCAAAGAGAGGTTTTTTATATCTATACCCATCTAACTTCAAGATGCTTGAACGAAAAAAAACCTGCCGGCTGGCAGGTTTTTTGTCTACGTAAATGAGTATTCAGCCACAGGTTTCATCTGCTGCTTATAAGCGGTTATTCGGTTATAGCCCAAGCGGTGACAGATCAATGTAGTTCGACAGGTTGCGCTTTTTGATACCAGGCATGTAAGGAATTTCACCCAGTTTCTGACCCGGCAAGTTCTCTTCCAGCATACGAATGATATCGGCATAGTTTTCGGTACCCGGATTAATGCGGTTTGCTACCCAGCCAACCACTTCCAAGCCATCGTTCTGAATAGCTTCAGCCGTCAAAATAGCATGGCTCAAACAACCCAGTTTGACACCAACGACCAGGATAACTGGCAGTTTTTCCTGCTTAACCCAGCTAGATAGGTAGTCATTCCAAGACACTGGCACACGCCAGCCACCTGCACCTTCAACCAAAACAACGTCAGACTTTTGCTTAAGGTGATCCAACCCTTCAGACAACACGTCAAACTCAATAACACGTTTTTCCTGTTCTGCCGCTAGATGCGGAGAAATAGCCGCTTCAAACGCATAAGGGTTTACTTCGTCGTACTCTAGCTCAACAACCGATGCATCTTGAATATACAAGGCATCTGAATTACGCATACCATTGGCAGTCGGTGCGCTACCGGACGCGACCGGCTTATAACCCGCCATCTTGATATTCGCGCTAGCTGCAGCATGAAGAATGGCGCGAGAGGCTACAGTTTTACCTACTTCAGTATCTGTACCTGTTACAAAGAAAGCGTTAGTCATTAATAATTACTCCAAAACAGACTTGGTATGTTGCCGGCAGCCGATCATCCTCATGTCGAAACTCATCATAAGCGCTCTCTAATGCCTTAAACGTCTTTCGACTGGCCAAGCCTGCTTTTCGCCCCTGATGAATATGTGTTGCCCCTATACCTTTCAAATCTTTCATAAGGTCAACTGCCGAGCGGTAATACATGGTGATTGGCAGGAATTCTAGGTCAACCTCTGTACACCCCGCTTGCGCCAGCGCAAGTTTTATGGCCTTTTGCGAAAGAAACTGGTTTACATGTTGATATTGATCAACCTGCTTCCATGCATAAGAAAGCTCATGCAGTGATCCTTCTGCCAATGTAGAAAAGACAATATGGCCACCAGGTTTAACGACACGGCGCAACTCTCTTAGCGGCACAGACAGATCATCGCACCACTGCAGGGCTAGGCTGGTAAAGGCAAAATCGAACTGGTTATCGGGCAGCGGTAGGCATTCTGCGTCTCCTTCAACATAAGTCACACCTTCACCACAACGTCGTTTTGCCTGATCCAACATTTGGCTAGACAGATCCGCGGCACAAACTTTCATTCCCCTTTGCACCAGTTGCTGACTGAAATAGCCTGTTCCGCAGCCGAGATCGAGCACTTGGCTATCCGCGATATTGAGGGCCGGTAATTTCGCCATAAGATAATGACCAACCTGGCGTTGAAACGCTGCCGATTGATCATAATGCTTTGCGGCTTTGCCGAAGGCATCGGCGATTGCTTGCTTATCGGTAACAACGACATCGTCCATAGAAGGGACTGCAGTGTCTGCATTATTCTTCATGCCATACCTCATTGATTGCCTGTGCTAACGAGCGAATTTCCGTGTCTTTATGTGTTGCCGTCAGGGTGATCCGCAACCTTGCTGAGTTAGCCGGAACGGTTGGCGGTCGGATAGCACTGACCCAAAGTCCACGCTGACGAAGTTTATCCGCAAACTTGACGGCCCGTTCACTGCTCCCCACCATCAATGGTTTGATCGGGGTCTGGGTATCTACCACCTCGACATCTGGTGACAAATTAACCGCCAAAATTTCACTAAGCGCTGCAAGTTTTTCGCGCCGCCAATTATCTTGCTGGATCATGTCACACGCCTTAGACAGTGCATGAGCCTGTGCAGGAGGCATGGCGGTAGAGTAAATAAAATGGCGGGCGAACTGGACGAAATACTCAGCAACATCATGGCTACACAATACTGCCGCGCCTTGCAGACCAAACGCTTTACCAAAGGTCACCACCAGAATATCTGGCTTGATGCCAGCATGATCACTACTGCCACGGCCAGACTCACCAAGCACCCCGCAGCCGTGGGCATCGTCTACCGCCAGCATGCTGCCGGTTTGCTGGCAAACCCTTGCGATATCACCGAGCGGCGACAAATCCCCATCCATACTGAACACCCCTTCGGTCACAACGAGCTTCGGAGAGGTCTCAGGAATACGTGAGATCAAGCGGGATAGAGCAGAGGGATCATTGTGGGCGAAGCGTCTCATCGTAGCTGGCGACAACATCCCTGCTTCTATAAGCGAGGCGTGGTTTAGCTTATCTTGTAAGAGGTGATCCCCTTCTTGGAGCAAGGCAAATAGCAAGGCTTGATTGGCACTAAAGCCGCTACTGAACAACAACGCCTGCTCAAAGCCCAACCAGTCGGCAAGCTGTGACTGCAAGTACTGATGTGGCGAGTGAAAACCTGTTACCAACGGGCTGGCTCCGCTACCTGCACCATAGCGAGATAACCCGTCCTGCCAAGCTGCAATCAACGCGGGATCTTGTGCGAGGCCAAGATAGTCATTGCTGGAAAAATTCAGCAATGAATTCTCCCGGAACTGCACTGACATATCCTGTCCGCGTTCAAGACAGCTTACCGTCCGGTAAAGCCCTTGCTCATGTCTGTCAGCAAGGGCAGAAGCGATGCGTTGATTAAACCGATGCATCGTAGAACAGATCATCCTTGGTTGGTCGCGCAGCAACACGCTGGGCGACTTGCCCCAACAGCTCCTGTGCCTGCACTTCATCCGGCTTCGCGGCTTGCTCCTGGCGGTTGATCCCTAGCTTGGCGAATAACTGCATGTCTTTATCTTCGCCTGGATTTGGTGTCGTTAACAGCTTACAGCCATAGAACACCGAATTGGCACCGGCCATAAAGCATAAGGCCTGCATT
This sequence comes from Photobacterium sp. AWH4_225, assembly GCF_056158405.1. Taxonomy (NCBI): domain Bacteria; kingdom Pseudomonadati; phylum Pseudomonadota; class Gammaproteobacteria; order Vibrionales; family Vibrionaceae; genus Photobacterium; species Photobacterium sp. AWH4_225. The sequence continues at coordinate 1,304,613 of NZ_JBSWTF010000001.1, read as the reverse complement.
TGCTCGTTCATGTCTTCACGACCAGCCGATAAACGTACCGCTGAGTTCGGCATGATGATACGTGCAACTGCGATAATACGAACGAAATCGAACGGGTCGACATCATCGACAGACTCAAGCGGCGTTCCTTTCACCTTCACCAGCATATTGATTGGCACACTTTCTGGGTGGATTGGCAAATTGGCAAGTTCAACCAATAGGCCAGCTCTATCACGGGAGCTCTCACCCATACCGATGATCCCGCCGGAACAGATCTTCATACCTGCTTCACGGACATGGCTCAAGGTATCAAGGCGGTCTTGGTAAGTACGGGTAGTAATGATGTTGCCGTAGAACTCCGGCGAGGTGTCAAGGTTGTGGTTGTAGTAGTCCAAACCGGCTTCAGCGAGTTCATTAGCTTGGTCACCAGTGATCATGCCAAGTGTCATACAAGTTTCCAGCCCCATGGATTTCACCCCGCGTACCATATCCAACAGATAAGGCATGTCGCGCTCTTTCGGGTTTTTCCATGCAGCGCCCATACAGAAACGGGTTGCACCTGATGTTTTGGCTTTTTGTGCCGCATCCAGTACACGTTCGACTTCCAGCAAGCGCTCGCGATCGACATCAGTACGGTAATGTGCACTTTGCGGACAGTACTTGCAGTCTTCAGGGCATGCACCGGTTTTGATTGAAAGCAACGTACTCACCTGTACCTTGTTAGGATCATGGTACTGGCGGTGTACCTGCTGGGCTTCAAACACCAAATCCATAAATGGCTTATCAAATAGCGCTTGAACTTCCTCGACTGTCCAGTCGTGACGTACTTCCACGTGAAATCACCTCTTATTATGTGCTCAACGTGCACTGATTTGTGCCGTTGAGATTATGCATTCATTGCTTCTTGTTACTTGGCTAGTCTACTTTCAGACGGTAGACTGTCAACCACCAACAAGGAGCAAGGTTTACAACTGTGCAAAAAACACACAATAAAGTCGATTTGGAATTTGACCAGCAGCACGTCTGGCACCCTTACACTTCAACGCTTAACCCACTGCCATGTTACCCAGTAGTCAGTGCCAACGGAGTGTATTTGCAACTTGAAGATGGACGGGAAATTATTGATGGAATGTCGTCATGGTGGTCAACCATCCACGGTTATAACCACCCGGCACTGACAGAGGCCGCCAAGGCACAGCTCGACAAGATGTCACATGTCATGTTCGGCGGGATCACCCACCAGCCAGCCGTGGAGCTTTGTCGTAAACTGGTTGATATCACGCCAGAGCCTCTCCAGCATGTGTTTCTGGCTGATTCAGGCTCTGTTGCAGTGGAAGTTTCCCTAAAGATGGCTCTGCAGTACTGGCATGCCAAAGGTGAACGACGTCCCAAGTTCTTGACGGTTAAGCATGGCTATCACGGCGATACGTTTGCCGCCATGTCTGTTACCGATCCAGACAACTCCATGCACAGTCTGTACAAAGGATTCTTGCCCGAACATATTTTTGCCCAGTCGCCAGAATGTGGTTTCTTCGAGCCGTGGCAAGAATCAGATATCGACGACTTCCGCCACCAGCTTGAGCAACACCACAAAGAGGTTGCCGCAGTGATCATCGAGCCTATCGTCCAAGGAGCCGGAGGGATGCGCATTTACCATCCAACCTTCCTTCAGCGGGTGCGTCAGTTGTGCGACGAATACGGAATTTTGCTCATCGCCGATGAAATTGCGACCGGTTTTGGCCGGACAGGAAAATTATTTGCTTGCGAACATGCCGGTATCAGTCCTGATATTATGTGTGTCGGCAAGGCACTCACCGGGGGGTACATGACCCTATCGGCCACCTTAACCAGCACACATGTCGCAAATACGGTATGTGGCGGTGAAGCGGGGTGCTTCATGCATGGCCCTACCTTTATGGGCAACCCTTTGGCCTGCGCCGTTGCCAATGCCAGCTTGGATATCCTTGCTCAAGGTCACTGGCAACATCAAGTGAAATCAATTGAAAAACAACTAGCTGAGTCACTACCCGAGATTGGAAAACTGGACAAGGTCAAAGACGTTCGCTGGCTAGGTGCCATCGGTGTCGTAGAGCTGTATGAGCCCGTTGATATGGCCAGTATTCAGGAAACTTTTGTAGATAGTGGTGTCTGGATTCGCCCTTTTGGCACACTTGTCTACATAATGCCTCCATTTATCATTAACCAACAACAACTTAGCCAGCTCACATCCGCCATCAAGTTAGCACTTAAGTAGTATCGAAAAGCAGACAACTTCTAATGATTGTCTGCTTATACTTTTCCTGAACGTTATAGCAATCCCAACTTATGATTGGATCGTATTTATAATGAATAACGTCAGTAAGGCTAGAACTATGCAATTACCACTATTTCCGTTACAGATTTACCTGCTACCAGGTGGGATAACTAAATTGCGGATTTTCGAACCTCGCTACACCCGATTAGTCAAACTGGCTATGGGTGATGGCAATGGTTTCGGTCTCTGCATGAAAGACGAAGATTCGCTTTGCCATTTCGGCACTCGAGTGATCATCACTGACTTCGAAAAGCTTCCTGATGGTCTATTAGGTATTACTATCCGGGGCGTTGAAAAGTTTTTAATCAACAAACATTGGCAAGAAGATGATGGCCTGCGGTTTGGCGATGTCACTCCGATGTCCAATTGGACGCCCAGCCAGATCAAGTTTGTCGATCGGGACATCTCCAATAGCTTAAAAGCCTTATTTGAAGAGTATCCCGAGCACGCAGAAAATTATCCTCTGCCTGATTACAATGATATGACTTGGGTCTGCCAGAGATGGCTGGAGCTGTTGCCTCTGGAAACAAACCAGAAGCAATGGTTTATGAGCCGCAATGACCACCGTGCAGCGTTATCATTCCTGCACAATGTCATTGACGAGCAATTGAAAAGCGACAGCTAAGTTATAACGAAATCAAAGCACATGTCTGTGGATGTGAATTTTTACAAAGACATGCTGACTGATAAAACCAATAAAGACTAACCTTCAATCAACTTCATCAGCAAATGGCCGTCATACATGGCCTGCTTCACCAAAGCTGCACCTGGCATGGTTGCCTGGGTATAAAACGAACTCTGTTCGATCACCAAATCACGGTTATAGACTGGCAATGATTGATTACGTACACAATCCATAATCGCCGGATATAGGATATCTTTTGCTCGATTGAATTCCCCACCGATGAGGATCTTCTCAGGGTTAAACAAGTTCACCATAATGGCGATGGCCTGCCCCAAATGATGCCCCAATTCGATAATGACCTGACGAGCCAAAGTATCACCTGCGATAGCCGCGTCGCAGATACGCTCTATCGTCAGACTTTTACCGTGCAAAGACGAAGGGTGCCCCTCACGCAGCCGCTGCTCCACTTGTTCGATAACCGCCTTTACGCTAGCTACCGTTTCGAGGCAGCCATGGTTACCGCAAAAACAACGCTTACCGTAAGGTTTGATTTGGATATGGCCAAGCTCACCCACATTGCCAATTCGGCCTTGAAGCACCACATTATCGAGCACGATACCGGCACCGACACCGTGGTGGATCGACACCAGAATAGAATTAGCGACATCACGAGAATTACCGAACAGTTTCTCGGCAAGTGCCCATGAGCGCGTATCATTACCGACAAATACAGGCAGTCCAGTCGCCTCGTGGATAGCCGGCCCAAGTTCTAGGTTGTGCACCTCGTAATGTGGCATCTGAATAATCGTGCCAGCATCTGCATTCACTACCCCCGGTAGCGACACAGCAATGGCAGTAATTCGGTCAAGCTCACTCACATGGTTGGCAAAAAAAGTGTGAATTTCTGAGATAAGCTTTTTCAAGACGGCATCTTGATGAAGCACGTCGACATCCTGACGCTCTTCTACCAGGATATCACCACCCAATTCATGCAAAGCGATTGTCAGGTAACCCCGCCCCAAGCGGATAGACATGAACTGCCAGCCTTCATTGGCTGGTACCAAGCCCACCGCTGGACGTCCACGACTGGAAGATTCTTGAATTGCCGTTTCTTTGATCAAGTGGGCATCAATCAGCTCACGGGTAATCTTCGTAATACTCGCGGGTGCTAATTGGCTACGTTTGGAAAGCTCAATGCGGGAGATTGGGCCAAACAAGTCGATAAGCTTGTACACGCTGCCGGCATTATTTCTTTTGATGTGGTCGATGTGACCAGGCTGGGCGACATACATGCCTAAACTCCCGATAAAATCTGTCATCATTTAATACAAATTGAATTTTTTTACTTTGCGAACTAATTGTGAAGCCGATTATGTTAAGTCCGTGACAATGGTCACGGGGATTCATGAAAAACAAGGCGATATTTGTGCCAGCTCTCATTCTACCGCAAAACTATTGCCTTTTTTTTAACTACAAAAATTAACCTTCATAAAGACAGCTCCTCGCAATTTTGCGATAATCGCCGGTCGCAAAATCCCCCGCCATGAGGTTAACGGTGTACAAAATTAACGAAGTCTTTGAAACAATCCAAGGTGAAGGTGTTTTCACTGGTGTTCCAGCCATTTTTGTCCGGCTACAGATCTGCCCTGTCGGCTGTGCTTGGTGTGATACCAAACAAACTTGGAGTGCCGAACCTCAAGATCATGGCTCTATCGAAGACGTTATGGCTAAAAACGGCGACTCTCCGCTCTGGACCGAGATAGACGCCGAAGGCATCGTTAGTTTACTCAAACAACAGGGATACACCGCCAAGCACGTTGTAATCACTGGGGGTGAGCCATGTATCTACGATTTGTTGCCGCTAACCTCCGCTTTGGAGCAAGCCGGTTTCCAATGCCAAATTGAAACCAGCGGTACGTCAGAAATCCTGGCGACGGAAAACACCTGGGTAACGGTTTCGCCGAAAATCAACATGAAAGCCAAGCTTCCAGTGCTCGCAACTGCGCTTGAGCGTGCCGATGAAATCAAGCACCCAGTCGGTACCCAGAAAGATATCGACCAGTTGGATGAATTAATTGACGGCAAGAACCTTAAAACTAACGTCAATATTGCCCTACAACCGATTAGCCAAAAGCCACGGGCAACAGAGCTCTGCATTGATACCTGCATCAAACGCAACTGGCGCTTATCTATCCAGACCCACAAATATCTCGCTATCGCGTAATAGTTTGATATCTATACAGATACCTTCTCTGTGCGGCTGTCTTACTTTCAGGACAGCCGCTCTATATACGAGACACATCTCCTTTCTTAACTTTGCACCTTTTTGTCCTATCTATACTGAGCAGAAAACAAATACCAATAAAGATTTTTGACCTATTGGGGAATTTATTATGCGCAGTTATATGGGATATACCCTGCTGTTTATCAGCAGCCTGCTGCTTGCTGCCTGTGGAGACAGCAGTGATACCGCCGCACCTGTTGCAGGCACACCAGTACCCGTTTCCACCACCTTCACGGTTTCTGTTGATGCACCCGACGGTATAATCCTTGCCAATCAATCCAGCTTCTCTCTGATACAACCCGCCTATGCCAATGCGGTAAAAGATCTGACTGAACAGAACTTTGCTGCAGTTTGGTTAGATGGCCAAGGGAAAATTTTTGACTCTATTAACATCACCCGCCTAGAGTCTCAAGGCGATGGCAAATATGTTCTCGATGCTGGCACCCGACCTAGAATAAACGCCGTGTTGTTAGTTGACTTAGACGGTGTACCTGAATTTACTGTCGGTGAGAATCTGCCAACCGGCTTATACATGACCCCGTTGGCAGCTGAACGCTTGGCAATTTCTCTCGAATCATCTCTTACCTACTACGCGCTTGCTCAACGAGTGGCAGCTGACGCAAGCTGGGGAGTATTTACTGATGTATTTGAGTCAGGCGCACAAGGTGCTGTTGCATTAGCGCTTGAAGATATCAATAAAATCGCTATTGATATCCGCGATACACTCTTTCCTAAAATTGGTGTTCAGGGCCTGACACTCGAAGATCTTATGAGCCTAACTATCGTACAGACCATGACGGAAGGAAGGCTTGAACGCTACTTTACCGAGCAATCTGCGGTCATTGCCAACATTCTGGCAATCCTGAATGATGGTTACTGGGAGATCAGTGCAACGGAAAGCAACGAGGGCAAAGGTATTTTTGCTGATTCAACATCCTATGACGGCAATGAAACCACCATTACTGAATACAACTGGGACAAAAACGGCAGTGAAGATATCTCTCTTAGCGAGGTATTCACCTATCTAAGTAACTCAACCACCTTTGGCTCTGAGGACATCCGTTCTCAAGTCCTGACTAATCAAGGCTGGGTCGGACTGTTTGAGTACCTAAAGGTACAGTTTTCCACCGACCGCAGTGCCTTGCTTACCGATGCGGCATTGAATACGTCGGATGAAAGAGGCGTCACCTTAGAAGCCAGGGTATATCCGCTATCGGGGAAGAAAATGCACGACTTTCTGTCGAGCAGGGAGAATCATTATCTGACCCGTTATATTCCGGATGACACCACATTCGCCGATGGCTCTTCCGGTTTTTACTTCACCTGGCGTCCAGAAAGTGAAACCTATCTATTGTGTGACAACACCAACGACAAAGATACTTGCCGTGCATATCCAATCCTAACCCCAGATGCAGGCTTTACCTCTCTCGACGATATCAAAACACCGTTGTTCGATATTGGTATTACTATCGATCAGGTCAACGGTTTCAAACTGAGCGATAATATCGTAGCCGAGTTCATCAGTGACGATTTCTTTACCGTCCGCTACTGGAGCCGGATTGCCGCCAATGAATGGACGATCCAAGATACCGGGGTTTGGGCACCGGCAACAGTATCAGGTCGACCTGTAATGAGGTTCGATGTGCCAGATATCATCAAACAAATTGCCGACGATTACCCATACAATGGTCGCAACCTATTTCTTATCGAAGATAGAGGCTTTGTAAATATCGGAGAGGTTTTGCTCGAGTTAGCAGAATTCAACTTCTCCGGGTTTGATAACGATGCCAAAGCGCAAATTTTTGCAGCGGCAAGCCGTGATAACCTGCCACCATTTGGTGAGTGTAATTTCGGCGACACCAATTTTGCCAATGAAGGATTATTCCTCAATGCAGTCACTGAATGTGGCGGCGATGAACGCTTTACCACTCAATCAGTGAATGATCTTGTCGACAAGACCTTAGTGCAGATCAGTGAACAAGGGGAAATTACCGCCCATATTCTACGCGGTGATAACAGCTGGGAGCATTATCGCAATACCTTGGAAGAAGTCGGTTCTCGTGCTTGGTCATTGACTGAAGAGGGCTATTTGAAACTCATTGGCGATACCAACATCGAAGATGAGTTCGATTACTGGTCACTTAACGGTTACGAGTATCAACGAAGCTTACTGGCAATTAAAGTTTTCAGCCAACAAGGACAACAAGCCCAAATATCCAGCACCATGGCCAAAGAATACGTGGCAGGCTCGTTGGCAGCTTGCCTAGAAGGTGATTCAGGCTGGGATCAAACCACGGCAACGCCCGTTGTCAAAGAAACCTTGGCCAACTACAACACCCAAATCCAGCAGTGTAAAGAGATTTGGTTTGGCCGCAATCCAGTGTTTACCGAAGCACTACTCATTGGTCAGACAGGTAATAACAGCGATGATAAAGCGCTGACTTTTGCTAGTGACACCGGGGGTGACAGTGGCAATCACAGTAACCCAGATACTGCACGTTACCTTAAATTGAGTGATGACTTCCAAGGTGATTTTTTCAAGGGTACTTATGTCGACGGAAGTGGCTGTGGCTTCAACTTCGACATTCTATGGAAAATAGAAGATGACGGCACCCTATATTACGAAGCGGTCGACGGTTCGATGAATGAGCGGATCCAAATCACCGATACCGACGGTTTGAAGCTGGCTATCAAAGCATTTAATCACCAGAGCCGCTGGCAGACCGATGAAACCTTGAACTACGCCAGTGATGAAGGTGAGATCTGGAGTGATATCGTCACCCTGATTGATGCCAGCCAAGTGCCGAATGTCATGCCGGTAGATCCACCGCCACCTGCCGAGGAAGAAACTCCACCAGAGGGTGAGACTCCTCCCGCTGAAGGCGAAGAGCCACCAGCAGAAGAAGAACCAGCAGGCCCACCAGCCGGGACTATCCTCAACGATGGCCAAACCTGTGCCTACCTTGAGGTACCTGAAGATCCAGCACCATAACTCTTCACCACTTCCATCCAACGCCCGGGGTCACTTCACTGCCCCGGGCGTTTTGCGTTGTTATAAGTAGGTAAGATGAAAAGCCAATATCCGATCCGTGCTCAGTGCATTAAAATAACAACGTAAACAAGCATACTCGAGCTGAGCAGGTAAAGAATGATCACATGGAAACACCAACTAAAAGGTTATGAATGGCTCATTCACCAGATCTGGTATCTTGAAGTGGAAGACAATGACACCATCGAAAAACTGCCACAGCTTATTCCCAACCCCAGAGCACATCTATTATTTACCCCGCCAGAGCAAGGTTACTGCTATCAAAGTGGTGACGGACATTTGTCAGGCAAAGGAAGCCACTTACTTACAGCCAGCGACAGGCTACTGACCTTGATCGATAGCGCCCCACTCAAGCGAATAGGCATTACTTTTCGCCCTGAAGGGCTTTACTTGCTCAACAAATCCAATGAAGCATTAGTCAATCAGTGTGGCTGGTTTGACTGGCTAAGCCCGCTCTTCGACAACCATTTTCAGCAGCAACTCTGGCAGAGCGATTCCAAACAAAGCCTAGTTGAGCGCATCCAACAGCAAATTGAAAATCTATGCTTGTCGAGACAAATAGATAAACCCTTCACCATCGTGCAGAAAACCATTGCGGTTATGGAGGAAAATCAGCTTGAAGCGACTGACCATCACTTAGATATTAACCAACTGGCCGAGTTATGTGCCTGCTCGAGACGCACACTGGAACGCAGCTTCCGCCAAGTCACTGGGCTGAGTGTCAAAAAGTACCAATTATTGATCAAGCTGGAACTGATGATCCTTGCTCTCTACCAACAAGATAATGAGATTGATTGGTCAGCATTTTCCCAACAGTTTGGTTTCAGCGACCAATCTCACTTGATCAGGCAACTCAAGCAACAGCTAAAGCGTACCCCTTCCAGTTACCTGCAGAACCGAGATCTCACAATTGATATCTATGGGGACTTTGAATAAACCTTCTGTTTATTTTGTCGCAAAAGTCCAATCGCAATTGAATATGCTTCGTTAATATAGCGACCAGATAACGAGGTAACTATGACAATTTCAACGACAAACCCAACGTCATATTCAGCATTGAAACAAGGCGACACGATCGCCTTCCACGACACTTTGACGATTCGCCTTATTCAGCCGCCTGATCTCAATGACATCATCACCATGTTAGGCGACGACAAAGTCAACCAATACCTGTTCTTTGCCCCAGCCGACGAGAGCCTGTACCAAGGTTTTTTCGGTCCAATTATTGAAAACACCCAAGAAGCAATAACAAACGGTGTATGGCCTGACAGTCCGACTTTTGTTATCCGTGACCAAACAGGTCGATATATGGGGATGGCAGCCGTTACTCAGGTGATGTTCTGTGAAGGGAATTATGAGGTGGGTTATCAACTTCCTGCCCACGCCTGGGGGCAAGGTATCGCCACTCAAGCTTGTCGATTGATGACAGATTTAGGTTTCCAACAACTAGGCGCCCATAAAATCAGTGCCGATTGCTATGGCGCTAACATTGGCTCTTACAAGACATTGGAGAAATGTGGCTATCAGCTTGAGGGACGGCAGAAGGACTATTACAAGCTCGAGCAAGGCTTCGATGACAAGGTCTACTACGGTATGACAGCTGCAGAATATTCTTCTCAACAATAAATTAACACTAATAGGCCAAGCATCACTTGGCCTTCTTGCAAAACACATGAAAAAACAACAATGAAATAGCATGTAAATACAAAGCACTACACTTTACGCAGATCACATTCAGCTAACCTTTTCATCTAGAATATTTGCTCGCCATCACACCCACTCCATTCAGCCATCTCTTAACATTTCAAACACATTACAATGTCCACAATAAAAATAAGAGATCATGGAAGATGCGCCTTACAATTGCCAACAAACTGCTACTTACCCTCTTTTCTGTCTTCACTATCGTATTGGTTAGCAGCCTCATCTATGAAGCGGGACAGCAAAAGAAGTTACTGGAGTCGGTGATCAGCGAGCAAACCCTCGATAAAGCCGGTAACTACTTTGATAGCCTCAATATGATGATGCTCACGGGTACTATGTCGCAGAAAGAAACCCTGCGTGAAAAGGTGCTCTCCCACAGTGGTATTGAGAATGTCAGGGTGATCCGCGGGCCCGGCATTACCCAGTTCTTCGGCCCGGGGTTAGACAACCAAGCCCCCGTCGACAGCTTTGACCAAAGGGCACTAGCAGGCGAAACCATTGCCGAAACTATTACGACCGAAACAGGCCAAAAGTTATTGGTCGCCTTGCCCATGAAAGCCAGTGCCGATTACCGTGGCACCAACTGCCTACAATGCCATATCGTGCCAGAAAACGATGTGCTGGGTGTCGTCCGGCTTGAATATGATTTGGTCCCGCTCTATCAGCGGGTCAACCAGCAGTTACTGTCGGCTGGCTCTATCATGGCTGCTATCGCAGCGACCGGTTTTTTCTTCACCCTTTTCATGATCCGCCGGATCATTGTCAGCCCGCTCAAGCGCCTGTCAAACTACATGCGCACCACCAGCAAAAATAAAGACCTCAGCCAACGACTAAATGAAACCCGCCAAGATGAAATTGGTGAGCTGTGTAATAGCTACGACCAGATGCTGGATAACTTTTCCGGCAGTCTGGTACAAGTCCAACAAACGTCTGAGTCACTGACCGAGCAGGCCAATCACTTAATTTCGGTCTCAACCCACACCACCCAGGCTGCAGATAGCCAACGGGTCGAAACCGGTGACACGTTCAGCGCTATAGACACCATGCAGCAACAACAACATGACATCGAGCAGCGCACTACCGAATCTGCGACGTTAAGTCAGCATGCATCAGAGTCTGCAATAGCAGGGACTCAGCTCGCCGCTGAAGCCGGAGAAAGTATCCAATTGCTGGTCAAAGACATCGAACATGTAAAACTGAAAATCGATCACCTCAACCAGCAGAGCCTTCAGGTTGGCACCATTCTCGATGTCATTCGCAACATCGCCGAGCAAACTAACCTGCTGGCATTAAATGCGGCGATAGAAGCAGCCAGAGCCGGCGAGCAAGGCCGTGGCTTTGCCGTTGTTGCCGATGAAGTGCGTAGCCTTGCCACCCGTACCCATCAAGCCACCGGTGATATCCAAACGATTATCGAAACCTTGCACAATGACTGCGAGGCCTCTGCCGATGCTATCGAGACAACATGCCAGACAGCCTACTCAAAGGTCAGTACCATCCAAGAACTCTCTGCAGCGCTATCGGCAATGGGCGATCAGATCCAGGTCGTTAATACCCATGCCATCGATATCCAACAGCAAAGTGCCAGCCAAGCCTCATTGGCTGATGGTATCCGCTCAAAAGTCGGCACCATTACCCAACATGCAGACGATACCGCTACCCACGCCCAAGCGTCGAAAGAAATTAGTGTAAATCTTGAACACTTAGCAGAACAATTAGAGCGATTACTGCATCAATTTACCCTTTCAGGCAATAACAAGGGTTGATGCTAAACGTAAGAAAGGTAATATGGTCTCCTTGGACTGTGTATTTGGGGTAATCTACCCCGGTAATACACAAATAAAGTGCCTTAACGGAGAATAATTTACACATGACTTACGCGCCTGTAACAGACGTACTTAGCGGTAAGCTAGCGGTTGACAGTGAAGTCACTGTTCGCGGCTGGATCCGTTCACGTCGTGATTCCAAAGCTGGAATCTCTTTCCTTGCCATTTATGACGGCTCTTGTTTCGACCCGATTCAGGCCGTGGTCCCTAATGAGTTGAATAATTACCAGGAAGAAGTGCTTAAGCTGACAACTGGTTGCTCTGTTGAGGTTACTGGTAAGATTGTTGAATCACCTGCTAAAGGTCAGGATTTCGAACTTGCCGCTACTGAAGTAAAAGTAGTGGGTTGGGTTGAAGACGCTGAAACGTACCCAATGGCGAAAACTCGTCACTCTATCGAGTACCTTCGTGAAGTGGCACACCTTCGCCCTCGCACCAACGTAATTGGTGCCGTAGCACGAGTTCGTAACTGCCTTTCTCAAGCAATCCACCGTTTCTACCACGAACAAGGCTTCTTCTGGATGTCTGCGCCACTGATCACTGCCTCTGATGCAGAAGGTGCCGGTGAAATGTTCCGCGTTTCAACACTTGATTTGGTTAACACACCAATGACAGACGCTGGCGAAGTGGATTTCGACAAAGACTTCTTCGGTAAAGAAACGTTCCTTACAGTATCTGGTCAGTTGAACGCTGAAGCGTATGCTTGTGCACTAAGCAAAGTTTACACCTTCGGTCCTACTTTCCGTGCTGAAAACTCAAACACCAGCCGCCACCTAGCGGAATTCTGGATGGTTGAGCCTGAAGTCGCATTCGCTGAGCTTGACGATGTGGCTAAGCTTGCTGAAGACATGCTGAAGTACGTGTTCAAAGCGGTACTGGAAGAGCGCCGTGATGACCTTGAGTTCTTTGCTCAGCGTATCAACAAAGATGCAATCACGCGTCTAGAGCAGTTTGTTAACTCTGACTTCGCTCAGGTTGACTACACCGATGCAATCCAGATCCTGAAAGACTCTGGCCGTGACTTCGAGTTCGACGTTGAGTGGGGCATCGATATGTCTTCTGAGCACGAGCGCTACCTGGCTGAAGAGCACTTCAAAGCACCGGTTGTTGTTAAGAACTACCCGAAAGACATCAAAGCGTTCTACATGCGTATGAACGACGATGGCAAGACAGTTGCAGCAATGGACGTACTTGCACCGGGTATCGGTGAAATCATCGGTGGTTCTCAGCGTGAAGAGCGCCTAGAGCTTCTAGACAAGCGTATGGTTGAGATGAACATCGACCCTGAGCATATGAGCTGGTACCGCGACCTGCGCCGCTACGGCACAGTACCGCACTCTGGCTTCGGTCTGGGCTTCGAGCGTCTAGTGACTTACGTAACAGGTATGGCGAACATCCGTGATGTGATCCCATTCCCACGTGCACCACGCTCTGCAAACTTCTAATTACCCATTAGAAGCTAACCTATTTAAAAATAGGTAAATCTATTCAACAGGACGAGCCCATGCTCGTCCTGCTTGTTTTTAGGGTGATTGTTTATAAGGCTCCCCCCCTGTTGCCGCTCCCTACTCGCCTGATCATCTCTTATCTGCTCTATCCATGTAGTTTTGACCCAGTTAGGACATATCCCCTTGGCAATGCGCTATATATTGTTATATAGATGAGAATTCAGTGGCTTGCCGAAAGGAGGCAACATGATAAAACGGATTCTAGACAGGCTGATATTCGGCGGACTGTTAATTGCCACGCTGCAGATCCCGATACTGGCTGATCATTACCTGCAGTATTTATCCGGCTTTTATGATGCGACCACCCTGCAAGTCAACGCCTACCGAGACAATGCCCTGCAACATGGCTTTGATAACGCTGAAAGCATGATTGCTTCGCTGCTGCAGGAAAACAATTCCGTGGTTAGAGTCGATGCAGAACAAAAGCTGAAAGTCCTAAAACAACATGACATGCTGCAGCAAGGCATGGAAATACTCGCCCATGGCCACCTCGTCGATAAGACCGTGTATATGTTTAACCCGGCACGAATCAGTGAGCTTCAACGGGTACTTATCCATTTCACCCCCGGCATTCCGCTTGATATTGAAAACATTGCCTTCTGTGTTGTGATGGCATTAGGGCTAAACCTTACCCTTTATTTACCCTTTATTATTTTTCGCCGCCGACAGAAAAATACGGCCAGTCCAATGCCATCAGCAAACTAGGTGGCGACATTTGAAACAACCGATAAAACAAAGATCGCCTATGTCCCCTGCCAGATAGACTTCCTCTACTGCTTCGCATAAGCTTATGCCAATCCGCTTGAACCACTCAAGCCACTGCCAGATACCCAATGAGCTTACTATGATCAGAGATGTCACCCTAGCCCCAGCCGACCAATGGAAAAAACCCTTCGTTTCCGAGGTCGCTGAAATTATCAACCTGCTCAAAGAGTATGGCTATGATGGTGCGACCCTTGCGCGATTAACGGGCCTACAAGAGAAGAAACTCTCTGATTGGATGTCACGTTACAAGCGTGAACCTGAAAATGTTTCCGATATTCCCTACCCTTGCTGGTGTTTTCTAGCAGCTTTAGCGGGTCGGCCAAACATTCAGAATAACGGTCAACCGCTTGACGTCGATGCAAGAAAAGTGATGCGTGCGTTCAAGCCGACTGCTTTCAAGAGCAAAACTGCGTTTGAAATGCCGACGGAAAAAGAGTTCAAACGTGTTATTGGTGACAATACCTTTACCGGCATCACGATCGACAGCCTGTGTGAGACATTTCAGTGGAAACCGGCTCAGCTTGCCGAGAGTATGGTAAAAGGCACACTGCCGTTTTTAAACTGGTGCCTAATTTTGATGCTGTGCGGTTTTAACGTCCAGAAGATGCTGCTCAACCAGCATGAAGGTGAAATCACCTTAGATGAAAGTGCTGGATAATAATATCGACTTAGCCAGCAACTATATCAGGCCGAAACTTGAGTAAAGTCCGGCCTTTTTTACATTAGAAAGCTTTTGCTTTCTCGTACCAATACGTTTGAAAAGCGGTAAATTCCTCGATAAAGATCTTGTAGCGTTTAGGTGTATACATATTCGGCTTGAACACAATATGCATCTCGTTCATCTCAAACCATTCACCGTCGAACAACTTAACCAGCTTACCCTGCTTAATCCATTTAATACTTTGGCTTTCAGGAATCAAGCCAATACCAAATCCCCCAAGAGCCAACTCAATTGCTATATCAATCGAGTTGGTGGTCATGTGCCCGTTTACCTCCACGATTTTCTCATCGCCTTTCTTATTTCTCAGTCGCCAGAACTTCTCAATGGTAGGAGTTATGGTCTGGGTAATACACTGATGTAGCTCAAGCTCATGGATTGTTTGAGGCTGGCCATATTTCGCTAAATACTCCGGAGAAGCATAGCAATATCGACGGAAATCTGAAATCTTCTTACACACCACCATTTCATCTAGCGGCTTAATAGGCGATATCATCAAATCCACATCTTCAAAACGCTCCAAGTTATCAGGCGATAGTGTTTGGAAATGAAGCTTGATGTTGGGGTACTTGCAATGAAAGTCGGGCAAGAAACTTTGGGTCAGGAAACGGGCCATAGGATGAAGGCAACCAATTCGAAGCAACCCGCTGTCCCCCTTTTTTTCGGCATGCAACCCTTCAATGGTTTGCTCAACCACATCAAGGATCTGACTGGAGGACTTAAAGAAAGCTTCACCCTGTGGGGTCAGGCATATGCTATTACCTCGGCGATGAAACAGTGTCACTTTGAGGCTTTGTTCCAAGCTTTTTATTTTCCGGCTCAAGGTTGGTTGGCTAACATCCAATGCCTTGGCAGTTTCGGTGTAATTGAGTTTTACTGCCAGCAGTGAAAACATTTTAATCGCATCTAAATCCATTCCAGCTCCGCCAAATCACCCTTTAATTGTTTCCTGCGAAATAATACCGGCTAAATTTTGAATATTCTTGATAGTTCACATTTATTGAAAATAAATCGGTCACTTTTTTGATCTCATAAGGGCTATTCACTTTCCGAATAACCCTTATGAGGTACACGTGTATTGCTAATTCTAGCGCGCTTTATAATCGCCTCATAACGCTAACTATTCCTTTTGTGAGGTGGTCTTGTAAGCCCTCCTTACTTTACAAGCAGCGCGGGAAATAGACAGAGAAATTATGTTTACCTGAACTTCCTCAGCAGCTTGAGAAACAACCCATTTTCTAGCTTTTAAGGAGTCCAAATGAGAAAGCTAATAGCAGGCATAGGATTGCTGATAGCCGGGCAAAGCCTAGCCGGTGTCTCTGTCACTGATTGTGTGATAGTAGAGCCTATTGCCAATAAAACCCACACAGCCCTCTACTTCAATGTGGATTATACCCTCAACAATGAGATGAAGGCCCTGCGGCTTCCATCACCGGAAGCGATCCTTGGCGGCGAAATTAGCGCGCTTTCCGATCATGTAGAGATGCATAAAACCATCATGGACAACGGCGTGATGAAAATGGCTCAGGTGCCAAAAATCTTTCTTAATGAAAACAGTAGGGTTAGCCTCGAAAAAGGCGGCCTGCACTTCATGCTGTTTGACTTGAAAAAGCGCCCTATCGAAGGGGAGAGCTACCCAGTCAACATTTGGTTCAGCTACCTCGGTGACGTGCAATGTAAAGCCGATGTAATGAAAGTCCAAAACCTTTAATCCACTGGTCTGCCTATGTCTATTATCAACAAAATTAAGAATATGAAGCGTTCAAGCTTTGTTGTCATGGTGCTGGCCTTTGTCGGTGTCGGGATCTTCGCGGTGCCAAAAGCCATGCACGCTGTCAGCTCCAATGAGTTCTGTGCCTCTTGCCATACCATGACACCAATGGCCGAAACCTTTTCCCTAAGCCCGCACGGCGGTGGTGGTTCAAAAGGTATCGTCGCCAACTGTGTCGATTGCCATTTGCCGGTTTCTAATGTGGTTGAAGAGCTTTATGTAAAGGGCACTTCGGGCATCCGCCATATGTGGGGCGAGTATGTACTCGGCATGGAAGCACTGAACTATCAAGAACTACATGAAAAGCGCACTGAGTTTGTTTATGACTCAGGCTGTGAGAATTGCCACCAGAAACTGGAGTCGAGGGCTGTTGCTGCAATAGAGACATCTCCGGTTGCCGATCAAGTACACCAACTTGCGTTCCTGAACCGCGACAATGACCCTAACTACCAGTGTGCCAGTTGCCATTACGATATCGCTCACCCAGATCTAAAACGCAACATGCGCCATCGCGAAGAAAATAAATTACGCGACCAGTTCGCTGCATTGGGAGAATTCTAATGAAACCTTTAACCCTGCTTTCCCTAAGCATTGCCAGCGCCCTTTTGGTTTCCCATTTAGCTAATGCAACTCCCCGACAGGATATCGATAACGGCTATGACGATTACACTATCAATCGGACATTCGAAGACCTATCCGCCAAAGAACGCCAGGTTGCCACCCGTATCGCTTATGGCTGTTACCTTGGCTGCCATCGCCCTGCCGCGGAAGAAGTACCGGAAACCCTGAGCCCTAAACTCGAAGGTTTTGATCCCCAGTATTTCTATAACCAATGGGTTGATATGGATAATGAGCGCCATTCTGGTATCTCATCACAGATGAAAGAGCTGGTTTATGCCTTTAGCCCGCGTGAAATGGCCAATACCTCGCTCCTGTTTTCCACCCGAACCATGAAATACAACCCGATGGATCATGTATTGGAAAGCGAAAGCTTTGCTAATGGTAAGAAGCTGTACGACCAGTCGTGCAAAATGTGCCATGGCGAACAGGGGGCCAGTGAGCATGCAGCCTATCCACCGCTGAAAGGCCAGATGCCGACCTACTTGTTTGAACAGATGATTTCATACCGTGATGGCAAGCGTACCAACCGCCAAGCCCCAATTATGGTGCCTTTTGCCAAAATGTACTCCGAGCAGGATTACAAGGACATGATCGCCTATGTAACGGGTCAGGAGGTCAAACTGATAGAGCGCCAAGAGTTCATTACCGGTATTGGTATGCCAGCACCGGAAGGGTTTGTATTACCTGACAGTGGGCAGATCCAAAACTTTACTGATACTCCAGGGCAAGATTCCGATTACATCCAGAATCCACTGAGCTATACCATCAGTAAATCAGGTAAAGTCACGCTGGATAACAATACCAAACTGATGTGGGAGCGTGATGCTTCACGGATTTGGATGACCGCTTCCGAAGGCCAGGAATATTGTGACAACCTCGAACTAGATGGCTACAGCGACTGGCGTTTCCCGTTGATGAAAGAGCTGCAGAGCATTGCCGATATGGGTAATTACCGCCCGGCCATCGATATGGATGCCTTCCTCAACATGCCGCGTCAAAGTTCCGGGATCTGGACCTTTCCGGTCAGTGACCATCCGGATCATGTTTGGCACGTCGGCTTCCCTGATGCCCATATCATGGGCCAGCACACCGCTTCCACTAAACTGGTTCGTTGTGTGCGGGCCGATAACGGGGCTGCTTACCACAACATGAAATACATCGACAATAAGAATGGCACGGTGTCCGAGCTTGTGACCGGCCGGATGTGGCAACAAGAGATTGACTACAATCGGCGCAACTGGGAGTCATCACTCGAATATTGCAACAACCTTGAGCTTGCGGGCCATTCTGACTGGCGCCTCCCCAACATCAAAGAAGCTGTGTCGATTGTGAACTACAACAAAACGTCACCATCCATTGATGAAGAGTTCTTCCCCAATACCCCGGTTAAGTATTTCTTCTGGACCAGTACTTCTGATGTTGCCGGCCCGACACTTCACGTCAGGCCGCTCGGCAAACGGAAAAAAGACCTGAGTGGTGATGAGCTCGACCTACGCCACACCGGTGATAACGAGGGCTGGGCACAGGGTTACATGATTGGCTCTGGCTATGGCATGCAAAAGGACAATGAGTTTTACAACCGTTGTGTACGTACTCTCTAGCCCTTGTGGTTACACCGCTCCCCCACCAGGGGAGTGGTGTTTTTAATAGGTGATCTTCATGTGCAAACTACTTCGCGTACTCTTGTTGAGTGTTATCTCCCTTTTCAGCCTCCTGACCTATGCGAGCCTCCCCCGTTATGATGACGGTGCCCGCTGGGCGTTTGTTTCAGAAAACAATTCATCCCGGGTTGCCGTCGTTGATACCTTTGAATTCAAACTGGCTGGCTACCTGAAGTTGAAAGCGATACCAACTCAAATGGAAGTCTCCGATGTGCAGGATCTGCTGGTCTATATCGACAGTAAAAGCCAAAAAGTCTTTAGTTTTGATCTGGTGACACATACCCATAGCGAGATAGATTTGGGTTATGTACCAACTGCTATCACCTTTCATTCCGACGGCGCCCAGCTGGCCGTCGCAGGACCAGATCGCATAGATATCATTCATCCACTCAAGAAACAGCACATTACCTCGATATCGGGTGTCACATCGCCATTTAGCATGATTTTCGATAACGGTGGCTATAACCTCTATGTTGCCGAGCAGCAATCAGGCAAAACCCTTGTCTACCGTAATCATGACGGTAAACAATCCCATATCCAAATGGGCACTGGCAATATATCAGAGCTGACCTTATCGCCAGATGCAAGGCTCGTTTTGGCCGCTGATATAAAAACCAATAAAGTCATCGTTCATGATCTGTTCAACGAAACGCCCTACCAAAGCTATGAAATGGGGGCGAAGCCATGGCGTCCTTATGTAAGCTCAGACTCCGAACATATGATTTTTGTTGCTGAAAATGGCAAAGCTGTCGTAATCAATACCTGGTCAGGGGAGCTTATCAATGAATTTATGCTCAATGATAAACCCCGCTCTATCAGGACGGGGTGGCTAGAGACCATAGGTATTGTTGAAAGCAAAAACATCTTGAGTATTTTTGAATTGGCTGGTGACACGCCAGTCACTCAAGTCAATCTGACGGACCCGCTCAATGATGTAGTGGTGGTTTCAGACTCCAAAACCTTATTTGCTACCCAGCAAAATAGCAGTGCTCTATTCATCTATGACATCCGCAGTCAATCAATACGTCCCACTATCGATACCGGTTTGGCCAACCCAAAACTTATTGCAATGGGGATCACCAATACCATTTGCCATTAGGAAACGATCAAGATGAAAATACGCTATCATACTTTTTTGAGCCTATTCGGTGGACTGTTGCTTGCCACCGCTACTGCTGCCAAGCCATTGCAATTCAACCTTGAAGAGCAGTCTTTGGGCACTGTCACAGAGAAAAACTGGCCGGGCAAATACCTGCTTATTGGGGTCGGCTATACCAGTTGCCCTGATATCTGCCCCACAACCGTTATCGACCAGGTAACGGCCGTCAAGACACTGGCTGAAGACAAAGACAAAGTGGTTCCAATATTTATCACTGTCGACCCCAATCGAGATAGTGTCGAGAGCATCGACTTGTACGTCAAATACTTCTCGAAAAACATGATTGGGCTATCGGGCAGTGACGAGCAAATACGCCACGCAGCCAAGAGCCTAAGGGCGACCTATGGCTATTCACTTCAAGGTAAACCTATCTTCCCACCACTACCACAGCGTTATGAGGTTTTCCACTCTGCCTACCTCTATTTGTACGGCCCAGACCGCGAACTTATTGATGTATATGGCTATGGAAAAGGCGGGGTCATGATAGGTCGCAGCATCAAGGGGCACCTCAATGAATAAGAGTGTAACTTTCCTCGTTAGCCTAATGGTAGGCATGCCAGCGCTTGCCAGTGAATGCCCCACCCCTCAGGGATTCGAGCTGGCACAAGATAGCATGGAGTGGCCATCAGCTTCCCCTGCAAGTGTCACCTTGGTTAACCTATGGGCGGTCTGGTGTCCGCCTTGCCTCAAAGAACTCCCCATGCTCGATAGCATTGCCGATAGTAACCTCTATTCAATCAAGACTATACATATCGGGGATAATCCAACAGCTATTGATGCCCAGTTCGACAAACTCGAGATCAGGCACCTTCCGAAGACAATTGAGGCTGATTTTGCCAACCTGCAGCAATGGGGATTCCAAGGCCTGCCTGCTACCTTAATCACCGTTAACCAGCAGGTCATGTACCGCTATTCCGGCTATATACCCTATTCTGCCACCAAGCTGGATTCATGGCTGGCCTGCCTTGCCAAGGAAAACAGCTAAATGAAATTTTATCCCCTTATGCTAACAGCATTGCTTTCATTGCCTATCCAGGCTGGTGATACCCTTGAGCAAGGAAAAGCACTGTACCTTTCACCGGGGAAAGGAGGTTGCGCATCTTGCCACGGCCCAACAGGCAATGAGCCCGTGATGCCCATGTATCCCAAACTAGGCGGCCAAATGGAAATGTATACCTTCAACCAGCTTAATGATTACAAGAACAAGAAAAGGAAAAATGGTTTGTTCATTCCAATGGAAGTAGCGATGGAAACCTACACTGAAGAAGAGATGCAGTTGATTGCCAAGTTTTTGGCCTCGCAAAAGAATATGTAACCAAAGAAAAAGGCCATACATAAGTATGGCCTAGGTATTCCTATAGACAGCGAAGCTTTATAGGAATTACTCAGCTTCTTGAGGACGGATTTTATACTGCACCCCTAACAGGAAATTGCGCAGGATCTGATCTTTACACTCACGGTAATGCTTGTTGTCTGGCTTTCTGAAAAATGCACTTAACTCATGCTTACTCAAATTAAAATCAACGCTCTTCATGATGTCCAGAATATCTTCCGCTTTGTAGTTCAACGCAATACGCAGCTTCATGAAAATCATATTATTGGTCAAACGTGACTCTGGCTCAGGCTGCGGCCCATCTTGCTTGCCACGTTTTTCATTGATTAAGCCATTGAGGAAGATCGCCAACTCGCGGTCAGTACATTTGGTAAAAGCAGGATCATCTTCTTTCTTTAACCAATCACTAACTTGCTCACGCGTTACTTCATGCTCAGCAGCAGCGAAAATATCAATCATCGCTGAGTCATTAAAATCAAAGGTATAGCGGAGGCGTCGCAAGATATCGTTATTGAGCACAGTAATTCCTAAAATCAATGCAGGCTTGCCAATATGGCTTGCTGCGAAAATAGCTTCCCCCGACAACATAAAGCAGTTTCGAGTTAGCTTGGCTAAGTAGTTTAACAGATATTCGATGCCGAAGATTCATTCGTGCTAGCCAAACTGGTATAGTGCCGTCTCAGATAACACAATGAAGCACACACTATGGATCACCAACCGAACAACCCATTACACGGCCTTACCCTACAACGAATTGTCGAAGAACTTGTCGATCACTACGGCTGGGAAGAGCTTGGTCAAATTGTCAAAATCCGTTGCTTCAATAGCGATCCTAGCATCAAATCAAGCCTGAAGTTCCTGCGCCGCACCGAATGGGCAAGGAAAGAAGTCGAGCAGTTGTATCTCGACACCTTCTTCCTTTAATTGCCGCCCATTAGCGTCAATAGCTGCTGACTCGCTTCTTTCGGTGAGTCAGCATGGCATACCGCCGATACCAATGCGATACCATCAGCGCCCGCTTCAACCACTCCCCGGATGTTGCCCTCATTGATCCCACCGATAGCAACCAGCGGCAGCTCACTATATTTAGATGCCTTGGCAAGACCATCCAGCCCCCAGGCATAAACCGTATCGGTTTTAGTCGGTGTAGGGAAAATTGCACTCAAGCCAAGATAGTCCACCGGCAGCGACTGGGCAGCTTCAAGCTGCTGTTCGTTCTCTACCGACAAACCCAAGATTTTATCTTCTCCAATCAAGCGACGGGCTATGTCCGCTGGCATATCTGATTGACCGAGGTGAACACCGTCAGCATCCACGGCCAAGGCGACATCGACCCGATCATTGATGATCAGCGGGATCCCTGCCGCCTGCAACATAGGCTTAACGGCCTTAGCACGTTGAATGAACGCCCGGATATCACCGTGCTTTTCACGCAGTTGAACCATAGTGACTCCACCAGCTATCGCCTCGCGGATCACAAATTCCAGTTGCTCGATATCCTGGTGCTCATCGGTCACCAAGTACAGTCGATAATCGTACATTGCAGGCTCCTAACGTACGCTGATCTTCAGGCGAGCCTTCAGCGTTGCTTCATCAAGCTGATAGATGGCATCCAACAAGTTCATCTGCAAGCTACCCGGCCCTGCCGATTTCGCAGCCGCCAATTCACCGGCAACGCCAAGGATCGCTGTTGACACAACACCCGCGCTAACACCTTCGCCATTTGAGCTAACTGCAGCAAAAGCACCGGTCAACGCAGTATGTGAGCAGCCCATTCCCGTGACGTAAGGCATCATTTCATGGCCGTTATCCAGCGCAATAACACATTCACTCGTCACGACATAATCTGTGGCACCAGAGATCACGACGGTACAGTTATGACTTTCAGCCAAGGCTTTTGCCGCATTCACCGCCGCATCACTGCTATCTAGCGCGTCGACTCCTTTGCTCTGTGCCGCCTCTCCGGCCAGTGCAATAACTTCCGACGCATTGCCACGGATAATCAAGTTATATGCCAGCTTGGCCAGTTGACAAGATGCCTCGGTACGAAGTTGGCTTGCGCCGCAGCCAACCGGATCAAGCACCACAGGTTTACCATTTGCATTGGCTTGCTCTACCGCATACACCATACGCGGCAACCACTGGCTATCCAAAGTACCGATGTTGATCACCAACGCACCAGCAAAGCCCATCATCTCTGCCATTTCTTCGCGGCTGTGCGCCATGATTGGAGACGCACCAACGGCAAGTAATGCATTAGCCGTGTTGTTCATCACTACGTAGTTAGTAACATTAACAACCAAAGGTTTGCTCTCACGTACCTTTGCCAGAGCATCACAAACATGCTGTATCAAGTTCTCAGTGTGGGTATTCAAGGCTGCATTCCTTTTTAGATTTTTTAACCAACAGATTATACCTAAGCAGCCACTAGCATTGAGCTAAAAATAGTGAGGTGCGATCTCACTTTTCGCTCCTTTGTTGTCATTAGTTGTTTCCTTGTCCATGATTAATAGACAAAAACAACTCATCCTACCACTCAAGGAAAGCTGACATGGACATCCGCATTACCCACAAAGGACCGATTCTTGATATACAACTCACCCGCCCTGAGGCCAAAAACGCCCTGAATCAAGCGATGTACCATACGCTGGCAGACACCATTAACCACGCGAACCAGTCTCCCGAAACCCGAGTCATTGTCCTACGCGGCCTGCCAGAGATCTTTTGTGGTGGTAATGACATGCAGGATTTTGTGGCTATCTCACAAGGCATGGCTGACTTTCATGGCGAACGTTTTATGAAGTCATTGGTAGAATGCGAAATCCCCATCGTCGCGTCGGTTTCAGGCCCGGCGATTGGCATAGGTACGACGATGCTGCAATTTGTCGACGTGGTTCATTGCTCACCCTCGGCAATTTTCAAAACACCATTTGTCCATCTAGGGCTTTGCCCGGAAATGGCCTCGAGCACTGAGTTTGCGAAGATAGTCGGCCTGAGAAAAGCCAAAGAAATGCTATTGCTTGGAGTGCCGATGACCGCAGAAGAAGCTCTTGCGTTGGGTTTTATCAATCAGATCAGCCAAACCCCTGATGACTTGGCCTTTCAGTGCGCCGAACAGATCAGCCAGCTTCCTCCCAAGGCAATGAGGATCAGTAAGCGTATGCTCAGCCAGCAGGACAAAGCACGACTACTAAGAACGATTGAGGACGAAAACGTAGAGCTGATTACACGGATCCGAAGTGACGAGGCCAAAGAAGCCGTCAGTGCATTTTTGGAAAAACGCCCTGCAAAGTTTAGTTAGCTTGAGGCGATTGGTAAAAAGAACAACATTGGGAGAGTTAGGCCAGTTAACCACTGGCCTTCGATTATAAACGCTGGATTTAAGCTGTTACCCCTTCAGCCTGAATCCCTTGCTCTATCTTATTCGGCTCGTCTTCATCTTTGACAATGCAAACCACCAGACCTGCGAAAATCATTGAAGCGCCACCCAATACAATCGCCATCATGGTATTGCCGTCAAACGCCCAACGGGTAAAGAAGCCCAAGATCCCAGCAGCCAGGATTTGTGGCAGTACGATAAAGAAGTTGAACACCCCCATATAGAACCCCATCTTCTTCGCTGGCAGTGCGCCCGCCAAGATGGCGTAAGGCATACAAAGAATACTGGCCCAAGCCAGACCAATTCCCACCATATTGACCATCAGCATGGTCGGGTTCTGGATAAGGGAAATCGATGCCAAACTCAAGCCACCAATGATCAGCGACAGACTATGGACAAACTTACGGCTGGTACGCTGTGCCAACCAAGGCAGTGCAAACGCAGCTAAAGCTGAAATACCGTTGTACGCAGCGAAACACAAACCAACCCAGTCTGCTCCTTCGTTATACATTGCTGAACTGGTGTCAGTGGTACCGAAAATTTGCGATGTCACCGCAGAAGTGGTGTATATCCACATCGCAAACAACGCAAACCAAGAGAAGAACTGCACCACAGCCAACTGCATCATAGTCTTTGGCATGGCTTTAATATCAGCAAAAATCGCTTTCAGGCTAGCCTTCTCTTCTTCAGGCTCAGATACCTCACCGTGAAATGCCGCCAGCTCTTTCGGTGAGTATTCCTTAGTTCTTACCACTGTCCAGAGAATTGAGGCGACAAAGACCAAGGCACCGCACAAGAATGAAATCTTCACAGACGGTGGCACTTCGCCAGCCGGGGCAGTATTTGCCACATCGAAAACATTGCTTAGCAAGTATGGCATTGCCGAGGCGACCACCGATCCAACGCCGATGAAGAAGGTCTGCACCGCAAAGCCTTGGGTGCGCTGCTCTGACGGTAGGTTATCTGCCACTAGTGCACGGAAAGGCTCCATCGAGATATTAATCGAAGCATCTAAGATCCATAGCATACCGGCAGCCACCCACAGGTATGGCGAATAAGGCATGATGATCAAGGCTAAAGAAGAAGCGATAGCACCACAGAGAAAGTAAGGTCGACGGCGGCCCAATACCGTCCAGGTGCGGTCACTGAAATAACCAATTATAGGCTGCACCAGCAAACCGGTTAACGGCGCTGCAATCCAAAGAATAGGGATTTGATCAATGCTAGCTCCCAGGGTTTCGAAGATCCGGCTGACGTTGGCATTTTGCAAGCCAAAACCAAATTGAATCCCCATGAAGCCGAAGCTCATATTCCATATCTGCCAAAACGTAAGGCGTGGCTTTTCCATTGAGTGTTCCCCGATACTGCCTGCTACAAACACATTGAAACTGCAGCAGATTTACAACATTCGGACAAAGCTGATGATCTTTTTTATCTTAATTAGTATGTTTCTGAACTATTCGAGGTGAAGACAGGATTTTTCCATGTTTACATCGATATTTAAGGCCATGATCATCACATTTGACCGATTTCCATCGGGACGCAATGCTATGACAACCCCACCCCTACCAACTGTGATCAGTTTCACATAGGGTTACACTTGCATACTGGTTTTATAATTTAATTACGTTTTTAGATGAAATTTATACAGTTTCAATGCGATTTGGCGCACAAAACATCAGTATATAGATGATTTTTGTTGTAATTTTCTTGCAACTCACAATGATGAAAGTTTGACCATTCTGCGCAAATGTTAGTGAAAACCAATAACAATTTACTGCTGTCATATTTTATTTGGCCAAGATGTTACAATTTCTTGTCAATGCCCGGTGATAAAAGGTATAAAGAACATATTACCCTTTACCATTACCAGCATGGATGATTGACAATGTTTGAGAAAATTTCTGCTGCACCCGCCGACCCTATTCTTGGATTAACTGAAGAGTTCAAAAAAGACACCCGCCCAGAGAAAATCAATCTTGGTGTCGGTATCTACAAAAACGAATCAGGTAATACCCCCGTTCTAACGACAGTAAAAAAAGCAGAAGCGATTTTGCTGGAGAAAGAAACCACCAAGTCTTACTTAAGTATTCCTGGCACGGCAGAATACGGCCTAGCTGTTCAGCAACTGCTGTTCGGCGCCGACTCTCCAATCATTTCTTCAAAACGTGCCCAGACTGCACAGGCTCCAGGTGGTACAGGTGCATTGCGTCTGGCTGCTGAATTTATCAAGCGCCAGCTTGGTGATGTGAAAGTGTGGATCAGCAACCCAACTTGGGCGAACCACAACGGTGTTTTCACCGCTGCTGGCCTTGAAACCGTCCAGTACAGCTACTACAACGCGCAAAGCAAAGACATGGACTTTGACGCAGCGCTAGCGGATCTGGCGAATGCTGCTCCGGGTGATGTCGTACTACTGCACGGATGCTGCCACAACCCAACCGGTATCGACCCTCAAGCACCACAGTGGCAACAGCTAGCTGAGCTTTGTAAAGAAAAACAACTGCTGCCAATGTTTGACTTTGCCTACCAAGGCTTTGCCAAAGGTGTTGAAGAAGATGCCCAAGGCCTACGCATTTTTGCAGACCTTTGTGAAGAACTTCTTATCGCCAGCTCATTCTCGAAAAACTTTGGTCTATACAACGAGCGTGTGGGTGCCTTCACACTTGTCGCTAAAGATAACGCAGAAGCAACCACGGCATTTAGCCAGGTAAAAAGTATTGCCCGCGTGATCTACTCTAACCCACCAGCACACGGTGCGGCGATTGTGACTGAAATCCTAAACGATGCAGCTCTTCGCGCCGAATGGGAAATCGAAGTAGCCGATATGCGCGACCGCATTCAGGAAATGCGTACTCTATTTGTCCAGACACTGAAAGATCTGGGCGTAGAGGCTGACTTCAGCTTCATCGAGCGTCAGAACGGTATGTTCTCTTTCTCTGGTTTGAGCAAAGATCAAGTTAACCGCCTGAAAGATGAGTTCGGTATCTACATCGTTGGCTCGGGCCGTATCAGTGTTGCGGGTATGACCAAGGCAAACATGCAGCCACTGTGTAAAGGCATTGCCGCGGTACTGTAACTCTTAAGCGATACCAAACAGCAAACAGTTACATCAAAACACCAAAAACGGGCGCATTGCGCCCGTTTTTTATGCCATAAATTAGCAATAGCAGTTAGCCAGACTTGTCTAGAGGTAGCACGTTACAGAACAGCTCTCTTTCGTATTGATGCTCCAACT
Organism: Photobacterium sp. AWH4_225; assembly: GCF_056158405.1. Lineage (NCBI taxonomy): Bacteria > Pseudomonadati > Pseudomonadota > Gammaproteobacteria > Vibrionales > Vibrionaceae > Photobacterium > Photobacterium sp. AWH4_225. The sequence goes on along the minus strand of NZ_JBSWTF010000001.1, from coordinate 1,276,679 downwards.
GCTCGCGCCAAGGTTTGTTCGCCACAGGGATCAAATAGAAAGTCTCTCGTGATGTATCAGTGACAAATGCCATACCATGCTGCATGAGTTCATAATGGATGTCGTTTACAAATCCTAGCGAAAAGCTCTGACGTCCCGTCAACTGGTTTATGTCGTCCCTAGTTAAACTCACGCCTTGGTCTTCGTTAGCGAATCGAACGCGCAACCAGTCGGAGAACTCCCTAGCACTTATCATTGTCATAAACTCGCCTCCGCATAACACATCTTGAAAACCAAGACGTTACTGATAGGTGTCTATTTATAATAAGTTATAGCAGAGATGAGACATAACGACAGGAGAATGCAACACGTTTATCATTGAGATGCAATTTAGCGCATTTTTGAGACAGTGTTACAAACGTTGCAGGAACGTTTTTTTTAGAGGAATTGTCGGGGAAATAAGAAGAGAGGGTAATACCCGCCCCTGATAGCATCAGGAACGGGCCTGGCTGTAATTCCAAAGCTGGCTCGAATCACTCTGTATCACACAGTGTGCTCCGCAGCAGAGGAATTAAAGTGCTTTGTAAAGCACCTTGTTGCCCGCCAGTTGGATGCGCTCAACCAAACCTTCTTCGGTCAGTTTTTTCAGCGCACCAGTAGCCCAAGAAGCCGCTTTGGTGTCTTCCTGGCCAGCTTCAAGACCAATACCTTTCGGATTGATACCTTCTGCGTTCTTAACAACAATATCCAGCACTTGCTGCTGTTTTGGAGTCAAAGACACTTTCGCTGCAACTGGTGCTGCCGCTTCTACTGGCTTCTGCTCTTCAACAACAGGTTTCGCCGCTGGAGCAGCTTTTACTGTTTCTGCAGTTGGTGCTTTTTTCACAACAGCCTTCACTGCTGCTGGTTTTGCTTCAACTACTAGGCCTTTAATGCGCTTTTGTAGTTTCAGCTGAACTTTACGTTTGTGAGAGATTCTCATTAAATTTCCTACTCCGTTGCACTACTTTCAGTCACCACCATTCATCAACCTGAAAACAGAACAGGCCGATACTTCCAGCGGGAAAAAGTAAGCGCGTGTTATACCAAGGATGTCAGAGAAATGCCAGCGAACGGTTATTTCATCCTCAACAAAAGATGATTTTACTCAAAAATAAGCGACCACCTCTCATTTTTGACTATTAACTCCGAACAGAAAAAAGCTCGAAATAAAAAGATGTTATAGAAATTTGCGGGGATTTTTCTCCATCTTCGCCTAACATCTGGATAAATACCCATATGCAATTAAAGAAGCATACCCCATGATAATTTCACATCTTGAGTGATCGTTTTTGCCATTTCGACAATACTTAAGGTGATCAAATCAGCTCGGTATCGGCAATGCGCGAAAGTCTGAAAACCCGGTATATCACTACCGGCATCACCCCCTACCAAGCGAACCTGTTTATTGCAGGTATTGCCGGCTTCGTTGTCGCCACACTCATAGGCTTGGTTTTCCCCGATGTCGCCCCACCAGTGGTTGCTATCTTGCTAATAGGCGCCTGTATCATGATGCTGGTTGGCTATAAGTACTCTCAAGGTCCCGAACTTTCTTTTACCCTGACTTTCATGCACATCCAATTTCACAGCCATTGCGGAGGGTGGTTAGCACGCTGGAAAAATATCGACAGCATTTCTCAAGCCAGTATTGCCAAAGACGGTTGGCTCCAACCCGTGCCTTGGGTTGGGGTCCGACTCAAAGACTACGAAGAATTCATTGATTCTATTTGTCCGCGAGTCGCGACAAAAATCCTCATTGACCAGCGCATCCTGCTAATCATGGCCCATAAAGGCATTGATAACCCACCATATGAGATAGAAGACATCATGTTTGATGATCAGCACTATACCACCCTATCCGGACATACACTCAAGGGCTTGCAAGCCATGCTTGCCAACCGGATGCACTATAACCGTGAGCTTATCGGTTACGATTTTTTTATCTCGGAAGACTTCCTCGACCGCCCTGCCGCCGATTTTGCCGGCTTGGCAAGGCGATATCTCGCGGCCAGCTAAATCGCCAAATACCGGAATTACGCTGTCGCCGTCTCTGGCGCAGACTGCGCTTTTAAAAACGGCATCAGTAATAAGCCGATCACCCCTGCCGCGATGGAAATCACCACAAAGAACCCCGTCCAGTGGAAATATTCCATCACTAATGCCAACGGGTAACCCGCCAATGCAGCCCCCATGTAAGCAAATAAGCCAACAAAACCTGTGGCTGCCCCGACAGAGTCTTTATGCGAACACTCTGCTGCAGCCATACCGATCAGCATTTGAGGGCCGAAGACAAAGAAGCCCACCGAGAAAAAGCATCCTGACAAAAGGGCGAAATTTTTCACTGGCATCAGCCAAAGAGCAGCCACCGATAGGAAAATACCGATAGCAAAGATGACATTCATCGGCCCTCGGTTACCACCAAACAAGCGGTCTGATCCCCAGCCAGCCACCAATGACCCAACAAAACCACCAATCTCAAACAGCGACAGCGCCATATTGGCTTGGATCAAGCCGTAACCCTGCTGCTCACTGAGGTACAGGTTACCCCAGTCATTGATTGCGGTCCGTACCACGTATACCAGCACATAGCTAAAAGCCAGCAGCCAAATGTATTTATTGCTCAGTACGTATTTTCGCAGGATCTCCCGTGAGCTGAGGCCAAATCCCTCTCGCTCATGGGTCAACTCAAGCCTGTCTTGGCGCCACTCACCAACAGTGGGCAAGCCCAGGGAAACGGGCTTGTCCCGCAACCGCCAACACAGTACTGCCCCAATCACTACAGCGACGACACCCGGTACAATAAAGCCCAGTCGCCAGCTGTAGTGCAAGGTCAGGTAACCCACCAGCAGCGGGATCATGGCCCCACCGACATTGTGGGCCGTATTCCATATAGACCACCAGAAACCACGCTCCGAACGGGAATACCATGTAGTCATCAACTTCGAGCAAGGTGGCCATCCCCAGCCCTGGAACCAGGCATTACAAACCCATAGCGTCATCAGCCACCACAGAGAATCGGCAAAACCGAACATGATGTTCACCACCCCGGTAGCCATCAGGCCAATGCCCATAAAATAGCGAGGGTTGGAGCGATCGGAAATCACCCCAGAGAGAAATTTAGAAGCGCCATAGGTGATGTAGAACAAAGTGCCCATCATACCGATGTCGGATTTATCCAAGCCGAGGTCGACCAGCATGGTCGGCATGGCATAGTTGAAGTTTTTGCGGGTAAAGTAAAACACCGCATAACCAACATACATGGTCAGCATGATATGCAAACGCCAATAGCGATAGCGCGCATCGACATTGTCAGATTGGCGTTCAGCCTCTGGTGTGGGTGGAGACTTTACGCTCCCTAACATCGGTGATTCCACTATTACGTTCTCACTTCAATTAATTTCAAGCAGCTACACAAGGCTTGCTCAAAGCACAGGCAGTTGAATGGCGATACGGGTTCCTGTCTGCGAGCCTGAGGTATGGCTTTCCACCTGGATTTCGCCACCAAGGGCTTCGACCCGCTCGCGCATTCCCTGAAGACCAAAGCCTTTTGAAGACATCTGCATCACTTGTTCAACACTGAATCCACGTCCATCGTCCTTGACGGTTAAAGCCACCGCCTCGGTACCGAGTACAAAAGTCAGCTCAAGCTCACTGGCACGGGCATACTTAACCACATTGTTCATCGCTTCCTGGCAAAGACGGTACAAGGTTACGCTCAGGGTATCGCTTAGCATTTCCGGCTCTCGACCGTTACAGTGCCACTTGATCGTCGCCTTGATCCCCTGTGCCTCGCACTCCAAATCCCTGATTAATTGCTCAAGTGAATCCGCCAGCCCCATGTCATCGAGGGACTTGGGCCGCAACTGACTTAACAAGCCTTTAGTAGTGTCATAGATATTCAGCGAAAGGTTTTCGATCATCCCAGCGCAGTTGGCTCCGACAGGCGTGGTTTCGACCCGCTGGATAATAGATGCCTGGGTGCGGATAGCGGTAATGTTCTGGCCGATTTCGTCATGGAGCTCGCGGGCTATGTCACGCCGCACCGACTCTTCGGCTTTGACCAATTGACGGGAAAGACTGTGGTTGCGGTTTAGCTGTAGCCGCAGTTGCTGATTGAGCTCACGCTGACGCTGGATCCCCATCCCCAGCAAAATACCGGTCAGGCTTTGCGCCGAGAGCGACAGCAATAAGTCGGTGACCTCAAGATCACTCCCTGTGCTACGGGCAGCAATCAGCGCCACACTGTTGAGCAAGGTACCCAGCAAGGCGCCCTGCCAACCGTAGCGGAATGCCAACAAAATAATCGGAATAGCCAAACAAAAAGGAGCAAATCGACGCATTTCATCCGGCAGGCCAAGTTGCAATGCAATGCTGGCGATGAACAATCCGGCGTAAAGAAAGATATGCCTGACCCGCAATGCAACCGGACGGGATACCAGATCGACGGTCAGTGGGATCCAAGCCTGCTGAAACAGGTAACTCCAAATCAAGTAACAGCTTGGTACCAACATCAAACCGCCGGTCACACTTACCAGCAGCACCATCCAGCTATGATCACTGAACCAACCGGAGATAGCGACATTGAGTAACGCCGCCAATCCAATGACTGTCCCCATCACACACAGGCGACGGATCTGAGAGCCATAGTATTGTCCATGGGCGAGCCATAGCAGCGGTACACTCGCGATGCTGGCACACAGAGCCGATCCCCATAATGGATTCCCTACCTGCGGAGCCAATGCCAGCATCAACCCCCATTCGGCTCCATATACCGCACCCCAGTATTTCTTCGGGCAATGTAAGGCAATCCCCATCCGCAAGGCGAAAGGGAACAGGAAAACAGCCAACTCAGGGTCGAGAGTAAAATAGGAAGCAATGGCCCAAAGGCAAAACCAAGCACAGGTTATCAGCAACCACCCGCCCAACGTGGTCAGGGCAAATTTGCGCACTACAACACCTCGGTGTCGAAATGCTTGGCAAGCTCAACGTTGTTCTTGGCACCCAACTTGTCCATCGCATTAGCGCGATGAACATGGATTGTCTTGTGGCTAAGGCCGAGCTCGGTGGCTACGGCTTTGACATCCAAACCGGTCGCCAGCAACTCGCCAACCTGACGTTCACGCTTGGTCAATTGAGAGACCGAAGCAGCCGTTTTCGAGGTTGTCGCCAGCTTGATAGCAATATCCGGTGTAAGATAACAGCCACCAGCCGCTGCTGTTCTGACGGCCTGTACCAGTTCGTCCGGGCTACAGCGTTTGCTCAGGTATCCCCTAGCGCCTACCTCCAACGCCTTTTCGACTACCGATGGACTATCGTGGACGCTAAGCATGATACAGGCTATCCCTTCAGGTAAATCAGCCAACAGGGACAAACCGCTTTCATCCGGCATTGATATATCGAGAATACAGACATTGGCCTGACTGCCCGGCAGACCTTGGCGGGCATCTTTGGCGGAACCGAATTCGCCCACCACATTGATGTCATCTTCCAACATCAGTAGCTGCGCAAACCCAGACCGCACAATGATATGGTCATCAACCAAAGCGACGTTGATCATTTTTTATCCCCCAAGGCGAAAAAGAGGCATAAACTACCTGTTCAGCCCTGCCGAGACAAGGCTGAAATGTAATTAATCAAAAATAGTACTGAAGCAACACAATACTTGTACTTAGAACCTAAATCACAGATATAAAAAAACTGCCCGCAGGCAGTTTTTCATTGAAAGCATCTCGTGAAATCGATTAAGCCGTTTCTAGCTCAAGCTGCTTTTGCTGACGCTTCTCGCGGCGGATCTTCTTTTCTTCTGCAAAGGCAACAAACAGCAGTAGGACAATACACACCGCTGCTGAAGTATCCAATGCAGCAAAGGTGCCTTTCCAGCCTGTCAGGCCAAAGATTGGCGTACCATCAGCAATCATACCTAGACCCAACTTGGCAAAGCTGTCACCAATCAGGTAAGCAAAGGTACCCTTGATACCGTCGGCAACACTGATTGCTTTCTTCGGTACGAAGCCAACTGCTGCCACACCGATAAGAAGCTGAGGACCGAAGACCAAGAAGCCAAGTACGAACAGTGAACCTAGGTACATGTACTCATTGGTTGCATGCTGGTAGAACTCAAGGCAGAAGATAATCAACACCAGTGACACACACGCAACGATGGCACGGCGGCCGTTCGCCAGGTCAGACAGGTAACCCCACATCAGCGTACCGACTAGCGCACCCACTTCGAACAGGGTGAAACCAGAAATCGCGGTTTCTTTTGAAAGACCAAGCTCTTGGTAAGCATATACCGTTGACCACTGATCGATACCGATACGTACGATGTACAAGAAGATGTTGGCAAAACACAGTAGCCAGATGATCTTGTTCTTCAGGACGTACTCCATGAAGATTTCACGCTTGGTCATCTGGTTCTCTTCAGCGCTGATATCTTCTTCGCTGATCTCTTCACCAAATAATTCTTCGGCTTTACCCAGACCGTAAGCTTCCGGTGAATCACTACCAAAGCGCAGACCCAAGAAGCCCACGACCAATGCGATGATTGATGGGAAGATGAACATACCAATCACGTGGCCGTCGAACAGATAGTTAGCACCAAACAGGGCTACACCTGCCGCACCCGCACCACCCACGTTGTGGGACATGTTCCACAGGCCTAGGTAAGTACCACGCTTGTTACGCGGTGTCCATTTGGTGATGGTCGAGTAACTTGATGGGCCACCGGTACTCTGGAAGAAGCCGCTCAGTCCGTAGAAAGCAATCATCATGAACAGGCTGGCGCTTGAGCCACCCATGCTCACACTGAAGCCCAGCATCGCGATACCGGAAAGAATCAACATGAAAGGAAGAAACTGTTTGGTGTTCTTTCCATCGGCATAATATGAAACAACAGTTTTACCAATACCGTAGGTAATGGAGAAGCCCAGACCGATCAGACCCAGATCTGTCATCGACAAACCGTAGGTAGAAATCATGTCGTTCTGAGCAACGTTGAAGTTTTTACGGATCAGATACATGGTCATGTAGCCAATGAATACAACCAGGTAAGATTGCATAAATGGCTTGAACCACATTTTACGGCGCTCTTCTACAGGCAGATCCAGCGTTGGCTTTCTGACCTGATCAAGGAGTTTAAGCATGTGTCACCCTCAATACTTTTTCGACGTTATTTGCAGCAGTTGCTGCTGGTTCTGTTCTTCTCCTGCCGAATAGGGTCTGTTGAAACTTCAAGGGACGCTGTAAACCACGCCTAAAAGCCTAAAGCTTCAACAGCCCCTACTCGCCAGATAAGCAAACTGCAAGAAGACCATTGGCAGGCATTGTAGGGAGACGAATAAGGACAGGCTTGAGAACCGGACTTAGGACAGTTAGGAATTTTTCCTAATTCCAGCCAAAGTGAGGAAGAAACGTGAAAGTAGTCACAAAATTTCCATGGGAAAAGGAAACAGGAATCTGTTGAGGGAGAGAAAGCAAACAGCCCAGAATAGTCTGGGCTGCGAAAATCATTAGTACAACGGCATCTCGTCGGCTACAAATGGGTTAGACACACGCTCGCTGCCAAAAGTCGAACTCGGGCCATGTCCCGGGATAAAGGTCACTTCATTGCCAAGTGGCCATAGCTTGCCTTTGATGGAATCAATCAACGTCTGGTAATCCCCTTTCGGGAAATCAGTACGACCGATACCGCCTTTGAACAGCACATCACCAACAAACGCTACGTTAGCGTCTTTGCTGTAAAGCACCACGTGGCCTGGAGTGTGGCCTGGAGTATGCAGCACAGACAGCGTCTGGTTGCCTACGGTTACCGTATCACCTTCATCTAACCACTGGTCTGGATCGAATGCTTCAGTCATCGGGAAGCCGAACATCTCACTCTGACGAGGCAGACCCTGAAGCCAGAAAGCATCTTCTTTGTGCGGCCCAACCACTGGAATACCCAGCTCTTTTGCCAACGGCTCAGTGCCACCTACATGGTCCAAATGACCGTGGGTCAAGATCAGCTTAGTGACAGTCAGTCCCAATTGCTGCGCTTTCTCTTTAAGAAGGTGGATATCACCTCCCGGATCAACCATTGCCGCTTCCTTGGTTTCATCACACCAGATGATGGAGCAGTTTTGCTGAAACGGAGTGACCGGCACAATTTCAAATTGAAGACTCATTGATAATTCCTAGCGATTTCAGTTCTTGCCGCAGGATAGCAAAAACAACAGGGCAACAACAGTGGGAAGCAACAGGGAGTGGAAGACACAGGGTTGAGTCCAGAAACAGCAAAGCCGACAGCTACCAAGAGAGGGAGGAAGTGTCGGCTTTGTAATTATTCGGTTTGTTTTAAGCGCTCGCTAGTTGGACGGTTAACCGTTCCAGCGGCGTACAGGGCCCGTATCAATATGCACGAACCCACTACGTGGGTAATATCCTACACCACCTAGGCGTAGTTCAAGTGCGGCATTACGAATTCGTGACAGAGAGACACCTTCTAGATTGAAGTCGATTGCCTGACCTTTCATATGATAGCTCTTTGTCGCGACTCCGCCATTCTTCTGCAATGCTTTATTGGTCGCTGGCGAACGGTAGCCTGAAATAATACGTACTTGGCCTTTATGGCCTAGCCCTGCTTGAATCTCAGTGATCGCATCGAACAAACGGCGATCCATATGGGCAACTTCGTTGCGTCTGAAGTCACGGCAGATATGGTTAATTTTCTGCAGCTCTTCTTTGACATACAGCTTGCCATTGAAATATTCACTTTCAAGGTTTTCGCTGGTATGGATATTGTGCAACGAGATCTGGCGAGCACTCCCTGCTTTATATGGACTTGCTACTACCCAGCTCGGCAGTAAGCATGCCCCAAGCGCAACTCCACCAGCAGCCAGAAGCTGACGGCGCTTGTAATCAATTTCAGACATAACTCAACAACAACTAACTTCAGGCCTACTCCAGGCACAGTAACGCAACCCCAACCGGGCTCCCTTAATGGAGGAGCAAGATAACGTTCAGATATTGTTCAGTCAAACCTTGAAATGACAAAAAACAGGCAGCTTTTTGACCAAAAGCTGCCTAATTATTGACGTGAAAGCATTTTATTCAGTGTAAAGAGATGTAAATAATTCTTGGTTTTGCGACATCGCGACAAACTTGTCATAGTCGTAAACATCATTGCGATAGTTTACCAAGCCCTCATTATCGACCCATGCGGTCTGGTAGATCACCTGTATCTTGACCTTGTTGGACAAGCCAACTGTCTTGGTTTTCGTACGTGCCTTAAGCTGGTTGACTCTTTGCTCTGACACTCCCGAATGGTTCAACAGGATCATCGCCAAATTACCCGCCTGCTCTACCCTGACACACCCGGAACTGAATGCCCTGGTCTCTTTGGCGAACAAGCTCTTGGCTGGGGTATCGTGCAGGTAGATAGCATGGTCATTAGGCATATTGAATTTATACAGACCCAAAGCATTTTTCCGCCCGGGCTTTTGCCGCAACCGATAAGGGAACTGTTTGGCATTGACGATGCGCCAGTCGATGGTATGGATAGGTATTTGCTCAGAGCTCTGCCAGCTTCTGATCACGGCAAAGCCATTACGGTGCAGGTACCCTCTGTCTCTTCGTGCCTTAGGCAAGATATCCTTGCGCATGATTGACATCGGCACATTCCAGTATGGATTGAACACCACAGACGAAACATTGGTAGTCATCAACGGAGTCCGGCGACTTGGCCTGCCCACTATGACTTTACTGTCCAGCACATGCCGGTCATTGAGCCATAGGCTAAGCTCGTAATTGGGAATATTCACCACCAGTAACGACGAAGCATCAGAAGGCCATAAACGGGTACGCTGGGCATTGAGCGCCAAAACCCGAATGCGTGACTGCGGCGATATCGCCAGCCATTGCCGGGTTTGCGGACCAATCACGCCATCTTCCTTCAAGCCATGGCGGCGCTGAAAGCTTTTCACCGCATTAGCCATATCAATGTTGTAAGTACGAACGCCGGCAGCCCGGATCTGGTCTGCTTCGAAATCACGTAGGTCACCAAGCTGTTCAAGAATGGAGATCAACGCATCAGGATCCCTCAGCCTGGTGCCGAGCCGGATGATCCCTGGCTGGTAGAACCCCGGCCAGCTATCACTGGCGGCAGGCTCAAGGGCATCAATCGCCAAAAGCAACCGGGTATAGTTTTCATCATCGGGTTTGAGGCTGTTGACATAGAAGCGCAACCGCTCAGTGTCTATCGCGTTATATAGCCGTGATAAGGTCGCCTCGGAGGGCATCGGCAGCTTAGGATCAACCCCTGCGCCAAACAGCCAGCCTTTGCCATAGGTTGGGATCCCTTCTACATAACTCATGTAGGCAAACAAGGTATCAGTGGCCAACAAATCATATTGGCGCCAGTCGTTTGCTTGTTTGTAATGTTTGAGTAGGGAATAGCGGCGGTTGAAATCACTACTGATATTCGACAACACCACCATACGTAACTGCTGCTCGAAATCACTGGCAGTGAAGGTATCCTGCCATAGCGGAACAAAGCCAATACTCTGGTACAGATCGGCCAACTCATCCACATAGCGGATAGCCGCTATATCGTTGGCGACTTCATGTACCCATTGACGGGCTTTCTTCTGCTGCAGGATATCATCAGAAAACTGCTGCTCCAGCTGATCTCTTGCAGATAAAGGCTGTACTGGCCAGGTTTCTTCTTCGGCATGGTTCACCTGAGAGAAGACACACATCAGGACAAGCCCCAGACGACTGAGCTTTAACATTACCAACTGACTCCTCATTGCCGTTATCATAATTATGGCAAGTTTGATGTATAACGGACTAAATTTAGCCGTCACTGCCAGTTGGTAATGTTTCAAATCCTGACACCTGTCAGGATATTTGACATATTTTGTTATTATTGGGACAACAATCTACCAGCACCATTTTGGTGCTTGAACGCTTCCTTAAAAATTTTACAGAATATTCCAATGGTTATCCCACATCACGGGGCTCTGTACTGACGTCATTTGCTGCGATGGACTAATTGATAGGACTTTTCCGGCTCCCGAGCCAACTAACCACTTTCCATCCTTGACACCAACTCCAGAAGCATCAACCAGAGGCCGCAGTTCAACCAGCTCACGGCTGTCCTCTTGCCATATTCCATAACAATTGCCTCGTGGTGAGGTTGCCAGTAAATAACCATCAAGGCTGGCAATACTGGCAATGTAATGATTGAACCTGAGCCACTGCTCTTCCTCGGCCAATAGCGGTTTGAGAACTTCGCCTTCTCCACGACGGTGCAACGCAACCAAAGGTGCGGCATCTACGGGCAATCCTCGATACTGCTGTCCGCAGGCAATCTCTCCGGTATCCGTCACACTCAAGTGGCGGATACTGAGCTGCTTGTCAGCCAATACCGCTTTGTCGACGATTTCACCTGTTGCCCGATCAAGGTAGACCAAAGCCGGTTGCATCGAATCCAAATTCAGAGGTGTCCGCCCTCGAGTGTGTACCCCGCCGACACCCACCGCTAGCGTTTGCTCATCCGCCAGAACCACTTCATGCGGGCCTATCCCAAATCCGCTGAACTCAGCGACTTTTTTAAGCTTCGCTGATGCTGAGCTACCGACCTCATACACACCGATGATCCCCTCGCTGGTTTGACGAACCCCTTCAGTGGTGTACAGCAGTTTGCCATCGGGCGAAAACATCCCATGACCATAAAAATGCCGGTCGTAAGGAGCGGTATAGATTGGCCATGCCTGCCCGGTGCGATAATCAAAGACTTGCAAATAACTACCAGGCCGGCGGCTAAACGCTGCTGCCAAGTTACCGTTTGGCTGCAAGGCTACCCCATGGCCACGATCTGGCAGGGGCAATTGATAAAGCGGCAGTCCATTGCTATCTGCCACCACAACACCAAAACGACCATCTGAATGGCGGCTGCAGCCAATAATGGTTGCCTGCGATGAATCGATCTTATTGTCCAAGGCACTTGGTTGAGCATGACTACAACCTGTCAGGACACTAGTCGTCAATGAACCACCCGCCACAACGGTAGCCAAGGGGCGCAGCGCAACGCTGCCCAAAGCGCCCAGCAACAACCGGCGCCGTGTTTGATCAGTCACCATCGGTTGCATTGAACCCCACAACGATTCCCAGCTCCGGTGCCACTTCGTCCTGCAGCGTCCACTTTATATATTCCAACCCATTAAAAATTGAAATCAGTTGGCGATATCCCTCTCTGCTTTTCAGCATGACAGTCATCGACGGCTCGGCAGGCCAGCTTGCCAATAGGTTGGCAAACTGCTCTGTCAGGCGATCGGCGGTTCCGGCATACCCTTTATCGCGGAGCAATTGATCCAAACCTTGCCCGTTAGCAATGTACAACTGCTGCATCGCCGCCACGCTGGCCTTGAGGTTGACCATCGAGGTGCCCGAGCGCCATGACTCTGCCTGATAGGGTTTAGGGTGCCCAGGCTTGCCCATTGGCCGTTGCAGTTTTTTGATGCTGTAATCCAGCTGGTTATTCAAGGCTCCGAGGTATTCACCTAGAGCTAGTTCAGGCGTCATCGCTTGCCATGGATCAGCTTGCCAAGCGTTCACCAATGCCTTACCACTTTGATCGATATAGGCAGTTACCGCCTCAGCCAATTGGCAACCGGCTTCTGTCTTCAGAGCCTGTGGTTGTTCATAGAGAAACCACTCTGCCGCTCCCAAGCCCTGCACAGCAACACTTTGACTGGCTAAATCCGAAGCACTCCAAGCTGTATCTTGTTTTAATAACTGACCGAGCTTACGCCCAGTGGTATTTTTCTTGTCTGGCCAAAACTGAATTTGCCAGCTGAGAGCCAGCGCTTCTTCGCTACCCTTTTCACGGCCCTGAAATACCATCCAGCTTTGCATAGTCTTCGTCCAAGCCAACTGCGCGGTTTCTAGTTCTTCGTCGTTTCCTTGCGCACAGAGCGTTGCCATTGCGTTGTTCAACTCGCTTGTTGCCGAATAGAACTGGCTGGCAGCACTGAGGTGCTGCTGGTGAATGGCTTCGCTAGTACCAACCACATCGCTTTTGCAACCAACCAAAATAGCTGCCGACAACATCGACAGGACAATTACACGTTTGTTCATCTCTATCTAGCTCCTAGAGCGAATGAAGAAAAGAGACTAACGCCTCTCGGTCTGTTTTCGAAAGAGACACAACCTTATCGCGGCTCATCTGCGCTTCACCGCCGTGCCACAGAATCGCTTCCATCACATTGCGAGCCCGGCCATCATGAAGCAAATTAGTATGACCGTTAACTTCCTCGGTATACCCCAAACCCCATAGCGGAGCTGTTCGCCATTCTCGACCATTGGCAAGATACTCACCGCGGTTATCCGCCAAGCCTTCACCCATGTCATGAAGCAAAAGATCGGTATAAGGGTTGATCAACTGTTCAGACAAGGCTGGAGTATCAGTACTTTTGGCAGTTGTGATTTGGGTAACATGGCAACTTTGGCAGCCAACTTCGGCAAACAACGCCTCACCTTTAATGACTTGAGGGTCACTCACGTTACGCCGAGCAGGAACAGCCAAGTGGCGGGAATAAAACTCCACAAAGGTCAGTACATTTCGACTCACTTCAGGCTTGCCGCCATTGGGCAACTGCTCACAAACCTGTTGCAGGTCAGAGCAATTCTCTGCCGGGAATAGCTCACTGGTCAGCCCAAGATCGCCATTGAACGCAGCGGCATTTTGCTGCATCAGGCTAGGTTGTCCGGCTTTCCAACCAAAGCGACCAACGGCAAAACCCTGCGCTTCGACATCCCACACCCGGTTTAACTTGCCGGAGATCCCTTGTTCTGCTGCCTGCTGCTCCCTGGCAATCTGCTCTAATGTTTGCTCCGGGATCAGCTCTAGCAGCCCCAGGCCAATCATGGGTGGAGCGACACGGGCCGACATCATCACCTGCGGGTGCATCGGGCCATAATTTAAATCGGTGATGGCCAACTGCGGCTTTCGCAGCATGATCACTTCGCCATCAGCCACGGTTACTGGTACATCTTGGTAGGTCAGATTAATTTGGCCTTCGGGCTTGGCACCTGATAGTGAGAAGTCCTGTAACTGTCCGCCATAAATGGGATCGGGAATCACTCCGTGTTTGATAATGGCTTGTTTCTGCTCGGCGGTTTGCGCCGGAATGCTCAAGCGGACCAGCATAGATACGGCGTTGCTGTCCCCTTGCTCTGGCGGATGGCCTCGGCCATCTTTGATATGGCAGTTCTGACAACCATTGGTATTAAATAGAGGACCCAATCCATCACGGGCATCAGTAGTAGCAGGCGCCTGAACCCAAGGGTTACGGAAAAAACTGTTACCCACGCTAAAATCAAGCCGCTTGGACAGCGGTAGGTTGGCTGCAGGGAGGGAAAAGGCATTAGCACCCTTTTTTCTGACGGTCGTCTCGCCACCCGACTTCATAGCCAAGATATCTTCTGCCGATAACGGGCTGTCTTTGGCTTGTGCTGCAGAGAAAGAAATCAATGTTGATAGCAGCAATCCGGCTGCTTTAAACGTGAAAGGCAACTTCATTATTCATCGCTCGAGCTGTAATTATAATGATCACGAAAGGGCTCTTTCGAGCCCTTGGTCATTTGAGGGGGTTGACCAGAATTAGAACTGGTGATCCGCGGTATCTGGGTTCAGGTTGCTGATGCCGATGATTGACGCAGCTTGCTCAATGCTGGCTGTCTGCTTAACCAATGCCATGATCGACTCATTCACCAATGCATTACCTTTTTGGTTACCAGCAGCAATCAGCTGATCAAAAGCTTGATCTTGCTTTTCAGCAGACTCAACCAAGGTGTATACCTGGCTGCGGGCACGATCGAAATCAGCCTGAATTGCTATAGCCGCTTGCTTGTCTTTGCTCGCAACTAGGTCGTGAATGCTTGGGCCTGATACCAAAGTACCGTTCACTCGCATGTAGGTACCGGTGTAGACGTTGTAGATGCCCTGCTCATTGTAGTAATGAGAGTTGTGGGTGTTGTCAGAGAAACAATCGTGCTCGTCTTCCGTTGAGTTCGCTTCCAGTGCCACTTTCATGCGCTCACCGGCCAGTTCACCCAAAGACAGTGAACCCATACCAAATAGCATCTTACGCAGACCGTTATCCGCTGAATCTGCCATTAACTCGGCACGGTAGTTATCTTTCACTTCCGGAGACCATTGCTGGGTCATCCAGCTCAAGTCGTTTTGCAGCAATACAGACGCAGCTTTAAGGTAGTCACGGCGGCGCTCACAGTTACCATTGGTACAGTCTTCACCGTAAGCGAAATCCGTATACGCTCGCTGACCGGCACCGGATTCTGTCCCGTTCAAATCCTGCCCCCACAACAAAAACTCAATCGCGTGGTAACCTGTTGCCACGTTCGCTTCAGAGCCACCAATTTCATTCAGATCAGCCAAAAGCTCCGGTGTGATTTTTGATGTATCAACCTGCTGATTACCCACCTGTAATGATTTGTTAGCAACAATATTCGCATTGGCACCTTCATTGCCCAGCTCATATTGGTAGTCATCGGCTACGTAATCGATCAAGCCTTCATCCAGCGGCCAAGCATTAAGCTGACCTTCCCAGTCATCAACCACCGCGTTACCAAAGCGGAACACTTCAGATTGCTGGTAAGGAACACGGGATGCTTTCCACGCTGCACGGGCTTTATCGAGGGTCTCTTGGGATGGCGAAGCGATAAAGGCATCAATAGCCTTGTCCAGACCTTGTGCTGTGGTCAGTGAATCACTGAATACACTGTGAGCAAGATCGGCATAGTGGGAAACGACCTGATCTTTAGTTACAGCTGTAGCATTTGCCATGGCAGGTACCGCCAAGATAGCAGCCATAATCAAATTACGAGAAAATTGAGTCTTCATTATTTTTCATCCATGTGAAAGCTGTTTTATAACCACTAACGATAACGAAAGTGAGAATTATTTTTATTCCAATAATGATAACTAAGATTGTAAGGAAATGTAAACACCTTTTGCTAAGCATTCGATTGCTGCTATATCCAATGACAAATCAGATCGAGACAACATTATGAAAAGTAAGGCTTCCAACTTTGGTCCGTTTGTTGTAATTTCGCCGAGCACTATTTAGGAGAGTAATATGGACAAGCACGAAGAAGTCTTGATTGCCCTGCGACAAATCATCCGAGCCATCGATCTGCATTCGCGCAAATTGAATAAACTGGCTGGTTTGACAGGCCCGCAGCTGGTATTGATGCGCGCAATACGCGATTCCGGCGAAGTGACTATCCGTCAGCTTTCCAATAATACCAATATGAGCCAGGCGACCGCGACCACGATCCTTGATCGTTTGGAAAAGCGTAGTTTGGTGATCCGTGAACGTAGCAAACTGGACAAGCGCAAAGTCCACGCCTATCTCACTGATGAAGGTAAAGAATTATTAGCGAAAGCACCGCCTCCTCTACAAGAGGACTTTGTTGCCCGCTTCCAGCGTTTGGAGGAATGGGAACAGTCGCTACTGCTATCTTCCGTACAGCGCATTTCTTCGATGATGAATGCCGAGCACCTTGATGTGGCCGCGATGCTAGAAACCGGTAGTATTACCAAGCAAGAAACCGACCGCTAACCGGCACCAATTGAAGGAATATCGCGCTTGCTACTCGAAGGCATTGAAACGTTATTGGTACTGGCCCAAGAAGGCACCATGAGCAAAGCAGGCAGCCGGCTTTACCTCAGTCAGAGTGCGATCAGCAAGCGTATTGCTAAACTGGAGCAGCGGATCGGCAAGAAGCTGATTGAACCGGATGGCCGTCGGATCAAACTGACTGCCGACGCTTTGCAGCTCATTGCTGCGGTCGAGCCGGGATTCAAGGCCCTTAAAGGGCAGATTTTTGATCAGCTCGATGTCAATGATCGTACCGTTATCCATTTAGCCTGCTCAGAAACCCTGGTTGCAGGCTATCTAGCGCCAGTAATGGGCGGTTATATCCAGCACGATCCCTACCTTGCCATCAGCACCCACCACACCCCCATCATTGTAGAGAAGGTGCAATCAGGCGATGCCGCTGTAGGGTTTTGCGCTGGTCACTTGCCTCCTCAGCATGGGTTGGCGGTTACCCACTTGTTCGACGAACCGTTTTCGGTTGTTAGCAGAGAAAGGCTTGACCAACAGCCGAGCCAGTTGCTAGTCAATGACTTGAAAAACCCAGCCAACGCCAATCAGGTCAGTTCTTTACAGAAAGCTGCTATTGCCCCTTACATGGAAATGGACTCTTATACGGCTGCTGCACAGCTGGCCTTGAGTGGCGTCGCAGCGGCGCTGGTACCCATTTCGATCGTTAATACACTCAAAATTGCCCATCACCACTGCCACCATTTTCCATTTCTGGATGCACTAACGCGCCCGGTACAGCTATGCTATCGCCAAAGCAGTCTCCAAGCTCCCCGAACACGTAAGCTTATTGAAACCATTGCGGGTTCTGTTCAACTAACAGTTTAATAGCCATACACATTGAGGTAATGACGACCATCGGCCGGATCAACTTCCGCCCCTTGGAAATGACCACTTTCGCTCCCATACGCGCGCCAATAAACCCACCAACAGCCATGATGATCCCAATCTCCCATACCGGCAGGCCTGCAAAGATAAAAAACAATAAGGCGGCAAAGTTAGAAGTGAAATTCAATATCTTGGTTCGTGCCGTGGCCTCCACCAGTCCGAACTGGGCAATCGCGACAAAGCAGATGGTATACAATGCACCCGCTCCCGGACCGAAGAAACCATCATAGAAACCAATACTGGTACCAACACTCAAAGCAAAAAGGTTCTCAGACATCTTTGGCTTACCGCCACCTTGCCCGACCTGAGGGGCAAACAAGAAATACAGCGAAATACAAACCAACAGAATGGGGATCAACTGCGTTAGCACACCGGCATCAATACGCTGGACAAGCTCTGCGCCAGTGGCGGCGCCAATGAAGGTAAAGATAATCGCATTGCGCATCTCACCCAAACTGACCAAACCATTACGGACAAAATACAACGAGGCAGAAAAGCTACCAAATGAACCCTGCAGTTTATTGGTCGCCAACGCCTGGGTTGGCGGTACGCCTGCGGCAAGCAAAGCGGGTACAGTCAGCAAACCGCCACCTCCGGCAATTGCATCAATGAAACCTGCTAGACCAGCGACTAAAAACAGCAGTCCCAATACTTCTAATGACAACTCCATGTAGACATTTCTCTTTCGTTAAGTTCTTGAGTTCTTGAGTTCTGGGGCTGGAAAATACCATCTGTACCTATCATCGAACAGCGAAACGACGGACCACAACCCATTCCAGTTTGGAATTGGTTAAACAAAGATCACAAAAAGCCCAATGCATAATGTTAAAAAACATAATAACTTCTGCGTAATTAATAACCTTTTGACGATGCTATTTTGACCAAAAACACTGAAATCTATTGTCGTCTGTTAACCCTGTCCCAGTTTATCGGCTTCGCCTATGCCGATTCGGTATTGAAAAGCAATATTTGGCATTTAACAGCTCTTTTTCGTTTGCGCACCATACCCACAAGTAATTCAAGGTTTTATCATTTCAAACGGACAGGAAAATTATGTTAGTAGTAATAGAGCTGTTGGTCGTATTAGGCTGCATATACTGGGGACTCAAAATGGGCGGGCTCGGAGTCGGGCTTGCTGGGGGTTTAGGGTTGGCAATTCTCACCCTAGGCTTTGGCCTTGAACCGAGCGCCCCTGCCGTCAACGTCATCTTGATCATCATGGCGGTGGTAACCGCGGCATCGACTATGCAGGCCGCGGGCGGGATGGATTGGCTGGTTCACCATGCTGGCAACCTGATGCGCCGTAACCCGAAATACATCTGCTTTCTGGCACCGATGATCACCTGGCTGATGACCATCATGGCAGGAACTGGTTACACAGTGTTTTCAACCTTGCCGGTGATTTCTGAAGTCGCCAAAGAGATCGGTGTGCGCCCTTCTCGGCCTTTGGCAGGTGCTGTGGTGGCCTCACAGGTCGCGATTTCCGGCTCCCCTATTTCCGCCGCAATGGCAGCTATGATTTCAATCATGGAGCCAATCGGTGTCAGCTTTCTGGAAATTATGGCAGTCTGCCTACCTGCGTCTTTCATCGCTGCGATGGTCGGTGCCTTCATTGCGTCACGCCAAGGCTGCGAGCTAAAAGATGACCCTGTTTACCTCACCCGCCTACAGCAAGCCCAAGATCAGAAACAACAGCAAAACCTCACCCTTGAACCGAAAGCCAAATACTCGGTTATGCTGTTCCTGCTTGCGACCATTGCCATTGTGTTTTATGCCGCATTTCCTGTATTGCGCCCACATTTTGCCGATGGCAGCATGATGTCGACCCGCGATATCATTATTGTGTCGATGTTCGCCGTTGCTTGCTTGATGGTTCCGATGTGCAAGGTTGATCCGGAGAAGATCATCCGTACCACCACATTCCGCTCAGGTATGAGTTCTGTGGCGGTTATCCTTGGCATTGTCACTATGGGCTCAACCATGGTGAACGCCTACCTTCCTGAAATCAAAGAATTTGCTGGTTCATTGTTGCAATCCTACCCGATGCTACTATCACTGGTGCTATTCGGTACTTGCACTTTACTTCTTTCACAAGGCGCGACAACACCACTGATCATCCCGTTGGCTCTGAGCCTGCAGGTACCGCACTGGGCGATCCTAGCTTCATTCGTCGCGGTTACCGGGGTGTTTGTTCTTCCTACCTATCCAACATCGCTGGCAGCCATAGAGTTCGACTCCACCGGTTCAACCCGAATGGGCAAGAATATCTTCGACCACCCATTCTTGATGCCTGGCTTGATTGGTGTGGCGGTATCAACTGTATGCGGCTTTTTGCTGGCCCCTATGATTGTGTAATAGGTAATAAACAGGCCACTAGAAAAAAGCGAAGCGCCATTTGGCGCTTCGCTTTTTCATTTTTATTTGTTCACGGTTAGACCTGCTTTTCAGCATGTAGCCGCAATGCCTGCCACACTTGCTCGCCCGCAGGGTGCAAGCGGGCTTGATAGCGATAGGCGTAGTAAGTGATCGGGAGGCGCAGTGACTCATCACCGAGTATCGCCACCTTGCCATTTGCCAAGTCCTGCTTGATGGCATAGTCCGGCAACCATGCCACACCAAGCCCTTGTAATGCCAATGTCTTGAGCAAGTCTGTCATGGAAGATGAAAACACAGGGTGTAAGTTCACTTGCTCCCTGACCACTTCAACTTGCCGCCCCATGTATGAGCTCGGACTATAGGCAAGCCAAGGAACTTCAGAGTCCGGGGTAATGTTGTAGAGCGGTTTACCAGCCTCATCACAGGCACAAACAGGCAATAGCTCAGCTTGGCCAACTTGCAATGACTGGTAAGGTGGTAGGCGCAACAGCTCATCATCGAAGGCCAACAGAATATCACAGCCCCCTTCTTGAAGTTCTTCAATGGCTTCATCGACATCGATCGCCTCGACGCTCAATATCGGCTTATGCTTGCCGGCCATCAACTCCGATTGAATCGACGGCACTAGACTGGTTGCCAACGAGTGGGCTGCCGCCACCCGGACATTATTGCCGCCCAACTTGGATAGATCAGATAGCTGACCAATACCATCCATCATTTGGTTGATCAAAGTACGGGCAGTAATACGGAACAACCGCCCGCTGGCGGTCAATGCAACTGGCGTCTTGCTGCGGTCAATCAACTCTGCACCGACCGTCTGCTCCAGCGCCTTGATACGCCGGCTAAATGCAGGCTGGGTAACATTGCGTTTTTCTGCGGCCAGCGAGAAATTCCTCACTTCAGCCAACACCAAAAAGTCTTCCAACCACTTACTTTCTATGTTCATAACGGTACAACACGTTTTTCCCTAACCTCGGCTGCGGCAGTATAACGAACCCATTAGCACATACAGAGCTGTTTCAAGCCACTCAGATCACAAATTCAGCATCTCCCCATACCGATTATGCATAACCGGCTCAGCAACGGCATTTCTCACCACCACCTCACTCCCCTATAGTGAACTCAGTGGAAAATACTGTAGGAACAATAAGATGAGCAGGAAATTAGGTATATTGGGCGGAATGGGGCCACTAGCCACTGTCGAGTTCATGCAAAAAATCATCGCGCAGACACCAGCCAGCAGCGACCAACAACATATTCCTATGCTGGTTAGTAATAACCCGCAAATCCCTGACCGTACCGCTTTCCTGATCAGCAACGGCGATGATCCCTACCCAGCTCTGAAGCAAGGCATGGAGCAACTCGAACAGGCTGGGGCCGAATGTATCGTCATGCCATGCAATACCGCCCATTATTGGTACCCTCGATTGAGCAATACCTGCCGGGTGCATATGATCAGTATTCTCGATAGTGTGGTCGATGAAGCTAAACAGCGTGGCTACACAAAAGTGGGGATCATGGCCACTTCCGCGACCATGACAACGAGGATGTACGAGACGAAGCTGGCTCAAAAACAAATTGCTGCCGTTGCCCCGGAACAAGACCAGCAACAAGCCGTGATGGATGGCATCTATGCCGTTAAAGCTGGAGATGTCAAACAGGGTCACCAGTTAATGAAACCGGTATTTGATTCCCTGCTAGAACAAGGTGCTGATGCTGTTATCCTGGGGTGTACCGAGATCCCCGTCGCCCTGGCTGAAACCGTGTTTAACCAGCCAGAGCAATGCCTCGACTCGCTCAATATCTTGGCAAAAGCCTGTATTGACTGGGCAACGGCTGACACTGCCGAGCTCGTAGCTTAACAAACTAAAAACTAGCAATCACAAGCACGTCAGTTGGCTAGACGAAAGGCAAGTGGTTACACAAACGAAACAATAGTATCCAGCCACTGGGGGTGGTCTTCGGCCAGTAGCTTCACTGCCATGACCATGGACACTGTCACCACCAATGGGCGGATTAATTTTCGCCCTTTGGTCACGACCACCTTCGCACCTAACCTTGCACCGATAAAGCCGCCTAATGCCATCACTAAACCGATTTCCCACACTGGCAATCCGGCAGCGACAAAAAACAGCAGTGCAGCAAAGTTAGAGGTAAAGTTAAGCACCTTGGTTTTAGCCGTCGCCTCGACAATGCCCAGCTGGGCGATGACCACAAAACAAACGGCAAACAGCGAGCCAGTACCCGGACCAAAGAAACCATCGTAAAAACCTATCCCGGTACCAACGGTCAAAGCAAACCCCGCTTGGCTTAGCTTTGGCTTACCGCCACCTTCGCCTGCTTCAGGCGCAAACAGGAAATACAGTGCAATCACCACCAGCAGTGCCGGGATCACCTTGGTGAGTGTACTGGCATCCATATACTGGACAAGCAAAGCGCCTGCGGCAGAGCCAACAAAGGTGCACAAGATGGCCAAACGCATCTCGCTTAGTTTGACCAAGCCATTGCGAACAAAATAGAGGGAAGCCGAAAAACTACCGAATGAACTTTGCAGCTTATTGGTCGCCAAAGCCTGAGCAGGAGGAAGCCCTGCCGCAAGTAAAGCGGGTACTGTCAGCATACCACCGCCGCCAGCAAGGGCATCAATAAAGCCGGCAAGGCTAGCAACCAAAAACAAAGCCCCGATAATTTCCCAAGAAAATTCCATACAACTTCCAACACAAAATAAAACACAGCGACAAGCAAACGGCCAATGGAGCAAAGCCCCCCAAAGGCACGATAGAATACGGATTGCCAGCAAAAAGAAAAATGAAAATACGGATAGCGACCTATTCCCGTTTTTAATAGGTTGGATTCGCAGAGTCAGTAATTAAATTTCTTTATAGAAAAGGAATACGCCATTTTGTCGTTATTTTACAAACATTGCAGCGCGGGAGCACCGGCAGGTTATCTAGCCTTTTGCTTATCACTGGCGAAACAGCGGCAGATTTAACCACAGCATTAGTGCAGGGATACAAAATCATTGTTTCCAAAAGTTGATTAATCACTTTTCATCTATTCAACTGTGCGATTCATAAGTGACTATTTTAATTATAAATAGCTCTTGATGTTGATTTTTTCATTTCCTTTAGCCGGCCAAATTTGCCTTGATTAGCGTATTTATAGCTATAAAAAAGCGTAGCGCAAAGGCTGCGATTCCCTACAATATTCTTCCTATAACACCATTTCGTTACACCCTGTAAACAAAATTACAAAGAGTGAAGCGTTAGCCTGCTAGCCACTTCACCCCAAGCACTGGAGCACGTATGAAGGTCAACCTATTCGCCACCTGCCTGTGCGATACCGTCAAGGCGGAAGTCGCCAAAAAAAGTGTATTACTGCTGGAGCAACTCGGCTGTGAAGTCATCTTCCCAGAGCAGCAAGGCTGTTGTGCCCAACCTTCACTCAACTCTGGCTACATCAATGACAGCAAAAAAGGGATGAAAAACCTCATCACGGCCTTTGAAGCCAATGAATACCCAATTGTTTCCCCAGCGGGCTCCTGCGTCGCTTCTATCAAGCGCTACCCGGAATACCTGGCTGATGAGCCGGAATGGGCAATGCGAGCGCAACAGGTCGCCGACCGTTTCTTCGAACTGACCCAGTTTATCGTCAACCAGCTGGATGTGACCCAGCTCGGCGCCAAGCTAAACGGCCGCGCGGTTTACCACCCTTCCTGCAGCCTGATCCGCAAGCTCAATGTACGTGAAGAGCCGATCAAGCTGCTTGAGCAAGTCGACGGGCTGACCCTGCTGCCGATTAACCACCAGGAAACCTGCTGCGGCTTCGGCGGTACCTTCTCCATCAAGATGTCCGAGATTTCCGGCGAGATGGTCAAAGAAAAAGTCGGTCATATCAGCGCCGTCGAGCCTGACTACCTGATTGGCGCAGACATTAGCTGCCTGATGAATATCGGCGGCCGTATCAGCCGCGAAGGCAAGCCCATCAAAGTCATGCACATCGTCGATGTGCTGATGAGCCGCTGAGGGAGGAAATACAATGTCGATGAAAACCAGCAGCACCCAATTCAAACAACGCATCGAAGTCCAGATGCAAGATACCTTCATGCGTGAATCCGTCGCCAATGCGCAAACCCGAATGTTCACCAACCGCCAAGTAGCCGCCGACAAATTGGGCAACTGGGAGCAATGGCGTGAAATGGGCATGGATATCCGCAACCATGTTCTGGAAAACCTGGATTACTACCTCCACCAGCTGAGCGAGAGTGTCAGCCGTAACGGCGGCAAGGTGTTCTTTGCCCAAACCGCCCAAGAGGCCACTGCCTATATCGAATCCATCATCCAGGATAAAAATGCCAAGAAAGTGGTTAAATCCAAATCCATGGTGACCGAAGAAATCAGCCTCAATGCGATGATTGAGCGCAACGGCTGCGATGTGGTCGAAACCGACCTTGGCGAGTATATCCTGCAAGTGGATGACTACGACGCCCCGTCGCATATCGTCGTGCCCGCACTGCACAAAAACCGCTACCAAATCCGCGATATATTCCGCGACAAAATTGGTTATCAAGGCAGTGAGGAGCCAGAAGCCCTCACCCGCTATGTCCGCGACTATATTCGCCATGACTTCCTGGAAGCCGATATTGGCATTACCGGCTGTAATTTTGCGGTTGCCGAATCAGGCACCGTAACACTGGTGACCAACGAGGGGAATGCCCGCCTAGCGACCAGCCTACCAAAGACCCATATTGCGGTCATGGGCATGGAGCGGATCGTCCCTACCTTCGAAGAGTTGGATATTGTGATCAGCCTGCTATGCCGCAGTGCGGTCGGCCTACCTCTGACCGGTTATGTCACGGCCTTGACCGGCCCAAGGGAAGAAAGTCACCTTGATGGCCCGGAAGAGTTCCATTTAGTCATCGTTGATAATGGTCGCTCTGATATCTTGGGATCGGAGTTCAAAGATATCCTGCGCTGTGTACGCTGTGCCGCCTGTGTCAACACCTGCCCGGCCTACCGCCATATCGGAGGCCAGTCGTACGGCTCAATTTATTCAGGGCCGATTGGCGCGGTACTGTCACCATTGCTTGGTGGTTATGAGGACTTCAAAGAGCTGCCGTATGCCTGCAGCCTATGCAAGGCTTGCCATGATGTCTGCCCAGTCAAAATCCCACTGTCAGATCTACTGCTCAAGCACCGGCAGAAAATGGCAGAACAAGGTATGACCCCGCTATCGGAGCGAATGAGTGTGGCCGCATTCAATATTATCAATGCCAAGCCATTGTTATGGGATAAAACCGTGAAAGTCGGAGCCACCTTGGCCAGCGGCCTGATCCGAAAAGGCAAGCTACCTCTGCAGGTAGGTGCGATCGGTGAGTGGACAGAAGCAAGAGATCTGCCTCAACCAGACGGTCAGTCATTCCGCAGCTGGTTTAAAAACAGACAATCTACCCCGGAGTCTTGAACATGAGCGATATCATCAACCGCGACCGCTTTCTCGATAACATCGCCGCCAAGCTGGGGCGGCCACGGCAAACAACGCCTGTCGAGCGCCCTTCACTACGCTATACCTGCCATCAGGACGTCATGGCAGGGAAGAGCAAAAATGAGCTCAAGCAAATTCTGATTGATTACACCCACAAGGCGCTGGGTGCCCAAGCACACGTCACTACAAAGGCCGAGTTAACGGAAACTCTGCGTCAAGTTTGTGCTGATTACTGTATGGATGAAACGGCTCCTAGCCACGCTAACACGCCATTAGCCGCGCCGAGCGAAACTTTGGTCTCTGCCGATCCGCGCTTGCTCGAGTTATTTGATCCCGAGCAACTCGATACTGACGAGCATATTGTCCATGTATGGAATACTCAGCTTGGCTACGGGCCGAATATTGAGATTGCCGAACGTGCCAAGGTAGGTATTGTCTACGCGGAGCAAGCGCTGGCTGAGTCCGGTACTATGGTGCTGTATAGCCAACCAGCACAAGGGCGTGCTATCAGCTTGTTGCCTGAAGCCTCGGTGTTTGTGTTACCCAAAAGTGCACTGGTTGCCCGCTTGACCCAAGCGACCGCTGAGCTGCACAAAAAAGCCGAGCAAGGCGAACGCCTACCGTCCTGTGTGAACTTTATCTCGGGGCCTAGCTCGACGGCTGATATCGAGCTTATAAAGGTGGTCGGAGTCCATGGCCCAGTCTATGCTACCTATGTCATTATTGATGACCTATAACAGACAGTTAAAGTAGGTATTCATGGCGCAGATTGACGATCTGGTACTTTTTGCCCAAGTTATCGAGCACGGCTCCTTCAGCAAGGTCGCCGAGCTCAACAACATCACCAAATCGGTAGTGAGCAAGCGGATCAGCAAACTTGAGCAAGAGTTAGGGGTACAGCTGATGTACCGGACCACCCGCAGGCTGACACTGACCGAGCCAGGCTCTATCCTCTACCAGCGGGCAAAAGAAGTCCGTCTGGTAGCGCAATCTGCCTTTGATTCGGTAACGGGCTACAGTGAGGCCTTGTCGGGGCATATTCGGATTTCGGTACCGACCATCTCCGGCGAGCTATTATTGTCCAAAGCCCTGTCTGACTTTTGCCAAAACCACCCCGGACTCACCATCGATATGTCGATGGACAACCAGTTTGTCGACTTGGTCGCGCAAAACTATGACTTGGTGATAAGAACAGGCTACCTTGAGGACTCCAGCCTCATCGCCCGCCATATCTTCAACTCAAGGTGGGTGATTTGTGCAACGCCTGGCTACCTTGAACAGTTCGGTATGCCGGAATCGCCAAAGGCACTCAAACACCATAACTGCTTAGGCTATACCCAGCAAAGTACCGGACCATTTGACTGGCTTTTCCTGCGCAATAGCGACGATACCTACACCATGAAAGTCAATGGTAACTTCTCCAGTGACAATGCCGCCGGCCTGCGCAAAGCAGCACTGGCTGGCAATGGCATCGCCTACCTGCCAACTTGCTTGGTCTATGACGATCTGCAAAGTGGCGATTTAGTGGAACTGTTGCCGGAGCATGCCGGCAAAGTGGTGGGGATCTATGCGGTCTACCCTTATACCAAGCAACCGCCCAAACGTATCCAAGCTTTGATTGAACACATTCGTGAACACTACATGACGATGAAAGAGCGGTTTTAGAACTGGTTTTAAGATCTATTTGTAAGGATTGGCTCTAAGCTGTTAACTCTAGGTTCCAGGATCTAGGATCTTGTTTCTAGGTTCTATTCCGACACATTTCAGCAGGGAATGATAACTGGACCATGATATGGCGCTTGAACAGTTCGTCATAGCCCTGCTCATCCAATGCTTTTTGCATACAGTGCAGCCAAGCTTCTTTCTCTGACACCCCAATAGCCAGATGACGATGAGCGCCGGGAAGATTCATCATTCCGAACTTCTCTTCATAGCGAGCAGGTCCACCAAGCCAACCAACAAGGAAGGTGGTTAGCTTATCAATAGACTCGCTGAGATCTGCATCATGCATTTCACGCACCTTCTTTGCCTGCGGCAAGGTATCCATATGACGGTAGAAGGACTCTACCAACGCTCGGACACCTTCTTCACCACCGGCGGCTTCAAAAGCAACTCCCGCTACCGTGTAATCCGGTGCGGTTCTTTCTTGTACTGTGTAATCATTGGGTCTGTAAGGCTTCATGTTTAACTACAACTGTCTGCTAACACTTTCAGATTTATCAATAGTCCAATTATACGGGAAATCTGCAGGCAGGCGCTGTGTTACATCTCAGAAACCAGTGTCAAAGTACACTGAGATAACCAAGCGGAAAAGCGTGATGACCAAGCAAAAAAAATAACCCGCCATGGACGACGGGTTATAACTTTTCATCCAGTCATGCTAGGCCATGGATAACAGCTAAATGGCTAAGGCCTTCAGGTTTCAATAATCGGCCCACCAAAGGCTGTCACCGGCGGTACCTCACCTTTGAACTTCTCGATATCAGCCACTACGGTGTTGGCACTGGTTGCTTGTGCTAACTCTGAAGAGCCGACATCCATGGTCAAGGTGTTAGGGTCGCCATAGGTATCAATTGCCCCCAGCCTCTCGCTGAGCGGACCATACCATGCCCCTTCATGGATCCGGATCACGCCCGGTGGGTAATCATCAGACACCACAGCCCCAGCTAATAGCTGTCCGCGGTCATTGAACACCCTAACCAAGTCGCCATCATTGATACCGCGAGCTTTGGCGTCTTCCGGGCTGATATAAACCGGCTCACGATCTTGAACCGCATAAGTGGCTCGGTATTCATCTGATTCACACATCTGTGAGTGTAAACGCTTGTCCGGGTGGCAGGACTGCAACCAGAGCGGAAACTTGTCTGAACCCGGCCCACCGTGCGAACGCTCGGCTTTTTCAAACCACATTGGATGGCCCTGACAATGCTCGTAGTTATAGCTGGCTATCTTGCGACTGTAGATCTCAATAAAGCCTGATGGAGTACCGAGTGGATTAATTTCAGGGTCTTCGCGGAAATCTGCATGGCGGACAAAGTTTTTGCCCTCGCCAAAGTCAACCCAACCAGCCTGCCCAACTTCCCAGAACTCATCGAATTCCGGCATTTCAAAATTGGCTTTGTTGGCCTCTCGGCACTCGTCATAGAGCGAGCGCACCCATTCCATCTCATCCATGCCACGGGTATATTCCTTGTTGCGACCGAAGCGGCGGCAGAAATCGGTAAAGATATCAAAGTCGGTACGCGACTGATAAAGCGGATCCACCAACTTGTGCATCGCTAATATACCTGTGCCCGAATAGGCGCCGTACAAGTCGATATCATTACGTTCGAACTGAGTACAGGCAGGCAGAACGATATCGGAGAAGCGGCATGTCGCTGTCCAGGCAAAATCAATCGTCACCACAGTTTGCAGTTTCTGAAAAGCAGTTTTCATCCGGTTACGGTCTTGATGGTGGTGCCATGGGTTACAACCGCTGACCACCAACATCTTGGTGTCCGGTAACACCACTTTCGATCCGTTGTAATTGATTTCTTTACCCGGCTCTAGAATTGCATCAATCCAGCGTGCAACCGGGATAGTCCGGCTGTAGCCTTTAAAGTCGCTATTATCCCACTTAGGTTTCTTGCCTTCATCGACATTACGCGGGAAACCACCAGGCCCTGCAGCCCCGGTTGGTGGGATCCCCACCCCGCTGTAGTGGTGAGAATAAGAGATACCGCCACCCGGCAGACCGATCTGTCCCAACATGGTCGCGATAACCGCCCCCATCCAGTACGGCTGCTCACCGTGCTGCTGGCGTTGTACCGCCCAGCCAAAGATTATCTGGGTACGATCTTTTGCCAGCAAGCGGGCGAACTCACGGATCTCATCGGCTTTCACACCACAGATAGGCTCGGCCCACTCAGGGGTTTTCTCTACTTTGTCTTTGCTTTCACCCAACACGTAAGGGATAAACTCATCAAAACCCAAGGCATAGGTTTCGATAAAGGCTTTATCGTAGAGCTCTTCTTTGTACAAGGTATGGGCAATCGCCAACATGAACGGCACATCCGTCTGCGGGTTCACATACAGCTGATCGCAACCCAAGTAGTTCTGGCTTTTCGACTTAACCGGATCGACCGAGATCACTTTGATCTCGCCCTTGGCTACCTTGTCCTTGAGCTGCTCGTAATACATGTAGGAATCATGGGTCTCACATTGCCAGCCAACCTGGGTATTCTTAACCGGATCGTTGGCCCATAGGATCACGGTTTTACTGTTTTCCAGAATATCCGGCCAAGACGTCCCTTGGGCATAGACCTCGGTCGAGCCCAGTACGTAAGGCATGATGGTCTGGCCGGCACCGGTTGAGTAATCCCCGACTTTGGTCATAAAGTTACCGTGCATCCCCACGGCACGTTGCATGTGGTTACCACAGCTGTGGAACTGGCCGGTTTGGCGCCAACCGGTCATCCCGGCGTGCAAGGCCCATGGGCCATAGTCTTTCTGGATTCGCTCCAGCTCGTTATAGAAGATATCCAGCGCTTCGTCCCAGGTTACCCGGATAAAACGGTTGTTACCGCGGGTGTCACCGCTGTATTTGTGCTTCTTAAGCCAGTCCAAGCGGATCATTGGATAACGGACGCGGGAAGGGTTATAGATAATCCCCTTGATCCCGTTGATCATGTCCGTCGGGTATTTATCCCGCTCCAACGGTTTGATCTCTACCACCTTACCGTTATAAATTTTGGCGCGGAATGCACCCCAGTGGGAGCCCGTGGTTTTCCAAATTCCATCTGCCGAATACGGTGATGACACCTCCTCGGCAGCACGGGCAACTGAGGTGAGTAGACTCGGACCAATAACACCAACCGCACTGGTGGTGACCAACCCTGATAAAAATTGACGTCGACTCAGAGACATGTTCTTACCTCGCTTCGCTTCTTTTAATGGCCGCCATCAGAAAAATCTGATGAATGTTTCTGTAGGTATTTCAGCACTAAGGCTTCACTGTCACGGTCGAGGTTGACGAACGCCAACATACCGTTGAACATACCCGGCCATGTATTTGCATCGAAGTGATTTTCTGCAGGCTGTGTATGACAAGTACTACAGTTGTTGTTATAGGCAGGTCTTGCCTCAGCCCAGATTTCCTCTACATCATCAAGCAAAGACTCTTTCGGCATCCAGAGTTTCACGGTCACCCGCTGCCAGCCCAAGCCTGTTAATTCATCTTCTTTCTCTTCGAATTTCTCCACTAAGGTGTCACTCAATGCCGCATCTTTACTCAGTGCTGCGGTAGGAATATTGAGGCCGAAGTCTTCGTTGATCACCCGACCAAAGCCTTTGGTTTTACGCCAGCCGGCAATTTCAACCTGCACTGCATTGTCTTTGACCTGCACCACTTTCACTTCAGAAGCCGGGTTGAGCTGGCCACCATCAATGGTAAGGGCTTCATCTTCGTACATAGGGAGGTAACGGACACTGAAGTAGCTTTCACCCTCTTTGAAAGAGGTATTGCCCGCCTTCTGTACCAACTGCTGAACCATGCCGCCAGAGAGTTCCATGTTGCCCGGCAGCTCATGGGCTATCCCTTTGTGGCAATCCATACAGCTCTGATCACGCTCAGCCGCTTGCTGCATTTGGGTACGGGCCAAATCTGACATCTCGTCCCACTTCATGCTGTCGTAGTTATGGCAGTTTTTACACTCCAACGAGCCATTGGCAGCAAAACGCTCCCACTCGTGGTTGGCAAGCTCTAGGCGTTTTTCCAGGAATTTTTCCCGAGTATTGATCGTTCCGAAAATTGCGCCGTATACCTCTTTACTGGCTTGCATTTTCCGAGCGATTTTATCGGTCCAATTATGGGGCACATGGCAGTCTGGGCAGGTTGCCCTGACACCGGAATGATTTGACCAGTGCACGGTTTCTTGAAGCTCTTCGTAAACATTGTCACGCATTTCATGGCAACCTATACAGAACTTCTCGGTATTGGTCATTTCAAGGGCGGTGTTAAAGCCCCCCCAGAAAATGATCCCGGCAATAAAACCGCCGAGTGTCAACACGCCCAAACTAATATGCACTGCTGGACGCCAAAACGTCGCCCACAGCTTTTTCAACGCGTTCATCATAGTGTTCTACCTATTTCTTTGCTGCTTTACTCTGGCGCTCATATCTCGGCAATCAAAATTACCCATGGCCAGGAGGCCCAAGGAAAAACACCTGCATCGCCCACACAATAAAGCCATAACCTCCTACGATGGCGACCGATAGAATGGGAAATAGGAAAATGGTGATAAACAAAAAAGAGCGCCATTCATACTTGGCTTTCTCTTGATCACTGACGGGTTCCGGGTTGCTCATTGCTTCTTTCCTTTTACCTATCTTGTTATTTTTCTCTCAAGCAAGGCAGTTGCCTAATCCTTAAGAGCTAATTTCTGTAAGTATAGTTAAGGATCGAATCTGGACTCAGAATTGCTAAGGAAATATCAGCCGGTAGAAGGGATTGGTAAGCGGCGTCTCAAAGGGCACAAAAAAAGGTGCCACATGGCACCTTTTTAATATTCTGTTCTATGTTAATCAGCGAATTACAATGCTGCGCTATAAATTGTCTGATTCTGCTGATATAACTTCAAACGCTGCTCAAAGTTGGCGTAACGCTGGCCGTTTGGCTCTTCTAGCTTACCAATTGCAGTTTCTTGGGCTTCAACTGCGCGGCGGAACTCACCACATGCAGCGTAAGCAGCGGCTAGGTTATCGTAGTCACCTGCATCACCGGTACCGTTACGGTTTAATACCTGCTTAGCTAATTTCAGCGCACGCTCACCGTCGCGCATACGCTCGTCAGAGCAAGTGGCATAAAGCCATACTAGGTTACGCTTTGATTCAAGTGAGCCACCGTTGGCTGCTTCATTAAACCACTTGATAGCGTTGCCGCAGTCAACTGAACCCGTCGCACCTGACG
This sequence comes from Photobacterium sp. AWH4_225, assembly GCF_056158405.1. Taxonomy (NCBI): domain Bacteria; kingdom Pseudomonadati; phylum Pseudomonadota; class Gammaproteobacteria; order Vibrionales; family Vibrionaceae; genus Photobacterium; species Photobacterium sp. AWH4_225. The sequence goes on along the minus strand of NZ_JBSWTF010000001.1, from coordinate 1,244,300 downwards.
CATAATACATGCCCAGCTCAACCATGGCAGGAACATCACCTTCTTTGGCTGCTTCAGTATACCAGTGAACAGCTTGCTGGTGATCACGTGGCAGCACCTCACCCTTTTTGAACAAGTCGCCAATCAAGGTTTTTACTTCTGGCATATCGACAGCCGCTTTTTCCAGCCAATACATGCCTTTCAGCGGGTCGGCTTTGAGGCCATTGCTACCTTCAAGGTAGGCACGTCCCAAAAACAGCTGCATATTTTTATCACCTTGCTCAGCTTCAAGCTCAACATAGTTAAGGGTTGATAGCAGGTGGTGCTCAGGAGAAGTGGTTACAGAAGCATTGGCGGTTGTTGCACCGAAAGCAACAAGGCCGAAAATGGCACCAAATACAACTTTTTTCAGGGTCATCTTAGCTGGCATATCTCGGTCTCTTTCAAAGCGTTTGCGGTTTCTGGGTAGGAAATTTAAAGAAGTACCGGTCAAAAAACAACCACAAAAGATAAGACACTAGAGACCAACAATAGCGACATTTGGGGTTAATATGATTGCTGTCAGCAACTTAACGCTCACAAAAAAATGTAGTATAAAATCAAAAATGAGAGATAGATCCGATTTATATAAACTAAAAGATACGGATATTTGCTGAATAAAAGCTTGATAGCAGAAGAATATATCGAGGCAGGTAAATCGCCCCGCATAAACAAAAACAGCCAGAGCAATCTGGCTGTTTTCGGTTTTACCTTTAACTTTAAACAGTTAGCACTTTACAAGTTACGGTAGGTCTTTTCACCCGCGCTGATGTACTGGCCTTGGTGGTACGAGGTATCACCATCTAGGTCGATATCCAGATCAATCTCATTTGGTAGATCCAACAGTGCATCACACACCAACACCACATCGTATTCGCCTTCCGGCACATACTGCATCTCATAAGTGTTGTCGTCAGCGACTTGAGCTGTCTTGACTGGCGGATAATCTGAGCCTAAATCACCGTATTCAGGGGAATCTGCTTCATAGAGATACACATAGGCATCTTTCGCTGAAGTGCTACATGCCGATACGTCAATATCACCGAACAATGTACCAGCAGTGATGTTGTCTACCACCTTGAAACCTTCACTCTTCAACTGGTACGCCTGCTCAACCAGTTGGATCATACTCTTGAGATCAAACGTCATAGTAAAGGTTGTCGGTACATCAATGTTGATATCCAGACCATCAAACTTCAGGTCATCAACAATATCCATCTTCATCTTGTCAACTGGATTACCGACATAGGAATAAGGGGTATCCAAGAAGTCACCGTAGCTCCCCTGCAGAATAGAGAGTGCCATGCCGGTATACTCACCAACGGGCAGCAACTGCTCGGAAATCAAGTTCACCAAATCTACCCCAGTGACATCATACAAGTCGATTACAATAAACTTTGGATAGCCATCGTTATCTACCGGAATATCCGAATCTGCTGGGATACATTGTGTCGAGTTGACCCCATAAGGGTCAGTCATAGATTTTGTTGTCCATTCAATGATAGTACCTGCAAGATCTGTTACTTGTACTGCATCAATGGCAACACATGCTTGTAGGTCATCTGCCCCCTTAGGTACCTCGTTAGGTGGCATAGAAACATCCACCGATACTGGCACTGAATCGTCTTGGTTTGCTGCTGCATCATTATTCGCTATTGAAGAAGCCCCATCGGAATCACTACACCCGGCCACAATGAGCGTGGCGAGCACTGGTAATATTATTTTTTTCATGTCATCACCCCTACGACAAATAAAAACTGGCCTGTACCAAACCAACATGCTGGCCGCTTAGTGTTTGGCTATGTATTTTTGTGTCATGCCTGAACAAAACTGAGCAGCTAGCAAAGCTCGGTTTTGTTCAGGCTGACAAGTGGCCGAATCTGACAGTTAAAATTTTAGGCGGATATGGAAGGGCAAAAAATTTATCGTTAGGGTAATTAAGTAATGAGAAAAAGTTCTTATCTTCAAGACGAAAAAAGCCGGTCATACGACCGGCTTTACTATATCGAAATCAGCTAAGATGCGGTTACACCGGATCCAGCTCCAGCATGGTTTGGATATTGGCAGGCGCTTTTGCCTCCTGACCAAAGCCACGCAGACCAACCACATGCACGTGCTCGCGATCTTTGAAGATCTTACGCACCAGCTTATAGGTGGTTCCTTTCTCAGGGCTGATATTCTCCGGTGCTGCAATAAGAAGCTGCATATCCAAGCGGTCACAAAGCTCAAACAGCGTTGCAATCGACTTACCATCCAGTCGCGCGGCCTCATCGAGGAACAACAGACGACATGGGATGATATCTTTACCACGCAGACGACGGGATTCTTCTTCCCAGCTTTGTACAACCATCAGCAGAATTGCCTGACCAGTACCAATCGCCTCACCGGTAGACAGCGCTCCAGATTCAGCCTGTAGCCAACCGTCTGTACCACGGTTAACCTCAATACTCAGCTCAAGGTAGTTACGGTAGTCCAGCAACTCTTCACCCATCACCTGCGGTGAACGCTGACCAACATCAATATGCGGGTTCAGGCGCTGGAACAACTTAGCAATCGCTTCAGAGAATGACAGGCGGTGGTTACCGAACAAGTCCTGATGCTGATCTTGCTGATCAGCCAAACCTTCCAACAGCTGCTCGTGGGTTTCGCGCACTTTCACATTCAGACGCACACCTTTTACCTGGCCAAATCCGATATTCTGCAGGCCTTGGTTTAACATGCGGATACGGTTCTGTTCACGCTGGATGGTCTTGCGAATAATGTTCGCTACCGAGTCAGAGCTAAGCGCCAAACGCTGTTCACGGGCGGTAAGCTCTTCACTCAGACGAGCCAGCTCCACTTCCATCTCTTCGATCGCTTCAACTGGATCATCGGTACGGATGATATCGTGACGGATACGCTCACGCAGGTGCTGGTAAACCGCAATGTAGAATAGAACCTTGCGCTCTGGGCGAGAGACATCTTCCGAGGCACGCAGTGCATCACGCAGGCTCTCATTATCTGCAACTGCTAAGCGCAGCGCACCCAAAGATTTATCCGATAGCGAACGTAGTTCATCAGCCGACATATAAGCCATTTCGCGGCGGTGCAAGCGACGTTCAACATCACTCTCACGCGCAAGGCGCAGTACTGCACACCAGCCTGCTTTGGCTGTCACCACAAGCTTGCGGATCTCTTGGTATTCTTTGCCTACTTTACGCAGGCGTTTCACCAAGCCTTTCATTTCCAGCTCGACAGAAGTAATGCCTTTCTCTAGCTGGCTGCGGCGAGTACGCGACGTGTGCAAACGCTCATTCAGCTCATCACGGCGCAGACGGGCACGCTCTTCGGCTTCCAAATCGGCACGAACACCCAGCTCCTGAAGCTCACGCTCGAACTCCTGAACCGTTTCCAGTTTCGCCTGGTGCGAACTCTTCAGCGACGCCAACAATTGGTTGTACTGGTTCGCCTGCGAACGCGTCTGTTTCAGTGCATCACGACAGCGGTTACGCTCACGCTCAGCCGAGGCCAGCTTGGCTTTCAACTGCTCGTTCAGCTCAGAGCTCTTGTTGAGCATGTCGATGGAATCAGCATAGCCAAAGTGGTGACGACGCTCGGCCAAATCAGCCACCGCGAAGATCTTCGCTTTCAGGGTCTGAAGCTGTTTGTCAGCATCATCGTAGCTGATCTGCAAGGCATCAAACTGCTGCGGGTCAGCATCGAGAGCCGTAACCAGCGATTCAAGCTCAGTAATCGCTTTGCCGTGGCGGTTAAGGTACTGACGAGCTTCATCCAACTGCGACAGCTGCTGTTGCACTTCATCAAAGCGTGCTTGCAGGGTGTCATCTTCCAGCAGGTTAACCAATGGGTTAATTTTACCCAGTAGGCCAAGCGCTTCGCGAGCTGCTGTCAACTGGCTTCGTTGCTGTTGCTCCTGTGCTTGCGACTCAGAAAGCTGGCGGCTTACCTGATTGCGCTTGTCACGGGCAACTTTTAGCGCCGCTTCCGGATCGTCGCTAAAGGCAACAGCCATATGAGTTGCAACAAAGCTATTGAAGCTCTGGTACAAGCGTTGAAGTTTCTGCGAATCGAAAGACGCCATGGCGTGATCTTCAACCAGCTGCTCACGCTCTTCACGCAAGTGCTCTAGGCGCTGTTCGCGCGCTGCTCGGCCAAACAGTGGTACTTTCGGGAAACGAGAGTAGCGTAGTTGGCGATCGTTAAGATGAACGCATACTGCATCTTCCAGCTCATCTACATCAAAACCGCTGTCGTCGAATGAATCAGCATCACCTTCGATGATGTATAGGTCATCCGGACAGTCATCCAGCGCAACGAGTTTTTCTTTGATGCCTTTTAGATCCGGTACCACGATAGCGTGACGTGCCGGGCCATACATCGCACTGAAGTAAGGCGCATCGGCTAGGGTGATGTCATCGTAGATTTCAGATAGCAGACTACCGCCCAAGGTATCAGCCAGTGCGCGTAGGCGTGAATCGTCACTACCGCCCGGTTGAGCCAGACGTTCGATATCCAAATCAATCTGTTGCTTGCGGGCTGCCAGTTTGTCACGGGTCGCAGACGCTTCACGCTCTTTGTCCAGTGTCAGCTGCATCGCTTCCATCACCGCCTGGCTATCATAAAGCTCGCGCTCTGATTGCTCAGACAGCTTTTCCAATGCATCAGAGGCGGCAATCCACGCCGGTGCAGCTGCTTCCAGCGTTGAAATCTGACTAGTTAGCTGCTGCTCCTGTCGGCGCATGTCATTGCGCTGCTCGACCAAGATCTCCTGCTGTTGTTCCAGCTCTTCCAACGTCGCTTCGTGGCGCGCCTGCTCTTCAGCCAGTGCCAGTTCACCGTCAAGCTCAACCACAAAGCGCTTAGCATAGGTTTCAGCCAGCTCAATGGCTTGGCGCTGATTACGCACTGCACGCTCAAGGTCACGGTACTGGGCTTTGAGCTGATCGCTACGCTCAGTAATCGCGCCTAGCTGGCGAGCTTTAGCAATCAACTCACGGGCTTTGCTGCCGGCTTCTGCACGCTCGATTGAGCCCGCAATAGTAGTGACAATCTGCAGGCCTTTCTCAAACTGCTGCGCCGCTGCCGACGACATATCCAGTTTGTGCTTAAGGGCCAACAATGCCGTTGTCTGGGTGTCCTGATCTTGCTTCAGCTGGGCAAGGTAAGGCACAGCCTGATCGGCCAGCATCTGGTGCTCACCGGTAATATCACGCGCTTTTTCCAGTGCCTGTACCGCTTGCTGGTATTGCAGGGCACGGGTCTGCTGCATATCCAGCGCCTGCTGGTAATCTGCCAGCTGAGTTTTCAGGCTATCGACTTCTTCTTCGGTCAACAGTGCCTGCTCTTCAGCCATTGCAAGTTGCTCGGCAGCTTCTTCAACTACCATCACCTGCTCTTCCAGACGTTCTGTCAGCTCTTCCAGATCTTCACGGTAACGTTCGATCTTCTCCTGCTGACGTACTGCTGTTTGTACCAGCTGAAGATGGTCAGAAGCCGCTTGGTGATCCTGCTCCAGCGCACCTTCGCGCTCGGTCAGTTCATCCAGTTCCGCTGTCATGTTGGTCAGAGAAGTCTGCTGATCATCCAAGCTCTTGCGAGAGCCCATCAGCTCACCACGCAAGCCCAGCGTTTTTTCCAGCTTCTGACGACGCTCATTGGCATGGCGCATGTAGTCTGCCGCCACGTAGTTGGTCGCTTCGGTGATCAAATGTTTGAAAAGATCACGATCGTTTTGAGTCAGCTTGATCGCTTCCAGCGTCATGCGGTTTTCACGCAATGCCGCTTCCATGTCCTGGAATGCTTTCTTCACACCGCTGTTGTGCGGCAACAGGTAGTCACGCAGCGAGCGGGTAATCGCACTAGAAATACCACCGTAAAGCGAGGCTTCAATCAGACGGTAGAATTTAGAGCGATCGGTACTGTTACGCAGTTTCTTCGGTAGCACACCGAACTCGAACATCTGGACATGGTAGTCCGTCACCGAGTTGAAGGCTTTGAACATTACGCCTTCATATTCGCTGCTGACCAGCTCTTTGACTTCGTTGATTTGACGTACACGCGCCTGGTTATCAGACAGTGTCTCAACCAAGATTTCGGTCGGTTTAATGTGTGATGGCAAGCCCTGGATAATAAAAGGCTTGATATCCACCTTCTTATCACGACCAGCAACCTGCTGCAGTTTCACCGCAAAAATGATGCGCTGATTCTTCGAGTTCACCACATCCAGTGCCGAGTAACAGGTACCCGGTTTCAGCTTACCGTGCAGACCCTTGTCTCGAGAGGCATTGGAGCTACCCGCTTCAGTGGTGTTACGGAAATGAAGCAGGCTCTGATCCGGAATAAGGGATGTGATAAATGCCGCCATAGTGGTCGACTTACCGGCACCATTACCGCCAGAAAGCGTGGTTACCAGGTTATCGATATCAAATGTGCGGGCAAAGAAGCCATTCCAGTTGACCATGGTCAACGATTGATACTTACCGCGTTCCATTAGGCTTCACCCTCCAAACCGGCTGTGTCTAGTTCTTGTTCTTGTGTTCCATCAGCTTGCAGCAAGCTTGACTGGCTTGGCTCCTGCTGATGCACCACGACCGCTTCACCGTCACGGATCAGACGCATCTGCGCTTCACGCACATCATCGCCGACACGAACATCTGCACCAAAGCGGAACACCGCTTCACTGATACGGAACTTACCGTTTTCGCCAATTGGAATGATCATGCCAAGGCGGCGCAGACGGCGCAGCGAGGTCTTGGTCTTGTCGAACAGTTTTTCGCGGTCAAGATCAGAGCCTGTCGCACGGTGAGTCACCAGCTTCATGAGCTTCTTCTCATCGGCTAGCTGCATCAATTCGTCAAACAACTCTTGGTTGGTGAAAATCCCTTCGTGGGCCAAACGCTCCGGGCTAAGGTAAAGGAAACACAGTACCTTACCCACCAGCATATCAAGCTCGGTCAACACCGAACGGCTGATCAACGAGGTTGAGCGCGGACGCAGGTAGAAAAAACCTTCCGGTGCACGAACCAGTTCTGCGTTATAGCGCTTGTAAAACATTGCCAGATCCTGCTCGAACTCAATCAGCAGGGCATGGTTGTCCAAATCTTCGCTGGAAATATGGCGACCAGAGCGAAGGGCGTTATCAAGTGCCGGGAAAAGCGGGTTGGCAATCGCCTTGGCCAGCTTTTCAGGCATAAATTCTTCAATATTTGTCAATGACATTTGCTTGTACCTTGGCTCCGTAGTCATTAATAGCTTCCCAATCAGGCTGGATGGCATTGAAGTCCGACTCGGAGTAACCCAGTCGAACAGCCTGATCAATCACCAGACGCGCCATGTCGAAATGCTGCGCATGTGGATGCTGAGCCAAATAATCTTTAAGAAGCAAACTCAAGTTAATTGCAGCGCCGGTTTCTTTGAGGGCCTGCAACATCGCGGCAATTTGTTCTGCCAGTTGGTCATTGACCAGATCCAGCTCTTCAAATTCCATTTCTTCCGGTACGATACCGGTCACTTCGTCATCACGCAGGACCAAAGCCTCATCACGCATATCGAGCAAGCGCTCGGCATCGGCGTAAGTCAACATCCAAGGCGCGTCGAAGTAGTCTTTCACCGACTGGCGCAAGCGCTGGCTGAAAGCACGGTTCTTGTCCATGTCGATGGCAGTACGGATGAACTTATGGACATGACGGTCATAGCCAATCCACAAATCTATCGCCTGCTGTCCCCAGTTGATGATGCGGTCCAACTTGGCTTGCAAGTTAAATACCATGGCATCAACAAACTCCAAATCCGGGTTACCCTGAATCTCTTCCTGGATAATCAACAGCTGGGTTTGTAACTGGTCACCTGCCGCCTGCAAGGTGTCCTGCAGCTCACGGAGGGTACTGGAGGTCTCGTTCAGCAGGGTTTCACAGCTACTGATCGCTGCTCGCCAATCCTGGTTCAGCAGTTCGGCAATATCTTGCTTCACCTGTTGCTGCTGCTCGTCCATGGTGCGCTGGTTGAGATCGATACGGTCAAAGATCTCGGCCACTGAGTATTTCAGTACCGCATGGACATTCTGGCGCCAGTGTTTTTCGTCGCCGCCTTCCTGCGCAGCCGTAGCAGCCTTGTTAATCTCATCGGCAACCATGGCAAGCTGAATAGAAAGTTTCAGCGTTGAATACTCGCGGTGGCGGGCATAATAATCGGTGATCCCAAGTGCCAATGGGCTCAGACGGTAAATACTGGCACCGTCAGTGACCTCACTGGTAAAGCGGGAAATCAGGCGTTGGCGAACCAACTCATTAATGGCGTTGTTGGCACGGAAGGCCACGGTTTCCGGTGTCTGTTCGAACATATCACTAACAATGCGGAATGCATCGATCAGTTCACCTTCCCCTAATTCTTCATCAAAACGATCGCCGCTCAACACAGCAATCGCCAACAGAAACGCCAGCCGCTCGGTTGGTAGGTTAAGCTCAAACTCATGTTGCTTAACCCAATTGACCAACTCGGGAACGGTCTGGGTTACTTCACTCATCCGTTGTCCTTATTGCTTTTGTATTTATCAGTCTCTGAGCCAGATAACGGCTTTTGCGCATATACATGTATGTATCGCCCCAAAGACAAATAAGGTTCCTGACGACAAAGTTTTTGCTCCATCGCCAGTACCTGTTCAAAACTGTAATCCCCGACCATGGTTGTCTGCATATAGTCGTGGAATGTACGTACTCCGGTTTTACCCAGAATGTTAAAACCTGCGCTTTCAAGCCAGCTATAGACCTCGTCAGGCTTGATCCCGTGCAGAGGTTGAAGCTTGAAGCGCTTTCTATGCGGCATCCCCTCTTCGATATGGGTCAGGTTGCCACAAATCAAGTTCTTAAACAGCAGGCCATTATAGTTGTAGAACATAACGGAAATAACACCGCCCGGTCTAACTTGCTCCAGAAGGTATTCCAAAGCCGCCTGCGGATCCGCCAGCCATTCCATCACAGCATGAAACAATACCAGATCAACCTGGTTGTCCAGATGCTCCCCGATCTCCTGTACCGGGCTGTGAACCAAACGATACTGCTCAAGCAAGCCGTTTTTAGCAATATCTTGCTCAGCAAGCTTCAGCATTTCGCTAGAAAGATCACATAAAGTAACGTGATGCCCTAGCTCTGCCACCTTCTGCGACAGTTGGCCAACACCCCCACCCGCATCCAATAGATGCAGTGGTTTATCGCTCTTCAATAGGGCTAAAATTTGCTCAAGATCTTCCCAAACAACCGTTTGGCGGATCTGGCCTTTACCAGTTCCGTAAATATTTTTTGCAAATTTTTGCGCTAAGTCGTCAAAATTTCGATCTTCGATCACGTCAGCTTTACGTTATGATAGCGGTTCTAAAAATGTGGCTTATTTTCTCACAAGCGATAAAGGAATAAAGGCTTGTGGTGCTTTTTCGAGCTCAACTGCTGATTTTTCGGACTACATTGCATGTTTGAACTAAAAAAAATTGTCTCTGCTTTTCTTATGCCCCTGCCAGCCATGCTCATGCTTGGCTTGTTTGGCCTACTACTGCTCTGGTTTACCCGCCGTAAGGGACTGGCAAGCTTTTTCATTGGTTTTGCCTTCTTGGGGATCTTCCTAGTGTCGTTCCAGCCGGTTGCTACTAGTCTGTTGCGCCCGTTGGAAAAAGCCTACCCACCCTATGTGCCATCCGGTCAGACGGTAGAGTATGTCATGGTACTGGGAAGCGGCCATGTGATTGATCATGCGATGCCAATTACCTCGCAACTTTCACGTACGTCTCTAATGCGCTTGAACGAAGGTATGCGCATCCACCGGCTATTCCCTGGCTCCAAGCTAATTCTGTCAGGCTATGGCGGTGGGACCAATATCAGCCAGGCAAGGATGATGGCCAAGGTCGCCCTGGCTCTGGGGGTCAACAAAAACGATATCTTGCTGCTTGAAACCGCCAAAGATACTTGGGAGGAAGCCTTCCAGGCTGCGTCTGTCGTAGGCGATGACAAACTCGTTATTGTGACATCTGCCAGCCACATGAAAAGGGCGATGGGAGAGTTCCATAAAGTCGGCTTAACCCCAGCCGCGGCCCCAACCAACTTCCTTGCCAGCAATAAAATCGAACAGCCATGGGAGCGCTATCGCCCGCAAGCCAAATACCTCGAGCAAACCGAGCGATACTGGCACGAAACTTTGGGGCGTTGGTGGCAAGAATTACGCACCATGGCGGGTGACGAAGATACCGCAGTTCAGTAACGCCCTTCCTTCTATCTGTCCGCCGGTTTTCTCCCTGCCGGCGGATTACTCCAAGTACATCATCCCCTCGTTATAAGCACTACTTTCCTTTTAAAGAATAATCGACCACCACCTCAATAGTCTTAAGACTAACTGGCTATTTCTCCCCTTGAGTTACCGCTTGATGCTTAACGTTTAAGCTAAATAACATTTCGATCTATTAAATACCGATAGTTCATATCCAAAAGTATCGAAATCATTTCATGTTTTGCGAGTCGCATCATACTATTGCGCCAATTAGTGATTGATAATTTTGCAGAACGGAATTGCAAATAAACGACAACAGTAGGATTAGGTTCGATGCTTCAGATACTCAACTTGGCGGTTTTCGCCATCATTATTGCCCTGTTGGTTAAACAACAAAAATCAGAACAAACGCTGTCCAAGCGGGTATTTACCGCCCTGGGCCTTGGTGTGCTTTTCGGTGGTGCGCTTCAGCTTATTTACGGTGGCGGTAGCGACGTTATCGCTGGCACGCTGGACTACGTCAATATTGTTGGTGCGGGTTATGTAAGCCTGTTGAAGATGATCATCATGCCGTTGATCACTGTGTCGATTATTGGTGCGATTATCAAGGTTAAAGATTCTGGCTCACTGGGTAAAATCTCTGGCCTGAGTATCGGTATCCTGCTGGCAACAACAGCCGCTTCCGCTCTTATCGGTATCCTGATCAGCAGCATGTTCGGCCTGAGTGCTGAAGGTATTGTCCAGGGTGCACGCGAGATCGCCCGTGGTGAGATGCTGGAAACCCGCCTGACCTCGGTAGAAGCGATGTCTTTTGCTGACATGATTATCTCTTTCTTCCCTGCAAACCCATTTGCCGATTTGGCCGGTAGCCGTCCAACATCAACCATTGCCGTGGTGATTTTCTCCGCTTTTGTAGGTGTCGCAGGCCTTACGATGATCCGTACCCAGCCTGAGCTAGGCGCGAGCTTCGAAAGGTTTATGAATGTTGCGCAGGAAGTTGTACGTACACTTGTTCGTATGGTTCTGAGCCTGACGCCTTACGGTGTGCTTGCACTGATGACCAAAGTGGTGGCAGGTTCGAACTACGACGATATTCTCAGCCTGATTAACTTCGTGGTTGCATCATACGTGGGCCTTGGTTTGATCCTTGTCATGCACTTGGTGCTGGTCACTTTCGTTGGCGTGAACCCAATCCGCTACCTGAAGAAGATCCTGCCGGTGCTGACTTTCGCGTTCACCTCACGCTCAAGTGCAGGTACTATCCCGCTAAACGTTGAAACTCAGGTGAAGAAACTGGGTAACGGCGATGCTGTCTCAAACTTCTCAGCATCATTCGGTGCCACCATGGGCCAAAACGGTTGTGCAGGTCTATACCCAGCAATGCTAGCTGTTATGATTGCCCCAACAGTGGGTATTAACCCTCTTGATCCGGGCTTCATGCTTACCCTGATTGCGATTGTTACTATCAGCTCGTTCGGTATCGCCGGTGTCGGTGGTGGTGCAACCTTCGCCGCTCTCATTGTGCTTTCTGCGCTGGATATGCCTGTTGCGCTAGCTGGCCTACTGATCTCTATCGAGCCATTGATTGATATGGGCCGTACCGCAGTAAACGTCAGCGGCGCGATGACAGCCGGTACCATTACTTCTCGCGTACTGGACCAAGCGGACAACAGCCTGTTCGAATCTGACGACGATATCGAAGAGCAAACCGCGAAAGCGTAAGAACTAGGAACTAATAAATGCCACCCTCTTTATGATGGGTGGCATTTTTGTATGTGAAATCAACTGCCCACTGCATAAATCAGCCTTATAACTAAAATACTCAGTGAAATTTCAGCCTCGATAGGTAGAATACGCCACTTGCCATACAATATGGCATTAGCAGTTTTTCACTTACCTTTATCGAACACTGAGTTTCAATGCGTAATCCTGTTAACCAAGCCATCGTTTTACTTGTTGCTGCCAACTTGCTCGCCTCCTTCTCGGACGTTTCTCTGAAAATCCTCAACGGTGAAGTGCCCACTTTCCAGTATGTCTTCATCCGCCAACTGCTCAGTGTGGTTATGCTGCTACCGTTTTGGCTAAAACTTCCAGTGGCAAAGCGCCAGCAAGGGTGCTGCAAAATCGCCTTCTGGCGTGCCCAATTAATCTTGATGGGTAGCGCCTGCGCCATGGTGGCGATCACCTTCTTACCGCTAGCAACCGCCAATGCCATGTTCTATGTTGGGCCTTTGCTGATGCTGCCACTATCCGCCTTCCTACTAAAAGAAACGCCACCTCGCTCCAAGGTTATTGCGACCAGTATTGGCTTTGCGGGTGTGTTAGTCGTATTACGTCCAGAGCATTTTCACTGGGCAGCAATTGTCGGTCTCGGTAGTGCCTTGGCAATGGGACTGGGAAATATCTTGATCCGAAAACTACCCAAAGATCAGCACCTGATATCAACGCTGTTCTGGACCGGCGTTATGACCCTGCCGCTATCGCTGCTGCTAGCACTGCCGCAATGGGCCTATATTGAATGGCGGCATGTTGGTTGGATAATGGCAATCAATCTCTTTGTATTGGGTTACCACGCCTTGGTGGTCATCGGTTACAAGAAGGCTGCTGCGGGGCAAATAGCCTTGGCAGAATATTCGGGACTGGTATTCGTCACTGCATTCGGGGTGATGTGGTTTGATGAGATCCCGGATCTACTGACTGTGCTGGGCATTTTACTGATTGTGGTGCCAATGATGCCAATCAACTGGAAGCGCTTGTTCAACAGCAAAGCCAGCGCAGCATTTAACGAGTCTTAATCCTTAAAACCCTACAAAAAAACGGGAGGCAAATGCCTCCCGTTTATCGATTCAATTAGCTTCCAGCCTTCAGGGTTAACCGACGAGCTGGCGCACTTTTTCCAGATCTTCCGGTGTATCAACTCCAGCAGGCGGCGCATCAATCGCCACTTCAACGTGGATTTTCTCGCCGTACCACAGCACACGAAGCTGCTCTAGCGCTTCGATTTTCTCCAGCGTGCTTGGCTCCCAGTTAATGTAGGTATTAATGAAGCCGGCACGATAGGCATAGATGCCGATATGGCGCATCAGGTTCTGATGGATTTCCTGCGGACGTTTGGCGAAGTTATCGCGATCCCACGGAATAGAAGCACGACTGAAGTAGAGGGCGTAGCCGTCTTTGTCGGTCACCACTTTCACCGCATTCGGGTTGAACACCTCATCGGCATGGTCGATTTCAACCGCCAATGTCGCCATTGGCGCATTGCTGCCTGCTAGGTTAGTTGCAACTTGGCGGATAATACTTTCAGGGATCAGCGGCTCATCACCCTGGACGTTCACTACGATTTGATCATCTGCCAACTGGTATTTCTCGACCACTTCCGCCAGACGCTCGGTCCCCGACTCATGATCACTACGAGTCATGCAGACTTCACCACCAAACGCTTTTACAGCATCAGCGATACGCTGGTCATCAGTGGCAACAATCACCTGATCGGCACCGGCTTTGCTCGCCTGCTCATAAACCCATTGGATCATTGGCTTGCCAGCGATATCAGCCAATGGCTTACCCGGTAGGCGCGAAGACTGGTAACGGGCCGGAATAATCACGGTAAAAGACATTATTTCACCTCTTCAGAGCTCAGAGTACGTGCCTCAGGCTCAAGCAATACTGGGATACCGTCTTTAATAGGGTATGCCAGGCGATCAAATTTGCAGATCAGTTCATTTTTGTCTTTGTCGAAGTTCAATTTGCCCTTACATACTGGGCACGCAACGATTTCAAGCAGACGATGATCCATATTCTTCCTTTACCTTAATGATCCGGTTAATCAAGCTATCAGCCTGCTCGGAAGGCATCTCGGCATCTACCGGTAAATACCACCAATTAGGCTGGGCGAAAGTGTGGCATTTCACCGCATCTTTCTCTGTCATGACTAAGTGCTGCCCTAGCCCGGACAGCTGTTGTAATTCTTGCTCGGCGAACGCCTGGTGATCGGCAAATGGCTGACACTTTACCGGGGTGATACCGAGCTGCTTCAGTGTATTAAAAAATCGGGGCGGATGGCCAATGCCAGCCATAGCGACTACTTCACCCTGCAACCGAGCGGCTTCACATCGCTCACCTGTCGTAAGGTTGATAAAGTCAGAAGGCACCAATTGCATCGGGATTTCATCCCCTTGGGCTTTGCCACCATTGCAAATGAGAAAGTCCACTTCTTGCAAACGTTCACACCCTTCACGCAACGGCCCCATAGGAATAAGCTGCTGATTACCAAAGCGACGCTGACCGTCAATCACCACAATTTCAATATCCCTTGCCAGCGCATAGTGCTGTAGGCCATCGTCAGTGATGATGACATCGACTTCGGACTCAATTAGCTGAACCGCTTCTGCGCGCTTGGGAGACACCGCCACAGGCACGCCCGTACGGCGGTAGATCAGAACTGGCTCGTCACCCGCCTCGGCGGTGGTACTCAGCCCATCAACCAAATATGGGTAATGGGGTGCTTTGGCGCCATAGCCACGAGAGACGACTCCCGGCTTGAGCCCTGCTGCCTTAAGTTGCTCCACCAACCAAACCACAACGGGTGTTTTACCATTGCCACCCGCCGTAATATTACCGACGACAACCACAGGTACCGACGGACGGTAAGGTGTTTTCTGACCGGACTGGTACTGCTGGCGACGGCGTCGACTAACCGCGCCAAACACCTTACTCAACGGCCATAGTAAAGGTTTGAGCACCATCCCTGCCGGGTGGCCCTCAAACCAGATCTTTTCAATAACCGAAGCCATTATTCACCAAACTGGATACGGTGCAACTGGGCGTATGCGCCATCTTGTGCCAACAGTTCAGCATGAACGCCGCGCTCAATGATTTCACCATCATCAACCACCAGGATTTGGTCGGCATTTTCGATGGTTGACAGACGGTGAGCAATCACCAGAACCGTACGGTCTTTCTGCAACTCATCCAGCGCTGACTGGATTGCTCGCTCAGATTCGGTATCCAGCGCCGAGGTTGCCTCATCAAGGATCAAGACTGGGGCATTGCGCAGCAGGGCACGGGCGATAGCTAGACGCTGGCGTTGTCCACCAGACAAGCTAACACCATTCTCACCAATCACGGTATCCAGCCCATTGTCCATGTCTTTGATAAAGTCCATGGCATAGGCAAGCTCTGCTGCTTTTTCGATATCTGCCCGGCTGTAGGCGTCACCGCTGGCATAAGCGATATTGTTGGCAATGGTATCGTTGAATAGATGAACATTCTGGGAAACCACCGCAACCTGCTCGCGCAAGTTAGCCAACTTATAGTCACAAATATCGTGACCATCAATGATAATACTTCCCGAGTCAATGTCGTAAAAGCGGGTCAGCAAGTTGGCAATGGTACTCTTGCCTGAGCCAGAACGCCCTACCAAGGCTAACGTTTTTCCTGCTGGCAGCTCAAAGTTGACATTCTTCAATGCCGGCGTGTCTTTGGTCGGATAGGTGAAAGTAACATCCTTAACTTGAATATCACCATTCACACGTTTAGCTTCAAACTGACCGTGGTCTTTCTCGGTTTCCATTTCCATCAGGCTAAACAGTGTCTGGCAGGCTGCCATACCGCGCTGGAACTGAGATGTCACGTTTGTCAGGGACTTAAGTGGACGCATCAAGCCAAACATAGAACCAAAAATAAGCGCAAACGTACCCGGGGTCAGCGACTCACGCAGTGATTCGGTATTTGCCAAGATCAGCACCACAACCAGTGCTAGAGAGGCAATCACCTGAATAACCGGGTTTGCAATCGCCTGGGCAGAGACCAACTTCATTGTCTGACGGCGCATGCGGTTGCTTACCTGTTCAAAACGTTCCTGCTCGACCTGCTGACCACCATAGCTCAACACCACTTTGTGGCCTTTCAGCATTTGTTCGGCAGATGACGTCACCGAGCCCATCGCATCTTGCATATTTTTGGAAATACTACGGAAACGCTTGGAAACGACCCGGATGCTAATCGCAACCACAGGGGCAATCACCAACAAAATAGCAGAAAGCTGCCAGCTGTTGTAGAACATGATAATCATCAGAGCGATGATCGTTGCACCTTCACGAACTAGGTTCACCAACGCGCTACTGGTTGCCGATGCAACCTGCTCAGAGTCATAGGTAATACGGGACAGTAATTTACCGGAGGATTCTTTATCAAAAAAGCCAACTGGCATTTTCATAAAGTGATTGAACATTTGACGGCGTAGGGTCATTACGACATTGCCGGAAACCCAGGCTAGACAGTAAGTGGAAACAAAGCCAC
The DNA here is from genome assembly GCF_056158405.1 of Photobacterium sp. AWH4_225. Lineage (NCBI taxonomy): Bacteria > Pseudomonadati > Pseudomonadota > Gammaproteobacteria > Vibrionales > Vibrionaceae > Photobacterium > Photobacterium sp. AWH4_225. The sequence continues at coordinate 1,227,734 of NZ_JBSWTF010000001.1, read as the reverse complement.
TCGCGCCACGAAGCACCATCAAACTAAACAAATAGATTGGCATCATAGCCAAGAAATTCGACTCAATACCGTCTATGCCACCGAAGCTTTCATCCATCAGCGGCTTGATCATCGAGAGCATCAATGCATCACTTGCGGCGTTGATAATCAATGCAACAACAGCGGCTGCCATACCGGCTTTATATAGGCTGATTGAAGGCCACAGTCGCTTAAACGTCTCCCAAGTGGTTTGATCGTTCGAAGTAGTCATGGAAACCATTTTTTCTTAAAGACAATTTTCCCATTCTACTCGCATAAATGCTGGAGACCAAATAAGTTCATTGAACAAGGCACAATACTGCTTGATTTTCAAACAACCAGTCACATCGGGCAGGAAACTTACCTTACTGCTCTTGGAATATGGCAGGCCTGAACCATGCCGCTTTTCGGTCTTGGCGGTAACGTATTACTTCAATATCATTTCCGCTAATTTGCAGTGTGACTTGTCCTGCTTCAGAGGTCGCAAGCCAACTTACGCCTCTATCCAGATAACGCTGTCGCACTTCAACAGAGGGCAATTGCCAAGGATTATATCGTGCCACCGATACCAATGCGTAGTTTGGCGACATGCTGCCTAGCCAGCCCATCTGGTCAAGCCATGTCATAGTCGACGAGCTGCGACTGCCATGATGGGGCACCAGTAAGATATCTGGTGCAAGTTTGGGCTCCAGCCTTGCCAACAACAGTTCGGAAACCGCATCAATATCCCCGGTCAGCAGTAGAGAGACTCCCTCCGCTTCCTGACCGCTGCTTTTACTGTTTTCATTAGCACTAAGGCGCTGTTTTACTTCAATCACACAAGAATGGGGGTTCGCCGCCCTTGTCACTTGTCTGGGTGGCCAGAGTACCCGGAACTGCAGGCTTTGCCACCGCCAGCTCTCGCCACGGGTACAGGGTAAGTAACCAGCGCGCAAGTCACTGCTGCGCTTCCACAAAGGTGCAAATGTCTCAACTATGTAATCAGATCCAGCAGCATGGTCGCTATCCGCATGGCTCAATATCAGTCCATCCAGCCGACTCTGGCCGCTTTGCTTCAATACCGGTTCAATAACCGAGCTAGCAATAGAGCCTCCCGGCCAGCGATTTCCCGTATCGTAGAGGACACTGCGATTGTTGCTCGAAATCAACACTGCCAACCCATGACCGACATCAAGCATGTCGACCTGCCAAGTATCGATATTTCTTTGGTTTTCTGGCCCTTGCTTATTCCACACCCCGGCGACAACAACCAAGACACTGATCACTGCGGCAAATCTTTTGAACGGTAGCAACCAGACCAAGATAATGATGACAGCAGCCGATAAGACCCACCCTCCCTGACTATCGGCTAATGTCCACCAGCCACCTCGAGATATCTGCGCCAACTTAAGCACAGGCATCAACGTCAAATCGGCTAAATGCCAACAAGTTAAGGCTATCAGTTCTATTGGAGAGAAAATAACTGCGGTTAAAACCAGAGGGACAGTGGTCATACTCACCCAAGGAACTGCCAGCAGGTTTATAACAGGCGCCCAGGGAGAAAACCCGCCGAACCAAAGCCACTGCACCGGCAGCATCAAAGCCAACAAAGACAGCTGAAGCAATACCAACGCCTTCATCCTTCCATACCAGCGCTGGAATACTGTTAGTTCCGGGTGGCTATCAAACCTCACACCACCAGCATGAACGATGGCAATAACCGCAACCGCCGAAAACGACAACCAGAAACCCGCGTTGTATGAGGCAAGCGGATCCTGCACAAGGCTGAGGGTAAACACCAACAACAAGACTTGCCAACTAGGCCAAACGATACGAAGCCGTAGTAAAATTAAGGCAACCATACTCATCAGTAAGGCTCGCTGTGTGGGCAAAGTAAACCCAGCAAGCCACGCATATAACGCACCGATGCACAATCCCAACCATAGCGGCAACCAAATCGCTTGCGGCCGGTCACCCATCGAATGGCGCAACAACCCGCCGCACCACCAGCCCAGCATAATAGCAAGACCAATATGCAGCCCGGATATCGCCATTAGGTGGGCAAGACCGCTATCTCGCAACAGCCCCCAATCTTCATCTTGCAAAGCATCACGATAGCCAAAGCTTAATGCCAGCAAATAGCTTTGGTACTCCAGTTCTGCTGTATAATCAACCGCGATATCAAACACCGACTGGCGAAGTGATGCCAGATCATTGTTACCATTTTCCAAGCGCTGACCACTAAGTACGACGCCAGTTGCATGGTTCCCTTGGCCAACAAATTGCCGTTCCCGATCATAGCCTGCACTATTTACCCGGCCAATTGGCGGCTTCATCCTGATCTTTAACTGCCAGCGTTCTCCTTGCTTCATCATCGGTACATTGTCTGGGTCTTGCCAGCTCAGCCTTAAACGCAGTGTTTTGCTCGAATGTTTACCTTGCTGACGTAATTCTGACGTTACAAAATCAAACAAAGTATCTAATTTCTTATGATTTAATAGGCTACTAACTTCACCAACTATGGTAATATTCCTCGGCTCAATAAAAGCCAGTTGGACGTTTTTTAGATAGGATGTTGCGGCGAGATTCGCCAAACAAGCACCGATCGCGATATAGATCAAAAGTCGCCATCGGAAATAGAAACACACTACACTGCCTATCATTAAGGCTGTAATAAATACATGATAGGTTGGCAATGCCGACCAGAAATGAAGCGATAGCAGTCCAAGTGCAACCCCGGCAGCGCTTTTGTTCATCTCAAGCCTGCCTGTGAACAATAGAATTACAATGCCAAGACAAGTAATTAAACGAATAATGCCAAGCCACGATGTCATCAAGCGCCAAAAAGCGCTGAAGATATTTGGCAATGTGCTTTACAACCCAAATTTGTGGTGCCTCAATCGCCGTTCGGCGTCTGGCGCATTTGCGGTCGGTTTGTTTATGGCGTTCGTACCTCTTCCCAGCCAGATGATCATGGCTGCCGGCGCCGCCATCTTCTTCAGCGTAAACTTGCCGCTGGCGGTTTGCTTGGTATGGATCAGTAACCCTATCACTATGCCTGTGATGTTTTACGGTGCCTATAAAGTTGGCGCTTGGCTGATGAATACACCGCACCAAGCTTTCCATTTTGAGCTGTCCTGGGAATTCCTGTTGCACCAAATGAACCAGATTGGACCTCCTTTTCTTATGGGCTGCGCTGTCTGCGCCGTCTTCTTCTCTGCTTTGGGTTATTTCGGTATCCGCGGCTTATGGCGCTACTCTGTTGTCCGAAGCTGGCAAAAACGCCGATTCAGGGTCTTGAGCCTCCACAAGGATTAATCGCCAAATAACAAAAAACCTCGCAGATGCGAGGTTTTTTTATACTCAATCTTTTTAAGTCCAATGTATGGCTGGCTCAATTATTTCTGACAAAAAGCCGAAGCGGTTGGCAGACTAATAAAACCAAGCCATACATTTTACCGAAAAGCTCGACCTTTCCCCCAAAGCGGTACCTTGAAAGATTTACCTAAGAGCAGCACCTTGAGGGACGTTGGTCGATTATTTGGCACTCAGTACGGTTGCAGGTTGAAGGGCGCCTGCACGCTTGGCTGGATACCAGGTTGCCAAAAAGCTCAATATCACAGCGGTTGTTGTCACCAGCATCACATCATGCATCGATAACGCGGTCGGGAGAAAATCAACAAAGTAGATATCTCCAGACAGGAACTGATGACCAATCACACTTTCCAAGCCTTTAATCAAGGTTGTCAGGTTAACCGCAACCATTGAGCCCAGCAGTGACCCCACCAAGCTTCCTACGACACCGGATAGTACACCGTGCCATACGAAAATAGAGCGGATCAGCCGATCAGTTGCCCCCATGGTGCGCAAGATCGCAATGTCTGCGGCACGGTCTTTCACCGCCATCATCAAGGTAGACACGATGTTGAAGCAAGCCACCCCAATGACCAATACCATTACCAGATACATGATGGTACGTACCATCTGGATATCACGGTAAAGATAGCCATATTTCTGGTTCCAGCTTTTCAGGTAGACATACACAGGTAGGGTAAAGCCGACTTCCCGCACGATGCTCTGGGCATCGAGTACCTTGTCCACGTTCAGTTCAATACCTGTAACCCCGTCGCCCATTGATAGATACTGCTGGGCATCTTTCAGTGGCACCAACGCAAAGTTGTGGTCGATCTGCCCGGCTAGAGCTAGCAAGCCCGCTACTTGAAGTCGAATACGGTGAGGGGCTTTGAGCTTCAAACTAGGATCCGGGTTTGGGATCATCGCAGTGATCCAATCTCCCACTCCAATACCTAGCTTATCAGCGACACCCTGTCCCAGTATCACCTGCTGCTTGCCCGCTTCAAGGCTCTCCCAAGCGTTGTCTTTCACATACTGCGGCAACACACTGACGTCTTTCTGCTTTTCAGGATCAACGCCGCGTACTTCCACCGCCTTGAGGCTACTGCCTTTTTCCAGCAATGCCGTGAACTGAACATAAGGGGCCGCTGCCGTCACCCGCGGGTGCTGCTCGACCAAATCAAGTACTGGCTGCCAATCCTCGAAAGGCGGGGTGACAGCCTCCAGCTCTCCATGAGGGATCACCGACAGCACACGGTTTTGCAGCTCGCGCTCGAAGCCATTCATGGCCGAAAGGCCGATGATGATCACCGCCACACCCACAGCAATACCCAAGGTCGATGAGATAGAAATAAACGAAACCATGCGGTTTCTTTGTTTGGCGCGACTAAAGCGGCTACCGATAAATAGAGAAAGCGGTCGGAACATCAAGCCACCTCTACCTGCTGCAACTCGCCGTCTTGCATGTGCATGCAGCGGTCCAGCTTGCCAGCAAGCTCATTATCATGGGTCACCACCAAAAAGGCCGTACCGGATTCTTTATTGAGCTTGCGCATCAGGTCATAAATCTCAAGGGCTGTCTTATGATCCAAATTACCCGTTGGTTCATCCGCCAGTACTAACGATGGCTTGTTTACCAGCGCTCGAGCAATAGCAACACGTTGGCGCTCACCACCACTTAGCTCTGACGGGCGATGTTCCAGTCGATGTCCCAAGCCAACCAGCTCCAGAATGCTATGGGCCTGCGAACGAGCCTTGGCCGCAGGGATCCCACCGATAAGCAAAGGCATTGCCACGTTCTCCACCGCACTGAAGTCTGCCAGCAGGTGGTGGAACTGATACACAAAACCAATCTCTTTGTTACGGAGCTTAGCCTGCTTGTTGGCACTCATAGCATTGAGTTTCTGCCCTTTGAAGAACACGTCCCCTTCGCTCGGATCATCCAGTGCACCGAGCAGATGCAATAGTGTACTTTTACCTGAACCCGATGCCCCGACAATTCCGACCAACTCACCGGCATCCAGGTGGAACCCCACCCCTTTAAGCACCTCTGTCTCAAGTTGGGCTTCGCGATAAACTTTTCTCAAGCCCTGACAAACCAATAATGCATTACTCATAACGAAGTGCCTCAGCAGGACGAACCGATGCCGCCCGGTAGGAAGGAAAAACAGTTGCCAGCAAACTTAGGATAATCGCGCCGACAATAACTAAAATAATCTGCAGCGGCGAGATCACTACAGGTAGGTGCCCACCAGCAGAAATCAAATTCACCCCCATCACAGTCAACAGAGCGTTGAGGTTCAATGCCAGTACAGTACCCAGCAAACCGCCGATAATCGCACCGATCACCCCACTGCTGGCACCTTGCACCATAAATACCATCAAGACTTGGCGGCTACTCATGCCCTGCGTTTTCAAAATAGCGACTTCAGCCTGTTTCTCCATCACCACCATGATCAGCGCAGAAATGATATTGAATGCCGCAACGCCGATAATCAGCCCGAGCATCAAGCCCATCATGTTCTTTTCCATTTTCACCGCTTGGAAAAGCTCACCGCGTTGCTCACGCCAATCCGACCATGTCATCCCTTCAGGCAAAGGCTGGTTGGCCAGCTCGGCCACGACAAACGGGTCATCGACAAACAAACGCCAACCAGTAATTTGGCCGGGTTTAAACCTAAGCAATCGCCCGGCATCATCGATGTGGGTCAAGATTAATTGGCTGTCGACATCTGAGCCGGTGTTGTACAAACCAGCCACTTCAAAGTTTCGTTGGCTTGGAATGCGACCAAGCGGCGTATACTGGCTAGCACTCGTCACCATCAGGCGAACCTTGTCACCCACTTTCACCCCCAATTGATTAGCCAGCACCTGACCCAAGATAACCTTATAGCTACCCGCTTGCAGATCCATGATATCGCCTTGGTTGATGTAGTAACCCACCGGCTCAAATGCATCAGGGTCAACGCCTAGCAGCATGCCCGCCGACAAGGACTTGGCACTCTGTAAAATAGCCTCGCTACGGGTAAGCGGCGACACCATATCCACACGGGGGATGGCAGTAAGAAACTCAGGGGGTTGCTCAGTACGGACAAGGTGCCCATCTTGGCTGGAGATAACAGCTTGGGGCATCACTCCAAGGATCCTTTCCTTGAGTTGTTGCTCAAAACCATTCATAACAGACAGTACCGTGACTAGGGACAACACCCCGACGGTAATCCCCGCGGTCGACATATAAGAAACAAAGCGGCTGAACCTATCTCCAGAGCGTCCCCTGAGATAGCGCAGCCCGATAAAAAACGATACGGGATGAAACATAGAGTAAGAAGATACCATCCTTATAAAAAACTGTTCGAAAGCATACCTGTTGCAGCTCTCGATTACCATTAAGCGCAGTAAAACTAATGTAAAAACAGCGGTTAAAACCACCACTCTTCGGCTTGCTTACTTGTCCCGATGCAATAGCTGAGTGATAATCGTAGAATAGTTAATTTATAACGAGTGCGACATGAATCAGGACGAGTATTTTTCAGTCCATGCCGGATTGACCATCAACGTAGAACCTCTGCCACCCGGTGAAAGTGTTCCCGACATGCTGACTTTCCAGCAAGAAATCCCGCCCCTGTTTCGTATTGCCAGTGAATGCAGCAGCTTGGATGAAGGACTGGAGCATTCTTTATCCCAGCTCAAAAAAGATGAGTTTAAAGCTCTGTCCAATTATCTGGCGGCCCAAAACAACAAGATCAACTTGTTGCTGTCTTTTGTGCTTGCTCAGCAAGATGATGCCAACCTCCGCTTCATCACCCATACGTTCGGCGCAAGCCAGCTGTCCTACTTTTCACCGCAAGCGCTGGCAGAGGGAAGTAAAGTCAGACTCAAGTTGTTTCTCGACAACCCTGCCGCGGCTGTTTATGCCTATGCTGAAGTAACCCAGTGCCAACCTCAGCCAGACAGCAGCTATGAGATAGCTTTGAAATACGTATGCTTGATGGAAGATGACAGGGATCTGCTGATCCGAGCCGCCCTGCACTTCCAGCAAAAAATTCTGCGCCAACGCGCCCAACAGCGATCAGACAATAAAAGTTAACCATGAAAGCACAGTCTATTCTCTCTCTACCATTACCGTCCAAACCAGGTGACAACCGATTTATCGGTAATGTGTCCGGTGCTGCGCTGGCACTTTCCGTCGCAGAGCTAGCCCAAGATCATCAGGGTCCCATCCTTGCTGTGGTACCTGACACCCAAACAGCACTGCGTCTGCAACCTGAAGTCAGTCAGTTTACCTCGTTGGAAGTGAGCGTGTTCCCGGACTGGGAAACCCTGCCTTACGATAACTTCTCGCCGCACCAGGATATAATTTCAGACAGACTGACTCGCTTGTATTCCCTGCCACAGCAGGCTGATGGCGTGGTTTTGGTGCCAATCAGTACCCTGTTGCAGCGCCTAACGCCACGGGCTTTCATCCACCAGCATGCACTGATGGTGCGCAACGGTGACAAGCTATCATTGGATAAACTGCGCTTGCAGCTGGAAGCCTCGGGCTACCGCCATGTTGATCAGGTTATCGAACACGGTGAATACGCTAGCCGTGGCTCATTGATTGACTTGTTCCCGATGGGCAGCAATCAGCCTTACCGCATTGACTTCTTTGATGATGAAGTCGACTCCATCCGTCAGTTTGATCCGGAAAACCAACGTTCAACGGGTGAAATTGATCAAATTCGCCTGCTGCCAGCCCACGAATTCCCGACCGATGAAATCGCCATCGAGAATTTCCGCATGCGCTGGCGTGAGCGCTTCGAGGCACGTCGCGAGCCGGAATCTATCTACCAGCAAGTGAGCAAAAAGACCTGGCCTGCGGGTATCGAATATTGGCAGCCACTATTTTTCGAGCAAACCGAAACCCTGTTCGACTACCTGCCTGATAACAGCTTACTGATCACCATCGGCGCATTAGAGCCTGCTGTTGATCAGTTCCTGACCGATGCCGAGTACCGCTTCGACCAACGCCGGGTCGACCCGTTGCGCCCTCTGCTTGAACCCAAAGAGCTGTGGCTGACCAAAGATGAAATGTTCACTCATTTCAAAACACTGCCCCAGGTGCGCATCCGCCATGATATCGAGCCAGATAAAGCAGGCCGCTATAACCTCCCGGTACAGGCTATCCCCGAGCTGACCATCAACCACCAGCTCAAAGAGCCACTAGCCGAACTGCGTCGCTATTCGGAAAGTTACCCGGGTAAAATTATTTTCTCTGTGGCCTCGGAAGGCCGTCGTGAAGCCCTGCTTGATTTGCTGGGCCGGATCAAACTGCGTCCTGTCGTCGCCTCAACACTGACCGAGGCATTGGCAGCACCGGGCAAATTCAGCCTAGTCATCGGTGCGGCTGAACAAGGCTTTGTTCTGGAACAACCTGATATCGCATTGATTTGTGAAAGCGATCTTCTGGGTGAACGCGTTGTCCAGCGCCGTCGCCGCGATGAAAAGAAATCCGTCAACGCCGATACCATTATCCGCAATCTGGCCGAACTAAAAGTCGGTCAACCGGTTGTTCATATTGACCACGGTATCGGCCGCTATCAGGGCTTACAGACCTTGGAAGCGGGCGGGATGAAAACCGAATACGTCACCCTGGAATATCAAGGTGGTGCCAAGCTCTATGTCCCTGTGGCTTCGCTACACCTGATCAGCCGCTATTCCGGCGGGGCGGAAGATAGTGCCCCAATTCACAAACTGGGTGGCGAGACATGGGCCAAAGCCCGCAAGAAAGCAGCAGAGAAAGTGCGTGACGTCGCCGCTGAATTGCTCGATGTTTACGCCAAGCGCGAGATGAAGCCGGGCCACAAATTCAACCTTGACCGTGAAGCCTACGCTGATTTCTGTACCGGCTTCCCGTTCGAGGAAACCCACGACCAAGCGCTGGCTATCAACGCCGTACTGTCGGACATGTGCCAGGCCAAAGCAATGGACCGTTTGGTGTGTGGTGATGTGGGCTTTGGTAAGACAGAAGTGGCGATGCGTGCGGCCTTTGTCGCGGTCGACAACAACAAGCAGGTTACCGTACTGGTACCGACAACCTTGCTGGCCCAGCAGCATTTTGAAAACTTCCGCGACCGTTTTGCCAATACGCCGGTGCGGGTTGAAGTACTGTCGCGTTTCAAAACTGCCAAGGAGCAGAAGCAGATCTTGGCCGATATGGCCGAGGGAAAAATCGATATCCTGATCGGCACCCATAAGTTGCTCAATGCCTCTTTAGACTACCATGACCTTGGCCTGCTGATTGTCGATGAAGAACACCGCTTCGGGGTTCGCCAGAAAGAAAAGCTCAAAGCGATCCGTGCCGATGTCGACATCCTGACCCTGACTGCTACGCCGATCCCTCGTACCTTGAATATGGCCATGAGTGGTATGCGTGATCTATCAATCATCGCAACACCACCTGCTCGTCGCCTGGCGATCAAGACCTTCGTCCGCGAGTCGGACGATGCGCTGGTCAGGGAAGCAGTACTGCGTGAAATCATGCGTGGTGGTCAGGTTTACTTCCTGCACAACGATGTCGACTCCATCGAGAAGACGGCCGAAGATCTGGCCAAGCTTATCCCGGAAGCACGTATTACCTTTGCCCATGGTCAAATGCGTGAACGCGAACTCGAAAAGATCATGAGTGACTTCTACCACCAGCGATTCAACCTGCTGGTATGTACCACCATCATCGAAACCGGTATCGATGTACCGACCGCCAACACCATAGTGATCAACCGTGCCGATCACCTCGGTTTGGCCCAGCTACACCAGCTTCGTGGCCGTGTCGGTCGTTCGCACCACCAAGCGTACGCCTATATGCTGACGCCGCACCCTAAGCGCATGACCAAGGATGCGGTCAAACGACTCGAGGCAATTTCATCACTAGAAGACTTGGGCGCAGGCTTTACCCTTGCCACCCACGACCTTGAAATCCGTGGTGCAGGTGAACTACTTGGTGATGAGCAAAGTGGTCAGATCCAATCTGTCGGCTTTACCTTATACATGGAAATGCTCGAGCAAGCCGTTGAAGCACTCAAGGAAGGTAAAGAGCCTTCACTGGATGATTTACTACGTCAGCAAACTGAGATCGAGCTGCGTCTGCCGGCCTTGTTGCCTGAAGACTTCATCCCGGATATCAATACCCGACTGTCGCTGTACAAGCGTATCGCCAGTGCCAATGATGAAAAGGCGTTGGATGAACTCAAGGTAGAGCTTATCGACCGCTTCGGCCTGCTGCCTGATCCAACGACCAACCTGCTGGTTCTCAACAAGATCAAGCTCAAAGCTGCGGGGATTGGCGTGCGTAAGATCGAAGCCGGCGAGAAAGGTGGCTTCATAGAATTTAACCCAAATGCCAATATCGACCCTGGCTTATTGGTTGGGCTGCTGCAATCACAGCCACAACATTTCCGGATGGAAGGGCCAACCAAGCTGAAAGTCATGGCACCGATGAGTGACAGAAAAGACAGAATAAAGTATGTTGACGGTCTTCTAACAAAGTTGGCCGAAAACGCTCTATAATAGATAGCACTTAAGTGCGGAGTATTATCTTGAAAAATCTCATTTATTTGCTGCTGTTCGCCATTAGCTGGCCAAGCCTTGCAGCCAGACAGTTCGATATCGAAGTGATCCTTTTCAAGCGCAACATTGCGCCTGAGCAGGTCAGCGAATCTTGGCCTGATAGCCAAAAGCCTATCAACCTCAAAGGCGCTATCGACTTTGGTGATACTGCTCGCCTACAGGCACGAGGGATCACCAAAATGCCTTCGTCGCAGTTTGAGCTCAACTCACAGTACAATAAGCTCAAGCAACACGCAGGCTTTACCCCGCTAGCACACTTTGGTTGGCGCCAAGGTGATTTGAGCCGTGCCGCAGCACCTCGCATTCACTTTACAGCCGGTGAAGACTTCTCCGCCCAGTTTTTACCTGATGGCAGCGTGAAATCTGCCCAGTCTAGTGAGCCTGCTGATGAGCAGTTCAATGACGGTTTCACCGAAGAGTCACTCACGGAAACGGATGACAGCATCGAGAAAGACATTCAGTCTCTGCGCGAGCTTGACGGTACGCTGCGTGTGTATGTTCAGCACTTCCTGTTCACCGAAGCTAACTTTGCACTTCGCGAACCAAGCCGTCGTGAAGTGATTATCGGTGCCGAGCCTCTTGATACGATGGATGGGTCGCTAGAGCCAGAGAGCAACGTGCAAATCGGTCACCTGCAAGAAGTGAAAAAGCAGGTCAAAGTAGAAGAATTCCTCAAGGCGTACCAGTTCCAGCAACAGCGTAAGATGCGCAGTGGTGAAACTCACTACCTTGACCACCCTCTAATGGGTATGGTGATCCAAATTCGTCGTATCGACGGATAACCTCACCAGCTAACAAGTACTCACTCACAAAGGGCTGCATAACGCAGCCCTTTTCACATTTTCAACCCCTTCCTTCTTGTCAGCCACGACAATCCCGACACTGCAGTTTATGCTAATACCAACTGAGTCATATTCAGTTGATACTAGAATGCATATTTACGGAGACTGTGGACAGGATGAAAACAGACTACCAACTGACAAGCAAGCGCTTGCTGCTTCGCCCCTATAAAAATGCCGATCTGTTGGATTTGCTTGAGGCCATCCACCATTCGCAGCAAAGCCTTACCCCTTGGCTTCCTTGGTGCCACGCCCAGTACAGCCAACACGATGCCCATGAGTGGATTCATGCTAGCCAACAAAATTGGGCTTACGACATTAGTTATGAGTTTGCTATCTTCGAACGCAGTACGGAGACGTTTATTGGTAGCACTTCGCTGAGCAATTTGTCCGAGCTGACCAATTCGGCTGAAATGGGGTATTGGATCCGGTCCAGTGCCCAGAGACAGGGCTATGCCAAAGAAGCCTGCCAAGCTATTGCCCAGTTTGCCTTCGAGACTGTCGGCCTAACACGGATCGAAATAGTCACCCACACCGGTAACCTTGCCAGCCAACGCACAGCCCTTGCTACCAAGGCCCATTTTGAGTGTACAGCCCGAAACCGGATCATCACCCAGGATGGCCCAGTCGATGGTTTACTGTTCTCACTCATCCCCAGTGATATTACCTCTTCTCCCCCGCCTTTCACCCAGCAATAAGCTCTGCTACTATCAGCCAATGAATCAACACGAAATGAGGAACTTACGTGTTTAAAATTATTCTGGGTATCGCCCTTGTTGCGCTAATCATCTTCTTTATTCAACGCTCCCAAGGTAACAAGCAAGCGGCTGTTGAAAATATCAAGGCGGGTGAAACTTTCCTGGCTGAGAACAAGGAAAAAGAAGGGGTGAAGACCACTGCATCCGGCCTACAGTACCTGGTACTGCAAGAAGGCACTGGTACCGTTCATCCAAAAGCGAGCGACAAAGTCACCGTCCACTACCACGGTACGCTTCTAGACGGCACAGTATTCGACAGTTCAGTTGAACGTGGCGAGACTATCCAATTTGGCCTGAACCAGGTAATCAAAGGCTGGACTGAGGGTGTACAGCTAATGGTTGAGGGTGAGAAAACACGCTTCTTCGTCCCGGCCGAACTTGCCTACGGCAACCGAGCAATCGGCTCTATCCCACCGGGTTCGGTGCTGATCTTTGATGTTGAGCTGTTTAAAATCAACTGATTATCAGTGGCTTTAGACGATTAACAAGATCAAAAAAAACCGCCAGTGCTGGCGGTTTTTTAATATTGGCTTATAGCTTAACCAAGCTAGCTTTGCCTTACGTAAAAGGCTTAACAGCGGCGGACTTCCGGATGATTGGCACTGGCATTCTCATGGTAGATATCCGCCAAGTAGGTCGCCAAATCAGCTTCTTCAAGCTCTGGTGGAATAACCACATCATAAATACGGGCACGCATTGCAGTATCTGACTCTTTGAACAGTAACCAAAAGCCATCTTTTCGTTGTACTGACATCTTGGTACCAAATACATCAAACAGCAGGAACATCATTGTTCTCCTCTATCGGCCCGTATCCAGACTCTGCTTAGTGAAGCTTCAAGTTAGGACGCAGTACGCGGTTAATTCGGCCAACCAGCATCATCAAGCTGGTTTTCACCACACCGTGCAACGCGATCTGGTGCATACGGTAAAGGGAAATGTATACTACGCGGGCAATACGGCCTTCAACCATCATCGAGCCTTTGGTCAGGTTGCCCATCAGGCTACCCACGGTTGAGAAACGGCTCAGTGACACCAGCGAGCCGTGGTCGCTGTAGACATATGGCTTCTGCTCGCGGTCAGTAATTTTAGCAACGATGTTCGAGAAACAACGGCTTGCCATCTGGTGTGCGGCCTGGGCTCGCGGTGGAACAAAGCTACCGTCTTCCTGTGCACAAGATGCCAAATCACCGATAACATAGATATCATCATCGCGGGTTGTCTGCAGCGTCGGCTTAACCACTAGCTGGTTAATGCGATTAGTCTCAAGGCCGGCGATATCTTTGATAAAATCAGGCGCCTTGATACCTGCAGCCCATACCATGATTTGCGCTGGGATATGGTCGCCATCTTTGGTTGTCAGGCCAGTTTCGTCTGCTTTGGTGACCATAGTCGCAGTGCGCACATTGACGCCTAGCTTGGTCAGCTCACTGTGGGCAGCTGAAGAGATACGCGGCGGTAGAGCAGGAAGAATACGCTCACCCGCTTCAACTAGGTTGACGTTCAAGCGAGAGCTATCCAGATCACCAAAACCGTAGTTCTGCAGTTCTTTAACCGCATTGTGCAGTTCTGCTGACAATTCAACACCGGTTGCGCCAGCACCGACAATCGCAATATCAACCGTTTTCTGCTCTTTGTTCGCATGCAGCTTCAAGAACTGGTTGTTCATTTGTGTACGGAAACGGTGCGCCTGCTCAGGGCTGTCAAGGAAGATACAGTTGTCACGCACACCCGGAGTGTTAAAGTCATTCGAAGTAGAACCGATAGCCATAACCAGAATGTCATATTCCAGCTCGCGCTCTGGCATCAGCAGCTCATCATTCTTGTCATAGAGCGCTGACAGGCTGATCACCTTACGGTCGCGGTCAATGTTTTTTAGGCTACCCATCTGAAAATCAAACGAGTGGTTTTTCGCATGGGCACGGTAACTCAGTGCATCTACCCCTGCATCCATCGAACCCGTTGCCACTTCGTGCAATAGCGGCTTCCACAGGTGGCTTGCCTTGCGGTCAACCAAGGTAACCTTAGCGCGGCCTTTACGGCCCAATGTACGACCCAGTTTCGTTGCTAGCTCCAAACCGCCGGCGCCACCGCCAACAACAATAATTCGAGACATGACAACACTCCTTCCACAAATTCAAATATTTAAAAAATTAAAAACTTTATCTGACCCGAACAACTTCCAGTCAGTGAAATTCTTTTATTTCATGCGCTTAGGCTGAGATTTTTACGGGGTGCTTGTTGCACCTTCTTCATTTAATTAACTCAACTTTTTTTGATTTACCTCAAAAAAAGTTAAGATTTGCATTATAAGCCAATATTATTTCAAGGCAAGAAATAATTGATTAGGATCAAAACCCCACACAAAATTCGGGCTTTTAGTCCCCATAGCGACACACGGTAGAGCACACAATTTGCCTTGGTGGAGGTTAGTCGGGGGGATCGCAGAGGGTCATGAGACCCTGTTAGCGTGCTGCAGACGGACATATTCCGTCTGCTTGCTACGAGGTAAGTATCAGGAGGCTTCTTTAAAGGCTTTTATTGTTTGTAGATGCTGAGAGATCTTCTTGAATTTATGGGTTTCTTTCTCGTCCCAGATAATATCGTAGAAATCACCGAGTACATCCTTAGTGTGGTTATTGTCTAGAACTTCATCATTAGTTGAAAGGATGCACAGGCATTTGCCTTCATTTTTCTTACGAAAATCATTCACACACTTGGTGGAAATATCAGCATATTCTTCAGGACGGTCAATACGACCTTCCATATTACGCTCAGGATACAGGTTAGGGTTAAAAATAACCTGCTTCATACCACACAGAAAACCAATCCTTTCAGACCAGTATCCACCAAGCCCCACCCCACAGATAAGTGGTTGTTCATCAGCAGACTCTTCCTTCAGCTTATGCACTTCTTTTAGTAGATGCTGCATATCATGCTTTGGGTGTAGGGTACTGTAATTCACAAAACGCACATCAGGATCAATGAACTGAAGCTGCAATACCTTTTCATGGTTACCTGGGCTTGTGGAGTCAAAACCATGCAGATAAATAATCATTTTTATTCCCTATTGTGATTATCAGTAAAATCAATCTAACACGTTTTGTGGGGTTTGTTGACATTACTTTCACAAGAGGTGAGACCATCATCTAGTTATTGATTAATCAGTAACGCCACTTCCTTGCGGAGATTAACCAACTTGCGATTTAGATACGCTTTCTGCTGTGGCGACATTGTATGATTAAGCCGCCGCATCAATTCAAACCGCCGATTGAGATAAAAACGGATCTCTGTTTGGTATTGAGGACTGTTCAAGGCAACCATATCTCTCATCAACTGGGTGAACTGCCCTTTGAATGAAGGTTGAGTACGCTTTTTCATCAACTGCTGCCAACGCTCAAAATAGCCATTACGCAGAGAGCGAAATATCGGCGACATCTCCAGCTGGTATCCTGCCAACTCAGTCAGTAGCTCCTCTTGCCTGCTGGTTAGGGAGCCCACCCAATCCTGGGTAAAGTCTTGTAAACGCTCCGACCGCTTAGCAAGCTGCTGCGATTGACTCAGTTTACTTCTTTCCTGATCGAACTCTGCAAACCGCTGGCGCAAACGCCCTTCGAACTGAGCCACTTGAGAATCATTCAACTGAGCAAACATATCGGCCACCGGATTTGCCAAAATCGCTGCCGAATCCTGCCCCAAACGGGTGAATACCGTGTAGTACTCCTGCATTTGACCGAACGTCATTGGAGAAAGGAGATCGGCCTGTAGGCGATCAATAGCACTGTGGATTTTCGGCAGCTCTTGCCGGCGATGAAGTGCATGAGCACGGTCAACTCCCTGGTCAAAGCTGGATTCCTGCGACGAATTAAGAGTGACATAAGAGGAAAGACGGTAGTTCAACCATACGTCCAAATTATTGTAAGCCAGCCGGGTCGTACAACCTCCAACCAAGACTACGGCCAAAGTAATGCCCGTCCACTTTGGAAGCAACTTGCTCATTACCATCCCCTCTTCCGAACTCAACGCTTGAGTTACTTGATTTAATCAATGTCTTTTAAGTTACGTCGCTGTATGACAATACAGATCATTATTTCTAGCCACCTTCGATATAGCGATATCGAGGTAAAGAGAATGAAGAAAACAGCTATAAGTATAAAGACCCAACTGATACGCATTTCGCACAAACAGGAAAGACGTTACTCAATTGTAGACGAGAGGATTTAAAAAGGTTCTATTAATCAGAGAATTGCAGTCTATTCCACAACTTTTCTTTCAAAGATTGGGCTTCGTTGAAATAGTCTTCATTAAACGGCTCCTGACCGGCAAACTGCTTTGCCCCGGCATAGAACCACAGCATGGCAAGGTAATCACACCAGGGATGCCAATACTCAACGGCAGAATGCCACAAAGCTCGCGTATCGGCATCGCAGATTCCCATCTGTTGGCAATACAAGTCGACAGCCTTAATCGGAGCCAATTGATTGGCTGCAATGGTTAATGCCAAATCCAGCGAAGGGTCACCAGCCGCAGCATACTCCCAGTCAATCACTTTCTGCTGACCGTCCAGTGCAATAATAATGTTGTACCAGCCCAAGTCATGGTGACAGCATGTATCTTCAAACCACTTTCTGATCGGTTGGGACTGAAAGTAGGTATGGATACGCTGTAGCTGATCATTTCCTTTTTCATCTCCCATAAATTGCCAGTAGTGTGCACCTCGCTGTTGAACATCTAGACGCCAGTATGGCAACGGAAGTTGATGGACCGCGCTCTGTAAAGCAACTAAATCGGATAACGGAAAATCTGTGTTGGCGGTTTGACCTGTTGCCCATTCAACCAATAGGCCTTCCGCAAAATGGGCAAAGGCTCTGGGAGCAAGATCTGGTAATGAAGAGGTGTGGATAGCATGCAACACATCGTATTCAAGCTGCCTAGACACACCAAAGGCTTGTGACGAGGAAGAATCAGGACGCCATACAAGCGTATGGCTCTGCCCCGTTTCGGTATGCTTGATAATCACCTTCCAGCAACGGTTACTAAGACCGCCACTGAGAGGTTCAGCACTAACAAGATGATGATCTGGCAACCTAAGCGCAAATAACTCGTGTAACGACTCGACACTCATTTACCGGTTCACCTTTAATGCTCTTTGTTAAGCAAAATTACCAGCCCAGAAGGCTCTTAGATTCCTGCTTACGGATTTCGGTTTCGTCAGCCCACTCGATAAGGCCTGTTTTCAGATCCATCAAACGCATGGTCATCTTGTAGTAAACGTCTTTATCACTGCCTGCTGACTTCACGATGCTCGACAAGTTGCCGTACATCATGTATTCGGCACCGACCATTTGGCCAAATTGAATCGCAGTGCTTTGGTTAACCAGCTCATCATCATTCTGGAAGTTCAGTTGCTTGCGGACATCTTCCACGCGCGTCATATCCACGAAACGGAATTTACCTGAATTCAGCAACTTAGTGCTGACCGAATCAGTGATGGATTCAGTATCAATGTGCTCGCTGGTTTTGTTCTTGATGCTATCGACCATAATGATAGGACGTTGGCCATTACCAGTAATGTAAGCCACCGAGCCCGATGTCAGCATGCTGTCTGTCATCTCTCCGGCAATCTTTTGCAAATCCGTTGAGCCAAACTCAATCGTTGTTGTCTCTGCCTGCTGGGCATCGCCATAACTTACCTTCTGGGCACAACCGCCCATCAATGCTGCTACACCCATTAATGCGATTACGCTTTTTTTCATCGTCTTACCTTTATCTGTCAAACAGCACCGCTAAGGTGCCAATCCCAAAATTAATAATCTGCTTTGCGGATATATATCCGGTATTGCGTTGCCTGAGGGCTTCTGGCAACCGCTTGTAATGTCATCGTATCTTTGCCGTGCAGCACAACCTGACGCCATGGGCTATCGCTACCACTCACCTCAAGCCCCTGTGCGTCGTACCAATAAAAGCGGTACTGCAGGTTGAGATCGGAATCAATCTGGCTGGTCACCGGCACCCCGGCCTTCAGTAACCCATTAACCACTGAGACATTGGCTTGCTCAATGGATAGACGGCTGGCAAGGTTAGGATTGCCAATCACCACACTTTGATTACTGCTCTCAATACTTATTCCCGACGTTGTCGTTGAACAAGCCGCCAAGCCCAAGACCATTCCCAATACAAGTAATATTCTCATCAGTTATTCCCCAATAAGACTGACCAACCGGTCAGCTGATTTCCCTGACGTGACACCCAAACCATGGTTGTTCTGCCTGCTTTTACGTCAACGTCTATCTGATGGCCATTCCAGGCCAAATCATACTGCCCTGCTGCGACATCTTGCTGGGCAATTGCCACTGAGGCTGGCAAGCTCTGCCAGCTTCGGGTATCTGGTTGCTCGGTGAGGGTATTGAAAATGTTCGTCAGGACATTACCAATATCATCCCCCTTTCTTGCTGCTGTCTTGCGTACTTCGTTCTTCGCGACCACCCGCAGCGCCTGTCGCAGTACGATAACGGGCAAGTCTTCTTGCAAGCTGTAACGAGCCATGCCATTCACATTGGCAACCTGGCTGTCGATCATAGGCTTACCGTTGAGCTGCAATGGCGAATATAATTTATTGGACGGATTTGGGTAATACGGCAATGCCAGATTGTAAATCACCCCATCACCGCGACTGTCTGTCAGCCAGATAGGTAATCGCCAGCCATCTCTTGCCGACACCACACCCTGCTCGTCAAAAACAATCACCCGGCCGGTATTGGCAGAAGGTGCCTGGTATTTGCCGTAGCGCGCCTCCAGTGCTGGCAGATCATTATCCATCCTCATCCGCGTTGCCATACGTAATACCGTTTCAGCAACAAATGGGTTATTCGGTGCTACAGCCAAGGCCCGCTTGTAATCAATATAAGCACTGTTCAAATCGCCATCTGCTTCGTAGAGCACGCCTGAAAGGAAAAACAAATAACCGTTCTGGATATTACCCAGCTCACTCCCCACATCAGGGTAGCGTGCCAATACCGCACCAAGGTTTTGATCCATACCATTTCGCCGCGCTTCTTTAGCCGCTTTATTGAGTTCAGCCTCTCGCTGTCGCTTGGCTGCTTCCTGAACCTGGTTCGCGCGACGTACTTCTACCAAAGCCCCTTCGAGATTGCTTTGCTGAAGGTAATTCAGCGCCAAGTACAGATGCAAAAAGCCCAGTTCATAATCCGCAGGACGATAGGTGATCATATTGTCATTGGTCAGCAGAGAACCGGCTTGGTTAAAGCCTTCGGAAATCTGGATGCTGGCTTGACGCTGCTGCTCCTTGACCGCACTGTCAGCCGACTGCAGTGCACCAAAACTTTGCGGGTATTGCCCCGCGACAAAGCCAACTCGCCCTTTCTCCATTCCATCGAGGATTTCACCTGCAGGCGCATCAGGCAATACGTCCAACGCTTGCTGGTACAAGCCCTGCTGCATTGCCTGATGGGTCTTGCTGTTTGCCGCACTATAATGACTAAATAAGCTCTGGGTGGACAGATTCGCGCAAGCAACCAACCCCAGAGACAGCACCGCTACGACGGCATGTTTCAACATCTTCTCGCTAACCCTAATTACTACCAAACGGATAAATGCAGGAAACAACGTCTCCACGCCACTTGGTATACAAAACCTGAATACCCAGAACCAATAGCAATGATGCTAAAAATACCTGCCAGTCAGACTTTATTTTGGAACGTAAGTTCACTGATGAACGGCTCAGCTCGATGATTGGGCCACTCGGTTGAGAAACCAGTACCATCAGCTTGAGCCGCTTTTCTTAGCCTAAGAGCGCGTTAGCCCACAAGCATTGGACCTAGAGGACGACCACCCAGCAAGTGCATGTGGATGTGGTAAACTTCTTGGCCGCCGTGAGGGTTACAGTTCATGATCAAACGGTAACCGTCTTCAGCCACCCCTTCCTGCTCAGCCAGTTTACGAGCAACCGTGAATAAACGGCCCATCATTAGCTCATCTTCTGCTTCAACATCGTTCACAGTCGGTAACAGTTTATTCGGGATGATCAAAATATGGCTTGGCGCACGCGGGTTAATATCGCGAAAAGCCGTTACTAAGTCGTCCTGATAAAGAATATCAGCAGGAATTTCCTTACGAATAATCTTACTGAAAATGGTTTCTTCAGCCATGTCTTGCTCCATTTATCGTTATCAAATCTACACTTGCAGTATGCTCGACAACGTTGATAAGAGCAATATTGAACATTGTTTTTAATCTTTTTTCCAGTTTTTTTTCTCGCCAAACTATTTCTTCCAGACAAATGGCTTTTAGAGGCCAGCCGAATCAATAGACGGAGAATCATTACGTTGAGGGATAACAAAGTTATTTTTTGATGCAGCGGTCAAAGAATGTATGAAGCCAAATCATTTACTATTTGGCACGGTACTCAATAGCCATAACAAGGATTTATTGTTGCGGTGAGTCAATAATGACGCAATTTTGTTCGCTTTTTTTGCTTCTAAAAATTGAGACGTCACATTTTGTGCGAAGACCAAAACCATAATTCTAACTTCGTATTACATTGCCATAAGTAAGTTCTGCTGTCGCTTGCTTGTATTGTTTAGGGATATTATGAAGACAACGAAACAGACCTCTGTCATACGACGTATGTATACCGGTATCACCGTGATGGTAATGCTATTTGTTGCCACACTGGTCATGATGCTCGATGGCACCAGCCGGATCCACCAACAACTCCAGATTGTTACCAACCAATCTTTACCCTTGGTGTCGCTGTCCAACCAAGTCAGCGTCAGGCTGCTGGCCGCCGACAAAATCTACAAGGATTTTCTCACCAGCCAAGATTTGGTGAGAATGGATGCCTATGGAGAAAACTTTGGCCAAGCCCATAAACAATTCCTCGCCGCTTTCGAACAACTAGCCAGCGCAGCGCAGGACAATGCCGCCTTGAGTGGCCAGCTAGAAGCGCTTATCGCGCTGGAAAACCGCTACTTCCAAGAAGCCCACACTGCCATGGATAACTACCGGACCCAGCTTGTGGCCCAGGAAGAGCGCCAGCAATCAGCCCGTCGTTTCCAGCAGTTGCACAGTAGCCTGAATAGCCGGATGAAAGACTATGTAGATGATCAGGAAAGCATCTCGGTCAAAATGATCGCCAAGAATTACTTCGTCAAACTGCAAGAAACTGAAGTTGTCACCTCCGATGCGCTTGCGACCGAAGACATCACGGCCATCGATGATGCCATCAAGAGCAACCGTCGCAATATCAACCACCTCAATAATGCCTACCGCTCCCTCCTGGCTATCATGCCGGAGCTTAAGCCTATCTTTGATAAGTCAATTGCGCAGTACACGGTAGATATCGGCCAATCCGGTGGGGTACTGGATGATCATTTCAAATATATCGAGGCGCGCAACCGCCTTTATGACAACATTGCCATTCTGGCCAATGAAATTGACCAGGCGATGGAGCTGCTTGGTAGCTTCAGCGCCCAAGCGAATACCCAGATGGATTCGGCTATTACCAATGCCGACAGCACCTACAACCAGGGATATCGCAATGCCATAATTCTCGGCGTGGGAACTACCTTGTTTGCGTTGTTCATTGGCTGGTATATCGCCCAGAGTGTCCGTAAGCCATTGAAGGCAACCCTGGTAACGCTTGAAGCCTTGGCAAAAGGTGATATGACCAAACGCAGCCAAGTGAACCAGTTTGTGGAATTCAGCAAGCTGGGCAATTACATCAATACTCTTGCTGATAATTTGCAGGAAATTCTTGGCAGACTAAGTCAGGCCTCGAGTGATCTCACTTCTGTTGCTGAAGAGAATCAAACAACAACAACAGAAGCGAAGAACCGCCTCCATGAGCAACGTCAGCAAACAGCTTCCGTGGCGACAGCCATGACAGAAATGGAACAGTCCGTTACCGACGTTTCCCACAGTGCCCAGAACACCATGGAACGAGTACACGAAGTTGAAAAAGCCTCGAGTACCGGTCGCGAAGTGATGAGCCGCAACATCAACACCACCCACCAGCTATCGACGCGCTTGGATAAATCTGTCCATGCGGTTTCTGACTTGCAGCAAATGAGCAGTAATATCGGCTCTATTTTGGATGTGATCAGAAATATTGCCGACCAGACTAACCTGCTCGCTCTCAACGCAGCTATCGAAGCCGCAAGGGCTGGCGAACAAGGTCGAGGCTTCGCGGTGGTGGCAGATGAGGTCAGAGTACTCGCCAAACGCACGACAGATTCAACTGCGGAAATCGAGCAAATGATCCAGCGCCTACAGTCTAGCTCCGGCCAAGCGGTTGAAGTGATGCAAAGCTGTGTCAGCGAAATGGAAAACAGTATTACCCAGGCCTCGGATGCCAACAGTGCCATGGAAGAGATCCAGGCTATCATTCTCGAGATCAGCCAGATGAGTACGCAAATCGCACAGGCAGCCGAAGAGCAGCGCAGTACCACAGGCTCTATTGCTCGTTCACTGGAAGATATCAGCCACATTGCTGATTCGAACTACCGCTCAATGGAAGAAGTTGCCGAAGCCAGCGACAAGCTCGATCAGCTCGCCCACCAGCAAAATGATCTGGTGCATCGCTTCAAGCTCTAGCTCTCTAAAGCGATTCAACCCACTTCAAAGCCAGCTATCTCAGCTGGCTTTTTCTCATCTCACCCCCCTCAGAAAGCGGAAAATCACCTTTTCTCCCCTCTCATAAGCAATCGTTTGCTCTATTCTGCGTCAATTAATTCAATAGTTTGAACAACCCACTTTACAAGCCCTGACAGAGGTTTTAGAATCGGTCGATTTTTTTTGGGAGGGAAGCAACAATGACGACTATTACGATTACACGTCCTGATGACTGGCACCTGCATTTGCGGGATGGCGACGTGCTCAATGACACTGTTCGCGATACCAGCCGTTATATGGGTCGAGCTATCATCATGCCAAACTTGGTCCCGCCGGTAACCGATACTGAAGCAGCCCTTGCTTACCGTGAGCGTATCCTTGCCGAAAAGCCTCAAGGCAATTTCTCTCCTCTAATGACCCTATACCTTACCGACAACACCACTCCTGACGAAATTCGCAAAGCAAAAGCCACTGGCCATATTTATGCCGCCAAGCTTTACCCAGCCGGTGCAACCACCAACTCAGATTCAGGTGTCACTTCAATCGACAAACTGATCCCGACGCTGGAAGCGATGCAGGAAGAAGGCATGCTACTGTTGATCCACGGTGAAGTAACCACTCACGATGTCGATATCTTCGACCGCGAGAAGCAGTTCCTCGACACGGTACTAGGACCAATTGTCGAGAAGATGCCAAACCTGAAGATCGTGGTTGAACACATCACCACTAAAGATGCGGTGGAGTTTGTTAACAACGCAGGCCCTAATGTCGCGGCAACCATCACGGCACACCACCTGATGTTCAACCGCAACCACATGCTCGTTGGCGGGATCCGTCCACACTTCTACTGCCTGCCAATCCTAAAGCGCAACACGCACCAAGCAGCGCTTGTAGCCGCAGCGACCAGCGGTAGCCCGAAGTTCTTCTTGGGTACTGACTCAGCACCACACGCTCAAGGCCGCAAAGAATCGGCTTGCGGTTGTGCAGGTTCATACACCGCGCACGCGGCCATCGAGCTTTATGCTGAAGTGTTCGAGCAAGCTGGCGCGCTGGATAAGCTAGAAGCCTTTGCCAGCTTCAATGGTCCTGACTTCTACGGCCTACCACGTAACGCGGATACTATCACCCTGACCAAAGAAAACTGGGAAGTACCAGAGACAATGGCTTTCGGCAATGATGTTGTTGTGCCAATCCGTGCTGGTGAAGAGATGACGTGGAAAGTAACAGCTTAAAACCTGTCACAGTCTCTCGAGACAAATATAAAGGGGCGCATATTGCGCCCCTTTGCTTTATCCCAGCGAGTTACTAGCTGTGTACTGGTTCCGGTGGTGTCACAGGACTACTGCCTGGCAGTGCCACATTGTGGAACAAGCGATATAGTACAGGCACTACAATCAGAGTCAGTACCGTCGCAAAGCCCAAACCAAACATGATGGTTACTGCCATCGGCTTGAAGAACACATCGGGTAGCAGCGGCACCATACCAAGCACGGTGGTGATTGCCGCCATACATACCGGCCTGACACGACTCACCGCCGCATCAACCACAGCCTGGTACTTCTCCTTCCCACTAGCTATCTCGATTTCGATCTGATCTAGCAGAACGATACCGTTTTTCACCAGCATGCCGGACAAGCTGAGGAAACCTAGCAAGGCCATAAAGCCAAATGGGGTATTGAGCAAGAGCAATCCTGTGGTAACCCCAATTACCGCCAATGGCACCGTAGCCCACACAATCAAGGCTTCCTTCACTTTGTTGAACAGGAAGATTGTAATGAGGAACATCACCAGATACCCCATCGGCATGGTCTGGAACAGTGACTCTTTCGCATCGGCTGATGACTCGTACTCACCCCCCCACTCCAGTGAATAGCCCGGCGGGTAATCCAGTCCTTCGATAAGGGGTTGGATCCGCGCCTGTACCGTGGCCGCGGTTTCATCGCCCAATGGATCCGGATCAGCCATCACCGTTAGCATCCGCTTGCGGTCTTTCCTGGCAATTAGCGGGTCTTCCCAGATGACATTCACGCCGTTGATCACCTGCTGCAACGGAATATAGCCCTGGGTTGCCGGACTCCAAATCTTCATCCCTTCGATGGTACTTATATCGACGCGCTCTTCATCAGGCAAGCGGGCAACAATCGGCATCAGGTTAGTACCATCTCGATATACCCCAACCGTCAGGCCAGAGAATGACATCTGCAATAAGTCGTCGACGTCTTTCTTGGTTATACCGTAACGACGCGCCTGACTTTCATTGAAGACCGGCTCAATGACCTTGTTCCGCTCACGCCAATCATGGCGAATATTAAAGGCGCCAGGATCGGCGTTCATGATATCCACAACTTGCTTGGCGAGCGTACGCAAAACTGTCGGGTCTGGGCCGACCAAACGGGCTTCAATTTTTGAGCCTGATGATGGGCCGAGCATAATTTGCTTGAGCTTGTATTCAAGCTCTGGGTGGTTGGTATCAAGAAGGCCCCCAATCATCCCCATCACAGGTAGCACGTCTTCGAAACTCTTAACCCTGATCACCAGCTCTCCATAAGAGGAGTAGCTCTTCTCCGGGGTATAGGTCAGCATAAAACGCTGTGACCCCTTACCAGCACTGGTACTGATATATTCAACCCGCTCATCCTGCGAAATAATGCCTTCTAGCTCTTCCAATGTAGCATCCGTTGCCCGGATATCCGTCCCTTCAGGTAACCAAACATCGACCATAAACATCGGCGTGGTTGATGACGGGAAGAAAGATTGCTTAAGCAAGGTAAAGCCGTATAGGCTTGCCCCTAACATCGCTACCAGCACAATCACCGTCAACCAAGCACGGCGCATACAGAACTCAAGAAATGCCTTGTACAAAACGAAAATCTTGCCCGCATAAGGATCGGCATCCGGATCAGCATTACCGGTTTTGACACTTTTGAAGAACAAGTCACTGAAGAACGGCGTCAGGGAGATCGCGGTAAACCAGCTGAGCATCAAGGAAACCAACAACACGGTAAACAGCGTACGACAGTACTCTCCGGTTGAGTCCTGCGACAGGCCAATCGGTGCAAATGCCATCACTGCAATGACGGTTGCCCCGAGCAATGGCCACTTGGTTTGGGTCACAATATCCGAGGCAGCTTGCATCCGGGTTCTCCCCTTCTGCATGCCTATCAGCACCCCTTCGACCACCACTATCGCGTTATCCACCAACATACCCAAGGCGATAACCAAAGCACCGAGCGAGATCCGCTGCAAGTCGATAGCCAGCCAGCTCATGAAGACGAAGGTACCCAACACAGTAAGCAAGAGGATCAAACCAATCAGCAAGCCTGAACGCAGCCCCATAAAGAACAGCAGGACAACAATAACAATCGCTACCGCTTGGCCAAGGCTGATGATAAAGCCGCTGACCGATTTGTCTACCTCTGTTGGCTGGCTGTATACCACGCCGATATCAATACCAACAGGCTGCTGCTCTTTAAGTTCACGCAAGCGATTTTCCACCCGCTTACCGACATCGACAACGTTGACCCCTTCAATCGCGGAAATCCCGACATGCAAAGCCTGCTGGCCGTTATAGCTGATTAGATTGCTCGGTACTTCTTGGAAGTCGCGCTTGATTTCTGCCACATCTTTTAGGTAGATCAACCCTTCTGCGCCACTCTCGGTAATAATCAAATCACCGAGTTCATCAACGCTTTGGAATTCGCCGGTTGGGTGAACTCGGATATATTCGCTTCCTATCCTCACGGCCCCGGCACTGGTGACCAGATTCTGAGTCTCCAATGTGCTATAAATGGTTTGTGGTGAAATGCCTAAGTTGCTTAAGCGCTGCAATGAGATCTCAATAAAAACCTGCTCTTGCTGAGTACCAGTAACAGATACCTTACCGACCCCTTCAACCAACTCTATTTCACGGCGCAGGTAATCAACGTAGTCGCTAAGCTCCTTATAGCTATAACCTTGGCCAGTCACCGCCAGCAAAATACCAAAAACATCACCAAAATCATCGATAACCGACGGCTCCTGCACCCCTGGCGGCAATGATGGCTTGAGGTCGTTCACCTTACGCCGCATTTCATCCCAAATCTGCGGGAGATCATCCGGCCCATAATTGTTTTTCATGGTCACGGTAATTTGGGATAGACCGCGGCTAGACACCGAGTTGACCTCATCAACATAAATCAACTGCTGGATTTCTTTTTCAATCGGATACGTCACTTCCTCTTCAACCTGAAGAGGCGTTGCACCAGGATAAGCGGTGACTACCATCGCATCTTTGATAGTAAACGCCGGGTCTTCCAAACGCCCAAGCCCGAAAAAGGCCATGGTGCCACCAATCAAGAAAATCAGTGTCAGCATCCAGCTGATCACTTTGTTCCGAATAAAATAGCTTGCGATATCTTGCTTCATAATCAGCCCGCCTCCTTATTGACTATGGTGACCGACTGGCCTTCACGTAATCTATTCGCGCCTTCGACAACAATATGCTCTCCTGCCTCCAATCCTTCTAGTAGCCTGACGCCTTGTGGAACCACTTTATCAGTGACGACTTTGCGCTTACTTACGGTATTATCCTCGTTAAGGACCCAGACAAATTTATTGTCCATTGCTAATTCATCGCCATCTTCATTGAAAATGGCTTCGAGCGGGATCACCGCTTCCCCTTTTCGGTAAACCTTTAGCTTCTGGGCATCAATTTTAACCTCGACGGCCATCCCATCGAGGATAAAGCGATCTTTGGGCATCGGCATGGTCAGGGTTACGAGGAAAGAGCCCAAATCAGGATCCGGCTCAGTGGTAAACTCCTTGAGAAATGCCTGGTATGCCGCACCATCCTCAAGCAAAATCTTCGCCCCAGGCTTAGATTCCTGCACCTCTACCGCTGTACTTTGCGAATAAATCATATCGGGTGCTTGGATGATGACATCAACCTGATCGGCGAGATGCAGGTTCATGACTAGCTGCCCCACCTGAACATTCTCAAACTGTTCAACCGGTACACGAGAAATCACACCTGAGAATGGGGCTTTAAGTTCTGTAAAAGTTAAATTGAGCTTGGCGTAATCCAAGCGGGCTTTGGCAATACGGCGCTCAGCTTTCAACTCATCAAATTGTGACTGAGGCAAGAAGCCCTGCTTGACCAGTTTCGCCGAACGGCGATATTGGCTATCGGCCACATTGAACTTAGCCTGGGCATCATCCACTTCCAATTTATAGTCAGTCGGGTCAAGACGAGCCAAAAGCTGCCCTTTCTTCACCTGATCACCGGGTCGAACAGCAATAAAGCTGATTTCTCCCTGTACCCTGAAAGACAAGCTCGATTTGTCGGCAGCTGCTGCTACTGCAGGAAATGTTAATTGAGGTGCAGTCTCTGCCATTCTTACTTCGGCGACTGAAACAGGCGCTACCACGGTACGAGGTTCAATAGTAGCTCTATCACAGCCTGCCAGCAGTATGGCTCCACCCAACATCCAAGGTATTAGCGTTAACATCTTCATCCTACAGTCCCCGCTCTTTTACCCATTTACGCACTTTTTGCCCTTCCTGTAACTCCGATACCCCGGATGTCGCAATCAAGTCACCGTCGTTCAAGCCATTGATGACCCTTCGCCTGTCATCAAGCTGAACAAGCACCTTATTGACGATCCCTTGCTCGTCAACACGCCAGACAAAAGTCTCCTCCCCCTCGGTCAAGATAGCCCGGGACGGTATTGAACCACTTGAAATATGCGGAATGGCGACGCGAACATGCCCTGCCATACCCGGCAACAAGTTGAAGCCCTTGGGGCGTTCCATAAACAGGGTCACTTTATAGCTCGAGGTCTTTTCGTCCGCTTCAGTATCGATTTCCTTGAACTCAGCAGAAAATGTCTGCCCTGGAATGGTATCGAAGCTAACGGTAGGATCCCTTTCAACATTTTCTTGATGTTGGAAACGAGCAAGGAGCTGATCAGGCAGCTGGAAGGTCACATTGATCAGCCCAGCACTTTGGATGTGCATCACGGGTTGCTTGGCCGCGACATATTCATAGTTTTCCACCAGCGAGAGGGAAAGCGTACCATCATAGGGGGCCACTAAACTGGCATAGCTAAGGTTTGCTTGGGCCTTATCGAGATCAGCTTTTGCCTGGTTAAGTTCGGCTTCAGAGCGGTCGAAATCCAGTTCAGACACCACATTGGTCTTGAGCAGTTCTTTATCACGTTTATATTGCACGTAGGCCAATTCATAATCAGCCTTGGCCTGCTCCAGCAAGAGACTCAGCTCATCGGTATTCAAATGAGCCAGTACCTGGCCACGTTTTACGATGTCCCCCGGATTACTGTGTACCTTGTCTAACTGCCCAGGCACCCGAAAAGCCAACACCGCTTTATCACCAGCCTCTACAACTGCTGGAAATGTGCGGAAACTTTCATTGTCACCCACCGATACGGCTACAAGTTTCACTGGCCGGGAGTCTGGTTCAGGAATGACGACTTCTTTATCCCCGCATCCTTGTACCAATAATGCTAACAAGGCCGGGGCCCACATCAAGCGTCCCATAAGATCCTCTGTAATTCTTCATTATTGTTGTATTTATTTATGGCGCCAGTCGCACAAAGCGATACCTCATGACACCAAAATGCTTGTTAATACTATAGTCCACATGTCGCTACATTAATTAAACAAAGCGCAGAAAAACAACAAAAAACAGGTTATTAAGAAAGGCACTGACGTTAGCAGAGCAGCTAAGACACAACGATAGGACACAGCAGGAAATCAGGAGAAGTCAGTAATAATCAGATGAAGAAATCTCAAACTCACTGAATAAGACTTTTTTTGATCGGGTTTTAGCTATTTTTATATGACTCAATAAAAAGGTTGATCGCTCAACCAATCAACAGGCAATAAAAAAGGAGCCTGCCGGCTCCTTTTCAAACTGATACCTATCAGCATACTGCTCTTTTAAGGCAACTATTAACCTTCAAGCTCAGCGATTTTCACTTTCCAAGTATCCGGGCCAGTCTGATGGGCATTGACCCCTTCGGCGTCAACCGCAACGGTTACTGGCATATCTTCGACTTCAAACTCGTAAATCGCTTCCATACCTAGATCTTCAAAGGCGACCACGCGTGCTTGTTTAATAGCTTTAGCCACCAGGTATGCCGCGCCGCCTACAGCCATTAGGTAAACTGCCTTGTGCTGTTTGATTGACTCAATCGCTGCAGGGCCACGCTCGGCTTTACCAATCATGCCTGTCAGACCAGCCTGCTCAAGCATCATGTCGGTGAACTTATCCATACGGGTTGAGGTCGTCGGGCCTGCTGGGCCAACGACTTCATCGCCAACCGCATCAACAGGGCCAACGTAATAAATAAAGCGGTTCTTGAAATCAACCGGGAAGTCTTCGCCCTTGGCCAGCATATCCTGGATGCGCTTGTGCGCCGCATCACGGCCAGTCAGGATTTTGCCTGACAACAGAATAGTTTCGCCTGAACGCCATTCCTGAACATCTTCCTTGCTAATTTCATCAAGGTTCACACGGCGGACATTGTCACCCACTTCCCAAGTCACTTCCGGCCAGTCTTCCAGTTTCGGCGGAGACAGATCAGCAGGACCGGTTCCGTCAAGGGTGAAGTGCACGTGACGAGTCGCTGCACAGTTAGGGATCATGCACACAGGCTTGGAAGCCGCATGCGTCGGTGCCGTTTTGATTTTCACATCCAGCACGGTAGTCAGGCCGCCAAGACCCTGTGCACCAATACCCAGCTTGTTCACTCGGTTATAGATATCAAGACGCAATTCTTCTTCTGCATTTTGCGCACCGCGCTCCTGCAACTCATGGATATCGATAGATTCCATCAGAGATTCTTTTGCCAATACCGCCGCTTTTTCGGCAGTACCGCCGATACCTATACCCAGCATGCCCGGCGGACACCAGCCTGCGCCCATCAAAGGTACTGTTTTTTCGACCCATTCTGCCACGTCATCAGACGGGTTGAGCATGACCATTTTGGTCTTGTTCTCAGAACCACCGCCTTTAGCCGCGACCTGAATTTCAACTTTGTCGCCAGGTACCATATCAATATGAACAACGGCAGGGGCATTGTCCTTGGTATTTTTACGACTACCAGCAGGATCGGCTACGACAGAGGCTCGTAGTGGATTGTCCGGGTTGGTATATGCCTGACGGACACCTTCGTCAATCATTTCCTGTACAGTCAGATCACTATCCCACTGTACATTCATACCAATCTTGACGAAGCAGGTCACGATGCCGGTATCCTGACAGATTGGGCGGCGACCTTCAGCTGACATACGCGAGTTGATCAGGATCTGAGCAATAGCGTCTTTTGCAGCCTGGCTCTGCTCTTTGTCGTAAGCTTTTTCCAAAGCCTGGACAAAGTCGAGCGGATGGTAGTAAGAAATGTACTGTAGCGCATCGGCCACACTACTAATTACATCTTGTTTACGGATGACGGTCATATCTGCCCTCGTTGATTTTTTATCATTCCCTGGCGCCCGATTTTTATGCTTCCAGTGTAGGGTGTGATTCACATTCTCAGTAGAAAAATGCAACCACGCGGCCATGATCCTCATGGCATTTCTCCATCAAGCCTATTTCAGTGCTACCAGCTAAAAATAATGCTCTCAGGACGTCCTTGGGCGTCGGATTAAATTCTGTGTTTATGATACTCTTGCGGATAAATTCGCGCCATGCGGCAAACGTACACCTGTCACAAAAAAGAAAATGATTTGTAAATCGCATCCAGAACTGAGTATCGAACAACTCGACTACCACAAAGACGCCTCGCTAACGTGGTTTGAATCGTTTGCGGGCCAGCCTTGGGCTATGATATTACGCTCGGCGGCTTCTGATCACCCAGATAATCGCTTCGACATTTTAGTTGCTGATCCTTTAGCCACTTTAGAGACATATGGTGAAACAACTCATATTAATTTTTCAAATGGTGATGAAAAGACGAGCAGTGATGACCCGTTCGCGCTGATCCAGTCGCTACAAGAGCAGTTGGTTCCTTCGACAAGCCCTTTGAAAGATGTACCTTTTATCGGCGGTGCCGTCGGATTGTTCAGCTACGATCTCGGCCGTAGAGTCGAAAAAATAGCCAGCACCGCCAAACACGATATTGCGACCGCTGACATGGCCGTCGGCATTTATGACTGGGCATTAATAGCCGATCATCAAACTGAGCAGCTTTATTTAGTGTCCCCTGAAGGCAGTAATCGTAAACATTGGCTACAGCAGCACCATTGTGCCACTGAGCAAAGCGTTGCTGCTACCAAATCGCAACACCCAACTGCGTTTGCATTAACATCACCATGGCAAGCCAACATGGATAAAGACGAATATTGCAACAAATTCGATCGAATCCAGCAGTATTTGCTGTCAGGTGACTGTTATCAAATCAACCTAACCCAGCGTTTTTCGGCGAGTTATCAAGGTGATGAGTGGCAGGCATATCGCTTGTTGGAAGAGCGTAACGGTGCGCCATTCTCTGGCTTCCTGCGAACCAGCGACAGTGCGATTCTTTCGGTTTCGCCGGAAAGATTCCTTCAGCACCGTGAAGGCTATATAGAAACCAAACCGATCAAGGGGACCCGACCACGCGATTCTGATCCTGCCCTTGACAAGGCGTTGGCTGAAGAGTTGCGTTCAACCGAGAAAGATCGCTCGGAGAACCTGATGATTGTCGATTTGCTGCGTAATGATATTGGCCGAGTTGCCAAGCCGGGTTCCGTCAAGGTGCCGTTGTTGTTTGATGTAGAAAGCTTCCCGGCAGTGCACCACTTAGTCAGTACCGTCACGGGCGAGTTGGATGAGCAATATACCCCAACCGATCTCCTACGTGCTTGCTTCCCTGGCGGATCGATTACCGGGGCACCGAAGATCAGGGCGATGGAAATCATCGAAGAGCTGGAGCCTAATCGCCGCAGTGCCTATTGCGGCAGTATTGGTTATATTAGCCGTTGCGGCCAGATGGACACCAGTATCACTATCCGTACCTTGGTGGCTAACGATCAGAAGCTTCATGTATGGGCCGGTGGCGGCATTGTCGCCGACAGCCAGGCTGACAGTGAATACCAAGAAACTCTCGATAAACTAAGTCGGATTCTGCCTGTACTGGAAAACTAGCCTCCGTATTTCATTGGCAGGAGGTGAAGGCCAAAACAATTATTTTTATTGGCTTGGCCCTCATTTACCGATAGTCTTATTAGATTAGTGCTGCAAGGATCCGCAGCATTGAAAACGCCTAGTATTAAAATCAATTCGCTAAGTGGCTGTTTCAACATCTATAGTTATTAGTATGCCGTAACAGTAACACCACGGAAGGTTTATGAATTGCCAACAACAGATCATTACCCGCTTTCTGCTAGCACCACAGGCTAGCTACGATAAAAGCCACACCCGCCGTGTTCGCCAACATATTAGCGAAGGCCATGCCTTAAAGCCTGCTGCCGTACTCATACCTCTTGTGCCACGTCATGGGTCTTTCAGCATGATCTTCACCCGCCGTGCAGACCATTTAAAGCATCATCCAGGCCAAGTTTCTTTTCCTGGTGGGCGTTATGAGCCACAAGATGTTGATTTGATTGATACCGCCCTGCGTGAGACCCATGAAGAGACTGGCATTTTATGCAACCGTGACAGTATTGTTGGACAGCTACCTAGCTTACCCACTATCAGTGGTTATATCGTCACGCCTTACTTATCGGTTATCTCACCTAATTACAGACCAGAACTGGATCCAAACGAGGTTGATGAATTGTTCGAAGCCCCTATCGAACATGTATTAAACCCGATGAATATCAAGACACAGAAAGTTACGCTTGATGGAAAAATACACAATATTTATTCAGTCCCATTCAGCAAATATTCAATTTGGGGTGCCACAGCCCAGATGCTCAAAGTACTGTCGGATCAGCTCTGGCATGAGCAAAACTAATCTGACACGATAATTTCCCTAATTTTACCCCACCCTTCAATGTGATCAAGATCACACTAAATTGTATTGCAATTTCGCCCCGTTACAGAACGAGATCTCGATCAAGGTTTTCCTGCAATAAATCACGAAAATGCGCTCCGTTCCTAATTTCCGTTCCGTAATTAACTTTGGATATATAATCATGCAAACATCTACAAGCACCGTAGCGACTAGCGCTGCAAAAGCAGGATGGACGTATAAAGACGTAACATGGGCACTATCTCTTTTCGGTACTGCTGTTGGCGCGGGCGTATTGTTCCTGCCAATCAAAGCGGGTGCCGGCGGTTTCTGGCCTCTTGTTATCCTAGCCCTGCTTGCTCTTCCAATGACTTGGTTTGCTCACAAGAGCTTGGCTCGTTTCGTTCTTTCTGCGAAAAACCCAGACGCAGATATTACTGATACTGTTGAAGAACACTTCGGTAAAGCTGGCGCAAACATCATCACTTTTGCTTACTTCTTCGCCATCTACCCAATCGTTCTTATCTACGGTGTAGGTATTACCAATACTGTTGACTCTTTCATGGTTAACCAGCTAGGCATGGAATCTCTTCCACGCTGGATCCTGTCTGGTGGCCTAATCATGGCAATGACTGCTGGTGTTGTATTTGGTAAAGAATTGATGCTGAAAGCAACTTCAGCAATGGTTTACCCACTAGTATTCGTTCTACTAGCACTATCTGTATACCTGATTCCTGACTGGAACGCTTCAATGATGTCTGTTAGCCCAGACTGGGGTTCAATGCCTTCTATCATCTGGCTAGCAATTCCAATCATCGTGTTCTCATTCAACCACAGCCCAATCATCTCTCAGTTCTCTAAAGAACAGCGTCGTGTTTACGGTGAAAATGCAGTACAGAAAACTGACATGATCACTGGTGGCGCAGCAATGATGCTGATGGGCTTCGTAATGTTCTTCGTATTCTCTGTAGTACTTTCTCTGTCTCCAGAGCAACTAGCTGACGCACAAGCACAGAACATCTCTGTACTGTCTTACCTTGCAAACATCCATGAGTCTCCAATGATTTCTCTGATGGGTCCTATGGTTGCGTTCGCTGCGATTACTTCTAGCTACTTCGGCCACTTCCTAGGTGCACACGAAGGTCTAGTTGGTCTAGTTAAGTCTCGCTCTGACATGCCAAAGAGCAAGATCGAGAAAATTTCTCTAGGTTTCATCGTAGTAACAACTTGGATTGTTGCAGTAGTTAACCCAAGCATCCTGGGCATGATTGAAACAATGGGCGCGCCAATGATTGCCGCTATCCTGTTCCTAATGCCAATCTTTGCAATGCAGAAAGTACCAGCAATGGCTAAGTACAAAACATCTGCTCCTGCTCAGATTTTCACAGCGCTATGTGGTATTGCAGCGATTACTTCTGTAATCTACGGTGCACTATAAGGCGGATTATCACCAACTTAGTGATAATTCACCAGCGCTAAGTGAATTTGTAAGAAAATGTGCTACAACGCATAGTCTTCTGACTCAAATTCCGTAAAATAGAGCCACTAAAGAGCAGGACGCGTTTGCCCCTGCTCTTTTATTTTTGATTATCTCGCCAAGGAAGGGGCGAGAATGATAAAAACTATACAGTCTCACGGTAACTAGACAGTTGCCCTGACTGAGGTATTAGCAATGATCAGTGTTTTTGATATCTATAAAATCGGTGTGGGTCCTTCCAGTTCGCACACTGTCGGCCCAATGAAAGCAGGTAAAGAGTTCATCGATGACCTGCGTGCCATGGGCAAGCTTCGTGACGTGACTAAAATTACCGTGGATGTTTACGGTTCGCTTTCTCTAACCGGTAAAGGTCACCACACTGATATCGCAATTATTATGGGCCTGGCTGGCAACAGCCCTGAGCATGTTGATATCGACAGCATCCCAGGCTTTATCGCCCGCGTTGAAGAAACAGAGCGCCTTCCAGTTGGCATGCACTGCCACACTGTCGATTTCCCTCGTGAAGGCGGTATGAACTTCCATACTACTAACCTTCCTCTTCACGAAAACGGTATGACTATCCACGCTTTCATCGGCGAGGAAGAAGCGTACACCAAGACTTACTACTCTATTGGTGGTGGTTTCATTGTTGACGAAGAGAACTTCGGCAAATCTTCTGAATCATCGGTAAAAGTCCCTTACATGTTTACGACAGCAGAAGAGCTAGTAAACCAGTGTAAGGAAAACGGCCTATCTGTGAGCTCAATGGTAATGACCAACGAGCGTGCGATGAACGCCGAAGACGAAATCAACACTTACTTTGCCAATATCTGGCGCACCATGCGTGAATGTATGGATCGCGGTATGAGCGAAGAAGGTATCCTGCCTGGTCCACTACGTGTACCACGTCGTGCAGCAGCACTTCGCCAGCAGCTAATGACAACTGAAAAACTAAGCAACGACCCAATGACGGTTGTTGACTGGGTTAACATGTACGCTTTCGCTGTTAACGAAGAAAACGCAGCCGGTGGCCGTGTTGTTACCGCACCAACCAACGGTGCTTGCGGTATCATTCCTGCCGTTCTTGCTTACTACGACAAATTCATTCAGCCTGTTGGCCCGAAAGAATACACCCGTTACTTCGCAGCTTCTGGCGCAATCGGCGGCCTTTACAAGCGTAACGCGTCTATCTCTGGTGCTGAAGTTGGCTGTCAGGGTGAAGTGGGTGTGGCATGTTCTATGGCAGCAGCTGGTCTTGCTGAGCTTATGGGTGGTAGCCCTGAGCAAGTATGTATGGCAGCTGAAATCGCAATGGAGCACAACCTAGGTCTAACTTGTGACCCAGTTGCAGGTCAGGTACAGGTTCCATGTATCGAGCGTAACGGTATCGCCGCGGTTAAAGCGATCAATGCTTCACGTATGGCACTTCGCCGCTCTTCTGAGCCTCGCGTATCTCTGGACAAAGTTATCGAAACGATGCTTGAAACCGGTAAAGACATGAACGCGAAATACCGTGAAACATCACAGGGTGGCCTGGCAATCAAAGTGATTTGCTAATAGCCCTTATGAAGAATAGAAAGCTACCCACACGGGTAGCTTTTTTATGCCTGCCGTTTAGGGAAGCACTGCTTAGAATGCCCCACCCGCGCTGTGTAGCAGCTGCTCGATATCTTCTGCCAACGCTTCGCCGCATTGCAATGTCGTAACCCACGAAATCGGAATACCCTGCGTATCACCAAAGCCATAACAGGCCCCGGCAATCGCCCCGACCAAGATCCCCCGGCCGCAGCTGTCACCGCCCACCGCGATGTTATTAAGAATAGCCTCGGTATAGCTCGAGCTGTTTTGCAGTATCCACGCCGCCATCGGCAAACTATCAGCCAGATGACAAGCACTGTTGGCAATCGACAACACATGGCTGAGATCATTGACATCCCCGCTGAGCCCCCTAGCCTGCTCTATTTTCTCCATGATTGGCTCAGGGCATTTGACCTTCAGCACATTGAGGACAGGATCCATTCGTCGAGAACGCAAAGCTTCATTAAGAGCACTGGCAAATGCCTTGGCACATGCCAAAGCCTGCTCATTTTGATGGGTCACCCCAACAATACGATCAATTTCGCTTTCCAGTTTCTCCGACGGCATCTTTAGCGCCACCAAAGCCGGCACTGCACACAGAGCCGGGTTCTGATCATCATCACTGCCAGAATCTTCCGGCCAGTCTTCAGGAGGTAAAGAGAACAAAGACAGCAGCAACGCCTTGGTCGGAGTATCGACATAGCCGATGAACTCCCCGCCGGGTCCGAAATAATCCAAAATTTCCTGCTGCACACGGTGAGTCTCGACATCGGGTTCGCTGAGCAAGCGGATATACAAGGCTAGCCATTCGCCATAGATGGTTAGCTCCCCAGCCGTAAGCTTGTCATGGGCATAGTAACCTTCTACCCCTTCATAATGGTGGGCATCCGGCTCGATAAAAGGAAAATGCGGAAGAGATTGGAGGGTGCGGATTCGCTCCGGAGAATAGATCCAATGGGTCCCCATACTGGCTGCATCAGCCACCAGCGCCCCCATCAGGGCTGCATAACGTTGTGCCATTTTCTTATCCTTGTCATCAGCTACACGCAATGCAATAAGCTTATACCCATTCCCATGAACTGGCTGAACAAGAATAAAAAAACCCGCCATAAAGGCGGGTTCTAGTAATCAGCGATACGCTTACATTAAGCAGCAGCTTTTAGCGCTTTGTCTTTTTTCAGCTCGCCTACAGGCAGGATAGTACGACCGTACTCGTTGTTAAGTACCTGTGCCATTGCGAAGTAGATAGCACTTGCACCACAGATGATACCTTCGAAACCAGCGATAGTACCGATCAGTGTGCTGCCAGTGAAATCACGTGCTGCCAATAGGAAGAACAGTACAGTTAGAGAGCCGAATACGAACTGCTTAGCACGTGGGTAGCATAGTGAACCAATGAACATGAAGCCTGTGAAGATACCCCATAGCAGTAGGTACCAGCCCATAAAGCTTGCAGGGCTAGCCGGTAGACCCATGTAAGGCATTACGATCAGACCAACTAGCGTCAGCCAGAATAGACCGTAAGAAGTAAATGCAGTCGTACCGAACGTGTCACCACGCTTGAAGCACATCATGCCTACGATAACTTGGCTCAAGCCACCGTAAAAAATACCCATAGCTAGGATCATCGAATCAATTGGGAAGAAACCCGCATTGTGGATGTTCAGAAGGATGGTAGTCATACCAAAGCCCATAAGACCTAGTGGTGCTGGGTTAGCTAGTTTCGTAGACATGTTTTCCTCAAATAGGAGTAATTCAACAAAAATGATAAAGATTAAAATTTGGATGCATCAATCAATGCGCGGCGAATTCTAAAGGACGCCGACAGGCAAATCAAGCCAAAACCCGTGCAAAACTTAACCAAACTAAAAAAAAGTTGGAATTTTCCACTTTTATGTAAAGTTATTTTTAATCTTCAATTACAACTAAGTGTTAGAAAATGTAATCACAATAGATATTCAAACGGTTACACCGCAAAATAAAACCATTAAAAACAAAAAGTTAAACACATCATCAAATCTCTATTTTTTCACAACCTGTCATAAATTGCATTTTCCTCAGTTTTTACTCTCCCTGGCTCTAATCCAGAAATAACAGGTACAAAAAAAGCAGCATAAATGCTGCTTTTTTAAAACTGCTCATTAATCACTCGCGAAGCGAGGGCGAAGTTATATCTCCTGCTCAGTGCCTTCTACATTGCTGGTCGTTGCAACTGCACTGTTGTTGTATTCCAATTGCTCAACATCAGACTCTTGTTCTTCACCACGAATAGAGCTATCAGCTTCAACCTCATCTTGAGTCACAGGGCTAGCTTCACCGTCTTGTTCTGACTCAACCAAGTCAGATGTATCTTGAGGTGTGTTCTTTGCTTGTACTGAAACCGGCGGAGCAACCGCTGATAACTGAGCTTGAAGGAGCGCAATCTGTTGGTTCTGTGCCTGGATCAACCCCTTCAAGGTTTCGAGCTGGGCCTGTTGTTGGTTCGGCTGCTGTTTACGGCTGGCTATTTCATATTGCTCACGCGTTTCTGCCGCTTCTTTGCTTAGGCGCTTGGCTTGCTCTGCGAGTGGTTGGTCACGCAGATCAGAATCATTCAGTGCTTTCGAAATGCCCAGCAGCTTCCCCTCCATGACCAGAATATAGCTTTCATATTCATCACGGTTGCGATCACGCAGGTATTTCACTTCCTCAGCAATGTGGGCTGCGTGAGCAAGCTCGAACTCAATGGCAGAGACAACCTGATTAATTGCATCAAAGGCACGCGGCTGTTTATCAATTAAATCTTTACCGGCTTTGATTTCTTCTTCTACCCTGGCGTAACTAAGCGGTGCATAGTAGCGGACATCTTCACGGCGTAGCTGGCGCAACGCTTCTTCTTGTGGAGTGATGTAGATGCGCTTGATGACCCGAACTTCCAAGCTATGAGCGCGGGAGAGGAATTCAGTCTGTTCTTCTCGGGCGCGATTTAGATCACCGCGAGCGACAAACGCAAAAAGATTGCCGTAAAACCGGTTTAAGCGAACGAACTCGCTGCGGTAATGGGCATTGGCATCTATCGAATTGAGATAAGCCAGCTGAGTCATGGCAGGCTCCAGTACCCTGTCGGCGATCTTCTTGAGCTCGACTAATTCTGTATGGTTGTTTTCTACCACCTCGATATCACCATAAAAGCGATCAAGATAGGTCACTGAAGAAAACAATGAATAACTCTGGTTGGCAAGTTCGGGAGAGGACTGGATATCTTTGAACAGATTATCGGCTCGTTGCCAACTCTCCATCATAGTGGCATACCTTTCCGGCGCATATAGCTTCAAGCCTTCTGCGTCGACAAGGGTATTGCGCCAGTGGCGATGCACTTTACTGGCAGACTGAAGTACGCTTTCTACATTTACTTCCGATGATAAACCGCTGTCATTGTCTGGCGTGCTGGCGCAGCCAGCGAGCAAAGCAGCAAGCAACACCATGCTGGCTACTTTCCCAACATACTTCATAGATTCGTGTTCCGATTCATTTCCAGCCTGAGTGTTTCAGGCCGGTTATTATTGTCTTTTCTATCGATACTATTCTATCTGACTCAATGTTTTATAAAAAGTTCATCAATTACTTTTAGCAGGTTTTGATTGAAATTTGACATAAGGTCAACTTTTTCGCAGATTTTCCCATCACTTTTAGCTAAAAACTGTTTAATTGGCCAAATTGCGTTTTCCAGCGAACATGATGCTGCCGCATTTTATTTCAGGCTAAAACCTTGTCCTTCAATAAACTGCTTCATAAATGGCCGGGCTTCTTTATTTAGCGTGCCTGAAATTTGCTCACTCCAAGACATTTCTTTATTACCTCCGGTGCGGGTTTGGTAATATTGCCTTACGTGTTGGTCGTAACTGGCAAGCTTATCCATATCCAGCGCGGAATAACGATTTTCATGCACCACGATAGAACGAGGCAGGCGAGGCTTCACCTCTGGGGATTGGGCTGGATGACCAAGGCAAAGACCAAATAGCGGCAAGACATGCTGAGGCAAGGACAATAATGTCGCGACTTTGTCTGGGTTATTTCTTAAACCACCGATATACACCCCACCAAGGCCTAGCGATTCTGCAGCGAGCAATCCGTTTTGTGCCATTAGCGCAGCATCTACTGCACCGATAAGTGTTTGTTCGGTAAAGCCCAGTTTAGCTTCAGGATAGATTTGCTGATGACGGTTGTAATCAGCACAGAAAACAAAGAACTCAGCCGCACTGGCAACATATTCCTGACCACCCGCGTATTCAGCCAATAGCACTCTCATTTCAGGATCGGTAACACGGATGATACTGACACATTGAATGAAACTCGAAGAAGAGGCTGCAATTGCACAGTCTAAAATAGTATTTCGCTGGCTTTCACTAATTGGCTCGGTAGTAAATTTTCGAATAGAACGGTGCTGTAAAATGGTTTCAATCGTCTGGTTCATACATATCCCTATAACAGTGAGCCGAATAAGTCACTCTAGCATAGGCCCCCGCTTTGACCCACTGTTATATGGTTACAAGGAATATCCGTTATCCAGATTAATTTTCCTGACTGTAGAGATCATCCTGTGACCTCGAGTCTTTGACTTTGCACTGGCAAATTTGATTTAGAATACTCATCAGACGTTCTTTATTCAGCGGCAAAGGATTACCCTTGATGGAATTAGACAGCAATGCATCTTCCGCCACTTCGTCAAACATCACATTGCAGAACCCATAGTCTGTGACAGAAGGCAAATTCAATCGCTTCAAAGTTCGTTTCGTCCAGTCGATGCCATCGACAATTTCGGCATTCATCCGGCCAGTCAAAATACACGCTAGCTGGCGGTAACGATTAAGCACATCCGCCCTGCCCGCTTCACGGGCTGCCAACACATTTTCCTGCATCACATAGGGAGCTAACTGGGCAGTGATCAAGCCATGGGGAGCCTGGAGTCGACCACCAAGTGATGAGGCTAAACCATGGGCGGCTCCCAGCTTAGCATTAGCCAAAGCCATTCCTCCTAACATCGCCGCAAATGCCATATCAGAGCGGGCCCGGGGATCATCATCTTCACAGGCAGCAAGAATCGCCCCCGACAAGCGTCTCAAACCTTCCTCACACACCATGTCAGTCAACGGGTTTGGCTCACCACACACATAGGACTCCATCAAATGGGTAAAGGCATCCATACCGCAACAGCCCGACATCATGGGATCCATCCCATAGGTCAGGGTTGGGTCGACAATAGCCAGATCCGGTAGCATATCAGGGCTACGTAGCCCCACTTTGACATTTTCCTGAGCCGAGCGAAGTACTGCACTTTTACTGACTTCTGCCCCCGTACCGGCTGTAGTCGGTACTGCAATAAACGGAATGGGTTTAGCCTGCAGCGGTACGTTTCGTCCGACGACTTCTACATAGTCATACACACTACCTTGATTTGGGATCAAGGCCGCCAGTGCCTTGCCGGTATCTAATACACTACCGCCGCCAATGGCCAGCACCATGTCAGGCCGGAATTTCCGCCCCATCGCCGCCATCTCTTCCACCATGGCTATCAGGGGCTCACCATGCACAGCCACTTGTTGATAACGCATTCCCTGCTGCTTGAAATAACTGATCAATGGCTCTGCTCGGGCACTGTCCCTCCCTGTCACCAACAGCACGCTATAACCGAACTGGTTTAGTGTCGACAACGAGTTGTTCAGTGCGCCTTCCCCGAAGATTATTCGAGTGGCCGTCATAAACTGAAACATAGGCACTCCATTCCGTATTTTTGATTAATTATTATCGAGTGTGCCCCGTTACTCATTCCTGTTTTTGATTCTGAGCAACTTTTTTCCATTGAATATCAGCGTCGTCGCGATACTCTGCGAGGTGTCACACTTCATTTCATACCGTCAATTTTCTATTAATTTTGCGCTATTTATCTTCAATCGGTTTTGTCTATCACAGCAAGAGAGAAATCCCTCTTTCTCATCCCTGCCAGTCACGTTATAGTAACTCCATCAAATTTAAGGAGAGACGTTATGTTCGTTGTTATTTTCGGCCGCCCAGGTTGCCCATTCTGTGTTCGTGCAAAAGATCTAGCAGACAAACTAAAAGAAGAGCGCGAAGGCTTTAACTACCGTTACGTTGATATCCATGCTGAAGGCATCAGCAAAGCTGACCTTGAAAAAACTGTTGGCAAGCCAGTAGAAACGGTACCTCAGATCTTCATCGATCAAGAGCACATTGGTGGCTGCACTGATTTCGAAGCATACGCAAAAGAAAACCTAGGCTTGTTCCAGTAACCCCTAAGCAACAAGTTTAGTAACATTTTCTTAAAAAGGCTGAAATATCAGC
Source organism: Photobacterium sp. AWH4_225 (assembly GCF_056158405.1). NCBI lineage: Bacteria > Pseudomonadati > Pseudomonadota > Gammaproteobacteria > Vibrionales > Vibrionaceae > Photobacterium > Photobacterium sp. AWH4_225. The sequence goes on along the minus strand of NZ_JBSWTF010000001.1, from coordinate 1,184,223 downwards.
CTTTTTTATTACCTATCGCTTTATTTTCCAGCAAATAAATTCGAAAATTTTCTATTATTAGCGATCATTTTCGGTATGCCGAGAACATAAAATCAGCTAGAATTTCACCACTTTGTTGCTGGTCTCTCTTCTCGGAAAAAAACTGTTGTGAATATCGATGTCGCCGCACTCCTTCATCAGAATGATATTCTGTTGCTCTTTGTGGTACTTGCTGTTGGTCTCTCGGCCGGAAAGATTCGTATAGCGAATATGCAATTGGGGAACTCTATCGGGGTTCTTATCACCGCCCTCCTTTTTGGTAACGCCGGTTTTACCTTTGATGCAGATGCACTGAACATCGGCTTTATGCTGTTTATCTTCTGTGTCGGTATCGAAGCAGGTCCCAACTTCTTTGGTATCTTTTTCCGTGACGGGAAACATTATTTAATGCTGGCGCTGGTTGTTATTCTTTCAGCGATCGTCATTACCGTCACCATGAGCAACTACCTCGGGCTTGGCCTAGGTTTGAGCACCGGTTTGATGGCAGGCTCTCTGACGGCAACACCTGTTCTGGTAGGGGCAAAAGATGCCTTAGCGAGCGGCTTATCCAGTATTTCCGATCCCGACAGCATCCAGCAGATCATCGACAGCATCAGTGTTGGCTACGCCATGTCCTATTTGATTGGCTTGGTCAGTGTCATTGTGTTGGCGAAGCTGATGCCTAAATTACAAAAGCAAAACCTGGCTGAATCATCTCAGCAGATCGCCCGTGAGCGCGGCATTGGTGAAAGTGCCCAGCGTAAGGTGTACCTGCCGATCATCCGTGCTTACAGGGTAGGCCCTGAGCTCATTAACTGGATTGACGGCCGCAACCTGCGCGAGTTGGGTATCTACCGCCAAACGGGTTGTTACATTGAGCGGATCCGCCGAAACGGCATTCTGGCTAACCCGGATGGTGATGCTATTTTGCAAGAAGGTGATGAAATCGCACTAGTCGGCTACCCGGATAGCCATGCCCGTCTGGATCCGAGTTTCCGTAACGGTAAAGAGGTTTTCGACCGAGACCTGCTCGACTTGCGTATCGTCGAAGAAGAGATAGTGGTAAAGAACGACAGTATTGCTGGCAAACGCCTGTCCGAGCTGAACCTATCGGAGTACGGCTGTTTCCTCAACCGCGTTGTCCGCGCCCAGATCGAGATGCCGATGGATCACAATATCCTACTGAGCAAAGGGGATATCCTCCAGGTCAGTGGTGAAAAGAGCCGTGTAATGGGCCTTGCCGAGCGTATCGGTTTCATCTCGGTACACAGCCAGATCGCCGACTTGTTGGCATTCTGCTGCTTCTTCATCATTGGTTTGCTAGTAGGTACCATCACCATGACCTTTGGCCAAATAGCCTTCGGCCTTGGTAGTGCTGCCGGCCTATTGGTCGCAGGTATCACGCTGGGTTTCTTGCGGGCCAACCACCCCACCTTCGGCTATGTACCGCAAGGGGCGCTGAACATGACCAAAGATCTCGGCCTGATGGTGTTTATGGTGGGCATCGGCTTAAGTGCAGGTTCTAACCTGTTCGATTCGCTATCACAGGTCGGTTTGGCAGTATTTTCGGCCAGTTTGATGGTAAGCGTGATCCCGGTAGTGCTGGCTTACTTATTCGGTGCCTATGTGCTCAAGATGAACCGTGCCTTGTTATTTGGTGCCATTATCGGTGCCCGCACCTGTGCCCCTGCGATGGACATGATCAATGAACATGCCCGCAGTACCATCCCTGCACTGGGTTATGCTGGCACCTACGCCATTGCCAACGTATTACTAACGATTGCCGGTACCCTATACGTGATCCTCAGCTAATAGCGGCGAAGCCTTCACCTAGGCCTAAAAACCCGAATACAATCGTCATAGCCAAACGCCATGCCCTCTGCATAAACTGCAGGGGGCTTTTTTTTGCTTAACACGACACTGTCGAGTCAGCACAGATTCAGTCCATTTCATCTAAGCTATAAAGAGTTAAAATTCATCGTATATCCCTGATTAGCACCACAAATTGCTAGGAAATATTCGCCACTTCACACTCTATTCAGTATATTGATTGAATAGATAGAAAAACTATTGGTAATCAAAACTATGCGTATCCTTATTGTTGAAGACGATCCGATTCTGAGCCACCACTTGAAATCTCAGCTAAGTGAAATGGGTCACCAAGTTCAGTGTGCCGGAACCGCTGAAGAAGGCTTATTTTTTGCTCAGGATTACCCAAATGATGTGGCTATCGTTGATATCGGCCTGCCAGATCGCGATGGTATCAGCCTGATCAAAGATATGCGTGAGAAAGGCCTGCGTTTGCCAATCCTCATTTTGACCGCCCGCTCTAATTGGCAAGACAAGGTCACCGGGCTTGAAGCCGGTGCCGATGACTATCTCGTCAAACCTTTCCAGAAAGAAGAAATGGTTGCCCGACTCAGTGCGTTGGTTCGCCGCAGTGCAGGCTTTGTGAAGCCGGAAATGACCGCCGGTGACATTCGTGTCGATCTACTCGCCAAGCAAGTATTTATCCAAGAGAACCTGCTTGAGCTGACCGCGTTTGAATACGACTTGCTGGAATATTTGATGCGTCACAGCCGCCAGGTCGTGTCAAAGCAGCGTCTTCTCGATGTGCTTTATGAAGATCAGGAAGGTGACCCAAACACTATCGAAGTGATGATCAGCCGCCTGCGCAAGAAGTTCACCAATAACGGTCAGGAAAACCCAATTTCCACCATTCGTGGTCAGGGCTACATTTTCGAACTTCAAGCACAATAATGAAGAAAATTATCCAGCCAAGGCTACGCCGCCGGGTGCTTGTCACTTCGGTGGCCATTATTGTATTGATCACCTCCGCCCTTGCCGGGGTGATCAACCAGCTCTATAGCCAGAGCTATATGGCGGCCTATTCTTCCGAATTGGTCGCCCAGATGCCGATGGTCGTTGCCCAGCTTAACCGTGCGGGCCTGATCAAAGATGTCGATAAGTGGATAGACTCCGTCGACCCTTCCGATACCGACTATATGTCCGTGGTCTGTGACAAAACGGATCACACCATCTGGCTGTCAGATGAAGCGAAAGAAGCCAATATCGGTGATATCTGTAGTGAGCTGCCCGATAGTATCCCAGTCCCGACCCTTGTAGAGACCCACCAGGGCGAGAGTTATATTGCCTATAACATGAGCCAGGAACGCGAAGGTGGCAACATCTACCAGTTGGTTGTCTTGCGTTCGGGTGACTCCTATGTCTCATCACTTGGCCAGCTGCACAAGCGCACCACATTCTACTTGGGGCTGTTTGTCCTGATTGCGATCGCCTTCTTGATTGCTGCTTTCCACTGGAGCTTCCAGCCACTGCGCAAAATGGCATCACAGCTAGATCAAATGACGGATTCCAAACGTGACAAGCTGGATGACGACTTCCCGATGGAGCTTCAGGATGTGACCTTGGCACTCAACCGTCTGATTGAGATCAGTAACGCGCAGAAAGGCCGTTACCGCCATGCGATGGATGACTTGGCACATAGCTTGAAAACCCGTTTGGCTGCCACTAACGCTTTGCTCGATGACAAAGAGATCCCACGATTTGAGTTAAATCAGCGGGTGATGGAGCAAATCAGCCAGATGGATGAGCTAGTCCAGTACCAGTTAAAGCGTGCCATGATGGGCCAGCAAGGTCTGCAGAAAGACAAGACCGAGCTAAAACCGCTTACGGACAGTTTCAGCCGTTTGCTCAGCAAGGTATATAACGAGAAAAACGTCTCTCTGCGTTGCTTCTTCAACGATAAATTGACGCTACCGGTCAACCGCAGCGACCTGATGGAGTTGCTGGGTAACCTGTTGGAAAATGCCTACCGCTTCTGTATCACCGAAGTGAGAGTTATTGTTCAGGAAAAACCCGATCGTTACATCATTATCATTGAAGATGATGGCCCAGGTGTGCCGGAAGAAATGCGTGAAGCCATTTTCCAGCGCGGAGTCCGTGCAGATCAGCTCAACCCCGGACAAGGGATTGGCCTGTCGGTCTGCCATGAAATCGTAATGAGTTACAAAGGCACCATCCATGTCAAAACCGCATCGATTGAAGGTGCTGCCTTTGTGATTGAACTGCCAAAAGATTGATCTCGATTTTCAGCAATCAACCAGTACAAAAAAACCGCCAATATTGGCGGTTTTTTATTGCTAGGCTTTCAAGCCAACGTTAGATGTCCTGAACATCAAACTCAACAGCTGGGTTCACATCAGCGTCGTAGTCAACCGCTTCGATACCGAAACCGAACAGCTTCAAGAACTCGTCTTTGTACTGCTGGTAGTCAGCGACGTCGAATAGGTTCTCGTTGGTTACGTTAGGCCACAGATCACGACAGTGCTTCTGGATGTCTTCACGTAGTTCCCAGTCATCCAAACGCAGACGGTTTTCACTGTCCAGCTCAGGTGCGCTGCCATCTTCTTTGAACAGACGCTGGGTAAACATACGGTGGATTTGCTCCATGCAACCTTCGTGTACACCTTCTTCACGCATCTTTTTGAACACCATAGCGATGTAAAGAGGCATAACAGGAATCGCCGAGCTCGCCTGAGTCACAACACTCTTCAGTACTGCAACGTTAGCAGAGCCGCCAGTCGCAGACAGTTTGTCGTTTAACTCAGTCGCTGCACGGTCTAGGTCCATTTTCGCCTGGCCCAGCGCACCGTGCCAGTAGATTGGCCAAGTAATTTCTGTACCAATGTAGCTGTAGGCAACAGTCTTACAGCCATCAGCCAGAACACCAGCTTCTGATAGGGCATTGATCCACAGTTCCCAATCCTGACCACCCATAACGGTAACAGTATCAGCCACTTCCTGCTCAGTTGCAGGCTCGATGCTTGCTTCGATCAGCACATCTTTGTTGGTATCAACAGCTGTTGCCGTGTAGGTTTCACCCATAGGCTTAAGCGTAGAGCGAATCACTTCACCTGAGTCTGGCATTTTACGAACTGGAGAAGCGAGTGAGTAAACAACCATGTCGATCTGACCCAGATCTTCTTTGATCAAATCGATTACTTTCTGTTTTGCTTCGTGAGAGAAAGCATCACCATTCAAGCTCTTGGAGTACAGGCCTTCTTCTTTGGCAAACTTGTCGAATGCGGCAGAGTTGTACCAGCCTGCTGTACCCGGTTTCTTTTCAGTACCCGGCTTTTCGAAGAACACACCAATTGTTGCAGCACCGCCACCGAATGCAGCAGCAATACGCGAAGACAGACCGTAGCCGCTTGATGAACCTACCACCAGCACACGCTTAGGGGCATTGGCAATTGGGCCCTGCGCCTTGGTGTATGCAATCTGCTCTTTGACGTTTTCCTCACAACCCACTGGGTGAGTCGTTGTACAAATAAATCCACGAATTCTAGGTTTGATGATCATTTTCAACTTCCCTTACACAATTGACAGTAGGATAAAAGGTAAATGACAAAATCGCATTAAATTTATGAGCGAAAACGCTAATTTCAGCAGTGGTTGGAGGTGTTCCGCGCGGAAAATCACAGAAATAGAGCAAAAAAAGTGCCACGCGATTGCGTGGCACATGGGAGACACCAGGTTTATTGTTCACAAGGCATAAGCCTTAGGCTGCTTTTCCCGGTTGCAAGCCGCCTTTTTTGAAGTGGGCAGCAGAGAAGTGATCCACCTGAATCGCTCTCTGTCTTAGTTGCTCTGCATTCTGCATCTTTTTCACTTCAGCTTCTGTGACGATCCCCGCATCGAGGGCAATTTGTAACTTCTCTGTTAACGAAACCTTGCGCGGGATCTCACCAGCTTTGACAGCCTTGGCGATCTTACGCTCAAGATCTTTCACCTCGTACATGGCAACAAAAGCACGCTCCATCAAGCCAACCGGATCATCCTCATGCTTGCCGACATAGCAAAGATGGGTCAGACGGTCACGCTGTTTACCAGGACGCATCAGCAGCTCAGCAATCTTCACTGCGTCCTCATCTTTCGGCGCGGCATAGTGAATACCCAGTGGGAACAGCAAGGTGCGCAGCAAGCGACCAATGCCTTTGCGCGGGAAGTTAGCCAACACTTCGTCGAACGCAACGCCACACTGATGCAAACAATGTTGCAAGCCATAATGAACAAATGGCAAGTCTTGCTGCTGACGGCCTTCGTCTTCGTAACGCTTGAGAACTGCTGAGGCCAGATACAAATGACTTAATACATCACCCAAACGTGCCGACACCATCTCACGACGCTTCAGTTCCCCACCCAGACTCAACATGGCAAAGTCTGCGGCAACAGCCAATGCTCGGCTCATACGCGACAGCTGTTTGTAGTATGTCGCGGTTTCGCCACTGACAGGTGAACTATTGAAGCGCGAGCCACTAAAGGCATTGAGCAGCGACTTGCTGACATTGCCTACCGCAAAGCTGATATGGCTGGCTAGCAGCTTATCAAAATCTTTGGCCCCTTCCCTGCTGTCCGGGTTGGCCGCCGCTTCCATCTCACTCAATACATATGGATGGCATCGGGTCGCCCCCTGACCAAATATCATCAGGTTTCGGGTCAGGATATTGGCCCCTTCCACAGTAATGGCGACCGGCATACCAAAGTAATGATGACCGATATAGTTCATAGGCCCAAGCTGGATTGCGCGTCCGGCATGGACGTCCATGGCATCATTGAGAATGGTACGGGCCATTTCCGTCATATGGTATTTGGCAATCGCCGTGACGATTCCCGGTGTTTCGTCCATATCGAGAGATGTCGTCGTCAGGGTTCGGGATGCTTCTAGCATATAGGTGAAACCACCGATTCGCCCCATCGCCTGTGCTACACCTTCGAAGTTACCAATCGACATACCGAATTGCTTACGCACATAGGCATAAGCACCTGTGGTTCTTGCTGTCAGGTGGCCCACTGCGGTGCCGAGCGCAGGAAGAGAGATACCACGGCCTGCAGACAGACACTCCACCAGCATACGCCAACCACGACCGACATAATCCTGTCCGCCGATGACCCAGTCCATCGGGATAAAGACATCATTGCCACGGGTAGGTCCGTTCATGAAGGCAAGATTAAGTGGATCATGGCGCTCACCGATTTCTACACCAGGGTGATCCGCCGGGATCAAAGCACAGGTAATACCCAGCTCTTTCTTGTCACCAATCAAGCCATCAGGATCCTGTAACTTGAACGCCAAGCCAAGCACGGTAGCTACGGGAGCCAGTGTGATGTAACGCTTGTTCCAGCTTACGCGAATACCCAGCACTTGCTCGCCTTGGTATTCGTCGTAGCACACCACACCCTGATCGGGAATACCACCGGCATCTGAACCTGCTTCAGGCCCAGTAAGAGCGAAACATGGGATATCTTCACCATGGGCTAGGCGTGGCAGCCAGTAATCTTTCTGCTCTTGGGTACCATAGTGAGTCAATAGCTCACCTGGGCCCAACGAGTTAGGTACCATAACCGATACCGCCGCACTCAAGCTCTTGGTCGCAATACGGGTTACGATGGTTGAGTTGGCGTGGGCGGAAAAGTCTAAACCACCATATTCCTTACCGATAATCAGCGAGAAGAATTTTTCCTTGCGCAGATACTCCCACACCTCAGGTGGCAGATCTTTATCTTCTTGGACAATCTGATAGTCGTTCAACATATCCAACAGCGGCTCTAGCTTGTTGTCGATGAACGCTTGCTCCTCATCACTCAATTTAGGCTGCGGGTAAGTTAAGAGGGTATTCCAATTCGGATTCCCGCCAAACAGCTCACCATCCCACCATACACTACCGGCCTCCATGGCCTCTCGCTCGGTGTCGGAAAGTGGCGGCAGCACTTTTTTGAACATTTTGAATGCGGGATCACTGAGATAGCGTTTTCTTAGCTTGGTTAACGTACTCATGTTTCAGGTCCTTTTGTCACTTTTATCGTTATTGGTTTTTTTGGGGTATTACATACTTTTATTGTGTTCCTGTTGGCTGTTCGCTGATTAGCGAAAGCGATTGTTCTATTGGTGCTGCAACGCCTGCTGCCAGATATGGCACCAAACGCTCGATCAAATCTTCAGGCTTTACCTTGCGGGAGAAATCATTTTCAGCAATCTCACACAGAGCGGTAGACGAGGCCATAGTGAAAACCGATGCCCCGAGTGTGAAATGCAAGCGCCAGAATAAGGTTTCAGGATCCAAAGAAGGGTTGGCGCGGCACACCGCGGTGGTAAATAATTTCAATACTTGGTCATAACGGGTCATGATGAACCAGCGCAAGTGGCCCTGAACATCGGTATACCCCCTACCTATCAGCGACATAAACACAGTCGCTCCATTGGCTCGGTATTCATTTAGTGATAACAACGGATCTTTGATACAGCGGAAAACATCTTCCATTGAAAAATCATCGCGGGTCAGTAGCACTTCCAGTTCTGATTGTAACGAAGGCATGAATGCCTCGAGATAGCGACCAAGAACAGCCCTAACCAAAGTTTTCTTGTCACCATAGTGATAATTGACGGACGCCAGATTCACCCCAGCTTTGCTGGTAATGGTTCGCAGTGACGTGTCTTTGAAGCCGTGTTCGGCAAAGAGTAGCTCGGCAGCATCCAGGATACGTGCCTTGGTTTCTCCCTTTCCAGCCATATTCATTCACCCGTATTAAACACTTGTTTAAACTTTACATCCAAGAAACATTTTTAACAAGTCGCAAATATACACCATGTTGTAACGTATTGATAATTTCGCGGTTTAATACAAAAGTCGTGAAGGTGATCAATCTTTTCCCGTGAGAATAGGCAGACTCACTGTGGCTAAAAAACTGTCTTAATCTCGTCTCATGAAAAAGGATTGAGAACAAAGCAAATAAAAAAAATCTGAGAAAGTGAAAAAAAATTGGAACAAAGTCCACATCTACGGGTCATAACTAGTGCCACTGCTTTTTCTTAGAAGACATTCTTCGAAACCCGTCCCCACCCATGGAGATGGGTTTTCTTTATTATGCGGTTTATTTTTCTCAACAGGGATCATCTTCATGATTGAAAATCATAGAGTTAGATTAAATAGACAATTTTTTTCAAAATTTAATGAACCAACTGAAAAATAGCCAGTCCTATATAGTGACATTCAGATTAAAGACTTTTCACAAATTGCTGGCCGCAAATTGCATTTACTCTTTAATCTAACAATGCCACTGCTGCTAAACTCCTAATTGTATATAGAGCGTTGCCCACTCAGTTGAAGTGGGCTTTTTTTTGCCCATAGCCCATAGCCCATAGCCCATAGCCCATAGCCCATAGCCCATAGCCCATAGCCCATAGCCCATAGCCCATAGCCCATAGCCCATAGCCCATAGCCCATTTTTCCCTAATATTTATCTTTTTCAAAAAAAACTAATTTTTTTTGAACCATTTTATTTAGCGCCAGTCATATATAGTGACATTCACATTAAAGACGCGGTACTTAGATAAATTATCTATTTGATACGCTGCTTTAGTTTATGATGCCACTGCTGCTAAACTCCTAATTGTGTATATAGAGCTTTCGCCCACTGAATATCAGTGGGCTTTTTTTTGCCAATCAAAAATAATTTTAAATTTTTTTGAACTAATCGAAAACTCGCCAGTCATATATTACATGATTCAGATTAAAGACGCGGTTCATAAGCACTTTCCAAATTGCTTTATGACTTAAACAGGATGCTCCTGCCCTTCTTTAATTTGTGATGCCACTGCTGCTAACTCCTAATTGTGTATATAGAGCTTTCGCCCACTGAATATCAGTGGGCTTTTTTTTATTTTTAAACATGAGCTTAAACCCAACTTACCTCAAGCTGCCCATTCGGAGCCAACAGCATTCATCACTCAGGGTTATTGTTCAGTAAGTCGGCATGGCGAAGCGTTAACGATAGCCAATTGCATGTTTTCGACGCATCAATGACCTTGCTGTTACGCTCAACAGATTCGACAAATTCTGGCAACGGCAAACCTGCTATATGCGCCATCTGCCGATAGTAGACTTCCCGGCTTGGATGATCCGGCGCAGCTAAGTGCAGCACCTGCTGGGAAGGCCAGTACTCTATTAGCTGCTCAATAGCAGCAATGCAGTCTGTTTGATGAATAAGGTTAACCTTGTCTTTACCGTGCTCAATCCCTTTGCGACCCGATAAGAATCGAACGGGATGCCTATTGGGGCCAATGAGACCAGACAAGCGCAGGATCACTGCCTCACTTCCCCACTCGGCAAGTAAGTACTGCTCAAGCTCATAATGTGCTTGCGCTGACAGAGTATCTGGCCGAGGCACGGTCAACTCATCAACAACCCCTTGGCACTCACCATAAACAGCGGTAGTACTTATGAACACGATTCTACGACAGCCAATCTGCCTTGCGGTAGCTGAGAGCAGTTTTACTTTAGCCACCAGATCATCCTCAGCTCCTTCATATCGACCCGGAGGCACATTGATAACCAGCAGATCGGTATCCAAGAACTGTTTTATTTCCAAAGACAGTGTCTCTGGCTGAGCTAATGTGTCGGGAAGCGAAAGCGCCACGCCATGGATACCGTGTTCAGCCAACTTACCGGCTTGTTCGGACGACTGCTTGCTGCCCCATGTTTCTATACCTCGTTGCGCAAGATGCCTGGCCAAAGGCAAACCGAGCCAACCGCAACCACATATACTGACCTTGTTGATTTTTCCCTGTTTCATCCCTTTACACCTCTTACCAACCACCTGAAAGTCATTTTCACATGGCTGCTCAAAACTTCACCTCGATTTATTTCAACCTGTAAATTAATTCCCGCACACTGAAAATTAGCTACAGAAAAACACGAAATCAGCCTTTCAAACCGTAATTTTGATTAAAAATCTTTTCAGTTCTGAAAGAAAAAATTCGATCCCTGTCAAACTATAATAAAAAGAGAAAGCGATATTCATGGATTTACTAGGAGCAGATCCATGAAAAGTAGTATAGTTTCATCAAAATGGCTTTAAGCACTTTATACGATAAGTAAGCCAGTAACGAAATTCAGTAACGAGCGGTAACCGCCATGAATACCCTAGAGAAAATTCAAAAGAATCTTGATAACTTCAGTAAGTCAGAACGTAAAGTCGCTGAAGTTATCCTAGCATCGCCACAAACAGCCATTCATTCGAGCATTGCAACTCTGGCTAAGATGGCGGATGTGAGTGAACCTACTGTTAACCGCTTCTGTCGTCGCCTGGATACAAAAGGTTTCCCAGATTTTAAACTGCACCTTGCCCAGAGCCTAGCTAACGGTACGCCTTATGTGAACCGCAACGTCGAAGAAGATGACGGCCCTGATGCTTACACCTCTAAAATCTTTGAATCTACCATGGCATGCTTGGACGTAGCGAAAAACAGCCTCGACCCAATGCAGGTGAATCGTTCCGTTGACCTGTTGACCCAAGCCAAGAAAATCTCTTTCTTTGGCCTTGGCGCATCGGCCTCTGTTGCTCACGATGCACAAAATAAATTCTTCCGCTTCAACATTCCAATTGTCTGCTTCGATGACATCGTTATGCAGCGCATGAGTGTGATCAATTGTAGCGACGGGGACGTTGTCGTGATGATTTCACACACAGGTCGCACCAAGAGCTTGGTTGAGGTAGCACGCATGGCCCGTGAAAATGGCGCCACTGTTATCGGCATTACTGCCAAAGACTCACCGCTAGATCGTGAATGTTCGATCTCCATCTGCTTGGATGTGCCAGAAGATACCGATGTCTACATGCCGATGGCGAGCCGTGTGGTACAGATGACCGTCATCGATGTACTGGCGACAGGTTTCACTCTTCGCCGTGGTGCCGGTTTTCGCGAAAACCTAAAGCGAGTAAAAGAGTCACTCAAGGACTCTCGCTTTACTAAAGAAGGCATTATTTAAGCTTCTTTATTCATTGCATCAAGGTTTGATTGATAAGGCATGGCTTCGGGCCGTGCCTTTTCTTTTCCCTACTCGATTAGCCACTCTAAAGCCTTATCCATCATCTACACTTACCCCAATCAAGAGCAAACTTCCGCCAATACGTGCAACATTGCCTATTAAAATTCTGCAATTTTTCTACCGTATGATGAAAAAACATGCATAACTAGTCCTACAATATGTTTTTTTCTTACAGTTTGTTGATAAAGAACAGCTTCTTTCTACCTTTATATGTAGTAAAATTTCACGCAATTCAATGAAGCAGATTTCTACAAGCAATCGTTTCATTGGTAACCAATGATACAGATGGAGTTTCCGATGTCTGAAAGGCTAAGACGTACTAAAATCGTTACTACTTTGGGTCCTGCAACCGACCGCGATAACAATCTAGAAAAGATTATCGCAGCGGGTGCAAATGTTGTGCGAATGAACTTCTCCCACGGCAGCCCAGAGGATCACATCCAACGCACCAAGACTGTACGTGAAATCGCCGCAAAACTAGGTAAGCACGTTGCTATCCTAGGCGATCTCCAAGGCCCGAAAATCCGTGTGTCAACTTTCAAAGACGGCAAGATTCAATTGGCGATCGGCGACAAGTTCACCCTAGACAGCGACCTAGCTAAAGGTGAAGGCGATCAGCAAGCTGTTGGTCTTGACTACAAAGAACTACCTAAAGACGTTGAGACAGGTGACATCCTGCTGCTTGACGATGGTCGTGTTCAGCTAAAAGTCACTTCTGTTGAAGGTAACAAGGTTCACACTGAAGTGACCGTGGGTGGCCCACTATCAAACAACAAAGGCATCAACAAGAAAGGTGGCGGCCTTTCTGCTGAAGCCCTAACAGACAAAGATAAAGCAGACATCATCACAGCAGCACAAATGGGTGTTGATTACCTAGCGGTATCTTTCCCACGTAACGGCGAAGACATGAAATATGCTCGCCGCCTAGCAATGGAAGCAGGCCTTGAAGCCAAGCTAGTTGCTAAGGTTGAGCGTGCAGAAGCGGTAGCAACTACTGAAGCGATGGATGACATCATCATGGCTTCTGATGCCGTAATGGTTGCTCGTGGTGACCTAGGTGTTGAAATCGGTGACCCAGAGCTTGTAGGCGTTCAGAAGAAACTGATCCGTCGTGCTCGTAGCCTTAACCGTACCGTGATCACGGCGACCCAGATGATGGAAACCATGATCACCAGCCCAATGCCGACTCGTGCCGAAGTGATGGACGTTGCTAACGCCGTACTTGATGGTACTGATGCGGTTATGCTTTCTGCTGAAACAGCAGCCGGTAGCTACCCGGTAGAAACAGTAACAGCGATGGCTGGCGTTTGTATGGGTGCAGAAAAAGAGCCAAGCATCAACGTATCTAACCACCGCCTAGCGCGTACTTTCGAGTCAGCGGAAGAAACTATTGCGATGTCGACCATGTATGCTGCCAACCACATGGAAGGCGTAAAAGCGATGGTCTCTATGACTGAATCTGGCCGTACGCCACTGATGATGTCTCGTATTTCATCTGGCAAGCCAATTTTCGCTATGTCTCGCAACGAGAACACGCTAAACCGCGCTGCACTATTCCGTGGTGTTACTCCGGTTTTCTTCGATCGTGACAGCGATGCAGGTCTAGAAGCAGCTAAACACGCTGTTGAAAACCTAAAAGAAAAAGGTTTCCTAACTACTGGCGACCTAGTGATCGTTACCCAAGGTGACGTGATGGATACTGTTGGTAGCACCAACAACATGCGTATCCTGACTGTAGAGTAATCTATCGCCTGAATACAAAAAGCGTGATGGTGTTAGCCATCACGCTTTTTTTATACCTGTTGTTATACCTACCACGCTACGGGTAGGTTTTATCTACCCTTACTCCATTATCGAAATAGAGTATTCTGACCTTGTCTTTGGGTTGGAACAGCATGGTGGAATCGACATCTTGGATCACATCGATCAGTGTGCCATCTTCTGCCTTGATCAATAGCTCCACCAATCGGTATTGAACAATCTGCTGCGTCGGCTGGCGATTATGCGCAATACCCGCGCCAGCAACCGCACCCACTGCCGTAGCGACCTCCCTTCCGGTACCGTCACCAAACTGATTACCAATCAAGCCACCAATCACGCCTCCTAGCAAGGTTTCCCAGCCATTTCGCTGCGATTCTATGACTTCTTGGTGGGTAATATAGCGGACACTGTCCACGGCACCGAATATCACTTGGTTCACCGTTCGCGCCTGATTTCTGTTGTATGGTGCCGCAGAAAGTGCCAGAGGTAGAACTAACAATAACACTAACCATTTTCTCATCATGTATAATCCTCTTTCCCGGCAAACTGTGCACTTGGGCAATGGCTTTATTCCCAAGTAAAATAAGCTACATTTAGTGTAATTATGGCAATTTATCTTCCGGAGCTTGATCCGGTCAATACCGATTTCCCAGCCCCTGAAACCGCATTAGCAGACCCAAATGGCTTGCTAGCCTTTGGTGGTGACTTGCGACCAGAACGTCTGGTCAGCGCCTATCGTCAAGGGATATTCCCGTGGTTTTCAGAAGGTGAGCCCCTACTGTGGTGGAGTCCTGCCCCGAGGGCGGTATTCCTGCCAGATCAATTCCAACCGAGTAAAAGCTTAAGGAAATTCTACCGAAAATCTGGCTACCAAGTCACATTGAATCAAGCTTGTCACGATATTATCGAGCTTTGTGCCAGCACCCGTAAAGCAGAAGAAACTTGGATCACTCCTGAAATGATCCAGGCCTATCAACACCTGCATGATCTCGGCTACTGCCATTCTGTGGAAGTATGGCAGCAGGGTAAGCTCGTTGGCGGGCTATATGGGATCAGTGTCGGCGGCGTGTTCTGTGGCGAGTCGATGTTCTCGCTGGCAGACAATGCTTCCAAGATTGCCCTCTGGAAATTTTGCGAACACTTCAGTTCTCATGGCGGCCAACTGATTGATTGCCAAATTATGAATGATCACCTTGCCTCCCTCGGCGCAGCCGAGATGGAGAGAGAGCTGTTCACACATTTCCTCCACCTGCAAAGAGATGCCATACTGAGTGATGCGTGTTACCAGAGTCAGGAGTTAACTTTCACACCGTCATGAGCAGTTTAAACAAGCTTCCTTTACGTATCGGTTTGACACCTGAATCGTCGTGCAGCTATCTCCCTGGGCAAAGCGAGCAGCTCGGTGTCGTGATGGACCACCATTGGTTGTCACCGGCTGGCTATAGTGTGTTGCTGGCATCGGGCTACCGTCGAAGTGGCAGTGCCGTCTACAAACCCATGTGTCAGCAGTGCAGCGCATGTGTACCGCTGCGGGTGGACTGCCCTGCTTTTCGACCATCGAAAAGCCAGAAGCGCCAACTCAACCAGATTACCAAGCTACGCTGGGAGTTCAAAACGGATCTGGATCCAGACTGGTATCCGTTATACGAGCGTTACATCACCCAGCGTCATTCCGATGGCAGTATGTATCCACCGAACAAGGCCCAGTTCTTCGAATTCTGTACCGCACCTTGGATGGATACCCTTTTCCTTCATGTTTATGAGGAAGAAAAACTTATCGCTATTGCCATTACCGATGTTTTCGATGATGCCATGAGCGCGGTATATAGCTTCTTTGACCCGGACAGCGCGCTCTCGCTTGGTACGCTGTGTGTACTCTATCAGATCCAGTATTGCCAACGTTCAGGGCGGCGCTGGCTCTATCCCGGCTACCAAATCGACCAATGCAAAGCGATGAACTACAAGGTTCGCTTCAAACCCTACGAAAGGCTGACAGCACATGGATGGCAACATTTTGATGAAAACTAAGCTGCATTTTTCACCGCTGCCTGAGGTAAATACGATAAAATACGTATTAATGCATCAGAGTAGCTGACAAAGCACATTCGCAGATGTAAAATTGCGGCCTAAACTTTACACTCAAACAGTTTCAAGGCATTATCCAGCCCGATCAGAAGAATGGCTGGTAGCCTAAGAGGATTCAATGGCAAAAGAAGACGTAATTGAAATGCAAGGTACTGTGCTAGACACACTACCTAACACTATGTTCCGCGTAGAGCTTGAGAACGGTCACGTTGTTACCGCTCACATTTCTGGCAAAATGCGTAAAAACTACATCCGTATTCTTACTGGTGACAAGGTAACTGTGGAACTGACTCCATACGACCTAACCAAAGGCCGCATCGTCTTCCGCGCCCGTTAATCTTATACCAAGATTACAGAATACAAATAAAACCCGGCCTTTCGCCGGGTTTTATTTTTTCTAACGCCAAGAAATCTTACGATGATTCCCCTTCACTTTTTCGATAAAAACTCCTCATCGTCATCGCAAATTTATTTTATTTGCCACACCCCCCGTTCGGTTGTTTAATCCCCCTGCACCCAAAGGCCAAAAGCGAGTGAGGTGTATGCGAGGGACACGCCCTCACCTTCTTCTGTCATACCGTGAAATCTGTCTGCAGCACGGCCGTTTAGGAATGACAATGAAACCTATCGCAATGCATGATATGCAAGTAGAAATCAACCTATTGCACATGTGCGACATCGCAGCCACTATCCACCCGAAAGACCGACCGCTTAACACGTCGCCGCACCTTGAGCGCCGAAAGAAACGCATGTCGCAAAGACGGGCCCAACGAACGCTCGCTGGCTGCGTCTAACCCACTTTGGTTCACCTAGGATGTTGACGGGGCCTATTGCATTCCCATCGCTCCGCACATCTATCTGATGAGTATTAACTAACCTGGTACTTACAGTCCTAAGGCTGGGCCTTGCCACAGCTGTCGATTGACTGTCAGTACCCAATCACTGCCCGAGGAAAAAGTAATGAGTGATTGGACGACTAAAAATGCGCGTGACGTTTACAACATCCCATATTGGGGACAAGGCTACTTTGATATCAGTTCACAAGGTGAAGTCGTGGCAAGGCCAGACAGCCAGAACCCGCTGAATACCATAGCCCTGTCACAGTTGGCGGATCAGTTAATTGCCAAGGGTGCATCTTTACCGGTTTTGGTTCGTTTTCCTGATATTCTCCATCACCGAGTCGATACCTTGTGCACGGTTTTTAACCAGGCTATCGACCACTACCAATACCAAGGCGAATATCTGGCGGTTTACCCAATCAAGGTGAACCAACAAGAAGCAGTCGTCAGCGAGATCCTGGCTAGCCAATATGCCAAGCAGCAGCGTCAGTTGGGCTTGGAAGCCGGCAGCAAACCAGAATTGATGGCTGTGCTGGCAATGGCACAGCAAGCAAGCTCGGTGATCGTCTGCAACGGCTACAAAGACAGGGAATACATCCGTCTTGCCCTGATAGGTGAAAAGCTCGGCCACGATGTCTATATCGTGTTGGAAAAGCTCTCCGAGCTTAAAACCGTCATGCAAGAAGCTATCGAGCTGGGTGTTCGCCCTCGTCTTGGTTTGCGTGCTCGCCTTGCATCCCAAGGTAAAGGAAAGTGGCAAGCCAGCGGTGGCGAGAAGTCCAAATTTGGCCTGTCTGCATCTCAGGTGCTGTCTGTTGTTGAGCAGCTGAGTGACAACGATATGCTCGACTGCCTGCAATTGCTTCACTTCCACCTTGGCTCGCAGATCGCCAATATCCGCGATGTCCGTAGCGGTGTCGGAGAAGCTGGCCGGGTATATGCCGAGCTGAAGAAACTGGGCGCAGGGATCACTACCGTCGATGTCGGTGGCGGTTTGGCTGTTGATTATGAAGGCACCCGCAGCCAGAGCAGCTGTTCCATGAACTACAGCCTGCGCGAGTACGCCAACAATGTGGTCTACACCCTGGGTGATATCTGCAAGGAGTACGACATTCCAATGCCGAGAATTATCTCGGAGTCGGGCCGTAACCTAACTGCTCACCATGCAGTGCTGATCACGGATGTAATTGGTGTAGAAAGGTATAAACAAGAATCGGTAAACCCGCCAGAGGCATCTGCCCCGCAGATCCTTCACAATATGTGGCACTCATGGAAGGAGCTGATGACGCTAACCGATTCTCGCTCGCTGATTGAGATTTACCATGACAACCAGAGTGATCTGGCTGAAGTACACACTCAATTTGCCATGGGTATACTGAGCTTTACCGAACGTGCGTGGGCCGAACAAATCAGCCTGCGGCTCTGCTACGAGCTAGAGAAAATGCTGTCGGCGAAGAACCGCGCCCATCGTCCATTGCTGGACGAACTTCATGAGCGCTTGGCTGATAAGTTCTTTGTTAACTTCTCGCTGTTCCAGTCGTTGCCAGATGCCTGGGGGATCGACCAAGTCTTCCCTATCCTGCCGCTGAGCAACCTCGATAAGGAGCCGGAGCGACGTGCAGTAATTTTGGATATTACCTGTGACTCAGACGGTGCTATCGAGCAATACGTAGAAGGACAAGGGATCGAGACAACGCTGGCAGTTCCGGCCTGGAGTGATGAATCACCGTATCGCATGGGGTTCTTCCTAGTGGGTGCCTACCAAGAGATCTTGGGGGATTTGCACAACTTGTTTGGTGATACCGATACCGCGATTGTCCGCACCATGCCGGAAGGCGGCTATGAGATCGAACGTGTAGACCATGGCGACAGCGTCAAAGACGTGCTGCGCAGTGTCCGTCTTGATTCTGCCAGCTTCTTGGCCCAGTACGAGCAGATGGTCAAGCAACACTTGCCTGAACACGAGCACAGCGCCATTTTGAGCGAGCTCGAAGAAGGGCTAAATGGCTATACCTACCTGGAAGATGTCCAGAGCCAGCGTTAATACATAACAACGCGAAATAACAGTACAGGCCACCAGCATACTGGTGGCCACTTAACAATATTTGGTCCAACAATATTTGTTCCCGACAGTATCAGGAGCCGATTATGGCAACACTTGCAACTCATCCAGATTATTCGCTAACGGCAAATGCCTTTGGTTTTCTACGTCAGCCGTTAGAATTTGCACCGCACTCCACCGATGCCGATATCATCATCACCGGTATCCCGTTCGATATGGCCACAACAGGCCGCTCAGGTAGCCGTATGGGCCCGAATGCAATCCGCCAGGTATCGACCCATCTTGCTTGGGAAGGCAAACGCTGGCCTTGGTCATTTGCGCTTAAAGACAAGCTGACCATTGCCGATTGTGGTGATTTGGTTTTTGACAGCGGTGATGCTGCGCAAATGTGCGAACGCTTGGAAAACCACGCGACGTCACTGCTTGAAGTGGGCAAAACCTTGCTGACCTTCGGTGGTGACCACTTTGTTACTCTGCCGCTGCTGCGTGCCCATGCCAAGAAATTCGGCAAAATGGCGCTGATCCATTTCGATGCCCATACCGATACCTATGACATGGGCAGCCAGTTTGATCACGGTACCATGTTCTACCACGCACCTAACGAGGGCTTGATTGATCCACAGCACTCAATCCAGATCGGGATACGTACCGATTATGACAATAAGCTAGGCTTCAGTGTCCTGGATGCAGGAACAGCTAATGACTGGTCGGTTGATCAAATTGTCGAGAAGATTAAACACACCGTCGGTGATATGCCAGTGTACCTAACCTTCGACATAGATTGCTTGGATCCGGCGTTCGCACCGGGTACCGGCACACCGGTATGTGGTGGACTGACATCGGACAAAGCGTTGAAGATCATCCGTGGCTTACAAGGCATCAATCTTGTGGGTATGGACGTGGTTGAAGTCGCACCGGCTTATGACCATGCCGACATGACCGCTTTGGCCGCTGCGACCATTGCAACGGATTTGCTGCACTTGTACGCGAGTCGAAAATAGACGATTGGCGGGAACAATGACTGATAGTTATACCCGGTCAAGAATGCTATTCCGAGAGCCTTGGGCCTACTATCCCAAGGACTACTTCACCTATCGCCTCTAGCCTTCAACCACTGGCCCCATAACGAAAGGAACCGCCCAGAGGCGGTTCTTTTTGTTAACGTTTATTATCGGTATGTCTAGTGCGCTGGTTCCAAATCACTACTGAACTGGAAATCCAGTTCATCGTTGACGATATCAACACGCACCGAACCGCCGTTCACCAAGCTACCAAATAGCAACTCGTTGGCCATTGGTTTTTTCAGGTTGTCCTGAATCACGCGGGCCATTGGACGGGCACCCATCGCCTTGTCATAACCTTTATTCGCCAGCCACTCACGGGCTTTCGACGACACTTCCATTGATACACCACGGGCATCCAGTTGGGCCTGCAGCTCGACAATGAACTTGTCGACCACCTGGGAAATAACATCTTTCTCAAGGTGGTTGAACCAAATGATACCGTCTAGACGGTTACGGAATTCAGGCGTGAAGACACGCTTGATTTCACCCATTGCATCGTGGCTATGATCCTGCTGGATCAAGCCGATCGACTTGCGGACCGTCTCGGTAACACCGGCATTAGTGGTCATCACCAAGATCACATTACGGAAATCAGCCTTGCGACCATTGTTGTCGGTAAGCGTACCGTTATCCATCACCTGAAGCAGCAGGTTAAAGACATCTGGGTGAGCTTTTTCGATTTCATCAAGCAGTACCACTGCGTGTGGATGCTTGATAACCGCATCGGTCAACAGACCACCCTGATCGTAACCAACATAACCTGGAGGCGCACCGATTAGGCGGCTCACTGTATGACGCTCCATGTACTCAGACATATCAAAACGAAGTAGCTCGATGCCCAATGTACGTGCAAGCTGTACCGTTACCTCTGTTTTACCTACACCAGTAGGGCCAGCAAACAAGAATGAACCCACAGGTTTGTTCTCGGCACCCAGACCAGCACGGCTAAGCTTGATCGCCTCGGTTAGCACATCGATAGCCGGATCTTGTCCGAAGACTAGCATCTTCAGCTTGTTATCAAGTTTTTGCAGTACATCACGATCACTTGAAGAAACCGACTTCTCAGGGATACGCGCCATCTTGGCGATCATTGCCTCGATATCACTGACATTAACAGTCTTCTTACGACGGCTCGCTGGCGCCAAGCGACAACGCGCACCGGCTTCATCGATAACATCAATCGCTTTATCCGGCAGATGGCGTTCATTGATGTATTTCGCTGACAGCTCAACCGCAGCACGGATAGCTTTGTTGGTAAAGCGAACTTCGTGGTGCGCTTCGTACTTCGGCTTCAGACCCATCAAAATCTTGGTGGTGTCATCCAGTGAAGGCTCGATAATATCGATTTTCTGGAAACGACGAGACAGCGCACGCTCTTTCTCAAAGATGTTGCTGTATTCCTGGTATGTCGTCGAGCCCATGCAGCGAAGCTTACCGTTACTGAGCAGCGGCTTGATAAGGTTAGCCGCATCAACCTGACCACCAGAGGCGGCACCTGCACCGATGATAGTGTGGATTTCATCAATAAACAGGATGGCTTGCTCTTCTTTCTCTAGCTGCTTCAGAATTGCTTTGAAGCGCTTCTCGAAATCACCACGGTATTTGGTACCAGCCAGCAGTGAACCAATATCCAGTGAGTAAATCACACAGTCTTTGATCACATCTGGCACTTGGCCCTCAACGATACGCCAAGCCAAACCTTCCGCAATCGCGGTTTTACCCACACCGGCCTCACCGACCAATAGTGGATTGTTCTTACGGCGACGACAAAGCACCTGTACCGTTCGTTCAAGTTCAGTATCACGGCCAATTAATGGATCGACCCCACCCGCACGGGCAAGCTGGTTGAGGTTGGTAGCAAAGTTTTCCAGTTTATCTTCAGAACTCTGCTCTGCACGTGGTTCTTCGCCACCCACATCAGGACCGTTGATATCGTCGTTGTCGCTATCTTTGACCGTGCCATGAGAAATGAAATTAACCACATCCAAACGACTGATATCGCTCTTCTTGAGCAAATAAGCCGCATGCGATTCCTGCTCGCTAAAGATAGCGACCAGCACATTAGCCCCGGTCACTTCGCTGCGACCGGAAGACTGAACGTGGAATACAGCACGCTGTAATACACGCTGGAAGCTGAGTGTAGGCTGAGTTTCCCTGCTTTCATCATCCACTGGGATCAGTGGGGTCGTTTGTTCAATAAACGAATCAAGCTCTTTGCGCAGCGTATCCAGATTAGCTCGGCAGGCCACCAAGGCCTCTTGTGCCGCTGGATTCTCCAATAATGCCAACAGCAGATGTTCTACCGTCATAAACTCATGACGTTTCTCTCTCGCCCGCGCAAAGGCAGCATTCAAGCTCGCTTCAAGTTCTTTGTTTAGCATAAGGCACCTCCCCTAAATACCACTCAATTATGGCGTGCCGGAAAAAGACTATGCCTTTTCCATCGTACACAGTAGCGGATGTTCATGCTCCCTCGCATACATCATCACCTGGGCCACCTTGGTCTCGGCTACCTCGGCGGTGAAGGTTCCGCACACCGCTTTCCCCTCGTAATGCACAGTTAGCATCAACTGTGTTGATTTCTCCAGATCCATGGAGAAGAACTTCTGTAACACTTCTATCACAAAATCCATCGGTGTGTAATCATCATTGTTCAAAATTACTTTGTACATCGATGGTGGTTTTGTCTGGACTTCCTCTTCTTCCAATACATCGGAGTCGGGAATAATCCACTCGTATAACTTACTCATAACCTTAACTTACCAGTACGATAGGAATAGTCTACCAAGAAACAAAGAGTTAACTTATATCCCTGCTTACAAGGCGTGTCCGACCACCGTTTTCCTACCCCTATATTCAGACTAATGCACACATTGTATTCCAGCAAATAAGAGATGACTATGACTAAGCCGACAATCCGGACGAATTACCGCCGTTTCCGCCTAAAGTGGGAGATACCGCCAGAATGCGACAGATTGCATAAAATACGTGCCAGAAAAGCAATTACATGCAGAAAGATGTCAAAAATTTAACACGGCACCACATTTTAATAAAATGTTATATGACCAACTTGACTGCCTAAGTCTTTTTACTAAAGTGTAACTTGTAGTAGATATTAACTGCATCAAATTAGCATTAGTATGCAAGTCGTGATACAAAGGACATAGCAAACTAATGCAAAATGGAACTTGAATGCACAGAAGGAAGTAAGCATGGCAACAGGTACAGTTAAATGGTTTAATAACGCTAAGGGATTTGGTTTTATCTGCCCTGAAACAGGCGAAGGCGATATTTTCGCCCATTATTCGACTATTCAGATGGATGGTTACCGTACACTCAAAGCTGGTCAGCAGGTCAGCTACACGGTTGAGACTGGGCCAAAAGGGTTCCATGCCAAGGAAATCATTCCCGTTGAAGGTGAGGCTGTTAAATAGCAGGTTTGACCTCTACGTTTCTTTCTGAAGACGAGCAAATGCTCGTCTTTTTTATTTCATTTCACTTTCTCTGCCCGGAATCGCTCTATAAGTTCTCTCTTTTGGCCAACAGAAAAGTGAATAACTTATGCATATTCACCCATTCTGTTAACGCTATCAATATTTAACAATACAGTTACAATGGCAAATAATTTGCCTATTGAGTAGCATATTTGAGGCACAAAAAAGCCCAGCATGAGCTGGGCTTTTTTGCATTTTATCGCAATGATGATACAGAATTACATCTGCTCAATCATGTCATCCGCAAACTCTGAACACTTACGCAGTGTCGCACCTTCCATTTGGCGCTCAAAATCGTAAGTTACAGTCTTGTTGCTGATCGCTGCTTCCATCGAGCTGATGATAAGATCAGCCGCTTCAGTCCAACCTAGGTGGCGAAGCATCATTTCTGCAGATAGGATCAATGAACCTGGGTTCACTTTGTCCTGGCCCGCATACTTAGGTGCAGTACCATGAGTCGCTTCGAACAGGGCAACACCATCACCGATGTTTGCACCCGGTGCGATACCGATACCACCAACCTGTGCAGCCAGTGCATCAGACACATAGTCGCCGTTTAGGTTCATGGTTGCAATCACATCGTACTCTGCTGGGCGCAGAAGGATTTGCTGCAGGAACGCATCTGCAATGCTGTCCTTGATGATGATTTCTTTACCCGTATTCGGGTTCTTCAGTGTCATCCATGGGCCGCCGTCAAGCAGCTCAGCACCAAACTCCTGCGCTGCCACTTCGTAACCCCAATCTTTGAAGGCACCTTCGGTGAACTTCATGATGTTACCTTTGTGGACCAGCGTTAGCGAGTCACGATCATTGTCGATAGTGTACTGAAGTGCAGCGCGGACTAGGCGCTTAGTGCCTTCTTCAGAAACCGGCTTGATACCTACACCACACTGTTGTGGGAAGCGGATCTTAGTTGCGCCCATTTCGTCTTGCAGGAACTTGATAACTTTATCAGCTTCTTCGGTGCCAGCCTTGAACTCAACACCCGCATAGATATCTTCCGAGTTCTCGCGGTAGATAACCATGTCTGTTAGTTCAGGTTGCTTAAGTGGGCTTGGTACACCATCGAAGTAGCGAACTGGGCGGGCACAGATGTATAGGTCAAGCTCTTGGCGAAGTGCAACGTTCAAAGAACGGATACCACCACCGACAGGGGTAGTTAGAGGACCTTTGATTGCAACTTTGTAGTCACGGATGAAATCAAGGGTTTCTTGTGGTAGCCAAGCATCTTCACCATATACTTGCGTTGATTTCTCACCGGTGTAGATTTCCATCCAGGCAATCTTACGGTCACCGCCGTAGGCTTTGTCGACAGCGGCATCAACGACTTTGATCATCGCAGGGCTTACGTCAACCCCAATACCATCACCTTCGATGTAAGGAATGACAGGGTTGTTAGGAACGACCAGTTTACCTTCAGAATCCAGAGTGATTTTCTGACCTTCAGCTGGTACAACTACTTTACTATCCATTTAAATCTCCTAGCGTCCATTTGTTATCTTTTTGTAAGATGCGCGCAAATCATACTTGAAATTTTATCGATACGCCACTCATTGTATTTTTCGCGTATAATAGGCGTGTCAATTTACTTTTCCCTTGTACAACTCGCTATTTATGAAGCCAAACACCTCTTCACGTCAACCTAAACGTGCCAATAATGAGCGCCGACCATCAAGAATACGAAATAAACCAAGGCGTCCCCGCGGCCCGACAAAGATCATATTATTTAACAAACCTTATAACGTTCTGACCCAGTTTACGGGCGAACCGGGGGATAAAACGCTGTCTGATTTCGTCCCGGTAAAAGACGTATATCCAGCCGGTCGACTGGATAAAGACAGTGAAGGATTATTGGTGCTGACCAATGATGGCGTTTTGCAGGCACGCCTGACCCAGCCGAAATCCAAGCAACCGAAAACTTACTGGGTTCAGGTTGAAGGTGCCCCGAGCGAAGAAGAGCTGGAACAGCTGCGACGTGGCGTGACCCTCAAGGACGGTCCGACCTTGCCTGCGGGTGTTGAAGTCATCGACAACCCTAATGTTTGGGAGCGAACCCCGCCTATTCGCGAGCGAAAGAATATTCCGACGACTTGGCTGGCCATCACCTTGAAAGAAGGGCGCAACCGCCAAGTGCGCCGCATGACCGCACATATCGGCTACCCTACCCTGCGCCTTATCCGCTACAAGATGGCTGATTGGACCGTCAGTGATCTGGCCCCGGGGGAATGGAAGGAAGTCAAACTCGACGCTTCTTAACTTACTTGCCAGCAGTTTTCTACTGCTGGCAAACCCTTCACATTTTCCTGCTGGCTTTTTACGAATTTAACATTAAAAACACTACACTTTTGCCTCGCCCTCATCTATCATTGCCACCAGAAAGCAAACGTTTGCGCAAATGAAAAAATGACGTTGGTAAAATTATTAAAGTGTGATTCCGCTCTCGCTCTGTTTCGGCCAGATGGTTTCTGTTAGAATCGCGCCCTTAACTTTTATTAACGACTGAAGAGTAAAATGTCAGATAACAGCCAGAAAAAAGTCATTGTCGGCATGTCCGGCGGTGTAGATTCCTCGGTATCCGCGTACCTTCTTCTTCAACAGGGCTACCAAGTTGAAGGCCTGTTTATGAAAAACTGGGAAGAAGACGACAACGATGAGTACTGCTCAGCAGCCGAAGATCTCGCTGACGCACAAGCTGTATGTGACAAACTGGGTATCCACCTGCACACCATCAACTTTGCGGCAGAATACTGGGACAACGTGTTCGAGTACTTCCTAGCTGAGTACAAAGCAGGCCGTACACCAAACCCAGACATTCTTTGTAACAAAGAAATTAAATTCAAAGCGTTTTTGGACTTCTCCGATGAAGTGTTGGAAGCCGATTATATTGCCATGGGCCACTACACCCGTCGCAGCTTCCCTACCGCTGAAGGCGAACTACCGCAAATGCTGCGCGGTGTTGATAACAACAAAGATCAGAGCTACTTCCTGTACACATTGAGCCACGAGCAGATTGCTCGCAGCCTATTCCCTGTGGGTGAGCTAGAGAAGCCCGAAGTACGCCGCATTGCGGAAGAGCAAGGCCTGATCACTGCGAAGAAAAAAGATTCTACCGGTATCTGCTTTATCGGTGAGCGTAAGTTCACGGAATTTTTGAGCAAATACCTGCCGGCACAGCCAGGTAAGATTGAAACCGCCGATGAAGGAAAAGTCATCGGTGAACACCAAGGTCTGATGTACCACACCCTAGGCCAACGTAAGGGCCTACATATTGGTGGCCAGAAAGGTGGTAACGGTAATGAAGAGCCTTGGTTCGTCGTTGATAAAGATGTAGAGCGTAACGTTCTGATTGTTGGCCAGGGTAAAGACCACCCTCGCTTGAAGTCAGACGGTTTGGTGGCAGCTCAGCTACACTGGGTTGATCGCCAACCAATTCGCGAACCGTTCAAGTGCACGGTTAAAACACGCTACCGCCAGCAAGATATCCCTTGTACCGTTATCCCGGTTGATGACGAAACCATCAAGGTTATCTTCGACGAGCCGCAGATTGCGGTAACGCCGGGCCAGTCCGCTGTTTTCTACAGCGGTGAAGTCTGTCTGGGCGGCGGTATTATTGAAAAGCGTATCTAAGGGAGTTGACGCACGTGGCAAACACTGTTTATGACCGTACTATTGCCTTTGCTGGTATTTGTCAGGCCGTAAAGCTAGTTCAAAAGATTGCCCGAGACGGCCATTGCGACCATGACGCGCTGGAAGCCAGCCTGAACAGCATTATGGCGACCAACCCGTCTAACACCATTGAGATCTTTGGCAACGAAGCCAATTTGAAAATGGGTCTCGAAGCACTGGCAGCAGAAATCGACAATACGCCATCAGGCAATGAGATCACTCGCTACCTAGTCAGTGTCATGGCATTGGAGCGTAAACTGGCTAGCCGCCGAGACAGCATGGCGCAACTGGGTGACCGTATCAGTACGGCCCAGCGCCAGACAGATCATTTCGAGCTACTGGAAGACCAAATGATCAGTAATTTGGCCAGCATTTACCTGGATATCATTAGCCCATTGGGCCCACGTATCCAGGTGACCGGTACACCGGCTCAGCTTCAACAACAAAGTGTGCAGCACAAAGTGCGAGCTCTACTTCTCGCCGCGATTCGCTCCGCGGTGTTATGGCGCCAGGTCGGTGGTAAACGTCGCCATTTGATCTTCGGACGCAAACAGATGGTCGAACAGGCGAAAATCCTGCTAGCCCGCTGCTAACAATATATTTCGTGCCAGCGTTGCTGGCACTTTTTTACCCCCTTACCAAACCTTGGCAAGGGTGAACGTTACACCTTGTTTAAACCTTAATTGATTCAGGAGAGAGCAACATGGAACTGTCAGCATTGACTGCTGTTTCCCCAGTAGACGGCCGCTACGGAAGTAAAACGATTGCACTTCGCAGCATTTTCAGTGAATTTGGTCTGCTAAAGTACCGTACAATCGTTGAAATCCGCTGGCTACAGAAACTTGCCGCTACTGATGCTATCGTGGAAGTTCCTGCGTTCAGCGCTGAAGCCAATGCCTTCCTAGATCGCGTTGCTGCTGAGTTCAGCGAAGAAGACGCAATGCGCATCAAGACCATTGAGCGCACGACTAACCACGATGTAAAAGCTGTTGAATACTTCCTGAAAGAAAAAGTCGCTGAAGTACCAGAGCTACACGCTGTGAACGAGTTCATTCACTTCGCATGTACATCTGAAGATATCAACAACACTTCTCACGCACTGATGCTGCACGAAGCGCGCGAGCAAGTTATCCTGCCTGAAATCCGCAACGTTATCGATGCGATCAAAGGCCTAGCCAACGAATACCGTGAAGTACCGCTTCTTTCTCGTACCCACGGCCAGCCAGCTTCTCCATCAACAATGGGTAAAGAAATGGCTAACGTTGCATACCGTATGGAACGTCAGTACAAGCAGATCGAAAACGTTGAAATTCTTGCGAAAATCAACGGCGCGGTAGGTAACTACAACGCTCACCTATCTGCTTACCCTGAAGTTGACTGGCACCAGTTCAGCGAAGAGTTCATCACTGAATCTCTTGGCGTAACTTGGAACCCATACACCACTCAGATCGAACCGCACGATTACATCGCAGAGCTATTCGATGCTATCGCACGCTTCAACACGATCCTTCTAGACTTCGACCGTGACGTTTGGGGCTACATCGCTCTGGGTCACTTCAAGCAGAAGACTATCGCTGGTGAAATCGGCTCTTCAACGATGCCGCACAAAGTTAACCCAATCGACTTTGAAAACTCTGAAGGTAACCTTGGCCTAGCGAACGCTATCTTCAGCCACCTAGCACAGAAACTGCCTGTTTCTCGCTGGCAGCGCGACCTGACTGACTCAACAGTACTGCGTAACCTAGGTGTTGGCTGTGGCTATGCAATCATTGCATACACTTCAACCCTGAAAGGTATCAGCAAGCTAGAAGTTAACCAGGCTGCACTTGAAGCTGAGCTTGACCAAAACTGGGAAGTACTGGCTGAGCCTGTACAGACTGTTATGCGTCGCTACGGTATCGAAAAGCCATACGAGAAGCTAAAAGAGCTGACTCGTGGTAAGCGTGTTGACGGCGAAGGCATGCGTAACTTCATCGATGGTCTGGAACTGCCAGAGCACGAGAAAGCACGTCTAAAAGAAATGACGCCAGCGAACTACATCGGTGATGCAGTTAAACTGACTGACAAGCTGTAATCGAAAAGTCATACATCATATATATCAAGGCCAGCATCATGCTGGCCTTTTTGTTGTTATGAAACCTAGCCCGCTCGGCTACCATTCGGAATAGAGGTTTCAGGCACAGCGAGGCAAGGTGTCAACTTATCAGCGTAGCCAATATCAAACAGCATCCCCTGAAAGACTTCGCCGGCCATTTTTTGCTCTGGTAAATTCACTACGAACAAGGCTTGTTTACCTTCAATCTCAAATGGGTCTTCCCGCTCTTGTTTGATACCAGCAAGAATTGAACGGACATGATCGCCAAAGTCTACCGTCAGCTTCATCAGCTTCCTCGATTTTTCAACTTCCGCCACAGCGGTAATCGTACCCACTCGAATATCCAATTTTTCAAAGTCATCAAACGTGATTAGTTCTTTAATAGGTGCTGGTTTCATCTTAATGCTCGTATCAACAATTTCGCTGTAATAGATTGAATAATCCAACCTATCACTTTGCGAGTCCGTAAACGAAGACCCTCCTCACGAAAGCAAACCTCTCTGTTTTATACCCAAAACACCGCAGCACGACAGAGTTATGCGTATAATCTCTTCATCATTGTCAGCATAAAAAGCAAAGCTATGTATCAACTCACTTTTTCGTTCGAAGCGTTTTTGGCCGAGTTCTGGCAAAAGAAACCAACCATCATCAAACAAGGATTCAAAGACTTTTCCGATCCCATCAGCCCTGACGAGTTGGCTGGGCTTGCCATGGAAGAAGATGTCGATTCTCGCTACATTGCTAAGCATGGTGACGACTGGGAGGTTAAACATGGCCCCCTCTCCTTTGATAACGTCCCAGAAGATAACTGGTCTTTTATGGTTCAGGCGGCCAACCACTGGCATGAAGGGGCAGCGCGCTTAGTGACACCTTTTCGCCAATTACCTAATTGGTTATTCGATGATCTGATGATCAGCTATTCAGCACCTGGTGGCGGTGTCGGCGCACATAT
Organism: Photobacterium sp. AWH4_225; assembly: GCF_056158405.1. Lineage (NCBI taxonomy): Bacteria > Pseudomonadati > Pseudomonadota > Gammaproteobacteria > Vibrionales > Vibrionaceae > Photobacterium > Photobacterium sp. AWH4_225. The sequence continues at coordinate 1,154,275 of NZ_JBSWTF010000001.1, read as the reverse complement.
CGATCAATACGATGTGTTCATTGTTCAGGGCTCGGGGAAGCGTCACTGGCGAGTTGGCCCTAAGAAAGCCAACTACGAGGAAGAGTTTGGCCATCCCGCACTACGCCAAATCAAAAGCTTTAAGCCGATCATTGATGAAATACTCGAACCCGGCGACATCCTATATATTCCACCGGGTTTCCCGCATGACGGCTATGCCATTGAAACGTCAATGAGTTTCTCAATTGGCTTTCGCTCACCGAAAAAACAAGAGTTGCTTAGCAGTTTTGCTGATTTTGTTATTGCTAATGAAGTGGGCGATGTCCACTACCACAACCCGGATTTGCCCGCCCGTAACACACCAGGGGCTATTATGGCCAGTGAGTTCACAGACATGGAAACCATGATGCGCAGCCTGCTCGATCACCCAGAGATGATAAAGCAGTGGATGGGAGAACACCTCAGCCAAAGCCGGCACGAGCTCGATATCATTGCCGCCGAACCGCCATGGCAAGCTGCCGAGGTCTACCAGTTCCTCGAAAGCGGTGAAGTGCTCAAACGATTAGGAGGTCTGCGTGCTTTCTATTATCCAGGGCATCCCCATGTCCTGTTTATCAACGGCGAGAGCTATGAGCTACCGGATGAATGCGGTACTGCGGCAAGCTACCTGTGTGATGCCGAAGCTATCAGCCAGAACATGCTGGGCAAGCTCATTGACCACCCGGCATTTATCGCCTTGCTAACCCAGCTGGTCAATTACGGATACTGGTATCCAGTTGAGTAAAGTCTTTTGATTAAAAAACACCGAGCGTTTGCTCGGTGTTTTGATGGAATGCATTACTTGGCTTGACTCATACTTTGAACTGACCCGCTAACGACTGCTGATGCTTAGATAACTCCGCCAATCGCTCGCCTATGCCTGCAGACCTCTCCGCCTGCTCAAGGATATTCTCACTCAAACCACGGATATTGGAGACATTTCGGTTTACTTCAGCCGATACTGCTTGCTGCTCTTGCGCTGCATGCATGATTTGCTCATTCATAGATTGGATGGATGCCACCGCCTCTGTGATTTGACCAAGGCTCACCACCGCCTGACCGACTTGGGATGAAGTCTCACCCGCCAACTGGTTGCCTTCTTCAATCGCAACGACCACATCACGTGTACCTTGTTGCAGTACTTCAATCACAGTGCGGATCTGTCCAACCGAATCATGCGTCCGGCTGGCTAGTTGACGAACCTCATCGGCTACAACGGCAAATCCACGCCCCTGCTCGCCGGCACGGGCCGCTTCGATCGCTGCATTCAAAGCTAGCAAGTTAGTCTGCTCTGAAATACCTTCTATCACCTGCAGGATCTGGTTGATATCTTCACTGTTAGTTTCAAGCTCCTTGGCAACCGGTACGGCATTTTCCATCCTGACCACCAAGTTATCCATTGACGTTGCTGATTGCTTGATCACATGATGGCCATCGCGCACTGCGCTATCAGCCTGACCGGCGGCAACGACAGCGGTTTCGGTGTAACCCACTACTTGCTCTGCTGTTTGGGCCAACTCTTCCGACGCGGTTGCGACCATATCCACTTCACGGAACTGGGCCTGGCTGCCATCCCTTGTATGGTTGGCAACCTCTGCCGCTTGCTTAGATGTAGTACCCACATCATTCACCGCCACCACGACATCACCGATAGTGGCTTGGAGCTTATCTAGAAAGCGGTTGAACCAAAGGGCGAGCTGGCCGACTTCATCATTTTGCGCAACATGCAAACGTTGGGTTAAATCACCTTCGCCGGTTGCGATATCTTCCAACCGCTCAGCAACATGGCGGATCGGGGCGACCAAACGTGAGGAAGCAAGCACAACCACCAGCAAACCAGCGACAGCCACAGCCAAACTGACAATCGATTGTACCCACGCCGACTGATCACGCTGTTGCGAAATATCTGCATCCAAGGCGATTGCCTCTGCCAGTACCCGCTCCACCGGTAACTGGATAACAACGCCCCAGCTCATCTGCCCAAGTTGTACAGGCGTGTAGGCATATAGCCACTGCTGATCATCCGTCCAAAGAATTTGCTCTTCGCTTCCTTGCAACCAGCGGGTTAGATCCGCAGGCAACCCGTCGGTTTGATTAAAGATCTGCCCGATTCGACTCGGCGACTGATCCCAAGCGACAATGGTACCGTTCTGGCTGATCAAACTGACATTACCCGCACTGTCGAACAGTGCTTGGTCTACAGATTGAATTAACGGTTGTAATGGAGACAGCTGAATATCAATCCCCATCACCCCTATGACTTCACCATCAATATCCAGCGGGACGGTAATCGTACTGACAACCGGAGCTTGCTGGCCAAAACCGGCCAACAGCGGATTAGACACACACATACCTGATTGATTATTGATGCACTGTGCCCACACATTCTGGCTAACCTGTAATTGTTGCTCTGAGTAAATAAACTGTTCAGATTCACCGGACGGCGATTTCGCCCAATAAGGTGCAAAGCGTCCCTGTTCATTGGCACCCACGTAATCAGCCCCTGCATAATTACGATCTTCACCATCAAGAGCATCAGGGTTGAATACGACAAAGGCTCCATGAATATTCTCGAACTCATTCACGGTACGGCGTAATAACTCGCTGATCGAACCACGTAATTCCGAGCTATTGGTGTAATTCTCTTCCGCATTGTATTTGAGGAACAATACACTTTGGGCCAGCATTTCGGCGCGATGAGTCGCCTCATCAAGATACTGCTGAACAGTGGTGCTTTGTTTTTCTGCTTGGGCCTGAACGACCAGTTGAGACTTTTCCCGGAGAGTGGAGTAAACCTGCTCGCTAACGAGTTGTTGACTTTGGGAGGCGAAATAAAATGACAGGCCTGTTAATACTATTACTGTCGCCAGTAAGGCTAGCCCGGCCATCAGGGCTATTTTCCATTTGACGGATAATGACCGCATACAACAATCCTTGTTACTACTACATTATTTCAATAACGAGCGTCATCTGAGTTACGCCCAGCCTTGGGCTCAATCGCTATATTGTGCTTATTGTGACATGCAGGTTACACATTCATCAATAGCATAATTAATTAAATTTATTGGATTTTTCACCATTTTATAAAACAAAAAAGGCGCGGCTTTTACACCGCGCCCAAAGCCTGTCACAGGCTTGAATTATTGAACGTTCAGGCAAGAAACTGCATGAACATCATCGCCGTTAAGCGTTGGTTTTTTATTCGCACACTCGGCCGTTGCAACCGGGCAGCGTGTGCGGAACACACAGCCTGAAGGCGGGTTCATCGGTGAAGGTAAATCCCCTTCCAGAAGCTCGATATGCTTGGTGCGCTCCAGATCCGGATCAGGGATAGGAACGGCCGACATCAAGGCTTTGGTATAAGGGTGCTTCGGCTCACTGAATAGCGCATCAGCCTCGCCCATCTCTACCGCATTACCCAGGTACATCACCAGCACTCGGTCAGAGATATGCTTCACCACCGATAAGTCGTGGGCAATGAAGATCAAGCTCAAGCCCATTTCTTTCTGTAGCGATTTAAGCAGGTTAACAACCTGTGCCTGAATAGATACGTCCAATGCCGACACTGGCTCATCACAAATGATCATTTTTGGCTTAAGGATCAATGCGCGAGCAATACCAATACGCTGACACTGACCACCTGAGAATTCATGAGGGTAACGGTTGATTACGTTAGGCAGCAAACCTACTTTGGCCATCATGGCCTTAACTTGCTGTTTCACATCATCTGCCGAAAGCTCCGGGAAGTAAGCTTTCAATGGCTCAGCGATGATTTCACCGACGGTCATACGCGGGTTCAGCGATGCCAGAGGATCCTGGAAAATCATCTGGATATCTTTACGCTTCTCACGCATCTCTTTGTGATCAAGTTTGGTCAGATCCTGACCCAACCAAACCACATTACCGTCAGTAGCTTCAACCAAGCCGATAACCGCACGGGCAAAGGTTGATTTACCACAACCAGATTCGCCAACCACACCCAGCGTCTCACCTTCATAGAGACGAATATCAACACCATCAACCGCTTTCAAGCTCAATGGTTTGGTCCACGGCCATGCTGATTTCTGAGCAATGCTGAAGTGAACCTTCAGATCATGAATATCAAGTAATACTTTCTTTTGAGCTTCCATTACCACGTCCCCATATCAGAAAAACACGCACGCAAGCGACCTTCAGTAAATGCCTTCAATTGAGGCGCTTCTTGCGAACAACGGCTAGATACACGGTGGCATCGTTCCTGATAAGGACAGCCGACTGGCAAACTCAGTAAGTTAGGTGGGTTACCCGGGATTGTTGGCAGCTCTTCGCCCTCGGTATCAAGACGCGGAATGGCTTTCAACAAACCTTCTGTATATGGGTGCGATGGCTTGTAGAAGATCTCATTAATCTTACCGTATTCCATAGTACGGCCAGCGTACATTACCAATACTTTGTCACAGCTACCGGCAACGACACCCAGATCGTGGGTGATCATAATGATCGCAGTATTGAAGTCAGTTTTCAGTTCGTTCAACAACTCCATGATCTGCGCCTGTACCGTAACATCCAACGCTGTTGTCGGTTCATCGGCAATCAGTAGTTTCGGACGACACAGTAGTGCCATCGCAATCATTACACGCTGTCGCATACCGCCCGAAAATTCGTGCGGGTACATGGTAATACGCTTGCGTGCTTCAGGGATTTTCACCGCTTCCAGCATACGAACACTTTCTTCGAATGCTTCAGCCTTGCCCATTCCCTTGTGCAGCATCAGTACTTCCATCAGCTGATCGCTTACCTTCATGTAAGGGTTCAGTGACGTCATCGGATCCTGGAAAATCATTGCGATTTGCTCCGCACGGATCCGGTTAAGTTCTTTTTCTGGCAGATTTAGAATTTCACGGCCTTCGAATTTCGCACTACCACCAATCATGCCGTTTTTAGCCAGTAGGCCCATGATTGCGAAAACAGTCTGGCTCTTACCTGAGCCGGATTCTCCTACGATACCCAGAGTCTCACCCTGGTTGAGCGAAAAGTTTAGATCGTTTACCGCGGTGACAATGCCGTCTTGAGTTTTAAATTCTACGCGTAGATCTTTGACATCTAATAAGCTCATAGTACTTCCTTATAATCTATCTACCCTTGGACTACCGCCAGTTTCTGGCGGTAAACCTAGGCCTTCTTGTTATCTGTCTTTTGGATCCAGTGCGTCACGCAAGCCGTCACCCACATAGTTAAAGCAGAACAGCGTAACCACCATGAATGCCGCCGGGAACATCAGCTGCCAAATGGCCACTTCCATCGTTTGTGAACCTTCCTGAAGCAATGCGCCCCAGCTGGTCATTGGCTCCTGAACACCCAAGCCAAGGAAACTTAGGAATGATTCTGTCAGGATCATAGATGGAACTAACAAGGTTGAATAAACCGCTACGATACCCAATACGTTCGGTACGATATGGCGGGTAATGATGCGCCACTGGCTCACGCCAGATACACGTGCCGCTTCGATAAACTCTTTACTGCGCAATGACAGGGTTTGACCACGTACAATACGCGCCATATCCAGCCAAGAAATCGCACCAATCGCTACGAAAATCAGCATGATGTTACGGCCGAAGAAAGTAACCAGTACGATCACGAAGAACATGAACGGTATCGAGTATAGGATTTCCAAAATACGCATCATCACACGGTCGGTACGGCCACCAATAAAGCCAGAGGTTGCACCGTAAAGCGTACCGATCAACACCGCCACCAGTGCCCCCATAATACCTACCATCAGGGAGATACGGCCGCCAACCAGGGTACGGGTAAACAGGTCTCGGCCAAGGCTGTCAGTTCCGAAGAAGTGGCCTTCTGCGCCAAAGCTTGGCGCGGCGTGCAATGCATACCAGTCGGTATCGTCAAATGCATAGTTACTGAACATTGGGCCAAAGATAACCGCCAGGGTGATCAAGCACAGGATCGTCAAGCTCACCATTGCCGCTTTGTTTCGCATAAAGCGGATACGGGCATCCTGCCACAAGCTACGGCCTTCAATTTCCAATTGCTCGGAGAATTTCTCAACCGCGTCTACATTTTCTTTTTTAGTCAGCATCATCGGTTGGGCTCCTTAGTAACGGATTTTCGGGTCAATGTACGCCAGAACAATGTCGACAATGGCGTTGAAGATAATGGTCAATGAACCAATCAGGATGGTGATACCCAATACTAGAGAGTAGTCACGGTTAAAGGCGGCGTTAACGAACAGCTTACCGATACCCGGCAGGCCAAAAATAGTTTCGATAACTACCGAACCCGTGATGATACCGACGAAAGCCGGGCCCATGTAGGATACAACAGGCAGCAAAGCAGGCTTTAGGGCATGCTTGATAATGATATAGCCGTAGCTCAAACCCTTGGCACGCGCGGTACGGATGAAGTTACTGTTTAGTGTTTCAATCATGCTACCACGGGTAATACGCGCAAACGTCGCAACATAAAGCAGTGACATACCCATCATTGGCAGCAGCATGAACCTCAGACCGCCATCGTTCCAGCCACCAGCAGGTAGCCAGCCCAAGTTAATCGAGAAGATATAGATCAGTACCGGGGCGAGAATAAACGACGGCATTACCACCCCGGCCATGGCCGTCGACATTATGCAGTAGTCTATCCAACTGTTTTGCTTCAAGGCGGCAATGGTACCGACGGTGACCCCCATCACCAATGCAAAAATAAAGGCAAAGAAACCGATTTTCGCCGAAACAGGCAGGGCTTTGGACACCAGCTCGTTTACGGTGAAATCTTTATATTTGAAAGAAGGACCAAAATCACCTTGTACAATGTTGCCAAGGTACGTGGTGTATTGCTCGAATACAGGCTTATCTAGGCCGTATTTGGCTTCGATGTTCGCCATGACTTCCGGAGGAAGCGGACGCTCGCTGGAAAATGGGTTACCTGGTGCAAAGCGCATCAGGAAAAAGGAAATTGTGATTAGCACCAACAGGGTTGGGATTGCTTCAAAAATCCGTTTTGCGATGAATTTAATCATAAACTCCACCGTTCTATTTAGTCTGTGACAGTCGAAAATTTACTGGCGTGAAATACCAGAAAGGGCACTGCTCCCGTCCTGAGAGCAGCGCTTATTATCATGCTTCTTGCTGGTTATTATTCAGCAATGATGTACATATCTTTGGTGAAGAGCTTGTCTTCTGCGTTGTTCGCAGGGTAGCCACCCACTAGAGGGTTAACCAGACGCGCTTTCACGTATTGGTAGATAGGAGCAATTGGCATATCTTCCGCTAGCTGTTGTTCAGCCTGGATGTATAGCTGCTCACGCTCAGCATCTGAAGTTGACTCCAGCGCTTTTGCCATGATTGCATCGTATGCCTTGCTATTGTATTTAGGGTCATTTGAGCTGTTGTTGCTCTGCATTAGTGACAGGAAGCTTGACGCTTCGTTGTAATCACCACACCAGCCTGCACGTGTTACATCGAAGTTACCTTGACGACGCGTGTCTAGGTAAGTCTTCCATTCTTGGTTCTCCAGGTTTGCAGTTACATTCAGGTTCTTCTTCCACATAGAAGCGATAGCTACCGCGATCTTCTTGTGGTTTTCAGATGTGTTGTAAAGCAGAGTGAAGTTTAGTGGGTTACCTGGGCCAAAGCCTGCTTCTTCTAGTAGCTCTTTCGCTTTCTCGTTACGTTCTTTCTGGGTCATCTGACCGTACTCAGGCGTAACAGGGTTGAAGTTAGCAGTGATTTCCGGCGTCAGGAAGTAACCTGATTTCTGGCCCTGGCCAAGCAGCGCTTTAGTTACTACGTCACGGTCGATAGCGTAAGACAACGCTTTACGAACTCGAACATCATCAAACGGTGCTTTTTGGTTGTTGAAACCGTAGTAGTAAGAACACAGGTTACCTGAAATAGACACTGAATCAGCGTGCTGGCTCTGTAGACGGCGGAAGTGCTCGTTTGGCAGCTCGTTGGTGATGTCGATTTCGCCCGCTAGGAAGCGGTTCATTTCAGCAACTTGGTTTTCGATAGGTAGGAAAGTAACCTTGTTGATAACAGTGTTGGCGTTATCCCAGTAGTTCTCGTTACGAGTAAGCACGATACGCTCGTTAACTACCCAGTTGTCTAGGGTGTAAGCACCGTTACCAACGAAGTTCTCTGGTTTAGTCCAGTTATCACCGAACTTCTCAACAACCTTGCGGTTAACTGGCTTAACTGTGGTGTGGCCCATCATCTTAACGAAGTATGGTACTGCCTGCTCTAGCTCGATAACCAGTGTGTAGTCATCTTTTGCAGATACACCCAGTGTTTCTTTGTCTGCTTTACCCGCGATGATTTCATCTGCGTTCTTCATGGTAGTCATTTCTAGGTACCATGAGTAAGGAGATGCTGTTGCAGGGTCTACAGCACGCTTGAAGCTGTACACGAAGTCGTGTGCAGTTACTGGGTCGCCGTTAGACCATTTTGCATCTTTGCGCAGGTGGAATGTGAATGAGCGGTTGTCAGTGGTTTCCCAAGACTCTGCAACACCTGGGACAGTGTTACCGTTCTCGTCTTGGTTCACTAGGCCTTCTAGAAGGTCACGGATAACGTGTGACTCTGGCACACCTTCCGTTTTGTGCGGGTCAAGTGAGGCAACTTCAGTACCGTTACCACGAACTAGTTCTTGCTTGGCAGCAAGTTTTACCCCTTCCGGTACGTCAGCAGCAATAGTGGAGAAAGAAGTGGCTGCTACGGTCATACCTGCACCCAGAAGAATCGCCTGGGTAATTTTATTCTTATACATGCATTAGCTCCAATACATCGTTAAATACGTCCTTGCGTTCTCCAGCCGGTGCCATCCCACAATATTTACATCGTTAATCCTAAACAATGCAAAGCAAACCGAAGAATTGGTCAAAACATTATCAGGCATTGAAGTAATTTGCCACATTTTGATTACAAAAACCGACATAATTCTTAATAAGCAATATGCCGATAGCATAAGCCACTAGGTGACAGAAATGTTGCAGCTAGATCTATCATAAAACCCAACATCTAGAGAAAAATCCGCCGTATCAGCCAAAAAAAAGTAAAATTTGAATAAATAATTGTAAGATTGAATAAATATACAGCAGAAATATCTTTTATTTTTCACAACAACTCAATATGTCAATAACAAAGATGCAAAAACATGACTTTTAGCCATAAAAAAAGCGCCTTTCGGCGCTTATTATTTGTTCTCGCTATCCATGTTGATGTTGGGGGGGACCTCGTTTATTGATTGTTCTTTGCCCTCAACCATAGTGTTATGTTCGTTACTTATCGCTTCGTCGAATAAACCGTCATGATTGATATCTTCCAACATCTGTTTGATTCGGCGATTAGACATTCTTTTATGCTTCATGGAACCCTCCGCTGTTAACCACAGCACTATTGACCCATAAGTTGATTCTTGTGTACCTAGAGAAGCTTTGCCGCTGGCGGGCTGTTGCCACTCTTGCACAGAACTAACTATGGCACAGGATCCTCAATTCTGCCCGGCGTACCACGTCTAGCATGTGGTTATAATAACTAAACAGCATATAAAGAATAATTAATAGATTAAGTTCTCACATCACTGAACTTTTCAACTTTGATACGTTTCTATCACTCCCCATTAACGCTACTATCATTTTGTTGGCTAAACCTTTGGTTTACTCAGCATTCCGTTCCCGTTCCGTTATCCTTGAGAGTAAAGAAAATATGAGACCAGCTGGTTGTTTTTCGCGTCCAAGCCCTTCCCGCGTCCGCCACGGTTACGTGCCAAAATCACGCAAGCCTAAAGCGGAATAGCGTATCTATCTGATAGACAAGTCCACAAAGCCCCTCATAGAGGGGCTTTCTTTTTCTTACTTGCTAACAACGAAGGCTAATCAGTCTTCATTTAGCAGGGCATGTTAAAAACTTGTGATCTGAATATTGATATGAAATGATCCCGTGGGATCAAGGAATGATCACACAAAAAAATATATCTCCTCAGGGAAGAAATCATGGATATCAGTAAACCAGCAGATGCGTATACCATTTCCCAGCTCGCCGAGGAGTTCTCTGTAACCCTTCGCAGCATTCGGTTTTATGAGGATCAAGGCTTACTCACCCCTAAGCGGCAAGGACAGTCTAGGATCTTCTCTCGACATGACAGAGCGCGACTCATTCTTATTCTGCGTGGTAAGCGCCTAGGCTTCAGCCTGCAAGAGATACAGGAGCTGTTCCAGCTCTATGACTCCGGCGCCCAGAACCTCTCACAGGTGCAACACATGCTGCAAACCATCCAGCTACGCCAACAAAAACTCAAGCAACAGCAAGCCGATATCAATTTGTTGATGATGGAACTCAATGCCGCTGAGCGTAAATGCTACCAGCACCTAAAGAAGTTTGATTGACCCCTCCTTTATATACCTTTTAGTTAATCCACTTTTTCGGACACAAAAAAGCCCGGCGCTAGGCCGGGCAAAAATAAATAAGACAATGAACGTGTAGTAGAATTAGAAGTAAACGCGAGCACCTACAAAGTAAACGCTTTCACCATCAACTGCTGTTGGGCCAACAGCTACATCAGCATTAGTATTCGTATAGCCAAGAGTAGTACCGTCTTTATATGCGTACTCTGCGAAAACGCGGAACCAGCTATTGAAATGGTAATCGGAACCAATGTAGAACACCTTACCATCGCCATCTACATTTAGTGCTTTAGACTCCTGATCTACAAACTCATAACCTGCATAAGCAGTCGCATTCTCTGCCCAGCTGTATGTACCGGCCACAGTAAATGCATCTTGGTCAATAGTCACGCCTGAAGTTTTATGTTTTAACTCCGAGTTGTAATAGGTGAAGCCGATAAGAGCAGGGCCAAAAGCATACTCAACAGTACCTTCGTAGTACGTATTTTCGATATCAGCGTCTATTTCGTTTTTATCTTCATCTTTTAGGGTGAAGCTTTTGTCACGGTTTACACCACCACCGATGTGTAAATTGAAACCACCTAAACTAGTACCAGCATAAAGTTCTGCTAGCTCTTGGTTTGCGTCATCTTCTGGTAAACCATAACCAGCAGAAACGATGAAGTTTGAGCCTTCAAAAGTATAATTGATAAATGAATCATGGCGCGCACCAGATAATACGCTCGATAAGTTACCAGTACCGCCGTTGTAGTATGAATAATCAGCTACACCGAAGTTATCTGATACGATCCACTGACGACCAAATGTAAACTTACCGAAATCAGTGTCTACACCACCGTAGTGAAGGCGTCCGTCCAAGTCGCCCCCATTCGGAGCCAGACCGAACTCGACCAAACCGAATACATCAACTGAATCAGTCACTGCATAACGTGATGAGATACCAGCTCGGGATGAACCCGCACTCATATCAACATCATCACCTTCATTTTTAACTGCCTGGAAACGTAGCTGGCCATAAAGATCAACGAATCCCTCGTCTGCTTTATAAAGTTCTACGGCCGATACGGAATGAGCGAAAAGTACTGCTGGGATTGCTACTGCTAGAAGTGTTTTTTTCATTTTTACTTACCTGTAATAATTTTTTTAATCTTGCTGACTCGTCCTGAGCCGAAATGAAACATAACAACAACAAAAAAATTCATCAATAGAGCAAAAAACTGACATAAAAAAACATCACAGCACTTTTCACCACCTAAAAAAACATAAAACAAAAACATAAAAAACCATAAAAAACACCCAAAACCTCATTATTATTCAGAAAATACCTCAATCCGTTAAGCTTTTATTCAGCAATCACCTAGTCTAAATTTCAAATCTATCAATAACAAAATGGAATAAGAAGTTTGTAAAGTTTAAAATTTGATATAAGAAACCCAACCGTTCGGTTACTTTTTGAGCGACTATTGATACATTTAGTTAACAAGTAGAACGATTTTATCGGGCAACAGATGTTCTGCAGGATAAGAAACTAGATTAATAAAAAAGGGAGCAGCTTGTTAGCTACTCCCCTTTTTCAAATAAACAGGATAAATGATTCAGCATCATACTAATGAAGTGGTATATGAATCATCCAAATATCATGTTGATCTTGGTGATATGCACCTTGCTCAATAATCTTATTCAAATACGCCAATCTATGGTGGCCTTCCAGAAGATTGTACGGTGCCCTCAGTGACTTGCCATTCACCATCGGGATGTCACGTTCATATTTCAAAACGATTGGTGCTTGCGGCCAAGTCCCCCTCTTTTGCATTTGTTGTACGAGCCAACTGCGCTGAAATATCGGATTGGTCATACGACGCGATAATTTATCAACCACCTCTTGATGAGGAGTTCTGATCTGTGACTGAATTTGCTCACTGGTCCAGGACTGAAGCTCAAATCGCATTGACTGAAAATCCAGCCAGCCCCAGTTACATACAACGCCTTTCCAGTGCCGGTAAAGCCATTGCTTCAACACATCGTCAGGAAAGTTAGGCAAAACCTGACTGGCTTTCGGCTGCCACTCTTCCCAAGATTCACAGTGGCGGCCGCCAAAACCATCAGGTTCAAGTTCGTAGAGTAGTCGATCGCTCCTGATCATAAGCATACTCCTTCTGTTACTCGCAAAACCATAACCATTCACTTTTAATGGTTATTTATACCCTCAATTTCAAAGTAGCATAGACCTTGGTGAAAAAATAGCTGAATAACAAAGAAAGATTATGCGGCGTGAGGCGTGAGGCGTGAGGCGTGAGGCGTGAGGCGTGAGGCGTGAGGCGTGAGGCGTGAGGCAAGATATTATTGGCACCTGCTAGATTCAGGTGCCAGAAAACATATTTATTTTTGCTGCCAACGATCGGCTGCAGAGGTATCGGTTTCACGAGCGTCGACCCAACGAGACTCGTCTGGTGTTTGCTCTTTCTTCCAGAACGGCGCACGGGTTTTCAGGTAATCCATAATGAATTCACAGGCTTCAAACGCCGCGCCACGATGGGCACTGGTCACGCCAACGAAAACAATCTGATCACCAAGCGCTAAATCACCCACACGGTGGATCACTCGTGTTTTCAGCAGTGGCCAGCGCTCACGAGCTTGCTCTACAATCTCTTCTAGAGACTTTTCCGTCATTCCCGGGTAATGCTCCAATGACAAGCCCGTTACCGCATCGCCTTGGTTGAAATCACGTACCTTACCGACAAAAGTCACCACCGCACCGGCATCAGTGCCCTGTGATAGCTGTGCGTATTCTTCTGCAACCGAGAAGTCTTCGAACTGAACAGAAATCATCACTAGCCTCCTGTTACAGGCGGGAAGAAGGCGACTTCATCACCGTCTTTGATTTCACTTTCCAAAGAGCTGATAGTTTGGTTAATCGCCACCAGCAGTTTGCCCTGCTCCAGCGCCAGTTGCCATTTATCGCCTTTTTCAGCAAGGTGCTGACGCAAAGATTCAGCAGTCGTAAAGTCTGCTGCGACCTCTAAGCGATCGACACCCACCAGCTCTTTAACCTGAGCGAAGAACAATACGTTAATCATGATTCCACCTTAAAATGCCCAGATTTACCGCCTGTTTTTTCCAGCAGACGAACTTGTCCAATCACCATGTCTTTCTGGACAGCCTTACACATGTCATAGATTGTCAGAGCTGCCACTGAAGCCGCAGTAAGCGCTTCCATTTCCACACCCGTTTTACCGGCCAGTTTACAACATGACTCGATACGTACCATGTTTTCAGCTTCAATTGCTTCAAGTTGTACTTCGACTTTTGATAGCAGCAATGGATGGCAAAGAGGGATCAAATCCCAAGTTTTTTTAGCCGCTTGAATACCGGCAATACGCGCGGTGGCAAACACATCGCCTTTGTGATGCTGACCAGATACGATCAGCTGTAGCGTTTCCGGCGCCATGTGCACAAAAGCTTCAGCGCGCGCTTCTCGAACCGTGTCATTTTTTGCTGACACGTCAACCATGTTAGCTTCCCCAGAAGCATTGATATGCGTAAATTGGTTCATCCGTCTGTCCCAAAACAGAAAAAGAAAATTTGAAAAGGTGGCGATTAGCCACCGATAGAGGCTAGGTTTGGTGTCATGCCAGTATTTCCTTCATCGAGGAAATGGCTCACCGCTTTTTCAGCTAGGCCACCTTGAATACGGGCAATAAGCTCTTCACGCTGTTCATCCTGCTGAAGCAGGTCGCGTAAGTCCACACCGTGATCGCCGAACAAGCAGAGATGCAGCTTACCCAGAGCAGAGACCCGCAGGCGGTTACAACTCTTACAGAAATCTTTCTCGTAAGGCATGATCAAGCCAATTTCACCCTGGTAGTCAGGATGACAGAAGACTTGTGCTGGACCGTCATTGTTGCTTTTCAGCTTCAGTACCCAACCGTTGGCAATGAGATAGTTTCGAATACTTACACCCGATACATGGTGATTATTGAACAATTCATCCATTTCACCGGTCTGCATCAGTTCGATAAAGCGTAGCTGTATTGGTCGCGTCTTGATCCAATTAAGAAACTGCGGCAACTGCTGGGAGTTGAGATCTTTGAGCAAGACAGTGTTGACCTTAACCTGCTCAAAGCCTGCGTCAAACGCCGCATCAATCCCTTCCATAACCTGGTTAAACATGTTCTCACCTGTAATTTGGTAGAACATTTTAGGGTCTAGGCTATCAACACTGACATTGATATGGGTAAGGCCGGCTTCTCGCCATTCGTGAACATGCTTGGCCATGCGATAACCATTGGTCGTAGTAGCGACTTTACGGATACCGGGTTGCTCGGCAACGGTACGGATGATATCGGTAAAATCGCGACGTAGACTTGGCTCACCGCCAGTAATGCGCACCTTTGACGTGCCACACTCAGCAAATGCGCCTGTTACACGCTGGATTTCATCAAGCGTCAGGAAGGATGGCTTCTTCTTCTGTTGAGGGTGGTAGCCATCGGGTAGGCAATAGGTACATTTAAAGTTACAGACGTCTGTAACCGACAAACGCAAGTAATAGAACTTGCGCTGATAATTATCTTCAAATTGTTTCGCCACGGAACACCTTTCCAAGTACGGGAGGCCGATGCATTTCTTTGTCGACCCTGGTGACAACCTGTCACTGGCTTTAGTCACTTATCCCTTTGAGTAAAGGAACTTAGTGAAAAAAGCTCGGAGCATGGCAATTGTACAGCACCGGATAAAACCAAAATGCGCACAACAGCGTATTACTTATAAAAATATCAGAGGAATTGCGATACAGGCAAACCTCACAGGTTTTTCGTGCTGCATTCTACCTTTCAGCCGATTTCACGACAATACTACTAAAGGGAATACCCGAAAATTTTCTTACTAAAAGTGAGGATATTATGTCCAATATTATTGAATCTGCGACAGTCGATGATATTGCCCTCTATTTACAACGTGAAGAGGGGCTCGATTCGGCACACGCCCGAGAGCAGGCCAAATTAGTTATTAATGGTTTTATTGATATGCAGGAGAAAGGATTGATCAAAGGCTGGTACTTTGATGAGCAAAGCCACTTGGAGCTGTTACCCAGTGATAGTGCGATGAAAATCATTGCGAATCAAAAATAATTCGCAAAATGCAAATTGCGAATTGGTACTTTTTTGCATTTTACAAAGATAAATAGAGTCAAACGCGCTGAAAACCGATTATAAGCGGTATGTAATGTTGGTATCCCATTTGCAATGTCTATTTCATCAGACAACTAGCAACCGGATTAGACTATGAAAACTTACATACCGCTACTATTCCAAAAACGCCACGTCTTACCCGGTGGACGCATTCCTCTTCGTATCGCTCCTGGGCCTCAAATGGCAGCATTCAAAGCCGCAATGCGAGAAGGCAACAGTTTTGGTGTTTGTATGTTTGACCAAGACGAGCACGGCCATCACTTTTTCCAAATCGGCACCCGTGTCACGGTTGAAGACTTCGACGTATCCCCTAGCAACGGGTGTTTGATTGTTACCGTTGCTGGGCACGAGAATTTTACCATCGACCATATGGAAGAAACTGAAGAAGGTTTTTTCTCTGGCGACTGCCAATTCATCCCGCCTTGGCCAGAAACAGAAGTTCGACAAGACCAAGAAATTTTGGCTGAGAAGCTCAAGCAAATGTTCAATAAACATCCAGAGCTCGGCGATCTACATCAGAAAAAGCAATTTGATAACTTAAGCTGGCTTTGTCAGCGCTGGCTGGAGCTACTGCCTGTCCCTGCCAGTGAAAAGCAAATGTTATTAAGCGCGCCCAGCTGCTCAGACACTTATGATTATCTGATTAGCATTATGCAAAAACCGCATTAACCCGTTTTCCTTGTCAACTGCTCAAATGCTGTACTTGCTTCAACTGCCGTACTAACCATTAGCCCTCAACATGTTTGAGGGCGTTTTTTATCCTTTCTACGCCCACAATGCGTGATGGACATATCACACCGACGACATATTTTGTCATCAACCCTGTTAACGCGATACACTGCGAATAACCTACTTAGTTCACACTTTTCAGCCAGCGATGACACACACTACAGTGAAAAATATTACAGAAGCCAAAATTGTCGCCATTGGTGGCGGTCATGGCCTAGGCCGTATGCTCTCGGCTCTCTCTGAATTTGGCGAGAATGTAACCGGTATTGTCACCACGACTGACAACGGTGGTTCAACAGGCCGTATTCGAGCCTGCCAAGGCGGTATTGCCTGGGGGGATACACGAAACTGTATTAACCAGCTGATCACTGAGCCGTCTGTCGGTTCGATGATCTTTGAATACCGTTTCCGAGGTAATGGCGAGTTGAACGGCCATAACCTGGGTAACCTGATGCTCAAAGCACTGGATAACCTCTCGGTAAGGCCTTTAGAAGCAATCAACTTGATCCGCGATATGCTAAAGGTGAAACCCCATATCATACCTATGACTGAGCACCCTGCAGATCTGTCTGCCATGACACCAATTGGAGAGATTATTTGCGGTGAGACCAGCGTCGATGAGTTAGCCGATATCCCCCAGCGCCTATATATTGAGCCAGCGGTACCAGCAACAAAAGAAGCCGTTGTCGCCATTCAACAAGCAGACATCATTCTGTTAGGCCCGGGTAGTTTCCTGACCAGTGTAATGCCGCCATTGCTACTTAAAGAAATTGAGCACGCTTTAAAAAATAGCTTAGCCAAGATTGTCTTTGTAACCAATTTGGACAAAGAACATGGCCCAGCAGGAATGATGAGCTTACCGCAGATGCTCAACTGGTGTGAGCGATCAATGGGGGGCCGCCAGATAGATACTGTACTTACTGATGTGAAGCGTGAGGAGCTGGATGAAAAGTACAACCAGCATATTGCCTCACTTGCGGCGAACAACCATCAATGGCGACATGATAGGGATAAATTAAAACAAGCTATTCACGGGATTGTCATGGCTGGCTAGGCGCTTGTATTGAACCGCCATTCCTTCAACCATCTGTCTGAATTCAGGCAGGTGGTCAACAATCCATTCGTCTTGCCCTTGCTTGACACGGGACTCACATTCTTGGGCCATGTCGGCAAGATCATCGGCACCGAAGCTAGCAGCACTGCTTTTGATAGCGTGGCTGATCTCTCTAACTTGCTTGATTGAAGGCTGATCGGAAAGCTGGCGCTGGTACTGTTCCAATTCATCGCTAAATACATTGAGGAGTAATGTCAATGTTTCCTCGCCGACTTCATCTGCCATACGTTTGATGGTTTCAGCATTAATTGTCATTGCCATGTATTTCTCTCCCTACAACTAACCTTGCGCTTCCTGCCAGGTTTGTAATTTACGGTAAATTGTTGACGGGCTAACTTCCAACAAACCCGCAGCACGTGGAATATTCCCATCACAAGCATCGATAGCGGCTTGGATTGCGCGCTTCTCAACAATCCACAGCGGTTCAACCTGCGATTTATCTATTATTGGTGTTGTGCTTGGCTGCAGCTGAGGGAGCTCCCCAGTCGTATTTCCAGCAGCAACAGGTTGATGTGATGCAATTTTAACGCCAGCTTGGTTTATTGGAGGTGGAACCATTTCCAAGGTGACTTCTTCACCAGAATTTAACACAACGATGTTGCGAATAACGTTTTGCAGTTCACGAACATTACCTTGCCAATGGTACTGTTCGAACAAGCTTCTCACTTCCGGTGAAAAACGGATGAAATCTTTGCCCTCTTCAACGGACATCAATGCCAGTAGGGCGTGAGCTATCTCCATCACATCACCGCCGCGTTCACGTAATGGCGGCAAGGTCACAGGGATAACATGCAATCGATAATAGAGATCTTCACGGAACCGCCCTTCCTGCACTTCTAACCAAGGGTTACGGTTGGTCGCACAGACAAAGCGGACATCCACGGTGCTGGTTTTTGAAGAGCCCACCTTTTGGTAGGTACCCGTTTGGATAAACCGAAGCAATTTGCTTTGCAAATCCAAATCCATTTCACACAGCTCATCAAGGAATAACGTACCATTATTGGCTAGCTCAACCGCTCCTTGGCGTTCTGTGGATGCGCCGGTAAAGGCCCCTTTCACATGGCCAAATAGTTCACTCTCGATCAGCTCTTTTGGAATCGCGGCACAGTTAAGGGCAACAAAAGGTTTGTCGTTTCGAGGACTTGCGGCGTGAACGGCTTCTGCACACACTTCTTTACCCGTACCGCTTTCCCCGGTGATAAATACCGTTGCTTTACTGGCTGCTGCCGACTCAATCACCCGATAAACGGCCTGCATGGGCAAACTGTTACCAATAAAGCCTTGATATTGAGCCCCTGACTGTTTGGATGTTGGTTGAGATGTTTCACCCTTGGCCTTCCTGTCTTCATCCTTCAAGGCATTATTGACAGTGACACGCAGGCGGTCAGCCTCACAAGGTTTAATCAAGAAATCTTTGGCACCATAGCGCATTGCCTCAACAGCCACATCGATGGAGCCATGAGCTGTCATGATCACGACAGGGATGTTGGGGTTATCTCCCTTAACCACTTCCAACACTTGCATGCCTTCCATATCAGGCAAGCGCAAATCGAGTAAGATGAGATCGGGGGTGACGTCTTTGACGAATTCCAGCGCTTCAGTCCCCGTACCAACAATGGTCACGGATACCCCCAGTGGGTTGAGGTATGACTTATATAACGCTGCGACTGAGGCCGTATCTTCAACCATCAGAATACGGCGTTGGTTTGTTCTGCTTTCCATTGCCCCTCCAAGTCCCATCAATCTTTACTAATTGTAAACAAAAGAAAAAATATAATGTGACTTTTTCTAAGTAATCGCTCAAATATAGCCAAGCTTCGTGACATTAGCATTATGAATCGCATATTGGTTTGCAAATTGCAAATAAGTCCCTTTACAACGTCCACAAATAAATACTAGAGGTGGCTAATTTTGCTGTTAACCCCCTAAAAAAGTACAACTAATGAGGACTATAAAAAGTTGGCACGCATACTGCTTTAATAAACCTGACTCTTCCTGAGAGTCAACCTAGCCAACTGACGTTGTTTGTGGAATTATTTCACTAAAACAATGACGCCAACCGAAACAATTATCGGTTGGCTTTTTTTTGCCTGCAATTTACTTGTTCACCAGTATTGCTAACTCAATTAACTATTAGCAATAAATTGCCCTCTCAATGTGTGAATTTTATCCCTAAGCTCCGCTGCTTTTTCGAATTCCAAGTTCTGGGCAGCATCGTACATCTCTTTTTCAAGCTTCAGGATTTCAGTCTCAAGCTCCTGAGGCGACATCGTGGTATACGTTGCTTTCTTCTCAGCCACTTTATGAAGCTGTGCTGCGCGGTTGGCTTTATTACCTTTACCCGGCGCACCCAGCTCCATAATATCCGAGACTTTGGTCTCTAGCGCTTTAGGCACTATGCCATTCTTTTCGTTATGTGCTATCTGCTTGTCACGGCGGCGATTGGTTTCATTCATCGCCCGCTCCATTGAGCCAGTGATCCTATCGGCATATAGGATTGCCCTACCTTCCAAGTTTCGAGCAGCACGGCCTATGGTCTGGATTAGCGAACGCTCTGAGCGCAAGAAGCCTTCTTTATCTGCATCAAGGATCGCCACCAGCGAGACTTCTGGCATATCCAAGCCCTCTCGCAACAAGTTGATCCCAACCAGTACGTCGAATTCGCCCAAACGCAGATCTCGAATGATCTCAACCCGCTCAACGGTGTCGACATCCGAATGCAGGTAACGCACTCTCACGCCATGCTCAGTCAAATACTCAGTAAGATCCTCCGCCATTCGCTTGGTTAAGGTCGTTACCAGCACTCTTTCTTGCTTAGCCTCACGGATCCTGATCTCCGAGAGTAGATCATCCACCTGAGTCGCAACGGGACGCACTTCAATTTGCGGATCCAACAAGCCTGTCGGCCTTACTACCTGTTCTGCAATATCCCCACCAGATTTCTCGATCTCATATTTGCCTGGAGTTGCCGAAATATACAGTGTTTGCGGCGCCAAAGACTCAAACTCTTCAAACTTGAGCGGCCTGTTATCCAATGCAGAAGGGAGACGGAAACCATATTCCACCAGGTTTTCTTTTCGCGAGCGATCCCCACGATACATAGCACCGATTTGTGAAACGGTGACATGGGATTCATCAATGATCAGCAAACCATCTGGTGGCAAATAGTCAAACAAGGTTGGTGGCGGCTCACCTTCAGCACGGCCACTTAGATAGCGTGAGTAGTTCTCGATCCCTGAGCAAAAGCCCAACTCCATCATCATCTCGATATCGAACTGGGTCCGCTGGCTGATCCTCTGCTCTTCAACCAGCTTGTTGTTTTCCAGCAGCTGTTTCTTCCGCACCTCAAGCTCGACTTTGATGCCATCGATGGCTTCAAGCACTCGCTCTCTTGGGGTTACGTAGTGGGTTTTAGGGTAAATCGTGCAACGGGGCAGGTCACGCTGCAGGATAGCCCCTGTCAGCGGATCAAACATGCTGATGCAGTCCACCTCGTCATCAAACAGTTCGATTCTTACCGCTTCTTTTTCTGATTCCGCCGGGAAGACATCAATGACTTCTCCCCTCACCCGAAAATTACCCCGCTCGAAGGTTACATCATTGCGGGTATATTGCAGCTCGGCCAAGCGCCGTAATACATCGCGCTGATCCAAAATATCGCCACGACGCACATGCAACATCATCTTAAGGTAGGAATCAGGATCACCCAGACCATAGATCGCCGACACCGACGCTACAATCACCACATCACGACGTTCCATCAAAGCTTTTGTCGCAGAGAGTCGCATCTGCTCGATGTGAGCATTTACTGACGCATCTTTTTCGATGAAGGTATCCGTCGTGGGTACATATGCTTCAGGCTGATAGTAATCGTAATAGGAAACGAAATATTCGACGGCGTTATCCGGGAAGAACTCTTTCATTTCGCCGTATAACTGTGCCGCCAACGTCTTGTTCGGCGCCAAGATAAAGGTAGGTCTACCCGCCTGTGCTATGACATTGGCCACCGTGAATGTTTTACCTGTTCCCGTTGCGCCTAATAGCGTCTGATGAGCAAGCCCAGCATCCAAGCCTTCAAGTAACTGATTGATAGCCGTTGGCTGGTCACCGGAAGGAGAATAGCGAGAAGAAAGTTTGAACGTCTTACTTGAAGGTTTTTCCATAATATAAAACCGTACTGGCTGGATGATCAGTATTGCTGACCATTTTCCTACGACTGAAAGTTATGTCAATAACCCTCACCGGAAATCACAAACAGGAATGCCCTTAATCATAATAATAAATCTTGACCGCTGCTGATTAGCGGCGTATTATCACCGCCCACGCAGCAATCCTATGTTGTTTACCTTCCGGTCAGCTTGACCTTTATCATCATCTTCAAAATATGCTTTTGAGGAAACTTTCCACAACTTATCCAAGATTTGATTTATATCAATTCACAGCATAATTGCATCAAAATATTCTCTAAAGTAATCACTCTATCTTTATTGCCCAGCACATTTTTCCCCTCGAACACCCTACCTATAACAGTGGTTTATTGCATATCCGATCGTGGTCACATTTTAACCGCAACGACATAGAGATGAACGAGAACCCTAGTTTCCAAACATCCATCAACACAGTTATCCACAGTTTCCGTGGATAAGTAAGCTAAACCCTTGTGCTGTCTGGGCTGACGGAAATCAAGCCTTTTTTTAGTCCTAAATTGGCTATTGAAGGAAATTTCTGCGTACTAAAACCTGAATGGTCATAAAACGACCAAAGAATGCAGAAAATGAAATTTCTCTCGGCAATACCTTACATGTTTGTCCAGATATACTGGCTAAATCATCAATCAAGATCATGTGTAAAGTAGCCAACTGAGTGGGTACAAAATTGTTAATGACAGATTAAGTTGCATTAACTTTGCAGCAATGAATGGTGAAAAGGTCGCCGAAGAAGAAAAACCCTGCTCATGGGGAGTTGTTATAGGTGCAACAAAGGAAGATAATATAAGGATCTTTTGCAAATAGTATTACGGCGGTATGACTGAATACCTACTCCTCCTCGTAGGTACAGTGTTGGTCAACAACTTTGTACTGGTTAAATTTTTAGGACTTTGTCCCTTCATGGGGGTTTCCAAAAAACTGGAGACAGCCATTGGGATGGGGCTTGCGACCACCTTTGTACTTACACTGGCGTCAGTGTGTGCTTACTTAGTCGAAACCTATATTCTTGTGCCTTTGGGCATCCAATACCTCAGAACGCTAAGTTTTATCTTGGTCATTGCGGTAGTTGTACAGTTCACTGAGATGGTGGTACACAAAACAAGCCCGACCCTATACCGCTTGCTGGGTATCTTCCTACCACTGATCACTTCAAACTGTGCAGTGCTAGGTGTAGCTCTACTCAACATCAATGAGCGCCACAACTTCATTGAATCGGTCATTTATGGTTTTGGTGCCGCTGCTGGTTTCTCTTTGGTTCTCATTCTCTTCGCTTCCATGCGAGAGCGTATTGCTGCAGCAGATGTACCCGCTCCATTTAAAGGCGCTTCCATTGCGATGATCACCGCAGGTCTAATGTCACTTGCCTTCATGGGCTTTACTGGATTGGTGAAACTGTAACATGAGTGGATTAATCATTGCTGTGATTGCCATTGCAGCTCTAGCCGCAATTTTCGGTTTGATTTTGGGCTTTGCATCGATCCGTTTTAAGGTCGAAGCCGATCCTATCGTCGAGCAGATTGACGCCATCTTGCCACAGACCCAATGTGGGCAATGTGGTTACCCAGGCTGCCGTCCCTATGCCGAAGCCATCGCCAACGGTGATGACATCAACAAATGCCCTCCTGGTGGCCAACAGACGATCGAGAAACTTGCCGATTTAATGGGTGTAGAGGTTCAGGAATCAGCGCATGATGCAGAGAAAAGCATCAAAAAAGTCGCCTTTATTCATGAAGACATGTGTATTGGCTGTACCAAATGTATTCAGGCTTGCCCTGTTGATGCGATTGTTGGAGGCACAAAAGCCCTGCATACCGTCATCAAAGATGAGTGTACCGGTTGTGATCTTTGTGTGGCACCTTGCCCGACCGACTGTATTGAAATGATCCCGGTAGAAACAACGCCTGAGAGCTGGCAATGGGATTTGAACCAGATCCCTGTTGTGAATATTCCAGCCGATAACAATGAAAGCACGGTGAAGTAACATGCTGTCTATTATTGAACAAATCAAACAAGGTCAGCTGTGGGACTTCCCAGGCGGTATCCATCCTGCCGAAAATAAGACCCTGTCGAACCGTACGGCGATCACTCGTGCTGGTGTTCCCGATGAATTGATCCTACCGCTAAAGCAGCACATCGGTACCAAAGGCGAGATCTTGGTCAGTGTTGGCGATAAAGTGCTAAAAGGTCAGCCGCTAACCAAAAGTGACATGAGCATGTGTGTGCCGGTCCATGCACCGACCTCAGGTACCGTCACAGCCATTGAACAACGAACCACCGCCCACCCTTCTGGCCTGAACGATCTCAGTATTGTTATCAAGAGTGACGGCGAAGATCAGTGGGGCTCCCAGCATAAGATTGCTGATTACGAATCTCTTGAACCTGCTGAGCTAATCGATGCGATCCGCCTAAGCGGTATTGCCGGTCTTGGTGGTGCGGGCTTCCCGACTGGCCGTAAGCTACAAGGTAGCCTGGGCTTGGCCGATATCCTTATCATCAACGCCGCTGAGTGTGAGCCTTACATCACTGCCGACGATCGTCTGATGCAGGACTATGCCGAGGAAGTGATCGAAGGGATCAGGATCCTACGCCATATCGTCAAACCAAAACTCACCCTGATCGGTATTGAAGACAACAAGCCTGAGGCCATCAAGGCATTGGAAAAATGTGTGTCTGCGGATGATAACATTATCATCCGCGTAATACCGACCAAGTACCCTTCGGGTAGCTCCAAGCAATTAGTAAAAATCCTGACCGGCCGCGAAGTACCTAGCCAATCGCGCTCTTCCGCTGTCGGCGTTGTAGTACAGAATGTTGGTACTGCCTTTGCGGTCAAGCGCGCCATTATTGATGGTGAACCGCTGATTGAACGTGTCGTGACACTAACGGGTGAAGCTTTCAAGCAGCGTGGCAACGTATTTGCCCGCTTGGGGACCCCTATTTCCTACTTGCTCGATAACTACGGTTACAAGCCGGATCGCAAATACCCTCGTGTGATTATCGGTGGCTCTTTGATGGGCTTCACCCTGCCACATGCCAATGTGCCGATCACCAAGATCACCAACTGTATCTTGACGCCGAAGCGCCGCGAGTTGCCGCTACATACTCACGAAATGTCATGTATCCGTTGTAGTGCCTGTGCCGACGCCTGTCCGACCTCGCTACTGCCGCAACAGTTGCAGTGGTATGCCAAGGACAAAGACTACGACAAATGTGAAGAGTACAACCTGTTCGACTGTATCGAATGTGGTGCCTGTGCCTATGTGTGCCCAAGTGAAATCCCACTGGTTAACTACTACCGCAAGGCTAAAGCCGAGATTTGGGCTAATCAGCAAGAAGCCGCGAACGCCGAACGTGCTAAACAGCGCTTCGAAGCCAAGCAAGCGCGCTTTGAACGCGACAAAGCTGCACGAGAAAACCGCTTCAAGAAAGCAGCCGAAGACCGCCGCAAGGATATGGCAGCGAAAGGCGGTGATGATGCCGTAGCTGCAGCCATTGCCCGCGTCAAAGCGAAACAAGCTGCTGCAACGTCAGAAACCGCTGACAAAAAACCAGCTGTTGCTGCTGCCATTGCCCGTGCTAAAGCCAAACAAGCAGAAGCGGCAAATGCAGGTAATGCAGCACCTAAAATCACCAGCGCTGTGCCTGACAACAGCGAAATGGCGAAGTTGCGTGAAGAGCGTAAGCGTCAAGCCCGCGAGCGCAAGGCTGCAAAATTAGCTGAAGAAAGCCCAGCAGAGCAAAACGCCGATAGCAAGAAAGATGCGGTTGCCGCTGCGATTGCCCGCGCCAAGGCACGTAAGGCAGCTCAGCAAACTGATACGCAGCCTGAATCAACGAAAGAGCAACCAGCCAACGCTGAGTCCGATCCGAAGAAAGCTGCGGTTGCTGCCGCTATAGCTCGCGCCAAAGCACGTAAAGCCGCACAAGAATCAGGCGGTGAACCTGAGCAACCAGCAGAAACAACACAAGCTGACGCAGATCCGAAGAAAGCCGCTGTCGCTGCTGCTATAGCTCGCGCCAAAGCACGTAAAGCCGCACAAGAATCAGGCGGTGAACCTGAGCAACCAGCAGAAACAACACAAGCTGACGCAGATCCGAAGAAAGCCGCTGTCGCTGCTGCTATCGCTCGTGCCAAAGCGCGTAAGGCTGCCCAGCAAGCACAAGCCGAAACACCAGCAGCAGAAACTGAACCAGATCAAACAGACGAAGCTGAAGTCGATCCGAAGAAAGCTGCTGTGGCAGCTGCCGTCGCTCGTGCCAAAGCGCGTAAGGCAGCCCAACAGGCACAGGCTGAAACACCGGCTGTAGAAACTGAACCAGAGCAAGCAGACGAAGCTGAAGTCGATCCGAAGAAAGCTGCTGTGGCTGCTGCCGTCGCTCGTGCCAAAGCTCGTAAAGCTTCTCAGCAGGCGCAGGCTGAAACACCAGCTGTAGAAACCGAACCAGAGCAAGCAGACGAAGCTGAAGTCGATCCTAAGAAAGCCGCTGTGGCTGCTGCCGTCGCTCGTGCCAAAGCTCGTAAAGCTGCTCAGCTAGCGCAGGCCGAAGCGTCAGTGCAGGAACCTAATCAAGAAAAAACTATTTCAGAGCAGCCAGCCGACGCTGAAATTGATCCGAAGAAAGCCGCTGTCGCAGCAGCTGTTGCCCGCGCTAAGGCACGTAAAGCTGCGAAAGAAGCACAAGAAAAAAATGAGGAAAACTAACTGTGGCTTTTAATATTGCTAGCTCCCCCCATGCCCACAGTCGCCGAAGCACCAGTAGCTTGATGCGTACTGTTATCCTTTGTACAACATTGGGCGTTGCCGCCCAATGGTACTTCTTTGGTTGGGGCGTATTGCTCCAAATCGCATTGGCCGCATCCTTGTGTGTTGCTACAGAAGCCGTGATTCTGAAGCTGCGTCAGCGTCCTTTGATACCATACCTTCGTGATAACAGCGCACTGCTAACTGGTGTGTTGATTGGCCTCTCTATTCCACCTCTAGCACCTTGGTGGATCAGTGTTATCGGTTGCCTATTTGCAATTGTTATTGCTAAACACCTGTATGGTGGATTGGGACAAAACCTGTTCAATCCAGCCATGGTAGCCTATGTGGTTCTTCTGATCTCATTCCCACTTCAGATGACGACCTGGCTACCACCACAGTCATTGGCAGCTGAGCCAGTCAGCTTAATTGATAGTGTGACTGCTATCCTGACAGGCTTCACTCCTGATGGATTCAGCGTCCACCAGCTTCGTATGTCGGTCGATGGTGTAACAATGGCCACGCCGCTCGATACGCTGAAAACATCACTGACCACAGGTCATACCGCAACTGAGATCCTATCAGGCCCAGTTTTTGGCCTGATTGGTGGAATCGGCTGGGAGTGGGTTAACCTCGGCTTTTTGTTGGGTGGTCTTATCATGCTGAAGATGCGAGTGATCCAGTGGCATATTCCAGCAGGTATGCTCGGAGCGCTGTTCGTCATCAGCACTATCGCGTTTATGATCAGCCCGGACAACTCTGCTTCGCCGCTGTTCCACCTGTTCTCGGGTGCAACCATGCTCGGTGCCTTCTTTATCGCGACGGATCCAGTGTCGGCGTCGACCACAGTCAAAGGCCGCTTGATCTTCGGTGCATTAATCGGTGTGCTGGTCTTTTTGATCCGTACCTTCGGTGGTTTCCCGGACGGTGTTGCCTTCAGCGTACTGCTTGCCAACATGTGTGTACCGCTGATTGACTACTACACCCGACCACGCACGTTCGGCCACTAAGGAAGCAACCATGATCAATGCAATGAAAAAAAATGGTGGCATCCTGGCTATTTTTGCCATTCTGGCCACCAGCCTAGTCTCGGTAACCAACATGCTGACGGCTGGACGAATCGAGCAACAGCAGCAACAAGAACTATTGAAGGTACTCAATCAAGTTATCCCAGCAGAAAGCCATGATAATGAGCTATATAAGAGCTGTACCTTGATTACTAGCGAACAATATTTGGGTACCGAAAGCCCAATGCCCGCGTATATTGCCGAGAAAGAGGGCAAAAAAGTGGGGATGGCTATCGAGGCCATTGCTCCTGATGGCTATAGCGGTGCCATTAAGCTGATCGTCGGTCTGGATCTTGAAGGCACAGTGACTGGTGTACGTATCCTAAGCCATAACGAGACTCCGGGACTGGGCGACAAGATTGAAACCCGTATCAGTGACTGGATATACAGCTTTACCGGCAAGCGCCTAGACGGGGAAAAAGATACCCGCTGGGCAGTACGCAAAGATGGCGGAGAGTTCGACCAGTTTACCGGTGCCACGATTACCCCACGAGCCGTCGTGGGCGCAGTGAAAAACGTATCGCTGTATTACCAGGCAAACCAGCAACGCCTATTCGAACAGCCACTGAACTGTCAGGGTGAGTGAAGATGATAAATAAAGAACTGATGAAAAATGGCTTGTGGAACAACAACCCGGCAATTGTTCAATTGCTTGGTCTCTGCCCGCTGCTTGCTGTTTCTGCGACTGTCACCAATGCCCTCGGTCTTGGCTTGGCGACCACGGCCGTATTAGTTGGCTCAAACCTGATCGTTTCACTGGTTAGGCAGTGGGTGCCATCGGAAATCCGTATTCCGGTGTTTGTGATGATCATTGCCTCCTTGGTAACTTGCGTACAGTTACTGATGAATGCCTTCACTTATGGCCTGTATCAATCACTGGGTATCTTCATCCCGTTGATCGTTACCAACTGTATCATTATCGGCCGTGCAGAGGCCTTTGCTTCCAAAAATGATCCTGTCCCTGCCCTACTGGACGGATTGTGGATGGGTATGGGCATGACAGCAGCCCTAGTCGTGCTTGGCGCGATGCGAGAAATTCTAGGCAACGGCACGCTGTTTGACGGTGCTGACCGCCTA
Source organism: Photobacterium sp. AWH4_225 (assembly GCF_056158405.1). Lineage (NCBI taxonomy): Bacteria > Pseudomonadati > Pseudomonadota > Gammaproteobacteria > Vibrionales > Vibrionaceae > Photobacterium > Photobacterium sp. AWH4_225. The sequence continues at coordinate 1,125,738 of NZ_JBSWTF010000001.1, read as the reverse complement.
CTCGGAGACTGGGCAGCCTCACTGCGTATTGAAGTCTTCAGTTTCGACAGCAGCTTCCTGCTAGCAATCTTGCCACCGGGGGCCTTTATCGGAGTTGGCTTTATGATTGCTCTGAAAAATGCTATTGATAGTAAGCGTGAACAGAAAGCTGCCAAATCGCAGGACAAGCCTGCCATTGAGCGAGCCCGAGTCACAACCACCAATTAAGACAATGAATTAAACTGCTGGTGAGGGATCGCCAGCAGAACATAAAATTATAATTACACATACTCATACATCACCAAACGACCACTTCCAGCTTGGTGTTGTTGAGTAGACAACGCCGGAAGTTAGTATGAATAATCAAAAACGCGTCCAGATCCTGGAACGTTTACGTGCGGAGAACCCCCACCCCGAAACCGAGCTGAATTGGAGTTCGCCCTTCGAGCTGTTAATCGCAGTCCTGCTCTCAGCCCAAGCCACCGATGTCAGTGTCAACAAAGCCACAGATAAGCTCTACCCTGTTGCCAATACACCACAAGCCATGTTTGATCTTGGTGTAGACGGCGTTAAGGAGTACATCAAAACCATCGGCCTGTTCAATTCGAAAGCCGAGAACGTCATTAAAACCTGTAAGATCCTGCTTGAGAAACACGGCGGCGAAGTCCCTGAAAGCCGTGAAGCACTAGAAGCCTTACCGGGTGTTGGCCGTAAAACCGCGAATGTGGTTCTCAACACCGCATTTGGCTGGCCGACCATCGCCGTCGATACCCACATTTTCCGGGTCTCAAACCGCACCAAGTTCGCGATGGGGAAAAATGTCGATCAGGTTGAAGAGAAGCTGCTCAAGGTTGTTCCTAAAGAATTCAAGGTCGATGTCCACCACTGGCTGATCCTACATGGACGCTATACCTGTGTGGCCCGCAAACCACGTTGCGGCAGCTGCATTATTGAAGATTTGTGTGAATTCAAAGAAAAGACTGAGGTATAAACGGCCTCACTAGCACTAGATACACAATCTACAATAGCGATATTCATTATAAAAGAGACGCCCAATGTGGCGTCTCTTTTTAGTTTCGTTGATTAAGTTCGAGCAGTATCAAGTACTTAAAATATTGAACTATTCAACTTTACCGAAGTACTCTGTGACGGTTGCAACATAGCTCTCATCGTCACTGGTTGGGTCGTTATACTCGATTGAATAGTAAGGCATGATGCTTTCTTTTAGTTTTTCAGCAATCTGCATTTCCAGATTATCGGCACTCACTGTACTAACCACTTCATAGGTTTCAGCACGGTTAAGATCCATTTCTTTAGCTTGATCAAGTGTGATCCGCTGTGATTTCACTTCTGCAGAAAGCTCTTCGTCAATTTTATCTGCAGTACTATCTACAACGACATCATTGCTAGCAAAGGCTGCACTTGCTCCGAACAACATGATCCATAGAATATTTTTCATAGCCACTACCTTGCTTAGTTATTAATCCCAATAAATTTAGTCTGTTGAAAGCAGAGTTTTCGCTTCAAAAATAAGACTCGCAGGTAGGTAAAAGGCATAAAAAAAGGTGGCTGAGCCACCTTTTTCCAACAAATTCAGCTACTCAACTTTATCGTAATAACCAGTCACTATCGCTTGGTAATTGTTGTCATTACTCCGTGGTACCACATAGGCGACAGAGTAATATTCAATATTTTTATCTTTGAGTTTGTTATAGACCAACTGATCCAATTTGGATTTACCTGACACTGTATAAACAGTAAAGGACTCTGCCCGGTTCAAGCCCATCGACTCAGCTTTCCCCGTACTGACTTCATAAGGCACACCATCGACTTTGGCGACAGGATCGCAATCTTTAGCAAAGCAGTCCTGAACAAACAGAGGAGAAGCCGCGAAAAGCGTAACATACAACAACGATTTCATATTGGACGACCTATGTTCGACTACATCTCTATAAATTTAGTCAAGTAATCCATATTCGCGAGCATAACTTCACGCTGCTTAGATGATTGTACGTCCCAGTGAAATAACCACTCGGCGGTTCTTATTGCGCCCAATGGGGGTGGTGTTGTCAGCCACTGGGCGACGCTCACCATAGGCTTCAACCTGAATACGATCTTCCGGTAACCCCATCGCCATGAAATATTCCTCAAGACGCTCTGCCCGGCGCTCAGATAGAGCCTGGTTAGCCGTTTTTCCGCCCCTACCATCGGTATAGGTCGCGACTAGAACCAAGTCCACATCATCACTGTAACGAACAAAATCAGAGATTTGGGCCAAACGCTGTTGCGAGGCCTTGTTGAGCTGATCACTGCCTTGATCGTAATGGAGAACCGTAAAAGCAATATCTTCAAAGCTATATGGCAATAAGTTATTCAGGCACTGGCTGAACTGATCATAAGCCGGCTGGAATGCAACCGCAGACAAAGCGACATCAATACGTTTGTTCTGTTGCTGCCAATCCTGGTAACTAAAAGTCGGGTAACGCCCTGTTTCTAATTCAGACAGCATCACCCAGGCTGTTTGTCCGCCGACATAACCATCGAATTGCTTGAAGAACGTTAGGTTTGTAATACGCTGCGCCGCATCTCCCGGCATCCAGCGCGGAGGCATAGAGACTAAATTCACATTGCGGGTTTCGCCCATTGGACGACGCATCTTCAACTCGAAATCGAGATTAATCTTCTTACTCGCCTTGGAGGTAAACTGAGCTTCGCCATAATTGGGGATAGTATGGAGCATCCGGCACTCGAGAGGAGTATCGACCGCCACCTTCCACGATGACTGTGACGGCTGGGCGACATAAACAGGCGTAGCGCTTGCTGCACTGGCCATCACCATGCCAAGCATTGATACTAGTGCGCAAAATTGAATATTCGAAATTGCCATGGTTCCACCCGTTGCTGCAGTCCTGCCCTTCACACTGCCTACCAGTGCGTGAGAAATGTGGGGCTCATATTGTATCGGAAATCGCCAGAAAAACTTTAATTGGTCCTTTCTGTTGCACGATTTTACTCCAGAACAGGGAAAGGTTTAGCTCATCAATCGAATCTGACATAATGGCCGACTATTTTACATTGATTTACCGTTTTATGAGCCAAGATAACGAACTAAATACATTGAAAAGTCGCTTTCGCGGCTACTTTCCAGTCGTCATTGACGTAGAAACTGCTGGCTTCAATGCCAAGACGGATGCATTGCTGGAGATCTGTGCAGTAACCCTACAAATGGATGAAGAAGGCTGGCTGAAACCGGCGACGACGCTACATTTCCATGTAACCCCGTTCGAAGGGGCGGTGATCCATAAAGAAGCGCTGGATTTCAACGGCATCCGCGACCCATTCAGTCCATTGCGTGGTGCGGTTTCTGAAGAGAGCGCACTTAAAGAAATCTACAAGCAGATCCGCAAAGAGCAAAAAGCCGCAGGTTGCTCCCGTGCCATCATGGTGGCCCATAACGCCAACTTCGACCACAGTTTTGTTATGGCAGCCTCTGAGCGAGCAAAATTAAAGCGCAACCCGTTCCACCCATTTGCCACTTTCGACACCGCAGCATTGAGTGGTTTGGCATTTGGTCAAACTGTGTTAGCCAAAGCCTGTGCCACTGCAGGGATCGCATTTGACAACAAAGAAGCCCATTCTGCGCTTTACGACACTGAAAGAACCGCAGAACTATTTTGTGAGATTGTTAACAAATGGAAAAAATTGGGTGGTTGGCCGCTGCTAGAAAATCAAACAGAAGCTAGTACCGACACCGAATAATTCAAACAAAACAGACTCATCAGACCTCTGACCAAGCCTTTGAAATACGGGCTTGGTCACACTTCCATTCAAACAAACGTTCAAAACAAAGTGATTGTTTTAAACGCAGTCTAATTAAACATTGGTCAATTAGACATGTTTTTCAAAAACAATGCGTTACACTAGGTTAACAATTCTAAATTCCGCTCGTATACTGCTCTAACTGTTTCATATTGTTTCAAGTGGTATCACCGCATGAACGATAATTCATGGCTATTTATCGTTGATGCGTTTCCTTCGTGTGAACAAATATTCTGTTCCCCTGTTGTCAAGGGCCCCTTCCGAAACCTCGTGGCTCAGTAATACCTTTTTGCGTTTTTCATTCATGGATCGAAGAACAAGAAGTAACTCACTCTAAAAGGCACGCATAATAATGACTAAGAAAATTACTCTAACGGCGCTCGCCGTTTCGACAGCGCTACTCAGTATCAATGCTTACTCTGCTGGCTTCCAAGTTAACGAACATTCCGCCTCCGGCCTTGGCCGTGCATTCTCAGGAGAAGTTGCCGTCGCAGACAATGCATCGGTACTTGCCCGTAACCCAGCGGCGATGACCATGTTCGACCGGATGCAGTTTTCCGGTGCAATTTCTTACATTGACCCACAGATCGATATCACAGCACAATCAAGCGGTGAAAAGGCCACTGATGTTGCCCCTACTGCCATCGTTCCCGCAGGCTACTTTATCCAGCCAATTAACGACCAGTTTGCATGGGGTCTGGCAATGTTTACCAACTACGGTTTTGCTACCGAGTACCCTACAGATTTCACCTATGGCACCGATGCAGGTAAGACCGACCTTTTGACCCTGAACCTTAACCCAAATATTGCTTACCGCATCAATGACAATTTCAGTATTGGTGCAGGGGTTAACCTGGTTTATGCCGATGCCGAATTACTTCGCCACTACGGTGGCCTTCAACCCTCTAACCCAAGCGCCGATTTCCTAAAACTAGAGGGAGATACGTGGGAGTGGGGATGGAATATCGGTTTCCTTTATGAAGTGAACAAAGACAACCGATTCGGCCTGAGCTACCGCTCGGAAGTTGAACTGAAATTTGATGGTGATTTCACTGACTACACAGGTGCATTCCTGGAAGACGGTAACGCTGGCGATACCGTACCGGGTAAATTGAACGTGATCACCCCGGCCATCGCTGAATTTGGTGGCTTCCACCAGCTAAACAGCCAGTGGGCGGTTCACTATGGTGTGCAGTGGATACAGTGGAGCAAGTTTGATGAATTGCGTGCCACCAGCGACCAGTGTGTGGACAACACTTGCCTGCTTAAGGAAGAAGACTTCGACGACAATTTCCGTTACTCCATTGGTGCCACTTACAACTTAAACCCTGACTGGATCCTACGTGCCGGTTTTGCATTCGATGAGCAAGCAGGCAAATCAACCCTAAGTATCCCTGATACCGACCGCTACTGGTACTCGGCGGGCTTTACCTACAACTACAGCAACCAGATGACGTTCGACTTTGGCTTTACCTACCTTTACGGCAAGAGCAATAGCTTCGAAGAAAGCGGCGAGACCTTCCATGCCGAAAATGATGCGTACCTAACCTCTGCGCAGATTAATTACATCTTCTAAACCGCTAGGTAGACATAAATTCAGTTAAGGGAACACCATAATGAAAAAAAGTATTTTAGCACTAAGCATTGCAGCCTCATTGGCACTGGCAGGTTGTGGTAACGACGCCAAAGTCGAAAATAAAGTCAGCTACGAAGATCACATCGTCAAGAGCCTTCAGGCCGATACCAAAATCGAATTTGATGTATTGACCGCCCCGATTTTGCCGACTTTCCTTGCGGTAGATACACATGACGGAACGTTATCAACTGAAGGTAGTACCGGTGATGAGAATTACAAAACTGATTTAACAGATCCGGTTGTTGCTCTTGGTAAAGCCGATGGCTGGAGTACCACTCAGCCAATCAAACTCTCTTTTGGCAAGGCTCTGAATACTGACCTTGCATTAGCAATAAACTCAATCTCAGTCATTGAAACGAGTGATCCGATGGCTGACACAACGAAGCCGGCACAAGTTTTGAGGCAGCTAAAGCCAATGCTGTTACCAACTGATTCTGATGCTGACTATGCAGTTTCGTTGACGGATGACAATAAAAGCATAATTATCATGCCGGTCAAACCGTTAAACCCTAAATCCCATTACATGTTTGCGATTACCAACCAGCTCCAAGACAATAATGGTGAAGCTGTAGGCATGTCTGAATCCTATGCGGTTCTAAAGACAACGGTCAAACCACCGAGCAGTGACCTCATCCAAGCACAAGGCATGACCCACCTCATTGAAGGTACGATGGCCGCTAACGGTATCATTGCAGATCCAACATCCATCATCTACTCAAGCTGGTTTACCACAGGCTCTGTTGGTGACACCTTATATGCAACTAAAGCCGCTGTTGCGACTGGGTTAAAAAACGGTGGTATTTCGAGTGTTTGGAAAGGCAGTGCCAACCCCAATAATGTAGATTTAAGCAAAGCTTATTCAATCACAGAAAGTTCATCAGGCGACTACAGTGAGCTACTAGCAGCAGATGAGAACTTCACCAAGTTCATGGGAGATACTGATGGCTCACAAAAAGCAGCGCTTCAATTTGCGTATACGCAGCTAAAAGATGATGCTGATAATCGAGTTTTCATTACAGTTTCGAAGGGTACCGTCAAGCTGCCTCACTACCTTGAGCAAGGCAGTAATAACTGGAGCAGCACGCCATTTGAGTCAGGTATGCCTAGTCTAGCCATCGTGTCTAATGCGCTCAAAGATAAAGTACTTGCTCCAATAGTCACAGAGCAATTAATCGGCGCTGGCATCGATATGACAAAACTTAGCACAGACCCAGAAGAACAGCTTAAGCTGATTGGTCTAACGCTGACGGATCAAAATGGTAATCCGCTTGATAGTGAACGCCTTGTGACTCAGTACAGTCCTGTTCCACAAGTCAAATCACTTCAGGAAGTGCCATACCTACTCTTTACGCCGACATCAGCTGCCACTGAAGGCTCTATTCCCGTTGTAATCTATCAACATGGCATTACATCGGTCAAAGAAACCAGCTATGCCTTCGCCAATAACCTAGCAGCAAATGGGATCGCCGTTATTGCTATTGATAACCCACTGCACGGTGACCGCAGCCTAGATGCAACCCGTTCAGCCAATGCAGATATTCAAGCGTATTTAAACCTGACATATCTTCCTGTCGCGAGGGATAATATTCGTCAAAGTATGTTGGATATCAACGGACTGAGAACAGCTTTATCCGTCGGGCGTACCGCTGACACCTCTAAACTAAGCCTATTGGATTCTGAAAATGTTTCATTCCTTGGCCATTCTCTTGGTGGCGTGGTAGGTGCTCCAGCCGTAGTGGCTGCTAACCGTACACTCGGTACAAACTCTGATAGCCTGTTCTCGTTTCAAAAAGCGGCCTTTGCCAATTCAGGCGGTGATATTGCCAACCTCCTATTTGGCTCAGACGCTTTCGGTTCACTCATCAAACACAGCCTAATGTATAGCAGCAGTGCCGACTATAAGAGCTATGCCGATGCCAGCTGTACTGACAGAGATACTCTTGGATGGGAAAACCTGTGCTTTGATACCTTTGAAAGTGCCGCTACTGATGACGTAAAAGCTGAGCTTGATTCAACATTCAGTGCCTTTATCTTCGCTGCACAGACTATTATCGGTACCGCGGATCCGGTCAATGCCGCTTGGCTTGCAAAAAACAATACTATTGGAGACAACACCTCTGCGCCAGTGGATATCCCTATGTATATGCTGCAGGTTAAGGGCGATAATACGGTCCCCAATAATGTTGCGACTGCACCTTTGGCTGGAACAGAGGCAATGGCGGCTCTATTTGGCCTAGAATCCTTCGTCTCCGCATCGGAATCAACCGGGAATGATTTTGCTAAGTTTAAAGCTGATGCTGCGGGCCTTCACTCAACATTTATCGCTCCTTCATCACTGCCAACAACCCCTGAGTACACAACACATGTAGAGATGCAATCCCAGATAGTGCAGTTCTTTGCCAGCCCAACAGGAAAGCTAAGCGTTGTTACAGATGGTAAGTTAGAACACTAAACACTCTAAAAACAAAAGGCTAGCCACACGGCTAGCCTTCTTTTTATCTCCACTCACCGCCAAACCTAATTAATACTCAGCGACAAGTCAGCACACAAACTTATAGGTCGTCAGTGTGCTCAGACAGGTACGCAGCAACACCCTGTGGTGATGCATCCATACCTTCTTTACCTTTTTCCCACTGGGCTGGGCAAACTTCACCGTGTTCTTCGTGGAACTGTAGCGCGTCAACCATGCGCAGCATTTCGTCGATGTTACGACCTAGCGGTAGGTCATTGACGACCTGGTGGCGAACCACACCTTCTTTATCAATCAGGAATGAACCACGGAAAGCAACACCGGCTTCTGGGTGCTCGACATCATAGGCCTGGCAGATTTCATGCTTGGTATCAGCAATCAGCGGGTACTGAACAGGGCCAATACCACCATCTTCAACTGCTGTGTTACGCCATGCATTGTGCGAGAACTGGGAATCGATAGAAACCCCTATCACTTCAACACCCTTGGCCTGAAAATCAGCGAAACGCTTGTCAAAGGCGATCAGTTCCGATGGACAAACGAAGGTGAAATCGAGTGGATAGAAGAACAGCACCGCAGGCTTGCCTGCAATATGGCTGTGTAAGTTGAAGGCATCAACAATTTCACCGTTGCCAAGCACTGCAGCAGCAGTAAAGTCGGGGGCCGGACGGCCAACTAGAACACTCATAACAAACTCCATGTTATTGGCTAGGGCTTTCTGCTATCAAGAAATCCACAGCCAAGATAAGATCATACAGTAATACCTATGTACTACTGCCGAATATTCATACCAAAATGGCGAAAACCAGTATAGACAGGGTTATGTGACAAGGCTTAGACATGCAGCACAATAAAAGAAAATTCCTTCACTACATGAATTTTTATTCTACATGTTGTAAATTGATTTCCTTTGAGCAAAGCAGCCAAAACAAATAAGAAACATTGCACATAATGTGCAATCTTCAAGCAATTCACGACATAACACAATGGACGGATCTTAAGTTTATGAACCCAGTAGTTATATCGGTATGCGTTATGCTTTTACTCGCATTATTGCGAGTAAACGTTGTAGTAGCGCTTACCTTCAGTGCCATTCTTGGTGGCCTGATTGGCGGGATGCCACTTTCGGAAACCATTTCAGCTTTCGAAGGCGGTTTAGGTGGCGGTGCCACCACGGCATTGAGCTATGCCATGCTAGGTACCTTTGCCGTTGCGATTTCACGCTCTGGCATTACTGATGTCCTGGCGCAAAAAGTGATCAAGCGCATTAGCGGCCATGACAATGCAGCGGCTGCCACGGGCGTAAAGTATTCTGTTTTAATCATTCTTGTGCTTCTAGCCATTTCTTCTCAGAATGCGATCCCGGTTCACATTGCATTTATCCCAATTGTGATCCCGCCCCTGCTTCACGTATTCGCCAAGCTAAAAATTGACCGCCGTCTAATTGCCTGTGTGCTGACATTCGGTCTGGTAACACCGTACATGGTACTTCCTGTTGGCTTCGGTGGTATTTTCCTCAACAATATTCTGTTGAAGAACTTGCACGACAATGGCCTTGATGTCACCGCAGGCCAAGTACCGTTTGCGATGCTGCTACCTGCGCTCGGCATGATTTTCGGCTTGCTGGTTGCCACCTTCTTTACCTACCGCAAACCTCGCGAGTATTCAGAAGAGCAAATCCTGGCAGCAGAGCCTGAGCACAAAGAAATCAACATGCAGCACGTTTACATTGCTGTAGGTGCGATTGTAGCGGCACTGGGTGCACAGCTATACAGCGGCTCGATGATTGTTGGTGGCCTAGTTGGCTTTATGGTGTTCACCTTCGGCGGCGTGATCAAGTGGAAGGAAACCCACGATGTGTTCACCAAAGGTGTTCACATGATGGCGATGATCGGCTTTATCATGATTGCTGCAGCAGGTTTTGCGTCCGTCATGAAAGCAACTGGTGGTGTTGAAACACTGGTTAGCTCTTTGGCTGATATCATCGGCGACAACAAGCCATTGGCTTCGCTGTTGATGCTGGTTGTTGGCCTGCTAGTGACCATGGGTATCGGCTCTTCGTTCTCGACAATCCCTATCCTGGCAACCATCTACGTACCATTGTGCCTAACCTTCGGCTTCTCGCCGCTTGCTACAGTTGCCCTAGTCGGTACTGCAGCGGCACTGGGTGATGCGGGCTCACCGGCCTCTGACTCAACACTGGGTCCAACAGCGGGCTTGAATGCAGACGGACAGCACGAGCACGTATGGGACTCTGTTGTACCAACATTCCTGCACTACAACTTGCCGCTGATTGCCTTCGGCTGGATTGCATCAATGGTGCTGTAAGACAGAATCATCAGTCTTTGACCTCAAATCTGAAGAGGCCAACCGGATATCCGGTTGGCCTTTTTTACGCCCAATAACTCTAACCAAATTAAATGGTTAATTAGACATTTTCTGTTCTATAGTTATTCAAGGAGTTTTATATCAGGGATGATATATGGACAGAATTGCGCAATCCACTTTTCTCATCATAGATGACAGCAACATCATTCAAAGTGCAACCCGGGCCTTGCTCATGAAGTTGGGGGTGCCGATGAACAATATTATCAGTACCGCGAATGCCAAGGGCGCAGTGCAAGCCTGCAGCAAACGTAAGTTTGATATTATTCTCATCGACCATAATCTCGGTGCAGGCAGTACTGGCTTGCAGCTACTGGAATACCTTCATTTTAAAAACTTGATTTCCCGCAGAGCTTTAGTTTTTATCGTGACGGGCAATGACAGCCAAGAGGTTTTCTTCGGGTATTCGCAGCATGAGCCTGACGGTTATCTGATCAAACCCATTCGTTCAGAAGACATTATCAAGCGCGTCACGGCCGGTTTGCAGAAACGCGAGTACTGCGACATATTGCAGCAAGCCTATATCAACGAAGGACTTGCCAGTGTAAAACCACTTTTTGCCAAAGCGCCTGACACCGCAGCATTAAAAGGTGGCATTTTATTTGTTGCCGATCTGCTGACTGAGCAGAAACACTACGAAGAAGCTCAAGCGATGCTGGCTGGTTTGCTGCAAGTCCACGATGTACTCCAAGCCAAGGTCAAGCAAGCCGAAATACTGGTCGAACAAAAAAACTATAAACAGGCCCTAGAGCTGGTAAACAATTTAATCCGCTTCAATCCGTTTAATGTTCGTCTGCTCATGCTGAAAACCACGATCTGCACCTATACCGAACAATGGAATGAAGCTGAAGAATCTATTCTTCAACATATTCAGTTACACAGCGGCAATATTGAGCAGACCCTTACCTTAGTCTGGGTTCACCTGATACATCAAGATCTGGATAAAGCGATCCCGCTACTTATCAAAACCGCACAACTGCTGCCTCACTCCATGTGGGATACACCAGGTCGCCGAGGCATGATCCTGCTTGCCGATCTAATGTCACTACAGCGGAAAGATGATAGTAATGCCATGAAGAACTGGCGACTGGATGGTGCCTGGAGCCGCCTGTGCAATGATCCAAAAAGTCGGTTACGTGGAAAAGGTCCTCAGAAAGCGCTATTGGCGATACAAGCCCTGCTCAATCAAGATAGCGATAAAGCTAAACATATCCTTAGCTTGGTTGAAGATAAGGAAGTGACAGATTTCGAAACCGTTTATCTACTTTGCTGGGCGTATAGCCAACTGGAAGATGAAAACAAGTTTTCTCGATACCAGCAACTTAGCGAAAAAGTACAAGCGCCGATCAGTGAAAGCCTTACCAACCTTCAAAGTATCGCCCTGAAAGGCTTATATAAAGCCAGTCAAAAACTAAAAAGCGCCGAGCACAGCAATGCGGAAAATACTAAAGACGATATTGTGCTCGACGAAACCAATTAGACGTACTCCATAGCTCACGACCAGCGAAGCTTATGCTCGCTTCTTTACAAGGAAGTAAAGTATGCAGCCCAGATTATTGGGAAGATATTGTTCTCTTATCCTTCTAGCCTGTTGGTTAGCCTTTACCTCCTTGAGTACGGTTGCTAGCCAAGAGCCCGATGGTCCGAAGAGTCAGGTGAGGGTTGGCTTTCCGGGCTTCAATCTTCCCCCCTATATTTTTGTCGATCCTGCCTTGGCGCAACACATCACTGCGAAAGGGTATGCAGCTTCACCAGATAGTTATAGCGGATTGCTTATCGATGTCCTCAAACAAGTCTCTCGCCATGCTGAGTTTGACTATCAAGTGGTGTTTTATCCAACGTTTGAAGACGTTACCAATGCGTTTAAAGCCGGAGAGTTAGATTTACTGGCCGGTGTGACCTCAACATCCAATCGACAGGGATATATGTCGTTTAGTGAGCCTATTTTTTCCTTGCGCCGTGGCGTGGTCACGCTCAACAAGCCAATCAACCATTACCAAGAGCTCGACAGTGAAATCATTGCCATAGAACAAGGCTTCGCCTTACAAGAGCTGCTGCCTACCATTTTACCCTGGGCCCAATTACGTTCAGTACCAGATAGCGCTGTTGCCCTAACCAGCATTATCCAAAAAGAAGCCAAGGGCTATATTGGTGATGCGGTAGTTTTATCTAACCTGATCAAACAATTAGGCGATTCACGGTTAACTCTGTCTATCTTGCCCGATTTACCGACCAACCATCTTCACTTTTCAACCCAAAAAGGCAAACACCGGCTGCTAAACCGGATCAATTTTGCCCTTGAAGACATCAAAGCAGATAGCCTCAAGTCAATCTACAACCAATGGCTCACTCCAGACCAACTCAACATGTTTGCCCATTACGGGCACCTCAACCTTAGCCAAGAAGAGAGAAGCTGGCTTGAAGCTAATCCCACCATCACGGTGGGGGTACATAATGACTGGGCACCGTACGACTTTATTAGCGAGCAGGCACACCACTCTGGCCTCACGGCCGATCTATTGAAAATCATCGCCAACGAGCTGGGCGTAAAATTTGAGATCGTCACCAAACCCACCTACCCCGCTTTACGCGAGGCTTTTGCCAATGGCGAGTTTATGATGCTGTCAGCTTTGGCCGAAACGCCTGAAGACGCCCTGCAAATGCATTTCTCTACCCCATACGTCGATGAACCCTGGGTGTTATTTGGTCGTGCCGATTCAGCCTTTAGTCAACTGCTCAACCAAGGCACAACGCAAGTGGGAACAATCAGCGGCACCGCCGGAGAGAGTTTACTCGCAACGTTGTGTCTAGATTGTGAAATGCAATCCTTTGCCGATCAAGACTCTGCCTTTCGTGCATTGCAAACCGAGCAGGTAGACCAAATCCTCACCTCTCTTCACCATGCTTCCCCCTTGCTGCAAAGTGACTACATAGGACAGTTCAGGATGCAGGGCCAGATCCTGCAGGAAAACTTACTGCCGCTTAGGTTCGCTATCAACTATCGCCACCCTATCTTATTGAATATTATCAACAAGGCGCTGGCTTCTATTCCACCTGAGGAGTATTCAAGGCTCGAGCACCAATGGCTGACCTTTGATTACCAAGAAGGGCTGGCACCGCTTGAAGTCGCCAAATGGGCCGGATTGATTTCAACCTTGGGGATAGTGGTGATTGCCAGCATTATTGGTTGGAACCGTAAGATGGCCAAGGAGATCTTACAGCGTAAAGCCGCAGAGCTAAGGGCAAAAAAAGCGGAGCAGCGCCTCCAGCACCTTGCAGATAATCTCGATGGGATAGTACTTCAGCATATCCAGCCGGATCCCACCAAGCCATTGCTGTTCCAGTTCACCTTTGTCAGTGCAAGCATCAATGAACTATTGAAGGTCTCTGCCGAACAGTTATTCCGCTCCCCAGAAGCCCTACTTGATAAAATGGCGATTGAGAATATCCCAGAGTTAGAGCAAAGCATGCTCAGTGCCTGCCAACTAGGGCACTGGGATCATGAGCAAGCCATCGCGACTTCTGGCCAAACCCCTATGTGGGTGCAGTTCAAAAGCCGGATCACGCCACACGAAGACAAAGGCTTCTATTGGAATACCGTTATTACCGATATTTCGCTGCTCAAACAACAGCAACTAGCGCTCGATATTGCGCGGCAAAAGGCAGAAAGTGCCACAGAGGCCAAATCTCAGTTTCTGGCCACCATCAGCCATGAGGTACGTACTCCCATTAGTGGTATTCTTGGCCTACTCGAACTAATGGCAGACCAACCGCTCAATGAAGAAACCAAAAGCCTGCATGGCGGTTTGACCCAATCCGCACGCAATATGCTCCACATCGTCAATGATGTGTTGGACTTTTCTAAAATTGAAGCCGGTAAGTTAGATCTCAACCCTGAAGAGGTCGAACTTGGCATCGTATTGGCGCGGATCATCCAACCCCAATCCATCCATGCCCAGCAAAAATCATTGGCATTCCATTACTGGCAAGATCCACGACTGGCACACTGCCACTTGGTCGATGACATTCGCCTGCAGCAAATTCTCAATAACTTCCTCAACAATGCGATTAAGTTTACTCAGCAAGGGACGATTTCCCTTGCGGTAGACATAATGGCGACAAAGGAAGGCTCCGATGGAAAAGATTGCCAACTTATCCGCTTCAGGGTCAAAGACACCGGTATCGGGATATCAAAAGACAAGCAGCTGGCGCTCTTCCAGCCATTTGCCCAAGCAGACCAGACCACCAGCCGGCGATTTGGCGGTACCGGATTGGGCTTGGCCATCGCCCGCAAACTGGTCGAGCAAATGGATGGCACTATCGAGCTTAACAGCGAGGAAGGAAAAGGCAGTACCTTCAGTATCACCCTGCCACTGCCGGTAATCAGTCAAAAGCAAAGCTTAGTTGTGCCAGACTTCCATACCCAATCGGCAAATGTATTTGGCTATTTTATCCAGCGAGAAGAGCTGTGCAGTTACCTCGACCATCTGGGTTTATCGACTGAGATCACTACCCTTGATAACCCGTCGACGGTTTGCAATAAGATATCTCGAGTTAAGCCTGATTTTGCCTTCTTGACCCTGTCTTTGTGGCAGCAACTCAAACTTCCGGCAGCTTGGTTTGAACAAAATGCACCCACCACCAAAGTCATCATCATTAATCAAAATCCAATGCTATCGCCAGAGCCTATGGATGAACACTGGTGTTTGTCAGTCAATCCTTTGATCCCTGATAACTTACGTCATGTGATGACCCAACGAGTGGCACCTCTTATACAGCAGCATCAAGAGTCCAAGCTAGCGCAAACCGTTATGGAAAGCCGTGAACATGCTGAGATGTCAGGGCGGTTGATTTTGGTCGCCGAAGATCACCCCATCAATCAACAAGTTATTGCCAAGCAACTTGAGAAACTTGGTGTGGTTGCCGATATAGTCGACAACGGCGTTCAAGCCTTACAGGCACTAGAGCAAAACCGCTATGGTTTATTGTTGTCAGATTGCCATATGCCCGAAATGGATGGCTATACACTGGCTTCGACAGTGAGGCAAAAGGAGCAGCATGCTCGGGAGCTTCATACTCAGTTCGAGCAATATGATGAAAGCAGAGAACAAAGAACAGCAAGGCTAGCTTCAACGGTGGGCGCAAGCATTGCGCACTCTTGCCTTGAGCAAGGATTACCGATCATCGCCCTCACTGCGAATGCCGTTCAGGGGGAGGATGGACGTTGCTTTGCGGCAGGTATGAGTGATTTTATTGTCAAGCCCGTTTCCATCGAGCAGTTAAACGCCCTGATAGAGAAATGGCTTCCGCCCAAAATGGTTGAAATAAAGACTCAACCCGCTTCAGAAACAGATACTCAGACAGAGACAACAATAGACACTGAATCAGGCATTCTGGCCGATGACTTTGGCGCCTTGTTCGGTGATATCACGGCAAGTCTTGATACAGATAAAAACTATATAGATGAAGTCAATACAGCTAAAGACAATACACCTAAAGACAATACAGAAGAGCCAAATGGATTACATCGTGGTGTCGAAATTGACCTTGAAAGCAGCAGTAGAATGTCTGCCGAGGTAAATGCCCTGTTTGATAGAGAAAAGCTGGTTGCCATGTTCGATGACCACGCGTTAACAGAAAAGTTGATAGCAGAGTTCAAGGAAACGCATCAGCGTGATCTGCTACTACTGGAATCCGCTCTGGCGCAACATGATCAATTGCAGGCAGCTGATATCGCCCACAGGATGAAGGGGGCTTCCAAAATGCTGGAGTGCGACGCTCTTGCCCAACCACTGGCTGAAATTGAGCGCTATGCCTCTGCTGAGGATATCGAGCAAGCCCAACCGGCGATAGATAAACTCAGGATCTTAAGTGAGCAATTGTAGGCGCTTCACACCACAATGCAGTAGCCTCTTTGCCCCGATACAAAAACACCCCGAGAACGTTGCTTTCTCGGGGTGTTTTGCGAATATCCTTGATAGAACTTGGTGTTCAGCCTGCCTACCAAATCACTATTCGTTCAACAGGTTATTCTGCTGCTTCGCCGTCACGACGCTCAGCCGCATCTTTGATCAATGGCTGAAGTTCGCCTTTCTGGAACATCTCGATGATAATGTCACAGCCACCGATTAGTTCACCTTCAATCCATAGCTGAGGGAAAGTCGGCCATTGCGCGTAGGCTGGAAGCTCAGCGCGGATATCAGGGTTTTGCAGAATATCGACATAAGCAAACTTTTCACCACATGCCATTAGTGCTTGTGCTGCCTGAGAAGAAAAACCACAGCTTGGCAGTTTTGGTGAGCCTTTCATGTACAACAGAATTGCGTTTTCAGAAATCTGCTGTTTAATTTTGTCGATGGTTTCCATAGCTTCCTCTTACGACTTTGCTTTATAAGTTGACTATCACAGACATCATTCTACTTGGTCACGCGCAGGAAAAAAATGCCTAAAGAAAGTAAGGATATTATTTTTCGCCTCTTTTTGCCTTTCAGATCTTTTAATAAAGAAAAAACTTGCTAAAATGATTTCACCGTCACAATTTAGACCCATACCTCACGGTATAGTAATTCAGTGACAATAGTCAGTTTCAAATAATAAGTTGGCCCTAGCCGACTGGAAGCAATGTCAAGGGAAACGCCCCTTAACCAAAATGGAGAATCGAGCAATGGCATTCGAACTACCAGCTCTACCTTACGAAAAAAATGCTCTTGAGCCACACATCTCTCAGGAAACTCTTGAGTACCACCACGGCAAACACCACAACACTTACGTGGTTAAGCTAAACGGTCTTATCGAAGGTACTGAGCTAGAAGAAAAATCACTAGAAGAAATCGTTAAGACTTCAACTGGTGGCGTATTCAACAATGCAGCTCAAATCTGGAACCACACTTTCTACTGGCACTGCCTAGCACCAAACGCGGGTGGCGAGCCAACAGGTGAAGTTGCTGAAGCAATCAACGCTGCTTTCGGTTCTTTCGACGCGTTCAAAGCGAAGTTCACTGATTCTGCAATCAACAACTTCGGTTCTTCTTGGACTTGGCTTGTTAAGAAAGCTGACGGCTCTCTAGACATCGTTAACACGTCTAACGCTGGCACTCCACTAACAGAAGAAGGTGTTACTCCTCTTCTAACTGTTGACCTGTGGGAACACGCTTACTACATCGATTACCGTAACCTACGTCCAGACTACATGAACGGTTTCTGGGCACTGGTTAACTGGGACTTCGTAGCGAAGAACCTAGCTGCTTAATCGGGCTTAATTTCCCTCCTCTATTTCAGCACCGAAAGATGTTGAAATAAGAACGAAACGTCTGCTTTGGCAGGCGTTTTTTTTCATCTCTTTCTTTCTCTCTCAAAATTTCGCTGCCCTTCTGAGTCATTCTAAAAAGCCATAAAAAATATAAAATATAGGTATTTCATAGGCTTGATTGACTCTTTCCTGACAATTCCCTGAACAGATGAAAGTAAAAATGCGGGAGTATTCAGCAAGAAGATACTCCTATGACCAGATATTCAGCCTGCAAAACGATTGCCACTTCT
Organism: Photobacterium sp. AWH4_225; assembly: GCF_056158405.1. Lineage (NCBI taxonomy): Bacteria > Pseudomonadati > Pseudomonadota > Gammaproteobacteria > Vibrionales > Vibrionaceae > Photobacterium > Photobacterium sp. AWH4_225. Next base: position 1,107,910 of record NZ_JBSWTF010000001.1, on the reverse strand, counting down.
TTCCTTTGCCTAGCCCCCGCGATGGTGATGGCCAATGATGTTGAGCCCTCAGCGATTCCGGTTACCGTGGAGCCTGTGTCCACTCGAAACATCGCACAAAAAATAGAGGAAGTAGGCAAGATCACCGCACTTGATAATGCCAACCTGACCTTTAGTGCCGGAGCAAAGATTGAAAAGATCGCCTTTAACGATGGTGATGCCGTAAAAAAGGGTGACATCATCGCTGAGCTCGACAGTACCAAAGCCAAAGCGGATCTGGACAAAGCGCGCAGCACCCTCAATTTGGCCAAAACCAAATTGCAGCGTACCCGTGACCTGCTGGCCAAACAGCCTGATGCGCTTTCACCTCAGGATATGGACGAGCTTCAGGAAGAAGTAAATTTAGCCGCCGCTGACTTCCGCCAGCAAGAAGCAACCTTGAAAGACTACACCATAGTCGCGCCATTCGATGGCCGGTTGACGACCTTTACCCATTCCATCGGTAGCCATATTGATGCATCAACAGCATTGGTCAGCCTATACAAGTTAGACCCGGTCAATGTCACCTATGCCATTAGCCAGGAAGATCTTGGCATGGCGCAGATCGGCCAAACGGTAGCCGTTACTGTCTCTGCGTTTCCAGAACAAACCTTTACGGGCGAGGTAAACTACATTGCCCCGGCTGTCGATGAAAGCTCAGGCCGAGTTGAAGTCCATGCCACCATCGAGAATCAAGAGCTGGTGCTTGCGCCAGGTATGTTTGCCAATGTCAGCCAACAATTGCAAAGAGGGAAGGCACAATTGGTTGTGCCGCAGAATGCTGTTCTCGCCAACAATGAGCAACGCTACCTCTGGGTTGTAGAAGGCGACCAACCCAAGCGTCGTCAGGTTGAGCTGGGAGCCAACACCAATGATGGCTATGTCATTATTGAGCAAGGCCTGAAAAAAGGTGAACAGGTAGTGATCACCGGCCAGCAAAAGCTCACAGATGAGAGCTCTGTTAATGTGCTCTCCTCCCAGCAGCCTGAAAAAAACCTGTCAAAATCGGTAAATAATGCCGGAGACGTTACCAACAAGGAGGCCGGATAATGCGCTTGCCTGAAGTTTGTATCCGCCATCCGGTTTTTGCTTCTGTACTGAGTATCGCCGTCGTACTCTTGGGGGTATTGTCATTCCAGAAGCTGGCCATCCAATACTTCCCGGAGCATCAAACCGCGACCGCGACCGTCAGTGCCAATATCACCGGTGCCAGTGCCGAGTTCATGTCTCGTAACGTCGCCGATAAACTGATTGATGCCGCAACAGGCCTCGACAGTGTCGATACCATGACCACCGACTGTGTCGAAGGTAGCTGTACCCTGAAAATCAACTTCAGCGATGATGTCGATGATGTTGAATACACCAACCTGATGAACAAGTTACGCAGCAGTGTCGAAGCGATTGGTGATTTTCCACCGAGTATGACCGACAAGCCAACGGTAACGGATAATTCGTCAGATACCAGCACCACCAGTAACGTCATCACATTCGTCAACACTGGTGGCCTTGAGCAGCAGGAGATGTATGACTACATCAGCCAGCAGCTTGTGCCGCAATTCCGTCACATTCAAGGAGTGGGCAGTGTCTGGGGGCCATATGGGGGCTCTTCGAAAGCCGTGCGGGTATGGCTCAAACCGGAGCGTATGAAAGCGCTTAACATCAAAACCGCTGATGTCGTCGGCACACTGAGCACTTACAACAGCACTTTCACTGCCGGCACCATCAAAGGTGAAGCCCGGGACTTCTCGATTAACCCGGTGAGCCAGGTCACTTCGCTGCAAGATGTGCAAGAGCTCGTCATCCGGGTTGATAATGGTCAGATCATCCGGGTCAAAGACATTGCCGATGTTGTCATGGGCGAAGAAAGCCTGACCCCGAGCTTGCTCACGGTGAATGGTAATCAAGCCATGTCGTTGCAGGTTCTGCCACTAAAAACAGAAAACCCCGTCGTCGTCGCCGAGAGGGTCAAGGCTGCTATCGAATCGATGCAAAGCAAGCTCCCTGACGGTATCGAGATGAAGATGGTTTACAACCAAGCCGACTTCATCGAATCTGCTATTGATGAAGGCTTTGCTACCTTGGTTGAAGCGGTAATCTTGGTGTCTATCGTAGTCATGTTGTTTCTCGGCTCGTTTCGCGTTGCCTCGGTGCCGATCATTACCATCCCAGTATGCGTGATCGGTGTGTTTTCCGTGATGGCAATGCTTAGCTTTAGCATCAACGTCCTGACTATCCTTGCGATTATCCTCGCCATTGGTTTGGTGGTCGATGATGCCATTGTGGTGGTAGAAAACTGCTACCGCCATATCGAACAAGGGGAAACACCATTCAATGCCGCATTGAAAGGCAGCAAGGAAATCATCTTCCCGGTGATTGCCATGACTCTCACCCTAGCGGTTGTCTATCTGCCTATCGGGCTAATGTCTGGCTTAACGGCGGATCTCTTTCGTCAATTTGCTTTTACCCTAGCCGCTGCAGTGATCATCTCCGGCATGGTAGCCCTCACCTTGTCACCAATGATGAGTGCATATCTGATCAAGCCAGTGAATCAGCACCCGAAATGGTTTGCCCGTATCGACCACCAGCTCAATCGCTTGGCAGACAGATACACGCTTGAACTTGAAAAGTGGTTTAACCGCAAAGCGGTAATGGCAGGGTTATCATGTCTTCTGCTAGTGCTGTCTGGGTTTGCCTTCATCAAAATGCCGCAGGTACTGCTGCCAACTGAAGACTCCGGTTTTATCGAAGTCACCTCAACCGCACCGACAGGTGTAGGTCGCCAGTATCATCTGTCGCATAATGATGAACTCAACAGTGTGATGGCGGGTCAACAAGCTATCGAAGCCAACCTGTCATACATTGAAGGTACGCCAACCAACCATGTATTGCTCAAACCTTGGGGAGAGCGCCAACAAACAGCGGATGAGGTCATAGCAAGCCTTACTGAAAAGGCTAATCGTACGGTTTCTGCCTACGACATGTCATTTGCCGTGCGCTCAGCAGATAACCTAGGCATCGCAACGAACCTGGTCTTGGAGCTGACAACTGTCGACCGTGATACTGATACCTTGGCGAACACTGCAGAGAAAGTAACCAACTTGCTAGAGCAGTTTCCGGGGGTGACTAACGTTAAGAACTCAACCCTTCGTGATCAGTTAACCTATGATTTGGAAATTGATCGTAACGCGATCATTTTATCGGGGGTGAATTACAGCGACGTCACCAATGCCCTGTCGACCTTCCTCGGTTCGGTAAAAGCGGCAGACTTGCAGGCAGATGATGGTTTCACCTACCCAATCCAAGTACAGGTTAACCGCCAGGATCTAGGGAGTTTTAACGTACTCGATAAGCTTTACGTAAGCTCTGACTCAGGCCAGAGCCTGCCGCTGTCACAGTTTGTCACTATCAAGCAGACTACGGCAGAATCAAGCTTCAAAACTTACATGGGTAAAGACAGCGCTGAAATCACTGCAAACCTGATGCCGGGCTATACTGCCAGTGATATTAAGACTTATATCGACCAAGAAGTTCCGTCATTACTCAACAGTGCCCAAGACTACGCCTTCAACGGCACGGTCAAACTGTTGGATGATTCACAAGCCGGTACTCAGTTACTCTTCCTGCTGGCCCTGATCTTTGTTTACCTGATCTTGGCTGCACAGTTCGAGAGTTTCATCGACCCGCTGGTCATCATGTTGACGGTACCTTTATGTATTGTCGGTGCACTGTTGACCTTGGCAATGTTTGATCAGAGCTTGAATATCTACTCGAAGATCGGTTTGCTGACACTAGTTGGCCTCGTAACCAAGCACGGTATCTTGCTGGTTGAATTTGCCAATGAGCAGCGCCGTCAGGGTGCAACAGCCATCAAAGCAGCGTTGGATAGTGCCCGCTCCCGACTGCGCCCAATTTTGATGACCTCGCTCACCATGATCCTCGGCTCGCTGCCACTGGCCTTTGCCGATGGCCCTGGCTCTCTGGGTCGGGTGAATATCGGTCTGGTGTTGGTAGGCGGCTTGGTTGCCGGTACGTTCTTCTCGTTATTCGTGGTGCCTGTAGCCTATGTGGCCATGGCTAAGTTGAAAGAGAAAGATGTTCTCGCGATTTGGCGCCGTCAAAGACAGGCCCCAGTAAGCTAACAATCCCACCAACAAGAAAGGCCTGCATCATGCAGGCCTTTTTTCATATACATCAGATTCTTATTGCTTTTCAGCCAAAATAATTCGCAGTGTACGACGTAGTGGCTCTGCCGCACCCCACAATAGCTGATCACCAACAGTAAACGCATTTAGGTAATCATCACCCATTGCCAGTTTACGCAGGCGACCGACAGGAATAGACAGCGTGCCCGTTACCTTCGTTGGGCTCAGCTCTTGGACAGTGATATCACGGTCGTTCGGGATCACTTTAACCCAATCGTTGTGTGATGCGATGATCTCTTCCACTTCATCCATCGGCACGGCTTTCTTCAGTTTCAGTGTCAGTGCCTGGCTATGACAACGCATTGCCCCGATACGCACACAGGTTCCATCGATTGGAATTGGGTTATTATCCAAGCCAAGGATCTTGTTGGTTTCTACCGAGCCTTTCCACTCTTCCTTGCTCTGGCCATTTTCACGCTTCACATCAATCCAAGGGATCAATGAACCCGCCAAAGGTGCACCGAACTCAGAAGCTGGGAAGTCTTCAGAGCGCATGGTTTCCGCAACTTTGCGGTCGATATCCAAAATAGATGTTGATGGATCAGCCAGCTCGCTAGAGACGGCATCGTTAATCACACCCATCTGGCTGATCAGCTCACGCATGTTTTTCGCACCTGCACCAGAAGCAGCCTGGTAAGTTTGAGAAGTCATCCACTCAACCAAACCCGCCTGGTACAAGCCACCCACAGCCATCAGCATCAAACTAACTGTACAGTTACCGCCCGCAAAGGTACTTACACCATTGTGTAGACCCTGTTTCATTTGCTCGTAGTTAACCGGATCAAGGGCAATAATCGACTCTTCCTTCATTCGCAGGGTAGAAGCCGCATCAATCCAATACCCTTTCCAGCCTGCTTGGCGTAGTGCTGGGTAAACTTTCTCGGTATAGCCACCGCCTTGGCAGGTGACAATCGCATCCAACTGTTTCAAGCGCTCAATATCGAACGCATCATGAAGGACACCGGCATCCTTACCAAAATTCGGAGCTGGGATCCCCACTTGGGACGTAGAGAAGAAAACAGGCTCAATCACATTGAAGTCACCCTCTTCTACCATACGTTGCATAAGGACTGAGCCCACCATGCCTCGCCAACCCACTAATCCTACTTTCATCATGTGCACTACACTCCCTGATCATTGTTCTATCGGTATAACTATCAACGTTACAGCTAAGATTACTGGTAGGACCTTTGGCCAAGTAACAGACGATAGTTATAACGACAGGCAGACCCCCATCTATAGTAATTTCAGCAACGAAACTCAAGCATAAGTTGCAAAATTCCTGTAAAAAAAATCACCACCCTGTAAACAAAACCGCCGATATTTATTACACCCGGCAGCATAGAATGCTCAATCCCCACATTATTTTTGGTGAAATTTCGGGCTAGAACACAACCAAAAACCGAACAAAGAGCAGACAAAAGCCAACAAAACGATCAAAAACAAGACCAAAAGATGAAAACACAGTTAAGTCACAGATAACATCTACTATCACTTATTTTGATCATTTCGCCACACATTGATAACCTACCAAAACTCGCAAGAACAACGCTTAATTCTAGAATACCACCCAAATTACGGTGGTATCATCTAGCTATTAATGGAATCACACATATGGAAACAATATGAAAGAACAGTCAAAAAACAAACAAAACACAAATTAAGCACGCGAAATTAACAACAATTTAAAATACAAACATGCTTTTTTAAAGGGTTGCTAGTTCATTTTGGATGAGATCACATCTAGAGACATTTTCTATCGTGACCTCGAAAGCTATCCGCTAGAGTAGCGGCGAATCAATGCTAGTACCCTTTAGCAGACCTATCAGGTCACCAAAACTATTAGAAAATAATCCCTTAGGACCGATATTTCCTGTCCTAAGGCTATTCACAATTTACAGGCTCGAACTTACAAGGTTAGAAGTATGAACAAACAGACTGTAAAACTACCGTCGCTGACTCAGGTCTTTATCGCTCTCGGTATTTTTCTTGCGCTGGCTTTCTCTTTTACTGCGAAACTCGATTTACCTATCCAGCTAGCGCTTTATATCGGCTGGTTCGTGATCATCGCACTGGGCATCAAGCTTGGTCATGATTACAAATCGCTGGAAACAGCGGCGACAAAAGGCATCGCCAACGGCTTGGGAGCCGTTTTGATCCTTCTGGCCGTCGGTGCCCTCGTCGGTACCTGGATTGCCGGTGGTATTGTGCCAACCATCATTTATTACGGCCTTAAGGCTATCCACCCTTCTATCTTCCTGTTGGCAACGATGCTGATCTGTTCGATGACAGCGCTGGCAACGGGTACCTCTTGGGGGGCGGCAGGTACCGCTGGTATTGCAATGATGGGTATTGGTCAGGGTCTCGGTATTCCTGCGCCAATGACAGCCGGTGCTGTCCTGTCAGGCTGTTACTTCGGCGACAAGCTATCACCACTATCAGACTCGGTAATTCTGGCCTCATCGATGTCGAATGTAGAAGTTGTTGAGCATATCAAAGGCATGCTGCCTATTGCCCTGATCAGCTACATCATTACCGGCATCCTCTTTACGGGTGTTGGCATTCACTACGCCGGCAATGTCGATATGTCTCAGGTTGAGTCTGTTATCCTTGCTATGGACAAGCAGTTCGTGATCTCGCCATTCTCATTTGTACCGGTGATCATTGTGCTTGCCCTTCTGGCTTTGCGCCTGCCTTCATTCCCAGTGATCTCACTAGGTTCATTGCTGGGTATCGTATGGGCGGTCATGGTTCAGGATATGGATCCACTCGTTGCCTTCAACACTGCATGGGCGCCTTTCTCGATTGATTCTGGCGTCGACTTCATCGATGCCATCCTCAACCGTGGTGGCATGTCATCTATGCTAGGCTCGGTCGCTGTCATCGTATTCGGTCTTGGCTTCGGTGGCCTACTGGATAAAGTGGGTGTGCTGCAGACTATCGCCAAGATCTTCGAGAAACGCGTGAACTCAGCAGGTAGCCTGTCAGTATCGACTATTGCCACCGCCTTCCTGGGTAACGTCTTCGGTTCTGCAATGTACGTATCACTGATCCTGACACCGAAAATCTGTGCCAAGAACTACGATCGTCTCGGCTACCAGCGTAAGAACCTGTCACGTAATGCAGAGTTCGGCGGTACCCTGACTTCCGGTATGGTGCCGTGGAGTGACAACGGTATCTACATGGCGAGCATCTTAGGCGTAGCGACTTTCTCATACGCACCGTTCATGTGGCTGAGCTTCGTGTGTATCATCGTAACTATTGTTTCTTCTTACATGGGTTGGTTCGTTGACCGCTGCCCACCAACAGCAGCAAGCGAAGAGGCTGTTGATGCAGCACTGCCATCCACTCAAGGACAGCAACAAACCGCATAATTTGCATAACTGCCACTTATAAATACTTCAAAGAGCGCCCTGCGGCGCTCTTTTTTATTCCGGAGTCAATAATATAGTTGTAAACAAATATTAATTGAACTTATACTAACCAAGCCCTCTTAACACCCACATTTATCATTCTTGAAAGCCCATAAACCATCAAAATAAACACACAAAGCACAACTTGGAAATGGTTAATTAATAATAAAAAAACAATTAATCATGCTTAAAAACATCCGTGAACGATATTAAAATTTGTGAATGAGATATTAATGTAGATCACGATCACAAATACCAGTCATTAACCCGTTTGGATTAGCATTCAGTAGCACATATTGACCCCCGTCAATTATTTCCCCCATAAATCAGGGACAATGACCTCGTTTCTTATTTTGAGGGCTCTGTTAAAGCTCAATTTGCAGTGAAGCGCTGTGAAGAATTGTTACAGATTCCTTATTTTGGCCAATCGGCCTTTTTGATTCCTAAGAGGTTACATATGAGCAATCCAGCAGAGAAAAACCAAAAGGTAACGATAGGTGCATACATTGCCCTAGCGTTCGCTTTTGTGTTCTTTTCAGGTCTACTACAAACCAACGAGTGGTACGGTGTATTTGATTTCAACACCCTGAACGGTTCTTTCGGTACCATGGCGAACACGGTAACTGCTGCGGCAGACGGTGCCATCGAAGTAACGCAAACCACTATGCGCGGTACTGGCGGTAGCGGTGCACGTGACGGCTTCCTATTTGCCCTGACACTTGTACCTACTGTTATGTTCGCTCTAGGTATGATCAACGTTCTTGAGCACTACGGTGCGCTAGACGCAGCACGTAAGCTACTGACTCCACTACTACGTCCACTAGTTGGCCTACCAGGCGATACCGGTCTGGCGCTAATCGCTTCTCTGCAGAACACTGACTCAGGCGCATCAATGACTCGCCAGCTTCAGGAAGGCGGCCACATCACTCAGCGTGAAACCGATGTATTCGCGATGTTCCAGTTCTCTGCCGGTGCAACCATTGTTAACTTCTTCTCTTCAGGTGCGGTGCTATTCACCCTAACCTACGCTGACGGCAGCAACGCAGTAACCTCTTCAATCGGTTTGGCAGTCGTCATCATGTTCGTGATGAAGATTGTTGGCGCGAACATCTTCCGCCTATACCTAAAAGCCACTGACAAGAAAAACAACGTTTCTACTGAGAAGGAGACCGCATAATGTCTCAAGCAACTAAAAAACCAATGGTTACTGATATCTTCGTAGAAGGTGCGAAGAAAGGCTGGGCAATCTCTACCAGCTCAACGATTCCAAACGTACTGATGGCTTTCGTAATCATCAAAGTACTTTCGCTAACCGGTGCACTAGACGCAATGGGCGTTCTGTTCTCACCTATCATGGGCATTTTCGGCCTACCGGGTGAAGCAGCAGCAGTTCTGATCGGTGCTTGGATGTCTATGGGTGGCGCGGTGGGTGTGGTAATCACCCTGTTTGACGCGGGTATCCTTGACGGTAACCACATCGCTATCCTAGCCCCAGCTATCTACCTAATGGGTTCTCAGGTTCAGTACCTTGGCCGTATCCTAGGTGTTATCGGTACAGAAGGCCGCCACATCCCAGTGATGGTTGCAATCTCTGTTCTGAATGCATTCGTTGCTATGTTCGTGATGAACATCCTAGTGTAAATCACTCCCTTTAAGGGGGCGTATTGCCCCCTTTTTCCTGTCGCTATTCATACCCTACAGGGTTTCTCTCAGGAGCTAATATGAGTTTCTCACTGCAAGATTACTTGGAAGAACTACGCCCGCTGATCGATGTTGACTGCGGTACGCTAACCAAAGAAGGCATTGAAGTTATTGCCAACCAGATGGAACAAAAATACGTTGATCTGGGCTGGAACGTTAAGCGCATTGACTGCGGTATTGCCGGTACAGGTCTTGAAGTCCGCAACATGCCTGAAGCAGAGCAAATTGACGTGATGCTAATCGGCCACATGGATACGGTTTTCCCTGTTGGTACTGTTGCTGCTCGCCCAATGACATTTGATGACAAGCGTGCCTACGGCCCTGGCGTTTCTGACATGAAGTCTGGCCTGTTGAACGTTGTTTACGCCCTGCGTGAAATGGACAAGGAGACACTGGACAAGCTGTCTATCTGTGTATGCATGAACCCAGATGAAGAAATCGGTTCGCTACACTCAGAAAAATGGCTGAAGAGCGTTGCGGTTAACGCGAAGAATGTATTGGTAGCAGAAGCTGCCCGTGCAGACGGCTCTTTGGTAAAAGCCCGTAAGGGTATGGCTCGCTACCGCCTGACTTTCGCTGGTAAAGCGGCACACGCAGGTAACGAACCACAAAACGGCCGCAGTGCTATCACTGAAATGGCCAACTGGATCCTGGCTATTAACGAGCTGACTAACTTCGAAAGCGGCACGACCCTGAACGTCGGTGTTGTTAAAGGTGGCGCAGGTGCCAACATCGTTCCTGACCACGCTGAAGCTGTGGTTGACGTTCGTTTCTGGGACAACGATGAATACGCTGCTGCCGATGCAAAGATCCGTGCGATGGCAGAAACGCCATTCGTTGACGGTGTAGCAATTACTATTGACCGCGAAGCGCACAAACCATCTATGGTCCCTTCTGAGAAGACAGAAGCGCTGATGGCGTTGGTTGAAGAATCAGGCAAAGAGCTGGGTATCGACATTACATGGCAAGAAGTAGGTGGCGGTTCTGACGCTAACCTTACTGCGGTACTTGGTATCCCGACACTAGACGGCCTTGGTCCTGCCGGTGCAGGCTTCCACAGTGCTGACGAATACCTTGAGCTTGAAACTATCGAGCCTCGTATCCAGCTACTGAAGAAGGTACTGGCTAAAATCGCGGGTTAATCTAAACTAACTCACCATTTTAGACAAAAGGGCGCAGCGGCGCCCTTTTTCATTCTGCTCTGTTTGCATTCTGAACAACTCCCTCCAGCTTATCCTTTTGGCCGCATCCGGTTCTTTTCATTTGCTTGGTAAGCCTCTAGGTATTTCTTCCGCACCTTGGCTAAGTGCGCCTGTGCAAGTTGTGCCTTTACTTTCATAGAGGTACCCATAACAAATCCATATAGCTGAGCGAGATGCGATAGGCTACAGGCATACAAAACACCGTTCAATAGCACAAACTCAATCAATACAATTCGATACAATAATCCTATCTACTCCACATAAGTGGTATTTTATATGTATGTTTTTAGCAAAACTGATCTTGATCAATGACGTTACTGCGCTTTGCCTCTATCCTCGCCCTATAAGTTGCAATATAAATACACCTTTAAAGGAATGCAATAATGTCGAACTTAGCAATGTTCTGTCATCAATGCTCTATGGCCCAGACTGGCGGCTGTGGTAGCACGGGAAAAACCCAAGGCACTTGTGGTAAAGACGAAAACCTTTCCCGCCTACAAGATATTATGATTTTCGGCCTGAAGGGCCTTTCTGCCTACCGTACTCATGCCGACGATCTGGGTGCAGACACCAAATCAGTCGATGACGTGATTGCCGAAACCCTATACTTCACGCTGACTAACGTTAACTTCAGCTTCGATCAGCATATCGCCCAGCTGATGAAAATTGGTGGTGCCGGTAGCGAGATGATGTCTCGCCTTGGTGAAGCCCACCATGGCCGCTTAGGGATCCCTACTCCTGTATGTGTGCCGCAAAACAAAGCTGAAGGTAAAGGTATCCTAGTTACCGGTCACGACCTTGAGCTACTAGAGCGCTTGCTGATTGCCACCGAGGGCAAAGGCATTAATATCTATACCCACTCAGAAATGCTACCTGCCCACGGCTATCCTGAGCTGCGTAAGTACAGCCACCTGAAGGGTAATATCGGTAAAGCTTGGTTCGACCAAAAGCAACTATTCCAGAAGTGGAACGGTACTATCATCGTTACCACCAACTGTATTGTACCGCCAACAGGCCGTGCTGATTATGCAGACCGCCTATACAGCTACGGCATTGTAGGTATCGATAACTGCCGCCAGCTTGAAGATGATTTCGGTCCATTGATCGAGCAGACCCTAAGCCTGCCGGACATCGAAGGCTTCGAGAGCGAAGAAACCCTGATGACAGGCCACAACTACAAGACCATTCTTGGTTTGGCTCCGCAGATCCTTGAAGCGGTTAACGAAGGCAAGATCAAACAGTTCTTCGTTGTTGCAGGCTGTGACAAGCCTGGTAAACCTAATGATTACTTCCGCGAGTTGGCCCTGTCGATCCCGGACGATTGCATTATCCTGACCTCTTCGTGCGGTAAGTTCCGCTTCAACGACCATGACTTCGGTACCGTTCCGGGCACAGAGATCCCGCGTTACCTAGACCTTGGCCAGTGTAACGACAGCTATGGTGCGGTGATGATCGCGCTAGCCTTGAGCGATGCGATGGGTGTACCTGTTAACGATCTTCCTGTGAACATCGTTCTGTCTTGGATGGAGCAAAAAGCAGTATTGATCCTGCTGGCACTGTTCAACCTGGGTATCCAGAACATCTACCTAGGCCCTAACCCGCCAGAATTTGTTAACGAAGATATCTTTGCCTTCCTGCAGCAGCAGTTCAACCTGCAGCTGACCGGCAACGCCAAAGATGATTTGGCTCGCATGCTGAACCCTCAGCCACAGCTAGACGTGGTTGAAGTGTAAAACGGCAATCATGCCCTCGGGCCGGCCCTCTGCTACCCACTAGGGGTCGGCCCACCCTAAATTAAAACAATAACACAGCAACATGTTTGCCTGTGTCGATTACCTGCACCTGTTAAACAGGGCTTGCCCATTGGAGCCAGTCATGTCTACTCATCAACAAAGCCAATCGCAGTTTGTCACCATGGACGGCAATGAAGCCGCCGCATCAGTCGCTTACCGCTGTAATGAAGTGATCGGTATCTACCCTATCACCCCGTCTTCCCCGATGTCGGAAGCGTGCGAGACATGGGAATCGCAGCAAAAGGAAAATATCTGGGGCCAGGTCCCTCGCGTTATTGAAATGCAATCAGAAGGCGGTGCTGCCGGTGCCGTGCATGGCGCCCTGATGGCTGGCGCAATGTCGACCACCTTTACCTCATCACAGGGGTTGCTGCTCAAAATCCCTAACATGTACAAGATTGCAGGCGAGCTGACCCCGTTCGTTATGCATGTTGCCGCCCGTACACTGGCAACCCATGCTTTGTCCATTTTCGGTGATCACTCAGATGTGATGGCAGTTCGCCAGACAGGCTTTGCCATGCTGGCAGCTGGCAGTGTGCAGCAAGCCCATGACTTTGCGCTTATCAGCCAAGCCGCAACATTGGAAAGCCGTGTACCCTTCGTACACTTCTTCGATGGCTTCCGTACCTCGCATGAAATCAACAAAATCAAAGTGATTGATGACGAGACGTTACATGCCATGGTAGACAACGAGCAGGTCAACGCCTTCCGTGAACGTGGCCTGACTCCAGATGCCCCGAGCATCCGCGGTACCGCACAAAACCCGGATACCTTCTTCCAGGCGCGTGAAGCTTCAAACCTGTTCTATCAGGCCTGTCCTGATATCGTCGCAGCGAAAATGGCCCAGTTTGCCGAACTGACAGGTCGTGAGTATCGCCCGTTTGACTACTACGGCCACCCACAAGCTGATGATGTGATTGTGGTGATGGGCTCGGCTTCATCGACTGTGAAGCAAGCCGTTGACCACCAGCTAGCCCTCGGCCAAAAAGTCGGTGTCATTACAGTTCACTTGTACCGTCCGTTCTCGCTATCTCACCTGATTGCGGTATTACCGACGTCGGTGGCACGTATCGCAGTACTGGACCGCACCAAAGAGCCGGGTGCCTTGGGCGAGCCGCTTTACTTGGATGTCTTGGCAGCCTTGCAGCAGGCCGTTGCCAAGGAGCAATTTCCGCACATGCCTGAGATTGTCGGGGGTCGCTATGGCCTTTCTTCCAAAGAATTTACCCCATCGCATGCAGCTGGCATTTTCAACGCCATGCTGGAAAATCAAATCAAGCATCCGTTTACCGTGGGGATCGTCGATGACATCACCCACTTATCGCTACCTCAACCGAATACAATCGACATTGAGCCTGCGGGACGACTGCGTGCACTGTTTTATGGCTTGGGAGCCGACGGGACGGTCAGTGCCAACAAGAACACCATCAAGATCCTCGGTGAAAATACCCCGCTGCACACGCAGGGTTATTTTGTCTACGACTCGAAAAAGTCTGGCGGGATCACCACCTCGCACCTGCGCATTGACCCACAAGCCGTGGAAGCACCCTACCTGATAGAACAGGCTGATTTTATTGCCTGCCATCAGTTCCAGTTCATCAACAAACTGGAAATGTTCGAGAAAGCAGCGCCTAAAGCAACCTTGCTCATCAACAGCCCCCATGATGCCGACAGTGTCTGGCAACACCTGCCACGGGAAGTGCAGCAGGTGATCATTGGCCGCCAATTGAAACTGTATGTCATTGATGCCGTCAAACTTGCCCGTGAACTTGGGCTGAAAAACCGAATCAACACCATTATGCAGGCCGGTTTCTTTGCCCTTAGCAACTTGATGCCTCTTGAAGACGCACTCGCTCAGCTCAAAACCGCCATTGAGAAAAGCTATAGCAAACGCGGCCCGGCGATTGTTAAAGCCAACCATGCCGCGGTGGATGCCGCCGTTGCCCATCTGCAGGCAGTGGCTATTCCGGATGAAGTCACCAGTATTTTCCGTCGTCCACCGGTAGTCAGTGAAAATGCACCGGACTTGGTTAAGCGTGTCAGCGCCATGATGATGGCTGACAAAGGCGATCAATTACCAGTCAGCGCCTTCCCGGTTGATGGCTGTTGGCCGACAGCAACGACCCAGTGGGAAAAGCGTAACATTGCCCAGGAAGTGCCTGTCTGGGAAGAAGATCTGTGTACCCAATGTAATATATGTACCTTGGTGTGCCCACATGCAGCTATCCGCGCTAAAACCGTGTCCCCGGGTGAACTGATCGATGCACCTGACGGTTTCAAGCATACCGACTACAAACAACGTGATTTCAAAGGCCAGGCGTATACCTTGCAAGTGTCACCAATGGACTGCACCGGCTGTAACCTGTGCACCACGGCATGCCCTGCCAGTGACAAAGACAACCCAGCCCGCAAGGCTATCAATATGGTGCCGAAGCAGGACGTTGTTGAACAGCAAAGCACAAACTATGAGTACTTCTTACAACTTCCAGAAGTGGAGCGTATTGATATCAAGCGTATCGATGCCCGTACCAGCCAGCTTCTGCAGCCATTGTTCGAATATTCTGGCGCCTGCTCGGGTTGCGGCGAGACATCCTATGTCAAATTGCTTACCCAGCTGTTCGGTGATCGCTTAATGATCGCCAATGCAACTGGCTGCTCATCTATTTATGGCGGTAACTTACCGACCACACCGTATGCTGTTAACAGTGATGGACGTGGCCCTGCTTGGGCTAACTCGCTGTTTGAAGACAATGCCGAATTTGGCTTGGGTATGCGCTTGGCACTGGACAGTAAGCGCAACAATGCTCTGTCATTGCTTGATACCGCGCGCGATATTATTCCGTCAGAGTTGATTGAGCAGATCCGCGAGGATGCCTTCGATAGCAGCGAAGCCGCTGTTGTCCGCCAACGTAGCAACCTTACCCGGCTGCGTGCCGCACTGCCTTACTCTATGCGCCAGCTCGATGTTTGTGCCGACGACTTGGTAGCGAAAAGCAACTGGATTGTTGGTGGTGACGGCTGGGCCTATGACATCGGTTATGGCGGCTTGGATCATGTCCTTGCCGGCGGCGATAACGTCAATGTCTTGGTTATGGATACCCAAGGCTATTCCAATACCGGCGGCCAGCAGTCAAAGGCGACGCCAACCGGCGCGGTAGCCAAATTCGCCACCCAGGGCAAAACCAGCCAAGGCAAAGATTTGGCCCTCAATATGATGATGCATGGCAATGTCTACATCGCCAAAATCGCGCTGGGCGCCAACATGAACCAGACCATCAAGGCCCTGCAAGAAGCGGAAGCCTACCCTGGCCCATCTTTGGTGATCGCTTACTCACCTTGCATTACCCATGGCTTTGACATGGCAGAAGGCGTCGAGCATCAGCAACTCTTGGTAGATTCTGGCCTATGGCCGCTGTTCCGCTTTGACCCGCGCAGGATTGCCAAAGGCCGTGCCGCGCTGCAGATGGACTCCAAGCCAGCTAAGAAAGACATCGAGGAACTGATTGGCCGTGAAGCACGCTTCACCCAAATCAAGCGCAAAGATCCGCAGCGCTACGAGCAGAACCTCAACCGCCTTCGCCAGCAGGTTAACCACAAGCACCAGCTGCTTGAACAGCTAGCACAGTGGAAACCGGCGAAAGACACAGACAATTAATCCAAATTTATATCAACCCGCATTACAAAGCGGCTGGCCTAAGTCCCCCCCGACGGCCAGCCAGCAAAATAGTTAGGAGAATACATTATGGCTAACATCGGAATTTTCTTCGGTAGCGATACGGGCAACACAGAGAAAGTAGCAGAAAAGATCGCAACCAAGCTGACTTTGGAAGCTCAGGATATCGCAGGCAACAGCAGCGAGATCTTTGATGACTACGATTTACTGATCCTCGGTACACCTACCGCCAACTACGGCGAGATGCAGCCTGACTGGGATTACTTTGTCCCTGAGCTGGAAGATGCTGATCTCAATGGTAAAAAGGTGGCCCTGTTTGGCCTTGGTGATCAGGTCGATTACCCAGACAGCTTCCTCGATGCGATGGGTGAGTTGGCTGATATGGTTGAAGAGGCAGGCGGCGAGTTGATCGGCGAATGGCCAACCGATGGCTACGAGTTCAATGACTCACGTGCAATCAAAGACGGTAAATTTGTCGGCTTGGCTCTCGATGAAGACCGCCAGCCAGAATTAACCGATGATCGCATCGCAACGTGGCTGGCCTCTCTGGGTCTCTAACCGCTAAATGCGCTACGTAAAATAGAACAAAGGCTGCATCACACCTATGCAGCCTTTTTTGACCTGGGTTTCTGAGCCTATGCGCTCAGGTTTAGCGAAATGGCTATAACGGTTACTGTTGCAATGAAGAAGAAGGAGTATCGACGCATTCACCACGACGCATGCAGTCGAATTTAAACTTTAGGGTTTGCAAAGGACGCCGCCATACCAGTTTCGGCATAGCCCATCGCAGCACATGGTTGAAGTGCAGGCGTTTGGCTGGCTGATAACAGTGATTTTTGCACTGGATACAGTTAGGCTTTTCGTTACCAAGGCGGCATTTTTGTACGCGGCTTTCGACATACTCAATGAGCCCTTCACACTCAGGGCACATAATGGCACCACGGTGCAGCGTTTTGCAGTAAAGGCGAATCATCGCCTTTGCAGTATCCAACTCACGCTGCTGACGAGCTGGACTAGAAGTTTGAGAGATCATAGTGGCGCTATTATCCACTCAAGCAGCCGCATTTATATGATCTCGATCAAACCCGGCAGGCGAACAAACGAATCGCCCAACGAATTCACGGGGTACTAAAATAAAATTCTGCTTTCAACCTTCGCGTTTTTCCCTCATTAACCCAAAAGCATTATGCCCCTACCGCAGACACCGACAGGTAAGCCTGTGCACTTGCGATAGTCTGGTTCAAGGTTTGCTCTATTTCTTGGCACTCTTCAATCGATACTGGCTCATTTTGCTTAAATTTGGCTTCGGCCACACCACAGCATTCACGCAGAGGTCTTGCACTGAGGTTTGCAGCAACCCCCTTCAACGCATGGACAATATTAAGCGCATGCTCTTGCTGGCCGGGCTCCGAGGCCGCTGCAACCAAAACCAGCCCTTTCCCCGCATTGTCCTCGATAAAAATCTCCAGCAGCATACAGACGGTTTCCTCATCACCATCCATCGCTTCCCGCAAGGCATCCACATCGAGCCATGGCGAAAAAGCTGTTGTTTCAGATCCTTCATCTATACGAGGTGGCTCCGCTGTCATCACACGTGGGTTGTTAGCACTTGGCTTGTTGGCATTCGAGTCAGTTACAACGTGATGAGCCGTCTCTTTATGGCTAACTTCCTCTGGCTGCTCACTCTGTGGGTTCTCTTTCTGAGTCATTTCTCGAGACTTGATATCCGCACTTTCATCCAGAAAAGCTTGAATCGCCAACGCCGCTGGGGTGAATACCATCTTCAAAAGCTCACAGAGATTTTCCAGCTTTTGACTATCGGCTTGTTTTTTTACTTCACGCTCAACCTGCTCAGCCAAGGTATGGATTTGCTCGGTGCCCAAACTGGCGGATACACCTTTCAAGCTATGCGAAATCATCTGCACCTGATCGAAATCGCCGGCCTGCAGAGCCTTCACAATCTTATGGCCATCATCAAGGTGCTCGTCAACAAACACCTCCAGTAGCATGGTGACCATATCACGGTCACCATCCATGGTATCTAGTAAGTATTCGCTATCAAAAACCACCATGGCTTCCACGTCAGCAGACAAGCTTAACGGCTCAGATACCGGCTCAATAGTTGGTTTCATTTCGACCACCGAACCAGATAAGGCCTCTGCGTCCAATGGCGTTTCACCTCTGTTCTTCACCAGCAGGTTATACCCAGTCCCCAAAGCGGCCACCAGCGCCATCACAGAAAAAGCTATCAATGAATAACCAACAACTCCGGGCATGGTGGCTCCAAGATAGAGACTCGGCAACGCAACCACAATCAATCCGATGCCAATGACACTTAGTGTTGAATGACGAGAGGGCTTAGGGGAAGCAGAACCTTTGCCGGAAGCGTTTTTCATGGTCACTCCTGTCCATTACTACCAATGGAAAATACCTCAACCTTGGTATGGAAAAATAATCATATGAGTATAAAAAGCCATACAGATACTGTAGGCAAAAAAAATAGAGAGGTACAACCAAAATCGGGACTCGAACTAAAAAATACGCAACCAAACACTTAATAAAAATGGGCAACTCTGAGAGCTGCCCATTAATCATTATGTTAGCTGTCGCTATTAAGCCTGCGCAGCAGCTGATCTTTTAAGTTTGGCGGGGTACCTTTCAAGGTTAAGGTGTCGGTGTCGGCATCATAAAAGACGCGCTCGCCAAGCAGCATGCCATCAAAGTTGATGGTTACCCCGCCACCAGAGCCAACAAACTTAGTCAACTTTCGCATTGCGGTTCGGTCGGCAGGAAAACTTTCTTCCAGCTCATAACCTTGTTGAGATGTGAACTGGTAGAAGTCAGTACCGTCGTCCGATTCCGGAAGCTCGGCAGCCAGCTCTTTGACAGTGACTTCATCACCGGCCTGTAGCTGACTATTACAGTAGTCATACACCTGTTTGCGGTATTCCTGCTTCTCTTCCTTATCCATGCGAGAGTCGGCACAGAAATCTTCCACAGCTTGCATCAGCACTTGGTTTTGCTCTTTGACATCCAAACCTACTTCCGCCTGGAGGAAATCGAGGAAGAAATCAGCGATCTTGCGGCCAACACGCCCTTTGATATAAGTCAGGTAACGGTTCGAGTCTGCATCTGTCTCCCATGAAGACAAGTCGATACGGGCAACAATATCCATCTTAGAGACATCCAGATAGTCCGTCGCACTGATATCAAGCTGCTCTGTCACCTTCATGCTATGGCAAGTCGGCAGCAGGCCGATAAATAGGTAGTCAGTGGCCAGCGATTGGTATTCGGCAATCACCAGCGTACCGGTTTCGGCAAACGGATATTTCGCCAGTTCCGCCTGCAGGCGCTGGGCTGATTGGTTAGAAAATGTAAGAAAATCCAACTCACCACGACGAGCCTGTTTCAGCCAGTGGCCAAATTCGCTATCGTCAGAGAAGTGGCCGAACCCTTTGGCACCTTTGCTGCTGTATACACGGTGGAGCTCGGAAACCAGCTCCTCAGTTGCCGTGTTATTTTCAAGGGATTGTTTTCGTAGATGAATTTCCAGTTCATCGTTGTCATTCTTAACCAGTTGGTGAAGAATGACATTGGAAAGCGTGAGACTCATAATGGAAAAATTTCAGTAATTCTAATGTGTAGGTTATTATAAGTCGCTTTCCTTAACATTAAACAAGACTTCCTATGCCAATTACTTCAAAATACACCAATAAAAAAGTTGAACAAATCATTGAAGATATGTTCGATGTATTAGAGAAGCATGATGCTTCTGCAGAACTTGCACTGATGATCGTGGGTAACATCGCCACTAACATCATCAATGCAGATGTTCCTGCATCGCAAAGGAAGGCTATTGCAGACAAATTCGCACACGCTCTGCAGTCTTCCATTAAAGAAGATTAATCTTGTTTGCTTGTGACACAGCTATATAGGACTGGGAAACACTGACATCTATGGTCTCCAGCGGTAACAATTACAAAGAGAAAGTCTCTCAGCTTATCAGCTGGGGACACTGGTTCAGTTTTTTCAATATTATCGCCGCCATGCTTTTGGGTACGCGGTATATTGCCCATTCTGAGTGGCCAGCGTCCCTGCTTGGCCAACTCTACATGCTGTTCAGCTGGGTTGGCCATTTTGGCTTCCTGGTATTCGGGTTTTATATCCTAATCCTGTTTCCAGCCAGTTTTCTGATTCCATCACAACGCCTGATGCGACTGTTTGCCGTGTTAGTTGCCACTATTGGCCTAACCGGATTACTGCTCGATACCCATGCGTATGAGTCCCTTGAACTCCATTTGAGTCCTTTGGTGTGGGATCTCCTGCTCAGCGGCGAGCGCACCGAGCTCAATGCCCGCTGGCAATACCTGTTTATCACTGTTCCGGTGATTTTCCTGCTTCAGTTAGTGCTCTCCGAATGGTTGTGGCGCAAACTGAGAAAACTGACCCGCAAACATGTTGGGGTCCCTATCGCAACCGTGTTTGGGGTTTGCTTTATCAGCAGCCACTTGATGTACATCTGGGCAGACGCCAACTTGTACCGTCCAATCACGGCTCAGCGATCAAATTTCCCGCTGTCATATCCTATGACGGCGAAGACTTTCATGGAAAAGCATGGCTTGCTTGACCGTGAAGAATATACCGAGCGCCTTAACGCCCAGGGGATAGAAACCAGCGAACAGCTGCGTTACCCACTGGAAAAAATGGCTTTCGACGATCCGGGCACGGGCAAAAACCTGCTGGTTATCATGATTGATGGCCTGCGGAGCGATATGGTTGAGGCTGAAACCATGCCTTACCTATCGGCGTTTGCCAGCCAAAATTTATCTTTCGAGAACCACTACAGCAGCAGCAACGAAAATACCGCCGGTATTTTTGGCTTGTTCTATGGTTTGCCGAGCAGCTACATCAACAGTGCGCGCTCCAGCAACACCAAGCCTCTGGTGGTCAGCACGCTTGAAAAACGTGGCTATCAGTTCGGCTTATTCGGCGGCGACAACATTAGCCAAGATCCGATTTATTCCGAGGCGATCTTCAGCGGGCTGCCGCTCGAAGATATGACAGGCACAGATCAAGATGCCGAAGCGGTAGACAACTGGGCCACATGGCTTGATACCCAAGACAGCGACAAGCCTTGGTTTAGCTATATTGAGCTGACCTCGGTACAGAACTTCGAAGAAGGTGGTGATTACTCACCAAAATTCGAACCGTCATTGGGCTCGAACAATGTATCAGGACAAAATACCAACCTGATCCTGAAGAACAGTTACCGTAATGCCGCTTACTTTATTGATGAGCAGCTAATCCAGATCTTTGACCAGCTGGTAAGCCAAGACGTGATGGATGATACGATCGTTATCATTACGGCAAACCATGGCACCGAGTTCAACGAAACAGGCAGCAACAGCTGGGGTGCAAACAGCAATTACAGCCAATACCAGCTGAAAGTACCTTTGGTGATCCATTGGCCAGGCAGTGTTTCTTCTGTCAGCGACAGGCTAACGAGCCACCTTGATATTGCGCCAACACTGATGGAATCGCTATTCAATACCACTACACCGGCAACGGCCTACAGTAGTGGCAACAGCTTGTTCACCAACTCGACCAAGCGCCGTTGGATTTTGGCGGGTAACGAAAAAGACATTGTGATGATCCAGCCGACATCAACCACAGTAATTGATAAATATGGCAATTACTTGGTCTATGACCAAGAGTACAAGCGATTAGACTCTGCCAAACCTAAGCTTTCTACCCTGATGCAGGCCATGCACGAGATGAAACGCTTCAATAAAGCAGATTAATCTATTACCTCGCTAAATATTGAAAGAGGGCAGCCTAGTGGCTGCCCTTTTTATTGTCTGGCGATATGCGGGGGTGAACGCTATCAGAGGTAATCTTTATTATCGGCGTAGCATTGATCGTAGCCGTCATTCCAGCCATAAGCGTATTTATTATCCGCTTCCATTCTTTCCGGATCTTGGCGAAACCCCTCAAGGTGAGTGGCTGGTTCATTCTTGCGGCTAAAGCAGCCATCTTGGTAACCATCCAGATAAGGACGGGTAAAACCCAATTCGGACAGAGTCTCATGGCGGGTCTCGGCACAGCCCAAAAGTATGGCGGAAAAAAACAATATCCCCACAAGCTTCATTAAGTCAGTCATAAACATCCGTATATGAATATAAACACCTAAAATGTAGCCGAGTACACCTCACTCACCTGTCTTAGTTTCAATACTTCCGCTATCTTATAGCTCAAAGTGACTTGGGTTTATAAGGATCAAAAATGAACAAGACTGTCTTAATTACCGGTGCAAACCGTGGCGTAGGGCTGGCATTAGCCGTGGCTTATCTGGAATCCGGTTGGCAAGTCTTTGCAACCTGCCGGGATATTGCTAGCGCCGATGAGTTAACCCGCAGGCAGGATGTCTTTCCAAACCTGACAATTGCAGAGCTCGATGTCACAGATCATCAAGCCATCATGCATCTCGCCCAGTCCATGGAAACGGTAAACCTCGATTTGCTTATCAATAATGCCGGTTACTATGGCCCCAAGGGCTATGGATTTGGCAATACCGACGCCGAAGAGTGGCGCAGGGTGTTTGAAATCAACACCATTGCGCCACTCAAAATTGCCGAGGCCTTTTACCCCCAACTCAAGCAAGGCACACCGGGTGTTCTTGCCTGCTTGTCTTCCAAAGTTGACGGGTATTATTCACAAACTTTACACTAAGCCTATATCCTAATCAGATGTAGGCTTTTTTATTACATGAAGACAGCAATATCTTTGATACGAGTTTCAAAGGAGACTCAACAACACGGTCACGGTCTTGAACGTCAAGAGGATGATGTAAAGTTGTGGTTGAGCCGTAACCCAGAGTTTAACCTAGTCCATTCAATAGAAGCCCGTGGTGAGTCTGCTTACTATGGTAAACATTTAGAGCGTGAATTTGGTCGAGTGCTATCAGAGATAGAGCAAGGTTTACGCCCTGCCCCAGATGCTTTGTTAGTAGCAGAGTTCTCACGATTATCGAGATTAGATTACTTCACAGCTAATGCTTTAATCAGTCGAATCATTAACGTAATCCCTGAACTTGTTATCTGTGATACAGATTCTAGATACTCGAAAGAGAAGACGTTGACGACTGCTAAAGCGGTTGACCTAGTGATGAAGATTCAGCTTTCACACGAGGAGTCACACAACAAATCGAAGCACATCCGAAAGGCAAAGGCTGCACGAGTTGAACCTTTGAGAAGTGGAGAAAAGAGGGTTCACCAGTTACCGTTTTGGTTACATGACACAGGGACTTCATACGAGTTGCTACCTGATGGAGTTGCAGCCGTTCAACGTATCTATGAGTTGTATGTTGAAGGTAATGGTATTGTGTCCATTGCAAACAAGCTCAATGACGAAGGTTACAAGTTAACGACTTTCAGAGGTGCTAGTAATTGGGGTAAATCCACGATTGAAAGAGTGCTGTTTCAGACACCTCAAGTCATAGGTCACCATGTAGTCAAAGTCTCTTACACCCCAGAGCAAAGAAGAGTTAACCCCGACTTACCAAAGTTTGACCGTAGCAAAGATATTACTTTAGAAAACCTGTTCCCTGCTGCCATTGATACAGCCCTCTATGAGCGTGTACAGACGATGTTTAAGCTAAAGAAAGGCATTGGCAAGGGTAGACGTTCAACAACGAATACAAACGTGCTGAGAGGCTTATGCTCGTGTACATGTGGTTATGTAATGGCAATCACTACGAATAGACGAAAGTCTTCTAAAACTGGTGAAGAGGTTGTGTATTACTACTACAAATGCACTCGCAAGAATGGTGAAGGTTCTAGAAGTTCATGTAATAACAAATCCTCTAGATACGAGGCATTTATCCAGAAATTGCTTTACACCTTGCTAGATGATTCACTTTTTGTAGCAGATGTTTCACTACCTCAGAGGCTTTCAGACAAGCGCAATGAATTGGAAGTGTTAGAGCAGACCGAGACTACAATCATGCAGCGTTTATTGAATCCTGATTTGTCTAAGAGTATGGAAAAGATGCTGTCAGATGAATCATTGAAAGTTGAGTCACAGATTGAGTCACTAAGAGCAGAAATAACAGATTTGGAGTTATCCAAGTTGAACACTGCTGACCAACGATTCACGAACCTAGAGAAGTTAGATATATCGACTGTAGAAGGACGCTCAAATTTGCATAGAGCATTAAAACAGTTGTTATCGAAGGTAGAGGTTAATTTCACAGATGACGTTTGTAATGTGGTCTTACAGAGTGGTAAGAGCTACACCTTCAAACCTAGTGAAGTAGATGCTGGTGGATTGCCAGAGGCTTATGAAGCATTCATGTTAAGACAAGCAAGCCAAGAAAATGCGTTATCAGACTTTGAATTCAATAAATAGTGCTATTTGCTTGCTTCATTGACCTGCTCGACCTCAATATCTCGTGAAAAAAAAAAAATTCCTATCCGAGGGGGGGGTAAAGTGACGGGGTACGGTATAAGTTCCAACGCCTGTTTTCAAAATTGACAGAGACCGAGTTCCAACGCCTGTTTTCAGAATTGACAGAGACCGAGTTCCAACGCCTGTTTTGTAGATATGTATAGTGTTGCATATATTTACACATCCTTGTGTCTAGACGTAAAAAAGCCGCCCTATTATGGACGGCTTCTGTAGCTGGTGGAGGTTGTCTTGCTTACTTTTTCTGTAGTCTGTTAACAGTAGAAGGAGAGATACCCAATTGACTAGCCACCTTAGAGATTGACAGCCCTTGAGCACGTAATTCTTTCACCTTTTCGGCTGTAACCTTAGACGGTCGCCCTAGATGCTTCCCTGCTGCTTTAGCTGCTTCGATACCTTCTTGTTGACGTTCACGGATAAGCTCACGTTCCATTTGTGCCACACTTGCCAAGATACCAAGAACACCTTTTTGCGCTGCTGACATTTTACCGTTGAATGTAAGACCTTCCTTGTGAAATACAATGCTCACACCTTTGGATTGCATAAGCTCTACAATCTCGATTGCATCCCCTGCACCAGAACGACAAACACGGTCAAGTGAGTGAATGTGAAGAGTATCCCCTTCTCGCACATAATCAACCGTCTGACTCCATACAGGACGGTCAACAGTCTTAGCACTACATTTCTCCTCGAATACCTTATCAAGTTCAACCCCTGATAATTGACGGTCTGTGTTTTGGTCTGCTGTAGATACTCGGATGTAACCAACGTGTGACATGATTAAGCCTCCTTAGCTTCAAGGTAGTCAAAGTCTGCATAGCCAAAGTGTTGCTGTGCTGCTTTATGGATAGCGTAACTCTCACAGATTGCTTCCACTGTGAAAGTCTCCATTGAGTAACGCTTACGAACTACAAAAGTCTTCATGGTTGGTATCTCCTATGTCAAAACCTCTAAGACCTTTTCATTATACCTATCCCATAAGTGCATTCAAGACCTTTTGACATAGAATAATGAGATTATCTCAAAAGGTATACTTTTGACATACCCCACAGGTGTCAGAAGAAACAAGACACTCTCCACCAGCTTACTTTAATAATTATCTTACAGAACACCGTTCGTATTTCAGTACTTATAGAGCTTTCATAACTTCCACAAATTACAGAGGGTAAACCGCTATGAACATCCTTACTCCTTTTTCAAGATTACAAGCGATTATGCAAATGGGTGAATCTGAAAGGGCAAGTATCGCTCCATGAACGCCAGAAAAAGCCTCTTAGATATTTCTGACTCAGCACAACCAAAGTCATTATTTAAGTGACCTCTTTTTGGGCGGGGGAATTTGGAGTTGTTAAAAAAACGTTAGCTGTCTGTACAAGAATGTAAATTCGTGCTATACTCTTCTATGTGGTGCGAGTTGCATCCCCTTCAAAATACCCTCTTTTCAATATCGTTCAAAACTAATAAAAATCAACGCTCTAAAAGTCGTCATCCAGTGTTGTTCCTGACTGGCAGCTAACCTTTGTCTGTAGTTTTTCTGTTTTAACTAACATGCAAAAGTTATCAGGTTTGTTTCTGGCAAGTGACGCAAATATCCCTTAGTAATTCAATAACAAACATAAGAGGTATTTATGGCAAGACCCAAATCCCCTAAGTCTAAGTCTGCTCGTTTTGATTTAAGACTACATCCAGATGAGTTAGCGGTTTATGAGCACGTATCAAAGATTCTAGACAAACCAATTTCTCAGATAATCCGAGAAGAGATGGCTTCATTCTGCTCACAATTTGAAGGAGTAAGTTTGAATGACTAATAGTGAACTCAAAGAATTAGCTCGAAGTGAACTAGTAAAGATTTTGCAAAGTGATTCAGACAAAGCATTCACAGCCAAATGTAAGCTAATCCAATTAGTGCTAACCGACCAACTAGAGCCACCACAAGCCCCAGAAGCTTCGACCTCAGAAGTAGTGATAGAAGAATCTAGCACTCATGGGGATGAGTTACCCGACAACGTTCTTCAAATGATTAAAGAGGCAAGAGCTAATGCGTAGACCTATTGACCAACTAGCCCACGTAGCTAAAAAGCTAGGTTTAGTTGTGACAGAGGTTTATGAGCATGATTGGGACATAGACTTTTTAGCATGTGATGAATCTTTACTGCTGCTAGATGAAAGCAAGATACATTCAACCTCTTTCAGTGTAGTAAGTAGAGATTATCTAACTATCGCAAACTTAAACTTTCATCCTCGTGTTGATTACAGCAACGAAGAGCAAGCTTTTAAGGACTCAGTACAACAATTAATGAAACTAAAGGAGAGCATCCGATGAACTATGAATCAATAAAATACAGACAAGCCCTAGCAGATTTCAACTTGGCTAAGTCACGCAAACAGACACTTTCGACTCAACTACAGAAGGCTATGGGTTCAGAGCGTTTCCGCTTAGGTCGAGAGATAGAGCAAGCCAATAAAGAAATCCAAGAGTGTTCAGATAACCTTGAGTTAATCAAGAGTGCTGACAGTGCGCTCCACCAGCAACGCACCTCTAGCGGTCTACAACGAGCTTTAGTTTAGCTTATGAAGTATCAACAGAGCCTTGAAACCAAGAAGCTTGATTTAAAACTGCTTAGATTAAATCGACGAATCCTAGAGCTTTCCGAAACTATCTACAACGAGAGGCAAAAGCTTCTACGTTTGGAACGTAAAAGAAAGCTTCTACGAGAAGAAATAGAGTTGTCAGATGATTTAGACAGGATGACTTCAAGCAAAGCCAATAGAGCCTTACAGAGGGAGTTTTGAGCCAATGAGCCATTATCAATTAAAGACACAGCTTCAACGCAATCAACAACACATAGAGGCATTAGGCATCGAGTACAACTATAGTGAGTCGGCAATGACTCCAAGAGACTACGAGACCCTTTGCAAGTTACGTTCAGATTGTAGACTCATCAAAGCGAAGCTTTACCCTGCTGATGAAAACCTCATGAACGAGGCTATTTGCAAAGCAGACCGACTATTCAAATAAAACCAATCGCTCACTTTTTAACCAAAAATTTCACACCATTTCACACCAATTTCACACCAAATTTCCACCTAGTGTGTAGTGTTTATTCTATTACTATCAGTGCTTTACCGTTAAATTTCACACTTTTCACAGTAGCAACGAGAGTTTATTTAAAGACTGTAGTAATCACCTTTTTCACATGTTAAAATTTTGTGTGTGAAATTATTGTGAAATGACAGAGGAAACCCAATGAAACTTTACTTAAATCAATCCTTGCTAGATGTGGTTATGCCCTTGGCAAGACATTACAGCTTGAAGCCGATTGAGGTTTTAGAAATCGCCTTAACAGACCCAACCAAATACAATTCCATGATGGAGACCCTAAATGCAGACAGAGCCGACTAACCAAGAATTGCTATCAGCAATCGAGCACTTATCAGAGCGTCTAGATTTATTAACAGAGAAGCACAATGAAACAGAGACTCTTCTCGAAGTCACAGACAAGAATTTTCACGTACTTTCTAAATGTTTAAACAGCGTGACCGAGCATGTTACAGACTCTTCTTCTCAAGATTCAGATTTACCAGAGATTTCTTATTCAGAGTTTAGACGCCTAGCAACAAAGTATTTGAAACGTTTCCGAGCTTTAGAGCAAGGCTTGAAGGAACAGACGAACCAGTTTTACCCTGCTTCGGTAATGGCAGAGGTGAACAGGCATGTTTACGCAGTGGTGAACGGTACAGGTAACCGAGTTTACAAAAGCAAGGATAGCCACCAGCTAGTGAGTGCAGAGACCGTTTTCAATCTTTGCAATCGTTACGCTTTAGAGCAGAGATTATCGAAGCCTCATGCATGGCAACGTTGGTCAAAGAAATCCCAAGAGAATTGTTTAGGTTTGATTCATGAAGTTACGGAGGAAGTTTACGAGCCTCACACGGATAGAGTTTCAAATCTAGAAAAGACGGATTACGGCACATACATTTTAAACAAGTACGTCCCTAGTCCAATTACCCCGATAGCAAGTGCTCCCTCTTCACAATGGTTTGAGACCTTAGAGAGATTGTTCCCAGATGCAGATGAGCGTCATTACATGGTTAGTTACATGAAGCACATGGTTTCGCATCCAGAAACCCCGATGAACGTTTGCCCGTTGATAACAGGCGACCAAGGAACGGGAAAGACTTTTCTGTTTGAATCGGTGCTTGCAAAGTTGGTAGGTTTAAACAATTACAGTGCTCCCCGATGGAAAGACATGATAGCGACTCATAACGGTAGTTACTTCGATTCGGTTTTGGTGCTGGTGGATGAGGTTTACGCAGATAAGAAAGACAGTGCAGACAAACTCAAAGCTTTAGTAACGAACGAGTATTTGTTGAAACGAGTAATGAACAAGGACGGTCAGACCGAGCGTAGAACGTTTAATGCAGTAATCACCTCAAACGATGATAAGCCGTTGTACATGGAAGCAGACGACAGACGTTATTACATGCCAAGACGAATAGAGCACCTGAAAGATGTATCAGAGTCTGCTGATTTCTTTAGTGGTTACTCAGACATTTTGACAGATGAAGACAGTTTCGAGCTTCACAAGATTTTGCATTGGTTACTGGATTATTCGACAGATTTAACGGATTTCAAACATGCACCGATGACGGTGACAAAACAAGCGCAACTTGCAACAGATGTGAAAGGAGAGCGTAGAGCACTGTTAGAAGAAGCCTTGAAACATGAAGATGTAATTTTGGTTCACCCTGCTTCCTTAGCTGCTGCCAAGATTGGTTTAAGTGAGGGAGACATCCGCAAAGTTGTAAACGGTCTTCCTGATTGGTCAGAAGCCAAGAAAACAGGTAGTAAGCGAATGCACCAGAAACACGGTAAGAGTGGTTACAGTAAGCAAGCCCCTTTTGCTACAGATTGGATTCTGCACTACTTGAACGAGTTAGATTCAACGATGCCTCAACCGTCATACAAGTTTACTCAAGAGTTCGCTAGTTTACTGGACTTCGACTAATTAATTATTTTGTGATAAATACCTTTCATCTAAAGTCGGCAGCATGGCTGAAAACACCAGTGGTGGCGGCTATATCTACCGCTCCTCCAAAGCCGCCCTGAACTCAGTGGTCAAGAGCCTATCCAATGACTTGCTCCCCGAAGGCATCATTTCGATTGCCCTACACCCTGGCTGGGTACAAACTGAAATGGGCGGGCCAAATGCACTTATCGACAGCCAAACGTCAGCCCTTGGGTTGAAAAAGGTTATCGACAACCTAACGCCTGCCGATTCCGGTTTGTTCATGGATTACCAAGGTAATTACCTGCCTTGGTAACTATGATTATCTAACCAATAGCTCTAAGTACATCCTAACCCCAAACAAACCGTGATCTTGCTTCCAAGCAAATAATTACTGGCTGAGCAATCAGCCAGTTACACCCCTTTGTGTTATGCGTCGCATTTTTGCTAACTTACCAACAAAAATACGCTAATTTGCTGTATCCATTGGCCTTTCATCGTAAAAAATTCGCAACAATAGCATGAAATAGCCCTCGGATACGGTTTCTCGCCCAGCAACCGAACACAGACTTCCAACGCTAACCAACAAGGATGGAAGTAATTCGTACTACGCAACATTCTATTTTCTGGAAGGTCATTTGGCTCAGAGTACGCACATTCAAGACTTCTACGATCGGGTACTTACCTTAACCGGCAAGTCGCACGGCTTACGAACCACCTGCGAACAAATATGTAGGAATCTCCTGCTGAGCTTTGCGGTGGAGAACGCCACCTTGGTCGTCGCTTACAAATCGCACTGGAAGACCTTGCTGAATGTTGGAAACAAGGGAATCGAGTATCTTTTCCCGCCTGTTGAATATCAAGAGAACGAGACGTTTCCGTTTTACCAGATCACCAAGGCGATCAGATTAAAAAAAACCACCTTAACTGACCAAGAAGGTGTACGCCGACTATCGCTTCCCCTTGAGAGACGCTCGCAGGTTATTGGCTGCCTCATTGCTGATTTTCCCAAAACCGATCTCACTGAGCAGCTTGATGCCAAAGACTTTAGCTATCTGGGTGTACTGCTCGCTTCTGAGCTTAATGCCTCAATGATAGATGCCATCATTCAGGACGAACACAGCGGCCGGCGTATCGCAGAGCGCGAACTGCAAATTCGCCAACATGAGCAGCACAGTCTGCAGAAGCAACTGCAGGCCTTGCACGATATCTCCTTTAAGTTGTGGCGAGCCCACTCAATCGACAATATGTTGTTTATTGCTGTCGACGAAGCCAAAAAACAGCTCAATATCGACCGAATGGCTATCTTTTTGTTTAAACCGGGCAACCGAATGCAGGGTACCTACGGCACAGATATCCATGGCAATACGGTCAACGAAAATTATTTCGAGTCTGAAATACCTGATTTATGGTTTGCATCCCACATCCTACAACAGAAAGGGGAGTATTTAGCCATAGAGGAAAACACACCGCTTTACCATAACCTGAAAGTGGTCGGTTTCGGGTGGAGTGTATATATCTCTTTGTGGGATGAAGATACACCGATTGGCTGGATAGCCTGTGATAACCTGCTGAGCGGTATGCCTCTTCCCGCCCACTTACACCAGCTGTTGAAACAATTTGGTTTTATCGTTTCCCAGCACCTGGTCAGACGCCAAGCCGAAGAAAAGCTCATCCAGCTCAATACCGAGCTCGAGCTAAGGGTTGCGGAGCGCACCCAAGCCCTCCAGCAGGCCAAGGATAAACTTGAAAAAGTATCACTTGAAGATCCGCTCACCCAAGTGGCTAATCGGCGCCTGTTTGACGAGCGCTTTTCAGATGAATGGCGTCGGGCGGAGCGCCATGCGCTACCGCTTTCTTTATTGATCATCGATGTCGACCACTTCAAAGAGTACAATGACAGCTTTGGTCATGTCGCAGGGGATGAGTGCCTCAAAACCATTGCTAACACTCTGGCACCGATCGAGCGAAGAGCGGGTGCACTCTTTGCCCGCTATGGTGGTGAAGAGTTTGTTTTACTGCTGCCGGGGCAAGATCACAACGCTGCACAGTATGCCGCTGAGCGTTCACTGGAAGCTATTCGGGCGCTGGCAATACCGAGTACTGCAGGTAGTGAAGGCAAGTCGAATATCGTAACGATCAGCATTGGCGGTTGCACGATTACCCCTTCAACCAAAAGCTCTGCTGATACGTTCTTCAAACTTGCCGACACCGCCCTGTATGAAGCTAAATCAAACGGAAGAAACCAACTCTTTTTGATCAGTGATGCTGGCTAAACGGCTTTCTTCGATGTACGACGACGAGGCGAACGCGATTTTCCAGCAGAAGACGAAGAGCCAGTACTTGAGGATTTACGCCCGCCCTTACTACTCCCCTTACCACCACCTTTACTGTAGCGTCGTTTTTTAAACGGCTCGGGAGATTTCAAATCACGAAGGCTTTGCGGCACCTCGCTGGTTTTCACCTTTTCCATCAACTGGGTCACCTGTACTTCCAGCGCATCCATAAAAGGTTTGTAGGCACATTTCTTATCCGCCATATCCTGTAGCTGGTGTTCCCAGTGGGCAGTCATATCCGGATAGGTCGCCTCATCCGGTAAGGCATAGATCAGCCCTTTTCCGGCCTCAGTGGCATGGATACTTTTACCTTGACGCATCAGCAACTGTCGCTTGAACAATATATCGAGGATCCCGGCTCGGGTTGCTTCCGTGCCCAGACCATCAGTGTCTCGGAGGATCTTTTTCAACGAACTGTCTGAGACAAAGCGGGCAATCCCGGTCATCGCCTGCAACAATGTCGCTTCGGTAAATGGCTTTGGTGGCTCGGTCATCTTATCGAGGATCTCGCCATCACGGCAGGTCAGCACTGTACCTTTTTCAAGCGGCGGTACTTTGTCGGCAAGATCAGCTTCCTTGTCTGCCGGTTCATCGCGGCCAAGTAAGGCGCGCCATCCCGAAGACATCAATTGGCGTCCACGAGCCACAAAAAGACCGCCCGCAATAGTGAACTCCAGCTTGGCTTCACTGTATATGGCTGCCGGGTAAAACTGCATCAAATACTGTCTGGCGATCAGCTGATACACCTTCTGTTCACTGCCACTCAGGCTCGCGGCATTGACCGACTTGGGGGTGGGAATAATCGCATGGTGAGCATCGACTTTTTTGTCATTCCACGCTTTCGACTTGAGGCTAGTATCTGCCCCATCCACAGCTTTGCCAAGCTGGTTGTCAGTATTAGCAATCGCCTGGCATACGTCGCCGGCCTGTCGGTAGTGATCCATCGGCAAATAGCGACAATCCGAACGCGGATAAGTGATCACCTTGTGCTTCTCATACAACGACTGACAAGTAGCCAGAACATCGGCAGCGCTCATGCCGAAGCGCTTGGCGGCATCAATCTGCAGGGCTGACAGTGAGTAAGGCAATGGCGGCGCCTGCTTGGTTTCTTTACGCTCTGACGCTGTCACTTCAGCAGGCTGGCCCTTGATACGGCTAACGACGTTCTCGCATAGTTTGCGGTTCAGTATGCGGCCATCTTCATCCTGCCAAGGTTTGCAGGCTTCACTCGGCTTCCATCTAGCGCGGATCTCCTGCTGCTGGTAAGGAATCAGCGCAAAAAGCTCATAAAATGGCTTAGGCACAAAATTGGCAATTTCATCATCACGGCGGGTCACCAAACCCAATACCGGCGTCTGCACCCGCCCTACCGACAATACCCCCCGGTAGCCCCCTTTCTGGCCAAGCAGGGTATAAGCCCGGGTCATGTTCATACCATACAGCCAATCAGCACGTGAGCGGGCCAATGCCGAGACCGACAGCGGAATAAAATCACGGTTGCTGCGTAGCTTGCCGAGCGCCCGCTTGACTGCCGACGGGTTAAGGTCGGAAATAAGCAACCGCTGCATGGCCGCTTTTTTGCCTTGGGCAAGATTAACGTAGTCTATGACCTCATCCACCAGCAGCTGACCTTCCCTGTCTGGGTCTCCAGCGTGGATCACTTCCCCAGCCTGCTTGCACAGCTTGCGTACCACGCCCAACTGTTTCTTGGCAGATTTACGCGGTGACAACTGCCACTGCTGCGGCACAATCGGCAAGTCGGCCATATTCCATTTCTTGTACTTCTCATCATAGGCATCCGGCTCAACCTGTTCGAGTAAGTGACCGATACACCAGGTAACGATATCACCGTTGCCCGCCTCAATATAACCGTCATGGTTCTTGTGAGGACGCGGCAATACAGCGGCTATCGCACGCCCAAGGCTAGGTTTTTCTGCAATATATAGACGAGACATGATTGAAATTCAGTTGGATCGCGTAGGAAACTCTTGGCTGAACTATAAGAAAAAAGTGCGGAGAGAACAAGAAAATACTGGATATAGATACAGTTCCTGTTTTTACCCTTCGTGCCATAGCAAAAAGGCCCAGCTCAGCATAGCCAGGCCTTCACTATTTTTCGGTGTAAACCGCTGTTAAACCATCAATTGCGTTAAGCGCAATTGTCAGCCAACCATGCCTTCACATCAGCATATTCACCACGGAAGACGATACGATCAGCTTTTTTGCCAAGTTGGTAGGTGTACATTGGATCATAATACTGCTCCAGCAGCATGCTCAACCAATCGTAGTGTCCGGTTAGCTCACCGCTGGCCTGCATCGCTTTCACCGCCTGCTGTTGCACCTGTAACAATTCTTCATAGCGCTGGAAGCCCAAGCGCTTGCGAATGCTGAACATGCCACGCTCTAGATACTGGGCAAAACGGTCCCAGCCCTCTTGCTCACCGTATTCGGCGCAGAAATCACGCTGCATACGCACGACATAATCATCGAGCAAACGCTCAAGGCGCACGTCGAGCGGATCATCAACAATGGCAATCGGTGCTTGCTGCATGGCTTGGTTGATAGCCAGTGGTACACTGACCGAGCCAATGATCTTACCTTCATCTTCGTAGACGAAGTGGGATACCCCAGCGGCCTGCTTCTTGAGCATGGCGATCGCCAGTACATTTTCGAAGTTGATTTGGGTACGCTGTGCCGTTACATAACGGCCAAACGACGATCCGCGATGGTTGGCGGCACCTTCTAAATCAATACCGTTGGCAATTTCATTGACCATGATGGTCTTGCCGCATCCCGTATTACCACCGATCAGTGTCATTGGCTTAGTCGCCACCTCATCGATAGTGTCAATCAAAAAACGACGCAGTGCTTTATAGCCACCTTCAACAAACGGGTAATCAACACCGGCTTCTTTCAGCCACTGCTGGGTAATTCGCGAACGCAGCCCACCACGAAAACAGTACAAATAGCCGTTTGGATTAGCTTCACAGAAGGCTTTCCACTGGGCAACTCGCTCAGCTTTGATTTCGCCATGAACCAGCTCGTGGCCTAGAGCAATTGCTGCTTCCTGACCGCGCTCTTTATAACAAGTGCCCACGGCCTGACGCTCCTCATCGAGCATCAATGGTCGATTGATAGACGCCGGGAAGGCACCCTGTTCAAATTCTACTGGCGCTCGCATGTCCATCAACGGCGTATCATTGATAAACAACTGACGGAAATCTTGGCAATTTGGACGTGACATATTTAGCTAATCTCAATCAGGACAGTTTCATCGGCTGTGGCTTCAACCAATTCACCAATCGCATTGAGTTCGATACCGTGTTGCTGGGCCATAGCTTTCACTTCATGCTCGGCATCTGGCGTCACCGCCAACAACAAACCACCTGACGTCTGCGGATCGCAAAGCAAGGATTTCTGCTGCTCGGTCATTTCACCCAGGCGGTGGCCATAGCTGGCAAAGTTACGCTCAGTGCCACCCGGTACGCAACCTTGCTCGATGTAATCAAAAACACCAGGCAAATGTGGTACCTGAGAAAAGTCGATATTGGCTTTCAGGCCGCTGCCCTCACAGATTTCATTCAGGTGGCCCATCAAGCCAAAACCGGTCACGTCGGTCATGGCTTTCACGCCCGCAACGTTAGCAAAATCTGCACCCGGCTTATTCAGCTGGCACATCCAGTCACGGGCCAGGCCACGATGCTTATCCAGTAGCTTGGATTTCTTCTCTGCGGTAGTCAGCACACCAATACCCAACGGTTTGGTCAGGTACAGTTTACAACCCGCTTCAGCCTGATTGTTTCGCTTAACACGGTCTGTATCCACAATACCCGTCACGGCAAGGCCAAAGATTGGCTCTGGTGCATCAATAGAGTGGCCGCCTGCCAAAGAAATACCGGCTTCACGGCATACGGCACGACCACCTTCAATCACCTGCTGGGCGATTTCAGGCGCTAATACGTTTACCGGCCAGCCCAAGATGGCAATTGCCATAATCGGCTTGCCACCCATGGCGTAAATGTCACTGATGGCGTTTGTTGCCGCGATACGACCAAAATCATACGGGTCGTCGACAATCGGCATGAAGAAGT
Source organism: Photobacterium sp. AWH4_225 (assembly GCF_056158405.1). NCBI lineage: Bacteria > Pseudomonadati > Pseudomonadota > Gammaproteobacteria > Vibrionales > Vibrionaceae > Photobacterium > Photobacterium sp. AWH4_225. The sequence continues at coordinate 1,072,009 of NZ_JBSWTF010000001.1, read as the reverse complement.
CAGTGGTACTTACCACTGCGGTACCGTTGCCAAGATCATAAACCGCCGCATCATCTTTACTTTCGTTACCTACAAGCAGGTTAGGGTCGGCAAACGGAGCGAGCTGCGTTCGAAGAATAGTATCAAGAACTTGAGGGGAGATTTTACAACCACATCCTGCTCCGTGGCTGTATTGGGTAAGGCGAACATTTTCCATGACACGCTCCGATAATTTACAAGAGCGATGGATTCTACTCCTGCAACCAGACCCTGTCATCCACTTGGATCAAAAAGGAGAGCCAATGGGCTCCCCTCTCGATTAAGCATTTCGTCGCTTATCGGCTTCGATTATGAGGTTACAAGTACTCAACAAATTGCGCCAAATCCCGTTCAGGTGCTTTGGCATCACGGCAACCCGGCGTCCCGAGATACAAGAAGCCAACGATCATGTCTTCACCTTCCACTCCCAAAGCCTGACGTACTACAGGATGGTAAGCCCACTTGCCGGTGCGCCAAAAGCCCGCAAACCCTTGGGCTACCGCTGCCAGTTGCATCGCCTGTACGGCACAACCTGCTGACAGGTGCTGCTCAATCACCGGCACCTTGTCATGCTGAGATACCTTGGCCACAACCGTTATCACCATAGGCGCCCTGAAAGGTGATTTACCCGCTTTCTCGATAGTCGCTTCATCGGCGCCATCGCTGTTGGCCGCTTCTGCCAAAATATCGGCGAGTTTCTGTCTACCATCCCCTTTAGAACCAGCACCTTGAGAGCTGTCTTCCTGAGAAACAATAAACCGCCACGGAGTCAGACCCGCATGATCCGGCGCTCGTAATCCGGCGCGAAGAATCGCCTCCAGCGCTTCTCCCTGCGGGGCAGGCGCAACCATTTTTGGCAGCGATCTGCGGTTGAGCAATAAGGTAAGTGCGTCCATAACAACCTCATTAAAATGTGTAGTTATAGTAGACGGTAGCACAGTTTTGGCGCGATAAATCCACGGTAAAAATGCGAGATTATGGAGTTGAGATCCTAGAACCTAGATCCTGGTTCCTAGAGAGCAAGGAACATGCTTTTCTCTTCCTAGGAACTAGGATCCAGGAACTCGTTTCTGATGTTAAAGCTTCGCCGCGAGCTCGACCCCTTGGCGGATCACCCGCTTGGCATCGACTTCGCCGGCAAGGTCAGCACCACCAATCACATGAACATTGATGTTCTTGGCCTTGAGCGCATCGGAAAGCTCATCTACCGAGGTTTGTCCAGCACACAGCACCACGTTATCGACATCCAGCACCCGCGACTGGCCTTCAACCGTGATGTGCAAGCCTTGGTCATCAACTTTGTCGTAACTCACGCCACTTAGTAGTTCAACGCCTCGTTTTTCCAGTACTTTCTTGTGGATCCAACCGGTTGTCTTGCCCGGCCCTTTACCCATCTTGCCCGGACGGCGCTGCATCAACCACACCTGACGCTGGCTAACGTATTCTTCGTGCGGATACAGCCCACCAGCATGCTCAATGGACTTGTCGATCCCCCAATCCTTAAGCCAATCATCCAAGCTTTGATGATCCGGTTCGGTCAGCATGGTAGAGACATCCACCCCAATCCCACCCGCACCGATGACAGCGACCCGCTGGCCCAATTCGACTTTGTCACGGATCAGGGTCTGGTAATCGATGACCTTTTCATGGTCGATACCAGGGATTGGCGGTCGGCGCGGTTGGACGCCGGTTGCAACGATCACTTCATCATAATCTTGCAAGTCATCGACAGACACGGCATGGCCGAGCTTCACATTCACCTCGGTTTGCTCTAGACGGCGGGTGAAATAACGAATAGTTTCCTTGAACTCTTCCTTGCCAGGGATCTGCATCGCCAAGTTAAATTGGCCGCCGAGGTGATCATTCTTCTCGAACAAATCGACTTCAAAGCCCCTTTCAGCCGCAGCAACAGCCGTTGCCATACCGGCAGGGCCTGCCCCAACAATGGCAATACGGCGCTGGCTGGCTGATGGCGACAAGATCAATTCAGTCTCGTAACAAGCCTGCGGATTGACCAAGCAGCTCGCTCGCTTACCAACGAACACATGGTCCAAACAGGCTTGGTTACAACCGATACAGGTATTAATGTCATCGGCCCGATCTTGTTCGGCTTTGACCACGAAATCCGGATCGGCCAAAAACGGCCGTGCCATCGACACCATATCCGCTTGATTGCTAGCCAGGATATCTTCCGCGACTTGCGGGGTATTGATTCGGTTACAGGTCACCAGCGGAATAGATATTTCCGACTTGAGCTTTTCTGTGACCCACGCAAAGGCCGCCCTTGGTACCTGGGTTGCTATAGTTGGGATCCTAGCTTCATGCCAGCCAATACCGGTATTGAGGATAGTCACGCCTGCTTGCTCAAGCTGCTTAGCCAGCATCACCACTTCTTCATGGGTGCTGCCCTGCTCCACTAAATCGAGCATCGACAGACGGAAAACGATAATGAAATCACGTCCCACGCGCGCTCGCACCGCCTTAACTAGCTCAAGCGGAAAACGCATCCGGTTCTCGTAGCTGCCGCCCCATTCATCGTAACGATGGTTTGAACGCTTACAGATAAACTGGTTGATCAGATACCCTTCCGAGCCCATCAGCTCCACGCCGTCGTAACCTGCCTCTCTGGCAAGCTCTGAGCTACGTGCAAACGCTTCGATAGTTTTCTTGATCTGGCGGGTACTCATCTCTTTCGGCGTAAATTTAGAGATAGGCGCCTTGATAGCTGAGGCACTGACAGCAAAAGGATGCATGGCATAGCGCCCGGCATGGAGTAACTGCAAGGCGATCTTCCCACCCTCATCATGCACGGCATCGGTAATGACACGGTGAGCCCGCGCGGCACGGCCTGAACTGAATTCGGCACTCAGCGGGTGAAGGCGACCACGAAAGTTCGGCGAGAAACCGCCGGTAACAATAAGACCAACACCGCCTTTAGCACGGGCTGCATAGAAAGCGGCCAGTTTCTTGAATCCGTCACGGGACTCCTCCAGGCCAGTATGCATCGATCCCATCAACACACGATTACGTAATTGAGTGAAACCAAGTTCAAGCGGTGATAACAGATGAGGGTAAGATTTATCGTCCATGGCTTCCATTCTTTATGTTGTTATGGTCTGACCAGTATACGAATCAGCCAACCATATTTCAAACAATCGTTTACATAAACGCAACAATATATTGATTTAGATCTAACTCTCTGTATAAAAACGTATGCCAAAGTAATGACAAGTCGTTTGTTCATTTTGGTGATAGCTGCTACGCATTTGCGTCCCTAAGCTACTCACGCAATTCGATTAATTACTGTATTTCCTCTTTTACTCGGTTAGCATATACAGTTACATACAGAACTAAATCATTATTATTACGTCCAATCTTATATAGATTGAGAAATAAGCAGGCCTCGAGCCTTGGCGAAAAATCAGGAAACTTCATGAAAGTGATCTTTAAAGGAATTGGCAAAATCTTCCGTTGGATATGGAAACTGATCAGCTTTACCCGCCAGCTGATCATCAACTTACTATTCCTCATTATCATTGGCGCGCTGTTCTTCGCTTTCACCGAGAGTGGCAAAGAGCCAGAGCTACCAGAACAAGCAGCATTAGTATTGGATCTTTCTGGGCCAATCGTTGAGCAGCGTAGCTATACCAGTCCGCTTGATAGCCTTACCAGCAGTGCATTCGGCAATGAACAAACGCAAGAAAACGTACTGTTCGACATTGTCGACACCCTGCGTACTGCCGCCACTGATGAGCGGATCACCGGTCTGGTGCTCAACCTACGTGACATGAGCGAAACCAACCTGACCAAGCTGCGCTACATCGCCAAAGCACTTAAGGAATTCAAGGAGTCCGGCAAGCCGGTCTATGCCATTGGCGATCACTACAAGCAAAGCCAGTACTACCTATCGAGCTACGCCGACAAAGTCTTCATGTCACCAGATGGCGGTGTCATGCTAACCGGTTACGGCAGCTATACCCTTTACTACAAGAGCTTGTTCGAGAAGCTTAACGTCAATACCCATGTCTTCCGTGTCGGTACCTACAAATCCTTTGTCGAACCTTATACCCTCGATGGTATGTCTGACGAAGCCCGTGAAGCCAACACAGCATGGCTAAACCAGCTTTGGGGAGCTTACACCTCTGATGTCGCTAATAACCGCCAGATTGAGGCCAGCACACTAACACCGCAGCTTGATCAGTTTGTTATCGAACTGAAAAGCGTCGATGGTGATTTCGCCAAACTGAGCGAAAAAATGGGCTTGGTCGATGAGCTCGTTAACCGTCCTCAGCTTCGCAAACTGCTTATCGATACTTTCGGCGAGAACGACGACCACAGCTTCAACCAGATCAGCTACTACGACTACCAGCCAACCATTGGAGATATCCAGCTACCAAGTGACAACCAAATCGCTGTTGTGGTCGCAAGCGGTGCCATCATGGACGGCCCACAGCAAAGGGGCAATGTTGGCGGTGATACCACTGCGGCCCTACTGCGCGAAGCTCGTCTTGATGACAAAGTGAAATCGGTTATTCTCCGTGTCGATAGTCCGGGGGGCAGCGCCTTTGCATCTGAAGTGATCCGTAACGAAGTCGATGCGCTGAAAGCGGCAGGCAAGCCTGTGGTGGTATCCATGTCGAGTGTCGCGGCATCAGGTGGTTACTGGATTTCATCATCTGCTGACAAGATCATGGCACAGCCAACTACCATTACCGGCTCGATTGGCATTTTTGCCATCTTGACCACGTTCGAAAAAGGCTTGGAGAAGATGGGCATTTACAGTGACGGGGTCGGCACAACGCCATTCTCCGGTGTCGGTGTAACCCGCGAGCTACCTGAAGGTATCGCCGAGATCTTCCAGCTGGGTATTGAGAACGGTTACCAACGCTTTATCGGCCTAGTCAGCCAAAACCGCGATATGACACTTGAGCAAGCAGACAGTGTTGCTCAGGGTCGGGTCTGGACCGGTAAGGATGCCCTAGCCCTGGGTCTTGTCGATGAACTCGGTGACTTCGATGATGCCATTGCCAGTGCCGCCGAACTGGCAACGCTGGGTGAAGACTACGAAGTACGCTGGATGGCTAAGCCGTTGAGTACAGCTGAAATGTTCATGCAACAGTTCAGCGCTGAAGCCAAAGCCTACCTCCACCAGATGGTGTGGGGAGAGTTGCCAGAAACAATGCAACCAGTTACACAAAAAGTTGTAACAGACCTTTCCACCCTTGGTAACTTCAATGATCCAAAAGGGCAATATGCCTTCTGTGTAAACTGCCCGGATCTTTAAAAGTGAGATCAGCCCGGCAAACGCCGGGCTTTTTTTACGCTACATACCCCGTATAATGCGCCCACCAAACCGATAATTCTGTACCTTCATATGGAAAGAAAACACATTTACATCGCCTACACAGGCGGCACAATTGGTATGCAGAAGTCAGACCATGGCTACGTACCAGTTGCTGGTTTTATGGAACAGCAATTGGAAAGCATGCCAGAATTCCATCGTGCAGAAATGCCAAAGTTCACCATCCACGAATATGATCCCCTGATCGATTCGTCGGATATGACGCCAGCGGATTGGCAGCGCATTGCTGATGATATTAAAGCGAACTACGACAAGTACGACGGTTTTGTGATCCTGCATGGTACGGATACCATGGCATATACCGCCTCTGCTCTGTCTTTTATGTTCGAAAACCTCGACAAGCCTGTGATTGTCACCGGTTCGCAAATTCCGCTTGCGGAGCTGCGATCTGACGGCCAGAGCAACTTGCTCAATGCCCTTCACGTTGCCGCGAATTACCCGATCAATGAAGTCACTGTGTTCTTCAACAACAAACTGATCCGTGGTAACCGCAGCACCAAAGCCCATGCAGACGGATTCGGTGCCTTTATTTCACCAAACCTACCACCGCTGCTGGAAGCCGGTATCAACATCCAACTCAACAATGTTGAAATCGACAAGAAGCCGGAAGGTGCATTCAAGGTCCACAACATTACCCCACAGCCGATTGGCGTGATCACCATGTACCCGGGGATCTCACCAGAAGTGATCCGCAATACCCTACGCCAGCCGGTCAATGCGATGATCCTGCTGACCTTCGGTGTCGGTAATGCCCCGCAGAATACAGAACTGCTGGAACAGCTAAAGGAAGCCAGCGACCGTGGTGTGATCGTCATGAACCTGACCCAGTGCCTGTCGGGCAAGGTCAACATGGGCGGGTACGCAACAGGTTGTGCCCTGGCCGATGCCGGCGTCTTAAGTGGTTACGATATGACGCCAGAGGCTGCTCTGGCCAAGCTGCACTTCCTGCTAAGCCAAGAGCTTCCGGTAGAAACCGTACGCAGCCTGATGCAACAAGACCTGCGTGGCGAGCTAACCCTCTAAGCCCCCCACTTTGCATCACTAAAGCAAATCAAACGGCAGCCTTGGGCTGCCGTTTTTATTGTTCTTCTCTCAAAATCAACTACTCAGCTACACTTTGACTATTCCTGTCAGCGAAAGGCCTTGCGTACATTATGATCCTACATGGCTCCTCGATTTCACCGTTTGTCAGAAAAATCATGCTGGCCCTTGCCTATAAAGGGATCACCTACGAGCTTCAGCCCCTCAACCCCTATGTCGAAAAAGAGCTGGCTCAAAAGCGCCATCCGCTGGGCAAAGTACCTGTATTGGAAGTCGATCAGCACAGCATCATGGACTCGACGGTGATAGCCCACTACCTTGACGATCAGTTCCCTGTTCCCCCTTTGTACCCCGGTAACGCACTGACCAGAGCTAAGATCCGCTGGCTGGAAGAGTATGCAGACACCCGTCTCACTTCATTGATCGGCGGGGTGCTGTTCTACCAAAAAATACTGAGGGGAAAAATGCTCGACAAAGAGGTTGATGAAGAAGCGGTCGAGCAGTGCCTCGAGCATCACCTGCCCAGAGCTATCCAATACTTGGAAGAACAGCTTCCAGAGCAAGGCTATATTGGCGATCATTTGTCGATGGCGGAAATCAGCCTGTGGAGCGTATTGCGAAGTGGTTGGATGGCAGGGTTGCGTTTCTCCCACTACCCGTTACTAGATAACTATTTGGCCTGTATCGAACAGGAGCCGTGGGTGGCTAACTTAGTTGGGGAAGAAGACCACGAGCTGTCAGGCTTCTATTGCCCGCCCGTGGTATTGGGTACGATTAAATAAAAGAGTAAGTGCGGCTGGGTGCTAACTTACAGTTGGTCATGCTCGAAACGAGCAATATCGTCAGTCGCCCTCTCTGATACTGAAGTATTGTCACCCGAGAACTCTTTTTTCAGCTCCGCCTTGGACTTAAATTTAATCTCCCCTCCTTTTTCCACTGTCATATGCGCAGCTTCGGCATTGTGGCGAGACTGATAGAGCATAACAGCCTGCATAGAAGAGTCACGCTGCTCAGGTGTCAGCGGTGTGCCGTCTGGCCATTTACCAATTTCAACGGCAGTGGCAAGGCGCTGGTAAACTTCTGGGGTCATAGCGTTAAGCAGTGTCTCGAGTTCCATGGCTGTTCTATTTTCCTTTTATTAGCATTTCTTGCTCGCAGTAATAACAGTTTCCTCTAAAGCTCGCCAAGAATACGTCGATAAAATGCTTGGGGGATCACACTGCTGAAAATCAGCGGCCCGCCGCAGTCTTTTATCTCTATTTTGATAAACTCGTTAACAAGATTCACATTATTGAAGTTACTGAAAAGCCAAATGAGAAAACCCGCGCGACAACTCACCCTATTATTGGCCAGCTTGGTCTTGCTCAGCGGTTGCTTCGAACGTCACCGTTCAACGGACAGCTTGTGTCAGGCTGAGCCACAACTATGTGCTGACACCAACCTCAATGATGGTCAGTGCCGCCTCCAGCGGGTCAACCTTATTTGGCAACGTTACGATGTGCTAAAAAACCCGACAGATAAAGAGAAGTTCAAAGAGCTCAAATATACCTACGACTACCAGAAATGCTTGGAGTATGCCGCGCGTATTGAGCCAACCGAACTGAAAGAACGAAAAACCCTCCGTACTCAGGCAATGCTAAGCGCGTATGCCTCGATAAAGCGCCTCAACGAAGAGCTAGCACAATCAAACGACCCGGAAATCCTGTATTTTCGCTGGAGTCAGGGTGATCAAGATGCCTTACGCAAGTTCCTGAGACTAGAAGGTAGCGAGGTAATGGAAACCCCAGAGATGCAGTTGGCACTGGCGACCTTCTATACCACCAAAGATCAGGAGAAGACGGTTGTCTTGCTCAAGCGTGCCCTGGAGCTTTACGGAAGCCGGCCGAAGATTAAACCAGAAATCATCCAAAGCTTAGCCACTTTATCTCATCAGCACGGGGAGACTGAGAAAGCCTACCTGTGGGCTAAAGTCGGCAGTGAGCTGTCGATGCCTGTGGCAAGCCAGGATAAATTGAATGCGTTTTACCCGATGAGCACAGAGCGACGCAGCGAGCTGGATGGTCAGGCTGTCAGCATTGCCCAGTCTCTTCGAGACGGCGATTTCAATGCCAGCATGGCCTATTAAGTTTTAGACTCCCTTCCCACCATCGCTTGCAAATAAAAAACGCCCTGCGGTTTAAAGCAGGGCGTCTTAATAAATTATAGAGGTGTGCAATGCTATTTAAGCATCGCCTTGTTGCCCGCTTTCCACATCCTCGTTATTAAAAATCAAGGATACCGAGTTCACACAATACCTTTCCCCGGTGGTTTTCGGCCCATCGGGGAAAACATGCCCAAGATGGCTGTCGCAATTGGCACAACGGATTTCAATCCGGTGCATGCCATGGCTGTTATCTTCCAGATAGCGGATAGCATCTCGCTCAATGGGTGCGTCGAAGCTCGGCCAGCCACAGCCTGAATCATACTTACCGCTTGAATGGAACAATGGCGCCTGGCAACACGTACAGCTATAAACACCTGTTTCGCGGTTATGGAGCAGTTTACCTGAGAATGGCGCTTCGGTTCCTTGCTCACGACAGATGTGATACTGCTCTTCCGTCAGTTTTTCACGCCAGTAAGAATCTGATTTGGCTGACATTATACTTCCTTCTTTTATTATTCACGTTATCAATTTTGAAAAATGGTTGCCATTTGCGTCAACTGTGGCACATACTTTCTGCTCGAAAGGATTTTACATCTTCACTGCTCATTTAAGCATATTTTGAATGAGCTTCGTGTTGATATTAAAAGTTAATAACAGCAATGATTGATATTCATACAACTTCTGTACGAATTTGCAGCGTTGTAGTGGGAATGTAAAAAAGATCCGAACTTTTTTTTGACCTTACGCAATTTAAGTTCGTTTTTCACTTGCAGCATCACATTAGATTCTGTAATTTTACTACCAGTTATCTTTCATTAGAAATTAAGTTGTGGAGCAACTGTAATGACTATCAAAGTAGGTATTAACGGTTTTGGCCGTATTGGACGTTTTGTTTTCCGTGCTTCTGTAGAGCGTAACGACATCGAAGTTGTTGGTATCAACGACCTTATCGACGTTGAGTACATGGCTTACATGCTTAAGTACGATTCAACTCACGGCCGCTTCAACGGTACTGTTGAAGTAGAAGGTGGCAACCTAATCGTTAACGGCAAAACAGTTCGCGTAACTGCAGAGCGTAACCCAGCGGACCTTAAGTGGGACGAAATCGGTGTTGACGTTGTTGCTGAAGCAACAGGTATTTTCCTAACTGACGAAACTGCTCGTCAGCACATCACTGCTGGTGCGAAGAAAGTTGTTCTAACTGGTCCATCTAAAGATGCGACTCCAATGATCGTTATGGGTGTTAACCAAGACACTTACGCTGGTCAAGACATCGTTTCTAACGCTTCTTGTACTACGAACTGCCTAGCGCCAATCGCTAAAGTTCTTAACGACAAGTTCGGCATCGAGTCTGGTCTTATGACTACTGTTCACGCAACTACAGCTACTCAGAAGACTGTTGACGGTCCTTCTGCTAAAGACTGGCGTGGTGGTCGTGGTGCTTCTCAGAACATCATCCCATCTTCAACTGGTGCTGCTAAAGCTGTAGGCGTTGTTCTTCCAGAACTAAACGGCAAACTAACTGGTATGGCTTTCCGCGTACCAACTGCTAACGTTTCTGTAGTTGACCTAACAGTTAACCTAAAAACTGGCGCATCTTACGAAGCTATCTGTGCAGCAATGAAAGAAGCTTCTGAAGGCGAACTAAAAGGCGTTCTAGGTTACACTGAAGATCAGGTTGTATCTCAGGACTTCATCGGTGAAGTACAGACTTCTGTATTCGATGCTAAAGCTGGTATCGCTCTAACTGATAACTTCGTTAAAGTTGTATCTTGGTACGACAACGAAATCGGTTACTCAAACAAAGTTCTAGACCTAATCGCTCACATCTCTAAGTAATGTAAGCTTTTAGCTAGATAATAAAAGGCGACGCTACGGTGTCGCCTTTTTTGTATCTGTGTATTGTACCCGTAGTTTTTTTACTTCCACACATGATATAGCGATAATAAGCAGCTAAAAAATAATTACAAATTTAACAAATATTTTTTAATAGAGACCTTTATTTTTTAAATAAAAATAAGTGTAAAATTGACTGTTACTTTTCCACCAAGGTGGCAATCATTTATACATTGCTACAACCAAAGGATAGTCTGATGGATTTCAATACTCTTCCAACAGTGGCGGCCTTATCCGATGCTGTCACTATCTGTGAATACCAAGGGATCAAAATTGTAAGAATCAGCCATGACCAGGCTGAAGCCGGCATTTCTCTGCATGGCGGACACCTTGTTTGGTTCAAGCCAAAGGGTGAAGACGATGTAATTTGGCTGAGCGAAAAAGCAGAATTCGATACCGCAAAAGCCATCCGCGGTGGGATCCCTGTCTGCTGGCCTTGGTTTGGCAAGGCCGCAGCACCATCACACGGCTTTGCCCGTAACAGTGAATGGGCCCTGAAAGAGCATCGTGAAAACGATAATGGTGTAATTGTTGCTTTAACACTAACTGACACTGAAGCAACACGCGCAGTATGGCCGCACAAGTTCAGCAATGTATTGACGTTCGAAATTGGCTCGACCCTAAAAGTCTCGCTGACCTCCACCAATACCGACGACTCCGAGTGGAGTTTCTCTGGCGCACTTCATACTTATTTCAATGTAGAAAGCATCCACAACACCACCATCACTCAAATGGGTGGCGAATACCAGGATAGCACTCAAGAAGGTAAAATCTGTCAAGGTGGCGAGGAACTGAGATTTGAAGGTGAAGTTGACCGTGTTTACACGCAACCAGAATCTACAGTGATGATCCAAGACCACCAGCGTCGTCAGATTGCCGTGACTAACAGCGGTCATAATGCAGCCGTAATTTGGAACCCATGGCAGGAGCTTTCAATTAGCATGGCCGATATGGCCGACGATAGCTTCGAAACCATGGTATGCGTCGAATCAACCATTCACAACAGCAACAGCGTCACTCTTGCTCCTGGTGAGTCACATACCCTGACCACCGAAGTCAGTGTGAAACGCTAACAGCAAACTAGCTGTAAACGGGCAATGGCAATCATTATGAATGATACCTGACTGGTCTAACCGTCAGGTATCAATTCTAACGGCTCAAGCCAGCATTTGCGTGTTTGCTTCAATCAGTACCCAACCATTGCCATCGGGATCAGCAAAAGTCGCAAACCGTCCCCCAATTAAGGTCACAATCTCTGAGAGCGGCACTCCCCGGCTCGACAACTCATCATGGGTCGAGTGGATATCATCCGTCTGCACCACTAAACCCTGAACCGAGCCAGCTTTCATGCCACCAAAAGGCATCACCAAGCTAATTGTTGTCTCTGCCCCTCTTGGCGCGAGCTGAATCCAGCGTTTATGCTGATCCGCTTGATGGTCACGGATGAGCTCGAATCCCAACATATCGCGGTAAAACGCTAACGCCTGGTTTTGATCAGAAACGGGTATAGACACAGTATCAACACGAGAAATACTCATTAAATAGGCTCCCCCAACTCTCGGTACTTTTTTAGCTTAAGCCAGAGATTTTGATTTAGCTCTCAAAATAACTCCGGCTCGCATTTTTTTGACACTCCTCATTTAAACAATCAAATCAACGTTTCCCGCGCCGACTCCATGCTTATTTGCAATAATCACGATGGAAAATCTATTTTTTTGCAAAAAAGCCATCATGCCCTCCCCCAACGCCATTTATCACCATCTTGCAGCAATGAAATCCTTTGCATTCAGTAAATAGCTCTGAGCTGGAAATAAAATTCACCACATATGACTATCCATTTGTTCAAGCCACACCAATCACATTCCATCAACATTTTCGTGATTTTTTTTAAACACCAGCTCTTGCAGAACGCGATTTATAGGAGGATAGTAGATTAATGAGCAAAAATTATTCAGCTTGTAAGGAACACCGAAAAAGGAAATTTAGTTTATAAACCAACAACTCAGTCAAGCAATTTAATCAGTTAGGTCTAGTCTTAAGATATGGGGGATGTGAAAGATTTGTGTTTTCGTCCTTTCTAATTGATTAAAGAACGATTCAGGGGGCATACCATGAGTATTTTTGACCACTATCGTCAACGCTATGAAGAATCCAAGGATGAAGAGCTTTCATTGCAAGAGTTCCTTGAGATCTGTCGTAACGATCGTAGCTCTTACGTCAATGCAGCAGAGCGTCTGCTGATGGCTATCGGCGAACCAGAAATGATTGACACAGCTCAAGACCCACGCTTGAGCCGCCTTTTCTCCAACCGCGTGATTTCCCGCTATAAAACATTTGAAGATTTTTATGGTATGGAAGAAGCGATTGAGCAAATCGTTTCCTACCTCAAACATGCCGCACAAGGCCTAGAAGAGCGTAAGCAAATCCTCTATCTACTTGGTCCTGTAGGGGGCGGTAAATCATCATTGGCTGAAAAACTGAAAAGCCTCATGCAGAAGGTGCCAGTCTATGTGCTAACAGCCAACGGTGAGCGCAGCCCGGTTAACGATCATCCATTCTGTCTGTTCGACAAAGGTGAAGATGGCGATATCCTCAAGAAGGAATATGGCATTCCTGATCGCTACCTGAATACGATTATGTCTCCTTGGGCCGCCAAGCGCCTGCACGAGTTCGGTGGTGACATTACCAAATTCAAAGTCGTGAAAGTGCGTCCTTCTATTCTTGACCAAGTCGGTATTGCCAAGACCGAGCCCGGCGATGAGAACAACCAAGATATCTCGTCACTGGTTGGTAAAGTAGATATCCGTCAGCTTGAGCACTTCGCTCAGGATGACCCAGATGCCTATAGCTACTCCGGTGCACTCTGTAAGGCCAACCAAGGCCTGATGGAATTCGTCGAGATGTTCAAGGCACCGCTTAAAGTCTTGCACCCACTACTTACCGCGACGCAAGAAGGTAACTACAACGGTACCGAAGGGCTATCAGCACTGCCGTTTGACGGCATCATCTTGGCGCACTCAAACGAATCTGAGTGGCAGTCATTCCGTAACAACAAGAACAATGAAGCCTTCCTTGACCGTGTCTTCATTGTCAAAGTGCCATACTGTCTGCGTGTTTCCGAAGAAATCAAAATCTACGAGAAACTGCTGCAGAGCTCTGAGCTATCAGCGGCACCTTGCTCACCTTCTACCTTGGAAATTCTTGCCCGCTTCTCGGTGCTTTCTCGTCTGAAGGAGCCAGAGAACTCGAGCTTGTACTCGAAGATGCGTGTCTATGACGGTGAAACGCTCAAAGATACCGACCCGAAAGCCAAATCTTATCAGGAATACCGCGATTACGCCGGTGTTGATGAAGGGATGGCCGGCCTGTCTACCCGTTTCGCATTCAAGATCCTATCTCGCGTGTTCAACTTCGACCACTCCGAAGTGGCCGCTAACCCAGTCCACCTGTTCTATGTCCTAGAGCAGCAGATTGAACGAGAGCAGTTCCCGCAAGAGTTGGCCGAAAAATATCTTGAACACCTCAAGGGTTACCTAACACCTAAGTATGTCGAGTTTATCGGTAAAGAGATCCAGACCGCTTACCTAGAGTCCTACTCTGAGTACGGCCAGAACATCTTTGACCGCTATGTCAGCTATGCCGACTTCTGGATCCAAGACCAAGAATACCGTGACCCAGAAACCGGACAGCTATTCGACCGAGCTGCTCTGAACAACGAGCTGGAGAAAATCGAGAAACCAGCAGGCATCAGCAATCCGAAAGATTTCCGAAACGAAATCGTCAACTTCGTACTGCGTGCCCGTGCCAGCAACGCCGGTAAGAACCCGAACTGGACCAGCTACGAGAAACTTCGTACGGTTATCGAGAAGAAAATGTTCTCCAATACCGAAGAGCTGCTTCCAGTGATTTCATTCAATGCCAAAACATCTACCGAAGAGCAGAAGAAACATGATGACTTCGTTGCTCGTATGATGGAAAAAGGCTACACCCGTAAGCAGGTACGTCTACTTTCCGAGTGGTACCTACGCGTACGTAAGTCTTCTTAAGTTAGCGTGGATGGGATGAATAAGGGGAGAGCTTATGGCGCATTTTATAGACCGAAGGCTCAACGGTAAAAACAAAAGCACGGTAAACCGTCAGCGTTTCCTGCGTCGTCACAAGCAACAGATCAAAGAGTCTATTGCTGATGCGGTAAACAAGCGCTCGATTACCGATGTGGAAAGCGGTGAAGATATTACGATTCCGAACCGTGACATCCGCGAGCCAAGCTTTCACCAAGGCCGTGGTGGACAACGTGAAGTTGTCCACCCGGGCAACGACCAGTTCAGCCCCGGAGACCGAATTGAACGCCCCCAAGGAGGGGGCGGCCAAGGCGGTGCGGGTGAAGGACAGGCTAGCCCAGATGGTGAGGGCCAGGATGAATTCGTATTCCAAATCTCCAAAGATGAATATCTCGATCTGCTCTTTGAGGATTTGGAACTGCCAAACCTCGAGAAGAACCAGCTCAACAAAATTGTTGAGTGGAAAACTTTCCGCTCGGGCTACAAGTCGTCCGGCGTACCGGCCAATATTGCCATTGTAAAATCGCTCCAGAATTCCCTGGCGCGCCGAACGGCAATGACAGCAGGTAAACGCCGCCAACTTCGCGAGCTAGAGAAAATGCTGGATCTGCTCATGAACACCGAACCGGCTCAACCTTTCGAGGAAGAGCGGGTGAAAAACGAGATCCAGGCACTACGACAGAAGATCAGCAGCGTACCGTTCATTGATACCTTTGATCTACGCTACAAAAATTATGAGCGTCGACCTCAACCAAGCAGCCAGGCGGTAATGTTCTGCTTGATGGATGTCTCGGGCTCGATGGATCAGGCAACAAAAGATATGGCCAAACGCTTCTATATCTTGCTGTACCTGTTCCTCAACCGAACTTACAAGAATGTCGACGTAGTGTTTATTCGCCACCATACCCAAGCCAAAGAGGTGGATGAGCACGAGTTCTTCTACTCCCAGGAAACTGGGGGCACCATAGTGTCGAGTGCACTGCGGTTGATGAATGAGATTGTGAAGAAACGCTACTCTCCTTCCGAGTGGAATATCTACGCAGCACAAGCGTCGGATGGGGATAACTGGGCGGATGATTCACCGGGCTGTCGAGAGCTGCTGGACAAAGAGCTCCTGCCAGTTACCCGTTACTACTCATACATCGAAATCACACGCCGGGCACACCAAACACTATGGCGGGAATATGAGGCGCTACAAGCCAGCCACAGTAACTTTGCGATGCAGAACATAAGGAGTGTGGAAGACATTTTCCCTGTATTCCGGGAGCTATTTAAAAAGCAAGTCAGTTAACATCGCTTTAGGGGGAATGTGCTATGGAGACAGTCGCCAAATCTAAGACACTCAGTGACGGTCCAGATTGGACATTCGATTTGTTGGATCAGTATCATAAGGAAATCAAGCGGGTAGCTGACCACTACCGGCTTGATGCCTACCCCAACCAAATCGAGATCATCACTGCCGAACAAATGATGGATGCTTATTCCAGTATTGGTATGCCGATTAACTACCATCACTGGTCATTCGGTAAGCGTTTCATCGAAACCGAGCGGGGCTACAAACACGGTCAAATGGGCCTCGCCTACGAAATTGTGATCAACTCAGATCCCTGTATTGCCTATTTGATGGAAGAAAACACCATCACCATGCAGGCTCTGGTTATGGCCCACGCGTGCTACGGCCACAACTCGTTCTTTAAAGGCAATTACTTATTCAAGACATGGACCGATGCCAGCTCGATCATTGACTACCTGTTGTTCGCCCGTAAATATATCACCGAGTGTGAAGAAAAATACGGCGTCGATGAAGTTGAGAGGTTGCTGGATTCTTGCCATACGCTGATGAACTATGGCGTAGACCGTTACAAACGACCACAGAAGATTTCTATGGTCGAGGAAAAAGCGCGTCAGAAAGCCCGGGAAGATTACCTACAAACGCAAGTCAATTCCTTATGGCGTACTATCCCGATACAGCATGAGGAAGAAGTCGAAGCCGAAGAAGTGAGATTCCCGGCAGAGCCACAGGAGAATATCCTCTACTTTATCGAAAAGCATGCCCCATTACTGGAGCCATGGCAGCGTGAAGTGGTCAGGATCGTGCGTAAAGTCAGCCAGTATTTCTACCCGCAGAAACAGACCCAGGTTATGAACGAAGGGTGGGCAACCTTCTGGCATTACACCATCCTCAATCATCTTTATGACGAGGGCTTGGTAACGGATCGTTTCATCATTGAGTTCTTGCACAGCCATACCAATGTGGTGGCTCAGCCGGACTATAACAGTCCGTATTACAGTGGTATCAACCCCTATGCCTTGGGCTTTGCCATGTTCCAGGATATTCGCCGGATCTGTGAAAACCCAACCGAAGAGGATAAATACTGGTTCCCGGATATTGCCGGCAAGGACTGGCTGGATACGCTGCACTTTGCCATGGAGAACTTCAAGGACGAAAGCTTCATTAGCCAGTTCCTGTCTCCTAAGGTGATGCGTGATTTCAAACTGTTTGCTGTCAATGATGACGACCGCCATAACTATGTTGAAGTCAGCGCGATTCACAATGAGGAAGGCTACCGGATGATCAGAGAGAAACTGTCATCCCAGTACAACCTGAGCAACAATGAGCCGAATATCCAAGTTTGGAACGTTGCTTTGAAAGGTGATCGCTCGCTAACCTTGCGTTATGTTCCTCATAACCGGATCCCGTTAGCCAACAGCCACCAAGAAGTGCTCAAACACCTGCACCGCCTATGGGGCTTTGATGTGACATTGGAAGAGGAATTACCGGACGGCCGCTCCCACATTTTGGGGACTTGCCCGAACCGGGCCCAGTACAATACGGAGATATAATTGCTACACAGCTGTTAATATTCAGATACAAAAAGGAGATGCCGAGGCATCTCCTTTTTTATGCTACGCAGAAAAAACTCGAATTACTGCTCTTCTTCGTACAGGTAACGAGCAATTTCAATACGGTTGGCATACCAAATCGCCCCACTCTCGCGACCGTATTTGCGGATACGATCAGCGACCATGTCTGGTTGGCTGTTATCACAGTAAGACTTCATATCACGGTAGAAGTCGAGTGCTAGTTCACACGCTTCCTTAGACATGAAGTAGTAACCACCAACACGGGTGTAGATTTTGCGAAGGCCATTGATAGTCAGTACGTACAACGTATTGCCCGACTTAGAGGCCAAGCCCTGGAACATACGGTAGTCGAAGTAGTTGAATGCGCGGGCACGGGAAATCGCCTCACACAATTCAGGATCGTCTTTGCCGTATTTATCAACAATCTTCTTCACCTCCTGCATCAGCTCTGCTTTGTCTTCGCTTTGCTCGATGTAGTCAGAGAAACTGTCGGCTTTCAACAAGGCTTCGCACTCTTCAATCACGTGGTTGATCAGCGCTGAAGACTCTTCCGGGTTACCCTTAACGGCATAACGCATATAAACGCTACTGATGTCGGTACGAGCTGAAAGCAAATCTTCCAGAACGCCCTGAACATCTTGGCCGTCGAGTGTAATAAGGGTGTCGAGAATATTCAGGCCAGAGGTGTCCATGTAGTTGTTCACCCGGGTCGGCTTACCGTGTTGGATAGTTAACCAACCATCACGAGCCAGACGCTGCAATACCTCACGAAGAGTCGTTCGTGTAACACCAATTAGTTCAGACAACTCTCGTTCTGCGGGAAGGATTGAGCCCTGTGGGAAGTGATTATTCCAGATACTCTCAATAATATATTTCTCAGCAAATGTTGCTGGGCTATCAGCCTTTATAACCATCTGATCAGTTTTCCAGTTGCTTCTTGCTCTATTTTTATTAACTCATCATACCACCAGTCTTTACCTAATGCCTACCTAATTACTAAAAGAAGTATCCTAGTTATCTATTTATAACCATGCAGTCTGTAGTGTTTGATATGCACCCGGTATATCTCAAGCACGCAAAATTCCGCTCAAATATTCGTCGGACTAAAACTTGACTGAGCTCAACGTAAAATGAAAATTGTAAGCATATATTTCATGGCTACGTGGAAAATACCTGTACAAGCCATGTTTTAGGATGAATGTTCATAATCTTAAATAAGTTCATCTCTAAGCACTTGACTGCGATGGATCACGCGGTAGAGTTAGCACGTTTTCACTCTGGGAGCTGAATGGATGCTGCTGCCTGCTTTAAGTTAAACACCATCAAGGAAATGGTCTTTAGCTTAGAGGGTCTCAATAGAACACTTAACCAGAACAATAACATAATGGTTATCCTGCTCTCGGACTTCAAAAGGCAAGATAGCAACGCAGCTCATAATTATTAGTATTTGCGTATATCAAGAGACTCGAACAAATGGCAATTTCGCTAGGGAACGCCTTTATAAAAAACTTCCTAGGAAAAGCACCCGACTGGTACAAAGTCGCGATCATTGCTTTCCTGATCATCAACCCGATTGTTTTCTTTTTCGTTGACCCATTCGTTGCAGGCTGGCTACTCGTTGTCGAGTTCATCTTCACCCTGGCGATGGCGCTGAAATGTTATCCTCTGCAGCCTGGCGGCTTACTGGCTATCGAAGCGGTCGCTATCGGGATGACCAGCCCCGAGATGGTCAAACACGAATTGGTTGCCAATATTGAAGTTCTATTGCTACTGATCTTCATGGTCGCCGGCATTTACTTCATGAAACAATTGCTGCTTTATATCTTCACCAAGATACTGATCGGCATTCGTTCAAAAACCTTACTGTCATTGTCATTCTGTGTCATGGCGGCCTTCCTGTCTGCCTTTCTGGATGCATTGACCGTGATCGCCGTTGTGATCAGCGTGACCATTGGTTTCTACAGCATTTACCACAAAGTAGCTTCAGGCCAGGAGCCTCATGCTTCGCACGACCATACCTCGGACAGCCATATCCTGGAAGTCAGCCGAGATGACCTGGAAAACTACCGAGCATTCCTGCGCAGCCTACTTATGCACGCGGGTATCGGTACCGCGCTGGGTGGTGTAATGACCATGGTGGGTGAACCGCAAAACCTGATCATCGCCGATCAGGCTGGTTGGTTATTCGGCGAGTTTATCCTCCGCATGCTACCTGTCACCCTGCCGGTATTCCTTTGCGGTATCGTCACCTGTGTGTTGGTCGAGAAGTTCCAGATCTGTGGCTACGGTGCCCGTCTTCCTGAAAACGTTCGCCGTATCTTGGTTGAATTCGACAATGAAGAACGTAAACGCCGTACCAACCTAGACTACGCCAAACTTGTGGTACAAGTTATCATTGCCATCTGGCTGATCGTTGGTCTTGCAATGCACCTTGCAGCTGTTGGTCTCATCGGCCTGACAGTCATTATTCTTGCCACCTCGTTCACCGGTATTACCGACGAGCATGCACTGGGTAAAGCATTTGAAGAAGCACTGCCGTTCACCGCGCTTTTGGCTGTATTCTTCTCGATTGTTGCAGTGATCATCGACCAGCACCTGTTTGCGCCTATTATCGAAATGGTATTGAGCCTGGAAGGTAGCATGCAGATGACCATGTTCTACATTGCCAATGGCCTACTTTCCATGGTGTCTGACAATGTGTTCGTCGGCACGGTGTATATCAATGAAGTCAAAGCGGCATTGCTGGATGGTGTCATTACCCGTGATCAGTTTGATATGCTAGCCGTAGCAATCAACACCGGTACTAACCTACCGTCTGTGGCAACACCGAATGGTCAAGCAGCCTTCCTGTTTGCTTTGACATCGGCACTGGCACCGCTCATTCGCCTGTCTTACGGCCGCATGGTATACATGGCGCTGCCATACACCATCGTGCTGTCACTGGTTGGCTTGGCCTGTATCGAGTTCACGCTGGTACCAATGACACAGTGGTTCTATGACCTTGGCTGGATCACCCAGGGAGCGGTGGAGGCTGCTTCACAAATTGCCCCGGCGGTTGGCCATTAATTGAATTTTTTCAATATCTGATTGTCTGTATTAAAGCCCTGAATCATCAGGGCTTTATTGTATTTTTCATTACTGATTGGTGCTAATATTTATTTTTTAGGCCTAATTACTGACAGAAATTAGCACTTTCTTGGTCATTATGAGTAATGGCTAAGTGCTAAACCGGCTGAGTGATGGATGGTTTTTCATCACCTATCGATAGCCGTTTTAGCAGTTAACCTTTTACCCGGGAACACCGTATGTATTTTTTAAATACTTTTTCTAAAAACCGTCTATCTTGGGCTATCTTGCTAGCCTTCATCATCTTTTTTGAAGCCTGTGCCCTGTTCTTCCAGCATGTGATGAAACTTGATCCGTGCGTGATGTGTATCTACGAGCGCGTCGCCATGATGGGGATCGGCATTGCTGCACTTGTCGGAATGATTGCACCGAAGAACAGTGTGATTCGCTGGACAGGCCTTGCAGGCTGGGCCTATAGCTCATACCAAGGGTTGGCATTGGCACAAGAGCACATCGGCTATCAATTCCCTGAATTCCCATGGTCAGCGACTTGTGCACTGGATGTTAACTTCCCTGCTTGGGCGCCACTGAACCAGTGGGTACCTTGGATGTTTGAAGCCTCTGGCGACTGCGGTAAGATTGTTTGGCAGTTCTTTGGCCTTTCCATGCCACAGTGGTTGGAGATCATCTTCGCAGCCAACTTGGTGGCTGTTGCGGTTATTGTGATTGCGCAGATCCTTGGTACAAAGAAGAGCTAATCTCGATTTCTATGTCGACTAACAATGCCCAGTCTTATAGCTGGGCATTTTTGTATTCATACCAAACCGAAACTGGAAGCCTGAGGAAGTTTATTTTCAAACAGCAAAAAGCCGCATCCTTTCGAATGCGGCTTTTTTGAAGATGGCGGTGAGGGAGGGATTCGAACCCTCGATACGTTGCCGTATACACACTTTCCAGGCGTGCTCCTTCAGCCACTCGGACACCTCACCAAATTGTATTGCCAAGGCATGTCGCCTCAACAGGGTCGCTACTATAGTGGCTGAGGCCGTAAAGGTCAACAAAAAACATAACACAATCAATTGAGTGTTTACTATTGCAGCAAAGTTCCCGAATTACCGGTGAACAGTGCCACCTTCTTCACGACCCTGTTACAATACTTCGTATAAAATCGTGTTTTTCCAGCGGCAGCCTTGCGTTGGACCAACCCAGACACCAAATATACGAGAGCGAATTATGTCTTCATCTTTACGCACACTGCTGGAAAACCCGCAGCTGGCTCAACAGTTGCTTTCCGAAGCACAGACCCGTGGCTTTGTAACAGCAATGGCGGCAGCCCCTCACCTTATCAATCCGTCTGAATGGCTGGCCTTCATGTGGGGCGGCGAAGAGTCTTCTCCTTTCACAAGCCAGGAAGAACTTGAAAGCTATGCTAATGCCATTATTGACCTATGGAATGAAAGCCGCCAAGCACTGCTTGAAGGCAGCTGGCAATGGCCGGAAGGTTGTGCACTCGATGACAAAGAGTTGGTCTCAAGCGATGCTCGCGAATTTTCTGAAGGTCTGCTTCAGGGCTGGCAATTGTCTCGCGATGACTGGGAAACTATTATGCCGGAAGAGAGCGAAAACAACGCACTGCTTGGCGGTGTATTGCTTTGCTTCAGCCTACTTTACGATCCGGAAAATGCGATGGAAGCCCTTTCCCAAGAAGGTGCTGACGGCCTAGCTCAGTTCGAAGAGATCTTTACCTCAGTACCAACAATGCTATGTGGCCTGACCATCCGTGGCTACCAGCTGGTCAACGAAGGCGAAGCAGAAGCCTAACGTCTTAGCAGACAAGTTAAAGGCGGCCACCAAGTATAGGTACTTAGGATACTTTTACTTAGTGGCCGCTTTTTTGTATCTATTTTATCTGTTTGGCTTCTTTATCCTGACTCACGAGCAAAGAAAGCACGCAGGCGTCCGCGCTGATGGCGATAGATCATCACCGCAACCGGAATGTTCATCAATACGCCGTACAACAACGGAGTCAGTGCCAACTCAGGCTGTTTGAGTTGAACGACGGCAACGAATATGGCTGTGCCAGCATTTTGGATCCCTACCTCGATGGCCAATGTCTTGGTCAGTTGCTCCCCACCTTTGAGCAATCGGGCAACAATCACACCCAATGCCATCCCCAACAAGCACAAGGAAATCGCCACGATCGATGCACTTGAGAACAGCTGCTGGAACACCTTAGTGTTGGCAGCCAGTGTGATCGCTACAGTAAACATCAATACCCAAATCGACGAACGCCCCGCCCATTTGGCAAACGTTTCGAACCGTTTTCCACGCCCCAGATGATGGCATAGCATCCCAATTGATACCGGCACTAGAGTCACCATGACCAATTGCAAAATGGCCGTTTTCAGTGGCAATACCAGTTGGCTTTCGCTCAACACAACAGGAAGCAATAAAGGTAGACTAAAAGGGATGATCAAACTGCTGACAGCAGTCATCGAGATTGATAGTGCAGTATTACCGCCGCACAAGTGAGTAATCACATTCGATGAAGCCCCGCCTGGAGCCAGTGCCAATAACCACAACCCCACTGCGACCACTTCGGGCAAGCCAAGGAGCTGGATCAGAGCCAGTGCGATCAATGGCAAGCCGATCAATTGGGCAGACAGTCCCAGCAACACAGCCATCGGGTAGCGACCAACCCGTTTGAAGTCCGCCACAGACAGTGTCAGGCCCACACAGTA
This sequence comes from Photobacterium sp. AWH4_225, assembly GCF_056158405.1. Classification (NCBI taxonomy): domain Bacteria; kingdom Pseudomonadati; phylum Pseudomonadota; class Gammaproteobacteria; order Vibrionales; family Vibrionaceae; genus Photobacterium; species Photobacterium sp. AWH4_225. The sequence goes on along the minus strand of NZ_JBSWTF010000001.1, from coordinate 1,048,816 downwards.
CATCATCCATGCCAGCGCGATGGGCAACGCAACCGTCAGCATTGTCTGTCCCATTCGAGATCTCCTTCCTTAAAACGTAGAGTCTACTCCAATATGCGCTGTGGCACATAGAAAAAGAGCGACCCGAGGTCGCTCTTTTAACTGAAGCTTCATGCTTTACGCATTGCCCTTCACACTCACCTGTAACTGGGCAGCAAAGTCCAGCATGCGGTTCAGCGGGATCAGTGACTTTTCACGTAGCGACTCGTCGACAAAGATCTCATGCTGCTCACCGCCTTCACGCAGGCCCTGCTCAATCGCCTTAAGGCCATTCATTGCCATCCACGGACAGTGGGCACAGCTGCGACAAGTCGCCCCCGCACCGGCAGTTGGCGCTTCGATCAGCTCTTTGCCCGGTACCATCTGCTGCATCTTGAAGAAGATACCTTTGTCCGTAGCAACGATCAGTTGCTGGTTAGGAAGCTCTTTCGCTGCCTTGATCAACTGGCTGGTTGAGCCCACTGCATCAGCCAACGCCACAACGCTGGCTGGTGATTCTGGGTGAACCAGTATCGCTGCATCCGGATACAGGTGCTTCATATCACGCAGTGCTTTGGCTGAGAACTCGTCATGCACGACACATTCGCCCTGCCACAGCAGCATATCCGCACCGGTTTCTTTCGCGATATAGGAGCCTAGGTGGCGGTCTGGGCCCCAGATAATTTTCTTGTCTTCGCTATCTAGGTGCTCAACAATTTCCAGCGCGATACTTGAAGTTACCACCCAGTCAGCGCGGGCTTTTACCGCAGCGGATGTATTGGCGTACACCACGACAGTGTGGTCTGGATGAGCATCACAGAACTTGCTGAACTCATCAATCGGGCAACCAAGGTCGAGTGAACACTCGGCTTCCAGTGTCGGCATTAATACACGCTTTTCCGGGGTCAGGATCTTGGCTGACTCGCCCATAAAGCGTACACCACAGATCACCAGCGTTTTAGCCGGGTGCTGGTTACCGAATTTGGCCATTTCTAGCGAGTCGCCAACAAAGCCGCCGGTCTCTTCCGCCAGAGCCTGGATTTCAGGATCGGTGTAATAGTGGGCCACCAGCACTGCGTCTTTTTCCTTTAGCAATGCCTTGATTTTTGCCTTGTACGCCTGCTGCTCGTCGGCAGTTAGCGGCGTTGGCTTAGGTGGAAACGGATAGACCATTTCAGAGGGATCAAATGTTAGACTCATAGCTCGGTTGCTCTATTGCTGTCCATGTACAATCCGCGCATTATACACCGCAAACGTTCAAATAGCATGGATCAAAAAAGGCCGTATAAACGGCCTTCTTATATCTATCCAGGCAAGCGCTTAGAGCTTATCAAGATTACTTTGAGCCTGTCGCGAACTGGTTGAGTTCGGATAGGCAGAAATCACTTGCTGGTAGTATTTCTTCGCATCTTCTGTTTTCTTGCTACGCTCGGCAATAATACCCAGCTTCAGCAAAGCATCAGCGCGCTTGTTGGACTTCTCGAAACTGGCAACCGCGGTGAATTGCTCTGCCGCATCAGGTAGCTGGTTCTGTGTGAAGTAAAGCTGACCAAGCCAGTAGTGTGCATTCGGCTTGTAGCTTGATTCAGGATAGGTAGTAAGGAAACCTTTGAATGCAGTGATCGCACCGGTGTAATCCTTCTCTTTCAAGATCAGGTTCACGGCAGACTCATAGGCTTCGTTTTCACTCACGTTACCGGAGTAAACTTCGGTGCTTGCCTTATCCGTTGCTTTTTCTTCAGCTGGCTTCGTTTGAGGTTGACGGCTCAGGGAGTCAATCTCACGGTAGAGTTCTCGCTGACGCTCAAGCATCTGGCTAAGATCATAGCTGTTTCTCTCTACGATCCCTCGTAGCTCATCCATTTCGGTTGCCAGCTGATCCAGTTGCCGTTGCATATCCAACTGCACCTGGTTGCGGGCCTCAATCATCCTTTCCAGACGTTCCAGGCTACCGCCCTGCGCACTGTTACCGCTAATTTCAGTAACAGGAGCAGGTGCGGCGACCACCTGGGTCGCCGCACCAACCAGCAACGTAAATGCGAGCTTTCGCATTGTGTTACTGTTCATCGTAATTACCTATTTGGCTTAGTAAACCAGAACCGAACGACGGTTCTTGGCGTAGTCAGCTTCAGTGTGGCCTAGAACTAGAGGCTTTTCTTCACCGTAGCTAACAATTGAGATCTGGCTAGCAGATACGCCTAGTGCCTGAAGGTACTTAGCAACTGCGTTTGCACGGCGCTCACCTAGGGCGATGTTGTACTCTGGCGTACCGCGCTCATCAGCGTGACCTTCAACAATCACTTTAACTTCCGCGTTGTCGCGAAGGTATTCAGCGTGTGCAGTTAGCATATCCTGGTAGTCAGGCTGGATTTCAGCGTTGTCAAACTTGAAGTAAACAGTTTGCTCTTGACGTAGCTGCTGGCTACGTAGCTCCTGCTCAGATAGTACTGGCTCTTGCTCAACAGGTGAAGTTACAACTGTTGATTGCTCAGTTGTTGAACCTGTGTTGGTTTCTGACGCCGCAGAGCTATCAGTGCTTTCGCTTGAGCTACATGCCGCTAGAGTGAACATTGGCAGCGCAATTGCCAAACCCTTTAAAACTTTGTTCAGTTGCATTTTATTTTCCTTTATTATTACTAGTTACTGCTAACTTACAAGAAAGGTCCCCAGGCAGGAGCCCTTACCCGCCCGTTAGTAGCAGGTAATCTTGCTTTAAATCGCCCATCAATCGACACTAATGACAACTCGTTAGACTTGTTATTTACCGAGCTGTAAATCACCATGCCGCCATTTGGCGCAATGCTTGGTGACTCATCCAAAAATGTCTTGGTCAGTACCTGCACGGCATTGGTTTTCAAGTCTTGTTTGGCAATGTTGTAGCCGGACTCAGACCTATTCACCATAATCAGGAACCGACCATCAGGCGTCAATTGACCACCGAGGTTCTGACTTCCTTGCCAAGTCAGGCGCTTAGTCGAACCGTCAGCTAAATTTACTCTATATATCTGTGGGTTACCACCTCTGTCTGAGGTAAATATCAAAGAGTCACCGCTCGGATCCCAAAATGCCTCGGTATTGTTCGCACGGCCACGGGTGATCTGCTTCAATTCCTTGGTTTCCAGGTCTTTAATGTAGATCTGCAAGCTACCGCTCTTCGACAGTACTATCGCCAGCTTCTTGCCGTCTGGCGAGAAGCGCGGATTACCGTTGTGACGAGGGAAAGAGGTCACCATTTCACGGGTACCCTTGTAGATATCCATGATAAAAATCTGGGCCTGCTGGTTCTCGAAGCTCACGTATGCCAGCTTGCTGCCATCCGGCGACCATGACGGTGACATCAATGGCTGCTGGGATTTCAATACAAGGCGCTCGTTGAAGCCATCGTAATCTGCCACGCGCAGCTGATACGGATACTGTGCCTTATCATCAATCACTACATAGGCAATGCGAGTAAGGAACGCTCCTTTTTCACCGGTCAGCCTCTCGTAAACGATATCTGAGATACGGTGAGCATAATGGCGTAGACGCGACTCTTTTACCGTTGCACGGTTATTGATCATCAAGTGATCTTTGGTCATTACCAGCTCGCCGTTTTCCAAGCCACGGCTCTGGCCGCTGGTCAGCTGACCGCGAACAACGTCAATCAACTGGTAATTGATGACATAGTTGCCCTGCTCGTTTATGGTTACCGTGCCGGTTACCAGGGCATCAACGCCCATTGACGTCCAAGCGTTGTAGTCAACCTGCTCTTCACTCGAAGGTGTTTGCGGCATATTGCTGGTCGACACCGGCGAAAACTTACCGCTTCGACGCAAGTCAGAAGCAATGACAGCCGAGATATCAGTCGGCATTTTGCCGGCACCTTCCCACTTAAAAGGCACGACCCCGATAGGACGGGCAGAATCTACCCCTTCGGTGATCACCAATTCCAACTCTGCATGTGCGATTTGGCTGAAACTCAACAGAGCCACGCACAAACCCATTAACCAACGTTTCATCATTACTCCTTCCTTATTGCGGGCTTACTGTTAGTCTGATATTGCGAAGCTGCTCGACAACGGCTGGATCTTCCGGCATCGGGAACTGGCTAACCTTCACCACCGCTGCTTTCGCTGCACGGCATACGGCACTGTCGCCACCGTCTTCCGACGCATCAAGCACCAAACCATTGCTCGACAAACGCATACGGATCACACATTCCTTGCCGATAAAGTTTTGCTCTACCAACAAGTTTTGCTGAATCATCTGGGTATAGATGGCTCCGTAGCGCTGGGTTTCATCCGCTACAAACTGGCCGCGGGCACCGCCACGCTGCTCAGACTCAGCTTCAAGTCCAGCGAACATATCATTCAGTGCCGCTTCCTGCTGGCGCTGAAGTTCACGGGCCTCGGCCGCTTTACGTTCGGCTTCCTTACGGGCAGCCTCTGCTTTGCGGGCTTCTTCTTCGGCTTTCTTCTTGGCAGCAATCTGTGCCTGGCGCTCTGCTTCTGCTTTTGCGGCAGCAGCTTCTGCCTGGCGCTTCGCTTCTTCAGCTTTGCGCTGTTCAGCGACTTGACGCTGGCGCTCTTGTTCAGCTTTTTTGGCTGCTTCCTGCTTCGCTTTACGCTCAGCTTCAGCCTTGGTGGCTTGTTCACGGGCTACCCGTGCTGCTTCATCCGCTTTGCGCTTCTCTTCCGCTGCTTTGGCTCGCTCAGCCGCGACGCGCTTACGCTCTTGCTCGGCTTCACGGGCTTCTTTTTCCGCTTTCAGCTTATCCGCCTTTAGCTGGCGCAATCGCTGTTCTTCTTCCTGACGCATCTTTTCCAATGCATCTGCTTGCTGCTCCAAACGCTTCAGCCTGTCCTGCTCGGCAGCTTGTGCTGCTTCACGCTGCTGGCGAATGCGCTGTGCTTGCTGATTCACCAAAGCCGGATCGACCACCACCGCCTGAACGATGTTTCCCGATGGCTTGGGTTTTGTCATGATGAAATCCGTTCCCCACAACAACATAGCGACCAGTGAACCATGCATAAGTAACGAAACAATGAAGGCAGCACTATATTCTCTTTTCTTCATCCTGCCTGCCCGCTTATTGCTCTAGAGGTTCGGTCATCAAACCTACTGATCCAACACCAGCCTGATTAAGGGCATCGAGAGTTTCGATGATATAAGCATACGGTGCACGCGCATCACCACCAACCAGCACTGCGGATTCAGGGTTAAGCTGCAATTCAGCGCGAACACGTGTCAGTATATCGTTGAGACCTAGCCCGCGTTGCATATCCTGATCATCAACACTGATCCCCAGGTGGCCGTCTTGGTCAACTTCGACAATAATCGGTGGCTTTTCGTTATTCTCACCAACCAGTTCTGCTGCCGTCTTGGCCGTTGTGGTGCTCGGCAAATCAACGTCAACGCCCTGGGTAATAAAGGGAGCTGTTACCATAAAGATGATCAACAAGACGAACATCACGTCGATATAGGGAACAATGTTTATCTCACAAGTAACCTTGCGTTTTTTCGGTTGATAAGCCATTGCTTTTACTCCTGCTGAGCAGCAAATGCCTGGCGGTGCAGGATGCTAGAAAACTCTTCCATGAACGTGGCGTAAGAGTGCTCAAGCTTGGCCACCTGGTTGGTCAGCTTGTTAAAGAAAATAACTGCAGGGATTGCCGCGAACAGACCAATCGCTGTAGCAATCAGAGATTCAGCGATACCCGGAGCAACCATTGCCAGCGTAGCTTGCTTAACCGCACCAAGGGCAATAAAGGCATGCATTACACCCCACACCGTACCGAACAGGCCGATATATGGGCTGATTGAGCCGACGGTTGCCAGAAATGGCAGGTTGGTTTCAAGCTCTTCCACTTCACGTGACATAGCAACACGCATCGCACGCCCAGTCCCTTCCATCACCGCTTCCGGCGCTTTGCCGTTGTTGCGATGAAGTCGGGCGAATTCTTTGAAGCCCGCATGGAAGATTTGTTCGGTGCCGGTCAGGTTGTCTTTGCGCGCTTCTACCTCTTGGTATAGCTGAGACAAATCGACCCCCGACCAGAAGCGGTCTTCGAAGCGCTCCACATTGGTTTTAGCCCGTGACAAGACTTGGGAACGTTTGATGATCATGGTCCATGAAGCAACGGACATACACATCAAAATGATTACAACGACCTTACCTAGCAGACTCGCCTGCAGGAAAAGATCTAAAATCGAAAGTTCAGTCACTTAGTTATCTCCGATAAAATATGTTCTGGGATCTTGATAGGTTTCAACGTATCGGGGTGGACACAGGCTACCTGAATCGATGCGCTACACAAGGTTTGCCCGCTAGTGTTAACTAAAACCTGACAAAATTCGATTGAAGCCCGGCGTATAGTATTAGGCCAGGTTCGTACAACAAGTTGATCATCCAATTTGGCGCCTTTGAGGTAATCGATCTCTAAATGACGCACAACAAAACTGACTTTTTCGGCGAACAAGTCGTTAAGACTGACACCGACAGAGCGGAAGAGTTCCGTCCTCGCCCGCTCAAAAAACTTTATATAGTTAGCATGATAAACAAGGCCACCTACGTCAGTGTCTTCGTAGTAGACCCTGATCGGCCATTCAAACGGATGCTCTTCGGTCATTATCATTCCAACCTTGGTGTTCTATCACGTGTGCCAATGTATTTAGGCTTTTACTCAAGGGCTTACTATACCTAACTTGGCTACCAGATTGGAATCATGCATTAACAGTTAACAGGCAGAGTTTTACTTTTTGATGATCTTGTCACTGCCTGTACTTCCCTTTCCGCTATCTAACTGATGGCATTTTATCCATATATAAAAAAACAGCCCATTACTCAATTGCAATGGGCTGTTTCAATTGTATGTTTTTGTATCAGCGTAAACAGTTTGAAATCAGTTTGTTACGTCAAACGCAAAAACAAAATGTAAGCCAAGATAGGCAACGAGATGTACGGGGTGAAAAACACCTGCCAGTACCAGCGGCGAGGCACAAAGCCCACACCAAAGACCATAGCGGCACACGTTGCCCAAATCAGGGCTGGCGAGATAATCGGTCCGAATCCGCCAATCGCCTGAGCAAAAAGTGTGGGCTCCCACACCACCAGCCCCGCAGATGCCATCGACATCAGCAGTGACGCAATGCGCAGCAGACCGAAGTCCAGCCACTGGTGGGCACTTTTCACCCAGTGATCGAGGTTACTCACCGGTATCCTCTTTATCCATATTTTCTGTCGCTTCAAGCCACAGCGCGTTGATGATACCGAATGAGCAAGCAAGTAGCACACCCAGGATCCAAGCGAAATACCACATAGTCTGTCTCCTTAGTACAGTGAGTTCTTGTTGTCTTCGATATATTTGGTATCAAGACGGCCAAACATCTTGTAGTAACACCAAGAGGTGTACGCCAGGATAATCGGAACCATCACCGCTGCAACACCGGTCATGATGTTCAGTGTCAGCTCAGAAGACGTTGCGTCCCACATGGTCAAGCTGTGGTTTGGAACCAAGCTTGAAGGCATGATGAACGGGAACAATGCAAAACCAGCAGTCAAAATCACACCTGCCATCGTTAGGCTAGAGGTGATGAAAGCCAGTGCACCGCGGTTGGCACGTGAGAACAATACTGTCAGTACAGGCATCGCAACTGCTAGAGCCGGTGCAATCCACAATAGTGGGTACGCATCGAAGTTTGCAAACAGGGCACCGCTCTGGCGCATAACTTCTTTGGTCAGCGGGTTAGAAGGCGCGTTAGTCATGATTTCAGACGTCACGATGTAGCCTTCGATGCTCTGAGCCCAGATACCTGCGATAGCAAAACAAACCGCCGTACCTACTGAGGTTAGCATTGCTACACGGCGAGCGCGTTCGCGAATAGCGTCAGTGGTTTTCATCTGCAGGTATGCAGCACCTTGGGTAGTGATCATCAGGATGCTCACGATACCGCATAGCAGTGCAAACGGGTTAAGCAGGCCGAAGAATGAGCCCTTGTAAGTCGGGATCAGAAACTCGTTCAGCTCAAACGGTACACCCTGCATCAGGTTACCGAACGCCACACCGAAGATCACTGGCGGTACAAAGCTACCCACGAAGATGGCTTTATCCCACGCTTCACGCCATTTTGGATCTTCAATCTTCGAACGGTAGTCAAAACCGATCGGACGAAGCCAAAGTGCCGCTAGCGTGATGATCATCGCAAAGTAGAAACCAGAGAACGCTGTTGCGTAAACCAGTGGCCATGCCGCAAACAGTGCACCACCTGCGGTGATCAACCATACCTGGTTACCGTCCCAGTGCGGGGCGATAGAGTTAATCATTACTCGGCGTTCGCTGTCTGTCTTACCGATAACTCGGGACAGTACACCGACACCCATGTCAAAACCATCTGTGACTGCAAAGCCGATGCATAGCACACCGATCAGCACCCACCAGATAAATCGCAATACTTCATATTCAAACATTGCTCAACTCTCCCTGATTATGCTTCAACCTGACGCGCAACAACATTCTGTGGTGCATCATTCGTTTCAAAGTGGTAGCGGCCAGTTTTCAGGCTGCTAGGACCTAGACGAGCAAACTTGATCATCAGGTACAATTCAGCAATCAGGAACACTGTGTACAGCGCAATAATTGCTAGCAAAGAAGTGATGATATCTGATGGTGCCAGGTTAGACACCGCCATTGATACCGGCAGGATCTCACCCACTGCCCATGGCTGACGTCCGTATTCTGCAACGAACCAACCCGCTTCTACTGCGATCCAAGGAAGTGGCAAGCCGTAAAGCGCGGCTTTCAGTACCCACTTGTTCTCGGTGATCTTATGACGGCAAGACTGAACAAATGCCGCACCGATAATTCCCAGCATCAGGAAGCCACATGCCACCATGATACGGAAGCTCCAGAATAGCGGCCATACTGTTGGGATAGAGTCATCCGCAGCACGGGCGATATCTTCTTCTGTCGCATCAACCACGTTTTCAGCGTATGGCTTAAGCAGGAAGCCGTAGCCAAGGTCGTGTTTCACCTCATCGAACGCTGCGATGTTTTCTGGTGTCTTGTCACCAGCACGCAGTTTCTCAAGCAGACCGTAAGCAACCATACCGTTACGGATACGCTCTTCGTGTTCGTCTTTCAGATCACGCAGACCAGTTACTTCAGTGTCGAAAGAACGCGTGGCGATAATACCCATTACATATGGGATCTTGATCGCATAATCCGTTTCCATCGTCTCCTGGTTTGGCACACCAAACAGCGTAAACGCAGCAGGCGCTTCTTCTGTATGCCACTCAGCTTCGATAGCCGCTAGTTTGGTCTTCTGTACGTCGCCTAGCTCGTAACCTGATTCATCACCAAGCACGATTACAGATAGGATTGACGCCATACCGAATGCTGCTGCAATCGCGAATGAACGACGGGCAAAGGCGATATCACGGCCTTTAAGGATGTAGTAAGAACTGATAGCCAGTACGAACATCGCACCTGTTACGTAACCAGACGCTACAGTGTGAACGAATTTCACCTGAGCAACCGGGTTGAGTACCACTTCTGCAAAGCTCACCATTTCCATACGCATGGTTTCGAAGTTGAACTCTGCACCTACAGGGTTCTGCATCCAACCATTTGCTACCAGAATCCACAACGCCGAGAAGTTAGAGCCAAGAGCAACTAGCCAAGTAACAGCAAGGTGCTGACGCTTGGATAGACGATCCCAACCAAAGAAGAACAGGCCAACTAAGGTAGATTCAAGGAAGAAAGCGATAAGTGCTTCGATAGCCAGCGGCGCACCGAAAATATCACCTACGTAGTGGGAGTAGTATGCCCAGTTAGTACCGAACTGGAACTCCATGGTAAGACCCGTGGAAACACCAAGGGCGAAGTTGATGGCAAAAAGCTTACCCCAGAACTTGGTCATGTCCTTGTAGATTTGCTTTCCGGTCATTACGTAAACCGACTCCATGATGGCTAGTAGGAAAGCCATACCGAGAGTCAATGGGACGAACAAAAAGTGATACATCGCAGTTAATGCGAACTGTAACCGCGATAGTTCGACGATATCAGTGAACATTGAGAACTCCTTCTTTCGCCAGGCTGACTGACGACAGTACAACACAGTGCACTTATGGTTGGGCTTAGCAAAATGTAGCCAAACATAGTCGCAATTTTGTCACCTTCCTGGTTGCCATTATTTAAATAATCAGTGGCATCCCTGATATGTTGCGATACTGTACCAAATTAGTTAATTTGTTGTTAAGCTACAGCTAATAAAGTCATTGCTAATATTACTGGCATTCGGCGTCTGGCTCAATGGATTTATCGCACAATTTGCTTTGATAAATATCAATAAACCCTGCTCATTTATTGACCACCCGCACCTTGGTTGACCCAGATCAAACTATTGACCGCCATTTAAACAACTGGAAGCTCGATATTAAAACCCTACTCTTCTAAATCTTGAGTGGTGGTATTAATGCCACTTCACATTCTGTTTTATCCCTTCATATTCCCGGTATTTATCCTTAGAAAAAAAATGATTGAACATGTTTAAAGGGGTCAATTTATGACCAAAAAATTCCTGTTCACTACTGACAAATCAATAGTTACATTGACTATCAATAGCAAATACGGATTAGTTTAATTTATGCGAAAGTAAAATTTAACTCGCTTTTTGTTTAATCAAAAACACCTATAATCAGCGCCAGAAACAGATAAAGCCGCCCAGAGAGCAAAAGTCATCTTTTTGGCGGGTTGTAGACTGTTTCCCCAACCATTTTGATTTAGATTGAGGAAGTAGATATGGCTCGTATTTTTGAAAAAATCGTTGCACTTTACCAACCAAGCTTTGCGGAAATGTACAAAAGCAACCGCTAGAACTTGCTCACAAAGCATTCAGGTGCTTTAGCAACTTCCATATGTACAATATTTTATTTCTTTGACTACCGCTCAATTTGTCACAGAGTTGTAACGTTCAAAACAGCGGTTAAACAAAAAAACAGTTGTGTTAGGTGTTAAAAACAAAAACGAGGCCATTTGGCCTCGTTTTTCATTTAAGCCCAAGTTTAATGGGAACTTCCGCTGCTGCTATTGCCCATTGCGCTGGTAAACTCTTCCATTGGCGGCAAATTACCCCTCGGATCATACTCGTAGTGCTTTGCCACGACTTTCTTATCGCAGTCACAATCAGTTTTCGTTGTCTTCTCGGCATTTTCTGCCCAGGTCATAGTGCTTGCCAGGGCGAATATGGCTGACATCAATAATCCAGCTTTAACCATCTAACACCTCCTTATTGATCTTTATGAGTATAGATGGTTATCACTGTTATCTAACTGAATTTGATACTCTTAACCCCTATGCCAATTCATTTCCCCCTCAGACAAGCAAATCAGTGACCGCATTAGCCGACTCTACAACAGCATCATGGTATCCGCTGATAGCAAGCATCTTGCTTACCAAGACGTCAACCAACACCATCGAGCCAACCTTTCCAGCTAGCGCCCCGCCATTCACAGCCGTCTCTGCAGCTGCTGCGACCAGTTGGTAATCAGCCAACTCCGACAGCGGGCTCGATTTGACATTACTCAGGGCAAGGATCGCGCAGTCAGTTTGGTGGGCAACCTTTACAGCATGCAATACATCCTTGGTCGAGCCTGAGCTTGATACCACAACCAACGTGTCATGGTGGTCAAACTGGGAAGCCGATATTGCTGCTAAATGCATGTCTTGGTAACACGTTACCCGTTTACCTAACCTCAGTAGCCGGTAGCTCAAGTAGTCAGCGACAATACTACTGGCCCCTACCCCCAATACGGTGATCTGCCGGGCATGGTGAATATGGCTAACAAACCTTTCGATACTTGGCTCGTCAATTAACTGCTTGGTCAAACGCAAGGCTTGGTCGACTTCATTGAAAACCGGATAAGGATCAGGGCCTTGATCAGGCGCTTCTTGCTGGCCGCATTCAAGGGTCAGGGCCAGCTTGAACTCTGCATAACTGCGGTAGCCGAGCTCCCGGCACAGGCGACTGACACTGGAGACACTGACCTGAGCCTGCAAGGCCAGATCAGTTACTGTCAGCCTGACCACTTGTTGTGGGTTCTCCCGTATGTAACCCGCCAATTGAGTTAATGTCGGACTCAGGGTCGGCATAAGCTGCTGGATATTGGCAAACAGCGGTGTCTCTACCATATTCATCAGTTCACCTTTAGCTTGATGCCCAATTCGAAGGTCCTGCCCCAAGGAGCATAAGCTTCAACATTGATATCTTGCGGGAGGGAGCCCGCGGTCAAATCACGGTATTGCTGCACCAATCGCAGGGCTGTGTACTCCATTGCCTGTGACTCTTGCTCTGGCTGATAAGATGTGTGACCAAAAGACGCATCCGCGAAGTAACGCTCAAGCAATTCACGGCGTACCACAGACTGGTAGCAAACATCCTCGAGTACATGGTAAATCACATTCTCCACCACAGCAGGCTGCCCAATATCAGCAATCATCCCTGCACCTAAGGTTGTGCCGAGCGTGTTGCAATTGGTATTCCACCCTTTATAAGAGGCCAGTTGCCCGAGGATGCCAAGTTTGTTAAGGAAGCGGATCAGTTCGAGATCACCACCATTGGCAAAGGCACTATCAGCCACCACGACTTTCTTGCCCGCTTCAAGGTAGTCTTTGATCCTAAGTGCAAAATCTTGCAGGTTTCGACCAGAGCTATAGGTTAGGTCCTTATTGCCCTGCTGGGCAGCTTCCTGCATGACCTTGCCCGGAGCATTAATCGCCAATATCAGGTCGGCTTCTTGGCTGTTATCACACCACCGGCCACCGACGGCACGGATATGTGATTTCACCGATTCATTCATCGGCCGATCTTCGTAAAGTGGAATGATCTGTGGACCAAGGGTCGAAGCATAGAATGGGAAGACCTTCGGCACCTTGCCATGGTATTCATTAAATGCCCGGCCAAGCAGGGTTACCCCGACCTCATCAGCCCCGGGATAAATGGCAATATCAAACGAGAGATCCTGCTGCTCGATATATTCCAACACCCGTTTCTGATCCAGTGCGGTATATCCATATGGGCTGGAGTCATCCTGAGGGATCACCAGAAAATCAATGACCTTATCCTTGACCAGTTCAGCAACAGCCATGTTAACTGATGAGTTGAAACGACGACGGCTTTCAAAATCTGCTAGCACATTTTGCGGCACGGCATCCTGAAGGCCAGCAAGGCATTCGCTCTCATCGGCGTCCAAGCCATGGCGTGCCAGCTTGTCCTGCAAGTACTTTCGCTTGAAGATTTCAGCACCGAAATCATCATAGTAATCGGGCTCTTCATCGCTGGAGCTATAGCTCGGGCAGCGCATGATGCAGTTATACGCGTAGATTTTGGTATCCGGGAACTCATCGCGCAGACGGCGAAGATTGGCAATAAATGCTTCTTTGTCATCTTCCTCTAATGCATGGAGCCGAGATGGGATCAATCCACCGTACATCAGCATTTCTACCGACAGGATCACCGCATCAGCACCTGCCATATTGTCAAACACATACTGCCAAAGCTGCCCGGTATTTGCCGGACGTTTTTTATTGCTCAACAGAGGATCGGGGACGTTAACCAGTTCAATATCGGCGGTATTGGCTATGTACTCGGGATAGAGCTTATTACATGGCCGCTCGTCTAAAGGAATAAACAAAGTTTTCATTCGCGCTCCCCCTTGAGGTCACAGCCATTGACTTGATTAAGTGCTATACCATGCTGCTTGGCGAGTGTACAAGCACGACCTGCGGCATCACCCATGTCCCGGCAAGTGTGCTGAATACGGATACTCGACTGCATTTTGAAATCGCAGGAAATGATCCGGCCAACGAAAATTAAATTAGCCACTTCACCACAAACAAGTGAGCGATAAGGGATCTCATAGTATTCACCCTTATCATATTTCTTCTTGAATGACTCGTCTTCGACGTCAAGGTCATCGCTGTGGATATCGATATACCAATCCCCCCTCGCAATGCCATCATCGAATTTGCGGCGCTGGGCGTAATCATTAGCCGTCATCACATAACGCCCTTTGACGCGGTTGGACTCCCGAACCCCGAGCATATTGGCTTCCTGGGAGATAAACGCTTGCTCAAAACCTGGAATATTAGCGGCAAGGAAAGCTGCCAGTTGATGCTGCATCTTACGGCCGTAGCGAACATACTCCGAGAAGACCTGGGGATCCTCAACATTTCCCAGCTGTGGCATTTGCGGGTTGTTGAAAGACAGGCAGCCCGGCTTACCCGGCATCGAGAAACCTTGGATGTAACGTGCAATCTCTGGCGTCAACTCACCATTTTGCTGAGCCTTGGCAAACACTTCTAAGAGACCACCACAAGCTTCGACACCCGGCACGTGGACAAACTCCATGAAGGTTTCATCTGCCGGATCACAGAAGGTGTAATTCGCCTGAGCCAAGTATTGGCGTAGGCGGGCGAAATCGATGTTGGCCATTTCAAAACGGAACGATACTGACTGGCGGCTACCATCGGTATCACCGGTCATCAACTGGGCACCAGCAAACCGCGATAATAGCGCATCACCAGAAGCATCAATAAATTGCTCGGCTTCAAACATGTAGAAGTTATCAAAAATCAGTGCCGTCACTGATTTAATCACCCCATCCTCAGTGTCCGCCGCTATCACAGTCGCATCGTAAAATATCTCGACACCGTTTTCAGTCAATACTTGCTCATTGAGCAGCTTGAAGCTCTCCGGGGAGTACAATTCCATATTTCCCGGCAGGGTCAAACGGCCTTGGCCTACCATGTGCTTACGATAAGCGTGGGTTAACAAATCCGCGGTTGCAGAGCCATGTACATGGGACGGCATGAACGGCGTAACCATCGCATTGGCCTGGGTGCCGGTCAACGCAATTCGTTTCTCGAGCAAGGCAACTTTCAATCCTTGCAGTGATGCCGATAGTGCAGCAGCAACACCTGCTGTACCACCACCGACCACCACAACATCATAGCCAGCATAGGTCTTATTGGGTTTCACTTTCATCCCCTATGAATAATTCGTCAATTAGCAATGGGTTAAATGGCGCCTGACAGGCTCTGTGGGCAAAACGGTTGCTGGCAATCTCAGAGGGGGAATGCAGGTGGCCGTAAAACGACTTACCCAGCAGGGTCAACCTGACAACCTTGCGCTGCAAGACCGGATCCTCAACTTTCCCTGACATTTCCAACAAATGGAAAAACTCGTGAGCAAGATAGAGCGACTCGATCATTGCCGAACTCGCCTCAACGCCAATTCGAGCCAGATCAACAATGGCTTGGTCAATACTGTCACGGTAGATCAGTACCCGTTTGCCAAGGTTGTCTTCAATGATCTCTGCCCGCATCATCAAGCCGTGCTTGAGGGCCTGCTCTAGGTTTCGGGTATATTCAATCTTGTAGCCCGCTTGCTCAAAAGCCTGGTGGAAGTTGGTGTGGCGGTATACATCCGCCACACGCTCACCCAGTGCCAATGCCTGCTCCACAATGCCTTGGCGCTGATCTACCGGGATCTTAGCGGCATATTTATCCATATCCAGTTGCTTCAGCGCATAGGCAAAATCGGTATCAGACATCATTTATCCCTGTTATTTTTTGGCTGCGACCAACAGGACATCCTGCTGGGAATCAAGGTGTTCAAGATCCATACTCATCATTGAGCTAAGCTGGTCGGTGCTAAATAGCCCGGAGTAGTCAAACATCCTCGAGCCGGTAAAGGCATACACTTTAGGGATAGTTTGGCCAGCATCTGAATAGGAAGATAGCTGGGCAACCAGGGTATTGAGGGCGTCGCCATAACCGCTGCGGGCGGTTTTGATAAACTGCGCGCCCTTGAGCTTAAGCGGGATCATGCCATCGTTTTTCACGACTGCGTAATGCTCTTCCGTCTTGCGGATCAAATTGAACAGCTTGCGTGATTCCTTCGGCGCCTTGACGATGTGGAACGCGCCTGACTGGGCCTTAGCTTGCACCAACTTGCGGTCAACCGAAAACACATCTGCCACCTTGGCGGTAATGGCCTCTTCGGTCAGGTTCTCCGCCCCACCATCATTAGAAAACTCGGTCGCGCCAGTAGCTGTGGCAATCAAAATATTACGTTGCTTGTCTACTTCAATGGCTATCTCAACCGATTCTTCCTTGGCCCCCTGGGCAACAATCTGATCCATGATATCGGCACGGATCTTTTGGATATCACTGGACGAAGGATCCACCACCGAGCGCTCGATCTGCTCTCGCACCATCGCCATTGCTACCCCGATCGTTGAGATATAAGGTGCATTCTGGGCAGTTTTAGCCTTGAAGCCATATTTCTCACCCAGGGCAAATGTGGTGATCGCGGCACTACCACCACCGCCGACAAACTCAATGTACTCAGGATTGACTTCGTACTCTTTGATCATTGGGCCGACGATATTCCAAATTTTCTCACAGGCAATATCCATCACTTCCCGGGCAACTTCGTCGACAGTTTTCCCGCAGTAGTCTGCCAATGGCTGCCAAGCAACTCGTGTCGCTTCAACATTGGCATAAGCGTAATCATCTTCTGGCACATAACCGAGAATATTCGCCGCCCCCGCAAGGGTATAGGCGTAATCACCTTGATCTGAAGTGATAATGGCATGGTCTGGGCTATCACCCGGCAGTGGTGTGATTTCTTTCAGTTTGGCATTCGTCACCGGCGCATCGACAAAACACTCATAGTGCTTGTCTGCGAGGTGGGCCGAGCGTGGGCCAACATCAATCACCTTTCCACCTGCGATGCGGATCATCGAACCACCCGCAATACCAAGGGTACGGACGTCAAGTGCCTTGAGGTAAGTCTTGTGTTTACCCACTTGGGCATTGTTGACAATCACCTTACCGTCTTTGATCACCGAAATATCAATCGACGTACCACCTACTTCAAAGAACACGCCGTCAGAGATTTTTTCGTACATCAGTGCGCCGGCAACACCGGCAGCCAGGCCAGATAGCATGGTCAGGATGGGCCGCTGTCGGACTTCGTTCACTGACATCACGCCGCCATCGGCACGCATGATCATCAGCTCTGAAGGGATCCCTACACGCTTGACCACTTGCTCGGTCATATTTGCCGTTTCGATCATTTTCGGGATCAGCGATGCATTGACTACCGCAGTACGGGTACGCATGCGCAGGCCATAAAGCTGGGAGATCTCATGGCCACTGGTTGCATAAAGCCCTTTCTCGCGAGCCAGTTCGGTGACAAGCTTTTCCAAATGAGGGTCATCGACCGCATAGGCTTCAGAAGCGACAATCACCTCGCACCCTTTGGCAACCAACTCATTAATGGCCTGTTCCGCTTTTTCTTTGGTGATCTCATCAACATCAAAATAGCTGAATTCAGTTTCAAGAAACTTACCCGGTGCCAACTCAATGTGTTTTACATTCAATTCGTTGAATGCCGCCTTGCTCTTACCCATCCCTATGATGCCAACTTTTGCCACATCGCCTTCCAACAAGGCATTGGTTGCCTGTGTCGTGCCATGGGCAATAAACACCACCTGCTCTGGGGAAATATTATTGTTGGTCAGTACTTCGTTGATGATCTCAACAATGCCTTGGGCCACACCATCTTCATGGTGGTGGGTTGTTGGCCGTTTGGCCTTGGCGATCACTTCACCCGTCTGGTTATCAATAACCACGGCATCGGTAAACGTACCACCGACATCAATACCAATTCGTACTTTACGCATTCTTCTCTACCTTATCAGTGTGCATGAGCGGGTGCCCGGCACCCGCACCGTGGGTTAAATCAATGGGATTTGGTCGATAACAATGGCCCAAGTCAGGGCAATGAAGGTGATCACCAGGCCGACCCAGAACAAGCTCTTGGTAATGTCATTCGGGTCAACTTGGACGAAGTCGGCAATCCAGATATTCTGCGAGTTTGTCGGGTCACCGAAGCCCTGCATCATACCGGTTGAACGAAGTACCCAAACCACAGCAATCGGTGAGAAGCCGGCAGTTGCAAAGATTGCTGGCAGTGAACCGCCGATACCCCATGAGTTCAATGGACCGCGGTACAGCACCAATGGCGTCGCAAGGGTAAAGCCAATCACATACGTCATCGGGCTTTGCAGCATTGCAACCAGTGTTTCGATAGCAGGGGTAATAATCGGTGTCACGGTATAGAACTGCACACCGCGGATAAGGATACCCAAGCCTATTAGTAGCACCACGGCACCAGCCACTTCTTGGGTGCCCTGGACGAAAGACTGGGCGATTGCATTAACCTTATCTTTGATTTTGCAGACAAAAACGGTGTAGAGGATACCGACAATGATTGCCAGCTCAGCTGTTATGACTTGCGGTAGCAAGTAAATTGAACCCAGTACCAGAGCGACCGGGACAATAGGAGAAATCAGCGCCCAGTTGCTAAGCTCATAGGCTGATTGGGTTTTTCTAGTATGCCAGGCACTACGCTGTGAATTTTTCACATTCAGCAGGATATAACCTACCGATACGACAGCTGAAATGATGAACAGCGTAATTGCCATACGGGCAACTATCTCATACGCGGCATCATAACCACCGGCAATCACTGGCTCAAGAATAGTGGCAAAGAAGGCGAAGCCTGCTGGGTTCATCACCCCTCCGGTCGTTAAACCAAGCAAGATAATTGCACCAGCAACGGTACCAGAAATACCTGCAGTCATCATGATTGGCAGGGCCACCGAGCCAATCAGGATAACAGCCCCTAGGCCACCGATGGCCGAGAAAATGACCACAGTGGCAAGGTAGAAAATAAAGGCAATCACGCGAACACGGTCTCCGGCAAGTTCAGCCGCTTTCTTAATGATTGCCTCAGCAATGCCAACCTTGCGCAGCAATACCGCAAAGGCCCCACCAAAGATTGAGGCGGCGATGGTTGAAGCCATCATGCGTGCACCGTCACCAAGAACGGCATTCATGATACCCTGAACTGTCTCGCCCTGAGCATTTTCATGGGCAAACAAGCCAAGGAAAGGCAAGGTACCGACACTGGCAACCACTGCTGTCAGCACACCCATTATTGGAAGAGCAATTAAAGTGGAAATACGTTTGGTGATCATGGCATACACGAAGTAGACCAGTATCGCCGCGATTAAAAATAAACGAATCAGTTCCAAGTTCGTCATAGTTCGCCTCAAGAGTTACAGAGTAGATGGGGCATGCCTGCCCCATAACGTTCAAATTATTGGGAATGTGCGATACGCACTGTAAGAATTTGTTTTGGTTTAATTTCAGAGACCGTAGCTAGGTGTCGTCCATCAAGGGCAACCACCCGGTAAGCCTTATTCAGGGTAAGTGGCTGGATGTCTGCGGTTGGGTTCCATACCCTCAGTTCGAGCTCATCGCCTAGGCGCCTTACCGCAGAGACCTGTAATGCCTCATTGCTAAGCACCACATTATCCAACCATTTTTGGCTATGGCCCTGAAGCAACATCGGCTTGTGCCTGAACCATGCCGCGCGGTTGCAAGCTGCTGCAGGTTCAAAGTCCGCCATTACTAAGCTAAAGCGATATTCATGCTGGCCAAGGCACTGTGCTCCTGGGGTGGGCAGGTCTGGCCCTGCACCATTGCCACGGGTTGAGAAATCACGGCGTGACAACCAGCCCACACTGCGTAGCAGAGTAATAGCCAGTTCGTCGCAGTCATCTGCAACCACACGGTATTCTGGTGTTCCCTGGTGGATGTACTGAACCCCACCAGCATGGACAAAACTCTGGCTCGGGTTAACTGAAACCTTGGCCTCTCTGTTAGCCTGAACCGGGTTGTTATCTTGATAAACCACTTCACGGCTAACCACTTCAAACGCGCTGTCAGCATGGGTGACTGCAAGCTTTTCGCCGGTAGGGATATGCAATGACAGGCGATGATCTTGGGCGTTGTTTTGCCACACCAAACGGCACTCAATATGCTCACTTCCCTTGAACAGGCGTACTTGCATCTGGCCATGGCTTAGCACTTCAGTCTCTACCGCATGGCGTCGGTGATCAGACAGTGCCGCAGGCTGCGCGAGCTCAATATCAAAGTTCAGCTCGCTGAATGACGGGTGCAAGCGCGTTTGTAGGTTGCCACTCAATTTAGCCTGGCTGAAGTTATCCTGCATAGGAGGCGCAAAGTTGTAGCTATCCCCCGCATCCATACTGCTTTCAACACGGCCTACCCCGTTAAGTACCTTACCGCTTCGTTTGTCGGTGATAGTCAAAGTGGCATCATCCCGTAGCTCAATACGGTAGATATCATTTTCAATGGAACGGCGGCATACCTGTTCCGCGATTTGCATAGCCTGGCGTTCAGTCACGGTAAACTCGCAGTGGGACAAACCCTCAACTTCAGAAATAAAGCCAAGCTCATACCAGTGGCCTTCGATTCTGTCCGGGAAGTCATCGATCGGAGAGGTGAAACGGAAACCCGGTTCAGCCTTAATCACTACCGGTTCAAACTCATCGCCCTCCTGTTGCGAGAGCACCAAGTGTTTACGTAACTCGCCTTGAAGGAAGATCTTTTCGGTGATCCAACCTTTATAACGTTTAGGGCTTGGGTTAAACAATGTGAAGCGGACATCATCGGCAAACGGGTCCACGCTACCTTCAGCATTCTTTTCATCGCTGATACAACCGAGAGATAGCAATGCCATCGATTCCATCGCATCACAGCGCTGGGCCAGCTTTTCGGTTCTTGATTCCATTTCACGGTGGACTTCATCAACAGAACAGCCACAGATTGAATCATGGGCATGCTGTACCAGCAGCATTTTCCAACTTTCTTCCAAATAGCGATTTGGGTAATGTTCGATCGGAGCCATTGCCAGCAGTGGCTCAACCTGTGCTGTCAGGCGGTCTTCACCCTGCTGGTTCTGCTGCTTGAGATAACGCCGGGTAGAGAGTACATCCGGCAACACAAATGCTTTTTCGTTACCGCGCAGCTCACCCTGCATAGAGGGTAATTGCCCCAGTGCTAACCCTTGCTGAAGTTCATTAATGTAATCAGTCAGGTTGCTCTGCTTGAGTTGATAGTGCTCGGACTGGGTGTTGAACAGTGCAATACGTTCAGCCATGTTGCCCTCGGATGGACGTAGGTGGTCCCCTCCTTGAGTCAGCAGCAACTTGTCACTGGTAGCCCGTTCAGTAATTTTATCGAGATAGACATTGATGCCTTCAACAAAGTTGTCGATATTCAACGGGTGCTGATAGTAGCCTTCGCTCAAAAACAGCATGAACACTTCACTGCCATCTTCAGCCTGCCAGCACAACTCGGATGATTGCTGATCGATACCGCGCCACATCACGGCATTATTAATATCGAAGCCTTGCAGTAGCTGAGGCATCTGGCCAATGTGGCCAAAAGTATCAGGCAGGTAACCGACCTTCTGGTAGTTACCCAGTGACAGAGCCAGCTTGCAACCCACCTCAAGGTTTCGGATCAGGCTCTCACCACTGCAAAGAAACTCATCCGCCATCACATACCATGGGCCCAATACCAAGCGGCCTTGCTGCATCAAGATATTCAGGCGCTCGGCCAACTCAGGTTCACAAGTGGCCAAAAGGTCTTCTGCCGCAACCACTTGGCCATCAAATAAAAAGCTATCAAGCTCATTATTCTCAAGGGCCGATGCCACCCGCTCCATCACCCTGATCAAACGAGCACGAAAAGTTTCAAACGGGAAGTACCACTCTCTATCCCAGTGCGTATGAAAAACAACTGAACAAATTTTCTTAGTCATGATTTTTATCCCAGGCTACATTTTGCAACCCGTTAGGTCTTAATCTTGTTGATGTTTGATTGATTCGAAGTGGTTGAAAACCATACGGGCCGCACCGTACATACCGGCATCATTACCGAGGATTGCCGGCCGTATCGGGGTCATCACGCCGCATTCCTTAAGGTGGCGGGCCAATAAGTCCCACCAATAATCACGGGAGTTGATCATCCCGCCGCCTAGCAGTACCAATTCAGGGTCAACGGTCCAGCGAATGTTGGCGATGGTTTTTGCAAGCAATTTGAAGAAGTCTTCAACAGCCGCGATCACCTTGGGATCCCGGTTGGCATAGGCTTGGATGATGCTGATACCGTCTGGGTAGTTTTCATGTTCCTGTGCTGGCAATTGGAACAGCAAGGTTTCACGTAAGCCTGTGCCTGATAGCAAAGATTCAAGGGTTACCCAATGCTGCGGGCGGTAAGGGTGTGGTACTTCCATCCTGCCCCAGTGGCCTGCCAAGAAGCCCGCACCATGGACAAGTTCACCTCCGCTCGACATCGCACCACCAAGTCCTGTGCCTAAGGTCAGCATCACCACGTCCTGGTAATCTTTTGCCCCCCCAAGCCATTGCTCACCTAGCAACGCGCAGTTGACATCGTTATCGGTGCAAACATGCAGGCCGAATTCTTCCTCGAGCAAATAACCCAACCTTGTTCCGCGCCACTGCGGCAGGCTATCGGTAGCGTCGATGACCGTACCAGAACGCACGTTGATCACACCAGCAGCAGAAATACCAATCCCCATCAACAACTTGCCTTCTCGGCGAGCACGAGTGAGCAATGGGGCAATAGCACTGATAATGCTATTCATAATGCCTTCACGGCCATTGGAGATATCGGTTGGGTAGGTATTGGCAATGACCAACTGACCCTGTTGGTCAATCAACCCTGCCCGAATTTTGGTTCCACCCAAATCTAAGCCCAGAGCAAGTTCACTCATTACGCATCCTCCGAGTAGCTTGCCATGGCATCACTGAAACGTTTGGCAATCAACTGAGGACGGGTAATCGCTGATCCGACAACCGCTGTGTATGCACCGGCAGCCAACACCTGACCCAACTGCTCTGGGCTCCAAATGCGGCCTTCGGCAATAACGGGAACGGATAGCGCTTGGCTTAAGCGGCGAATCAAGGAAAAATCAGGAGTATCACCGCGATGTTGAGTATCCGGGGTGTAACCTGACAAAGTGGTGGAGACACAATCAGCACCAATCGCCTCGGCAACAATGCCCTGTTCGTAAGTTGCAATGTCTGCCATCACCTGGCGGCCAGCACGATGAACAAGCTCGACCAATTCTTCAACTTGTTCATTCGCAGGTCGGGCACGCCCTGTCATATCCAGAGCAACCATCTCAGCGCCCGCTTCAATAATGGCAGTCACTTCTTTCTTAGTTGGCGTAATGAAGATTTCCGAATCACTGTAATCTTGTTTAATCAGGCCAATGACAGGGATTTCAGGGAAGGCAGATTTTACTGCACGGATATCATCAACTGATTGGACACGGAGTGCCTTTGCCCCACCATCCAATACAGCACCGGCCATTTTTACCATGGTCTCAGAGCCATGTAATGGTTCATCCGGCAGTGCCTGAACCGAAGCAATCAATTGGCCTTTTAGTGCCTGTAACATAATCAACCTCTGCATAAATATTCTTTTACTTTGCTCTTTTTTGCTAAAGAACGGCTAGCAGAACAAACTAAAAGAAGCTTTTCTTTCTTATCAATCACTTAGCCGACAGCGAAATTTCAGGGATATTTCCCCTTGTTGATGGAGCGAATGCAGAATAATAAAAATTTTCATAGCCCGAGATTTGCTCGGGCTTTTTTTTCATTCAGGTGATCAATGTCACATCGAGGGACTGACTTTGTGATGGGTGCAGCGATCAAGATCACACAGCATTGTTCTAACTGTTTTCAAAGCCACTCAAAAGGCCAAAATACACGTGCCAGAAAACAGAGCTATAGCATAGGATGCTTGTAAGGCACTGAATTAAATCACTAAAAAATAACGCCTGACAAACAGCCGATCGGGTTCACAAAAATGCGAACGTGATAAGCATCACATACGCCTTGATTTTATGAACCACTGTTTCGATAAGGATCACTTATTGAGGATTTATTCATCATTGACTGAATGAATCTTGAATTTTTGCTGAATAATCGCTGCGACAATGAACATCTAGCGAGACTACAATGACAATTACTACAAATAAAACGCTTCTGTCAGCAGCAGTAGCCCTGAGCCTCTTACCCGCTGTAGCTATGGCTAATAACGGCGGGTGGATTCAAAACGAAACAGAATACCGCCATTTCCGTTATGACTACGATAATGCGCCCAACCCATATTCCCGTGATGAAGTAGAAGTCAACAAGAAGCTGCTGCAGGGTATGCTTCAGCTAACCGAAAATGTAGACCTGTGGCTCGATCTACGCCGCATTGATTACTTCACCGATTTTGATGATGGCCGTGGCATGGTCAAAAATGGCTACCACTGGGACCATGAGGCCCACCTGCGTTACCATTTCCGAGGCTTGAATTTCTGGGGTCGCGAGTGGACTTTCCGACCAGCCTTTGCCTGGGAAGGGGACTGGAACTTCAAAAATACAAACAATGACTTCAACTGGAGTTCCAATGACTACTATTTACAATTTGATTTCCTGACTTCTTTCCCCAACGGTATCACGCCTTGGGATAGTGGCAGCCACACCTTGAATTTCCGCCCGCTGTTAACCGAATACATTGTGTTGGGCGGTGCGAGTAAATTCCACGAAGACGGCAATACAGGTAACGTCCGAGGACACCGCCAGCAGGTGATGAATTTCTTCCTTGTCTCGAAATGGAATGACCGCCTGAGCTCCATCGTAAGCTTCCGTAACTACCTAGATACCATGGCAAAAGATGGCATTAAGTATCATTACGGTTCAGAGAACGAAATGTGGTTTGATATTATCCAGCACGACAACTTCAAGCTGACGTGGCACAACAAACTTGAGTTTTATCTCGGTATGGATGATTCGAGCGAGGTGCTAAGAGATAAATTCGTCGAATTCTACACCCGTATTGAAGCCAGTTACCGCAAAACTTTCGATAACGGTATTACAGTCACAGGCTTGGTTGGTCAAGATATGTGGGATTACCACTACAATGACAGCCCTTGGGTTGGCGGCGAATACAGCCGAATGGAAACCATCGGTAAACTAACCATCAACGTGCCTTTAGGCTACTAACTTAACAGCAGGAAATCTATGTACCGTCTTGGCCTTGATATTGGTGGAACCAAAATTGCCGCCGCTGTTTATTCTCCGGCAGGTGTTCAGGTTTACTACCAGCGCTATGAAACTGAGAAGCAAAGTTATAATGCGTTTATCGCTCAAATAAAACAGATCGTGGCCTGTGCAGCCAACCAGATCCCAGAACGATTTAGCATAGGTATCGGCTTACCGGGAGCTATCTGCCCGAATAGCGACAAGATAAAGAACTCCAATATTCTGATCCTCAATGGCAATGCCTTAAAAGAGGATTTGAGCCGGGAGTTGGGGCAGCCAGTATGGCTAGCCAATGATGCCGACTGCTTTGCGCTTAGCGAGGCAATTAACGGTGCAGGGCAAGACTTCCATAGCTGCTTTGGTGCCATATTAGGTACGGGTTGTGGCGGCGGGGTTGTTTATAACAAACACCTTGTCAAAGGGCCTAATAATGTTGCCGGTGAATGGGGACACAACCCTTTAGCTGATTACCACCCGGTTACAGATGGCACACCCGAACCATGTTACTGCGGACGAAATGTCTGTAACGAAAGCTTTCTATCTGGAACCGGTTTTGCCAAAGGGTATAACCAAAAACACCAGACTGCCTTTAGCAGTAAAGACATTATGGATCTCGCTAACCACGACCAGTCAGCCCAAGCGCACTATGAGCTTTATCTCGATCAATTGGCCCGAGCTTTGGCCCAGGTGATTAATTTCTTTGACCCTGCTGTTATTGTGCTAGGTGGGGGTATGTCGAATCAACAAAGCCTATATGATGATCTGCCGTCACGGCTCGGCCAATATGTCTTCGGTGGTGTGTGCAATACCCCTATCCGCCAAGCAAAACTTGGCGATGATAGTGGCGTACTTGGTGCTGCATTGCTTCCTGTCTAAATTAGCTTCCTGCATAAACTGTCCCCCTGTGGTGGCTGCCCGGATCTTGGTTTAGGCAGCTATCACCCCAATAAAAAAGGTTGCCAATAGGCAACCTTTTCTTATTTCGATTCAGGTACATCAAACCCAAAATGCAGATAGGCCCGGTGGGTGGCAATACGGCCACGCGGGGTACGCTGCAGGTAACCTTGCTGGATAAGGTATGGCTCAAGCACATCTTCGATAGTGTCACGCTCTTCACCGATAGCTGCAGCAAGGTTGTCCAAACCAACCGGACCGCCCATGAACTTATCGATAATCGCCATCAGCAGTTTGCGGTCCATGTAGTCAAAGCCACTGCTGTCGACATCGAGCATATCCAAGGCTTTTGCTGCCACATCCGGGCAGATATGGCCATTGCCTTTTACTTCAGCAAAGTCACGCACTCGGCGCAGCAAGCGGTTGGCAATACGCGGTGTGCCGCGGGCTCGCATCGCGACTTCCAAAGCACCCGCCTCTTCCATTGAGAGGTCAAGGCAGTTTGCACTGCGCTGGACAATCCCCTTGAGATCTTCCACCTTGTAATATTCAAGGCGCTGGGTAATACCGAAGCGATCACGCAGCGGCGAGGTCAACGAGCCAGCCCGGGTCGTAGCACCGATCAGGGTAAAGGGTGGCAAGTCAATCTTGATGGAGCGTGCCGCCGGGCCTTCACCAATCATGATATCCAGCTGGTAGTCTTCCATCGCCGGGTACAAGACTTCTTCAACCTGCGGGCTGAGGCGGTGGATCTCATCGATGAACAACACATCGTTCTCTTCGAGGTTGGTCAGCAGCGCCGCCAAATCACCGGCTTTTTCCAACACAGGGCCAGACGTGGTACGAATGCTCACCCCCATTTCATTGGCAACAATGTTGGCCAGCGTGGTTTTACCCAACCCCGGAGGGCCGAATATCAGCAAGTGATCCAGAGCTTCATCTCGCAGCTTGGCAGCCTTGATAAAGATTTCCATCTGATCACGGACATGATCCTGCCCCTTATAGTCCTCAAGGAGCTTGGGGCGGATCGCGCGATCAATAATGTCTTCTTCACGCGTGGTCGGGTAATCATTGGCGACCAGTCTGTCTGCTTCTATCATCAAGCCTTACCTACATTCAAAATCAATAAAAACAGCACTTACACCATTGAACGCAGCGCGTCACGGATAATGGCTTCGCTGGTCATCTCCGGCTGGGCAACCTGGGCCACCACTTTAGAGGCTTGTTGTGGCTTGTAACCAAGGGCAACAAGGGCACTGACCGCTTCGTCTTCGGCACGAGCCTGAGAGGCCGTGTCCTGAATCGGCGCGTTCGATGCAGCAGTATCAAGCGCCGGGGTAAACAGATCACCCTCGCCCCAACCTTTAAGGCGGTCTTTCATTTCGACCACCAAGCGCTCGGCAGTCTTCTTACCGACACCTGGGATTTTCACCAGAGTGGTCACATCTTCGTTTTCAACGCTCAATACGAACTGGCTCGCCGTCATTGCCGACAGAATCGCCAAACCAAGCTTAGGGCCTACACCGTTAGCTTTAATCACTTCACGGAACAGGTCACGCTCACTTTTCTTATTAAAGCCATACAGCAACTGCGCATCTTCACGCACCACAAAGTGAGTAGAGATAACCGCTTCTCGGCCAACTTCCGGCAGCTCGTAAAAGCAGCTCATCGGCATCTGGACTTCATAGCCCATGCCGTTCACCTCAAGCAATACTTCAGGTGGTTGTTTTTCAATGATGATTCCACGTAGTCGGCCAATCACAGCAAGATCTCTTTTCTCAATCCACAAAATTGGCTCTAGGATAGTAAAGAGCTGGATGTATATCCAGCTCTTTTTTCTTGTTGATGATTACCGACAGCCCAAACATTACGCCATACGCTGACGCAACCCCACAACCTTATTGAGGCTATCGGCTAATGCATTCAGTCGTTCAACCTGCTCGGCCAACAACGCCCCTTGCGAAGCCACCGCATCGGACACCTGGTTGGTTTCCACCACACTACTTGCTACTGCCTGACTGGCAACCGTCAGCTCTCTAAGTGCTTCAACCTGCTGACTGATGGTAGCAGCCAACTGACTGACATCTACCGAGACACTGCTTACCTGTTCGATGATCCCGGTTAATTCAGCGGTACTGTTTTCAATCACCGCCTGGCCTTGAGATACCTCTCTTCGACTACGCTCGAGCAAGGCACGAATATCCACCGCAGAACTATTACTCTTGGCAGACAGCTCCCGCACTTGATCAGCAACAACGGCAAAGCCCCTTCCCTGCTCTCCGGCCCGTGCGGCTTCTATCGCAGCATTGAGTGCCAGCAAGTTAGTCTGCTCAGCGACCGAGGTGATCACATCGGCTACCGACATGATTTCATCATTACTGCTAAGAATACGGGCAATGGCCTCTTTAGAGGCTTGCAGGGATTCAGAGCTGGTTTCTGCCTGACGATAGATAATATCGCTACGCTGTTTCAGCTCAGTCACAAACTGATCGGACGCTTCCATGCCTTGGGTAAGGTGCTTGACCTGTTCGCTCATCTGCTCTGCCGCACTGGCCTGTGATTCACAGTTTAGGTTGAGTGTGCCTACCTGCTGATGCAACTCGGTCGACTGCTGCTCTATCACGGTAGAAACATCGCTCAATGATGCAGCATTGCCACTTGCCTTATCGAGCACTTCAGCCAGCTGACTCGCTCCTTGCTTGGCCTGCTCAGCAATTTCTTCACTGGACTGGTGAGCAGACTCTGCCTGCGAAATGGCCTGTTGCCGCTGGCGAGAAGCCCATGCCTGCGCCATCACTATCACCACCAAAGGTAGTAAAAAGCCCGACCAGGTTTCTACAGCCAACGCAGAAGGGCTAAGTTCAACGTTAGGGAAACTCTGACCCGCCAAGTGACTGTTGACCATCCATGCAGATACTACCACCACTAGCAGTGACCATGCGGTAGCCATAAAAAGCCGAGCCGATAAATAAAACGCCACAATCAATAAAGGCAACCAGAAGGCTTGGGTCGATTCTACGATACCACCGGTTTGGTAAATAATATTCACCGCATGGATCACCATACCGAGAAATCCAACGTTCAACGCCGCTTCCGCTTGTTTGCTCAATCGAAAGATGATGCCGGCCAAGCACTCCAGTACCACCAGCAACACAGAGGTCATCACCAGCGCACTGTGATCGTGGCTATACCACTTAAACAGGCTATATATGCCGACAAAGAAAGAAGTGAGAGTAAAAAATAAGAATGTATCGACATAGCGTGCGCTCTCACCGTGCCAACTTGCGTTTGTCGGCAAAAACAGCGCGCGCCAAATAGCCAATGGCGTCATGGAATCCGTTCCTTGTTGTGTCTAGGTTATTATTGTCAGTTATGTTCGAGCTTGATATGTAGCTATCACCATCACAAGGTCATATGACCTCTGACCAATATATGCCAAGAAACAATATCGCAACAAAATAAAAAAGCAGCCAAGGGCTGCTTTTTTGATCAATCACTCATTATGCATATATCTTAGTAACGATATAACACTTTGTATTAAATGTAGTTATCTATATCGTCCACGACGAGCACCACGAGCTTGGCCCGCCATCGCCACCAAGGTTTTATGGGTATGGGCATGACAAATTGCCACCGCCAAGGCATCGGCGGCATCCGCTTGCGGCTTGCCCGGCAACTTCAGCACTGAACATACCATGTGCTGGACCTGGGCCTTGTCTGCCCCGCCGGTACCTACCACTGCCTGCTTAATCAAACGCGCAGCATATTCATTGACAGGCAAGTCAGCATTCACTGCCGCAACAATGGCACTGCCTCGGGCCTGACCCAATTTCAGTGCCGAACTGGCATTCTTGCCCATGAATACTTCTTCGATTGCAAAGACATCGGGCTGGAACTGGGTAATGACCTCGCTCACCCCGGCATAAATTTGTTTGAGCCGGCCGGGGATATCCTCGACAGAAGTGCGGATACAACCACTGCCGAGGTATTCAAGATGTCGCCCAACTTGGCGGATCACACCATAGCCGGTGATCCTTGAGCCGGGGTCTATCCCCAAAATAATAGACATACTCTTCAGACGTTACAGCTGAGCCGCAACCTCATCAGAAATATCACCGTTATGGTACACTTCCTGGACATCATCCTGATCTTCCAATGCATCAATCAGGCGCAGTAGTTTCGGTGCCGTGTCGGCATCCAACTCTGCTTTGGTAGAAGGTACCAAAGTAACTTCGGCGTTCTGGGCTTCAAAGCCAGCTGCATCCAAAGCATCTTTTACCGGGCCGAAATCGGCTGGTGCAGTGTAGACATCGATAGAACCGTCATCGTTGGTTTCGACATCATCCGCGCCACCTTCCAATGCCGCTTCCATCACTGCATCTTCATCAAGACCCGCCGCGTATGAGATAACCCCTTTCTTGTCGAACAGGTAGTTAACACTGCCATCGGTACCCAAGTTACCACCGGCTTTGGAGAACGCATGGCGAACACCTGATACAGTGCGGTTACGGTTGTCAGTCATACACTCAACCATAACCGCGGTACCACCAGGCCCGTAACCTTCGTAGATCACGGTTTCCATGTTGTCGTCGCCTTCACCGCCAGCACCGCGGCTGACAGCACGGTTGACCGTATCACGGGTCATGTTGTTTGACAGTGCTTTATCGATTGCAGCACGCAGGCGTGGGTTGTTTTCAATCTCACCACCGCCTTCTTTTGCCGCCACCACGATCTCACGGATCAGCTTGGTGAAAATTTTACCGCGCTTGGCGTCCTGTGCCGCCTTACGGTGTCGAATGTTGGCCCATTTACTATGACCTGCCATATCACTCTCCAATTTATTGCTCGCCAACTGGCGAATGTTCCACAAATAACCAACCTAAAAATATTTTGATAAGTGCCTGAGTCGGCTTGCAAGTAAAGGTTGGGAAAATCTAGCCCTAAAACAAAGACTGGCCTTTCGGCCAGTCTTAATCAAGGTTGTTGCTTACTCTTGCTCAGCGCTTTCTTCTTTCGCCAAGTTGACCGCAATCGCCAGCTCTTCAAGCGCGGCCGGGTTAGCCAGGCTCGGTGCGTCTGTCAGCAGACATGCCGCTGCCGTTGTTTTCGGGAAGGCAATCACGTCACGGATGTTTTCCGTACCGCAAAGTAGCATCACCAAACGGTCAAGACCAAACGCTAGGCCTGCGTGCGGCGGTGTACCGAACTTCAGTGCATCCAATAGGAAGCCAAACTTCAACTGCTGCTCTTCGGCATCAATACCTAGAAGATCGAATACTGCAGACTGCATTTCAGCGTTGTGGATACGTACAGAACCACCACCAACTTCGTAGCCGTTGATAACCATGTCGTAAGCGTTAGAGTTCGTCGCTGCTGGGTTTGCCTTCAGCTCTTCAGGGCTAACGCCTAGAGGAGAAGTGAATGGGTGGTGCATCGCGTGCAGGTTACCTTCGTCGTCTTCCTCGAACATTGGGAAGTCAACAACCCATAGCGGTGCCCAAGCATTTGTATCAGTCAGCTCAAGATCAGTGCCTAGCTTCAGACGAAGTGCGCCCATTGCTTCTTCAACAATACGCTTCTTGTCTGCGCCGAATAGGATGATGTCGCCAGACTCAGCCTGAGTACGGTCAAGCAGCTGTGCAACCACTTCTTCGTTCAGGAACTTAGCTACTGGAGACTGAACACCTTCGAAGCCCGCTTCGCGGTCGTTCACCTTCATCCATGCCAAGCCTTTCGCACCGTAGATGCCAACGAACTTGGTGTACTCGTCGATTTGCTTACGTGTTAGCTTTGCGCCACCCGGTACACGGATAACTGCCACACGGCCTTTCTCGTCGTTCGCAGGGCCAGAGAACACTTTGAAGTCTACATCTTTCAGAATGTCGGCGACGTCTACTAGCTCAAGCGGGTTACGTAGGTCTGGCTTGTCAGAGCCGAAACGGCGCATTGCTTCTTCGAATGGCATGATTGGGAACGTGCCTAGGTCTACGTTTAGTAGCTCTTGCCACATTTCAGTGATCATGCGCTCAGTCACGCCACGTACCTGCTCGGCAGACATGAATGAGGTTTCGATATCGATCTGGGTGAATTCTGGCTGACGGTCAGCACGTAGATCTTCGTCACGGAAACACTTAACGATCTGGTAGTAGCGATCGAAGCCAGACATCATCAGCAGCTGCTTGAATAGCTGTGGTGACTGAGGCAGAGCGTAGAAGCTACCTTTGTGAACACGGCTTGGTACCAAGTAGTCACGTGCACCTTCAGGTGTCGCTTTGGTCAGTACTGGCGTTTCGATATCCAGAAAATCGTTGCTGTCTAAGAAACGGCGAACAAAGCTAGATGCTTTTGCACGTAGCTTGATGCGGTCGCTCATTTCTGGACGGCGTAGGTCTAGGTAACGGTACTTAAGGCGCTGCTCTTCAGTGTTCTTCTGGTTGAAGTCTAGCGGTAGCACGTCTGAACGGTTGATGATTTCCAGGCCAGTTGCCAAGATTTCAACTTCACCAGTTGCCATGTCTTTGTTTACTTGGCTTTCTGGACGTACACGTACTTCACCAGTTAGGCGAATACAGAATTCGTTGCGCAGTTGGTTAGCGATCTCGAATACATCTTTCATATCCGGATCAACAACAACCTGAACAATACCTTCACGATCTCGCATATCAATGAAGATAAGACCGCCTAAATCACGGCGACGGTTAACCCAGCCGCATAACTCTACTGTTTGCCCTGCTAGGGACTTGTTCAGGTGACCACAATATTGGGTGCGCATATGAAATTCCCGATCTGTTTACTAACTTTCCTGTGCGTATGGCTGTGCCCAAAGCAGTCGGCCACACACAAGCTGAATCCTTCCCGGCCAATTTGGTTAAACATCGCGCAACTATCGCGATCAGCCAGGCCGAGAGACAAAAATAACGAGGCATTATATACCCAAGCGCCTTCAACATACATGATCCACGAGAATTAATTGGCAATCCGCCTCACCCGAAAACACTTGAGCTGGCAGCTTGTCGTAGACGTAGCACTTTATATGTAGAAAATGCAGGGGAAATAAAGCGAAATACCACTTTAGGGAAAAGTGCCTAATGAGATCAAGGAAAAATCCAAGATCAATGACTTAAAAGATTGACCTAGTACTCAAACCCTACGCACAATGACCAGTAAACACAGCTAGGAAGCCTCGCCATGTCCGCAAATCAAGCTAACCTCCCTGTTCGCCTCGGCCTTGCCATGTGGTCCCATAACCACTGGCAGCAAAGCTTATATGGCAGCGGCTGCAAAGCAGGCGACAGACTGGCAAGGTATGCCGAGATTTTTCATACCGTCGAGGGCAACACCACCTTCTATGCCACACCGGGGATCCCAACCGTTAAGAAATGGCATGATGCAACGGGTGACGACTTTCGTTTTACCTTCAAGCTGCCGCAAGCGATTACCCACCAAAACCAGTTAGTGCATTGCGATCAGCTGCTGGCTGACTTCTTTACCACCATGGCACCGCTTGAAGGCAAAATCGGGTTATGGAAAGTCCAGCTACCGGCCCAGTTCGGTCCGGCCGCACTTCCTGCTCTAGAGAAGTTTCTCCAAAGGCTGCCTGCCAACTATCCCATTGGGGTTGAAGTACGTCATCCGGCATTCTTTGCCAAGGGTGAAGAAGAAAAACAGCTAAACCGCCTGCTCATCGAACACGGCGCCAACCGCATTATTATGGATAGCCGCCCGGTGTTTGCCGCGCCGCCGACAACTGAAGCTGTGATCGACGCCCACCAGAAAAAACCAAAGGTGCCGGTCCATGCTATCTCTACCGCGGGCTCGCCGATGATCCGATTTATCGGTCATCCCGATGACGCCAGCAACGACGCTTTCTTTGCCAACTGGCTAGTCCGCCTTCCCCAGTGGCTTCGCGACGGCAAGCAGCCATACCTGTTCATCCATACCCCGGACAATAACCATGCGCCGGAGTTGGCAACCCGGTTATATCGCTTGCTGCAACAAAAGGCCACGGACGTAAACCTACCAAACGTGGAGCTGCCAAAGGCCGAGCCAGATCCGCAGATCACCTTGTTATAGTAACGGTGTTGTAGCAGCGAACTGTCACCAAATGACCTAATCACTTGGTGAGGTGATGCTAAATTAGCAGGCTTACAAGGCGCACTTCCACGCCTTGTGACTTCCACACCTTGTGAATAGCTGTTAAGGAGATTTCACCATGAAGATAAGCGCTGCACTGTTCGTTACCGCCCTATTGACTGCTGCGCCTGCATGGGTCTCAGCCGAGCCCGTCACCCAACCCAATAATGCCTCTGTGGTTCGCCTTGACCATGTCGCGATGAGAGTTAGCAACCTCGATACCACGATAGAGTTTTACCGGCAGGCTTTTGGGTTCGACGTGAAAACACGGTGGGATAGCATGACATTAGGTAGTGGTGAAAATGCCCAGACCGTTAAAATGACAGGTGCGATGTTGCAAGACGATGCGGGCGGCATAATCGAGATATTCGGTGATGGTGATGCAGAACAGCGCCAGCCCTACCAGCAGCCAATCAATCATTTTGGCCTAAATGTCACGGATATAGAAGCCGTTTACAACAATGCACTCAAAGCCGGGGCAACCGCTATTACACCACCGACGGAAGTCAACGCCCGAGGGATGGGCGCAACCATAGCATTTGTATTAGGCCCTGATAGCGAGCGGGTTGAGCTGATTCAGTATGCGAAGTGATAGTCGGATCGAGTAGTGAACGATGGTAAAGGGACAAGAATGCCATATGGCTCCCACAAACCTAGCCGCTACGATTAAATTTTTGAAATTTATATAGTTAACCGCTAAATTCTGCCTCGAGGACAAACAAAACATTCAAACTTTAAGCTTGCGAGGATAGTCTGTTGAGAACGATCTTTATACTGCTGCTTCTGCTTCTCAGTGGCTGTGGCTCGCTTAGCGCCTTGAATAAAAATATTATCCAAATAGATAAGCAATATAAGGAAGTGACTATTACACTTCCTTCTTCAGACCGCTATGTCATTATCCAGCTAGGCTCGGATGACATCGCTGATATCAAAAATGTCGATATCAGTGATGGCACCAATAAGATCATTATACCGTCACTGATTGACCGTGTGAGTGTTATCTATCTGTTTAAAGATAAAAGCCACTCCCTCTCTTACCAAAAAGGACAACCGCTTTACCGCATCGAAACGGCTGATTTACCAGACTCGGGCCAAGCACTCGTCATTGATGATCAGTTGCTAAGTCCGCACCCACTGGAAAACCTAGAGTCAGTACCACTGCTTAGCTACTTTGATATTGATATTAAGCAAGCCAATATTGGCAATATCGTTGACTTTGAAAATGATGTTTTCAGCCCTGATGCCCAACATATGGGAATGTGGCAACCATTAGAGTTTATCGAGCGTCGGTATTCTGGTGTCTTTTTTCTCGAACCTTTGGATAAAAACAAAATTCCTGTGCTGTTTATTCATGGCATGGGAGGTAGCGGAAAAGAATTTGAATATCTAATAGATCATATGGATAGGGAACGCTATCAAGCTTGGATAATCAACTATCCGAGTGCCTTATCACTGACAGTGCTAGCCCATTCTCTCTCGTCGTTAGTCACCGCTATTGGTGATAGATATGATTTCAAAGCGCCTTTGCATATTGTCGCCCACAGCATGGGGGGCGTATTAACCCAACACTATCTCAATATCTGCAGTCTACAAACACAATGTAATCGCATTAGTTCTTTCACCTCGATAGCATCTCCATTTAATGGTGTCAGCTCAGCACAGCGAGGCGTGCAGTTTTCTCCGGTTGTTATGCCGTCATGGCGCGATATTGCACCGGATAGCTTGATCATTAAAAATCTCTTCAACCCTGAATTGGCACAGTACAAACCGCCCCACTACCTGATGTTTGCCTTTGACAATAGTGGCCTAACATCAAGAACGAGTGGAGATGGCACTATTGCACTTTCCAGCCAGTTGGTTCCGGCAGCACAAGATCAGGCGACACGTATTTCCGGATATAATGAGAACCATACTAATGTTCTGAAGAGTAAAGAGCTTAGTGATGACTTAAATGCGTTTTGGCTGGACATTGATAGTGCAAACTAATGAAGCTGTAAAGCAATTGCGAAAAAAACACCCCGCAGGCTTAAACTACGGGGTGTTCTATTTTGCAACTATAGCATATGGCTATTACTGCAAAATCTGGCCGTTGTACTCACCGTTCAGCGTCTCTAGGTAAGCCGTGATCTTACCAATCTCGGCTTCCGACAACTTCACGCCCACCTGATAGTACGCCATCTTATCAACGGCTTCTGCCAAGGTCTCTACGCTACCGTCATGGAAGTACGGCGCAGTAAGTGCAACATTACGTAGGGTTGGTACCTTGAAACGGTGCATGTCATTGTCATCACCAGTGGCATTGAAGCGACCGTTATCTACCTCGGTAACATTGCCACGATCCGCAAAGTAGTCTTTTTTAAGCCCCATGACTTCAAAGCTCTGCCCACCCATGGCTTCACCGACGTGACAGGTACTGCATTTATGCTGCTTGAACAATGCGTACCCTTCTTGCTCGTCGTCAGTCAGCGCCTCATGGTTACCACGTAGGAACTGGTCGAAGCGGCTATTTGGCGTGACCAAGGTTTTCTCGAACTCGGCAATCGCATCGGTAATACTGTGCTCTGTGATCCCTTCAGCATAAATCGCAGCAAAGGCAGCATTCATTTCGTCGTCAACCGCTAGTTTTTCGATGATCTGCTCCCAAGACTCAGACGCCATCTCAAGTGGGTTGAGTGGCGGACCACCAGCCTGTGCCTGCAAATCATGGGCACGACCATCCCAGAACTGGTGGGTATTGAACACCGAGTTAAACACCGTTGGCGCATTGATTGGGCCAATTGCACCGTCAACACCAACCGAGCTCACCAAGCGGTCAACACCACCGGTCTCTAGGGCGTGGCAGCTGGCGCAAGATACAGTGTTATCGCCTGAAAGACGGGTATCGTGGTAGAGCTTGTCACCCAGCTCGACTTTCGCCATATCCACATCGAATGTGGTACGAATTGGCTGTACCGCCTCATATTTGAATTCTTCGGTGATCTTGGCTTGGCCTTGGTGGTGACGCAAACGCTCCTGCTTCACCCAGTCCTGCAGCGTAGCCGTCTCTTCTTCAGACAGTTTAGATCGCCAGTGCATGGTCAGGTACATCGCCGGCGGCATCGAGTTGTCTTCCATCACCGACTCCAGCTTCGCCAGATCGACTTCGGAAACCAGCTCACCGGTGCGAACCTGCTCCATCATGGCTTCGATATTGAAGTGACGCATACCGCGCGTGACATCGGCATCCATCAGCTGCTTGGCAACCGGAAGGTTGCCGTAGAACGGCATTTCGCTATCGCTAATGTGGCAGTATGAACAGCCGTTTTTGTTCAGTACATCAAACGCCGCCGTTGAAAGTGGGTTGATATCCTGCTTGGCAATTTCATGGTAGCGGGTCACCGCCAGTTGCAGGTCAAACTTATCAACCGTATAAACTGAGGCCAGGTAGCCGACAAGGCCCACACCGACCGCATAATAGAATTTACGCATTTACTACTCCCCCTAAATGTGCGGGGAAGATAAAAGCTCGTAAATGAGGTTTCCAATTGAAAAAAGCGTAAAGGCTGATTGATTTATCCGATAAAACATTACCTTAACAACCATTAGCCAAGTAATAAGCAGTTTGATGCAGTTGTGCCGAGTAAATGTTATTTTTCTACACTATCGCAACAAACATTTTGTTACAGCTTAGCCAGCCATCGTTTGGCAAAAGCCGCTGAACTCTGGAGGGAGATTTTCAAACATATATTGCTAAGGATCATCAAGCCGTCACAAAAACAGTAAAGACAAATGGCCTGATTTTCACTACAATACGCGACCTTTCAGCGGTGATGGATCACCCCAGTATGTAGACTGACGCCAACGGCGCAGAAAAGTTCATACTTATCATTTGGGATCCCTGTTTTTTTGTATAGATGAGGTTCGTGAAGATGGCCGGTCACGACAATATTTTTGCGGCGCCGATAGATAAAATCGGTGATTTTACGTTTGACGAACGCGTAGCCGAAGTTTTTCCGGATATGATCCAGCGCTCGGTACCGGGCTACAGCAACATCATTTCAGCCATTGGTATGCTGGCTGAACGCTTCGCCAAACCGCACTCGAAAGTGTACGATCTGGGCTGCTCGCTGGGAGCGGCAACCTTGTCAATGCGTCGCCATATCCAACAGGAAGGCTGTGAAATCATCGCTGTCGATAACTCCAGCGCTATGGTGGAACGCTGCCGCCTACACATTAATGCCTACCGCTCAGACACGCCGGTTCAGGTCGTGGAAGCCGATATCCGTGATATCGAAATAAACGATGCCTCGGTGGTGGTACTGAACTTTACCCTGCAGTTCCTAGCGCCCGATGATCGCCAAACTCTGCTTGAGAAAATCTATGCCGGCCTGCGTCCGGGCGGTATTTTGATCCTGTCGGAGAAATACATCTTCGACGATGAGCGCGCCCATGAGCTGCTTATCGACCTGCACCACGACTTCAAGCGCGCCAATGGTTACAGCGAACTGGAAATCAGCCAGAAACGCAGTGCCATTGAAAATGTCATGCTGCCAGACAGTATCGATACCCATAAACAGCGCTTTGAAAAAATTGGCTTCACCAGCTCAGAAGTCTGGTTCCAATGCTTCAACTTCGGCTCGATGTTTGCCATTAAATAAGGTTTCTAATGTCTATCTTTACCTTTGCTGAGTTTTATCAGCTTCTCGCCCAGCATGAAACACTGCGCCCTTGGCTAAATACCCTGCCTCAGCAACTGAGTGACTGGGAAGAGAAAGCCCACGGCGACATGGCCCGCTGGATGCGTGCCCTGAAGAAATTCCCAACCGACAAGCCAGACATCATTGACCTGAAAAACGCGGTCAGTGTGCGCAACGAAGACGGTATTGCCGACGGTGAGCAAAAGCGCCTTGAAAGCCTGCTTCGCCTACTTCACCCATGGCGCAAAGGACCTTACGAAATGCACGGTATCCATATCGATACCGAGTGGCGCTCAGACTGGAAATGGGATCGTGTACTGCCGCACATCTCGCCGCTGAAAGGCCGTACGGTGCTGGATGTCGGCTGTGGTAACGGTTACCACATGTGGCGCATGCTGGGTGAAGAAGCCAAGCTAACTGTCGGTATCGACCCGTCAAACCTGTTCCTGATCCAATTCGAGGCCATCAAACGCCTGATGGGCATGGACGATCGCGCTTACTTGCTGCCGCTGGGGATCGAACAGCTACCCGAGCTGAAGGCTTTCGATACGGTATTCTCGATGGGTGTGCTATACCACCGCCGCTCACCGCTTGATCACATCATCCAACTCAAGAACCAGCTACGCAAAGACGGCGAGCTGATCCTGGAAACACTGGTGATTGACGGTGACGAGAACGATGTACTGGTGCCGACCCACCGCTACGCCCAGATGCACAATGTATACTTCTTCCCGTCAGCCAAAGCACTGAAGGTATGGATGGAAAAATGTGGCCTTGTTGATGTGAAGATTGTCGATGAATGCGTCACCACCACTGACGAACAGCGCTCGACAGGCTGGATGACCAATAATTCCCTACCGGAATATTTGGACCCTAACGACCCATCGAAAACGGTCGAAGGATACCCAGCACCTAAGCGTGCCGTGCTAATTGCACGAAATCCTGACTAACTACTGACAAGGGGGTGCTGTTCGCATCCCTTTTTGTAAGTTAAAATATTGCCGCCTAAGAAAAAATTAGAAGTACCTCCGGGAGACATAATGCTTCGCCGCTTTGTACCATTACTGACCTTTGCCATCCTTTCAGGCTGTAGCCTTACCCAGCCACAACAAGACCATGAGCAAACTATGCAAGCGATTAACGTCATGGAAGATCGTGTAAATTTCCAGCTTGCAACAATGATCAAACAAATTGATGACCAAAACGCTAATATTGACAAGTTAGAGAAGCAAATATCTACCCTGTCGGATGATATGAGCCAGCGCTATACGGATTCTGCCCTGCTGACTTACACCGAAGAGGAAGAAGAGGCGACTCCTATCCCTGTTATCGTTGATAACGACCCGCGCGTTGCCCACGGCAAGGTGATTCTGGGTGAAGAAGAGTGGGTATGGCTGGACGCGACCCAGAGCTTTTACAAAGCCCGAGTTGATACTGGCGCAACGACTTCATCGGTTAGTGCCACCAACATCCAGATTTTCGAGCGTGATGGCAAAGAGTGGGCACGCTTTAACATGAACCATACGTCGGATGAAAACCCGAGCGAGGCAGATATTGTCGAGGCTCCAGTAGTTCGCTGGGTCAAGATCCGTCAGGCCAGTGCGAATGGCGCAAATCGCCGACCAGTGATTGAAGCATGGGTAAAACTCGGCCAGCTTCATGAAAAAGCACAATTTACTTTGGCAGATCGCACACAAATGACCTATCCAGTATTATTAGGGCGAGAGTTTTTCAAAGACATAGCGCTTGTTGACGTAGGTAAAAAGTTTGTTCAGGGAATGAATGAACAACAAGTACAACAAAACTAATAACAAATGATGAGGACGTCATGACATCAAGAATCCCGTTTTATTTTCTTATTACCCTGCTAGTCATCGCAGGGGCGGCACTGAGTATGTACCGCCACGATGTCTACGGGGTGCCATGGACGCCGGGTGAAGAACGCGCGCTGTGGGAACTCGAGGCTCGAATTGAATTCGATGCTATTGGCGATCCGGTTAAAGTCTCGATGGCCGCACCGGAAACCCAGCAAGGATTCACACAAATTGATGAGAGTACCTCATCGCCAGGTTATGGCGTCGCGCTGATCGATACCAACAAAGGCCGCCGTGCAGAATGGTCTATCCGTGAAGCAACCGGTAAGCAGATCCTTTACTACAAAACCCAGATGCTGGTCGATGATCAGGCAAGCTTCAATATGGTACCGCCGAAAGGTGATACCGTTGCGGTAAGTCTAGATAATCCACAGCAAACAGCCGCTACTGCTCTGCTTGACCAAGCCCGCAGCCTGTCTTCTGACAACGTCACCCTGACCCGTGAGCTAATCAAGCAATTTAACGACCGCAATAACCAGAATGCGGCTTTGTTGCTCAATAGCCTCAGTCGCGAGCAAGCGATTATCAACCTGCTATCGCTCGAGAAAATTCACGCCCGTATCGTTGGCGGCCTGCAACTGGAAGATGGCCGACGTCGCCAAAGCATTACCCCAATGGTCGAAGTGTGGAATGGCACAGTTTGGGAGCTGTTTGATCTCCAGACAGGTCAGGAAGGTAAGCCAGACAATATCCTGCTTTGGAACCAGCAAGGTCACTCTCTGCTAGATGTCATCGGTGGTCGTAACTCCAACATCAGCTTCTCAATTATTGCTCAGGATATCACTCCGCAGCAGGCAACACGTGAGAAAGTGCAGGCAGAAGATCTGCTGAACTTCTCGATCCACAGCCTGCCGGTTGAAGAACAGGCGATGTTCAAGACCATTATGCTGGTGCCTAT
The DNA here is from genome assembly GCF_056158405.1 of Photobacterium sp. AWH4_225. Classification (NCBI taxonomy): domain Bacteria; kingdom Pseudomonadati; phylum Pseudomonadota; class Gammaproteobacteria; order Vibrionales; family Vibrionaceae; genus Photobacterium; species Photobacterium sp. AWH4_225. The sequence goes on along the minus strand of NZ_JBSWTF010000001.1, from coordinate 1,007,278 downwards.
CGGTGCCCTGATTGTGGTATTCCTGCGTATCATTGTTGGCCTGAAGACCTCGGGTACCTTCATGCCGGTTCTTATCGCGGTCGCATTTGTTCAGACCCAACTGATCACCGGTATCCTCGGCTTCCTGCTGATTGTCGGTACCGGTTTGGTGATCCGTAGTTATCTCTCCAAGCTCAACCTGCTATTGGTAGCAAGGATATCCGCGGTGATCATCACGGTAATCATGATTATCTCGGTCTTCACCGTTGTTGCCTTCAAGATTGGTTTGGTGGAAGGCCTGACGATTACCTTCTTCCCAATGATCATCCTATCGTGGACTATCGAACGTATGTCTATCCTGTGGGAAGAGGAAGGGGCTAAGGAAGTCTTGGTCCAAGGTGGCGGCTCGCTGCTTACCGCGGTCTTCGTTTACCTAGCGATGACTAACCCATTGATCCGTCACCTGACATTCAACTTTATCGGTATCCAACTGATCATCCTGGCGTTGATCCTGATGCTGGGTAACTACACGGGCTACCGTTTGAGTGAGCTACGCCGCTTCAAGCCATTAGCGGAGGACTAAACTATGTCACTGTTTTCACAGTTTACGTCCCCGTTCAAGCTGCGCGAGCGAGGGATCATGGGAATGAACCAGCGCAACCACAGCTACATCGGTCGCTATAACGACCGAAGCCTGTATCCGCTGGTTGATGACAAGCTCAAAACCAAGCTGATTGCCAAACAAGCCGGGGCTACGGTTCCGGAATTGATTGGCGTTATCGACAGCCAGGTGTACGTTAAGCGCGTTCACGACATGGTCAAAGACTGGCCGGGTTTTGTAATCAAGCCTGCTCAGGGCTCTGGCGGTAAAGGCATTCTGGTTGTGGTTAAGCACAAGGATGGCGTGTATGTAAAACCGTCCGGTGCAGAGATGAACAAGCAGGATGTCGAGCGACACATCACCAACACCCTAGCGGGACTGTTCTCGCTGGGTGGCAAAAACGATGTGGCAATGGTTGAAAACCTGATCCAGTTTGACGATGTGTTCGATGGCTTCAGTTACGAAGGTGTGCCTGACGTACGGGTTATTGTCTTCAAGGGCTACCCTGTGATGGCGATGATGCGTTGCTCGACAGCCGCTTCTGACGGTAAGGCCAACTTGCACCAAGGTGCGGTAGGCGTAGGTATTGATATTGCCACCGGCAAAGCTATCCGAGCCGTTCAGTTTGACCAGCCGGTCGAACGTCACCCGGATACTGACCGCCTGCTGAGTGAGCTCGCAGTACCAAACTGGCACAAGCTGCTTACCCTCGCCTCTAGCGCCTGGGAAATGACCGGCTTGGGTTATATGGGTACTGATATGGTTCTGGATAAGGTTTATGGGCCGATGGTACTTGAGCTCAATGCCCGACCGGGCTTGGCTATCCAGACCGCCAACGGCGCCGGCCTACTGCCTCGCCTGCAGCATATCGAAAATCTTGGCGTACCGTCCAAACCACCGACACCGGAAGAGCGTGTCGCCTACGCGGCAGATCAATTTGGTGTGAAATCAAAGTTCTAGCGCTAGTCTCGAAACCTAAAATATCAAGCCCCAGCCATGTACTGGGGCTTTTTTATTTTCTTCTCATGTGTCAATAATAGGAGAGTTAATTTGCGCAAAGGATTCTTCATGCAGCCCGCTAAACCTGATAGCTCAGCTAGCCCTCAACCCGACCCCTTGTTTGATCAACACATTGACCGTACCAGCAGCAATAGTATCAAATGGCAAAAATACCAAGGCCAAAATGTGCTCCCTATGTGGGTCGCCGACAGTGATTTCAAGGTGCCAGAGGCTATCACCAATGCCCTACATAGCCATGTCGATCACGGTATATTCGGTTATGGCAGTGCCCCTAAGGGGCTGACGGAGCTCATCGTCGAACGTATGCAGAGCCTATATCAGTGGCATATCGAGCCAGAGTGGATTGTATATTTGCCGGGGTTAGTCTGCGGAATTAACCTGTCAGTCCGTGCCGTTTGTGATGCAGAACAAGGAGTCGCCTGCCCAAGTCCGATTTATCCACCATTCAAATCATCGGCTAAATTAGCCAAGCGTCCTTTGAGCAAATTACCGGTTGAGCTTGAAGGGCAACGCTGGTTAATGTCATTGGATGAAAAGGCTCTATTACCTGATACGCGGTTACTGCTGTTTTGCAACCCGCTCAATCCTGGTGGCACGGTATACCGCAGAGACGAACTGGATGCGGTTGCTAACTTTGCCAAACAACAAGATTTAATTGTTTGCTCGGATGAAATTCACTGTGATCTACTCCTCGAGCCTGACTGCCAGCATATTCCCTTTGCCAGCCTCAATGAGGATGCAGCACAGCGCTCTATCACCCTGATCGCACCAAGCAAAACCTTCAACATTGCTGGCCTCGGCGCCTCTATGGCGATTATTCCCAATCCGACATTACGGCGCGAGTTTGTCCGGGCCAAAGCCGGCATAGTACCGGACGTTAACGTTCTGGCATACACAGCTGCCCAAGCCGCCTATGAACACGGTCAGCCTTGGCTCGACAGGCAGCTTGCTTATCTGAGGCAGAATAAAACCACCGTTGAACAAGCTATCAATCGCATGCCCTATCTGACTCTCCATCCTATCGAAGGTACATACCTAGCCTGGATTGACGCTACGGCACTGCCGGTGCCTTCACCGTTCAAATTCTTTGAACAAGCAGGGGTGGGACTGTCACCCGGTGCAGATTTCGGTAACCCCGGCTTTGTCAGACTGAATTTTGCCTGCCGTCATCAAACATTATTAGAAGCACTCAGTAGAATGGAAAAGGCCATCACGACATTAGAGCAAAAAGAGATGGCTAAACAGTAACCAGTTGTTCACCATCGCTCTTTTTTTATTAAAGATATTAGAAGCTGTACCGATACAAACTCCATAACACTGGTATGTTTCTCGGTACAGCATAAATGCAAATCCATTCACTCGACAAAGCGCAGCTGATCAATGAAGTTCAGCTTGGCAGCCAACTCAGCCATGCGGTTGAGGGGGGACGTCGTGCTGATTTTGCCCTGATGCTGGCACTGCTCTCTCCCGAGCAACTGGAAACCACCCCAGTTGATGCGCTGCCCGCGGCTGGCAAAACAGAAAGCGAACTTCGTGCGTACTTTGAGCTGCCCGAGCCTCAGCCGCTGTCCACCACCGAGAGCAGCTACCAAAATGCCGCCCTGCAAGCCCAGGCTTTCCATGAAAGCGGCTTAGCCGATGCCCGCCTGCTCGATAGCCTGAAACCGACCCCACTTACCTACCCGCCACAGGGCACCAAAGGCATGCCCGAAGAGGTATACCACAATCTGTCAGGCCATGAGCGCCGCCTGTTGCCACCTACCGAGGATGCTACCATCAAGGCATCTCCTCAGGACCTTTATCTGTCACTGGTACAAGCCAAGCGCTTCGCCGAAATGTACGGGATCTGATATCGCTCATTGGGTGATTTTGCCTAATTTTGAAGTCAAAATGAGCCAACTTGCTAGTTATTACGTTGATATGATTATCATTACGAATTTAATTTCGTGACCTCCTTCATAGCTTTGTCACCTTTATGCTGCACAGTGATCACAGTTCACTAACATTTTAATGCTGGGTCGCAAGTTTGGGGGATTATTCACAGACAGACTCTGTGGGACTGCGTAACCTAAGTCTATGATTTGTAAGTTGGCTTTTTGACAGTAACAATGTGTCGGCAGCCTAATATAGGAAGAGCTATGAATATCGCACATTCAGTCATTATCATCACAGCGGCGGGTAGCCCACTGGGTAAAGCCCTATCGCTCCATTTTGCCTCGCTGGGGGCGAAACTGGCTTTGGTCGATGAACGCCAACATGCGTTGGGACAAACTCTTCAGGCCTGTCAGGCAGTGGGAGCGCCCTGCCAGTCTTATCTGATCCCAGACCAGAGCGAGCTCACCATAGGCACACTTATCAATAATATCCACCAGCATTTTGGCAAAATCGAAGTACTGGTGAACTGCTGGGTTGACTCTGCCCTCCCTTCGCTTTTGAGTCCTTCTTCGGTGGATCAGTTCAGCCGCTCAATGAACGAAAAAGCGACCCCTTTCTTTACCTTTGGTAAACAGACCGCCCATTACATGCGGGATCACAACTGCCATGGGGTTATCATCAACCTGGCTGCTAATGAGGATTGTTTGCACACTTCTGTCCACTCAGGTTCGAAAGCCATTGTATCGGGCTTAACCCAAAGCTGGGCCAAGGAATTGGCAGAGTTCAACATCCGCGTTGGCGGTGTGGTGCCGCTCACTATCGAGTGCCCATGCAATAGCCATCACCATAAACTCAGCTCTCCACTGCAATACGAAATTGCCCGCAGCGCCGAGTACATTGTTGCCAATGACTATTTCAACGGCAGGATGATTGAAGCCGAAGTGAGCTGATCGCCTTTACTTCCCATCAATTTTTCTTTCACATAAGTTCTAAACGAAAAAAGCCCGCCAAAATGGCGGGCTAAATAGGTAGTCTAAAGTGCGCTAGCTAAACAATGATTAAGCTTCTGCTTTCTCTTTTTTAGCTTTTGGTGCTTTCACTGCTTCCTGGTCTTCTTTTTTCTTGATGACCGTTGTGCCTTCGAAAGTTTCACCTTCAACAAACGCCTTACCGTAGTAAGAAGCTAGTAGGACTTCTTTTAGCTCTGCGATTAGAGGGTAGCGTGGGTTCGCACCAGTACACTGGTCATCGAACGCTTCAACCGCTAGCTCATCAAGCTTCGCTAGGAAGTCAGACTCAGCTACACCCGCCGCCTGGATAGACATTGGGATTTCTAGGTTAACTTTTAGCTCATCCAACCATGCTAGTAGACGCTCAATCTTCTGTGCAGTGCGGTCACCTTCCTGAGATAGGCCTAGGTGGTCAGCAACTTCTGCGTAACGACGGCGTGCCTGTGGACGGTCGTACTGAGAGAATGCAGTCTGCTTAGTTGGGTTGTCGTTCGCGTTGTAACGAACAACGTTAGAGATTAGTAGTGCGTTCGCTAGACCGTGAGGTACGTGGAACTCAGCACCAACCTTGTGCGCCATTGAGTGACAAACACCTAGGAAGGCGTTGGCAAACGCGATACCAGCGATAGTTGCTGCGTTGTGTACTTTCTCACGTGCGATTGGGTCGTTAGCACCGTTCGCGTAGCTTGAAGGTAGGTACTCTTTCAGCATCTTAAGAGCTTGTAGAGCCTGACCGTCAGAGTATTCGTTCGCAAGAACAGATACGTAAGCTTCTAGGGCGTGAGTTACTGCATCGTAACCACCGAACGCTGTTAGCGACTTAGGCATGTTCATCACAAGGTTAGCATCAACGATAGCCATTTGTGGAGTTAGCTCGTAATCCGCTAGAGGGTATTTAGCACCAGTCTTGTCATCGGTAACAACCGCAAATGGAGTTACTTCAGAACCTGTACCAGAAGTAGTAGTGATACATACTAGTTCAGCTTTCTTACCCATTTTCGGGAACTTGTAGATACGCTTACGGATATCCATAAAGCGCATTGCTAGTTCTTCGAAGTGCGTTTCTGGGTGCTCGTACATTACCCACATGATCTTCGCAGCATCCATTGGTGAACCACCACCAAGCGCTAGGATAACGTCTGGCTGGAAGCTTTGCATTGCAGCTGCACCTTTCTCTACAACAGATAGAGTAGGATCTGCTTCTACATCGAAGAATACTTGAACTTCAATACCCTGAGCTTTAAGTAGCTTAACTACCTCATCAGCGTAACCGTTGTTGAATAGGAAACGGTCAGTTACTAGGAATGCACGTTTCTTGCCTTCTAGGTCGCCAAGCGCGATTGGCAGGCTACCACGACGGAAGTAGATTGACTTAGGTAGTTTGTGCCACAACATGTTTTCAGCTCGCTTAGCTACAGTTTTCTTGTTGATAAGGTGCTTAGGACCTACGTTCTCAGAGATAGAGTTACCACCCCATGAACCACAACCCAGTGTTAGGGACGGTGCAACGTTGAAGTTGTACAGGTCACCGATACCACCGTGGGTAGTAGGGATGTTTACAAGAATACGTGCAGTCTTCAGCTTGTCACCGAAGTAGCGGATGCGGTCTGCATTCACGTCTTGGTTAGTGTAAAGACCAGATGTGTGGCCGATACCACCGATCTCAACCATAGTCACAGCCTGAGCAACAGCGTCTTCGAAGTTGTCAGCGCGGAATAGACCTAGAGTTGGAGATAGTTTCTCGTGAGCGAATGCATCGTCGTAAGACACTTTGCCCAGACCTTCACCTACTAGTACTTTGGTGTCAGCTGGAACTTTAACACCTGCCATTTCAGCGATAGCTGGAGCTGGCTGGCCTACGATTTTCGCGTTTAGGTTGCCGTCGATAAGCAGTACTTTACGTACTTTCTCAGCTTCTGCCTTAGATAGAACGTAAGCTTTGTGAGAAGCAAAACGCTCTTTCACTTCGTCGTAGACTTCGTCAACAACGATTGCAGCCTGCTCAGAAGCACAAACTACGCCGTTATCAAAAGTCTTAGACATCAGGATAGAAGCAACAGCACGCTTAACGTCTGCAGTTTCGTCGATAACAACTGGAACGTTACCCGCACCTACACCGATTGCTGGCTTACCAGAAGAGTAAGCAGCTTTAACCATGCCTGGACCACCAGTTGCAAGGATAAGTGCGATGTCATCATGCTTCATCAGTGCGTTTGAAAGCTCTACAGAAGGCTGGTCGATCCAACCGATGATGTCTTTTGGTGCACCAGCAGCGATAGCCGCGTCTAGAACCAATTTAGCTGCATCGTTGGTAGAGTTCTTCGCACGTGGGTGTGGCGAGAAAATGATACCGTTACGGGTTTTAAGAGAGATTAGAGATTTGAAGATAGCAGTAGAGGTTGGGTTTGTGGTTGGTACGATACCACAGATGATGCCAACTGGCTCTGCGATAGTCATAGTACCTAGGTTGTCATCCTCTTCAAGGATGCCACAGGTCTGCTCGTCTTTGTATTTGTTGTAGATAAATTCTGAAGCGAAGTGGTTTTTAATAACCTTATCTTCGACGATACCCATACCTGACTCTTCTACCGCTTGTTGCGCTAGAGGAATACGTGCTTGGTTAGCCGCTAGAGATGCAGCACGGAAGATTTTGTCTACTTGCTCCTGAGAGTAAGTCGCAAACTCTTTCTGAGCCGCTTTAACGCGTGCAACCATTGCATCTAGTTCAGCCATATTAGTAACAGGCATAGTTAACTCCTAACTTAAGATTGAAAACTTTTTAGTAAGGATGCGTTCACATCCTTTTGGGTTATCCGGGAGCCATCCTGCTCAAAAAAACCGGTAACACACATACTTAGTAAATTGCTTTCAAAACTGATTATATTCTTTCACACCGCGAAAAAAATTGATTTAGATCACTTGTAACCATTTAGAGTTACACTTTGTTATTTTTTGACCCATATCACCCAAAAACAATAACCTAAGCGGTTGATTTGTGACCATACCGCTTGAAGTGCAGCAAAGTGACGCTAAATCACGCAAACATCAAGCCATAATATTACGTAATAAAGCTACACAATTTGTCATATATAGACAATAACGAGAGCTAAATCACAGTTTTCAGAGCATCAGCATTCAGTTTTGTTTCATTAATGTAGCACGCAATGTGCTCACCAAAGGATAACCCATACCATGAGCATTTACACCAGCGCAACAAGATATTCATAAATAACTTTAAATAGGGAAAGATATAACTATTTTTAATTGGTGAAAGTCCGGCAATTGGCTTAAAGTATCGCCGATCAACAGGTTTATACTGTTTTAATCGAAGGTTAGATCATTGGAAGAACAAGCCTTGCTGACTCAGCCGTGGTTTCCCGTCACGCAATTATTCCGACCTTTGGCTACACTAAGCTCCTGTTGGGCTCTAAACTCCCATAATTAGCACTAAACTTAATATGCAACCACTTGAATTAGCCATTTTTCTGCAGTTTTTCGTCGGCCTGATTGCAGCCGTCAACCCGATAGGGATTATGCCGATCTTTGTTTCGTTGACAGGCCATATGAGTCCGGAAGAACGAAACAAAACCGCCCTGACCGCCAATGTGGCCGTTGCCGTAATCCTGACTGTCTCGCTTCTTGCTGGCCAATTCCTGCTAGATATGTTCAGTATTTCCCTCGACTCATTCCGGGTTGCCGGTGGTTTGCTGCTATTGACCATCGCCTTTTCGATGATGAGCGGTAAGCTGGGTGAGGATAAGCAAAACAAGCAGGAAAAATCCGAATCTGTTAGTCGTGAACAAATTGGCGTCGTCCCCCTTGCTATGCCATTGATGGCAGGTCCCGGTGCAATCAGTTCAACCATCGTCTATGGCTCACGCTACCCGGGAATGACTAGCACGGTCGGTATTGCACTCACTATCGTTGCCTTTGCGACCTGCTGTTGGATGCTATTTCGCGCCGCGCCTATTATCGTTCGCTTCCTCGGCCAGACTGGCATCAACGTCATCACCCGTATCATGGGTTTGATCCTTGCCGCACTGGGTATTGAGTTTATTGCCAACGGCCTGCGTGCCTTGTTCCCGGGCCTTGCTTAACAAAGCAGAGGCCTCAAACTGTCACCAGTTCCTACCCTTGTTATGGCCGGATAGCTTTTGAACAAAGCTTCCGGCCTTGTATCACTCCTCTCGACAAAAGAACAATAGTGCTTACTTCTTAACAATAATTAGGTTTATTATTTATACACTTATCGTATTTTAATGAGACCTATCGCTTTGGTTACCCTGACCCGAAAACAACGCCTGTACCAGATCATCTTCGGCACCCAGACCAAAGCCGGACGAAACTTCGATATCGCACTGATTGTCGCTATTCTTTGTTCAGAGCTTATCTTGATCCTATCGACCATCCGTTCGGTCGATTTCAAATACAGCGAAGCCCTGACCGTACTCGAGTGGGTCTTCACTATTCTCTTTACTATTGAATATGCACTGCGCCTTTACTGCTCTCCTAAACCTTGGGCCTATGCGCGCAGCTTCTACGGGGTGATTGACTTAATAGCCGTTTTGCCAAGCTACTTAGCTTTCTTGTTCCCGGGCTCAAACTACCTGCTTATCGTTCGTCTAATCCGTGTTATGCGAATTTTCCGGATCCTCAAGTTGGCGCGCTTCCTCAAAGACTCTAATATCCTGCTGCGCTCACTGCTGATGGCACAACGCAAGATCTTGGTCTTCTTCAGTACCGTCGCGATATTAGTCACCGTCTTGGGGTCACTGCTCTACATCGTTGAAGGACCCGACAACGGCTTTACCAGCATTCCCACCAGTATCTACTGGGCTATTGTGACCATTACCACTGTTGGCTATGGCGATATCGTGCCGCAGACAGATATTGGCAAAGCCATTGCTGCTTTCACCATGCTGTTGGGTTACTCGATTCTGGCTGTTCCTACCGGGATAATTACCGCCGAACTCAGCCAGGAAATGAGAACACAGCGTGAGCTGATCCGTTGTACCAACTGCTCGGCCAGCGGCCACGAAAGCGATGCCAACTTCTGCAAGAAATGTGGCACCCAGTTACCTGAACACCTCTGAGACTTAGGGGTGATTACGACTAATATCCTGCATAACAAAACGGCACCCAATGTGGGTGCCGTTTTTCAAATCTCATCTATGTGTTAATCGCTCACACTAGTTGTGCAAGAAGTTCACCGCTTTATCAGGGAAATCGGTAAACACACCATCTACATCAGCGGTGTTGTAGAAAATATCTAGCATGTCGTTAAAGTCATTGGCATAGGCTGGGATACGCCCCTCATCAGAGCGGAAGGTATAGGGGTGGACCTGCATGCCCGCCTCATGAGCAGCCTTGACCAAGCCCGTCAGCTTGATATTGCCTTTGGTTGATTCATCGGATACCACCATCGGCTTCCAAGGGCCGATACCATCGGCATACTTACCGACCATTTCCATGCCGTTAGGCTCGAACATCCAGTCATAGCTGTAAGGCGTCGCATTACCGTCCTTGCCGTATTCCATGGTTTCGTTCCAATCGGTGTAAGCCATCAACTGAACCAGTTTGACATCCATTCCCATCGCCGGCATCAACTCATCATGGATACGCTTGAGCTCATTGAAGTCGAATGTCTGCAAATACACTTTGCTGTCTTTGCTGGTATAGCCATATTGCTTAAGTACCTTGAGTACTGCGGCACTGATGTCTTTACCTTCGTGACGGTGGAACCATGGCGCTTTGATTTCAGGGTAGATACCGATGTCATAACCCAAGGTTTTATTCAGGCCATGGATCATTTCAATCTCTTCTTCAAAGGTCGGTACCTTGAAATCTGACTGCCACATCGGGAAGCGCTCAGGGAAACCCTGCACTTGCTTACCCTCTTCGAGCTTAAAACCTTCTGTTACGCTCAGCTGCTTAATTTCAGCCAGAGTAAAATCAATGGCGTAGTAGCGGCCATCTTTACGGGCGCGATCTGGGAACACCTCGGCAACGTTGGTAACACGATCAAGATAGTGATCATGCAGCACAACCAACCTATCATCCTTGGTCATGACCACATCCTGCTCGATGTAATCTGGCTTCATGGCATAAGCCAATGCTTTTGCTGCCAGTGTGTGCTCTGGCAGGTAGCCGGAAGCACCACGGTGAGCAACCACCACTTTATCTGTCTGTGTGTCTGTAGCGCTGGTTTGGGCAAAGCTTGGGGAAGCAAGTAGGGCACTGCCTATTACGGCAGCAAGGCAAGCTGTTTTCATTATTATGTCCTAGTCCATACGTTGTTATTGTGTTGTTTTGTATAAGCATAATAATGATTCGCTAATATTTCAGTAGCATGACTTTCGTTATGTGTGATCAACAACGCTCGAAATTGAACGTATTAGTTTCGAATGGTGATCTTGGTGTGATTTTTGATTATGAGATATAAAAAAAGCCGGAGTTTTCACTCCGGCTCATTTATTTCAAAGAAGGATATTCTTTACTTACGGCGCCAAGTCGTACCTTGAGGGCCGTCTTCAAGGATGATACCCATCGCGGTCAGCTTGTCGCGAGCTTCATCAGCCGCAGCCCAGTCTTTCGCAGCACGGGCATCAAGACGCTGTTGGATAAGTGCTTCGATTTCCGCGACGTCTTCATCTTCGCCAGCACCACCTTGCAGGAAGGCTTCCGGCTCTTGCGCCAACAGGCCAATTACGTCAGCCAACTCACGCATGCGCGCACCCAGTGCAGAAGCGGCATTGATATCTTCCGCTTTCAGGCGGTTGATCTCGCGAGCCATGTCAAACAGCACAGAGTAAGCTTCTGGGGTGTTGAAATCATCGTTCATTGCTTCTTTGAAGCGTGCGATAAACTCATCGCCACCGGCAGCAGCAACCGAAGTATCAAGACCACGTAGTGACGTGTACAGACGCTCAAGCGCTGAACGAGCCTGCTTAAGGTTATCTTCGCTGTAGTTCAGCTGGCTACGGTAGTGGCCAGACATCAGGAAGTAACGCACGGTTTCAGCATCGAAGTAACCCAGTACATCACGGATAGTGAAAAAGTTACCCAGCGATTTGGACATCTTCTCGCGGTCAACCATTACCATGCCGCTGTGCATCCAAGTATTCACGTACTGGGAGCCAGTTGCACAGCAAGACTGAGCAATTTCATTCTCGTGGTGCGGGAACTGCAGATCAGAACCACCGCCGTGAATGTCGAAATGATCGCCAAGAATAGCCGAGTTCATTGCAGAACATTCGATGTGCCAGCCAGGACGGCCTGCGCCCCATGGTGACTCCCACGTTGGCTCACCCGGCTTAGACATCTTCCAAAGCACGAAATCAAGCGGGCTACGCTTGGCTGTTTCGATATCAACGCGGGCACCGGCCTGAAGCTGGTCAAGGTCTTGCTTAGACAGCTTGCCGTATTCGTCAAACTTGCTTACTTCGAACATCACGTCGCCATTGTCCGCTACGTAAGCGAAGCCGCGCTCAATCAGACGCTCACACATTGCGATAATTTCAGCAATGAATTCCGTCGCACGCGGCTCGATATCCGGACGCTTCATGCCAAGTGCATCGAAGTCAGCGTGCATTTCGCCGATCAAGCGCTCGGTCAGTGAATCACAGCTTTCGCCATTTTCCGCTGCACGCTTGATGATCTTGTCATCGATATCAGTAATGTTACGAACAAAAGTCAGATCGTAACCCGAGTAACGCAGGTAGCGAGAAACCACGTCGAATGACACAAACGTACGGCCGTGACCGATGTGACACAAATCGTAGATGGTAACCCCACAGACATACATGCCAACTTTACCTGGCTGGATGGGTTTAAATTCCTCTTTTTGTCTTGTCAGTGAGTTATAGATCTTCAACATGTCTCTTCAATACTCATTTGGTGGGGTTACAATTCAAGAAGGTAATTACACCTTTATTGGCCGCCCATAGCAAGGAAAATCACGCCATCGGGACGATTCTGCAACAATATCGCCAAGGATACTGCCGCAATCGCTCAACCTCTACGACCATGGTCCATGGTGCCAAGCCTTCGCACATATTCTATAGTTAAGCAAAAGGTCAATATTTCGCCTATATATCACAGAGTTTGCCGTCGGCAACAGTTAATATTGACGCCTATGTTGGGTAAGATAGAATCCAACGTTTAAAGCAATATACACCTATTTAAAGGACAAGCTCATGGTAACGCTTCACACTACTTTTGGTGACATCAAAATCCAACTAAACACTGAAAAAGCACCAGAGACCTGTGCAAACTTCCTACAGTACTGCCGTGACGGTTTCTACAACGGTACTTTGTTCCACCGCGTTATCGATGGTTTCATGATCCAGGGCGGCGGTATGGCTTCTGGCATGGAAGAAAAAGAAACTCGTGCACCAATCAAAAATGAAGCTAGCAACGGCCTAAGCAATAAAGTGGGTACACTGGCTATGGCGCGTACTATGGAACCGCATTCAGCGAGCTCTCAGTTCTTCATCAACGTGAACGACAACAAATTCTTGGACTTCAAATCAGAGACACCTGACGGTTGGGGTTACTGCGTGTTTGCTGAAGTGGTTGAAGGCATGGACGTAGTGAACAAGATCAAAGCCGTTGCAACGGGTAACTGGGGTTACGTACACCAGGACGTACCGGTAGAAGAAGTTGTTATCAACAACGTCACTATCGAAGAGTAATGCTTCACAAAGGGTGGCCGTTGTGCCACCCTTCCCTCCTATGACCACACTTTTTATTTCCGACCTGCACCTGAGTGCCGACAGGCCAGACATTACCGCCTGCTTCCTCCGTTTTATGTCCACCGAAGCCCGTGGCATTGATGCCCTTTATGTATTGGGCGATCTGTTTGAGATGTGGATTGGCGATGATGACGATTCCCCATTCCACCAGCAAATAAAATCGGCCTTCCGCCAGCTCACCGATAGCGGTGTGCCTTGCTATTTTATCCACGGCAACAGGGACTTCCTGATTGGCAAGCGTTTTAGCCAGGAAACCGGCGTCGAGCTCCTGCCCGAACACACTGTGGTTGATCTTTATGGCACGCCAACTTTGATCCTGCACGGTGACACCTTGTGCACACTCGATGAAGGCTATCAGCGCTATCGCAAGAAGGTTCATAACCGCTATATTCAATGGTTGTTTTTCCGCCTGCCACTACGCTACCGCCAGCGTATCGGTGAAAAGATGCGAAGCGGCAGTAGCCAGACCAACCAGACCAAAAGCCAGACTATCATGGATGTTACCCCCGGAGAGGTTGTCCATGTCATGGCAGAGCTAGGGGTCAACCAGATGATCCACGGCCATACCCATAGACCTGACGTTCATGTCCTGTCAGTAAACGGGCAAGACGCACGCCGAATTGTACTTGGCGACTGGTATGATCATGGCTCTGTATTGGTTTGTACCCCGCAAGACTGCCAGCTTGAAACGCGCGATTTTCAGCCGTAGTCAACTATAAGCTACATCCCAAAACAGGTGTTCCCGGCCATACGCAAGCAATAAAAAAGGTACGCCATGCGTACCTTTTTTCACACCTAATGGGATATAAGCCCTACTTGGCAGAGCCTGCCAATGCTTCAGTGCCAGCAAGCGCGCGCTCTTTTGACCATGAACGGTACATCGTAATAGAGGTATAAAGCACGACACCAATTACCAGCCACGCCAGCAGATGTAGATCGAGCGACTTCACCAGGTACGCAGCAATCACCACGCCAATTGGGCCAGTAATTGCCACGACCAACGCCGCACGGCTGTTGATGCGGTTCATACGAATAAAGCCACCTGCCGAGAAGAAACTTAGGAAAGCACACGAACACATCATGATAGGGAATGCCGCCAGCGGGTGCATACCCAACAGGTAAACCATGGTCATGCACGGAGCATAAAGGCCAATACCCACTGTCATTAGTGCGCCAAACAGGAAGTTACCCGCAATGGCGACTGCCAGTTTCCAGCCAGACAAGCCTAGCTCAAGGCCGCCGAGCGGAAACAGCTTAAGCTGTCCCGCCAACATCAAGCTCGCTACCACCAGCAAGGCCGCACTCATTACCAAGCGGATCAACTGACGATCCCAACTGGAGACTAAACGGGCTCCGAAAGTTGCCCCTAGGCAGGCAGCCAACACCATAGAGACCATGGTCGTCGGATCAACATCCACGGCAGTCAGAAAGATCAGTGACTGAACCACGGTTGCTAAAACCGCCTGGCAATTGAGGGTGCCCGGCAGCAACTGATCATCAATAAGCTTAAACTGTTTATAGCCAGCGGTTTTGATAGCAAAGCTACCCACCCCAAGGGTGTCACAGAAATTGGCAAAGCCGCCAATAAGGCCGATAGGTAAGATTTTTGTTTGCGCTTCCTGCTCTCGATTTTTACGCCATGAAAGAAGCAACATAGCAATAAAAATCATTCCACCTACAAGCAATCCCGCTTGTATGACTGTGAATACGGTCATGAGTTACACAAAATTTTTTCGGAAAGCCGCGGATTATCTATTATGCTCACGAATAATTCCATGTTCAGTATCATGGTTGATAGGCAAAAAATGTAACACTGTCTTATTGAGATTATTTTTGTCATAATTTGTACGAAAAGCCATACATTAATCGTCAAATGCAACTACATTAATAATGGCATCACCAACGTAAGATCGATTATTTACTTACATGAATTCATATCTTGCCAGACAGCCAGTCTTAAACAGGGACAAAGACACCATCGGCTATGAGCTGTTATTCCGAGACGGTCCGAACAACAGTTTCCCTGAAGTTGATGAAGAGCATGCCACTCATCGCCTGTTGACTGACAACTTTCTCAGTACTGGCAACAGTGACGTCGCCTCCGGTAAAAAAGCCTTTATCAATTTTCCGCATGGTAGCCTGATAAATCGTATACCGCTGCTGTTCCCGAAAAAAAGCTTCATCATTGAAATTCTGGAAACGTGCCAGCCTGATGATGAGTTATTGACGGCCGTCATGGAGCTTTACCAAGCTGGCTATACCTTGGCACTGGATGATTTCACCCCAACACCGGAATGGAACCGCTTCATCCCGTTCGTCCATATTATCAAGTTTGATCTGCGTGCAACGCCGCTGCCTAAGGCCAGCTTTTTTATCCGCCGCCTTAAAGAGAAAGGCAGTAAAATTACCTTCTTGGCAGAAAAAGTAGAAACTTACGAAGAGTTTATGGCAGCCAGTGAGGCTGGCTTTGATCTCTTTCAGGGCTACTTTTTTAGTCGGCCTGAACTCGTTCGCAAAAAAGCACTTGAGCCCTCGGCCCTTACAACACTTCGGCTCTATAAAGAGATCAGCCGAGTCGACGTTAATTTTGACAAGATCGAAAAGATCATCGCTACCGATGTCACGCTCTCGTACAAGCTGCTACGTCATGTCAATAACATGACTTACACCCGTGCCAAGCCAATCTCTTCGTTCAAACAAGCTTTGGTCTATCTCGGCGAGGAAAAACTAAGGCGCTTTGTCACCTTTGTTGCCACCTCTCATGCCGTTGAAAATAAACCAGAGTCGCTGTACTTCCTGTCATTGCAACGGGCGCGCTTTAGCGAACAATTGAGTCAGCACCTACAGATCCCTATCGATAGCAACGAGGCCTTTCTGACGGGGTTGTTTTCATTGCTCGATAGTATCTTGGATCAACCCATTGAAGCACTTATCGACCAGTTACCCTTGGACGAGACGGTTCAGCACGCCCTGATAAACCGCCGGGGTTACCTGGGCGGGATCCTGCGCTTGGCCGTTGCCCATGACCAAGCGGATTGGAAAACTATCAAACGTTTATGTCAGGCCCTCAAACTGAAAGAATCAGTCGTTGCAGAAACCTATATGGAATCTTTAAAATGGGTCACTGTTTTTGAGCGAAATTTACCGAGTAAACCATGACCCAACCAATTCCGTCATGCCCTTGTGGCAGCCAACGCCCTTTGGCTGAATGCTGCCAACCTATCCACCAAAATCCAAGCCTAGCGACCCACCCTGAGCAGCTTATGCGTTCACGCTACAGTGCGCATGTACTAGGCCTGGTGGATTATGTTGTGGCAACTTACCATCCAAGCTGTGAAGCAGAGCAGCACCGTGAAGCTATTGCGGAGTCGGTAAATAGCCAGTGGCTAGGGCTGGAAGAGATCAACAGCGAGATTGCTTCAGAGGCCGAGGGATATGTCGAATTTAAAGCCTTCTACCAAGACGGCAACGAGCAATATTGCCTCCATGAACGTTCGCGTTTCCTCAAAGAAATGGTAGATGGCCAGCCTCAATGGTATTACATCGATGGCGAATACCCAGAGCCTCCGGTTGCCGAAGAAACTAAACCATTACCAGTTGTTAGTGATAAAGTCGGCCGTAATGATCCCTGCCCGTGCGGCAGTGGCAAAAAATACAAGAAATGCTGCGGTAAATAACGATTGGTTAAACCGCCTAACCTTACTTTATAGCGCCCCGAATTCAGATCTAGTCATTCAGCTCCCCTATTCATTTAGGGGAGTGTTTCCCTCTTAAAGCGCTTTGCCCAAGAAAAATTATTCATTAAACAGAATAACCCTCAATTTACCGCTCGCTTTCCCCGATCAGCAGTCGTTAACAACTCGTATATTTTCTTGTTGCAAACACCACTTCCTTTTTCAGCATACAAGCACAAATCCGTTTAATCTCTTCGCACTATGCCCCCATTTGACTAGGTTTTATCCACTGCGAAACCCTACCCCGATAAAAATTTAATATTTCGGTAAAATTGCTATTGCAAAATAAATCCAGCTTCGTTAGTGTGAATCACAAGCAAGCGTTAATAATGATTTATACAGAGTACATATCTATGCGTATCCAAATGGTAAACCTACATCACCATCATCATCCTGATTAGTCTTTCGGGAGGATACGCCTCGCTCTGGAAGACGCAAAAATACTCTTCCAGCGGTCGTGATAGCACAGATTACAAGGCCCTCGGAAGAGAAATCTTCCGAGGGTTTTTTCGTTTTCAGGCTCAACATCGAGTACAGGGATTAAAACAATGCAGACACAACGACTACGAATTGCAATTCAAAAGAAAGGACGCCTGAGTAAAGAGTGCCAGGAGCTACTCAAACGTTGCGGCGTGAAGTTCAACATGATGGGTGAGCGTTTAGTGGTTCACTCTGAAAACATGCCGATCGACCTACTACTGGTTCGTGATGACGATATTCCAGGTTTGATCATGGACGGTGTTGTTGACCTGGGCGTAATTGGTGAAAATGAGCTAGAAGAAGTGGGCCTTGAGCGTGAAGCCCGTGGCGAGCCAGCCAACTACATCAAACTACGCCGCCTGGACTTCGGAGGCTGCCGCCTATCCATTGCCATCGACAAGGATGCCGAATACAACGGCCCGCAGGATCTGCAAGGCAAGCGCATTGCAACGACCTACCCACAGCTAGTAAAGCGCTACATGGATCAGCAAGGCGTAAACTTCAGCACCTGTATGCTCAACGGCTCGGTGGAAGTCGCACCACGCGCTGGCCTTGCCGACGCTATCTGTGACTTGGTATCGACTGGCGCAACACTTGAAGCCAATGGCCTCAAAGAAGCTGAAGTGATCCTGCGCTCCAAAGCAGTACTTATTCAGCAAACCGGTGAGCTATCCGACGATAAACAAGCTCTGATTGATCGTTTGCTGACCCGTATGCAGGGTGTTATCCAGGCAAAAGAATCCAAGTACATCATGCTGCACGCGCCAGCTGAGCGCCTTGACCAAATCAAAGCCCTACTGCCAGGTGCCGAAGACCCAACAGTATTGCCGCTGTCTCAGGACAAGAGCCGCGTTGCGGTACATCTTGTCAGCTCTGAAAACCTGTTCTGGGAAACCATGGAACAGCTCAAAGAACTGGGCGCGAGCTCAATCCTTGTCCTGCCTATCGAAAAGATGATGGAGTAAGCAATGAAAACCGTTGTGTGGCAATCCCTGAGCGAGAACCAACAAGAAAGTCTGCTTGAGCGCCCTGCGATCACCGAGGGTGCCAACATCACTGCGATTGTCGAAGGCGTGATTAGTGATGTTCGTAGCCGTGGCGACCAAGCCCTGCTTGAGCTAACTGAGAAATTCGATGGCATCAAGCCAGACAGCATCAAAGTCGGTGAAGAAGAAGTCACTGCGGCTTCGGCAAGGTTGAGTGATGAGATGAAGCAGGCACTGCAGCAGGCTTACCAGAACATCGCCACTTTCCACCAAGCACAAAAACAGCCGACGTTGCGAGTAGAAACTCAGCCAGGAGTGGTATGCGAACAAGTTACGCGTCCAATTAACTCTGTTGGCTTGTATATCCCAGGCGGGAGTGCACCGCTGCCATCAACGGTATTGATGCTAGGCGTACCAGCCCAAATCGCAGGCTGCCGTCAGGTTGTATTATGCTCGCCACCGCCTATCGCTGATGAAATCCTCTATGTTGCTAAACTGTGCGGCATCAGCGAAATCTATAATGTTGGCGGCTCACAGGCTGTCGCTGCAATGGCCTACGGCACCGAGAGCGTGGCTAAAGTCGATAAAATCTTCGGCCCGGGCAATGCTTTTGTCACCGAAGCCAAGCGCCAGGTCAGCAATGACTTCCGCGGCGCGGCAATTGATATGCCAGCCGGCCCTTCAGAGGTTTTGGTAATTGCCGATAGCAGTGCCGACCCTGATTTCATTGCTGCGGACTTGCTTAGCCAGGCTGAGCACGGCCCAGATTCGCAGGTAGTGCTGGTCACCCCAGACCCAAGCATTGCCGATCGCACAGCGGATGCCATTCAGCAGCAACTCAAAGCCCTGCCGCGAGCTGACATTGCGCGCCAGGCGCTAGGTTCAAGCATTTTGATTGTGGCGGAAAGTCTGACCCAGTGTGTGTCGATTTCCAACCACTACGGTCCTGAGCACTTAATTGTCCAGACTCGCAACCCGCGTGATCTGGTCTCGCAGCTGGACAATGCCGGTTCTATTTTCCTTGGCAACTGGTCACCAGAATCGGTTGGTGATTATGCCTCTGGTACCAACCACGTACTACCGACCTACGGCTATACCCGTACCTATTCGAGCCTGGGGCTGGCTGACTTCAGCAAGCGCATGACAGTCCAAGAGTTGAGCGCTGATGGCCTGAAGGAATTGGCACCGACCGTTGTTGCCATTGCTGAAGCTGAAGGCCTCGATGCCCACAAACGCGCGGTGACTATCCGAGTTGAAAAGCTGGCCGCGGCACAAGATGTTTCAAAGGGGGCATAAGATGAAAATTGATCAACTGGCACGCAAAACTGTCCGCGAACTGACCCCCTACCAGTCGGCACGCCGCTTGGGTGGCAGCGGTGATATCTGGCTCAATGCCAACGAGTCACCGTTTGCCAACGAATACAACATCAAGTGCGATCGCCTCAACCGTTACAGCACTTGTCAGCCAACAGAGCTGATTGACGCCTACGCCGATTATGCCTCGGTTCGCCCTGAGCAGGTACTGACCTCTCGCGGTGCCGATGAGGGTATTGAGCTGCTGATCCGCGCATTCTGCGAACCAAACCAAGACAGCATTCTTTATTGTCCGCCGACTTACGGCATGTATGCCATCAGTGCGGAAACGTTCGATGTGAACACCAAAACCGTTCCTTTGACGGCTGATTGGCAGTTAGATCTTGAAGGTATCCGGGAAAATCTCGACGGTGTGAAGCTAGTCTTTGTCTGCAGCCCGAACAACCCGACTGGCAACCTGATCAAACGTCAGGATATCGAATCCCTTTTAGATATGACCCAAGGCAAGGCACTGGTCGTGGTTGACGAGGCGTACATTGACTTCTGCCTTGAAGAAACCACGGCGAATATGCTGGATCAGTACCCGAACCTAGTGGTACTTCGCACCCTGTCAAAAGCATTTGCCCTTGCCGGCCTGCGCTGTGGCTTTACCCTAGCTAATGCAGAGGTAATTGAATTACTTCTTAAAGTCATTGCCCCATATCCAGTACCTGTACCAGTAACAGATATTGCGGTTCAAGCGCTCTCCCCTGCAGGGCGTGCCAAGACCAAGTTCCAGGTACTGGATATCAGCGTCAACCGAGCTTATCTCCAGGCTGGGCTCGGTATGCTGGAAGATGTCACCGTGTATGAGGGATACGGTAACTACCTACTGGTGAAATTCCCCGATGCCGACGCCCTATTCAGTGCATTGTGGGACCACGGCATTATCCTGCGCCGTTCGCCGATAGAGAACTGTATCCGAATCAGTATCGGTAGCCGCGACGAATGCGAAAAAACACTGGCCTTCATCCGAGAGCAGCTAGCAAAAAATTAAGAGTAAGGACAACACTGTGAGCAAGGAAAAAATCTTATTTATCGACCGTGACGGTACTCTGATCGTTGAACCACCAATCGACTTCCAGGTTGACCGCCTCGACAAGCTCAAGCTGGAGCCTTTTGTGATCCCGGCATTGCTGAAACTTCAGGACGCGGGCTACAAACTGGTGATGGTGACCAACCAGGACGGCCTGGGCACCAGCAGCTACCCGCAGGAAGATTTCGATGCCCCGCACAATATGATGATGGAAATCTTCGAATCCCAAGGTGTCAAATTTGATGATGTCCTGATCTGTCCGCACTTTGATGAAGATAACTGCAGCTGCCGCAAGCCTAAGCTGGGCTTGGTCAGGGGCTACCTCCAGCAAGGCAGGGTCGACTTTGAAACCTCGGCCGTAATTGGCGATCGCCAAACCGATCTTCAACTGGCTGAAAACATGGCCATCCGTGGCATCCAGTACAACCCGCAAACCATGGGCTGGCAGCAGATCGTTAAAGATCTTACTACCCGTCCACGGATCGCCGAGGTCGTGCGTACCACCAAGGAAACCGATATCCGCGTCAAGGTAAACCTAGACGAAACCGGCGGCAACCACATTGCCACCGGCCTTGGCTTCTTTGACCACATGCTAGATCAAATCGCGACTCACGGCGGCTTCCGCATGGAGCTGACTGTGGACGGCGATCTGCACATCGACGACCACCACAGCGTAGAAGATGCTGCACTGGCACTGGGTGAAGCCTTGAAAAAAGCGCTCGGCGACAAGCGCGGTATTGGCCGCTTTGGCTTCAGCCTGCCGATGGACGAATGCTTAGCACAATGTGCCTTGGATCTCTCCGGCCGCCCGTACCTCAAGTTCGATGCAGCCTTCAGTCGAGAGCAGGTTGGCGATCTGTCGACGGAAATGGTTTCGCACTTCTTCCGCTCGCTGACCGATACGCTGGCATGCACCCTGCACCTGTCATCAAATGGTGACAATGACCACCACATCGTCGAGAGCTTGTTCAAAGCCTTTGGCCGTACTCTACGCCAAGCTATTCGCGTTGAAGGTAACGAGCTGCCGAGCAGCAAGGGAGTATTGTAATGACCGCATCTAACCAGCAAGTCGTCATCATCGACACCGGCTGTGCCAATGTGTCATCGGTACGTTTTGCTATCGAGCGATTGGGCTACCCGGTTACTGTTAGCAAAGATCCTGAGGTGGTATTGGCGGCAGACAAGCTGTTCCTTCCAGGCGTAGGCACCGCCAGCGAGGCAATGAAAAACCTCGAAGAACGTGACCTTATCAACCTAGTTAAAAAGGTCGATAAGCCACTACTTGGCATTTGCCTTGGCATGCAGCTACTCGGTGAGCTTTCTGAAGAACAAGGCCAAAACGGGACAGAGCAGGTGAACTGCCTTGGCCTATGCGGCGCGCCGGTGAAAAAGATGCAAACCGGCGATTTGCCCCTGCCCCACATGGGTTGGAATACCGTTGCCGCCGAATCGGGTCATCCACTGTTTAAAGATATCCCAGCGGACAGCTATTTTTATTTCGTGCACAGCTATGCCATGCCGGTGTTCGACGAGCCAGAGGCAGGCCGTACTATTGCCCGCTGCGAATACGGCCGACCATTTACCGCTGCGGTGCAGAGCGGCAACTATTATGGCGTCCAGTTCCACCCTGAACGCTCGAGTAAAGCTGGCTCGCAGTTGATCAAAAACTTTCTTGAAATGTAAGGACACCAAAAGGACTTGTTATGATTATTCCCGCTCTCGATTTAATTGAAGGTCAGGTTGTCCGCCTGTTTCAAGGAGACTACGGCAAGGTGACTGAATACAAAGTCGATCCTGCCGAGCAATTCAACCTCTACCACCAAGCCGGCGCGAACTGGCTGCACCTGGTTGATCTGACCGGTGCCAAAGATACCTCCGCCCGCCAGCTCGATTTGATCAGCAAGCTACTGGCTAGCACCCCGGCCAATATCCAGATCGGTGGTGGCGTCCGCACCGAGCAGGATGTCACCGATCTGCTTAATGCCGGTGCCCAGCGTGTGGTGATCGGCTCGACCGCCGTCAAGCAGCCAGAGTTGGTCAAAGGCTGGATGGAAAAGTACGGTCCTGAGCGCATTGTGCTGGCGCTCGATATCAATATCGATGCCGCAGGCAAACGCAACGTAGCGGTTTCTGGCTGGCAGGAAGATTCAGGCGTCACTATCGAAGCCCTGCTGGATGACTTCCTGACGGTTGGTTTGCAACATGTACTATGTACCGATATTTCCCGAGACGGTACGCTCGAAGGCTCAAACGTAGAACTTTACCAAGACTTGTGCGCCCAGTACCCGCAGGTTCAATTTCAGTCGTCAGGTGGTATTGGCTCGCTGGAAGACATCGCCGCCCTTAAAGGCTCTGGTGTGGCTGGCGTGATCGTCGGCCGTGCCCTGCTTGATGGCAAATTCACCGCTGAGCAAGCCTTTGCTTGCTGGGCAGAGTAAGGCAAGGAGAAAAACCCATGTTAGCTAGACGAATTATTCCCTGCCTTGATGTAAGAGATGGCCAAGTGGTCAAAGGGGTGCAGTTCCGCAACCACGAGATCATCGGTGACATTGTCCCACTCGCTAAACGTTATGCCGAAGAAGGTGCCGATGAGCTGGTTTTCTACGATATCACCGCATCCAGTGATGGCCGAGTGGTCGATAAAAGCTGGGTTGCCCGAGTAGCAGAGGTGATCGATATTCCTTTCTGCGTCGCCGGCGGCATCAAGTCTGCCGAAGATGCCAGCCGTATCTTGCAGTTTGGTGCAGATAAAGTGTCGATCAACTCCCCTGCTCTGGCCGATCCTAATTTGATCACCAAGCTGGCGGATAAATTTGGTGTCCAGTGCATTGTGGTCGGTATCGATTCCTATTTCGACGCCGACACCGGTAAATACCAAGTTTACCAATTCACCGGGGATGAAAGCCGCACCAAGGCAACCCGCTGGGAAACCCGTGACTGGGTACAGGAAGTCCAACGCCGCGGTGCCGGTGAAATCGTGCTTAACATGATGAACCAAGACGGTGTCCGTAACGGTTATGATCTCACCCAGCTCAATATGGTCCGCGAAGTATGCCATGTACCGCTTATAGCCTCAGGCGGTGCCGGTGAGATGGTGCACTTTGCCGATGCCTTCAATAAAACGAATGTCGATGGCGCTTTGGCTGCCTCGGTGTTCCACAAACAAATCATCAATATTGGTGAACTCAAGCAATACCTGAAACAACAAGATGTGGAGATCCGACTATGAGCCTAGCAAGCAGTATTAATTGGGACAAAGTAGACGGGTTAGTTCCGGCGATTGTCCAGGACAACACCAGCGGCCAAGTACTGATGCTGGGTTACATGAATGATGCCGCCCTGAGTAAAACCCTTGAGACTAAGCAAGTCACCTTCTGGTC
This sequence comes from Photobacterium sp. AWH4_225, assembly GCF_056158405.1. Lineage (NCBI taxonomy): Bacteria > Pseudomonadati > Pseudomonadota > Gammaproteobacteria > Vibrionales > Vibrionaceae > Photobacterium > Photobacterium sp. AWH4_225. The sequence continues at coordinate 983,071 of NZ_JBSWTF010000001.1, read as the reverse complement.
ACGAACCAAAGAGCGGCTATGGACCAAAGGTGAAACCTCGGGCAACGTGCTTCAGTTAAAAAGCATCAAGCTAGACTGTGATCAAGACACCCTACTGGTAAAAGTCGACCCTATCGGTCCAACTTGCCACTTGGGTACCCCTACCTGCTTTAGCAATGATACGGCTGAAGAAGGACAGGTCGAGCAACCTGCTCTGGTGTTCCTTCATCAACTTGAGCAGGTCTTGGCTTCTCGTAAAGGTGCCGATCCTGAATCGTCCTACACCGCCAGCCTCTATGCCCGTGGCACCAAGCGGATTTCGCAAAAGGTGGGTGAAGAAGGGGTTGAAGTCGCGCTTGCGGCAACGTCGGGTGACAAGGAGGAGCTGATCTGTGAATCTGCGGACTTGATTTACCACTTGCTGGTACTGCTGCAAGATCAAGGCAAGTCACTCTCGGATGTCACGGCTAAATTGCAGGAACGCCATAAATAACAGCGCACATTAAGAATTGAAAAAGCCCAGCTAAGAAGCTGGGCTTTTTGTATTCAAGAACACTGCCATGTAACAGAATAAAATGACAAAACCTATAAATTAACGCTCAAGCGCTTCTTTATAGTGTTTACGGCAAACCGAGACATAGCGGTCATTGCCGCCGATTTCAACCTGATCACCATCGGCAATCGCTTTACCGCTGGCATCTTGGCGAATAACCATATTGGCTTTACGACCACAATGACAGATAGTCTTCAATTCAACCAATTTATCTGCCCACGCCAGCAAATAACGGCTGCCTTCAAATAGCTCACCACGGAAATCACTGCGCAAGCCATAGCAAAGCACGGGGATATGTAGCTTATCGACCACTTCCGTTAATTGATATACCTGCTCTTTGGTTAAGAACTGACATTCATCAATCAGTACACAATCGACTTTTTTTGCCGTATTCATATCCTGCATACGCGCATAAAGATCATCGTTGACGTTAAATAGCTCTGCCTCTTCCTGCAAACCAATACGCGAGCTGACCTTGCCTTTGCCATAACGATCATCAATCGCAGCGGTAAAAATAACCGGTGTCATGCCGCGCTCGCGGTAATTAAATGATGACTGCAATAATGTTGTCGACTTACCCGCATTCATTGCCGAGTAATAGAAATACATCTGGGCCATTAAGCTTCCCTAGTAATACGATTGGTGCGTGAAAAAATCAGCCGGAATGCTACAGAAAAGCCCTTCAGATTGAAAGGAGCAAGCTCATCTTCTTTGTTACCAATTCACGCTAAAATGGATAAAAATCGCCAATCTGTTTGATTTGCCACAAAAACAAAAAAAGGCCTGTATCAAATACAGACCTTTTTATCATCAGACTATTACTTTCGAACCATCAGCACCATGCCAGCATTACGCGTTGGCTGTTGCTTCCTGAGGACGGCGGGATAGCCAAGACAGCAGGACACAAGCCACAATAAACGCCACTGTTGCGGTCATGAACGACACAGCCAACGAGCCAGTGAAGCCCAGTACCAAGAAACCGATAGTTGAAACTACAGCCATAGATAGTGCATATGGAAGCTGTGTTGATACGTGGTCAATGTGGTGACAACGCGCACCTGTCGAAGATAGGATTGTGGTATCTGAGATAGGTGAACAATGGTCACCGAATACCGAACCGGCCAGAACAGCACCTAGCATAGGAAGCATCAACATAATGTCCGTTGCCGCCGCCAAATCACCCGCGATTGGTAGCATGATACCGAACGTACCCCATGAGGTACCAGTCGAGAAAGCCATCACGCCCGCTAGCAAGAACAGGATAGCCGGAAGAAGCATTGGGTTAATGCTGCCTTCAACCAAGGTCGATAGGTATTTACCTGTCGCCATGTCACTGATAACAGTACCGATACTCCACGCAAACAACAGGATCAAAATCGCACCGAACATCGACTTGGCACCAATCCACAAAGTAGATGATACATCAGCCATTGGGATGCGCTGGCGCATTACTGGAATAAGGGCAGCAGCAAAACCAACAAGACCACCGTATACCAGAGACATACCGACATCAGTATTTTCAAAGGCACCCAGGACGCTAAATGCCAAGCCATCGGCAGCCAATGCCTGGTAGCCAGTAAACAGCATGAAGAAGAAGGTCGCGACTATCAGAGTCACGATTGGCATCACAAGGTCAGCAACGCGGCCGTTCTTGCTCTCTTCAATTTCTAGCTCGTCATTGAGATCTTTTGCGCGGCTGTCGTCATCACCTTCATCGAAACCACGGCAATGGCTCGCTTCCAGCTCATGCTTTTTCATTGGGCCCACATCAATTTGGAACCAAGCCACCACGAATACCATCAGCAGTGCAAATACTGCATAAAAGTTCATTGGTGCCAGCTGCATGAAAGCGCCAAGCGGAGTGTACTCAGTTACGCCGTGCGACACCAAGATACCGCCGATAAGGGTAATAATGTATGCACCCCAGCTAGAGGCAGGCATCAATACACACATTGGCGCGGCAGTTGAATCGAGGATATATGCCAGCTTCGCGCGCGACACGTAGAAACGATCCGTCACTGGGCGAGAAATAGAGCCAACAGCCAAGCTATTAAAGTAATCATCAACGAAAATGAACACGCCCAAGAAAGCTGCCAGCAGTTTTGCCCCGCGCTTGCTCTTGATTTTTGTCTGTGCCCATTCAGCAAAAGCACGAGTACCGCCAGAAAGTGTCAGTAATGCTGTGGTCATACCCAGCAAAATAAGGAAGGCGACAATACTCATGTTCCAGCTGTTGATGGCACCGTCTTCAATAAACAGGCCAGTCACTGTGGTACCGATATAGGAGGCCGTGCCACCAATTGAAAAATCAGTCAGCAGGAATGCGCCCAGCAGGACACCGACACCCAATGAAACTAAAACACGACGTGTGAGGATAGCCAAGCCAAGTGCAACCAAAGGTGGCAACAACGACATGGCGGAGTGTGAAAAATCTACAATATTCATGATCTCGACTACAACCGATCCTGGTTGGAGATCTACTGTTTTACACGACATCGTGTCGTGTATAGAAGAGCATTAGGAAGAGAAGTTACCCTTTTCCGACTCCACAGTAGCGCTCCATAGTTAATGTAATTATATACTATGGCAGTGTTGTCCCTATTCGGTGACAACCCCAGCAAGCTGGCTTGATAACCCGAGCTTACTTCGGCATCGGCTCCTTTCGTAAATCCTCATCGGAATCACCCTCCGATTTACTACTAATAGACGATGCGCCTCTACCCTTAGTCTAGGTCTGGTCAATTCTACGGAATAGATATCCAAATGCAACAAGTTAAGATGAAAAAAATGACAAAAATAGTGAATAGTCTTGCTGAGCAGTACAAAAATCATTCACTTAATAGCAATTTATTATACCTTTCACATATGAAATTGATGGCAAATATTTATCAGTACGAGATGATTTTGGATAAGAGTATTTACTTATCCTGACCATTACATTTTATTACAAATGAGAAATGAACCTGATAAATTGCAAAAAATTAAATGAACCCTTCATTTTTTATTTGGCATCGCCGTATTAAAAGTATTATTATTGCAATTATTGAATTGTCACTGCTATTATTATTTTATAGTTTTGGACCTACAGGAAATAAAAAATGTCTGATGCAATGAAAGCGCTACTTAACCTTCGCAGCCTTCGCGCACTTTCTCGTGAATATTCTCTTGAGCAACTACAAGAAGCACTAGAAAAGCTTCAAACTGTCGTTTCTGAGCGTGAAGAAGCAGAAGCTGAAGAAATCGCTAAAGAAAAAGAACGTACAGAGAAACTAGCTCAATACCGTGAAATGCTACTAGCAGACGGCATTGACCCAGAAGAGCTTCTAGCAACTCTAAATAAAGCACCTAAAGCAAAACGTGCACAGCGTCCAGCTAAATACCGTTTCCTTGATGAAAATGGTGAAGAGAAAACGTGGACTGGCCAAGGCCGTACTCCAAGCGCACTTAAAAAAGCGCTTGATGAAGGTAAGTCTCTAGAAGATTTTGAAATCAAATAATTCAACTTCTTTAACGAACACCTAAAAAAACCCAGCAATTGCTGGGTTTTTTATTTTCTGAATCCAACCCAAGCAAAAACCCAAGCAATTGATTTTAAGGAAAAAAATAATTTAACCTTACTGAAAAGCTCCTCCCGTAGAGTATATTTCCTCTCCGCCTACTCTAAGTAGGTATAAACGGCGTGTGGGGTAAATCAACTTATGCCGTGTATGGTTATTTTCTAAAGAGCATAAAAAACCAGACCCTGAGGTCTGGCTTCTTTGTCATATTTTATCTTTAGCGAATCTGATCTGCCAAGTGGCTTACGGCCAAGGCGAAATAATGTGAACGGTTCCAGTTCAACAAGGATTGATAATTGCCGTAGATAAGGTAGGCACGGCCATGTTTATCATCAGGTTGAATAAGCCAAGCATTAATATCAACACTCGGTAGTGCCTGGCCATTGAAACGTCGAACGCCTAACTTCTGCCACTCTGCTAAAGAGCGAGCCTTGTTCTTTTCTACGCCCATCAACGACGCATCGATAGAAGCGGGCAAGGAAACTTGGCGACCCCATGTATATTGATCATCCCAGCCAGCCTTCTTTAAATAATTTGCAGCAGAGGCAAAAACATCCGCCTCGGTCTGCCAGATATCGATCTTACCGTCATTATTGCCATCAACTGCATAAGATAAAAATGACGTAGGCATGAACTGAGGTTGCCCCATCGCGCCGGCCCAAGAACCCTTCATATCTTCAGGGCTAATATGACCCGCATCCAATATTTCCAATGCTGCCATTACCTGGCTGCGGAAAAATGCTTCACGCCGACCTTCATAAGCAAGCGTTGATAACGCCTCAACAACGTTATAATTCCCCATTAAGCGACCGAAATTACTTTCAACACCCCATAGAGCAACAATAAATCGAGGCTGAACACCGTACTGCTGACCAATTTTATCCAACGTCGTTTTATGCTTACGATATAGCTCGTTAGCCTGTTTTACTTTCCAGGCAGGAACTGCACGGGGAATATACTCATCCAGGGTTAATTTGCGCTCTGGTTGATTTTTATCCGCTTTTACTGCACGTTCTACAAAAGTAATGCCATCAAAAGCAGAGTTGATAATCGACTCTGAAATTCCTTTTTCTCGGGCTTCTACTTTTAGTCCATCGACATAATTATCAAACCCCTCATCAGCATAAACTGCCGATGATAATCCTAACCCTAAGGCCACAAAGGCCGATATCAATCGCTTATGCATAGTTTATCCTTGGCTGCTGGCGGCTTTGTCCGCTTTGTATTTCTCCAGTAAGTTTGGCACGGGAGGCGGTACTTGCAGGTAATACCCTTTATCTTTGAGTTCCGCTTTGACTTTTTCGATATCTGCCTGTGCCAACTTATGACGTTCTTCTAACTTAAGTACCATGACAAATTGTGGCGTACCAAATGTTTTCAACAAAGTTTCAGGTACTGGCGAGAAATCATCTTTGTTGTTGATATAAAGATAGGTATTGTCTTTTTTAGGGCTTTTGTAAATTGCACACAACATATTGTCGGTAACCTGTTCGTTAATTTCGCTATTTTGTCAGACAACAATTCGACTGAATCATTCCCTTGAAAGAGGGGGATCGCCTACTTGATGAGACGGTTGTCTGAAATTCCAACGCAAAAGCAAGGATAGCTTGCTGATATACGGTTTGGAATATAACATGCAAGTTACCCAAGAGATAACGTTCCCGGACGACTAATTTAGCGACAGTCATCAATACACATGACAAAATCTGCAGAACTCAAGGGAGGCTCATTTACCCTCTCTGCCCTCCACCTCGTGGATGGCGACATACAGCAAGCAGTCAACTTTCTGAAAGAGAAGGTTGAACAGGCGCCTAATTTCTTTTCAGCCGCTCCCATCGTTATTGATGTCAGCCAAGTCGACAGTAAATTGGACTTCGCTTTGCTAAAAAGCCAAGTCCATGAAGCAGGAATGATCCCTGTTGGGATCAGCGGCTGCAAGCAACCGGAGTTACAAGCACAAGCCAAGCAGGCTGGTTTTGCCATTATGAATGCGGCAAAACAGGCCAAAGCAGCTGAACCTGTGATGACACCGACAAAAATCATTAAAAATCCGGTTCGGTCAGGCCAACAAATTTATGCTAAGAATAGTGATTTGATAGTGCTTGGACATGTGAGTGCGGCTGCGGAGATCATTGCTGATGGCTGTATCCATGTCTACGGGACCCTAAGAGGCCGTGCTATCGCTGGGGCCAGCGGTCAAAAAGAGGCAAAGATTTTCTGCCATAACTTACAGCCGGAACTCATCTCAATCGCAGGGAACTACTGGTTGAGCGACAAAATACAACAAGAGTTCTGGGGACAAAATGTCGTTATCTCGCTTGCTGAAAACAATTTGAACATAGAGCAGATGGCTCTATAACGTTTAATAAGGAATTTATAAGATGGCTCGTATTATCGTTGTTACCTCAGGTAAAGGTGGCGTTGGTAAAACTACCTCGAGTGCAGCTATTGCATCGGGTCTTGCGCTTAGCGGCAAGAAAACAGCGGTGATCGATTTCGATATCGGCCTGCGTAACCTTGATCTCATCATGGGCTGCGAGCGCCGTGTAGTCTACGACTTCGTCAACGTCATCAATGGTGAAGCCAACCTTAACCAAGCGCTTATCAAAGACAAGCGTGTCGACAACCTGTATGTCCTACCCGCTTCACAGACCCGCGACAAAGATGCACTAAGCCGCGAAGGTGTCGAGCGTGTCTTCAACGACATGGCTGAGATGGGCTTTGAGTTCATCATCTGTGATTCACCAGCAGGTATCGAGACTGGTGCACTAATGGCTCTGTACTTTGCCGACGAAGCCATTGTTACCACCAACCCTGAAGTCTCATCTGTACGTGACTCCGACCGTATTCTAGGCATTCTTGATTCAAAGTCACGCCGCGCCGAGCAAGCCGAAGAACCAGTGAAGACTCACCTGCTGCTGACTCGCTACAACCCGGCTCGCGTCACTTTAGGTGAAATGCTTAGCGTCGGTGATGTCGAGGAAATCCTTCATATCCCACTACTGGGCGTGATCCCGGAAAGCCAGGCCGTATTGAATGCCTCTAACAAAGGTGAGCCGGTTATTTTCGACAAAGAATCAGACGCCGGTATCGCCTACGAAGACACGGTTGCCCGCCTGCTTGGCGAAGAACGCCCATTCCGCTTCCTTGAAGAAGAGAAGAAAGGCTTCCTAAAACGTCTATTCGGAGGGTAATACACGATGGCATTGTTAGAATTCTTCCGCCCCAAGAAACCAACGACTGCCAGTGTAGCCAAAGAGCGGCTGCAAATTATCGTTGCTGAACGCCGCTCTGCCGATCAGGGTGCACCTAGCTACTTACCGCAGTTGAAGCAAGACATTCTGGATGTGATCCGCAAATACGTCGAGATCAGCCCAGAACAGGTTACCGTTAACCTCGACCAGAAAGAAGAAGATCTTTCTGTGCTGGAGCTCAACGTCACCCTACCAGACGAAGAGAAATAATCTGGGTCAGTTGCAAAAAAGCCCCGCCCAATAATATTGGGCGGGGCTTTTCTTTTTTTGTTGCTATGCCTATTTCGATTTCAGCAAAGGCAATACTTTGGCTTCAAATAGCGGCTTGCGCCAAGTTTTGAGCATATCCGGCATATGATCCGCTGAACGGTCTTTTTTCCACGCCCATGAAATCAGCTGGTTGATTTGCTTCTTCGACGCCAAGAATTCCGCCATCAGCCCAGTCTCTTGCTCTACCCGCGTTACCACATCTTTAATATGCTTCACTTTTTGCTTGTAGCCAGGCAAATCAACAAGGCGGGTAATTTTCTCAGGATACTGTTCTTCCGGCATGTCATCGACATCATGAACCATTTTCAGCAACCGGTTGGCGTGGCGCTGAATTTCCATGTTATCGAAACCTTCTTTGGCCATCACAGCCTTGGACTTGATGCCGTAACGGGCCAACTTCCATAGATGCAGCTCTTTGACGATAAAGTTCAGGGCCAAGTCGCGCTTACGCGCTTCCAGTACCCGCCATTTGGCCGCTTTTTGCAAAATCGCCAGCTGTTTCGGGTTGAGCTGCCAGGCATTTTTGATATCCAGGTAGGCTTTTTCCGGATCCAAGGTTTTAACTCGCTTGAGCATCAACCCTGCACACTCCTGCGCCAGAGCCTCCTGCCAGCCTTTGGCTTCAACCAACGGCATCAGTTTCTGGTATAGCGGCAACAGGTAGTACACATCAGCGGCAGCATAATCAAGCTGACGATCGGTGAGTGGACGAGCCAGCCAATTGGTTCGCGCTTCACCTTTATCAAGCTCGATACCCAAGAAATCTTTCACCAGCGTACCAAAACCTGCTGACACCCCATAGCCAAGGAACGAGGCCATCACCTGGGTATCAATCATCGGCACCGGCAAGCAACCGGCATAATATTGGAAAACTTCCAAATCTTCGCCGCAAGCATGGAGAACCTTGATCACCGACTGATCGCGCAGTAGCTCCCATAAAGGCTCTAGATCGTCGATAGCCAGCGGGTCGATCAATGCCAACGACTCGCCATCGAACAACTGGATCAAACCCAGCTTAGGATAAAGGGTTCGGGTTCTGACAAACTCGGTATCCAGCATGACTGCCGACTGGCGACGCGCCTGAAGACAGATTGTTTCCAACCGCGTGCGGCTGGTGATCATTTCAAAATTCACTATATCTTCACCACAAATACCAAACTGGGCTCAAGGCTAATAAAGCAGAATATTGCCCAACATGGAATAAAATGCCGGCTAATCGCCGGCATTTTGAGTTCTAATTGAGGATACGGTTACGCATCCTGAGTTTGCTGGTTGGACTCTTCACGCAAAGCACGGCGGAGGATCTTACCGACATTGGTCTTTGGCAGTTCATCACGGAACTCAACAATTTTAGGGATCTTATAGCCGGTTAGGTGCTCACGACAGTGCTCAAGCAACTCTTCACGAGTCAGGCTGGCATCGCGTTTAACCACACAAACTTTAACGACCTCACCAGATACTTCATGCGGCTCACCAATGGCTGCCACCTCAAGTACCTTGCTGTTCAGAGCAACCACATCTTCGATTTCATTCGGGTAAACATTGAAGCCCGATACCAAAATCATATCTTTCTTGCGATCAACAATGTGCAGGAAGCCTTCTTCATCGAAGCGAACGATATCACCGGTCGATAACCAACCGTCTTCGGTCAGCACTTCTTTACTCGCTTCCGGGCGCTGCCAGTAACCCTGCATTACCTGCGGGCCACGCACCTGCAGTTCACCTGTCTGATCGTTGCCCAGTACCTGACCTTCGTCATCAACAATACGCACGTCTGTCGATGGCACCGGCAAACCGATAGAACCATTATAGTCGGTTAGATCATACGGGTAAGCGGCCACCAGCGGTGAACACTCCGTCAGGCCATAGCCTTCCAGCAGGTAGTTGCCGGTAATTTGTTTCCACTTGTCAGCCACAGCACGCTGGACAGCCATACCTCCGCCTACCGATAGGCGTAGCTGGCTGAAGTCGATTTCATGGAAATCTTCATTGTTGACCAAGGCATTGAACAAGGTATTCACACCTGTGATTGCTGTGAATGGGTAACGCTGCAACTCTTTGACAAAAGTCGGGATATCACGCGGGTTGGTGATCAGCAGGTTACGGCCACCCATTTCAATGAACAGCAAGCAGTTCACAGTCAGGGCAAAGACATGGTAAAGCGGCAATGCGGTCACAATAAGCTCACGGCCTTCGGTCAGTACCGGGCCATAGGCGCCTTTTGCCTGCATCACATTTGCCAGCATATTGCGGTGACTAAGAATCGCCCCCTTGGCAACACCAGTTGTACCGCCAGTGTACTGAAGGAAAGCAGTATCTTCACCAGACATAAATGGTTTCACATATTGCATGCGGCGGCCTTTACGCAGCGCCATACGCATTGATGTGGCGTGGGGAAGATGATACTTAGGCACCATCTTCTTGATGTACTTCACCACAAAGTTAACCAAGGTGCCTTTCGGGCGTGATAGCTGATCACCCAGACTGGTCAGTACTACATGCTGAACACTGGTATTTTTAACGATGCTTTCAAGGGTGTGGGCGAAGTTAGAAACAATGACGATGGCCTTGGCACCAGAATCGTTCAACTGGTGTTCTAGCTCTCGCGGAGTATAAAGTGGGTTAACATTCACCACCACACAACCGGCACGTAAAATACCAAATAGGGCAATCGGGTACTGAAGCAAGTTCGGCATCATCACAGCAACGCGATCACCCTTCTTTAGCTTCAGCTCATTTTGCAGGTAAGCAGCAAAAGCACGGCTTCGCTCTTCCAGTTTACGGAAGGTCATCACCTGACCCATGTTGATAAACGCGGTCTGATCAGCGTACTTCTGTACAGATTGCTCAAACATTTCAACCAACGACGGATACTGATCCGGGTTGATTTCAGCCGGTACATCTTCCGGATAGCGGTTAAGCCAAACCTTATCCACTTTGCACTCTCCTTCTTGAATTTGGCATGGTGCCTATATGTGCTAACGGGTATTTAAAACATGTGTTTACACCACAATTACAGCACAATTAACATACAAGTAACACTGGCCTATTCAGCCAATGCATTAAATTTTGAACTAAACAACAATATCTCTTCAGCTACCCTTTCCGGGCACTGAAGGTGGCAGTGGTGACCACCAGCCACTTCAACTTGCTTAAGCTGTTTCCAGCCTTGGGCCTCTGGCTGTTTCAGCTTCAGTCGCCGATAACCCGTTTGCCCAATAATCGATAACACCGGACAGGTTAAGGCGGAAATCAGGGCATCAACATGCTCTGGCGACATCCGGTACAGGGAATCACAGCGCAGGCGGTTGTCGTGGCGCCAATACCAGCGTCCATCTCGTTGCACCACAGCCCGCTCAACCACTGGTTGAATGTGTTCAGGCAGCACATCATTCACCGAGCAGCGTAGATCGAGCGCTTGTTGAAATGTCGCCATTGAGCGACTTTGACGCTGCTGTGCCCTGGCACGATAGCGCTGACGGCTTTGGATACCCTGCCGCAGCCTATCCGGAGTATTGAATGTCTCTTCGGATAATGGTGCCAACCCTTCTATTAAGCTTAGCGAGGCAACTTTGTCGCTAAAGGCGGCCGCGTAACAAACTGAGACCAAAGCCCCCATCGAATGGCCTACAAGCGTCACCTGCGGCTGATCCAATAATTCGACCAGCTGAGCCAGATCATCAACATAATCGACAAAATGGTAGAAATTATCTGCCGCCCTGGGCGCCGATAGTCCATGACCGGGCCAATCAATCGCAATAACATGGAAATGTTCAGCAAGTGGACCAAACATAGGGGCAAAGCTGGCCGCGTTATCTTGCCAGCCATGCAGCATCACCATCACCGGTTTTGGCGCTAAGACACCGCTTAACTGGGACTTGTCGCTGATAGGTTGCTCGGTTGGAAACGAGGCAAGCCCCGCTAACGGCTGTTCAGCCAGCTGAAATTCAATCTGAAACATGGTTATCTATTTGGTCACCCGTTCCCTGACTTCGGCGCGGGAAAACCCTTTATTGATAAGGCTTGGTGAACAATGCAGACCAATACAACTTCTGTAGCGGTCAAAGTCATCAATCCAGACCTCCTGCCTCACTTGCCAGAGCTGGGTTCCCGAAGCGGCAACGACAGGAAACCGGTAGTTGAACTCACCGACTTTGCCATCTTCCTCGCCATCGACATGACCAGCAACAGAAATCAACCGACCAGGATGATATTCCATCGGCTCGAGAAAGCCATCGACATATGCAACAAAACGTTTCTGGGTGCTATTCCCCAATTTAGGCTTACCATCACTGCCTATCGGCATGGCAACGATCTCCAATCGGGTTTTCTGCTCACCATTATCAATAGCTGCAATCACACCGCCAAGGCGAATAGCCTGCCCAAGATCCTGGCCGGAAGGGTCACTCAGTGCCATCACATCGGTGATCGGATTTTCGCTGTCGGTCATCAGGCTATCAGGCACCGCGGCGCAGCCTATCATAGTCGCAGCAAGCAACCCAACGATTAGCTTCCTAAACATAGGTAACTCCATTGTAAATGATGAATATCCGCGCAATTCCCCGAGGTTCAGGCAACTAATCGCGCTTAAACATATACATCGACCCCAACCAACATCGAGAGTTCATCGCGCTTTTGCTGGTGCATCACACCCAAATAACTCTCCAATGCCTGGCGGTTTTTACCCTCAGGTTGGTCGTACTGAATATGAGAGTGGGCTGCGTTTAGCACTTCAGGATCACGAACAGACTGGGCGACGGCTTTGGCGACGGGTGTAGGCTCACTAGCATCCTGAACGGAGGCACGAGTGATTTTCGTCTTCGACGGGGTTTGGGGGATGGTGACAGGGAGGCGCTGAATAGAAACCATAGGAAACGTCCAGTATCCAAAGAATTGCCGAGCATGCTAATACAATAGTATGCATACACGGCAATGAGGCAAGTGTATTATTCGCGGCCTGGCAGTTTTTTCCAGGTAACGGTATCGCGAAGGTACACAGGGCTTGCTTCTTCGGCTGCTACAGCCTCGCCACGTGCAAATGCATATTTGGCCAAATGCACCATATCAGCTGAATCAGGATACAGAACCGAACCTGAAACGGTTTCGACAGGTAATTGTGCCAATGCCTCAGCATAACTTTCCCAACCTGTACCAGCCGTTAACCACGAACCTTCACTCTCCGGTAGTTGCGTGATCAGCATCTCAGGCTTGATAACCAACTCGCTACCCTGCACCGCCCAATCGCCATCGGCCTGACGGCGGTACTGACCCCAGTAGATTTCATTCATACGGGCATCAATGGCTGCCATCACCTGTTCAGCCTGATGCTGACGGTATGTTCCCTGTGCCATCGCCGCCAGCGTTGAAACACCCACCATTGGCAGATCAGCACCGAATGCCAACCCCTGGGCGATACCAATACCGATGCGCACCCCGGTAAAGCTACCCGGACCGCGGCCGAATGCCAGCGCATCTAGCTGGTTTAGCTTCAGGCCAGCCTGTGCCAGTACGCTGTCAACCATAGGCAAAACTTTGGTGGTGTGCTCACGCGGTGCGTATTCACAGTGAGAAATCACTTCATCGCCCACCAGCAGGGCAACGGAACAGTTTTCGGTGGCAGTATCTACTGCAAGGATTTTGTTGCTCATTCAAGCCTCTGAATGCTGTTCTTCGGTATCGGCAGACGCTTGCTGACCATTTACCGAAGATAAAAATTGCCCGACACCAATCACATCCCGGGTACGCGGGATAGGCGGCAGGCTGTTAAGAAATACGGCACCGTAAGGGCGCGTGACTAACCGGTTGTCACAGATCACCAGAACACCTTTGTCCTGCTTGTCGCGGATCAGTCGGCCGACCCCCTGCTTGAGGGTGATCACCGCATCCGGGATCTGTACTTGCGCAAAAGGATCGCCACCGCGTAAGCGGCAATCCTCAATACGCGCTTTCAGCAGCGGATCGTCCGGCGCTGTAAAAGGTAATTTGTCAATGATAACACAGCTTAGGGCCTGTCCTCTAACATCCACCCCTTCCCAAAAAGCGCCAGTGGCTATCAGTAGGGCATTACCCCGCTCAAGATATTCGGCCAGCAACTTCTGCTTGGTGGTTTCCCCTTGCACCAATACGGGCAAATCGAGTTTGGCACGGAACCCTTCAGCCAAATCACGGACCATCTGGTGCGAAGTGCACAGGAAGAAACACCGCCCATTATTGTCTTCAATAACCGGAGCCAGCATCTCCACCAACCGGTCGGCGATACCGAAGCTATTGGGTTCAGGCAAGAAGCGGGGCACACAAAGCAAAGCCTGCTGCTGGTAATCAAACGGGCTTTCGAGCGAAAACTGTTGTTTGGGCTTGAGCCCTAACCGCTCACTGAAATGGCTGAAGTCCTCATTCACCGCCAAGGTGGCCGAGGTAAAAATCCACGCCCCGCCCTGTTGCTCTACCTGCTCGCTGAACTTATCAGCGACCGACAACGGCGTAATATGCAAGCTAAAGTGGCGCGGGGTACATTCATACCAATAGGAATAACCCGTAATGCTGGTATCGCAAACCCGCTCCAAGCGCGCCTTGATCAACGTCGCCCGCTCGAAGGCGGCATCCAACAGCTGGCTCCGGCCCAGCGCCAGTTTCAGCACTTCATGGGTCAAGTCCAACGCATCACTCAAGCGGGTAATTTCGCGCTGTATCGTCGGGCTGGCATTGGCTTCTCGCCAGTTACCGCGAAATCCAGGCTCACCCAGCACAATCCGCATATCAGACGCAGCCTGGTGCAGCCTATCGGCAGTCTTTTGCAGCTGGCGCATGTCTTTAGCTTCAGTGCGATAGCCAATCTCGACATCTTTGGCCAGCTCTTGAATTTGGCGACTAGACAGACTTTGGCCAAAGTACTGGCTGGCAATATCCGGCATCTGGTGCGCTTCGTCAAAGATGAACACTTCCGCTTCGGGGATCAGCTCACCAAAACCGGTTTCCTTGATAGCCTGATCTGCCAAGAACAGATGGTGGTTGACCACCACGACATCGGCTTCCATCGCTCTGCGACGGGCCTTGACCACAAAGCAATCTTCATAGGACGGACACTCTCGACCAAGACAGTTGTCATTGGTCGAGGTGATCATCGGGATCACCGGGCTATCTTCGGCAATGTCTTCACAATCACCCAAGTCGCCGCTTTTGGTCGACGATGACCAGCTTCTAACCTGAACCAATTGACTGAGTAATTTTGGATCGGTATGGACACCATGGCTTTCGGTGATCTGGCGGCTTAGGCGGTCAAGACATAGGTAGTTTGAGCGTCCCTTGAGCAAAGACACCCGGCCGGTAAAACCGAGGGCATCAGCCATTAACGGCAAATCGCGGTGGAACAACTGTTCCTGAAGGTTCTTGGAGCCGGTCGAGATAATGGTTTTCTTGCCGCTGACAAGGGCTGGTACCAAATAGGCAAACGTCTTACCGGTACCGGTTCCCGCCTCGACCACAAGCTGGCTCTCGGTTTTAATGGCGTCGGCCACGGCTTGCGCCATATCGATTTGCGGCTGGCGGGCCTGGAACCCCGGAATGGCTTTGTCTAGCGCACCACCGGAGGCAAAAAACTTGGCTATCATAGACGTTTGAGTCTCTAGGCTTTTAACTATTGGGGTTTAGAAAAACGGACTTTGTGCATTGCCGTTGATTGACCGGCCATTATGCCAATATTCCCAGCTAGCAGCCATGATTTATTCCCGTTCAAGATTTAGCCTTTGACCCCGAAAGCGATACAGGGTAAATACTATTAGGCCGGATTACACAAATGCCTGATTTTCTCGCAAGAGGTAAACCGATTTGTAAAAAATAGTAGTTCAAGGAAGAGCACCATGGAAAAGAAAACCCTGCTGACCGACTGCCCGGATGCAATGGGCCTGATCAGCAAAATTACCAACATCTGCTACAAGCACCAACTCAATATTGTCCACAACAATGAGTTTGTCGATCACTCCCACAGCCAATTCTTCATGCGCACCGAGCTTGAAGGTTACTTCAATGATGAAACGTTCCTTTACGACTTGGACCGTGCGCTACCTGAAGGCAGCCACCGCCGCTTGATCAGCTCAGACCGCAAGCGGGTGGTGATTATGGTCACCAAGGAAGCCCATTGCTTGGGGGATATCTTGGTCAAGACCTTCGACGGCACCTTGGATATTGAGATTGCCGCCATTGTCGGTAACTACGACCACCTAGCGGATTTGGCCACCAAATTTGATATTCCCTTCCATCATGTCAGCCACGAAGGGCTTAGCCGCGACGAGCACGAAGCCCTATTGCTAGAGGCCGTTCAACAGTACAACCCGGATT
The DNA here is from genome assembly GCF_056158405.1 of Photobacterium sp. AWH4_225. Classification (NCBI taxonomy): domain Bacteria; kingdom Pseudomonadati; phylum Pseudomonadota; class Gammaproteobacteria; order Vibrionales; family Vibrionaceae; genus Photobacterium; species Photobacterium sp. AWH4_225. The sequence goes on along the minus strand of NZ_JBSWTF010000001.1, from coordinate 967,124 downwards.
ATGTGGTGCTGGCCAAATACATGCGAATCCTAACACCAAACTTCGTGGCTCAGTTCCCCCATAAAATCATCAATATCCACCACAGCTTCCTGCCTGCGTTTATTGGTGCCAAGCCTTACCAGCAAGCGTTTGAGCGCGGGGTGAAAATTATTGGTGCCACAGCCCACTTTGTGACCAACGATCTTGATGAGGGCCCGATCATTACTCAGAACGTTATTCCGGTAGACCATAACTTCAGTGCCGAGGATATGGCACGGGCGGGAAGAGATGTTGAAAAGTCAGTGCTGAGCAAAGCGCTAGGCTTGGTGATTGATGACCGGGTATTTGTCTACGGCAACCGTACTGTGATCTTGTAATCAGCAAATCATTAACTGTTTCAGCTGATTGTATTTAGCAAGGGTGAGATTTCAAAACCTACCCGCCAAGGACGGCGGGTCGGAGCGACAGGGATGTCTTCATGCGTTTTTGAAATTTTACCCTGCTAAATACATAACTCTATAAATGCTGCTTACTCAGCTTCACTCTCGATAACATCCTTCAACGAGTGCGGATGCAGCTTGATACATACACCGTCATGTTTGAATGCATACGTTGGGTTAGACAGGCGCTCTTTCTCGCCTGACGGGCTGCTGGCTTTGACCTTGATGCCCTTCCCTGCTAAATCCCCCCATTGCTCAGCCAGTTGTGGAAAAGCTTGATCCAACGTGATTTTCAGCGCTTCTGTATCAGCAGCATTTGATGGAATTACAAACTCGACATGTTCCCAGCCTTCTTGTGGGTAGGCTTTGTCGCCCGGGTATGGCAATTCCAGCGCTTCAATCTGCCATGGGCCGCAGCTTAGCGGCTTGTCAAAACCAATCACCACAATCGGCCGGCCGTTGATTTCGTTGGTCGACCATTCCTTGCCGTAAGCCAGCCAGGTTTGGTGTAATTGTTCGGCGGTTTCCCAATCATTGACCCTCAAGGCAATATGGTCAGCCTGGTAATCGGCAAGCGATAGGCCCAACTGCTCCGCAAGGCGCTCAATTTTCGCCATAAAAGCTGGCAACGCGGCCAACATTTGCTCGGGTAACAGGCCCTTTTGTTCTAGCTTGTACATCTCTTTTCTCCGATTATTCACGCTGAGCGATTGAACGCATAATTATCCATAGTTTTCGGCTTGACAACAGCCCTTTCAGCATCGGCAAAGCCCTTGTGCTTGCTAGACTCCTGCATAATTTTCACCCCGCTATGGTTATTTAAAAAAAATCGCAATCTATTGCCTTTACGGCTTGCCAAAGCACCTAAATTTGTGGGTATTATTAGGGCAATGCAACCAGCGTATTCAAGATGTTTCCCCTCTTCCACTTCTGAGGCGGCCCCGTCAAAAATACTCACGTTATTAAATTATCACTTGGTGCTATCTTTATAGGCCAATGGTCGTGATTATTTTTGACGGTCATATCCCTTGAATACGGTGCCGTTTTTGCCTCGCCAATATGCATTTCATTTGGCGTTACAAACGATTTAAAGGATAAGCGTGTGAACATTCAAGCACTCATTAATGACAAAGTCTCTCAGGCGCTAGAAGCCGCAGGCGCACCTGCTGGCAGCCCTGCTGCAGTTCGCCAGTCTGCGAAAGCGCAATTTGGTGATTACCAAGCCAACGGTGTTATGGGCGTAGCCAAAAAACTGGGTACTAACCCTCGCGAGTTCGCACAGAAAGTTATCGAGCAGCTAGACCTTGACGGTATCGCTGAAAAAGTTGAGATTGCCGGCCCTGGCTTTATCAACATCTTCCTAAGCAAGACTTGGCTTGCCGAGCAAGCTGAGAGCGCACTGAAAGATGCACGTCTGGGTGTGGCGCAAGAAGAGCAGAAAACCATCGTGGTTGACTACTCGGCTCCAAACGTAGCAAAAGAAATGCACGTTGGTCACCTGCGTTCAACCATCATCGGTGATGCCGTTGTTCGTACTCTTGAGCACCTAGGTCACAAAGTGATCCGTGCGAACCACATCGGTGACTGGGGTACCCAGTTCGGTATGCTTATCGCTAACCTTGAGCGTGTACAGAAAGAGTCTGGCGAAGTATCAATGGAACTTTCTGATCTGGAAGCTTTCTACCGCGAATCTAAAAAGCTTTACGACGAAGATGCGGATTTTGCCGAGCGCGCACGTAACTACGTTGTTAAGCTGCAGGGCGGTGACGAGTACTGCGCTGAAATGTGGAAGAAGCTGGTTGACGTTACGATGATCCAAAACCAGCGTAACTACGATCGCCTGAACGTTTCACTAAGCCGTGATGATGTAATGGGTGAGTCAATGTACAACGACATGCTGCCAGGCATCGTGGCAGACCTGAAAGAAAAAGGTCTTGCAGTTGAAGATGACGGCGCTCAGGTTGTGTTCCTTGACGAGTACAAGAACAAAGACGGCGAGCCTATGGGTGTTATCATCCAGAAGCGCGACGGCGGCTTCCTGTACACCACCACTGACATCGCTTGTGCCAAATACCGTTACGAGCATCTTGGTGCTGACCGCGTACTTTACTTTATCGACTCTCGCCAGCACCAGCACCTGATGCAGGCTTGGACTATCGTCCGTAAAGCGGGTTACGTGCCAGAGGAAGTAAGCCTAGAGCACCACGCTTTCGGTATGATGCTGGGTAAAGACGGTCGTCCGTTCAAGACCCGCGCCGGTGGTACTGTTCGTCTAGCCGATCTGCTTGATGAAGCCGAAGAGCGCGCAGCGAAACTTATCGAAGAGAAGAACCCGGATCTAGACGCTGAAGAGAAAGCAAACATTGCCAACACAGTTGCAATGGCTGCGGTTAAGTATGCGGATCTGTCTAAGCACCGTACTACTGATTACATCTTCGACTGGGACAACATGCTAGCGTTCGAAGGTAACACTGCACCTTACATGCAATACGCTTACACCCGTGTTGCTTCAATCTTCAAGCGTGCTGATGTTGAGCTGGCTGATCTGACTCACCCAGTAGTGATCAATGAAGAGAAAGAGCAAGCGCTACTTTCTAAACTGCTTCAGTTCGAAGAAGCGGTACAGACGGTTGCCCGTGAAGGCCACCCTCACGTGATGTGTTCTTACCTGTTTGAGCTAGCAGGCAACTTCTCTAGCTTCTACGAAGCGTGTCCAATTCTTAACGCTGAAGAAGAAGTGAAGCAGAGCCGTCTGAAACTGGCGCTACTGACAGCGAAGACCATCAAGCAAGGTCTGGACCTTCTTGGTATCGAAACGCTTGAACGCATGTAAGAAAACGCTGACATAATTCGATAAATCTCTAATAATTCATAGCCTTCTAAGGTATCCTTAGAAGGCTTTTTTTATTTTCTGAAGCAATAAACCAACGTCAAACCAAAACGAACAACAATAATAGTCGTTGGTGTAGATGACCCGTAAGAATGGATGTTAGGTATGAATAACGACAGCTTTGCGAAATCAACGGAGATCCTGAAACAAGCCGTTCCTCTCATGATTAAGCATAAGGTACCCACGACCCCTACTAACTATGCCCTGTGGTATACCTATAGCTCTCAACAAAATCCCCAGCTCAATATGGCTCTCGACAGAGGTATTGAGTCAATCGGTAACTGCACCCCGACCCTTTGTGAAAGCATCTATCAAGATCACCTTGCTAGCCAAACCGATAGCGATGTCAAGCAGCTCAAGCTAAGCCTCACAGCGATGATGCAGGAACTGTCTCATAGCATGGCGGATACCCTGTCAGATACCAATAACTTCCACAATGCACTGGAAAGTACGTTTGGTCGCCTGGAGCAAGTTGGCAAGGAAGGGATCTCACTGGAAGAAACTATTGGCCTGGTCCGAGAGCTGATCCGAGAATCTCAGCAGATGCGGCAGTCTACCGGCTTGTTCAAGGGCCAGTTAGATTCTGCCCAGCAGGAAATCCAAACCTTGAGGGCTGCCCTGAATAAAAGCCAGCAACAAGCCAACGAGGATGCCCTGACCAAACTCTACAATCGCCGGGCATTTGACCAGGACATCCAGAGCTACCTTGATAATCAGATCCCAACCAGCCTGATCCTATTGGATATCGATCACTTCAAGAGCTTCAATGACGAGTTCGGTCATCTGATGGGAGATCAGGTATTGAAAATGGTTGCGAAAAGACTCACCGAGTGCTGCCGCGATTATGCCAAGGCCTACCGCTTTGGCGGGGAAGAATTTGCCGTGCTATTACCACATAAATCACTGCCATCGGCCCGTCAGCAAGCAGAAACCATGCGCAAAGCCATCGAGAAGATCTCAGTGCTCGACAAGAAATCAGGCCAACGGATCAATTCAGTCACAGCGTCATTTGGTATTAGCGCCTCTGAGCAAGATGAACACAGCGAGAAGCTGATAGAGCGAGCCGATCATTTTCTCAGCCAAGCCAAGCAACTCGGTCGTAACCGCGTGTTACCTATTACCTAGCCACAGAAGCCTAGTCACAGAAGCATTCACTGTGTGGTTTCCTCACTGGCCAAAACGCTGACCACCGCCATGAAGCCATTCCAGCTCTTCCTGAGTTGATAGCCTACCGAAAGCGGCGTTGCGGTGAGGAAAGCGACCAAAGCGTTTCACGACATCATGATGACTGACTGCATATTGGTAGAAGCCCTCAAACGTATCGATATGCGTCGGCGTCACGACCTGACGTAAGCGATCGAAACGGAAGACTGCCTCTTCCTGATCTTCAATCGCTTCTGAATGTTCCAGAGGTAAATAGAAAAAGACCCGCTCGATAGGTGTGAGCTGCAAGTCTTGGTTCTTCGCTAACCCTCGCTTACATAATGCCAAAGCCAGTGAGTCGTAGCGGAATGCGGCACTAAGTCCTCGGTAAATATTGCGGGTAAATTGATCCAGTAAAATAATCAGGGCCAAAGTACCTTTCGGCTCTTTTGTCCAATGGCTCAGCTCCCCTGCCCCGGCTTGGCTCACTAAGTGGCGGAAGCGCTCAGCAATCAGTTGATCGGTTTCTTCTCCGCCTCGGAACCATAATTTATTACGATCAGTGACCGTTACCTCTTCACCTATCTCGCCGAACCAAAAGTCCAGCACTTCTTGATATTGAGCCACCATGTATCACTCCCACATCGATCTTCGTCACGTTACCGCCAAATCTACATAGCGGCCAATCCAATACCACTGCCTGATCACAACCCAATCAACTATACACTGCTGAAAAATACTGACTGCCAAGGCAGAAAGCATTGCCACTGCTTTATATTCACACTATCTTACTGTCATCAGTGCAGCTCCTGATGTCTTTATCCTACCCTAAAGCCAAATTTTGGCTGGAGGTAAATATCCCAACGTGTGAGCAACACAATACAAATAAGGAATAACCCCATGTCGTTTACACTCCATCCGAGACTAGCCGCAGATACTACAATTATCGGCAATCTTCCCCTGTGTCAGGTATTGCTTTCTAAGGAAGCGCTCGGTCCTTGGCTGATACTGGTACCAAGAAAAGCCGATCTGCGCGAAATCCACCATCTGCCTGAAACCGAGCAACTTCAGTTGATCAAAGAGTCGAGCGCTGTCGCCGCCGTACTGGAAAAAGACTACCAAGCCGACAAAATCAACGTCGGTGCGCTGGGTAACCTCGTGCCGCAACTGCATGTGCACCATATTGCCCGTTTCAAAGATGATGTTGCTTGGCCGGGCCCGGTTTGGGGCAATACAGACGGTACCCAACGTGACGATGCCCTGCAGCAAGCATTAACCGAAGAACTCAGGGCTGAGCTAAGCCATATCGACGGTTTCAGCGCTGCTGAATAAAGCATAAAAAAGGCAACCCTAAGGTTGCCTTTCTTCTAGATACTGCCTGCTATCCACGCATTACCGTGATAGAAAGCTCATCGGATTTTAGCGGTCGGTACCAAATCTCTTTGGCCCCCTGGCAACATCCATCACTGTCGCAGCCGACCAGCTCCTTGCCCAACTTGCCTTTGCGGATCCACACCTCCAGCATGGCCTCGACACCGTCTTCCGACATACCGAACCGCATTGCCAATGCCTTGCGACTGGCGCGCCCGTGTTGCTCAATATACTGTTTCAGCTGCTGCAGGATCATTGTGTTACCAACTCCTTCGCTTGCATCTGCTGGCCTTTACGCTTGAAGGTAATAAACAAGCCAGCATTGATAGCGGTGAAGACACCAATCCACAGCATGCTCGTTGCCGGGTGGTCAGCAAAGTGAGCGATCTGGTAGTAGTACGTCGCGAAAGTATAAGCTAATAGCATGGTGTAGCCCGCAATGAACAGCGAGTACTTCTGGCCGAACTCACGTACGTAGGCACCCATAGCGGCTGCACATGGCGTGTAAAGCAGAATGAAGATCAAGTATGCCATTGCTGCTGCAGAGCTAACAAAGTGGGCTTGGATATTGCCGAAGATTGAAGCATCTACTTCCTGCTCTTCAGCAGCCGCAGCTTTATCTTCCAGTTCACCAACAGTGATACCCAAAGGATCAGAGTAGCTAAGATCAGCAAGGTTGGCACCGATACTGCCTACCGCTTCCTGAAGGCTGCCCATCAGGTCGTATTCGGCTTCTTCTTCACCCGAGGCTGGTGCGTACAGGTTATTCAGAGTACCGACTACCGCTTCTTTTGCAAAGATACCGGTTAGGATACCCACAGTAGCAGGCCAGTTATCTTCTTTCACACCAATCGGAGAAAGGACTGGGGTAACAATCTGGGCGGTTTTCGCCAGAACTGAGTTAGGGGTATCTTCGTTCCCGAACGACCCATCGGTACCCAATGAGTTGAAGAAGCTCAGAATCGCCACAACAACGACGATTGTTTTACCGGCACCCAGTACGAACTTCTTCAGTTTCTGCCAAGTCTTGATACCCACGTTACGCAGTGTCGGCATTTCATAATCCGGCATCTCCATAATGAAGCTATCGCTGCTACCCGGATATATGGTGTGACGTAATACCAAACCCGTCAGTACCGCTGCAACAATACCCAAAATATAAAGACCAAATACGACATTCTGACCATTTTCAGGGAAGAAGGCTGCGGCAAAGAGTGCGTATACAGGTAGACGCGCACCACAAGACATAAATGGTGCCATAGCAGCAGCGAGCTTGCGCTCACGCTCTTGCTCCAGCGTACGAGTTGCCATGATAGCTGGTACGTTACAACCAAAGCCCAACACCAACGGGACAAATGCTTTGCCAGGTAGGCCGACTTTCTGCATCACTTTATCAAGTACAAATGCTGCACGTGCCATATAGCCTGAACTTTCAAGCATCGCCAAAAATAGATACAGACAGGCAATAACAGGAATAAAGGTTGCTACAGTCTGAATACCACCACCGATGCCATCGGCAATAACAGTGACCAGCCATACTGGAAGGTGATCATCAAGCAGGTAATGGCCGCCATCGACAAGAAGAGCGCCAGCACTGATATCGAAAAAGTCGATAAATGCACTACCGATGTTGATGGAGAACATAAACATCAGGTACATCACCACAAAGAAAAATGGGATACCAAAAGCACGGTTGAGCAATACAGCATCAATCTTGTCGCTTAAGCTACGGCTCAGCTTACCTTCTTGGCGGCGAACCTTGCTGCATAGCTGATGCAAGAAACTATAACGTACGTCAGCCACCTGGATATCAGGGTCAACATCCACCATCAGGGTATTTCGGACATTGCACACCTGATTCTTTTGCTCTTCTGACAACTGGTTGATCACCAAGGTATCATTTTCCAAAGCACGAATTGCCTGGGCACGGCTATCTAGTTGGGCGTCGGTAAAGAAGGTTTCAGTTTCGGCAATAGCTTGCTCAAATTGGGTACCGTAATCCAGTGTCAGTTCATTAACTGCAATACCCTGCGCCAGCATTTTGTGCAGCTGGGTTTTGAATTCTGCGACTTGCTTGAGGTTGTTCGCCGACAAGCTCATCACCGGACAACCCAGGGCTTTTTCCAACCCTTTGATGTCTAGCTTCTGGCGCTGACGCTCGAGCACATCCATCTTGTTCAGCACCACCACCATTGGGCGGCCCAGCTCGCGAAGCTGCAATGTCATGTACAGGCTACGCTCAAGACACGATGCATCCACAACATTGATAATCACGTCTGCAGGCATGGTCAAGATAGCTCGGGAAGCAATCGCTTCATCCAAACTGTTCACGTCATTTGCGCTGTCAAGGTTATAGATACCAGGAAGGTCAGTCAGTGCAAAGCTGTCGCCTGCGCAGTCATAACGGCCTGTTTTCTTCTCAACCGTAACACCGGCCCAGTTACCCACCTGCTGCTTGGCGCCTGTTAGGCCATTGAACAGCGTGGTCTTACCGCTGTTCGGGTTACCGACTGTCAGAATACTGTATTGCATCAGTTCACCTCCACATCAATACTTTCAGCAAGTTGTTTACGCAGAGCAATATCCACGCCGCGTACTCGCACCTGAAGCGGATCCCCAAGCGGTGCCACACGAATCACACTCACTGGTGTGTTCGGTAACATCCCCATGACCATAAGCTTTTTGCGGGTAGCTGCTGGTAAGCCAGCTAAACTGGTTACCCTTCCTTCAGCCCCGCATGACATTTCTGACAGTTTCATTCTAAACCGCTACCCTAAATAAGAATAATTAGCATTAATACTTTCAATGTTACAGATTGAAACACATTAAGTGTTGTTTTAAATCAATAAATGACTCTCATTTTTGCATTCATTGATTGCATTATTGACATGCGGCACATTTCCAGCCAAACCGGCTAAAAATCAGCACCCAAAAAGAGGAAGGAAGCAACAAAGTCGTTTTAAAACAGTAATTTAAGCATACCATTCACAACTAAAATGATATTAAGCACTGGCATAATTTCGGGAATGGGAAAAGTCGTAGTCTGAAACGACACGTAACTGACCGTGATATAGCCAGGTAGCCATATCACGGTTATTTATTCTACGGCAGCGCAACTGGCGAAGTCAGAAGGGGTGTGCCCGCTATACGCCTTAAAGCTGGCACTGAAATAAGAAAGATCCTTGAAGCCGCATGACAAGGCGACATCAGACACTTTATCCCCTTGTTTGAGCATCACTGCCGCCTGCTCAAAGCGGAACAAAGTCACATAGTCTTTAAACGACGAACCAAACTCTTGTTTGAAGCGCCGCTGGAAAGTCCGTTCTGACATAGTCAACGCTTTAGCCGCTGCAGAAGTACCGAAGTCAGGGTAATGGAAATGTTCGGCAACCAATTTCTGTACTGCATTTTGCCATGCCTCATCCCCTTCAGGCTGTTGCGAACTAGCCTCAAAATCAGGTTGAGGTAAACTGCAGTTACTAAACAAGCGGCCCACCTCATAAAGGGCAGTCTGGGCATCTATCGGTTTATACAACATCCGCTGCGCCAAGCCACTCTGTAAGCGAGCCTGACAAGTCATATCACTGTGCTCACCCAGCAGGACGATAATTGGGCCTTGTTTTCCAGCGAGCTTGGTGGCGAGGTGCTGCAACAAATTCTCTTCCGTTTTATCCAGCAGGCTATTATCAACCATCAGCATATCCGGGAGGTTATCCCCCATCATGATGCTCGCCTCATAACTGTCTGCCGTATGAGTAACATAGAAATGCTTGGCTAATAATTTACTCCAACTGGAGCTGGCTTCACTGCCATCACCGGCGATCAGTATCCAGGGTAAGTGCTCTCCATCCTCTCCCTCTTTTACCGATCGGTTCAATCCGGAGCAATGCAGGGGAAGACGAATAATGAACTCACTGCCCACCCCCTGGTAACTAATCACAGAAATGGCACCTTGGTACTGCTCCACCAACTGCTTGACCGTGCTCAATCCCAAGCCGAACCCTGCTTCGGGGTTGAACTGTGGATCTTCCTGGTAATAGCTATCAAACAGATGGGCTTTGGTCTGCTCGGACATGCCACGGCCAGTATCGCTGACCGAAATAACCAGTTGGTGCTCACGCTCTTTAACATTGACCGTGATCCCCCCTCTGCTGTCTGTGTATTTCATGGCATTCGACAGCAAATTACCCAACATAATTTCAAGGTGGTATGGTGCCAAGCAAATTGAAGTATCGGCTGATATATTTTCCTCGAGGCAAAGCGCAATCTGTTTCTTTTCAGCTTCAACCTGCCAACTCATACAACAAGCCTGAATAATAGGGCTGACCAACTGCTCACAGGCTTTGTCTGGCTCAACCTGGGCAAACACATCACGAGACAGCAGCTGATCTGCTACATGTAATGCATGGCCAAGGTTCTTCTCAGCTATATCGACCTTACTGGGCGCCTGGCAATAAGGGCGAAGATCTGACAACAGCCCAAGCGACAGCTGCAAAGGCGTACGCAATTCGTGTGAGAGCTGCGCCATAATGTGCTGCCTGACATCCAAAATCCGTTGCAGATGGACATTGCTGGCACTGAGTTGCTTCTTTTGCAGCTCAATTTTGGCTGTTTTTTGGAAAACGGCCTGTTTCAGTTGTTGGGCCTGATCTTTAAACACCTTACTTCGCCAGTAAAACAGCACCAATACCAGTAGTAAGGCAGATAGCACTAAAAGACCTATCAGTGCTTGATAAATCCGCCAGGCAGGTTGAACCCTGAAGACATAGCTTAACTCCAGTGAAGTGTTATCGCCAGGCTTCACCCGACGCACTTCCAGTGTGTATCGCCCAGCAGACAATACGCCGACAGGGAGTAAGGGCTGAGTCGCTATCTGCCACTCGCCGGCCTGTTCATTTTCGTCTACCAGACGATATTGATATAACGTCGAACGAGATGGCGTTGTCTCTAGCTTAAAGGCAATAGTCGAACCATAGGGTAACCGTCTAAACTGACTCCATGAGTCCCCCAGCGGCCAGATATCGTTATCCACCCAAACAGCACTCAGAGCCAATTTCGGTTCGGCAGGAAATTCATCAAAAAGGGCATCATGGGATATACTCAACAGCCCCTGACGGTAACCTAGCACCAGCGCATTCACATCATCTTGCAAGCAGGCCAGAGAGCCGACATCCTCCGGCAACAAGCCACTATTGAAACTCAAGTGCTGTTTTAACTCGCCATAATAACTGATGAATGACAGCCCACTGCTAGAAGAAAGCCAGACACCGTTGTTCCCCCCAACAATGCAATGGGGCTGGGCAAAATCGGACGACAGCTGAACATCCTGCAGCTTCAAAGGCTTTAGCGTCGGTGAGACCTGCAACGCATAGTTTGTCGCAATCCAAAGTTGGCCCATTCGATCTTCATAGATATCGACAACACCGCCACGATTTTCACTCCCCGGTAAAAAGTGCAGCATACCTGCATCAAATTTATACATACCGAAGGTTGTACCTACCCAAACCTGATATTCACTGTCTTCCAAAATATTGGTGATCTGTTCGCCACCAACGGGATCACGCAACCAATGGCTACCAAATGGCATCCACTCTCTGAATTCGGGCCAATAGCGATAAAGACCACTTTCGTAACCCACCCAAAGAGAATCAAAGTGGTCCACCATAATTCGGCTCACCGATGCCGCTTGGATATCCGTTGGTAAATCAACATTTTGTATCCTTGACTGACTGATAGTATAAGTCGCGATACCGTCTTCTTTTAGAATCCACAATTGATCGCCGGACAAAGCCAGCTGCTTGATATTACCTAAGCTTGCAATATGCCTTACCACCTCAAAAAGCGGTGATACTTCAAATAGCCCATTGTCCGTCGCCAACCAGTAATGTCCGTTGCTACCATAAGCAATATCGGCAATGAATGAAGCATCTATCAGCCCTTCTCCTTTACCCAACCTTATGCGGTTGAGCAGATCAGAACCTGCTGGTAGCTGGCTTATTCCCTCTGGTGTTGATATCCAGAGTGCACCTTGTTGATCTTGGTGGAGGCCCAATACCCGGCGACCTGGCAAAGCGTATTTGTCATGGTCAGACGGCATGAAGTGTGCCTTTGTCTCCAAGTCCGCCCCCATAAGGTACAGCCCCATGGTACTTCCGACCCACATGCCTTGCGTCGTAGCTTGAAGACTCAGTACCGCAGGCCTCCCCTGTTTCTGCAATGGATGTATAACACCCTCTCTGCCTTTGATTACCCCTTGCCGGGTACCAAACCACAGTTCTCCCTGCATGTCTTGCTCAACTGCCGTGACATTGTGATCTGGAAGTAATTTTGTTGGCGGTATCGAAAACGAAAGATATTCGTAAACACCTTGCTGTGCGGCCACATACAAGTGATTTCCAGCGACATATAATCCCGCTAGCTTGATCGGATGGGGAAAAGGAAGGAACTTCGCGTCAGGCTCTAAGTCCGATAATTGATATAGTCCACGCCGGTTAGCAAACCATGCAGCGCCACCCAAACCGACAACAGATTCAATAGGAACCTGGCTGATATTGTGCCTTTCGAGGCTGGCTGTTTGCGGAGAATAAGAAAAAGCATGGTTGTCTTTCACCAGCCATAACGTGTTATTAACCAGAGCAACATCGGTCACACCAGTTACCGGCTTACCCGTTCTTTCAACAGCAGGTTTGAGGTTGGTGCCATCATAGAACAATAACTGGCCACGGATATCCACCAGCCAAAAGCCCTTATTGGTATCATCGACGATTTTACGTACGGACAAAGTACTTGGTCCGCTGAGATCCGGCATCGAACGAAATAGATAACTCGACGCAGATGCAGGTATCGAGTTTGCAAGCCCGATAACCAATAAAGTAATTAGTAGTAAAAACCGCCCGACCATAACAACGTAAACAGCTACCTCAACCTCTTAAATTCACCGCCATTATGCAGTATTGACAGGTTGATTATAAGCTGACATTTATAAAATGAGGCAGCATGCATAAAAAAACGCACCTTAGTGCGTTTTTTTATCATTATTAAGCCGAAGTTGCTTGGTACTAAAGCCTAATGGTTATTTCAAACACTGGCTAAAACTTTGACCTAACTGGTTCAAAAACTCTACATAGCTACCATCGCCATAGGCAATGTCAGTCCCCATTGGGTCCAGGGTGCCAATATTGACGCCAGTACCACGTACTACACTATCAACCACGGCTGGCGAGAACTGTGGCTCACTGAAAACACATTTGGCGTGCTTATCTTTCAATGAGTTGCGAATCGAAATCAGCGTTTTAGCTCCTGGGCGGCGGTCCGGCTCAACCGTAAAGTGGCCAAGGTTGTTGAGGCCAAACTGATCTTCGAAATACCCGTAACCATCATGGAAAACAAAATAGCCTCGATCAGAGACAGGGGACAGAGTCTGCTCGATGGATGCAACAGCAGCACGAACCTCCGCCGTGAAATTCGCTAGGTTTTGCTCAAATTTATCCTTATGGGACGGATCCAAACTAACCAGTTTTTCTGTAATAACCTCTGCAGCCTGAATCGCTTGATCTGGACCTAACCATAGATGCGGATCAATACCATCATGGCTATGGCCATGGTGATCATCATGACCTTCATGGTCGTCATGATCATGTTTGTCATGATCGTGACCTTCGTGGTCATCATGAGCATGTTTGTCATGGTCGTGACCTTCGTGGTCATCATGGGCATGTTTATCATGATCGTGGCCTTCGTGGTCTTCATGAGCATGCTTGTCATGATCGTGGCCTTCATGGTCATCATGAGCATCACCGTAATGACGGAAATTGATACTGTCTTGAGCTGTCAGTGTCAGTACATTTTCCTTTCCATCAAGCATTTTGATCAAAAAACGCTCCAGTTCAGGGCCTACCCAAATCACCAGATCAGCTTCATTGAGCTTGCGGGCATCAGAAGGACGCAGCGCATAATCATGTGGCGACGCACCTGCAGGCAATAATGTCTCTGTCGATGTTACTCCCTGTGTCAGTTCCTGGACAATCATAGTAACGGGCTTGACTGTCGAAACGACTTTGAGTTCTTCAGCATGCAATGAAGGTGCAGCTAAAAGCCCTAAAGTGCTGCAAGTGAGGAGTAAACGGCGCATAATAGGTTCCCTGAATAATTCTTGATTACAACAATTGCCAGAGATGTTATATTATAACATCTCACTTTGGCAAATATCTAAGCAAATAAATTTATGAATTCCTTAGTTGAATTACAGTCGGTCACCGTGACGTTTGCCGAACGGCACGTACTGGATCAAGTCTCGCTAAAATTAGAACGTGGACAGATCACGACCCTGATAGGCCCAAACGGAGCCGGAAAATCGACCTTAGTCAAAGTCATTACGGGGTTGAACAAGCCAACAGTAGGGAAAATTATTCGCCAAAAAGGACTTCGTATTGGCTACGTGCCACAAAAGCTGGCACTTAACAGTACACTTCCGCTGACCGTTGATCGTTTTATGCGCCTTGCTGGCCGCTATAACGAAACCCAGCGTATCGAGGCCCTCGAGCTTGTTAACGGCAAGCACCTTCACCATAGTAATATGCACTCCCTCTCTGGTGGTGAGATGCAGCGAGTATTGCTAGCACGGGCGTTATTACAAAAACCTGATTTGCTGGTTCTCGATGAACCCGTACAAGGCGTTGACGTTAATGGCCAGCTAGAGCTCTACAGCCTGATCCAATCGCTACGAGACAAACTCAATTGCGCAATTTTGATGGTATCACACGACCTGCACCTGGTGATGGCAAAAACAGACCATGTTATCTGCCTGCACCACCATATCTGTTGTTCTGGTGAACCCGAAGTGATCACCAATCACCCATCATACGTGGCACTGTTCGGCCGTCATCAATGCGAACAGTTGGCGCTTTATCAGCACCATCACAACCACGAGCATGATTTATCTGGCAATCCAGTCGGCCCTTGCCAGCACGAGCACCAACATAACGAACAACAAGAGACCAACAATGCTTGATTTACTGCTTCCCGCACTGATTGCGGGTATTGGCATCGCCCTGCTTGCAGGCCCGCTCGGCTCATTCGTGGTATGGCGTAAGATGGCCTACTTCGGCGATACCCTATCGCATGCCTCGCTACTAGGCATTGCGCTTGGTTTTCTTTTCAATATCAACCTTAACCTCGCGCTGCTTATTTGCTGTCTGGCACTTGCGGTGATCCTGGTTAGCTTGCAGAAACAAAAGTATGTGGCAACCGATACTCTACTAGGTATCCTGGCTCACAGCGCCCTTTCGTTGGGTTTGGTGGCGGTCAGCTTCCTCGATCATGTCCGTATCGATCTGATGTCTTACTTGTTTGGTGATCTGCTGGCAGTAACACCAGCGGATTTGCTTTGGATCTACGGCGGCGGCGCTATCGTGATGACCATGTTGATTGTCTTGTGGCGCCCATTGCTGTCCATGACGATTAATGAAGAGCTTGCCCAAGTTGAAGGTGTCAACGTCGACCTGATGCGCCTGCTACTGATGTTAATGGTCGGTATGGTGATTGCTGTTGCAATGAAGTTTGTCGGCGCCCTGATCATTACCTCTTTGCTGATCATTCCTGCCGCGACAGCCCGTAAGTTCTCGCGTAGCCCGGAAATGATGGCCGCGCTAGCCTCTGGGTTGGGTATTATTGCCGTTATGTGCGGCCTGGCCATGTCTTGGCACTATGACACCCCGGCAGGTCCTTCTGTCGTCGTTGCTGCCGCTTCCTTGTTCCTGCTCAGCCAATTCAAGCGTAGTGAAGCCTAATAAGCTCGATTATCCAGCAGTCCTGCTCAGGGCTGCTGGAGACCCATCTATCCATCAGCTTCAATTGGTTGCCCCGCCTCATACCCCTTAAGTCAGCCTTGGTATTGAGCTAGCCTATTCGTTTAACAAAAACTCTAGCTAAGCAAACGTCTAGTTAAACAAGCTTCGATGCCGGCTGTTACAAGTGCTCTTCACTTGCATTGCTGTTCGTAGATGCTTGGTTTCTGGTAAGTAGTCAAGCAGGCATTGGAAATACGCCTCATCCTTGTCTGACAGCATGAAGTTATCGATATAGAGCCGATGACAGGCGTTGGTCATCAAGTTGGCCGATGTGCCATTTTCGGCTAATGACACATGTTCGAGGATGCAGGTTTCATAGCCTTCCTTGTCTTCTTTGGCCAAGCTTATTGCAGAGCTTAAAACGGCGATCAGCAGCAAGGTCACTTTTTTCACTGTTAGGCCTATTGGTCACTTATCTCCATTAAGCATATACCCTTACCAATCAGGCAGCCTCACGTCAGGCCCAGACAAAAGCGGGCAATAAAAAACCCGCCATTAGGCGGGTTTCATTTAAATGCGATAGGTTTGGCTTACCAGCCAGTCACTTCACGCAGCGCCTTACCGATGTCAGCAAGGCTCTTCACGGTTTTAACTCCTGCCGCTTCCAGTGCCTGGAACTTATCTTCAGCAGTACCTTTACCGCCAGAGATAATCGCACCAGCATGGCCCATACGCTTACCAGGAGGTGCGGTAACACCTGCGATGTAAGACACAACAGGCTTAGTGACATTTTCTTTGATGTAAGCAGCCGCTTCTTCTTCCGCGGTACCGCCGATTTCACCAATCATCACGATTGCTTCAGTAGCAGGATCGTTTTCGAACAGCTCCAGCACATCAATGAAGTTTGAACCCGGGATAGGGTCACCACCGATACCGACACAGGTAGATTGGCCAAAGCCTTCGTCTGTTGTCTGCTTAACTGCTTCGTAAGTCAATGTCCCCGAACGAGAAACAATACCTACTTTACCTGCTTTGTGAATGTGGCCCGGCATGATACCGATCTTACACTCGTCCGGCGTGATCACACCCGGGCAGTTTGGACCAATCATACGTACGCCTGCTTCATCAAGACGTACTTTCACATCCAGCATATCCAGAGTTGGGATACCTTCTGTGATAGTCACGATCAGCTCGATACCCGCATCAATCGCTTCCAGGATCGCATCTTTACAGAATGGTGCCGGTACGTAGATGACTGTTGCTGTTGCGCCAGTGGTTTCAACGGCTTCACGTACAGTATTGAACACCGGAAGACCAAGGTGCTTAGTACCGCCTTTACCCGGTGAAACACCACCGACCATCTGCGTTCCGTACTCAATCGCTTGTTCTGAGTGGAATGTACCCTGACCGCCAGTAAAGCCCTGACAGATCACCTTGGTATCTTTATTAATTAGAACAGACATTATTTACCCTCCGCTGCAGCAACAACTTTTTCCGCTGCTTCAGTTAGGGAAGTCGCAGCAATGATGTTCAAACCACTCTTCGCCAGGGTTTCCGCCCCTAGCACCGCATTGTTACCTTCAAGACGAACGACTACCGGTACTTCAACACCGACCTCTTCGACCGCACCGATAATCCCTTCGGCAATCAAGTCACAACGGACGATACCACCGAAAATGTTAACCAATACCGCTTTCACATTGGTATCAGAAAGGATGATCTTGAATGCTTCGGTAACACGCTCTTTAGTTGCACCGCCGCCCACGTCAAGGAAGTTGGCAGGTTGACCACCGTGCAAGTTAACGATATCCATGGTACCCATAGCCAAGCCAGCGCCGTTGACCATACAGCCGATGTTGCCATCCAGTGCTACATAGTTCAGCTCCCACTGTGCCGCATGTGCTTCACGCTCGTCTTCCTGCGAAGGATCATGCATTTCACGAAGTTTCGGCTGGCGGTATAGGGCATTGGAGTCAATGTTGATCTTACCGTCAAGACAAAGCAGGTTGTCATCACCAGTGATAACCAATGGGTTGATTTCTAGTAGGGCAAGGTCGTAGTCAGCAAACATGTTGCCAAGACCCAGGAAGATCTTGGTAAACTGCTTGATCTGATCGCCTTTCAGGCCCAGTTTGAATGCCAACTCACGGCCTTGGTAAGGCTGAGGGCCAACAAGAGGGTCAATGGCTGCTTTGTGGATCAGCTCAGGAGTTTCCTCAGCCACTTTTTCAATTTCCACACCGCCTTCAGTCGATGCCATGAACACGATGCGACGTGTACCACGGTCAACCACTGCACCTAGGTACAGTTCGTTGGCGATGTTAGAGGCTTCTTCAACCAGGATTTTCGTTACCGGTTGGCCATTTGCATCAGTCTGGTAGGTTACCAGATTCTTACCCAGCCACTTCTGGGCAAAACCCTTGATACCTTCTTTGGTGTCGTGCAGTTCCACGCCGCCCGCTTTACCACGGCCACCGGCATGTACCTGACATTTCACGACCCATTTGTCGCCACTGATTTTACCTGCAGCTTCTGCTGCTTCTTGTGGCGTGTCGCAAGCGTAACCTTCTGGAACTGGCAGACCGTACTCGGCGAACAGCTGTTTCGCCTGATATTCATGCAAATTCATGATGTTCTATCCGTTTTCATATCCCTTGGGGAATCGTTATATCCATGTGAAATACTCTTTGGTACTTCTTCGATTGTAGCTGCAAAAGTGGCAGACCAACTGTCGAGCCTGACTGGCCTGCCTGCAGGGTTACACGTCTAGAAGCAGACGTGTTGGATCTTCAAGTAACTCTTTGATAGTAACCAGGTAGCCCACTGACTCACGACCATCAACCAAACGGTGGTCATAAGACAGTGCCAGGTACATCATCGGCAGGATTTCAACCTTGCCATCCACTGCCATCGGGCGATCTTGGATTTTATGCATACCCAAAATAGCCGACTGCGGCGGGTTGATAATTGGTGTCGACATCAATGAACCGAATACGCCACCGTTAGTAATTGTGAAATTACCACCGGTCAGCTCATCGACAGTCAGTTTGCCGTCACGGCCCTTGATAGCGAGCTCACGGATACCTTTCTCAATCTCGGCCAGGCTCAGCTTGTCACAGTCACGAAGAACTGGGGTCACCAAACCACGCGGCGTTGATACCGCAATGCTGACATCAAAGAAGTTGTGGTAAACAATATCGTCACCGTCGATAGACGCATTCACTTCTGGGAAGCGTTTCAGAGCCTCAACAACGGCTTTCACGTAGAAAGACATAAAGCCCAAACGGATGCCGTGGCGCTCTTCGAAGATATCTTTGTACTGCTTACGCAGATCCATGATTGGCTTCATGTTCACTTCGTTGAACGTCGTCAGCATGGCTGTGCTGTTCTTCGCTTCAAGCAGGCGCTCAGCTACACGTTTACGCAGGCGGGTCATTGGGACACGCTTCTCGCTACGGTGGCCAATCGGTGCTTCAACTTTCGCTTCAGCAGCAGGTGCCGCAGGCGCTGGAGCCGGCTTACCTTCTTTCACGAACGCTTCAACATCTTCACGCGTGATACGACCACCGACACCAGTGCCTTTCACATCGGCTGCACTGATATTGTGTTCAGCCAGCAGGCGGCGAACCGCAGGGCTCAATGCTTCGTTGGTCTCATCACCCAGCGCCGCAGTATTACGCTTGTTAGGCGACGACTCTGCTTCGGCTGGTACATCTTTGGTTGGCTCACCGGCTACTGCGCCCGCTTTGATCTTACCGATCAACTGCTTGGTCAGTACGGTAGTACCTTCGTCTTCCAGAATTGCTTCAAGAATACCATCTTCCGGTGCTGGTACTTCCAACACCACTTTGTCTGTTTCGATATCAACCAGAACTTCATCACGGGTGACAGCATCGCCTGGCTGCTTGTGCCAAGTTGCTACTGTTGCGTCTGCAACTGATTCAGGTAAATCGGGAACCAGAATTTCGATCGTCATATCGGCTTTGTCCTTTTTGTTCCAGTTCTTATTAATCTATTGTTAGTGCGTCTTCAATCAACGCTTTTTGCTGTTTCAGGTGAACCGACATGTAACCTACAGCCGGTGATGCTGATGCCGGGCGGCCTGCATATTCAAGCTGGGCGCCGGCCGGAAGGGCAGAACGGAAGTTGTGCTGGCTGGAGTACCACGCACCTTGGTTCTGAGGCTCTTCCTGACACCAAATAAAATCAGTAACGTGCTGATAGTCTGCCAAGGCAGCTTCAACGTCTTCTTTAGGGAATGGGTAAAGTTGCTCGATACGAACAATGGCCACATCCGTCTGCTCGTTCTTGCGGCGCTGCTCCAGCAGGTCGAAATACACCTTGCCCGAACAAAAGACCACGCGTTTGACCTGTTTCGGATCAAGATCGTCAATCTCACCGATCGCTGGCTGGAACGTACCGTTTGCCAGTTCATCCAAGCTGGATGTACATAGCGGGTGGCGCAGCAAAGACTTAGGAGACATTACCACCAGCGGGCGACGCATCGGACGAACGACCTGGCGACGCAGCATGTGGTAGACCTGAGCCGGCGTCGATGGGATCACCACCTGCATGTTCTGCTCAGCACATAGTTGTAGGTAACGCTCAAGACGAGCCGATGAGTGTTCAGGCCCCTGCCCTTCGTAACCATGCGGCAATAGCATTGTCAGGCCACACATACGGCCCCACTTCTGCTCACCAGAACTGATGAACTGGTCAATCACCACCTGGGCACCGTTGGCGAAATCACCGAACTGGGCTTCCCAAAGGGTCAGACCGCTTGGCTCTGCCGTTGCATAGCCATATTCAAACGCGAGCACGGCCTCTTCGGATAATACCGAGTCAAAGACCTGGAACGGACCTTGTTTGTCATGGATATTGGCAAGCGGGATATACGTACTGGCATCGCCCTGGTTATGAAGTACCGAATGGCGGTGGAAGAAGGTACCACGACCTGAATCCTGACCGGTAATACGGATACGCTTACCTTCATCAACCAAGGTGGCATAGGCCAACGTTTCTGCCATCCCCCAGTCAACCGCCTTTTCACCTTCAGCCATCGCCATACGGTCGTTGTATAGCTTCTGCACACGGCTTTGCAGCTTGTGGCTCTCTGGGAACTGGCAAATTCGATGAGCAAGCTCTTGCAGGCGACCATAGTCAACCTGATTGTCCCAATCGACAGTCCAGTCATGGCCGATATACGGCTCCCAATCCACTGAGTGAAGTTTCATTGGGCGCCACTCTTTAACCACGCATTCACCGCGGTCAAGGGCATCACGGTATTCGTTGATCAATGATGTAGCCGTTTCCAGATCAACCGTACCCGCATCAGTCAAGGCATCGGCATAGATCTTACGCGGTGTCGGGTGCTTCTTGATTTTCTGGTACATCAACGGCTGAGTCGCATTCGGCTCATCCGCTTCATTGTGACCATGGCGGCGGTAACACACCAAATCAATCACCACGTCGCGCTTGAAGGTATTACGGAAATCAAGGGCAATACGGGTAACAAAAGCAACGGCTTCTGGATCGTCGGCGTTAACATGGAAAATCGGTGCCTGTACCATTTTGGCGATATCGGTACAGTACTGAGTCGAACGGGTATCATTCGGGTTGGATGTAGTAAAGCCAATCTGGTTGTTCACCACAATACGGACTGTACCACCTACACGGTAGCCGCGTGACTGGGACATATTGAATGTCTCTGCCACAACCCCCTGGCCGGCAATGGCCGAGTCACCATGAATGGTAATTGGCAGTACCTGAGAGCCATCTTTGTCACCCAAGCGGTCTTGTCGTGCTCGAACCGAGCCAACAACCACAGGGTTGACAATTTCCAGGTGCGACGGGTTGAATGCCAACACAAGATGCACGTCACCGCCTGGGGTAGCGAAGTCAGCCGAGAAACCCTGGTGGTATTTCACATCACCGGTGCCCCAAGTGTCATCATGCTTACCGGCAAACTCGTCAAACAAGTCCTGCGGTTTTTTACCCAGTACGTTGACCAGCATGTTCAGTCGGCCACGGTGAGCCATACCGACCACTACCTCACGGGCACCATTGGTACCTGCATAGCGGATCAGCTCTTTGACCATAGGGATCAGGGCATCGCCCCCTTCCAGCGAGAATCGCTTCGCGCCAGGGAATTTTGCGCCCAAGTAGCGCTCCAACCCCTCTGCAGCGGTCAACTCATCCAAGAAAGTCATTTTTTCTTCCTTAGAGAATGAGCCGCGCCCAACAACCGACTCAAGACGCTGCTGAAGCCAGCGTTTTTCATCAGTGTTAGTAATGTGCATGTATTCCGCACCAATCGAACCACAGTAGGTTTTCTTCAGCGCGTCATAAAGTTCTGATAACTTCATGGTCTCCTGCCCGATGGCAAAAGAACCGACATTGAATGTCTCATTGAAGTCATCAACTGTCAGGTTATGGAATTCAGGATCGAGGTCGGATACTCGCTCCTGCTGCCATAGCCCCAACGGATCTAAGTTTGCGTGCTGGTGCCCGCGGAAACGGTATGCGTTGATTAACTGCAATACCTTAACCTGCTTAGCATCAACATCTGGATCGCTGACGGTAGCACTTAGATGGGTTGTTTCCTTCGCTAGACGCCGGAAATAGTCACGAACGCGCGAGTGAGGCTGTTCAACAACCGTCTCATTCACGACAGGCAAATCACTGAATACGTGACGCCATTCTTCATCTACTAATTCTGGGTCGCTAAGATACAACTCGTAGAGTTCCTCTACATAAGTTGCATTGGCGCCAGCCAGGTGTGAAGACTCAAGCCAAGCCTTCATAACGCCGTTCTGCATTGTTTTCCCTTAACCACTAGTTATCGCCATTTTCCCGGCTCGGTGACCGGAATTGAGGCTGGCTCCTGAGAGCGAATCATGAAGCCAGCATATCGATAATACTTATATTTAAACCGCGCGCTTGAGCAACATCGACTTGATGTGACCAATCGCTTTCGTCGGATTTAACCCTTTAGGACAAACATTTACACAGTTCATGATGCCATGGCAACGAAAAACGCTAAAAGCGTCGTCCAGATCGGATAAACGTTCATCAGTTGCCGTATCACGACTATCAATTAGCCAGCGGTAAGCGGCTAACAAGCCAGCTGGTCCGATGAATTTATCCGGATTCCACCAGAAAGATGGACATGACGTTGAACAACACGCACACATAATGCACTCATACAAACCATCAAGATGGGCACGCTCTTCCGGCATCTGCAGGTTTTCACGTGCAGGCGGCTGGGCACCCTCATCAATCAGGAAAGGCTTCACTTTGGCGTAGTTGGTATAGAACTGCTCCATATCAATGATCAAGTCACGGATAACTGGCAAGCCCGGCAACGGACGGATCACAATGGTACTCTGGTCGGTCAATGCCGACAGCGGAGTGATGCACGCCAATCCATTCTTACCGTTCATGTTGATACCGTCGGAGCCGCAGACCCCTTCACGGCAGGAGCGGCGGAACGACAACGTTGGATCTTGTTCTTTTAACAAAATAAGCGCATCGAGCACCATCATGTCGGAGCCTTCCGGCACCTCTAGGGTGTAGCCCTTCATGTGCGGCGCGTTGTCTACATCAGGGTTGTAGCGGTAAATCGAGAAATTCAGTTTCATAATTCTATCCTCCCCTTAGTATGTACGCGCTTTAGGCGGAAATGCCTCACGATGAATTGGTGTCATGTTGACATCACGCTTGGACATCTCTTCTGTCTCAGGGTTGTAAATAGAGTGACATAGCCATTGTTCATCATCGCGCTCAGGGAAGTCGAAACGGGCATGGGCACCACGGCTCTCGGTACGGTAGTTAGCCGCTACCGCCGTTGCGTAGGCCGTTTCCATCAAGTTCTCTAGTTCCAGACACTCAATACGCTGGGTATTGAATTCTGTCGAAGTGTCGTCAAGGCGCGCTTCTTTCAGGCGCTCACGGATCACTTTGAGCTCTTCCAAGCCAGTAGCCATTGCTTCGCCTTCACGGAATACCGAGAAATTATTCTGCATACAAGTTTGCAGATCTTTGCGGATCTCAACCGGATCTTCACCTTTCTGGGTGCTGTTCCAGCGATTAACACGGGCTAGGGAAGCTTCGATATCCGAGTCGGTTGCCGGGCGCGCTTCGGCTTGTGCCAATAGGGTCTCGCCCAAATGCAGACCGGTCGCACGGCCAAAGACCACCAAGTCAAGCAATGAGTTACCGCCCAAACGGTTAGCACCGTGAACAGAAACAGAGGCGATTTCACCACAGGCGAATAGGCCCTGTACTTCAACATCACTGCCCGAGGCTGTCTGCTTGATTGCCTGACCCGATACCTGCGTCGGTACACCACCCATCATGTAGTGACAAGTCGGGATAACAGGGATAGGCTCTTTGACCGGATCAACGTGAGCAAAGGTACGGGATAGCTCACAAATGCCTGGTAGGCGCGACTCAAGCACATCTTTACCGAGGTGGTCCATCTTTAGTTTAATGTGTGGACCCCATGGGCCATCGCAACCACGGCCTTCACGGATCTCCACCATCATTGAACGGGCAACAACGTCACGGCCAGCCAAGTCTTTAGCATTCGGCGCATAGCGCTCCATGAAGCGCTCACCGTCTTTGTTAAGTAGGTAACCACCTTCACCACGACAACCTTCGGTCACCAGAACACCGGCGCCGGCAATGCCTGTCGGGTGGAACTGCCACATTTCCATGTCCTGCATCGGTACACCGGCACGCAGCGCCATACCAACACCATCACCGGTATTGATGTGGGCATTGGTTGTTGAAGCGTAGATTCGGCCTGCACCGCCTGTCGCAAGAATGGTTGCCTTCGATTTGAAGTAGCAGATCTCGCCGGTTTCCATGCATAGCGCGGTACAACCTAAGATGGCGCCGTCTTGGTTCTTCACCAAGTCCAGTGCGTACCACTCAGAGAAAATCGTGGTTTTGTGCTTCACGTTTTGCTGGTACAGGGTATGAAGCAAAGCATGACCAGTACGGTCAGCTGCCGCCGCAGTACGCGCAGCCTGCTCACCACCGAACTCTTTCGACTGGCCGCCGAAAGGACGCTGGTAGATAGTACCGTTATCGAAACGAGAAAACGGCAGGCCCATCTTTTCCAGTTCTATCACTGACTTCGGGCCATTCTTACACATGTACTCGATCGCATCCTGGTCACCGATGTAATCAGAGCCCTTGACGGTATCGTACATATGCCACTGCCAGTTATCCGGGTGGGAGTTACCCAGCGCAACGGTGATCCCACCCTGCGCAGAAACGGTGTGGGAACGTGTAGGGAAAACTTTGGAAAGCAGCGCACACTTTAGGCCCTGCTCAGAAATTTGTAGTGCCGCGCGCATACCTGCGCCACCTGCACCAATAACTACCGCATCAAATTCACGAACTGCAATGCTCACTTACGCACCCCACACAATAAAGAAACCTGAGAACAGGTAAACAAAAAGAACAGCAACAACACCAAATTGGATACCCGCTCGAAGGGCGGCAGGCTTGATGTAGTCTGTCAGCACTTGCCACAAACCAATCCACGCATGGATTAAGATCGACAGCAATGCCAACATAGTGAAGACCTTAGTACTCAACTTGCCGAAGAAAGCGGTCCATGTGTCGAAGGTCAATTCCGGGCCAAAGGCGAAGAAACCCACCATATAAAGGGTGTAAAGCGTAAGAATGATGGCGGTAGCACGGATCAGGATAAAGTCATGAATTCCATTGCGGCCAATTGTTGAGACGTTGTTTACCATACCAGGCCTCCTGCAAACAAAGACAGAACACCGACAATGACAAAGCTCACTTTGGCACTTTTGATCCCGGTTTCCATTTCTTCAAAATATCCCATGTCCATCATCAAGTGACGGATACCCACCACGATGTGATAGAACAGTGCCGTTAGAATGCCCCACAGCACCAGTTTCACGAAAAAGCTGTCTACAATAGCAGCAGCGCTCGCGAAACCTTCAGGGGATGACAAGGAGAGCCCTAGCAGCCATAGCAGGATAGCCACGGCAACAAAGGTGATCACGCCGGAGACGCGATGCAAGATAGACGCTATCGCTGTAAGGGGAAAGCGAATCGTCTGTAGGTCGAGGTTGACAGGTCTTGGCTTATTTACTTTCACGGTGATTGCCCACTCAGCTCCATTGAAGCAATGTTATTGTTATCACTCCCTGCTTCTACTGACGCCGAACAAGTGCGTTAACATAACTGTAACTCGAGGTTGCAATTATGTTCTACATGCAAATGTAAAACAGTGCCTTCCCTAACTTACTCTAATTATTGATAACTTTGGCAGTTGCGTCTGGCGGCGGCAGAACCAGAGACCTGCCGCGAGTATACGCCTCGCAACAATCAAATACAAACCCCGTTACATGACCTCTAACACGCTTTTAGAAATTTGCACTATTTTGTGCAAACTTATTAACAAGCACACACAAGCAAGCACAAAAATTGACATTTGGACCGCTAATCGGTACAACAAATGTACATCCGCCTTGGATTAGGATTATAAAAAACAAAGGAGATTGTTATGGCAGACAAGAAAGCTACTCTTCACATTGAAGGGAAAGCACCCGTCGAACTGCCGATTATCGGGGGCACTGAAGGGCCTGAAGTAATTGATGTACGTAAGCTTGGAGCTAACGGTTATTTTACATTCGACCCTGGTTTTCTAGCCACTGCATCATGTGAATCTCAAATTACTTACATTGATGGTGATAAAGGTATTCTGCTTCACCGCGGATACCCGATTGACCAATTGGCCAATAACGCCGACTACCTGGAAGTGTGTTACATCCTTCTTTACGGAGAGGTGCCGACCCGCGAGCAGTACGAAACATTCCGTACCACAGTAACGCGTCACACCATGGTTCACGAGCAAATCTCAAGCTTCTTCCATGGCTTCCGCCGTGATGCTCACCCTATGGCTGTTATGTGTGGTGTGGTGGGTGCACTTGCTGCGTTCTACCATGATTCGCTGGATATCAATAACGATACCCACCGTGAAATCACTGCGTTCCGCCTATTGTCGAAAATGCCGACACTAGCAGCAATGTGTTACAAGTACTCTATCGGTCAACCATTTATCTTCCCACGCAATGATCTGGACTATGCAGAAAACTTCCTGCACATGATGTTCGCAACGCCGTGTGAAGAGTACGAAGTCAGCCCAGTGGTGGCTCGTGCAATGGACAAGATCTTTACCCTACACGCCGACCACGAGCAGAATGCATCGACATCAACAGTTCGTCTGGCTGGTTCATCTGGTGCTAACCCGTTTGCCTGTATTGCCGCAGGTATCGCGTCGCTTTGGGGCCCTGCACACGGTGGTGCTAACGAAGCCTGCTTGAAGATGTTGGAAGAGATCGGCAGCGTCGATAAGATCCCAGAGTTCGTTGAACGCGCGAAAGACAAGGATGACCCATTCCGCCTAATGGGCTTCGGTCACCGTGTTTACAAGAACTACGACCCGCGTGCAACGGTAATGCGTGAAGCATGTCACGATGTACTTCAAGAGCTAAACATTCAGGATCCGCTACTTGACGTAGCCATGGAGCTTGAGCGTATTGCCCTGTCTGATGAGTACTTTATCGAGAAGAAACTGTACCCGAATGTCGATTTCTACTCAGGTATCATCCTGAAAGCGATCGGTATCCCAGTTTCCATGTTCACGGTTATCTTCGCCATGTCTCGTACCATCGGCTGGATTGCCCACTGGAACGAGATGCACAACGATCCGGGTAACCGTATCGGCCGTCCTCGTCAGTTGTACACTGGTTACAACCAGCGTGAGTTCAGTCCGCTGCATGAACGTGAGTAATGTCAGTATTCGCTGATTGAAAGGGCCTTCGGGCCCTTTTTTGTTTTTCAAAAACGGTTCAGTGGTTCAGTGGTTCAGTGGTTCAGTGGTTCAGTGGTTCAGTGGTTCAGTGGTTCAGTGGTTCAGTGGTTCAGTGGTTCAGTGGTTCAGTGGTTCAGTGGTTCAGTGGTTCAGTGGTTCAGTGGTTCAGTGGTTCAGTGGTTCAGTGGTTCAGTAAGGATGCTCCCCGAGCAAAACCTTACTATCAAACTATTGATTTAATTTAAATATACTTACCAGAGCCTACTACTAAACAGCGTTGTTGATATCTTTCCATAGCTCCGCTCTTACCCCATAGAACCTTCGTGCCGCTCTTAAAACAACAAAAGGGCCCGAAGGCCCTTTTCATTTAACGAATTATCAGCTGTTTGTGATTAAACAAACTTAATCTTAGTCACTTCTTTCAAGCCAGATAGAACCAGCGTTGGAAGTGATGCCGCTAGGAACACAGTGATTAGGTGGCTACCAGATAGACCTTCAGTGCTGAAGATGAACTGACCAACGCCTGTGTAAATCACACCCAGAGACAGTGTTGCAGACAGCGCTACCGCACCCAACAGTGATTTGTTGGTGAATGGGTTCTTGCGGAACAGCGTGCTGAACGTACGTGAATCGAAGATGTGCCATAGCTGACAGAACACTAGCATTGCAAAGGCCATTGTCTGTGCGTAGTTAGCGCTTAGGCCAGCGTTCATTGCCCAGTTGAATGCCAGGAAGCTCATACCACCCTGTGCTAGACCACGGATAACGATACGGGTACCCAGGTGGTCGCTGAAGAAGCTCTCGTTACGCTTACGCGGTTTACGCTCCATCAGGTCTTTCTCTTCAGGGTCAACACCCAGTGCCAGTGCAGGCAGACCGTCAGATACCAGGTTGATCCATAGAATCATTAGCGGCGTAAGTGGCAGGGCAACTTCTGGACCCATGAACAAGAATGCAAACAGGATTACCGATACTTCACCTACGTTCGCAGTCAGTGCCTGACGGATGAACTTGCGCAGGTTATCGAAGATCTGACGACCCTGACGTACCGCCTTAACGATAGTGCTGAAGTTGTCATCCAACAGGATCAGGTCACCTGAATCTTTAGCAACAGAGGTACCAGTGATACCCATGGCAACACCGATGTCGGCGCGGCGAAGAGCAGGTGCATCGTTCACACCGTCACCTGTCATTGCAGCAACTTCATTGTTGTACTGCTGAGCCTGTACGATACGTAGCTTGTGCTCTGGTGTTACACGAGCAAATACTGCAACGTTCGGACAGATGCGACGTAGTTCTTCATCGTCCATGTCGTCTAGCTGGCTACCGGTAACCACTAGGTCTTCTTCACTACGGATAATACCGATATCACGTGCGATAGCAGCAGCTGTCAGCGCGTGGTCACCAGTGATCATTACGGTACGAACACCCGCATCGTAACAGCTGTCTACCGCTGCGCGTACTTCTGGGCGCGGTGGATCCATGATGCCGTATAGGCCAAGGATAGTGACATCCTGCTCTAGTTCAGTGTGGTCACGCTTCAAGTCATCTTCAGACAACTCACGGAAACCTACCGCTAGAGTACGTAGCGCCTGCTCGGCAAAGTCCTGAATAGCCGCTTCGTAGTTTGCAACCATCTCTTCTGCTGGATTAGCCGCAACCGCTAAGTTACCTTCAGTCGTTGCTGGCTGGTAAGCCACAACATCACCGTTAACCATAAAGCCTGACGCATTGCGTAGTACTACATCTGGCGCACCCTTGATAGCTAGGAAGTGCTTACCTTGTGGGTCTTTAACGATAACCGAAGCCATCTTACGCGCAGAGTCGAACGGGAATTTCTCAACAATCGAGTAGCCGCCAGTTGATAGCATTTCTGCTTGCTGTAGGCCTGCTTTAGCAGCAGCAACAATCAGTGCACCTTCTGTTGGATTACCGCGTACAGAAGACTTGTCGCCGTCTTGAATGTATTCAGAATCATTACACAGAGTTGCAACAACCAGGCCTTTCATCATCTCAGGGCTGTCTTTTACATCTGTACCGTGGGCAAGCGGCTTGAACTCACCTTCAGGAGAGAAACCTTTACCGCTTACTTCCCAGTTACGGCCTGATGCATCGTAGGCTTTCATTACCTGCATCTGGTTCTGGGTTAGTGTACCTGTCTTGTCGGAACAAATAACGGTGGTTGAACCTAGGGTCTCGATAGCCGCAAGCTGCTTAGCCAGTGCGTTGCTCTTAACCATACGGGTTGAACCCATGGTCAGTACGATAGTTACCACTGTTGGTAGACCTTCAGGGATAGCAGCAACTGACAGTGAAATACCTGTGTTCAGAATTTCAAGCCAAGGCATACCGTGGTATAGACCGATCACACACACAACGGCTACAACACCCAGCGCAACAACCATTAGCGACTTGGCAATCAGGTCCATACGCTCTTGCATCGGTGTCTTGGTTTCTTCGGTATTCGCCATCATGTCGGCGATATGGCCAACTTCAGTTTGCATACCGGTACCCACAACGATACCAAGGCCAGTACCTGAAGTAACCATAGTGGTCATAAAGCCCATGTTTTTCTGATCGCCAAGACCAATGTTGCCGTCTTCCAGCGCATCTGAAGTCTTGTCTACAGGCTCTGACTCACCGGTCAGTGCTGCTTCATCGATAGACAGACGGTTCGCTTCAATAATACGTACATCAGCAGCCAGAATGTCACCGGTGCTGATCTTCAATACATCGCCCGGAACAATTTCACGGGCTGGGATATCTACCCATTCACCGTTACGACGGACCTGCGCCATAGGGGCAGCCATGTCGCGTAGTGCTTCCATACCTTTCTGGGCTTTGAACTCCTGCCAGAAAGCAATCAGCACGTTGATGACAATGATTACGCCGATAGCGACGGCATCAATCAAGTGACCAGTGAAGAAGGAAACAATTGCACCGATCCCAAGGATGAAGATCAGTGGGTTCTTGAATTGATGCGCTAGCAGTTCCAGTACCGTTTTGCCGGCCTGCTCCTGCAGTTCGTTTGAGCCGAACTGCTCCTGGCGCTGTTTCACTTCCTCAGAAGATAAACCATTCTCGGTTGACGTACCCAAATTGGACACAGTACTGGCAACCGTTTCGGTAAACCATTTTTTAGTCATGGGGGGAATCTCCAATTAAATACATTCAGTCGACATCAGTACAATTTCAAACTGATAAAAAGCATTCGCTGAATAGGTCAAAGTAATTTAAAACTCGTTATTAAAGGCATCGTGCCAATTAATTTTTTTCACATCCCTGAATACTTTCTGAATAAAGCATTCGAGTTCATTTAAACGAGTAAATTTAAATTAACCGAAAAAATGGTGGGTTGTAATTATATTTCGTAGGGCCATACGATAGTTCAGGATGGATCTTTGACAATTATCAAGATTTCGACCGAATACGGCATAAAGTTAGTCATGAAGTTGAAACAAAGTATGAATTAGACCCAGATCTAACAGAATTAATACCTCCGAAATTTCGAATTATGAAATTTTACAACACAAAATAAAAGGCTTAATGCGCTCGCATTAAGCCTTTTTGTGCATTTGTTTTGGTTAAAAAACCGTTAAACCGGATTATCTACATCGATAAACATGACGTCTAAATTATGTTTATCGGCTAAATACTCACCTAATGATTTTATTCCATAACGCTCAGTCGCATGATGGCCAGCACTAAAATAATGAATACCTAATTCTCGGGAAATATGAACTGTTCTTTCGGAAATTTCTCCAGAAATAAAAGCATCCAAACCTTTATTTGCTGCTAATTCTATAAAGTCCTGACCGCCACCAGTACACCATCCTAAGGTTTTAATTTCCTTTGGCGCATTATCGCCAATATGCAAAGGTTCACGGTGCAAGGTAATTGATAGCCTTGCCGCCAGTTCTTCTCCACTCAAAGGCTGGGAAAGTTGACCATAAATGGCGACTGAGTTCGGATTACCCTCTTCCAAACCACCTAACACTTCAATATCCAGCAGTTCAGCCAGCTTTGCGTTGTTACCCAATGTTGGGTGGACATCCAGCGGCAGGTGGTAAGCATACAAGTTGATGCCATTCTCGATAAGCGCTTTGATGCGACGATATTTCATGCCGCGAATTTCTGCAGGCTCACCCTTCCAGAAGTAACCATGATGGACCAGCAGTGCATCGGCTTGCTCTTCGATCGCGCGGTCAATCAACTCTTGGCAGGCGGTTACTCCTGTAATGATCTTCTTGACCTCAGACTTACCCTCAACCTGCAGGCCGTTCGGGCAGTAATCTTTGATTTGATGGGGACTCAGTAGCTCGTTAAGTACTGACTCAAGTTGGATATTGTTCATCGTCTATTTCCTTCTCCTCAATAGCGATATTCTATACCCAAACCCCGATAGCTGTTGATCTTTTCCTATACCCTGTCTCTAGGGTTAGTTAACGCAACAAAAAAGCTGCCGGTCGGCAGCTTTATCAAGTAAGGTCATATATATGAGGCGCAGGTACTTAGTAAAGGTGCTGGGCCGCCAGCTCGGTCTGGGTCAGCCAAACGGGTTTGGTACTGGTTTTCAGCCATACCCGATGAAGGTAGCTATATAGCTTTGAGCGTGTTTCCACTGGGGTGAACATCATGACGGGAAAGGTCACTACACCGACAGTGACTACAAACGCACGGCGAACAAAAATACGCAACGGTGAATAGCGAGTATACATAACGCCTCCTTGGCCAAGCAGAACAACATACTGGTCTTATAGTTCTAATCTATTGAAATAACCTAGAGTCAACACTCTAAAACAGGCTATTTCATAGTCAATATCATTATAAAAAGAAGGGCTTTATAGCGAAATGTCTACTTTTTACAATAAACACACAGCTATCGAACACGCTGATAACAGCTTCAACGCTATACTTACCCTCCCGCCGCTATTAGACGGCCACCCATTCATTGCTGACCAGCGCTGGCTGGATGAATTTTCCAGTAATGCCATTATCCCACAAGGTATCGAGTACCAAGGTGGACGTCGTTTGGGCTTTTTCTACCAATGGCTATGGCAGCAACTAATCACGCACCACCCATGCTATGAACTAATGGCAGAGGAAATCCAACTCAGTGTCGACAAACGTACTCTCGGCGCGGTCGATTTCCTGGTTAAAAACTTGGGCACAGGTGAAGTTGAACACTGGGAAGTCGCCATCAAGTTTTACCTCGCGTTTGAGGACAGGTGGCCCGGCCCTAATGCCCGTGATGATTTGGATAAAAAAGCCAACAAAATGCTCAATCACCAACTCATGCTGTCTGATCACCCGGCCTTTATTGAGCAGTACCCAGCACAATTTGGCCAAATAAGTCAGCGCCGGCTTATTATGCAGGGGCGATTATTTTATCCAGCCTTTACCGATTACTTAGGCTCAGGGATCCAGCTTGCACAGGAGGTTGCCCAAGGGCTCTGGTGCTATTCGGAGCAAGCCGCTGATCTCAACTTGCGGCCTATCGCCAAGCCCGAGTGGATCGCCCCACCCTGTTATAGCCAAATTGCCGAAGAGCCCGCGCTAACCACAGTCAGTAACCCGACAATGGCCATCGCCCCCGATGACAAGGTGTGGTTTGTGATGCCCGAACACTGGCCGCATTCTTCAATGAAAAAATAGCCAATAGCCAAAGCTACAGGCATAAAAAAACGCCTGCTCTAATGAGCAGGCGTTTTCACAATCAATCCCGAGAGATTACAGGCCAGCGTCGGCAAATACCTTGCTGACAATTTCCTGTGCTTCTTTCTCAATCAAAGCCAAGTGCTCTTTGCCCTTGAAGCTCTCGCAGTAGATCTTGTAGATATCTTCCGTGCCCGATGGACGCGCAGCAAACCAACCATTTTCAGTGGTCACTTTAAGGCCACCGATAGCCGCACCATTGCCAGGCGCGTGGGTCAGACGTGCAGTGATCGCATCACCAGCTAGCGTTTCAGCCGCCACCATCTCAGGAGATAGCTTGCTAAGTACTGCTTTCTGCTCACCGTTAGCCACTGCTTGTAGGCGGTTGTACTCTGAAGCGCCATGCTTAGCAGCCAGCTCTTCGTAGTACTGCTGCGGGTTTTTACCCGTTACTGCTGTGACTTCAGCAGCCACTAGGCAAAGCAGGATACCGTCTTTGTCAGTTGACCAAGGCGTACCGTCCATGCGTAGGAAAGAAGCGCCTGCACTTTCTTCACCGCCGAAGCCAAGCTCACCGCTGTAAAGACCATCAACAAACCACTTGAAGCCAACAGGTACTTCACACAGTTCACGGCCAAGATCAGCAACCACACGGTCGATCAAAGCACTTGATACCAAGGTCTTACCTACCGCAACCTGCTGTGCCCAATCCGGACGGTGACGGTATAGGTAATCAATACATACCGCTAGGAAGTGGTTCGGGTTCATCAAACCAGCTGGAGTGACGATACCGTGACGGTCGTAATCTGGGTCGTTACCGAAAGCCAAGTCGTACTTGTCTTTGTGCGCCAGCAGGCCAGCCATCGCGTAAGGCGATGAACAGTCCATGCGAACCACACCGTCTTTGTCTAGCGACATAAAACGGAAAGACGGGTCGATAGACTCATCCACCAGCGTTAGATCCAGGCCGTAATGTGCCGCGATCTGACGCCAGTACTCGATACCAGAGCCACCTAGTGGATCAACACCGATTTTCAGGTTGGCTTTCTGGATAGCTGCCATATCGATGACATTAACCAGATCGTCAACATAAGGTGCAACCAATTCACGCTCTTCAACCAAGTCGCTCGCAAAAGCCTCTTCAATTGAAACGCGCTTAATGCCAGCCATACCCGCAGCAATGATTTCATTGGCGCGAGTTTCAATAGCAGTCGTCAAGGCACCTTCCGCCGGGCCACCGTGGACAGGGTTGTATTTGATCCCGCCATCCTGTGGTGGGTTGTGCGATGGTGTGATAACAATACCGTCGGCTTTATCCGCGTGCACCTTGTTATGGCACAAGATAGCATGAGATACACCCGGAGTTGGGGTATAGCCACGGCCCTGCTGGATAACCACCTGTACGCCATTCGCCACCAGCACTTCAAGTGTCGAAGTAAAAGCAGGCTCTGACAGAGCGTGGGTATCTTTACCTAGGAATAGTGGACCTGTTACGCCATTGGCCGCTCGAACTTCAGCTACCGCCTGAGCAATAGCCCAGATGTGGTGCTGGTTAAAAGTTCCTTTGTCGGCAGTACCGCGGTGACCAGAAGTGCCGAATGCGACCTTCTGCTGCGGATTTTGAGCACTAGGCTCAATCAGGAAATAATTTGCCACCAACGCGGGAATATTGTGCATATCTTCTTGCTGGGCGCG
This sequence comes from Photobacterium sp. AWH4_225, assembly GCF_056158405.1. Lineage (NCBI taxonomy): Bacteria > Pseudomonadati > Pseudomonadota > Gammaproteobacteria > Vibrionales > Vibrionaceae > Photobacterium > Photobacterium sp. AWH4_225. The sequence goes on along the minus strand of NZ_JBSWTF010000001.1, from coordinate 932,300 downwards.
TTGCCCCGCACGAGGATGAATAGCCATTAACGTATCCTTGTAAAAATTAAATTGGCATATTGCCGGTTAAATTTCACCGCAAACTTTTTCAATGATATCGCCACCGAAGCTCATCTTGACCATCAGTTGTTCAACCATCTGACGTTTACGATCAGTATTCGTGTTCGTGATCACCCAGAAAGGCGTATTCGGAATTTGCTTAGGCTTGGTTGTTTTACCACTAGCAAGCAGTTTCTCTTCAGTATCGGCGAAGTAAATACGGGTACGCCCTTTAATAGCAGCCGCTTCAGAGAAACCTTGAGGATCAATACGATAAAGCGAGGTCAATACCAGCATAAATCGGCCAATCGCTTTTTCCTGCACAGCAAATTCGTCAGAAATCAGCAAAGAACGCATCTCTTTAACGCGATCAGTATTTGGTACCACGTTGCCCGCATCTTTGCTCACCACTACGCCTTTCGGACGTACCGGCATAACCACCTCATGCTGCAAGGTCGCTACAGATTGTTCAGGCATCATCAGCAAGCGGCGCAGGATATCCGAAGCACTTTCACCAATGTGCTGGGTCTGGCTTGCGATATAACGATATAGCTCTTCGTCTACCTCAATAGTCTTCATCGTAGTGTTCATTATCGTTCCGTTTAAAAATCACCGAGGGATTATAACGTGATCCGAGGTTATACTCTACGGTAAAGCGTTAACTACAAGAGAAAATAGTCAGTGAATCTTCATTACCAAGTCGATGGCCAGGGCGATGCGATCGTCTTGATCCACGGCCTATTCGGCAGTGCCGACAACCTCGGCCTTATGGCCAGATCATTGAAAGATAAATATAAAGTGATCAGTGTTGATCTACGCAACCATGGCCGCTCACCACACAGTGATCAATTTACCTACCGCGAAATGGCACAGGATGTCCTTAACGTTATCGACCAGCTCGACATCGAGCGCTTCTCTCTGATTGGTCATTCTATGGGCGGCAAGGTGGCAATGGCAGCAACCGAGATCGCAGCTCCCCGGATCAACCATCTGTTAGTGTTGGATATGGCCCCAGTTCACTACCATGTCCACCGCCATGAAAACGTGTTCAACGGCCTGCGTGAAGTCTCACGCCACACCGTCAGCAAACGCAGTGAAGCCGAGCCTCTGTTGGCCAAACATGTTGTCGAACCTGGCGTTCGCCAGTTCCTGCTGAAATCCTTCGCCAAGCAAGAAAGTGGCCTATTCGACTGGCGCTTCAATGTCGAAGGGCTCATCGCCAACTATTCCACTATCATGGGCTGGCAAGAGATCTCGCCGTTTACCGGCAAGACCTTGTTCATCAAAGGGCAGAATTCGGAATATATCCTGCCTGAGCACCGAGCGGCTATCGGCACCCAGTTTCCCAATGCTAAAGCGCATTTAGTCGCCAATACTGGCCATTGGTTGCATGCCGAAAAACCGGAAACGGTTAATCGCATCATTTTGAACTTCTTGCAAGCTGCTTAGCGTTAACAGGCGGGGCTTGTCTATGATATAGTTCGCGTCTGGCTCAAAAGTGACGATAATGTGGAAAGGAGACACAAATGTTGTATGAGCACATGGATTTGCTTGAATCTATTGGGCTGGATTTGCTCTTTGCCGCGATATTTTTCTTTATCGGCATGGCCATTAAAGATGTGCTAAAACAAGGCAATGTTCCGCCTTTTGGCCGAAAAATCGTCTGGCTGGTCCTTTTCCTTGGATGTGCCGGATTTATTACCAAAGGCCTTATCCAAATCAGCTGGGAAGGCGCAGGCATCGGCTAAAACTGAACGAATACTTTCATTGGTTGCCAAAAGCAGCAACGCGCTGACTTTAGATACCGCAACCACTGACCGTCAGGGTATACTCCTGACAAGGCTATTTCTATCGTTGGCAAGTAAGCTAACGGTCAACATTAATTACGGGTAAATTCTACTATGGCAAGTGTAGGACTCTTCTTTGGTAGCGACACTGGTAACACAGAAGCGGTCGCTAAAATGATCCAGAAACAACTGGGCAAAAAGCTAGTTGAAGTTAAAGATATCGCAAAATGCAGCAAAGAAGATATCGACAACTTTGACCTACTGTTGCTAGGTATCCCTACTTGGTACTACGGTGAAGCACAGTGTGACTGGGATGATTTCTTCCCAGAGCTAGAGCAAATTGATTTCTCAACCAAGCTTGTAGCAATCTTTGGCTGTGGCGATCAGGAAGACTACGCTGAGTACTTCTGTGATGCGATGGGTACAGTACGTGAGATCGTAGAAGGCCGCGGTGCAACTATCGTAGGTCACTTCTCTACCGAAGGTTTTGAGTTCGAAGCTTCTAAAGCCCTAGTTGACGACAACCACTTTGTCGGCCTATGTGTTGACGAAGACCGCCAGCCAGAGCTGACTGAACAACGTGTTCAGAGCTGGGTTAACCAGATTTACGATGAGATGTGTCTGGCAGAGCTTGCTGACTAATTAAGTCGCTGATTCGAAAAACCGGGCCTAGCCCGGTTTTTTATTGTCTGGTGCTTCTAGGGTTAAGATAACGCCTGCCCTTCATCCAGCGCTTCTTCGCCATCTGGGTCTTGCACCTCTCGGTACTGTGGTTTTTTGCGGATATACAACACGCGCTTCACCTCCGAGACCACATCCCCACGGGTATTTTTTACCTGCACCACAAATTCAGGAAAGAACTTGTCCCCATTAGCTGTTGCCTTGAAGATTTGACTCAGAAGATCTTCGCTGATCAAAAAGTCGGCATATAAATCCGTATTGCCAGGCTTGATGAAATGGATCTCAGCCTGTTTATCCCAGACGTAATACTCCTTGCCCAAGATCCCAATTAGCATCAATGCATAGACAGGATCGGTCAGCGAAAAAATGCTACCACCGTATTGAGTACGATTAGCATTTTTATTCCACCATCTTAACTTTAACTTGATCTGCACTTCGCGAAAATCCTCAGAAATGCGAACAATACGTATTCCCGCTCCCCAGAAAGGAGGCCAGAGATTCAGGGCAAACTTGACGATTGCCGGGCGATAAAATCGATACACGGCGGTATTCCCTTATAGCTGGTACGATGAGTTCATTCTAACGCGCGATCGTACATTTTAACAACATTTAGATAACAAAAAGAAAAGTTAGATATCAGTAAGATTGACCCGTTTTAAGGTTTATTGTTACCTTGAGGTCACTTATAATGAGAGAAGAAGAGAAAGACTACCGTACCATGAGGGTACGGGTAGCCAATAGGAAACTCCAATGTCAGATAACAATCACGCACTAAAGCAAGCTGGCCTGAAAGTAACCCTTCCACGCCTAAAGATTCTGGAAGTGCTACAACAACCGGATTGCCAGCATATCAGTGCTGAAGACTTGTACAAGAAACTAATCGATATCGGTGAAGAAATTGGCTTGGCGACGGTATACCGCGTATTGAACCAATTTGATGATGCCGGCATCGTTACACGCCACCACTTCGAAGGCGGAAAATCTGTATTCGAGCTGGCGACACAGCATCACCATGATCACCTCGTCTGCCTAGACTGCGGCAAAGTTATCGAATTCTCTGACGAGATCATCGAAGAACGCCAAAAAGAAATCGCTGCTAGCTTCAATGTTCGCCTTACCAACCACAGCCTATACCTATATGGTCACTGTGCCGAGGGCAACTGCCAGGAAGACAGCACACTACACGACAAAAAATAATTAAGCTCAAGTAAAAAACAATAAGGCCGGGAGCTCAACACTTGGCCACTCATCCAGCTTAGCGTTTGTTGTTGTATACCAATAAAAAAACCAGCCTTTCGGCTGGTTTTTTCATATCAGTCTTGGGGAAGCTCAGCGCTTAGTCGCCAATTTTCGCCCAAGTATCACGCAGACCAACAGTGCGGTTGAAGACCAACTTCTCTTTAGAAGAGTCTTTGCTATCAGCACAGAAGTAGCCCGTACGCTCGAACTGGAACGCTTTCTCCGCTTCGGCTTCTACCAATGATGGCTCTACAACGCCGTTCATCACAGTTAGTGACTCAGGATTGATCACAGAAACGAAATCATCCGCAGCACCAGGGTTTGGTACCGTGAATAGGCGATCGTATAGACGAATTTCAGCCGGGATACCCTGCTCTGCAGATACCCAGTGGATCACGCCTTTCACCTTGCGGCCGTCAGCAGGGTTCTTACCTAGAGTCTCGTTGTCGTAAGTACAGAAGATAGTCGTGATGTTACCCTCTTCGTCTTTCTCGATACGCTCAGCCTTGATCACATAGGCACCACGTAGACGAACTTCTTTGCCTAGTACCAGACGCTTATACTTCTTGTTCGCTTCTTCGCGGAAGTCTTCACGCTCAATGAACAGCTCGCGAGTAAATGGTACTGAACGGCTACCCATCTCTGGCTTGTTAGGGTGGTTAGCCACTTCCAGCATTTCTGCATCGCCTTCGAAGTTCTCGATCACCACTTTCACCGGATCCAGAACAGCCATCGCACGTGGTGCGTTCTCGTTCAGATCGTCACGGATACAAGACTCCAGCGAGCTCATCTCGATGGTGTTATCTTGCTTGGTGACACCGATACGCTTACAGAACTCACGGATTGACGCTGACGTAAAGCCACGGCGACGCAGGCCTGAGATAGTTGGCATACGTGGATCATCCCAACCGTTAACCAAGTTCTCAGTCACTAGCTGGTTAAGCTTACGCTTGGACATTACCGTGTATTCCAGGTTCAGGCGGCTGAACTCGTACTGACGCGGCTGGCAATCGATAGTGATGTTATCCAGCACCCAGTCGTATAGGCGGCGGTTGTCCATGAATTCCAATGTACAGATAGAGTGCGTAATGCCTTCTAGCGCATCAGAAATACAATGGGTGAAGTCATACATCGGGTAGATGCACCACTTGTCACCGGTCTGGTGGTGAGTTGCGAAGCGTACGCGGTAGATCACCGGATCACGCAACACCATGAACGGTGAAGCCATGTCGATTTTCGCGCGAAGGCTCATCTTGCCTTCTTCGATTTCGCCGTTCTTCATTTTTTCGAACAGCTCAAGGTTTTCTTCTACGCTGCGATCACGGTATGGGCTGTGCTTACCGGCTTCAGTAAGTGTGCCACGGTATTCGCGCATTTGCTCTGGACTTAGCTCATCAACGTACGCTAAGCCTTTATTAATCAATTCAATAGCAAACCCGTACAGCTTATCGAAGTAGTTCGATGAGTAACAAATCTCACCACTCCACTCAAAGCCCAACCAGTTAACATCGTTCTTAATAGACTCAACGTATTCGATGTCTTCTTTCTCAGGGTTAGTATCATCAAAACGAAGATTACATTGGCCCTGATAGTCCTGAGCAATACCGAAGTTCAAACAAATAGATTTCGCATGGCCGATGTGCAGGTAGCCATTTGGCTCCGGCGGGAATCGGGTATGTACGCTTGTATGTTTGCCACTTGCTAAATCCGCATCAATGATCTGGCGGATAAAGTTAGTTGGACGAGCTTCAGATTCACTCATCAATTACACCTCGTGTGCTTACAGGATTTTTAAGTCCCCTATGATCCATAAATATAGGGGCCGACTCAACAAATAGTGTACATTGTTTGTCGATATGAATAAAAAAACCCCGCAATAGTGCGGGGTAACAAATAGAATCGACCAAAACTGGCGGGGTTTACCCGCCAATCATGATTTTTAGCGCATAATTTATAGCGCAACAGAACGGCTGTAACGCTTGCCATCGGCACTCACTGCCCGCACTGTTACATCGCCCGACACTGCTGGTTTGCTGTTAGCATCATAGGTCTGCCACGTTGCACCTGCATCCGTTGAATATTGCAGTGCCAGGCCCGGCATGCTGATATTCATATGCAGCTTGCCTGCCTCAACCTTGGCACCCGGAACCGGTACGCGGTATTGGATCCCTGCCGCGTCCAGCTTGGCAAGCTCTCGCTGGCCAAGCTGGTTGGCAAACCGCGCCCAATCACCGTGCAGTGCAGCCTTGTCGACATACTGAGTCGACTGGCTGTATTCCACTCCCGGCTGGTAATCACGCTCCCACCCGGCCTGGTGCCAAGCACGCTCAGCCGCTGCCAGCACACGCGGGAAGACCATGTACTCATACTGCTCGTCGGTGCGGACCGTTTCACTCCATAGCTGGGCAGACAAGCCGTGGAAACCATCAAACTCGGCAGTCCCCTTGCTGGCAAAACCGTTACCGTCGCGGTCAACCGACGTTTCGGCATTCTGCGGTAGGTTTTCCGGCGCAAAACCAAACATCTTGCGGGTATCGGTAGCACGGGTCGCCCAGTAGTAACCGCGCTCTTGCGGATCCACTTCGTATGGCATATCCATGTAGACATAATCCGGATTCGAGACAATCAGATCGTAGCCTTTGGCCGCCCAGTCGTAAGCGGATGCACCACCGCCCCAGTAAAGTACATCCCAGAAGTTAACGCGGACATTTTCGGTGGCAAAGGCATTGGCGTCCTCAGAGTACTTGAGGCCATCCTGCCATGCCTGGAAATTAGCAATACCCTTCTCTGTCACTACCTTGCTGACTTTCTCGGCGAAGTAGCTTGGCAGGTGAGCGTAATCCGACACCACACCATCGGCAATGGCCTGCTGACACATTGGTGATTTAGCAAATGGCTTGTCTTGCAGCGACAAATCCAGATCGCCTTTCCACTCCACCTTATCGGCCGTATTAATATCCTGGAAGCCGGCACCGAGTTTGATGTTCTTGGCTTCATCACCGCCGAAGTGCCAGGTATTGAGCGGCATGCCTGCTTGCTGGTGCATCGCCGCCACTTCCGTGATCACCTTATCAACGAAGTTCAGCGAAGAGTCCATACATGGGTTGATGAAACTACGCTTGTCGTAAAACTGCACCGTAGTGACATTGGATGTGTCTTGCGGATCCATCAGGCGGTACTGGTTCGCCGCCGCCAAGTCCCCTTCAGCGGCCAAACGCTGATAGCGCGCTTCCATTGCTACAACCGCTGCGCGGGAGTGGGCCGGCATGTCGATTTCCGGGATCACTTCAATACCACGAGCCTTGGCGTATTCCAGGATATCGAGATAATCCTGCTTACTGTAGAAGCCAGAACCAAAGTTATTATTTTCCGGACCAGATCCCAGCTGCGGCAACAAACAGGATGTTTCCGACAAGTCATGGCAACGCTGACCGCCGATATCCGTTAGCTCAGGCAAGCCCGGGATCTCAATACGCCAACCTTCATCGTCTGTCAGGTGGAAGTGGAACTTGTTCATCTTATACGCTGCCATCTGGTCAAGCGTACGCAAAATCGCGTCTTTCGAGTGGAAGTTACGGCCAACATCGACCATCACCCCACGGTAGTCAAAGCGAGGAGCATCCGTAACCTTCAAGGTTGGGATTGTCTGCTCGGTGCCGGTTCCCATCAGCGACATCAGTGACTGCAAGCCATAGAAAGCTCCTTGGTAGTCATAACCTGTGATCACTGTGCTGCCTTTACTGACTTCGAGCTGGTAGGCACCAGAAACCTTATGAGCCTTATCAAAGCGCAGGGGATCCAGCACTAGCTTAACCGGATACTGGCCCTGGGTATCCACCCCTAAGGTTGCCATGCGCTCAGTGGCCGCTGCCAGCATTGGGGTTGGGATTGCCTGGTTATCAATACGGATCCCGTTGGCAAGTGACACTTCGCCGCCGGTCAAGCGCGTTTCCAGCGGTGTCGGGATGATGCTTCCCGCCAGCTCTTCCTTGGCTAGCAGTTCGACATCGCTGTTTTTCTCAAAGCGCGACTGGGCCGTCGCCAGAACATTATTATCTGCAGGGGTACGCTTCCAGTTCTCGCCATCAATGGCTGACAGGTACGCCGACGGGTCTTCGCTGTCCATGCTCTGCAGTGTCTTCGGCTCGGAGTCACCAGCCACGACGTAGGCTCGTGGCATGTAGTCATTTTCAAACAGCGTCCAGTATTCGCCGATATACGGGATCACCACACTTTCTCCGGCCGCGAAGCCCTGGAACTTATCCGTCGGCTCCAAGGTATGCAGATCACCGGTAATATGGGTCACTTTGAACTGGTCGTTCTGAACATCCAGGATCATACGGATACTGTGAAAATAGATTTTCCAGTCAGTATCGTTCAGAGCCGGACCATTGTTGGTCAACGTCAGGTTGATCAAATCACACGACGCCCACTCGGCAGCCAGTTCACGACATTTCAGTCCCTCGTTTGCTCCATGATTGGTGACAACTTGGTAATTCACCCCCAAATTTGCCGCCAATGCATCAGCAATTTGCTGATCAGTCTGCGTATTTGAGCGGGTTGAATCTGAAGCACAACCTGTTGCTGTCATTGCAACCACAGTGGCCAGTAGGCTTAATTTGAATGTTCTCACGAGTAACTCCTTATCCCGAAACCCCGAGGCAGTACCAACCGTTGGTACCCTCTCGGGCAAACAAACATAACAATGATCTGAAACCGCAGGCACCGAGAATCGCCCTTGAAATCGCGGCATCGCCGACAAGGGAGGTAATCGCTTAAATGGTGTGAGGTAACAGGTGATTGTTGAGTCTGAATCAATATCGGCCTCCGAATGGAGGCCGATAGGGTCGTTATCTATGACTTAGGACTAAGTCATTAAGGAAGTTTTACCGCTGATAGATCTTCGTTTGGCGATACTTTTTTCATTTCGCCAGCAACGATTTCAGCTAGTGGGCCAAGGATAACCTGTAGGTTGTTTGAACCTAGCTTAACCACACCCATTGCACCTAGTGCTTTCAGCGTCTTCTCGTCAGCAAGGCTGCTGTCTTTCAGTGTTAGACGTAGACGAGTGATACATGCGTCGATGTTTTCTAGGTTAGACACGCCACCTAGCGCAACGATGTACTGCTTAGCTAGCTCGCCAGTTTCCTGAGAACCAGCTACTTCAGAAGAAGCTTCTTCATCGTCTTCACGACCAGGAGTCTTTAGGTTGAACTTAACGATAACCGTACGGAAGATTGCGTAGTATAGGCCGAAGAATACTAGGCCCTGTACAATCAGCATGTACCAGTTAGTTGCTAGCGGGTTACGCGTTGACAGAATCATATCCACAAGACCTGCAGAGAAGCCGAAGCCAGCAATCCACTGCATTGACGCCGCGATGTATACAGAGATACCCGCTAGGAAGGCGTGAAGTACGTATAGGCCTGGTGCTAGGAACATGAATGAGAATTCTAGCGGCTCAGTAACACCGGTGAAGAATGATGCGAAACCTGCAGCAATCATGATTGAAGCAACTTTCTCTTTGTTCTTCGCTTTAGCCGTGTGGTAGATAGCTAGTGCAGCACCTGGTAGACCAAACATCATGATTGGGAAGAAACCAGCCTGGTACATACCAGTTACACCCGGAGTCGCTACGCCTTCAGCAATTGACTTCGCGCCACCTAGGAAGTTCGGGATATCGTTGATACCAGCAACATCAAACCAGAATACAGAGTTCAGTGCGTGGTGTAGACCCACTGGGATTAGTAGACGGTTGAAGAATGCGTAGATACCTGCACCTAGCTCGCCCATACCTTGGATGCCTTCACCGAAGTTAACTAGACCACCGTAAACAGTTGGCCATACGTACATCAGAATAAACGCAATGAAGATACCAGCAAAAGAAGTCAAGATAGGTACAAGACGCTTACCAGAGAAGAAGGCTAGCGCTTTGTGCAGCTCAACATGTGAGAAGCGGTTGTAGATTTCAGCCGATACGATACCTACTAGGATACCAACGAACTGGTTGTTAATCTTACCGAAGGCCGCAGGTACTGCGCTTGCGTCAATACCTTGAATCTGAGCAACAGCGCCAGGAGAAAGTAGCGTAGTAACAACTAGGAAACCAACGAAACCAGATAGTGCTGCCGCACCGTCTTTATCTTTAGACATACCGTAAGCAACACCCACTGCAAACAGTACTGACATGTTATCGATGATTGCCGCACCAGCTTTGATCAAGAAGGCAGCAAGTGCACTGTTCGCACCCCAGCCGTTTGGATCAATCCAGTAACCAATACCCATTAGAATTGCTGCTGCAGGTAGCGTGGCGACTGGCACCATCAGCGCTTTACCTACTTTTTGAAAATATCCAAGAATGTTCACCCTTAGTTCCCCCTATGGTTTTCTTAGATTCGATGTTGGATAACTTATTTTAGCTACCCGATTAAGTTACTTGCAGTTTAAGAATTTTATTTCGCCCCGCAAATTAAAAGGTCATCATTTGTGATCTCAGTCACCAGTAAGGGTAATTAACAGGCGATTTTGCTAGCTCGATCATAAAACTTATTTTATCATGCAAAACAAATGCGATAACACGCTATGATTTAATTGTAATTTACATATGGAATGAGGTGTCACTGTGAGACTAATCCCACTGAATGAAGCTAAAGATGTAGGTTTGTGGTCTGCTCGCTATATTGCTGATCGTATTAACAAATTTAAGCCAACAGCGGAACGTCCTTTTGTCCTGGGCCTACCGACAGGTGGCACCCCGCTAGCAACTTACAAGCGCCTTATTGAGCTTTATCAAGCAGGTGAAGTAAGTTTCAAGCATGTTGTTACCTTCAACATGGACGAATACATTGGCATTCCGGCTGACCACCCAGAGTCATACCGCAGCTTTATGTACAACAACTTCTTCAATCACGTTGATATTCAAGAAGAAAACATCAATCTGCTGAATGGTAATGCAGAAGATGTTGATGCTGAGTGCCAGCGTTACGAAGACAAAATTAAGTCATACGGCAAAATTAACCTTTTTATGGGTGGCGTGGGCAACGACGGCCACATCGCATTCAACGAGCCTGCTTCTTCACTAGCCTCTCGTACCCGTATCAAGACCTTGACGGAAGACACCCGCATCGCGAACTCTCGTTTCTTCGATGGTGATATCAACCAGGTACCTAAGTACGCACTGACTATCGGTGTAGGTACGCTGCTAGATTCAGCAGAAATCATGATCTTGGTAACAGGCCACAACAAAGCGCTAGCCCTGCAAGCCGCGGTTGAAGGTTCTGTGAACCACCTATGGACAGTATCAGCGCTACAGCTTCATCCTAAATCACTGATTGTGTGTGATGAGCCATCTACGCAAGAGCTGAAGGTGAAGACGGTTAAGTACTTCCAAGAGCTAGAAGCTAAAAACATCAAACACCTGTAATTAAGGAGTTATTCATGTACGCGCTAACCAATTGCCGTATTTACACCGGTAGCGATGTGCTGAATAACCACGCCGTCATTATTGACGGCGTGAACATTCACGCTGTCTGCCCTGTTTCAGAACTGCCTGCGGATATCAAAATCCGTGATCTTGATGGTGCCAACCTTACGCCCGGCTTCATCGACCTCCAGCTGAATGGCTGTGGTGGCGTCATGCTCAATGACGAAATCAACGCTGATACCATCCACACCATGCACCGTGCCAACCTGAAATCAGGCTGCACCAGCTTCCTGCCGACGCTTATCACCTCTTCAGATGAAGACATGAAAGCAGCCATTGCTGCAGAGCGTGACTACCAGAGCCAGTACAACAATCACTCGCTAGGTTTGCATCTTGAAGGTCCATACCTCAATGTGATGAAAAAAGGCATCCACTCTGTTGACCATATCCGTCGCTCAGACAACGAGATGATCAACACCATCTGCGAAAACGCCGATGTAGTGACCAAGGTAACTTTAGCGCCGGAACAAAACGACCATAGCCATATCGAGCAACTGGTTGAAGCCGGTATCGTGGTATCAGCTGGCCACACCAACGCCACCTATGTTGAAGCCCGTAAAGGCTTTGCCTCAGGAATTACTTTCGCTACTCACCTATTCAATGCGATGACGCCAATTGCTGGCCGCGAGCCGGGAATGGTAGGGGCCATTTACGACACACCTGAAGTGTATACCGGCGTGATTGCCGATGGTTTCCATGTCGATTATGCCAACATTCGCATGGCCCACCGCATGAAAGGCGACAAACTTGTTTTGGTCACCGATGCAACTGCACCTGCAGGAGCAGACATTGATCACTTTATTTTTGTCGGCAAGAAAGTATATTACCGAGATGGTAAGTGTGTTGATGAGAATGGCACACTTGGTGGTTCGGCACTGACAATGATCGAAGCGGTTCAGAATAGTGTCGAACATGCAGGTATCGCCCTGGACGAAGCGATTCGTATGGCAACCCTCTACCCTGCTCGCGCTATCGGCGTTGATCAGAAATTGGGCGCCATCAAAAAAGGCATGGTAGCAAACCTGGCTATTTTTGATCGTGACTACAAGGTTCGGGCGACTGTTGTTAACGGTGAATACGAGCAGAATTAACTATGACAGGCGGACAAATTGGTAATGTTGATCTGGTAAAGCAGCTAAATAGTGCAGCTGTTTACCGGCTCATCGACTTGCAAGGCCCTATATCGCGAATTCAGGTAGCTGATGTCAGTCAGCTTGCACCTGCAAGTGTTACTAAAATCACCCGCCAACTGCTGGAGCGCGGCCTGATCAAAGAGGTCGCGCAGCAGGCTTCCACCGGAGGCCGGCGTGCAATATCGCTGACGACTGAGTCAGCGCCTTTCCACTCGATCGCAATTCGCCTCGGGCGAAATTACATCGAGCAAACTATTTATGATCTCAGCGGCAAGCATATTGTCGGTACGGCGCACCCATTCCACTATACCAACCAGCAAGAACTCATCGATGGCTTGCTAGAGCATATCCGCAAGTTCATTGCTGACAACCAGAACGTGCTGCGTGAGTTGGTTGCCTTTGGTATTACCCTTCCGGGCCTGATTGACCCAGAAAGCGGTGTGGTTGAGTACATGCCGCATATCGATGTCGACAACCTGCCACTGTCAGAAATTATTACCGAAAAGTATGGCGTTGCCTGCTTTGTTGGCAATGATATCCGCGGCTTGGCGCTGGCCGAACATTACTTCGGTTCGAGCAAAGACTGCAAAGACTCTATCCTTGTCAGCGTCCACCACGGTACAGGTGCCGGGATCATCGTCAACGGCCAGGTATTCCTGGGCTATAACCGCAATGTCGGCGAGATTGGTCACATCCAGATCGACCCATTGGGCGACAAATGTCAGTGCGGCAACTTCGGTTGTCTTGAAACCGTCGCAGCTGATCCGGCGATTATCCGCCATGTTCAGGCGCTGCTGGACCAAGGCTACCCAAGCTCATTGCAAGAGCTGGAAGATGTCACCATGCCTGCCATCTGTGAAGCAGCCAACAAGGGTGATGAGCTTGCCAGCCAAGCCTTGATCAAGGTGGGCAACCAGCTAGGCAAAGCCTTGGCGATGACAATTAACTTGTTCAATCCGCAGAAGATCATTGTGGCGGGTAACATTACCCACGCTAAAGATGTGATTTTCCCGGCTATCCGCCGCTGTGTGGAAACCCAGTCGCTGTCGACCTTCAACAAGGATCTACCGATTGTTGAATCAGAGCTCTACACCCAACCGACCATTGGTGCTTTCTCCATGATCAAGCGTGCAATGCTCAACGGTGTCTTGCTACAGCGCTTGCTTGAAGAGTAAGTCAAACTATTTGAAGAGTGTTACGTAGCATTGAATAGCTTTCTAAGTTATTCATCCTGTTACAAAATATTAAGGGCAGTCTCCAGACAGGAGACTGCCCTTTGTGTTATATTTCGCCCATCAATAAAGTACCCTCATTGATAGAGGTACCTATCCAACAGCCAGTCCTCACATCTCATAAATCCACTTTTGGGCCTGGCGAAGAACCATAAAGGAACGTCAGCCTAGCATGGAACTTATCTATATCATCGCCGCCTTTCTGGCTGGCTTTATCGCACTGCGGTGCAAATTGCCGCCCCTGGTGGGCTTTCTGGTTGCAGGTTTCGCCCTCAATACTGCTGGTTATGAATCAACTCCGGTTTTATCGACGCTGGCTGATCTGGGTGTCACCTTGCTGCTGTTTACCATCGGCCTCAAGCTTGATGTCAAAACCCTTCTCGCCAAGGAGATATGGGGCGGAGCGACCCTGCATAACCTGCTAACAACCGGGATATTCACCCTTGCCCTGCTGATCCTAAAGCAATTAGGCATAGGTATGATGGCCGACCTTGATGTTACCCAACTAGCGCTAATGGCCTTTGCCCTATCGTTCTCCAGTACAGTATTTGCCATCAAGGCACTTCAGGAAAAAGGCGAACTCAATGCCACCTACGGTACCCTTGCTATCGGTATTCTGGTTATGCAGGATATTTTTGCGGTGATCTTCCTGACCGTCTCTACCGGTAAGATCCCAGAAATTACTGCACTGGCTCTGTTTGCCTTGCCATTGCTACGCCCGTCCCTGTTTAAAATTCTCGACCGCGCCGGACACGGTGAGATGCTGGTACTTTACGGCGTTTTCCTTGCGCTAGTCGCCGGAGCCGGCCTGTTTGAATTCGTGGGCATGAAGGGTGATCTCGGGGCACTGATCATGGGAATGATGCTTGCTGCCCACCCCAAGTCATCGGAAATGTCCAAATCGCTGTTCAATTTCAAAGAGCTACTGCTAGTTTGCTTCTTTCTCAATATTGGTTTGGCAGAGCAACCGACACTCGACGGCTTGCTGATGGCGTTATTGCTGATGGTAATGTTGCCGCTCAAGGGGATCCTTTACTACGTCATCTTCAACCTGTTCCGCTACCGCGTCCGCACTTCCCTACTGGGTACCCTGACCCTATTCAATTACAGCGAATTCGGCCTGATTGTCGGCGGTCTAGCCTATAAGATGGGCATGCTACCGGGCAGTTTCCTAGTGGCTATTGCGATTGCAGTATCCCTCTCCTTCTTGGTGGCAGCGCCACTCAACAGTCTTGGCCATAAGCTATACAAAGACGCTTCCAAGTGGCTCAAAGAATTCGAGCCAGAGAAACTCAATGCCAGCGATCGCTTGATTGACTTGGGTGAGAAACAAGTCCTGATCCTTGGTATGGGCCGCATCGGCAGCGGGGCCTATGACGAGCTGGTAGAGACCTATGGCAACAATGTCATTGGTGTCGAAGCCCGAGAAGACTCTGTCGAGCTACACCAAGAGCAAGGCCGCCACGTTATCCACGGCGATGCTACCGACCCGGATTTCTGGGCCCGGGTGATTTCCAAACAGAACATCAAGCTGATCCTTTTGGCAATGCCACACAGCCAGGCCAACAGCTTCGCTCTCGAGCAGATCCGCGAGCGCAATTACCAGGGCCAAATTGCCGCCATCGCCAAGTACGGTGATGAAGAGGAAGAATTGAAAGCTCTTGGGGTCGATGCCGCCTTCAATATCTACCATGAAGCCGGTAGTGGTTTCGCCCGCCATGTGTGTGAACATTTGACGCCACAAATTAAGTCCAACTAATTTTCTCCACTCCTAGATCAAACGGCAGCTTCGGCTGCCGTTTGTTTTTATGCGCAAAATATCGCCCACCTTTAACTTTTATTCGTTTATTTTTATTTATTTTAAATAATATTCAGTCAAAGCTCTTTTTGTTTATTGATTTGAAATTGATGGTTGCAATTTATTATCGAATACGCAATTTTAACAATTAACGAAAGGACAGCGATGACGTGGCCAAGATCTGCCTAGCACATAACAAAGTGCTAACGCATAGAAGAAACAAACCCACACAACAGGTTATCTTCACCGCCACGCTGGTTCCGACATTTTTCATGGATAGCAACATTAGTTAATTTTGGGGTAGGAAGTATGTGTTCAGTATTTGGGATCCTAGACATCAAGAGTGATGCAGCAGCATTGCGTCACACCGCATTGGAAATGTCTAAAAAAATGCGCCACCGCGGCCCTGACTGGTCTGGTATTTATTCATCAGAGAAAGCCATTCTGGTTCACGAGCGTCTGGCTATCGTCGACCTGAACAGCGGTGAGCAGCCTCTGTACAATGCTGACAAAACACATGCCCTTGCTGTCAATGGTGAGATCTACAACCACAAAGAGCTGCGTGCTGAATTTGCACCTGACTACCCATTCCAGACCGAGTCTGACTGTGAAATTATTCTGGCGCTTTACAAAGAGAAAGGCCCAGAGCTGCTTGATTACCTGAACGGTATTTTCGGCTTCATTCTTTACGATGAACAGGAAGATGCTTACCTGATTGGCCGTGACCATATCGGTATCATCCCGCTGTACCATGGCTACGATGAGCACGGTAACTACTATGTCGCTTCAGAAATGAAGTCACTGGTTCCTGTTTGTAAAACAATCAGCGAATTCCCTCCTGGTTCCTTCCTATGGAGCAAAAACGGCGAGCCGACACGCTATTACAAGCGTGATTGGATGGAATTCGATTCAGTGGCGGATGCCAAAACGGATAAAGTGGCGCTAACTGAAGCCCTTGAAGGAGCTGTTAAGCGCCAGCTAATGACTGATGTTCCTTATGGTGTATTGCTGTCCGGTGGTTTGGACTCATCCGTTATTTCTGCAATCACCAAGAAATTCGCAGCAAAGCGTATTGAGGATGATGAACAGTCGCAAGCATGGTGGCCAACCCTGCACTCCTTTGCCATTGGCCTAGAAGGTGCACCTGATCTAAAAGCGGCGAAAGTTGTTGCCGACAGTATTGGCACCGTTCACCACGAGCTGACCTATACGGTTCAGGAAGGGCTGGATGCTATTCGCGATGTGATTTACCACATCGAGACTTATGATGTAACGACTATCCGCGCATCTACACCTATGTACCTAATGTCGCGTAAAATCCGCGCTATGGGCATCAAGATGGTGTTGTCGGGTGAAGGTGCCGATGAAGTGTTCGGTGGCTACCTGTACTTCCACAAGGCGCCAAACGCCAAAGAATTCCACGAAGAAACAGTTCGTAAGCTACTGGCACTTAACATGTTTGACTGTGCCCGTGCCAACAAGTCGATGGCCGCCTGGGGTATCGAAGCACGCGTTCCGTTCCTCGACAAAGAGTTCCTGGAAGTGGCAATGCGCCTAAACCCTGAAGACAAGATGTGCGGCAACGGCAAGATGGAAAAACACATTGTCCGTGAATGCTTCGGCCATTACCTGCCAGAATCGGTAGCATGGCGCCAAAAAGAGCAGTTCTCAGACGGCGTAGGCTACAGCTGGATTGATACCCTCAAAGAAGTGGCTGAGGCGAAAGTGTCAGATCAGCAACTCGAGACGGCGAAGTTCCGCTTCCCATACAACACGCCAACCACCAAAGAAGCTTACGCTTATCGTGAGATCTTCGAAGAGTTGTTCCCATTGGAAGATGCGGCGAAATGTGTACCGGGTGGTCCATCTATCGCATGTTCAAGTGCCAAGGCGATTGAGTGGGATGAGAGCTTCAAGAACAGCGCTGACCCATCAGGCCGTGCGGTAGCAGCCGTACACAACGAAGCCTACGAGGCAAAAACACAAGCTTGATAAGCTGATAGCTGCAGAGCGAATAACAAAAAACCGCCGATATCGGCGGTTTTTTTATGACTTTCTACCAAAGCTTGATATACAAACAACGGCGAATTAACGCTCCCAGTATGCTTCTTCCAAGCTATCTTCACGCTCAGGCAGGCCGCGAGACAAACGTGGTGAGTGCTGGGCCAGCACTTCGTAACTCACACGGTTCGAGTACAGACAGATCTGAGAGAACGACGAGTAAGTCAGGAAGTCAAACTGGTGCTTGCTTGATTTCGGCACGTTCTCTTTGTGGTAGCGGTTAGCCGACATATCGTGCAACAACGCAGATAGTGCACCATCACCGGCACCATTGGTGTTCTTGATACGCTCAGGGCCACCCATGTAAGGGGCGATGTGCGAGTATACTTTGATTGGGTTTTGACACTCGCTCTTCAGCATCGGGCGGCTGAACTCGTAGCGGTTGAATTCAGGAATTTCACCCGGTAGAAGCGGTAGGCTGGTTTCACGCTTGGCTTCATCTTCCGTGTAGCCAGCCGTGTAAAGACCGACAGGGCCTGCAGTGCACAGTACCAAATCAACCCACTCAAGGGTTTTCTCAGAAGCGATCAATGGATCAGACTCGCCGGTCAGCGCTTCTGCTTCATCTTCGTTCATCGCAACCACGGTTACGTGATCGCGCAGGAAGTCACGCCACCACTGCGGATCGTCTTCGATCACAAACTTGGTGCCCAGTGTCAGTACCACAGGCACATCATGCTTTTTCGCGTATTCAATTGCCTGCATGGTTGCTTCAGGCATTGGGTCGCCGTCTTTACAACGTACCAGGTAAGCGGTCAGTACCAGGGCAGAGGCGCGCTTGAACACATCTTCAGGAATACTGCTTGGCTCAAGCTGGTTCATACGACCTTCGTTGATGGCGAAAGTACGCTCACCCTCTTTGGAGATCAGGGCAAAACAGCGGCCGATTGGACCATTTACCGGTTGTAGGTGGTTCATGTCCATGCGGCTAGAGGTGTTGCAAAGATAGCGGTAAGCATAGCTGCCGATTTCGATATCTTTGCTCATCACACCCAGCAGCACTGATTTATCATCAGCTAGCACAGAGTAGTTATGAAGGGTGTTACCGATAGTACCACCAGCGAACTCGTGGCTGATCAGTTCTTTGTCTTTTAGCTCACGGTAAAGGGCTTCTGCTTTCTCATCGGAGATAACCAGTGAGTGGCCTTTACTTAGCTCATAGCGTTCCAGGAATTCATCTTCGACACATGCTTCAATATCAACCAGAGTCTGATCAATACCGACAATATGCGTGCGCGTTAGTCGCTTGTCTTGCTTAGCTTGGCTAAGAAGGGGATCACGAGCATGGACCGGAAAATAATGCTTAGATTTGCGTTGGCCTGGAAATTTCATGTCAATGAGCTGTCTGTTGAGAAATTTTTGCGAATTCTATCACAGAATATAGAACAAAAAAGAAAAAGCTCTCACAGAATGTGAGAGCTCCATCGCCAGCTAGGCAAGATTCCCATACAGGGTGTTCATCATTGTCGACACCCTACCGCCAAAGGGCTAAACCTACCACCCTTGGCTATGCTGCTGTACCAGCGAAGCCATCAAATCGATATGGGCAGGGTTATCGTTCAAGCAAGGGATCAGGTTGAAACTCTCGCCCCCCGCTTCAAGGAAAACCTCTTTACAGCCTTCGGCGATTTCTTCCAAGGTCTCTAGGCAATCCACCGAAAATGCTGGGCAAATAACATCCAGACGCTTAACCCCTTTCTGGGCCAACTCACGAATAGTACCTTCAGTATATGGCTTGAGCCACTCCTCCCGACCGAAAATAGACTGATAGCTCATGCTCATTTTCTCGCGCGGCATATCAAGTTGTTCAGCCAGCAAAGCCGTGGTGCCGTTGCAGTGGTCAGGATACGGATCGCCATTGTCAGCATAACGTTTCGGAATACCGTGGTAGGAGCAAAGCAAATAATCGGCCTTGCCATTTTGCTGCCAAAAATCATTCACCGACTCGGCCAGCGCTGAAATATAGCCAGGGTGATCATAATAGTGATTCACAAAACGTAACTCAGGAATATCGGCCCTCGCCTTTAGCACTTTTGCTACCTTGTCGAATACCGCAGCCGTCGTGGTGCGTGAATACTGTGGGTACAAAGGTAATACCAATACACGCTCGCAGCCTTGCTGCTTCAGTGCATCAAGGCCATCGAGCATACTTGGGCTACCGTAGGTCATCCCCAGCTCAACCGGCACACCCAACTTTTCAGACAACGCCTGCTGCTGGCGCTTCGAATACACCATCAATGGCGAGCCGTCATCCATCCACACCGATTGGTACAACTTCGCCACCTTCGGCGAGCGGACTGGTAAAATGACACCGTGCAGAATCGGGCACCACAACCAGCGGTTCATATCGACCACCCGGTGATCATGGAGGAATTCAGACAGGAAACGCTTCACCCCTGCCGGCGTGGCTTCATCAGGCGTCCCCAGGTTAACCAGCAGCACCCCATATGGGCGGGTTTGATTATTGTTATTCGTGCTTTGCTCGCTCATATCATCCTTCACGCTTACGGTGGTATTGATCAATCAACTCAATAATAGGTTGGTATAACTGTATCAGTTTTCTTTTCAGTCGGTTATACCTTATATGGCATTATTTGGATCATTTTTCTGCCGCATAAAAAAACGGGCTGGCCCTATGACCAACCCGTTTCTGAACTTGCTTAGCAGCTTGCAATTAAGCCAGTGCTTTTTCCAGCTCTGCACTTACAGCGGCTACAGGCTGAGTACCGTCGAACTTCAGGTACTTAGTGTTGCCCGCGTCAGCTTCTTTGTTGTAGTAAGCAATCAAAGGTGCAGTCTGCTCGTGGTATACACCTAGGCGAGCACGTACTGTTTCTTCTTTGTCGTCATCACGAACAACAAGATCTTCACCAGTCACGTCGTCTTTACCTTCAACCTTAGGCGGGTTGTAAACTGTGTGGTAAGTACGGCCAGAAGCTAGGTGGGCACGACGGCCAGCCATACGCTCAACGATAACATCGTCAGCTACGTCGAACTCGATCACGTAGTCAACGTCTACGCCGATTTCTTTCAGACCGTCAGCCTGAGGGATCGTACGTGGGAAGCCGTCAAGCAGGAAGCCTTTTGCACAGTCGTCTTCAGCAATACGCTCTTTAACCAGACCAAGGATGATGTCGTCTGACACAAGCTGGCCAGCATCAATGACGGATTTCGCTTGTTTACCTAGCTCAGTACCTGCCTTGATTGCTGCACGTAGCATGTCACCAGTAGAGATTTGTGGAATACCAAATTTCTCCATGATGAATTGTGCCTGAGTACCTTTACCTGCACCTGGAGCGCCCAGAAGAATGATGCGCATCTTGTTCCCCTTTAGATTTGAATGGAGTTTTCAAAGAAGTGAAAAATACACTGATTACGCCGTAGTCGCAAGCCCAGTCCCCGACAGGGCAGCGATTACATGCTGTATCAGAATACAATTTGACACCGGTAGCAGGCGATTAGACCTTAGTCCTAGCCTGCTCCGGTTCAGCCTGGTTAACCGTTATGCCAACAGTTTGTTGACGGCCGCAAGAAACTGGGACGGATCGTCCATGCTTCCCTTTTCGGCCAGCATTGCTTGGCCCAGCAGCATTTCCACCCAGCGGCCAAAGGTTTCTTCGTCCGCTTCATCGGCCATCTTGCTGACCAGTGGGTGCTCTGGGTTCAGCTCGAAAATGTACTGCACTTCAGGTGCGTCATGGCCAGCAGCTGCCAGCAACTTCGCCATCTGGGTGCCCATTTCATTCTCGTCAGTCACTACCACTGCAGGCGTGTCTTTAAGCTTGAACGTGGTCCGTACATCTTTCACACGCTCGCCTAGGTAGGTTTTGGTGCGCTCAACCACAGACTGGAAGGCTTCTTCTGTTTCCTTGCGCTTCTCTTTCTCTTCTTCTTGCTCAAACGCAGAAAGATCAAGATCCGCCTTGGTGATCGCTTGGAATTGCTTGCCGTCAAACTCTGGCAGGTGACCCATCAACCACTCATCGATACGATCGTGCATTAGCAGCACTTCTAGCCCCTTGGCACGGAATTGCTCTAGGTGTGGGCTGTTCTTCGCCGCGCTGAAGCTGTCGGCAGTCAGGAAGTAGATCTTATCCTGGCCTTCTTTCATGCGCTCGATGTAATCAGTTAGCGATACTGTCTGCTCAACCGTCTCGGCATGAGTCGAGCTGAAACGCAGCAACTTGGCGATTTTCTCACGATTTGCAAAGTCTTCAACCGGACCTTCTTTTAGTACCTGACCGAACTCGTTCCACAATGTCTGGTATTTCTCAGTATCGTTGTTTGCCAAGCGATCCATCATTGTAAGTGCACGCTTGGTGCAGGCTTTGCGCAGCGACTGGGTAACTTTATTGTCCTGTAGAATTTCACGCGATACGTTCAGTGGCAGATCGTTGGAATCAATCAGGCCACGCATAAAGCGCAGGTAAGACGGCATGAACTGTTCGGCATCGTCCATAATAAAGACGCGCTGAACGTAAAGTTTCAGGCCATGCTTGCTATCACGGTTGTGCATATCCCATGGCGCCTTAGACGGGATGTAGAGCAAGCTAGTGTAGTCCTGCTTACCTTCAACACGGTTGTGGCTCCAAGTCAGCGGCTCAGCAAAGTCATGGGATACATGCTTATAGAATTCTTTGTATTCTTCTTCTGAAATATCCGACTTGTTGCGAGTCCATAGCGCTTGCGCCTTGTTAATTTGTTCCCACTTACGGCCGGTCTCTTTGCCTTCCTCGTCACGCTCCACAGTTTGGATGTGAACTGGGATACCAATATGGTCAGAGTATTTCCCGATAATGTCACGCAGGCGGTGCTCGCTCAGGAACTCTTTCTCTTCTTCACGCAGGTGAAGAACGATGTCAGTACCACGGCTTTCTTTCTCGATATCTTCTACCGTGTAATCGCCTTCGCCACCTGACTGCCATGAAACGGCTTGATCTGCCGCAACACCCGCGGCACGGGTATTAACAGTCACAGAGTCCGCCACGATAAAGGCTGAATAGAAACCAACACCAAATTGGCCGATCAATTGTGAATCTTTAGATTCATCTTCGCTTAGCTTGGCAAAGAAGTCTTTGGTGCCTGACTTGGCAATGGTACCCAGATGCTCAATCACATCATCACGGGTCATACCAATACCGTTGTCGCTGATGGTCAACGTGCCAGCCTGCTCGTTGAAAGACAGCTTCACACCGAGCTCGGCATCATTTTCATACAAGTCTGGCTGAGACAATGCACGGAAGCGCAACTTGTCGGCGGCATCGGACGCATTAGAAATCAACTCGCGCAAGAAGATCTCTTTGTTGGAATACAAAGAATGGATCATCAGTTGCAGCAGTTGTTTCACCTCAGACTGAAAACCACGGGTTTCCTTATTCTTGTGGATAGTTTGTTCGCTCATTTCAACTCCGAAACTTGTATCAATAAACATTCGGGGATCTAAAACAGCCGCCTCTTGCAGCTACCCTTTACATTTCCCTATATACATGTGGTCAAACGTAGCGATTTCAACCTAAAATACACGTTTGATGTTTTTTCAGAGCCATTTTTTATAATTTTTATATTCAGAAGAGATTCAGGGTTGTTGCGTATTATATGCGCACATAGTGTACCCTTGGTGCTAAAAATGAATAAATTAGAAAGTAAATTCCTAATTGGTCAACGTTTTTTGTTTGACCCATACGACAACAGCTTAATTGACCAACACGAAAATGATGAGCTTACCCGACTAGGTAGCAACGAAAGTCGAGCGCTAAGCCTGCTCATTGAAGACCCAGGCGCAATCATTACCCGCACCCGCTTGCATGATTATGTATGGCGTGAGCAAGGTTTTGAGGTCGATGATTCGAGCCTGACCCAGGCTATCTCCACCCTGCGTAAAGCACTTAAAGATTCCACCAAATCGCCCGAATTCATCAAAACCGTACCCAAACGCGGTTACCAGATGATCGCAATGGTAGAATCTTTATCAGAAATAGCCTCAACGGCCAGTGCTGAGCAAGCAGAAACGCTTGCAGAGAAATTAGATGAACCATCAGAGGTAGAGCGCGAGCTGTTCGAGCACAGCCAGCAAGCAGCACCAGCCAAAACTTACACTGCCGTCCCCCATTCTCAGCCCCAAAAACGCCCGCTACCAATGGCAGCCATTTCCGGGGTACTGGTGCTGATTGCGCTGTTACTGCCTGTGATTGTTAATTTGAGCATGCCACCCAAATCGGCAGCTTTCGATCAATTCACCGTCGTTAATGATGTACCGGTATTGACTCCAACCAACCACCCATCTCTTGCTCAATGGGAAAGCATGATCACCCAGTGTGTTGAAAGCTATCTGGATTATCACTCGGATAAGAAGCGTCCAATGGAAATCATCGTATCTGGTGGTCAAAACGCCCAGCTTTGGGTCAACTACGTCCACTCACACGATAACCCAGCCGAGAATGTTACCCTTCGTTTGTTGACTAGCCACAAGGACAATATCGCGATATGTCAGTAAATACCCACAAGCAGTCAATCAAACATTTCATTGTTAAATACTGGGCGTTTATCGTGCTTGGCCTGTCGGTCGTGTTCAGTGCTTGGCTATATTTCTCCAGCGACTACAAGCAAGAGCAGTTGCTGATCTCCCGTGAGTGGCAATCAAAAACCGTCAGCCGCATTGAGGAAACAGAGCTGGAACAACTTGGCATGCTGCGTCGTGTCGAGCAGACTAGTCATGTTGTTTACCTGCCGAACAAGACGTATTCGCGTATCACCCTGATGAGATTGTTCAGCGCCAATGAGCAGCCGCTAACGATTCATATTTCGGAGTCTGGCAACTGGGATGTCAGCGGTAAGTACCTACTCACTGAGCCGAAAGAGTTTAAAGATATCACCTCAGGTACCAATGAGGACTTCAAGCCTGAGCACCTGAAGATCATCAACCAGATCTACCGTATGGATGCCCAGCAGAGCCGCCGCATGGATATCATCGACGAGAAAACAATTCTGCTCACCAGCTTATCTTACGGCTCGCATATCCTCTACTCGCTGTAAGCTAACATTCGCAGCTTAAAATTATCAAACCGCTCAGAGATGGGCGGTTTTGTTTTTGGGGGAGAGAGGTGCTGTGGTGCTGTGGTGCTGTGGTGCTGTGGTGCTGTGGTGCTGTGGTGCTGTGGTGCTGTGGTGCTGTGGTGCTGTGGTGCTGTGGTGCTGCAGAATGTTGAAAAGACTAGAGAACATCAAGTTCTTTCTTTGCTCTTGCTCTGCCCAGGAACGAGGACCCGTTCTTCCCAGAGCCAGTGCGAAAGACAATAAGACAAGTGATAAAGATAAAGCGCTTAAATGGGGCTATCGGGAGTGTTTTTGCTGACGCAAAAAAGAACGGGCGCAACTTTCGTTGCGCCCTTAGGTCTTACTTGCAGCAGTCCCGCTACTATGGTGCTCCCTGCATCATTCCGTTGAATTGCTGTAATCCGTCAGCAGATTCCTTTTATTCTTCATCCTGAAGTTGTCCCTTGGCCATCCTGACCCGTCAGCATATCCTGTACTGACTCTCAACATCCTTCCTGGAGGGGTCCCTTACTTCGTCCTGAAGTGGTCCTTGTGTCATCCTGACTGGTAAACATCCTGCTTACCTTCTGCCGTTCCGCGGCTATCCCTTCACAGTCCTTGTTCGATATACCATCCTAGTACACCGGCCTCATCCTGAGACTTCCCTAATCCTTGGGTATTTCCTGTTCCGTTCCGTCAGCTCCTTCCGACACTTATAAATATACGCCGATCAGCCGAATTAAGTAGCCGTTCAGGAATAACATCTCATATGCAGTACAGTTGAAAAATACCCAATACACCAAAAAAATACTATAAAAACAGCACCTTAATATAAAACACAGCGAATAAACCCTATGCTTATCACCTCGATATCCCACGCGCTTGTAAGAGATCTCTCACAAGGTAGATAGAATATTAGTACTGAGACGCAAGGGGGCTCTGGATACTAGATCCTAGATCCTGGGTTGGGTTGGGTTGGGTTGGGTTGGGTGCTGCAGGATATTAAAATGCGATTGAACGTCCAATTCTTTCTTTGCTTTTGATCTACCTAGGACCTCGGATCCGCTCTTCCTAGGAACTCGACGCCTCGGGCATAAAAAAGGGGGGAAGCCAAGCTTCCCCCAAACACAATGAACAGTCTAGCAATTATCTAAAATTAGAAGTACAGACGCATACCGATAGTGAATGCGTTGTCGTCTTGTAGCTCGTTTTGTGAATCTTGCTTGTCAAAACTCATATCAGCGTATTCCATGTAAGAAACCACTTGGCTAGTTAGCCAGTAGTCCGCACCGATGGTGTACTGATCAAGCTTGTTATTTAGCGTGTCGTAATCTACGTAGTCGTATACACCGTACACACCGAAGCCCATTGGGAAGTCGTAACGAGCCATTGCACCGATACCAGTACGCTCATCACCTAGTAGATCATAGTCAGAGTACATTGCCGCTAGAGATAGGGCCTGCCACTCGTAAGTTGCGTTCAATGTCCAAGACGTATCTTTGTCTTCGCCATTTATTTTTTGAGTACGTTCAGACTGAGTGAAAGTACCTGATAGACCAAGACCAAAATCGGAGTTCCATGCTGCACCCACAGCAAATGCCTGATCGATATCTACGCCATCGCTTTCTGTACCCGTGTGGTACTGTGCCATTACAGTGAAGTCGTTGATATCAATCTTGTATTGGATACCGTTGGTCAAACGATCAGTGGCTGTATCGTCTGATTTGATGTTCGCCGTACCGCCGTATTCCCAGGTGATATCGTACTGGCCAGCCAATGTATCTTGTACCGCTGACATACGACCCATACGGAACTCACCAAAGTCACCACCGATAGCTACCGAGCCGAACTTCAAGAATTCGTCGTCATCTGTACCATCACCGCTTTCTGGAATGATGTTGAATTCGGAGAGTACATCACCATTGATGTACATGTTGTTATCCAAAAAGTAGTTAATGCTTAGACCAAGCTCAGTGCCTTCACCGGTGAAAGTACTGTCTGCGCCCATCAGAGCATTATCTGTGGTCTCGTAACGAGCACGAAGGTTACCGTACACGCTTACAGATAGATCATCTGACTTATAAACCTCTGCCGCCATTGCTGACGCGCTAGCCACTACCGAGCCAATTACGGCTGCAACTACTGTCTTTTTCATGTTCACTCCTAATCGTTCCCTGACCTTAAAACAGTCGAAAACTTGGTATTAATTTTTTATGTGATACGCCAATCGTGACTGTTCATTTACAACCATCAACAATCACTTCTCAGCAAGTAACGACAATATTTAATACATGAAAACAATCAGTTAGGAACTGAAATTCTATTAAACAATATTTTGATAGAAATTCTTAGAAAACAACTTTTGCTAAAAACTAAATTTTTCTTTGATGCTCTAAAACAGCTAAATTTGGCTTTTTAAGTCGTTGATAAGACAAGAAAGTGAAAAAATGACAAAAAAATACCAACAGCAGCTGTTGGTATTTTGATGAAATAAGTTTATATAAAACCAGTTTTATATCTATCAGTAAAGCTTTTGCCTTCCCGCAAGGGAATGGGACAAGGTTGTGCCGTCGACAAGCTCTAGTTCGCCACCGACTGGCACCCCATGGGCAATCCGCGAAGCTGGGATCGAGTACTCGCTGCAAAGCTCGGCAATGTAATGAGCCGTCGCCTCCCCTTCTACGGTTGGGTTGGTAGCCAGGATTAGCTCGCTGATCTGCTCGTTCTGCAAACGAAACTCCAAGGTATCCAGACCAATATCAGAAGGTCCGATCCCATCGAGTGGCGATAGATGCCCCATCAGCACGAAGTAACGGCCTGAAAACTGCCCGGTAGCTTCTACGGCGACAATATCTGCCGGTGTTTCCACCACACAAATCTCACCGCTTTCCTGACGACGTGGGTTAGAGCAAATTGCGCATACTTCTTCCTCGGTAAAAGTACGGCAATCGCGGCAGTGACCGATCTCGGTCATCGCCTTACTCAGGGCATCAGCCAACTGCAGGCCCCCCTGTCGATTTCTCTGTAACAAACTGAAGGCCATACGCTGCGCTGACTTGGGACCGACCCCAGGCAGGCACCGTAAGGCCTCCATCAGTTGTTCCAGTAAGTGACTGGTACGCATTAATTAGAATGGCATCTTGAAGCCGGCAGGTAGGTTCATACCGCCAGTTACGCCTGCCATTTTTTCTTTCTGCGCTTCTTCGATACGACGAGCTGCGTCGTTGAACGCTGCCGCAATCAGATCTTCAAGCATGTCTTTGTCGTCTTCCATCAAGCTTTCGTCAAGCTCTACACGACGTACACTGTGGCTACCAGTTAGAGTCACTTTTACCAGGCCAGCACCAGACTCGCCGGTCACTTCCATATTTGCGATCTCTTCCTGCATTTGCTGCATGCGCTCTTGCATCTGCTGCGCCTGCTTCATCATGTTAGCCATACCGCCTTTACCAAACATATCATCTCTCTCTGTGGTCTGGTTAATCTATAAGGGTCTTACGCTATCTTCATCAAGTACAGCAGAAAACCGCTGACAAATGAAATTCACGTTCGGATCAGACAACAAACTCTGCTTGGCCTGATCCAGTTTCTGCTGATAAATCGCCTCTCGCCATTCAAGCGGTGAGCGGCCTTTATCACTCAATTCAACTTCTACCGACACATTTTCGGCAAACAGTTCGCTCATCGCTACCGTTAGTTGCTCGCGTGCCTTGGGCGTATTCAGGTGCTGTTGAGAAGGGCGAAGACTTAATTTCACCTGATTAGCTTCTCTTTCAAACGCTGAATTAAGTGCCAGCTGCTGGACCATACGTCCAACATTGAGCTTGGTCACCCAGTCCGACCAACTATCCTGATTTGCAGCTTCCTTGACAAGCAATTTCACCATTTCCGGTGTTTTTTCATGCTCTAACGCTTGTTTCAAAAGCTTAGGTGCAACAACTTGCTGGGTCTCTTCAGACGGCTCGGGGAGCATTGTCGGACGCCATTGATATTCTGCTGATTCACTAGCATGTCCTAGTGCATCAGCCTGCACTGTCGCTGTTGTCGGTGCACCCGGTACCGGCATCGCATTTCCAGCTGACTTTACCTGACCGTTTTGCTTGCTGGCAATCCGATCAAGTACGCTGGTGGTTGCAACCTTTTTAGCCCGTACCGGCTCACCCTTTTTTCCGCTGTCCGGCGCATTACCATCTCGTTTGGCTTTGCTGCGCAGCTGGTTTCTTGCCGCCAGCAAGCCCGAAGCTGCCGAGCCAGACACCGACTGACCTTGATTTGGTACTGGAGTCTGACCTTGTGGCGCAGCCTGTGGTGCTGGCTGAG
Organism: Photobacterium sp. AWH4_225; assembly: GCF_056158405.1. NCBI lineage: Bacteria > Pseudomonadati > Pseudomonadota > Gammaproteobacteria > Vibrionales > Vibrionaceae > Photobacterium > Photobacterium sp. AWH4_225. The sequence continues at coordinate 903,495 of NZ_JBSWTF010000001.1, read as the reverse complement.
CCTGATAACCAGGCTGTTGGTTTGGAGCAGGTGCTGCGCCATAACCCTCAGAAGCTTGAGGGGCTTGATGCGTCTGAACCTGATGTGCCTGATCCGCAGCATAGTTTACTGGTTCAGACATTGGTTGTTCATACCCGGCCGGTGGTTGGCCTTGATAAGGCTGTCCCTGGGGTGGCATTGATGAAGGCGGCATAGCTGGCACATTGGCATGCTGTTGCTGCGGTGCCTGCTGCGGGTGTGACTGTTGCTGCGGCTGCATGTTGGCAGCCTGCCCACCATTCATCTGTGCCTTAAGCGCCTGTACACGCTGGATACCTTGTCCCTGAGCTGGATTCGGCTGTGCAGGTGCTGCAGGTTGTGTAGCAGGAATAGCTATCGGCTGCGGAGTAACAGCATTGACCGATACCGGCCTAAATGCCAGCATGCGCAGTAATACCATCTCCAGGCCAGTGCGACCATCGGGAGCAAAAGCCAAATCCTGACGCCCCTGCAGCGCAATCTGATAACACAATTGCACTTCCTGCGGCGAGACCTTCTGGCTCAGCGCAGCAATTCGCGCAGCATCCGGCGCGCTATCATCAAGTGAGGCAGGCAATGCCTGATGCATAGCAACGCGGTGAAGCTGAGTAGCCATTTCACGGAGCAAGCTGTCCCACTCGACACCGACTGAGGCCAACTCTTCAAGGCAAGCCATCGCAGGTTGGGCTTCGCCACCCGCCACGGCCTCTAATAAATAAAGGGCCTGCTCGGTATTCAGTGTACCCAGCATTTCCGATACCGCATCGGCCTGCACCTGGCCATTACCCAAGGCGATAGCCTGATCCGTCAAGCTAAGCGCATCTCGCATACTGCCTTCGGCAGCACGAGCCAACAGGCTAAGTGCCCGAGGATCAAACTCAATATCTTCTTCGCCCAGTACCTTTTCCAACTGCTGCTGGATCTGGCTATTGTCCAAATGCTTGAGGTGGAACTGCAAACAACGGGAAAGAATGGTTACCGGCAGCTTCTGCGGATCAGTGGTCGCCAAAATAAACTTCACGTATTCTGGCGGCTCTTCAAGGGTTTTCAATAAGGCGTTAAAACTATGACGCGAGAGCATATGCACTTCGTCAATCAGGTAAACCTTGTAGCGTCCACGCGCAGGTTTGTACTGGACGTTATCCAGTAACTCTCGGGTATCTTCAACCTTGGTGCGTGATGCCGCATCGATTTCAAGCAAGTCGACAAAGCGGCCTTCATCGATTTCACGACAGGTTTCACACTGACCACATGGCGAAGCCGTTACGCCCTGCTCACAGTTCAAGCCTTTGGCGAAAATACGGGCGATCGTGGTTTTACCGACCCCACGCGTTCCACTGAACAAATACGCATGGTGAAGACGGTTATGGGCAAGCGCATTGGCCAGTGCCGTCAAGACATGGGACTGACCGACCACATCATCAAACTGGTGCGGGCGCCATTTACGAGCCAGAACCTGATAACTCATGTTAACTAACCTTACAGAATCAAGAACTCAATGCTAGCACAGGGAGGATTTTGGGGCGAGAGGACGCTTCTTCGAGCGCCCAATGATTAGCCAAGTTCCCCTGAGAAAGTATGACTCAGAGGAACACAACATGGCCAAATCAACTAAAGAGAATTAGTGACCGTCAAAGTCACAGATGCTGAACACATTCAGGCCAATGCCTTTCAGGCGCTCTTCACCACCGATATCCGGTAGATTGATAACAAAAGCAGCATCTTCAACAATACCACCCAAGCGGCGTACGAGCTTAGTCGTCGCTTCAATGGTACCGCCTGTTGCCAGCAGATCATCAACCAGCAATACCTTGTCGCCTTCTGTGATCGCATCAACGTGGATTTCCAGCGTATCCTGGCCGTATTCAAGCTCATAGCTTTCGCCGATCACTTCACGAGGCAGTTTACCCGGCTTGCGAACCGGCACAAAACCCACACCCAACTCAAGCGCAAGTGGTGCGCCGAACAAAAAACCGCGAGCTTCAGTGCCGATCACTTTGGTGATCCCTTTATCCTTGTAGCGATCGATCAGGATCTGCATTGTCGCGCGGTATGCCTCTGGATCTTCCATCAGGCTGGTCACATCGCGGAACAGGATCCCTGGCTTTGGATAATCAGGAATGGACTTGATGCTATTTTTGATCAACGCGAGCTTTTCTTGAGTCATAATCTTTTTCCATTAAACAATACGGCGGCATGAAAACAGGCCACCGAAAAACTGGTTCAAATAGTAGTTTTTTTCCCCTAGCGGGGCAAGGATTGTGACGTGCTCATCATCGATAGGATGATCCAGCTAGCATCAATAGAAGGCGTAGTTAGAGAGACTCACCCTGCGGCGCAGGATTATCCCGCTCGGGTAGACGGTTAAACCAAACCAGCAAAACCACCAGCATAGTCACCAACATCGCTTTGTGCCAAAGCAAAGGGACAAGGTATATAGATAAGGCAAAACTGGCCACAATCATAATATTTGCCCGCCGTTTGACATGTTTTGAAACGGCCCTATGGTTGTGCCAATTATGCAGGATAGGACCAAACTTAGGATGGTTAAGCAACCAATGATTCAGCCTTGGTGAACCACGCATAAAGCAGGCACTGGCGAGCAGTAAAAAAGGGGTTGTCGGTAACAGTGGCAAAAAGGCGCCAAGTAAACCCAAGGCCACACAAATCCAACCACATAACAACAGAAGTGTTTTTCTAACCATACTGCAAAACCATTCGTTCTAACTGCTTTAGCCTTAATACGAGTTTATACCTAATACCAGCGCAAACAAAAATACCAACAACTCATATCTTGCTGATGAATTGTTGGTATTTGTTTCAGGCTAGAGCTGATGGGCCAAATTTATCAAGACTGTTACCGGCAAATGCCTTATGACGAAAGCATGCCCACCCAGGTCAGAATAGCAGGCAGTGTCGGCAATGCCAGCACGGCAATAAACCCGAAGAAATATTTAACGTTGTATGGATCTTGAAATCCCTGCTCCATGGTACACTTCCTTTATTGACTGATTACACTTTAATGGCTCATTGACCATCTTTTATTAATGCAGCCAATATAGCGGAATCGCCCTCCGACAAAAACCGAGAGAATTTAGGGTTATTGTCATACAACCCCATAATTGTTTGATTCAAATCACAATCGTTCTCAGGAATCGTCTTAGACTGAAATAATCACTAATAACAACAATGAAAGGCTTATGACAACGTCAGATAAAGTTTACGAGCAGCTGCAACAGCGCCTAGAGCAAGAGCACGGGATGTTGTCACGCGAGCTCAAGCACGAGATGCTGCTCAATACCCTGGTGCCGTCGGCAACGGCCATTGAAAACGCAGAGCTCAGCGAATTAATCGTGATGGCCAAATCATCCTTTATTCCCAACCTGTTCGATTTGGCAAGCCGGATGGAGCGAGTTGACGCCGCAGTATGCTCAGTCAAACTCGGTATGTACGGGCTTTGCGTTGATTGCGAAGAAGAGATTGCAATAGATGATCTTGAGAAAGACCCTGCCCAGCCGCGTTGCAGTAGCTGCCGCGAGCACAGCCGCTACCACCACGACAGTTAAAATGACAATAAGCGGGTTATCCCGCCTATTGTTTTCTGCCGCCTCACGTATCTAAATGGGCTTATTGAGCTGACTGCTGTTTTACCCACTGCTCAAACGCGGCTCTTTCTTCGGCATTGGCCTTGCTGTACCAAAGCTTTAGCTGGACAAATGCATCACCAGTGATGCTGACTTCCCCTTTATCACTCACTTCTACCGCTGCCTGCTCAAGATCAACCGCATAGCCTTCCTCGAAGGTAATACCGTGCTCTCGGTTATAATCAGCGACCAAGCCTTCCATATCACTGTAGGCAGCAAAGCCTTTGCCTTGCAGCTCGACATGCTCAAGAGTTTGGGTGGTACCATCAGCTAACTCAAGCTGCCACTCTGGGCCGCGCTGGAAATAGGCTTTGGCCTGGCTCATGCTCGACAATCGTGGCAACACAATAGTGGCATCTTGCTGGGGGACATCCATCTCGAACAGGTACGGACGTGTGGTGTACATCTTGCTCTTCGAACCATCTTTCAGCTCACCGTCGAAGCGCACCACTACCTGGTGGCGGCCTTCGGTCAGCTCGATGCTGTCGGTTTCAGACCAGAAAGACGATTCAACCTTTTTACCATCGACCACCAAAAGCTTAATGTTGCTGCCGGTGCTAAGCGTGGCTGCCTGCAAACCCATCGGCAATGCCAATAGCCCAAGAGTCACTAACCAATTTTTCATCGTTAATCCCTTACTTACTGTCATCACATATTTTTGTCATCACTAAGATAACAAAAAGCCGCCCAGGGGAGGCGGCTTTTTAGGAGAGTTTTTAACCGAAAAAGACGATTAGAATACTACTTCCATACCTACTAGGTAACCTACATCTAGGTCAGCGTTGTCAGAATCAGCCCAACCTAGCTCAGCGTATGCTTTAACGTTGCTGTGTAGCTGGTGAGTGATGTTACCGTATACGTTGTCGATAGTATCGCTGTCGCTGTCAGCACGGTTGTAACCTAGAGCAAAAGTGTTTTTGCCCATAGTGTAAGAACCAGCTAGTTCGATTAGATCAACGTCATCTTTCGCGCCAGAAGCTACGTCTTTGTACTCAAGGTTACCGTAAGACGCTGCGAATGCGAATGCACCCATTACGTATTCTGCTTCTAGGTTAAAGCCATCAACATCAGTTGGTGCACCAGCATCAACAAAAATATCTGATTCTAGGTCAGAAGCTGTGTAGTAGTATGCACGTACGTCAAAGTCTGCAAAACGAGCACCGATACGAGCGTCAGTTACAGAACCGTCGTTACCCTGGAAGTCATCACCTTCAGCGTCTAGGTCGTGAGAAAGACCGAAGTAGAACTGACCGTTGTCGAATACGTACTTGATCGCTTCGTCGCCTTCAGTTTTAACGAAGTCGATTTGCTCGAAGCCAAGCTCGTAGTCTTTACCGATGCCTGCATCATCAATGATGTATAGCTGACGACCGAAAGTTAGCGTGCCGAAATCGCCGCCAAGACCAACCCATAGTTCATCGTTAGTTACGTCACGAGATTCGAACGCAAAACCGATACCTGCAACAGCATTTAGCTGGTCAGTTACCGCGATGGTAGTGTTTAGCTGTAGGTCACCATCGTCAAGACGAAGACCTGAATCGTTGTCGTTGTCTTTGTCTTGAATTTTCTGAATGTACTGAACTTCAGCTGCACCAGAAAGGTCTACAACTACGCCGTTTGCGTCGTATAGGTTGATGCCAGCTTGCGCTGAACCTGCTGCTAGTACTGATAGTGCTAGAAGAGTCTTTTTCATGATATCCACTGCCTTTTCTTATTTAGACTGGAATTCCTGTTTCCAGAATTCCTTTTCTTTTTTTATCCCCAGTTTTCCATGCCTTATAAACATATAACGCAACAAGAAAACTAAAGAGTCGAAATTTATGGAACTCATCCTGACAGAAGATTCCTCTTCATGTCAAATCTTCTAAACGCAAACTAAAAAAACATCAACACCCATCAAATTCAATAACTTACGGAACACCTGAATGCTAATTGAGCATTGTTTTTATATAAAATATGTCTATTCATAAAAAAGTAACCTATGAATTATCAACACAAAAAACTACAAATTTAGCAAAATAAAGCCAATAGAAGCACAAAACACCATGACTAGCAGATATTTGTGGTGAATTACTGTTGAAAACGTGTTGCAGAGATCCGCTTCTAACTAGTTCAATCTTATTTCGTGAACTGGTTCTCATTTTTAAAAGGCAAATAACAAAAACCTGCGAGCGGTCACATTCAGATGTTCGTGCTATAATGCGCGCCCCTGTCCCGATGAAGTTTCAGATATGCTACACAACCAGATAAAGAGTGATATCAAGCAGTGCTATGAGAACCTGAGCAACCAGCTCGATAACTTTATACCTAGAAGGGCTCAAAACTATCTGGTGGCTGAAATAGCCAAGACACTGGGCGGGGAATATCATGCCAAACATCGCATGCTGGTAGGTGAGGCTGGGACCGGGATCGGTAAGTCGCTCTCCTACCTATTGGGCGCCATTCCCTTTGCGGTGTTCAACAACAAAAAGGTGTTGATTTCAACTGCAACGGTCGCCTTGCAGGAGCAGCTTATCAACAAAGATTTGCCGCTTTTCAACCGCATTTATCCTAAAGAGTTCAGCTTTATCCTCGCCAAGGGTCGTCAGCGCTATTGTTGTAGCCATAAATTGGAAGCCAGCTGCAACAGTGATGAAAATCAGCAAGTTAGCCTATGGGAAGAAAAACCTAAAAAGTCTGATTTAGATCTTTTGAAGCGGATGTTGATAGCTAGTGAGAGCGGGAAATGGGACGGTGACCGCGATAGCTGGCCAACCACCATTCCTGATCGTGTATGGCAGCAGATAGTGGCCGATAAGCACAGCTGTCACTCAGGCCTACCCAAACACAGGGATTGCCCGTTTGCCAAGGCACGCGAACACTTGGAAAAAGCCGATGTCATTATTGCCAACCATGCCCTGCTCATGGCAGATATTGAGCTGGGTGGCGGTATCATTTTACCTGAGCCAGAAAAGACCATCTATGTGATTGACGAGGCCCACCACCTGCCTCAGGTTGCCCGTGACTTTTCTTCTGCAGCAGCAAGCCTGAAAGGTGCCGCAAGCTGGCTGGAAAAGCTCAATCAATCTGTCGGCAAGTTGGCCGAGTTGGCCGATTACAAAAAATCAGGCAGATTCCAGACGACGTTGAGCGAAAATATCGCCTTGCTGATCCCGTCACTGCGTCAAATCGCCAACAATATCGACGAGTCGCAGTTCAATAAAGACGGCGTTTACCGGTTTGAGCATGGCGAACTGCCAACTTGGCTGCAAGAAGAAGCCAAGGGTTGCAAAGACGCCAGCAAAAAAGCCTTGCAGTCGCTGGGAAAAATACACGATTTGATTTCCGAGCGCAGCAAAGACAATGAAATTTTGCCAAGAGTGGGTGAGCAAGCACTTACCGAGTCCGGCTTTTATCTACAACGCCTTGAAAACCTTGAAAAGGTCTGGACCTTAATGGCCCAGCCTAACAAGGACAAAGGCGCACCATTAGCACGCTGGATAGAAAAAAGCCCCGATCGTGAAAATGATTACATTATTGAAGTCTCGCCGCTCGAAGTCGGCCATCGCCTCGACCAGCTGCTGTGGAGTCGTGCTGTGGGGTCAATACTGGTTTCAGCAACCCTCCGCGCGCTGAACCAGTTCGATTATTTTTGCCGTCAGGCAGGCATCTTCGAAAAAGAAGCCACCCGCTTTCTCGCTTTGGCTTCACCGTTTGACTATAAGAACAACGCACGCTTGGTGATCCCGGCCTTGCCGCTTGAGCCTCAGGCAGAAAAATTTACCGACCTGCTCATCGACACATTACCGGAATACCTCGAAGGCGAGACCGCCAGCCTGGTGTTGTTCTCTTCCTATTGGCAGATGAACCAAGTCGCAGACAAACTGCGGCCGTTGGCGAAGAAAAACCGCTGGGAGCTGCTCATTCAAGGTGAAGAATCACGCCACATCATTCTAAAAAAACATAAAGAAAACTGTGAAAAAGGTAAAACCAGCATCTTGTTTGGCACCGGCAGCTTCTCTGAAGGACTTGATTTACCAGGGGATTTGCTCAAAAACCTGATCATCACAAAAATTCCGTTCGCCGTTCCTACCTCACCTGTGGAAGAAGCCCATGCCGAATATATCGAGAGCCGTGGCGGCAACCCGTTTTTACAAATTTCAGTACCGGAAGCAAGCAAAAAACTGATCCAGTCCGTCGGCCGACTGCTTCGAAAAGAAGAAGACACTGGACGGGTCGTACTGCTCGACCGTCGGGTGATCACCCGGCGTTATGGCAAAGCCTTGCTCGATTCACTGCCCCCTTTCGAGCGTGTTATCGAGCACGTCTGATTATAGATAGATACCTATGATAGAAATGATTGAGCCTAGCATGTGGCTTTTGCTTGGATTGGTTGCCTTGCTAGCCGGATTTATTGATGCGGTAGCCGGCGGGGGTGGCATGCTGACGGTCCCTGCCCTGCTCTCTATTGGTCTACCACCGCATATTGCATTGGGTACCAATAAGCTAGCGGCCACTTTTGCCTCTTCAACGGCGGCTTGGACCTATTATAAAAAACAATTGTTTTCACCGTCATTTTGGCACCAGTCCTTCATTGCCACTCTCATTGGTGCGATAGGCGGTACCCTGGTGGTAGACATGCTCTCAACGGAGTGGCTGGAAAAAGCCTTGCCGCTTATCATCTTAGCGACAGCGGTATACACGGTTTGGCACCCGCATCCCAAAGGGGACAAGCACAGCTTGCCTGAAAAATCAGCCAAACTGACCAAAAAGCAATGGCTGCAAGGAACCACCCTGGGGTTCTATGACGGTGTTGCCGGTCCCGGCACTGGCGCGTTCTGGACCGTTTCCAACATGGCCCTGTATCGGTTGGACATTTTGATGGCATCCGGCCTTGCCAAGGCCATGAACTTTACCAGTAACCTGACCTCACTGGTGACTTTTGCTATCTTAGGGCATATCAACATTGTATTGGGCCTGACAATGGGTGTTTGCCTGATGCTCGGCGCTTATATCGGCGCTCATTCAGCCATTCGCTTCGGTGCACGTTTCATCCGCCCTGTTTTTGTTACCGTTGTTATTATTCTGGCTATCAAACTGGCCTTGCAGGCTTGGTTTTAATCCGCCGCTGAATTTGGAGTCATACCGTGCTCGATTTCCAACGACTGGAAAATATTACAGCCCAACTGGCTGAGCAAGTCGCTGCCATCGATAGCCAGCGGGGCGAAGCACAACGCCCGTTATTTGATGAGCAGCTCTTTCACTGCCGCAGTAAACTGCTGACACCGTGTGTTGAAGAAATCCAAGAAGAGATCGTCGCGCTGCACCGTGAACATATCCAAGGCACTCTGGCACCCAGCCGCACCCAACATATTTGTGAACGTATTATTGCTCAGATCCAAGCAGTACAACGGGAGATCGCCACTCAGCATATCCGCAAAAGCGAGCCCCAGCGCATCAGACATTGGCAAAAGCCAATTTATGAACTCAAGCAAGATCTCGCCCAACATCAAGAATGGGCAAGACGCCTCGCGTCCATGCAACGAAACAAAGAAAGAGCGCTAAGCCAATGCCGCTCGGCCGATGAGCAACAGGCGTTACAAGACGAAGCCGCCACACTGGCAGAACGCCTGCACCGCTGTCGATTAGCACTGGCAAAAATAGAAAAACAGATCAGCTCGAGGGAGCGCAAAGGCTAATGGCACTTCATCTGGTTTACCACCCAATATATTCACAGCTGGCGCTTCCGCCGGAGCACCGCTACCCTATCAATAAGTACCGGATGCTCTATCAGCATCTGGATAATGAATTTGATTTTCAGTCACACCCTGAACTGAAAGTGCACCGCCCTCACCCCGTTGGCATTGATGAGATCAAACAACTCCACCACCCGGATTATATCGATGCGTTATTTGGAAACACGTTACCTGCAGCCCAAATGCGTCGGATTGGCTTTCCGTGGAGCCCGCAACTGATAGAGCGCACCTTAACCTCTTCGGGGGGGACTAAGTTAACGGTAGATTTAGCCTACCACCACGGTATGGGTATTCATTTGAGCGGCGGGTATCACCACGCCCATCACGACTTTGGCAGTGGCTTTTGTTTAGTCAACGATCTGGCACTGGCGGCTCGCCATGCCCTGACTCTCGAAGGTATCGACAAAGTGATGATTATTGACTGCGACGTCCATCATGGTGATGGCACAGCAACCTTGCTGGCTGATGATCCCGATATCATCACCTTTTCCGTTCACTGCGACAAAAACTTCCCGGCCCGCAAGCCCGATTCTGATATTGATCTCGCCTTGCCGAGAGAAACGACAACCAAAGAGTACTTGGATGCCTTTGGTGGGATCTTGCATTTAGCAATTGCCCAGCACCAACCGGATATGGTGATTTACGATGCCGGTGTTGATATCCACCAGCAAGACGAGTTGGGCTATTTCAATGTCTGTACTGACGGTATTTACCAACGCGATCATCTGGTACTTAGCCAATGTTATCAAGCCGGGATCCCTGTCGCTGCTGTTGTCGGGGGAGGATACCGAAGCGAACACCAACATCTGGTCAACCTGCATGCCCAGCTTATATACTCAGCATTAGACATACTGTCCAAGCACTAACCCTTTTACTCATTTTTAAACGAGCACTATGACTGAATCTACCTCATCGCCACTCGATAATGCACCTGAAGACATCAAGCTCGCGGTCGATCTCATTTACCTTCTCGAAAGTAACGAGATTGACCCGGAAACGGCACTCTCAGCCCTTGAGATAGTCAAAAGCGACCTAGAAGCAAAAGTGAAAGCCAAGCAAGGCAGTTAAGTTAACACCATTTCAATCCAAGCCACACCACATTGCTAAGAGCAGCAACGAAAAGTGGCTTGGGCATACCCCGTCAAAGAAATTACTCTCGACTCTCTTCGGGCTATCACATCCCCCTTAAACCGCAATCGCTGATATTCCGTCATCCGTGTGTTTCTGCCGACTCAAGGAGATTAGGTAAAAACACAAGGTATGTCAAAATAATGACGGAACAAAATAATCACAATGCTCGCGCTATATATTTATATTCAATTAAGTCTACGTAAAAGATAATATCTGACTTAGGTATTTATCTTATTTTTATATCGTTCTACAATCTTTGACTTAAAGAATTCTAATAATATTTCTGGAAACAAATTAAACTCATATATACCAACTGGAGCCGTAATGAAAAAGGGACTAACATTAACAGCCATTGCTGTTACTGTATTGCTATCGGGCTGTGCATCAGATTCAGATGCGACAAAAGCACTTCCACTGGAAAGTAATCAATCGGAAGTATCTACTCAAATCCATTCCGTTGGCCAACAAATCAACCAAGCAGAAGAAAAGCATAGCAAGGCAAAGGCTGATGAACTTCAATGGTTTGCAACCAAGTACTATCAAGAAGCATACAAAGCATTGAAAGAAGCCAAAGAGTACTACGCGGTGTTTGAAACAGAGCCAAGTAAAGCTCATAGCAGTACCGGTTTCTTTAGCTCAAGAACCAATATCCAAGCCTCAGAAGAAGCGCTGAGCCTTTTCAACCTTAATATTGCCAAAGCGGAAATTATCCGCGAAAAAGCATTATCTACTCTAGATGAAGCTTTCTCTTACCGAACACAATTACATTCTTTGGACGTCGAAAAATATTACCCAAAATCGAATGCACGATTAGAGTCTCAGCTAAAAACATTAGTGAATTATATTGCCGATGAGCGAATTGAACGTGCAACCTCAGGTCAGCCCGATCTTGTCAGCAAGCAGCGGGCACTTGAAGTAAAAACGGTGACTCGCATTTATCTTTCAGATGCCCAAAAAGAACTGGCACGCCTGAAAAATAGCAATATCGCTTTGCATGCTCCAGATACCTTGGCAGTGGCCTCTACCCGTGTAACCGCTGCCGAAGCTTATATCGGAGCAGAGCCACGCGCCTATAGCAACATTGAAGAAAAAGCGGCTGAAGCCATGTTTGCCCTCAAACATGCCGAGCATATTGCTGATGTTGTACAGAAACTAAAAGCCCTTCCTGAAAAAGATTATGAGCGCCATGTACTGACCTTCGAGAAATTGCTGGTCAATATTTCCAAAGCATTAGGCAGCGATGATCTGCGTGATAACCCAATCAATCAACAGGGCAAGCTACTTGTTGCTTTGATTGAAGATCAAAAAGCCCAGTCGAGTGAAGGGGAGCAAAATCTGCAGAATATCCTTGCCCAGCTATCAGAAGAGCAAGGTAAAGTGAGCGAGCTGGAAGCCTCTCTTTCCGACGAGAAGCAAGCGAACATTCAATCCGGCGATAAAGTAAAACAGCTTGAAGCCAAGATTGCCGAGCTCAATGCTTCTCTTGTTGCCGCTTACACCAAAGCGAATGAGCAAGCTGATGACATTAAATCAGACCCGGCTAGCTAACCTTTAATAGTGTATCAGAAACAAGAAGTGGCTAATTTGCCACTTCTTTTTTATTGACCTTTCCCTAGGGGTAAGGTTTACACTTGATGACAATATTATAATTTTTTGTGTACTGTTGATGACCTTACGCCGACCACACAATATGCTGGCACTACTTATGGTGTTGATGATAAGCCTAATCATCAACCCGGTGTTCGCTATGCCTGGTCACCAGCTAATGTTTAACCAGCAGTCCTCAACAAATCATCACACAGCTTCTGACATATCTTCTTCCCAAGAGATATCTTCAACCCAAGAAGTACCCTCTGCCCAAAATACATCTATGGCCCACGCCAGTTCTCATCACCAAGTTAAGCAGCAGGACATGCTCCACTGTAATGACTGTAGTGACGGGGCAATGATGGATTCAGACCATTGCGGCAGTGATGCAGATAATAAGCACTGTAATAGCTGTAACAGCAGTCACTGTCAGTATTCTGCTCTGCCGGTATTTCATCTCGCACAGTCAAATTTATCCAGTCAAGACGCCCCTCTACGCTTGCTGGTAAGTGCCCCTATTTCACGTCAAGAGACCAGCCTCCGCCCTCCTATTCACTAATTCGCACTTTGCCATCACTGGGCATAGCTATAGCTGCGGTTATCCATATGGCTGCTATTTGTCTATGCCCAGCCGTTATCAATGCCGAATAAGTGAAAAAAACATGCATAACTATAAGATATACCGTGCGCTAGGCATGGTGTCTTTGATTGGTTTTGCGGCCAGCTCTTGGGCCAGCAGTGAACCAGTCAACACGCTGCAATCAACCAGTACTCTAGCAGCACCAGCGACGTTACATGGGCTCATTGACTGGGCCGTTGAGCACGATGTTGCCCAGCAGCAAATTCAGTATCAGGCGGATGCGATCAGTGAAATGGGCATCGCTAATAGCCAATTGATGGATCCGAAAATGAAAGTCGGCATCGGTGGTTTGCCCGTCGATAGCTTTGCTTTCGATGAAGATCCCATGACCAATATTTCCGTGGGCCTGATGCAGCAATTCGGCCGCGGCAATAGCTTGTCTTTGCAGCAAAAACAAAGCCAGCAGCAAGCGGGAAGCGTTCGCAAGCAAGCGGAAGTACGCAAGCTGGATGTCACCAAAGCCATCACCACATCATGGATCGAGTTGGCATACCTCGAACAAAGTCATCAGCTGATTAAGCAAAACCAAGACTTGTTCCGCGAGCTTACCCGCTACCTGAGTACTAACTACGGTGTCGGAGCCAGCCAGGCCCAGGATTTGATCCAGGCTGAGCTGCAAGTTAACAAAATTGATGAGCAACTACAGTCAAACCAACAGATGCAGCAACGCCTTCGTGCCCAGCTATCCGAGTGGTTGGGCGAGCAAGCATGGCAGGTAAAACCCCATGCCTATCCGCAATGGCAGGCATTGAGTACTTACTTTGCGGCATCACCACAGGACCATTATCCAGCCCTTGCTAGCCACCCTAGCATTCAGGTGGCCGATGAGATGATCAAAAGCAACGAGACAGGTGTTGAGCTCGCCAATGAATCCTACCAGCCGCAGTTCGGTGTCGAGGTGATGTATGCCCATCGCCAGGCGGACCGAATGGACGGCTCACCTGCACCGGATCTCGTGAGTGCTTTTGTCACTGTGGATCTCCCATTGTTCACCGAAAAACGCCAGGACAAAAAACTCTCTGCCGCCCAGTATCAGGTTGGTGCCGCCAAAACCCAGCGAGATCTGATGTTGCGCCAGATGAATGCGCAAATCCGTGCTGCAGCTATCGACCGTGACAATACTCAGCAACGTCTGGAGCGATACCGCTCGACGTTACTCAAGCAAGCCAAAGAAAAAACCCAGGCAGTCGAGCGGGGCTATCAAAACAACACCAGCCAATTGGATGAGTATATACGTGCCGCCAGTGAAGAGCTGACTATCGAGCTGGAGCAGGCACGCCTTGCCGCCGACCTACAACAAGCAAATAACAATTTGGCTTACCTGCTGAACAAATATTAAGGGATACCATGAAACAGTCATTTTCTGTTGCCTTCATCGCTCTCGCCATCGGTGGCGCGTTGGGTTTCTATGCAAACACTTACTTTGCAAGCGGTGATTTTTCCGACGGGCAAAATGGGAAAGCAAGCAATGAGCCGCTGTACTGGGTTGCTCCGATGGATCCGAACTACAAACGAGACAAACCCGGAAAATCACCGATGGGAATGGATTTAATTCCTGTCTACGAAGAAGATCTTGCCGGCGGTAATGATGACCCAGCGGGCACTGTCACCATCAGTCCTGCTGTCGAAAATAATCTTGGCGTCAAAACCACCCAGGTCAAACGCCAGCAACTTGCGCCGAAAATTGATAGCGTCGGCTATGTCAGCTTCGACGAAAGCCAGCTATGGCAAATCAACAGCCGTGTCAGCGGCTGGATCAAAAACCTCAGCGTCAATGCTATCGGTGAGCGGGTACTGGCCGGCCAGGTGTTGTTCGAGATCTACTCACCTGATTTAGTCAGAGCACAAGAAGAGCTGATTAATGCCAAGCGTATGGGCAAGGCCGTACTGGTCAATGGTGCTAAGGATCGCTTACGTTCATTAGGGGTGGATAACGGCCAAATCAACGATATCCTCCGCCGCGGCAAAACCCGCCAATACATTGCGATCAAAGCGCCTGCTGACGGGGTTATCGCAACCCTAAACATCCGCAACGGTGCTTACTTATCGCCACAGCAAACGGTTATCAGCGGTGGCTCGTTATCTGATGTCTGGGTCGATGCCGAAGTCTTTGAACGTCAGGCCCACTGGATCACTCCGGGAACCAGTGCGGATATGTGGGTCGATGCCCTGCCGGGTAAAAGCTGGCAAGGCAAGGTCGACTATATCTACCCGATCCTCGATCCGGCAACCCGTACTTTGCGGGTGCGATTAAAATTCAGCAACAGTGAGGCCAACCTCAAGCCCAATATGTTTGCCAACCTCAACCTGATCCCACAAACCAAGGAATCGGTTTTGGTCGTACCGGAGCAAGCCGTGATCCGCTCCGGCAGCATGGCACGGGTTGTCCTTGCGCTCGGCGAAGGGAAGTACCGCTCTGTGCGCATTGAAACCGGCCGAACAGCAGCAGGCATGGTAGAAGTCATTGATGGCCTGACAGCCAATGACACTGTGGTCACTTCAGCCCACTTCATGCTGGATTCTGAATCAAGCCAAAGTGCCGACCTCAGCCGGATCAATACGCCTACTCCAGCCGAACCCGTCAACCAAGTCCACACCACCGGCGTGATCCGAAATATCATGTTGGGCCATAAAATGCTGACCCTGGATCACCCGCCTATTCCCGAGTGGGGCTGGCCGGCAATGACCATGGATTTCACCGTCAGTGATGACAGCGACCTTAGCCAGTTGGTCAGCGGCCAGTCGATCCGGTTTCTAATGACCAAGCAGGATGACGGCCAATATACCGTGTCAGAAGTCAAAGTTGATGATGGGCAAAGTGGCGCCGTCGATCACAGTAATATGGATCACAGTAGCATGGACCATAGCACCATGGACCACAGCACCATGGACCACAGCCTTGAGGCTCCAGTGAACAAGGGGACTGAGCAATGATCAGTGCCGTGATCCGATGGTCAATACAAAACCGTTTTCTGGTTTTGGTTGCCACCGCCTTTTTGGTTGCCTCTGGCATCTACAGCGTCAAGCAAACCCCCATTGATGCCATCCCGGACTTGTCTGACGTACAGGTCATTATCAAAACCAGCTACCCAGGCCAAGCGCCGCAGGTGGTCGAGGATCAGGTCACCTACCCGCTGACTACCGCCATGCTGGCAGTCCCGGGGGCAGAAACAGTTCGGGGGTATTCGTTCTTTGGTGATTCCTACGTCTATATCATCTTCAATGATGATACCGACATGTACTGGGCACGTTCGCGGGTGCTGGAGTACCTGAGCCAGGTTGCGCCTAACTTGCCGGATAGTGCCAAGCCGACACTCGGCCCTGATGCGACCGGTGTAGGCTGGATTTACAGCTATGTATTGGTGGATAAAACTGGCCAGCACGACCTGAGTGAGCTCAGAAGCCTGCAAGACTGGTTCCTGAAATACGAGTTGCAAACGGTTGAAGGCGTATCGGAAATCGCCACTGTCGGCGGTATGGTCAAACAGTACCAAGTGCAGATTGACCCGAATAAGCTGCGTGCCTACAACCTGACACTGCAACAGGTAAACATGGCAATCCAAGCTGGTAACCAAGAGGCGGGAGCTTCTGTTGTCGAACTTGCCGAGGCGGAGCATATGGTTCGCGCAACGGGTTATGTCTCCAATATTGACGATCTCAAGAACCTGCCGCTGAAAGTCACCGAAAAAGGCACACCACTGCTACTGGGTGATATTGCCGATATCAACCTCGGGCCGCAAATGCGCCGCGGGATCTCAGAGCTAAATGGCGAAGGCGAAGCGGTTGGCGGTGTTGTCGTCATGCGCTTTGGCGAAAATGCCCAAGAGGTGATCAGCAAAGTCAAAGATAAGCTGGCGGATCTCGAACGCAGCCTGCCTGACGGGGTGGAGATCGTCACCACCTACGACCGATCAGGCTTGATCGACGATGCGGTTAATAACCTATACGAGAAACTCATCGAAGAGTTTATTGTCGTTGCCATCGTCTGTGCCCTGTTCCTGTTCCACTTCCGTTCATCGTTGGTGGTCATGATCAGCTTGCCGATCGGTATCCTGTCGGCCTTCATTATCATGCACTGGCAGGGGATCAACGCCAACATCATGTCGCTGGGGGGCATCGCCATTGCCATTGGCGCCATGGTTGATGGTGCCATCGTGATGATAGAGAACGTCCACAAGCACATAGAACGAACCCCGCTGACGGATGAAAACCGCTGGCAGGTGATCAGCCGCGCCGCAGAAGAAGTCGGTGCGCCATTGTTCTTCTCGTTGATCATCATCACCTTGAGCTTTGTACCGGTATTTGCTCTGGAAGGCCAGGAAGGCAAGATGTTCTCGCCGCTGGCGTTCACCAAGACCTACGCCATGGCCGCCGCTGCCGGTTTGGCGATCACCTTGGTCCCGGTGCTAATGGGCTATCTGATCCGTGGCAAGGTGATGCCTGAGCACAAGAACCCGATCAACCGCTTGGTCATTGCGCTTTATCGTCCCCTGCTCAATTTCAGCTTGGCTTTCCCTAAAACAGTCATTGTTATTGCCCTGGCTTTGATGGCCTCTGCCTATTACCCAATGCAGAAAATGGGTAGCGAGTTCATCCCGCCACTGGATGAAGGCGACTTGATGTATATGCCGACGACTTATCCGGGCATTTCCATCGGCAAGGCCCGCGAGCTGCTGCAGCAAACCGACAAACTGATCAAAACCATCCCGGAAGTGAAAACCGTGTGGGGCAAAATCGGCCGGGCAGAAACTGCCACCGACCCTGCGCCATTGACGATGATTGAAACCATTATCCAGCTCAAGCCCAAAGAGGAGTGGCGTGAAGGCGTTACCACCGAAAGCCTGCGCCGCGAATTGGATAACCTAGTGCAATTTCCGGGCTTGACCAACGCCTGGGTGATGCCAATCAAAACCCGTATCGACATGTTGGCAACCGGTATCAAAACACCTATCGGGATCAAGATTGCCGGGCCGGATCTCAAACAGATTGAACAGATAGGTGCTGATCTTGAAACCTTGCTGCAAAACGTTGAAGGCACGGCTTCGGTCTATGCTGAGCGGGTCGCTGGAGGCCGATACATCACCATGGACATCAAGCGCCGTGAAGCCGCCCGTTATGGCTTGAACATTCGTGATATCCAACAGGTGATCAGTACCGCTGTTGGCGGGATGAAGGTCGGCGAGTCGGTCGAAGGACTGGAGCGCTATCCAATCAATGTCCGCTACCCGCAGAGCTACCGAAACTCCTTGGATAAATTGCGTAACCTGCCGCTTGTTACCCCCAACGGTGCCCGCATTGCCTTGGCTGATGTTGCCGACATCCGCTTTGAGGACGGCCCTCCGATGATCAAGACAGAAAACGCCCGTCCTAACGGCTGGGTATTCATCGACATCGATGGCCGTGATCTGGGCTCTTATGTCCAAGACGCCCAGCAAGTGGTTGCCGATCAACTTGAGTTACCAGCTGGTTATTCGCTGGTATGGTCCGGCCAATACGAATATATGGAGCGGGCCAAGGCACGACTCACCGTTGTCGTACCCGCCACGATTGCCATCATCATGATGCTGCTCTATCTCAGCTTCCGCCGTGTCGGCGAGGTGATGATCATCATGGGTACCCTACCGTTGGCAATGGTCGGCGGGGTATGGCTGATGGAATGGCTCGGCTACAACTTCTCGATTGCTGTTGGTGTTGGCTTTATAGCCCTCGCCGGGGTCGCAGTTGAAATTGGCGTCATCATGCTGGTTTACCTCAACCAGGCATGGAAATACCAACTGGAAGAGGCCGAACACTCCAACCAGCCACTGACGCTGGCATCACTCAACAAAGCAATTCAGGAAGGAGCTGGTTTGCGGGTGCGTCCAATCATGATGACTGTTTCTACCGTCATCATCGGCCTCATTCCCATCATGTATGGTTCTGGCACTGGCTCTGAAGTTATGCAGCGCATCGCTGCGCCGATGATCGGTGGCATGTCATCGGCACTGCTACTCACACTGGTGGTACTGCCTGCCGCTTTCCAACTGTGGAAGCGCATGAGTTACAAATTAACGAACTAACGGCTAACAATGACCCCGGTGCTCGGCACCGGGTAAGGATTTATAATGAAAGTAAACGCTGCGCTAACCCTCGCTCTTCTGCTTACAACACCGATGACTTACGCTGCTGGCGATCACGCCCATGCTCATAATGGAGACCACGAAGGCCATAGCACTATGCAAGGCCACCACGATATGTCAGGACATGGCGCAATGGCTTCTGCAGTCGGAATGCCGGCACCCGCAAAGCAAGCAACTCAAACCTACAACGTCACTCTGACCGATGACATGAAAATGCAATTCGAGCCAAGCTTAGCCATCAAACAAGGCGATGTAGTGCGATTTGTGGTAACCAATAAAGGCCAAATCCCCCACGAATTTTCGATTGGCAGCATCGATGAGCAGGCCAAGCACCGCGAAATGATGCGCGCGATGCCAGATATGGAACACCACGACGGCACGACACTCACCCTGGCTGGGGGTGAAACAGCAGAAATGGGCTGGCACTTCATGGGACAGAGCTTTGTTGAGTTCTCTTGCAACATTCCAGGCCACTCTGAAGCTGGCATGAAGCGTAATACGATTTTGAAATAACAGGATGGAACACACGATGAAATACTTACTACCTACCATTTTCCTCGCTCTAAGTAGCGGTCACGCCCTAGCCAGCGTTGATGCCCTAGGCAAAGCACAAGCTTTCGCTGAACTGACACCGCAAAAAGCCCTCGAGCAATCTCACCAGTGGCATCACACAGGAGAAGCGACGGTACGCGTCATGCCAGATGCTATCCATGCCGAGTTTGCCGACGGCTCCAAAGCTGAAGTGCCGACTGAAGATGATTTTCTGCTTTCTATCGCCCCCTACGAGCAAGTTACCCATGGTTGTACTTACCATGTCCCAACCGGCTGTCAGGGGGAAATGGTCAATAAGGCCATGATGGTAAAGATCACCGACACCCAAACCAATAAAGTGATCCAGTCCGGTATGGTCAAAACCCAAAAAGACGGATTCATTGATTTCTGGATGCCTAAAAACGGCAACTACCAATTCACCTACAACGGCAAAACCGCCTCAGAAGTCTTGAGTACCGAAGGCAACAGCCGTACCTGCATCA
Organism: Photobacterium sp. AWH4_225; assembly: GCF_056158405.1. NCBI lineage: Bacteria > Pseudomonadati > Pseudomonadota > Gammaproteobacteria > Vibrionales > Vibrionaceae > Photobacterium > Photobacterium sp. AWH4_225. The sequence continues at coordinate 883,587 of NZ_JBSWTF010000001.1, read as the reverse complement.
CTACCATGCAGTTGCTCTAGATAACAGCTTTCCCTCCTGTAGGCATAAAACTGCAGGAGGGAGTCCACCTTTCATTCGCCTCTCGCCTATAATATATTTTGACAATCAAACTATATGATCACAGAATACCTTGATTATCAAAATATATAATTTTCAAACAAAATAGCTCAATGTAGGGAACACGCATGCATAGCGAGAATTTACAGCAATGGCAGCACAGCCATAATTTTGTCTCTATTAATCAACAAGGTGAACGTCGGACGTTATGGGTTCTCGGGTTAACTCTCGTCACCATGGTGGCGGAAATCACCGCAGGCACACTGTATGGATCGATGGCCTTGCTGGCCGATGGCTGGCATATGGGTACCCATGCAGCGGCATTTCTCATCACCCTGTTTGCCTACCGCTATGCCCGCAAGCATGCCAACAACCCGGCATTTTCTTTTGGTACCGGTAAAGTCAGTGTTTTAGGTGGATTTACCAGTGCTATCGCTCTTGGCTTAGTGGCGCTGCTGATGCTGGTCGAGTCTGTCCATCGCTTGTTCAACCCACAGGCAATACAGTTCAATGAAGCGATTATGGTTGCGGTGATTGGCTTGGTGGTTAACGTAATCAGCGTGTTCTTGCTGCATGATCATCATCATGACCACGATCACCACAATCATCATGGCCATGAACACAACCACGGCCATAGCCACGGTCACGGTCACGGTCACGGTCACGGTCACGATCATAACCTTCGCGCAGCTTATTTTCACGTCTTGGCGGATGCATTGACCTCACTGCTGGCCATTGTTGCCCTGCTGTTCGGTAAATATCTGGGCTATGACTGGCTCGATGCCATCATGGGTATGGTCGGTGCGGTTATTATCACCCGCTGGGCGTGGGGGTTGATGAAACAAACCAGCCCTATCCTGCTTGACGGCAATATCGACCATGAGTACCAGCAACAAATTGTCGATACCCTTGAGCAAGACGCCGACAACAAAGTCAGCGATATCCATATCTGGAAAGTCAGTGCCGACCATTATGCCGCAATGATTTCACTGGTGACCCATCAGCCAAAGGCAGCTAATGAATACAAGCAATTACTGTCAGAGTTCGATAAACTTAGCCATCTCACCATAGAGGTCAACAGGTGCCAAGAGGTACACTGACAGCGAGAAAGAAATGAAAGACATTGAACAGCTGAACCACACCATTATTGAATTCTACGAAAAGCTCTCTTCCTGGGAGCAGTCTGTTGTCCGTGGCAAGGGGTTCTCCCTACCGCAGGTCCATGTCGTAGAAATTCTTGGTGCCCACGGTGCAATGAGGATGAAGGAGCTGGCCGATAAAATTGGCGTCACAACCGGCACCCTCACTGTTCAAGTCGATAAGATGGTCAAGCTAGGCTTGCTAGTTCGACGTCCCCATGAGTCTGATCGCCGCTCCATTCTGGTTGAGCTAACAGCTGAAGGTGAAGAGTTGTATCAAGAGCATGATCAACTTCACCTCAGCCTAACTCAGGACATTACCGCCAAACTCAGCGCCGAAGAGTGCCAGCAGCTGCTTGCCAGTCTGACCAAAATGAACCAAGAGTTCTGAGCTATACAATCACGCCATCTCATCGAAACTTGGCATACAGATACTCTCAGGTATCTGTATGCCACCTCGAAATATGCGCTAGCATTAATGCGCACCCACACTCTTATTTTCTGGCTGAATAGACGTCACATAATTTGTCTTTTATCAAGAAATAGTTGGTAACCTGTCATCTCCCGACTAAAATCCTGAACCTTTCCTGAATAACAGTTGTCTGCTTCTAGACACAACATTCAACATACGGCTGTTTGCAGCCTTGGCCTTTCAGCAGGCATGACTGACAGAGACATGACCATCCTGGGCCTGACACGGATACGGATATGAGCGATACCACCTACGGCCAGTACAACCCGGCCTTTCAGTTTTCTTTTTTACACCCTCGCCATTGGCTTTTATGGGCAGCGATGCCATTTATTTTGTTTCTGGCCCTACTACCGCATAACGCTCGCAAAGGTATTGCCCGCTTTGCAGCAAAACTGATCCTAAAGAAGAAAAAAGGGGCTAAGCGACGGGCGCTGAAGAACATTGAGCTTTGCTTTCCCGATTACAACGAAAAACAACGTTTAGCTTTATTGGAAGATACTTTCACTGTCGCAGGCTGTATTTTACTCGGCTTCGCCCAACCGTTTATCAAGGGCCGCCGCTACGTACTCAACAGCCACGATGTGCACGGGATCGAACACTTGGAGGCCTTGCAGGGCCAAGACAAAAATATCATTATGCTGGTTCCCCACAATTGGGCCATCGACTTCTCGGCACTCTATTTTGCCGCCAATGACATGCCAATGGTGGCAATGATCAAACCGCAAACCAACCCCATCATCAACTGGTTGATGAATATTCAGCGCAAGCAATTCGGTGGCCGTATTTACCAGCGCAGCCAAGGGATCAAGCCTTATCTACGCTCCATCAAAGAAGGCTATCTGGCCTATTACCTGCCAGACGAAGAGCACCAGCTCCAGCAAAGTGTCTTCGCACCATTCTTCGGCCACGAAAAATCGACAGTCAAGGGAGTTGGCAAACTGGCGAAACTCTCAAACGCTGCGGTGTTACCCGTATTTCCGGCCTACGATTTAAAGACAGGAAAATTTACCATTACCATCCAGCCTACTTTGACTGACTTTCCCTCTGGCAATGAATACCAAGATGCAACGCGGATGAACCAAGAGCTGGAACATATGATCCGCCAGCAACCTGAACAATACATGTGGATCCTTAAGATCTTACGCACCCATCCTGATGGCAGCCGGCGCTATTAACTATTCAGCTCAGCTTGCTGGTACGTAGAATGAAAAAGGGCTGGATACAAAAAACATCCGGCCCTGGCTTCATTTTATTATTGATATATTGCTTCTACGTGTCGTTTCTTTCTAAAAACACTAGGCGGTTTCTAGCACTTTCACTCTCAAGCCATCATCGATTTGCTGCAAGGCTTCGAGCAGCTGCTCGGTATCCACTTCTGTTGGCACATCAACCTGCAGCTCGGCGAAGAACAATGCCTGTCCAAGATCGGGCACACCAATACGGTGGTTTTCAATTTTAACAATGCCGATCCCGATATTATCCAGGATACGTGTAATGTCATTGACAATGCCGGGGCGATCACTCGACTCGACTTTCAAGGTAAGATGATCGGTTTTGATCTCACCTGCTTCTTGAGCTTCAATGACCCGAATATCCAGTTCCTGCTGGGACTGGAAAAGTTCTCTCAACTGACTGACAGACTGCGCAGGAATATCAATTTTCAAGATCCCGACAACCTGATTATCCAGCCTGTTGATTTTACTAATCAGCCACTTCCCCCCAAGCTCGTGGGTTTTGGCCGCTAATTTATTGATAAGCTGAGGATGATCTTGTCCCGCTAGTGTGACGGTTAATTGTGTATTCATACGCGCTCCCCCTCTACAATCGAGCCAGAAACACCCTGGCTATATAGTCAGACTAGCAAGCAAGATGAAACCGTGCCGTGATAAGACTCGATTCTGATTACGAAAAACCCCTATAACCCTGTATTTAATTCACAAATTCGCATAAAAAAGCCAGTTACTTGCGTAACTGGCTCATCACTAATGTGCTAGCTTACTGGCTTCAGCTGTTGGTACGATATTTCTGCAGTATCTCACCCAACTGGCGGGAAGTGTCAGTCAAGCTAGTGCTGTTTTCAACCGACTGTTCACTCATGGTACGGATAACTTCCGACTGGGAGCGGATATCATGCAGCTCCGAGGCAATATCATTGGCTACCGTTGTCTGCTGGTGGGCAGCTGTCGCAATCTGAGTACTCATATCCATCACCTGGCGCGCCGACTCAGCAATACTATTCACGTCATGGCCAATCTCGGTGATCATCTCCCGGCTTTGGTGGGATTGCTCCAAGGTCACCGCAGTAATATTGGAAATACTGGTAGTTTCCAGCTGCAGCTTGTCAATCATGCTCTGGATCTCGACCGTTGCCTGCTGGGTACGTCCAGCTAAGGTTCTCACTTCATCAGCCACCACAGCGAAGCCACGACCTTGCTCACCGGCACGGGCCGCTTCGATAGCCGCGTTCAGGGCCAGCAAGTTAGTTTGCTCGGATATCGCATTGATAGTGGTGATCACCGCATTGATTTCCTCGGCCTTCTCATTAAGGCTACCTACTGCGCGGGAAGCTTCATCGGTTTGCTCTGACAGTTCGGTCACTTTGATGATCGCCTGCTGAACATTGCGGTTCCCCTGCTCGATACTTTGCATGTCGGAATCAGACTGCTCCGAGGTTTGCTGCGCGAGACCGGCAATGTCTTTCGCCGAGGCCGTCATCTCTTCCATTGCGGTTGCCACGGAATCAAGCGAGGTATATTGCTGGTTCACCTGTTGGCCTGCGCCTTGTGCATCATTGCTGAAGTTACCGGCCGCAACCTGCAGGTTCTGTGCGCTTTGCTTAACGGTATTCACCAGTTCACTCAAAGTATCCATAGTGCGGTCCAATTCAAAGCCGATGATCCCGAACTCATCCCGGCCTACATGGAAGCCCAGGCGGGAGGTCAAGTCACCATCTGCAATACGCTTGGTCGCCTGGTGCATTACCCATAGTGCACCGCCAAGGAAGGTCGCCATCCAGTAACACAACAGACCAATAGGCAAAAGGGTGATAAGAGTATAGAAAAAGCGCTGCAAGGCCTGATCTTTCCCAGCGTCGAGTGTTGCAGAGCTCCCCTGCGGCAAGCTTGCGGTTCCCAACGGCGTCACAGCGACAGCATCCTTGCCTGCACCACGGGAAGTGAAGCTAACCCCCTGCTGCTGTAAAACATTGCGCTGGGCATCTGCATCCAACCCAGATGCCTGCACGGTGTCAACCATCACCGTTAGCCTGGCTTCTGCTAGGGCAAGCTGCTGTTGTTCCAATTGGTTAACGGTTTGGCGGTATTGCAGGCCTGCAATCGTCGTTACCAAGATCGCTATCAGCGCAAACAGCACCCAAAACTTGTCATTGACCGACATTTTGACAAACAGCCGGTCAATAGTACGGAATTCAACCTCTCTCATCGTCGTTCCCTGTAATCATTATGGTTTGCGGCATATGGTATCAGCTCGCCAATCACAGTTGTGATACAGGGTTTATTTTTCAGACAACAGAGTCTATCTATTTCACCAAAAGTCGATCTTAATCACGATTAAGAGCACCCTTCTACCTCCACCAGAATGACAGACATAAAAAAACCGGCTGAAACCAACCCAAACAGGGTAGCTTCAACCGGTCTTTACTTCAGTCAGCGAAAGCGGGAGGATTTAAATCCCTGCGCGCTTGAACAGGCCTGCCATCAGTGGCGAGTTTGCCTTCACTTGCTTCGACTTGTTTTTAAATTCACGAGCCAGCGTTGTGTCGTTGATTGAGTTGGCAATGTAAATCATTGATTGGTACATATCGCCTGCAGTTTTGATGCGGGCTGTATCATTCATCGGGCTGATAATGTTCACCACATCAGTTCCCTTCATGCCGTTTTTGGTCGCATGATTCTCAACAGAATCCAGCAACTTATCTAAATCCATCACGAAGTCAGAATTTTCTACACCTAACTTCTTAATCTCTTTCAGGTTACGCTTGCGAACCCGATTAATAATAAATGCAGGCTTGTTGATAAACTTAAAGCCAGCAAAACCAGCAACAATCAGCAAGGCAACACCACCAGCTACATAACCCCAAATCGAACCCGAAGATTCAGCAACCGGCTGGATCACTTCGGCGGCGGTTGTAACAGACACTGGTACATCAGACATATTGGTAACCTTTCATTTCTCTGGAACAGAACAACAGTGACATTATGCACTCCGACCACAAAGAACTATGCGTTTTATCAATATTTGTTGCAAATAGGGTGATCGAGTTCAAGCTTTGGTAAATATACCAGCGAAAAAGTCGTGCCACAATGCATAACTCATCACATATGACGCTTAATGCTTAACCATCAGTAAAGCTGCAGCCAGCACCAAAGGGGAGAGGAATCGTACTCGGGAGATGTTCCTGAGCCTCAGGCGTTATTGAAAATGCATGCAGCATAGAGCGAATCCGGATACCAGTAATGGCAAATAAAAAGTGCCGGCAAACTCGACTGCCGGCACCTTTTAGACATCTTAAATCGCTGCTCTGGGAATAAATTTTCCCTGGATTACTTCAGCTTGACCACTTTCCCAGTCAGCGCAACGCCAGAGATAAATGTACCAGCACCACATTGAAATGTAGTATTACTCGTTGTGAGGTTGTTTTTGTAATTTGATTTAATATCAACTACCGCATTAGCGCCTTCTTGTACTGCTCGGTCTTTCAATGAAATCATGGCTGACAGAAAGACCCACTGGCATGCTTCCAGATCTGTTTTATTGAATGCATTAGTCTTTTTGTTCGTTTTGAATTCACCAAAGTTCTTTATGACTTTTCCATGAGACTGCTCACCAAAATAAAATTTAATGTCATCACCTAATTTTATCTTTGCCTGCTCAGTACTTAATGCATCTTTTATGGAGTAATCACCTATATCATCTTTCGCATAGGTCAATGAGGAGAATGAAATAATTCCAGCAATCAATAATGAAATATAAACTTTCACAGTATATCCTTCTACTTTAAATATAAAATTAAGTGTCAATAACACAGCGCATGCACTAACAAACGCCAAGAACATTCCTCGAGCACATAAATCGTAATAACAAACAACTAATTTTACACGAGGGATTTTAATATCCGTATTTCAGTCGTCACAAAAATGACACCAGCATCATATTACTGCTTCCACTCACTCGAAAGAAGGAAAATATCGAGTGAAATAGACATTTATTACACCATCAGCTGATACCTAAAAGCGATAGCAGTGCCATAGCGCACTTCATCTATTTTCTTAAATCCGCAATAATGATAAAAAGATTGCGCTTCCTGACTAAAATCAGGCGTTTCCAATTCTATAGCAGTCAAGTTATCAGCCTTTCGTATAAGATAGCAAATAATTGCCTGCCCAATACCTTGACCTTGCCTTTCTGTACTAACAAATAAACGATAGAGCTGTAACGTATCACCGACAATACCATAATAAAAACCAGCAACAGCAACCCCACTTTGTTTCACTACATAATAATGATATTTTTCCAGCAACAAGCGTTGTGACTCGCAGCAATCAAACCCAGGAGGACCAGAACCACAAACTTCAACATCGTGCCTAAATGCAGATATTTGAATCTTTACAAGTTGATCTATGTCATCAACTTGTGCTTTTTCGAAATGATACTTAGCCATTTCAGCATCCTGTAATTCAATTAATATGTGCCTCATGATTACTCGAGAGGCCAGTGATAATAAATAAGGATATTTTCACCAGCAAAATATTTATATGTAATTATCCAATTTTAGAGCTATTGAAGAAAAACGAAATAAAATAGGCTCACGGAAAATCCAACTATGAACATCAATATACTTACTTTAATATAGAGCCATAGAATCTTTAACATCTTCGCCTCCATAACTACCATAAAAGCTACTAATGAAGATTTTCATCGGTAAGGAAACCATAGCTGCGATTTCTACTCGAAATTGTCTCAATGTAGTAATTGAAAAGGCAAATATTGAAAATGATAAAACTAAGAAGCTGAGACTTGTTTAAGATTCAAGAAACGAAATGAAGGTAGTGATGACTATTGGTTTGATTTACCAAACGCCAGATGGGTGGAAGCCCCACCAGCCACATCTCGGCACACACGTCGCTCGCTGCGGCTGCTCCCTTCCGGGCCTGACCGGGTTCACGAGTTAGTGTTGCGAGAGGACCAGCAGGGCCTCCATAGATTCTTTGTCTCTTTACGAGAACGGGATGGATTATCCGCTATGGCTGGGGCGATTGCAATAGCCCAACCGCACATTCCCGACCGACTGCCGATTTATTACCCAAACCTTCCCAACTTCACACAGTTAGTAGCGCTTAAAGCTCTTCTTCTGGGTCTTCCAGTAGGTACTCCCCGAGTAAAGCCCCGCCTAGCACCAATAGCCAAGCAACCAATATCGGATTGGGTACCTCAAACCAAGGTACGAGTACCAGCGTAGCAAAACCGACTGCAGGCAATATCCACATCATTCGTGGCACCCACTCATTGAGTTTACTATTTGCCATGCCTTGCAAGGAGGCAATCAGGCCAGTCACACACAGGGCTACCAATGCCGCATGGGCTAAGCCCCCAACCCACAAGGGGATCACCAAAAACAGCGGCCACCAGGTATTACCTTGAACCGGACGCCAACTTCGGGCTGCAATCCAGATCACCCCAACCGCCAAGATTTGGATAATAGTATACGCGGGTGCCCCATCAAGCTTGCCTTCTGTTTGCAGCGCCATGAGGCCGACATCCATCGCCAGCACAATGGAGATCAACAGCGCCGCCAGTTGCCATGAGCTTTTGGGCGAAAAGCTGACAGCAAACACCGGCAGCATCATAAAGACACTGACTGAGAGTGCGATAGGTTGTTCGGGTAGAACAAAACCGAAAGTGCCTAGGCCAATCAACAATAGCCAGGCAGATACGCCACCTTGTGGTAGCAACCACAAAGCAGGAATGGCAAGGGCCAGTGCAGGCAGCTCTCCTTGGCTTTGCCCCAATGCACTAACTCCGACAACGGTCAACGCGATGCTGACCATAACAAGTAACGCGGCATACAACATGGCAGCACCTCCTTGCGTTCTCTGATAACCGTAATACCATGATCGGCAATCAGGTTTTGTTTGGTACAGGTATAAATATGGATGATTTTGCGGCGCAAATCTACACCCAAGTTCACCAAATTCCACTTGGAAAAGTGGCAACTTATGGTGATATTGCTAAATTTGCAGGTTTTCCCGGCTATGCACGCCAAGTGGGGCGATTAATGGCGACCTTACCAGAAGGTTCGACTATCCCCTGGCACCGGGTGGTGAATGCAAAAGGGGAGATTTCCCTAACGGGGCACGATTTGCAGCGCCAACGCCGTAAATTGATCGAAGAAGGGGTGGAAGTCAGTGAGAGCGGAAGGATGAAACTCAGGCTATACCGCTGGGATGGCTTTTGATGGCACCTAGAGTAAGCAACTGCCGCTTGCTCTAGGTGATAATCTACTAAAAGTAAGTATTTGAGGCTATTTGACCTTCACCAACACCAAATCCTTGCGAATAGACTCGTCCTGATCAGTCAAAACATGGTTAGCCGTATCGGTGATGAACAGCAACTGACCATCAACCTCGATACGTGCGCTGACAGCATAAGTATGGTTCGAAACGATTTCCTGACGAGAAAAATTCAACTGATACTCAAACGGCACTTGCTTACCATCGGCAAGGAACGCCTGACTACTGATCACCTCTGCAGCCACATCCATTTTCGACACATCAGCCAGCGTAACCGTAATTCGGGCATTGTCTGGCAATGCAATACGCTCTTTGTAGGTCAAGGTTCCCGTCACCGTTTCCAAATCAGCATCCTGTTGTACCAAGCTAGTACATGCCGACACAATCAGCGCCACAGCCAAGGCCGAAATCAGTGCCAAAACCCTTTTCATTGTCTCTCCTAAAGCAAAACTGTCATTTTCATGTGTGACAAGCACTTGAACTAACGATTAAACTGAATGATCATCCATTCATTAGGAATGTTTGTTCCACTCCCACAGCACGTAATAATAACATTAATTCTGGAGATCCGATGAGCAAAGAACTGAATGAACTTCTCACTCTGCTACATTTAGAGCAGCTTGAACAAGGATTATTCCGTGGACAAAGTGAGCATTTGGGTTTACCACAGGTTTATGGCGGCCAAGTGCTAGGACAAGCCCTGTCAGCGGCGAAGGAAACCGTCGATGAAGACCGTCAGGTCCACTCCTTTCACAGCTATTTCTTGCGACCAGGGGATCCCCACAAACCAATCATCTACGATGTCGAAAATCTACGTGACGGCAACAGTTTCAGCACCCGCCGGGTAAAGGCCATTCAGTATGGCCGACCTATTTTCTACATTACCGCTTCTTACCAGGGAGAGGAAAGCGGCTTCGAGCACCAATCGCCAATGCCGAATGCACCTTCCTACGAAGGCTTGATGTCTGAGCAACAACTTATTTTATCCATGGCTGACAAACTGCCAAAGAGCGCAGTGAAACACTTTGGCCGCGAACGCCCTATTGAAGTTCGCCCTGTCAATGTGGTCAACCCGCTAGCGCCAAAACCGACCGAAGCCAAACAATATCTGTGGATTAAAGCCAACGGCGAGATGCCAGACGACCCGCGTATACACCAGTACGTACTGGCCTATGCATCGGACTGGGGGTTCTTAGTCACCGCACTGCAACCGCATGGCGTAAGCTTGTTCGACCCACAAATGAAAGTGGCAACCATCGACCATTCTATGTGGTTCCACCGCCCGTTCCGTATGGATGAGTGGTTGCTATACGCCATCGACAGCCCATCGGCGAGCAATGCCCGAGGCTTGGTACGAGGTGAAATATACAACCAGAAAGGCGAACTGGTTGCATCTGCGGTGCAGGAAGGATTGATGCGTCATACAGGAGAGAAATAGAGCGGAAGATACCGCTCTATTTTAAGGTCTTGATGAGAGGCGGATTATCCCGCCTCTTGCTGCTCGGGCTGCGATTGAGAACTCAACGGTACTTCCGCACTGACCTCACTTTCCAACTGCTGGAGATGTTCTCCCACTTGCTGCAGCTGGTACATCTGCCGGTAGTGGCCCTCTTGCTGCAACAGCGCATGGTGTCTGCCCCGCTCAACTACTTCCCCGCGATGTAGAACCAATATTTCATCGGCTTCAATTACCGTCGATAAACGGTGCGCAATCACCACCACACTCATATCCTGACGCAAGTTATTCAATGCCTGCTGGATATGCTGTTCGGTGCCGGAATCAATATTGGCTGTTGCCTCATCGAGGATCAGTATTTTCGGTTTGCTGTACCAGACCCTAGCCAATGCCAACAACTGCTTCTGGCCCGCGGAGAGATTGACCGCTCCACTTCCCAGTTCAGTATCCAATCCATTGTCATAGCGACGGATTTGCTCGGCCAAACCAACAGCTTCCAGCGCTTGCCAGATATTTTTATCTATCTCTTGCGGTGCATCCAACGCATTCGATTGACCATGGGATGATCGGCCCAACGTAATATTGTCCCGTACCGTAGCACTGAGGATATGCGGGTCTTGCTGAACCAACGCTACACCCGATCGCAGCACCTCATGGGACAGGCTATGAAGCGGCCTGCCATCAAGTGAAATCTGCCCTTTCGATGCGGGATAAAAGCCCATCATCAGCGACGCCAGGGTACTCTTGCCACTTCCGGTATGCCCGACCAAAGCCAAGAACCCACGGTGGGGCATCATCAGGTTGATCCTCTGAAGGATTGGCTGCTTACCGTCGTAGCTAAAATCAACTTGATGACATTCGAGCTGGCCTGAAGCTAACGGCAAACCGTCATCACCATATTGCTGTTGCTCTGCATCAATAAAGCCAAAAATACGCTCACTGGCGACCAGTGCCTGCTGCAATAACGACAGTTGCTGGGTCATTTCGATCAGGGGTTCGGTAACCCGCCCCAAATAGCTGATGAATGCATATAGCACCCCGACCCCGATAAGCTCAACACCACTCACGCCAAACAGAGCAACCAAAGACAGCAACGCGACCCCAGACAAGAAATCAATCAACGGTCGCAGCATAAAACCATTTAATTTAATCACACTGCCCTGGGCCGCCAAATGGCTCGCAGTCAGCTCGGAGAACTGGTTGTAAAACGCTTTTTCCTGTCGCATCAGTTGGATCAAGCTCATACCCTGAATGGATTCACTCATCGAGGCATTGATGTCAGCCAGCAAATCTCGCATTTTCCGGTAGGCGTCCGAACTGTATCGCTGGTAAAGCACCATGATTGCCACCACAATCGGCAGCAAGACCAGCGCAACTAACGTCAGACGCCAACTCAGCAGCGACATTGCCACCAGCATCACCAGAATGAACACCACATTCTTGAGCACCGTCCCAATCACATGGACGTAAAAGTCCCTCAGCGATTCAGTATCATTGGTGATCCTCGAAATCAGTTTCCCCGATGGCATATAGTCAAATGCCGACAGCGGTTGGTTGATGATCCGCTCAAAGAGCTGTTTACGCACCGTTTGCACAACATCGATAGCGAGCTCATAAAACCGAATCGCCATTAGGTAACGAAACCATGCCGTTGCTATCGTCAAACCGATATAGGCCGCCGCCAGTGTGGCCAATTCAGCGGTCGGAAAACTATCCTTGGCAATATTGTTATCAATAAAATAATGAATCAGCCAAGGACCAGAAACATCCGCAATGGATGCCAAAAACAATAACCCCAGCGCCACTGATAACTGCTTCTTGTCTGACAGTGCGTACTTCAACAGCCGGGTAAAAACAGACAGCTTAATGGTCTCCTTTTCCATTATGCGTCCTCCATCGCTTGTTCTAATTTCTGGTAACGATACATCTCCGCATACCAATTATCCTGTGCCAGCAAGCTGGCGTGATCGCCCTGCTCACTGATCCTGCCTTGGTGGAAAACCAACGTCATATCGGCCTCTTCCAGCGCTGTTAAGCGGTGGGCTATCACAATCACCGTGCGGTTTTTCTGACGACGTAGGTTCTGCAAAATATGATGCTCGGTCTTACCATCAACAGCCGACAGGGCGTCGTCCAGTACCAAGATTTCAGCATCCAACAACAAGGCCCGCGCTATGGCAATACGCTGCTTCTGCCCTCCCGATAAGGTAATGCCCTTCTCCCCCACCAAGGTCTGATACCCTTCGGGAAACTGCATGATATCGTCATCGATACAAGCAGCTTTGGCGGCCGAGCGGATCTCGTCCATGCTGGCGTTGGGCTTGCCCAAGGCTATGTTGTCGGCAATAGATCGAGAGAATAAGAATGGCGACTGGCTGACAACCGCAAACCGGCTGCGCCACTGCGATAGCACAGCCTGCTTGAGTTCAATATCACCATAATGGATATGACCGTGTTCAAGCTCTTGCTGTCGCAGCAAGAGTGCCAGTAACGTCGACTTGCCACTCCCAATGGGTCCGGCAATCCCCAGCATGCTACCGCTGTTCAGCGTAAAGTGAACATCAGCTAATGCCGGCTGCCCTTGGCCAGTCCAAGCAAAGGTATCTATCGCCACCTTGACTGGTTGGTAGGTGTTGTCCAGCGGCACTTCACCACTGACGATATCTGGTTTCTCGTCAAAGATATGCGCCAAGCGATTCCATGCAGCAGAGCCTCGTTCGAGAATATTAAACAGCCACGCCATCGCTAACATCGGCCAAATCATCAGGCCCTGGTACAGCACGAAGGCTGTCAGATCGCCGAGTGATAACCGTTGTTCACTGATCAAATACGCGCCGCCAGCAACGCTGAGGAAAAAAGACATGCCGATAGCAATTTGGATCACTGGGTCAAACTTGGCATCGACTCGGGCAACCGCCAAGTTTTTATCGCCTACATCATCGACCACACCGGAGAAATCTTTCTGCTGACGACTTTCCAGCCCAAAGGCCCGGATCATCCGCACACCATTGAGACTTTCCTGGGTTCTGTCCGTCAATGTCGAAAACGCAGCTTGGGACAACGAAAAACGGCTGTGCAATTGGCGGCCAAGAAAGAACACCACGATAGCCATCAAAGGCATCGGCAACAATGCCAATATTGTCAGCTCCCAACTAATAAACGTGGTCATGACAAACAGTACTGCGATCCCGGTAATGAGCGAGTCCGCCGCGGTCAGCACCCCTTCACCGGCCGTCATGACCACAGCATTGACATCGTTGGTCGAGCGCGCCATCAAATCACCGGTTTTATAGCGCTCGAAAAAGGAAGGTGAATGAGAAGAAAAATGGCGATACAAGCGATTTCGCAGTACGGTCCCCAGCTCTACCGCCGCACCGAACAACCAACAGCGCCAGATAATTCGCAGGAAATAAACAATCAGCCAAATCGCAGCCAAGCCCAGAAGCCAGCCCAGCATGGCTTCGGCTGACATCGTCCCGCTTACCACACCGTCAACAACCCAACCAATTGCCTTGGGAGGAACCAACTCAAACAGCGAGACCAAGACCAGAATGCCAATGGCACCGCCGTAACGGCGCCATTCCTGGCGAAAATACCATTTGAGTTGCCAGAACACCTGCATAATCATCTCCTCCCTGCCATGTTAAGCCTTTGTTGCAAGTGATATTATGCTGATAGTTAAGCTTTTATTTCAATAGCTTATATGCACCGGGTTGTGATTTGATATTTCATCCTGATTTTCATTCAATTGCATATCAAACCACTGAAATCGTGGCAGTTAGTCGCAATTTTCGGGCGCAAAATATTACACCGGCAAGGCCGTGGTGTACTTCAGTGGCTCCATCGCAAACGTCGACGTCACATTGGTCAGCCCCTCGATGCTGTTAACCAGTTTTTTATAGAACTGATCAAACGCCGCCATATCGGCAACCTGCACCTTCATCATGTAGTCATACTCACCGGCCATGCGGTAGAACTCCATCACTTCCGGGAAATCGGATACTGTCCCAACAAACTCGTGGTACCACTCCTTGGAATGGTTACTGGTTTTGATTTGGACAAAGGCAGTAAAAGACAACCCGAGTTTTACCGGATCGAGCAAGGCAACCCGCTGGCGTAAGATACCGCTTTCTTCAAGGCGCTTGAGGCGCTTCCAGCAAGGTGTTGTCGTAAGGTTCACCGCTTCTGCCAGCTCAGCCAAGGCCAGTGTGCCGTCTTGTTGTAGTAATCGTAGTAGCGTTCTATCTGTTTTATCGAGATCAGCCAATTTGTTTCACCTAAAATATAGCTTTTAGAATAATTTTCTCTATTTTAAGCGATAAAGAGTAAATTTGATAAAGATTTTTCCTGCTCTTAGTCATACATTACTTACATAATATGTATAGCTAGTAATGCAGCCACACAGCAAAAGGAACGACCATGAGCCACGACCCACAATGGATCCACACAGCGATCCGCAAAATTGAAGCCGACTTTCAACGCTCAGCCGATACCCACCTGATCAAGCTGGATATTCCGTCGCTGGACGGCATTGATATCTACCTAAAAGATGAAAGCACCCATCCAACAGGTAGTCTCAAGCACCGCTTAGCCCGCTCACTGTTCCTATTTGCCCTGTGTAATGGCTGGATTGGTAAAGATACCCCGATCATCGAATCTTCATCCGGCAGTACTGCGGTCTCCGAAGCCTACTTCGCCCGCCTGCTAGGCTTGCCTTTCATTGCTGTTGTCCCACGAAAAACCGCCCGCAAGAAAATCGAACAGATCGAGTTCTACGGTGGTCGTGCGCATTTGGTCGACAGCCCAAGTGAGATCTACGAGGAATCACGCCGTTTGGCCAAAGAGCTCAATGGCCATTACATGGATCAGTTTACCTACGCCGAGCGTGCAACCGACTGGCGTGGAAACAACAATATCGCCAACAGCATTTTTGATCAGATGAAGCTCGAAGAGCACCCCATCCCAAGCTGGGTTGTCATGAGTCCGGGTACCGGCGGCACATCAGCGACCATCGGCCGCTATATTCGCTATCAGATGCACAACACCCAATTATGTGTGGTCGATCCGGAAAACTCGGTCTTTCATGAGTACTATAAAACCCGTGATTCATCCCTGACTGGCGAATGCGGTAGTCGTATCGAAGGCATCGGCCGCCCACGTGTCGAGCCTAGCTTTATTCCGGATGTTATCGATGAAATGCGCACCATCCCAGATGCTGCCAGTATTGCGACCGTTCACTGGCTGGAGAAACTGCTTGGCCGCAAGGCCGGGGCATCGACAGGGACCAACCTCTACGGTGTCCTGCAGCTTGCCAGCGAGATGAAGGCCCGAGGAGAGAGCGGCTCTATCGTCACCCTGCTGTGCGACAGTGGCGAGCGCTACCTAGACACCTACTTCAACCAAGAGTGGATTGCGGACAACATTGGCGATATCAGTGGCTACCTTGCCCAGCTCGAACAGCTAGAGAAAACAGGCCAACTAAGCTAACCGCGCGGCATCTTATAGCCGACACCTCTCATTTATCCAGCCACAACTTTCAGCCGCCTTCATCAAGGCGGCTTTTGTTTGCATCAATAGCCGATTATTTTGTCTGTGTGCTTTCATCTCGAGGCTTTTCTCTTTGCTATTGCTGCGGTAGCATGAGCCTGCCAATAGAGAACCTGCTGTTGGCCTACCCTTATTACATCAAGGGGTAGTCCCTACCGACTGTTTTTCGGTACGACAACAACATAGGAAATTTTTCATGCGCAAAGCCGTAGTTGTTTTTAGTGGCGGCCAAGACTCCACCACCTGCCTGATCCAGGCCATGGCCCATTATGATGAAGTGCACTGTATTACGTTCGATTATGGCCAGCGCCATAAGCTGGAAATCGAAGTCGCTGAGTCTGTCTGCAAAGAGCTGGGTGTCGCAGCACACAAGGTAATGGACGTGGGCTTGCTCAACGAACTCGCGATCAGCTCCCTGACCCGCGACAATATCCCGGTCTCTCATGAATTGCAGGAAAATGGCCTACCGAATTCGTTTGTTCCTGGCCGCAACATTCTATTTCTGACCCTTGCGGGTATCTATGCTTACCAGATTGGTGCCGAAGCGGTGATCACAGGTGTGTGTGAAACTGACTTTTCCGGTTACCCGGACTGCCGTGACGAGTTCGTTAAATCCCTCAACCAATCTCTGGTACTGGGGATGGACCGAGCCCTGAAGATTGAAACCCCGCTGATGTGGCTCAATAAGGCAGAAACCTGGGCGCTGGCCGACCAGTACGGTAAGCTCAATTTCGTCCGAGAGAAGACTCTGACTTGCTACAACGGCATTATCGGTGATGGCTGTGGCGACTGCCCTTCTTGCGATCTGCGCAAAGCAGGACTTGATGATTACCTTGCCAACCAAGATGCGATCATGGCCGAACTAAAAGCCAAACAACAGGCTGGTAACGCTTAACGGTTTTTAAGATTCGCACATAAAAAAACCGAAGCTAGTGCTTCGGTTTTTTATTTGATTCAAATAGCAAATCAGTCGCGGTACAGCGCAAACTCATCAGCACACTCAAGCAACTGCTCACGGGTTAGCATGAACACACCGTGGCCGCCATTTTCGAACTCGATCCAGGTAAATGGAATCTGCGGGTACTGCTCTTCCATGTGGATCATCGAGTTGCCAACTTCGCAGATCAATACGCCATCTTCTTTCAGGTAATCCGGCGCATTAGCTAGGATTCGGCGAACCAGCTTCAGGCCATCGGTACCTGCAGCAAGACCAAGCTCTGGCTCGTGGCGGAACTCATCCGGCAGGCTGTCCATATCTTCCTGATCCACATACGGTGGGTTAGTCACGATCAGGTCGTATTTGTCTTTTGGTACATCACGTAGCAAATCAGAGCGTAGCGGGATCACCTGCTGCTCAAGGCCGTGATCCTGGATATTCTGCTCGGCAACCGCAAGGGCATCAGTTGAGATATCAACAATATCCACCTCGGCTTCCGGGAAAGCATGGGCACAGGCAATACCGATACAGCCAGAGCCCGTACACAGATCCATGATGCGGGTCGGACGCTCTTGCAGGAACGGTTCGAAGAAGTTTTCGATCAGCTCACCGATTGGCGAACGTGGCACAAGTACGCGTTCATCGACAAAGAATTCCATACCACAGAAGTAAGCCTTGTTAGTCAGGTAAGCAACTGGGGTACGCTCGTTGATACGACGGATCACGCGCTCAACAATACGGTGACGCTCACTGCTGGTCAGGCGAGAGTGACGTACTTCTGATGGTACATCAAGGGGTAAGTACAGAGTTGGTAGCACAAGCTGAACCGCTTCGTCCCACGCATTGTCTGTACCGTGACCATAAAATAGACCGGCAGCATTGAAACGGCTAACCGTCCAACGTAGCATGTCTTGCAATGTATGAAGTTCGTTGACGGCTTCGTCGACAAAAATCTTATCCAAAATAGCCTCCGAATGGCGCTACAATACCGCTATAAAGTTGTTGGAATTTCACTATGAGCAAAAAAGATACTAACCTGGACGACGATCTGATGCTCTTCCAGGAAGCGGTTAAGGGCGTAAAAAAGATCACCAATGATACCATAATCACGCCCCGCCGACAGGGTCCAAAGACTGATAAACCAAAAGTCTCGGCAAAAGAAACACAAAATCACGAGTTTTACTTCTCTGACGAGTTCGAGCCTCACCTCAACGAAAACGGCCCAACCCATTATGCCCGTACCGGTGTGTCGAAATATGAAGTGAAAAAACTACGCCGTGGTGTCTATGTGCCAGATATGTATCTGGACATGCACGGAATGACCCAAAAAGAGGCCAAGCGGGAATTGGCTGCGATGATCGCGGCGTGTATTAAGGAAAAAGTTGCCTGTTGCTGTGTGATGCACGGTATCGGCAAGCACATCCTCAAGCAGAAAGCGCCAATGTGGTTGGCACAACACCCTGATGTGATGGCTTTCCACCAAGCGCCGCTGGAGTTCGGCGGTGACGGTGCCCTATTGGTGCTGCTAGATATTCCGGAAAGATAAATCGGGCGATGGGCTACTTCACTACATCTATTAGCCCAAAGCCATTTTCTACCATTTAGTAGACAAACCGTGCTAGCGAGCCCACGTTGATAACCTGGCCTTCCACAAGGAGGGTCACTTCCCCACTATCACAAATATTCATCCGTGTTTTCACCGCCTGTTCACTGTAATAGTGCTCACAGGCTCCGTTTCGAGCACTGTCGATACGAGAGAAGATAGTGATGCCACCCGGATTGAACAGGCTTTGCGGCGAAGCAAATGTCAGGGTGCTCCCCGACGCCGAAATGTGCATATCTTCAGTGATACCATTGGCCCACTTAATGGCGCCATTGGCATTAATACTAGGGGCTGGCGGCATTTGTACGCATCCAGCAAGCAGTGCGACACCCATCGCTAGTGATAACTTTGCTTTCATCAAACGTCTATGAATTCAAGAGGGTTAGAGAAACGAAACTATCTCTTGTATCGGCGCTCCCCGGAAAAACCTTAGGATTTTTACTCAACATTTTCCGGGGGTCCATACCCAAGCATCTAATTGCTCGAAATGCTCGGGGCTTTGAGACTAGCCTTCAGGGTTGGCATGCCACAGCAGATCACCGCTGTCGCTGTCTGGTTGGTAATCTATCGCGGCAATCGAGGAAGTGATAAACATCGGAGGCTGCAAGCCCGGCACCATTTCAGCGGTAAGGTAACCGACCAGTGGCAGGTGCGATACCACCAACAGATTTTCCGGCTGCTCGATATTGATCACCGCTTTAAGGTAAGCAGCTACATCTTCGGCATCGCCGTAAGGGGTGATGTCATCAACGGTCATCAGGCGCTTAGGCTCAGGTAGATGAGATGCCATCGATTGCCACGTCTGCTGTGCTCGCAGATAAGGGCTCACCCAGACCATATCCAGATCGTTGTCGAACTGGCCGGCAAGTTGCAATGCCATTTGCTCAGAAAGGGAAGCCCCTCTGTCGGTCAGTGGGCGTTCTGCATCACTGGCTGCAAAGTGTTGGGCTTCACCATGACGCATAATATAAATTCGCATATTTTATCCATTTTCACAGTCTGATACCCGATCACACACTTATTTATAATTACTGTCAGTGGGTAGTGATCGATCAAACTCAGGCTTACTTATCCGACTTCTCACTATCAGACAAGACGTACTTCAAAGCTATGCTAGCAAGTAAACCCAGTAGAAAACAGAGATCCCGCTCACCCTGTTAGAGGTTCCGTGACCGCCGTTGGAAATCGCTGCGCTAACCTTTTGTTTCTTGGCAAATAAAGATGGGTTAAATTTGCCACCCTTTCTAATGAGCGTCATAATTAGTCTACTTTCCTTTGAAAAAATAGGCTCTTCCTGTGCATACAAGTCCGAATGACCCTAAGCAGTACCGTTACCTCACCCTGCCCAATGGATTGAAGGTACTGCTGGTACATGATGCTGAAGCCCCCCGTTCAGCGGCTGCACTATCGGTAAAGGTTGGCCACTTTGACGATCCTATTGACCGTCAGGGCATGGCACATTTTCTCGAGCACATGCTGTTTCTCGGCACCGAAAAATACCCGCGCGTTGGTGAGTTCCAAACTTTTATCAACCAAAGTGGCGGCAGCAACAATGCCTGGACTGGGACCGAAAACACTACCTATTTCTTTGAAGTTAGCCCCCACGCTTTCGGTGAAGGTCTCGATCGCTTCGGCCAGTTTTTTACCGCACCTTTATTCAATGAAGAAGCCGTCGACAAAGAACGCAACGCGGTTGACTCGGAATACAAACTCAAGCTGAAAGACGATGTACGCCGCCTGTACCAAGTTCATAAGGAAACCATCAACCCCGAGCACCCTTTTTCCAAGTTCTCGGTCGGTGATCTCACCACACTGGAAGACCGCAACGACAACTCGGTTCGCGACGAGCTGATTGCCTTTTATCAGACCCATTACTGCGCCAGCCTAATGGGACTTGTTCTGCTTGGCCCTCAATCGCTGGAAGAGCTGGATGCCTACGCCCAAACCTTCTTCCGTGATATCCCCAATACCGGGAACCAAACAGCGGAAATTGCCGTCCCTTTGGTATCGGACAACGAGAAAGCCAAGTTCATTACTATCGACCCGATCAAGGAAGTGCGTAAGCTCACACTCTCGTTCACCTTGCCAGCGGTTGATCAGTACTATCGCGAAAAGCCCCTCTCATACATTGCCCACCTACTGGGTAACGAGGGCAGTGGTAGCCTGATGTCATTGTTGAAATCACGAGGCTTAATCAATACCTTGGCGGCAGGAGGTGGTGTCAGCGGCAGCAATTTCCGGGAATTTACCGTCGGTCTGAACCTAACCCCTAAAGGGCTGGATAACGTTGATGAGATAGTCAAAACCGTTTTCCAATATATTGATCTGATCCGCCAACAAGGACTGGATGAGTGGCGCTTTAGCGAGAAAAAATCCGTACTGGATATGGCGTTCCGCTACCAGGAGAAAAACCGCCCGCTCGATACGGTCAGCTACCTGGTGATGAATCTGTTGCACTATTCGCCTGACGATATCATCTATGGCGATTACATGATGGCAAACTACGACGAGACGCTAATTGCCTCCTTCCTTGATAAGCTGACACCGCAAAATATGCGCTTGGTGCTGGTTGCTCAAGGTCAGGAGAACAATAAGATCGCTAAGTGGTACCACACACCTTATGGCGTCAAACCGTTTACCGAACAGCAATTGGCTATCTGGCAGGCTCCGGGGACAGAGCCGGAACTCACTCTTCCAGAGCAGAACCCTTACCTGTGTGAAAGGCCCGATCCGCTACCGCTCGCCGATGACGCCGAGCAGCCGCCCCGACTGTTACAGGACCTGCCGGGCTTCCGCCTGTGGTACAAGCAAGAGCATGAATTTCGTGTACCAAAAGGGATTGTCTATGTGGCTATCGACAGCCCGCATGCCGTCAACTCGCCACGCAATATCGTCAAGACACGCTTGTGTGTTGAAATGCTGCTCGATGCCATCAACGAAACAGCCTACCCGGCTGAAATTGCCGGTATGTCGTATAACCTTTATGCCCACCAAGGCGGCGTCACATTGCAGCTATCCGGTTTCAGTGAAAAGCAGCCCCTGCTGCTCAAGCTGCTACTTGATCGCTTTGCCAACCGCGAGTTTAGCCCTGATCGCTTCAAAAACATCAAAGCCCAGATGCTTCGCAACTGGCGCAATGCTGCACAGGACAAGCCGATCTCTCAGCTGTTCAATGCCCTAACCGGCGTTCTGCAGCCGAACAACCCGCCGTACCCCGTCCTGCTCGAGGCGTTGGAAAGTATCGAAGTCGATGAGTTACCGGCTTTCGTAGAGGCGATGTTTGCCGAGCTTCATATCGATACATTCGTTTATGGAAACTGGCTCGAAAAGGATGCCATTGCTCTGGCCGAAACCCTCAAAGATGCCTTCCGGGTCACCGACCAGCTCTACGGTGAATCACAAAGGCCGTTAGTCAGGTTGGGCAATTCCGGCACCCTCAGCAAGGAAATCAACTGCAACCATGCTGACTCGGCGCTGCTGATGTACTACCAATCACGGGAAACAACGCCGCGGAAAATTGCCATTTACACCCTGGCCAATCACTTGATGTCGACGACGTTTTTCCATGAACTTCGCACCCGACAGCAGCTGGGTTACATGGTCGGTACCGCCAACTTGCCACTCAACCGCCACCCGGGCCTGATCTTATATATCCAGTCACCGGTAGCCGCTCCAACCCAGTTACTTGAAGCCATCGATGAATTTACCAATGCCTTCGCACTGGTGTTACTAGAGCTCAACGAAGCACAGTGGCAGGCCAGCAAACAAGGCTTGATCGCGCAAATTTCCGAGCCGGACACCAACCTGCGAGCCCGCGCCCAGCGCTTCTGGGTCAGCATCGGTAACAAGGACAATGAGTTCAACCAGCGGCAGAAGGTCATTGAAGCCTTAGAAGCTATTTCCCGTGCCGATATGGTGAAATTTATTGTCGATGTCGTAAAGCCCCGCACCTCCAACCGCATTGTGATGCACTGCCAGGGGCAAGCCCATAGCAATTTAGAGCCACTCCATATCGGCACGCCGATAGGCTCTATCGAAGAGTTTCAAAAAGGGGCTTACTAAATTGGTTGCTACAACCTAAACAAACTCAAAAAACCCGGCTTGGCCGGGTTTTCTTTACTTACAATGAGTTAAAGCTAATAAATTTGCAGATTTTATATTTTTTACAGTTTTTTACTACCCGGGACATATCTAGCAACCATTTCTCAGAACTAATCAGTGGCAGAATGCTGAACCAATCCACAATATCGGTCGTCTTATAAATACGTGTTACAGATATAGGCATCAATTTGCTTACAGTAACAATCCGCCCATTTTGTAAGAGATACTTGAGGAGACGCTTTATCATGAGCCAGCACTGCCCACATTGCCAACAGACAATTGCCAGTCCTTCGCTAAGCAGCTACGAAGACTTTTTTGCCTGTCCGCACTGCCATAATGCCCTTGCTCATCATGAAGCCGATATCATGCTCTATGCCTTGGCGTTCATTGTCACCATGACAACTCCGCTTGTGACCTTGGCTGGAATGAACATCCTTATCGCAATGGCCATCACCATGCTGGCTTATCATTTCCTCCGCCCTATCTTTTTCGAGCCGCGTTTCCGACTACGCGTTGTCAAATTCTTCCCAGAGCAATAGCGCAAACACATAAAGAAAAGCGCAGCCAAAGAAAAAGCCAGTTGCACGAACAACTGGCTTTGATATCAAGAATAACGCTCCGTTATACGGCCCGGTTATTCTGGGAAATAAATCAACTATTCTGGGTAATAACTCTCCCCTGCTTCAGCCATATCTATCAAAGCCTGACACGGTTTGAAACGCTCACCGTATTTATCAGCATGCTCGGTCAATAGCTCAACCACACGCTTGATACCCAGCTGATCCATATAGCGGAACGGGCCACCTAGGAACGGTGGGAAACCAATACCAAAAATTGCTCCGATATCACCATCACGAGCCGAACGCACCACTCCTTCATCCAGACAGCGGGCTGCCTCATTGAGCATCATCAGCGTACAGCGAATGGCAATCGCGTCGGCATCGGCTTTCTTCTCAGGATCGAGTCCCAATAGCTTGTAGACACTCTTGTCGACCGCTTTCTTCTTGCTGTTGTACAGGTAGAAGCCTTTACCCGTTTTACGACCTTTACGGCCATCGTTCAGCAGCTTGTCGAATACATCCGGCCCTTGGAAGCGCTCACCCAACTCACCAACCAATACCGGCATGATCTTGGCGCCGATATCAACACCAACTTCATCGAGCAAGGTGATCGGCCCCACAGGGAAACCGAAATCAAGCAATGCGGTATCAAGATGCTCTATCGGCTCACCGGCCAACAGCACCTGGGCCGCTTCGTTCATGTAAGGTGCCAAGATACGGTTAACATAGAAACCGGCTTTGTCACCCACCACAATTGGCGTTTTGCCTTGTTTCTTCGCCAGCGCGACCACTGTCGCCACGGTTTCCTCGGACGTCCCGTCATGCGGGATCACCTCTACCAACGGCATCTTCTCTACCGGGCTGAAGTAGTGCAGGCCAACTACGTTTTCAGGTCGCTCTGCTGCTTCAGCGATTTGGTGGATCGGCAGTGATGAAGTATTGGTTGCAAAGATTGTCTCTGGCTTGGCATTGGTTTCTATTTCCTTGACCATCTGATGCTTCAGGCCCAAGTCCTCGAATACCGCTTCAATGACCACATCCATGCGTTCAAACGCGGTATAGTCGATACCACCAGCAATGCTCTGCATCTGCTTTTGTAATTCCGCCTTGCTGATGATGCGGCGCTTACGCTTTTTATCCAGCAACTTGTAGTTGTATGACATCGCATTGAGGATGCCATCGTTATTGATGTCCTTGATACGGACCGGGTAGCCAGCCTTACTCGCGGTAACATGGCTGATCCCACCGCCCATCAGGCCACCGCCTAGCACACCGACATGCCCGACTTTACGAGGCTCAGCCTCTGAGCCGGATTCCTTCTTCATTGCCGTAGTCGCAAAGAAGATGCTGCGCAGCGCTGCTGATTCTGACGACATCACCAGATCACCGAACAATTTGGCTTCACGGGCCAAGCCTTTGGTCATGCCGTTTTGCAGGCCATATTTGATCACATCCAAAATGGCATCAGCTGCCGGGTAATTACCTCGGGTTTTTTCATGGGTCTTCTTGGCGGCCTGATCGAACACCAATGAACGCCCCAGTGAGTTCCCACCCATTGCACGGTCTTGCAATGAAAGTTGGCGTTTTGGCTTAGGTTTCAGGGCTTGCTTCTCGGCAATGTCCAATAAGATACTCAGCGGTACGGCTTCATCGACCACACCCAGCTTCTTGGCTTTTTTGGCACGCAATTGCTTACCGGTCAGGATCATATCTAATGCGCCCGCAACACCAATCAAGCGAGGCAGACGCTGAGTACCACCAGAGCCCGGCAACAAACCGAGCTGGACTTCCGGCAAACCGAGGCGGGTCTTGTCATCGTCAGAACAAACACGGCTATGACAGGCCAAAGCAAGCTCCAAGCCACCGCCCAAACACGGGCCATGGATGGCTGCAACAGTATGGAAAGGCAGGTTTTCCAGCTCGGCAAACAGCTTCTGCCCTTGCTCGGCGAGCGAGGCGGCTTCCTCGGCCGTGGTACAGGCTGCCAGCATACGGATATCAGCACCGGCGACAAAGTTATCCGGCTTGCCCGAATAAACCACCATCCCTTTTATATCAGTCTTACCCTTGAGCTCTTCAAGCACCTTACTGACTTGCTCGCCGAACTGCGCCTGAAGCGTGTTCATTTTCTCGTTGGGCACATCGATTTTGAGCCAGGCAACGCCGTTATCGGCATAGGACAAAGTGAATGCAGATTGTTGTTCAGTCATTATTCGGCCTCCAAAATCATTGCGGCACCAAGGCCACCAGCAGCACAGGCAGTATTCAAAGCTAAACCACCACCACGGCGCTGTAGCTCCCTCAAGGTCTGGGTGATCATCCGCGCACCCGTTGCGGCAAACGGGTGGCCGTAGGCAATCGAGCCACCAAGGACATTGAACTTATCCATATCGATTTCGCCAATGGCTTCGCTGCGACCGAGCTTTTCCTTGGCAAACTGCGCCGAGCCGAACATCTTCACATTCGACAACGCCTGCGCCGCAAAGGCTTCGTGCATGTCGATAAGGGTAAGGTCACGCAAGGTCACGCCAGCGCGATCCAGTGCCATCGGGGTAGCATAGGATGGGCCCATCAACATATCTTGCTCGACACCGATTGCAGAAAACGCGTAAGAGCGGATATAACCCAAAGGTTTGAGGCCAAGCTCTTTCGCCCTGCCCTCACGCATTAACAAAATTGCAGCAGCCCCATCTGTAAGCGGGGTTGAGTTAGCCGCCGTTACCGAGCCGAACTTACGATCAAAGGCCGGACGCAATTTGGCGTAGGACTCAAGGGTGGAGTCTTCACGAATGTTGTTATCTTTATCGATCCACTGGCGGTAAGGTTCCGGGAAAGCGGTGATCACTTCATCTTGGATCAAGCCATCACGCCATGCCTGCGCAGCTAGGGTGTGCGAGCGATGTGCCAGCGCATCTTGCTCTTGGCGGGTAATGCCGTGGCTCTTTGCCATTTGCTCAGCCGTTTGGCCCATACTCAAGCCTGTCGAGTATTCGGCCACCGCTGGCGGTACCGGCATCAGATCTTTCACACTGAGCTTACTGAGCAGTTTTAAACGCTTGCTCATGGTTTTGGCCTTGCTCAGTGCCAATAATGTTGCAGCAAGATGCTTGGATACACCAATAGGTAGTACCGACGATGAATCCGCGCCGCCAGCAATACCAATATCAATAGTGCCCGATATAATACTTTCCGCCACATTGGCGGCAGCCTGGAAGCTGGTTGCACAGGCACGGGTGACGCTGTAGGCATCGGTGCCAATATCCATACCAGTACCCAGCACAATTTCACGGGCAATATTCGGCGCTTCCGGCATCTGTACCACCTGGCCAAATACCACTTGGTCTATCAGCTTTGGATCGATATCCACCTGCTGGAGCATTTCACTGACAACCATTTTCCCCATGTCCAATGCCGGTACACCGTCAAAGGCGGTTGACTGGCGGGCAAAGGGGGTACGTAATCCACTTACAACGGCGATGCGCTCACCCTGAGATGTCGTGAGCTTTTGGAGACGTGTCATCGCTACTCCTTATTAATATGTCGGGTACGGGGAACCTTGCCCCAGAATCTACTTTAGAGGTCTGACCACAACAATTGTAATGCAGTTGTTACCAGAATCAAACAAATGTTTAAAAAGTGGGATCTCTATGGCAACAGATGCAGTATAGGAATTTTCCGTCGGAGAAAATTAGCGCTATGAGGAAAAATTTGACGGCAAGTGAAAAACTTAGCTATCAATAAAGACAGGCGTGAGATGGATGCGGTTCAGTTTGCTAAGATAAAAAAAAACCATACCGAAACGGTATGGTTGTAATTTACACGGAAAGCAATCCATGTAAGGTATAAGTCAATTAACATAAAGCCAATTGCAAATCAGGCAAGCCTGATAGGAGAAAGTAAAGTCAGCCTTCAAAAGGAAGTTGTCATCTTGCTCAACAGATATTGAACCCTGTTATCGTACAAAATCCACTGTACGAATCGCAAAGCTCAGTATCAGATGACGTTGACTACTATAACTTGCTCACCAAGACACAATTTGAACCAGATCAATTTTAATGCGGATTATTGGATGAATCAGCGGAACATTGTCGTTTTTCTCGCAAATTTAGCGGCAAGGTTCGGCATGAAACGGACACTTTTATGATTAAGTCATTTTTTCGAAAGAAAAAGCCTGATGCCTCGGTCTCTGTGGATATGAATAAGCAAAGACGATACGAAGCCCTTGTAAGGGCCTGGCATCGGGATCTCTATCGCTACGCATATTGGTTATGCCACGACCCCCACATCGCGGAGGACTTGGTTCAGGAAACCTGTTTGCGAGCATGGCGCTCCCTCGATAGCCTTCAAGATGATAAAGCCGCCAAATCATGGTTGATTACGATCCTTCGCCGGGAGAATGCCCGACGCTTCGAGCGTAAGCAGCTCGATTTGGTTGATATCGATGACTATGCCATTGCCGATACCCAGCAAAATGGCAACGAAAGCGACTTGGAGCAACAAATGCTACGCAAGCAGATAATGAAACTGGCTCCGGAATACAGGGAACCGTTAGTATTGCAGGTGATGGCAGGATTCAGTGGGGATGAAATTGCCGATATCCTTGGCCTCAACCGCAATACCGTAATGACGCGCTTGTTCCGCGCCAGAAACCAACTCAAAGAGCAGCTCGAAAAACACACCGACCGGAGGGGGCAGCAAAATGGATGATCTAGAATTCCGTCGCCGACTCTTGGCTGATCCTTTTGACAATAGCCAAGACATGGCTGAAGCACGCAATGCGTCTATTACCAACCGTAAGCTATCCGACGAACTACAGCTACTCGACAGCAAGCTTGAGCAGGCAATGAAAGTGGATGTCCCGGACGATCTGGCCGACCGTATCCTATTCCATCAATCGGGCCAACCGAGCTCGAAGAGCTGGAAGCCGCGGGCACTGATCGCCATGGCAGCATCGGTTGCCTTTGTCTTCGGTATCTTTGTCGGGCAGTTCAACCAAGGGATTAATATCAGTAATCCGCAATTGGAAATTGCCCAGATCGCAATGGATCATGTGCGTCATGAAGCACCTTTCATTGAGGGTATCGATGAATCTGTCACCCTCAACCAGGTTAATGCCAAGTTAACACCTTTTGGTCCTTCTTTTAGCAATATGCCTGGGCACGTTTACTACGTAAACCATTGTGGGTTTGGTGAGAAAGTGGCCCTTCACATGGTGATGGATAGCCCGCAGGGTAAAGTCACAGTCTTTGTGGTACCTGAGCAGTCACCAGACATGACCCAGTTTAACGACCAAAGCATGCAAGGTGTTGTCATGCCAGTACAAAACGCCAGCCTGATTGTTGTAGGCGAGAAAGGCCAAGATGTCGCTCCTATCGCCAAGAACCTTCGTGATGAGTTAAACTGGGAAATCTAACACTTTCTTACACTTTACAATCCAAAGCCACAAAAGCATAAATCAACCTAATGCTTTTGCGGCTTTTTATTTGGTACAAGCATACCAATTGGAAAATGTTAGCTCCGTTGCATATTTTAACTTTTTTGCTCCCTCCTCCTACCAGTTTTACCATACACTCGTTAGCTGATTGTTAACCAAGCAATAACAATCAAGAGGTTGCCAACTGGTCTGATTTGATCAAATCCCAACCAACCATACAATCTTGCGCAATCTGCACAAAGAGGCAGATAAAAAAGTTATATAAGAATTAGGAATAACTATAAATATGAACAAGAAGCGTCTGTTTACAAAGTCACTGGTTGCGGTTGCGATCACGATGGCTTCTCAACAAGCAATGGCGGCTGGCTTCCAGCTAAATGCTCAATCAGCTACAGGCCTTGGCCGTGCATTCGCCGGTGATGCAGTTATCGCCGATAACGCATCTGCAATGGCACGTAACGCCGCTGCAATGTCACTGTTTGATGCGCCAGCACTTTCTCTTGGTATTAACGCCATTGATACGGATATCGAAGTTAAAAACACAACATACCGTAATGCATTTGGTCAAACCAGCGACCTTGCAAATGAATCAATTGGTGATGTTTCGTACGTACCAAATATTTACTACATCCACCCAATCAATGACCAGTGGACATTAGGTGCCGGTATCTACTCTAACTTCGGTACCAAAACTGAATTCAGTGATGACTTTGCTGCTAACGAGTACGGTGGCCTAACCGATGTTAAGAGCATCAACTTTGCACTCTCTGCCTCTTACCGCATCAACGAACAGTGGAGTGTTGGTGGTGGCCTAGATATCATCTACGGTGAAGGTAAACTTCAGCGTTCCAACCAAACTCTTGAGGCAATTATTGGTAGCCAAACTGGCCGCCAGGGACCTCTACTTGATGTCGATGCTGACGGCGTTGGTTTTGGCTGGAACATCGGTACTGTTTACGAACTAAATGAAAATAACCGCTTCGGTCTTTCATACCGCTACAGCCCTGAGCTAGAAGTTGACGGTGACATGCACTTCATCACTTCACAAACTGGCAGTGCAAACATCAGCGGCGATAAGCTAAAGATTGCCCTACCTGATATGGCCGAATTCTCTGGTTACCACCGCCTGAACCAGCAATTTGCGGTTCACTATAGTGTGCAGTGGATTGGTTGGAGCGCATTCGAAGAACTAAAAACTACTGGCGGCGATGTACTAAATACATACGAGTGGCAAGATGGTTGGCACTACGC
Source organism: Photobacterium sp. AWH4_225 (assembly GCF_056158405.1). NCBI lineage: Bacteria > Pseudomonadati > Pseudomonadota > Gammaproteobacteria > Vibrionales > Vibrionaceae > Photobacterium > Photobacterium sp. AWH4_225. The sequence continues at coordinate 853,501 of NZ_JBSWTF010000001.1, read as the reverse complement.
AATCGGTGGTACTTACTACCTGAACAACGACTGGACACTTCGTGCCGGCTACATGCATGACACCAGTGCACAAGACAAGCGTACATCGATTTCTGTACCTGACTCAGACCGTAACTGGTTCTCAGGCGGTTTCACCTACCATATCGACAGCAAGTCTAACATTGATGTGGGTGTGACTTACCTAGTCGGTGAAGATGTTAAAGTTGAAGAAAACAATGGCTTTACTCAAGTCAATGCAACTACACGCGCTAACGCATGGCTATACGGTATCCAGTACAGCCGTTCGTTCTAATTCAGCGAACATAAGTGTTACCATTTAACAAAAGGAGCCTGATGGCTCCTTTTTTGTACTCTTTCTAACTGTCTGTTCTTAATATACCTGCCACCTTTTTTCTCAATAAAGAATATTATCTCGCTAAACTGAGTGAACACCCCGTCGCTGAAATGCTTGTATTTAGATACATATGTACGCTGAAAACTCGTCCGACCAGAATGGTTTGAGCAATAACTACCAGATCAAACACCACTAAAAGAGATAAAGTCGATACTTTCAACCTATTGGTTTGTTCAAAACAAGAAAAACTTAAAGCTTTTACTCTAAGGCGTATGATTCGCTCCATTGAATTTCAGCGAACATATTAGACTGATGAACAAAAACAAAATTACTCTTTCGCTAGCAGCAGCGTTAACACTTGGTATCAGCACCAGCACGATGGCAGCAGGCTTCCAGCTTGCAGAATACTCAGCAACTGGCCTTGGCCGTGCGTTTGCCGGTGAAGCGGCGATGGCAGATAACGCTAGTGCCCAGTTCCGCAACCCAGCAATGATGACCTACCTTGAGGGTACTCAGGTTTCTGTTGGTGCTATATATGTTGATCCAAACATCGATGTTGAAGGTGATGTCAGCCTGCTTGGCCAGAAAGTGGCAACAACTAAAGCCAGTGACATTGCCCATTCTGCAGTGATCCCGAACTTCTACATTTCGCACCGCGTCAATGAGCAGTGGGCGGTTGGCCTTGCGCTAGCCACCAACTACGGTATGGAAACGGAGCTTGGCGGCGATTTCCTTGGTACTATCTTTGGTAACCAAGCTAATATCATGTCGGTAGAAATCAACCCTAACATTGCCTACAAGGTTAACGACCAATTCAGCATTGGTGCGGGTGTACGCTACGTAATGGGCGAAGGCCACTTTGGTGCTTCAATTCCTAAAAACCTTCCGCAAACAGGCATAGATCAGGTTGATGACCTTATTGGCAAAGCCCAAGGCGCAGATCTTAAATACATGGAAGGTGATGACGCAGCATGGGGCTGGCAGCTTGGTGCCGCTTGGCAAATCAACGATAACAACCGCATTGGTGTAAACTACCGCTCTGCAGTTGATCTTAAGCTAAAAGGCGAAGCCTCTGGTGCTTACTACGATATCGCGACCGGCTCTGCTTTTGGCAGCAAATACGCAGGCAGCATGGCACTGACCCTGCCAGCAACAGCTGAAATTGCCAGCTTCCACCAGCTAACTGACAAGCTAGCCATGCACGCCAGCTTCAACTGGACAGACTGGAGCAGCTTCGACAAGCTTGAAGCTAACATCCCATCTATCAGCTCGACGCCGGATCTGATCAAAGAAGAAAATTGGGAAGACAACTACCGTATTGCTCTGGGTGCTACGTACCAGTACACCAACAAATTGGCAGTTCGTACCGGTGTGGCTTACGACACCTCGGCAGTGAGCAGCGAACACCGTACCCAAACAATCCCAGAAACTGACCGTCTATGGCTGAGCCTAGGTGCGGGTTACCAGTGGTCTGACGCATTGAGCTTCGACGCCGGCTTTACCTACATCTTCGCTAAAGATGCTTCTATGAATGAAAGCCTGGATGTTAATGGTATGCCAATCGCGAGCTTCTCTGGCGAAACTACCGGCAACGTATGGCTAGTAGGTGTTCAGGCGAACTACAAGTTCTGAGGCTAAAGGCTAAAGGCTAAAGGCTAAAGGCTAAAGGCTAAAAAAGCGTATCAAAGAGTGCCCAAACGGCGCTCTTTTTTTGTTTCACCCATCCTCCCCTGCTCTTGCTCTTGCTCTTGCTCTTGCTCTTCCAAGAGCCTAGGGCCTTCTTTTCCCAGAGCCGCCCTTCTGATACATGAACTAAATTCATGCATCAAAAAATTCATTTCATTCGACGCCAGTAAAAACGCGGCCTACAATCGCAGCCTCTTTCAGGTATTCTCATTTACATCTATTAAAATCATGCTATTAACAACTCTCTACATCATCGGGATCACTGCAGAAGCTATGACTGGGGCTTTAGCTGCAGGTAAACGCCATATGGACTGGTTTGGCGTCATGCTTGTTGCCAGTGCCACAGCGATCGGTGGCGGTACGGTGCGTGATGTATTGCTGGGCCACTACCCGCTGGGTTGGGTAGCGAATCCACAATACCTTGCGATCACCTGCCTTGCAGGGTTGTTTACCACCATGGTGGCACCTCAGGTAGTTCGCTTCCATAAAGTGTTTGTCTTGCTTGACTCACTGGGGTTGATTGTCTTCAGCATTATCGGCTGCCGCGTGGCGATGGATATGGGGCTGTCCCCACTCATCTGCCTGGTAGCTGCGGTTGTGACGGGTGTTTTTGGCGGATTGCTGAGAGATATGATCTGCCGCCGCCCGCCACTGGTGCTACAAAAAGAGTTTTACGCATCAGTTGCCTTCATTGCGGGTGGCATGTACTACGGCTTGCTCTACTTGGGCGTGGAAGAAACCATTGTCACTATCGCAACGCTAGTGGTGGGTTTCGCTATTCGAATTGCCGCCGTACAGTTTGGTTGGAGCTTACCAGTCTTTCGATTCGAGGAACTAGAGACCGTTAAGGAGAAGCTAGACGCACCAAAGAGTTAATATACATAACGGAACGAACGGAACACAAAAAAGCGAGGACACGTCCTCGCTTTTTTGCATCTTGATAAAACTGAAAACAGTTTAAATCTTTGGTGTTTCCGTCATCACATCGGCATTCTGGCCGCGGTGACGCAACAAGTGATCCATCAAGGTAATTGCCAGCATCGCCTCAGCAATCGGCACCGCGCGGATGCCCACACATGGGTCATGACGACCTTTGGTGATCACCTCAGCGGTCTCACCCTGTCTTGTGATCGTCTCGCCCGGCACGGTAATACTGGATGTTGGCTTAAGGGCAATGTGCGCCACGATATCCTGACCAGACGAAATACCACCCAAAATACCACCGGCGTGATTAGACTTGAAGCCTTCCGGTGTCATCGCATCACGGTGCTCGCTACCGCGCTGCTCAACCACATCAAAGCCATCACCGATTTCCACCCCTTTCACGGCATTGATGCTCATTAACGAGTGGGCAATGTCGGCGTCAAGACGGTCAAATACCGGCTCACCCAAACCAACAGGAACATTGTTGGCAACCACAGTCAGCTTGGCACCGATAGAATCGCCTTCTTTCTTCAGCTTACGGATCAGCTCATCGAACGCTTCCACCTTATCGGCATCCGGGCAGAAGAAGGCATTCTGCTCAACCTGCTCCCAGTCAACCTTGTCGATTTTCACATCGCCCATCTGCGAGAGGTAAGCACGCACTTCGATACCGTAAGCCTGCTTAAGGTACTTCTTTGCTACAGCACCGGCAGCAACGCGCATGGCTGTTTCACGGGCCGAAGAACGACCGCCGCCACGGTAATCACGGATACCGTATTTCTGATGGTAGGTGTAATCAGCATGGCCTGGACGGAATAGGTCTTTAATACTTGAATAATCTTTTGAGCGCTGGTCGGTATTTTCTATCAGCAGGCCGATAGAGGTACCAGTTGTTTGGCCTTCGAATACGCCAGAGAGGATTTTGACTTCATCCGGTTCGCGGCGCTGAGTCGTATATTTCGACGTACCCGGACGACGGCGGTCCAAGTCATGTTGCATATCCGCTTCAGTCAGTTCCAGTCCTGGTGGGCAACCGTCAATAATGCAGCCCAGCGCCAGACCATGACTTTCACCAAATGTGGTGACGCGAAATTGTTGTCCAATAGTATTGCCTGCCATTACTTCCTCTGTGAATTCTTACCGCTTGATCGCCGCGAGGGGCGTATAACCAACATTGTCGGCAAGGCCGGCCAAGTGATATCTCGGTGATTAGGTGTTTTCGTCAATGAGTACAATAGTGCAAATTCGCTGGCGGGATTGCAAGAGTGAATGTGACAGAAATTTTGCCATCAGGCAGATACAAAAAAGCGGGCTAATTAAGCCCGCTCTTTAACTTCATACTGGATAATGATTTGGATGGGGGTTAAATTTCAAAACCTACCCAACATGGACGTTGGGTTGGAGCGACATGGATTTCTATATGCGTTTTTGAAATTTCATCTCCAATTCAAATATTAGAATGTACTGAATTATTCAGACTTTGGTGATTTCCACTTCTGGATTCGGCTTGAACCACCACTGCTGTTACGAGAGCGAGGCGCTTCATCATCACGCTGATTGCGGCGGTGACCCGGCTGCACGCCACGGCCAGGACGCGGGCTTCTGCGCTCGTCCTGACGATCTTGACTACGGCCTTGGCCCTGCCCGCGACCACGACCTTGGCCGCTTCCTTGAGTGCGGCGGTCATCACGGTCACTGCGCTCGCCACCACGGCGGCGGTTCGGCTCGCCCTTGCCTTGGTAAGTCTTGTACTTAATTTTGCCTTCGCCGTCTTGCTTAGCCTGCTGGCGGCTATCAAACAGCTTGGCATCCGTCGCTTTCTTGATGTTCTGCCCCTGGCCGTCGACTTTAGAAGCTTCTTCGGTTTTGCTCGAATCTGCAATAAGGCTGTGGATCTCAGTAATTTCCGCATCGGTCAGGTAACGCCATTTACCGTTTGGCAGGCCGTCGATACTGATGTTCATGATACGCACTCGGCGAAGTTTGAATACATCGTAGCCCAGTGCTTCACACATACGGCGGATCTGGCGGTTAAGGCCCTGAGTCAGTACGATTCGGAACGAGTAGTTAGTTTCCTTGGTAACCTTGCACGGCAGGGTTACGGTATCGAGGATCTCAACACCCGATGCCATCTTGTCGATAAACTCCTGAGTGATCGGCTTATCGACACGTACAACATACTCTTTCTCGTGCGAGTTACCGGCACGCAGGATCTTGTTGACGATATCACCATCGTTGGTCAGGAAAATCAGACCGTCAGAAGGCTTGTCCAAACGGCCAATCGGGAAAATACGCTTACGGTGACCGATGAAATCAACGATGTTGTCTTTGATATGGCGCTCGGTGGTACAAGTAATACCGGCCGGCTTATTCAGCGCAATGTAGATCGGCTGCTCTTTGGCACGAAGTGGCTTGTCATCCACCAATACTTCATCACCCGGCATGACTTTGACGCCCATTTCAGGCTGCTGACCGTTGATGGTCACCCTTCCTTGATCAATAAGCTTGTCCGCCTCACGGCGTGAGCAATAGCCTGTATCACTGATAAATTTGTTAAGTCGAACTGCTTTGGCCTGCTCGCCATTAGCAGCACTCTTGTTAGGCTGATTTTGAGACATAGTTTTCTTCTATACTGCGCGTTTCACAACGCGATCAAGGTTAGTCACGAACATAAATATGTTTTAGCCGGATATTTTAGCAATAGCCCAGCACCATGGGAAAGAAAAATAAAAAATGCCACCCAGCGGCGGCATTGTCAGGTATCAAAATATTAGTCGTTAAGAGGCATGTTGCTCGTACAGCGCGATACGACTTGTCACCTTCTTCAGGTAGTTTTTCGTTTCGTCATAAGGCAAGTCTTGCAGCAGCTTCTGATACACCTCATCAGGGCTGAGGGTGTTAATCACTTTGGCTGCCTTGCGGATATTCCGAGAGCCATCCGTATTGAAGGCTTTAGCCACATTGCCTGCACCGGTATTGTACGCGGCAATCGTACAGTACAAACGGCTCTGCGGATCCGTAATGGATTTCAGGTAGCTCTTATCCAGAATATTCAGATAGGCCGTCCCTGTTTCGACATTTACGTCAGCAACATACAACTCGTCTGGCTGCATCGGTGCATTGATATTGCGGAAACGGGCGTTAACATCATGACCCGCAGTTGTCGGGACAATCTGCATCAGGCCGTATGCCGGGATCGGTGATTTCGCCTTAGGATTGAAACTCGACTCCGAATGCATTATCGCCATGACCAATGCCGCAGGGATCTGGAAGCGCTCACTCTCTTTTTCAGCAAAATCAACAAACTTCTCCGCACGCTTACCAATTCCGTTGGCAGGTAACTGGATTCGGTATTCCACCACCTTCTTCTTGGTGAGTACCGATGCCTTAGTCCTTGCCTCATCATACGTTTTTTCTAGAGACTCCAAACGCTCCTTGGTCTGGACGATCAACTGCTCTTTTTTCTTGATCGTGATACTTTCGACCAGATCAGCACTGATCTCCTGACTCTTGTTAAGCAACGCTTCCGACTCTTTGTCGATCTCTTGCAACTGCGCCCGAGACTGCTCGACAATCACCTTCTTGGCGGCCACTTCGACATCTTTGGCAAAACTCACCGATGCCTCAACCACTTCACCAACTGGCAGCTCTTTCGCAGCGCCAACGGCCTCGGTCAGTAAGCTTTCACCTTGCGCCAGTGCTTTGGACGCTGCCTGCTCCAGCTGCTGCTTCACTTGCTCTGGGCTTGTGTCGCTATCAACCAACAGCGCTACCGTTGCTTCATTTTTTTCAAAATCCACAATCGTTCGCGCTTCTTTGTCTTCGCTGTATTCAACATTGACGTGGCTCTGTGACACGATACCGTCACCCCACTTAGCGATCACCTGGGCACGATATTCATCGAACTCTTTAAGGTACTCACTGCGCCAAGCTTGGTACTCCGCCAAGTACTCAACCACAAAAGCTTCATATTCAGCCTCCAGCTCAGACTGTGGCTTGTTGGCTTCTGCCACTGCAGCATCCAGTTCGGCAAACGGGTCGTTCGTTGCGTGAGCCAGTGGGACTGATAGCAATAATGCGCAATAGCATGCTAGTCGGGTTAACTTCATTTCCGTTCCTTTTTATCCTGTAAAGCCATAAAAAAAGGCTACCTAGGTAGCCTTTTAGCCGTCATAGCGCCGCTTACTGAATCATTGAATCCAGTGCTTGCTGCAGGCTTTCTTCTGCTTTCTTGTTGTTGAATTTATTCCACAAGCCAGATTCTTTATTGCTTGCGGCTTCAACAACCTGCGCAACATTGCTGTCGTAAGTTGCCTGGTCCATACCCACTAGAGTGTACAGGCCACCGGCTGGGCTACGCTGAGTTACAATGACACGGCTGTTCGACAACGTACGAGAGGTCATGGTCTTGGTCACAGACTCAAACTGCTCGTTCACTTCTTCAGACACGGCTTCGCCAGTAGACTGAACTGTGGTTGCCATTGCTTGCTTGAACATAGTGTTTACGTTCGACTCGAACTGCTCTGCCAGACCACGACGGGCATCATTCACAGCGATGGTGCGCATCACGCTCATGCCCGCAGCACTTTTCTTGGCATAGCCCACGCTGCCGATCGCAATGCTGTCTGGCATTACATCACACACCCACTGTGGTGCTTCATCCTGTACAGAATCAGGGAAGTAGCAAGTCAGGTCCTGAATATTATTGCCGCCCGTTGACTGGCAACCCGCCAAGCCGAAAACCAAGGCGCTAGATAGGAGGAGTTTTTTCATATTCAATTACCCCTGAAATGATTCATAAACGTCCCAACAAGGCCCTTGAAGCATTTTTGGTAGGTCGTTACAACCGCTGTCATAACGAGCCTCTACAAAATCACCTCGCTGAATTTTCAAAGCATTTTCTGGATCAATACCAACCCATGAATAACGTGCTTTCAAACCTTGACGGTTCTCTTTTTCAGAAACTTTACCTTGACCTAGTGAGTAAAATTCAACTTCTTCATTACCATCAGGGGATGTCACCTGCTCGACGGAGGAAATTTCAACTACTTGCTCAGGGCGGATTCCCAGAGTAGTCCCCATATTGACACGAACCATGGTACCGTACTCATCACATTGGCGTAGTTCTTCAACCACTCCACTTGGCGCTAGCTGGTTTTTCAAATCATCACTACGATTCACTGCATTCTTTGCAGCTTCCTGCATAATTCGCGTGTACTGACCATTAGATATAGGACAATCAGAATCAGGGCGATCTTGCTCAAAAATACTCACTTCATATGAACTAAGCTCAATGCGTTTCACCACTTCCATGCTCGGCAGCTCAACCACCTTTACAATACCTTCGACTTCACCGGTAAAGGTACACTCTGCTGGGTAGTATTTCGTATCACCGTCATCGTCCGTTTTGTACTCTTCATCATCAAAAGAGTACTTAAGACTTGCTGAAGTCACTTCAGCCAATACAGCGTAGTCGGCAATCGCCACACCAGAGGTGTTGAAGCGACCGCTTTCTTCCGCCAGCTTGATTTCTTGCTTTAATTTGCCAGCCAGAGAACGGTCAACTAATTTCGCACCAGAGTGATCCACTTGGCTTTCCAAACGGTGCTGGAATGCTGTAGACATGATTGATGGGTTATCAACACCACGTGCAACATCTACAGGTAGGACAATCGCTTTTTTACCCTGGGAGGTTTGTACCTTCACCTCACTTTGCGGAATATTGATCGCCGTGCTCGAGTGACATACGCCTTCCGGCGCTGGCGTGCTCATACAACCCGTTAGAACGGTAGTAATACTCGCTGCTAATTGTAGTTTCTTAGACATGAACCTTATATCCATTTATTGTAGTAATAGAGTTAAATTAAACCTAAAAAGTGCCATATTCCCTGGTCACTCATTTGGGCAGAAAAGTGGCGGGAAGCACTCTCTTTAGAACGGGCAAAGTTCGAAATAGAGTTCCCGGTAGCAATCACTTCGCGACTGGCAATGGTTTTACCATTTTTATTTTTAAGCGCGAGATTAGTGATAACTGTCGTGATGTAAGCATCACCAACTTTGCTCTGGCGCCAGTTTGTTGCCAGAGTGATTTGATGAGTTGCACCATTGTTCTTGTTCGAGCTAGTTGTCACCGCAACATGCTTTTCAGATAAATGATGTTTAATAAACTCACTCATCATTGAATCACTTTTAGTCGCTTTTACACTGAACAATAATTGGCTTTTTGTTTTGTTAGCCTGGCGTTCCAGCTTAATAACATTATCCATCGATACGCCATTCTCATTACCATTACTTGCAGCAAGTAACATGGCTTTACGAGTCAGCATATTTTTCTTTATCGACTGCGTATCACGGTTTTCCAACCACCACATTAATGGATCACTATGCTTTAACTTTAGTAACTCGGTATTGGCATCTTCATCAATCGATTTCAATTCTTGATTGAGTTGATGAATAATATTTGTGCGTGAAATACTTGCTTCCACATAATAAATACCATCACTTTGCTCTGTTCGATTATATTGAACACCCGTCAGTACCAGTGGTGCTGTTTTCACATTTACATTGGTATCACTTTGAGTCAGATAATCTTCGCTACCATTTACATCACGTACAACCTGACGTAATGAACCGGATGATTCAACCTGAGTCCAAAGCTTTTGGTTAATATTATCCATGGCCAAGTTTTTGGCGTTACGCACTGTGCCACCATGACCAACAGCGTAAAATGACATGTTGGTATCGGGTGTTTGGTTCAATACCCAGTCAGGTGTTTGGGTTGACTGACAGCCGGCAAGCAGCAAGCCACCTGCTAATGCCAAGAGGCTTTTCATCTTCATTGATTCAATGCTCATTAGTTAAAAAATGCTGTAAATTCAAAACGTGTGAGCATTGCTTCCACCATCACATCGGCAGGCAGCTCGGATATCGCATAGAAGTTAGGAGTTGAAGCACGCAAGACATCGAGCTCATCAAAGGCGACTTCAGCCCCACTGTTTAGCCGATGGTTAATCACCTGCAGCTGCTGAGAAGCATCTGCTGCCATCAAGCCATAATCAACGATGCCAATAGCCAAGTTGTAAAACATCGCGTTGCGACCTAACGAATAAGACTCGGCGTAATAGTCGAGGTTACCGTTGTCAGTAAAATAGTTTTCAAGCTCATTGTTCAGTACCGAAACTGGCGTTTCAAGCAAGGTTAATTCGGTAAAAGGCACAGTCATTGAAAAGTGATCTTTTAGCGCAGTAACACTGTATCCAGCTACCCTTTTCTGCTTAATCGCTATGGTAAGTAAGTACTTTTCTTCACCATAATAATAAAAAGTCACATCAGGGTTTAACTTTGATGTTTTCGATGCCTGGGCTACACCCATTAATTCATCAATATAACTTTCAGTTTGACCTACTTTAATTTTTGACAGTTGCTCATATTCGATTTCATTCGTCCAATTGGTAATGATGGACTCATAAATCATTTCGACAGCATCTTTAGTATCATTCCACTGACCTAAAGAAAGCATTACGGCAACAATAGCCAAAGCAATACTATGCATTTTTATCCAAAAGTTAGTTTTGGATGATGAAACAGAATCTTCACTGTGCATGATTTTTTATTTTTTTAATGATGATGGGTTCACTGCTGGTAAAAAACAGCAGAATTTACATTAACAAAATATACTATTTATCCAGACAATAGCATTCAATACAGCAAGCGATTAACTGCCCACAACGCAATCAAATTAGATCAAATCCGATCATTTAATGATCATTAAAATTAAATAATATTATTTTTAAAACTATCTATAAGTTAGTTTCACAGCAAAAATATTAATTTATCAAAAAAAATAAAACAGTCTTTTTTATTTTAAGTGATTCCTTTTAGGTATTATTAATTAATGAGCCACATCACATTCCCCCATCCTTTTTCGCCAAATTATTGACGATACGCATATAGTCCTCAATCAAGCACATACGAATATCTATTCATAAAAAGCAAAGAAAATAAAAAGAGCCACCTGTAAAGGCAGCTCTTTAAGTAAGTGGGGAAATGGTAAGGCTAACCGTTAGCTTGTTTCGGTTACCAACCTATTTTCATCTTCCGCAGAGGCTTGGTTATCCTGCTTGAGCGCTTTCTCAAGCTGCTCAGCCACATAGCCAGGAGACTTAGTATTAGCAGCCATCAAGCGATACATCGCCGGAATGACAATCAGGGTCACGAAGGTCGCAAACGCCATGCCGAAGAACACCACAACACCAACCGCAATTCGCCCTTCCGAACCCGCACCAGTTGAAAGAATCAACGGCACCGAGCCAAACAGGGTCGTAAACGCGGTCATCAGGATTGGGCGCAGGCGGCGCTCAGACGCATCAATAATCGCCTGCTCGAATGGGACCCCCTTATCACGTAGCTGATTGGCAAACTCGACAATCAAGATACCGTTCTTGGTTACCATACCGATAAGCATGATCATCCCGATCTGGCTAAAGATATTGAGGCTCTGATCCATAATGAGCAGGCCGGCCAAACCACCGAATATCCCCATTGGTACAGTAAGCATAACTACCATTGGGTTAATAAAGCTTTCGAACTGTGCCGCCAGTACCAAATAGGCAACCAGCAGTGCCAGACCGAACACCAACAGGATACTGCTCTGGTTTTCGCGGAAGTCTTTCGACTCGCCCGCATAGTCAATCACGATATCACTTGGCAGCATCGACAGAGCCTGCTCGTCCAAGAAGTCAAGTGCCTGACCGAGGGTATAGCCCGGCACCAAGTTGGCTTTCAAGGTGATCGACTTCTGCTTCTGGTTATGGCTCAGACGCTGTGCCGAGGCCACTTCTTCCACTTCAGCCAAAGATTCCAACGTGATCAGCTGACCGGTGCGGGTACGCACGTAGATCTGACTCAGATCCGATGCATTATTGAAGCTGTTCTCATCACCACGCAGATAGACGTCGTATTCTTCACCGCGGTCAATGAACGTAGTCTCGCTGCGGCCACCCAGCATGATTTCCAGTGTCTCGGCAATATCATTAACCGGAATGCCAAGCTCTGCCGCACGCTGTCGGTTCACCGACACCACCAGCTCAGGTGTGGTTTCCGCATAATCGAGATCAACACCTTCCATCATCGGGTTATCTTCAGCAATCTCTTTCAGCTTGCTGGCCCACTGGAACAGTTCACTGTAGTCCGCACCGTTTAGCACGAACTGGATTGGCTCAGAAGAACCACCGCGGAAGCCCGGCATAAATGGCCATACGCGAACATCTGGGATCCCCTGTAGCTTTTTACGCACCATATCCAGCGCATCAGAGGCGGACACATCGCGGTCTTCCCAGTTTTCCAGCTGCATGATCACAAAACCAGTTTGGTCGCCAGCTCGACCGCCAAAAGCAGGTGTTTGGATAGAGACAGATTTGATCACGCCCTGGCCGACCATCGGCAGCAAACGCCCTTCTACCTCTTCAATGTTGCCTACCATACGGTTGTAACTGGTCCCTTCCGCACCTTTTACAAAAGCAAAGATAACACCACGGTCTTCCTGCGGTGCCAGCTGCGACGGCACAGTTTTCATCAAGACTACGCTAAGGCCTACGAATGCCAGCACAATCAATGGCGCGCCATAGCGGTAACGAACAGAAACAGTGACCACTTTTCGGTATCCCGCTTCCAAGCGGCCGAACATACGATCAACCCACACGTTGAACTTACCCGGCTTCACATTGGCTTTAAGCAGTTTACTGCCAAGTACCGGGCTTAGCGTCAGTGCGATAATCGACGAGAAGATCACCGCCATCGCCAGCAATACTGCAAATTCGGTAAATAGCGGGCCAACCATGCCGTCCATAAATGAGATCGGCAGGAACACCATGACCAGTACCACTGTGGTTGCGACAACCGCAAAGCCAACTTCGCGGGTACCTTTATAGGCCGCCAACAATGGTGGCTCGCCCCGCTCGATATGGTGATAGATGTTTTCCACTACCACGATGGCATCATCGACCACCAGACCGATCGCCAAGATCAACGCCATCAGGGTCAGCAAGTTAATCGAGAAGCCAAGGAAGTACGCCACCATAAAGGCAGAGATCAGTGAGACCGGTACCGTTACCGCCGGGATCAGGGTGGCCCGTGCCTGGCCGATAAAGATATAGAGCACCATGACAACCAGAAGGCCAGTCACAAACAGGGTGCTGTACACTTCCTGAATCGAACGATCGATAAACACCGTAGAGTCATAATCGACATACAGCTCGGTACCTTCCGGCAAGAAGCGCTGCATCCGCTCAACTTCTTCATATACCGCCTTGGATACATTCAGCGGGTTGGCATCGGTCATGGTAACCATGCCAAGGCTCAGGTTCGAAATACCGTTGTTTTTGAAGGTGGCATTTTCGTTCTGCGCGCCAATACCAACCTCAGCAACATCTTTGAGGTAGATAGGCGAACCATCTTCCGTTGTTCGTACCACCAGATATTCAAAGTCCGACGCATCTTGGTAAAGTCGTGCCGTACGCACAGACATAGTGGTGGTGTCATTACGGACTTCACCGCCTGGTAGCTCGACGTTTTCCAACTTAAGCGCATTAACAATGTCATTGGTGGTTACGCCACGGCCGGCCATTTGATCTGGCATCAGCTTGACGTACATAACACGGTAAAGCGCACCACTAAGATCCACCGAGCTCACGCCGTTGATCAGGCTAAAGCGGTCCATCAGTACACGCTCGGCGTAATCGGTCAGCTGGGTACGGTCCATAATGCTCGATGTCAGGTTGACATATACCGCAGGCTCACCCGAACCATTGTCTTTCGACACCACAGGATCATCGGCTTCATCTGGCAGGCGGCGCTGGGCACGCGATACTGCATCGCGCACGTCACTGACCCCTTCGGTCAGGTTCCAGCCGAGTTCAAACTCGATGGTGATCCGAGACGACCCGTTACGGGTGGTGGAGGTGATACTCTCGATACCACTGATCCCCGAGAGCTGATCTTCAAGCACTGTGGTGATCCGGCTTTCCATAATGGTGGCCGAAGCCCCGGAATAGCTGGTTGATACTGTCACGACCGGGTTTTCAACATCCGGCATTTCTCGGACAGACAGCTTGGAGAAAGACACCAAGCCAAATACCACCAACAGCAAGCTGAGAACGATAGCGACAACCGGACGCTTTACCGATACATCAGATAACCACATTAAACTTCATCTCCAGTTGGGCCTTGTTGCTTAGGCGCGCCATTGACTTTCTGGGCCATGATGTCATTCACCTGCACACCATCGCGCATATTGACCAATCCCTGGACGACAATACGATCGCCAATACCGATCCCTGACTCGATCACCACTTCATTTTCTACCCGCGCCCCCAGCTGTACTTCCGTACGATGGGCTTTACCCGCCTCATCAACCAGGTAAACAAAACGCTTGGTACCTGAGTATTCCAGCGCCTGAACCGGGATCACTGCCGCATCCTGCGGGGCAAAGCCAAGATTGGCCGCCATCAGCATACCAGGCTTGAGCAACCCTTCTTTGTTATCAAATACCACACGGACACGGATATTGAGGGAGTCGGCCTGAACGCGGGAGTCAATCGCTTTGATTTCACCGCTAAATGCCTGGCCTTGCCAAGCTTGGCTGGTGGCTTCGACTGTCATGCCTTCACGCAGGAAAGAGAGGTACTGCTCGGGTACCTGAATATCCAAGCGCATTGAAGATAAATCATCGAGCGAGAACAGCTCGCTACCTACCGTCAGCATGTGGCCTTCACTAAAGTCCACCAAACCAACGGTGCCGCTAAACGGCGCACGGATAGCGTGATCATCCAAATCTGCTTTTGCTGCTTTTAGACGGGCATCGGCAATATTGACGCTGGCTAGCTGGGCATCCAGTTCGGTTTGGGTGATCGCACCTCGGCTAACCAGCTTCTGGTATTCGTTGTACTTACGCTTCTCGTCATTAAGGTAAGCTTGCGCTTCGGCATAAGACGCCTTTGGCTTGGCATCATCAAGCTGAACCAACAACTCGCCTTTTTCGACCTTGCTATTTACCCCTATCGCAATTTGCTCGACACGGGCCGCGACCTGGGTCGCCACATTAACCGAGCGCTGCGCCTCAAGCTTGCCAACTAAAGACAGCGATTGGGCTACAGGGTGGGCACTGACTTCACCGAGCGTTACCGGGATCTCACGCGCAGAGCGGCCTCCCGGCTGTTCGGCTGCCACTGACTGGCTCTGGAAGTAGAAATAACCGCTACCTGTTAATGCGGCAGTCACCAATGCCGCAACAAGGACCTTTTTCATTGTGGAATCCAATTTTTATAAACTGCATGCATGATATCTGAACAGGGGCTTGAGCGGGGTAAAGAAGTGTAAAGAAAAGCAATGTCACATTTACCTATATGGCTTTTTCATTGCAAAAAGAAGCGATAACGCCATCACAATCAACAATATGATGAAAATAGCAGCAAGCAGACACAAATAGTAAGGAAAAGGGTTTACAGAACATCTCGGTTTGCTAATATGCGCTCCGCACTTGTGGAGGGGTTCCCGAGTGGCCAAAGGGAGCAGACTGTAAATCTGCCGGCTCCGCCTTCGATGGTTCGAATCCGTCCCCCTCCACCATTATTCTTGAAAGGTGTTCCTGACTTGTGTAAGGTACGTCTTTCCGCTAGTTGAGATTACTCCTAGCAACCAAAACCCTGTGGAGGGGTTCCCGAGTGGCCAAAGGGAGCAGACTGTAAATCTGCCGGCTCCGCCTTCGATGGTTCGAATCCGTCCCCCTCCACCATCATTACTGAAAACAGCAATAGCGGTTTTCTGGCTGAAAAAGCCAAGACAAATTGCAACACCCCGTGGAGGGGTTCCCGAGTGGCCAAAGGGAGCAGACTGTAAATCTGCCGGCTCCGCCTTCGATGGTTCGAATCCGTCCCCCTCCACCATCATTACTGAAAACGGCATTAGCGGTTTTCTGGCTGATAAAGCCAATACAAATTGCAACACCCCGTGGAGGGGTTCCCGAGTGGCCAAAGGGAGCAGACTGTAAATCTGCCGGCTCCGCCTTCGATGGTTCGAATCCGTCCCCCTCCACCATCATTACTGAAAACGGCATTAGCGGTTTTCTGGCTGATAAAGCCAATACAAATTGCAACACCCCGTGGAGGGGTTCCCGAGTGGCCAAAGGGAGCAGACTGTAAATCTGCCGGCTCCGCCTTCGATGGTTCGAATCCGTCCCCCTCCACCATCATTACTGAAAACGGCATTAGCGGTTTTCTGGCTGATAAAGCCAATACAAATTGCAACACCCCGTGGAGGGGTTCCCGAGTGGCCAAAGGGAGCAGACTGTAAATCTGCCGGCTCCGCCTTCGATGGTTCGAATCCGTCCCCCTCCACCATCATTACTGAAAACGGCAATAGCGGTTTTCTGGCTGATAAAGCCAATACAAATTGCAACACCCCGTGGAGGGGTTCCCGAGTGGCCAAAGGGAGCAGACTGTAAATCTGCCGGCTCCGCCTTCGATGGTTCGAATCCGTCCCCCTCCACCATCATTACTGAAAACGGCAATAGCGGTTTTCTGGCTGATAAAGCCAATACAAATTGCAACACCCCGTGGAGGGGTTCCCGAGTGGCCAAAGGGAGCAGACTGTAAATCTGCCGGCTCCGCCTTCGATGGTTCGAATCCGTCCCCCTCCACCATCATTCCAAGCCAGTAGCGCAAGCTACTGGCTTTTTTCATGCCTTATTCCCATTTCCATTTTCTATTCTGTGTCACAACCACATTCATAATTTTGCTTTCAAATCACAAACCTGTCTGAGATATTTGGCTAAATCGTGAATACATGCCTATGATTCAATCAGTAGCATATGGTTTGGGATAGGGAAATGCCAAATAATCAGAGTCAATCAAAGATACAGTCACTGCCCTTGCACGCAGTGAAAGCCTTGATTGTAGACGATCAGCGTCTAGCTACCACCATGCTGAAATCTATTTTGATGCAAATTGGGCTTACCCATGTCGACACTGCATTAGATCACCAACAAGCCCAACAACACTGTGAACATAATGCCTTTGATTTGCTGCTGATTGATTACCATCTTGAAGGCCCACTGACAGGGACTGAATTAATCAACCTTCTGCGCCGCAAGAAACTGATTTCTCCCTACTGTGGCATCATTATGATCTCCGGCGATCATTCTGCAGAGGTAATTCTGACCAGTATGTCGGTAGAGCCTGACAGCTTCATGGCCAAGCCAATCACCGCCGAAATGGTCAAAACCAAACTGACAGCAACACTCCATGAATGTGCATTACGTACCCCGGTCTATAAAGCCTTAATAAACCAAGACAGAAAGAAAGCGATTACCCTGTGCAAAAAACAACTAATGCATGCTGGCTACCATCACAAACTCGAAGGACTACTTCTCGATTTACTGATCGAGGATGGGCAGTGGCTACAAGCTGAAAAATACGCCAATATTTTAAAGAAGCACCATCCGTCTCCGAAGCTAAGCTTGATCCTGGCTAAAATCCTCCAACACAATAACCAGCTCAAGGCAGCAATTCATATACTGGAATGTCAGCTTCAGCAATCGCCCCTACACATAGAGTTATATGACTATCTGGCTATCTTCCAAGAGCAAGATAAAGCTTATTATGACGCGCTGGAATCAGCACAAAAAGCGCTGAAACTCACCCCCAGCATTAGCCACCGGGCACTCAAAGTTGCCCAGTTAGCGGCCGATCTCGGCCGGAGTGATCAGGTCATCAAAGCGGGAAATAGCTTGGCAAATCACCTACCGATCATTGATGTCGACTGGATCATCTGTCTGGCAGAATACATGGCGATTTTCGAGCAATTGTATTTCACTCAAACCTCTCTGGCTAACCTTAAACGACTGAAAGCCGAGCTTCAGCGAATCAACAATCGAGCCCATTCAAGGGTAATGGCTGCCCAGGAGCCATTTTTGACCACCTACAGCCATATTGTGATGAGCCGCCTGCTACTGGGGAATGCCCAACCATTAAAGGCCAAACGGAGAATGTTGCTGGGACTCTCTCAGTTCTTTACTAAGATACCCAAACTGCCATCCGTAGTGATCGCCGATACTCTGCCACTGCTGGTGCACTTTGGTGAAACCCAACTCATCAATACTTGCATGCAGGCAATCGAAAAACGCAACCGTTTCGACGGACACAGCCAAAACCGTCTAAACGATATCAAGCAGCAAACTCATCTTACCGAGCGCATCAAGCAACTTGAAATCCAATTGAAAGAGGCCTTCGGGTGCTTGCAATCTTCGCCGCAACAAGCCTTTGTCCGCTACCAGAACATCGTCCATGAATACCCGCTGTGCAGCGAAGCAAATCTTGGCTACCTCCAGTGTATGTTGGAGCTGAATATAGGTAGCGAGGCGGAGATCAAGAGCAGTATGAAAGCCATTAGTTCGATGCCGTTACCAGGGGATTTGGAAAACTGGAGGAAACAAGTGCTGGAAGGCATGACCAGCAAGAAGGCGTCACCACATCAACACAAAGTGGCCCTTACCTACAAAAAACAAACCCAGCGTTTCCTTGAGGTTGAAAACACTGGGTAGATACTGATTAGATATTGTGGTTATGCTTAAACTAGCTTAGCTTTTCACGACCATGGGGCGTCAGTAAATCCAGCTCAGGCCCCTTAGGAATCACACCTGTCGGGTTGATCATATTGTGGCTGAAGTAGTAATGGCGCTTGATATGAAACATATCGACCGTCCCAGCGACTTCAGAATACTGATACAGCTCTTTGAGATAGCCCTGAATATGAGTGTAATCAGCAATGCGCTTGAGATTACATTTGAAGTGGCCAACATAGACAGCATCGAACCGCACCAAGGTCGTGAACAGACGCCAGTCTGCTTCTGTCAGTGTATTTCCCACCAAATAACGGCTAGTCGCCAAATGGCTATCCAGTTTATCCAGCGCACTGAACAAGCTATCAAAAGCCTCTTCATAGGCCTCTTGAGTCGTCGCGAAGCCGCAGCGGTATACCCCATTGTTGATGTTGGGATAAATAAACTCATTCCATTGCTCTATCTCTTGGCGAAGCGCCGTAGGGTAAAAATCTTGCTGATCGCCCGTAATGTCATTGAACGCGCTGTTGAACATCCGGATTATCTCGGATGATTCATTGCTGACAATGGTTTGGGTTTTCTTATCCCATAAAACAGGTACTGTCACCCTGCCTGTGTAATCACCCTTGGCCTTGGTATAGATTTGATGCAGGCATTCGAAACCATAAAGCGGTTCTGGCTGCGAGAACTCCCAACCTTTGCTGCGCATATCTGGGCTGACAACGGTAACATCAATGTGCGGAGCCAGGCCCTTAAGCGCCCTGAAAATAAGGGTGCGGTGAGCCCATGGGCAAGCCAGCGACACATAAAGGTGATAACGGCCTGATTCTGCCTTGAAGCCAGTTTCGCCATTGGGTCCCGCACTGCCATCTGCAGTAAGCCAGTTCCTAAAACCTGCATCCTCGCGGACAAACTCACCCTTGTTGTTTTCGGTGTCATACCAGACGTCGTGCCACACACCCTTCACTAACTTACCCATCAGCCGCTCCTCGCCTAAATCATCTGCCTATAATGAAAAACTGTTTGCTATGCCTCGATTATAGGTAGCGACTCAACAGAAGTCCGGGGGCTCAAACCGAACAAGATCATCAAGTTCCTTGAACAACTTCGCGAAGTCGCTCAAACCGCTATTTGCGTATGAACTTGTTGTAGACAAACAATAAAATCAAGGCACCAAATGTTGCCGTCACCAAACTGCCGAAATTGACCCCGGTTGCCGCGCCTAAACCAATAAACGAACCGACCCAGCCACCGACAAAAGCACCCGCGATACCCAGCCCCATTGTCGCAATCCAACCACCACCATCATCACCTGGCATAAGCCACTTCGCCAATGCCCCGGCAATCAAGCCCAATATGATCCACGAAATAAATCCCATGCTTTATCCTCGCTATCTGTCAATTGGAAAGTACCTGATTGAGCTTAGACAAGGTCGTTTGATATGGACAATGCAAGCGTTATAACTAAGTCACTTCAAGCGGCAGAACGCACCTTATTGCACTAATCTTAATAGCCACATGGCTTAATCTTCTAAAGCCTTCCCAGCGTGAGGACGATGTACATGTTGAACAAACTGACAATTGGCCTTTTTTTATTCTTGGCATCACTGCTAACCGGGTGTGGTGAACCCGCAGCACCACCCGCTTCTGCGCCTGAAGCTGAAGAGAGTGTGGAAGTCATGGATGTTACTGAAGGATCAGACGTTCCAACGGAATCTGAAAACACCGAGGGTTCTGAAAACACCGAAGATTCTGACATGGCCGGTGAACCTGAGATGCCAGAAGAAACAAATGAGGGTGGTAACTAGCTAGCGACTGAGGCTCAGCGCCTTCCCTCCCCACTCCCAAGGGCTACCCCATAACATTAGCCTTTGGGAGGCTATTCAGGCTCTCCCCCCTTTACCTGCAGCAAATCTACTTTGTCACACATACACCAGCCATTTTTCACTAAATGGTGGTAACATCGATGAATTACATCAGGTTTTGCCAAAGAAGCCTTTACCATCAAGGACACCAAAATCAATGAAAGTCATTTCCTTCAACATCAACGGCCTTCGCGCTCGCCTTCACCAATTACAAGCTTTGATCGACAAACACCAACCAGATGTCATTGGCCTTCAGGAAATCAAAGTCCACGACGAAGCTTTCCCAATCGAAGATGTCGAAGCCATGGGCTATAAGGTTTACCACCATGGTCAGAAAGCCCACTACGGTGTTGCCATGCTGTGCAAACAAGAGCCGGTTGAAGTACGTAAAGGCTTCCCGACTGATGACGAAGAGGCCCAGCGTCGTATGATCATGGCCACCTTCGAGCAGGAAGATGGCCGCAAGGTCACCGTGCTGAACGGCTATTTCCCACAGGGTGACAACATCAGCCACGAAACCAAATTCCCGGCCAAAGAGAAGTTCTATGCCGACCTGATGACCTACCTAAACGATCACCACAATAGCGAAGAAGAAGTGATTGTGATGGGTGATATCAACATCAGTCCAATCGACTTAGATATCGGTATCGGCCCAGCCAATGCCAAGCGCTGGCTGAAAACCGGTAAGTGTTCATTCCAGCCTATCGAGCGCGAATGGCTCAAGACTTTGATGGACTGGGGCTTTGTCGATACCTTCCGCCAGCTTCACCCTGAAGTTGACGACAAGTTCTCGTGGTTCGACTACCGCTCGAAAGGCTTTGTCGATAACCGCGGTCTGCGTATTGACGTGGTATTGGCAACGCCTTCACTGGCTGAGCGTTGTATCGAAGCCGGTATCGATTACGAACTACGCGGTATCGAAAAGCCGTCTGACCACGCCCCTATTTGGTCAACCTTCAAATAAGGCCAAACAGGCAAAGCTAACTAGTGGGAGGGAGTCCGCTCCCCCTCACTGGAATACATTGCACACGTTGACTCACAAGGAAAGAAGATGAAACTGTTTGTATTTGATCACTGCCCATTCTGTATCAAAGCCATGATGGTGGCCGGCCTTAAAAAGGCTGACATCGAACTGGTCTACCTGCAAAACCATGATGTGGATGCCCGTATCGACAAGGTCGGTGCCAACCTTGTGCCTATCCTGCAAAAAGAAGACGGCAGCTACATGGCCGAAAGCTTAGATATCGCCGCTTATATTGATGCGCTCGATGGCAACCCTGTCCTGGCAACCGGCAGCAACGACGACAACATCAGTGCGTGGGCCGATATTGCCCGCCCTTACAGCAGCCGCTTGCTCTACCCGCGCTGGATGAAGGTCGACTTACCGGAGTTCCAGTGCGAAGAAGCCAAGGCGTGGTTTACCAAGAACAAAACCGCAATGATCGAGCAGGACTTCGATGATGCCTTCAGCAAATCAGAAGAATACCTGGTAGAACTCAATGCCACTTTCGACAAGCTAGCCTGGTTGCAGTTACCGTCAGAACGTAACAATGTATTGAGCTACGATGATGTCAATCTGTTCCCATCACTGCGCAACCTGACTGTGGTAAAAGGCGTGAAGTTCCCAGCCCGTATCCGTCAGTACATCGACGAAGTGGCTGCACTAACATCGACATCGCTCTACGACGATATCGCTGTATAAACACAAGCTTTTACTGATAACGCATAAAACAAAGCCCAGCCAATTGGCTGGGCTTTTGCTTATCCAATAAGACGACTTTGAAGCTTTACGGCTCAATCTCTACGACAGTGGCCTCATATGCCTCATCCAGCGGCCCTCTAGCTTACGGAAGCCCCACAGGATGATGAATGTCAGTGCCATATAGAACATCCCTGCGAACAGGTATGACTCGAACGGTGCATAGTAGCGAGAATTGACAATCTTCGCTGCCCCGGTGAGATCAACAATGGTCACGATACCGGCCACTGCCGAGCCATGAAGCATGAAGATCACCTCGTTACTGTAGGCCGGCAACGCACGTCGCAGCGAGCTAGGCAGAATAATACGGCGGAATGCCTGCGCCGGGCTCATGCCATAAGCTTTGGCCGCTTCTATCTCACCTTTCGGCATACTGTTGATAGAACCACGGACAATCTCTGCGGTATAGGCGGCTGTATTGAGGACAAAGGCCACCAAGGCACAGAACCATGCTTCTTGCCAAAGCGTTCCTTGTACAACAATCACCTGGCTTAGGCCGTAATAGATCAAGTACAACTGGATCAGCAGCGGGGTGCCGCGGAAAAAGTAGATAAATGCCCACGCCGGCCCATATACCACTGGCATCTTGCTGTTACGGGCAATACCAATAGGAATGGCGATCACCAAGCCAATCACCAGCGCAGCGGCAACCAACCACACCGTGGTATAAAAGCCCTGCCAATAAATCGGCCACGAGTCGGCCAGAATACTGAAGTCCATAGCTACCTCGTGTGAATACTGAATTTACGCTCCGCCCACTTAAGACCCGAGGTCGAGAGCGAAGTGAAAAGAAGGAAAATAATCGCAACTGCCATATAGAAAGTAAATGGCATCTGGGTTGTACCAGCCGCAAGCGCGCCTTTACGCACCATATCATCAAGACCAATCACGGAAACCAGCGCGGTGGTTTTAAGCAATACCAGCCAGTTATTACCGAAGCCCGGCAATGCATGACGGATCATCTGCGGCAACAGGATTCGGCGAAAAGAAAGGAAACTACTCATTCCGTAGGCCTTGCCCGCTTCGAGCTCGCCTTTATCAACAGCGAGGATCGCACCACGGAAGGTCTCGGCCATATAGGCACCGAAGATAAACCCGATGGTTAAGATACCAGCAATAAACGGACTGATCTCTACATAGTCTGGTAAATAAGCGGTCCACTCATGGTTGGGATCGGATGAGGTGAAATACTCGTTCAGAAACTCGTTGATTCGATAGAGGCTGTCGTTGAGCAGCATCTGCCCACCGAAAAATATCAGCATCATCAATACCAGATCCGGAATACCGCGGATCACCGTGGTATAGAAGGTGGCGATAGCCCTTGCCCAACGATACGGTGATAGCTTAGCCAACGCGCCCAGCATACCTAATATCATCGCCAGCACCAGTGATAACAGAGCGACCTGCAGGGTGATCCATGCCCCTTCTACCAGTGACCACTCATAACCTTTCAAATCAATCAAAAGGAAGCTCCTTCTTACTGCTTAGGAGAGTGATCCCAAAGGTAAAGCCCTTTGGGATCACAGCAAAGTTTCTACTGATTACTCACCGTAAACATCATAAGCAAAGTACTTAGAAGCAATTTGCTGGTAGATACCTTTCTCGCGAAGTGACTTGATGGCTTCATCAAGCTGCTTGGTCAGATCTTTGTCTTGTTTGCGCACAGCGATACCGAAGCCGTCACCGAACCACTTAGGATCCGTCAGCGATGGGCCGATAAACTCGTAACCGTCACCACCAGGCTTGTTCAGCAGGCCTTCTTCCAGTGCAGAGGCATCACCCAATACAGTGGCAATACGGCCAGCTTTCAGATCAAGGTAAGCATCATCGAAAGAACCATAGCGAACAATTTCAACAGAGCCGTCAAAGTTATCGCTCAGGTATTTGTCATGGGTTGTCGCGCGCTGAACACCGACTTTGACGCCTTTCAGGCCATCTTTAGTGAAATCGATTTCGGTCCCTTTCTTGGCAACAAACTTGTTAGGAATAAGGGCGTATTTTCCTGTGAAATCAACACGCTTCTTACGCTCTTCGGTAATAGACATCGCAGCGATAATGGCATCGTACTTACGTGCAAGCAGTGACGGGATAATACCGTCCCAATCCTGAGCAACGATCTGGCACTTGGCATCCAGCTCTTTACACAGTGCATTGGCCATATCCACATCAAAACCGCGAAGCTCGCCGTTTGGCTCCGTCCAGCTAAATGGAGGGTAAGCGCCCTCAATACCAAAACGCACGGTCTTCCACTCTTTTGCCTGTACGGCTGTGGTACCCAAAGCTGTTACAACGGCTGCTGCCAAAATCCATTTTTTCATTGTTTACTCCTGCTGTACTTTTTAGTCTGTTGTTTGCATGTCATTGGCGATCCTTCCCTCGCTGACTTCCCATCCCCAAACAGGTCATCATGGATCGCTGGTTTGCTAAATAAATCGTTAATATATCGATGAGATAAATTGCTGGAGACGCTCTGACTCCGGATTAGAGAACAGCTTGGCCGGATCGCCCTGCTCTTCCACTTTCCCCTGATGCAAGAACATCACCTGATTGGACACATCACGTGCAAAGGCCATTTCATGGGTCACCACCAGCATGGTCCTGCCTTCCTGCGCCAAATCCTGCATTACCCCCAGCACTTCACCCACCAACTCAGGATCTAATGCCGAGGTCGGTTCATCGAACAGCATCACTTCAGGGTCTACCGCCAAGGCTCGGGCAATAGCGGCACGCTGCTGCTGTCCTCCGGACAGGTGACCAGGGTAATAATTGCGACGCTCATACAAGCCGACTTTTTTCAGTAATGCTTCACCACGCTCGATCGCCTCCGCTTTCGGTACACCCAATACATGGACGGGTGCCTCAATGACATTGCCGAGCACTGTCATATGCGACCACAGGTTGAAACCTTGAAAGACCATCGCTAGGCGTGAACGAATGCGCTGTACTTGTTTTTCATCAACCGGAAGAAATTCTCCCTGTCGATTATTTTTCATTTTAATCAGTTCACCGTTGACCCAGATTTCGCCCTGAGTCGGTGTTTCAAGTAGGTTGATACAACGCAGAAAAGTACTCTTCCCGGAACCGGACGAGCCAATAATTGAAATTACATCACCACGGTGGGCCGTTAACGATATGCCTTTTAAGACTTCGTTCTGACCAAAAGACTTATGCAAATCCCTTACATCAAGCGCCACTTCACCTGCCATGTGCGCCAACTCCTGTTACTCCGTGAATTACCAATATCCCTTCACCGTATATTCCAATGGTGGGATTCAACGTGCCCAAAAGAGCAAAAGATTGCCTGTTTTGCGAACACTTTTATCGACGGTATCACTAGAAATAAAATTTGGCAACATTTCATTAACCAGCACAAAGCTAGAATAACCAGTCAGGTTTTGAGAATAAAACGTCAATATAGCGACTTTTCACCTACATTGAACTATTTACCAGCTTGGGGTAATTTAAGTGGAAAAATATATAGCCGGATGAAATATGTCTGTTAAATCAATAATTACAATAAATTCAACGTTATTAAAGCAGCGTGCAACTTGCGTGTTACTGCTTGTTTTTAGCACGTTTTATCCGTTTAGCTATGCATTTGCCTCCCAGCCACAATCTGTAACAATTCTCACCGTTGTGCCCGAGTATAAAGATGCGGTAACCGCCAACTTTAATCCTTTTTCAAAAGGCAGCATGCCTACAACGCATGAGTTCATGTTTGAACCTCTGGTGATCTTCAATACGCTGCAGAATAACAAGCCGGAATACCGCCTCGCGACTCACTACCAACTCGACAAGGATTTAATGGGGATCAGTTTTTCGCTTCGGGAAGGGGTGCGCTGGTCAGATGGAAAACCATTCAGCGCCGATGACGTGATTTTCTCTTTCTCTATCGCGCTTAAATATCCAGAACTTGACTCACATGGCATTGGACAATGGGTTGAGTCGATCGAAAAACGTAACAAAAATGAGGTTTATTTCAGACTCAAGAAGCCCAACGCCCTGGTTGCCTACACCTTGGTATTGCTTCCTATTGTGCCTAAACACCAATGGCAGTCAGTCGAAGACTTCGCGCATTTCACCAACTCTGCCCCTATCGGCACCGGACCTTTTACCGAAATCAAAGAGCTGGACGAGAACGGCTACCTGCAATGTGCCAACCCGGTTTACTGGCAAGCAGATAAACGCCATATCGACTGCCTGCGCTATCCCAAAGTCACTACCAACGACGATTTTATCTCACGTATCTCCAAAGGTGAGTTCGACTGGACCGGAAGCTTTATTCCCGATATCGAGCGCCACTACGCTTCTTACTCACCCGACTTTAAATACTGGCTACCACCCGCCAGCAACGTCAGCCTGATGTTCAACTTCAAGGCCGCCGATCCGGCGATTCGAGAGGTGTTCAACAAGGTGGAGTTCCGCCGTGCCATCTCGATGACGCTTCAACGCCAACTGTTGATCGATATCGCGGCTTTCGGTCAAGGTGAACCTTCCCGATACGCGTCGGGCATGAGCGGACGCTTTCGCTCGTGGGCTGATCCGATCATCACCGAGAAATACCTCCCCTATATGACTTACAATCCGATGCTAGCGCAGGATTTGCTCGACAGTATTGGTGTTGTCGATAGCGACGGGGACGGGTGGCGCGACTTGCCCGACGGCAAACCGTTAGCACTCACTATCATCACCCCCAACGGATGGTCTGATTTCAATACCACTGCCCAGTTGATCAGTGAAATGCTGCTCAGGGTTGGTATAAAAGTCACACCAATCCAAGCACACTTCCAGCAGTTCAACGAGCAGCTTGCCCATGCGGACTATCAGTTGGCTATTACTAACTACCCGCAAGGGCCGACCCCCTTCAAATATTTTGATATGGCGTTCAATAGCACCTACCAGGCATCTCATTACCCGCGCTATGCGATGCATTACTACCAAAATCCACAGGTCGATAAGTTGTTGACGCAATTCCCGGTTGCCGAAACCAACCAGCAGCGCCAGCAGATCATCCGTGAACTCAACCAGATCATCGCCAACCAGCAGGTCACTGTTCCGCTCTATAACACGGTTGAATTCTACCAATACAACACCAGCCGCTTCGAAGGGTGGTTTAACAAGGACAACCCGGTCGCCAGCCCGCTAATTTGGCCACAGGCTCCAGAGCGTCTACTGCATGTCCTCGCCCTCCGGCCTAAAAAGCAGACCGCTGACGCAAAGTAAGGGATTACCAACCCAATAAAAAAGCGAGCCATCTGGCTCGCTTTCATCATGATAAAACAGTTTTTTCGCTTTGTTTCAAATTGCTTTCGGTTAGCCGATTAGGCCATCGCTGCACCCGCAAAAAGCAGTACCACTGTCACGACCAGCACTATCACCACAAACGGCATCACCCATTTCAGGAAGCGCTCGTAAGGGATTTTCGCCAAGGCCAAACCCGCCACCAAGTGACCTGCGGTTGGGGCAAAGATGTTGATCCAGCCACTTGCTGACTGGTAAGCAGTGATGATCAAATCACGGCCAATACCAGAGAAGTCAGCCAGCGGTGCCATCAACGGCATAGAAACCGTTGCCAAGCCTGAAGTCGATGGAATGAAGAAACTCAGCACGATATGTACGAGGTAAGTCACCACGACGAATACACCTGACGACAGGCCGGTAACCACGCCTTCAGCCCAGTTAAGGATAGTGTCGATAATCACACCGTTATCCATGACGACATAGATACCACGGGCAACCGCAACAACCAGTGCAACACCAATCAGATCTTTGGCCCCTTCAATGAAGGTCTTGATGAACTCGCCTTCATGCATACGGTTGATCACAGCAATCAAAATGGCCGACGCCAAGAACAGGGTTGATAGCTCATCAAACCACCACCACAAGGTCGGGATTGCAGTAATACCCATGTCTTCCCATGGAATGACACCGTAGATCATCACCAGGAACGCACCGAAGAATATCCCCATGGTCCATTTCTGTTTGGTGGTGAACTCGCCAGTATCTTCGCTGACATGAGAGAACTCATCATCAAACTCGATATCCGCCAGCACAGAATTAGCTTTATCCGCTTTGACTTTCGATGCGTAGCGCATCACGTACCAAGAGGCCAAGACAATCAAGATAGCCAGCTGGACAACACGCAGAACGATACCATCACCGATTGGCAGACCGGCAAAACCAGACGCAATACCGGTGGCAAACGGGTTAACGGTTGAAGCCAGCACCCCGACCCCCGAACCCAGCAGGATGATACCCGCCGCCACCATGCGGTCGTAGCCTGCAACCGCCATCACCGGCAGGATCACCGCCCAGAAGGCAACCGTTTCTTCAGCCATCCCGTAGGTAGAACCACCCAGCGCAAACAAGGTGATCAACACAGGGATCATCATCTGCTCACGGCCACGGAACTTGCGCACAATCGCCGCCACACCGGAGTCCATGGCACCCGTACGCATGGTCACGGCAAGGAAACCACCGATAACCAATACGAACAGCGCCACATCAACCGCTTTGTGGAAGCCTTTGATCGGTGCCATCAAGACATCAATCACCCCCTGAGGCGAGGACTCCAGTTCCTGATAAGTACCAGGAATAGGAAGCAACCGCTCACCGCCGTCGTAATCCAGCACTTCAGCCGCAGGGATCACCACATCGGTACCATTAACCAAGTAGTCATACTTACCCGCCGGCATGACCCAGGTCAGCAAGGCAACAAGGGCAATAATAGAAAAAAGAATGGTATAAACAGTCGGCATTTTGAAAGATCGTTTCATTTTGCCAGCCTCTGTAGTCGTGGTCATAGCTCTACTCCCTGCAGCTGATAAATCGCGTTGGCATACACATTCATTGCTTTGAGCATGTCATCAATAATCAAATATTCATTCGGCATGTGCTCAACTTTGTCGCGGCCGGGGAAAATTGCCCCATAAGCGACACAGTTCGGAATTGCACGGGCATACGTCGCCCCACCGGATGTCATCGGCTCGCTGTCCATATCCCCGCTGATTTCTTGATAGGCACTCATCAGGGTTTGGATCACCGGGCTTTCTGCAGGCATATACAAGGAAGGTAGCACATCAAATTCCTCGTAGCGTAAACCGTACTGCTCGGCGACATCCTGAATATCGTTATCAAAGTCCGCTTTCTCGAAGGTGACCGGTACTCGAATATCTATCCCGAGTTTGCTTGACTGCTCGCCAACCTCTAGTTGGGCAACGTTGAAAGTCAACCGGCCACTGACATCCTCTACCGGGCCGAAAATCTGTTTGGCGTTGGCATCTTCTCCCACTTGCTCGGCAACAAACTTGATCGCAGGATGGGTCACACCGATCCCACTCAGCGCCAGGCATAAACGGGCAATTGCATTCACCCCTTTGATATCACTGGCAGCGGAATGGGCTGCTTTACCAAATACCGTGACCTCGGCATCTTCGGCAGTGAAGTCATAGCCTAATTCATCCAGTTTGGCCGCCAACTCTTCCCATAGTGGGCCTTCGTATTTCGCCACCTCAGGCACGGCATTGAGTGCCCCGCCACAATCTAGCGCCACCAAGCCATCACCCGGCCCATGGAGCCAAGATTGGATCAGCATTTTTTCGGCGTGAATTAGCGGGAAGGCAGAGTCTGGTGTGAAGCCGCAGCTTGGAACTTCTTCTTTTTCCAAATAGCGATCAATACAGCGCCATAAAGTCTCTTCATCGGTGCCGAATATGAAACGGATGCGTTTGTTAAGCACCACACCACTATCCAGAAGTGCTTTAACTGCATATATTGCGGCTAAAGTCGGCCCTTTATCGTCTTGTGTTCCACGTCCGTATAAACGCCCATCGCGAATTTCGGGGCTAAACGGGTCCGAATGCCAAGCTGACAACTCTCCGGTTGGCACCACATCCAAATGGCCCAACACACCTATCATTTGTTCGCCATCACCGATTTCGGCATAGCCGTAATACCCTTTGTGATCCTTGTAAATGGCAAACCCCAGGTCGTGGCATAACCGCAATGTTTCATCCAGGCAGTCATCGATCGGCTTACCAAACGGCTTACCGCTGTCATCTTCCTGGTAGACACTGGGAATAGCCACCAAACGCTTCACTGCGGCAATATAGTCATCACGCAGCGCGTCGATATTTGATGCTATTGTTGCTTTCATCGTATCCCTCTTTGGCTTCATCTACTTTTATCTGCACATACGAACACACACCGACAAAAGTAGTGAATTTATAATTTAAATCAGAATTATTGGTTGGTTGAATCTCATCTGACCAATCCATTCTGCTACAAGCCGTAGGGAATAAATGTGACTACTTTCACTGCTCGTCCTCACAAGGTGGGACTGCGGTCAAAATCTCGACAAAATATTTCAGAGGTGATGGACATTATTGATATCTGTCACATTTAGGCATCTAGTTCATAATTGGTTATACTTCGCGCCATGCACCCTCCTGTCATATGACGAGATCGATAATGAAAACCTTTTTTCCCAGTAAAGACGCCGCACTGGAAGACACCATCGAGCGTTTCCAAACCCAATTAACAGCGCTTGGCTTCAACCTAGCCAACATTGACAACGCCGCTTGGCACAACCCGATCCCTAATGTCTGGTCTGTGCAAATCCAAGATGCTGATGCACTGATGAACGTCACTGTTGGTAAGGGTGTGTCGCAAAACGCTGCACTGGCGTCAGCACTGGGTAAGCTTATTGAGCGTCTGGCCACCAATGATTTCTATGCCAGCCGTTACCTAGGCGAAGACATTGCCACCGGTGAATTTGTCCATTATCCCAATGAAAAATGGTTCCCAATCGATCTTGAGGAAAACCTGCCTCCAGAAGGTATTCTGGATGAACGCCTGACACAATTTTACGACCCAACCCTTGAGCTACTGGGTACGGATCTGATCGATTTGCCATCGAGCAATATGGCGCGCGGGATCTGCACCCTGCCGTTCGAGCGCCAGAGCGATGGCGAAACGATAGATATGCCGGTCAATATCATTGGTAATCTTTACGCCTCAAACGGAACAGCAGCCGGTAACTCAAAATTTGAGGCCCGCACTCAAGCCCTGTGCGAGATCATCGAGCGCCATATCAAAAGCCGTATCTTGGCCAAGCAGATCAGCTTGCCAGCCATTCCTGAGTCGGTACTGAGCCGCTTTGCCTCGATTAAGGAGTCCATGGAGGCCCTTGAAGCGCATGGTTTTGGTGTCCAAGCTTACGACGCTTCACTTGGCGGCAAATACCCGGTGGTCTGTGTGGCTCTGAGCTATCAAGGCAGCAACATTCGTTTTGCTTCTTTCGCTGCTCACCCATGTTTTGACCTTGCCCTAGAGCGTGCTGTCACTGAGCTTGTTCAGGATCACAGTGTTGATGAGCTCAAGGCTTTGCTGGATCCCTCTTCTGCTGGTGAAGCTGTCAATGAGCACTTCACACCAGAAAATCATCTGGCTGAATCAACCTGCCTTATTGCTTCGGCCCAGCTCGATAGCGAAGCTGCACTAGAGTTCGCAGATTGGCGTTTCAACGGCAACTCAGAACAGCAATTCAATCATTTGATGGATCTGCTGCACGCCGAAGGTGCCGATGCCTATATTGCTGATTATGATCACCTTGACATAGATTGCTGCCGCATCATCGTACCGGGCTGGTCTGAAATTGCGCCGGTGGAAGAGCTCATCGAAGCCAATAACAATATCGCTTTGGAATTGCGCGAGGTGCTGCTGGCGCTTCCGGCTGTTGAGTGGGATGCGGAGCAGTTCGCCGAAATGTTCCACATTGTCGAAGAAGAGTTCGATGACGAGACCCTCCTTCACAATATGCTTGGCCTGGAAGTTCAACCGGGTGATGCGTGGCAGACCCTGCGTATCGGTGAACTGAAATGTTTGATTGCCTTGGCAGGTGGCGATCTCGAGCTGGCTCAGGACTTCGCCAAGTGGAGTGTGGCATTCAATGCGGCAAGCTTCACTGCCGAACGTATGAAATTCTTCCACTGTCTCATCGACAGCCTGGAGCTGGCACTGGGTGAAGAACGTGATCCAGCCGAGTGCAAAGCAGACTTCGAAAGTAAATTCGGCAGCGAGGCTGTCGCTGCAGCCTGGGGCGCGATTGAAGGCAGTGTTCAGTTCTATGGGCTAACTGCTGGCAATCTGACTATGAGCCAGTACCCTGCTCATCAGCAACTACTGCAGTCTTACCATAAGCTGCAAGCAGCCAAGAAGGCAAAATACTGCTAACCACACGTGTACAAACCGCCCAGGTTGCTCACCTTCAACCTGGGCATTTTTGTACTTTGATTACAAAGTCACCTTTCTATCACTCTCACTATCCATTCAAAAAAAGTTGAATGCACTAATTAAAATGCTGTTACCTGCCTGCTACTTTTTGGGTAAACTCGATGTAACCCGACAATCTTGCGCATCAAGAATAAAACCACACTAAAAACAATGATATAAAAACCCAAAAACGACCCAGATCACATTTCACAAATTTACTTTTGTTATAAAGTTTCTTTCATATTTAGCAACAATTGCACTTTGCGCTCAATTTTTTTTGGTTTTTTTCTTACAAAATTTTAGTGAGAGTGATCGAGATCAATTCCATAAAAATGGACAAGCGGTACACTGCAGCCAAAATTGGTGAAATTAAATTACACTTAACAACTGCTTGGCTTAAATTCGTATGAATTGCAGATATGTTGAGGAAGTTTCAACCAACATATAAATAAAAAATTACTTTAAATGTAGAACGAGGCACTTATGTCATCACAGGAAAGAAGTTATCAGGAGCTGCACCGCCCTGCATCTGACTTCGCTAGTCGCTCAGACTATCTTGATCATGAGCTGAAAATCATGAAGCCACGCCGCTGGAAGCTTAACCTTCCGGGCCGTGACTTCCGTTTTGAGCTTGAAGATTTGGTTCCAGCACTAGCGGGTACGATTGCCATTATCGCGATGTACTCATCAGTTGCTATGTCATGGGCTGATGGCCTGACAGCCGCTTGGGATCACGTTGAGCTGGGCAAAACCTTCGCTATCGAAGTTGCCCGTGTAGAGATGCTCATCCCAGCACTCCTTTTCTGTATTCTTGCCTCGGGCTTCTTTAACCCACGTGCCAACTTGGCGGGTAACCACGGTCCAATGATCCCGTTGATCGGTACCATTGCACTGGCAGGTGCTCACCCACTGGCACTGGCTATCCTGATTGGTGTATTCGGCCTATTGCTGAGTTACTTCAAAGGGGGCTCGAAACTGGTCAACCTCACCAGTGAGGGTGTGGCCGGTGGTCTGCTTATCTTCCTCGGCTTTACCGGGGCAATGAGCCAGATTGGCGACATCCAGTCTTGGGCTGTGGGTCTTGAAAGTGCTGACGTAGCAAAAGGTAGCTTGGGCTACATCGGCTTGGTGGTTCTGGCGGTAAACATCATTCTTTATGCTTACCTTGCCAAAGTGAACAAGCGTTGGTTGGCGATTCCTGCTTGTGCCGTAACCGGTTTATTGGTTTCCCTTGCACTTGGTGCGGGCTTTGACCTAGTATTCGAAACCGAAACAGGTTTGCCTAACCTAAATCCAGTGTACTGGTGGGGTAGCACAGAGCAAGGTTGGATGCTTGGCCTTCCAGGTATTGAGCACTTCATTGCTTCTCTACCGTTCGCGATTCTTGCAGTAGCAATGTGGTCGCCAGACTTCCTGGGTCACCGTATTTTCCAGGAGCTGAACTACCCGAAAGGGACTGACCGCGTTCTGATGGATGTTGATGACACCATGACAACGTGTTCGCTTCGCCAGATGGTAGGTACAGCGGTTGGTGGTTGTAACATCACATCGTCTTGGGGTACTTACATTATCCCAGCGGGTATTGCCAAGCGTCCGATTCCAGCGGGTGCGATCCTACTAGGTACTTTCTGTATCATCGTAGCGATCCTTGGCTTCCCAATGGACGTAGCAGTATGGCCACCAGTAATGCGTATCGCACTGCTTGTAGGTGTATTCCTACCGCTTCTTGAAGCGGGTGTGCAAATGGTGAAAGACACCAAAGATTCACAAGCTGCTGGTATCTGTGTATTCGCAGCTATCGTTGCTAACCCAGTTCTCGCTTGGGCACTGACCATGCTGCTGGATAACAACGGTCTGATCGGCAACAAAGAGCGTGCTGCAAAGCTGTCGATGATGGACAAAGTCATCATTCCAGCTGGCGCACTGATCATCTGTTTTGTTGCGATGCTGGCAGTAGGTATGCTTGAAGGCCAATACGGCATTCCAGCACTACTGTAAGGAAAATTGAGGGCAGTGCGTGCACTGCCCTATCAATGAGTGCTGTTAGCACTAATACGAATAATCAAAACATCACTATCCTGACACGTTTTTTGGTTATCCGTATTATTGTTTATATAAAGTGTACTGTTCACCATTTGGTGAGGCTGGCTCAACAGTCACCGCAGTACGTGTTTTTTCTACTAAAAAGGTAGGTATGTCATGGCAGAGCAATTTGCTAAAGCTTGGGAAGGGTTCGCTGAAGGCGAATGGCAGAACGAAGTAAACGTTCGCGACTTTATCCAGAAAAACTACACTCCATATGAGGGTGATGAGTCTTTCCTAGTTACTGAAGGTACTGAGGCAACTAACAAGCTTTGGGATCAGGTAATGGAAGGTATCAAGCAGGAAAACAGCACTCACGCTCCTGTTGATTTCGATACTTCTCTTATCTCTACCATCACTGCTCACGACGCAGGTTACATCAACAAAGATCTAGAGACTATCGTTGGTCTTCAGACTGAAGCTCCGCTTAAGCGTGCAATCATGCCTAACGGCGGCGTGCGCATGATCGAAGGTTCTTGTAAAGCTTACGGCCGTACTCTAGACCCACAGGTTTCTAAAATCTACTCTGAGTACCGTAAAACGCACAACCAAGGCGTTTTCGACGTTTACTCTCCAGACATCCTTAAGTGTCGTAAATCTGGTGTTCTAACTGGTCTTCCAGATGCATACGGCCGTGGTCGTATCATCGGTGACTACCGTCGTGTTGCACTGTACGGTATCGACTTCCTAATGAAGGAAAAAGTTGCTCAGTTCCACTCTACTCAAGAGAAGCTAGAGTCTGGCGAAGATCTTCAGATGACTATGCAGCTTCGTGAAGAGCTTCAAGAGCAGCACCGTGCACTAGGTCAGATGAAAGAAATGGCAGCTAAGTACGGCTTCGACATTTCTAACCCTGCAACTGACGCGAAAGAAGCTATCCAGTGGCTATACTTCGGCTACCTAGCAGCTGTTAAATCTCAGAACGGCGCGGCAATGTCTCTAGGCCGTACGTCTACTTTCCTAGATATCTACGTTGAGCGTGATATCGCAGCAGGTAAGATCACTGAGGTTGAAGCTCAGGAAATGATCGACCACTTCGTAATGAAACTACGTATGGTTCGTTTCCTACGTACTCCTGAGTACGATGAGCTATTCTCTGGCGACCCAATCTGGGCAACAGAATCTATGGGTGGTATGGGTGTTGACGGTCGTACGCTAGTTACGCGTACTAACTTCCGTTTCCTAAACACGCTATACACTATGGGTCCTTCTCCAGAGCCGAACATCACTGTTCTATGGTCTGAGCAGCTACCTGACGGCTTCAAGCGTTTCTGTGCGAAAGTATCTATCGATACTTCTTCTATCCAGTACGAAAACGACGACCTAATGCGTCCTGACTTCAACAACGATGACTACGCTATCGCTTGTTGTGTATCGCCAATGGTTATCGGTAAGCACATGCAGTTCTTCGGTGCTCGTGCAAACCTTGCTAAGACTCTTCTATACGTTATCAACGGCGGTGTGGACGAGAAGCTTAAGCTACAGGTTGGTCCTAAGACTGAGCCAATGATGGACGAAGTACTAGACTTCGACAAAGTTTACGCTGGCCTAGACAGCTTCATGGACTGGCTAGCTAAGCAGTACGTGACTGCACTGAACGCAATCCACTACTCTCACGACAAGTACAGCTACGAAGCAGCGCTTATGGCTCTACACGACCGTGACGTTCGCCGTACTATGGCTTGTGGTATCGCTGGTCTTTCTGTTGCTGCTGACTCACTAGCTGCTATCAAGTACGCTAAAGTTAAGCCAGTACGTGACGAAGACAACATCGCAATCGACTTCGAAATCGAAGGCGACTATCCGAAGTTCGGTAACAACGACGCTCGCGTTGATGACATCGCTTGTGAGCTTGTTACTAGCTTCATGAACAAGATCCGTAAGCTTAAGACTTACCGTGACGCGGTTCCTACTCAGTCTATCCTAACTATCACTTCAAACGTGGTATACGGTAAGAAGACTGGTAACACGCCTGACGGTCGTCAAGCAGGTGCTCCATTCGCACCAGGTGCTAACCCAATGCACGGTCGTGACGAAAAAGGTGCGGTAGCGTCTCTAACTTCAGTTGGTAAACTACCATTTGCTGATGCGAAAGACGGTATCTCTTACACCTTCTCTATCGTACCTAACGCACTAGGTAAAGAGCAGGATACTCAGCGTTCTAACCTTGCAGGCCTAATGGATGGTTACTTCCACCACGAAGCTGGCATCGAAGGTGGTCAGCACCTGAACGTGAACGTTCTTAACCGCGAAACTCTAGAAGACGCAGTTAAGCACCCAGAGAAGTACCCTCAGCTAACTATCCGTGTATCTGGTTACGCTGTACGCTTTAACTCTCTAACTGCTGAACAGCAGAAAGACGTTATCGCTCGTACTTTCACTGAGTCTCTATAATCCATAGAGCCTAGTGCATAGCCTTTAATGGCAATGATATTAAAAGCCGATCTGCAAAGATCGGCTTTTTTTGTTGCCTTTCAGAACATTATATCCACTCTAACAACCTTACATATCGTTGACCGCCAACACAGCAACGGGCCCTCTAACATAGAACATGGTTTCTTAGATAACGGTCTGTTCATCCTTGCTTAGTTATGCAAATTAATTGAAAACCAATTATTATGCACTAAGGTTAATATTGGGTTTTATAAACCATTACACGCAATGATCGAAGACTTAAAACGCTAGGTACTGTACTTTGCATGAACATACTACTCGTTGAAGATCACCCATTTCAGCAACAGGTCTTACGCAATCAGCTTGAACGTGCTGCGGTTGGCTGCTGTGTCAATGTTGCTTCAACGGGAAAGGAAGCGTTGATACAAATTCAAATCACTCTACCCGATGTACTGGTGTGCGATTTGAACATGCCGGAAATGGACGGAATTACTTTCCTTGGCCACCTAGCCAAAATGTCTTTCCATGGCGCCATCATCATTTCCAGTGCAGCCAGCCCTGAAGTTATTAAATCAGTCAGCCAGATGTGCAAAAGCTACCAGCTGAAGGTCATTGGGTGTCTGGAAAAACCGGCCCGGCATGAGCATATTCAAGCCTTACTGGGGCAAGCCAAGCAGTACTTGTCCACTCCGCAGCCGACAAAAGCGCCCAGCAGCGCACAAGCGCTCTCTGAGCAAGTGTTGATCCTGGCTTTCGAACATCAATGGCTGGTGCCTTATTACCAACCCATTGTCGATCTCCGAACCGGAGAATGGTGTGGTAACGAGGCCCTGATCCGGCTTCAGCATCCCGAAAAGGGCTTGCTCCCACCATCCCAGTTCCTTGCTGTGATTGAAAACTTGGGCAGGGAAGATGAATTGGCGATGCTGACTATTCATCACATTGTATCAAACCTACCGGCCTTTTCAGGACGCCGGGTCGCGGTCAATATCACGCCCCATACCCTGATCAGCGAAGGCTTCGTCGACCAAGTTATCGCCCTGCAGCAACGCTTTCCGACCATTAGCCAAACGCTGTCATTCGAGATCACCGAATCCGATGCCATTGAACACACAGGGCCAAGCCTAGAAGCTGCAGCCCGGCTTGGGATGTACGGCTTCAAACTCTCTATTGATGATTTCGGGACAGGGTATTCTTCGTTGAAACAGCTCGAGCAACTGCCTTTCGAGTCGCTGAAGCTGGATATGAGCTTTGTTCAGGCTCTGCCCCAAAGTAAAACCGCTGCCGCCATTCTCGAAGCCAGCCTGTTGCTGGCCAACCGCCTGTCACTCAGCACCATCGCCGAAGGAATTGAATGTAGCTATCAATGGCAGGCATTACGCCAGATGGGCTGCCACTTTGCTCAGGGGTACTATATCGGCCGCCCCATGCCGGTAGAAGCGTTGAAGCAATGGCACCTTGATTGGAATGAAAAGCAAGAGTGTGCAGCGCTGTAATATCTTGAGTAGTATCCTTACTTTTTTGGTGCTTTTTAGCTACTTTGCCTGTCCATTTTGTAATAAAATGACAGGTAAAACACGCCCCAAAGCGGAGAAGCTAAGTAATGTCAGTAAAAGGTCGAATCCACTCTTTTGAGTCCTGTGGTACAGTCGACGGTCCAGGTATTCGTTTCATCGTCTTCTTGCAAGGCTGCCTGATGCGCTGCCAGTATTGCCACAACCGAGATACTTGGGATCTTCATGATGGTAAGGAGATCACGGTCGAAGAGTTGATTAACGAAGCGAAATCATACCGCTTCTTCATGAACTCATCGGGCGGCGGTGTCACCTGTTCAGGTGGTGAAGCTATGCTGCAGCCAGAGTTTGTGCGTGATTTCTTCCGTGCAGCCAAAGATGAAGGTATCCACACTTGTCTAGATACCAACGGCTATATCCGCAAACATACTGATGTTGTTGACGAAGTCCTTGATGTTGCTGATTTGGTGATGCTGGATCTCAAACAACTAGATGACAGTATCCACCAAAACCTTGTCGGCGTGCCAAACAAACGCGTGTTGGACTTTGCCCGCTACCTGCACCAGCGCGGCCAGAAAACCTGGATCCGCTACGTTGTTGTCCCAGGCTATACCGATGACGAGCGTTCTGCTCACCTACTGGGTGATTTCATCAAGGACATGGACAACATCGAGAAAGTCGAGCTGCTACCATACCACCAGCTTGGCGAGCACAAGTGGGAAGCGATGGGTTTTGACTACCCACTAACGGGCGTTTCCCCACCATCAAAAGAAGTGATGGAAAAAGTCAAAGAAATCATCAGCAGCTACACACAAGCGAAAGTGATTTACTAACACTGATTCAAGCACTGAAAGTAAAAAGGAGAACGATGGTTCTCCTTTTTTGATCTTGGCGAAAGCAAAATAACTTCAGGTTAAATGAAACAAGGCAACTAAAAGGCTATATCAGAAAAATTGATAGGCATTTTATTGCTTATAAGTAGATATACTCCACCCCTTACCATCAAGCCTTCCTGTTAAACTGCGAACCCATCACAAATATAATCGGCTTTGTGAGTAAAAGTGTATCTTATTGATTTATTAGTTAATTGGATTTGACCTATCAATAAAAAATGAAACTCATTGAATATAAAAATACCCAAGCAGCTGGACGGTACTTGGGTATTTCTTTAAATCGGCTTACCCAATAGATTAAGTTAAGCCGACACGATTTTCTTTCTAACTAGAAAGCGAGCATCACGATATCAAACCTTGTTCAGCTTATGGTTTTTCATCATTCGATGGCCTTCGCGCTTGATGCATTCCAGCAACGGATGATCACCCATCTCTTTGCGCCAAATAAAGGAAATCGCACGATCCATTTTTAATTCAGGCACATTCAATGCGGCCAATTCACCACGCTCAATATGTGGAGCCACATCCAAGTAAGGCAAACAGGTGAGATAGTGTCCATTGGAAACCATGCTACGAATAACCGGTACGTGAGAGTATTCACGCCAAACATCCAGATCTGGGATCAGCGGCACCATAGCACTTTCGAAAATCGCACGCGTACCCGCCCCACCTTCACGCAATACCCACTGGGCTTGTTCAAGCTGTGCCAGGCTCACTCGAGAGTTCTTCGCAAAAGGGTGGTGAGCAGCACTGACGACAACAAGGTGATCCCGGCACCACTCTTCCTGATGGGTACGGTTATCGTCACAACGGCCTTCGATAATGCCGATGTCATATTTATAGTTCAGCACCCCTTCGATAATACCCTGGCTACTTTTCACTTCCAGCCCGGTGCGAACTTCTGGGAAATCGGTATCAAGAATACTGATAAGCTCCGGTACTAGGTGCTCCGCCGGGGTCTGGCTGGCACCGATAGTAATACTGCCACTGAATAGGTGCTGGTCGTAAAAGCCCGCTTCAATCTGTTCGGCATCTTGCAACAAGCGTCGCGCTTTCGGTCGTAGCCAGTTGCCCCAGTGACTCAAGCGCATATCTTTGCCCTGACGAACGAAAAGTTCGCGCCCTAGCAGCTTTTCTAATTGGCTAAGTGACATACTTGCAGCGGACTGGGTTACCCCTAGCCGCTCAGCCGCCTGGCTAACACTGCCTAATTCAGCAACCGCATCAAACACTGATAACTGTTTCAACGAATAACGCACTTTTACTCCTAGATCTACAACAGGGGAACTGAATGCCAATAGATATCACTTTAAAGACCAAGTCACTGGTATATAAACCAAATATTCCAGCTACTTTTGCCAATCAATAAACCTG
Organism: Photobacterium sp. AWH4_225; assembly: GCF_056158405.1. Classification (NCBI taxonomy): domain Bacteria; kingdom Pseudomonadati; phylum Pseudomonadota; class Gammaproteobacteria; order Vibrionales; family Vibrionaceae; genus Photobacterium; species Photobacterium sp. AWH4_225. Next base: position 812,791 of record NZ_JBSWTF010000001.1, on the reverse strand, counting down.
ATAGCTAAATTGTTTCAATCAATATTGTATCAAGTTTTAACTGCCGGGTAATGCAAACGAAGGGCACATTCACGGCTAATTCCCTTTCAACTGCTTAAAAACTGTAAGCAAATGCCTGACGATATGTCATATTTGATATATCCACATTTTAAGGATAATATCCTAATTCATTTTTACTTATCACACACTAACTCTGAAATCAGTTTTCCTTATACATTTTACAGAGAGCCCCTCCACGCAATCCATATCTAAAACTGACGATTTAACCGCCAAAATGGAAGGTTATCTTGCTCTATCATCCAAATTGATTCTCTTTTTAAGCGACATCTTCTGAAACATTTCCAAACAAAGTATCAGAAAATCTGAATTCAAACCTAAATAAAATCAATTTTACTAATAAGACGGTGCTAAGTAACATTCCCGTCAACAGCTCAATGAGCCATTTTTCAATGACTCTTGGCGAGTTGCTGAAACAGTGTTGATTTTGAATTTAGGAGATTGTTATGAGCGCTTTACTTACAGTGAGAGACATTGTAAATACGCAAGCCCCGACGTTGAGTATCGAAACAAGTTTGCCTGCGGCAATCGATATCTTGTCTAAAAACCACATTAACGGTGCGCCAGTTTGCGACGCAAACGGCCAGTTAGTCGGTTTCCTCTCTGCTCACGACATCATGGTAGAAATGTGGTGCCAAGACTACCTACCTGATGAAGATGTAACGGTAGGCAACCTGATGAAAACCGATTTGGTGACAATGGATATCGAAGATCGCCTGACAGACGCTCTGGAGTTCCTTGCCCTGGACAAAGAGCAGCTATACCCAACAACCGCTATGGGCTATGCAACGCAAATGACAACCTTGTCGCTGGAAGAGCGAGCTAAATCTATCAAGGTTAACAAGCCACAAATTTTACCGATCATGGAAAACGGTAAATATGTCGGCGTGGTATCCCGCCAAGAAGTGTTGAAAGCCCTTCGTGCCCTATTCAACGATGCAACAACGCCAACGCCAGTTGCAGAAAATGTTGCCCCACAGGTAGTTACCTAATCAGTAACGGACGTATCACTCGCCCACAGTCAGCCTGAACTTAATGTTAAAACTTCATGTGCCTAGCACATGAGGTGTGCCTGTGAGCAGTTCGAAAGAGTTTTTGGAGTTAAAATGGAACAAGTTTCCCATCTATATGCTTTTAACCATTTTGTTATCGCGATAGCCGCCCTAACAATTATGGTATTGGTTGCCCGTACCCTAGTTGCAGGAACGAAATATTCCTCACTGCTGGTTATCGTTGTATTTGGCCTGGCTTTAGGCTCACTGCTGGTTCACAGCGATATGGCGACACCAGGACTAGAACAGTTCCCTATTGTTGCGCTGATTGGCCAGACAACCGTGATTGCATTGATCGCCTCCTTCTTCGTGGGCGGACAAGAAATCCGCCGCCTATTGTCAAAGAAAGACTTTGATGAAGAGTGCGATTTCTTCTCCCCTTCAGCCCAAGAAGTCGTACACGGTACAAGCAGCACACAGCTTACGTATATTATCCGTGCCTTCCTGCTGCTTATTGGTATCCAAACGGCTGATGTGTTGATTTCAGACCGTACTACCGACTTTGCTCTGGGCGACTCTTTCCTACTGCTGTCATACATCTGTTTGGCATTGGCCTTTATCCTAATTGATCGCAAAGCCGTTATCTCAAATAAAGGCCAATACATCCGCAAGGGCTTATTTGAAGTAGTAGCGATTATCGTGGTACTGAACCTCTCTCTATGGCTGGCGAATGTTGTGTCATCAGTGATTGGCCTGCCGCAGATCTTCTTTGCGATGATCCTGTCTTCTGGCTTGGGCGCAGCATTGCCTAAGTGGAAACACGGCCCAACAATGAATGCACTACTGTTTGCAGGTATCCCGCTGGTATTGGCTGGTAGCTTCCTGGTGGGTGGTTCGCACATGGTTGAAGCCTTCGGAATTCCGGGTCTACAAAGTGTTATCGTATACGGCTTCTCGGGTCAGATTTTCTGGATGTTTGGTGGTCTGGCGCTACTGATTTTCGTCGGCAAATCAAACCATGTCCGTAACCTAGCGCCTGGTCTAGCTGGCGGTCTGTCTCATTCAGGTCTAACTGGTGCCTGTACTGCCGGTGACTTCGGTCGTACCGCGGCTTCTCGTGCACCGATTATGATCAACATTCCGTTTGCCGGCCATATCTTCGTCTTCACGATTCTGGCAGCAAGTGCCGAACGTGGCTCTCTAATGGTTAGCTGGACGCTTCCACTGCTGCTGGCCGGTGCAGCGTTTGTCTTCCTGTCTCTGAAAAACCTGCGCTCAGCCAACGGCTGTGAGAAAACGGAAGTCAAAGGTCTGATGCTGTTCTCCCTTGGCTGGCAGATCATGGCGGTGTTCGGTAGCTTCACCTTACTAAGTGTTGCCGGCATGTCCCTTGAGCACGCGTCTATGTCAGCGGCTTCTGGCCTGTCCCACTTCGGTCTATTTGCCGCAGTGCAAGAAGGTATGTTCGGTTCTGCAGCGGCAAGCCTGATCACCTTTACGTTTGCCATGACCTTCCTGGTCCACCCGTTTGTCTTCGCGATGTTCGGAAAAGCTGCTGAAAGCAACGGCCGTATGGCTGAGAAAGCCGTAACCGTTCTGGCAAGTGCGGGCCTAATCGGTGTTGTGTCTTCAACCTTGATGATTTAACCAAGACAGCCATTTTATAATGGCGGACATTATTACAGAGGGGGCAGATAGTTAATCTGCCCCCTCTTTTTGTGTAGCACAAGCCTTGATAGCAAGAATGAAAAAGCCAGCCCCTTTTGAATGAGGAGCTGGCTTGGATCGCCACCTAGCACGCTGACGTTGGAACTTGATTTAACGCTTGGCTTAACCTAATCGATTTAGCTCACTGGCTGATTGGCATAGGCAGCCTGTTTTGCCGCCTCCAAAGAAGGCCCGTCGCCATCTCGGCCGAACAGCTGCAATAGCTGCTGCTCGGTGTCGGTGGTCAGTACCAAGATTTCAATCCGGCGATTGAGGTGGCTGTATGGTGCATCGCGGTCAAGCAACATGGTATCGGACATTGCTGTTACCTGGGCTACACGCTCACTTGGCATACCGCCAAATTCCAACACCTCTCGCGCCCGCTGAGCACGCTCACCTGACAGCACCCAGTTGCTTCCTGTAGAACGCTGGCTAAACCCGCTGGCATCGGCATGGCCGGAGATCATGATATGGTTTTCGACAGTGGCAAAGGTCGGTGCAATCGCCAACAACAGATCTTCAAAAAACGGCGTCAGCTCAGCACCGCCACGTTTGAACATCGGTTTTTCATTATCATCATTCACCAATACCCTGAGCCCCTGTGGTACCACTTCCACCGACAGTTGGTTACTGGCCGAAAGAAATTCACTGACATCCTTGAGGTAATCGCCTAGCACAACCATCTGCTCATGGCTTTCATAGCGCCCCGGCACCAATGAAGGACCTTCCTCCCCCAGCCCACCGAAGTTATTGCCCTCACCGTCAACGACATTGATAGTCAGTGAATTACCCAAGTTTTGCGGGTTGCTCGGTTGCCGGCTCTGTAATCCCGGCAAGGCCTTACCACCAAAATCGACCGCAAACGGGCTGTTATCCATAAACATCTCATCGTGTGGCAGGAGCTGCTGCTGACCACTGAGACGACCGACAATGCGTTGCTTCTCATCCTCAGTCGTCACCTGCAACACCCACATCACCATGAAAAAGGCCATCATCGCCAAGGTAAAATCGGCAAAGGCAACCTTCCATGCCCCTCCTGACTGGGCGACTTTCCCCCGGTTACGGCGCTTCTTGATAATCACCGTATCTGCGGTGTTGCCCCTGATCATTGGAACACCTGCTGCGTAACCCAACCTTCCATCTCGGCAAAGGTCGGTTTCACATCAAGCAAAATCAGCTTACGGCCTGAGTCAGCCGCGACCAGTGCGGGTTTGCCGGCGGTGTAGCTGACCATCATGGCTTTTACACACTCGAATGCCGACAGCTCACGCTTGACCTGGTTGGCCATGGCAGAGCTAAGCGGATCAAACACGCAGTAACAGAAGAAGATACCCAGGAAAGTACCGACTAGTGCGTGGGCAACACTGATCCCGATCTGCGCCATGTCACCATCGATATTGGTCATGGTGATCACAATCCCCATCACTGCCGCCAAGATACCGAAGCCCGGCATCGCCTCTGCGATACGGTGCATCGAGTGAGACGGCTCCATAAGATCCGCTTCAATGGCTTCAAGCTCATGCTCGAGCATACTTTCCAGTTCATGGGCACTGATCTTGCCCATTGCCATCAGGCGGAAGTTGTCGGTAATGAAAGTCACCAGTTTCGGGTACTCCAACACTTCCGGATAACTCAGGAACAAGCTGCTCTGGTGAGGCTCTTCGATATGCTCATCAAGTACTCGCATACCATTTTGGCGCACCTGCTCAAGCAAGTGGTACATCAGCGATAGCAACTCACGATACAGCTTTCGCTCATCACGTTTAGCAACGACACCGCGGGCCTGATGCCACATTTCAACAATCACATGGTGCGGGTTGCCGATAGCCAGTGCACCGGCACCAGCCCCCAAAATGATCATCAGCTCTGCAGGCTGCCACATGGTGCCGAGGTAGCCCCCAGCCAAAACAAAACCACCGAATACACAGAGAACAATGATTAAGACACCGATTATTTTTTGCATAACTTTCTCCTACAACATGCTCTTAATCATGGTGTTCATTTGTTTGATTGCCTGCTTGTGCAGCTGGCAGATCCTCGCTTCGCTAAGGCCAACCACCATGGCGATTTCCTTCAGGCTAAGCTCTTTCTGATAGTAAAAATCCAATATTAACTGTTCACGCTTCGGCAGCTGGGAAAGCACATGCTTGAGCAAGTCATCATTGATCATATGTTGAAGGTTGCTATCTTCCTCACCGAAATCGACACTGTTGCTGTCGGACTCAAACAACTGCTCCAGGCTGTGTAGCTCCTCAGCCTGGGCGGCATACAGTAAGCGATAGCATTCTTCCAAGCTGATCTTCAGCGCGGCAGCCAGCTCATGCTCGGTCGGGTGACGCTTGAACTGCTTGGTCAGTTGCTTGCTGACCTTGTTGAGCTCATGAACTTGCTGGCGCAGCTGGCGAGGTCGCCAATCCCGGCGGCGGAGCTCATCGAGAATCGCGCCCCTAACACGGCGGGCGGCGAAAAAGCGGAAGTTTTCGTCCATCTCACCGTAGCGGCGTACCGATTCAAGCAAACCGAGCAAGCCAATCTGCTCCATATCATCCAGCCCCATACACCCCGAGGCATGATGGTGCAGCTGCTGAACAATGCGCTTCACCAACCCCAAATGCTGGCGCAGGATCTGCTCTTCATTATTTTGTGAGGACTGCGTCTGCCACTGAGCATACTCATCCTCAAAAGGTAACTGCTGTGCTTCTAACATGATTCCCTTCCTTTATTGCAGCACGAGCTTGGTAAACAGCACTTCGTCGATTTGGTAGGCGTATCCATTCAAGGCCATCGCCTGACGCAGCTTGCCAAGTACCTCGGTTTGCATACGCTCAATTTCATCCATCTGACGTAGCTCTTCAAAGGTGCTTTGGCTAAACATCTTCAACAGGACATTGCGTGCCAACGGCTTGTATTCGATAAGTTTGTCATGGGCTTTAGAAGAGCTGGTCTTAAGTGCCAGCTCCAGCATTAAATAGTGTGTTCGCTCTTCACCATCGATGGTGATCACGAACTTATCGAGGTTCATGAAGTGGGCACGTTTGCTATCTTCGCTACTGGAAAACACGCTGAATTCAGCGGACTGGTCGTTAACGATAAATGCGTAGGTTGCAATCGATGAGACAGCAATAAGCACTGCGGCGGCAAGTGCAGCCAAAATGACTTTGGTGCTCATTACATTGGTTCTAGCCATTATTATTTTTCCTTACACCATACGAGTGAGACGGTATTGGTCCGCCTTAGATAAGAGATCGGGTGATTCATGCCACTCAGCCGCTTCGACTACAGACTGAGTAGCAATCGACATATCCACTGGTTGCTCGAATGTTTGTTGCTGAGATTGATCACTGACATCGACATCCACCATGGCACCAGCAAGTTGCTTGCCCTCAAGCTCGGCTCGCAAACGTTCGGCACCTTGCTGCGCAGCTTCTCTCAGGGCAGGATCCGTAGCTGCGATATGGACATGTACCTTGTTGTGGTCAACTTTGACTGACAGCTCTAGGCTGCCAAGATGCGGGGGATCAAGGCGGATGCGGGCATGCTGCACATCTTGATTTAGATGCATCTGCACCCGCTCTTTTAATACCGACACCAACTGCTGGCCCCATTGGTGTTGGTTCTCTGCCATTTTGACCGGGGCCCATTCAGCACGAGTGGCATGAGATGGGTGTGAGGGTGAATCTGCAGCCGCTAAGGTGTTCGGCGCATCTTGCAGTGATAACGTGGTGAAGCTGTTAGCCTGAGCCAGCTGCTGCAATAACACCGGGTTAGTGGTTTCCTGTCTGACCGGTGTCATCGCATTGGCAATCACCCGCTCGATAGCCTGATCGAAAGACAATGACTCGCCCTGCGCTGTCCCACCGGTCGCCAAGTAATGCGGGATCCCTGGCTGAGCCTGCCCCATCTGCACCGATACACTTTGCAGGCCGTCTGCCCGACGCATCATACCCAGCAACTGCTCGCGAACATCCGAACTAAGGGCATTGGTAATGTTGATCAGGCGGTACTGGCCTTCAGGCGGTAATTGCTCCATAAACGGATGGGCACTACTGAACACCCAGTCCTCACCCTCAGCCAACCCTTTGAGCTGGTCATAGAGATCAAACCAATAAGGGTTCGCCTCTTCAGCCGCTGCCATGTCAGCCTCTTGCCCAGAGCCCAGCCCCAACAGCGCTGCAAAGCTATCCAACCACGAGCCGCTATCACCGTTCTGTGCCGGTGTTGAAGAAGCCAAAGTCGATGTTGCATTTGCGCGGCCTTGGGGCATGGATGGCGGGATCGAAAGTTGGCTCATCGAATAAAGCCCCCAGCCATCTCTACCTGCTGGTACTCCGAAACCCCTTCGCGCTGACTCTGGAATTTAGCTAACATCTGACCGAGGTGGGCTTTTTCCATTTCACACGCGGTCATGGCAGCCAAGTGCACCTGCTTAAGCTGGAGGATGTCTCTGCGCAATGACTCAGCAACGTCCGGTTGCTGTTTGAGATCAGCCAGCATGCTAAAGATTTCTTTGTCCAACCGACGAACAGCCTGCCACTCTTTGCGCTTGTAACTGTGATTGAGCTGCAAGGTAAGCTGTCTGACCTGGGTATTATTGACCTTCATGCGCCACCCCGAAGTTATGCCAGCCTTGCTGGATGTTACCCATGATGCTGCGAACCTCTGCGAGCTTACCGGCATCATTATGGGCACTGGCTTCAAACAAGCGCATAGCGCAGAAATCGTAAAGCTGGTTCATTTGCTGAGCTAACTCGCCACCTTGACGCATATCCAACGCACTATTGAGGCCGCCAATAATGTCGATACATTTACCGATAGACTCGCCTTTCTCTTTCAGGCGATTAGCATCCATATGACCTTCGGCGCGAGTCAGGTTATCCATGAAGCCATCAACCAACATCAATACCAACTGATAAGGGCTGGCGGCAGCGGCTTGTGCTTCAACATCTACTTGCTGGTAAGCTTCAAAGCCAGAATCATCCATTAACATCATTTGTTCCCCTAAAACATAAACATGGAGCTAGTCGACTGCATCTGCGACATGGTTTGCTGCATTGCGGTATATTCGCGCAAGTAGCGGTTGTAGGTTTTCTCCATCCGTTGATCGAGCCTTTCTATTTTGTCGTCAACCCGATCAAGGTTGCCTTGCAAAGAATCCTGACGACTCTTCAACAGGTTAGTGCCTGAATTTGCCGATCCCGTATATGGAGAAATTGCGGTTTCTAACGTGGTTAACACTCCGTCTTCACCCAAGAAGATGGCATCAATTTTTTCCGGAGTTTCCTTAAGAGCTTTTTCAAAGCGTTCGTTATCGATCTTCAGCGTTCCATCCCTGTTGGCCTCAATACCGATGCTATGCAAAGTCCCTTCATCGAACTGGCCACGGGTAACAGAATTCAGCATGTTCTTCAGGCCGCGGGCTGTAGAATCACTTGCTAGTGCCCCGGCTTCGGTGATCGTGATACTGCTGTCATCTTTGTCGTCATCGTCACCATCACTGCTCTTGTCATCATCATCTTGATCAAGCTTGTAATCGGTCATGGTGTGCTTTTGGATGGTGTTAACTAATTCGTTGTAGGCATCGACGAACTCCTGCACCGCTTCTTTTGATGCTGTTTCATCGCTGCCAACCACTAGGGTTAATGGCTTGTCGCCCGGTTCATGTGCCTTGGTCAACTCAAAGGTCACGCCGTAAATCGCATCATCGATGGTGTTGTCACTGCTACGAATTTCCAGGCCGCTTTCACCACCGAGCATGACAATCGCATCCTGGGCTTTGCTCAGCTCCTGCTGCTTGAATGCATCAGTCACGGATTGATCTGCCGTTACCTTAAATGCATTTTCCTCACCGGTTTCGGTACTGCTCAGTACCAAACTGACCTCATCACCAGAGCGCACGACAGAGGCTGACACCCCCTCATCGAACCCATTGATGTGGTCAGCCAAATCATGAAGATCTTTATCGCCATCAGCATTGAATACGGCAAAGTCGACCTCGATAGGGTCATTACCCGGCACTTCAATGGTAATAACCCCGTCAGTTGGCAATTCATCCCCTTGAAGGGTGAAAGCTTCTTGCTGGGCGGTGGCCAGCTGCTTGACAAACAGGTCATAGCTACCGGCACGGGCAAAATTACTCGCCGACGCATTGATGTAGCCTTCTTCACTGGCGGTTGCGCTATTTTTCACAAAGCTACTGTCAGCCTTGTTCATTCGCTCCAAGGCGGATGAGAAGTCACTAAACGCAGAATCAATATCTTTCCAAGCGTCTAGCTGCGCTTGGTACATTTTTTGTTGGTTCGCATATTGGATATCAAACGGCTGACGCTGAAGCATCACCATTTGCATTGCCATAGAAGCAGGATCCATCATCGACATATTTATTTCTCCTCAACTCACCATTAATCAGCAAAAAACATTCCAACTTTTAATTAAGTAATCTTTTGCTAATTCACGTCGATAAAACTTTAAATTTGCTGGTCAAACAACCAACAAGGGGAAATCATCTACTTTCGTTACTTTGAAAGCGGAAGCTTTACTTCCGGTAGCGGAAGAACGTGTTATTTCCTTCCGCTTCCTATTGAAAAACAGTTTGTATAATTGTATTAAGCGACTACTAATATTGATTTCTTAATTTGTATTTGGCTATTGGCTATTGGCTATTGGCTATTGGCTATTTATCACATTCAAATATTTTTTTAGATAATAAAAAACCGCAGCTAGGCCGCGGTTTTTATTATTATGTGGAGTGGTTTGATTGCAGTAATATTGCGTTAGCGAATTAGTCGCTTGGCAAATTAACCTACTAGGCTCATTACCATGCCAGACATGCCGTTCGCCTGAGACAGCATAGACATGCTCATCTGAGTCAGCATCTGGTTCTTCATCATGTTTGAAGACTCAACCGCGTAATCAGTATCCATGATACGGCCTTTCGCCATTTCTGTGTTTTCTGCCATGTTGCCCAGGTTTACCACAGTGTGTTCTAGACGGTTGATATTCGCACCCAGTGCAGAGCGCACTTCACCGACACCTGCATTAGTACCATCACCATTCAACAGTGCATCAATTGCATCCATCGCTGAATCTGCATCAGTTGCTAGATCTTCACCATTTAGGGCTGTAATAGAGGCACGTACGCCTTGTAGCTCAGCAGAAACATCTAGGTCTAGTTTTTCAGCAGTTGTCGCACCAATCTGGAATGAAACAGCCGAATCAAGAATACCACCAGTACCAAGCAAGTTGTTACCAGAGCCATACTGGGTGTTATCAACAATGCTGTTAAGCTCAGCTTCAAGCTCATCCCACTCAGCTTGCATTGCTGCGTGCTCATCGGCTGAGTTAGTACCGTTTGCCGCCTGAGTAGCCAGATCCTTCATACGGTGAGCAATGTTAGTCATCTCATCGAAAGCACCTTCAGCAGTCTGAAGCATAGAGATTGCATCTTGCGAGTTACGCTGAGCAACATTCAAACCATTTGTTTGAGACTGTAGACGAGTGGCAATCTGCAGGCCAGCAGCATCGTCAGATGCAGAGTTGATGCGAAGACCAGTAGAGATACGCTGCATTGCAGTATCCATAGCGCCTGATGTTTTGTTCAGGTTGTTCTGAGTTAGTAGAGACGTGTAATTAGTATGAATCGATAGCATGTTATTGCCCTCTGTTGATTATTCTGTATGAGTGTCTACACCTCTATAAAACGACACCTTGACGCGGGCCTTAAACAGGCAAATACCACTTTTTTCATTATTTTTTCGCCAACGACAAAAATAATTTTTTCTTAAATAAAAAATACATTGGCTATTGGCTATTGGCTATTGGCTATTGGCTATTGGCTATTGGCTATTGGCTATTGGCTATTGGCTATTGGCTATTGGCTATTGGCTATTGGCTATTGGCTATTGGCTATTGGCTATTGGCTATTGGCTATTGGCTATTGGCTATTGGCTATTGGCTATTGGCTATTGGCTATTGGCTATTGGCTAATATATCTCCAACAGAAAGGAGCGCAAGATATTTACCGCTTTTATTTCAACGTAAATGGAATAAATAAAATTATGGGATATGGAAAATTAAAGAGGGCGTTTTGAAAATTAAGTAGATAAGAAGATAAAATTTAAAATAACCAATAAAAAAGAGAAAAGATAACCACGGTAACAATAAACCCGGTGCGCAGCCAAACCTTGAGCGACACAGAAGTACTCGCTGATGTGCCTGCTTTTGAGCTATTTCCATATGGTGTCCACAGTAGCTGCAGGGGTTCATTGTGCATGAAGCCTTTAGCGACCAAACGCCAGCCCTGATCAACCGTCGGCAGTAATGCCAGCGACAATGCAGAAGGTAAGGTGGAGTTGAGCAACTGTGGCTCATTGTGCCCCCCACCTACTTGCCAGCGCACGGTATGCATTTGACCCTCAAGTTGGATCCGCAATTGCAATTCCCCTTCCCCGCCAGTAAGGCGAAAGCTAGGTGACTGCATACTCGGGGCACTGTAAGCCTGGGCGTGTTGATTAAGAGAAATGCCCGATGAACTTGCCAACATACGGACAATCTGCCACTGGGCTTGTGGCAGAGTTTGCGAGGCCGGTGAATGGCTATTGTTCGATGGTGCCTTGGCTGTCCCTTGTTGGGGCGGCGGGGTAAATTGCTCCGCTTTTAGCTGCTGCGGCTCGATACGCAGTAATCGGTTTATCGCCGCAGAGAGAGGTGACAGCATAGGGGGATCCTTGATTAAGGCTTGTAATGGTTAGGCCTTTTTATTCACAAAGCCTGACTATTCGCTCAGCAAAGATACCACGGTTTGACGGTGGACATTGGCCTGAACCTTCAAGTTTTGGAATGCCGAGTTGAAACTATCACCATTTGGCAGAATACGCGCTAAATCCGCCTCAACACTTTCCAGTACTTGATCGTTAAGATAATGGTTGCGTTGATTAATGGTATCAATGCGCTGCATGACATCCTGCTTATGAAGCTGGAGCTCTTGAATGCTAGCCTTGATTTGCTTCATCATCTGCTGGCTTTGTGCCAGCGTCTCGCGTAAATGCGCTTTGTCCGTCTGCCATTTTTGCGGTTCGAACCGTGCTTCCGTTGTCTCTAGCTTGACCCGGTTTGGTTGGCCTGCCGGAAATCGATCTCCCTGCCCGACGACTCGCATTTTCTGTGAAAGGTGTTGCCAATCGGCTTCATTAGCCGAGAAAACCAATTGACGCTGTTTGTTGAGCGACACCCCGATACCGTGCTCGTTCAGTGCCTGGCGAAACTGCATGGCTTGCTGCTCGGGCGTTGCATTGGCACCGAGTTTGACAGGAACCGCATTGGCTCCTCCTTTGGCGAGATTGAAAATCACCGTTTCGTCTCGTGGGCTACTACGCCGTGTATCTAGCCCTTTGATTTGAAATGAAGTACGGGGCTCACCATGAAATACCGGTTTAAGCTGGCGGCTCAATACCGGTTGGTCTTTATAACTCGCTTGCTCAAGGCGCTGCTCCATCCTGCTGGCTAACTGCTCTATATCAGCAGCAATCTTCGGCGAGGCACTGCCTGAGCGCATCGCAAACTCAACCCGCTTGCTAAGTTGTGCGAGGTTTTTACCAATATCATTAAGGCTAGCCTCGGCCACTTTCGAGGACGCAATCTTGTGCTGGGCACGCTGGATCAAGCTGTGCTGCCGGGTGTGCTCCGGGGTCAAGGTTTGCGACAAGCGCAAAGGATCCGGTTGCTTGTTATCAGGTACGGCGGCCGTTTGGGTGGCAGGTCTTGCGATTACCTGCTGCTGGCGGCTGGCTCCGGCTGCCGCCGAGCGAAGATCATTTACCTGAGAAACCATGTGTCTTCCATCAATCCAAAAATGCCCTGCCGGGGAGTCCGGCAGGGCCAATATTACATAATACTAAACAACGACAAACTAGCCGTTTTTACATACGTCGACTGGGTTGCCTGCAGTGCCAATAAGTAGTTGTTGTATTGCACCATAGCATCGGCGTAATCCAAATCTTCTAGCTGGCCAATCAAGTCATTATTGAACAGCTCCACTTCGCTGTGACCATCCTGCATGGTTGTCAATGCATTCTGGCGACTTCCCAAGCTAGTCACAGTGCTCATCACTGACGACAGCGTATCATCCAGCACATCGAGACTCGTGGAAATAATATCACTGCTTTCAAAGTCATGATCAGGGTCGCGCAACGCCCCTATCAGATCATCAAGCTGGGTGAAGATATCGGTGCCGCCGGAAAAAAACATATCCTCAGCATTCACATTCAGCTGGATGGTGACGCCATCTCCCACCACCACTTCTCGCACACCGGTATCCCCTTGATAAACCCAGTTACCATCGGCATCTTTTACCAAAGGCTGCGTATTTACCTCGTTACCCGAATATAGGTATTTGCCGTTCTCATCCTTGGCATTAACCAGGCTGACCAAGCTATCTTGCAGGTGTTCAAGTTCATCGGCTATCGCAGCACGCTCTTCTGGACCATTTGTTCCGTTGCCGGCCCACAAAAATTTGTCACGAATATCTTGCAGCACATCCACCGCGCTGCTCAGGTAGGTTTCCTGCTTCTTCAACGCGACATCGGCCTGTTCGATATTGCCCAGATACTGGCTAATCGCGGCCTGTTCACGTTTCAGGTTCATCGCCCGGGTCGAAGCCATCGGATCATCGGATGGAACCAGCAAGCGTTTGCCGGTGGCCATCTGCTGCATGATCTTATTGATGCCCATCGAGTTCTGGCTCAGGCTGCCAGACATCATATGGCTGTATTGATTGGTACTTACGCGCATCGCTGGCTCCTTAGAATAACTGCATGATCGAAGCGAAGACTTGGTTTGAAGCGTTAATCACCTGCAAGTTGGCCTGGTAAGCTTGCTGATAAGTCATCAAGCTAACGGCCTCTTCGTCAAGGTTTACGCCACTGGTCGACGATTTTTCAATCGTCGCCTGCAGGTAAATGTTGCTGGCAGCATCATGGTCCGATTGAGCCTGACGGCTTTTAACCGCAATGTCCCCCAGCAGAGAGTTAAATGCACTGCCCAAGGTTTGCGATCCCAAGTCCCCGATTTCGAACTCTTGGTCCTTGATTTCAATCAGCTTGAGTAGGTTGTCGGTATTACCCGGTGTGCCATCTCCCGACAGCGCCAAGTCCTCCGGTTTAAAATCCGGGTTAATCGACATCGTCGAAGCTGGGTTATCCGGGTCAAACACAAACAGCGGCTTACCCGGGTTACCGTTCAAGTCATAACCTTGTTCCAGTTGGGTATTGAACGCCTGGGCAAACTCAAGCGCGATATCGTCAATCGCCTCTTGAGTCGGGATAAGTACATCCTTCTCATAGGCGGCCAACGCACCGAGCTTTCCTCCCATATTGTCATCGAGCGGGAAGTTCTGGCCGTTTAGCTCCAGTGACAGAACATCGCTACGCGGATTATTAGGATCAGACTCAAGCCCGAACTGCGCCACTTGGTTACCCATCACCAGAGGCTGGCCGTTGGGCAACGCAATGTTGAGCGTACCGTCACCGGCATCGGTAATTCGGATATCGGCAATTTCCGATAACTCGGCAATCAATACATCCCGCTCGTCCTGCAGTGCAGAAACGTTAGCCCCTGTAGCCTGACCTTTACGGATCTCTTCATTGAGCTGGCCAATATTGGATAGCAAGCTATTGGCTTGAGATACCGCAGTACTCCGCTGCTGCGACAAGTCACTATACTGACCATCCAACGAGCCACTCAGCTGGTTGAAGCGGTTGCTCAGCGCCTCCGCTTCACTGATGATTTGCTGGCGGTATGCCGAGTCAAAAGGTGACACACTCGCACCATTTAGCGCAGAGAAAAAGCTGTCAAAGCCCTGACTTAAGTCCATTGAATCGCCGGATAGCAATGTCTCCAACCGCTTGAGTTGCTGGGCCGATGTCGAAGCGGCCCCCAGCATTGAGCCGGCACGGAAAATCTGGTTGGTCTGATACTGGTCCGTCACTCGGCGGATAGCACTGACCGATACCCCGTTACCCGCATCCTTCATACTCATGCTGGTAGAGCCAACCGCTGACAGATGAACCTGCTGGCGGCTGTATCCCGGGGTGTTGATGTTAGCCACATTCTGGGCTGTGACATTCATGCCCACCTGGCTTGCTTGGAGGCCAGACAGGCCGATATTCATCAAACTCATACGTTAGATCCCTCACGGTTGAAATGCAGCAAAGACTGGCTAAATGCGCTGCCCGCGGGCGGACCTTGCTCTGCCTTACTTGAAGTTAAAGCGACCTCTTGCGGTTGCTCCTTAAATGCGGAATCACCGCCCAGCTGACGGACAATCACTTCCGCCAGACCAAGCTTGCTTTTCGACATTTCGATGGCCATCTGACCATCAAAAAACTCCTGGTAGGTCTTGTGCTCCCGGCTACCGAACAAGGCATTGTCGTCACCGCTATTTAGCGCATCGCTGGCTTTGCGCATCTGTTTGAGCACCATTTGCAGAAATAGCGACTCAAACTGCTCGGCGACGGTCTTGATCGCCTGCTGAGTCTCGTCGCTGCCTTTCAGATCAACCAACTGGCGGCTATCGAATGTAGTCACCGTGCCGATGGATGAATTGGAGGCAATGCGGCTGGTCGCCATCGGCTGTAGTGCCATGGTATCGACCGGTAAAACAGTTACTGTCATTCGTGGTCCTTAAATCACAACCAATTCCGCATCCAGAGCACCTGAGGTATGCAGGGCCTGAAGAATAGCGATCAAATCATCGGGAGAAGCACCCAGGCTGTTCACCGCAGAGACAATCGTCTCTAGCTCAACGCCTTCCGGCCAAATGAACATCGGGTTTCGCTCATGGTTGATATCAATGTCACTTTCCGGGGTGACGACCGTATTGCCGCGGCCAAACGCATTCGGTTGGCTAACGTTGAACGACTCGGCAATGGTCACGGTCAAGTTGCCATGGCTGACGGCAGCCCGGCCAATCCGGACTCCATTACCGACCACTACGGTACCGGTACGGCTGTTGAAAACCACCCTCGCCCGCTGGCGGCCAATATCGACCGTCATATCTTCAAGCATCGACATGAAAATGACCCGCTGCTCGAAGTCCTTCGGTGCCAATACCTCAACGCGGGCATTACTTACCGCCATTGCGGTATCAGGGCCGAATACTTCGTCGATTTCACGGGAGATATTTCGTGCGGTGGTGAAGTTCGGGCGCAGCAAGTTCAAGGTCACTTTCGGCTGCATGGTGAAATCAGAAGGAATTTCCTCTTCGATGATAGCGCCGCCCGGGATACGCCCCGTGGTAGGCACATTGACCGTAATACTGGAGCCAGAGCGGCCTTCGGCTTTAACGCCGGCCACTACCAGACTTCCTTGGGCAACCGCATAGATCTGGCCGTCAATCGCCCGCAGCGGTGTCATCACGAGACTGCCGCCACGAAGACTTTTGGCATCACCAATAGAAGACACCGTGACATCAATCGTCTGGCCAGGGCCTGCCAACGGTGGAATAGAAGCATGAACACTCACCGCGGCAACGTTGCGCAGTTTGGGATCAATATTTTCAGGTAACTGCAAGCCAAACTGGCGCAGCATGTTAGTCACCGATTGGCTGGTAAACTTCACCTGATTACGATCACCCGTTCCATCAAGACCCACTACTAAGCCATAGCCAATTAACTGGTTGTCCCTTAGTCCTTGGATATTAACTAAATCAATCAGGTGGCGCTCGTTGTTGTCGGCATGCGCAGTATCGACAAACATGAAAGGCACAGCCAGCACAGTCAAAAAGATGATAAGTTGCTTAAACATAACGCCTCTTAGATAGGGAAAAACGGATTGACAAACAGCTTGGTCAACCAGCCTGCTTCGTTGGCATCAGCCAGCACACCGCGCTGGGAATAAGTGATACGGGCATCACCGACCCGTTGGGAAGATATCTGGTTACCGTTATCGATATCATCTACCCTCACCAAGCCATCAAGGCGAATGAACTCATCACCTTGGTTGAGGCGAATCCACTTTTCTCCTTTGATACGCAACACCCCATTGGGCAGGACTTCGTGCACCATCACAGTGATCGAACCACTCAGTGAGTTACGCTGTGAACTGGCTGAGCTACCACGAAAATCACGATTTCCCGAAAGATCCGCACTTGCACTGCCACCGCTGGTATCGGTCGCAAAACTGCCCATCAAACCACCGCTGGCATTCTTGCCGAAGTTGGTGTTGGCCTGCTTGCTCGAACGGGTGTCTTCATCCAGCGAGACAGTCAGCATATCGCCGATCCGGTAGGCTCTGCGATCCTGGAACAAGGTCCACATATAGCCATCACGATAGACCGAGCCGCTACGGGCATCCGGCAGCGAGTAGTCCAACATCGGCGGCGCGTAATCAAGACCATCCGGTGCCGGGCGCTCATCCATTAGAGAAGACGTCGATGAACAACCCGCCAGAAGCATGGCGGCTAACCATGCTCCCAAGCGCCTCAGGGATTTAACCTTTGTCAGTCTTGCCATAAGTTACAGTACCTGAGAAATGTACTGCAGCATCTCATCCGATGATGACAGTGCCTTGGCGTTCATTTCATAGCCGCGCTGGGTGGTGATCATATCCACCATCTCTTCGACGACCTGAACATTGGAGCCTTCCAGTACCCCTTGTTTCAGCTGGCCAAAGGCACCTTCACCGGCAATACCGTCAACCACCTCACCACTGGATGCCGTGGCGCGGAACATGTTGCCGCCCAGGGCTTCCAGGCCGGCCGGATTGATAAAGTTTGCCAGGGTGATCTGGCCAATTTCCTGAGGCATATCATCATTGGCAACCTTGGCGGTAACAATGCCATCGCTACCGATAGTGATGGTTTCGGCATCTTCCGGTACCTGGATCTGCTGTGCCAGTGGCAGGCCCTGAGCATTCACGAGCATGCCGTCTGAGTTAAGGTGGAACTGGCCATTACGGGTAAAGGCCTGCTCGCCATCCGGGGTTTCCAGCTCGAAAAAGCCTTGTCCGTCGATGGCGACATCCAAGCTCTGGTTGGTAGTCTGGTACATACCTTCGGTAAACACCTTCTGGGTACCCACCACACGCACGCCCGAACCGATCTGGATGCCGCTCGGCAGTTCGTTGACCTCATCGGCCATCGCCCCCGGCTGACGCTGGATTTGATAGAACAGGTCTTCAAACGCCACACGATCGCGTTTGAAACCGACAGTGTTAACGTTGGCAAGGTTATTGGAAATGGTCGCCATTTTCGTATCTTGGGCGGCCAAGCCTGTTTTACTGATCCATAATGCTGCGTTCATCTCTTATTCCTTACGCTCTGATCAGGCGGTTGCCTGCTTCTGCTATTTTTTCTGCGGTCTGCATCATCTTCAGCTGCATTTCAAAATTTCGGCTCAGCTGCATGGAAGCCACCATTTCTTCGATGGCAACCACATTACTCTGCTCAAGAAAGCCCGATACCATCATCACGGTTTCGTCATCGTTGAGCGGAATACGATCCTCGGTGACAAACAAACCATTCTCCAGCTTGGCTAGCTCCTGTACCTGTGGGTTAACCAGCTTCAGACGCCCCACTTCAACAGAAAGCGCCTCACCTTCAGGCACAATGTTGACCAAACCGTTGTCACCAAACTCAATGCTGCTGTAAAGGGGTACATTCATGACGTCTCCGCCATCAGCCAGCACCGGCAGGCCACCAATCATCAAATCACCGTTTTCGGTACGCTCTACTGCGCCAGAGCGTGTGTAGGCTTCCCCACCTTCTGGCGGACGGACGGTAAAAAAGCCATTGCCCCGAATGGCCAAATCCAAATCGCGACCTGTGGTTTGCAGCTCGGCGGCATCAAAGCGGGTGCCTGCCGATTTGGCTTCCACCATGGTGCGGGAATCAAAACCGCTGCCCTGGACAGCAAAGGCCTGGGCGCGCTCCATGTCGGCACGGAAACCATGGGTATTGATGTTGGCCAGGTTGTTAGCGTGTACCTGCTGGGCATTGAACACTCGCCCAGCTCCGCTAGCTGCGGTATAAATCAATCGATCCACACTAATGCCCTTACATGTTGAATAGGACTTGGGTCAGCTGCTGCTGAGTCGACAGCGACTGGGCATTGGCCTGGTAGTTACGCTGCGCCGTCATCAGGCCGACAAGCTCGCCGGTGAGATCAACATTCGACTCTTCGACATAGCCCGAATACAATCCGCCCAACGTACCGGTACCCGGCGCGCCAAGAATTGGCTGGCCCGATGCCTGTGTGGCTGCCCAACCGGTGTTGCCGACCTGCATCAAACCGCCAGTATTCGGGAAGTCAGCCAACACCACCTGGCCCTGCAGCATCTGCTCGCCGTTGCTGTAGTTGGCAAACACCATGCCGGTGTCATCGATGGTGATCCCCGTCAACTCGCCAGAGGTAAAGCCATTGCTTCGGTTGGTCGTTGCCGCAAATTCGCTACCAAACTGAGTGGTACCTGTCATCGAAAGGGCAATATTCATCTCGGCTGCACCGTCCGGAGAAAAAGTCAGGTCAATGTTGCCCGTTGGGTCAACCAAGTTACCGCTGTCGTCGAACTCCAGCACCTGTCCGCTTTCATCGACCATCAGTTCACCGTTCATGGCATAGTTCACTTCCCACTCGTTCTCGCCGGTTTTGACGAAGTACTGAGTCAGGGTGTGCTCGTTGCCCAATGAGTCATACACAGTCGTGGTGTAAGAAGAGTTGAAGCTATCGCTGTCTTCAGGATCAAATGGAATACGGTCGCCGTTCTCATCAACAATCTCCGACGCACCTGCATCCAGATTAGCGGCAAAATCGACACGATCCGTCGCCTTTGCCGGTACCGAACCGGTAGAAACCTGAATATCACCGACAGAGCCGCTTTGCAGGTTGCCGTTGCTGTCAGTGGTATAACCCTGCAAACGTAGGCCCGCGCTGTTTACCAGGTAGTTATCTTTGTCTTGCTGGAACATACCGGCACGGGTATAGGTGTAGGCACCGTCTTCGCCTTGCAGAACAAACATACCGCCACCGCCAATCGCCAAATCGGTCGTGCGGCCGGTCATGGTGAAGGCACCATCGTTGAACGACTGGGAAAGGCTGGCCAGTTCAACACCGCCGCCCATACCGCCATTCATCAACGCAGAAAATTCCGCTCGTGATGACTTGAAGCCCACGGTGGACACGTTGGCGATGTTGTTACTGATGGTGTTCAATTCCTGAGAGGTGGTGTTCAAACCACTCATTGCGATATTAAAGCTCATTATTATTTCTCTTCTAACCTAGATATGTGCAAACCGCTATCGGCGGCCAGCCAACTTAAATAAAGGGGTCGGTTCTGGTGGTTGAGTACCAGAGCCCTGTGTCTCGCCGTACTGGTTAACTTGGAAAAACGGCACGTAGCCGACACCGGCAATCAAAAATTCCGGCGAGCCGCCGCCCGGTGGAATACGCATTTTTTCGATGGTGCCCGCCACCATCACGTCAGGTTTGTACTCAGAGTCATTGGTCACGACGGTCAGATCGTATTGGCCATCCTTGAGCCCCATCGCTTTCGGGTCGATGACAAAGGCCACCTCGCCTTCACCGTGGGCACCCAGCTCGATGGTTTCCACCAACTCTCCGGCATCGTTGCGGATCTCAACTTTGAGATCTTCCACCGTGCTGTCGAGATCAATCACAGCATCGAGCGGGTTGCCAGCCAGATCCAGGGTATCGGTAGTCACACGGACATCCTGCCCCACCATGCCTGCCGTTGTCAGAACCTGAATGTTGTCGAGCAGTACCATCTGGTTCACGACCGTGTTGTTCATGTTCTGCATCGTTTCCACCTGGGTCATTTGCGCCAGCTGGTTCATAAACTGGGTGGTATCCAGCGGATCAAGCGGTGTCTGGTTCTGGATCTGGGCAATCATCAAGGTCAGGAAGGTATTGTCCTGCTCGCCACTGCTGGCAATCGGGTCCTGGCCGTAGGTTGTCGTTGAGCCGTTGCTGCTCGTCACATTGGGCGTACTCATCGGGAATCCTTATTGGCCAAGTTTCAGCAGGCCTTGCTGCATGCTTCGTGCACGGCCAAGAACATCAACACTGGTTTCAAAGCTGCGCGAAGCCGACATCATGTCGGCCATTTCCGACACCACATCAACATTGGGATAAAACACATATCCATCGCTATCGGCTATCGGATTTCCTGGCTCGTAACGGCGGGTCAGCTCGCCTTGCACCGGCACCACATCCATAATCTGTACCCGAGCGCCTGCTGCGGCAGATGAACCAGAATGCGCTTGGAGCTGGCTATTTTCATACACAGTGGCAAAGACAGGTTTACGGCTACGGTATGTGCCCGCCTCGGTGGTAGAGCCCGCATCGGCATTGGCCAAGTTACTGGCAATGGTATTGAGGCGAAGCGTCTGCGCAGTCATCGCAGAACCGGCAATTTGGTAAATTTCACTGAATGACATAACGATTTACTGTCCTTGAATAGCTGTCGCCAGCCCTTTAAATTTCATGTTCAAAAATGTCAGGCTGGTTTCGAAGTCCATGGCATTTTGTGCGTAATGTGCCTGCTCTACCCCTAGCTCAACGGTGTTGCCATCTAGCGTGTTGTTGTAAGGGTTACGGTATTGCAGTTCAGGTACACTCTGCATCGGGGATTGCCCACCTAGACTCTGCGCTTCAACCGAAGCAATAGCAGCCTGAAAATCAAAATCTCGTGCTTTGAACCCCGGTGTATCCACATTGGCCAAGTTGCCGGCAAGCACCTTGGCACGCTCGGTACGAAGGTTTAAAGTGTGCGGGTGGATCCCGAGGGCTTTGTCAAAATTGATCCCCATTTGGTGTCCTTGGTTTCAATAAATCAAAAATCTTGGCTCTAACAAACAATTTCCGTGCCAACTTTTAAACTCATGATTTTAAAGGGTTTAATTTAAACCCCTTTAGAATACGGAAGCGGAACTTCCGGTTCGGAAGGTGGGCGGAAATAGTCAGGCGGAAGCCATTCCGCAAAAAGAAGAGCTAATGGTGAAGAGATATAAGAACAAAGAGAAAAAGGTACAAATGGCCAAGCTAACCCGCATTTCCATCCCCTATCCCGTTATTGCCGTGTTGTTTTATTTGGCCAGTTTCTCGTCGGTTTCAGCTGCTGATCCAAACGAGCAGAAAGCCACTCATGTGCCGGCCAATAACCAGATCACAAACCAAGTGTCCGATGAGATAAAAACACAAATCCAGCAAGCGGCAAAAGTGCACCAATGGCCCGCGGCTGAGCCTGATATCTCCCTGCGCCTTCCCAGTGGTAGCCACCGCCTAACCGAATGCCGATCAGCACTTGATGTTCAACGCATAGACAGACGCCGCTATCCGGCAGGCCGGTTACGCTTCGAAGTGAGTTGTTCGGCACCTACGGCATGGCACCTCACAGTACAAGCCGATGTCAGCCTAACGGTTCCTGTTGCTATCGCCGCCCGCACCGTGACAAAAGATGATGTCCTGACTGCCGGTGATATCACCCTCAAACCTACCGATATCGCCCGTATCAACCGCGAGTTCTTTTCATCGCCGCAGGACTATGTCGGCCTGCGAGCCCTTCGCCAGATCCGTCGCGGACAGCAACTTTCACCTTCACATTTGAGCCCAGCCTATATGGTTTCGGAAGGTGACAAGGTGATCATCCAAGCCAGCAATGAACATTTCAGTGCCAACATGTCGGGGATGGCTTTGGAAGGGGGATATGCTGAGCAGCAAATCAGGGTAAAAAACACCAGCTCCGGCCAGGTGATCAAAGCCAAGATTGCCAAGCCAGGACTGGTGACAACGCTTTTCTAAAATGATTTAACCACGGCGGGGGATTGGTCGTTTAAGTTTAGTAACGGAGAAAAGCCAGGAGAATTGTCATGATCGAGCCAACCAAAGCGGGTTTGCAGCTTGCCCCAAACATTCAAAACCAGCCGCAAAAAGTAAACGATACAAACGCAGCAAACACCCCAGAAATATCAAAGTCAGGATCACCTGTATCCAATGTGACAAAGCCGAGTGCTGATGTCAGCCCTCAGGCCCAAAGCCTGGATAACCTTCAGCAGGAGCTCAAGCGTATTCCAGATGTCGATTTGGCGAAGGTAAATGAAATCCGCACCTTACTGGCCAGCGGTAACTACAACGTCGATCTTGATGGCCTGGCTGCCAGCATTCGCGGCGCCCATAGCCGCGACTGATTACTGACAGCTTGTTTAACACTACGGAAGTAAAAGCATGAGCCAAAAGTCTGCGTTAATCATCAAAGGCTTTATTCAAGATATTCAGCGCGATCTGGCGGATTACCAGAACCTTCACCAACTATTGCAGGTGCAGCATCAAAATATGCTGCACCGCAATGGTGAAAAACTCAGTGCTATGACTGAACCCCACCAGCATTTGCTACAACAGTTACAACAACGTGCAGATCAGCGAACCCGTCTACTGCTTCAACTTGGCCTGGATAACTCTCCCGAGAGTGTCAACCGTGTGATCTCGACCCTGCCAGCCAATTACCGCCACCTCGTTGACAGCAAATGGAATCAACTCAAGGCGTTAGTTCACACCTGCATGGCACAAAATGACCGCAACAGCCTCCTATTGGCAATGCAACAAGACATCTTGACCCAAGTGCTGCATCAAGACAGTGATGCCACTTACCAACCGGTATAACTCCCAGCTCTTTGCACGGCCTAAAAAAAACACCACAATCATGATTGTGGTGTTTTTCACTATACAAAGTGTTCACTGTAAAACTGGCAGCACTCAATAGTTAGCACGGATAAAACGCTGCATCGCCATTTCATCCATTAACTTCTGTTCACTTCGAGCTAGCATTGTATTGTGTTGCTGGCGGCGCTTTTCAATCACGCACTCCAAACTTTTCACCTTCACATGTTGCTGGACAACATGCTGCTTGAGGGTAGCCTGCTCAGCCTGGGATAGCGCCAGCGTTTGAGTTTGGATCTCGGTAAGGTGCTTGAGGTGATCACGCAAGGCAAACCGGTTGGACCATGCCAATCCCGATTCCCCTGCAACCACCTGGCACGAATCATAAAGCGTATCCAACTGCTCCAGCTTCTTTAGGTGGCTGGCACAGTCTTGCTGCTTTTGCTGATACTGTTGACCGAGTTTTTCCAACTCCCCCTGACGGATCTGACGAAAACGGTCCAGTGCTTTACTTTGCTCAGCCAAGGTTTAGCTCCTGTATCAATTGGTTCATCTGGTCATTCACCGTATCCCAACCAGCAAGTTCATCCATCTCTTGCTGCAGGAAAGCCACCAGCTTGGGGTGGGCCAACACCGCTTGGTCCATTTCCGGATCGTTACCCGGTTGATAACCGCCTAGCGGGATCAGCTCGCGGACCTCCTGGTAGCGGCTGTAGAGTTTTTTGAAATGCATAGCATGTCGCAGCTGCTCTTTGCTGACGACCTGAGGCATGGTCCGTGAAATAGACTGGGAGATATCAATCGCAGGGTAATGCCCTGCTTCTGCCAGCTGGCGGCTTAATACGACATGACCATCGAGAATGGCACGGGCACTGTCAGCAATGGGATCCTGCTGGTCATCCCCTTCGGCCAATACCGTATAAATCGCACTCATGCTGCCCTGCTCCGAGGCGCTGTTACCCGCCCGTTCAACCAGCTGCGGCAGCATACTGAACACCGACGGCGGATAGCCCTTGGTTGCCGGTGGCTCACCCAATGCCAGGGCAATTTCCCGCTGTGCCATGGCAAAACGTGTTAGTGAGTCCATCAGCAGCAACACATCCTTGCCCTGATCACGGTAGTATTCGGCAACACGATGGCAAAGCTGGGAAGCGCGTAGTCGCATCAGTGGTGATTCGTCAGCCGGGGCGGCGATGACCACCGCTCGCGCCAGCCCTTCAGGGCCCAAGGAATGTTCAATGAATTCCTTCACTTCCCGGCCTCGCTCACCGATAAGCCCAACCACTACCACATCGGCACTGGTCTGGCGGGTGATCATACCGAGCAACACACTTTTACCGACACCACTACCGGCAAACAAGCCAATCCGTTGACCTTTGCCTAGGGTCAATAAACTATTTATCGCGCGAATACCGACATCCAGCGCACCGTCAATCGGACGCCGAGACATCGGATTAATATTTTCACTGTCTAGGCTGATATCATCCTGACCAAGAAGTGGCCCCAAACGATCTAACGGCTCGCCAAGGCCATTGAGCACCCGGCCGAGCCACTGCGGTCCGATACGGATTTGGCTCTCGCCTTCCAGCGGCCATACCTTGGCACCGGAAAACAACCCTGAGGCGTTGCTGACCGGCATCAGGTAGGCCACATCGCGATTAAATCCGACCGTCTGAGCTTCTATCTTGATGCCGTTGCCCGTTTCCACCAAGCACCGTTGTCCGGTGAGCAACCGACACCCCACCGCTTCAAGCATCATGCCGGTCACTTTCACCAACCGTCCGGTGACTTTCGCCACCGGGACCGTATCGAGCGAAGCCAGCGCTTGTTCTAGGCGGTAATCAATAACGTTACTCATGACGCCTGCCTGACCGCCCCATCTGTTTCTTGTCGTGATTTAGCATGACCAGCTTCGTCTTGATTAGGTTCAGAGGTATCTTCTATCACCACTTGCTCATCAAGCAGGTGACCTTTGACAGCCGACATACAGGTATCAAGCCGTTGCTCGCATCCCGCATCCGCTTCGGCATTTTTGGTCATCACACGGCATTCGCCCTGGCGAAGGGTGTCATCACATACGATGTTCCACTCTTCAATTTTTTCGCTGGCGACTTTCTCCAGATGAGTAAACTCCTCTTTGGCCATTTTGACCTTAAGACCCAGCGGTTCACCTGGCAAACTTTCAAGTGTTTCATCCACTAGCGCCAAAATTTGCTGAGGTTGGAGCGCCAGTTCACAGCGGATCACTTGCTGCGCCACCTTCTGAACCAACTCACATACCTGCTCGCGCTGACGGCGTTCATGCTCGGTAAATAACTCAGCGGTCTGCTGGTGTAGATGGGCAAAGGGCGCAGTGGCTTGAATAAACTGTGCCTTGCCCTCTTCGACACCCTGCTTGAAACCTTGCTCTCGGCCTTGTGCCTGACCTTGTTCGAAACCTTGTTGCTGGCCCTGCTCAATACCTTGTTTAACCCCTTCTTCATGACCTCGGGTCATGCCTTGCTGGAAGCCTTGGTTGAACTGAGCTTGGAAATCTTCTGGCTGGCCTGATGGTGCAGAAGCAGCATCCAACAATGAGTCCCCTTCAGCACCCGCCATCAAGCGGGCATCCTCACTGATCTCATCAAGGCCAAAGTCGTCCATAGCCAAATTGTCAAAACCCAACTCACCAGCACCAAAATCATCGGTACCAAAATCACCAGGGCCGAACTCACTGGCAAAGTCATCACCAAACAGGCTGTCCTCTCCCAGCCCCGACTCTCCCGCAAGCGCATTGCCGGGTTGGGTTACCATCACAGGAGAAGCCTGAGCCAAAGATGTTGGATCAACCAATGGCGGAAAACGGTGGCTGCGAAACTGGCTTGGTTGTAAGCGCATCACTTTATTTCGTCTAAACATCTCTATTCCACCGTGGTTTCTTGATATAGCTGAAGACTGATAACCTTGGATTCATTCAAATCACGCACATAATCCATGATTTCCGAACGGGCTTCCTGCACCTGACGCATAGACACTTTGCCAAGCTGGGCAATTTCAGCTTCCATCGACTGCTGCATACGACGCGGTAAGATTGCAAGCAGTGATTTGCGCAGGGATTGATCTGCGCCTTTCAATGCCATCGCCAGCAAATCAGTCGGGACCTCTTCAAGAATACGCAAGCGCACAGCCTCTGACTGACGGCTCAACAAGGAGAACTCGTACATCTTGTTCTTCAGGCGCTCAACCAACTCACTGTCCTGCTCTTCCAGTGCCGTCATCAAGCTCAATTGATCGCCACTGTATCGGTTGATGATATCTGCCACCTGCTTTTCACCCTCGATAACCGCCCCTGAATTCTCCGCCAGGAACTCGATACAACGATCAACCAGTTCCTGCAGCTCTATCGCAACCTCACGGCTGACCTCAGTCAGAACCGCAATTCGGCGCAGCACATCGTTTTGCTCATTTTGAGACAACTCAGACAATACTGAAGAAGCGATCTCTGGCGGCAGGAAGGCAATAAATACCGCCTGCATCTGGATATGCTCATTAGTCAGAAACTTGGCAAGATGCTTGGGTTCAATCCACTGCAAGCGCTGCATGGAAGTCCGAATTTCATCACCGTAAATCGTATCTAGAAGGTTGCGTGCCAAGCGGCCACCCAATGCTTTGTCCAGGGTGCGCTGCAAGAAGGTACGCGATGCCCCGCTGATCCCCGACTGGGCACGGAACTCCTCAAAAAAACCTTGTAAAACAAACCGCGCTTCAATACTGCGAATCGCCGGTTGCTGCGCCATGGCATGGCTGACTTTGAGCAATTCGTCCCGCGACATATGACGCATCACCTGAGAGGCTGACTCTTCGCCCATACTCAGCAGCAAGATAGCCGTCTGCTCCATCGGATCCAGCAGTACCTCACCGTCTGCCAGGTGGCTAAAATTACTTAGACTCATTGCTGTTCACCCACTTCTTGATTACTTCTGCGACACGTTCCGGTTCAACTTCAGTTAGTTTCTGCAAGTGCCTAACCTGCACGTCCAGCTCGGAACCCGGTGGTGGTAAGGTCGATAAATCAAAATCAGCTTCACCGCCAGACTGTGGTGCACTTTCATCGGCAACCATGCCGCCCTGCGCGATCGAATCCAGTAGCGCATCGGCCAGATCCTGCTCGCTACCACCAGATGGTATGCTGACCGGCTTAATCTCTGTCGCCGACTCAGAGGCGGAAACGCCTTCACTTGCCGCCATTTCGAATCCTTCCGGAGTCGTCGCCAGCGCCGTTGTCGCGGGAGCCGGACGTTGCAATGCTTTCACAAGCGGCCGCAGTACAAGAACGATGAATAACAAACCGAGCAAGGCATACACACCGTACTTGGCCAGTTGCAACAACTGCTGATCGTGCCACCAAGGGGCATCAACCGGGGCCGCTTCAATGGCACGGGCAAAGTTAAATGCATGTAGGCTGAACTGATCGCCTCGTTCGGCGACATATCCGACAGAATCTTTAACCATTTGAGCTATTTGCTCCAATTGTGCAGGTTGCCAACCTTGTTCTTGAACTTCGTCGTTGAGCAACACTGAGACTGATAACATTTCAATTCCGCCCTGAGCATGGCGGGTATGGCGCACCTTGCGGCCAACATCGTACTGGCGACTGAGTTCGGCACGCTGGTTACGGGTTTCATTATTGGGCTGACCTTCTTCACCAGTCGGCTGATTGCTCAGCGCACCAGGGATCCCCAACGCTAGCTGCCCCTGGGTGTTGTCTTGCTTGGTAAATTCAGTTCGCAGTACCGGATCGCTGTCGACCGACTCATGGGTTTCCTCGATTTGATCGAAGTTCAGCGTTGCCGCCACCTGCACCCGGAAGTTACCGACACCAAGCAGCGGAGCCAGCATGTCTCCGGCTCGACGCACAATGTCACGCTCGACCCGTTGCTGCAGCTCGTGGAAACGCACATTGATTTGAGACTGCTGCCCCATGGCTAGATCGGCACTGAGTAGGTTGCCGTACTGATCAACTACCGATACTGCTTCGTCTGCCATGCCGGCAATGCTGCCACTGACCAAATTGACAATCGCTTCTACCTGGTGCTGTTCAAGCTGCATACCCGGTTCGAGTTCAAGCATCACCGCAGCCGACGGCTTCTCTTCATCAATACCGACAAACAAGGTGCGATTTGGGATAGCCAAATGAACCCGGGCATTACTCACCGAGCGAATCGCCAGGATTGTCCGCGCCAGTTCACCTTCCAGTCCTTGGCGATAACGGGCATTTTCAATAAACTGGCTGGTGCCTAGCCCCGAGCTGCGGTCGAGAATTTCCAGCCCTTCAGGCAGCTTGGCCTTCACACCACGGGCGGCCAAAGTAATGCGGGCATCTGCCAGACGGTTTGCCGGCACCATGATCTGGCCCGACTGGCTATCTAGCTGGTACTTGATTTTTTCCTGTTCCAGTACCGAGAGGATCTCACTGTTGTCGTAACGCTCCTGGGTACCATATAGCGGCTTGTAAGGGCTGGTTTGGGTCCACATCACGACGACAATAAAGAGCGTCACCATCACTGCCAGCGCAGTGATAAGTGCTACGTTTTTATATTTGCCATCCAAGCGCTGTTGGATTTTTTCTTTATATGACAGCCATTTGTTCGATGGTGTCTGTTCTGGGTTTTCAGCTACTGTTGTACTCATTTTCTTCTCACTACAGAGGCATCTTCAGTACATCGTCATAGGCAGTCAGGATCTTATTCCTTACCTGTGTCAATGCTGAAAAAGAAATACTGGCTTTCTGACTGGCCACCATGGCGCCAACCAAATCATCGGAACGACCGGCATCCACATCTGCCGTCAGTTGACTGGCAAAGTGCTGTTGGTTATCCACGTTACGAACGGCCTGCTGCATCGCGGTCTGAAAGTTTCCTGTTGGTGGATGCGAGAAGTTCACCGCAATCTGGGTGCCGGTTTGGGCTTGCTCCCTCATTACAGCCATGCGCTGTAGCATATCGTTCTGCATCGTTGAGATGTGATTAGACATATTTTCTATTGTCCTTAAGCAGCATTGCCTGATTGGTGGATGTAAGAATCAATGTTGATCCCCTGTTCACGCATCGCGGCAATCTTGTAGCGCAATGCCCGGGTCGACATCCCCAACGCTTCCGCGGTGTCATTTCGTTTGCCTTTGAAGCGGGCTAGCGTGTCGAGAATAAATTGTTGCTCCGCGTTCTTTCGGCTTTGTTTGAGGGCTTGTTTGGCATCTTCCACTACTTCGGTCAGCGCTCCCTCAACCATGGTGCTGAGCATGTCATTGAGCATCAGATCCTGTGCTGTGATCCAATGGCCATGGCGCATGACCAACGCCCGTTGGATGGTATTTTCCAGCTCCCGGATATTGCCCGGCCAGTTGTAGTGCTGCAGTGCCTGCTGTGCCTCTTCCGACAGACCGCAAGAATCGGTGCAACCGGCATTGAGCTTGCGGATAAAGTGCTCGGCCAATGGCAAGATATCTTCTTTACGATCACGCAGTGGCGGCCACTGCAATGGAAGGACATCCAAGCGATAGTAAAGATCTTGACGGAAACGGCGCTCGGTTACAGCCTGCTGCAGGTCAACATTGGTTGCGGCAATAATTCGGATATCCAGCGAAATAGACCGGTGGCTACCCAGCCGTTCCACTTGGCGCTCCTGCAGCACACGCAGCAATTTCGCCTGCAATGCAGGTGGCATTTCACCCACTTCATCCAGCAGCAAGGTGCCCCCGTTGGCTTCCTCGAACTTACCCGCCTGGCTTTGGGTCGCGCCGGTAAACGCGCCTTTGGTATGGCCGAACAACACCGCTTCCAGCATGCTCTCTGGGATCGCCGCACAGTTTATGGCGACAAACGGCCCCTCGCTGCGAGGAGAATGCTCATGGACATAACGTGCCAAAACTTCCTTGCCGGTGCCGGACTCGCCGGTGATCAACACCGTTGCATCGGTCTGAGCGGCACGGTGGGCCATTTGCAGCACTTGTAAGCTGCGACGGCTGGTAGCCACGACTTCTCGCTTTGGCGATTGAACCGTACGGTTACGCTCCAATAGCGCGATGATCTGCTCGGGTTGGTAAGGCTGCAGCAAATAATCATCGGCACCAGCCTGCATTGCATCACTTGCCAATTTGCTTTGCTGGTAATCGACAATGGCAACCACAGTTCCCGTAGCGATCATCTGCTTAGCCCGGCGGATAGTGGATAGCATGTCCATGTCGGTCAGGTTATCGGCTACAAACAGAAGGCTGTCAGGCTGCTCGCGTAATTTCGCCAACGCATCAGCAGCTGTAGAGGCATTTCGCACCGTGTAACCTTCCACACTTAACACCTTGATCGCTGAGGCCGCTTGCACCAAGCAACGGTGGGCAAAAATGACATTACAGGCTCTCATGCCCCCTCCTTGACCAAACGTAATTGAACCCGGCGATTCTGCTGATTAGCTGTCCCGCTCGTCCCCTCAACAACCGGATAGCGCTGGCCATGGGCACGCAGCTGAATAAGTTCACGCTTGACCCCCATCGCAACCAACTCATCCGCAACTGCTTGAGCTCGCTTACGAGAAAGCCATAAGTTATTCAATGAAGCACCAGTGAGATCGGTATGACCATCAATCAACAGTGCAGTGACATCGCGGTCGTAACGAATGTATCGAGCAATATCACTGAGCATCTGTCTTTGGGCACTGCTCATCTGGCTTTCACTGGTCCTAAACAAAAACGTATTGTCTTTAGCTTGTTCGTATCCCATAGGCAGCAGTTGGCCTAAACAGGATTTGAATGCCTGATAAGATGACGAGAAATTGACGGAAGGAATATCCCAACTTTTAACTTCATGGTGCTCATTGTCAGTCACCGAAATTTGACCCCACGCACCTTTTTCCATTTCATTAAGTAAATAATGAAGAGATTCATTTCCGGTGAATATCAGTCCTTCCAAGCCATTTTCTTCGCCTTGTAATAACTGTCGCAGAGGCTTATTTTGCTCCCACGGCGAATAATTGACGCTTAAACTTATCTCTCCGACAAAATAAGGTCGCTGGCTACTGGTAAAGGAAACCAAATATGGCTGAGCAGAGTTTGCAATAAACGCAACACTGCCATCGAACTTAAGATCCTTTGTTAATTTGCAAGAAAAGCGATCTCCTGAGAATTGCCAATCCACTTTATCCAATGGTGCTTGAATAGGTTTAGCGTGAGCACTATTAGATAAAAAAACTAACAAAGAAAGCACTGCGGTTGATTTGATTGCTTTCATATTAAACAAATTGCCTAACTGGTAATGATTATTGCATTCCCGCTAGAGAAAGAAACGAGAATAATAATGCTTCCTTGCCCTACTTTTGCATCTTTAACACAAGGATATGCAACAAGACACTTCTATTATTATATTTGTCAATAAAGTAAGGCAATGTGTGGGGATATTAGGCAGCATTTTATTGATTTACTAGATAGTTATTTATGTCATTTATTTTGCTTGGCTTAAGATCACACTTTCAAATTTCATTACAAACCGTGACAATTAACCTAAATTTAACACTTAGATCAAAATAAAAACCAAAAAACACCAATATCAAAACAAACTAGCTGAAAAACCATGCACCACCGCACATTTTCAAGACGCGCACTTTTTTACTTTTAATTACACAAAGAATAAAAGTGTGATCTCGCTTCATCAAATATTCAAAATTTCATTTAATAAAATGAATTTGCACAAATTTGACAATAATTTGTAAGCGTTTGAATTATTCCCTCAATACTGTTAGAAATAGCCGCCTAACTGATACGTGAAAATAAAAAACCGCGTTCAGAAGTCAATTTTAACTTTTATATCTTCGGACTTATTAATGGAAACCAGCAATAGCAGAAATAAAACCAAACCGAGGAATATACATAGTTCAAAGAATGTATTTCCTATCGACATCCGTTCATTAGGAAGACCATTAAACGCTGCACAGCAGTCTTTATCTCCCTATATTAATCAGTCCGTGAAAGTTCTTGAGCAAACGCTTAACAACATGACACGAAGGACGGATTGCCAGGTAAAACTTCTCAGTTATGGCCTGGAGGTCAGCTATCAAGAAATTAAAGATAGAGAGCCTATTTGCTTTACCCATAATAAATACAACGGCCAATGCCTAGTCAGTATTTCGCAATCACTGATCCACCTTATTGCTGAAGCTTTCTATGGGGGAACCCCGACATTTTGTCATCAGGAAGCGGCCAATAGTAATACCACCGACCTCCCTGACACGGATATTGATGCTGCTGTTAGTCATTCCGGCATTCATTCCCATTCAACGGTATTAAACCAGCCGATGAATGCCAGCGAAAAGCGTGTACAAGCGAGGCTTGCCGCCACCTTACTCAATGAAGTCAGTCACCAGTGGCAAGTTTCAGCCGAGCAACCAACGTTTAACAACGGTGTACTCCATGCCAAGTTCGCTATCCAGATTGAAGATAGCTACGGCGAGATCCACTTACACCTCGATGATGATCTGTTGCTGCAACTGACAGCCGAAGATGTCGTCACCAAGTCTGATCCGGCACTTGTTGATAGCTTGAGAGATGTGCACCTCAAGCAGGTACCTTTGCGCCTCAGTGCCGTCCTCAGCCGCCAGACCCTGACACTTGATCAAGTCGTCAACTTAAAGGTTGGCGACATTATCTCAACCGAAATCCAAGAAGTTGTCGATGTCCATGCCGGCACGCTGCCGCTGTATCAAGCCCATGTTGTAGAGCGCAACGGCCACCTCGTGCTGCAAGTTATCGATAACATTACTCCTCAGGAGCGAAACTGATCATGAACGAACAAAATATCCAACACCTTCTTGATGGCGATCTGAATATCGACGCTGATGTCGCCGATATCTTTGAATCCCCAGCCGCTTCCGACACCCTGGACGCGGTAAACACTACCGCTCAGGCACCGCGAGATCTCGGTTTTTTCCGTCAAATTCCGGTGACGGTGACGCTTGAGGTTGCCAGCACAGACATTGCCTTGGGTGAGCTGCTGACTGTCGGACCAAACTCAGTGATTGAACTGGACAAACTTAATGGTGAACCGCTTGATGTCAAAGTGAACGGCCGCCTGCTGGGTCATGCCGAAGTCGTTGTGGTTAATGACAAATATGGCCTACGTCTTACCGACATTGCCGAAGATGCTTTGCATGACGTCACTGCATAAACGCCAGATCCCGACCTGGCTAAAAGTGCTTCCCCTTGTGGCGCTGCTGCTTGGCTTTTCCGGCCAGGCATTAGCCGATCAGGGGATCACTTTCATGTCCGTGTTTGACGGCGAAAGCAACCAGGAATATTCGGTTAAAGTTCAGATACTGCTATTAATGACAGCATTGAGCTTTTTGCCGTCGATGCTGCTGATGATGACCAGCTTTACCCGCATCATTGTGGTTTTGGCAATTCTTCGTCAGGCGTTGGGCTTGCAACAAAGTCCACCTAACCGGATCCTGATCGGCATTGGCCTCACCCTGACCATGCTGCTGATGAAACCGGTTTGGGACCCTATCTATACCGAGGCCTACGTACCCTATGACAATGGCCAGATCACCCTGCAACAGGCTGTAGCCGAGGCAGAAAAACCGGTGCGGGCGTTCATGTTGGCCCAAACCTACGAAAACTCCCTGGAGCAAATGCTGCGTATTGCCGGTGATCCGCTCGATCTTGAGCCGGAAGAAATCAGCTTTGCGGTATTGATGCCTGCATTTGTGATCAGTGAACTGAGAACGGCTTTCCAGATCGGATTTATGCTGTTCATCCCATTCCTGATCATCGATATCGTCGTCGCCAGTGTGCTGATGGCTATGGGTATGATGATGCTGTCACCGCTGATCATCTCGCTACCGTTCAAGTTAATGGTGTTTGTGATGGTTGATGGCTGGACCATGACGGTAGGTAGCCTGACGGCAAGTTTTGGAGGCTTATAATGGGAGTTGATGCAACCGCAAACCTCTATGCCGATGCCATTTATATGATCATCTCCATGGTGGTTGTTTTAATTGGCCCAAGCTTGCTGGTTGGTCTGGTGGTAGCCGTCTTCCAGGCGACGACCCAAATCAATGAGCAAACCATGAGCTTCCTGCCGAGGCTGCTAAGTACGCTGTTGATGCTAATTTTTGCCGGCCCTTGGCTACTGCGCAACATCAGTGATTTTTTCACCACTCTTTTCCATACCATCGCCAATGTCGTTAGCTGACAGTCTGGTCACTTTGACCTTCGCCGAAATCACCGCAATGGCCGGCCAACTTTGGTGGCCTTTTTTCCGTATTTCGGCGGCTTTCATGACCATGCCGTTTGTCGGCAATGCGCATATCAATAATCGCACCCGGATACTGCTCGCCCTGTCGATCACCTTGTTATGTGCGCCATTGCTGCCGCCGATGCCTGCGGTTGACCCTATCTCGCTCAAGGCGCTGGTACTTGCCGGGGAGCAGCTGGCCATTGGTGCCCTACTTGGCATGTGTCTGCAATTCTTGTTCGCCGCCATGGCCATGGTTGGCCAGATTATGTCGATGCAGATGGGCCTTGGTATGGCAATGATGAACGACCCGGCCAACGGGGTTACCGTTGCCCTTTTGGGCAGCTACTTTTTGATGTTCACCACCTTGCTGTTTCTTGCCCTCGATGGTCACCTGGTGGCGATTGATATCGTGGTCCAAAGCTTTGAACGTTACCCGGTCGGCAACGGCTTCGATCTGGTCTCCTTTGCCCGGTTGATTGATCTATTCGGTTGGATGATGACCGCCGCAGTGACCATTGCCCTGCCAACCATTGCCGCCATGCTCACCGTCAACCTGACCTTCGGGGTGATGAACCGTGCCGCACCTTCGCTCAATGTCTTTGCTTTGGGCTTTCCGATGTCGATGATGCTCGGATTATGTGCCGTCTTGCTTTCAACCTCGGGCCTGCCAAGCATTTATGCCGAGCTCAGCCACCAGATCCTGAGTGAGATGCGCTTGATGGGAGGAAACTAGAATGTCACAGCAACAGAGCAGCCAAGACAAGAGTGAAAAGCCCAGCCCCCAGAAACTACGCAAAGCCAAACGCGAAGGCCAGGTAGCCCGCTCCAAGGAGTTCGTGGTCGGGGTACTATTTATCACCATCGCCTTGTTCTTGTGGGCCTATGGTCATTTTCTGGCTGAACAGGCGGAAAAGCTGTTCACCATAAACTATCAGCTCAGTGCAGCCGAGCTCAGGGAGCCCGATATCATGGCCCGCAAGCTCGGCGAGAGTGTGCTGTTGCTCGCTGGCATTTTTGTCCCAATGGCCATGGTGCTATTCATCATGACGGTGCTGGCCTCGATGATACCAGGCGGCTGGGTGATGTCGCTCAAACCTATCCAGCCAAAACTGAGCAAAATCAGCCCACTGGCGGGGTTCAAGCGATTGTTTTCCATCAAGTCGCTGGTTGAACTGGTTAAATCTATCCTCAAGATCACCCTGATTTCAGCGGTGCTGTATGTCCTGCTCGACAACAACCTCAGCACCTTGATCGCCGCCCAACGGGCGCCATTTGAAATCGGCATGGGGATCACCCTCAGCCACATTATCAAGGCCCTGATTTACTTCGGCATCGTGGTACTGCTGATTGGTTTTATCGATATGCCCTACCAGCTGTGGAACCACATCAAAGAGCTGAAGATGACCAAACAGGAAGTGAAAGACGAACACAAGAACACCGAAGGCCGGCCGGAGGTCAAACAGCGTATCCGTCAGATCCAACAGCAGATATCGCGCCGCCGGATCGATAACTCAGTGCCGACTGCCGATGTCATCCTGACCAACCCGACCCACTATGCTGTCGCCTTGAAATATGACCTCAGCCGTGCCGGGGCCCCTTTTGTGGTCGCAAAAGGTGAAGACGAGATGGCTTTTCGTATCAAGGCAATTGCCGAGCAGCACAGTATAGAAGTGATGAACCTACCGCCGCTAACCCGGGCTATCTATTTCAACACCCGGGTCGATCAGGAGATCCCTGGGCCACTGTTCGTCGCCGTGGCTCATGTGCTGACCTATGTCATGCAGCTGAAAGCCTATAAAGAAGGGAAGAACGACAAACCTCAGCCATTGCCGAGTTTTGCCATTCCCAAGCATCTGAAAACAGAACCTAAATAACAGAACCCATACCAACAACAAGCAACGTCAACTTTGAGCTAGAAGTCCTATGAAAGCGAAACTGCAACAACTGTTTCCGAGCCTGACCAGCAGCTACTTGGGGATCCCCATTTTGCTGCTGGCGATCCTGGCTATGGTCATTTTACCCCTGCCGCCATGGCTGCTCGATGCCCTGTTCATCTTCAATATCGTACTGGCAGTCATTGTGTTGCTGGTTGCGGTATCCAGTAAACGGCCGCTCGACTTTTCGGTCTTCCCGACCATCTTGCTCGTTGCCACCCTGATGCGACTGACCCTCAATGTTGCCTCGACCCGGGTGGTATTGCTCAATGGCCACCTCGGCGGAGATGCCGCCGGTAAGGTGATCCAGGCCTTCGGTGACGTAGTTGTCGGCGGTAACTATTTCGTCGGTATCGTAGTGTTTGTCATCCTGATGATCATCAACTTCGTGGTGATCACCAAAGGTGGCGAGCGTATCTCCGAAGTGTCGGCCCGCTTTACCCTCGATGCCCTACCGGGTAAACAGATGGCGATTGATGCCGACTTGAACGCTGGCCTGATTGACCAGAACCAAGCCCGCACACGCCGCGACGAAGTGGCCCGTGAAGCAGACTTCTATGGCTCGATGGACGGTGCTTCGAAGTTTGTCCGCGGCGATGCCATTGCCGGCTTGATGATTTTGGTCATCAATATTTTAGGCGGTATTACTATCGGTATGGTGCAGCACGATCTGGCTGCCAGCGAAGCCTTCCAGCGCTTTGCCCTGCTCACTATTGGTGATGGTCTTGTTGCCCAGATCCCGTCACTGCTATTGGCCACCGCTGCCGCTATTATCGTCACCCGAGTCAACGACAGTGGCGATATCTCGGTAGACGTGCATCGCCAGATGCTGGCGTCTCCAGCGACCTTGTTTACCGCCTCGGCCATCATGCTGATCATCGGTTTGGTGCCGGGTATGCCGCACCTTGCTTTCTTTGCCTTTGCGGCCGTCCTTGCCTATGCCGGTTGGAAACAAAGGAAAATAGACAGCGATCCCGAGCCACTTGCCCAGGCCGAAGCCGTTGCCGAAGCAATTGCCCAAGATAATACGCCAACCCTTGGCTGGAATGATGTGCCGGCAGTGAACCCGATAGCTCTGGAGCTGGGTTACCGCTTGGTGAACTTGGTTGACAAAAACCAAGGCGAGCCACTGGCCCAACGCATTCGCGGGGTGAGGAAAACCATCACCGAGCAGGTAGGCTTTTTGATCCCGGAAATTGCTATCCGTGACAACCTCAAACTCAAGCCAACCCAGTATTCACTGTTGCTCCACGGCGAAGTGATTGCCCAAGGGGATATCGACCCCGAACGTTTGATGGCTCTAGCCGTTGGTGAAGTCTACGGCCAACTCGATGGCGTACTTGGCAAAGATCCGGCCTATAACCTCGATGCGGTGTGGATTGAACCAGCCAACAAACCCCAGGCACTTAATCAAGGCTATTCAGTGGTTGACGGCGCAACGGTAATTGCCACCCACCTTAGCAAAATCATCAAAGAGCACTTGGCTGAGCTTTTCTGCCACGATGATGTCGAGCACTTGATGGAGCGTCTCAGCAGTTCGGCGCCCAAGCTGATGGAAGCGCTCACCGCCCAACTCAACCACCAGCAGCAAATGCGAGTTTTCCGTCAGCTACTGGTCGATCAGGTTCCAATCAAAGATATCGGTAATATCGCCTCGATTATGGTAGAAAGCAGCGAAGTCACCAAAGATCCTATTCTGATCGCCGCTGATGTCCGCTGCGGCATCAAACGCTCTCTGACCAATAGCCTGGTCGGCTCAAGCAAGGATTTCAACATCTACACCTTGAGTGACAACCTCGAGAAAATGCTGCTGACTTCGCTGAGCAAGTCCCAGCAAAGTGGCGGTCAAACGGCACTGGATAGCTTCCCCGTCGAGCCTACCCTGCTGGCCCAGTTGCAGCAGAATATGCCGGCGGTCAAAGAGCAGCTCAAGCAAAACGGTTTCAAGCCAATCCTGCTGGTTACTCCGCAATTAAGACCGCTGCTGGCGCGCTATGCCCGGACATTTGCCAAAGGTCTGGTGGTGCTTTCTTATAACGAAATCCCCGAAGACAAGAACATCAATGTGCTAGGCCACTTGGGTTAAATAGTCTTCGAACTATATTTGCCGCTTTTCTTTCCGGGCTAGTGCCTATCGGGTGTCTGGCTCGGAGAGAAAGCAAAGGGTAGAGTAAATGAAGGATAAAGAAAGAACATTTTCCCCTTCGCCAAGACCGCAAAATGAGGTTACAGAAACAAAAAAGTAACACCATATTTTCCCTTACCCATCAATAACTTCAGACATACAGCAAGTTAACTCGATAACATCCCAGTAAATATTGACCAATCTCGTGACATATCTATCCGTATTTATCGCTTTACCCGTGATAAAATTATGGTATAAATCCAACGCAAACGATTGCGCAACTCATAAAGCCTGCTTGCGCGATATATACAAAGTTACCAAATGCGAGGTTATGGTCGTCCATGAAAAGTGATATTGAAATTTGCCGTGATACATCGCTCACTCCGATTGATCTCATCGCTCAGCAGGCTGGCCTGCTTCCTGAAGATCTGACTCCGCAAGGCACATTAAAAGCCAAGGTTAAACCTTCTGTCCTAAAGCGCTTGGCTGACAAGAAAGAAGGTAAGCTGGTTGTCGTTACTGCAATCACCCCAACCCCACTGGGTGAAGGCAAAACCGTAACCACCATCGGTCTTGCCCAAGGTCTGGCCAAAATCAACCAGTCTGTGATGGCATGTATTCGCCAACCGTCGATGGGCCCGGTGTTTGGTGTTAAAGGCGGTGCTGCCGGTGGCGGTTACAGCCAGGTCGCACCAATGGAAAAACTGAACCTGCACCTGACCGGCGATATCCACGCAGTAACCGCAGCCCATAACCTTGCCGCAGCCGCTATCGACGCCCGTGTTTACCACGAAGAGCGCCACGGCTATGAAGGCTTTACCGAAAAAACCGGCATGCCTGCACTGCGCATTGATATGGACCGCATCGTCTGGCGCCGTGTAATGGACCACAATGACCGTGCCCTTCGCATGATCACAGTCGGCAAAAACCAGCCAGGCAAAACCATCAACGGCCTCGAGCGTGAAGATGGCTTTGATATCTCGGCGGCTTCTGAGCTGATGGCTATCCTTGCGCTGTCAAAAGATCTGGCTGACATGCGCCAGCGAATCGGCCGTGTCGTCTTGGCCTATGATCTGGATGGCAAGCCTGTGACAGCAGAAGATCTGCAGGTTGCCGGTGCAATGGCAGTGACCATGGTTGAAGCTATTGAGCCGACCATGATGCAAACACTGGAAGGGGTACCGACCCTGATCCACGCTGGTCCATTTGCCAATATCGCCCACGGCAACTCATCGATCATTGCCGACCGTATCGCCCTAAAGCTGGCAGACTACACCATCACCGAAGGGGGCTTTGGCTCTGATATGGGCTTCGAGAAAGCCTGTAATATCAAAGCCCAGCAAGCAGGTCGCGGTCCAGACTGTGCAGTTGTCGTTGCTACCCTGCGCGGCCTGAAAGCCAACTCTG
The DNA here is from genome assembly GCF_056158405.1 of Photobacterium sp. AWH4_225. Lineage (NCBI taxonomy): Bacteria > Pseudomonadati > Pseudomonadota > Gammaproteobacteria > Vibrionales > Vibrionaceae > Photobacterium > Photobacterium sp. AWH4_225. The sequence goes on along the minus strand of NZ_JBSWTF010000001.1, from coordinate 772,648 downwards.
GCCTGTATGACCTACGCCCGGGCCAGGCACTGCCACAGGCTATCTTCGAAGAAGACGAAAAAGCGCTGGTTGCCGGTTTTGAAAACCTGAAATGGCACATCAACAACGCTGCCAAGTACGGTGTGCCTGTTGTGGTGGCAATCAACCGCTTCCCGCAGGACACAGACGCTGAACTGGCCCAGCTTAAAGCTATGGTCGAAGCCGAGCAGTTCGCCACCCATGTCGATGTGGCGATCAGTGAAGCCTTCGGTAAAGGCGGTGAAGGTGCCGTTGAACTGGCCCAAGCAGTGACCCGTGCCTGTGAAACCCCAGCCAACTTCAAGCCGCTGTACGAACTGTCACAGACGCTGGAAGAAAAGCTGATGACTGTCGCTGAAGTGGGCTACGGCTGCCGCGGTGTTGAACTATCTGATCTAGCCAAAGAGCAGTTGGCCCAGTTCAAAGCTCAAGGCTATGACAACCTTGCCCTGTGCATGGCAAAAACACCACTGTCTATCAGCCATGACCCAAGCCAGAAAGGCGCACCAAGCGACTTTATTGTGCCGGTCCGCGAGCTCAAGCTGTGTGCTGGTGCCGGGTTCGTCTACGCCCTGTGCGGTAATGTGATGACCATGCCTGGCCTACCGGAAAAACCTGCTTACCTTGGCCTGGACATTGATGCCGACGGCAACATTGTCGGCCTGAGCTAAACACTCGACAGCACAGTTCTATAAGGCATAGTCCCATAAGAGCTAGCCTCATAAAAAACGCCAGCGAATGCTGGCGTTTTTTTGCAGTTATTAAGGTTTTCGTCTCTATACCTTACTTACACCAAACTGATAAACAACCCGGCAACAGTCGCATTAAGCAGGTTTGCCAGCGTCGCAGCCACCAGCGATCGTACACCCAAAGTGGCTATTTCATGATAGCGGCTTGGGGCCATTACACCGATGCTCCCCAGCATAACCGCAATCGAACCGAAATTGGCAAAACCACACAGGGCAAAAGCTATAATGGCTTCGACGCGTGGCTCCAGCACGCCACTGGCAATCATCGGCGCCAATTGCGAGAAGGCGACGAACTCATTGATGGTGGTCTTGGTACCGAAAATCACCGCCATCTGCTGGGCTGAGTCAAAGTCCCAGATCCCGGCCATGAAGGCAAACGGCAGGAACAGGTAGCCGAACACCACATCCAAACTCAGCTCAGGTATACCAAACCAGCCACCGACACCTGATAGCATGCCGTTGATCAGGGCGATCAGACCGACAAAAGCCAGCAACATAGCACCGATGTTCAAGGCAACTTGCATCCCTTGGGCTGCACCCTGGGCGGCAGCATCGATCACATTGGCAGGTTTTCGTTGCTCCTGTTGTTGCTCCTCGACACAGCCAGTCGCATCCTCGGTTTCCGGGATCATCAACTTGGCCATCATCAAGCCGGCAGGGGCGGCCATAAATGATGCCGCCAGCAGGTACTCGAGGGGAATACCCATCTGGGCATAGCCCACCAGCACCGAACCCGCAACCGAGGCCATGCCTCCGACCATCACCGCAAACAGCTGCGAACGGGTCATGGTTGATAAATAAGGACGAATCGTCAGAGGGGCTTCCGAAATACCAAGGAAAATATTGGCGGTGGCTGAAATCGACTCAGGACGGCTGGTGCCAAGCACACGTGCCAAGCCTCGGCCCAGGGTATTCACAATCAGCTGCATGATACCAAGATGGTAGAGCACCGATACCAAGGCTGAGAAAAACACCACCACCGGTAGCACCCGCAGGGCAAGGACAAAGCCATTGCCGCCAAACAGCTCGAACATCTTGTCAGAAACCAGACCACCGAACAGGAACCCGATACCATGGTTGCTGTAGTTGATCACCGTCTGCACACCGGCAGAAAAATCCGACAGCGCCTCACGCCCAAACGGGCTGTAGAGCACAATGGCGGCAAACCCCATCTGGATAGCCAAAGCACCCAGAACCGTGCGCCAATTGATACGATCACGTTGTTCAGAAAGGAAATAAGCCAAAACAATCAGCAACAGAATACCGATCACACTGGATAGAACTTGCATAGATAACTCATAGAAACAATCAGGCAGTGCCGCACCCTGAGCCGTGAAGTCCAGAGTCAGTTAGTTGTTCAAAACAACCCGATCCAAAGTGCTTGGGGCGCTACCTAGGTACACCTCTGCCCGGGACAAAATCTCAGGCACCAAATGCACTCGATTTCCCTCTGCTTTGAATCCTTGCCTCCTGGCGGCATTTTGTTCGTATGAATGAAGAAAACGGGGATTCTCGCGCAATATGCGAGTGGGCACGGAAAAACCGTGCAGAAAAACGCGCGCAGGTTAAGCAGTTTTATGACCAACTGCAAGGCATGAAGAACCAAGCGCTAAGGAAAACAGCAAGCTGAGGAAAAGACCATCAATTACATTTACCAGCCCAAGCCAACAATACAAAACTATTTGTTGAGGTAATCATTATCATGAAAGGTTCTCACCCATTGCGGCTGGTACACCACCAGCAAGGTGATCGCCATACCGTTGATCAGGGCTTCGGGGAACAGCAGCAGCGGTGTCAGCACCAAATAATTTTCGATGATGTAGTGCCAGCTGTACAAGCCGCTTAACCACATCACCCCACCATTGAGCAACTGATGGGCGGCAATCGTTAACGCGCCGTTAAGAAAAGCCGCAACGAAGATATAGACAAAAAGGTGGCGGCTCAGATAGCGATAGGTCAGACGAAACAGGCAAAAACTCAACCAGGCAGGGAAAATGACCGAGACCACAAGATAAATCCCAATATCCGCAGCGGGCAACAGGCCAAAGACGGCAAGCAGCAAGGTGGGGATAACACCGATTAAGGCCGCTATCCGCCAGCCATGACACAACGCCAATGTAGTCAAGGCCAAGAAGTGTACCTGCAGCCCATCAGCCAAACCCGCTTTGAGGCTCCAAAGCAAAAAAAGCACCACCACACTGGCAAGAACCCAGTGCTGGTAGTCCTTTTCATGCCGAAACTTAGGCCAAAATTCGCGAGGAAAACGGACTACGAGTATTATCGCCGCTAATACCCAACCGGCTAGCTGTAGGCCACTGATCACACCTGACATCCCTGCTCCATTCCTTTCAACTCCTAATGAAATTCCCTTTTCATCGCATTACACCAACGACGTGCTTCAAAACAATAATCCCCACCCTATGAGGCACTAAATCCATGTAATAATTAGGGAGATAGTGGGATTAATTCGCCCAATCACAATGGATTTGGATAGACTTTATACGATTAGTAATTTTTAACAAAAAAAAGTTAGCAAGACGTAACTAGATCAATTTTTTTTCGTTTTATCCTGTTAACCTCAATGCCAGCTCAATAAAAAATTAAGGCCTATCATTATGGAAATGACTAACGCACAACGCCTGATCCTATCTAATCAATACTACTTGATGTCTAAGCTTACGCCAGAGAACGAAGCCAAATACCGTCGTCTACAAACAATTGTAGAGCGTGGTTACGGTCTGCAGATGCGTGAACTGGACAAAGAGTTTGGTGATCTGCCTGAAGAAAACTGCCGTGAAATCATTGATTTCATGGAGATGCACCATGCGATGCAAGAATCTTACAAAATGCTGTCTGAAGATAATCAGAAGCAAGTTGATCAGCGCCGCCTTAACTTCCTTGGCTTTGATGCTGCAACAGAAGCCCAGCATGTCCACTACGTGCGCTTCCTGACTGAAGAAGAAGGCCTTTACCCACAGTTTGACAAATCAGAGCACATGTTCAACAGCCAGGTGCCAATGCTGGAAAAATACCAGCGTATGCTGCGTACATGGCGCAACTGCCCACGCCAGTACCATTTGTCTGCCTCGGAGATCCAGCAGGTTCTCAACGCCTAAGCATCTCTCATTTTATTTCTCAAGCCGGAGCCTTTGCTCCGGCTTGTTGTATATCAGTCTTGACATCCCTTCTTTCATAGCAAAAATGTGAGCCCTGCCGATAAATGCTCACATCATGTGTCAACTTTGACCCTTTGGCTTTATTAAGCATGGTAAAAGCGATAAACCACTAATAATTCAAATTATTAGCTGGTAATTCCGCTACTCTTGGCGACTTTTTCCCTGTATACAAATAAACACTCTGGTTAGCTGATCCGCAATGATGAAATTCCTTTATGCCGTCATACTCTTTTTTTCTCTCTCAAGTTGGGCCAAGCCGACCGATCAGCTGATCATTCTGACCACGTTCACGGTCGAATCACTGCAGCCTCTCCTCAAGCAGTTCAAGCAGCAATACCCAGAGGTACACTTCACGATTCTCCATCGTCGCGAAACGTCAGGCCTGCGCTTGCTTAGCCATGAAGATCACGACATCGACATTGTGATTTCTTCCTCACGCTCGCTGTTTACCCCACTGGTTGAAGAAGACCGCTTGCTGCCACTCAATGCGCTTAACTTTGATACAACCTTCCAGCAGCAGCGATTTATGCAGGACTCCATCGCCAATGTCGCCATCTTTGGCTACTCCGGCTATGGCTTGATGTGGAACAAGGATTATCTCGCCAAGCACAAACTTCCTTTACCCAATAAGTGGGAAAGCCTTGCCGACCCGCGTTACTTCCGTCACTTGGTCATGAGCAGCCCAGCCCGCTCCGGCACCACCCATATCATGGTCGAGAACATCCTCCAGCATTACGGTTGGAAAAATGGCTGGAAGTTATTGCTGCAGATCGGTGGTAATCTGTCCTCGGTTTCCGCCCGGAGCTATGGCGTCAAAGACAGTATTGCCCGAGGCTTGGCCGGAATTGGCCCTATCATCGATAGCTACGCCTACGAAAGCCAAAAGCTGTTTCCTTTTATCGACTTTACCTATCAACCGAAAAGCCCGTTGATGCCGAGCTATGTCGCCGCCGTCAAGAACATCAACCAAGCCCGGCGCAGTATCGAATTTATCGAGTTCCTGCTCTCCGAAGACATCCAGCAGAATCTATTGGCCAGCTCGCTCAATAAATATGCCCTGAACCAAACCATGGCTCAGCCTTTCAAGATCACCGCCATTGATCACCAGTTGATGGAAGAGCGTTCTATCTTGGTCAAACAACTCTTCGAGCAAACGATCAACCGCCAGCTGATCCGCTTGAATCAGGCATGGCAGCTGATCCACAAGGTAAAACAACTCAGCCACCTGACATCAGAAGAGCTCCGCCAGTACAACCTGGCTATCAGGCTTGCCTCGACACCGCCGGTCTCCGAGGCCCAGTCACGTAATCCCCAGCTACGCAACGCCATCACAATGTCGAGAACCGACATGTACACCGTACGTATGCTCAAAGAGTGGCGCACATTGATGAGCGAGCAACTCGATCAGGCCATCAGCATCTGTGAAAAGCTGCTGGAAAGTCATGAGCACAGGGGGATCAACTAATGCTGATCGGCAATACCATTGGCAACCGCCTCATCGCCTCCATTGCTTTCATGGCCTTTTTGACTATCAGCGTCAGCTTAGTCGCCATCATCAACTGGGAAAGTCTGGATGACCAAATCCAGGCCATGGTTGAAAAAAACATGCCGACCTTACGGGCTAGCTATCAGCTGGAGCGAAATACCGCAGGGTTACAGGCAGCCCTCAACCTGCTCAGCAACAATACCGACCCAGTTCTGCATGCGGATCTGAAGCAGAACATCAACAACAAGCTGGCAAAAATCAATGCGGCCATCGCCCAAACCGCCAGCCTGAAGTTCCATGCCGCCATCAAGGCCGAGCACGACACCCTGTTCAATGACATCAAGCTCTATGCGGATCTGCTGTATCAGCGCAATACCCATCTTTATGTGTTGGCACAAACGGAAAACAACATCAAATGGCTGCATCAGGATATGATCGATGAGCTGACACCAATTCGGCAGGAGGTCGAGTGGCAGCTAACCCGCATGCTACCCAATGCCCTGGTATCGAGCACCATCAATGAAGTCATGACCGAGTTTTCGCTGCTTCAGGCCATAACGGTCAAAGAGAACGAATTGCACCAGTTGGTGCAGGAAATTATCCTGCAGCGACAAGAAAGGGACATCGGCAACGCATTTTACTTCATTGGTTACAAAACCGAGGAAGTCAGCCAGATGAGCCAAAGCCTGAGCCATTACTCATCGACCGCTTCCTACCGCCAGTTACTCGATGAGTTAATCACCTTGGTCGAGCCAGGTGGGATCTTGGAAAAACAGCTGTTGCTTGATTACCAGCTCTACCAGCAAATCACCCACTACCAGGACAAAATCCAAGCCCAGCTGGCTTACCAGGAAGAGCTGATCCTGACCATGGTGGAACAGGAAGATGCCTCACTCAACGTGTTGAATGAGAAGACCCGCCAGGCCATTTCCATCAGTAACCTAATTTTATTCGGCACCATGGTGGTCACCCTGTTTTTATCAGTCATGCTGTCGATTTACTTGGTCGGCCAAGGCATCGTCAAACGCTTAAACCTATTGTCACAAGATTTATTGGCCGTAGCCAACAACCAACATGATGCTAAAATCCAAGTCACCGGTAATGACGAGATCGGCCAGCTAGGAGATAACCTACGCCATTTCTGCCGTCAAATGCAGGAAATGCAGCAGAGCAACGCCCTGAACCTGATCAACAACACCCAGGCCAGTATTATTACCTGCAACCTCGAAGGCAAGATCGAGTCGGTTAACCCCAGCGCGCTGAACCTGTTCGACAATATCGAGATGCCGCATAACAGGGCGATCTGGGAGCTGTTCAGCCCGACCATGCACGCTCGGCTGCAGTCCCTGTTCAGTGAAAATAGCCCGTTGATCAGCCTCGGCGGCTGTAACCTGACACTAAAGCAGAAGAAAATTGATCAGGAAAACCTCTACCTGCGGCTCGACTTCCGCCTGTTCCAGCAAGGACAGAAGGATAAGGTGATCATCACCATGACCGATATCACCGAGCAGGAGAAAGCGGCGCGCTGGCTGGAGAAAATGGTTCGGGAAAAAACCCACTCCCTCACCAGCCGAAACCGCCAGTTGAAATTGGAGATTGAAGATCGCAAACGGGTAGAAGCCGACTTGCGTGCCACCCAGGATGAGCTGATCCAAGCCGCGAAAATGGCCGTGGTCGGCCAGACCATGACATCCCTTGCCCATGAGTTGAACCAACCGCTGTCGGCTATCTCGACCCATATTTTTACTGCCAAGCTGGCGCTGGATAAGCAGCGGCTCGATCAGCTACCTGCCTCGCTAGACAAGGTAGAAAGCCTGGCATCCAGGATGGGGCGTATCATCGCCAGCCTGAAAAGCTTTTCCCGTAAACAATCGTCAGAAAGCCCGATGAAACAAGTTGAGCTTCGCTCATCCATCCAGCATGCCATGATGATTGTAGAAAGCCGGGCCAAGGTTCAGCAAACGGAGATCCGCAACCTGCTAACCGAGCCAATGTACTGTCATGCCGATCAGGTGCAGTTGGAGCAGGTGCTGGTAAACCTGTTGGTCAACAGTTGTGATGCTGTCGCAGGCTGCGAGCAACGCATCATTACTCTAGAAACCCTTGATAGCCAGGCAGGTCGATGTCGCCTGGCCGTCAGTGACAGCGGCAACGGATTCGCCGCCGAAATCATCGAAAAACTATTTATCCCCTTTACCACAACAAAAGAGGTGGGACTTGGCCTTGGGCTGAGTATCTGCCGTTCAATCATGAACCGCTTTGATGGCAATATTTATCTCGCCTCAAACCTACAAGGCGGTGCCATGGTCGTGTTGGAGCTAAACAATTATGATAATGAATAATGATATTGAAGTACTCATCATCGATGATGACCATGATGTTTTGGAGTCATATCAACAACTTCTCGAAATGTCAGGCTTTAAAGTCAAAGCCATTACTGACCCAACACTGGCTACATCCCTATTACATAAAAATTGGCCCGGTGTGGTTGTTACTGACATGTACATGCCGGGTCTCAGCGGGATGGATTTGCTTGAATTTATCAAGAACCTCGACCCTGAGCTGCCCGTTATTATGATCACCGGTCACGGTGATATCCCGATGGCCGTCGATGCGGTCAGACGCGGCGCACTCGATTTTCTGCAAAAACCGCTACAGCCTGCAGAGTTGCTGGCGCTGCTTGAAAAACACTTGCCGACCCGTAAATCAGTCATCGAACAGCGTGAAGCTATCGGACAATCCACCAACGAAGTACTGCTGGGTGACAGCCCGCTTATTGTCAAGATCCGTGAAAAGATCACGCAAATTGCACTGACCTCCAAGGATGTGCTGGTCGAGGGCGAAAGCGGCACCGGTCGCCACACCGTGACCAAGTTGCTGCACCAGCACAGCCAGCTGCACAAAGGGCCATTTGTTGCCACCCAAGGTAGTAATATTACCTGCACAGCCGATCTACAGCGCGCGATGATTTCAGCCCGCAGCGGCAGCATCAGCCTGAATGAACCCCAAGCTATGCCGCTGGAAACCCAGCAATGGCTATGCCGCTTCCTGTTGGAGCAAGAGCGCCAGAACAAAAAAGAAGTACGGGTGCTGGCGATTACCGGCGCTAACCCTGAAGCCCTGGTGGAGCAGGAAGTTTTGCTGCCAGAGCTGTTCTACTTCCTTAGCCAAGTGCGCTTCCAGCTTCCGCCTCTGCGCCAGCGGGTCAGTGATATCGCGCCTTTGTTCAAATACTTCCTGAAACAAAGCTGCCAGAAACTGCACAAAGCCGTGCCAGCCATCGACAAAGCCTATATCAATACCCTGAACCGCCACGAGTGGAGCGGCAATGTTTTGGAATTGAAAAATGTGGCCGAGCTTTATGCCATTGGCATCGTGAAGTTGGCGGGGCAAGACAGGACCAAACCATTAGAGCATATGAGCAGCCCGCTTGATGATCTGGTTGACAGCTATGAGAAACAGGTAATTGAAGATGCGCTGTATCTGTTTGCCGGCCGCATCAATGATGTGTCCAACTACCTGCAGATCCCACGCAAAAAGCTGTATTTACGGATGAAAAAACACAACTTGGATAAAGCAGAATACAAGGCGAAAGCCTAACTGGCCTCAGCTCCACCTCCCGAAATAAAACAAGCCAGCGTTTGCTGGCTTGTTGAGGGGTTATCAGTACTCGTAACGCAGGCCAAGGAACATATAATCATCATCCGTTTTTCCGGAGAATCCATCTGACTGATTATCTTTACCGTCCCTAAATACATAACTACCGAAAACAGACGAGCGAAGAGTCAAGCGGTATTGCGCCTCCAGGGTGGTATCACTGAGTTCGAGTTCATCACCGTCACTGTTATCTAGCCAGCGGTAGCCGCCTCGTAACACCCAGTCATCGTTGACTTCGTAGACCGCGGTAAACTCCACCACTTCGTCCTTGCTCTTGATGCCGTTGTTATAGTCCACCTCATCTTCTGAGTAGATCAAACCTAGTACCAGATCTCCAATGTAATAACTGGCACCGACACCCCAGACGTAATAATCACGATTACTATCATCACCTTCATTAGCCTGATATACCGCAACAGGAGCTAGCTTACCTGCATTCCCCATGTCGAAGGTATATCGCAGTGCGATGTTATAGCCGATATCCAAATCAGACTCGCTATTTCCGAGAATGTAAGCGATCGACACATCCAGGTAGTCATAGCTATTTTGATATTGCAGCGTACCGTCTTGACGGAACACCTGAGTTGCTGTCTTATCTACCCTATCGACCTGACGGGCAATGGCAATATCCGAACCAGCAAAAACATCGACGATATCGGTAAACATGATCAGTCCGGATGCAACACGACCACCGGTATATCTACCGTACTGAGAAGCATCAATCCCTGCCCAGACATAACGTGCAGTAAGATCACTAGAATCAGAGAGACTATTGGCAAACTCAGCAGCCCCCACCTGGTACTCCGCCCAGCCAATCACCGAGACGTCATCATTGACGGTCTGCGAGCCACCGAGGCCTAGTCGGGCATCGAACTTACCTTCAACGTCACTGGATCCTTTATCGGTAACGTTAAACGCCAAACGGCCGTAGACATCGATGGTCGAGCCATCATCACCCTGGAAAATTGTCCCCGCCTGGGCATAACCAGTGCCCAATAACGTCGATACTACCACTGCTAATGCTACTCTTTTCATGTTCAACTCCTGTTGTACATTTTTATTGTCGAGGCCATCATTTGCCCCGTTAAAAGCACTGCTATTCTTTGAACGCTTAATGCTCCTTCAATAAATCAAGCACTTATTTGCGCCTAATTAGCATAGTACAGATATGCAATTATTGAATTTTTATTGAACTTTTATGCACAAGAGAGAATGAACTATTGCCTGCTAGCATTAACAGATACAAAAAAGGGAAGCATCACGGCTTCCCTATTAACAACCCATTTCAGAGATTCAAGCGGACTTAGAAGCCGTAAGAAGCACCGAAGACAAATGCATTGTTGCTGTTGTTTGCTTGGTTACGGTACTCAAAGTATGGCTGTACACCGTTACGAGTCCATGTTGCACGAAGCTCATGATCTTTTGAATCTTTGCGAGAGTCACCATTGTTGGCATCATCATTGAAGTTATAGATAAAGTTGTACTTCAAGTTTACGTTTTCGTTTAGCTGGTAGGCGATAGATGTATCTGTACGCAGTGAATCACCCGCATCTTCAGCGTCTGTCGCATCAATGTGGTAACGAGAACGGTGGTACAGGGAGATGTTATCCATGTTGTAGCCAACTTTGACCAACGGACGGTACTGGATAGTCTCACCTTCTTGGATTAGGTGATGGTAACCCGCAGCAACCCATAGGTTGTCAGTGATGTTCATTGCCTGCTCAGCACCTAATGTCACGTAAGTGCTGTCTTGTGTATTCACTTCACCAATTTGAATACCATCAAACTCGGTCAGTAGCGTCAGGCCGCCCAATGGGTTAGTAAACGTGTGGCCAGCCTCTAATGTTGAAGTAACATCTGCCGCACTATCACTGTGGAACTGCACGTTACCCGTTACGTAAGATGACGCCATTGCGCCTTGTGCCATCAGTAATGCGACTGCGCCTAATGCAAAACGTTTCATTATGAACTCCTAAAGAAAAATGCTCGCGGCATGTGTGCCATCTTGTTTTTTTACGGCATAAATTATTATTCAAGAAATGGATGTTATCGACAATGAACATAACCCATTTCACTTATTGCACCGCAACAGAATAATATTCCAACCCATCCTTAGGGTATGCAATCAAACACCAAAAACCACTTGATAAAAAACCAAAAATAGAAACAAACCACTTCCTTTGAGATGCAAAATATCCCAGAAAGCTGAATGGAAGTTGAACGTGAGGCACGGAATTATATTTAAAATACAACTGTGATCTGGATTTAATTTCACAGCGCGAAATATGTGATCGGTATCCTTTCCTCCTAGCGCTTGCAGGCGTATATAGGCGGCGTTTACAATATTCCCTCTACTCTTTCAGCTCGGTAACACCTAATGTCATACCAATGCCCCCTTTGCCACCAGCCGCTTTCCCAACAAGACAAAACGTGGAAATGTGCCAATAACCACCAGTTTGATCAGGCCAAGGAAGGGTATGTCAACTTAATGCCTGCTCACCATAAAAGCTCTAAGAACCCAGGGGATAACAAAGAGATGATGCAGGCGCGCCGCCTGTTTCTTGATGCCGGTCACTATGCCCCAATGCGCCAGCTGGTCATTGACAAGCTTGAGCAGCACCTGCCAGAAAATGCCGTTCATCTTTTGGATATTGGATGTGGTGAGGGTTACTACACGTCAGGCTTTGCCACCGCTTTGGCGGAGCATCCAGCCTTAGAGATACATGGGTTGGATATTTCAAAAGTTGCGGTACGCTACGCAGCAAAACGCTACCCGACCTGCCACTTCTGCGTGGCCTCGAGCCACCGCTTACCATTTAGTGACAGCTCCCTTGACGGTATGGTCCGGATCTATGCGCCCTGCAAAGCAGAAGAGCTAAAGCGCACCATAAAACTTGGTGGCATTATTGTTACCGTAACGCCAGCTGCTCGCCATTTATACCAACTAAAAGAATTGATTTACGATGGTGTAAGACTGCATGACATGACCGCAGAAGAGATTGAAGGATTCGAGCTGATCGATCAAAGCCAGCTTCACTACGACATGACGCTCAATGGTGAAGAAGCAACAGCACTGATGCAAATGACCCCGTTTGCCTGGAAGACCAGCGACAGTGTTTGGCAGCAACTGGCAGCCAGCGAGCAGTTCCGCTGCGAAGCCGACTTTGCCATCCGAGTTTACCAACGCCAAGCATAGCCCTCCTTCCGTTCGGGCAATATAACAAATAATAGTAGTTATCAATTGCAATTGATAACTACTATCAACTCATCTATCATCACAGCCTCTATACTTAAAGTTCTGTTTGCCGGGTATTTTACCCGACGTCAATTAACTCACTGTGATTTGATACCCATGAAGAAATGGCTTTCTCTCGGCCTTGCTAGCCTGATGTTTGGCTGCGCCTCGCATTCTGATGTTGCCGACACCAGCTCAATCGAAGCGGCCCAACCGCTGTCGACTATGTACGATTCGACTATCCAGTCGCCACAGGGACAACCACTGACCCTAGCCCAACTGGCTACTGCGCTCAAAGACGCGGATATCGTTCTGGTCGGTGAATGGCATGGCCACCCTGGTGCCCACCTGATGCAAGCCCGTTTATTTGCTGCCCTCTACCAACAAAGCCCTGATATGGCGCTGTCGATGGAACAGTTCACCCGCGACAAACAGCATGTCGTGAACCAATACCTGGCCGGTGAAATCGGTGAGAAAACCTTGATAAAAGAAGGAAAAGCCTGGCCAAACTACAGTAGTGATTACCGTCCACTGGTTGAATTTGCCAAAGCAAATCAATTAGATGTGATTGCAGCCAACGCACCGAAGTCCATCGTTCGCTGTATTGGCCAGCAGGGTGAAGGCTATTTGGATCGACTCCCAGCTACAGAACGTAAATGGGTCGCCGAGCAACTCACACTGGGTGATGATGCCTACCACAGCAAGTTCAACGCCTCGATGCACCACGGCGACGAGGAAAAAACCAAGCGCCAGTTTGCTGCCCAAACCGCTTGGGATGACACTATGGCCGAAAGCATGGTGGACTACCTTGCCCTGCACCCGGGTAAACAGATTATCCATGTCGCCGGTCGATTCCATGTCGCCGAAGGCCTAGGGACAGCATCACGGATCACGGCTCGCAACCCAGAGTTGAAAGTCATGCTGGTAACACCGGTCACGGAAAAAGCTAATGTGGCTGAAGGTTCGCCTGACTATACCTTTGAAGTCATGCCACTACCGACTGCCTACGTTGATAAGGACAAAATGAAAGCGGCGATGAATGCCATTTACGGCAGGAATAAAGGACTAAAGTGTTATAAATAACATTGTATTCGCCTAGAAAGAACAGACCCCACCGGCGGCCAAGCTTGTGGGGTCGTTGGGAGAGATACAGCTAATATCTCGGCTATTATTATTTCGTACCCGACCTGACCCTTTCCTGAACACCTACCGTCGACAACATGATCTAAAGCACAGTTTTTCATAGCGTTATTCTGACAAAACAAAATACATCTCTCCAACGGCGACAAAAATAGCAATAAAGCGTATCTGACCATTTTTTAGCCACCACACGAACAAACTCACCCTGAGATAAACAGCAAACAAATGCCCATCACTATCTATTGCAAATATTCCAGCATGATCGACCGCGGTATTGTTACGTAAGTGTTAAAACAGATATGTCAATTGCACTCACAATGCGCTACAACAATATGCCAAGCAGTTATTTGATTCCTATAACTCGCATCGCAATAGGCTCAGCGTAAATCAAACAGGGAGTGTATGAGAATGGATTTAAAAAATAACTTTAAATACAGCAAGCTACTATCAGCTGTCTGCGTCGCCGCTTCGATGACCATGGCATCGACCTCCGCCATGGCTGCCGATGTTGCCAAAGTCGCCGTCTCACAAATTGTCGAGCACCCCGCTCTCGATGCGGCCCGCAATGGTCTGCTCGATGGCCTAAAGGAAAAAGGCTATGTCGAGGGTGAAAACCTAGAATTCAGCTACCAAACTGCTCAAGGCAACCCTGCCATTGCAGTCCAAATCGCCAAGCAGTTTGTGGGTGAACGCCCTGACGTTCTGGTAGGTATTGCAACCCCGACCGCACAGGCACTTGCCGCCTCGACCCGCTCTATCCCAGTCGTCTTCACCGCTGTCACTGATCCGGTTGGTGCCAAGCTGGTTAAGGACATGGACAAACCGGCCAGAAACGTCACCGGGTTATCCGATCTGTCACCTGTTGCTCAGCACGTCGCATTGATGCAAGAGCTGCTGCCTGAGATGAAAAGCATCGGTGTGGTCTTCAACCCGGGTGAAGCCAACGCGGTGGCCTTGGTTCAACTGCTTCGGGCTGCCGCTGAAGAGAAAGGGCTTACTGTGGTTGAAGGGACCGCTCTGAAGAGTGCCGATGTCCAATCTGCCGCCCAGATTGTTGCTGCTAAAGCTGACGTGATTTATGCCCCAACCGATAACACTGTCGCCAGTGCCATTGACGGGCTGGTCAATGCTGGTAACCAAGCCAAAACCCCTATCGTCGGCGCATCAACAACCTACATCGAGAGCGGCGCTCTCGCTGCGCTTGGTTTTGACTACTACCAAGTCGGTGTCCAGACTGCCGATTATGTCGATGCCTTGCTAAAAGGTAAAAAAGTCGCTGAGCTGCCGGTAAAAGTCGCCAAAGGCTCAGATCTAGCCCTTAACCAGAAAGCCGCTGAAAAGCTGGGGATCACCTTCCCGAACTCCGTGCTTGAGCGGGCAACGACGATAGAGAAATAACAGAAGCAGAACCTAGTTCCTACAAACTCGATCCTAGCTACCGGTTCTAGGTTCTAGGTTCTAGGTTCTAGGTTCTAGGTTCTTCACTACACATAAAGACAAGGAGAATAAGGATGTCTTTCTTTGCCTTTCTCGGGACGCTCGAAATAGGGCTGGTTTATGGACTGGTGGCCCTCGGCGTCTACCTCACCTTCCGTATTCTGGACTTCCCGGATCTATCGGTCGACGGCAGTTTCCCGATGGGCGCAGCCGTCGCTGCGACAGCCATTATTGCTGGCTTTAACCCTTGGGCGGCAACTCTGCTCGCCATTGCTGCAGGCGGGTTATGCGGTCTGGTCACCGCCTTTCTTGCCGTACGCTGTGGGATCCTTCACCTGCTGGCCAGTATCCTCACCATGATCGCGGCCTTCTCTATCAATATCCGCATCATGGGTAGCCCGAACCTTTCCCTGCTCGGTGAAGATACCCTATTTACCCCATTTGAAATGCTCGCTTTCGACTACGGACTAGATGAAAGCATCATGCGCCTAGCGGTAGTGCTGGCCTTGGTGATCGCCAGTGCGTGGTTTATTACTCGCCTGCTTGCCAGTGACTTTGGCCTTGGCTTGCGCGCAACAGGCGTCAATAGTCGTATGGTCAATGCCCAAGGCGGCAACACTGCGCTCTATACCTATTTCGGCCTAGCCCTATCCAACGGCTTTGTCGGCTTTGCCGGCGCCCTGTTTGCCCAGACCAACAGCTTTGCCGATGTGACCTCGGGGGTCGGGACCATCGTCGTCGGTCTTGCCGCGGTGATCCTCGGCCAAACCTTGCTACCCGGCCGTAAGATCTGGGTGGCTGTTATCGCCGTGATCCTCGGCTCTATCCTCTACCGCCTGGCTGTTGCCTTTGCCCTGAGCAGCGGTATGTTTGGCCTGCAAGCATCAGATCTCAACCTGATCACTGCCCTGCTGGTTGCCATCGCCCTCATCGCCCCGCGCATGAAAGGGCAGCTGAAGCGCAGCAAGAAGAAACCATCCGTCGCTACCAACAAAGCCAGTGCAAGGGGATAAGGCAAACATGATTGAACTCAACGATATCCGCGTAACCTTCAACGAAGGTACTATCCTCGAAAACCAAGCCCTCAAGGGGGTTTCTCTGACGGTACCGGAAAAACAGTTTGTCACCGTGATAGGTTCGAACGGGGCGGGAAAATCGACCTTGCTTGGTGCAGTCAGCGGCGAAACCCCGATGGTGGGGGGGCAAGTGCTGATCGATAACATTGATGTCACCCAGAAGAGCGTCCATCAGCGCGCCCAATATGCAGCCCGGGTGTTCCAGGACCCGCTGGCTGGCACTTGTGGCTCACTGACCATCGAAGAGAACATGGCACTGGCCTACAAGCGCGGCAGTAACCGCAGCTGGAAACTCGCCCTGTCAGCCAAACGCCGCAAACTGTTCCAGGAGCGCATCAGTATTCTCGGCCTCGGCCTTGAAGACCGCTTGGGCGACAGCATCGGGTTATTGTCGGGCGGCCAGCGACAGGCTGTAAGCTTGGTTATGGCAACACTGGCCGACAGTAAACTCTTGCTGCTCGATGAGCACACTGCTGCGCTGGATCCCCGAATGGCGGCCTTCGTCCTCGCGCTGACCAATAAAGTCGTGCAGGAGTTCGATCTCACCGTCATGATGGTCACCCACTCGATGAAAGATGCCCTGGCCTACGGTGAGCGCACTGTCATGCTGCATCAGGGTGAAATCGTACTTGATGTCGCTGGTGAGGAACGTAACCAGATGGGCGTCAAAGACTTGTTGGAAATGTTCAGCAAGGTTCGCGGCGAAGAACTGGCAGACGATAGCCTACTGCTGAACTAGCTCCAAAATTGCTATTCGCGACCGGCGGCAAATTAAAGTAAAATACTCATCGTGCCCAGCGTGTTCTGGGCCTTATTGATTTTTTAGGAAAACGATGAAAAAAACATTTGCTTTAACTCACCCGAAGAAAGCGGTTCCACGCGTTGTCGAAGCTGTAAAATACGAGGTAAAGAAATACCTCAAGCGTGAACGTAACAAATCCCTGCCAGCAGGCGCTGACTACTGGGATTTCGACTGTAAATATGGTCACACCGAGCAGGAAGCAAAGGTAATCCACGTTAAAGAAATCAACAAGTGCATTGACGAAGCCGAGTCACTGGCGCTGACGTCTTTCTACTTGGAAATCTTGGCTAAGCCGGCAGTCCGCACCAAGCGCCAAGTTGAAGACGAAGAGTAATCGTCACCTCAACAAAGCCACTACTACCGTGGCTTTGTTTAACTTTATTTTTCCAACTTCTATTTTTCCCCGCCTCTTTTTTGCCTCCCCGCTCTTCAAACACCCCTCACTACCTAACATCGCCCGACGTCGCAAATTTACCAACACAATGGCTTAAACCAATAAGAGCAAAATTTACCACCTTTACATACATTCATGAATGTATGTAAAATTCACTTACTGTCCTTTTCCTGAGCACCGCAATGAAAATTCGTACCCTGACTGCCAAGGCATGGCTCATCTTTCCGATCGGTTTACTGATACTGACTGGCTATCGTTTTATGCAACTAGAAGACACCAGTCAGATCCACCCCCAGCAACCTCAACCGGTTAAAGTACAAACGGAACAAGTCCTACCGGAGCTGATCACTGGGTGGTCGTTCTCTGAAGGCACGGTACAAGCCTATCGCAAGGCTTTCTTGGATTTCGAAGCGTCGGGTAAGGTAGTCACTATCGGTGAACTGGAAAATGGCACCCAACTCAGGGAAGGCGCCAGAGTCTTCGGCCCGGATGACACCATCAACCGCGGCCAGTTCTTGGCACAGATCGACAGCCGCCAGAACTCCGCCTCGGTCAAAGCACTTGAAGCTCGACTGCAGGCTGTTCGTGCCCAGAAGCAAGAAGCCGAAGCCCGCCTCCAGCAGGCCGAAAATGATCTAGCGCTCTCCAAGCAGAACTTTGCCCGAATGGAAGAAGTCTATGAACGCGGCGTCATTTCACAGGATGAGTTCGAACGCAACAAAACCGCCCTGCTCAATGCCCAATCCGCTGTTGCCATGAATATCAGTGGATTAGAAGCAATAGAATCGGACATTCTCAGTGTATCGGCCGATATCAATCGCGAAACGGTGAGCCTTGAAAAAACCAGCCTGTTTGCCCCCTTTGATGGCTACATTGCGGCCATGAATATCCGCGAGGACAACCACTACTATCCACCAACCGGTATCAACTCAAACCGTGATCGTGAAGCCAGCAGCGCGATTGTCATCGTGGATGACAGCCTGTTAGAAATACAACTGGAGCTACCGGTTGAAGATGCCCGATTGCTAAAGGAAGGCCAAACCGTTTATTTAGCCAGTGACAACACAACCCTATACCGGGCCGAAGAGAGCCAGTTTCAAGGCAGCGATGTGGTGACCGGTACCATTTGGTCTGTCAGCCCGACGATTAACCTCCAGCGCCGCTCGCAGAGTGTCAAAGTGCGAGTCCATAACGATGAACAACAGCTGATTGACGGTGAATTTGTCCGCGCCTGGATTGCTGCAACTGTTGTTGAGGACGCAATATCGCTGCCTATCCATGCTATTTCGTTCCGCAGTGGCAATGCTTTCGCGTTTATCGTCAATCACGATAACCAAGTAGAAGAGCGTCAACTGTCCCTTGGCCTGCAAGGGCTACGCCGTATCCAAGTGTTAAATGGGCTCGAGGCGGGCGATCAGGTTGTTACCCGTGGCCAGCACCTACTGGTAAACGGTAGTCAAGTTGAGGTAGTCGGGGTGACCCAATGAGGCCAATTGCACGTAAACTCTTTGTCCAAACCCTGGTTGGCCGCCTACTGCTGGGGATGATTGTCCTTGCCGGGCTGCTGTCATACAACAACATGGTGCGGGAAAACTACCCTGACCTGGAGATCCCCCAGGCCATAGTCATGACCTTCTGGCCGGGCGCCGCGCCAGAGCAAATCGAAAAAGAGATCACCAAACCCCTCGAAGATGAGATCCGCAGCCTCAAAGGGCTGAAGTCTTTTTCCAGCGGTTCGTATAACTCCTACTCCATTGTTGCCGTCGAGTTTGATGCCGATATGCCGATGAGCGAATCGATGCAGCTATTGCGTGCGGCGATCGATAAGGCCGAAGCGGAATTTCCCGCCGATAACAGCATTGAAAAGCCGGATATCGAGGAGATGTCAGTTTCCAACATGCCGGTGATCAGCTGGGTGCTCAGTGGTGATGTCGATGACATTCTGCTGTCCGATACCGCCAAGCACTTGGAATCCCAGTTCGAAAACTTACCGCTGGTAAAAAAGGTTAACCTCAACGGGATGCGTGAGAAAAGCCTTCATGTCCGCTTGAGAATGGACCGGCTACGCGACTTGGGGATCTCACCACTGCTGGTTCGCGATCGCCTGCAAAATGCCAACCACGATATGGCATGGGGTGAGTTCGAGTCTGATGAGAACACCTTCAACCTCTACTTGTCGGGCCGTTTCGTCACCGTTGAACAAGTCCGCCAGTTGCCGATCACCCGCCTGAGCGATAACCGCCCGGTACGTTTAGGAGAGCTGGCCGAAGTCAGTCACCGCCTTGACCGCGAAGTCAGCCGGACTTTCTTCAGCGTCAACAACCAGCCCTTTGAACTAGGCATCACCCTGGATGTGCTCAAATATCCCGGAGCTGATACCTTTGCCGTTATCGACGCGACCCAACAGAAAGTCGACGAACTCATCAGCCGCTCGGATTGGCCGCAAGGGCTGTCCCTGTCACGGGTCAGTGATGATGGTGAGCTGATCGAGCTGGCTTTCAACGATATTTCCAGCTCGATGAAACAGGCAGTGGTAATTGTCTTTGTGGTGTTGATGCTACTGCTGAGTTGGCGCGAAGCCCTGGTTGCAGGTATCGCCCTACCCGTCACTCTGCTGGCCACGCTAGCTGTAATGGCAAGCTTTGGCTACTCCTTCAACTCGATGATCATGATCGGCATGGTGCTGGCACTTGGCCTGATGGTCGATGTCTACATTCTGGTTATGGAAGGGATGCACGAAGGGCTGTACGTGAAAAAGCTTTCGTTTGCAGAAGCGGCCATCGAAACCGTACGTCAGTTTATCTTGCCAGCAACCGCCGGGCAGCTCACCACCATTCTGGCCATGGTGCCGATGATGATGGTCGGCGGCATCGACGGGAAGTTCATCCGTATTTTGCCCATCACCATCACTGTCACCTTGCTGATCAGCTTGTTCATTGCGTTCCTGATCTGTATCCCGCTGTCACGCTATATGCTGGAGAAAGCGGCCAACAATGACAAGGAGCTGCTGATCGATAAACTATCAAGCCGCTACCGTCATCAGTTGCGCCAATGGCTTGCCACCTATGTCCTCAAGAGCAAGCGCCGTGCCGGTGTTTGGGTCGGCGGTACCTTGGTGCTGTTTATTGCCAGTATCATGCTCGTTGGCCTGATGCCGTCAGAGATGTATCCGGAAGCCGATGACCGAAAAATCGGCGTGTCGCTGGTACTGGCACCAGACTCCACCCTGGAGCAATCACAGCGAGCTGCTGACAAGGCTGGTGAATTCTTGCGCCAGCAGCCTTGGATTGAAAAGGTCATTACCTATGTCGGGGCCAAAAGCCCAATGACAACGGCCTCGCTCAACGATGCCCTGCTGCCTTCACAGGAGTGGAACCAAGTCGGTTTCAGCCTGACCCTTTATCCTAAAGATCAACGCGATAAGTTATCCTTTGAGTACCTGGAAGAAATCCGCGAGGGTATCCAGCAGGCGCTGCATGACGAGCCGGGCATCGAAGTGTCTCTGGTTCACATCGGGGGTAACCCAGATACGTCAGCACCGATCCAAGTTGACCTGATCGGTCCGGACTACAATCAATTGATCGCCAACGCTGCCGAGGTCAAAGCCGCGCTGGCACAGGTACCGGGCAGCAGCGACATCAATGACAACCTTGGCCCCGCCCGCTATGAAGTTCGCTTTAATTTCAAGCATGAGATGCTGAGCTTCCACCAGCTGTCAGAGGCGGAAGTCTCCCAGCAGATCCGGGTCGCGATGGAGCAGGACGAGATCGGCCACTTCAAAATTGAAGGCATTGACGACGATGCCAAGATGCGCCTGAGCGTGTTGTGGCCAAGCCGTGGCGAGCAACTGGGTGGCCCCCGCCATCTGTCGGAAATGCAGCTACTGCATATCATCAGCCAGGATGGCCGCGCCGTGCCTTTGAGTGATCTGGTCGATTACCAGATTGTCGAAACACCCCGGGTGTTCGTCCACAAAGAAGGACAGCGTGCCGTAACGGTCAGCTCGCGAACCGAAGGCCGTACCGCAGGCGAAGTGATCACTGCCCTACTCCCGCACTTGGAGCAACTGCAAGCCGGTTGGCCAACTGGCTATTACTTCCAGCTAGGGGGCGAAATGGCCAAAGCCGACGAAAGCTACAGCGCAATGGGCACTGCCTTTATCCTGGCGATGTTCTCGATTTTCGTGCTGCTGACCCTGATGTTCAACTCCTTTGCCCAGCCAGCCATTATCTTGCTGATTGTCCCGCTGGCTTTGATGGGCACCTTCTTCGGCTACTTCCTGTCGGGCACCGCGATGTCATTCTCGGGGCTGATCGGGATTGTCTCGCTGGCCGGTATCGCGGTAAACAACGGTATCGTGCTGGTTGATACCATGAACCGCCACCTCAAGCGTGGGGAGTCTGTCGCCCAGGCTGCTGCCTATGGTGCCGCAGAGCGTTTGAGGCCTATTCTCAGCACCAGTCTGACAACCATTCTCAGTTTGCTGCCGTTGGCGTACAGCGATCCGCAGTGGTATCCGCTGTGTATGGCGATTATCTATGGCTTGGTGGCCTCGACCATTATTGCCATTGTAATAATCCCCGCGTTGTATATTCTTTTGACCAAACCATTACCGAGCCCTTTGGCTCAACATGCCTAATAGATGATCGGGAGTGCCGGTGCACTCCCGAATCTCGGATAAAACAAATGGCAAGAAAAAGTAAAGAAGAAGCCGAGCAGACTCGGCAGCTAATACTGGATACTGCAATGAAGGTATTCAGCGAAAAAGGCTTAGCAAAAACGACCCTGGCCGGTATTGCTACAGAAGCAGGGCTCACCCGCGGGGCGATTTACTGGCATTTCAAAGACAAGGCCGACTTATTGGACGCTCTTTGGAAAGCCCAGTCTCCGGAGCTGCAACAGGCTATCTATGCGACGCAGCAACTTGAGGGGGACAAACTAAAAGCAGGTATGCTCAATACCGCACGGGTACTGCTGGTAGAAATGCACGACAACCCCAAGATGAAGATGATCATGCAGCTCTCGTTCCAGTGCTTTGCCGATGAGAGCTTGATGAACAACTTCATTGAACAATCGCGGGAAGATCGCGCCCTGATGCTCGCTGCCATGGAGAGCCTGGATGCTTCTGGGCTGCTACACGATCACCTCACACCACAGATAGCAGCAACGATTTTCGAAAGCTTACTATCAGGAATATGCGAGCAGTGGTTAATGCACGGTATGCCAGAAAAAAATGACGCTGATATAGAAAGCTATCTCCGCTCGCTTTCTTTGGCACTTTTTGCCGGGTAGAGCCGAGACAGGAAATGCACGAGCGGTAACGCTCGTGCTTCAAATCAAATAACAGGAAAGCTAGAACCAGCGTTCCAGTGAGGATTTATCGAGCTGCTTGAAGGCACGGTTTAGCACTTGCGCCAATTCTTTATAGCGCGGACGGCTCTTCAACGGCTGCAGCGCATACCCTTCACTAACAATCTTGTCATGGATCTCACGGTACCAGGTTGCCAGCGACGGCGGCAAATCGGTCCGGCTGCGCTTGCCGAGCCACCACAACCCTTGCAAGGGCATGCTTAAGGCAAACAGGGCAATAGTGATCGCCTGAGGTAAAGCGTCATAGTTATCAAAGGCCATTTGGCTCAATACACTCATTACCGCAACGGCAGGCATTACCCGCATCGCAAAACGTGTCGCTTTGATATAGCGCTGCTCGGGAAACAGGATGGCCAACTCTTTGCGCATTGGCCACGTAGCCATGTAATCCTGGCCATGACGGAAAGCTTGCCAAATAGAATGTTGTTGACTCATAAACCACCAAACTTCAAAAAAAACAGTAAAAATTCAAAACCGGCGATAACAAACTTGATTCAAATTAATTTTTTCTAAAAATACTTTTGTTATATTGCACCACAATCGCTATCCTATGCACGCCTACATTTATTGTTGCCTGTAATCATCGTTCTGGCAACTGAAGGCGCTTCCAAGGATGGCCCAGAATCTGGGTTACACGATTCTATCTTGATACGGATGTAGCACGATTTTGACCCTGATTAGACCGGCTTATCGAAAAGTCGTCTATCCTATGGGTAATTTTTATTTCAGTTGAATATCAACTTTCAGACAGATTATAGGTAGTCACTCATGTCTAAGCTGGTTTTAGTTCTTAACTGCGGTAGTTCTTCTCTAAAGTTCGCTGTTGTTGACGCGGTATCAGGTGAAGAGCACCTGACAGGTCTTGCAGAATGTCTGCACCTTCCAGAAGCACGTATCAAGTGGAAGCTTGATGGTAAGCACGAAGCTCAACTAGGCGACGGCGCTGCTCACGAAGAAGCTCTAGCGTTCATGGTAGACACAATTCTTGCTTCTAAGCCTGAACTAGCTGAAAACCTAAAAGCTATCGGTCACCGTGTAGTACACGGCGGCGAGCAGTTCACTAAGTCTGCACTTATCTGTGAAGATGTACTTAAAGGTATCGAAGACTGTGCAACACTTGCACCTCTTCACAACCCTGCTCACATCATCGGTATCAAAGCTGCTCAGAAGTCTTTCCCAGCGCTTAAGAACGTTGCTGTATTCGACACTGCGTTCCACCAGACTATGCCTGAAGAAGCGTACCTATACGCTCTACCGTACAACCTATACAAAGAGCACGGTATCCGTCGCTACGGTATGCACGGTACTTCTCACCTATTTATCACTCGCGAAACTGCGAAGCTACTAGGTAAGAAAGAAGAAGAACTAAACATCATCAACTGTCACCTAGGTAACGGTGCTTCAGTTTGTGCAATCAAGAACGGTCAGTCTGTAGATACTTCTATGGGTCTAACTCCTCTTGAAGGTCTAGTAATGGGTACGCGTTGTGGTGACATCGACCCAGCTATCATCTTCCACATGCACGACAACCTAGGTTACTCTGTTGAGAAAATCAACAACATGCTAACTAAAGAGTCTGGCCTAATGGGTCTGACTGAAGTGACTTCTGACTGTCGTTTCGTTGAAGACAACTACGGCGAGAAAGAAGAAGCAACACGTGCAATGGACGTGTTCTGCCACCGTCTAGCTAAGTACGTTGCTGGTTACACTGCATCTCTAGAAGGTCGTCTAGACGCAATCACTTTCACTGGCGGTATCGGTGAAAACTCTGCACCTATCCGTGAGATGGTTCTAAACCGCCTTGCTATCCTAGGTGTTGAAGTTGACGGTGAAGCTAACCTTAAAGCACGTTTCGGCGGCGAAGGTGTGATCACTACTGAAAACAGCCGTGTTCCTGCAATGGTTGTTTCAACTAACGAAGAACTAGTTATCGCTGAAGATACAGCTCGTCTAGCTGAAATCTAATCGGTCGATACTGATTCCAACGGCTGGCCTAGGCCGGCCGTTTTTTCATGGCTTATGACCATAGGTCATGCTTTTTTGTGGTGCTGTCCAATACCGGTTCACCCATCGTTATTGCACAGCACTGTCGTGTTCAATAGTTGAGGAATCCATAGTGTCCCGTACTATTATGCTTGTTCCGGTTGGTGCCGGAGTTGGTCTTACTAGCGTAAGCCTTGGTGTGCTTCGTGCAATGGAGCGCAAAGGTGTTCGCGTTTCTTTCTTCAAGCCTATCGCCCAGCCACGTCACGGTGGCGGTCAGCCAGATCTAACAACGAACATCATCGCAGCCAACAGCGATATGAAAGTGGCTGAACCATTCTCAATGGCTTGTGCTGAAGAGCTTATCCGTAACGATAAGAGCGACGTGCTACTAGAAGACATCGTTGCACGCTTCAAAGAAGCAACAGCTGACGCTGAAGTTGCGCTAATCGAAGGTCTAGTACCGACTCGCAAGCACCCATTTGCTAACCAGATCAACTACGAGATCGCTAAGACTCTGGATGCGGAAATCGTATTCGTTGTTGCACCTGGTACTGATAACCCAGCTCAGCTTAAAGAGCGTATCGAAGTAGCATGTTCTAACTTCGGCGGTATCAAGAACAAGCAAATCGCTGGTGTTATTGTTAACAAGCTTAACGCACCTGTTGACGCTGAAGGCCGTACTCGCCCAGACCTATCTGAAATCTTCGACGACGCTGAAGCTACTGTGCCTTCAAACGTTGAAGTTATGCAGGTATTCAACTCAAGCCCAATCCGTGTACTAGGCTGTGCACCTTGGAGCGCTGAGCTGATCGCGACTCGTTCAACTGACATCGCTAAGCACCTGAACGCTGAAATCATCAACGAAGGTGAAATCGCAACTCGCCGTATCAAGAGCATCACTTTCTGTGCGCGTTCTATCCCGCACATGGTTGAGCACTTCCGCCCTGGCTCTCTGCTAGTAACTTCTGCAGACCGTCCAGACGTTATCGTTGCAGCATGTCTTGCGGCAATGAACGGCGTTGAAATCGGTGCCCTACTGCTTACGGGTGGCTACGAGCTACCTAAGCCAGTTATGGACCTATGTGAGCGCGCATTCGAAACAGGCCTGCCTGTTATGACTGCTATGGGTAACACTTGGCAGACATCTCTGAACCTTCAGAGCTTCAGCCTAGAAGTACCAGCTGACGACAAAGAGCGTGTTGAGCTAGTTAACGAATACATGGCAAGCCACATTGATGGCCAGTGGATTGAATCTCTAACTGAAGGTTCAACCAAAGAGCGTCGCCTAAGCCCACCAGCATTCCGTTACGAGCTAACTGAACTTGCACGTAAAGCGGCTAAGCGTATCGTTCTGCCAGAAGGCGACGAACCACGTACAGTTAAAGCAGCTGCTATCTGTGCTGAGCGCGGCATCGCTGAGTGTGTGCTTCTTGGTAACCCAGAAGACATCAAGCGTGTTGCTGAGCAGCAAGGCGTTACTCTAGGTGCTGGCGTAACTATCATCAACTCTGATGAAGTACGTGAAAACTACGTTGCTCGTCTTGTAGAGCTACGTGGCCACAAAGGCATGACTGACGTTGTTGCTCGTGAAAAACTTCAGGATTCTGTTTTCCTAGGCACAATGATGCTAGAAAACGACGAAGTTGACGGCCTGGTTTCTGGTGCGGTTCACACGACTGCGAACACTATCGTTCCTCCATTCCAGATCATCAAGACTGCACCTGATGCGTCTATCGTATCTTCTGTATTCTTCATGCTACTACCTGATCAGGTACTGGTATACGGTGACTGTGCGATCAACCCAGATCCAACAGCTGAGCAGCTAGCAGAAATCGCTATCCAGTCTGCTGACTCTGCAAAAGCATTCGGCATCGAGCCTCGCGTAGCAATGATCTCATACTCTACCGGTACTTCTGGTAAGGGTGCAGACGTTGAGAAAGTACGTGAAGCAACCAAGCTTGCTCAAGAGAAGCGTCCTGATCTAGTTATCGACGGCCCTCTACAGTACGATGCTGCGATCATGGAAAACGTTGCTGCTTCTAAGGCGCCTAACTCTCCAGTAGCAGGTAAAGCAACTGTATTCGTATTCCCAGACCTAAACACGGGTAACACGACTTACAAAGCGGTACAGCGTTCTGCAGACCTAGTATCTATCGGTCCAATGCTTCAGGGCATGCGCAAGCCAGTTAACGACCTATCTCGCGGCGCACTAGTAGACGACATCGTTTACACTGTTGCTCTTACTGCGATCCAGGCAAAACAAGCTGACGACGCTAACAAGTAATTTTTTGTTACTTGCATAATCTTTCAATGCCCCGCACCGCGGGGCATTTTTTTACTCATATAAAATCAGTTTCTTATCTTTTCCCCTGAATAATTATTCCTACTTTTTTCACGCAACTGACAGCATATGTTGACAGGCGTCACAATACCCACATAAAGAGTATGAATATTCGTTAACGGAATGTTTTTTCGGAACTTGTATACCACTTTTGGTGTAGTTGATGGTTTATAAACCCGAGTTAAGAACTTAGTGCAGAAGTTCGAGCGGTTATTGACTTATATGAAACAAGGATAATGGAATAATGTTCTGGATACACCTGTTATTACTGCTAGCTGTCATTTTGATCGGCATACGCCATGGCGGTATCGCCTTTGGTTTACTTGGGGGCCTTGGTGTCTCCGTAATGACATTCGTTTTTGGTATCGCCCCGGGCCAACCGCCTGTCGGTGTTATGCTTATCATCCTCGCGGTGGTTGCCGCCTCTGCCACCCTTGAGGCCACCGGTGGCTTGAAGCTACTGGTTAAATTTGCCGAGCGCCTGCTTCGCAAACACCCTGAGCATGTAGTTTTCCTAGGCCCGATTTGTACTTACTCACTGACAGTACTGGTAGGTACCGGCCACTCGGTTTACCCGCTACTGCCTGTTATCTATGATGTCGCTTATAAGAAAGGTATCCGTCCTGAGCGTCCGATGGCAATGGCCACCGTTGCTTCGCAAATGGGTATCACTGCCAGCCCAATCGCAGCTGCTGCTGCCGTGGTGATGGCAACGGCAATGGACAACAATCTGGATATCAACCTGATCAACGTGTTGATGGTGACCATTCCGGCAACCTTTGGCGGCCTATTGATTGCGTGTCTGTGGAGCCTGAAGCGCGGTAAAGACCTTGACAAAGATCCAGAGTTCCAAGCTCGCCTTGAAGACGAAGAGTTCCGCAGCAGCCTGGTAGATCCTGACCAGGAAGGCTCTGCTGAAGAAGAAGCCGAGCACGAGCGTACAGCCAAGAAGGGCCTTACTGTATTCTTGCTGGGTATTCTTGCCGTTGTTGGTATCGCCCTGTTCAGCAAGCAGGTGCTGCCACAAGGCGTTGGCATGTCGGTCGCTATCCAGTTCATGATGCTATCGGTCGGTGCGGTAATCCTGCTGACCACCAAGATTTCGCCTAAGCGTATCGTTAACAGCAACGTTTTCATTGCCGGTATGAGCGCGGTGATCACCATCTTCGGTATCGCCTGGTTCAGTGACACTATCATCGGCCACCACAAAGAGTACCTGGTTGGTCTGGTAAGCGGCATGGTTAACGTCTACCCATGGACCTTCGCCTTTGCAATGTTCTTCGTGTCAGTGTTCCTGAAGAGCCAGGCAGCCGTGCTGACGATTATGATGCCGCTAGGTTTTGCCCTTGGCATCGACCCTGCAGTACTGATTGGTGTGCTACCAGCGTGTTACGCTTACTTCTTCTTCCCGTTCTATCCAAGTGATCTAGCTGCTATCAGCTTCGACCGCTCGGGCACTACGGCAATCGGTAAGTACGTACTTAACCACAGCTTCATGATCCCAGGCTTTATCGGTGTGGGCTCTGCCACCATCATTGGTTACTTCATCTCTATGATGGTGAACTAAACCAGTCCGGAAATAAAAAAAGGCCGCTACATCCGTAGCGGCCAACATGTCAGACTCGAATCAACACAAGAAATAAAAAACTAACTCAATACCAAGCTAGTAAAACGTAGAACACGGTACTCCCCACTTACTTGCTGCGTAAGTAGATAATCCAATACCCCATACCGACAAACACACCACCACCGATGATATTCCCCAGAGTTACCGGGATCAGGTTATTGATAACAAAATTGCTAAGGGTCAAGTCAGCGAAATCCGCAGGATTCATGCCAGACATCTGCCAAAACTCTGGCGTTGCGAGGTGCTTGATACCAATAGCCATCGGTACCTGGAACATGTTGGCAATACAGTGCTCGAAACCCGAAGATACAAACATCGCTACCGGCAGGATCATCACCAAAATTTTATCTGTCAGGGTACGACCGCTGAAGGTCATCCATACCGCCACACACACCAGCACATTACACATAACGCCAAGGGCAACGGCCTGCATGAAGTCATGATGCAGTTTATGCTGGGCAATTTGCATCGCATTGATACCTACCGCACCGCTGCCAGACATGTACTGTTTGGTCATCAGCATGATCGCAACAAGCATCAGCGCACCGAGTAGGTTACCGATATACACCACACCCCAGTTGAGCCAAAGGCTCTTCCAGCTGATCTTTCCGCTGGCACGGGCAACAAGCGTCAACACAGAACTGGTAAACAGCTCGCCACCGGTGATCACAACCAAAATCAGACCTAGGCTAAATGCCAAACCACCGATAAAACGCGACATCCCCCATGGCATGTCACCGGCACCAGTAGTGACTGTGGTATAGAACACAAACGCAATACCAATATGCATCCCAGCGGTGATCGCCAGTAGCAACGACTTCATCGGATCTTTGGTGGCCTTGCTTACACCTACCTCGGCCGCTTTCTCCGCCATTTGTGGCGGTAATAACGAATCAAACTGATTCTGACACATATTGTTTGGCACCTGACACATCTTGAAATACACAAAAATAAGGAGGCGAGGATAGTGACTTTTATCACACAAATATTCAAGGGTTCACCAAAACAATAATTCGAGATATACGAACGAATTACTCGGATATTTCGAATCAACAAATATTGTAAACATCGAGCAACAAATCCGTACGCCAAAGATTCAAATCGCGCTAACATGCCGTCACATTGCAACTACATTTATACCCATATGTGCATAGCGGCTGAATGTTATGCAGCGGCTAAAGCCAGCAAACAAGCAATACCGAGATCAAAAAAGGCGGCTAAATAGCCGCCTTCCTCTCAACTGGTGAATAATTTGTCAATTACACCAACTCAACCTGGCAAATGATTTCGTCATCGAACGACAACACCTTGAGCATATTGTCTTCCATCAGGCCATAGCTCGCCTGGTATTCTCCACGCGGGATCGTCACTGAACCTGGGTTATAGGCATAAAGGGTATCTTTCTTTTCAGCAACAGGCAGGTGGGTATGGCCTGACACCACCACATCACCATCGCGCAGGCGCGGGTGCTTATCACCGTTGTAAAGGTGGCCGTGGGTTAGGAACAGGCGGCGGCCGTTTGGTAACAGTACTAGGTTGTAGTCCGCCATCATCGGGAAATCCAGCAGCATTTGATCTACATCACTGTCGCAGTTGCCTCGTACAGCGGTGATCTTCTCGGCATGCTGGTTGAGCTGCTCGGCTACCTCAATCGGTGCGTAACCCACAGGCAGTGCGTTGCGAGGACCGTGATTGAGTACGTCACCAAGCAGGATCAGGTGATCGGCACCACTCTGCTCGAACTTTGCCAGAGTACGGCGGGTGCTGTCGGCGCAGCCGTGGATATCAGAAGCAAAAAACAATTTCATGTCAGGAGATCTTTCTTTGGTACAGGATGCCAGTGATCCTACACCTAAGCCCATGACAATGCCATTGTACCAACGATTACGATTCTTCCCGCAGCATGCCGTTCAGTACGATGTTGTTATAGCTCACCATGCCGATGATATGGCCATTCTCAATAACCGGTGCGCGACTGATCCCAAAGCGCTCGAACAAACGGGCACAATAGCGGACATCCATCGAGGCACTGACCGACAAGGCAGGTTTGGTCATAATTTCATAGATGTTAGTCCGCTCCGGCGAGCGGTCCAGCGCCAATACCTTTTTGGCAATGTCGTTCATAAGCACAATTCCGTACTCATCATCGTCATTGCGCTTGTTGACGATCAATGCTTTAACTTGCTTGCGCTTGGCAGTGCGGATTGCCTCAGCCACCGTTGTCAGCCCTTCAACCGTCGCATAGGTGTCCATCATTACATCCCGTACCCGGACCAAGGTGTCATCACTCATAACTTCGCCTCAACAACTTTGGTTAACGTTTCAACCTGGTGGGCTACCCCCACCGCATCCTCGACATCGAGTTGGACTGCGATCCCCTGCCCTGAGGAGGAATCAAAATCCCCAACCCGCTCGATGGTTTCCAAAATAGTCCTAGCCAGGTGCTCTTCGACCACAAACAAGATCACATCCCGTTGGACATCCAGTCCGAGGCCGAAAAAGGTTTTCTTCTGGTACAAACCTTCCCCGCGGGCATTGTTGATCACCGTCGCTCCGGTCGCCCCAGCCTTGCGCGCAGCATCCAAGACAGCATCGGTTTTCGAGTCCTCTACAAAGGCCAATAACAACTTAAATCGCATTTCCTTCTCTCCTCTTAGCCTGTCTTGCCGACAACTGGGCATAAGCCATCACAGTGATCATCGGAAACAGGCTGGCAAACGCAATAAGCCCAAACCCATCGAGCATCGGGTTTCTTCCCGGCACAGTGGACGCCAGCCCTAGCCCTAGGGCCGTAACAATCGGTACCGTTACCGTCGATGTCGTCACCCCGCCTGAGTCATAGGCCAAGGGGACAATCATTTTCGGTGCGAAATAGGTCTGCACCACTACCACACAGTAACCCGCAAGAATGTAATAGTGGAGCGGGTCGCCGGCCACAATTCGGTAGCTACCAAGCGAGATCCCAACTGCCACACCCAATGCCACCGCAATACGCAGGCCGTTAACACTAATTGTGTCACCCGAAACCTGATTGGCTTTTATCGCCACGGCAATCAGTGAGGGCTCGGCAATGGTGGTACTAAATCCAATCGCAGCAGCAAAAATGTATACCCAGTAATACTGAGTCCAGGGGATCACATCCGGGATCCCCTCGCCACTGTCGAATAGGAAATCCATCGCCGTCAGCTGGGCGGCCATAGATTCTCCTAACGGAAACAACGCCAATTCAAGACCGAGTAGGAAAAATGACAGCCCGACCACGACATAAACGAACCCCAGTGCAACCCTCGGCCAATTGGTAACAGGACGGCGTAATACCACCAGCTGGAAACCGAAAATGATGACGGCAATCGGTACCACATCGCGCACTGTCATCAGCAAAGTGGAGAAAAAATGAGGAACAATCCCATTAAGCTCTGTCATCTCAGTCCTCCTAGTGCACCAGCATGCCGTAGGCCATGACGAATATCATCGGCGTCAGCGAGGCAAAGGCAATCAGGCCAAAGCCGTCCACTATCGGGTTACGGCCTTTTATCGATGAGGCCAGCCCGACACCGAGCGCAGCCACCAGCGGGACGGTTATGGTCGACGTGGTCACCCCGCCGGAATCATAGGCGATCCCGACAATGGCTGAAGGGGCAAACCAGGTCATGATCATTACCAGCAAATAGCCTCCGATGATCATCCGGTGGATCGGCCAGCCTTTTAAGATACGTATCACCCCAAGCATAATGGCTATACCGACCGACAGCGCCACCGTCAAACGCAGGCCCGTTGCATAATCCAGCTGACTTTTGGCATCAGTCGCTATCAACCCGCCTTCGGCTGCCACCTTGGCAGCCTCTGCCACAACAGCAGTTAGTGCTGGCTCTGCAATGGTGGTGCCAAACCCTAAGCAGAACGCGAAGCACAACAGCCACCACACGCTACCCTTGCTGGCAAAGGAGCGGGCCATCGACTCGCCAATCGGAAACAACCCCATTTCCAGCCCGAACACAAACAGGGTCAGGCCAATCACGACAAAGGCTAGGCCAACCAGAATAGGGCCGAGTTGCGGCATCGGTTGCTGCAGAACAACCAATTGGAAAAAGCCTATCACCAAGATGATCGGCAATAAGTCACGCAGACTGGAGAGCAGGGATTTCAGCAGGGCGAGTACAAACGACATTCCACCTCCTGGCTGTCGCCCGGTAATCAAAAGTGGGTATACCTTCAAGGTACTCCCCAATCGCATATAGACACAGCTTTTATATCCAAACACGAGAGCTAGCCCACATAACCAAATGTCATAAAGAAAATAGTAAGCGGTACCAACCCTTTGGTTTAGCTATACTTATGTCGGAAGTCTTACCACGTAGGGCAAAGCCATAGCCTAAAAGGAGAAGCATGAAGATATTAGTGACCGGCGGCACCGGGTTTATCGGCTCGGCCCTAATCAATGCGCTAAAGCAGCACGATGTCACCGTATTGAGCCGGGACCCAGCCAAGGCAAGCCAAAACCTCGGAAGCAGGATCAACGCCGTCGCCTCCCTTGACCAGTTCGATAACCTCGACGACTTTGATGCGATTATTAATCTCGCCGGCGAGCCGATCATCAACAAGCGCTGGAGCCCGCAGCAAAAGAAGAAAATCTGCCACAGCCGCTGGGGACTGACAGAGCAGCTGGTTGCAAAAATACAAGCCGGCAACCAACCGCCCCACACTTTTATCAGTGGCTCGGCGGTTGGGATTTATGGCGACCAGAAAGACACCGTCATAGACGAGTCGTTTGCCATCAGCGACCATGTGAACCACGAAGATTTTGCCCACCATGTCTGCCAGCGCTGGGAAGAGATAGCCCTTGAAGCAGAGAGTGAACAAACCCGGGTCTGCCTGCTTCGCACTGGCATTGTGCTGGGGAAACATGGCGGCGCGCTGGCAAAAATGCTGCCGCCCTACCAACTCGGGCTAGGCGGGCCGATTGGCAATGGCTCGCAATACACGCCTTGGATCCACCTGCAAGATATGGTCGATGCGATAGTGTTCCTGCTCGAGACGCCAGCAGCAAAAGGCGCATTCAACCTAACTGCGCCAGAGCCCGTCACTAACAAGGTATTTAGCCAAACCTTAGCCAAAGCACTGCGCCGGCCTCATATCTTCTTCACTCCGGCATTCGTGCTGAAACTGGCTCTCGGAGAAGCTGCATCGCTGCTGCTCGAAGGCCAACGAGCGGTACCGACCAAGCTCGAGGCGCTCGGCTACGACTTTCGCTACAGAACTATTGATGTGGCACTAGGAGATATTGCCTCTGCCTAAGCATCTCCCTAGGCTTGCCTAGTTTCCACATCTACGAGTGATGACTAAAAAGGCTTCCTGATTCGAATGAACCGGGAAGCCTTTTTTAGCAACATATTAATGTCTTATGCTTAACCCTTAACAGGTTGCAGCAGGCTGTTGATCATCGAGCGGATAATCAGCACCACCAGCATCAATGAGAGTAATGGCACCACCAACCACATCATCGGGTGCATGCTTACCGGCAGCTCAAAGCCCCACTTCACCAGCGCCGCAACGACCGCTTCAGCGCCAGCCGCTGCCATTACACCTGCCAGCAAGGCCATAATGCCGTACTCGCCCCACACCGTTGCCGAGACCCTTTTCCGGCTGGCACCCAGTGTACGGTACAAGCGGATTTCGTCCCGGCGCTGGGCCAGACTCAAGCGCAGCAAGGTCATTACCAACAATAAGCCACTGATCACACCCAAGCCCGCCAGCACCGACAGCGACAAGGAGACCTGCTGCATGATGCCCTGGATACGGGTTGCCATGGTGCGCAAGTCGAGCAGAGTAACGGTTGGATAATCCCGGCCAAGCTGATTAACAATAGCCTGTTGGTCTGCCTCAATACGGAAGCTCACCAGCCATGTAGACGGTATATCGGCCATCACATCAGGGGTGAAGATAAAGAAGAAGTTGGGCCGCATATTACGCCATTCGACTTCACGGATACTGGTCACTTTAGCACTGAAAGGTTGGCTGTTTACGTTGAAAGCTACAGTATCACCCACAGTGATTCCCAACCTTTCAGCCACACCCGATTCAACAGAAACCCCATTGGTGGCTTGCCATTCCCCAGCAATAACTTTGTTATGAACAGGAATGGACTCACGCCATGTCAAATTGAGCTCTCGTCGCAACGAGCCATCAATCTCTTGACCACCCTGTTTAGCGCGCTCAAGGAGGTCTTCTTGGTTGAGGTGGGTTATCCGCCCCCTTACCACCGGATAACTATCGGAGCGCATCACATTTTGCTGATCCAAATAGTTGAGATACTCCTCTTGCTGCTCTGGGCTAATATTAAGCGCAAACACATTCGGCGCATCTGCC
Source organism: Photobacterium sp. AWH4_225 (assembly GCF_056158405.1). Classification (NCBI taxonomy): domain Bacteria; kingdom Pseudomonadati; phylum Pseudomonadota; class Gammaproteobacteria; order Vibrionales; family Vibrionaceae; genus Photobacterium; species Photobacterium sp. AWH4_225. The sequence goes on along the minus strand of NZ_JBSWTF010000001.1, from coordinate 737,788 downwards.
GGTAGTGTCTGCTGCCAGTCCGCCAGCAGATCTGAGCGAAGCAGCCAAATCACTGTCAGCAGCATCAGTGAGCTGGTCAGAGCCGCCAATTGAGCCCCGGTTGCCATCGGGCTACGGTTGATTCGGCTCAATGCCAGCGTTATCGCCGGTCCCCAGCGACCTCGCTTGAGTCCCCGGACAATGGCGACCCCAACCACGGCAAGAATGACAAGAATTGCAGCTAATCCCAGCAAGGTTAACCACATTAATCCATTGCTTCCCAACCACAACAAGCCTGCGACCAAAGGCAACAGGGCCAGCAGGTAGCCCTTATTGCTGGTCTGCCAGCTATCCATTCGTTGTATCACCGAAATGGCAGGCGCATCCACCAGCTTCAACAACGGGATCCCCATGCCCGGGATAGCAACCAGCAAGGCAACAAGTACACTAACCACCAGCGGCGTAAAGCCTATTCCCGGTAAGGGATCGGGCAACACATCCACTAAGGGCACCCGAAGCAAGTATTCCAACAAAGCACCGATAGCAACCCCAGCTACCAGCGCAAGACCAAACAGCATGCCGAGCTGTCTTGCTAGCCATTGCCACAGCCACTTCTTGCTGGCGCCTAGGCTTTTCATCATTGCCACGACCTCGGTACGGGTCGAGGCGTAATGCATGCAGGTCAACACCAGGGTGGCCGTCGCCATCAAGATCACCAATATCAGGGTGAGCGAGAGGTACTGGCGGGCTTTTTCGATAACATCACCGGTTCGTCCCTGCGAGGTTTCACTCAGCCAGCGCTGCCCTGGCTCAAGCTCTACTTGTTCCTGCAATGCCTTGAGCTGGCTATCTGCGCCAGTGAAATACGCCCGGTACTGAACCCGGCTGCCCGGCTGGATTGCCCCGGTATTATCCAAGTCATCAGCATGAATGAGCACGGCCGGCATCTGGCTGAACGGGTTAAACGACAGCTCAGGCTCCTGCACAATGGTGCCGCTAACCTTGAGTTCGGCATCACCAATCGCCAGCACATCACCGGGCTGGACTTTCAATAAATCAAATAGCCGCTCTGCCAGCCATAACTCACCAGGCTGAACTTGATGATGGGTACCAGACGGGCTTTTCAGCTCAAGCTCGCCCCGAAGCGGGAAGTCACTCTCGACGCTTTTGACGCTGACCAGTTGCATGGCCTCATCACTGAAAGCCATGGTACCGAAGCGCACCTGCTGGGAGACGACCAGCCCTAGCTGCTCCGCCTTGTCCAGGGTGGGTTGCTTAACCGGATTGGCCGAGCGAAATACTAAGTCGGCGGCAATCATGGATCGGCCTTGATCGACCATGATCTTCTCAACCCTCACCACCAAGGCTGCCAAGGCAAACACACAGGCGATAATCAATGTCAGGGCCACGGCAACTGGCCATAACTGGCCGTGCCACAGTTCTCGCCAGCTCCACTTGAGCAGCATCGAACGGTTGGCTGCTGGGGAATCGGATTGGATATCAGTCATTTCTGTCATGCGGCTACCAAACTCCCACTTTCTAGCGTCAAGGTGCGATCACAGCGTTGGGCCAGCTGGGGATCATGGGTCACCAATACTAGAGTGGTGCCGTGATCGCGGTTGAGGGCAAACAGCAATTCAATAATGTTGGCAGCGGTATGCTGATCCAGGTTTCCGGTCGGCTCATCGGCAAACAGCACCTTGGGCCGGGTCATGAATGCCCTCGCCAGTGCTACCCGCTGCTGCTCTCCGCCCGATAACTGTGCCGGAATATGAACTTCCCTGCCATTTAAGCCGACCTTTTCAAGCAACTCGCGGGCACGGCCCTCATCGGCTTCTTCCCCCTTTATGATGGCTGGCAGCATCACGTTCTCCAGTGCCGACAACGACGGGATCAACAAAAAGCTCTGGAAGACAAAGCCAATGCTGTCACTGCGCAGTGCTGCCCGCGCCTCGTCATCCATCGCTGCCAGAGGCTTGCCCAGCAGATCAATGCTGCCCTTGCTGGGAGTATCAAGCCCGGCCAGCAAGGTCATCAGGGTCGACTTTCCCGCTCCCGAAACACCAACCAAGGCAATAGCCTCGCCCTGCTCGACCTCGAGCGAAACATCCTGCAAAATGGTGAGAGACGATGATGCTGTCGTCACTTGCTTGGACACTGATACAGCTTTAATCACGGATGTAGACATGATGCGATTCCTTTCAGTAATCTTTTTTCTTGTTTTCACTCAGCACGCCCTCGCGGCCAAACTGATGGTACTGGGCGACAGCCTCAGTGCCGGATACCAGATGCAGGCTGAGCAGAGCTGGCCTAACCTGCTGGATGCTGAGCTTGAAAAGTATGGCCATGATGTCACTGTGGTCAACGCCAGTATTTCCGGCGATACCACAGGCAATGGGATGGCTCGGCTTCCCCGCCTACTCGAACAGCACCAACCCGATTTCGTCTTGATTGAGCTGGGCGCCAACGACGGGCTCAGAGGATTTCCTCCTACTACTATACGCAATAATCTCAATGAGATGATCACCGAGATTGAGCAAGCAGGCGCTTACCCGCTGCTGATGCAGATATTTGTACCGCCAAACTACGGCAAGCGCTATAGCGACCAGTTTGCAAAAGTGTATCAAGATATCAGCAAGCAACTGGAGATCCCGCTACTACCCTTTTTCCTCGAGCACATTATCCTCAAGCAGGAATGGATGATGGATGACGGCCTGCACCCTAAGCCCGATGCCCAGCCATGGATAGCTGATTTCATGGCCAAAGAGCTTGCCCCACACCTCTAAAGACAAAAAAGACAAGGAATGCCCCTAATGACGGCTACGAACCCGCTCCGAATCCTGATCACCGGCTGCAGCAGCGGCATTGGTTACTACTGCGCAAAAACACTCCACCAGCAGGGCCACACTGTTATCGCCAGTTGCCGCCAGCACAGCGATGTCGAGCGCTTACAAAGCGAGGGCATTAAAAGTGTACTGATGGACATGGACAGCGAGGAGTCAATTGAGCAGGGATTCAGTGAAGCCCTTGCCATAGCCGGCGGCAAACTGGATGTCTTGTTCAACAATGCCGCCTACGGCCAGCCTGGCGCCCTGGAAGACCTCCCTACCCATGCCCTACGCCAGCAATTTGAAAGCAACCTATTTGGCTGGCACCACCTGACCCGGCTGGTTATCCCGGTGATGCTGGCCCAAGGCAGCGGTAAAATTGTCCAGAACAGCTCGGTGTTGGGCTTAGTTGCCATGAAATACCGCGGTGCCTACAACGCCAGTAAATTCGCCCTGGAGGGCTACACGGATACACTGCGCCTCGAGCTGAGCAACACACCTATCAAGGTAAGTTTGATCGAGCCCGGCCCGATTGAGAGCCTATTCAGGGCCAATGCCAAAGCAAAATTCGAGCAATTTATTGATATGCCGAGTTCTCGCCACCAGGCCAGTTACCAGAATACGCTAGACCGGCTGGGCAAAGACTCACCATCAAGCAAGTTCACCCTCGGCCCTGAAGCGGTGTTGAAGCCGCTGCAAGCGATTATGAAAACCGCAGAGCCGAAGGCCCGATATTATGTTACACAGCCCACTTATATCTTTGGTTTCCTACGCCGTATTTTACCTACCAGGCTACTCGATTCAATGCTGGTCAAAAGTGATTAATAAACTGAATCAGGCATAGATCCAAACATAACGCTGGAGAATGATGTTCAATAAACACACAATAAAATAAGCCACTTACCAATAACCGGGATCAAAAAAGCACCAGCGAGAGCAAACAAACCTGAAAAAACACTGAATAGGCAGGCGGAAGCAGAGTTTCCGCCGAAAAAAGTAAGAAATGTCATATTTGTGTCACACAGCACGGTTAAGCTTGTAGTGTAAATTAAGGTTGTTCCCTACCGGCCTTTATTTTCCTCAATAACCGTTCCGATACAGAATAAAGAAAGGTGTGACGATGACATTGCGCCAAATAAATATCCTTTGTGTGTGTGTGACACTCGCATTGCTGTTAACGTTTCAATAAAAATGGAGAGCCGGGCTCTCCATTTTTATTTGTCTCGTCTTTTTCAAGCCATCTCTACAAACACATCTATATTTCACCACGACCATCACCTTCTCACTGTTTCACCTTGAAAATCCTCGTCTTCCCCCCCATAACTATCACAACGAAGAAATTTATGGCCTACGCACTTTTTCAGAAGTCCAGGGAGTGAAGATAAACCCATGTATGCACATCTAGCCATCGAACTCAACGAACAGAATCTACAACAGGTGATCGAGCAATCGATGCAAACCCCTGTGGTGATCAGCTTCTGGGCACCATCCATGCCGGAATCCGCTGAAGTTAACCAAATACTGGAGAAGCTAGCAGCTAACTATCAGGGCCAGTTCACCCTTGCAACGCTAAACTGTGAAACCCAAGCCATGGTTGCTGGGCAGTTTGGTGTTCGCAGCTTGCCAACGGTCGCCGTGTTCAAAAATGGCCAGCCAGTTGATGGTGCGGCCGGTCCGCAGACAGAGCAAAGCCTTACCGAAATGCTTGCCAAGCACCTACCAAGCCCTGAAGAGCTGGCGCTAAAAGCCGCGCTGGAGCAAGTCGACAACCAGCAATACAACGAAGCTTTGCCAGTACTGCGTGAGCTAGCGACCAAGTTCACCCAAAACAGCGTGATCAATTTGGCGATGGCCGAATGCCTGCTAGGTACGTCTCAATACGATGAAGCAGAAGCCCTGCTGGCTACAATCCCAATGCAAGATCAAGATGCCAAATACAAAGGCTTGATGGCAAAACTTGAACTGCACCAGCAAGCCAGCGATTCGCCTGAAATCCGCCTGCTGGAAGAAAAGCTAGCCGCAGAGCCTGGCAACAACGACATTGCCTTTGAGCTTGCCGTACAGTACAGCCAAGTTGAGCGCTCGGAAGAGGCATTGGAGCTACTGATCAATCTGCTGCGCAAAGACATGAACTTTGCCGATGGTGGAGCCAAGAAAGCCATGATGGACATATTGGCAGCGCTTGGTCAAGGTAACGCAGTCGCCAGCAAATACCGCCGCCAGCTTTACTCGCTACTTTACTAGTGGGTTAGCATACTGCGATTAAGAGAAAAGTTTGAAAAGGCAGGGTTATCCCTGCCTTTTTCATAGAAGGGAGAGGATTAGCCATGCCGGCACAGCCCTTCAATAATCGGGCAGCTTGCCCCCTCATCGCCCGGACACTGCTTGGTCAACGTTTCCAAAGTTTGCTTCATTTCCAGTAGCTCTTTGATTTTTTCATCGATCTCCACCAGTTTTTGCTCGGCCTTAGCTTTGACGTCGGCACTGCGTCGTTGCGGATCACGAGAGAACGCCAGCAACTCACGGCCTTCATCGAGGGTAAAGCCCACCAAGCGCGAACGTCGGATCAAATGCAGTTCATCGACATGCTTGGCGCTGTACTGACGGTAACCGTTGGCCGCCCTGCCCGGCGGTGAAATGATGCCCTTGTCTTCGTAAAAACGAATGGTCTTGGTCGTCAACCCGGTCTGTTGGGCAACTTCACTGATATTCATATCCAGCCTTACAGTTAATGGAAGGTTATGCTTAATAGTATTCTCTGTCATCGCTTCGGTAGCAAGCCTATTATTGCTTTTTTCGATATCACTCAAAATAGTTTGACCTTCCAGTTGATGGAAGCTTTATGATTACCTCAAATGCATCAAACTGTCTTATCAGTAAGGCTTAAATATGGTCGAGTTAACCCTGCCACTACGAAAAGTGCGCTGTATGAACTGCGCCAATAAAATCAAAGCGGCCCTAACAGAATTACCGGGCGTCGAGTCCGTCGACGTCGATACCAAGCAAGCAAATCTGCAAGGTACCTTTGCACCTTTAGCAGCAATCGATGCCATTTCCCAGCTTGGCTATGAAGCGGGTTATCAATACCAGCTGCCACTAGCTGGCCTGTCATGCTGCAAGTGTGTACGTAAGGTCAAGGACGCGCTGGACAGCCAACCTGAAATTTTCTCTTCTGATGTCAGCAAAACTGAGCTTACGGCAACGGGTACGCTACCCGAGCCAAAATTAATCGAACTGATTGAATCACTCGGTTTCAGCGTACCTTTGCAGGACACTGAACAATCAGAAGTAATGTCTAGCACTTACGAACTTGCCCTGTCAGGCCTGAGCTGCGGCAAGTGCGTCGCCAAAGTCGAAGCCTTGCTCAAAGGGCGTGCCGACATCGACAGCTTCGCGGTGACCAAAACTCATGCCAGCGTACAAACCTCGCTGGAGCAGGCTGAGGTTATCGGCTTGATTGTTGGCGCTGGGTTTAGCGCCGCTCCAGCAAGTGAAAGCGTGACATATGCAAACAGTGCTGGCGATAACAGTACTAAAGAAAGTAGCGCTAACAACGCTGAGTCGGTACAGAGTGACACATCAACCGCAAATGACGAGGCGACATCTCAACAATTTATCCTGTCGGGCATGACCTGTGCCAGCTGCGTCAGCTCGGTCGAGAAAGCCATTCTCAGCGTACCTGGCGTTTCATCCACCAGTGTCAATTTGGCCGAGCGGACTGCATTGGTCAGTGGGCATGCACTAAGCAGTGTGATCATCCAAGCCGTTGAAGATGCGGGGTACCAAGCCGAGTTATCCGAAGACGAGCTGACCCGCCGCCAACGCCAGCAAGAACAAAACGAGAAGGTATACCGCCAACATATCAAGAATGCCTATATCGCACTGGCTGTCGGTGGCCCATTGATGGCCTGGGGTGTTTTCGGCGGCAGTATGATGATCGCATCGCGGGCTGACCAAATAGGCTGGGGCATCGTTGGGATCATCACCCTGTATTTACTGGCTACTGTCGGCAAGCACTTCTTCGTCAATGCCTGGAAAGCGTTCAAGCACCACCGAGCAACCATGGACACCCTTGTTGCGCTGGGTACCGGTGCAGCGTGGCTGTATTCAACATTTGTCGTGCTTGTGCCCGATTTGCTACCAATGCAAGCCCGCCATGTCTACTTCGAGGCATCGGCCATGATCCTCGGCCTGATCACGCTGGGACACGCCCTTGAAGCCCGTGCCCGGAGCCGGACTTCGAAAGCGCTCGAACAGCTGATGGACTTGCAGCCTCAAACCGCCATCATCGTTGAAAATGGCGAAGAGCGCGAAGTACCTCTGGCTGACGTGCGTACCGGTATGGTGCTGCGTCTTCATCCCGGCGCCAAGGTACCGGTCGACGGCACCATTCTCGAAGGCCAGAGCTATATCGACGAATCGATGTTGACCGGCGAGCCTATTCCGGCCAACAAGAAAACCGGTGATACCCTCCATGCCGGTACTATCAACCAGCACGGCAGCCTGCTATTTACGGCAGAAAAAATCGGCCGCGATACCATGCTGGCAAGAATCATCGATTTAGTACGCCAAGCACAAAGCAGTAAGCCGGCGTTGGCTCGACTGGCCGATACTATTTCAGCCATTTTCGTTCCTGCCGTCATGATCATCGCTATCGTCACCGCCATGATCTGGTATTACTTCGGACCAGATCCTTCATCGGTCTATATGCTGGTAACAGCAACAACGGTTCTGATCATCGCCTGCCCTTGCGCGCTTGGCCTTGCTACCCCAATGTCGGTCACCGTCGGGGTTGGACGCGCGGCGGAATACGGGGTTCTGATCCGCAACGCCGAAGCCCTGCAAATTGCTGCCGATGTCGATACCGTGGTACTAGATAAAACCGGTACCCTGACCGAAGGCAAACCAGCGCTGATCAGCAGCGAGTGCTACAACAGCTTCAACAAAGGCCAATTACTGACCTTAGCTGCCAGCCTGGAGCAAGGCTCCGAACACCCTCTGGCAGCAGCTATCGTCAATGCAGCCAAAGCAGAAGCACTTAGTCTTGAGCCTCAGCTGAACTTCAAAGCCCTACCGGGCTACGGCATCAGTGGCGAGGTCTTGGGCCATACTGTGTTGCTTGGCAACCAGAAATTAATGGCGCAACATCAAATTGATATTGACCAGGCCCAACCGGCTACCGAAAGCGCAAGTGAACAGGGGGCGACCCCGATTTATGTCGCGGTCGATGGCCTACTGGCCGGTTTACTGGCTGTCAGTGATCCTATCCGCCATGATTCGGTGGCTGCTATCAAGCGCCTAAGAAAAATGGGACTTGATGTGATCATGTTGACGGGGGATATCCCGGCAACCGCGAATGCCATCGCCAAACAAGCGGGTATCGAACATGTTATTGCCGGCGTCCTGCCGGATGGCAAAGCCAGCGAAGTGGAAAAAATACAGGCTCGTGGCAAAAAAGTGGCAATGGTTGGCGACGGCATCAATGATGCGCCAGCCCTCGCCCAGGCCGATATCGGTATCGCCATGGGCAGCGGTAGTGACGTAGCCATTGAAAGTGCCCAGCTGACCTTGGTCCGCCACTCGCTTCATGGCGTGCCTGATGCGCTGCAGCTCTCCAGCGCCACCCTACGCAACATGAAACAGAACCTATTCGGGGCCTTTGTCTATAACACCTTAGGCATCCCGGTAGCTGCCGGTATTCTGTTCCCATTTACCGGGGCATTGCTAAGCCCGGTTGTCGCCGGTGCCGCCATGGCGCTGTCGTCTATTACCGTGGTCAGCAACGCTAACCGGTTGAGGCTGTTCAAGCCTGATGGTGAAGACAGGCAAGCCACCCAGTCCCATTCACAACCACAGACGGAGAATTAATATGGTCGCTATCATCGGGTTCCTTGCCATAGCCTTTATTGTCTGGTGGTTCTGGCTTCAGCCTAAAAAGTAACTATCTAGCCCTATCCGATCCTACGATGAGCTGATATAACAAATAGATATCTGGTTATATCAGCTCACAGGATCATTATGCTCAAAGCACTCTTCACCCGGGCAGCCCTGCTGTTACCCTTCATCACTACCAGCGTGGTCGCCGAACCATTAGTTTGGCAAGCCCAAGATGCCCAGCGCGAATTTATCATTCTCGGCTCCATCCATGCCGGTGAAGATGACTTCTATCCGTTGCCCAATGCATTTACCTCCCATTGGGACAGTGCCGATGCCCTGGTAGTAGAAGCCAACATCCTCAAGCCCAGTTCGGCACAGCTCAATCCAGCAGTGGCTACCACTGCCGAGATGTTAACAGAGACTGAGAAGCAATCTTTGGCCGCGACTGCCAAGCTAGCCGGTTTATCATCCTTGCCCCTACTTAGCTCCCCACCATGGCTGGCAGCGATCAGTTTGCAGATGAAAATGGCCGAACAGGCAGGCCTCAGTCCAGATCGGGGGATTGATATTACCCTGCTAAAACGCGCCCAGGCCAGCCAACTGCCTATCCTCGAACTGGAAAGTATCGAGAAGCAACTTCGCCTGATGGAGCAACTGGACGATCATGGCAAAAACCTGCTGATGGCCACGGTCAATGAATGGGATGAAATGACTAGCCAGCTCACCTGCCTGATCAGCGCCTGGCAAGCAGGCGACCAAACTCAGCTTGATAACCTGTTTGATGCAAGCCAGTACAATGATGACACCGACGCCGCCCTGATTGTCGATCGCAATCATGACTGGGCGACCAAGCTGATTGAGGATCCTACCTACCAGCAAGGCAAGTTCTTGATCGTCGTCGGGGCGATGCATCTATTGGGAGAGGAAGGGCTGCCAGAACTGCTCAAGCAAAAAGGTTTTTCAGTCAAACAGCTGAGCCAAAGCAAGCAGGTATATTGCAGTTAAGGCTTGATGAGGGAGATGCGCTACCAAACTGCGTTATTCTCCGACGTCGGAAATGAAAAAAGCCCCAAACTACGCGTCCCGGACTTTCGCTACAGGCTTTGAAGAGTGGTCGGTGAAGAGGCCAAGAACAAGGAAACAGGTAACCCCCGACCCTCTGGCCCTCCATTTACCTAAGAGCAGGAGATGCGCGACCAAACTGCGCTATTCTCCGAGGTCGGAAATGAAAAAAGCCCCAAACTACGCTTCCCGGACTTTCGCTACAGGCTTTGAAGAGTGGTCGGTGAAGAGGCCAAGAACAAGGAAACAGGTAACCCCCGACCCTCTGGTCCTCCATTTACCTAAGAGCAGGAGATGCGCGACCAAACTGCGCTATTCTCCGACGTCGGAAATGAAAAAAGCCCCAAACTGCGCGTCCCGGACTTTCGCTGCAGGCTTTAAATAGTGGTCGGTGAAGAGGCCAAGAACAAGGAAACAGGGAACCCCCGACCCAAGCTCGCACAAAATAGTTCCTCCATTTACCGAGGAGCAGGAGATGCGCTACCAAACTGCGCGTCCCGGACTTTCGCTGCAAACTTTGAAGAGTGGTCGGTGAAGAGTCCAAGATCAAGGAAATAGGGAACCTCCGACCCTCTGGTCCTCCATTTACCTAAGAGCAGGAGATGCGCGACCAAACTGCGCTATTCTCCGACGTCGGAAATGAAAAAAGCCCCAGTCTTTCGACTGAGGCTTTGAAGAGTGGTCGGTGAAGAGGGATTCGAACCCCCGACCCTCTGGTCCCAAACCAGATGCGCTACCAAACTGCGCTATTCACCGACTTTGTCAGCAGCACGCCATACCGGCTTACCACTTGAATAAGTGGTCGGTGAAGAGGGATTCGAACCCCCGACCCTCTGGTCCCAAACCAGATGCGCTACCAAACTGCGCTATTCACCGACTTAGTCAGCAGCATGCCATACTGGCTTACCACTTGAATAAGTGGTCGGTGAAGAGGGATTCGAACCCCCGACCCTCTGGTCCCAAACCAGATGCGCTACCAAACTGCGCTATTCACCGACGTTGTCAGCAGCACGCCATACAGGCATACCACTTGAATAAGTGGTCGGTGAAGAGGGATTCGAACCCCCGACCCTCTGGTCCCAAACCAGATGCGCTACCAAACTGCGCTATTCACCGACGAAATAAGTAAAAAGCCTTTGAAACTCTTTACTTGAATCAGCATCGCTGCTGAGGTGGCTTATAATACTCAGCCAAAGAATTTACGCAAGCAGAAATGCTCATTTTTAAAAAAAACCATATCCAATTGCTCACAGAAGTACCAACCAAGGCGAAAAAGTGATCGCAACCGCACTAGTTAACACAAAGTTAATACAACCCGTAAACCATTGATCCAGATCATCACAACATTTTCGCTGCATTGTTTATCTTATGACCACTATCCCGCGACCTAAAGGAATACTTATGGATTTTTGGTTAGATCTACTTTTTGGTAATGCCGTAGGCCTGTCGTCAATGATCGTAATCTTTGTCACACTGGGATTGATGTTATTTTTTGGCGGTTACTTTGTTTACAAAGTTCTGTCTGCACCCTCTCCTCACTAGAGCCATTTCGCAATGTCATCTGCTTGCGCCAGGGTCCAAATTGTCGGTTGTGGCCCTGGATTTATTTCCACTCCCTTTTAAGTATTAACTCTCTGCTCCATCATTCACCTTTTTATGCCATCCCCAGCCTGAAAACTACTCTGCAATTTTCGCTCAAACATGCAACTTAAAGAGACTTGGGTATATAATCGGACATATATGCCTTCAACCCTGAAACACCATGTCTGAGAACGATGAATTAGATCTCTTCCGAGAGATGATGGCTGATGTCGCTCCTATCAAACAGGACAAAGTCGAAGTCGCCCACAAACACCAAGTTACCGAAGCCCAACTCGCAAGACGCCTGGCAGCACAGACCCTGTCCGACGGCGATCCTGAATACCTGTCTCTGGATTACGCCAAGATGGTCAAGCCAGATGATATGCTGGCATTCAAACGTGATGGTGTTCAGGAAGGCGTATTCCGCAAGCTCCGCTTAGGTAAGTACGATATCCATGCCCGGTTGGATCTGCACCGCAAAACCCTGAAAGACGCCCGTGACGAAGTAGTCAAGTTCCTCCGCCAATGCCAGCGGATGGATATCCGCACTGTGATTATCGTCCATGGCAAAGGTGAAAAGTCCAACCCGCCGGCAATGATGAAAAGCTACGTCGCAACCTGGCTGGAGCAGATTTCCGATGTGATGTGCTACCACTCCGCGCTGCGCCAGCACGGCGGCAACGGTGCGCTCTATGTGATGCTGAAGAAGAGCCCTGAGCGCAAGCTGGAAAACCGCGAGCGCCACAGCAAACGACAAGGCTAAACCTGGCTTTAGCTATCAATCACACATGAAAAAAGGAGCCTGAGGCTCCTTTTTGCGTTTAATTCATTGGTATTTTCCTACCTGCATTACGCTTGGATAATCACCCGCATTGCAAGCAAGATAAGCACCACGCCAGATAGCCTATCGATCAACTGTGCCTTGGTCCGCAGTTTTTCCAACACTTTCGGGTTCGACAGCACGAAAGCAATCAAGGTGTACCACAGACCATCCACCAGCAGAGGCGTTGCCACTATAATCGCCCGGCTGCTGAATTCTGTACCGACCGCGACAAACTGGCTAAACAGTGCTAGGAAAAACAACGCCAATTTTGGGTTCAGCAGTGAAATCATCGCGCCATCACGAGCGGCTTCAACCAAGCTGGTTGATTGACCCGCCGCCAACTTTGCCGCGACGCCGCCTTTCGAGCGCAAGGCATTGACCCCAAGATATGCAAGGTAAGCTGCCCCCGCATAGGTAATGACATTAAACAGGGTCGGTGATTGCTTGAGTACCACCGCCAGGCCCAGCAAGGTCACCAAGGCATAAACCCCAACACCCGCGGCATGTGCCCAAGACGTCACAACACCGTGCAGACGGCCGCCCGCCAAACTGTGCTTGGCAACAACGGCCAAGCTAGGGCCCGGTGACATTGCCCCGAGCATACATATCATGAGTAACGAAAGCCAAATACTGAATGTCATTGTTAGTTCCTATCCGCTAGAGCTAATTGTGTCTGTTTTATGCAATGTAGCAAGTGAAGGCTATGCGAGGAAATCAAAAGAAATCATCTTGGCTATGACTTGAAATCATAGCTAAGTATTATTCCACGAGTAGAAGCCTCTAAACGAGTATGAGCCTCTAAATAAAGCCCTAAATCGAATACATCGAGTCTCTCATCACTGTTAGCACTTCCTCACGGAACCAGCGATGGGCTGGGTCATTTTCATAACGGGGATGCCAAATCAGCCAATAGCTATGCTTCGGCTTTGGGATAGGAAGGGCTTTGTAGGTGATCGGCAGCAAAGCCTGCATATTGTGGGCAATGTGCTCCGGCAGCACCATCAACATATCAGTACGAACCAAAGTCTGGAAAGCCGCACTGAAGAACGGAACAGAAAACTGCACATCACGGTTTAGTCCCTGCGCTTTTAGCTCCCGCTCGACAAAACTGTCTTTATCGCCCCCGGCCGAGACCCGCATATGAGGGTATTCAACAAGCTGCTTTAATGACAAAGAAGATTGCTTGGCCAAAGGGTGCTGATCGTGCATTGTACACACCGGAAAATCCGATCCGATGTGGGCACCACACAAGCCTTCAGGGATTTGCGGCAGCATGGTGGACACCAGCTGGATATCAAGGTCAGCCAAATAGGATAAGTATTCCGGCGACCACAAACGATAGCTGATATTGGCCCCCGGTGCCTGTTGCTGCACCCGCTCAACAATATCGGGCAAGATGTACTGGGCGACATAATCGGATGAGGCCAAGATCATCGGCCCAGTCCAATGCTGTGGTGCGAAATCTGGCTCGTCCAGAAGCCCCTGACAACTGGCAAGGATTTTGTCGACCTTGTCCTTGAGCTGCTGCGCCTTAGGAGTCGGCAACAAGCGGTTACCCTCTCTTATCAGCAAAGGATCACCGAACAGCTCACGCAGCTGGGTCAGCTGGCGGCTAACAGCTGATTGGGTCACACACAAGCGATCTGCCGTCCGGCTGACATGCGACTCTTCCAGCAATACCTGAAGGGTACGCAGCAAATTCAAATTGATGTTTTGCATGACTCCCCTTTAGTGAAAACAAGATATTGATAAGGCAGGGCTTAAATCTGGGTTATGGCAAGCTGGATTATTGAAAGCTAGGTTATTCAAAGCTATAACTTTGCTATTGGAGCAAACTGCCCGCCGGTCAAAGTGAGCAGATCAGCAGGCGCCAACTCGATTTCCAAGCCCCGTCGCCCGGCACTGACACAGATGGTCTCGTACTGCTGGGCTGAAGCATCAAGAAAAGTCGGTAGGCGCTTCTTCTGTCCCAGAGGGCTAATACCACCGACAATATAGCCCGTGGTTTTCTCTGCGATTTGGGGATCGGCCATATCGGCTTTCTTGGCACCCGCCGCCTTCGCCGCCGCTTTCAGATCAAGCAAGCCCGCGACGGGTACGATCGCCACCGCCAGTTTTTTCGGGTCGCCATTGAGTGCAAACAGCAAAGTTTTGAACACCTGATTCGGATCCTGCCCCAGCACCTCTGCCGCCTCCAGGCCAAAGTTGGTATTGGCCGGATCATGCTTGTACTGATGGATGGTGTGGGCGATTTTCTTTTTCTTGGCAAGATTGATAGCAGGTGTCATAGCCGCTCCGGTTCCGTTTCCAATTAACGACAGCCACTATAGCCCAACACAGTTGATGCCAAAAGAAAAAAGACGCTTTGGCTAAATTGGAGCCATTAAAAAGCCCTGCATGTGCAGGGCTTTGTTCATAACCACTAAACGCGATAGTTAGCGGTAAACCATCTCACCTTTTGGTGCGAATGCATTGACGTCTATTGGGCTGTTGGTCTGCAGGAATTCCTTCAGTACTTCTGCATCAACAAAACCAGTATTCACGTGGCCTGAGTGTTCAGTGATCTTAGGATAACCATCACCACCTGCCGCGTTGAAGCTCGGTACGGTGAAACGGTATGTGTCAGTCAAGCTCATTGGCTTACCACCGATCTTCACATCGCTCACTTTACCGTTAGCAACGGTCATTGAAATACCGTAGAACTGGGCATAGGCACCAGAGTCAACCGGCTTGGTCGCAACCACATTCAGGTAGTCCATCACTTCGCTACCTGTCATATCGGTGTAAGTCACGATATTGCCAAATGGCTGAACTGTCAGCACATCCTTGTAAGTGATATCACCACCAGCAATTGAGTCGCGGACACCGCCCGAGTTCATGACAGCAAAGTCAGCCTTAGCGCGCTGCATATGAGAGGCAGCAATCAAACGACCTAGGTTAGTCTGCTGGAAGCGAACCACATTACGGTCACCCTCAAGCTTACCGTTCGACTCGGCGATCTTGATATTCAGCTGCTCCTGACCGCGCTCCTGGAATGGCTGTAGGAAGGCCTTCACTTCGGCATTCTGGGCAATCTCGTCCTGGATGAACACACGCTGTTTAGAACCATCAGCCATTTTCACTTTCTTCTTCAGGTTAACCGGGATCAGATCATAGCTAACCATCTGTAGTTCACCGTTCTGGAACTCAAAATCAGCACGGCCAACATATTTGCCCCACTCATGGGCCTGGACTATCCAGGTGCCGTTTTGCTGATCAGGCTGACAGTCGTCACCCGGGTTGAAGTTCTTGTTGTACATGTTAGGGCCTTCCATGCACACCGGCTCCTGGGAGTGACCACCGACAATCATATCCAGCTCACCGGCAGGCAAGTAACGGGCAAGAGCCACATCACCCGGCGCATTGATGCCGTTGTTACCATTCGCGTAGTGACCCATGTGGGTTGCCGCAATGATCACGTCAGGATTTTCCGTTTCCTTCAGCTGCTCGATCACCTTCTTGGCTTCATCCTTAGGATCACGGAAGTCAACGCCACCAATATATTCCGGGTTACCGATCTTCGCCGTATCTTCTGTTGTCAGGCCGACAACCGCAATCTTGATGCCTTGCTGCTCGAAGATCTGGTATGGCTGGAATAGACGCTCACCGGTTTCCTTGTCGTAGATGTTGGCAGACAGCATCGGGAACTCAGCCCACTCTTCCTGCTTGCGCAACACTTCCAGCGGGTTATCGAACTCGTGGTTACCCAATGCCATTGCATCGTAACCCAGCATGTTCATGCCCTTGAAGTCCGGCTCAGCGTCTTGCAGATCAGACTCAGGCACACCGGTATTGATATCACCACCAGAAAGCAACAAGGTCGTACCGCCCTCTGCTGCAACCTCCGCACGGATCTGATCCAACAGCGTCTTACGTGCCGCCATGCCGTATTCGCCATAAGAGTTATGCCAGAAACGACCGTGGTGATCGTTGGTATGGAGAATGGTTAGCTTATACGTTTGATCAGCCTGCCAAGATGGCGCTGTGGTTTCAGATTGGCTCGCGCAGCCTGCCAGAGAGGCCAGAATCGCAGCAGTTAATGCCGCTTTGGTGAAAAAGCGTTCCTTCATTGGGGGTCACCTTAACCTAATTATGTGATTTTACTAGAATTGACAAGCGTCAGTTTAAGTTATTTAGTGAACGCTGTTGTATGGTTTTCATCATTATGTTGACTAGATCACTATACTGGCTTCGCATTTTCATAACGATGAGATAACAAGCAAAAAAAAGCCTCACTGGCGTGAGGCTTCTGATATCATTTTCGGTTTTTCGAATCTTGTCTTGCTACTATCAAGCCGTTGCTAGTTTGCGCGCTGGATGCTTGATAAAAATCGCCGCAATGGCAGCAAATGCCAAGAAGAAACAATAGTAGGAATGGCTCACCACCTCAAGTGGCGACAGGCCGAAGACCGAGCCCAGCAATAGTGCCTGAGCACCGTAAGGCAGCACACCCTGTACCACACAAGAGAAGATATCGAGCAAACTTGCCGAGCGACGTGGTGTGACACCATTCTCTTCCGCCAGTTCACGCGCCACACCACCAGAGACGATAATTGCCACCGTATTATTCGCTGTACAGCAGTTGGTCAGACCGACCAGACCGGCAATACCCAACTCGCTAGCACGCAGGTTCTGATCTTTTGAATGCTGCTTGCTGAATACTCGGATCACCTTGCTGATCAGTTGTGTCAGGTAAGCCAGGCCACCCTGACGGCGCATCAGCTCGCCCATGCCGCCGATCAGCATCGACAGCAGGAAAATCTCCTGCATATTACCGAAACCGGCATAGATATCCTGGCCGTAGGTCGACAGACTGTAATCAGGCGTGCCGAACAGGCCGATACCACCCGCCAGTAAGATACCGATGCTCAACACCACGAAAACATTCAAACCAGACACCGCCAATACCAAAATAGCGATATAAGGCAGTACTTTCAGCCACTCAACATCTGTGGTCGCTGGTACTTCAGTCGGCGTGCTGCTGAATAGGAACAACAGAATCGCGGCAATTGCCGCAGGTAGGGCAATACGGATATTTTCGCGGAACTTGTCTTTCATCTGACAACCCTGCGAGCGGGTCGAGGCAATCGTGGTATCCGAGATAATCGATAGGTTATCACCGAACATCGCACCGCTCAGTACCACACCGGCGGTCAGTGCTACATCCATACCGGCAGTTTGGGCGATACCCAAGGCAACCGGTGCCACTGCCGCAATGGTGCCCATTGAAGTGCCCATAGCGGTTGCAATAAAGGCAGAAATCACAAAGATGCCCGGCAGGATCATGCTGGCAGGTAGCATAGACAAGCCAAGATTCACCGTGGCATCCACGCCACCTGTGGCTTTGGCAACCGAAGCAAAAGCACCCGCCAATAGGTAAATCATACACATAGCAATAATATCGCTATGGCCTACCCCACGCAGGAACTGCTCAATCGCCTTGTTGAGCTTTTCCTTACTCAGCAGGATGGCTGCAATCACCGCAGGCAACGCAGCGACTGGCGCTGGCAATTGGTAGAAAGCAAAATCAACGCCTTGCATGGTCAGGTAAGTACCGACACCGATAAACAAAGCCAAGAAGATCCCCAAAGGGAGTAATGCCAACGCGGAAGGAGTCGGCTCGCTAGAATGTTGTTGTGTATTGTTCGACATGATGACTACAGGACATCTATTTTAGAAATTGCGCCTAGACTAAGTGTTGTTAATGGCCGCGTCAACATCTAGACGTCTAAACATCTAAAATAATCATCACCGCCAGCACAATAAACTTATCAGGTATTAATGTAACAACGCGCATATCACCTACCAATAAGGCGTCAATATATTGGCGAAAACAACCTTATTTTCGTCAACCAAAAGTCATGAAAAATCATCAGGTTGTTTTTTTTTCGACCAAGGCCACTTTTCCGTGCAACAGGCAGAAAATCGCTATAGAATCCGCTGCGCAGACACCTCCCCCACCTGTTGTTGAGAAAAAGACAATGACGCTAACCTTGAAACAGAAACTCATTGGCGCCAGCCTTTTTGCTGTTGTGATTATGGCAACGGCATTGACTTGGCTTGCCGCCGACCAACTCTTTGATCAAACCCGTCAGGGCATTTATGCCCGTGCCGAGAGTATTGCCCACGCTGCCAATGAAGGCATTGCCGATTGGGTGCAGATCCGCCGTGATATCGCCAGCTCGTTCAATGACTACAGCAGCGAAGAAAACACGGTGCCTTACTTGCAGATGGCACGAAAAGCTGGCGGTTTCGATGATATTTTCTTTGGTACGCCGGCCGGTGGTATGTTCCGCTCTCATCCAGAGCGTAACCGTGCCGACTACGACCCGCGTACCCGTCCGTGGTACCAAGATGCCGTAAGTGCCAACCGCCAAATCGTCACCACCGCCTACCGTGATGCCATCACCAACGCATTGCTGATCACCATTGCCGAACCAGTCCGCAAAAACGGCAGCCTGCAAGGTGTTGTCGGTGCCGACGTACTGATTGACCAGCTGGTAAATGATGTTATTAGCCTGGATGCGGGTAAAAATGCCTACGCCATGCTGATCAACAAACAAGACAACACTTTTCTTGCCCACCCTGACGAGTCTTTGATCCTCCAGCCAATCAACCGCTTCAGCAGTGAACTTAATATGGCGCAGATCGATGAAGCCGCTCGCACTGGCAGTATTGAAATGGCCACTATCGACGGTAAAGAGAAGCTGTTCTACTTTGCTACAGTACCAGGAACAGACTGGGTACTGGGCCTAGAGATGGATCGTGCTACCGAAGAAGCAAGCCACACCACCCTACTACGCCAGCTGATCATCACTTCCATTGTGATCACCCTGATTGTGGTAGCAATTTCAGCCACACTAGTAGGATACCTGTTCCGCGATCTGGCCCGAGTCTCTGAAGCCCTGGCAGAAATTGCCACCGGTGAAGGTGATCTGACCCAGCGCTTGGAACCTCGTAGTGACGATGAAGTGGGCCAGCTTGCCCATAACTTCAACCGCTTCGTCGGCAATATGCATGCCATGGTGTGCAAGCTGAATGATGTCTCGAACTCGCTGACCCAACAGGCGCATGTTACCGCTTCTCAAGCTGAAGAGCGCAGCACCCGTATCCAGCACCAGCAGGACGAGATCAATATGGTGGCAACAGCCATCAACGAAATGGCTGCTGCAACCCAGGAAATTGCCGGCAATGCCGACAACACAGCCCGTACTGCCGGTGAAACTGTCGAGGTTTCTGATCACGGTGCAACTCAGGTCGGCCAGAGCCAGCACTCTATTACTAGCCTAGCGACTGAAGTTGATACGGCGACAGGTGTGATCAGCGAGCTGAACAGCCACGCCCAGAGCATCAATACTATTCTATCTACGATCCAGGGAATTGCCGAGCAAACCAACCTGCTTGCACTCAATGCTGCGATCGAAGCAGCCCGTGCCGGCGAGCAAGGCCGTGGCTTTGCCGTGGTTGCCGATGAAGTCCGCGTACTGAGCCAGCGTACCCATGCCTCGACGCAGGAAATCCAACAGATGATCGAAACCCTGCAGCAGACCACAGGCAAAGCCGTCGGGATCATGGAAGACAGCCGCAAGCTGGCGGAAACCAGTGTCGATGATGCCAACTCGGCCTCGGCCAGCCTGTCTCAGATCAACAGTGCGGTGACCAACATCAGTGATATGGCTACCCAGATCGCCTCGGCTGCAGAAGAGCAGTCCTCGGTAACATCAGAGATTACCCGCAATACCGAAGGGATCCGTGATGTGTCCAACGAACTGGCAGTAGAAGCCAGCGAGGCAGCCAAGCAAGCCGCTGAGCTATCTGAGCTATCATTCCAGCTACAGCAGGAAATCAGCCGCTTCAAGTTGTAAGCGAACAGCTCATTACGCTAAAGCGACAGCAATAAAAAAGGCGATACCGAAAGGTATCGCCTTTTTACTAACAAGCAACAATATGATTTGTTACTTGATTTCGATCTCTTCGAAGCCTTTGACTAGGTCATCAAGCTGCTTCAACTGCGCTAGGAATGGCTCTAGCTTGTCCAGTGGGAAAGCCGATGGGCCGTCACAGCGAGCCTGATCCGGATTCGGGTGCGCTTCCATGAACAGGCCTGCAATCTTAGTTGCCAGACCAGAGCGTGCCAAATCAACAGTTTGCTCACGGCGACCACCAGAAGCGGCACCGTTTGGATCACGGCACTGTAGGGCGTGGGTCACATCAAAGATGATCGGGCTGCCTTTAGACGCCTTTTTCATTACGTCGAAGCCCAGCATATCAACCACCAGGTTGTCATAGCCGTGCAGCACACCGCGCTCACACAAGATGATATTTTCGTTGTCGCACTCTGCGAATTTTTCAACGATGTTACCTACTTGGCCCGGGCTCATGAACTGAGGTTTCTTCACGTTGATCACCGCACCGGTTTTCGCCATTGCCTGAACCAGATCAGTCTGGCGAGCAAGGAAGGCAGGCAACTGGATAACGTCAACCACATCAGCAACTGGCTGGGCCTGGTACTGCTCGTGGATATCAGTGATGATTTTCACGCCGAAGGTATCTTTCAGCTCTTGGAAAATCTTCAGACCTTCTTCCATACCCGGACCACGGTACGAATGCACAGAAGAGCGGTTAGCCTTATCGAAAGATGCCTTGAAGACATAAGGAATGCCTAGCTTGTCTGTCACTTCAACGTACTTTTCACAGATCTGCATCGCCAGATCACGTGATTCCAGCACGTTCATACCACCGAATAGGACAAACGGCTTATCATTGGCAACATCGATATCGCCAACGCGAACAACTTTCTGTTCCATCATCTTCTCTCTTCAATTTTTGTTAGCCAAAGCCCCACAGCAATTAATGCAGGGTTAACGGCTCTTTGTTGAGTTCTTTGACCTGAAGCTTCAGCAACTCGGCGGCTGGGTCTTCAGGGCATTGCTCGATAAAATATTCGTAATCCAGGGCAGCGGCATGGCCACACTCTAGCTGCTGATAAATATAGCCGCGATCACGGATTTCGTGCGGGTCGCCAGGACGGAAAGCTCCCAACACAACATCGCTGCAGTGCAACGCTTCGGCAAACAATCCTTCGCGCAGCAATGCGCTTTTCATCACAGTCAACCAGCGTGCCAGCACATCATAGTTACCGGCTGTTGCAAAGTGTTCGCTGCGCAGCTCGGTAAACGGGCCTTTGTGGCCTTTCAGCCAGGCTGCCATAACATGCTTGCTCAGATACTCACCATCAAACGGGTTGATAAACTGAGGTTCGCTGCCGTACCACTCTACCTTAAGGACAAACTGGGTCGGGAATGCCACGGCGCTAACCGGCAGATCCAGACGCTGTGCCAAAAACAGGAACAGGGCGCCTAAAGACACCGGGATCCCTTTCTTGCGCTCTAGCACTTTGTCGAGGAAGACGTTGTCGGATGAAAAGTATTGCTCGTGATCGCCAATAAAGCCCCACTCGCGGTAAAACAGGCGGATCAAGCCCTCAAGACGCAAGTAGCTATCGGGCTCATCCATCAAGGCCTGCTCGGCCTCCTGGGCAAGACGTTCCAACTGGATGCTGACCCAGCCAGCAGGGAAACGCGGATCCACCGCTTCTGTCATCGCAACCGCGCCATCCACCAGCGGCATCTGCTCCAGTTCTTGTTCGGTAAAGCGTAACATGGTTATCCTAGGAAAGAGGTTTTGGTCATTGCTATTTTGGCGGCGGCCATTACCCAGCCCAGCGAGCCGAAGAAGGCAAAGGTCTTGAAGACCTTGTTAGAGCCCATCTTGAGGGTAAAATAGCCAAGCGCAATATAGGCCAGTACGCAGCTAAGCTTCTGCGTCATCCAGCCACCAGCTGCCGTAAACGGCACGAAACCGGTTATGAAAATCAGGGTCACACCGGTAAGCAATAACACGGTATCCACCACATGGGGTGTGATTTTCAGAAACTTTTTCTCGTTCAATGACGAGTTGGCCATCATCAAGCAGTAACGCAAGATAAACAAAGTCACGCTCAGCGCGATAGCCAGCATATGTAGGTGTTTTACAGCGGTATACATTGTTGTTATCTCTCTATCCTTGCCAGCGGCCCATGGTCACACGATCCAGGCCGGCATAATCCTGTGCTGTGGAAACCTCATGGTAACCCAGCGTGTCTAAAATACCACGTACAGCCGAACCTTGCTCGTAACCGTGCTCCATTAACAGCCAACCGCCTGATTCAAGGTGTTGGCGACCCTGTTCGCTGATCACTTGGATATCAGCCAAACCGTGATCCTCAGCGACCAAGGCACTCTTAGGCTCAAACCGGACATCACCCTGTTCAAGGTGAGGATCGGCTTTGTCGATGTATGGTGGGTTACTGACAATCACCGCAAAACGCTCTTGCTCTGTCAGCGGGCTGTACCAGCTACCAGAAAGAAAGCGTGCATTGGCAATATGCAGGTTGGTACGGTTTTCCTCGGCAAGCGCAGCAGCTTCGGGGCGCAGATCTATACCAGTAACGGCAATATCGCGTCGCTCAGAAGCAATTGCCAGCGCAATGGCACCTGTTCCAGTGCCCAGATCCAGTACCTTGCAGGCATCGGCAGGCAGCTTTTCCAGAGCCAGCTCCACCAACCTTTCGGTATCCGGACGCGGGATCAGAGTGTGGGGTGCCACTTTTAGTGGCAGCGACCAAAACTCTCGCTCGCCGACAATATATGCCACCGGCTCACCGGTCAGGCGTCTTGCCATCACAGACTCAAAGGCTGCTTGCTGGGCAGCATCCAATTCTTTTTCCGGCCAAGTTAGCAGGTAACTGCGGGGCTTATCGAGGACATGGCACAACAAAACGGCGGCATCGATATGCGGGCTGTCCGAGCCCGCATCACTCAATGCCTTAGCCGCCAGCTTAAGCTGGGCGTCTATCGACAGGGTCATTAGTTCTGCTCAGCCATAGCTGCTAGCTGATCGGCCTGGTGCTCTTGCAGAACCGGCTGGATCAAGCTGTTCATATCGCCTTCCATCACTTCGTTCAGACGGTAGATAGTCAGGTTGATACGGTGATCAGAAACACGGCCCTGCGGGTAGTTGTAGGTACGGATACGGTCTGAACGGTCACCCGAACCAAGGAGATTACGGCGGGTGCTTGCCTCTTCGGCATGGCGCTTCTCTTCTTCAGCCTGGATAATACGGGCTGCCAGCACAGACATCGCTTTCGCCTTGTTCTTGTGCTGTGAACGCTCGTCCTGACACTCAACCACGATGCCTGTTGGCAAGTGGGTAATACGAATAGCAGAATCCGTGGTGTTAACGTGCTGACCACCGGCACCCGATGCACGGAAAGTATCGATTTTCAGATCGCCAGCATTGATTTCTGGGATTTCCGCTTCAGGGATCTCCGGCAGTACCGCAACCGTACAGGCTGAGGTGTGGACACGGCCCTGAGATTCAGTCGCAGGTACACGCTGAACACGGTGACCACCTGACTCAAACTTCAGGGTACCGTATACCGCTTCGCCGCTGATTTTGGCGATCATTTCCTTGTAGCCACCGTGCTCAGCATCGTTGGCACTCATCACTTCAACGCGCCAGCCGCGTGATTCTGCGTATTTGCTGTACATACGGAACAGATCACCTGCAAAGATGCCCGCTTCATCACCACCAGCACCGGCACGGATTTCAACGAAGCAGTTGCGCTCGTCGTTTGGATCTTTCGGGATCAGCAGAACCTGAAGTTCATCTTCAAGACGGATGATCTCCGCTTTTGCTTCCTTGACTTCTTCCTGCGCCATCTCGCGCATTTCAGGATCGTCTTCATTAGCCATCTCTTCAGCAGTTGCCAAATCTTCTTTGGCTTGCTGGTAGGCCTGGAAGCATTGGGTTACTTCCTCCAGCTGTGAATATTCACGGGAAAGCGCACGGAACTTGTCCTGGTTACCAATAACTTCTGGATCACCTAGCAAATGCTGGACTTCTTCATAACGCTCAACCAGCGTTTCTAATTTCACTAAAATTGAAGGTTTCATATAGGTTTCTACTGTATTCCACTAAAGGCAGGGAAGGTTTCCCTGCCAGGATTAATTCTTTGCGGTATCTAGCCCTAGTGTCTCGCGGATCACCGCCAGCTTTTCCGGCTCGCCATCTTTGGCGGCCTGCTGCATCGCGCGGGTAGGCGCATGGATAAGTTTGTTGGTCAGCTTATTGCTGAGCTCGACCAACACTTTTTCAGGATCGCTGCCATTGGCCAGCGCCTGCAAACTGCGAGTGAGTAAATCTGACTTCAGATCTTCTGCCTGGCAACGGTATTGGCGAATACTGTCCACCGCTTCCAGCGAGCGGATCCAACTCATGAATGCCGCACTCTCCTCGCTGACAATCGCTTCAGCCTGTATCGCCGCCACTTTACGCTGTTCACGGTTTTTCTCAACAATGCTGTGCAAATCATCGACCGAATAAAGATAAGCGTCGCTGAGCTCCCCGACTTCCTGCTCGATATCTCGCGGTACCGCAATATCGACCAGCAGCATAGGTTGATGACGTCGTGCCTTGATGGCTTTCTCGACCATGCCCTTGCCGATGATCGGCAGCGGACTGGCCGTCGAGCTGATCACAATATCAGCCCGGTGCAGGTGCTCTGGGATTTCTGGCAAGCTGATCACTTCCGCCCCGAACTCCTGAGCCAAGTTTTCGGCCCGCTCTTTGGTCCGGTTGGCGACAATCAGTCGGTTACAGCCCTGTTCGACCAAATGACGGGCAACCAGTTCGATGGTTTCCCCGGCGCCAACCAGCAACACCGTCGCTTCCTCGAGCGATTCGAAGATCTGCTTTGCCAATGTACAGGCGGCAAAAGCCACCGATACCGCGTTACCGCCGATATCAGTCTCAGTACGCACCCGTTTCGCCACGGTGAACGTTTTATGAAACAGTTTTTCCAACATTCCCTGGATAACTTGGTTATCACGGGAGTCGGAATAAGACTGCTTAACCTGGCCGAGGATCTGCGGTTCGCCCAATACCAGCGAATCAAGTCCACATGAAACCCGCATCAGATGACGTACAGCAGCCTGCTCCTCATGGAAATACAGGCTTGGCATCAGCTCTTCGGTGCTGATCTGATGGAACTTACTCAACCAGTCAATCATGAGCCCGGGGCCTTGCTGCGCCACATCGCAATACAGCTCTGTACGGTTGCAGGTCGAGACGATCACCCCACTGTGAATCTCGGGATGATCCTCCAGTTGAGCTAAGGCCTGCTTCATCTTTTCTGGCGAAAACGCAACCCGTTCACGCAAGTCTACCGAGGCTGTTTTATGGTTTATTCCTAGTGCAAGCAATGTCATGGAGACGGTGTACCACTTCGCCGATGAAATATGATGTAAGGGCGGATTTTACTTGATGCCCCCGCTTAATTAAAGAACGCAGATCGAATCTACATGGCAATAACCCACATAAATTAGCATTCAATTATTCATAGGATAGGAAAAAAGAGTGATATCAACCTTCCTTTTTCCGAGAGAAGGAGTTGGAAATATTAAGATTTTACCGCTATTGTTTGGCAACAATACTCAATAAAAAAGTGATAACGATGATGTCATTATTGCGACATGCCCGCCATCCTTTTGCCCGCATTCCCCGTAAAGCACCTTGGTTTGCCCTTATCATCTCATTGCTTGCAGGTTGTGCGACCCAGCCTCCACAGACAACCGAAACGGACTGGGAAAGCCATGAGCAAGCCCTTGAAGCACTCTCAGGCTACCAGGCTAAAGGAAAGCTGGGTTATAAAGGCCAGCAGCGTTTTGGGGCCAATCTGATCTGGGAAACCACGGCAAACAGTGATCACCTGCTACTAACCAACTTCCTTGGCTCAACGTTACTAAAGCTCGATGCGACTCCTAGCCGCGTGACCCTGGTTGACAACAATGGCAAAACTCACCAAGGCACCAATGCCAGCGCGTTGGTATCCAGCCTGACCGGTATCAATTTGCCAGTAGAGCAGATGCGTGATTGGCTGATTGGCTTGCCGACAGCAGCAGATACCTACCAGCTCAACAACGAAAACCGGGTGGGTTACCTAGCCAAACGTGTCGATGACAAACTGTGGCAGCTTGATTACAACGAGTATGACTACTCGGTAAGCCCAGCCCTACCTAAGCGCATGGTATTGAGCTCGGCCGGCACCAGCATTACCCTTATCATCCATCAATGGACCATTAACTAGAGTACGCTATGATCACCCGCACCACCGAATGGCCGGCACCGGCCAAACTGAACCTGTTCCTCTATATCACCGGCCGCCGCGCGGACGGCTACCACGAGCTGCAAACCCTGTTTCAGTTTCTTGATCACAGCGATACCCTGACCATCACAGCAAACAGCAGCGATCAAATTACCCTGACGCCCGCCATCGACGGAGTGAAAACCGAAGACAACCTGATCTACCGCGCCGCCGATATGCTGCGCCAGAAAGCCGGGATCCAGGCCGGGGCCGACATCCACATCAACAAGATCCTGCCGATGGGCGGCGGCCTTGGCGGTGGCTCTTCCGATGCCGCGACTACCCTGGTAGCCCTCAACTACCTTTGGCAGACAAACCTCAGCGTCGATGAGTTGGCCGAGCTGGGCTTGGCACTCGGTGCCGATGTACCGGTGTTTGTCCGTGGAGTCAGTGCGTTTGCCGAGGGTGTCGGTGAGCAATTACAACCTGCCGAGCCGGAAGAAAAGTGGTATCTGGTTGTCAAACCAGAGGTAAATATTGCTACGGTTGATATTTTCACCCATCCGGGGCTAAAAAGGGACAGCAAAAAACGGTCTTTAAGTGCACTGTTGGCAGGGGTTTACGAAAACGATTGCGAAAAAATCGTCAGATCACTGCACCCTGAGGTTGATAAGGCGCTTTCGTGGCTGTTAGAATACGCGCCGTCGAGATTGACCGGCACTGGCGCTTGCGTGTTTGCTGAATTTAGCACCCATGAAGCGGCCATTGCAACCCTGAATAAATTACCTGACTGGCTCCAAGGATTTGTCGCAAAAGGTGTCAACACATCTCCCCTTTTGACAGCCTTGAACGCACATTCTACGGATTGTCAGTAACTACAACTTGGACGCAACCTGAGGTTTCCACCGTGCCTGATATGAAGCTGTTTGCTGGTAACGCGACACCAGAACTAGCCCAACGCATTGCTGACCGTCTTTACATTTCTCTAGGAGACGCAACAGTTAACCGTTTTTCCGACGGTGAAGTCTGTGTTCAGATTAATGAAAACGTTCGTGGTAGCGACGTATTTATCATTCAATCTACTTGTGCGCCAACCAATGACAACCTAATGGAACTGGTTGTTATGATCGATGCGCTACGCCGTGCTTCTGCAGGCCGTATCACCGCTGTAATCCCTTACTTCGGTTATGCTCGCCAAGACCGCCGCGTCCGTTCTGCCCGTGTGCCAATCACGGCTAAAGTCGTTGCCGACTTCCTGTCAAACGTTGGTGTTGACCGCGTTCTGACTGTTGACCTTCACGCTGAGCAAATCCAGGGCTTCTTCGATGTTCCTGTAGACAACGTGTTCGGTAGCCCAGTACTACTAGAAGACATGCTAGCGAAGAACCTGGAAGATCCAGTGGTTGTTTCTCCAGACATCGGTGGTGTTGTTCGTGCTCGCGCTATCGCGAAACTACTAGACGACACTGATATCGCTATCATCGACAAGCGTCGCCCACGCGCCAACGTTTCTCAGGTTATGCACCTGATCGGTGACGTTGAAGGCCGCGACTGCATCATCGTTGATGACATGATCGATACTGGCGGTACGCTATGTAAAGCGGCTGAAGCGCTAAAAGAGCGCGGTGCCAAGCGTGTATTCGCTTACGCCACTCACCCAGTATTCTCTGGCAGTGCGCCACAGAACATCCGTGAGTCTGTGATTGACGAAGTTATCGTAACTGACTCAATTCCTCTAACTCAGGAAATCCAAGATACTGGCCGTGTATCGGTGCTAACCCTATCTGGCATGCTTGCTGAAGCTATCCGTCGCATCAGCAACGAAGAATCAATCTCGGCGATGTTCCAGCACTAATTCTGGACAGCCAAAGAGATCCAGCGCCCCGCCATGTGCGGGGCGTTTTTTTATCCACAAGAGAAAGATAAACCTATAAGAAATAATACAAAATGTGTTGATTTTGCTACCCGACCTTCAAAAATTAATTTAGGTAAATTAGTTAGAGTTCTAACTCAACTACAGATCACAAAATTTTGCTCGCCTGTTGTATATATTCCAGCACCTCTGTGACATATACCTACAACAAGAGACAAAACATGAAATTTACTAAACCACTCATTGTGTTATCGGTCGGTTTAGCCTTAGCAGGCTGTAACTCAAGTAGCTCAGACAATAAAACACTTCTAGATACCCCTTTTGATTTAACCATTGCTCATGTAAACGACACCCACTCAAGTTTTGACCCGGTAAAATCCAGCTTCAAAGTTGCTAAAACCAAGGTTTATAACGAATTTGGCGGCCACCCTCGTCTGCTCACTGAGGTTAACAACTACAAGGCCGAAGCCACTGAAAACAATGACAGCATTCTATTCCTGCATGGTGGTGATGCTTGGCAAGGCAGTGCTTACTTCAAATTGAACGAAGGCAAAATGAATGCAGATATTCTGAGTCAGATGGGCCTGGATGCAATGGCACTGGGTAACCACGAATTCGATCTTGATAACCAAAAATTGAATGACTTTATCGATTCCATCAACTTTCCGGTACTTGCTGCAAACATCGATACCAGTAATGATGCCGATCTAAAGGATCAAACAAACCTCAAGCCTTATATGGTTTATGCTTTTGACGGTAATACGAAAGAAGTGGTAACAGATCTTGATAACCTGCCGACAGATAAACATATTGCTGCTGTTTTTGGCTTAGTGCTTGATGATATGCCTAATATCGCACCAAATACTGGCGATATTATTTTCAAAGATATGGTGCAATCAGCTCAGGCAACCGTTGATATGCTCCACGCCAAGGGGATAAACAAAATAATTGCCGTTACCCATATCGGTAACGCGGTTGATCTAGATGTTGCATCTCAAGTAAATGGCATCGATCTGATTGTAGGTGGCCACTCCCATACACTGCTTGGCGACTTCACCAATCTAGGAATGGCCAACAACGGCACTTACGCCGAAATTGTCACCAACCCTGACGGGAAAGGCCTGACCTGCGTGGTTCAAGCTGGTGAATATGCCCAGGCTATCGGCAAAACAACCGTTGCCTTCAATGGACAAGGCGCTATCACCCGCTGTAATGGTAACAACACCCTGCTGAGTAACGATGAGTTCTACGATTCACCGGCCCGGGAGGAGAGCAATAAGTTCAGTGAACAAGAAACCGCAAGTGTCGTAAGCTTTATCGACGGTCAAGAAAATATTGCCGTTGTCGATGAACACGAAAAACTACGCCAGCATATTGATACCCACTACAAACCAGCAGTGGATGCAGCCTACGGCGAAATCATTTCAACAGCCCCTAGCGAAATCAAACACGAACGCCGCCCAGGTGACAACGGTTTCGACAAACATGGCTCAGATGTAGCCCCAATCGTTGCAGCAGGTCAATATTACTGGGCTGCAACCACAGAAGTCAGTAGCATTGCAGGGATTGAAGCTGACTTCTCACTTGTCGGTGCCGGTGGCGTAAGAACCGATATTGCTGCGGGTGATCTGCGTGAAGGCAACATCTCACTCGAGCTACTGCCATTTTCCAATTTCATGTCTATCGTGCCGCTAGAAGGCTCGGTCATCAAAGAGCTAATCACCAGCACTGTCAGCGCAACCCTGCCTGCAGGCTCTCACGCAGGTAAATTCCCTTACGGCGGTAACCTGCGTTACACCTTCACAGAAGACAATGCGGGTATCGACGGCACATTAACGTCAATCGAGGTTAACGAAGGGTCTCTCGATGCCCCGGACTGGGCACCATTGCAGGACGACACCACCTACAACGTTGCGATGAACAACTACAATGCAACTGGCAACGATGGCTGGACACCATTGTTTGAAGCCCAGAAAACGAGCTCCGGCCGGATTGACCTTGCCTATGTGAATGGCCAATTGACCGCATTTGCTGTCGAGCGCATTGAGGAAGATGACAATGGTAAATACAAAGTCATCTACAAAGATCAAAGCATCGACTGTGATGACTCGTCCTTTAGTTGCAATACCGATGCCCAAGCCGTGATTAATTACATCAAAGCGAACCACCCAACATTGGAGCCAATTAGTTACGAAACCGTCACTCTTGAGCGAGTAGAGCAGTAACGAGTTTCTATCAGCGACCTCCCCCATAGCTAAATGCCCTGCCATGTGCGGGGCATTTTTCGTTTAGATATCAATTTTGCCTATTTTGATATAACATAGCGCGCGATTTTACAGCCCCTAGACTTGAGAGATCAGTGTGAGTAACGATATTCGCCTACTTGTTGGCCTAGCAAACCCCGGTGCCGAATATGCCAGGACCCGTCATAATGCCGGTGCCTGGGTGGTAGAAGAGCTGGCCCGTATACACAATGTCAGT
This sequence comes from Photobacterium sp. AWH4_225, assembly GCF_056158405.1. Classification (NCBI taxonomy): domain Bacteria; kingdom Pseudomonadati; phylum Pseudomonadota; class Gammaproteobacteria; order Vibrionales; family Vibrionaceae; genus Photobacterium; species Photobacterium sp. AWH4_225. The sequence continues at coordinate 707,060 of NZ_JBSWTF010000001.1, read as the reverse complement.
CTTCGCGAGGAAGCCAAGTACTTTGGCCAAACCGGCCGGATCCAGACCAATGGCCAGGATCTTCGCTTGTTGATCCCATCTACCTACATGAACCTCTCGGGTAAATCGGTAGCTGCACTGGCGAAATTCTTCCAGATCAAGCCAGAAGAGATCATGGTTGCCCACGACGAACTTGACCTGCCTCCGGGCGTCGCCAAGTTCAAGAAAGGTGGTGGCCACGGTGGCCACAACGGCCTGCGTGATATCATCAGCAAGATGGGCAACAACAAAGATTTCTACCGCCTGCGGGTTGGCATCGGCCATCCGGGCGACAAGAACAAGGTAGCTGGCTTTGTCCTAGGCAAAGCACCTGCCAAAGAGCAGGAAAATATCGATGCCGCAGTTGATGAAGCTGTACGTTGCATGGATATTTTGCTCAAAGATGGCTTAAACAAAGCCCAAAATCGACTACATTCATTCAAAGCTGTCTAAGCCGAATAGTGTAGCCAATACTGAATTTATTTTTCGGCAGCCGGTCTGCCGGACTGTTTTACCGAACAATTACCAAAAGGGTTTCAAACCATGGGTTTTAAATGCGGAATCGTCGGCCTGCCTAACGTAGGTAAGTCCACTCTTTTCAACGCCCTGACCAAAGCAGGGATCGAGGCAGCTAACTTCCCGTTCTGTACTATCGAACCAAACACAGGCGTGGTGCCAGTGCCGGATCTGCGTCTTGATGCCCTGGCAGCGATCGTTAACCCTGAGCGTATCCTGCCGACGACGATGGAATTCGTTGATATCGCAGGCCTGGTTGCCGGTGCGTCTAAAGGTGAAGGTCTGGGTAACAAGTTCCTGGCTAACATCCGTGAAACCGATGCGATCGGCCACGTTGTGCGTTGTTTCGAAAACGAAAACATCATTCACGTAGCAGGTAAGATCAACCCGCTTGACGATATCGAAGTGATCAACCTTGAGCTTGCTCTGGCTGACCTTGATACCTGTGAGCGTGCTATCCAGCGCCAAGCCAAGCGTGCTAAAGGCGGTGACAAAGATGCCAAGTTCGAGATCGCCGTACTAGAGAAAATGCTACCTACCCTAACCGAAGGTGGTATGGCTCGCTCGATTGAGCTTAGCAAGGAAGAGTTCGCAGCAATCAGCTACCTGAACTTCCTAACGCTTAAGCCAACTATGTACATTGCTAACGTGAACGAAGATGGTTTCGAAGATAACGAATACCTAGACATGGTTCGCGAGCACGCGGCAAAAGAAAATGCTGTTGTGGTACCTGTGTGTGCCGCTATCGAATCTGAAATCGCTGAGCTTGACGATGCAGACCGTGAAGAGTTCCTATCCGACATGGGTATCGAAGAGCCGGGTCTTAACCGTGTGATCCGCTCTGGTTACGAACTGCTTAACCTACAAACTTACTTCACCGCAGGTGTGAAGGAAGTTCGTGCTTGGACTATCCCTGTCGGCGCAACAGCTCCACAAGCAGCAGGTAAGATCCACACTGACTTTGAAAAAGGTTTCATCCGTGCAGAAGTTGTTGGTTACGATAACTTCATCGAGTTCAACGGCGAGAACGGCGCGAAAGAAGCGGGCAAATGGCGTTTGGAAGGTAAAGACTACATCGTTAAAGACGGTGATGTGGTTCACTTCCGCTTCAACGTTTAATATAGCCCAGCGCTTTTTACTGCTATCAAAAGCCAGCCATTGTGCTGGCTTTCTTTTTATCTGCCAGGTGGCAAGTACCCCGGCCCAATCCGCCTTAAAGATATACCCTTCTCACACGCGCTAAAACGCATAAAAGCAGATGTTTAGCACGGCAAACGCCCAGTTCGTCCAAATAAGCACCGAACAACCGGGTTTTTTCGAGATATTCAAAAAAACTATTGACGCTATTGGCTGGTATGAGCATAATGCGCCCCGTTCCCGACACAGCGGCCAGACAGGTAAGCTGCTAGGAAAACAACAAGATGGCTACGTAGCTCAGCTGGTTAGAGCACATCACTCATAATGATGGGGTCACAGGTTCGAATCCCGTCGTAGCCACCATCTCCTTTCTTCGGAATCGAGATACAATGTGCGGAAGTGGCGAAATTGGTAGACGCACCAGATTTAGGTTCTGGCGCCGCAAGGTGTGAGAGTTCAAGTCTCTCCTTCCGCACCATTATTCTTCGGTTGAGCTTTAACAGCTTGATTGAATGCAAGTCTCTGAAAAGAGCACCTGCAGGTCTATCGCCAAGCGGTAAGGCAACGGGTTTTGATCCCGTCATTCCCTGGTTCGAATCCAGGTAGACCTGCCATCTTTACAAGGTTGTTGATTACTAGTATAGTCGGCAACCCATGTTGGCTACGTAGCTCAGTTGGTTAGAGCACATCACTCATAATGATGGGGTCACAGGTTCGAATCCCGTCGTAGCCACCATCTCTCTTCTTCGGAAGCGAGAAACAATTTGTGCGGAAGTGGCGAAATTGGTAGACGCACCAGATTTAGGTTCTGGCGCCGCAAGGTGTGAGAGTTCAAGTCTCTCCTTCCGCACCATTATTCTTCGGTTGAGCTTTAACAGCTTGATTGAATGCAAGTCTCTGAAAAGAGCACCTGCAGGTCTATCGCCAAGCGGTAAGGCAACGGGTTTTGATCCCGTCATTCCCTGGTTCGAATCCAGGTAGACCTGCCATCTTTACAAGGTTGTTGATTACTAGTATATTCACCAACCCATGTTGGCTACGTAGCTCAGTTGGTTAGAGCACATCACTCATAATGATGGGGTCACAGGTTCGAATCCCGTCGTAGCCACCATCTCTCTTCTTTTGAAGTGAGAAACAATTTGTGCGGAAGTGGCGAAATTGGTAGACGCACCAGATTTAGGTTCTGGCGCCGCAAGGTGTGAGAGTTCAAGTCTCTCCTTCCGCACCATCATTCTTCGATTAAGCTAATGAGCTTAATTGAAAGCAAGTCTCTGAAAAGAGCACCTGCAGGTCTATCGCCAAGCGGTAAGGCAACGGGTTTTGATCCCGTCATTCCCTGGTTCGAATCCAGGTAGACCTGCCATATTTCAATCATTAGCATTAGCTGATGATACATGATGGCTACGTAGCTCAGTTGGTTAGAGCACATCACTCATAATGATGGGGTCACAGGTTCGAATCCCGTCGTAGCCACCATCTCTCTTCTTTTGAAGTGAGAAACAATTTGTGCGGAAGTGGCGAAATTGGTAGACGCACCAGATTTAGGTTCTGGCGCCGCAAGGTGTGAGAGTTCAAGTCTCTCCTTCCGCACCATCATTCTTCGATTGAGTCTTTGACTCGGTTGAAAATAACCAGAGAAGCAGCTGGCAACAGCACAAAAATGCGGAAGTGGCGAAATTGGTAGACGCACCAGATTTAGGTTCTGGCGCCGCAAGGTGTGAGAGTTCAAGTCTCTCCTTCCGCACCATTCTCTCTGGTATCAAGTCTCTGAAAAGAGCATCTGCAGGTCTATCGCCAAGCGGTAAGGCAACGGGTTTTGATCCCGTCATTCCCTGGTTCGAATCCAGGTAGACCTGCCATATTTCAATCATTAGCAATAGCTAATGATACATGATGGCTACGTAGCTCAGTTGGTTAGAGCACATCACTCATAATGATGGGGTCACAGGTTCGAATCCCGTCGTAGCCACCATTCTCTCCCTCGGGCGAGAAACAATTTGTGCGGAAGTGGCGAAATTGGTAGACGCACCAGATTTAGGTTCTGGCGCCGCAAGGTGTGAGAGTTCAAGTCTCTCCTTCCGCACCATCATTCTTCGATTTAGTCTTTGACTAGATTGAAAATAACCAGAGAAGCATGCTGGCAACAGCACAAAAATGCGGAAGTGGCGAAATTGGTAGACGCACCAGATTTAGGTTCTGGCGCCGCAAGGTGTGAGAGTTCAAGTCTCTCCTTCCGCACCATTCTCTCTCTGGCTTCAAGCCTCTGAAAAGAGCATCTGTAGGTCTATCGCCAAGCGGTAAGGCAACGGGTTTTGATCCCGTCATTCCCTGGTTCGAATCCAGGTAGACCTGCCATCATTTAGCTTAACGGTTATCTCGCGATAATTCGGTAAGTATGCGGAAGTGGCGAAATTGGTAGACGCACCAGATTTAGGTTCTGGCGCCGCAAGGTGTGAGAGTTCAAGTCTCTCCTTCCGCACCATCATTCTTTTATTGAGCTTCGGCTTAATGAAGAAAAAGTCTCTGAAAAGAGCACCTGCAGGTCTATCGCCAAGCGGTAAGGCAACGGGTTTTGATCCCGTCATTCCCTGGTTCGAATCCAGGTAGACCTGCCATCATTACACTTAACGGTTATCTCACGATATCTCGGTAAGTATGCGGAAGTGGCGAAATTGGTAGACGCACCAGATTTAGGTTCTGGCGCCGCAAGGTGTGAGAGTTCAAGTCTCTCCTTCCGCACCATCATTCTTCGATTTAGTCTTTGACTAGATTGAAAATAACCAGAGAAGCAGCTGGCAACAGCACAAAAATGCGGAAGTGGCGAAATTGGTAGACGCACCAGATTTAGGTTCTGGCGCCGCAAGGTGTGAGAGTTCAAGTCTCTCCTTCCGCACCATCATTCTTCGATTTAGTCTTTGACTAGATTGAAAATAACCAGAGAAGCAGCTGGCAACAGCACAAAAATGCGGAAGTGGCGAAATTGGTAGACGCACCAGATTTAGGTTCTGGCGCCGCAAGGTGTGAGAGTTCAAGTCTCTCCTTCCGCACCATTCTCTCTCTGGTCTCAAGCCTCTGAAAAGAGCATCTGCAGGTCTATCGCCAAGCGGTAAGGCAACGGGTTTTGATCCCGTCATTCCCTGGTTCGAATCCAGGTAGACCTGCCATCATTTAGCTTAACGGTTATCTCGCGATAATTCGGTAAGTATGCGGAAGTGGCGAAATTGGTAGACGCACCAGATTTAGGTTCTGGCGCCGCAAGGTGTGAGAGTTCAAGTCTCTCCTTCCGCACCATTATTTAAATTGACCATCTTAGATGTTCAGTTTGATGTTAGAGACAACGCTGAGTGATCAGCTACAATATATGCGGAAGTGGCGAAATTGGTAGACGCACCAGATTTAGGTTCTGGCGCCGCAAGGTGTGAGAGTTCAAGTCTCTCCTTCCGCACCATTCCTCTCTAACACGCTCTTATGAGCACCACTGCAGGGCTATCGCCAAGCGGTAAGGCAACGGGTTTTGATCCCGTCATTCCCTGGTTCGAATCCAGGTAGCCCTGCCATATTTTGCTTAACGTCATTAATGATTCATTGCTAAAATGAAGTTAGACGGTAAGTACGCGGAAGTGGCGAAATTGGTAGACGCACCAGATTTAGGTTCTGGCGCCGCAAGGTGTGAGAGTTCAAGTCTCTCCTTCCGCACCATATATAGAAACCCACCTTTTGGTGGGTTTTCTTATGTCTGGCACTTGGTTAACGAAATACATCGATATCCAGAAGGTTAGACAACAGTTTTTACAACCAACTCAATGATCGTATCTCTCTGGTTGTTAAGCCGAATGTTTTTCAATAAACATTCGGCTTTTTTCTTTGTGCCGCCTTTTGATTCACGAAGAAAGCCGACTACATCCCCATCGCGTATTTCAGTACCTTCTGCTTGATAGGCCCGGCCTGTTCGGCCAGCTTCAACCCAGCATTGCGCAGCAACTTCACTGGCAACAGATCATTACTGAACGTGGTGTAGAAAAAGTCCATACCACTTTGCATCAAGAGGTTATCTGGACGACGACGGCGTTCATAGCCCTTGAGTACCCGTAGTTCTGACCAGTCCTGTCCTGCTTTCTCGATTTCATGCAACAACACATCGACATCCTTGAAGCCAAGGTTAACCCCCTGTCCTGCCAATGGATTAATCGTATGGGCAGCATCACCCAGCAGTACGACACCAGGTTTGTAATATGTCTGGGCATGGCGGCGAGTGAGCGGGAAACGACCATGGTTCAGTACCTTGAACTCACCAAGCTCTGCCGGGAAATGGGCACTGATCTGTGCTTCCAATTGTTCAGGGCTCAACGCAGAGAGCTGCTGGATCCGGGATGGGCTGTCATACCACACCAATGAGGCCTGATGGCCCGGCAATGGCAGGAATGAGCGAGGTCCGTGAGGCGTGAACATCTGCCAGGTAATATCTTGTTGTGGCAAGGCGGTTTCGACATTGATCAACATACAGTGCTGGCGGTAATCCCATGCGGTGATACCGATGCCAGCCTGCTGGCGGACTTTAGAATTCGCACCATCGGCACCAACCAGCAAAGTCGCTTGGATTTGGCTGCCGTCTTCCAGCACAATCGTCTGGCCATTATCACTATCAATCGCCGAGACCATGCGGGCCGGGCATTTCACCGTCAAGTTCGGATAAAGCTCGAACTGCTGCCACAGTGCCAGCTGGATCACCCGGTTTTCGACAATATAGCCAAGACGTTCAAGGTGCATTTGCTCTGCATTAAAGCGGGTACGGCACTCCGGGTGCTCCCAGGTTTCAAGGCGTTTGTAAGGACACAGGCGCATAGCAGTGACCGCTTCCCACGCTCCTAGCCGCTCCAGCAATGAAACAGAATGCGGAGAGATGGCCGATACCCGCAAATCCATTGGCTGCGAGACCTCAAACGGGGCGGGTTGTACCCCTTCCAATACTGCAACAGATAACCCCTGCTGGGCCAAACCTATTGCTGTTGCCGCACCAACCATACCGCCGCCGGCCACAACCACATCAAACTGTTCCATTACGGTTTCCATTTGTTATGCTCAAGATAAAAGTTCAGCGCACACTGACGCGTTATTGCCTTTATTCTAACTAAATTTCACAGGCGCATCAGTGATTAATAACCGCGAACCTTCACGCAGGGATAAGATGGATGATCGGATTTATCAAACGTTGGCTGCTCAGGCTACTTTTGCTGGCTCTTGTGTTGCCCTTCCTGTTGGTATTGGCAGGCAAGTACATCGACCCGCCAGTATGGGGTTGGCAACTCCATCGCAATATCTTTCCACCGCAAGGCTATCCGCCTCGTGCTGCTCATCTATGGGTGCCCATTGAGGCTATATCACCCAATGCTCAACTCGCCGTCATTGCCGCCGAAGATCAACACTTTCCTGACCATCACGGCGTAGATATCAATGCCATTCTGACGATTATCAAGCAAACCGGCAGCGGAGGCCCCAGCCGTGGTGGCAGTACCATCACCCAGCAAACCGCCAAGAACCTGTTCCTGTTCCCCTCCCGCACATTCCTGCGCAAAGGGATCGAACTGTACTTTTCCCTATGGATGGAGATCCTCTGGGACAAGTCACGGATCCTTGAAGTCTATTTAAACGTTGTCGAGTTCGGGCCAGGACTTTTTGGAGTAGAAGCGGCAAGCCAAACCTTTTTCGGGATCCCAGCTAGCCGGCTTAGTGCCCAGCAAGCGGCCCAGTTAGCGGCGGTATTGCCTAACCCGTACCGGATGCAACCCGCCCCTATGACGCCGTATGTTCAGCAGCGCAGCCGCTGGATCCGCCAGCAGATGCGTCAGCTGGGTTTGCAAACCCTCAATAAACTCAAACCGGTAACGCCAGAATAAAAAACCACAAAATATTCGGGGTGGTGATGATCTAGTCAGGCAGGCTTTAAAGCAGTACAATACGCGGCTTGCTACCGCAGGCAGCCTGTTTTTTGGCTACCGAAGCGGTAACAAGCAATGTGAAATGCAATGAATAAACACTACGAGTGAAGAGTTAGACATGGCTAAGAAACTGCTTATCAAAACCTGGGGTTGCCAGATGAACGAATACGATTCATCGAAAATGGCCGATCTTCTTAATGCAGCCAATGGCTTCGAGTTAACGGAAGAACCAGAAGAAGCAGACGTTCTGCTGCTTAACACCTGCTCTATCCGTGAAAAGGCCCAGGAAAAAGTGTTCCACCAGCTTGGTCGCTGGAAAACCCTTAAAGACAAAAAACCTGACCTAGTGATCGGTGTGGGTGGCTGTGTAGCAACCCAGGAAGGCGACTCAATCCGCCAGCGTGCACCGTATGTCGATGTGATCTTCGGCCCACAGACACTGCACCGCCTGCCTGAGATGATCAAGCAATCACAGAGCGACCATGCGCCTGTCATGGATATCTCTTTCCCTGAGATTGAGAAATTCGACCGCCTGCCTGAGCCGCGCGCAGAAGGCCCGACGGCATTCGTATCTATCATGGAAGGCTGCTCTAAGTACTGTACTTACTGTGTGGTTCCTTACACCCGTGGTGAAGAAGTTAGCCGTCCACTGGATGACGTACTGTTCGAGATCGCCCAACTGGCAGAACAAGGCGTACGTGAAGTTAACCTGCTTGGCCAGAACGTAAACGCCTACCGTGGCGATACCCACGACGGTGAAATTGCGACATTCGCAGAGCTTCTGCGCCTGGTTGCGGCAATTGACGGCATCGACCGTATCCGCTACACCACCAGCCACCCGATCGAGTTCACCGATGACATCATCGAAGTGTACGAAGATACCCCTGAAGTGGTGAGCTTCCTGCACCTACCGGTTCAGAGTGGTTCGGACCGCATCCTGGCGAACATGAAGCGCCCGCACACGGCAATCGAGTACAAGTCGAAGATCCGCAAACTGCGCAAGGCGCGTCCGGATATCACTATCAGCTCTGACTTCATCGTTGGTTTCCCGGGCGAGTCTGATCAGGACTTCCAGGATACGATGAAACTGATCCGCGATGTCGACTTCGATATCAGCTTCAGCTTCATCTTCTCAGCGCGTCCAGGTACACCGGCAGCGGATTACCCGTGTGATCTTTCTGAGCAAGTGAAAAAAGAGCGCTTGTATGAACTGCAGCAACAGATCAATACTCAGGCTATGCGCTTCTCGCGCCTAATGCTGGGTACCGAGCAGCGTATTCTGGTAGAAGGCCCATCGAAGAAGAACGTGATGGAACTTCGCGGCCGTACCGAAAACAACCGTGTTGTGAACTTCGAAGGTTCACCAGAGCTGATCGGCCAGTTCGCCGACGTGAAAATCACCGACGTATTCACCAACTCACTACGCGGTGAGCTGGTACGCACTGAAGCGGAAATGGACCTACGCGTGGCCATGTCACCTGCCGAAGTGATGGAAAAAACACGCAAAGAAGATGAATTGGGTGTTGGCGTATATACTCCATAGTAAGACGCCCGTCTGAACAAAAGTAGGACGCGCCCTGAACCCTAGGCCGCCCGCAAGGGTGGCCCTATTGAGAGGCAAATCTTGAGCAAAGTTATTACTATTGAATTCAATCTGGAACCCGCCAATAACCAGCGCCTTTCCAGCCTTTGTGGCCCTTTCGACGATAACATCAAACAACTTGAACGCCGTTTGGGTGTAGAAATAAACCACCGCAGCAGCAGTTTCAGTGTGGTCGGCCAACCCCACACCGCCGAAGCCGCCGCCCATATCATCAAAACCCTGTATGTCGATACCGCCCCGGTTCGCAACACCATTCCTGATATCGAGCCTGATCAGGTTCACCTGGCGATCAAAGAGTCTGGTGTCCTCGAACAATCGACCGAGTCGAGCATTCCTTATGGCAAGGAAGTGGTGATCAAAACCAAAAAAGGGGTGATCAAACCACGTACACCGAACCAGGCCCAGTACATTGCCAACATGGTGCGCCATGACATTACTTTCGGTATTGGCCCTGCTGGTACAGGTAAAACCTACCTTGCGGTTGCCGCTGCTGTCGATGCCCTAGAGCGTCAGGAAATCCGTCGTATCCTGCTGACCCGCCCTGCAGTTGAAGCGGGTGAAAAGCTGGGTTTTCTACCGGGTGATCTAAGCCAGAAAGTCGACCCTTACCTGCGCCCGCTTTACGATGCCCTGTTTGAAATGCTGGGCTTCGAGCGTGTCGAGAAACTGATTGAGCGTAACGTAATTGAAGTGGCCCCACTCGCCTATATGCGTGGCCGTACCCTCAATGACGCCTTTATCATTCTCGATGAGAGCCAGAACACCACTGTCGAACAGATGAAGATGTTCCTGACCCGTATCGGTTTCAACTCCCGAGCGGTGATCACCGGTGACGTCACCCAGATCGACCTGCCACGTGGTGCTCGCTCAGGCCTACGCCATGCTATCGAAGTGTTATCTGATGTCGACGAGATCAGCTTCAACTTCTTCCAGGCTGACGATGTTGTCCGCCACCCGGTGGTTGCCCGTATTGTTCAGGCCTACGAGGTATGGGAGAGCGAAGATCAGAAGCAGCGTAAACTGACAGAACAGCGCCGTCGTGAAGAGCAGGCTGCGAAGCAAGCTCCGATTGCAGAAGCAGTTGCTGCCCCCGTTGCCACCCCAGAAGCAGAAACGGAAAAAACAAACTAATGGCGATTTATCTTGATCTCCAGGTTGCAACCGAAAACACCGACGGTATGCCTAGCGAAACTCAATTCCAGCAATGGTTAGATGCGGCTGTCACGCCTTTCCAGGCCGATGCCGAAGTCACCATCCGTCTGGTTGACGAGGAAGAGAGTCATGGCCTAAACCACGAATACCGTGGCAAAGACAAACCGACCAATGTCCTCTCTTTCCCGTTCGAGGCACCTCCGGGTGTTGAGCTGGAACTGCTGGGTGACTTGATCATTTGCCGACAAGTTGTCGAAAAAGAAGCCAAGGAACAGGATAAACCTCTACATGCCCATTGGGCACACATGGTTGTACATGGCAGTCTGCATCTGCTAGGTTATGACCATATTGAGGACGACGAAGCTGAAGAGATGGAAGGCTTGGAAACGGACATCATGCAACAGATGGGCTTTGCCGATCCGTATGCCGAAGAAAAGCGTTAACCTTTTCATGATATTGTTGTCAAACTGATACGGTACAATTTAAGCACCGTATTATTTCCCGTGGCACAGCCACTTAACTGAGAGAAGTAATTCTTACAAACAATGAACGAAGATAACTCACAAAATTCTGAAGGTCCGAGTAGAAAGTCCTTCTTTGAACGAATTGGCCAGCTGTTCCAAGGCGAGCCACAGAACCGCGAAGAACTGGTAGAAGTTTTCCGTGATTCAGAAGAAAACGATTTGATCGACCACGACACCCGCGACATGCTCGAAGGGGTCATGGAAATCTCCGAGATGCGTGTCCGTGACATCATGATCCCGCGCTCTCAGATGGTCACAATCGAGCGTTCTCAGAAGTTAGAGGATCTGATTGATTTAATTGTTGATGCCCAACACTCACGCTATCCGGTCATCAGTGACGACAAAGACCACGTCGAAGGGATCCTTCTGGCAAAAGATCTTTTGCGTTACCTACAACCGAACAGCGAACCGTTCGACATGGAAAAAGTACTACGACCAGCGGTAGTGGTACCGGAAAGCAAGCGCGTTGACCGCCTGCTGAAGGAGTTCCGTGAAGAGCGCTACCACATGGCTATTGTGGTGGATGAGTTTGGTGGAGTATCCGGTGTTATCACCATTGAAGATATCCTGGAGCAAATCGTTGGCGAAATCGAAGACGAATTCGACGACGAGGAAGAACAGGATATCCGTCAGTTAAGCAAGCATACTTTTGCGGTTAAGGCACTGACTACCATTGAAGATTTCAATGAGATGTTCCAGACCCAATTCAGCGATGAGGAAGTCGACACCGTCGGCGGCCTAGTTATGACCAGTTTCGGCCACCTGCCGACCCGTGGTGAAATCGTTGAATTGGCGGGCTACTCATTCAAGGTAACGTCAGCCGACAACCGCCGGGTTATTCAGTTGCAAGTGACCGTGCCTCACGAAGCACCACAACCGACGACAACATCATAACGAATGACGACAAATACCCTTAAGAAGTTGGGACAGCCATTGCTGGCTGTCCCAGCAGGTGCCTTGGCCACCTTATCTTTCGCCCCGTACCACCATTGGTACATTGCTCCCCTTTCCCTGTTTATTTTCCTCTACCTTCTCCAAAATCAATCCGTCAAGCGATCCGCCTTGATCGGTTTGCTGTGGGGGATAGGCTTATTTGGTACCGGGATCAGCTGGGTACATGTCAGTATCGCCAACTTCGGCGGGATGCCATGGATTGCCGGCTGGGGTCTGATGGCCCTGCTCATCGGCTACCTCGCACTCTACCCTGCGGTGTTTGGTGCCCTTTTCAACAAATTCAACCGGGGGCGCCCATTTCACCAGCTGATGCTGAGCGGCCCGGTGATCTGGCTCATCCTTGACTGGATCCGCGGCTGGCTGATGACCGGCTTCCCGTGGCTATGGCTAGGCTACAGCCAAATCGACAGTCCCTACGCCGGTTTTGCACCTATATTGGGCGTAGAAGGGATCACGCTCGCCATCGTAATCAGCTGCGGTGCTCTCGTCGCAGCGACTTACTACCGAAACTGGCGCCCGCTGCTCGTACCGGTGTTTATCTTGGCACTCGGCCTCTTCGCAGGCCAGAAGCAATGGGTCAAACCCGATACGGCCAATACCGTTGATGTCGCGATGATCCAGGGTAACGTGCCGCAAGAGATCAAATGGCTGCCAAGCCAGCGCTGGCCGACCCTGATGAAATACACCGATCTGACCCGGGAGAACTGGGGGGCCGATATCATCATCTGGCCGGAAGCGGCGATCCCTGCACTGGAAACCCAGGTCACCACCTTCCTGCAGAACCTCGATGCAGCTGCTCGTAACAACAACAGCACGGTGATCACCGGAGTGTTGGATCAAAATGAAGCTGGCGAGTTTTACAACAACATCCTGACGTTGGGCGTCAATGCGGTTGGTCCATACCAATACGAACAGGCCGAGCGTTACAGCAAGCACCACCTGTTGCCGTTCGGTGAATTCGTGCCGTTTGGTGATATCCTGCGCCCACTGGCTCCGTTCTTCAACCTGCCGATGTCATCGTTCAGCCGTGGTGATTACATCCAGCCGAACCTCGAGGCCAATGGTTACTCGCTGGCACCCGCCCTGTGCTATGAAGTCGCGTTCAGCGAGCAGGTACGCCGCAACGTCAATGTTGATACCGAGTTCCTGCTGACCCTGTCCAATGACACCTGGTTCGGCAAGTCCATCGGCCCGTTCCAGCATATGGAAATTGCCCAGATGCGCTCGTTGGAGGTTGGCAAGCCGTTGCTTCGGGCCACCAACAGCGGCCTGACCGGCATTGTCGATCACAAGGGTAAGATCATCGAGCAGATCCCGCAGTTTGAAACCGGGGTGTTGAGGGCTGAAGTCGTACCGACAATCGGTATGACGCCGTATACCACCCTTGGCAGCTGGCCGCTGTATATTTATATGCTTTGGTCTGTTGCCCTGTCTTGGATCCTGATCCGCCGCCAGGCAGGACGCTTCCGTGACGAGCAACCACAGATCAACTACCACGATTAACCCGCGTAGCAGCCAACGCTGAATATACGCTGACAATCCTCCCAAAAGGCGAAGGTAACCCCTTCGCCTTTTCATTCACCTTGTTAATATATTGGCCATATAACCAAGCACTGTGTATTCGAAAGAGCCACGGCACTTTCTGCAACTTGGAATAAAAACAGCACAACGTCTACTTGGGGAATGCCAATGAAATCGATCAACAAATTGTTCGCGATGCTATGTAGCGTCGCCATGCTCTGTGTCGCCACCGGCTCGGTAGCAAAAGAAGATCTTGAAACCCAAGCGGCCCTTACCCAGTTCCAGGCCGCCTCGCAAACCCAACCCTTTTTCCACACGGCCTATGGCTATGCCGTATTCCCGTCGGTCGGTAAAGGTGGTTTCTGGGTCGGTGGCGCCTATGGCAGCGGGACCGTTTTCAAAGACGGCCAGATCACTGGCCATGCCAAGCTATACCAAGTCTCTTTCGGCCTGCAGTTCGGCGGCCAGTCCTATAGCGAAATTGTCTTTTTCCAGGATAAACGCGCCTACGATCGCTTCATGAGCGGTAACTTCGAACTCGATGCCTCGGCTTCTGCCGTTGCCCTGACCGAGGGTGCCCAGGCCAATGCCGGCACATCGGGCTTCCGTGCCAGTGCAGGGGATAAATACGTCGACGCGGACTACACCAATGGTGTTGCCGTCTTCACCGTTGCCAAAGGCGGCATGATGGTGGAAGCCGCGATCGCAGGCCAGAAGTTCAGTGTCGAATCGGTAAACCACCAGTCTGCTGCTCAGCCAACACAGCTGCCGGAGCCGGTACAACTACCGGAAACCCAACCAACCACAGTGGTTGTTGAGACGGTAGAGCCACTGAGCTAAATCTGCGCGTATCTATACAGCTCACGGTAAAAAGCAGCACGCGATAAAAACGGGCCAGTTGGCCCGTTTTGTTATCTCTTTGTTTAATAATGGAAAGTAAAATGGTGGCAAGCTAAGGTGACAGAGGTTTGCGGGTAAAGCGAGTATGCCCACAGTTTAGACACGGTGAGATCTCCTTGACGTGAGTAATCACTTCGTCATGGCCGCATTTTTCACAAACCAGATGACCAAGCCCGACAATTTCGCCGGCTTCGTAGACGCCTTGGTGCTTGAGATCCCCCATTACTTCATGCCACTCAATCTGAGTTTTGTCCGTTGCCTCGGCAAGCCCTTCCCAGATGGTTTCTTTCACCACCCGGTAGAAAGGGCTATCGCCAAACGGGGCCGGGCTTTCATCGGCATTCTGGCCGAACTCCTGCACATCCCGCTTGAGGTAAGCAGAAATCAACGCCAGCTCATCCTTGGTCATGTCACTGGCCGCCTGGCGATACTTTTCCGTCACCTCTGCCCAGTGTTTTAGCTCATCAGGGCTGTGTTTGAGGGTTTCAGTTACTTGCTCGAGTAGCGCCTCATAATCCGTTTTCTTTGTTGCCATAGGTCACCTCCTATCCGCTAATTCACCGGCATCCGCCTGCCTTCTGCGTAATTGGCACCATTATCGGCCAACAATTCGTCCCCGAAGTGGTTTCAGCTATTGTTGACACCTTTACCTTTAGTTATTCTATGTCGATTATATTGAATGTGTTTGTACTCAACTCACAAAATCCCGGATGTCATCGATGCAAGAACAATATCGTCCACAGGACATTGAACAGAAAGTTCAAGAACATTGGGACAACAAAAAGACCTTTGTTGTAAGTGAAGACCCTAATAAAGAAAAATTCTACTGTCTCTCCATGTTCCCGTACCCAAGTGGTCGACTGCACATGGGTCACGTGCGTAACTACACCATCGGTGATGTGATCTCTCGTTACCAGCGCCTACAGGGCAAAAATGTCATGCAGCCTATCGGCTGGGATGCATTCGGCCTGCCTGCTGAAAACGCCGCGGTTAAGAATAAGACTGCACCTGCACCTTGGACTTACGAAAACATCGAATACATGAAGAACCAGCTGAAACTGCTGGGCTTCGGCTACGACTGGAACCGTGAATTCGCGACCTGTACCCCTGAGTACTACCGTTGGGAGCAGGAGTTCTTCACCAAGCTGTACGAAAAAGGCTTGGTTTACAAGAAGACCTCTTCAGTAAACTGGTGTCCGAACGACCAGACTGTACTGGCTAACGAGCAGGTCGAAGACGGTTGCTGCTGGCGTTGTGACACGCCGGTAGAGCAGAAAGAAATCCCTCAGTGGTTCATCAAGATCACTGAATACGCCCAGGAGCTACTGGACGATTTAGACAGCCTTGACGGCTGGCCAGACATGGTTAAGACCATGCAGCGCAACTGGATCGGTCGCTCTGAAGGTGTCGAGCTTAAGTTCGAAGTGAAAGACCACGACGATCTGGAAGTGTACACAACACGTCCAGACACCCTAATGGGCGTGACTTACGTCGGTATCGCTGCAGGCCACCCTCTAGCGACAGCGGCAGCTGAGAACAACCCAGAGCTTGCTGCATTCATCGAAGAATGCCGTAACACCAAGGTAGCCGAAGCTGAACTGGCGACCATGGAAAAGAAAGGCATGGCAACTGGCCTGACGGCGATTCACCCGCTAAACGGCCGTGAAGTACCAGTATTCGTTGCTAACTTCGTTCTAATGGATTACGGCACAGGCGCGGTAATGGCAGTACCTGCCCACGACCAGCGTGACTACGAGTTCGCGACTAAGTACGGCCTGGACATCATTCCTGTGATCAAGCCAGAAGACGGCAGCGAGCTAGACATCACTGAAGCAGCATACACAGAGAAAGGTGTACTGTTCGATTCAGGTGAGTTCGACGGTCTGGATTTCCAAGCGGCGTTCGATGCCATCGCTGCCAAGCTTGAAGCTGAAGGCAAAGGCCAGAAGACCGTTAACTTCCGTCTACGCGACTGGGGTGTATCCCGTCAGCGTTACTGGGGTGCACCAATCCCAATGGTGACCACTGAGGACGGCGAAGTTCACCCAGTGCCAGCCGATCAGCTACCTGTGATCCTGCCTGAAGATGTGGTGATGGACGGCGTAACTAGCCCGATCAAAGCAGACAAAGAGTGGGCGAAAACCACGTTCAACGGCCAGCCAGCACTGCTAGAGACTGATACCTTCGATACCTTCATGGAATCGTCTTGGTACTACGCACGCTACTGTTCGCCACAAGCTGACGAGATGCTAGATTCTGATGCCGCGAACTACTGGCTGCCAGTAGACCAGTACATCGGTGGTATCGAGCACGCATGTATGCACCTGCTGTATTCTCGCTTCTTCCACAAACTACTGCGTGACAGCGGTATGGTCACCAGCGACGAGCCGTTCAAGCAGCTGCTTTGTCAGGGTATGGTACTGGCTGATGCTTACTACTACACCAACGAGAAAGGCGCGAAGATCTGGGTTGCCCCAACGGATGTGACTGTTGAGCGTGACGACAAAGGCCGTATCACCAAGGCAGTAGATAACGAAGGCAACGAAGTGATTCACTCGGGCATGACCAAAATGTCTAAGTCGAAGAACAACGGTATCGACCCGCAGGAAATGGTGGATAAGTACGGTGCCGACACCGTTCGTCTGTTCATGATGTTCGCATCTCCGGCAGACATGACGCTGGAATGGCAAGAGTCTGGTGTTGAAGGTGCCAACCGCTTCCTGAAGCGTGTTTGGAAACTGGTTCACGACCACACAGCCAAAGGCGAAACAGAAGCGCTGGACGTTGCAGCCCTGACTTCAGATCAGAAAGCACTGCGCCGCGATGTTCACAAAACTATCGCAAAAGTAGGTGATGACATCGGCCGCCGCCAGACGTTCAACACTGCTATCGCAGCTATCATGGAGCTGATGAACAAGCTGACCAAAGCCTCTCAGGAAAGCGCACAAGACCGCGCCCTACTTGACGAAGCACTGAAAGCTATCGTTCGTATGCTATACCCAATGACGCCACATATCTGTTTCGAAATGTGGGAAGCGCTGGGCCAGAGCGACGTTGACCACGCCGATTGGCCTGTGGCTGACGAGAAAGCCTTGGTTGAAGACGAGAAACTGATTGTTGTTCAGGTAAACGGCAAGCTGCGTGCTAAGCTGACAGTAGCTGCTGATGCAACAAAAGAACAAGTCGAAGCCTTGGCGATGGCCGATGAAGGCGTGACCAAATTCACTAACGAAAAAACCATTCGTAAAGTGATTTACGTACCGGGCAAACTGCTGAACATCGTTGCAAACTAATTTCGCATCGAACTAAAGCAATTTCCCAGTGCCTAACCTGTGGCTCCTGTATGGAGCCACAGTTTAATCCGGCTCACCTACCTCTATAAGCACCATCCGCGTCAGCCGGTCAGTTTTCACTTTTTTTCATGGAGCAGACTCGGTGAGAGCTTTCATTTCTCCAAAAAGCATTATCCGAACCTTCTTTGTTGTCCTTATGGCGCTGGCAACTGCATCTTGCGGTTTTCACCTCCGTGGTAACTACATGCTACCCGACGACATTGCCAAACTTTCCCTGACCAGCTTTGACCGTTACGGCCAGCTACACCGTCAGGTAAAATCCCAATTCCAGCTGCATGGTATCGAGCCAGTTGCGCCTTCGGCCCAGGTACCGAACCTGCACCTGATCAGCGAATCAACCGGTGAACGCACCCTGTCGCTCTACCAGAACGCCCGTGCCGCCGAATACGAACTCACTTACACCGTTCGATATCGTATCGTGGTACCTGGCAAAGGCAGCCAGAGCTACACGACCCGCGTTAACCGCACCTTCCTCGATAACCCGCTCACTGCACTGGCAAAATCCGTCGAGCGCGACATGATCGAACAGGAAATGCGTGAGCAGGCCGCCAAACAGATCATGCGCCAGCTAGCCCGTCTGACAGCCGTTTTCAATAAAATGGAAGAAGAAGAGCTCGAAGCCCTGTTGGAACAAAGCACCAACAGCGAGAGTGATGAACAAGTCAGCACCGAACTTGGTTTGGATGTTAAAGCACAAAGCGTACCGGCCTCTGACAACAGCAATCAATCAGCGATGCAGGTTGAGTCTGCACAATGAGGATCTACCCGGAACAACTGGCGCAGCAGCTCGGCAAAGGGCTGCGTCAGGCCTACCTGCTATGCGGCAACGAGCCACTGCTAAAACTGGAATCCAGCGATGTCATCAAACAAGCCGCCCAACAGGCCGGTTTCGATGAACGCCACAGCTTCACTGTCGATGCCCAGCTCGACTGGAATACGGTACTCGACTGCTGCCAGGCGATGAGCCTATTCTCATCCCGCCAGATCATCGAGTTGGAGCTGCCAGAAAATGGCCTCAATGCCCAGCAGGCCAAATCACTGCAGGAAGTGATCGACAGTATTCACGAAGACATCTTGCTGCTCGTGCAGGGCCCGCGCCTCAACAAAAAGCAGGAAAGCACCAAGTGGTTCAAGGCGCTGGATGCCAAAGGGCTCTATATCCCTTGCAATACGCCAGAAGCCAGACACTTGCCGCGCTTTATCCAGGGTCGCTGCCAGCAGCTTGGCCTCAAGCCGGATCATGAGTCAGTACAGCTTCTGGCACAATGGCACGAGGGCAACCTGCTTGCGCTGGCTCAAAGCCTGCAAAAATTGGTACTGCTCTACCCCGACGGCGACTTGACCATTGTACGCCTGGAAGAAGCACTGAGCCGCCACAACCACTATACGCCATTCCAGCTGCTCGATGCGGTATTGGCCGGGCAGGCCAAACGCAGCCAGCGTGTATTGCGCCAACTGCAGGGCGAAGGGGTTGAAGCGGTGATCCTGCTACGTACCTTACAGCGCGAACTGACCCAGTTGTATAAAATGCAGGAAATGGGCAACAAAGGAACGTCGCTCAATAACATCTTCGAGAATTTCCGGATATGGCAAAGCCGCCGGGAAGTCTACATAGGCGCCCTGCACCGTCTGCCACTGCCGGTCATCATCAAGCTTTTGCATCAGTTGGCCGAGTTGGAGTTACGGGTCAAAACCGACTTCGACTACCAACCATGGGACGCCCTTTCGGCCCTATGCGCCGAGATGTGCGGCATCCATACCGGGATCCCGGGCAAGCTTTAACCACCAAGGGCAAGTAAGGCGCAGGCTATGTAAAGTTACTGCCAACTTGTAATGAACAAGCTTGAGCATGGTATACTGCGCCGCTACATTGGGACCCAGCGTTATCTGGGTCTACAGTAATGACACCAAACACACAAAAGAGGACCCCCTTTTGCAGGTTCAAGAACTACACGATTTTATTGTTGATAAAGTAGATGACATCAAAGCACAGGACATCGTCACCCTGGATGTTCGCGGTAAATCAAGCATTACTGATTTCATGGTACTGTGCACCGGTACCTCAAACCGTCATGTTGCCTCGATTGCCGATCACGTTAACAAGGAATCGAAGCTGATTGACTACCCGCCATTTGGGATCAGCGGCGAAGAAGACGGTGAGTGGGTTATTGTTGATATGGGTAGTGTTATGCTGCACATCATGCAGGAAGACGCACGTAACCTGTACCAACTGGAGAAGCTTTGGGGCTAACCGACAATGAAGCTTCAACTGATTGCTGTCGGCACCAAGATGCCGAAATGGGTCGAGGAAGGCTATAAAGAATACAGCCGCCGCTTCCCGAAAGATATGCCGCTTGAGCTGATAGAAATTCCAGCCGGCAAGCGTGGCAAAAATGCCGATATCGCCCGTATCCTGCAGAAGGAAGGCGAAGCGATGCTGGCTGCAGTACCAAAAGGCAACCGCATTGTCACCTTGGATATCCCGGGCAAACGCTGGGATACCGAGCAGCTAGCTGGTCAACTGGAAAGCTGGAAGCTGGACGGGCGTGATGTGTCTATCCTGATCGGCGGCCCGGAGGGCTTGGCACCGGCATGTAAGGCTGCTGCCGACCAAAGCTGGTCGCTGTCACCACTGACGCTGCCCCACCCGCTGGTGCGTATCGTCATGGCAGAAAGCCTGTACCGTGCGTGGAGCATCACCGCTAACCATCCGTACCATAGGGAATAATGGGCAATGAGACAAAAGCGAACGCAGATCCGCGATCATCGGGCTGAGTCGGCGTTATTCTTTCGCCGGGCTCTTGTCTCATTTATCGGCATCGTCGTGCTGGTAGGGGTCCTGCTCACTAATCTGTATCATATCCAGATCCAGGAGCACGAAGACTACCAGACACGTTCGAACGATAACCGGATCAAAATTGTCCCTGTTGCCCCTAACCGCGGCCTGATCTACGACCGTAACGGTATTCTCCTTGCCGAGAACCGTCCGGTTTACTCGCTTGAGATCACCTCGGAAAAAGTACCGGACAGGCAAGACACCTTCGATCGCCTCAAAGACTTGATGGGCGTTACCGATGAACAAATCGAGCGCTTCGAGCGTGAACGCCGCCGTACCCGTCGTTTCAAGTCAGTGCCGATCCTCAATCAGATGACAGAGGAACAGGTCGCCCTGTTTTCGGTCAACCAACACCGCTTCCCAGGTGTAGAAGTCAAAGCCTACCTCAAGCGTCATTACCCATACGGTGAAGCCCTGACCCATGTCTTGGGTTATGTCGCAAAAATCAATGACCGTGATTTACAACGCCTTGAGCGTGAAGAAAAAATCAATAACTACAAGGCGACCCGTGACATCGGCAAGCTGGGTATTGAGCGCTATT
Organism: Photobacterium sp. AWH4_225; assembly: GCF_056158405.1. Taxonomy (NCBI): domain Bacteria; kingdom Pseudomonadati; phylum Pseudomonadota; class Gammaproteobacteria; order Vibrionales; family Vibrionaceae; genus Photobacterium; species Photobacterium sp. AWH4_225. Next base: position 686,069 of record NZ_JBSWTF010000001.1, on the reverse strand, counting down.
ACGAAGATATGCTGCACGGCACCTCCGGCTACCAGGAAGTAGAGGTCAACAGCCGTGGGCGGATCATCCGCACCCTGAAATATGTCCCGCCGATCCCCGGCAATGACATCAAACTGAATATCGACATTGAGCTCCAGCTTTATGTCAAAGAACTGCTGACCGAGCGTAAGCTCGACCCAGATACCGGTGAAGAGCTCATCAAGTACAGACGTGGCTCTGTGGTGGTAATGGATCCTCGCGACTCGTCAGTACTGGCGATGGTATCGAGCCCTAGCTACGATCCAAACCTGTTCGTCCATGGTATCTCCGGCCCCAAATACCGTGAATTACTGAACGACAAAAACCGCCCGCTGGTTAACCGAGTAACGCTAGGGATCTACCCGCCGGCCTCGACGATCAAGCCAATGATTGCGGTCGCCGCATTGAGCGAGGGCGTGATCACCACCCGTACCACCCGAAATGATCCGGGTTACTGGCGCATCCCGAACTCCAACAGCCGCCCGTTCCGTGACTGGCTGCGCTGGGGCCACGGCAAGGTCAACATCTACAAGGCCATTGAGGAATCGGTGGATACCTTCTTCTACCAGATCGCCTATGATATGGGCATCGATCGCCTGTCAGACTGGATGAGCCGCTTCGGCTTCGGTGAATACACCGGCATCGATATCCACGAAGAGAGTAAAGCCAATATGCCAACACGGGAGTGGAAGCAAGCCCGTTTCCGCCAGCCTTGGTATCAGGGTGATACTATCCCGGTGGGTATCGGACAGGGGTACTGGACAGCAACACCACTACAGATTGCGAAGGCAACCACAGTATTGGTGAACAATGGCCGGGTTCAGGCTCCGCACCTGCTCAAAGACATCATTGATGACGATGTCGAGAAGCCAGCGGTCTACGATGATTTCCCACCAATCGACAATGTTGATCCTAAGTACTGGGATGTCGCCAAACAAGGGATGTACCAAGTGCTCTACGGCCCGCGTGGTACTGCCCGCCGTCCGTTCTATGGCAGCGAGTACAAAGCCGCTGGTAAGTCGGGGTCGGCACAGGTCTTTGGTCTGGCAGAAGATCAGGAATACAACGCCGAAGAGCTGGAAGAGCACTTGCGAGACCATGCCCTGTTCACCGCCTTCGCGCCGTTTGATAAACCGGAAATCGTGGTATCCATGGTATTGGAAAATGCCGGTGGTGGCTCCTCCAACGGTGGTCCGGTAGCACGTCGGATTTTCGACCATATGCTACTTAAACCGGAAACCCCAGATCCACTGGTAGAAATTGTCGACAAGAAAATCGCCGAGGTATCGCAATGAGTATCATGGCCGCGACAGGCAACAAACGGACCTTGAGTGACCGCCTGCACCTGGACTTCCCGCTATTAATGGGGATCCTCACCCTGATGGGCTTCGCCCTGATGGTGATGTACAGTGCCAGCGGTCAGGAAATTGCAATGATGGAGCGCCAAGCCATTCGCATGGTGCTTTCATTGGGGATCATGTTCATTCTAGCCCAGATCTCCCCGCGCCATTATGAAACCTGGGCGCCCTACCTATTCGGGGTCGGGCTGCTATTGCTACTTGGTGTGCTGTTTTTCGGTGAAGCATCCAAAGGTGCCCAGCGCTGGCTGAATTTAGGTTTCGTCCGTTTCCAGCCTTCGGAGCTGATCAAACTGGCGGTACCGCTGATGGTAGCGCGCTTTATCGGCAACAATCCGCTGCCGCCAAGCCTCAAGAACATCGTCATTGCACTGGTGATGATTTTCGTCCCGACTATTTTGATAGCCAAACAGCCTGACTTGGGGACTTCAATCCTGATCGCCGCATCAGGGGTTTTCGTGTTGTTCCTGTCGGGCATGAGCTGGAAAATCATTAGCGCAGCCGCAGTACTGGTTGGGGCGTTCATCCCCGTACTGTGGATCTTCCTGATGCGCGACTACCAGCGGACCCGGGTATTGACCCTGTTCAACCCAGAATCCGATCCGCTTGGCGCGGGTTACCATATTATCCAGTCTAAGATTGCCATTGGCTCCGGTGGTCTTTCCGGTAAGGGCTGGTTGCAAGGTACCCAATCCCAGCTAGAATTCCTGCCCGAGCGCCACACCGACTTCATCTTTGCGGTAATTGCCGAGGAATGGGGCCTGATTGGTGTGCTTTGTCTGCTGGCTATCTACCTGTTTATCATTGGCCGGGGTTTGCTGCTGGCCAGCCGCTCCCAGACCGCCTTCGGTCGAATGATGGCGGGTAGTATCGTACTGAGCTTTTTTGTTTATATTTTCGTAAACATCGGGATGGTCAGCGGATTGCTGCCTGTTGTAGGGGTACCGCTACCTCTGGTCAGTTACGGTGGTACCTCCATGGTTACCCTGATGGCTGGCTTCGGGATCCTGATGTCTATTCATACCCATAGAAAAATGTTGTCCAAGGCGACCTAAATGCGCATATCACCCTTACTCCTTGTTCTTATCCTTGCTGGATGTAGCTCGACACCGAGCAACGAGCGCTACGATCTGGCCGACGATGTCGCGCCGGAATCGTCGCCGACGCTGGATCATATTGAAGACGCCCAGCCACGCTATGAACCATTAAGCCTGGCGGGCAACAAGGACTACACCCTTCGCGGCAAGCACTACCAGATTGTGCAGGGTGATCAGCCGTTCGTTGAAGAAGGCAACGCCTCATGGTACGGCCAGAAATTCCATGGCCACAAGACCTCCAATGGCGAGATCTACGACATGTACTCCATGACAGCGGCCCATAAAACGCTGCCACTGCCAAGTTATGTCAAGGTTACCAACACCAACAATGGCAAAACTGCGATTGTACGGGTTAACGACCGCGGGCCTTTCCATGACGGCAGGATCATCGACCTGAGTATGGCGGCAGCGGCAAGGCTGGATGTCATCAAGCACGGTACAGCGCCGGTCAAAATCGAGCTGATCCAGGTAGCCAAGCCGGATAACCCGAACGAATGGCAAAGTGCCAACCCTAACTTTTACTTTGTCCAGCTGGCGGCTGTCACCGACGCAGGTAAAGCGGAGCAAATCGCCCAGCAGCTGGAAAAAGAGTTCGACACCTCGATTGATCTGAAGAAAGCAGACTCGGCGGAAATCTACCGCTTGCGCCTCGGCCCTTATATCGACCGTGATGAAGCGATTATCCAGCGAGATAAAGCCAAGGCCGGGCAATACCCGCAAGCTTTCATCATCACTTCCAAGCGTGAGTTGGAACCAAAATCCTAACTTGCTGTCATAAGAAAATACCAGAGCAAAGACCTGCTCTGGTATTTTTTTGACTCAAGCTTATGTCAAGATTCGCCTTGCCGCACAACATATCCGAGCCCAAAGCTGGTCTCATATTGACAATCTGATATAGTGTGTGAAGTTTTTTACATTCGACAAATTAAGTTACAACCAACATGAAAAAATCTGCTGCACTTTTTCGCTCTGTTGCTATTTCAGCAACCTTGCTGGCTTCAGCAACAGCAGCGGCTGCCCCAGCTGTAGTACCTGAAGCTCCTCAGATTGCTGCCAAGGGCTATGTCCTCATGGACTATCATTCAGGCAAAATCCTGGCTGGCAACAAAGAATACGATCAAATCCCACCGGCCAGCTTGACCAAAATGATGACCAGTTACGTTATCGGTCAAGAAGTTAACCGCGGTAATATCTCCATGGATGATACTGTGGTGATCAGCAAGAACGCCTGGGCCAAGAACTTCCCGGGTTCTTCGAAGATGTTCATCGAAGTCGGTAGCGAAGTAAAAGTGTCTGATCTTAACCGTGGCATCATCATCCAGTCAGGTAACGACGCTTGTGTAGCCATGGCTGAACATGTTGCTGGCTCTGAAGACTCTTTCGTCGATCTGATGAATGCCTGGGCCAAAACCCTTGGTATGGATTCTACCCACTTTGCCAATGTGCATGGCCTCGACAACGCCGATCTCTACACCACGCCATATGACATGGCACTTCTGGCCCAAGGCCTGATCCGCGATGTACCTGACGAGTTTGCCATCTACAAAGAGAAATCTTTCACCTACAACGGCATCACCCAGTACAACCGCAACAGCCTGCTATGGGACAAGAGCCTTAACGTTGACGGCCTGAAAACTGGCCACACCAACAATGCTGGCTACAGCCTGGTGAGTACTGCAACCGAAGGCCAGATGCGCCTGATCGCGGTGGTGATGGGTACCAACAGCCCGAATGCCCGTAAAGCAGAGAGCAAGAAACTACTGAACTACGGCTTCCGCTTCTTCGAAACCGTGTCCCCGCATAAAGCGAACGAGACATTTGTGACCGAGAAAGTCTGGATGGGCGACAAAGCTGAAGTATCCCTTGGTGTAAGCGAAGATACCTTCGTGACCCTGCCTCGCGGCCAGACCAAAGATCTCGCTGCGAGCTTCGTGCTGGAGAAAGAGCTGAAAGCCCCAATCCAGAAGGGCGATGTAGTCGGTAAGCTTTACTACCGTGTCGGTGATGAAGATATCGCCGAGTACCCGCTATTGGCACTGGATGATATCAACGAAGGCAGCATGTTCAGCCGCCTGATTGATTACATCATGCTGCTGTTCAAAGGCTGGTTGAGCTAATTCCTCTGCAGTTCCGGTAACACACCGATAAATAAAGAAAAGAGGCAGCCTTGGGTTGCCTCTTTCTTTTCCGCCCGCCTCTGTACCCACCTGATGGCTTGTGAAATAGCCCTATACCCATTAATATGCTCGGCTAACATCGCAAAATGAATGCAAATACTCGGAGTTCAGCATGCAGCAGCAAGAGCAGCCAAAACTAAAAGATCTTCTAGAGTTCCCATGTAAGTTTACTTACAAGGTGATGGGTTACAACAAACCTGAGCTCCCTGATCTGGTTGTCGAGGTGATCCAGCGTCACGCACCGGGCGATTACACCCCTGACGTCAAGCCAAGTGGCAAAGGGACTTACAGCGCCGTGTCTGTTTCTATCACAGCAACATCGATTGAGCAGGTAGAGACCCTGTACAAAGAGCTGGGTGAAATCGACATCGTTCGTGTTGTATTGTAAGCACTACCCTATTTCCCTATAAATTGGCGGCTGTAAATTCAGCCGCCAAGTTTTATAATGGGGGTCAGTTTTTCAGGCTTCGCAAAACGACTAAATGGGTGTGACATTGCAAGATAAGATTATAATTCGCAACCTCGGCCGCCAAGATTACCAACCAATCTGGCAGGCTATGCATAAGTTCACCGACGAACGTAGCCCGGAAACCACGGACGAAGTCTGGCTGGTTGAGCACAACCCTGTGTTTACCCAAGGTCAGGCCGGCAAAGCCGAGCACCTGCTCAACACCGGGGATATCCCCGTGGTGCAAAGCGACCGCGGTGGCCAGGTTACCTATCATGGGCCGGGCCAACTGGTTGCCTATGTTCTCATCGACCTGCGTCGAAAGAAAATGGGTGTGCGCGATCTCGTCACGCATATCGAAAACACAATTATCAAGACCCTTTCCCAATTCGGGATTGAGTCCAATGCCCGCCCTGATGCGCCGGGTGTCTATGTCTCTGGTCAGAAGATATGTTCACTTGGATTACGGATCAGACGCGGTTGCTCTTTTCACGGTCTGGCACTCAATATCAATATGGATCTGGCTCCTTTCCTGCGCATCAACCCATGTGGTTATGCCGGAATGGAAATGACGCAAACCGCGTTATTGAATGGGCCTTCTGAACTAGCGGAAATTCAGCCTGTACTCGTAGAAGAGTTGGTCAACCTGCTCGATTACCAGAGCATTGAGTGGAAAACGGAAAGCAATTCATGAGTAAACCAATCAAAATTGAACAAGGTGTCAAATACCGTGATGCCGACAAGATGGCCCTGATCCCTACCCGTAATGTAGAGGTTGAGGAAGCGCCGAAAGAAGTGCTGCGAAAGCCTGAGTGGATGAAGATCAAACTTCCTTCAGACAGCCAGCGTATCCAGGACATCAAGTCGGCGATGCGCAAGAACAAGCTGCACTCAGTGTGTGAAGAAGCTTCTTGCCCGAACTTGGCAGAATGTTTCAACCACGGTACGGCAACCTTTATGATCTTAGGTGCCATCTGTACCCGCCGTTGCCCGTTCTGTGACGTTGCCCACGGCCGCCCACTGCCGCCAAATGCCGAAGAGCCACAGCAGCTAGCCAAAACGATCGCAGACATGAAACTACGCTACGTCGTGGTGACCTCTGTAGACCGTGATGACCTACGCGATGGCGGTGCCCAGCACTTCGCTGATTGTACTCGTGAAATTCGCGCTCTTAACCCAGAAATCAAGATCGAAACCCTGGTACCTGATTTCCGTGGTCGTATGGACCGTGCGCTGGACATCCTGCGCGACAACCCGCCAGATGTATTCAACCACAACCTTGAAACGGCTCCTCGCCTATACCGCAAGGCTCGCCCTGGTGCGAACTACCAATGGTCGCTTGATCTTCTGAAGAAATTCAAAGAGATGCACCCTGAGGTACCAACCAAATCTGGCCTGATGATGGGGTTGGGTGAAACCAAGGAAGAGATCATCGAGGTACTGAAAGATCTTCGTGCCCACGGTGTGACTATGCTGACGCTTGGCCAGTACCTGGCACCAAGCCGTCACCACCTGCCGGTTGAGCGCTACGTACCACCAGCTGAGTTTGACGAGCTGAAAGAGATTGCCCTTGAGCTTGGCTTTACCCACGCGGCTTGTGGCCCGTTCGTTCGCTCTTCTTACCATGCCGATATGCAGGCCAAAGGCGAAGAAGTGAAATAAGCCGATAATATCTGCCAAGCGCCTTTCCTACCAAGCGCTTGGCAAAATGATGGCTTATCGAGAACATAAAAAAACGCAGCTGATAAATCAGCTGCGTTTTTTATTGCCATCTATGTGACTACTTAGCCTTTGTTGGCTCGCTCAATAGCAGCGGCCATCACTGGCGCAAGGCTGTTCAGCGCTTGCTCGGTCACAGGCTTGCCGTCGGTATCGGTAATATTGATCGACGTACGGTTACCCAAATCACCTAGCTGTAGATTATAAGCACGGTTTTCCAGCTCAATAGGCTGGGTACCCAGATCCGCCCAGAACTCATCATCCGGCGACTTGAACTGCACCTCGACCACACCCTGCGAGCGGTTACGGCCTTCAACAGTGAAGCCAAGCTGGCCCAAGACTTCCGGTAGACGTTCCCAGAACACGTTATACGGTGCACGGGCAATAATAACCGGTAGACCACTGCGGTCCTGACCCATGGAAATTGGGATCTGTTTGATCAGCTCCTGGGCACGCAGGCGAGCTTGCTCGCGTTCTTGCTCATCGTAACGAGACGTCACCAAGTTGGTCATCAGGATGCTGTAGCGCTCTTTGTTATCAGCGCTCACTGTCTGCTCAACCCCGCCTTCACGCCAGTCAACCAGCATGATCCGGTAGCTATAGCGACCTGCATTGGCTGATTTCTCGATCCGGTAACGGCTACCGATTTCGGTATCCTCGTCTTCGTTATTCCAGCTGATCCAGTCGGTTTCAAGTACATCGGCACTCTGGCTTCTCAGGGTAATGTTCTGCTCGGCAATCAACTTACGGGTCACCGACCACACATCAGTCAGATCTTCCTGCTTGATCATTACCAAAGTCACGCCATCTTCATCCTGTAGCGAACGTGCGCCCGGGATCAACGCCAGTACCTGCTGTGGCGGACGGATATCAACCCCAGAACCAATCGCTCCCCGATAATCTCCCGACGGGATCTCATAGTCACTGACCTGCGCTGACTGGGCATCGCTTGGCAATGTCCAGCTTTCCAACGGTTGGGTATTGAGGTAGTTAAAATCCTGATTCGCCTGACGGCGGCGCTCCGCGCCATCAGAACAACCAGCCAGTGTTACTACTGCAACGGCAGCCGCCACCAGCTTATACTTATAATTCATTACGCTTCTGCGCTCCTACGCTCTAGCAAATTACAGCAGTACGTTCGCATCCTTGAGTGCTTCAGCTACTACTGGTTGGGCAGATTCGCTCAGCTCTGTCAACGGCAGACGAAGTGTGCCATACGAGACAAGACCAAGCTGATGTGCCGCCCATTTTACCGGGATAGGGTTGGATTCGACAAACAAATGCTTATGAAGAGGCATCAATCTTTGGTTGATATCAATAGCTGCATCCATCTGACCAGATAAAGCCAGTTTGAACATCTGTGCCATATCTGCTGCTGCAACATTGGCCGTGACAGAAATCACACCATGACCGCCCTCGGCAACAAAATCCAACCCCGTGGCATCATCACCGCTTAGTTGGATAAAATCATCGCCACAAAGTTCCCGGGTTTTCTGTACACGAGACAAATCAGCTGTTGCATCTTTAATACCGACGATATTTTCAATCTTCGCCAGTCGAGCCACAGTTTCTGGCAGCAGGTCAACAGCGGTACGCCCCGGTACATTGTATAGGATCTGAGGCAAATCGGTCGCTTCAGCAATTGCTTTGAAGTGCTGGTACAGGCCTTCCTGGGTTGGCTTGTTGTAGTAAGGTGTAACGGTCAAACAGCCCGCAACACCCGTGCCAGAAAAGAGTTTACTAAAGGTGATGGCTTCATGAGTCGCATTAGCCCCGGTACCTGCAATGACCGGCACACGGCCCTGTGCATATTCCAAGGTTTTCAATACCACCTTGACATGCTCGTCGACGGTCAGTGTTGCTGACTCGCCGGTGGTGCCGACGGCAACAATCGCGTCGGTGCCTGCGGCAATGTGGTATTCTACAAGTGACGCCAAACTGGCGTAATCGACTTCACCGGCTTCGTCGAGCGGTGTAATTAGCGCTACCATGCTTCCTGAAAACATGTCCATCTCCCCTGAATAAATATATCCCTGGCCTCGTCATGAATTTATGCTGGATAAGCGAATAATCAAGCGGCCAAGAAAAACCATACTACTTTTCAGTAACAGTAAACTCAAGACAGAAGTATGTAAATCAGTGAAGGCTAACTCTTTGCCAACAGCTCACTTTTACATCTACTTTTTCGCTCCCATTCCAGAACGGCAAATCACTGTCTGTTATGCAACCGTTCACCTGTCGCATCTGCCGGAGATATTCCTTTGCAGCCAATCGGTCTGTGCTAACATGCAGAAGGTATTCAAAATGTGATGTAAATATATGGAACATTATCTCGTCGTAACAGCGGTTGGCACCGACCGCCCGGGCATTTCGGATGAAGTCACCCGGCTCATCACCCTTTGCGACTGCAACATCGTTGACAGCCGACTGGCCTTATTCGGTCAAGAGTTTACCCTTATCATGCTGCTGTCCGGCTCGGCCAACGCCATCTCCCGGGTCGAATCCACCTTGCCGCTCAAAGCCAGTGAACATGACTTGCTGACGGTGATGAAGCGCACCACCAAACACGAATACCGTCATTACGCCTATACCGCTGACTTTCAAATCGAGGCCAACGACAGCCCGGGGCTGATTGAACAGTTCACCCGTTTCTTTGCCTCGAGGGCGATAGATATCGCTTCGCTCAGCGCCCATACCCAGGAAAGCGAACAAAACAGCTCCCCCAATAGGTTTCAGCTGCAAATCGGGACAAACCTGCCAGAAGGCTGTAACCTAATGACCTTACAAGAAGAATTTGAAGCACTTTGCCAAGACCTCGTCGTCACCGGCAACGTGACTTTTGTCGGCCATAATCAATAAGGAATCCACTATGAAGACTTTGACCGCCGGTACGCCTGCGCCAGCCTTCACACTGCAAAACCAAAATGACGAGCCAGTCAGCCTGGCTGACTTCAAAGGCAAGAAAGTCCTCGCCTATTTCTACCCGAAAGCCATGACTCCGGGCTGTACGGTTCAGGCTTGCGGCCTGCGTGACAGCAAAACTGAGCTAGACGAGTTCAACGTTGAGGTGCTGGGTATCAGTATCGATGCCGTCAAGCGCCTGCCGAAGTTTATCGAACGCGACAACCTCAACTTCACCCTGCTGTCAGACGAAGATCATGCCGTTGCCGATCAGTTCGGCGTATGGGGCCTTAAGAAGTTTATGGGTAAGGAATATGACGGCCTGCACCGTATCAGCTTCCTGATAGATGAAGATGGTGTTATCGAGCATGTCTTCAACAAGTTCAAGACCAAAGACCACCATGAAGTAGTGCTGGCTTACCTGAAAGAGAACAGCTAACCACAGCTTCAGCGGACAAGCCCAACTGTCCAGATAGCAAAAAGGCCGCAACTGCGGCCTTTTTCATCGGTAAAATTCTCTTACCGCTACTCTTCCAAGTGCTCGTCAGGCGGCAGCTCTGTAGACGGCAGGGCATTCCACACCGCCTTGACCAAGGTCGCCAGCGGGATAGCAAAGAACACGCCCCAGAATCCCCACATGCCGCCAAACACCAGTACCGCGACGATGATAGCCACCGGGTGGAGGTTGACCGCTTCCGAGAACAGGATCGGTACCAGTACGTTACCGTCCAGCGCCTGGATAATACCGTAGGCCACCAGCAGCCACCAGAACTCAGGGCTGATCCCCCACTGGAACAAGCCGACCATCGCCACCGGCAGAGTGACCGCAGCCGCACCGATATACGGGATCAGTACCGAGAAGCCGACCAACACCCCAAGCAATACGGCATAGCGCAGATCCATCACGGCAAAGGTGATGTAGCTAACAATACCAACAATAAAGATCTCCGTGACCTTGCCGCGAATATAGTTGGAGATCTGCTGGTTCATTTCCGCGCCAACCTTGCTGGTCAAGCGACGGTTCTTTGGCAGCAGGCCACTGAGGATCTCCAGCATTTCTTCCTTGTCCTTAAGCAGGAAGAACACCAGTAACGGTACCAAAATCAGGTAAACCGCCAGAGTAGCCAAGCTCACTAGCGAAGCCAGTGACCCTTTGACCACGCTCTCACCCATACCCAGCACTTTTTCACGCAGGGTGATCATCAATGTAGACACTTGCTGCGGTTGGACGAAGTCAGGATAACGCTCAGGCAGGCTGGACACATAATTCTGCAAGCCATTGAACATATTCGGCACGTCGGCTATCAAGTTGCCGACCTGATGCCAAATGGTCGGCACAAGACCGAATACCGCCATCACCATCAAAGCAGCGAAGATGAACAGCACCCCCATCACGGAAAGCGTTCTTGGTAGACCCAAACGGGTCAGCTGCATCACCGGCCATTCAAGCAGGTATGCAAGGACAATTGCCACCAGCAATGGTGCAATCAAGTTGCCGAAGAAGTAGATCGTCAGGAAGCCACCCAACAGAATAGCTACCAAGCTCACGGCATGGGGATCGGAAAAACGTCGCTTATACCAGCGAGTCAGCATGTCCAGCATAAATTGTTTACTGCCTTTTGGTCACAATAATTTCAAGCACTTGTTGGTTGTCCAACCGTACATCAATAATAAAGCCATGGTTCGAGAGGTAGCGGGGAATATCCTGCCGTGCCCCTGTGTCAGTGATATGAATTTCTAGCTTGTCGCCCACATTAAGCGTCTGTACTGCCCTTTTTGCCAATAGCAGTGCCATTGGGCAGCGTTCCGTCGTCAAATTAAGCAATACAGGTTCCATTCCGGTATACTGACAAATATCATCCATCAGGTTATTGTAAAGGACATTCGAACGACAAAAAAGAAACCTGTCAAAGGTTTCGCTGTCTGACCTTAGTGAAAAACAGCGTTATTCAGGAAAGATTTAGCCTCGCAGTAGTGCGAATGCAGGAACACGCAACAGAAGGCGGTATCAATTATTACTATGTTTCGATTTGCTAAGGCGCCAGCCTATCTTCTCATCAGTGCATTACTCGGCACTAGCATTGCGGCTCCGGCCAATGACTTAAGCAGCCTGCCCGACATCGGCACGGCAGCGGCAGCGACGCTCAGCATTGAAAAAGAAATGGAATACGGCGATGCCTACATGCGAATGATCCGCGCCAGCATGCCGGTGATCAGCGATCCGTTACTGTCTGAATATATTAGTGATCTTGGCCACCGTCTGGTCGCCAACGCCAACGATGTCCGTACCCCGTTCAACTTTTTCATGATCCAGAACCGGGACATCAATGCCTTCGCATTCTTCGGTGGCCATGTCGCAATCCATTCCGGATTATTTCTCCATGCCAAAACCGAAAGCGAACTTGCCTCGGTGGTGGCGCACGAAATTGCCCACGTCACCCAGCGCCACCTTGCCCGTAGTATGGAAGATCAGGCCAGGAAATCACCGGCCACATTGGCTGCACTGATCGGCTCCATGATGCTGGCAATTGCTTCGCCAGAAGCGGGGATCGCCGCCATCCATGCCACCACGGCAGCCTCTGCCCAGGGCCAAATCAACTACACCCGCAGCAACGAAAAAGAAGCCGACCGTATTGGTATAGCCACGCTGTCCAAAGCCGGTTTTGATGTACAGGCCATGCCTCGCTTCTTTGGCCGTCTCGCCGACCAGTATCGCTATGTCAGCACACCGCCACCTATGCTGCTGACTCACCCATTGCCTGAGTCGCGTATTACCGACAGCCGCAGCCGTGCTAACCAATTCCCAGCCCGTCAGGTCGCAACATCGAAGCGCTACCAATTGGCCCGAGCACGTATCGTCGCCCGCTATGCCGGTATTGATAGCAGTGCAGCGCTTGACTGGTTTGAGCGCCAGGGGAAACGGGGCAATGCGATCACCAAAGATGCTGTCAACTACGGTAAGGCACTGGTTTTCATCGACTCTGAGCAATACGAAAAAGCCCATGCCTTGCTTGATCCACTGTTGGCCAAGGAGCCTAATAATCGTTTCTATATCGATTCGGCTACCGATCTCGATCTGCACCAGAAAAAGTACGACCGGGCCATTGCTCGCCTAGAAGCGGCACAAAAAGCCAACCCGAACAATAAGGTATTGCGTCTTAACTTAGCCAATGCACTGCAGGAAGCGGATCGCAACAATGAAAGTATCCCGATCCTCACCCGCTACACCTATGACAACCCGGAAGATCCCAATGGTTGGCACTTATTGGCACAGGCACAGGCCGCCAATGGCCGCCGTGATGCCGAGCTAGCTGCCAGGGCCGAACTGCTCGCACTTCGCGGGGCATGGGAAAAAGCTATTCAGATGTATATCCAGGCAAGCCAGATTGTCGAGGTCAACTCGCTGGATCAGGCCCGCTATGATGCACGAATCGATCAGCTCCGGCTTGCCAGACAGCGCTTCGCCAATCTCTGATCGCGCTCTCAAAGAACCGCGGACATAGCATTCCTTCTTGATGACAGCTGTTCTACAATGGGGCAACATCATCAAAACAATTTGTAACCGGCGTGACTACCACGCCGGTTACTCTTAAGAAGGAAGTCTCATGTCAGTCACCATTTATCACAACCCTCGTTGCTCAAAAAGCCGCCAGACCCTAGCCCTCCTTGAAGAGAAAGGGATCAGCCCTGAAATCGTCAAGTACCTCGACGACACCCCTTCTGCCGAGCAGATCAAAACGCTATTGAGCCAACTAGGCTACACCTCAGCCCGTGACATGATGCGTACCAAAGAAGCGCTGTACAAAGAGCTTGAGTTAGGCAATGCAGATGTGACCGAAGAACAGCTGATCGATGCGATGGCAGCCAACCCGAAACTGATTGAGCGCCCTATTGTGGTTAACGGCGATCGTGCTGCCATGGGCCGCCCACCAGAGCAAGTCCTGGACATCCTATAGTCCGGCGGGCTACTCATGCATAACATTCTCGTTCTGTACTACAGCCGTCATGGCTCTACGCGCCAGTTGGCACGGCAAATTGCCCGTGGCATCGAGCAGGTTACCGGCTGCGAGGCGGTGTTGCGCACTGTTGCCGACCTCGGCTCCGACGGCCAGATCCAGCCTGAAGCATCTGGTGATCCACAGGTCACCAAAGCCGACCTGCAGCAGTGTGCCGGGCTGGCGCTTGGCAGTCCGGTCCGGTTTGGCAATATGGCCGCACCGCTGAAGCATTTTATCGACTCAACCAGTGCCGAATGGCTCAGCGGTACCCTGATAGGCAAACCCGCTTGTGTCTTCACCGCTTCATCATCGATGCACGGGGGGCAGGAAACGACCCTGCAATCGATGATGCTGCCGCTGCTGCATCACGGCATGCTAATCGTAGGCCTGCCCTATTCGGAGCCAGCTCTGCACAAAACCTGTACTGGAGGAACGCCATATGGCCCTTCCCACCTCAACCACGAGCAATCCCGCCAGTTGAGTGCAGAAGAGTGTGAACTGGCCCAGGCCTGTGGTAAACGGCTGGCGGAAGTCGCCTGCAAATTACAAGGATAGAAGTCATGACCGTCATGCAGAAAAAAACGCGCTTGCTTCGTTACAGTGCTGTTTCCGCCAATTTAGGTCTCTTGGTTTGGGTGGCTCTGTGGCAGGCTAGTCTTTCCCCGCACCCGCACCTCAACAATATGGTGATGGCCGCGGTTTGGATTGCTCCTTTACTGCTTCCGCTCAAGGGGATCTTGGCTGGAAAACCCTATACCCATGCCTGGGCCAACTTCATTCTGATGTTCTATTTCCTCCACGCCCTGACCATCCTATGGATTGATGACGGTGAGCGCTGGCTGGCGATGGTCGAGTTAGCACTGACCACAGGTGCCTTCATGGCCAATATTTTGTTTGCCCGCCACCGAGGCAGGGAACTAGGACTCAAGCTGAAAAAGCTCTCTCAGGTAGAGAAAGAAGAAAGAGCCCGTCATGAAGGGCAATAGCCCCTGCATGTTCAGTGTGAAAATCGATTAACCAAATAAAAAACGGTGGCCTCGGCCACCGTTTTTTTATTGTCGAAAACCTTAATAAGCGGCTTACAACGATACAGATGTCGACGCTGAATTCGACCAGCTAAATACCGCCGCCTGCTTGGCAGGCTTAACGTCAACCTGTGTGTTTGTCGCTTGAGGCTCGGTTACCTGCTGCTCACCACCAAGTTGTTCGGTGCCCGAGACATCCACATCGGACGACTCTTCAGTAGCAGGTGCTACCTGGCTGGCCGGAGCCTGCGCTGAGATATCTGTCGCGCGGAGCATGCCTTCAGGCTGTGGCGCTGGTTCAAACGGCTCAACCACTGGCGCAGTTACCGCTGATAGGCGGCTGTCCTGGCTCAACTCACGCTGGAACACATCCTCGGTGCTCAGCAGCTGAACCGTAAACTCCACACGATCGCCCTGGATGCGGTAAGCATTCACTGCTGCCACTGAAGTCAGGTTGGTGATCAAGCGCTCCAAGGTAAAGAAATCTTGCGATGACTGAATATTCTCAACCACGACGGCTAATTGGCCGCTGGCATCACCACCAAGTGGCACTGCATATTTAGCCCCTAGGATGTCTGCCATGCTATCGACCATCTGGCCCACCGTTGTCACCGTTTCACCGCTGTTACGGCCTTCAGATGGAGCAACCTGGTTGCGAGCGAGTTGCTCGACATTGCCGCTATACAACTGCCAGTTTAGCGCAACCTGTTCGCCATCTTGTTTACGGGCGCGAACCACAAGCACTGCTTGCGGTTGATAGCGCTGACTGGCTGTCGCGATAGGCTGAACAAAACCGCCCCAGATATCCGGGGTGCTGATAGCTGTGACATCTTCAAAATCACCAATTGGCATCATCACCGGTACGCCACGACGATCGCCTTCGGCCTGGATAAGCTTTGCCAAATCGTTATTGGACTGATCCCAGATAATATTACGGCTGCGGTTGGCATCTTCCACCAACCACACCAGTACACTCGGGCGCTGTTCGCTCCAAAACGTTGAGTTTGCCTGGGTCAGTAGGTTACGGATACGGCTGCGATCGAACGTCAGCAGCAGAGTGCGCTGGCCATCTCGGTTGGCGTAGCTGAACTGGCTAACGTATTGGTTACTGCTTCCCAGCGCCTTGGCAACAACTTCGTTTTCAACGATGTTGCTCTGCCCCGATACCTTGATCAGAACCTGTTCCAGAGCCTGCTTCCTGGCTGCTTGCTCGGATTGGCGATCCGTATCAGGCAAGGCAACCTGCGCCTGATAAAGATTGGTCACCGTGGCAGCCTTCAACGGCAGGGCCAGCAGTGCCAAGAAAAGTAATGCAATACGCAACATAAGGTACTCGTTATCACTAAAGTTAATGCCCGATCATAAATTGAACATATCTTGCGGGGCAACTGCTTCCCACACAAAAAATTCACTCAATTGTATTTTTCTGTTCCTAACTTTTTATAAGTCTTTGCTATATGACAATAATCAGCGTCAATGTTCTGTCATATTTCATTATGTACATCACAAAATTATGCTGAGATCCCTTTTTGGCAAATTTTGCCGATTAGCCTTAGGTAAACGGTTGCCTCTGTGCTAACATTCCGCGATTTTTTTTACAGACAGGGTGGAAATCAACCATGATGCAGATATTACAGGGTGCCCAAATGCTTTTCGTTGCATTTGGCGCATTGGTTCTGGTACCGCTTCTTACCGGACTGGATCCCAACGTTGCCCTCTTCGGTGCCGGTATCGGTACTCTCCTCTTCCAAGTCATCACCAAACGCTCCGTCCCTATCTTCCTCGCCTCCTCTTTTGCTTTTATTGCCCCTATTATGTATGGCGTACAAACCTGGGGGATCCCTGCGACTATGGGTGGCCTGATGATGGCCGGTGTGATTTACGTGTGCATGGGTGCCATCATCAAGGTACGCGGTGTGGCGATTATTCATAAGCTACTGCCACCGGTTGTTGTTGGCCCGGTGATCATGGTTATTGGCCTTGGTCTGGCACCAGCAGCAGTCAACATGGCACTGGGTAAAACCGGCGACGGAGCGGTGCAGTTGGTCAACGGCGATGCTGCCCTGTGGATTTCAGCGATTTCGCTGTTAGTCACCATCGGCTTCAGTGTTTTTGCCAAGGGCTTTTTCAAGCTGATCCCGATTATGGCGGGTATTGTGGCCGGCTACTCGGTCAGCCTTGGTTTCGGCGTTGTTGATTTCACACCAGTCCAACAGGCAGCTTGGTTGGCACTGCCGAACTTCACTTTCCCTGAGTTCAACATCAACGCCGTGCTGTTCATGATCCCGGTGGCTATTGCCCCAGCGGTAGAGCACGTGGGTGATATGCTGGCTATCTCAAATGTAACCGGTAAAGACTACCTGAAAAAACCAGGTCTGCACCGTACTATGGCCGGTGACGGTGTCGCGACCATGGCAGCTTCAATGTTCGGCGCACCACCAAACACCACTTATTCTGAGGTGACCGGTGCCGTGATGCTGACTAAAGCCTTCAACCCAGTGATCATGACTTGGGCAGCAGTGACTGCATTGGTACTAGCATTTGTTGGTAAGCTGGGCGCCATTCTACAGACCATCCCAGTACCGGTAATGGGCGGTATTATGATCTTGCTATTTGGTTCGATTGCCACGGTTGGCCTCAACACCCTGATCAAAAACCAAGTGGATCTGCACAAGGCGCGTAACCTAGTGATTGTAGCGGTAACACTGGTGTTCGGTATCGGTGGTATGGCTTTCGGTATCGGCGAGTTCAGCCTGCAGGGTGTGAGCCTTTGCGGTATCGTAGCAATTCTGCTGAACCTTATCCTGCCGGATGACCTTGGTGAGAATCACGTGGTGGATAACGCCCAGATGGAAGAAGCTTCCGACAAATAATCCTCAAAAAAACCGGGTATCAACTGCCCGGTTTCTTATCATTTTGAAGCCTTTTCATTACAGGCCAATAAAAAAAGCCGGATAACAATCCGGCTTTTTCACTTTTAGATGCAGCTTCAGTCGTTACTTAGTACCGAAGATTTTGTCACCCGCGTCACCTAGGCCTGGTACGATGTAGCCTTTGTCGTTCAGCTTCTCATCGATAGCGGCAGTGTATAGCTCGACATCTGGGTGTGCTTTCTCAAGTGCGGCAATACCTTCAGGAGCAGCAACCAAAACCAGTACCTTGAACTGCTTACAGCCTTGCTCTTTCAGCAAATCAAGCGTGGCGATCATAGAGCCACCTGTTGCCAGCATTGGGTCAACAACCAGTGCGATACGCTCGTCGATGTTTGATGCCAGTTTGTTGAAGTAAGGAACAGGCTCTAGGGTTTCTTCGTCACGGTAGATACCAACAACACTGATGCGTGCGCTTGGCATGTGCTCAAGAACGCCGTCCATCATGCCTAGGCCAGCACGAAGGATTGGCACAACTGTTACTTTTTTACCTTTGATCTGGTCAATTTCAACTGGACCATTCCAGCCTTCAATGGTAACTTTTTCTGTTTCGAAGTCTGAAGTCGCTTCATACGTCAGCAAGCTGCCTACTTCCGTTGCTAGCTCACGGAAACGTTTCGTGCTGATGTCACCTTCGCGCATAAGACCAATCTTATGTTTTACTAGTGGGTGTTTAACCTCAACGACTTTCATCTCTGACTCCTGGGCAAATAAATTTCAAAAAATCGCACTATTATACACTAGACCATTTACGCTCTGGTAGGGGTGCAGCTGTTATTTGCTCAGGAAACACCCAGTGACAAATATTGACGCAAACGTTTTCCTTTCCGCCCTGACTGCTGTTATCATACCCCCGCTTTTTTACTTTAATACGTTGAGGAAACTCCTGTGAGCGGCAATAACTCTTCTCTTAGCTACAAAGATGCTGGTGTTGATATCGATGCAGGTAATGCATTAGTTGATCGTATTAAAGGGGTGGTAAAACGCACCCACCGTCCTGAAGTGATGGGCGGTATTGGCGGTTTCGGCGCATTGTGCAGCCTACCGACCAAGTACAAAGAGCCAGTTTTGGTATCTGGTACAGACGGTGTTGGAACAAAACTGCGCCTGGCAATGGATCTGAACAAGCACGACACTATCGGTATCGATCTGGTTGCTATGTGTGTCAACGATTTGATCGTACAGGGCGCCGAGCCACTGTTCTTCCTTGATTACTACGCAACAGGCAAGCTGGACGTAGATACGGCTGCTGACGTAGTTGCCGGTATCGGTGAAGGTTGTATCCAGTCTGGCTGTGCACTAATCGGTGGTGAGACTGCTGAAATGCCTGGCATGTACCACGGCGAAGACTACGATGTTGCCGGTTTCTGTGTAGGTGTGGTTGAGAAAGCTGACATCATTGATGGCAGCAAGGTCGCTGAAGGCGACGCGCTTATCGCCGTTGCATCAAGCGGTCCACACTCGAACGGCTTCTCGCTGATCCGCAAAATCCTTGAGGTTTCAAATGCTGACCTTAACCAGGAGCTAGAAGGCAAAGCCCTGTCTGAGCACCTGCTTGAGCCAACTAAAATCTACGTTAAGTCGACCCTTAAGATGATGGAAAGCTGTGATGTTCACGCAATTTCCCACATCACTGGCGGCGGCTTCTGGGAAAATATCCCACGCGTACTGCCAGCAGGTAGCAAAGCAGTCGTTGATGGCAACAGCTGGCAGTGGCCTGCTGTGTTCAACTGGCTACAAGAAGCCGGTAACGTTGATACCTACGAAATGTACCGTACCTTCAACTGTGGTGTAGGCCTGGTGATTGCCCTGCCAAAAGCACAGGCAGAGCAAGCGATCAGCATCCTCAATGCCGAAGGCGAGCAAGCTTGGCTACTTGGCCACATTGCCAATGCCAACGAAGGCGAAGAGCAGGTGGAGATCCTGTAAGCGATGAAGAATATCGTTGTTCTTATCTCAGGCAACGGCTCTAACCTTCAAGCGATGATTGATGCCTGCGAGTCAGGCATCATCAAGGACGCCCGCATCAGTGCGGTATTGTCCAACAAGGCTGACGCTTACGGATTAGAGCGTGCCCGCCAAGCAGGCATAGATGCCCTGCATCTTTCTGCGGCAGACTACGCTGACCGTGCTGCGTTCGACCAGGCCATGGCCGAGTGCATCGACAGCTACCAGCCGGATTTGGTGATCCTGGCCGGCTTCATGCGTATCCTCAGCGGCGATTTTGTTCGCCACTACCAAGGGCGGATGCTCAATGTCCACCCTTCCCTGCTGCCGAAGTATACCGGGCTAAATACCCACCAGCGGGCTATCGACGCCGGTGACGACGAACATGGCACCAGTGTCCATTTCGTCACTGAAGAGCTCGATGGTGGCCCGGTGATCCTCCAGGCCAAAGTGCCAATCTTTGCCGGTGACACTGCCGAAGAAGTAATGGCGCGCGTTCAGGAGCAAGAGCACCGTATCTACCCGATGGTTGCCAACTGGTGTCTGCAAGACCGTGTTGTGATGACCGACGGCAAAGCGGTACTTGATGGTTCGCCACTGCCCCTGTCCGGCTATGCGACCGATGAGTAATCGGCTTTGTTGGCAGGCCATGCAGGCATAAAAAAACGCGACATAACGTCGCGTTTTTTATTTGTCTATTTCGATGCTACATCTTAGATATTACACAGTCCGATTGAAGACCTGCTCGCCGAAATGGAAAACATTGAACTCCCCGACTTCCATCTTGTGCCAGCTTTCGTCATTGGTCAGCGGCTGGGTGGCAATAACCGTCACGACATCGTTCGGTGTCGTTTCTTCATGGAAATCAATCGTCACATCTTCATCAATCAAAGACGCCTTGCCAAACGGTGCCCGACGGGTGATCCAATGGAGGTTATTAGTACAGTAGGTTAGTACGTACTCACCATTGCTAAGCAGCATGTTATATACACCCAGCTCACGAAGCGTGTCACAACTTTCCGCCAGCAAGCGATATACCGCCTCCCAGTCATCCGGTGTATCCGGGAACCTGTCATCCAGCTGCTTGAGCAGCCAGCAAAAAGCAATTTCGCTGTCGGTATCACCCACCGCCTTGAATCGCCCGGTATCGAGCTTATCGTAACCCGTCAACTGACCATTGTGGGCAAAGGTCCAGTATTGCCCCCATAGCTCACGGGTAAACGGGTGGGTATTTTCCAAGCTCACCCCACCACGGTTTGCCTGTCTGATATGGCTGACCACCGCACAGCTCTTGATCGGGTATTCCTGTACCAACTCTGCAATACGTGATTTACAGCTCGGGTTCGGATCCTTGAAGGTCCTAAACCCTTTACCTTCGTAAAAGGTGATCCCCCAGCCGTCACGATGTGGACCGGTATTACCACCTCGCTGCATCAAGCCGGTGAAGCTAAAGCATATATCTGTTGGCACATTGGCGCTCATGCCAAGTAATTCACACATAGTCCTTTATGCCCTTCCTCTGTTGCACCAGTCATCGAGACTGGATTATTCCGCCATTTCTTTTTCGATAAGCATAATCAAGATATGGATGATCTTGATATGTACTTCCTGGATACGGTCCGCATAGCCGAAATGCGGCACACGAATTTCCACATCTGCCAAGCCTGCCATCTTGCCGCCGTCTTTACCAGTTAAGGCGATCACTTTCATCCCCTTGGCCTTGGCTGCATCGATAGCTTTCAGGATATTACCGGAATTACCCGATGTCGATAGGCCGAACAGGACATCGCCCTTCGCACCGACCGCTTCTAGATAGCGGGAAAATACCGACTCGTAACCGAAGTCATTGCTCACACAAGATAAGTGACTCGGATCTGAAATCGCGATCCCAGGATAACCCGGACGGTTTTCGCGGTAACGTCCTGTTAGCTCTTCGGCAAAGTGCATCGCATCACAGTGAGATCCACCGTTACCACAAGACAACACCTTGCCACCTTGCTTAAACGACTCGGCCAGAAGTTTGGCAGCTGCTTCGATATCAGCAATATTCTTGTCATCGCTTAAAAAACGGTTGAGGACTTCTGCCGCTTCCGTCAACTCGGCGCGGATGGTGTCTTGATACATAGGACCTTCTCTGTCTTATCAAAAATTATTATCAACTAGCAGTGTACAAAGAAACGCTTGGAAGTGTCGACTCCTTAGATTGAACATTGTGAGTCTTTATCGCCAAATGTTCACGTAATGACTCGGCAGAGCCACAACAAGCGACGTTATCCACTGTCAGAAGACCGGCTGCTGCCAGCTTTTTCTCGATATGCGCAGCTACCCCAAGCAGGTAAACCGGGTACTCACGGATCCGATCAATGGCGTTTTCCAGTGCATTAATTGCGGTAATATCAATGGTGGTGACATCAGTGAAATCCAATACCACGGCCTGGGTCTCCGGTGCCGTGTAGTCAATCACCGACAGAGCTTTTTCGCTGGCGGCAAAAAACAGCGGGCCATTGATGTCATAAACCACCACATCGTCACCGAAATTCTGGTGCGGGTGTCCGCCTGCCACTTTGTCGACAGTGGTCAGTGAAGCAATGCGCTGGATAAACAGAACCCCAGCCAGAAGCAGCCCAACGACAACGGCCACCACCATGTCGAATACAACAGTCAAGGTAAAGCAGGTCAGCAATACAGCCACATCCCTGCGCGGCGCTACTTTCAGGGTGTGCACAAAGTGCGGTGCCTCAGACATATTCCACGCCACCATGATCAGCAGGCCTGCCAGCGCACTCATAGGGACATAAGAGAGCATCGGAGCCAAAGCGATCATCGCAGCCAGCACAAACAAGGCATGGACAATGGCAGAGAGTGGCGAGAATGCACCAGCCCTAATATTGGTTGCGGTACGGGCAATGGCGGCAGTTGCTGGGATCCCGCCAAAGAACGGGACAACAATATTAGCTAGGCCTTGGCCGACCAACTCGGCATTGGGGTTGTGCTTAGTCCCGGTCATGCCATCAGCCACCACCGCACACAGCAAGGATTCGATACAACCGAGCATGGCTATGGTAAATGCCGCTGGCAGCAGCTCAATCACCAGATCCCATGAAAAATGACCATCCTGCCATGGCATCACCAGCTGTGGTAACACCTGCGGGATCCCCTGACCAACCAAGTCACCAATTTGATAATGGAATTTCTCGCCTAGCAGGCCAACATGGCTTCCGCCCATTTGGTTGACAAACAAGGCCACTAGCGTACCCGCCAACAGGGCAACAACGTGGGCCGGTATTTTAGTTTTCAGCTTGGCCCACAGAATAAAGACAGCAATGGTCACCAGGCCCACCAGCGCGTCAGCCATGTTCAGCGTCGGCATCGCACTGGCATAAGCCACAACTTTTTCCGGGAAATGGATAGGGTTGGTTGCCACGCTGAGGCCAAGCAAATCTTTTAACTGCAAGAAAGCAATCGTCAAACCAATACCTGCGGTGAAGCCGGTTGTCACTGGATACGGAACATAAGCCACCAGCTGGCCGAGACGCAAAACGCCCATGAGCAGCAGAATTACCCCGGACATCATGGTTGCCAGCATCAAGCCAGAAAGCCCGTATTGCTGGGTGATAGGCAAAAGGATCACCACAAACGCCGCTGTCGGACCGGTGATATTAAAACGGGAGCCACCCAGTAATGCAGCCAACAGGCCAGCCACGATAACGGTATACAAGCCATGTTGAGGTGGTACGCCAACCGCTATCGCCAATGCCATACCCAAGGGAATCGCCACCACACCGACGGTGACACCAGAAACAATATCGGACCGTAATGACGAAAGGGAGAAACCTTCCCGCCAAGCCTGTCTAAACGCATCAAATAACAACACGGAAAACCCCTTCCAAACGGGAACGACGAAAGCCCACGCGGCTTGTTACCGTTTGGTGAAATGAAAATGAAGAATTGTAAGTAGCTGTCATCCCGAGAATGGGATCCGGCGGGCAACTGTCAGTCGGAGTTCGGGAAAGGCAACAATGAGAAAAGGCTACTTTGCGTCGCCTCGTTCACTCCCTGAAAATTCACGAAAATGCCGGCTTCGATGCCGAGATCCTAGTAATACGTGAACTATGTCACGGGATCTTAATTGTATGAGGAATTAACGCAAGTACTTTTTTCCTTCCCGCTGATCTCGATCAATCCCTTATTTTACAAGCGGTGACAAGACATCTTTACGTAACCGCACATTTTCAGAACGGAAAATTATTTTACATTTCATTAAAAACAACATTACACTTATCACAAGTGGTTAGACCTCTTACCTTGCATAAAATGTACCCAAAATATAATAAAGCAACGCCCAAATAAGGAGATTGAAAATGGTTACACTCGTGTACCTACTGGGGCTGATTGGTATAACCGGTGTGCTGGCTTACCACCGGGCAAACCTGCGCACCTTCACCCTGGCTATTGCTGCGGCACTGGCTGCGGGCACCTTACTTGATATTACTGGCCAGTTCAGCTGGCTGGCTTTCCTTGCTATTGCTATACCGCTAAACATTACTTCCCTACGCCGCTCGCTATTGAGCCGACGTGCGCTCGAGGCATTCAAGAAAGTCATGCCTGAAATGTCGCGTACCGAGAAAGAAGCGATCGATGCCGGTACGGTATGGTGGGAAGCAGACTTGTTCCGTGGCGCGCCAGACTGGAACAAGCTGCACGATATCCCTGCCCCGCGCCTGAGCCCTGAGGAAAAAGCCTTCCTTGACGGCCCGGTCAACGAAGTGTGCCGTATGGTCAATGACTTCCAAGTCACCCATGAGCTAGCCGACTTGCCACCGGAAGTCTGGCAGTACCTAAAAGATCACAAATTCTTCGCGATGATCATCAAAAAAGAATATGGTGGCCTTGAATTTTCGGCCTATGCCCAGTCACTGGTGTTGCAAAAGCTGACCGGTGTTTCTGCCGTATTATCCTCAACGGTCGGTGTACCCAACTCACTAGGTCCAGGTGAGTTACTGCAGCACTACGGCACCAAAGATCAAAAAGACCATTACCTACCTCGCCTTGCCGAAGGTAAAGAAATCCCTTGTTTTGCCCTAACCAGCCCTGAAGCAGGCTCCGATGCTGGCTCGATCCCTGATTTTGGTATCGTCAAGAAAGGGACCTGGCAAGGAGAAGAAGTGCTAGGTATGGAGCTGACCTGGAACAAGCGCTATATCACCCTGGCGCCAGTTGCTACGGTCTTGGGTCTAGCGTTCAAGTTGTTCGACCCCGACCATCTCCTTGGTGACGAGGAAGAGCTGGGTATCACCTGTGCCCTGATCCCAACCGATATTGACGGTGTCGATATTGGTCGCCGTCACTTCCCGCTCAATATCCCGTTCCAGAATGGCCCGACCCAAGGCGATAAAGTCTTTGTCCCTATCGAGTTCATCATTGGTGGCCAGGAAATGGCTGGCCAAGGCTGGCGTATGCTGGTTGAGTGTTTATCTGTCGGCCGTGGTATCACCCTGCCTTCCAACTCAACCGGTGGTTTGAAAACCGCGGCGATGGCAACCGGTGCCTATGCCCGTATCCGCCGCCAGTTCAAACTGCCCATTGGTAAGATGGAAGGTATCGAAGAGCCATTGGCCCGTATCACAGGTAACGCCTATGTCATGGATGCTGCCAGCAACTTTACAGTTGCCGGTATCGACCTTGGCGAAAAGCCGTCGGTAATTTCGGCGATTGTAAAATATCACTGTACCCACCGTGGCCAGCGCAGTGTTATCGATGCCATGGATATTGTCGGCGGTAAAGGGATCTGTATGGGACCGAGTAACTTCCTCGCTCGAGGTTACCAAGGTGCACCGATTGCAGTCACTGTAGAAGGGGCTAACATCCTAACCCGTTCAATGATCATCTTTGGCCAGGGGGCAATCCGCTGCCATCCTTATGTGCTTAATGAAATCAACGCGGCTTACGACGAGGATGCCGAAAAAGCCCTGCAGGAGTTTGATAAATCGCTGTTCGGCCATGTCGGCTTTGTGATCAGCAATATGGTTCGTTCATTCTGGTTCGGCCTCACTGACGGCCGTGGCTCGGCAGCACCGAGAAAAGATCAAACCACCCGCTACTACCAGCAACTCAACCGCTACAGCGCCAACTTAGCCCTACTGGCTGACATTTCAATGGCGGTATTGGGTGGCTCACTCAAACGCAAAGAGCGTCTGTCGGCCCGTCTGGGTGATGTGTTGAGCCAACTTTATTTGGCCTCGGCAACCCTCAAGCGCTATACCGATGAAGGCGCGAAAGCCGAAGATCTACCATTGGTACACTGGGGGCTGCAAGATGCACTCTACCAGACCCAGGAAGCCTTGGATGAGTTCCTGCGTAACTTCCCGAACCGTCCGGTTGCGGCACTGCTTCGTACCATGGTGTTCCCACTAGGTCTGGGCCGTGTTCGCCCATCCGATAAATTGGATCACAAAGTGGCAAGGATCATTCAAACTCCAAGTGAAACCCGCAGCCGTATTGGTCGCAACCAATACCTCGAGGCAACAGCCAACAATGCCGTAGGTATGATCGAAGCAACATTGAGCGATATTCTTGCCGCCGAACCGATCTACGACCGAGTCTGCAAAGCGGCTGGTAAGAAAATGCCGTTCATGCAACTCGACAAAGTGGCCGAGAAAGGGCTTGAGCTCAACGTCATCAACCCTGAGGAAGCCGAGCTGCTCTGCCGTGCCGAAGAAGGTCGACTACGCACTATTAACGTCGATGACTTCGACCCGCAAGAGCTTGCAGCCAAACCTTACCAACCGACACCTAAGGAAATCGCGGCTTAATCCATACCAAACGAAACAAAAGCAAAAGGGAAGCCATATCGGCTTCCCTTCTTTATTTGTCTCAATCGATAAGCTACATATTAGCTACCGGGTACACTAAGCTCAGCACTTTCCATTGCTTTCTTCACTTTGCGCTTGCGCCATAGCACAGCACCGACAACCACCAGCACAATCACCAACACATTGGCCAAGGCTATAATTTTCATCGCCTTGGAGCGGGCGGCCTGGCGTTCGGCTTCGAGTCTGGCAAACTCTGCCTGACGCTCTTTCGCCTCTTGCTGCTCACGGAAGGCATTGAGATTACGATCCAGCTGCAGTTCTGCCTGAACAGCAAAATGGCTTTCAGGGAGTTGGAAAATCAACTCGCGGTCACTGAAGCTATCGGTGGCATATAGCCAGCCAGACCATGTATAGCGCCCCGCTAATTCACCATTTGGCAACCATACCGTTAGCCTTTCCTCATCAGGCAAAGCCGCTTGCTGGCTGATGGTGGTTTCACCTTCAAAACTCACTTGCTCAATATGGGCCGCCAAGGAGCCGGTCTTCAATGCCCCTTCTTCGCCGGTAATGACGACTTGGTGAGCTTCTTGGTGGCCTCGACCTTGGATAAAGCTGGCATTAATCGGTGGTGGGTAGACCAACACTTCCTGCTCGACCGTGCGCAAGAAGATGCCATTGCTGGAGCTGACTTTGACCGTATATTTACCCGGCTGCAGTTCAACAGGGAGCGCCACCGTAAACTCTCCGTCACCGGCTACCTCATCAAAACCCAAACCATCATCGGCAAAGGTTCCCATAGGAATAGGCATCGGCAAGGCTTCTTTAGGGAGTTCATCGGGGTTTTCGATATATTCGAAAAACACCACGGATAGACTGATGCGGTCGAGAAAATCGCGCATCTGCAGCGGCTGGCCGTTTTGGGTCAGGCGGGCAGTAAATTTGATGGTTTCCGACTGGTAGAGTCTTGCCGGTAGGTTATCGACATCCAGCTTCAAATCAGACAGTACAGTAATTTGGTTTTTCGGACTTACCTTACCGACGGCCTGCCACGGTCCGGGCATCGGGTTCTCGATAGAGATGATATCCATCCCCGGCTCTTCGTACCAAGAGACATTATCAGGATGACGCCAGGCATAATATTTTTGGCCATCGGGACGAACCAACACCACAGAATTACTCTTCTGGTCACGCTTGACCATAAAAGAGACCTGCTGCACCGTCGGATCAACCCGGAAGCGATTATCCAGCCAAGACATCACCGTACTGTCATCAGCCCACGAATGTAGAGGCCATAACAACAGCTGCGGCCATACCAGCAATAGCAACCATAATCGCTTCATCATACCCTTATTGACGCCACATCACGTCGCCCTTCTTGTCGATAATATCCAAACGCGCTTCATGCGCTTGTATTTCATCGGCAGAAGCCCGGATAACCTTTAGCGCTTTTCGCCCCGAAGCCAGACGTCGGATTGCATTTTCTGCACCAGCATCACTTTCTTCACTGCCACTGCTAAGGGCGAGGGATGTCTGGCCACCTGTCATCATCAGGTACACATCGGCCAGGATCTCGGCATCGAGCAATGCTCCGTGGAGGGTACGATGTGAGTTATCGATACCGTAACGAGAACAGAGCACATCGAGGTTATTACGCTTACCCGGGAACAGGCGTTTGGCCATTTCCAGGGTATCGGTCACCTTGCAGAAATCTGTCGTCTTGCCTATTGACGGATCCAGCTTGCCGAACTCATAGTCCATAAAGCCGATATCGAAGGGCGCGTTGTGGGCCACCAGCTCGGCCCCCTGGATGAAGTCCATAAACTCCTGGTGCACTTCACCATAGGTCGGTTTATCCAGCAAGAACTCGTCGGTAATACCGTGGACATCAATCGCCTCAGCATCGATTTCGCGATCCGGCTTGATATAGACGTGGAAAGTATTACCCGTCAGCTTACGGTTGATGATTTCCACGGCACCGATCTCGACAATACAGTGACCTTCATAGTGAGGACCGGTCATATTCATACCGGTTGTCTCAGTATCGAATACGATTATGCGTTCATTAGTGGCTTTCATAGTAACGATTGTGTCAGACTAAAGTTTTTAACTAAGACGAATACTACCAAATATGACGAAGCAGGTAGAAATTTTCACGGACGGTTCTTGTCTCGGCAACCCGGGACCAGGCGGCTATGGTACCGTGTTACGCTATAAACAGCATGAAAAAGAACTCAGCGAAGGTTTTTTCATGACCACCAACAACCGTATGGAGCTTCTGGCTGCGATTGTCGGTTTGGCGAGCCTGAAAGAACCATGTCAGGTAGATCTCACCACTGATAGCCAATATGTCCGCCAGGGGATCACCCAGTGGATCCACAACTGGAAAAAGCGTGGTTGGAAAACGGCCGACAAAAAGCCGGTTAAAAATGCAGACCTTTGGCAGCGTCTCGATAACGAAACCCAGCGCCACCAAGTCAACTGGCACTGGGTCAAAGGCCATGCCGGCCATCCTGAAAACGAACGCTGTGATGAACTTGCCCGAACGGCCGCCGAGTCACCGGAAAAAGACGACACCGGCTATCAAGCTAGCTAATCCTATTGAGATTTAGCACTTCTGCTTGCGGGATGCCTTGGTGCGGCAGTTCATGCCTAACGGTGCCAACTGCCGCCTCAATTTCCACGTCGGTTTGATTGGTTTGAGAGGTACTGTGCGCTTCCTCGCGACAATCAGGTACATGCTGCCCACTGACGATAAGCTATCCGACACCATTCCCTCTACCCAAGCAGAGCACGCCTGGTGACGGGTGGCAGGCAATATCGCAAAGTTCTCATGGAACACCACTTCGTAGTTGAGCACGCCGAGCCAGTCTTTCACCCGCATCGGCATGAACATCCGCCCTTTCCACGGAAATCGCTTACGGTTCCACGGCAACAACCCCCGCATTCCCAAGGCACTGACTGGGTTATTACCGCTGATCAGAATATAGCCGTCATCAACAATCACCCGATCCACCTCCCGCAGCAGGCGGTGAGGATCACTGCAATAATCTAATTGATGGGCAATCACACAGGCATCGAAGGCTTTCTCGACAAACGGCAAGGCAAAGGGATCAGCCACAACATTATGCAGAGGGTTGAACTTATCAATGCAAATCTGATGCTGGATGTTACAATGGCCACTGGCCAATTCGCAGCTTAGCCCACCCAGCTTCAGCATATGGTAGCCAAACAGTTTGGGCCACCACTCATCAAGCTGGGCTTGCAGTAGCTCTGCTGCCCATTCACCATTGACCACTTGTGACCAGGTGTGCGGTGGTTCGATATGTTTTAATATGCGGGCTGGCTTCATAGCAATTCCAAACTAAGTCGATGCTCAATAGCAAAAAAAGCCGGAGAAACAAAGATGCTGACCATTAAAAGCATACCTGCATTCAATGACAATTACATCTGGCTGATTCACAGTCCGGATAACCACTGTGTAGTGGTCGATCCCGGTGATGCCACTCCGGTACTGGCGTTCCTAGAGCAAGAGCAGCTGGAGCTTGATGCCATCTTGATCACCCATCACCATCATGACCATATTGGTGGGATCAGCGAACTCAAACGCCGTTACCCGAATATCCATATTGTCGCGCCTTCTGCCGAGCCTATCCCAGGCGTCTCCCAATCGGTCGACGATGGTGATCAGGTTGAAATCTTTGGCGAACGCTTCATGGTGCTCGGTGTGCCGGGCCATACTGCAGGGCACGTCGCCTACGTCGGTGACGGCAAGCTTTTCTGCGGCGATACCCTGTTCTCTGCCGGCTGTGGCCGTTTGTTCGAAGGCACTGCAGACCAAATGTTCCACTCGCTGCAAAAGCTGAGTGCCCTACCAGACGAAACCGAAGTGTACTGCGCCCACGAATACACCAGTAGCAACCTCGCCTTTGCCCTTGTTGCTGAACAAGATAACCCGCACCTACAACGTTACCGCGAAGAAGTCAGCAGGATGCGTGCGCAAGGGATCAGCACCATTCCTAGCACTTTGAAACAAGAAAAATTGATCAATCCGTTCCTGCGCTGTGACCAGCCTAGTATTAAAAAATCAGTGGCAAATAAAGCAGTTAACGATAGTGATGTAGAGACCTTTGCTGCCCTGCGCCGTTGGAAAGACGAATTTTGACCTGTGTCACTTGTAACTAAGGTGGTTGGACAAGTATTATCTTCAACTATTTTGGCTATAGGCTGGACACATGAAAACCCGATTTTTTTTGGCGAGTGCGCTACTTCTGGCTGGTTGCCAAATTACAAATACGACAAATACAGTAGAAGAAGAAACAAACACAACTAATAATGACCCTGCGGCCCAAGTTGCTCCAGTAGCAACAACAAAAACAACACCTAAGCCGCAGGTCGTTGTACCGAAGAAAATTCCAACCCCTCAAGAGCAACAAGATGTGTGGGAACGCATCAGCATGCAATTGAGGGCGGATATCCCCAATGACCAACGCGTCATCCACTACCGTGACTGGTACCTCCGTCACCCAAGCCACCTCAATACCGTTGCCCAGCGTGCCGAACCTTTCCTCTATATGATCACCGAGGAAATCGAGAAGCGCGACCTCCCGCTTGAGCTTGCCCTGCTACCGATTGTAGAAAGCTCTTTCGATCAGTTTGCCTACTCCCACGGCCGAGCTGCAGGTTTATGGCAAATCACTGCACCAACAGGCCGTAGCTTTGGCCTTGAGCAGAACTGGTGGTATGACGGTCGTCGTGACGTAGTGGAATCGACCCGTGCCGCACTGGATCTACTGGAGTACCTCAACCGCAAGTTTGACGGTAACTGGCTCCACGCCCTTGCCGCCTACAACACCGGTGAAGGCCGCGTCTTCCGTGCGATCCGCAATAATAGAGCGGCAGGCAAACCGACTGACTTCTGGTCGCTCGATCTGCCACGCGAAACTAGCGATTACGTTCCAAAGCTACTTGCTGTTTCTGACGTGATCCAAAACCGTGATAAATACGGCATCAGCATTCCCGCGATCGACAACGAGCCAGCAGTGAAACTGGTTAAGCCAAAAACCCAAATGGATCTGGCCATGGCGGCAAAGTTTGCCAATGTTTCTCTGGATGAAATCCAGCGCCTGAACCCTGGCTACAACCGCTGGGCGACCGCACCGGAAGGCCCGAGCCACTTACTATTGCCGGTCAGCAAGGTCGACAAGTTCAATGCAGCCTTTGCAGAGAATGGTCGCCGTGGCATGAAAGTGATCCGCTACGAGGTTAAACCGGGCGATACACTGAGTGTGCTGGCCCGCAAGCACAAGACCACGACCAAGCAGATCCAGCGTGCCAATAACATGAACGGCACCAATATCCGCGTAGGCCGCCACATCCTGATCCCGGTTGCAATGCAAGATGGCGAGACTGTTGCTGCCCGCATGGCTAACAACACTCAGCAAAGCCACGGCAGCGGCTACCGTACAACCTATACTGTCAAATCCGGCGATAGCCTTTGGACCATTGCCCGCCAGCAAAAAGTGTCTATTGACCAAATCACCCGATGGAACGGGATCAGCAAGAACTCGCCGCTTCGCGTTGGCCAGAAGCTGACTCTTTGGAAGTCGAGTGAGACTGGAGGCGTGATCCGCACGGTTTACTACAAGGTTCGCTCTGGCGACAACCTGAGTACCATTGCCCAGCGCTACAAGGTAAAAGTTGCCGATGTAGTGAAGTGGAACCAAATCAGTGGCCAGAAGTACCTTAAGCCGGGACAGCAATTAAAGCTTTATGTTGATGTTACCAAGGTAAGTGTATGACGCCTTCCAAAAACCCGTTTGTTGCGGTTCTCGATACCTTCCGCTCACCGATTGACTGCTTTGCAGCCGTCCATGAACGCCCTAAATGGGCGTTCCTTCCCTACTTGTTGATCATTGTTGGTCCGTTCTTTTTCTGGGGGGGCTACTTCAACCATGTCGACATGGATTGGTTGCAGCAAACCTTGATGATGCAACTGCCGAACGTCGAGCAACAGGTACAAGAAGCTTGGTTAACCAAGGAAGTGCTGTTAGCCGGTGAGGTGTTCAGTGATTTCTTTGGCCGGACGGCCGCGATCTTTATTTTGGCGCTATGGTTGAACCTTGCCACCAAGAGCAATAGCTACAAGCACAGCTTTGGAAAATGGTTGGCTGCAGCATGCTTCATCATGCTGCCAGCGATCATCGGAGACTTTGCCAGCTACCTGAATGCGGTGTTCAATACCACCAACTTCTTGCCTAATGCCGCCGATCTCAACAGCCTCAATGGCTTTTTGAAGCTCCCGCTCAACCACCCTTGGTCGGCATTTGCGACTACGGCACCTCTGCTGGCCCCTTGGTATATCGCCCTGAGCTATGCTGCGGTTGCCGCGTGGACAGACTATGACCGCGCCAAATGTATCATTGTCGCGGCCCTACCTTGGCTGCTGACACTGATCGTCTGGCCGATTATGATTATTGCAGCCTAAAGTTGGCAATGATCGGGTTATGATCAGAGGCATCGGTTGACGGTGCCTCTGCGCTTACCAAGTCTAGCCCCCGGTAATACAGATGATCGAGCGGCTTGCCAAACACCTTCACCCTTTGGTCTCGACGCAAGACCGCATCTTCAAGGCCCAAGCTACGGGCAAACTCATCGACCACGTCCAATCTTGCCTGGCGCCAGGTATTAAAATCACCGGCCAAGATCACCGGGCCGATATGCTTGTCCAATACCCGCTTTAGCGTTCTAAATTGCTCCTTGTACTCCTCCAGGCCCAAGGCAAAGTTAACACCATGCAGGTTAACCACCGCCAGCGTCTGGCCATTTGAAAGCACAAATTCAGACAACAAAGCCGATTTTGGCAGGCGCAGCCAAGGCTCCATTGCTAGGTAAGCACAAGTCGTCTTGGCGTTCACCGAGGACAAGTTCATCACACCAGCAGGAGTATTGAGAAACTTGAAGGCATTAGCCATTCTGACTTTCCACTGGGTATCGTCCAGGTAATCTTTCAGCTCAGTGGTCAAGCTCGCTTCTTGGAGCAATACCAACCCGCTATTTTGGCTGAACCTTTCCAGTTCACTGCGCCAGTTGTCCTTTTGTTGCTTGTAGATATTCCACACCGAAACCGAAAACGAACCATCGTTATCCAACGGCATGGCCACATCGCTTTTTATACAGTTGAACGAGAACTGTGGTGCCAACACATTGGCACTGACCTCAGGTACTTCAGACACATCAAACGACACGCCCGTACTGATCCCCAACGCTCCTGCGACAACCCCCAATCCTGCTACAACCTTGGTATAACGCGACATCTAACCTACCCAACCAACAACTGACTTAAAACAAGCTACCACAGTAAGGAAAGCGGCCTATTGGCCGCTTTGAGTATCAGTAATGACTACCGTTGTCATAATATGCTGACGGCGTCAGCGCTGAGAATATTACCGCAACATCCTGTTCTGGTTCCTCAAGTTCAGCACGCACAGCCTTGGTGATAAGCTCAGCAACCTGATCCTGAACCTCCTGGCCACGATCAAACCACAGCACTTCCACAAACGGGTATGCATCAGATACCTCACCATCGAAAATGAAAGTGGTTGAGATATGCTCAAGGGTAAAGTCTTCACGAGGACAAGCCATTAGCGGCTGCAGATCGTCAACCAGTTTGGTCGACAACGCTTTCACATGATCAAATTCAACGGCTCTGAAACGCAGGTGCGGCATGGTAACTCCAATTTTGCTTAACCTGGAAAAGCCACAAGATACCATCTAACACATCTTTTTCGCAGCTATTTTTGTCAATTTCGGGTCAAACACTGTACACAACCCACCTCATTCAAAGTGTTTCACATTCCAAATCAAGTGATATTTTGCTACCATCAAACACGAATAAAACACCGTTCAATTTAAAGATCCAGCAATACTATGTTTAAGAAAATACTGCCCTTACTGGCACTCAGCCTTGTTGTAACCACACAAACCCATGCGGCAAGCAATAATACAGATCAGCGAATCAAAGAGCTGGAATACCAAATTCGCTTGCTGACCCAACGTGTAGATAGCCTTGAAAGGGAGCTTGATCACAAACAAGATTACGATCGCCATGACCGAATGTACCAATGCAAAATGAGCATCTTTGGCGAAACATATAAAGGCCGTTCATCCAGCCGGGGGAAGGCAATTGCTAAGGTCGTCAACCAGTGCATCAGCGATCATGATGAGATGTTCTGCCGCCCAGAAGCCGTTAGCTGTAAAAACTATTGATTCATAATACGCCCTCACTTGAGGGCGTTTTTTATTAAAAAGCAACAGATTTAAAAAAACCAACCTTTAGACGGGGACGCCTAGTCTGAGGCTATTACGCAGTAACACAAACTTAAATTTGGCACATACAAAAAAGGCTCCAGCATTTCTGCTAGAGCCTTAAAGATGGCAGGGGTGGAGAGATTCGAACTCCCAACACGCGGATTTGGAATCCGCTGCTCTGCCAATTGGAGCTACACCCCTGTAGTTATTTTAAAGACTTAACTTTGTCTGAATAAGTGGCGGAGCGGACGGGACTCGAACCCGCGACCCCCGGCGTGACAGGCCGGTATTCTAACCAACTGAACTACCGCTCCACTCAAATCACCGCACGTTCACTGCGATAATCTAAATTGGAAGCCTGGCGATGTCCTACTCTCACATGGGGAGGCCCCACACTACCATCGGCGCTATTACGTTTCACTACTGAGTTCGGCATGGGATCAGGTGGGTCCATAATGCTATGGTCGCCAAGCAAATTCGTTACAATCTAAAAAGCTGATGTTCTCGACAC
The DNA here is from genome assembly GCF_056158405.1 of Photobacterium sp. AWH4_225. Taxonomy (NCBI): domain Bacteria; kingdom Pseudomonadati; phylum Pseudomonadota; class Gammaproteobacteria; order Vibrionales; family Vibrionaceae; genus Photobacterium; species Photobacterium sp. AWH4_225. The sequence goes on along the minus strand of NZ_JBSWTF010000001.1, from coordinate 650,821 downwards.
TCATCCAAGTGTTCGTGGAGTCCGTAAAACCCCTTGGGTGTTGTATGGTTAAGCCTCACGGGCAATTAGTACAGGTTAGCTCAACGCCTCACAACGCTTACACACCCTGCCTATCTACGTCGTAGTCTCCAACAACCCTTCAGGAACCTTATAGGTTCAGGGATGACTCATCTTGAGGCTCGCTTCCCGCTTAGATGCTTTCAGCGGTTATCGATTCCGAACTTAGCTACCGGGCAATGCGTCTGGCGACACAACCCGAACACCAGAGGTTCGTCCACTCCGGTCCTCTCGTACTAGGAGCAGCCCCTCTCAATCATCCAACGCCCACGGCAGATAGGGACCGAACTGTCTCACGACGTTCTAAACCCAGCTCGCGTACCACTTTAAATGGCGAACAGCCATACCCTTGGGACCGACTTCAGCCCCAGGATGTGATGAGCCGACATCGAGGTGCCAAACACCGCCGTCGATATGAACTCTTGGGCGGTATCAGCCTGTTATCCCCGGAGTACCTTTTATCCGTTGAGCGATGGCCCTTCCATACAGAACCACCGGATCACTATGACCTGCTTTCGCACCTGCTCGACTTGTCAGTCTCGCAGTCAAGCGGGCTTATGCCATTGCACTAACCTCACGATGTCCGACCGTGATTAGCCCACCTTCGTGCTCCTCCGTTACGCTTTGGGAGGAGACCGCCCCAGTCAAACTACCCACCAGGCACTGTCCGCACCCCGGATAACGGGGCGACGTTAGAACATCAACACTACAAGGGTGGTATTTCAAGGACGGCTCCACCGAATCTAGCGACTCGGTTTCAAAGCCTCCCACCTATCCTACACATGTAGGGTCAATGTTCAGTGCCAAGCTGTAGTAAAGGTTCACGGGGTCTTTCCGTCTAGCCGCGGGTACGCAGCATCTTCACTGCGATTTCAATTTCACTGAGTCTCGGGTGGAGACAGCGTGGCCATCATTACGCCATTCGTGCAGGTCGGAACTTACCCGACAAGGAATTTCGCTACCTTAGGACCGTTATAGTTACGGCCGCCGTTTACCGGGGCTTCGATCAAGAGCTTCGACCGAAGTCTAACCCCATCAATTAACCTTCCGGCACCGGGCAGGCGTCACACCGTATACGTCATCTTTCGATTTTGCACAGTGCTGTGTTTTTAATAAACAGTTGCAGCCACCTGGTATCTGCGACTGCCAGCAGCTCCAAGAGCAAGTCTCTTCACCGCCGGCAGCGTACCTTCTCCCGAAGTTACGGTACCATTTTGCCTAGTTCCTTCACCCGAGTTCTCTCAAGCGCCTTGGTATTCTCTACCCGACCACCTGTGTCGGTTTGGGGTACGATTCCTTACTATCTGAAGCTTAGAGGCTTTTCCCGGAAGCATGGCATCAATGACTTCACCGCCGTAGCGGCTCGACATCGGGTCTCAGCCTAATGTAATCCCGGATTTGCCTAAGATTACAGCCTACACCCTTGAACCTGGACAACCGTCGCCAGGCCCACCTAGCCTTCTCCGTCCCCCCATCGCAATAGTAAGAAGTACGGGAATATTAACCCGTTTCCCATCGACTACGCCTTTCGGCCTCGCCTTAGGGGTCGACTCACCCTGCCCCGATTAACGTTGGACAGGAACCCTTGGTCTTCCGGCGAGGGAGTTTTTCACTCCCTTTATCGTTACTCATGTCAGCATTCGCACTTCTGATACGTCCAGCACACCTTACGATGCACCTTCAACCGCTTACAGAACGCTCCCCTACCCAATACCTAAAAGGCATTGCCGCAGCTTCGGTGTATAGCTTAGCCCCGTTAAATCTTCCGCGCAGGCCGACTCGACCAGTGAGCTATTACGCTTTCTTTAAATGATGGCTGCTTCTAAGCCAACATCCTGGCTGTCTGAGCCTTCCCACATCGTTTCCCACTTAGCTATAACTTTGGGACCTTAGCTGGCGGTCTGGGTTGTTTCCCTCTCCACGACGGACGTTAGCACCCGCCGTGTGTCTCCCGGATAGTACTTACTGGTATTCGGAGTTTGCAAAGGGTTGGTAAGTCGGGATGACCCCCTAGCCTTAACAGTGCTCTACCCCCAGTAGTATTCGTCCGAGGCGCTACCTAAATAGCTTTCGGGGAGAACCAGCTATCTCCAGGTTTGATTGGCCTTTCACCCCTAGCCACAAGTCATCCGCTAATTTTTCAACATTAGTCGGTTCGGTCCTCCAGTAAGTGTTACCTCACCTTCAACCTGCCCATGGCTAGATCACCTGGTTTCGGGTCTAATCCTAGCAACTGAACGCCCAGTTAAGACTCGGTTTCCCTACGGCTCCCCTAATCGGTTAACCTTGCTACTAAAATTAAGTCGCTGACCCATTATACAAAAGGTACGCAGTCACCCCGAAGGGCTCCTACTGCTTGTACGTACACGGTTTCAGGTTCTATTTCACTCCCCTCACAGGGGTTCTTTTCGCCTTTCCCTCACGGTACTGGTTCACTATCGGTCAGTCAGGAGTATTTAGCCTTGGAGGATGGTCCCCCCATGTTCAGACAGGATATCACGTGTCCCGTCCTACTCGATTTCACTCGCAATGCGCTACCGGTTACGGGGCTATCACCCTGTATCGCTGTGCTTTCCAGCACATTCACCTGTCGCAAAACTAGCTTAAGGGCTAATCCGGGTTCGCTCGCCGCTACTGCCGGAATCTCGGTTGATTTCTCTTCCTCGGGGTACTTAGATGTTTCAGTTCCCCCGGTTCGCCTCAATGCGCTATGTATTCACGCATTGATAACTGCTTATGCAGCTGGGTTTCCCCATTCGGAAATCCAAGAGTATCGTGATTCTTACCATCTTCTCTTGGCTTATCGCAGGTTAGCACGTCCTTCATCGCCTCTGACTGCCCAGGCATCCACCGTGTACGCTTAGTCACTTAACCATACAACCCCAAGAGGTTTCGTATGGCTCAACAACCAAGGTTGTCCATCTGAGTATTGATGGACTGTGTTTCGCCGGACTCTTACACAAGACACTTGAATGTGTGTTGCTTGAGAACTCGTTTCATCTTTCGATGAAACTATTAGTTATTGAATTCGAAAATTCAATTTACTAGTCAGCTTTCCAGATTGTTAAAGAGCATGTGTTTGCCTTGCGGCATCCACTTTCTAATCACACTCAAAAGAATGCATTTAGAAAGTGGCGTCCCATAGGGGAGTCGAACCCCTGTTACCGCCGTGAAAGGGCGGTGTCCTAGGCCTCTAGACGAATGGGACACTATGTTGTCTTTTACTATTAACCAAGCAATCTGTGTGGACACTGCATAAAACGCAGTCATATCGTTAAGGAGGTGATCCAGCCCCAGGTTCCCCTAGGGCTACCTTGTTACGACTTCACCCCAGTCATGAACCACACCGTGGTAAACGCCCTCCCGAAGGTTAAGCTATCTACTTCTGGTGCAGCCCACTCCCATGGTGTGACGGGCGGTGTGTACAAGGCCCGGGAACGTATTCACCGTGGCATTCTGATCCACGATTACTAGCGATTCCGACTTCATGGAGTCGAGTTGCAGACTCCAATCCGGACTACGACGTACTTTCTGGGATTCGCTCACTCTCGCAAGTTGGCCGCCCTCTGTATACGCCATTGTAGCACGTGTGTAGCCCTACTCGTAAGGGCCATGATGACTTGACGTCGTCCCCACCTTCCTCCGGTTTATCACCGGCAGTCTCCCTGGAGTTCCCGCCATGACGCGCTGGCAAACAAGGATAGGGGTTGCGCTCGTTGCGGGACTTAACCCAACATTTCACAACACGAGCTGACGACAGCCATGCAGCACCTGTCTCAGAGTTCCCGAAGGCACCAATCCATCTCTGGAAAGTTCTCTGGATGTCAAGAGTAGGTAAGGTTCTTCGCGTTGCATCGAATTAAACCACATGCTCCACCGCTTGTGCGGGCCCCCGTCAATTCATTTGAGTTTTAATCTTGCGACCGTACTCCCCAGGCGGTCTACTTAACGCGTTAGCTCCGAAAGCCAGTGTTCAAGACACCAACCTCCAAGTAGACATCGTTTACGGCGTGGACTACCAGGGTATCTAATCCTGTTTGCTCCCCACGCTTTCGCATCTGAGCGTCAGTCTTTGTCCAGGGGGCCGCCTTCGCCACCGGTATTCCTTCAGATCTCTACGCATTTCACCGCTACACCTGAAATTCTACCCCCCTCTACAAGACTCTAGCCTGCCAGTTCCAAATGCTATTCCGAGGTTGAGCCCCGGGCTTTCACATCTGGCTTAACAAGCCGCCTGCATGCGCTTTACGCCCAGTAATTCCGATTAACGCTCGCACCCTCCGTATTACCGCGGCTGCTGGCACGGAGTTAGCCGGTGCTTCTTCTGTCGCTAACGTCAAACACATGCGCTGTTAACGCATATGCCTTCCTCACGACTGAAAGTGCTTTACAACCCGAAGGCCTTCTTCACACACGCGGCATGGCTGCATCAGGGTTTCCCCCATTGTGCAATATTCCCCACTGCTGCCTCCCGTAGGAGTCTGGACCGTGTCTCAGTTCCAGTGTGGCTGATCATCCTCTCAGACCAGCTAGAGATCGTCGCCTTGGTGAGCTCTTACCTCACCAACTAGCTAATCTCACCTGGGCTAATCCTGACGCGAGAGGCCCGAAGGTCCCCCTCTTTGCTCCGAAGAGATTATGCGGTATTAGCCATCGTTTCCAATGGTTATCCCCCACATCAGGGCATATTCCCAGGCATTACTCACCCGTCCGCCGCTCGCCGCCCATAAACGCACCCGAAGGATTGTTTATGTCGCTGCCGCTCGACTTGCATGTGTTAGGCCTGCCGCCAGCGTTCAATCTGAGCCATGATCAAACTCTTCAATTAAAGTTTTGGCTCAATGAATACTGTTAATCCATTACCGAAGTAATGAATGAATTGACTGTGCCAAATAATAAGTAAACTTAAAATTTGTATTGGTCACTCAGTTTCATTGATAATTCTTTTGTTGACTATCATTTCACGAGTGCCCACACAGATTGCATGGTCAAATTGTTAAAGAACAATACTGATTGGTTAGCGACTTAAGTTGCCGTGCTCCGTGTCAGTGAGGTGGCATTATAGGGAGAGTATTCAAGACGGCAACTCTTTTTTGAATAAAAATGACCAAACGAACAATAAGTAGACACCTATTTGTTTTTAGGTCGCTAAAACAGCAAAGCACCACTTAGGTGCCTTGTTGTTTTAGCAAGAGAACAAGGCGATTAAGGTTTGTATCGCGTATCCATGACTGTAACAGGCTCAAAGCTCCGTCCTTCCTTCACAGCTTTCACTGTCGCTTTCTTAACATCTTGATCTATCCAATAGATGCCAAGATCAGACAAGCGGCCAATAGTGAACAGCTGCTCGGTTTGCTTTTGCATCGGCTTATCCGGATATTTCATCCAGCGCCAATAGGCTTCGCGGATATAAGGAGCCATCACCCCAGGCACAACCACCGTCGCTTCATGGACCTGTTTTTGAATTTCTCTAGACAAAGCTTGTTTCTCGGTAGTAGAAAACACCGAGCGGTAATCCATGATCAACGCATCCAACTCTGGTGTACTGTAATTGGTAAAGTTGTTGTTCTGTGGCTTACCGGCATTAGCACTGTGGAAGTATTCCCAGTATTGCGGGCGAGGAGCGGTGCCCATCGAGTGATAAGAAATTTCATGTTTTTTCTCAAGCGCAAACTTAAAGGCTGAAGAACCATCTACCAGATTCATGGTTAGTTCCAAGCCTGCAGATTTGGCCTGCTCTTTCAAAAAAGCCAACTGCGGGGTTACCACCTGATGGCTGTAGGTCACAGCAAAGCTTAGGCGTTGGTTGTCTTTATCAACCCTGATCCCATCGCCAGCAATACGATCAAAACCTGCGCGCTCGAAATACTTAATAGCCGATTCCGGGTCAAAAGGTAGTGGCGTAAGCGCATTATTAGTAAACGCTCCCTGCCCAATACTTAAACCTTGTGGCTTACGGCTAAAATCACCGCGGAAAATATGTTGGTTAAGCCCGTCAACATCCAGAGCATATGCAATTCCTTTGCGGACATTGATATCGTCAAGCATCGGCTTATCGGTGTTAAGCCAAAAACTCCCCGCCCCTAACTCCCTCTGGTTGTAGCCCCAGAACCGATGGATATAACCATTTTTAAACGGGGTCGATTGGCTCTTCTCATACCAAAGTTCAGGTCGTCCCAGACCAAACACATCCAAGTCACCTTTCTCAAAATGCTTGAAGGCAATATCATCATCACGGATGATTTTGATCCTCACCTTCTCAGCATTATAACGGTGCTTATAATAACGATTGGTATACCCCCACCAATCCTCACCAATATGCTGCATGGTAATCGACTTACCTTTTCTTACCTTGCCAATGTGGTATGCCCCTAGTGTCGGCTCTGGCTTGAAGTTATACCGCCGAACAAAATTATCATCCACGCCATCACCGTTCTTATCCGTTTTTGGGAGATAGAAATGCTCCGGGCGTGGCTTGAGACGATGGCTGAAATACAGCAGTGCCGCCTTATCAAGCGCCTTGGCATGCACCACCTTTATAGTATGTGCATCCAAAGCTTCGATTTTATCTATCTGAGTGCTGTAGTAGGTGTTATACCAAGGATCGATGATGTCTTTGGACCGATAAAACTTGAGCATATAACTAAAATCAGTGGCCTTGAGCGGCTTTCCATCTGACCATTTCGCTGCTGGGTTTAACTTCAGGTACAGGGTTTTGTTATCATCACCAAAAGCCCAGTGGGTGGCAATATCTGGAATATACGCCAGCGTATCAGGGTGACGCTGGAGCAACTGTGGCTGCTTATCAAGAATCCAGACCCGAAATGCCCCGTTCCCATCAGGCCCGACACTGCGAAACGTCTGTGGAAAACTCGACAGAGATGTTCGCAGAGTTCCGCCAAACGTTGCCTCAGAGGAGGCAAAAAGCGGCTCATCATTATTCGTCTGCCATTGAATATCTGCGGGCACGACCGCCCAAGACTGCATCGGAAGCCATAAACACGCTAGCGTTAAAATCCGTTTCATACCCAGTTCCTTTTTCCATGACAGCAAGCCTGCCTCCTAACCGCTATCGCTTTAATTCTCAGGCGACATGGGTGTTGTTAGCTGGCCTCTTACGTTTCCTGTCTTTAGGGTGAGTAATAGGAATAGCAGCCAGTAGTTTCTTAGTATATTCCGCTTGCGGGTTGGCATATATTTCCCTTGCCTCCCCCATCTCAACCACTTTGCCGAAATACATTACCGCCACCCGATCGGAGATATGCTTCACCACCGACAGATCATGGGAAATGAAGATGATCGCCAAATTCATCTCCTGCTGGAGTTGTAGCAACAAGTTAAGAATTTGGGCTTGAACCGATACATCCAAAGCCGATACCGATTCATCACAAATAAGCAGCTTCGGCTTGAGGGCTATCGCCCGGGCAATCCCGATACGTTGACGTTGGCCGCCTGAGAACTCATGAGGATAGCGGTTAGCCGCTTCCACAGGTAGCCCAACTTTGACCAAGAGCTCATCCACCCACTGCTTTCGTTCAGCCGGTGTCCCGATCTTATGGATAATAAAAGGCTCTTCCAAAATCATGCCTATGGTATGACGCTGATTAAGCGATTCCATCGGATCTTGAAAAACAATCTGCAGGTCTTTTCTCAGCGGGCGCATCTCTCTGGTTGAAAGCTGGGTAATGTCTTTGCCTTCGAAAAAAATTTTGCCTTCCGTCGGCTCATACAGTTTTAAAATTGTCCTGCCCAATGTGCTCTTGCCACAACCTGACTCCCCCACTAATCCAAGGGTTTCCCCCCGAGAGACTGAGAAAGACACCCCATCAACCGCTTTCACTGTATAGCCTCTTTTAAATATCCCCTTGCCCGAGACAAAGTGCTGCTTGAGGTTTTCTATCCTTAGTAGCTCAGTCATTACATCCTCTCTTTGTCGCTCAGCCTAACCCTTGAATTCAGGGAACAAGGTGACATCTATCGGTTTAATTTCTATCGGTTGTTTGGGTTCACTTTCCAAGCTCGGCATCAACCCCATCAAACGCTCGGTATAGGGATGTTGAGGGCTATCGAATAAATCAAAGATATCGGCAAACTCCACCACTTTGCCCCCATACATCACAGCCACGTCATCACAGATCTCCGCTACCACCCCGAGATCATGAGTAATAAAGATCACTGACATCCCGGTTTCTAACTGGAGATCATTAATGAGCTCCAATATTGATGCCTGCACCGTTACATCCAACGCTGTTGTAGGCTCATCACAAATAAGTATGTCAGGTTTACATGCCAACGCCATGGCAATCATGACACGCTGGCGCATGCCTCCTGATAAGTTATGCGGATACTCCCTCAGCCTTTTTTCCGGCATCGGAATTTTGACCTTCCTCAGCATGTCCAGAGAATACTGGTTTCTCTCTCCCTTGCTCAATTCCGGCCGGTGCAACTCGAGCACTTCATTTAACTGGCGACCTATCGAATGCACCGGATTGAGCGCGGTCATCGGATCTTGGAAAATCATCGCAATCCGATTGCCCCGCATGGCATACATCTCCTCAGGGGGCAAGGTCACCAAGTCAGTGCCACGGTATAGGATCCTTCCGCCAACCACCTGCCCATAGGGTTTGGGTAATAGCCCCATGATCGACATCGCCGTGACACTCTTGCCACACCCAGACTCGCCAACAATCCCCAACGTCCTGCCCCTACGGACATCAAAATTGACACCATGGAGAATTTTCACCACCCCGTCATCGGTAATGAACTCTGTTTCCAGTTCGCGGACACTTAAAATCACATCATCTTGCATCATCGACTGACCTTACAGCTTATAGGTATCATCGATCACTGTGACCGGCTCAAATGTTTTACCTTTCTTCATGGCTGATTGCGTCGCTTTCTTTTCATCTTCATCAATCCAGAAAGTGGCTAGATCAACCACAGAAAACATGGCTTCAGTGTTTTTTGTCATTGCCGGAGACGGATACTTCATCCAACGCCAGTACCCTTCACGGGTATATGGCACCATATAGCCAGGGACAATCAGGTACTCATCCGTCACTATTTTCTGGATTTGATGGGAGATTGCCTGTTTCTTCTTCAGATCAAATTCTTGGCTATAACTATCAATCAGCTGATCCATCTCCGGGGAGTGGAAGTTGGTATGGTTGTTGGTTTGCGGCTTAGCATTCACCGAATGTAGGTATTCCCAGTAAGCCGGAATTTCCCCACCGCTCATATTAAGGAAGGCTAAATCGTGTTTCTTCTCTAGTACATACTTGAAAGCAGAAGAGCCATCAATCAGGTTCAAGGTGAATTCTAGGCCTGCTTGCTTCGCCTGCTCTTTAAGATAAGCAATGCGTGGGGTGTGGGGTTGGAAGCTATAAGTAATAGCAAAACTCAAGCGGTTACCGCTTTCATTAATCCGGATACCGTCAGGACCAATTTTGTCAAAGCCGGCCTTGTCAAAATACTCTGCCGCCAGTTTAGGATCGAAAATAGGCGGTTTATTATCACTACGGTCATAGTCACCATGGCCAAAACCCATACCATGTGGCTTACGCGAATAATCGCCACGTAGCACGTTGGCAATCATGCCATCGAAATCAGTCGCATAGGTCACACCCGCACGAACATTTCGATCATCCAGCATTGGCTGGGCTGTATTCATCCATAATCCACCAGCCCCTTGGACAACCTGGTTGAACCCCCAGAACTTATGGATATAACCATCTTGGTACGGTTTAGTATTGGCTTTTTCATGCCACAGGCTTGGCAGTACCAGGCCGAAAGTATCCAGACTGCCTTTTTCAAAATGCTTGCGGGCAATATCACTATCACGGATCACGGTAAAGCGAACTTTTTCGACATTGTAGCGGTTCTGGTAATAACGGTTGCTGTACCCCCACCAGTCTTCACCGACATGCTTGAAGGTCACACTCTTGCCTTTTTTGACCTTATCCATGTAATACGGCCCGGTGGTAGGCTCACTTTTGAAGTTGTAACGGCGAACGAAGTCATCATCGATGCCATCATTGTTCTCATCTTTTTTGGGCTTAAAGAAATGCTCTGGCCGAGGCTGCAAGCCATTGCTTGGCAAGTTTATCTGCAGCATCAACTCATCGTCAGTCATTTTTACCGCGGATTTAACGGCAATAGTGAAGTCATCAAACTTAACGACATCTTCGATTTTGTTGGTAAAAAAGTCGTTGTACCACGGCGAAATAATATCTTTGGAGCGGTAATACTTGAGCATGAACAAGTAGTCATCGGCGGTAACCTTTTCACCATCCGACCAGCGGGCTTTGGGATCCAGTTTAAAATAAACCGTTTGGTGGTCATCACCAAAGGCCCACTCACTCGCCAGCTGAGGGATCCACTTCCCGGTATTCGGATGGCGAGCAGCCAATTTAGGTACCCCATCCATAAAGAAATGGCGCAACCCTGAATTTGAATCCGGCCCGACACTGCGCAGCGTCTGTGGAAAGCTGGGCATATGGGTACGCAAGGTGCCACCAAACTTGGCTTCAGAAGAAGCAAACAACGGCTCTTCCATGTTTGACTCCCAGATCAAACCAGCAGGTAACTCTGCTGCCTGTGCGTAACTACCGAATGCGGTAAGTAACGCGATAGCTGAAATGTTGAGCATGTTTTTCATTATCAATATCCTTATTCCAACAGCTGCAAGCCAAGATTAAACATAGCGGGTAAATTTCTTCGGATCGAAGGCGGCCCGTATCGCTTCACCGATAAAGGTCACCATCACCAATACCAACACAATGGCACTGACAACCGACGTGACTATCCATGGCGAATCCAAATTCGATTTGCCTTGCTGGAGCAGTTCCCCCCAACTCGGGGTGGGCGGCATCAGACCGAGACCAAGATAGTCCAGCGCGGTCAGGGCGGTAATGTTTGCCGCGATGGTAAATGGTGCCAGCGTCACAATCATCACCATGGTATTTGGCAGAATGTGATTAAAAACGATCCGCATGGTCGACGCACCCAGCGCTTTCGCCGCCATCACATATTCCCGAGCCGACTCCTTGTAAGTCATGGTTCTCATGTACCACGTCATCCCCATCCAACCGAACAGCACATTAATAGCAACAAACAGGGCAAAGGTCGGCTGGGTGATCGACACCAGAATCATGATGACATAGAGGAACGGCACCATTGACCACACCTCTATTAAGCGTTGGACAAACAGATCGAACTTGCCACCAAAAAAGCCCATGGCACAACCAACTGCGGTTCCTATCGCGTAGGAGATCACCATGGTTATCAAAGCAAACCCCATTGCCGTGCGGAAGCCATAAACCAGGCGGGCGAGAATATCGCGGCCAATCACATCCGTGCCTAAATAGTGCTTATCGATAGCACTCGGAGCCGTCGGCGGAAAATCCCTAGAAAAGTCCTGCTCATAGGGGTTCCAGGGTACTAGCGGCATGATGACAAAGTTGTCACCGCCCTGCTCGACAAACGTTGTTTGTAATAAACGATAATCCGTCTCACCTGCAGCAGCCTGGCCAAAATCCGTTGCCAAACGAACATCCGATAGCACCGGAAAGCTATACTCCCCGTTGTATTTCACCACCAATGCCTTGCTGTTGATCAGCAGTTCGGCAAAAATCGACAGGACCAGCAGGCACGACAGCAATAAGAAAGACCAATATCCTCGTTTAATTTCCTTGAAGCGCTTGATCTTTTTCAGGGTGAGAGGGTTTAAATTCAACATGATCAGGCTCCAAACCTCACTCGAGGATCAACGAGGGCAACGCAAATATCGGAAATGATATTGCCCATCAACAGCATGCCGGCATTGATGGCGACAATGCCCATCACCACTGGATAATCGCGCTCGATGATCGACTCGTAGCCAAGTAAGCCGATGCCATCAATATTGAAAATAACCTCGATCAGGAACGAACCGGTCATGAAGAACAGCAGGGAATTGCCAAAATGGCTGGCAATCGGGATCAGACTATTGCGTAAGGCATGCTTGCGAACCGCCTTATTAAACGGTAACCCTTTGGCAATTGCGGTACGGATATAGTCCGATGAAAGGTTTTCCATCAGGTTATTTTTCATTGTCATAGTCAGGGTGGCGAAGTCGCCAATGAGGTAGCAGATCAGTGGCAGCACCGCATGCCACATCACATCCTTGGCCCGCTCGAAAAAGGTTTCGTAGTCATCGAAATCATCCCCTACAAATCCCCCCATCGGGAACCACTCCAGGTGATAACTGAACAAAGTAATGAGCAGAACCCCTACAACATAGCCGGGTAAGGCATAACCGATAAAAATCAATATGGATGAGCCGGAATCAAACACCGAGCCGTGCTTGAGAGCCTTGTAGTAACCGAGGGGAATAGAAATAAAATAGCTAATAAAAAATGTCATGCCGCCGTAGAACAGCGATACCGGCAACCGCTCAGCAATCATATCGGACACGGGTTCGTAATAACGGGTAGACTCGCCGAAGTCCAGTACCATTAATTTACCGAGCCACTCGGTGTAGGCCTCTACAACAGGCTTATCCAAACCATAAAATGCATTCAACTCGGCAATTTGATCCTCTGATAATGCTGAGTTACCGCCTGCCGATGTCATCGCAGCAGCACCATCACCTTGTGCCTGCATATTGGCCAGCATCCGCTCGACAGGCCCGCCGGGGACAAAGCGAGTAATGGCAAAGATAAGGATTGTGATCCCCAAGAACGTCGGGACCACCAGTGCCAAACGACGCAAGAAATATGACAGCATGTTTTAACTACTCCATGTTAAACAGGCAAAGTTCATAACCTCGATACCACCATCCGCAAATGGCGAAAAAACAGCGTCGAAAAACGCCCGGTTATTTTAACTTTATAATAACAACGGCGTAGAGGAAGAGATTTAGCAGGAAAAAGATAAAACAAAGGCCGCAGAGTGCGGCCTTGATAACAAATGAAGGTTAGATTATCGCGCAGCTAACCAGGCAGGTACATCAGCGACACTATCGAGTACAGCATCAGCCAGTTGCTCACCTTCTTCGGTGATTGCTTTACCGGTACGGACCAGGATTTTAGTCCCCACTTCGGCTGCAGCTGCGGCTTTCATGTCATCGGCCTTGTCACCGATCATCACCGAGCCAGCCATATCAATTTTGAGGAAGTCACGGGCAGAGATAAACATCCCAGGCTTAGGCTTGCGGCAGTTGCAATCCTGCAGGTAGTCACCCTTGCCTTCTGTTGGGTGGTGCGGGCAGTAGTAGATACCGTCGAATTCAACACCGTTGTCGACAAAGTTCCAATCCATCCACTCGGTCAGGGTCAGGAACTCGTCTTCGGTAAACATGCCACGGGCAACGCCAGACTGGTTAGTCACCAATACCAACATGTACCCCATCGCCTTAAGTTTCTTACAAGCTTCAAACACACCCTCGACATATTCAAAGTCATCGGTCGTGTGAACATAGCCATGATCGATGTTAATCACACCATCACGGTCAATAAAAACTGCTGGTTTGGCCAAGCGTCAGCCCTCTGTCTCGCTGTATTCGTTATGCCCCAAATTATGGCACGGCTGGCAATGGGATTCACCTGTTTCTCTCAACCCTATAAAGAAGAACAACCTATAATTGTCACACTGATATTATGGCTATAAAGACATTTAGACGTCCAGACGTAAAAATATCTATTGACTTCATTTATGTTAGCCCATAGCATCAAAGCCATAGATGCAATTGGCAGACAGGCTTCAAGCATCAATAAAATAATGTAAATGCAATACACAACATAACAATATACCGGTCGCCGCCACTGATGGGCGTGCCCGTCATCAACACGGTATAGGATTTGGGAAAAACGATGATAGAAATAAACAGAGTCAATAAAGTCTTCTATCAAGGGGCCAAGGAGATCCACGCTCTGCGTGATATCAACCTGACCATTGAACAGGGCACCATCTTCGGGGTAATTGGTTCTTCCGGTGCCGGTAAAAGTACCCTGATCCGCTGTGTTAACCTGCTCGAGCGCCCGACCAGCGGTCATGTCATTGTTGATGGTATCGACCTAACGCAACTCTCAAACAAAGAACTGACCCAGGCCCGTCGCAAGATCGGCATGATCTTCCAGCACTTCAACCTGCTGTCGTCCCGTACCGTTTTCGACAACGTTGCCCTGCCTCTAGAACTGGCCGGTATCAGCAAAGCTGCTATCAAAGCCAAGGTCGACGAATTGCTAGAGCTGGTTGGTTTGGCTGACAAGAGCGAGTCCTACCCATCCAACCTAAGTGGTGGTCAGAAACAACGTGTGGCGATTGCCCGTGCACTGGCTTCTGATCCAAAAGTGCTGCTGTGTGACGAAGCCACCAGCGCCCTTGACCCAGCGACGACCCAGTCGATCCTGACACTGCTTAAAGAAATTAACCGCAAGCTCAACCTGACTATCTTGCTGATCACCCACGAAATGGATGTCGTCAAAAGCATCTGCTCCGAAGTGGCGATTATCGGGGGCGGTGAACTGGTCGAAAAAGGCCCGGTCGGCGATATCTTCGCCCACCCAAAAACCGAATTGGCACGCGAGTTTATCCGCTCAACCTTGGATCTCTCCATTCCGGAGGACTACCGTGCCCGGATGGTTGAATCCCGCGTCGACAACAGCTACCCGCTGATCCGCCTTGAGTTTACCGGTGCGTCGGTCGATGCCCCACTGATTTCCCAGGTGGCTCGCGAGTTCAATATTGATATCAGTATCCTAAGCTCAGACATGGACTACGCCGGGGGCGTCAAGTTCGGTCTGATGCTGGCCGAGTTCTTCGGAACCGAACAAGCGGCAGAACAAGCCATTAACTTCCTTCGCGATCACAAAGTAAATGTAGAGGTATTGGGCTATGTTGCTTGATTCAATTACCACCTGGTGGACCCAGAACGAACGTTTGGTTGATCTACTGATCGATGCCCTCGGCCAAACCCTGATCATGGTCTTTGCATCTGGCCTTATTGGCTTTTTGATCGGTATCCCGGTCGGCGTTGCCCTGCACCTGACCAAAGCAAATGGCCTGCTGGCCAACCCGGCGCTCAACAAAGTGCTGGGGATCGTGACCAACATCGGTCGCTCTATCCCATTTATTATCCTGCTGGTAGCGATTATCCCGTTCACCCGTTTTGTGGTGGGCAGCTCAATCGGTACTGCGGCAGCTATCGTGCCATTGACTGTCGGCGCGATCCCATTTATTGCCCGCTTGGTTGAAGGAGCGCTATTGGAAGTGCCAACCGGTTTGGTGGAAGCGGCCCAGGCAATGGGGGCGACCCCACGCCAGATCATCAGCAAGGTACTGCTGCCTGAAGCGCTACCGGGCATCATCAATGCGGTCACGATCACCCTTGTGACCCTGGTGAGCTACTCGGCAATGGCCGGTACTGTCGGTGGCGGCGGCCTCGGTGACGTCGGTATCCGCTACGGCTACCAGCGTTTTGACGGTACCGTTATGCTGATCACCGTGGTGATGCTGGTTATTCTGGTTCAACTGATCCAGTCTGCCGGCGACCATTTGGTCAAGCGCTTCGACCACAGGTAACGAGCGGCACGAATAACGAACAACGCCGATAACAAACAACAGAATAACCATATTCCATCTAGTATTACGGAAAACCCCAGTTTTAAGGAGAAGTAACATGGCTTTTAATTTGAAGAACCTATTCGCCGTCGCCGGCCTGGCATCAGCATTGGTACTGACCGGTTGTGGCGAAAAAGACGCAGTGGTTGATAACAGCAAAGTTAAAATTGGGGTTATGGCTGGCGCTGAAGAACAAGTAGCTGAAGTTGCAGCGAAAGAAGCCAAGGAGAAATACGGCCTAGATGTTGAGCTCATCACCTTTACCGATTACGTTTCACCGAATGCCGCACTAGAAGAAGGTTCTATCGATGCCAATGCCTTCCAGCACAAGCCATACCTTGACCAGCAAATCACCGACCGTGGCTACAAGTTTGCTGTTGCCGGTAACACCTTTGTTTACCCGATTGCAGGCTACTCAAGCAAAATCGAATCTATCGATGAGCTAAAAGACGGCGACCAGATCGCAGTACCAAACGATCCAACCAACCTTGGTCGTTCACTCCTTCTACTCGAGCAGCAAGGCCTGCTAAAACTGAAAGAAGGTGTTGGCCTGACAGCAACGGTACTGGATATCGTAGAAAGCCCGAAAAACCTGAAAATTGTCGAGCTTGAAGCTGCCCAGCTTCCGCGCTCTCTGGACGATGTTCAGCTAGCCATCATCAATACGACTTACGCGAGCAGCATCAACCTGACGCCAGAGCGTGACGGTGTGTTTGTTGAAGACAAAGAGTCTCCATACGTGAACCTGATTGTTGCCCGTGAAGACAACGTTGACGCAGAAAACGTACAGACCTTCATCAAGGCATACCAGTCTGAAGTGGTTTACGAAGCAGCTAAAGAAATCTTCCAAGGTGGTGTTGTTAAGGGTTGGTAATATTCCTCCTCAAATAACCATTTCCCCCTAAACAAACAAGCCCCTCAATCTAGGGGCTTGTTTGTTTCTAGGCTTTCCTATCACTTCTTCTTTTTTACCCTGCCCTGCACCGCTTTGAGGCGCGGGTTAGACTTGCAGATAACATAAATCCGACCGCGGCGTCTCACTACCTGGCAATCGCGCTGCCGGTTTTTGGCACTTTTCAACGAACTCAATACCTGCATCTTATTGCCCTTTCTTACCACCAAACTGGCCAAAGCGACGGTTGAAGTTAGCCATACGGCCTTCTGAGCTGATCACACGCTGTTTACCGGTGTAGAACGGGTGGGATTCTGACGACACATCCAGCGTGAAATACGGATACTCCTTGCCATCTTCCCAGGTAATAGTTTTATCGGTTTTCAGTGTCGAACCGACCACGAAATACTTATCAACACTGGTGTCGTGGAACACAACGTCCCGATACTCGGGATGAATACCTGCTTTCATTTTCATATCCTCATAGAGCAATCAATACATAAGATATGTTATAACATAGCATTTGATAACCATTATCAACAAGCGCCGTTTGCATTTTTATGGTATTTTCAGCGTCAAATAAACTAGTCAGCTGTAGAGCTAAGCAAGCAAGATGCACTACCAAATTGAACCTATCGGCATTGTCCGCTCCCCTTACAAAGAGAAATTTGCCGTCCCGCGCCAGCCGGGATTGGTTCCCAGTGCACGCTCTGAAATCATCCTGCAAGGCGAGGCCAATGCCCTTGAGGCCGTTCGGGGTTTAGAGCAGTTCAGCCATTTGTGGCTGCTGTTTTTGTTTGACCAAAACCTGGAAGCTGGCTGGCGACCAACAGTACGCCCGCCACGCCTTGGCGGTAACGAACGCATTGGGGTCTTTGCCAGTCGGGCAACCTTCCGCCCCAATGGCATTGGCATGTCTGCCGTCGAATTGCTGGGTGTGCGCCAGCAAGGTAGCGATGTCATCATTGAGCTCGGCGGTGTGGATTTGGTCGACGGTACCCCAATCGTCGATATCAAACCCTACATCCCCTACTCCGATAGCCTACCTCATGCTCATGGTGGCTTTGCCGATGACGAACCGGCAACCTTACCAGTCGTCTTTAGCGACAAGGCCGAGAGCCAGTTCAACGGAAAGCAACTCGCACGCCAAAGAGCCGTCATTGCAGAGGTGCTGGCGCAGGATCCGCGCCCGGCCTACAAAAAAGGCAAGGAAGACAGCAAGGAATATGCCGTCCACCTGTTCGACTACAATGTTAAATTCACCGTTACCAACGATGTGGTGACCGTGATGGCATTGGATAAGCCGCTCTCCAGGTAATCGCCAAATATGCGCCAAAGAATAGTCAACTAACCCGGGGCTATCGATTTAAGGGCAATTTACCCGCAGCAGCTATCCAATCCCTTTGGCTAACGGCCAATTGGCTGGTAGTATATGCGGTTACCGCCGTTATCGGTGGCTGGGGCCTGTCCCCCACAATTCTTATTTTCATCTAAACAAACGGATACCATCAATGCGTACCAGTAACTATCTTCTTTCTACTCTGAAGGAGACTCCAAATGACGCAGAAGTTGTTAGCCATCAGCTAATGCTTCGTGCAGGTATGATCCGTAAGCTGGCTTCAGGTCTTTACACCTGGCTGCCTACAGGTCTGCGTGTTTTACGTAAGGTCGAGAACATTGTTCGCGAAGAAATCAACAATGCAGGTGCTGTTGAGACTTTGATGCCCGTGGTTCAGCCGTTCGAACTATGGGAAGAGACAGGCCGATCTGAAAAGATGGGTGCTGAGCTGCTTCGCTTTACTGACCGTCATGAGCGTCCGTTTGTACTTAGCCCGACAGCTGAAGAAGTGATCACTAGCCTTGTGCGTAACGAAGTGAGCTCTTACAAGCAGCTGCCGCTAAACCTATACCAAATCCAGACTAAATTCCGTGATGAGCGCCGTCCTCGCTTCGGTGTAATGCGTGCACGTGAATTCTGCATGATGGATGCGTACAGCTTTGACATCGACAAAGAAGGTCTGCAGAAGTCTTACGATGCGATGCACGAAGCATACTGCAAGGCGTTCGACCGTATGGGCCTTGATTACCGTCCAGTACTGGCTGATACCGGTGCTATCGGTGGTAGCGGCTCTCACGAGTTCCACGTACTGGCTGAGAGCGGCGAAGACTTGATCGCTTTCTCTACCGAGTCTGATTACGCGGCAAACATCGAAAAAGCAGAAGCACTAGCCCCTGCGACCGAGCTGGCTGCGCCAACTCAAGAAATGACGCTGGTTGACACGCCAAACGCGAAGACTATCGCTGAGCTTGTTGAGCAGTTCGATCTGCCAATCGAGAAAACCGTTAAGACACTATTTGTTAAAGCCTCTGACGAAATCGACGCCGAGCTGGTTGCCCTGATCATCCGTGGTGATCACGAGCTAAACGAAGTGAAAGCTGAAAACCTTAAAGACGTTGCTTCTCCGCTTGAAATGGCAACCGAAGAAGAAATCCGTGCCCTTATCGGTGCAGGACCAGGTTCACTAGGCCCTGTAGGCCTGAAACTGCCGTTCATCGTTGACCGCTCTGTAGCGGTAATGAGCGACTTCGGCGCGGGTGCTAACGTTGATGACAAGCACTACTTCGGTATCAACTGGGGTCGTGATGTTGAGCTTGGCCAGGTGGAAGACCTACGTAACGTTGTTGAAGGTGACCCAAGCCCATGTGGTCAGGGTACTATCCAGCTTAAGCGTGGTATCGAAGTAGGCCACATCTTCCAGCTTGGTACAAACTACTCAGAGAAGATGAACTGTGGCGTGCTTGGTCCTGACGGCAAGAACGTTATCTTAGAGATGGGTTGTTACGGCATCGGTGTATCCCGTGTGGTTGCTTCTGCTATCGAGCAAAACAGCGACGAAAACGGCATCATCTGGCCTGACGCGATTGCTCCGTTCCAGGTATCTATCGTACCGATGAACATGGCGAAATCGGCTGAAGTGAAGGAAGCGGCTGAGAAGCTATACGCTGACCTGACTGCTGCTGGTATCGAAGTGCTATTCGACGACCGTAAAGAGCGCCCTGGCGTTATGTTTGCTGACCACGAGCTGATTGGTATCCCGCACACTATCGTGATCGGTAACCGCAGCCTAGAAAACGGCGAGATGGAATACAAAGACCGTCGTGCCGGCACCAAAGAAGGTGTTGCTGTGGCAGATATCGTTGAGTTTGTTAAGCAGAAACTGGCTTAATCGCAATACGATTCAATTCCAAAGGCCTCCCTCGCGGAGGCCTTTTTGTTTCAATTTCTCTGTTGGCAAATGACTCGACAAAGGATACCGTACTATCTAGCAAGTACAACACTCCCAAGGCAACCGATGAAAACCAACAGCACTCAGCCATTAAACCAAGCATACAACGCGACCCAACTAGCCAAACGAGAGGCAGATAATGCGCTTCAAGCGGTCACTGGCTTTATCATCACGACACTCGAGCAAATCGACCTGCCAGCCTTTGGTAAGGTAACAGCTATAAAGCAAGATAGCCTTTACGATCGCTGTCGGGCTATTCACTCCGCCATAGAGCAAGCACACCCCAATGCCGCCAAGATGTTGTTCAATGCTATTCGCACCGCCGAACTGCTTGATGAAGCCTGTTCCAGTGCCCGGCGTACCCTTGATGACTTCGAGCATGCCCGTGCAATGAAAGAAAAAATTCTGTCATCTCGGTAGCATTGAAAAGTAAAAATAGGGATATAGTTATAAATATAACTAAAAGAAAGGAGCGCTATGGGCAGGGAAACGCCAAAAATCAGCCTGCTCCTCACCGGAGGGGGAGCGCGGGCAGCCTATCAAGTCGGGGTGCTCAAGGCCATTTCGGAATGGTACCCACGGGTTCACCATAGCCCGTTCAGTATTTACTGCGGCACCTCGGCAGGGGCGATTAATGCCACATCGATTGCTTGCTATGCCTCCTGTTTCCGTCTTGGGGTCAAGAAGCTAGAGTGGATTTGGTCCCGATTGCATAGCCGCCGTATTTTTGCCACCACCCCAAGCGGAATGAGCGGCTATCTGGCCAGCCAGTGGTTTGCCCGCCTCCAAGCCCATCACCACGAACGGCCACCATTCGGCTTGCTCAACAACCGCCCGCTGCGCCAACTGCTCGGCCAGGTAAACAACTACTCCAGGCTGGAAAAGCAAATCGCCGCCGGTAACCTCCATGGTATTTCTATTACGGCCTCCAGCTACAAAAGTGGCCATTCGGTCAGCTTTTTCCAAGGCCAGCCAGAGATCCACGAATGGGACCGGGCCAAATCGAAAGGACGCCGCTCGCTGATCACCACCGATCACCTACTGGCTTCCTCTGCAATCCCCTTGGTCTTTCCTGCAACCCGTATCGGGCAAGCCTATTATGGGGATGGCTCAATCCACCAGTTGGCACCACTGCGCCCATCGCTGAAAATGGGTGCGGATAAAATCCTCATCATCGATCTCATCAACCAAAAACTCGATAGCCCGGATCATACCCGGGCTCCAGGCTTGGCGGCACTCGGTGGCCACCTGATGGATACTATTTTCAGTGATACCCTCACAGCAGATCTGGAAAACTTATCTAGGATCAATGCTTTAGTTGATAGTCTTCCCGAAGCTGAAACCAAGCAAAAACTCAGGAAAATTGAACATATCCACCTGTCACCCAGCCACTCTTTCGAACAGTTGGCCCGCAAGTACTACTGCCACCTTCCGCCCATGACCCGAGGACTGATGCAGTTGATAGGGATAAGTCCTAAGGATGATGCGGCCATCACCAGTTATATCCTGTTCGAGCCTGCTTATATCCATGCCCTGATCAAAATGGGATATGAAGACACCCAAGAAAAAGAAGCCCATCTTCGCAGTTTCTTAATTAAATCAGATAATTAATAATATAAACTCGGTTTAGGTATTGAAATGGCTTAATATTTGCCTATAGTAACTTCCCTATTAATTTTTTGACACATATATGGATCCACTCCACTGGAACGATAAGCTGGCCGATAGCCAATATGTAAAACCAAGGACCAAACCCCTTGGGGCTGATCAGCGCCTGCTGCTTTTACAAAAACTCCAGGGGAAGCTGGATATCAGCTTGTTGTTTGACATATTCAGCCGTGAGGTTGAAAAGCAGATAGATATCAGCAGGTTAATATGGAACGCGGACAATACCACAACCCTTGTACGTCAAGGTGCCAGTAGTCAGTACCGACAAACTTTCATCCTGCGCTTCAATAAAATAGAACTGGGCAAGCTGCAATACCACACGCCCTACGCCCTCGACAAAGACGAAGTCAACCTGCTTCATACCTATCATCGCCTATTTGCCGGACCGCTAGCCTGTGCTTTGGAATATCGCCGAGTCAAAAATATGGCACTGCGTGACTACCTCTCAGGTCTTGGTAACCGCAATAGCTTCGAGCAGGATCTCAATCACGCGATTGCGATGAGTGAAAGGCGCAACATCGGTCTGGTATTGGCGATGTTCGACCTCGATAATTTCAAACAGGTTAATGACCGCTTCGGCCATCCCGACGGTGATAAGGTGATCCGTCACTTTTCGCTACTGTTGAAAAAGTCTGTCCGTGCCACCGACCGTTGCTACCGTGTTGGCGGAGATGAATTTGCTGTTCTGCTACAACCAGCGACCGATACCTCTGCCCTGCATGTGATCCGAAGGCTGGACGCCCTGATGGCAGATGATTCAACGTTGAGAACATTGAAAATCGGCTGCTCCAGTGGCTTCAGTGTTTACCAGAAAGGCGATACCAATATCACCCTAGTCGACCGTGCTGACCGTCATCTGTACAAACAAAAGCGTACCCGCTAAATCTCCCTGCCGTCCCCACCCAGTCTTTGGTATAGTAAAACCTGATAAGCATGTTTTCGCCAGTCTACTGTATCTTCCCAGCCGACTGCCGAAATCACTGTTTATGAAGGACAAACTATGAAAATTTATGAGTGCTGTGAGCAAGTACGCATGATCTACGCGCAGATCGGTGGCGGTGAACTGGGTTACATTCCCAATGCAATTCACTGCGCTGTCAAGGCACTGAATGATATCGCTGCCAATGACACGCTACCGGAAGAAGTTCGTGAGCGTGCTGCCTTTGCTGCAGCGAATTTGCTGATGAGCGACCACGAGGACGCATAATGGATTTGAACAAATACGAGACCATGGATCCCGTGATGCTGATGAGCATCGTCAACATGAAGATCCGTGATGAGTTCGGCGATCTGGATGCCCTAGTTAAATACTACGATATCGACAAGGATAAACTGGTTGCCAGGCTCGCAAGTGCTGGCTTTGACTACCTGCCGGAAGCCAAGCAATTTAGGTAAGTGCTGGCGATTGGCGATTGGCGATTGCAAAATCGAGTACGCTAACCAATAAAAAAACGGAAGCCTCGGCTTCCGTTTTTTGTATCTCTATAACTGAATGCTCAGTATTAACTTAGCTTTTTAGCCACTAAATACAGGCAGTAATTTCGCCATTGCCATAAGGTGGAAGGCTGCGGTCAGTACCCCGAAAGCAATAACAACGTAAATTGTTACATTGCCGCCCGGAACCACGAAACCTTCTTGCTCTGGTGCACGCTGGCGCAACGTTTTTGCCAGTGTCGCCGGGATGATACAGGTCCAAATTGTCGCCGCCGCACCCGCCAAGCCAATCGCCGCTACAAAACCAAACGGTGCAACTAGTGAGAACACCAATGGCGGCAGAAATGTCACGCCCCAGGTTTTTAGACGGCCTTGCTTATTATCTTCGAAGCCAAACAGATCAGCCAAGTAATCGAACACACCCAAACCAACACCAATAAATGATGAGACAATCGCCGCAATGGAAAAGATATGTAGCGCTTGCTTGATGCTGTTTGAATCAATAGCCGTTGTCAGGGCCGCCATCAGGGCATCTACGCCACCACCGGCAGTGACAACCGGGCCGAAGTCTTGACGCGGTAGGTTACCGAAGATACAGATCACCCAGCCCAAGTAGAATGTCAGGGCGATAACCGTACCACCTAGGATCGCTTTTTTAGCACGGTGCTCATCCTGGTAGTAGTCACGCATTGTACTCACTGAGTGGTGGTAGCCAAACGAGGTCAACGCTACTGGCAGTAGAGCTAGCGCATAAGCAGAGTAAGAGCTTTCTGCTTCTCCTTGAGCAAACAACGTCGGCACACTGATATTTGAAGCCAGACCGGAAACCCCCAGTACAAAGCTAATGATCATAAACAGGATCAGCACAATGGAGATACGGTCCACGGCACGGGTCGAATGCAGAACAAAGGCCGAACAAAGTGCGACAAACAATACCGACGCCAACTCTCGCGTCATACCCAGCATTTCACTGAAAATCATACCTGACGATGAAATGTACGCGTATAGCAGAATACCGCCAACGAAATATAAAGACAGGTTGTTGACCAAGTTAACTTTTTTACTCAGTACGTCTTTGGCAACAGTGTTAAATGAAGCTTTGAGCTCGTAATGTTTAAGCGCTTCTAGCAATAACCAGCCTGAAAGTGTCATCATGATCATGGTGAAAGAAATGGCAATCACACTCCATAACGTCCACGCACCCGCACCTGCACTTGGCAACCCAAGCATGCCTGCCCCAACACAAACACTGGCGATAATACATGCGCCCCCAAGTGTGGATGGTTTACTCATAATGACTCCTAAATAACATTAACGTATCAGTGTGCTAGTACAATAATATGTTCTGTAATCTTTGGCAACAACAGAGGAATCATTTGGGTAAAAGATAATCAGCCAGATGGAAATATTAGTTTACGCTATTCATTCATAAAAAAATCGCCCCACCTTATTGGTATAAAGGCAGGGCGATTCATCGCCTGGAGTCATGGCAGGCTTCATTGCAACGGAATGAAGCCTAGCAAAACAGATTTACTTCATCTGGGAAAAATACGCTGCAACATTGGCAATATCAGTATCGCTGAGCATCGAAGCCTGCGGCTGCATCACCATCGCCATACCGCCAGTACGCTCTTTGTTTTTGTAAGCCTTCAGCGAGCTGACCAAGTACTGCTCGTTCTGTCCTTTGAGGTTAGGGTAACCCGGGATCACTGCGACGCCATCAGCACCATGGCAGGCAGCACATACTGCGGCTTTCGCTTTTCCGGCAACGGGATCCCCCGATGCCATTGCAGGACTTGCCATCATGGCTGCAAACATTACACAAGCTAGAACTTTCTTCATCAGGTCCTCATTATTATTTCTATTATCCATTTTATTCCCAGCATCTGGGTATATCGCTGGCACGACAAGACACGCAGCTTTCTAAATTGTGCCTTTTTTCAACAACAAATACTAAATAAAGTCATAATATTGTGCACTCATTCCTGCTCGTAGTGCCAAGTTAGCTCACACTCCTTGCCCGCAAACGCCTCGACGACAAACAGTCCCGCCACCGCCACCAACTGTTCCCCATAAAACAGCAATGGCGTTCGCCGCCGCTGCCAGCTCGGCACACCGTATTCTTGAAACAGTTTTTTGAGCTTACGTTTGCCCACCCGACCAACTGGCTGGACTTCCAATCCAGCAGGCTCGAAGCGCACCGATACCGGCTCATCGGCTCTTGGCAAGCGAAGCTGACCAGCCCCTGACTCCGACAACGACAGTGACCCAATCGAGGCAGGAAGTCGGCAGGCTTGATTCAATTGCACAGCAACCACCGCATCGGATATATCCTCATGAGGCTGAATGACATGCAAACGCTGCCTGAAGCGTCGTACTTCGACTTTTCCCCAGCATACCTTGGGGTTAGCATCTGGCTGGGCTAAAACCACGGAATGCCAAATCTGCTCCAACTGCGCCTGAGAGGGCATCTTCACGCCAACAGCCGCAAGCCAATGGCGTAGTAGTGCTTTACCCCGTCGCTCGCTGCCCGGCTTATCCGGATGCAGGCAGGCAATATCCAAACTCTGATCGGCTGACATCGCCTGGCCGAGCTGCTCGGCAAGAAGGTCTTGAAGCAAAGCTTCCTGCTCAGCACAGAGCGCGGCACTGCGGGTCACCGCCTTGCGGATCCCTGGCCAGCGATTATTCAACAACGGTGTAATCTGATGCCGGAGGAAGTTGCGGTCATAGCGCTCGTCACTGTTGCTCTCGTCTTCGACCCAGTCAAGCCTCTGCTCACGGGCATACTGCTCAATGGCCGTGCGAGGCTGGTCGAGCAAAGGGCGAACATGCCAGCCAGTCGCAAAAGCCGTACATTGCGGCATGGCTGAGAGCCCTGCCGGCCCACTCCCCCGCTTCAGGGCAAGCAGCACGGTTTCCAGCTGATCATCAGCATGCTGGGCCGTCAGCAAGATATCGCCAGGCTGGATATGTGCCCGCAATGCGGTGTAGCGGGCATCCCTAGCTTGCTGCTCGACGCTTGTCCGTTTACCCAATGCCAATGACACTCTCTCGAGTGAAAAGTCCACCCCCGCTTCCGCAGCCCAACGGGCACATAACGCCGCCCAGTCATCAGCATTCACGCTCAAACCATGATGAACATGAACTGCTTTACAGGAAGCTTCTGGATATCGCTCGAGGTAGCGCCCCATCAAATGCAGCAGTACCCGAGAATCCATTCCCCCGCTTAGGGCAAGTACGAAACGGGCGGAGGGGGCCGTAAGGGTGGCAAGATTGGCTTCTAGGTTGGCATAAAGCATTGAGCGACATCCGAAATAACACACAGCAAAAGTATACCCTTCCAGTCCCGGTAAAGGTAAACCCAGAATAAAAAAACGGGCCAGCCCGAAGGCTGACCCGTTCTATTCAAAGTCTAACTCACTGAGCGAGCAAACCGGCAATTAGCAGTACGCTTTGATTAACAATAACCGTAGCTCATCAAGCGCTGGTAACGGCGCTCAAGCAGTGCTTCGGTATCAAGCTGATCAAGTTCTTCTAGTGTTGCTAGGATCTGCTTCTTCAACGACCCAGCCATCTCAACCACATTGCGGTGTGCACCACCTAGCGGCTCTTCGATGATGTTGTCGATAAGCTCAAGCTCTTTCAGACGATCAGCAGTCATGCCCATCGCTTCTGCTGCCTGAGGTGCCTTGTCAGAATCACGCCACAGGATAGAAGCACAACCTTCAGGCGAGATCACCGAGTAGGTTGAGTACTGCAGCATGTTCACGCAGTCACCCACACCGATCGCAAGAGCACCACCAGAACCGCCTTCACCCACAACGTTACAGATAACAGGAACAGTAAGACCGGCCATCTCTTTAAGGTTGGTTGCAATCGCTTCTGACTGACCGCGCTCTTCCGCTCCGACACCAGGGTATGCACCCGCGGTGTCAATGAAAGTCACGATAGGCATTTTGAAGCGCTCAGCCATCTTCATCAGGCGAAGGGCTTTACGGTAACCTTCCGGCTTTGGCATACCGAAGTTACGCAGCACTTTCTCTTTGGTCTCACGGCCTTTCTGGTGGCCAATTACCATCACAGGGCGACCGTCAAGACGGGCAATACCACCAACTAGGGCTTTGTCATCAGCAAACGCGCGATCACCAGCCAGTTCATCGAACTCGGTGAACATGTTCTCAACATAGTCGAACGTGTATGGGCGCTGTGGGTGACGTGCCAACTGAGCCACCTGCCAAGCACCAAGATCACCAAATATTTTCTTGGTCAGCTCTAGGCTTTTCTTTTCCAGTTGC
Source organism: Photobacterium sp. AWH4_225 (assembly GCF_056158405.1). NCBI lineage: Bacteria > Pseudomonadati > Pseudomonadota > Gammaproteobacteria > Vibrionales > Vibrionaceae > Photobacterium > Photobacterium sp. AWH4_225. Next base: position 623,585 of record NZ_JBSWTF010000001.1, on the reverse strand, counting down.
TCAATTTCTTTATCCAAATCAACCGATTTAGATTCATCACGACGTGATACGTCACGCAGTGCTTCGATTTTTGCTTCTAGTTCAGCAATCGGTTGTTCAAACTCAAGGAAGTTCAGGCTCATACCATTTCAGTCCTTTTGCTCATAATTCTGGGTATCTATAACAGATAACTATGGGCTATTTTAATTAAACTCAAGCTCAACCTGCTTATCACCCAGCAAAATTTTGAGATCAGAGATTAATTGATCTGCCGGGGTAACACGCCACTCTGTTCCCAGAGTCAATTTGGCGCGGGCATTCGAGCGCTGATAGTACACGTTGACAGGTACGGTACCTGCACGGTGCGGTTCCAGCACTTTGCTGAAACGTTCAAAAAACTGTTCATCAATTTGCCTCTCTGTAAGCGAGATGGCAAGGCCGCGTAGGTGCTTTTCTCTCGCATCTGCGATGTCTAGCACTTCCCGGGCCGACATTTTAAGGCCGCCATTGAAATCATCAAAGCTGACCTGTCCGGAAACGACCAAAATTCTATCTTTTTCAATCAAATCCAAGTGACGTTCCAATGCTTCTGAGAACAACATCACTTCCATCCGGCCACTGCGGTCATCAAGAGAGAGAATACCAATCCGGGTGCCGCGCTTGGTGGTCATCACCCGGGCTCCGATAACCAACCCGGCAACCGTGACGACTTTGTCTCGTCCGGTCGGATGGGCATCCTTCAGGCGCCAAGTGGTGTAGTGCTTGAGCTCCGGAACGTAGGCATTGATCGGGTGGCCAGTCAGGTACAGCCCGAGAGTCTCGCGCTCTCCTTCCAGCCAGACTTTATCCGGCCATTCAGGAATATTGGCATAGGCGTGCTCGACCTCTTCCGGAGCAGCCGTCAAGACCCCAAACATGTCGGTCTGGCCAAACGCTTCTGCCTGATGGTGTTGGCTCGCAGCTCGGATAGCGTCATCCAGTGTTGCCATCATGGCGGCACGGTTCGGACCTAATCGATCCATGGCGCCGGATTTGATCAATTTTTCCAGTACCCGCTTATTCACCTTTTTGGTGTCAATTCGGGCACAAAAATCAAACAAGTCCTTGAAGTGGCCACCTTTCTCGCGTGCGGCAATAATGTTCTCAATCGGGCCTTCACCGACCCCTTTCACCGCACCGATACCGTAAACAATGGCACCGTTGTCATCAACATTGAAGCGATACAGCCCCTTGTTGACATCAGGCGGCAGCAGCTCAAGCTTCATCCGGTGACACTCATCTACCAGACCGACGATCTTGTCGGTGTTATCCATATCGGCAGTCATTACCGCCGCCATGAATTCGGCCGGATAGTGCGCTTTTAGCCACAATGTCTGGTAAGAAACCAGTGCATAGGCGGCGGAGTGGGATTTGTTAAAACCATAGCCAGCGAACTTCTCTACCAAGTCGAAGATCTTCATCGCCAGTTCGCCGTCGACGCCGTTCTTTATCGCGCCTTCTTCGAAGGTGGCACGCTGCTTGGCCATCTCCTCCGGCTTTTTCTTACCCATTGCACGACGGAGCATGTCCGCACCACCCAGGGTATAGCCAGACAGGACCTGGGCGATCTGCATCACCTGCTCCTGATAGAGGATGATGCCGTAGGTCGGCTCGAGAATTGGCTGTAGGCTATCATGCTGCCAAGTCGCATCCGGGTAGGACACTTCCTCGCGGCCATGCTTACGGTCGATAAAGTTATCTACCATGCCTGATTGCAACGGGCCCGGACGGAACAGGGCTACCAGTGCGATCATATCTTCGAAACAGTCCGGTTGAAGACGCTTGATCAGATCTTTCATCCCGCGAGATTCCAGCTGGAAGACCGCAGTGGATTCCGAGCGCTGCAGCATGGCGAACGACTTGGCATCGTCCATCGGGATCGCCGCGATGTTAACCGGCTCCTTACCCTGAGCTTCAAGGCGAGGGTTAATCATCCCCAGCGCCCAGTCGATGATAGTCAGGGTACGCAACCCCAAGAAGTCGAACTTAACCAGACCGGCAGTTTCAACATCGTTCTTATCGAACTGGGTAACCGGGTTGGCACCTTCGGCATCGCAATACAGCGGGGCGAAATCAGTGATTGTGGTCGGGGAGATCACCACGCCACCGGCGTGTTTACCCGCATTTCGTGTCACACCCTCAAGGATGCGACACATGTCGATCAGATCTTTGACTTCCTCATCGGCCTCATACACCTGTGGCAGTTGTGGCTCGGCTTCGAAGGCCTTGGCCAGCGTCATGCCCGGCTCTGCCGGTACCAGCTTGGAGATACGGTCGACAAAGCCGTACGGGTGGCCCAGTACACGGCCTACGTCACGGATAACCGCCTTCGCCGCCATGGTACCGAAGGTGATGATCTGGGATACCGCATCCCGGCCATACATCTCGGCCACGTGATCAATCACCTGATCACGCTTATCCATACAGAAGTCGATATCGAAATCGGGCATCGATACACGTTCCGGGTTAAGGAAACGTTCGAATAGCAAGTCGAATTCCAGCGGGTCAAGATCGGTGATATCAAGCGCGTAGGCCACCAGAGAGCCCGCACCCGAACCACGACCCGGACCAACCGGCACCCCGTTGTCTTTCGACCACTGGATGAACTCCATTACGATCAAGAAGTAGCCCGGGAAGCCCATCTGGTTGATAACCTTGAGCTCAATATCAAGTCGCTCGTCATATTCGGGGCGGCGCTCGGCGCGCTCCTTCTCATCCGGGAACAAGAATTTCAAACGACGCTCGAGGCCTTCCTGCGATTCCTTGATCAGGAAGTCTTCGATGGTCATCTCCCCGGTCGGGAAGTTCGGCAGGAAGTACTCTCCCAAACGCACGGTTACATTACAGCGCTTGGCGATCTCGACACTGTTTTCCAGCGCTTCCGGGATATCGGCAAACAGCTCGCACATCTCTTCTTCGCTGCGCAGGTACTGCTGTTCGCTGTAAAGCTTCGGACGGCTCGGATCGGCAAGGGTATAACCGTCATGGATCGCTACGCGGATTTCGTGGGCATCGAACTGATCAGGCGTCAGGAAGCGGACGTCATTGGTTGCCACCACTGGCAGCTCGGCTTGCTCGGCCAGTTCAATGGCAAAGTGCAGATAGGCTTCTTCATCGGCACGGCCGGTACGTACCAACTCGAGGTAGTAGGTATCCGCAAAGTGCTCCTGGTAGAACTCAACGCATTTGCTGACCAGCTGCTGGTTACCCTTGAGCAACGCCTTACCGACATCGCCGCTCTTGCCGCCCGATAGCAGGATCAGGCCTTTTTTGTGCTCTACCAGCCACTCCTTATCCATCACCGGAAGGTGCTGGACATGGCCGCGCTGGTAGGCCTTGGAAATCAACATGGTCAGGTTCTGGTAACCATCGTTATCAGAAGCCAGCACAGTTAAATCACACAGCTCCTCGCCCATCTCTTCGGACATCACTTTAAAGTCCGCCCCGATGATCGGCTTCATGCCGGCGCCATGGGCAGCAAAGTAGAATTTCACCAAGCCACACAGGTTGGTAAAGTCCGTCAGTGCCATTGCGGGCATGCCCATACCAGCCACGGTTTTCACCAGCGGCGGTACTTTGGACAAGCCGTCTACCATAGAGAAGTCACTGTGGACACGGAGATGAATAAAACGAGGTTCAGCCATGACTAACCAGAATAGAGTTGTTCAAGAAACAAGAGGGTGATTATAGCCCAAAGCACCATGGCTGTTGACTCTAATCACCATCTTTTAATGCCGCGGAAATTAAAGGGATGCAAAAATCCGCGGGTTGGCAGGATTATAACCGCCTTCAGTCCAGCCCGAGGATGCGCTTGACCGGTTTGAAGCTTTTGCGGTGCTGCTCGATAGCGCCATGCTCGGCTAGTGCCTCAAAATGCGCCTTGGTTGGATACCCTTTGTGCTTGGCAAAGCCATATTGCGGATACTCTGCGTCCAATACTTCCATCTCGCGATCGCGGGTGACTTTCGCCAGGATAGATGCGGCACTGATCTCGGCAACTCGCAAATCACCCTTCACTACCGCCTGCGCCGCCATCGGCAGCTCAGGGATACGGTTACCATCCACCAACACAAAATCAGGCTGGACAGACAATCCGGCGACCGCACGCTGCATTGCCACCATGGTCGCCTGCAGGATATTGAGCTGATCAATCTCTTCCGGCTCGCAGCGGCCTAATGACCAAGCCAGTGCCTTCTCTTTGATTTCATCAAACAGCAGGTTGCGCTTCTTCTCGGTCAGTTTCTTTGAGTCCGTCAGCCCCTCGATAGGGTTGGCCGGATCCAAAATGACCGCAGCGGTCACCACTGCCCCAACCAAAGGGCCACGGCCAACTTCATCGACACCGGCAATACAGCTTGCTACCGGATACTCAAACGGTTCTAGTTCTTTGCTCATGTTACTTATCAATCAGTTGTAATACCGCCTCTGCAGCCTTCTGATCCGCATTACACTTGATCAGCTGGTGCAGGCGGCTAAATTCAGCCATCAGCTCAGTGTTGTCGGCTTCGAGGAAACAGTTCACCTCAGCCGCCAAGTTTGCTGGCGTGCAGTCATCCTGCAGCAGCTCCGGCACCAGCTCGCGGTCGGCAAGGATATTGGCCAGAGACACATACTTGGTCTTAAGCATCTTCTTGGCCAGCCACGCTGTCAGCGGCTTGACCTTGTAACCTACCACCATCGGCCGTTTGACCAGCATACACTCCAGTGCCACCGTACCGGACGCCAGCAGTACTGCATCAGAGGCAATCATGACATTGCGCGCGGTATCGTCGACCAGCACGAAATCGAGCTCAGGTGCAGTTTCACGCCATGCCTGTTCAAACTGGGCACGTCGCTTCTGGTTAACCAAGGCAACGACAAACCCGAGATCCGGGTGCTGCGCCTTGAGTAGCTTGCAGGTTTCGATAAACGGAGGCGCCAGCAGTTCCATTTCGCCGCCACGACTACCCGGTAAGACTGCCAGCCAGCGTTTGTCCTGTTCGAGCCCTAGTAACTCGCGCGCAGCAACTTGATCGGTCTCCATCGGGATCGCATCCGCCATGGTATGACCGATAAACTCACACGGTACGTTAAACTTGTCGTAGAAGGCTTTCTCGAATGGCAAGAAGGCTAACACCAGATTGGTGGCGGCTTCGATTTTGAAGATCCGCTTCTGGCGCCACGCCCACACTGACGGGCTGACGTAGTGCACGGTTTTGATCCCGGCATCTTTGAGGTTGCGTTCCAGTCGCAGGTTGAAGTCCGGCGCATCAATGCCGACAAAGACATCCGGCGGATTATCGGTAAAGTATTTGACCAATTCGGCCTTGACCTTGAACAGCCGAGGCAGGCGACCAAGCACTTCGACAATGCCCATCACCGCCAGCTCTTCCATGTCAAACAGCGTCTCGCAGCCCTCGGCCTGCATCCGCGGCCCGGCGATACCAACAAACTCGGCATCCGGATACTGCTTGCGTACCGCCTTCATAAAGCCGGCACCTAAAATATCGCCGGAGATTTCCCCGGCGACAATTCCTATTCGAAGTGGCTTCGTCATCTTAACGAATAATTCCGCGTTCGGTGTTATTCAGTGCATCCAGGAACAAACCAACAGACGGCCACTCTTCGGCCATCTCGGCCAGTACCGGCTTCACTTCTTCCATGGTTTTACCTGAACGGTAAATTTCCTTATAGGCACGGCGCAATGCATGTAGCTCTTTCTTCTCAAAGCCATTACGCTGCAAGCCAACCAAGTTAAGACCGTAAGGTGTTGCGTGGTTACCCTGCGCCAGCACATAAGGAGGCACATCTTGAACTACTGCCGAACAACCGCCAACATAGCTGAAGGCACCAACGGTACAGAATGGGTGAATAGCAGAAAGCGCCATCACGCCAGCATGGTCGGCAACAGTTACGTGGCCCCCCAGAATCGAGTTGTTGCCGATGTGGGTATGGTTACCCACCACCACGTCATGGGCAATGTGGGCATTGACGCACAGCAGGTTATCGTTGCCTACGATGGTCACGCCTTTGTCCTGGATAGTACCACGGTGGATCTGGACGCTTTCGCGGATCACGTTGCGGTCGCCAATCTCCAGTCGGGTCGGCTCGCCGTTGTACTTCTTGTCCTGGCACTCTTCGCCAACAATGGCATACGGGAAGATACGGTTATCGTTACCGATCTTGGTTGGGCCCTTGATCACGACATGTGACATGATCTCGTTGCCGTCACCGATTTCGACGTCTTTGCCGATATAGGTAAACGGGCCAACCGTAACATTGGCGCCAATCTTAACGCCTTCTTCAATCACCGCCGACGGGTGAATCTGCGCAGTTTCGTGGATCATTAAAACTCTCGTCTTGCACATTTCAGCTCTGCTGAACAAACCACTTCGCCATCAACTTTCGCTACACCATTAAACATAGCAATACCGCGGCGCTCCTTCAGGAATTCCACTTCGATGACCAGCTGATCGCCCGGTACAACCGGCTTACGGAATTTACCGTTATCTACGCTAGCAAAGTAGTACAGCTCATTTTCCGCTGGCGCGCCGAACGTTTTAAATGCCAGCAGGCCCGTTGCCTGAGCCATCGCCTCAAGGATCATAACACCCGGGAAAACCGGCATTTTTGGAAAGTGACCCGTAAACTGAGGTTCGTTAACAGACACATTCTTGATACCTGTCAGGGTCTTGCCTTCTTCATAATGGGTTACGCGATCAATCATCAGAAACGGGTAACGATGCGGTAGAAGCTCTTGAATCTCTGTAATATTCAGCGTTTTATTTTCGCTAGTCAAAACTGAATTCCTGTTTGAAAAATTAAAAATGCGGTTCGCTCGAAAAGCAAAGCGGCCAGTCTACTTGGCCGCGAAGACGGTTCCTGGTAGGCGCTTAATCGCCTTTTTCCAGTTGCTTTTCAACGGCTTTAAGACGTTTGTTCATCTCGTCAATCTTCATTGTACGAGCGGCAGTCTTACGCCATTCCTTGTTCGGTTGAAGCGGGATACCAGAAGAGTACATGCCCTTCTCTTCAATGCTGCGCATCACCATACCCATACCAGTAATGGTCACGCCGTCGGCGATTTCGATATGGCCATTAAGCACTGATGCGCCGCCGATAATACAGTATTTACCAATTTTGGTACTGCCAGCAACAATGGTACCACCGGCCATGGCGGTACCATATCCGATCTGCACGTTGTGGGCGATTTGCATCTGATTATCGATGATCACGTTATCTTCGATGATGGTATCGTCCAGCGCACCGCGGTCAATGGTGGTACACGCACCGATTTCAACACGGTTGCCGATACGCACACTGCCTAGCTGCGGGATCTTTACCCACTCGCCTTTGTCATTGGCATAGCCAAAACCGTCGGCACCAATCACAGTGCTCGACTGGACCAGACACTGCTCACCCAGCACCACATTGTGGTAAATGGTTACATTCGCCCATAGCTTAGTGCCTGCGCCAATCTGGGCATTTTTTCCGATAAAACATCCCGCACCAATTTGGGCGTTAGCACCGATACGTGCGCCGGCTTCGATAACAGCGTTGTGGCCGATAGAAACATTCTCACCAAGCTGCGCGGTTGGATCGACATAGGCCGATGGCGCAATATCAGAAGCAGCGGCAGGTGTGGTATCCAGCAATTGAGCTACTTTGGCATAGCCCAGGTAAGGGTCGGCCATCAGCAGGGCATTACCTTCGAAGCCCTCGGCATCCGCTTCTTTGAGCATTACGGCTGCCGCTTGGCACTCCGCCAATTGCTTACGGTATTTACTGCTCGACAGGAAGGTGATCTGGCCTTCACCGGCCGTCGCCATCCCCGCAACAGATTCGATAACTACAGTGCCATCACCACGAAGTTCAGCACCCAGCTTAGCTGCTATATCAGCAAGAGTCATTCCAGCCATTCGATACCTTATATATTTTTAATTCTGTGTTGGCATACCTGGTATTAAACAGGGAGATACCCCTGATTGGTATACACCACCAACCGGTAATTCTATCTTGTTACAATATAAACACTACCAATTGAGCATCTATGTTGACGCAGAATACCATTCCACTTGGTAAGACCAGTATGCAAGGGGCTATCCGCCCAAAATAAAACAAGTCGAAAGATGAAGTTTACCAAAGTATCCCCCATTCTTTCGACTTATATGAAGAGTTTCTGAGATGTTAAGGCAAGCTTACTTAACGGCAGAAATCACTTTCGAAGACAGATCGTCGCTCGGACTTGCGTACAATACCGCATTCGCATCAACAACTAGATCGTAGCCTTCACGTTTGGCAACATCCTGAATCGCAGTACGCAGTTTCTGAACCAGCTTCTGCTCTTCTTCTGCACCACGACGACGCTGATCTTCCTGCAGAGCCTGCGCCTTCAGTTTGTAATTAGACTCCAATGCCTGCATTTCGCGCTGCAGTTTAGTCTTCTCACTTGAGCTCATCAGCTCGCCATCACGCTTCATTTTGTCAACTTTGGTCTTCATGCGACCTTCGATGCCACGAAGCTCATCGATGCGATCTTTAAACTCATTGCGTAGCTTTTCAGACACATTGTAACGCTGAGCCAGCTGCGCCATTGCCTGGCCAGTTGCCACGTAACCCACCTTTTGTGCGGCTTCTGCGGCTTGGGCGTAAAATGACGACGACAAAATCACAAGGCTTAGGCCAGCCGCTTTCATCCACTGTTTCAAAGGGTATCTCCTCAAATATTTAGAATGTTCGACCAATGGTGAAGGTGAAGAACTCTTCATCATCACCCTCGTATTTCTTGATTGGCTTAGCAACCGAGAATACGAGCGGTCCCATTGGCGACATCCACTGTAGGGCTGCACCATAAGATGCACGAATCAAAGACGGATCGGAATAATCATTAATATATTTGCCTTCCGCGCTGCTCGGCACATCATATTCCGTATCCCACACCGTACCGGCATCGACAAACACACTGGTACGAATTTGGTTGCGGACCTCATCAGACGCAAATGGCGTCGGAACGATCAGCTCCATACTGGCCAGTGCAACGGCATTACCACCAGCCGCGTCATCTGAACCAACATACGTATTGTTGTTACCGTCGCCTGGATTTACATAGATGGCCTTAGGACCAACTGTGTTCGAGCGGAAACCACGCAGGGTCGAGAAACCACCGGCATAGTAGTTTTCATAGAACGGCAACAGCTGATCACTACCGTTATCCGTCGTGCCGTAACCATTACCGTAACCGACTCGGCCACGCAGCAACAGACTGTAGTCGTGGTCTTCGGTCAGCGGGAAGTACTGGCGCACATCATACTGGGCCTTGAAGTACTGGGCATCCGATCCCGGAATCGTCATCCGGAACGTCGCACGCTGGTGGTTACCGGCGGTTGGGAAGTAACCACGGTTGAGGTTATTTCGAGTCCAGGAAACCGACCAGTTGAAATCATCCAGCTCGATAATATTATCGCCGCGGTCAAAGCCGTGGATCTGCTTGAATTTCTCGATTTGGACGTATTCCTGGGTATTGGAGATCTTGTTGTGATCATAACCCAAACCGAATTCGAAGAAGTTCAGCTCATCAAACGGGAAACCCCACGTCAGGCTGGCACCGTAGCTCTGGTTGGTATAGTCGGAGATGTTGGCGTCGGACGCCTCAAACTCGTTGTAGTACACCTTACCACCCAAACTGATACCATCGAGCGTGAAGTACGGATCACGGTACTCCAAGCTGACGTTTTTCTGGTAATCGTTCATCATCGCATTGATACCAAAACGATTACCGGTACCTAGGAAGTTATCCTGCTGGATACCCGCCTGGAAACTGATCCCCGATTCGGTACCATAACCAACACCGAAGTTGATGTTACCGGCATTGGCTTCTTTTACCGTGTATTGCAGATCAACCTGATCGTCGGTACCCGGTACTCGAACCGTCTGGACATCAACGGTTTCGAAGAAGCCGGTACGGCTCAAACGCTCTTTACCACGCTCAACCGAGCGGGAGTTCAACCAGCTACCTTCCATCTGGCGCATTTCACGGCGCAAGACTTCATCTTTGGTCGAGGTGTTGCCCGAGAAACCGATGTTACGGACATAGATACGCTTGCCAGGCTCAACGTTGACAATCAGAGCGACCTCTTGGTTGTCATCATCAAAATCAGGAATGGTATTGACCTGCGGGTAGGCATAGCCAAGCTCGCCGAGCTTGCGCTTGAGCGCCTCTTCCAGAGCAGTCACTTCGGCACCGTTGTAGACATCGCCACCTTCGATAGCAATGAGAGATTCTAACTCAGCGCTCTTGCCCAGCAAGTCACCACGCAATTGTACGTTCTTGATTTTGTACTGCTCACCCTCATCAACTTTCAGGGTGATATAGACCCCTTTCTTGTCTGGGGAGATCGCAACTTGAGTCGAATCAAGACGGTACTTGAGGTAACCATTGTTGAGGTACATCGAGCGCAGGGTCTCCAAGTCTCCTGCCAGTACCTGCTTCTGGTATTTCTTGTCAGCGAAGAAATTCCACCACGATACTTCAGACTGAAGCTTGAATTTATCGCGTAACTCATCGTCACTGAACACTTCGTTACCGATGAAGTTGATCTGCTCGATTTCGGCCGATACCCCTTCGGTAAACACAAATTTCAAGTCAGCACGATTACGCGGCAGAGGCGTCACAACCGCCTGTACTGTCGCGTTGTATTTACCGACACTGTAGTAGAAGTCTTCCAAGCCTTTTTCAATTTTGCTCAGGGTCGTACGGTCAAGCGATTCGCCGACACGAATACGGGAAGCGTCGAGGTTCTCCTTCAGCTGCTCTTCCTTGATAGCCTTGTTGCCAGAAAAGGTAATACTGGCAATCGTCGGACGCTCCTGCACCTGCACCAACAAGGTGTCTCCATCGCGGAAAACCTGGATATCCTCGAAATTACCTGACGCAAACAGCGACTGGATCATCTCGGAAATATCACCCTCATCGACATTGTCACCAACCCTTACCGGCATTTGGAGCAATGCGGCACCGAGCGTCACACGCTGGAGGCCCTCAAAGCGGATATCGTCTACTACAAATTGTTCCGCACTCTGCGCAACACTACTGCCTAGCAGTAGCGATGCGACCAACAGTTTTTTCATCGCCATTACTGTTCTGATTATTCCTTGCTAAAACGCTCTTATTAAAGGCGGGTAAAATCATTGAATAGCGCCACAGCCATTAATGCAACCAAAATAGCTGAGCCCACTCTATAGCCTATATCCTGAACACGTTCAGAAACAGGACGACGTGTTACCGCTTCGATGGCAAAAAACATCAAATGTCCACCATCCAATACCGGAAGCGGCAACAGATTGACAATCCCCAGATTGACACTGATCAAGGCCAAGAAACCCAGGAAGTACACCACACCGTAGTCGGCGGTCATCCCTGCTCCTTTGGCAATCGAGATCGGGCCACTCAAATTTTTCATTGCCACATCACCGGTCACCAACTTGGTCACCATATCAAAGGTCAATGTGACTAGCTGCCAAGTTTTTTCGGCAGCCTTACCCACCGCCTCAATCGGTCCATACTGCAAATTAATGCGGTACGATTCAGGCCATGGTTCGACTTTCGGTGCAAACCCTGCGTAACCTACCTGCTCTTCACCCGCCTCTTTCGCCGCAGGGGTCAGAGACAGTACAACCGGCTCACCGTCGCGCAATACTTCCATTTCCAGCGCCTGCTGAGGATGGGAGCGCACAGCATCAACCACTTGCTGCCAGTCGGTCACGCTTTCTCCGTCGATTGCAATAATTTCGTCATTTAAACGTAAACCGGCGGAAATTGCTGCTCCGTCTTCCACAAGTTGTGAAATGACCAGAGTAATTTTAGGCGAGTATGGTGTGATACCCAATGTGGTAAGCACGCGCTCACTTTCCGGGTCAAACGACCAGCTAGACAAGTCGAGTTGCTTCTCGATTTCGTAGCTAGTGCCTGGCTCGGTAACAGTCAGCACCATCTCTTTATCGCCAATGTGGGAGATCATCGCCATATTAACGGATTCCCAATCAGCGGTTTTGATTCCTGAAATGGTCTTTAGTTCCATTCCACTTTCAATTCCTGCCTCAGCAGCAATCGATTGTGGCGCGATTTCACCAATTACCGGCTTCACAGCAGGCACACCAATCAGGTAAACAACCCAGTAAGCGACAATAGCAAACAAGAAGTTAGCCAAAGGCCCGGCAGCGACGATGGCACTGCGCTGCCATAGTTTCTTGTTATTGAACGCCATGTGGCGACGGTGTGAATCAACCGGCTCGACGCGCTCGTCGAGCATTTTGACATAGCCTCCCAGAGGGATCATTGCCAGGGTATATTCGGTACCGTCCTTGCCTACTTTGCGCCAAAGGGCCTTACCAAAGCCAATAGAGAACTTCTCGACATAGACCCCACAACGGCGTGCAACCCAGAAATGCCCATATTCATGTACGGCAATCAGTATCCCGAGAGCGAGTAGAAATGCGCCTAGGTTCCACAATATTCCTGTCATAACGATACCTTACGTATTACTTCCTGTGCCAAGACTCGGGTCATTCTATCTAGCTCAATAACGCTTTCCAAGTCAGTTGGCTCAACCAGTGAGGCAGACTCCAACACCTGGCTGTTCACCTTGGCTATATCGGTAAAGCCCAGGCGATTATCCAAAAACGCCGCAACGGCCTCTTCATTGGCCGCATTAAGTGCTGTTGTCGCCGCCTGGCCGCTAAAGCAAGCATCCATCGCCAACTTCAAGCTCGGGTAGCGCGCAAAATCAGGCTTGAGGAAGGTAAATTCACCGACCTGACTGAAATCCAACGGCGCAACACCCGCATCCACTCTTTCAGGATAGGACATTGCACAGGCAATCGGGGTTCTCATATCGGGTAACCCCATCTGGGCCAGTACCGAACCATCTTTATACTGCACCATCGAGTGGATAACAGATTGCGGGTGGATAATCACATCCATCTGTTCGCGAGATGCATTGAACAGCCAGCGCGCTTCGATAAACTCCAAGCCCTTGTTCATCATAGTAGCCGAGTCGACCGAGATTTTCGGCCCCATAGACCAGTTCGGGTGGGCAATCGCCATCGCCGGCGTTACGGCTGCCAACTCGCTGATGTCGGTATAACGGAATGGGCCGCCAGAGCCCGTCAGTAAGATTTTACTCACACCTGCAGCGCCGAGATCGCAATAGCCCATCGCTCGCTGGACTTGCTCCGGCAGGCTTTGGAAGATGGCATTGTGCTCGCTGTCTACCGGCAGCAGCTCGGCACCGTATTCACGGCAGGCATCGATAAACATCTGCCCGGACATCACCAGGGCTTCTTTGTTGGCGAGCAGGATACGCTTACCCGCCTTGACACCGGCCATCGTCGGCATCAAACCAGCCGCACCGACAATCGCCGCCATCACGGTATCAACTTCATCGAGTGATGCAACTTGGCACATCCCGGCTTCACCGGCCAGCACTTCGGTCGCCACACCTTGTTGGTTTAGCAGTATGCGCAATTGCTCTGCCGCACTTTCCGAGGCCATTGCCGCGTACTTCGGCTGCCACTGGCAGCACAGCTCGAACATTTTCTGGCTATTGCTGCCTGCCGCGAGGGCTACAACATCAAACAACTCGGGGTTTTGTGCAGCAACAGCCAATGTGCTGCTCCCTATAGATCCCGTCGCACCAAGAATCGTTAACTTACGCATACTATCACTTAACAACAAACAATCATTGACTGGCCAATTGAGCATGGCACTCAAGCCGGCAGCAAACAAGTAAGTAATGACTTACACTGCCAGCATGAAATAGAAAGCTGGCTTACACCAGCCATAAATACAGTAGGGCAAAAACAGGAAGGGCGGCTGTCAGGCTATCGATACGATCAAGAATACCGCCGTGGCCAGGCAAGATATTGCCGCTGTCTTTGATACCAGAAACACGCTTGAACATGCTCTCCACCAAATCGCCCAGTACCGAAGCCACCACAGTGACAACAGCTATCAACAGCAGGCTGGACAAGCTCGCAAATGGGATGCCCATCAATGCAGCGCCGCCCCAGGTCACAGCGACAGCCAGTAATGCACCGCCAACCAGCCCTTCAATGGTCTTGTTCGGGCTTACCGCCGGAGCCATCTTGTGTTTACCAAAACGCTTACCGGAGAAATACGCACCGGTATCTGCGGCCCATACCAAGAAGCACACCAACATCACCAGTTTGGCGCCATGGTATGGGTTATCAGGGTAATTTACCGCGCGGAGCATCAAGACGCTCCAGAAGAAAGGTAGCAAGGTCAACAAGCCAAAGAGGTGCTTTAGAGGAGGGGCCGAAGACCAGAACTTGGTACTACCCGGATAGCTGATGGCCAATGCCGAGGCGATAATCCACCATAGGCCGCCAATCAGTAGCATCGACTGGTGCGAGGTTGCCAGCGCTGACAAAGTCTCTACATCGGTTGGCATAATCACCAGTGAAGCCAACATAGCCGCCACCGGAAGAGCCATCGCTACTAGACGCGATTTTGTTTCAACAAATTGTGTCCACTCCCAGAAACCCAAAAGGGTAATAGCCGCAAGGGCTGCAATGAAAGCAGGAAAAGGCAAAAGGAAAATTCCTGCGATAACCAAGGGAGCGAGAATGACTGCGGTAATAATACGTTGCTTAAGCAAACTGCGTCCTCTCATTTTTCTATTGTGACCGTGCCCAACGGCGACGGTGTTTCGGGTAATCCAGTTACCAGTAAAAAAGGCATCGAGACCATAGCCAGATGCCCTATAAAATACATAATCCTGTCAGCGCCGACGAGCGAAAAATTACTTACCCATCAACGCTTGGATTTGTTCACCCGTACAGCCAAAGCGACGTTCCCGGTTAACAAACCACGCAACAGCCTCGACGAAACTATCTTCATCGAAATCCGGCCAGTGCTGATCGGTAAAGTAAAGCTCGGCGTAAGCCGTCTGCCACAGCATGAAATTACTTATTCGGCATTCCCCGCTGGTGCGGATCAAGAGATCAACATCGGGTTGGCCGGCTGTGGACAATCCTGAAGCCAACATGTCTTCAGTGATATCTGATTCTGTGAGTCCTTGCTCAGTCGCTTGCTGAACAAGATGCTTTGCAGCCTGTAAAATATCCCATTGGCCGCCATAATTAGCTGCCACGTTCAGCACCAAGCCGGTATTATCGGCAGTCAATGCTTCTGCATCGGCGATTTTTTTCTGCAAGCGCTCGCTGAATCGGCGGGTATCACCGATGATCCGCAAGCGAATATTGTTCTTGTGCAGGCGCTTTACTTCACGACTGAGTACAGTCATGAACAATTCCATCAGCAAAGAGACTTCGTCTTCGGGACGGCGCCAGTTTTCACTGCTAAACGCGAACAGTGTGACACACTGGATCCCCAGGCGACTTGCGGTCGAGACAGTCTTACGTACGGCTTCAACGCCGGCCTTGTGGCCAAACACTCGAGGCTTGCCCTTGGCTTTTGCCCAGCGTCCATTACCGTCCATAATCACGGCAACGTGCTTTGGCAAGCTGTCAGTACCAAGTGCAGTGTCGATTGTATGCTCTGCCATACATCTCCCTCAAAAAAAAGCGCTGTGCTGCACGCACAGCGCCCTAAACCATATCAAGCAATCGAAATTAAGGCGAAGCCTTAAACTTCCATTAGCTCTTTTTCTTTCGCTTCTAGGATCACTTCGATGTCCTTAACCGCTGCATCAGTCAGCTTCTGGATATCGTCCTGAGCGCGACGGTCGTCATCTTCAGAGATTTCTTTGTCTTTCAACAGTGCTTTAACGTCTGCGTTTGCGTCACGGCGGATGTTACGTACAGCAACACGACCCTGCTCAGCTTCAGCGCGAACGATCTTAACCAGATCACGACGACGCTCTTCTGTTAGCGGTGGCAATGGAACGCGGATCACAGTACCTGCAGACATTGGGTTTAGGCCCAGATCAGACATCATGATCGCTTTTTCGATTTTTGGCGTTAGCTCTTTATCGAAAACAGTGATTGCCAATGTACGAGAGTCTTCAGCAACAACGTTAGCAACCTGCTTAAGAGGTGTGTTCGCACCGTAGTACTCAACGTAGATAGTATCTAGCAGGCTTGGGTGCGCACGACCAGTACGTACTTTAGCCAGCTGGTTTTTCAGCGCTTCAACGCTTTTGCCCATGCGCTCTTGCGCATCTTGTTTAATTGCATCAATCACGATTAATACCCTTAATGATTCGGTAAAGACGGGAGCCTAGGCGCTCCCGAAAAGAATAAGTGGCGTCACTTACTCGCAAGACTTAGTCGTTAGAGATCAACGTACCTTCCTGCTCCCCCATTACCACACGGCGCAGGGAACCAGGTTTGTTCATGTTGAACACGCGAATTGGCATGCTGTGGTCGCGAGCAAGCGTAAATGCGGCCAAATCCATCACTTTCAGTTCTTTCTCAAGAACATCTTGATAGCTTAGCTTATCATAAAGAACCGCATCTGGGTTCTTAACTGGGTCATCTGTGAACACACCGTCAACTTTTGTTGCTTTCAGTACCACATCAGCTTCGATTTCAATACCACGCAGACATGCAGCCGAGTCAGTAGTGAAGAACGGGTTACCGGTACCGGCAGAGAAAATCACCACGCGGCCTTGGCGAAGCTGGCTGATAGCGTCAGCCCAGTTGTAGTTGTCACAAACACCATTTAGAGGAATTGCTGACATCACTCGAGCGTTCACATAGGCACGGTGTAGCGCATCACGCATTGCCAAGCCGTTCATCACGGTTGCAAGCATACCCATGTGATCGCCCACAACTCGGTTCATACCTGCTTCAGCTAGGCCTGCACCACGGAACAGGTTACCACCACCGATAACAAGGCCAACTTGTACACCTAGTTCAATCAGTTCTTTGATTTCCTGAGCCATACGGTCAAGAACTTGTGCATCAATACCAAAACCTTCCTCGCCCTGCAGTGCTTCCCCACTGAGTTTGAGCAGAATACGTTGATAAGTCGGTTTAGGATTCGTGGTCATTAGTTTACCTTCCAGGCTTACAAATATAGATACGGAGTTGTAAAAAGACCGCAGCCTAGGCTACGGTCTTTGGAGTTCTTAGCAAGAAGGATTAACCCTTCTGTACTGCTGCTACTTCTTCAGCGAAGCTCATTTCTTGAGCTTTCTCGATACCTTCACCAACTTCTAGGCGGATGAAGTTAGTTACTGTAGCGCCTTTCTCTTTAAGGATGTCGCCAACAGACTTCTTAGGTTCCATGATGAATGGCTGACCAGTTAGAGAGATTTCGCCTGTGAATTTCTTCATGCGGCCAACAACCATCTTCTCTGCGATTTCAGCTGGCTTGCCTTCGTTCATCGCGATCTCAACCTGAACCTGACGCTCTTTTTCAACTACGTCTGCAGGTACGTCTTCTGGGTTCACGAACTCAGGCTTAGAAGCAGCTACGTGCATAGCGATGTGCTTCAGAGTTTCTGCGTCGCCGTTACCAGCTACAACAACACCGATGCGGTCGCCGTGACGGTAAGAAGCGATGTTCTCGCCTTCGATGAACTCAACGCGACGGATAGAGATGTTCTCACCGATCTTAGCAACTAGCGCTACGCGAGTTTCTTCGAACTTAGCCTGAAGAGCTGCAACGTCTAGGCGCTCAGCTAGAGCTGTTTCTAGAACTTCGTTAGCGAAAGCTAGGAAGCTTGCATCTTTAGCAACGAAGTCAGTCTGGCAGTTAACTTCAAGAAGAGCTGCAACACCGTTCGCGTCTTTGATTAGGATTGTACCTTCAGCAGCAACGTTACCTGCTTTCTTAGCAGCTTTAGCAGCGCCGCTCTTACGCATGTTTTCGATCGCTAGCTCGATGTCAGCGTTAGCTTCAACAAGCGCTTTTTTACATTCCATCATGCCTGCGCCAGTACGTTCACGCAGTTCTTTAACTAGGGCAGCTGTAACTGTTGCCATTGTTATATCCTCAGTTTTGAATACTTGGTGTAAAAATCAGGGGCCATGATCGGCCCCTGGTAACCATTCTTAGTTTACACAAGGTAACTTAAGATGCTCAAAGGAGCGCGGCTATTATTCAGCTTCTACGAAACCGTCTTGCTCAGCTTGAGCAACGATGTCTTGGTTGCGGCCTTCAGTAACAGTCTGAGCAACAGCACCAGTGTAAAGCTGGATAGAGCGGATTGCGTCATCGTTACCTGGGATAACGAAGTCAACGCCGTCTGGGTTAGAGTTAGTATCTACAACAGCAAATACTGGGATACCCAGGTTGTTCGCTTCTTTGATTGCAATGTGCTCGTGATCAGCATCGATTACGAACATAGCGTCTGGTAGGCCGCCCATGTTCTTGATACCGCCTAGAGACTTCTCAAGCTTCTCCATTTCACGAGTACGCATTAGCGCTTCTTTCTTGGTTAGCTTGTCGAAAGTACCGTCTGTAGACTGAGTTTCAAGATCTTTTAGACGCTTGATTGACTGACGAACAGTTTTCCAGTTAGTCAGCATACCACCCAACCAACGGTTGTTTACGTAGTACTGGTCACAGTTAACTGCAGCTTCTTTGATAGATTCGCTGGCTGCACGCTTAGTACCAACGAAAAGGATCTTGCCCTTGCGAGCAGCAATCTTGTTGATTTCTGCTAGAGCGTCGTTGAACATTGGTACAGTCTTCTCAAGGTTGATGATGTGCACCTTGTTACGAGCACCGAAGATGAATGGCTTCATCTTAGGGTTCCAGTAACGAGTTTGGTGACCGAAGTGAACACCAGCCTTAAGCATGTCGCGCATTGATACAGTTGCCATTGAATATTCCTCTATGGGGTTAGGCGTCCACATATCCCATCTTACCGACCCAGACAACGCCATAGGCGTTACAGCTTCGCGAAAAACTGCTGGGCACCCCGGAAGATGTGCCGATATGTGTGAGTGATTAATAAAAGTTTAGTGCAACCGACGTAAATGAATCGAAATCCAATTACCCGATTACGGCGCGCTTTATACCATATTTTCGCAACCAAAATCCAGCACCAATCTCTTCAATTCAGTGATTGTTCCGAATCTTGGTTTCCATCCAGCCCCCTCACTGTTACCATGTAAAGAAGAGGTAACAATCAAACAGAGAAGATTGAATGAGCATCAAGATCAAAACGGCTGAAGAGATCGAAAAAATGCGCGCTGCCGGCCGTTTGGCCGCTGAAGTGCTGGAAATGATCGAACCTCACATCAAAGAAGGTGTGACGACAGATGAACTTAACCAAATCTGTCATGATTATGCGTTGGAGAAAGGCGCCTACTCGGCCCCACTTGATTACCACGGTTTTCCAAAATCTATCTGTACGTCTATCAACCACATCGTGTGCCATGGCATCCCTGCCGGCCAGGATGAGATGGGTAGCAACGGCCAGCTGAAGCCTGCGGTACTGAAAAACGGCGATATCATCAACGTTGATATCACGGTGATCGTCCCGAATGACGAAAACGCTGACCTAAGCGTCCGCCCTGCAGGCTACCACGGCGACACATCAAAAATGTTCCTGGTCGGTGATGTTTCACCAGCAGACAAACGCTTGTGCCGCGTGACTCAAGAAGCCCTTTACGTTGGTATGCGTAAAGTGAAACCGGGTGCCCGCGTGGGTGATATCGGCACCGCGATCGAGAAATTCATCAAGGACAACAACAAGAAGAATCCACTGAACAAGTATTCGATTGTTAAGGATTTCTGTGGCCACGGTATCGGTAGCGAGTTCCACGAAGAGCCGCAGGTAGTTCACTACCGCAACGGCGACCGTACTGTGCTGAAAGCGGGTATGTGTTTCACCATCGAACCGATGATCAATGCCGGTAAGTTCGGCTGTACGGTTGATGCCCAGGATGACTGGACGGTCTACACCGGTGACGGCAAGAAGTCAGCCCAGTACGAGCACACTATTGTTGTCACTGAAACGGGCTGTGAAGTACTGACCCTGCGTAGCGATGACACTATCCCACGCCTGATGAACAACTAAGCCGTGCACTGCATGACTTAATCTGTTGCAGAGCCGACCTTTGGGTCGGCTTTTTTATTGCTATCAGTCCCGACCGTGATAGGGTTATATCAAGAGTAATGACTATGCATGGACGGCAATGACAGATCCTATTTCTCACCCAGAGACCGAACAGGTTGATCCGATGGCACCCGAACAACTTCGCCTCGAGCTCGACCAGTTTACCGACAACCAGAAAGCCCAATTTCTGGCCCATACCCCGGTGACCAATTTAGTCGAAGCCCGCTCCCGTTATATTGATCACCTGCTCGAGCGATTGTGGCAGCATTTCGGCTTGGCGGCTCACCCGACCCTCGCGCTGGTCGCTGTCGGCGGCTACGGCCGTGGTGAACTGCACCCGCTATCGGATGTCGACATCCTGATCTTGAGCCAAGCCCCTATCGACGACAGCACCGGCAATACCGTCAGTGCCTTCCTCACCCTGTTGTGGGATCTCAAGCTTGATGTCGGCCACAGTGTGCGCACCATCGATGAGTGCATCAATATCGGTCAGGATGACCTGACTGTCGCAACCAACTTGCAGGAATCGCGCTGGCTGTGTGGCAACCAAGACACCTTCCAGCAGCTGGAGGAACGCTTGAACGATGGCAGTTTCTGGCCCAGCGAGCAGTTCTACCAAGCCAAGCTGGATGAGCAGAAAACCCGCCATGCCCGCTATCACGATACCACCTATAACCTTGAGCCGGATATCAAATCTAGCCCGGGCGGCCTGCGTGATATTCATACCCTTAGCTGGGTGGCCCGTCGCCATTTCGGCGCCACCAGCCTACTGGAAATGAGCCGTTTCGGCTTTTTGACCGATGCTGAATACCGCGAGCTGGTCGAGTGCCAAGATTCCCTGTGGCGGATCCGCTTTGCCCTCCACTGCGAGCTGCGCCGTTACGATAACCGCCTGACCTTCGGCCACCAAGCCTCCGTTGCCGAATTGCTCGGCTACCAAGGTGAAGGTAACCGCGGGGTAGAAATGATGATGAAGGATTTCTACCGCACCCTGCGCCGAGTTGCCGAGCTCAATAAGATGTTGCTACAGCTGTTTGACCAAGCGATCCTCAACAAAGGTACCTCTCCGGAGCCTGTAGTGCTTGATGAAGATTTCCAGCTGCGTGGCCACTTGATCGAGGCCACCAAACCGGCATTGTTCCAAGCCCGGCCGGAAACCATTCTCGATATGTTCCTACATATTGCCCGCAACTCGCAGATAGAAGGGATTGCCGCCCCTACCCTGCGCCAGCTACGTACCGCACGGCGCCGTCTCAACCGTTTTCTGATAGAGATCCCCGCGGCACGGGAAAAGTTCATGGAGTTGGTCCGCCAGCCAAACTGCCTGCTGCGCGCGTTCAAGCTGATGCACCGTCATGGTGTGCTCTCTGCCTACCTGCCGCAGTGGAGCCAAATCGTCGGCCAGATGCAGTTTGATCTGTTCCATGTCTATACCGTTGATGAGCATACTGTCCGGCTACTCAAGAACATCAACAAGTTCAGTGATCCGGCTAACCGTGACCGCCACCCAATCTGCTGCGAAGTCTACCCGCGCGTCACCAAGAAAGAGCTCCTGCTGCTGGCGGCAATCTTCCATGATATTGCCAAGGGCCGGGGCGGCGATCACTCCGAGCTCGGAGGTGTCGATGCCTATGAGTTCTGTATCCAGCATGGGCTGTCCAAGCCAGAGGCCAACTTGGTCAAATGGTTGGTTAACCAGCACCTGCTGATGTCAGTAACCGCCCAGCGCCGCGATATCTACGATCCGGAAGTCATCACCGAATTTGCCAAGGAAGTGCGCGACGAGGAACGACTTGATCATCTGATTTGTCTGACCGTGGCCGATATCTGCGCCACCAACCAGGAACTGTGGAATAGCTGGAAGCGTACCCTGTTGGCAGAACTATACTACTCCACCCAGAAAGCCCTGCGCCGCGGGTTGGAAAACCCGCCAGATATGCGCGAGCGGATCCGCCACAACCAACAGATGGCCTCGGCCCTGCTGCGCAGCGAAGGTTTTGCCCCGCGGGATATCGAAGTCTTGTGGCAACGCTTCAAAGCCGACTATTTCCTGCGTCACACCCACAAGCAAATCGCCTGGCATGCTGAAGCGATCCTCAAGCATGAGGATCACAGCAAGCCACTGATCCTGATCAGCCAGAAGCCGACCCGCGGCGGTACCGAGGTCTTCGTCTATTGCCAGGATAAACCCAAGCTGTTTGCCATCGTGGTCTCAGAACTGGACAAAAAGAACCTCAGTGTTCACGATGCCCAAATCATGACCAGCAAAGACGGCTTTGCCCTCGATACCTTTATGGTCCTAGATCCTACCGGTAAAGCGCTGGGCGAGAACCGTCACCAGACCGTCCGTCGGGCGCTGGTCAATGCCCTGACCCACATGAAGTCCGATCGCAAGAAAAAGCGGCCGCCATACAAACTGCAGCACTTCAACGTCAAAACCAAGGTTGACTTCCTACCGACCAAATCAGGCAAAAAGACCATGATGGAACTGGTGGCGCTGGACATGCCGGGCCTGCTGGCCCGAGTAGGCTCGGTATTTGCCCGCCAGGGCATCAGCCTGCAAGCGGCCAAAATCACCACCATCGGCGAACGGGCCGAGGACTTCTTCATCGTCACCAACCAGGACGGCGAACAACTCAACGAAGAACAACAAGAACAGCTTAGAGACGCTCTGATTGCACGTTTAGAAAAGAAATAACCCCATACCAAACGGAGGGCTAGCCAGTCTGGCCCGACCGTTAAACTGCCTCTGGTAGTATCACATTAATTTTAAAACCAATAACAATTTCAATATCCATAACAGCAGAAGTACGAGGCCAGTATGTACCCAAACCTCACCGCCATCGGCGTAGAAAAGCCGGACACCATTGAACGCTACAGCCTACGGCAGGAAGCCGCCAACGACATCTTGAAGATCTACTTTGCCAAGCAGAAAGGCGAGTTGTTCGCCAAAAGCGTGAAGTTTAAGTTTCCCCGCCAGCGCAAGTCCGTGATGGTGAACAGCGGTAGCCGGGAATACAAGGAAGTCACCGAGATCAACCGCACCCTGACCTTTATCATCGATGAGCTCGATCGCATCACCAACAAGAAACACAGCGAAGTGGATATCAAGAAAAAGATCCTCAGTGATCTGCGCCACCTGGAGCAGGTGGTGAGCCACAAGATCGCCGAGATCGAGGCTGATCTGGAAAAGCTAAAGTGATCGTCCCTATCATTTAGCTTATTGCCACAGAAGATTACATTGAAAAAAGCGCAGTTACCGCTCCAACCCGCTAGTGCTTGCGGGTTGGATTTAAGTTCTAAGCCGCATCAGCCTGCTTGGCCCAGCCCTCAAGCCAAGGCATCGCCACTTCCAGCGCATCGAAATTGACACAGGCATCGACATCCAGCCGTTCCGTCAGCGGCTTAGCCTGAAGCTGAACCAACAACTCGTCAAATTGCCGTCCCCCACCACAAAAACGATCTTCGCCATAGCTAGAATCACCGAGGGCGATGACCCCGTAACGAAGCTGGGGCATCAAGGGAAAGGTATCGTTGAGTGCCTGGTAAAGTGGCAGTAAATTATCGGGGATTTCTCCCTGCCCGGTCGTTGACGATACCACCAGTGCCAAATCCTGCTGGTAACCAAGAAAATCTTCCAAGGTAGGATCCAGGAACAATTCGACCTGATGGCCGACCTCAACCAAGTAGCGCTCAACCTCTTGGGCAACCTCTTCAGCCCCGCCGAACACAGAGCCGACAAACACACCTATTTTCGCCATCATCCAACACCATCCTTTGCGTTCAAATACCACGATAATATTAACTGTGGTCTTTGAAGAGGTTGGATGCAAGTTTATTGGCTATCTGACATTACAAAGCGCTAAAGTTACTGGACTCAGAAGTTACGAAGCATCAGGCACCATCAAAGTCGGAGCCCAATCGAAAGCGTCCATCACCCGCATCCAAGCCTCGTCAACACCGGCACGAATATCCAGTTGCTCGCCCGTCAGCGGGTGCTGCAGTTGCAAGCGTGAGGCATGCAGCATCAAACGGCGACAATCATAGTGTTCACGGAACATCCGGTTATGACGGCCATCACCATGGTTCACATCGCCGATAATATGATGGCTTAAGTGGTGCATATGGCGACGAAGCTGATGCTTGCGTCCAGTCTCTGGCTTCATCTCCACCAAGGTATAACGGCTAGTGGCATAGCGGCCAACCGGAACATCAGTTTCTACCTTGGCCAGCGGTGCATAGGCGGTGATGGCATCTTTGGCTTCTTTGTCTTGGTCAGCATCTTTATCGGCAATTTTATCCAGCTCTTCTTTGAGCGGGTAATCCAATACCGCAGCTTCTTTGACCCAGCCGCGAACCACCGCATGGTAGGTCTTTTTCACATCACGTCCGGCAAACATCGGCATCATCAGCGAGGCAGTTTCACTCGACAGGGCAAACAGAAGTACCCCAGATGTCGGCCGATCCAAACGGTGCAGTGGGAACACGTGCTGGCCAATTTGATCGCGCAGTGTCTGCATCACAAACACCGTTTCATGGCGGTCGAGCCACGAGCGGTGTACCAGCATACCCGCTGGCTTGTTGACGGCGACCAGGTTTTCATCGCGATAAAGGATCTCGAGTTCCATCACTACTTACTCTTAAATAATTGGTCAAGTTCACGAGTCACCACCAAGATAGCTGCCTGGCCCTTGGCTTCTTTCATCGCTTCCTCAACATAGGGGGAAATTTCAAAGGCGGCAGGCAATGCCATATTCATTGCAACCATATGGCTGAGCTTGGGAATAAAGATCCACTGTAGCCATTGCTCGCAACGCAGGGCGTCAATGGCAAACGGCTGGCTACTGCTCAGCGCCTCAATCGAGGGTTGTTCGGCCTCCCAGTAATCATTTTCTTGCAGCACTGTGGTGAGTTTTTCCAATAACAGCTGGCAATGCTGGGCTCTATCCATCACGGGACCTCTACAATGATTATCTTCGAAATAAGGGATTGTCTGGATTTAGGCGGCGAAGGATACCACCTCCGAAGCGCCAGCCCAAGGTAACCATAATGGCTGCCGAGCGAGAAAGTGTCATGGCAACTGCACCACAATAGGGTTTGGTATATACTCGTTGTCCTTGATTAAGGAGCACTGAGACTGCCCATGGATAATTTTCATACCCTTACCCAACTCTTAGACAACGCTGGCTGCCAGTACAAGATTTTCGATCTTGGCCGTCGGGTCAATGAGATCGACGTCGAGCAATTCAAGGCCGTGGAAGAAAACCGCCAGCCTTATCCATGGCCGCTGCAGCAGCATGCCCACCTGTCTATTTCATTCTGGCAAGCGGGCAATCCGCCATGGATTTGGTTCCTGCGCTTGCCACTTGACGAGCGTGGCTTGCTCAAACAAGCCGCTGTCGGCGATTTCATCAAATATGTCATCGAAGCCATGGGCGCTACCCTCAATAGCACGCCGACCGAAGAAGAGCAGGAGAAGCTGGCTGCCAATCCGTATACCTTCAAGCCAAGCGATGACAAGATGGCAATTTTCCACGCCCAGTTGCGTAGCCAGCTTGCTCTCTCAGCCAGCCAATACTACGAACATGCCCAGCATTACCTGACAGGAGAGCTAGGATGGGACAAATGGCAAGGTGTTGGCCTACAGGGACTGGCCGATGTCTGTGCCCGTATAAAGCAGGAAAACAATGCCACCTTGCTGCGAAAAGCCATCAACAACCTGCCCCTGACCCCTTTGTATGCCTTGCTTGGCTGCCTCGAGCATTGCCAGCTACCGGAGCCTTTGGCAGCACGCTTGGCCGAGCGCCTCGATGAAGAGACTGCGGTCGACACCCCGGATCTATTCTTGGTCGCGGCATTGATCCGCGCCATGTCAGGTGCCGAAGCATCGCTGCTTCGCCAGCAGCTTGAAAAATTGTTGGCCCAGCCTGAGCTTTGCCACCCGGAAGTATTGGTCGCAGTTGCGGGTCGTTGTTGGAATGGTTTGGCCGATACCCAGGTAGCCACCACCTTCTTGCTACGCCTTGCCGAGGCCGGCGAGCAGGCACTGTTCAATCAGCTATTTGCCGATTTGGTCATGCTGCCGATGCTGCGCGGGATCATGCTGCAGGTGCTGCACGGTCAAGCCGATCCAGCACTAGTTGATGCCATCACCAAGCTTCAGCAACACGCCCGTAGCACTCAGTAACTTGATAGAACCTTTCCCCCCGCTCATCCAGTCGGGGGAAGTAAAAGGATATTTTGATATGGAAAATCTGCTGGGGATCTTGCTGCTGGCCATTGTTGGTTATCTGTTCTGGCAGCAGCGACGACAAACCGAGCTAGCCAATTACTTCATCAATCAGCGTTGCGAACACTTGGGACTGCAATTGCTCAATACAGCAAGGGGAGAGCACCGACTGCGTGATCGCAACGGTCGCTGGGGCTGGCATACTATTTATTTATTTGAGTTTTCCGCCGATGGCCAAGATGCTTACCAGGGGCACATTGTGATGAAGGGCTTCCACCCGTTGACGATCCATGTGCCGCCGCACCGGATGCCGGGGGAATAAAAAAGAACGGGCGCAACTTGCGTTGCGCCCTTAGGTCTTACATGCAGCCGTCCTGCTACGATAGTGCTCCCTGCGACTGTCCTTGTTTTTCTAAATTCCTTAGCGGTAATCCCTAAACCCCATCCCCGGGTTGTCCTTGGTAGTTCCTTGACCCGTCGCGATATCCTTGTGCGACTCTCTCATCCTTCCTGGCGGTGTCCCTGCCTTCATCCTGAAGGGTTCCTCTTGCCCTATCCCAGAGCGCCATCCCTAAGCCCCAATCCTTGAGGTGTTCCGGCTTATCCTAAAGCTGTCCTACTCATCCTGACGGCAATCATCCTGATCCCCGGCGGTATCCATTCCGTGTCCGTGACATCCTATCTGTTAACTGCCTTGTTAGCACTGCCATTCCTAGGCTTGCAGCGTCCTTCTGCTTTCCAAATCCTGTGCCAACTCCCTGTCGACGAGGACCATATTACGCCGATTGCGATTTCATACAATTGACTATCAGGCGCCATATTTCACCCGAAATCATTCACCATAAAAATGAAACAATTAAACTACTGATACATATAATAAAATATAAAATTAACGGCTATTTTTGCCAAAATCGATCTTTGTTAGTCTCACAGCTTTGTAAGAGATCTCTCACAAGAGATCAAGGCCATGACTGCACCTCGTTTCACAAGGGTATTATTCTGCGTTTCATTTAAGTTACAGAGATTATCCGAAAATATGACAGCTTTGACCCTATGATGTAGAGGTAAGTGGTTGTTTTAGAGGCTAGAGGCTAGAGGCTAGAGGCTAGAAAATTTTTCCAATCGCCTAGTGCCCATGGCCAAGTGCCAGTGCGATATTTTCAAGGAAAAGTGAATAAGCCAAAGCAATGGCAAATGGATATCGG
Source organism: Photobacterium sp. AWH4_225 (assembly GCF_056158405.1). Classification (NCBI taxonomy): domain Bacteria; kingdom Pseudomonadati; phylum Pseudomonadota; class Gammaproteobacteria; order Vibrionales; family Vibrionaceae; genus Photobacterium; species Photobacterium sp. AWH4_225. The sequence continues at coordinate 596,100 of NZ_JBSWTF010000001.1, read as the reverse complement.
AAGTATTTTTGCTGACGCAAAAAAGAACGGGCGCAACTTTCGTTGCGCCCTTAGGTCTTACTTGCAGCAATCCCGCTACTATGGTGCTCCCTGCATCATTCCGTTGACAGCTGTATTCCTTCAGCATTGTCCTTTTATACTTCGTCCTGAAGTGATCCTGTGGCCATCCTGACCCGTCAGTCCATCCTGTCCTGACTCTCAACATCCATCCTGGAGGTGTCCCTAACTTCTTCCTGAAGTGGTCCTTGTGTCATCCTGACTGGTAAACGTCCTGCTTACCGTTTTGCCGTTCCTCGGCTATCCCTTCACAGTCCTTGTTCGACATACCATCCTAGTACACCGGTCTCTTCCTGAGACAAACCAAATCCTTGGCTTATTTCCTGTTCCGTTCCGTCAGTTCCTTCCGACAGGGTTAATATTACGTATTTCACCCTCGACAAAACAGCCACTATCGCTAATTTCTTTCAGTCTACGAAACAGAGAAAAAAGACACATTACAAAAATAACACCAAATAACAATAACTTAAATTGATGGGTGCGTTTAATCGTATCTTCTATTTCCTTAATATCCCACATCCTTGTAAGAGATCTCTCACAAGCGAATGAGGTGAATAGGAATACCATAAAAATGAACAGGACCTGTCAGGCTGTAAAATTTCTCTATAATTAGTCATAAAATTATATGCGCTAGCCAAGGAGTGACCATGGAAACCTTCAACCACAACCTTGAATCTCTCTTCAGCCAGTTGGGATTGAACAATTCCAAAGAATTTATCGAAACCTTCTTGGCCGAACATCATCTTGCCCAGCATGAGCAGTTATCAGAGGCCAACTTCTGGCAACCGGCGCAAAAACGTTTTCTCAAGGAATCACAAGAGCAAGATGCCGATTGGTGTGAGGTCATCGACCAATTGGATGCCTTATTAAGAAAATAAGAAAGAAAATAGGCCGAAAATAGCCCATGGCTTTGCTGTTGTATCCCCGGGTATGATTGAGAGAAAATAGCCTGATAAACGACAGCAACAAGGAAACAGCATGTCATCTGAAATTACCCAAGCCCTGACCGATGCCATCGATGCCCTGGTCGCCGAAGGCAAAGAGCCCTCGGTGGCACTGATCAAGTCACGGTTGGCTGATCCGTTACCAATGCCACTGATTATCAAAGCATTACAGAGCTGGAAATCGAGTGCCCGCGTACCGAAAATAGAAAAGGTGGAGAGCCAGCCTTCAGCCGAAGCACGCATAGCCGCATTGGAGCATCAAGTGGCCGCACTTATGGCACGACTGGAAAAGCTGGAGAGCCAGCAGCCTTAGTAACCTAGTACTTAGTAATAGGTGTCCAATGAACATGAAATAGAAAAAGCGCAGAACCCTCTGCGCTTTTTTATTACTGGAAATCCCAAGACAGGTTGGAGACGATACGGCACTTGTCGCACTTATAGTGGAAAATACCATGCAGAGGCTCATCCAGCCGCCACTGGCCGCCACATTTAGGGCACGGACGGTTAAGCTCACTTTCAAGGCTTTCACCGCCGACTCGGTATTGATAGTAATAAGTTGGGATCTTGGTGATGTACTCGATCCGCCCGCGCAAGTCCCAACCCCGGCGGAAGATATCACTGTCGGCATCACGGATTTCATGCAGGGCGGCATGTTCAGCCTGACAAGCTCCAGCCATTTGTATCTCATCGCATGCCTGCCATTCGGTCTGCCATTTCACCACCGCTTTGTGGTCACCGTTCAGCGTTGGCTCGGGTAAACGGTATAACGGGATCGGCATTAACGTCTCACCGCAGCGCAGTGGTGAGCAAGTATGTACATAAGTGGTGTAAATCACCTGCCAACTCGGCGTGAAATTCTCGGCGGCAGCTTCAGAGTTCAGATCTCTCCCCAACAGCCTCACCTTGGGGCTGAGCAAACTAGCCTGGCTCAGGCGATTCAAACAGGCCTTTACCTGAGGGCTGTGGAACTTCGAATGCAGGCTCTCTTCTTCAGGACACACCGCTCTTACCTTGAATGTGCCTTCATCCATGATGATAGGAAATTCGCGACCGAGCACCTGGCCATTATAACGCAAGGCATCCATCAGCCCATTGATGGCGGTGTCTACCGCTGCGACTGTTGTGTTATCAAAACACTCAAATTGCAATTCGACTACGTACATAACTTACTCATCTCTAACCACAGGCTCTAGGGCCGCAAGGAAATCCTCAAGATTAGGGGAAAGCACTTCGCGATTGTCTTTCCCCAAGGTTTCCAAGATCACCTCACCGGTGAGGTTGCACACCGAAATCACCTCGCTTTCGGAGTCCATCGCTCCGATAAATACTGTCGGCTTTAACTTCAAACGGCGCTGGGTCACCAGATGGCCCAAAATGTTTTCCTGCAGGCGCAACACATCGTCTTCACTGAATGCCTGCAGCAAATCAAACTCAATTGTACCGGTCACGGTTTGGAATCTGGCAGCCATATCACCGCTGAACTGGGCACCGTAAAAGGCGACAATGTCTTCGTGCAGACGAAGCTCGATCCCTTTTTCGACACCGGCAAGATCCCCCATCGGCGAGCGTACGGCTGGCTGCCAAGTGACTTCATAGCCATCATCCGCCTTGACGCACGGTGATGAAAGGCCCACAAGATCATCACTGCGGGGAAAACCTTGACCTGCATCACACCATGCTTGCAAAAAACGGGAAGAAAAATCGGATAACGCCGCTGCAACGGGATGATTCATTCGCAACCTCTCAAAAGATTAAGTAAACTTTGGCTATTCTAATCCAAGTGTGTCCAGGACAGTATGAGCAAATATCAAGACGCGAAAGAATTAGCCGGTTTGACCCTAGGTAAAACGACGGAATACATAGATCAGTATGACCCATCTCTTCTTCAGCCAGTACCACGTAGCCTGAACCGAGATGATCTGTCCCTTGGTGATACCCTACCGTTTACCGGTTATGACATCTGGACACTCTATGAGCTGTCTTGGCTAAACAAGAAAGGCCTGCCACAAGTGGCTATCGGCGAGGTTCGCCTGCCAGCCGACAGTCCTAACCTGATTGAATCTAAGTCATTCAAGCTTTACCTCAACAGCTTCAACCAAACCAAGTTTGATAGCTGGCAGCAAATTGCAGATACCCTGCAAAAAGATCTGAGTGAGTGTGCTGGTGCCGATGTGGATGTAACAGTGCAGCCGCTATCAGACTTTGACGCTCAGCCAATCGCTAACTTCTTCGGCGAATGCATCGACGATCAGGATATCGAAATTACCGATTACGAGTTCGATCCATCGCACCTAGAAGGTGCTGCATCGGAAGAGCAGGTAACCGAAATTCTGCACAGCCACCTATTGAAGTCTAACTGCCTGATCACCAGCCAGCCAGACTGGGGCAGCGTACGTATTTCCTACACCGGTAAGAAAATCGACCGTGAAAAGCTGCTGCGCTACCTGATCTCGTTCCGCAACCACAACGAGTTCCACGAGCAGTGTGTCGAGCGTATCTTCACTGACATCATGAAGTTCTGTAAGCCGGAACTATTGACCGTTTACGCCCGCTATACCCGTCGTGGCGGTTTGGACATCAACCCATACCGTACCAATATGGGCAAAACACCAAGTGACAATTTCCGTTTAGCTAGACAATAATTCTGCAAACTGATGACGCCAAGCTGATTGATACAGGCAAATGTGCAAAATATTACTCAGTTTGGTGTATGCCCGAGTTACTTGGGAAATAGTCCAGCAAAATCGAAGACTTTGCTGGACTTGGTAGGCTAACCCATTAATATTGGTGGTACTGTTTTTTTGGGTTTTTGAAAGTATGTCTGCTAGCCGTTGGCTGATCCGCTTGCTGTTCATTGGCATGGTCTCGTTCAGCACACAAGCTAAAATTTTTACCACGCCAATTTTGGCAGAAGCTAATGAATTGCTCCAAACCAATCCAGAGCAATCCCTGGCTATCACAACCCGCTACCTCAACCAGCGCCGCCTGAGTGCACCCAAAGAAACATCCCGCGTTCATATCAACGACGAAACCGATCATTCGGTCAGAACCCCACTGAGCACCGTTAATGCGTTGCAGATTTTGGCCAAGGCCCACTCACTGCTTAACCAACCCGAAGAGGCAATGGCTGCGGTCAAGCAGGCCGAGAATCTCTCTACAGAGGAAAATCTCACGTTCAGCCGACTCGAGAGCCAGTTGATCCATGCCGATATCTATTGGGGCAACCTGAAAAACAATGCCCGCTCGCTCAAAATGCTGGATGAAATAGATACTGACATTGCCGCCAGTTCCAATCTGATGCTCGACAGCCAGATCAAACGCCTGCAGTATCAATCTCTAATGCAGCGCTCGGTAATTGAGTCGGCGACCGATCAAGAAAGCAAGGCAGAAAAAGGCTTCCTGAAAGCCAAACGCTACCTGATCAACCTTGATGATCCCGGTGAACTGATCCACTACCAATTGGTCGTTGGCAGACACTACTTCGAACACGGCCATTATGATACGGCCCTCGACCGTCTTTTGAGCGGCTACTGGCTGGCGGTGGAGAACGATGACCAGGCCCAAACCGCAGTGGCCAACTACGAATTAGCTATCCTGTTCGAGCAACGCAAGGTGTTCGACAAGGCCCTTGAGCATGCGACCCAAGCCGGTGAGTTCTTCGAGCATTACGATCGCAGCCGACCACTAGCCAAGACATTGGAGCTGATAGCATCCATTTACGAGCAGCAAGGCCGCTTCAACCTGGCACTGGTCCATTACTTCAATGCCTTGGATCAGGAAAACCAGCTCGACAGTGATATCCGCTCGGCGAGGCTACGGCTCAATATTGCCCGGGTATACCTGCAACTTTATAACTACCCGAAATCTGAGCAGTACCTTCACCATACCCGCTTGATCGCAACCCAAACCGGTAACGAAGCCATAATGGCGGAGGCACAGATCCTCCAGGGCGAGCTGGAGCTAGCTGAAGGCAACATCGAAGAAGCCATTTCGAACCTACAGACGGGTTTGATCGCAGCCAGCCGTATCGGCAACCGCGATCTCCAGCTGGAAGGGGAAAACATTCTCTCTCGGGCTTTTGAACAGCAGAGTGACTATTACAATGCCCTACTCAGCCAACGCCGATACGAGCAGCTGTTTAGTACCAAGCAGCAGGCGCAGGTGAAGAGTAATGTCGAGGTGTTCAAGCAACAACAACGTATGCTTGAGCGGTCGTTGCATCTTGAAGAGTTGGAACGCCAGCAATTCGAAAGCAGCAAAGCCTTGTACAAACAGAAGAATGTGACCATTTTCCTGTTCTGCCTCAGCGGCGTGATCTTCATCCTACTGATGCGGCGCCACAAAACTGCCAAGCAGCTTCAGGCCCGCCTAATGCGTTTACGTAACGATTTCTATACCCACCCTCGAAGTGGGCTGAGAAACCTGCGGATGCTCACTGCCAAATTGCCTAACTCCCTGCAGCAAAGTAGCGCCAACTTCGAACAGTGGCACCTGGGAGAGATCATCAACGAGCCACTGAGTGACCGCCTCCGCTTTGCATTGTTCGAGGTGCCTTTCCTCAAGCATATTTATCTCAAGCACGGCTACCAGCAAGGCTTGGATCTCGAGCGCCAGTTTGGTGAATACCTCAACCAGCAGATATGTGAACCGGCCAGGCTTTACCACTTCTCCGACGCCATGTTCTTGTATATCGAGCCGAACTCACGCTTGGACTCGGCACCGGATCAGCTGGCCAATTCACTCCAGCAATTGGTTGATCGTTTCCTCGAAGGTAAGCATATCGATAACCGCGTCAGGATCGGTATGGCGGAATACCCTTTCCTGCCAAGGGCATACACGGCGATTAACGACCATGAGCTGCTCGATATCCTGCTGATGGCAACCAACGCTGCCAGAGAAATCAGCAAACAGGAATCCGGCAGCCAATGGGTTCATCTCAGTGCCATTGATGCCGCACCGGCCGCCAGCTTTGCCAGCGACAACATTCGCCGTTCATGCATCCAAGGCATACACAATGGGCTAGTAAAAGTACAAACTTCAGGGAGTTGCGACATTAGCTGGAACAACGATCACGTTTCTGACAAAAATATCAGTTAATCTGATGGAATTATTCGGTACATGGCCGATAACAATGAATTAAGAGATAGTTTTTGTTAGCATGAAATTTCCTATCATTTTTTTAACCATCTGATAAGAAACAAGTTTACCACCATCATGGACTGCGCTTTAGCCCTGTGACAGACATTAATGCCGTAGCTTCGCAATTGAGTCAGTTGAAGCTACGTTTGGATCAAGCTCAACTCTCACACCGAGACGCTTCGTTGAAATCTAGGCGGGAATTGGCGATCCTCAAACGCCTGATCAGCCGGCTGTCTGTTGCCTGTCGTGGTATCGACACAGAGCTTGATGAGAAGCTGGCAATGCTGCGCCAAGACTTGGAGCAGCAGAAAGATATCAGCCAGCTGATCCCGCGCATCGCCGTCGTCGAAAGGCTCGCCAACCGGATGGGGGAAATCCAGCCCAAAGAGCGAGAACAACTGGATAAACAGTTCCAGCGCAGTAGCGAAATCTTACGCCGTTTCCCAGGACTACCTGCCCAGCTAAAACGCGACCTTCATCAACTTCTTTCTCAACCAGCCGCTTCACTCTCAGGTTCCTTCGAACAAGTGCTCGGGTTGATGACCTTGTATGAACGAGCGCTTAAGCTGGTAGCCACCAAGGGGCTGCAAAACAATCCGGCCGCGATACAGCAAGACTTGCTAATGAAGCTGACGGCTGAGCTCCAGCACCTGATCACCGAGCTCGACTTCGATGGAGAGGCGGGCGACAAACTGCTGACGATCCGCAACCAGTTACTCAAAGGGGTATCACCGTCATCGCTTTTGGAGATTGCCCTTGAGGTTCTGCGTCTGGTGCTTGATGGCACCCACCAGGAGCGCCACACCTCGCAGCAGTTCCTTGATAATGTAAATGGTGAGCTGGGTACCCTGAGCAAGACCACTCAACAAAGCGCCGAACAAAGCCACACCATCTACGAGCACCGTGGTGAAATGACCAATGAACTGGCCGAGCTGGCGCAATCAATCAAGTCAGGCCTGCAAACTCACAAGCAGCTCGATAGCTGGCGTCCTGAGCTGACACACCTCACCAAAGAACTTCTGGTACTTGCCGAGCGCAACAAGGCATTGGAAAAACGCGAAAAAGCCTTGTTGGAGCAACTGAGCTACAACAAATCAAAGATAGAACACCTATACGAACAAACGCAGGATTACCGCCAACGGCTTACCGACCAAGAACAACGCATCTTCCTCGACAACCTCACCAAGGTGTACAACCGCAGTGCCCTCAATGAACGGCTTGAGCATGAATACCGCCGCTGGCTGCGTTATCAGCACCCGCTATGCGTAACACTGGTGGATATCGATAGTTTCAGTACGGTGAACCAGCAATACGGTCATCAGGCCGGTGACAAAATTCTCAAGATCATCGCCCGTACCATTCGCAAGCAACTGGAACCAACCGATTTTATCGGTCGTTTCGGCGACGATGCCTTCATGCTGATCCTACCGGATGTCAACGAAGAGCAGCGCAACCAGCGCCTGGCAGCTATTCGCCAAGCCGTTGCCCAGTTACCATTCCGCTTCCGCGATAACAACATCACGATCACCGTGTCGATGGGGGCGACCTTGTTCGAGAGCAATGACACCCCAGCCGATATTATCGAGCGGACCGATAAAGCCCTCACCGGTGCTCGCAGCGCCGGCAACAACCGGATTTTCTGGATTTTCTGATCCCACCGTAAATCATCAGCCTATCAATGGCTGGTAAAAACGGGCTACTCTGTGTATGGTAAATATATCAGTCACTTGTATTTAACCTAATTCTCATAGACTGATCTTCAGGAAACAGAGTGTACTCCCAACCGGTTTACTTTCTGCTTCATCCGGCAGTATTCACCGATTCTTCCTACAATGAATACACCCAGTGGATACCGCCGCCTTGTCATGACCAGGGAGGTAATCATGATCACTCATATCAGTCCGGTAGGTGCAATGGACCTACTTTCCCAACATGAAGTCGATTTACTCAAAGCGACGGCTTCTAGTGACATTTATCGTCTGTACCGAAACTGTTCACTGGCGGTACTCAATTCAGGCAGCCACACCGACAACTCAAAAGAGCTGCTGGAAAAAAACAAAAGCTTCGACGTCAACGTCATGCGCCGCGAGCGCGGCATCAAACTTGAGCTGATGAACCCACCCGAGCATGCGTTTGTTGATGGCCGGATCATTCGCGGGATCCAGGAGCACATGTTCGCCGTCCTGCGCGATATTGTGTACGTCAATATGCATGTCCAGCAGCGCAAGGACATCAACCTCACCAGTTCACCGCACATCACCAACTTTGTCTTCAGCGTGCTGCGCAACGCCCAGACCGTTCGCTCCGGTGAAGATCCCAACATCGTCGTATGCTGGGGCGGCCACTCCATAAACCCGGTCGAGTACCAGTATACCCGCGAGGTCGGCAACGAACTTGGACTGCGCGAACTCAACATCTGTACCGGTTGTGGCCCCGGTGCAATGGAAGGGCCAATGAAAGGTGCTGCTATCGGCCATGCCAAGCAGCGCTTTCCCAATAGCCGTTTTATCGGCCTGACCGAGCCCTCAATAATCGCAGCTGAGCCACCGAACCCGATCGTCAACGAGCTAGTAATATTGCCGGATATCGAGAAGCGCCTAGAAGCCTTCGTCAGGGTGGGTCACGGTATTATCATTTTCCCCGGTGGTGCCGGTACCGCCGAGGAGCTACTGTATATTCTCGGTATTCTGATGGAGCCGGAAAATGCCGACCAGCCAATGCCGGTGGTACTGACTGGGCCGAAAGAGTCAGAGCCTTATTTCCGCACCCTCGACAGCTTTATTCGCGATACCCTGGGTGAAGATGCCACCAAGCATTACCAGATCATCATTGACGATCCGGAGCAAGTTGCCCGGGTGATGAAATCAGCCATGCCACTGATCAAAGAGCACCGCCTGGCAACGGGTGATGCCTACAGCTACAACTGGTCATTGGCCATTCCACCGGAGTTCCAGCTACCTTTCGAACCAACCCACGAGTCAATGGCTAGCCTCGACCTGCACATGAACCAGCGTCCTGAGCACCTCGCGGCTAATTTGCGCCGAGCCTTCTCCGGTATTGTGGCAGGTAACGTCAAGGAAGAAGGGATCCGGGAAATCGAGCGCAAAGGCCGCTTTAAGATCAATGGTGATAGCATCCTGATGAAACGGATGGACAAGCTGCTCGCCCAGTTCGTCGAACAGCAGCGAATGAAATTGCCCGGCAGCCATTACGAGCCGTGCTATGAAATCATCACCGCTGCCCCGCCGATTGCGAAGTAATCGTGGCCACCAGCCAGATGGCGGTGCACATTGCCAGCAACTATGCGTACAATAAAGGGTCTGTTGACCCTTTTTTCTTTACTGCTACACGGTTTACGCTATGTCGTCTATCCACCTTGTCATCATTGATGCACTCAACCTGATCCGCCGAGTTCATGCCGCCCAGCACGGCGAACCCGATGTCCACAACACCGCCAAAGTCTGCTGTCAGGCGTTGGGGAAAATCATCAAGAGTAGTCAACCAACCCACATCGTGGCGGTGTTCGATCACCATGGCGAAGACAGAGGCTGGCGGGCTGAATTGCTCCCCCACTACAAAGAAGGGCGTAAACCCATGCCGGACGAGCTGATGACGGGGATGGATATTATTCAAGACGCATTCATGGACATGGGGATCGACTCGCTACTTTCTGACGGTGATGAGGCCGATGATTTAGTGGCAACGCTGGCACTGAAAGTGGCCTCCCGCGGCCAGCAAGTCACCATTATTTCCACCGACAAGGGCTATTGCCAATTGCTCCAGCCAACCTTGCGGATCCGTGATTACTTCCAGCAGCGCTGGCTCGACAGCCCGTTTGTCGAAAAAGAATTCGGCGTCAAGCCCGAGCAACTGCCAGACTACTGGGGCTTGGCAGGGATCAGCTCAAGCAAAATCCCCGGTGTTACCGGGATCGGCCCCAAGGCCGCTGTAGAACTACTTAGCCTCTACCCAAACCTCGAAACTATTTTGGCAGCAGATGATCTACCGCCAAAATGGCAGAAGAAAATCAATGCCAGCCGCGATGAAGCCGTGGCTTCCAAGCAAGTTGCCTCACTGAAAACCGATTTGGTGCTGGGGTTTAATTTGCAGGATATTCGTTTCGAGGCTAGAGGCTAGAGGCTAGAGGCAAGAGGCTTTACAAGACGAAGAAGTCCGCCAAATAATGAAATAAAGCACAAAAAAATCCCCGAAACTTTCGGGGAATTTTTCCTATGGCCGATTGCCTATCGCCCCTCGCCTTCGTGCGATTAATGCGGCGAGCGGTTATCCAGACGCTGGATATGTACCGTGATTTCCTCACGGTCGTGGTACAGGTGCTTGGCCTGCAGGTTGAACTTCACCCCGTTCTGGATCAAGTACACTTTCAGGTTCTCGATATCCTGCAGTACCTCGTCATAGCGGCCTTTCATCGGTAGCTTAAGGTTGAAAATCGCTTCTTTCGCCCAGCCTTTGATCAGCCAGTCACCCATCAAGTGTGCGACTCGGGCAGGCTTTTCTATCATGTCACAGACAATCCAGGTCACGTTCTTACGTGGCGGCTCAAACTTAAAGCCATCAACCGCGTGGTGCTTGACCTGTCCGGTATCCATTAAGCTCTGTGCCATCTGACCATTATCAATCGCGTGGACAAACATCGAACGCTTCACCAACTGATATGTCCAACCGCCAGGGCAAGCGCCCAAATCAACACCCCACATGCCAGGAGCCAGGCGCTCATCCCACTCATCACGCGGAATAAACACATGGAACGCTTCTTCCAGCTTCAGGGTTGAGCGGCTTGGTGCATCCGACGGGAACTTAAGGCGCGGGATCCCCATGAAGAACGGCGAATTGTTGGTGGTGTAGGAGTAACCGACAAAGCAGCAGCCCGGCGCAATGAAGCACAGATGCAGAACGGGCTTTTTCGGGTTGTCCTTGGCGTACATCGCACCAGACTTACGCAGCGCCTGGCGCAGCGGCACAGTAAACTTGCGGCAGAATTTAAGCAGTTCTTTGGCTTCGTTGGTATCTGGCGTTTCAACACGCAGATCACCACAGCGAGGGAAGTCTGCCACCATTTCCATGATTGGCGAGATACGGTCTTCCTGCGGCAGATCTTCAAGCATTGGCATTACTGCAACCATCTGGCGAGCAAAGATCAGCTCGGAAAATGGCTGCTGCTGGATAAACGCATCCGCATCACCCGGCTGGTAGAACTCAAACAATACATAGCCGGTATTGTTTTTCGCGCGAGGAAAGCCATACAACTCCAGTGCATTTGCTTTGTCTTGAACTTCACCGGCACATTCCTTCTCGAAGCCGGGACGGCAGTACAACAGAACTTGATTCACTCTCAACCCTCAAGCTGAACGCCAGGCAGCCACTGCGAGCGCTACCCAGCCTATGATAAAACAGACGCCTCCCATCGGGGTGATGGGGCCAAACCACTTGATACCCGTCAATGCCAGCGCATACAAGCTGCCACTAAAGAGTATGATCCCTGCCACAAAAAACAGGGCTGCGTATGATACCCCTTTTGACGGAAGAATGCGTGCCAATATTGCACAGCCGAAAATCGCCAAGGTATGCCATGCCTGATACTGGACACCGGTTTCAAACACCCCGAGCAAATACGGCGGCAAATGAGCCTTCAATCCATGGGCAGCAAACGCCCCCAGTGAGACTGTCACTGCCCCGCTCAATGCCGCAAACAGCAGCAACCAGCGGCTTGCTTTATTGTCCATGGCTCACTCCTTGGCCGTACACTCGTTGATAAATGCAGCCAGCGCTTTTACCGCCAGCTGACGGTTGCCCGGCTCGGTATGGCCAGATGCCTTGCGCGGCTTGAAGCTGTGGTCGCCGTCCGGCAGGAAGCTGACTTCAACATTAGCAGCATACTCCCATCCTTCGACTTCACTTCGGGTCCCGAAGGTATCTCGCTCCCCCTGCAGAATAAGTGTTGGCAGACCAATCGTTTTTAGGTGGTCGCCACGGAAGTTCTCGGGTTTGCCCGGCGGATGGAAGGGAAAGCCCAGGCAAGCGATACCTTTGACCGTCTCTTGGCAGTTTGTCACATCCGGTGATTCATCAGCGATGTCGGTGACAATAAGGCTCGCCATGCGTCCGCCCATCGATTTGCCGCCAATCACCAAATTACCTTGCTCGGCAAACGCCTCGATATGACGTTGGAAATCCAGCAACAGCTTAGGCTGTCTGTCCGGCGGACGTTTCTTGCCATCTTCGCGGCGTTTTACCATGTAGGGAAAATCAAACCGCACCACCCTGATCCCCTTTAGGGCTAAGCCTTTGGCGATATCAGCCATGAACTCGTGATCCATGCCGGCCCCAGCACCGTGGGCAAACAGGAAAGTTGCGTTGTACTCACCGTTTGGCGGGGTATCAATAATATATTCAGTCATCGTTTTTTCAGCCTCTTCCCTGTATTACAGACCATCTTCCACATCCGGCATATCTTCCTGTTCGCGGGCCGCTTTCGCCAATACCCAATCACGGAAGACCTGGATTCGCCCAGTTTCGGCCTGACGCTCCTGGCATACAAGGAAGAAGGCGTTCTTGCTCATCAGCACTTCATCGAACGGACACACCAAACGGCCGGCTTCCAATTCAGGCTGTGCCAGTACGTTATTACCAAGGGCTATCCCCTGGCCATGTGCCGCCGCCTGTAGCACCATGGTTGAATGGCTGAAGATCGGTCCCTGGTTGACGTTGGTGCCCTCGATACCGTGGTGGCGGACATAGTTTTTCCACTCTTTGCGCGAGGTATCATGCAGCAGGGTATGAAGTTTAAGATCGTCCAGGGTGCGTAAAGGTTTGGCGCCGTTAAGCAGCATCGGCGAGCACACCGGCAGTAGGAATTCCTGATAGAGCTTATCGGCCCGTAGTCCCGGCCAATTGCCCCGACCGTAATAGATAGCCACATCGACATCTTCCGTCAAAGAGCCCTCATCCAAATCCACCGCTTTGATCCGCACATCGATATCCGGATGCTGCTCGTTGAAATCAGCCAAACGAGGAACCAGCCACTGGATGGCAAAACTAGGAGGTAAACTAATGGTTAGCGCCCCTTTCGCGCCGCGTTCCAAGACCTTATCCGTGGCATCTGAGATTGCAGAAAAGATGTCTTTTATGTCAAGAAAGTAGCTTTGCCCCTCTTCAGTTAGCAATAAAGAGCGATTACGACGGCGAAATAATTTGAGCCCCAAAAATTCTTCAAGTGCTTTAATTTGGTGGCTTACAGCAGCTTGTGTGACAAATAACTCTTCCGCAGCACGGGTAAAACTGAGGTTTCGGGCTGCTGCTTCGAACACCTTTAGTGAATTGAGTGGAGGGAGACGTCTAGACATACTTTTCCTGCATTAGTTTTTTTTATGGGAAACATTATAAATTGTCCATTGTTCAAGTGCTACATAAACCATATGATTTGCCCCGCAACGGTGAGCAAGGCCAAGTTTTTAGCCCTCAGGCTTTTGGCCGACCGCACAGTTGCGATGTTGTGTTTGCATATTGTCCGGGTTATGCCGGATCGGTAGTCAATCTACCAATTTTACTTCCTGTATTTTTGACCTGTCTGTCAAAATTAATTCTTGGCACTGCGCCCCAACGCAGTGCCTTTTTTTTATCTTCAGCTTAATAGATATCAGCGGCCTGACCTCGACGTGCCGATCCCACACCACTTATAATTGAAGCAACCGGAGAAATACTTGCCCTATTGTTTTTTTCGCCGCATGATCTCCCCCTTGTCTTTTTTGCTATGTGACACACCATGACTGCCCAATTTGATATCCAGCGTATTCGCCAGCAATTCCCTGCCTTGGCCCAAGAATGCAACGGCCAGCCACTGGTCTACCTCGACAGTGCAGCCACCACCCAGAAACCTCTAGAGGTGATTGAGACAATCCGGCAGTACTACAGTGGTCACAATGCTAACGTCCACCGTGGCAGCCACACCCTTACCGCAGCCGCGACAGCACAGTTTGAGCAAGCAAGAGAGACCGTACAGCGCTTCATTAATGCTGAAGACAGCAAGGAAATTATCTGGACCCGTGGCGCTACCGAAGCCCTTAACCTGATCGCCCAAACTTATGCCCGCAATACCTTGCAGGCAGGCGATGAAATTCTGGTTAGCGAACTGGAGCACCACGCCAATATCGTGCCGTGGCAGATCGTCGCCGAGCAGACCGGGGCCAAAGTGGTGAAAATTCCAATGCACGGCGATTGCACCTTGGATATGGATGCTTTTGCCCAGCGCTTAACGGCTAAAACCAAGATTGTGGCCGTTGCCCATGTCACCAATGTGACGGGCACCCGCAACCCGGTCGAAACCCTCATCAAAGCGGCCCACGATATCGGGGCAGTTACCGTGCTTGACGGCGCCCAGGCTGTGGCCCACGAAACTGTCGATGTGCAGGCACTCGATGCTGATTTCTATGTTTTCTCCGGCCATAAAATCTTTGCCCCGGCAGGCATTGGCGTACTTTACGGCAAGAAAGCCCTGCTAGAGGCGATGCCACCTTGGCACGGCGGCGGCAAAATGGTGGAAAAGGTCAGCTTTGACGGCACTACGTTCTCTGCCCTGCCGGGCAAGTTCGAAGCCGGTACACCCAATGTGGCAGGCAGCCTAGCGATGGCCGCCGCCATCAACTGGCTGGGAAGCATCGACCGTAAAGGTGCCGAGCAGCATATCCATGCCCTGCGCCAGCGTGCTATCGAAGGTATCCAGAATATCGAAGACTTACAGATTGTTGGCCTTCAGCCTGACGCCAGCCTGTTTTCCTTCGTGGTGGAAGGTGTACACCATCAAGATATTGCGACCTTGCTCGATCAACAAGGCATCGCCTTGCGTGCCGGCCACCACTGTGCCCACCCGATGATGGACGCCCTCGGCGTCAGCGGCACACTGCGGGTGTCGATTGCGCTGTATAATACCGAACAAGATATTGACCAATTCATTGCTGCGCTGCACAAAGCCTGCAGCCTGCTTTAGGAGAGATTATGACGCTGCCAAGCCACCCTTTTGGTACCGAAATTACCTGCGAAGCGATTATCGCGCAAATGAGCCAGGCCAACGGCTGGGAAGATCGTTACCGCAATGTGATCCAACTGGGGAAGAAACTACCTGCTATGCCTGAAGAGCTTAAGCAGGACGAGCTTAAGGTCAGTGGTTGCGAAAGCCAAGTATGGCTCACCCACCAGCAGCAGGAAGACGGCAGTTTCCATTTTGCGGCAGACTCTGATGCTCGTATCGTGCGCGGCCTGATCACCTTGGTACTCGCTGCCTATGAAGGCAAGAACGCCGAGCAGATCAAGGCGTTCGATGTCGATGGCTATTTCGAGCAGCTTAACCTGATCGCCCACCTTAGCCCTTCGCGCGGTAACGGGCTCAAGGCAATTGTCGAGCAGATAAAGGCATTGGCGAAAGGGTAAAACAATACCTGATAACAAGCTAACAAGATCAAAAAAGCGAGGCAGAGCCTCGCTTTTCTTTTATCTGATGCAGCCCGAAAACATTATTTCTGCAAGTGCTTATCAACCAGCTTTTGCAAAATACGAGAGACAGCAACGAAGCCAAAGGTTGCGGTTACCATGGTCGCCGCCCCAAAGCCGCTGGCACAGTCCATTCGCTTCGGCCCTTCAGCGGTAGATTTCACTCCGCACACTGAACCATCAGCCTGCGGGTACTTCAATTGTTCGGTCGAGAAAACACAATCAATTCCAAACTTGCGCTTTGGGTTCTTCGGGAAGTTGTGGTGACGACGCAGGGTGTCACGCAGCTTCTTCGCCAGCGGATCCTGAATAGTTTTGGTCAAATCGGCAATCTGGATCTGGGTTGGGTCAATCTGGCCACCCGCACCACCTGTGGTGATCACTTTGAGCTTGTTGCTTTTGCAGTAAGCTAGCAGCGCCGCTTTCGGCTTCATGCTATCGATAGCATCCAGCACATAGTCATAGCGACCGTCGATGTACTCAGACACATTTTCCGGCGTGATGAAGTCATCAATCAAATTGACCTTGCACTCAGGGTTGATCAACTTGATACGCTCAGCCATCACCTCGATTTTGCTCTGGCCTACCGTGCCCGACATGGCATGGATCTGACGGTTGATGTTGGTAACACAGACATCATCCATGTCAATCAGGGTCAACTCCCCGATACCTGAACGTGCCAGCGCTTCTGCGGCCCAAGAGCCCACACCGCCAATACCAATTACGCACACATGTGCGGCACGGAAAATTTCCACTTCGCTGTTGCCGTAAAGGCGACGAGTCCCGCCAAAACGCTGGTTGTAATTGTCTGATGCTGGGGTATCTAGTTCTCGCATGGCTGTTCCGCGCTGATTAACACATTCATAAAGAAAGAGTGCGATTTATACGCACTCTTTGGGAAATTGTCCAGTCGGTAAAAGTTAAACCGAAAAGCTAGACTAAGGAACTAAACAGCTACACTACGGCGTGGCCCACGGCTGCTCAGTTTGCGTGCCCTGAAGGCCTAGCTTCCAGACCCTGCCAAAGTGCTTGTAATGGCCGGCATCCACGCCAGCTTGGGCCCCCATGCCATGGTATAGGTCAAGGTGGTTTTTCTTCACTGCACCGCCCGTATCAAGTGCCATTAATAATTTAAGCACATGCTTTCCATTCCAGTTGCCAGCTTCATCGAGTTGAGGCACCTCAGCCAGCAGCACGCTGCCCATCGGCAAGTAGTCGCGATCCGCCGCGACCGAAGCATGCGCCTGTAATGGGATCCCCGCGGTTCCCATAACGTCGAGGTTGTCCTGCGGTTTGAAGAAGACATAAGACGGATTCTGCTCCAGCAGCTCGCGGACAGTCTCTTCATCCTGCTGGCTTACCCACTCATCAATCGCCTTGAGTGACATCTTTTCACGCGGCACTTCCCCGCGCTCGATGAGGATGCGGCCGATACTGACGTAGCGGTGACCGTTTTTCCCTCTGTAGGCAAAGTACTGAAGCTGGTCATTGTCATCGAAATGAACAAAACCACTGCCCTGTACTTCCATCATGAAGACATCAAGCATAGATGCACTATAGCCTAGCTCAAGCCCTTTACCTTCAAGCGCCCCGGCATAGATCTCTGCCCTGCTCGGGCATTTCTCTTCACACTCTGGCATACCGTACACAGGGTAACGGAATTTCTCGTCCGGCTGATGGCGCAGTTCGATCACCGGGGAGAAATATCCCGTGAACATCACGTTACCATAACCGTCTCCGCCCCCCATCTGGGCAACGTCGATGCCGTAATTGCCCAGATCGGACAACTCACTTCCAGCCGCAACCCAGTTTTCTATCTGTCGATAGAGGGCTTGATAAGTCGCCGCCATCGACGGAGAACGCTCGATGACTTTCTCCATCTGGTTGGAAAACTCACTAAAATCTTTCGGTTTATCAGACTCCACAACCGAAACTTGGTTGAGTACCTGGTCAAACTCGCCATCTAGGTATTGTTGACCACGATCAGTTGGCTTGGCACAACCCACCAAACCCATAATTAAAAGAGCAATCGTTGCTTTTCGAAACACCGTGAATCCTATATCGTCTTATGTGGAATCCAATTTTTCCTCAGTGTAACCAACTGAGGCACTCCCGCCTACAAGTGGTTACTCCCGAAAACTATTTTGCCGATCTTTTTCTTATCTGTGTCAGCAGTTTGTCTGAATTGACTCGCATTATTAAACCAAACACAACCATATGCCACCACTGTCATATTTATGTCATAGTTGTCCTGTAATTAATAAAAACGTCACGGAAATGTCATCAAAGTTCGCATGGAGGCGTCACATGGACCAACCATTGAAAATAGGCAAAGACACCCTCTTAAACATCAACTCAGTTGAATACCAATGGATACGTAACTTGGTGAGTGAAGGAAACTCGCCACATCAGGTCAATACAGTGATCCAGCGATGCTTAGGAGGCAGCCCGGATACCGCAGATATTATGAGAAAGGTGGCACTCAAGCAGATCCCGGTCAACCAGTTACTGCGCAGATTACCGACGCCGCCAATGAACTAGTTAGACAGCCGTAAATCCATCTTCTGGCGTGAAAAAGTAGAAATGTAATGCGCTGGGCTCTGGCGGATCAGCCGACCCGATAGGTAAGAGTAGGTATAGAGATCTTCACCACGAAAATACTCAAGCTTGTTGCCATCCCATTGATATTGCGTATTAACCTGACGGCCATTGACAAATACGCCTTCAGGGCGGATTTCAAAGCTGTCCGCGGCATAAGGGGCAACATCCTGCTCGGTCCAGATTCCGTAGATATCAGGCAGGTGCTTATCTTGCGCTATTGCGTTATCAAACAAGCCAGCCAGCAACAAACCCAACGCAATTGCGCCGGTGACGGCTACTGCCATGGCAAAACTGATCAGTCGGTGAGTAAACAAGGAGGTCTTTTGCTTTGTGGCCATAACTCTTAATAACATAGCGCGTTTCCCCGCCAATATACCCCAAAGCGCCTATCTTTCGGTACTTATCTGCTTACCATGGCAAATAACGAGATCTTCTCCCCAACTTTTATCTGGGTATTGCATAGCCATAACATAGACAAACAGTGAATTTTTATTGACATAAATCGCATAATCATTAATAACATCTCTATTACCTCTTCGTGAGGCATAAGCCCGCACATTTGCCACACAGCTACAAGGAAAGCCAGCCGTGAAGTTCAGAAGTACCGCCTTGGTCAAAGGGTTCCGCCAATCGGCCCCCTACCTCAACGCCCATATTGGCAAAACCATTGTCATCATGGTTGGCGGGGAAGCCATCGCCCATGAAAACTTTTCCCATATCGTCAATGATATCGCCCTGCTCAACAGCCTTGGGCTACGTATTGTGATGGTATATGGCGCCAGACCGCAGATCTCAAGCCTAGCCGAGCAAATGAACTACACGACGCCCTACCACAAGGGAGTGAGGGTCACTGACGAGCGGGCGCTGGAAATTGCCAAGCAAGCAGCTGGTCACCTTCAGCTTGATATCACGGCAAGATTCTCAATGGGCTTGAACAATACACCGATGGCGGGCTCGCAAATCAATATTGTCAGCGGCAATTTTGTTATTGCCCAGCCCTTAGGTATTGATGACGGTGTAGACTATGCCCACAGCGGCCGGATCCGCCGAATTGATACCGAAGCCATCCACCGCCAGCTTGATCAGCGCGCCATAGTGCTACTCGGCCCCATCGCCAGCTCGGTAACCGGTGAGTGTTTCAACCTGACCTCGGAAGAAATTGCCACCCAACTGGCGATAAAGCTAAAAGCAGACAAGCTCATTGGCTTTTGTTCCGAGCAAGGGGTGTTGGATAGCGAAGGAGGGGTGGTGTCTGAAATGCTGCCCATTGAGGCTGAGCACGCTCTGCAGCGGCTGGTTGCGCTGCAACAGGAGGAACGAGGCACAGGCCGCTTCCTGCGTGGTGCAATCACTGCCTGTAGGGCTGGGATCCCCCGTAGCCACCTGATCAGCTACAAGGAAGATGGTGCTTTGATTCAGGAGCTGTTCTCACTCGATGGCATCGGCACCCAAATTGTGATGGAAAGTGCCGAACAGGTTCGTCAGGCAACAATTGATGATATTGGCGGGATCCTTGAGTTGATCCGCCCATTGGAGCAAGACGGGATCTTAGTCCGCCGCTCGCGGGAGCAACTGGAGCAGGAAGTAGAACAGTTCACTATTATTGAGCGTGATGGCCTGATCATAGGTTGCGCGGCATTGTACCCATTCCCTGATGAGCGCATGGCTGAAATGGCCTGTGTCGCCGTGCACCGCGATTTCCGCGACGGTGACCGAGGAGCCTTACTGCTAAACCAACTCAAACAGCAAGCCAAGCGAATGGGGCTAATACACCTGTTTGTCCTCACTACCCGCAGCCTGCACTGGTTCCGGGAGCAGGGCTTCAGCGAATCCAGCGTCGAGAGCCTACCTGTTGCCAAGAAGGCGCTGTACAACTTCCAGCGCCGCTCCAAGATTCTGATTTTGGATTTGTAAGAATGAAACAGCGCTAACTACATTAGCGCTGTTGATTTGATATCAGGATTAGCCTTTTGGGGTCAATGTAAAAGTATCATTTATGCTGCCGCCACTATTTCCACTACTTGTGGAATAACGAATGATATTAACCATCCTGCCAGAACGCGTTGCCGAAAATGGGAATTGACTGCCCGCACGAGTACCAGCACCATACATTAGGCTATCACTCTTATTTTCTAACATATTTTTATAAGGCGTTTTGAATGGTGTCACCAGCTCATTATTTTCTAAACTTCCAGTAGTAACTAAGACACTATATGTATCCTTTGAGTTACAGTTCTCCATCCCCTCGCCATTTCTGGTAATTGAGTAAGACAGGCGGTTAGAAGTCGTTCTTGATGGGCCGTCAATCATCCATTCACAACCATTCTGATCTTGGTATTTACCGGCTTTTAGTGTTGTACCGGAAGACACTTGAGGTGGCTTGGCTGTAGGGATTGGGTTCATTTTAGCACTAGTAATACTGATGTTGCCTTCAGCATCGGTCGCTAGATCAATACGTACATCCATGTAACGGGCTTTGTCCGTTTCTGGATTGGTCACAAGGACATTGCGCATTGTCAAAGTATCGCTATAGCCTTCGACCAACGCATTGGTCATATCCATTGGCGACACCTCCGCTGCAGATGGCTCTTCACCAGCAATTGCACCACTGGCCAGAGTGGCCATTACCATTGCCGGTAGCAGCTTTTTGATTAACATAATATTGCCCTATTTATTTTATATTACTTAGAAAATTGCATTAAATTGTACGAAGGGGCCATGCCATAAATCGGCACGGTCATAAATGAGGTAATAGCCATCACTATCAGCGCTGTCTGACTTAGATTGGAAGGTCCAATCACCGCGAGCCCGGTAGCCCGCCTGTAGAGAGTAACCTAGGCCACGTAGGGCCGTGCTGCGCTTTTGCAGGGTATAGCCCAACTCAATAGACGAAGTGAGGGCAAAAGCATATTTACCATGAATCTTGCCTTCTCTGTCACCAACAGCCTCTTCCAAGGCATCTCGGCTAACATTGAGCTTGTTTAGGCCAAGGCCTAACTCACCATTAATATAAAAGCGGTTGTAACTGGTTTCATAACGGCCACCATAACTCGCCTCGTCGTAACCAAGCACAAGCATGTAGCGGTCTATATCAAAATCATTATCGAAGGCAGCGCCAGCATAACGTCCATACTGGTTTTCAAAACCTATAGCACTAGGCGCATGGTAACTTGATGTATGTAGTCCAAAATACATTCCGCGTTCCAACATTAGGTACAGCGCAAATGAGTTATATTCGGTTTCAAAAGCCTCACGAACTGGAACATCAATAACATCATCGGAATAGGTCACAATACCGCCCGACTCCATCTTCTCCAGCTCAAGACGAAGGGTTGTTGCCCCGCCAAACATGCCATTGAAATCCACAACCGCATTCAGTGCCTCGGTACCTTTCGAGACCAGTTTATCGTCGCTGTTTTTCGCCTCGCTCGTCAGGTAGTGCACAGTAGCCTGGGTGTTCCCGATCCGGCCCTGGGCGAAGTAGTTGTGCAACAAACTATCATTCATGTCATAACTTGCTCGGGCACGGGTCTGGCTATCAACTTTAATCTTCTGATTCACTTCCCAGCTCGTCTGGGCAACCCCATAACCAAACATCAAATCAACAAGGGCATAGCGCGAAAAGCGGTTAGCTTCCATTTCCATACCAGCTAACTCACTGCGTGAAACATTGTAAGTTTGGTAATTTCGCTCGGAACTATTTCGGGCGTTGATATAAACATCATTTCCCTGGCCAAACACATTTGTTTCAAAGCCATAGTTAAACTCTGGACTATTAGCCAAAGTACCGTTGGAAATTAACCCCTCAGGACCAAAATAATAAACATTGACCCCTTTATTAAAGACATTGACATATTCATATACGCCAACTGCAGTGTAGTTTCGGTTTACCGGATGAGCATCGAGGATCCCTGAAAAATCACTGCGATGATGTAATGTTGTATCAGCTTGATGCCAATTATCATACGTATTCGAGGTGTATAGCTTGTAATCATCCTCACCAATAAAGGCTACCGATGTCGAACCTGCCAAGTTATTATTAATAGCTCCGGTACCGATAATTGCCTTAGTTGGTAAATCCACACGGCGATTGGCAGAACCAGAATGGAAAGTCAACTTGTCACGATACAGGCACATCAATTCCCCACTGTAATTAACATGGCGGTCAATGGCTTTCGAACAATTTGGACCACTAAACGAAACTGGAGAGCTTGATGTTGAATACATCGTATGCTCATTACAGCGTTTACCATCCTTGCACTTATATCTAACTCGTACATAAGAAAATGCTTTCGAACCATACCGGGCACTGGCAAGTTCTTCAACGCTGCCAGCCCGAGTTTCATAGCCTCGACCATTTCCTAAATCAATGGTATAACGGCATTCTCCACTACAGTCTTTGTCGCTTTTCCTAATAGTAATTTTAGGTGCGCGCTGCTCGGAGTAATAATGCTCTTGGTTGAAATGTGTTTCTAACGGCTGTTTGAACTGATAGGCATAGCTAAAGCTTGCCCAAAAGAAGACAATAAATAGTAAATACTTCAAAACTTTACTCTAATTATGGTTTGATAATGCTAATTTTATCTCAATGAACTTGAATTATTTCAATGCACTTCTAGAGTGCTAACAAAATTATTCTGCTATTGGCAATTTATAGCTATCTGTTAAATCCTGATAAACTCTAAGCTCAAAAATATGTAGAACAGAGTATAAATGTTCAAATATCTCAGCTTGTACCGATTCAAAGTGGTTCCAATCTGTATTTTTGGTAAAGCAATAAACCTCTAAGGGAACCCCTTTTGCTGTTGAAGCCAACTGTCTAACCATTAAGGTAAGATCTGTATTAATATCTTCTCTCGAATGTAAAAAAGCCTCAACATATAAGCGAAATAGTCCTGCATTTGTTAAGCAGCGTTTATTAACATTATCGCCATCTTCTTTTAGCTGATATTTATCACATAGCATATTAATTTGAGAACTGATCAATGAGACTTGAGACAATGCATTGACTTTTTCCATATTTAAAAATTTAATACTATTAGCATCAATTGCAATATCTCTTTTAATTCTTCTTCCTTGAACTGTCATACTACGCCAGTTTTTTAAACCGACGTTTAATATTTCATAAGTAGGTATGATAGATGTCGTTTTATCCCAGTTTTCCACTGTGATCACACTAAGAGTGATATCTTTAATTACCCCGTCGGCACCATATGAGCCCACTTCGATCCAGTCTCCTTTTTTCACCAGACGATGGACATTAATTTTTACTGCTGTAACCGTTCCCAAGATACTATCTTTGAATAGCAATAAGATAATGGCTGACATTGCACCAATACCACTTATAAAGGCCATTGGTGATATTTCAAGCAAGATAACAATAATAATCACGGACATTATTGCAAAGCTCGCTAACTTGATAATTTCAGCGAAGGGCTTTATTGGTATTTCATTGCTACCTTGGCGTCCGTTGAACCTAACTTCCAGAAAGTCCAACACTGAATGCAGCATTAAAACTGCAAAAATAACAGCTCCCACTTCAGCAAGTTTACTATACCAACCATAAACATCGAAGTATTTAAACCAGAAGATAGAAAACACAAAACCGACAAAATACTGGGCTCGGTGGATAAACTTGCGTTCATAATCCCTTCTTTCTTTATTAGCCCTGAAGTCTAAAAAACGAGTTAATGCCGTTCTCACTAACCAAGGAATAATACAGAAAGAAAGTGTTGTGACTACAATCTGGAAAAAATGTTGCTCGACCTCTGAAAAAGAGAGGTAAAGGCTTTTTAGATATTCAAGATAATACATAAGGTTATAGAGGCATAGGAGTTCCATGCCTCAATCTCTACTCTGTTGGCATTACTGCATCAGGCGCTCGAGTTCTTGCTCTAACTCAGACATCGCCTTTTGGGTCCGAAACTCTTCGTACATTGCAGCCTCATCTTGCGGATCAATGGGTACGCCTGCCTGTGCGACGACATCTTCAAAAATGTTAGCCACCAAGGATTCCTCAATCACAGCCATGGCACACACTTGGTTATGGCCATTGATGTTGCCCATTCCCACTTTGGTGATCTGCGAACGTTGCATACGTACTTCAGAAATGCTCTTCGCTACGGTCTCAAATGTTTCACCCGTTTGCGTTCCAGCTTCACTAGAGTTCAAGCGCGAGTATGAGCGATCCATCACACTGGCTTTAACATTGATACTCTGTGCCAGAGCACTACGTGCCCCCGCTTCAGCATGGCGCTTATCAATGTTGAAATTATTACTGGCATTGACACAGCTTGCTGCTGCAAGCCCTCCCTGAACTGAAGGCATTAATACCCATTCCGGAACATCGTAACCGTAGTTGGTATCTACCTGCTCTGGCTCTTTCTCACTAGCTGCACAAGCTGATAGCAGCATGGCAGAAATGAGGGAAACACCTAATTGACGTTTCATTGCTTTCCTTACTAACGAATTATGATTTGATTGTTACTGACAGAGTTGACTGCTACCTTGTTATCCAAAACTGTCAATAGAGCTGGGACTAAGGTATCCATCAAGCTGTTGTTTGCCATCCGGGTGCGAAATGCCAATACGGCCTTCCCATCGACAACCGATAGCTGTGGCGAATGTATGTAGCGATGCTGCTCTAGCAAAGATTGGAGCTGGGAGTGACTCGCCAGAGCACTGCTCGGAAATGTCACCTTACTGTATCGGCCACCAGCCTGACTAAGTTGTACCAAGCCGTCCTGCACCATAGCTAAGATCGCTTGCTGGTTGTCTTCTGATGCCATATGAACACCAAACAACCGTCCTTCAATGCTGTCACCCGTCGGTAGTGCAATTGTTGCTGGTTCGTTTTGCCATTCCCCCAAACGGGCAGAAGCTTTATCCAGTAAGCTTAGTGATAAGGCCAGTTGGGAACGTCCCGCTGAGCTTTGCACCTCGGTTACGACGCGAACCACGATATCTGCATTATCAAAGCTTTGCGTCACCGAATAACCTTGTTGGGTTAGCATTGCAATAATGGGGGTGGTAAAGCGCGCCTCTTCAGCATGGACCATAAATATAGGTTCGCCTGCGGCAAGGTAATTGTCACTGGCAATTCGCTCAAGCTCAGCCATGTTGAGTTCAGCATTGACAACGACAGTAGCCGAACCGTGTTGTTCACTGCTTTCCAGTACCATCCATTCATTGACAAACTGCTTCGGTGCAGCCTGTAAATGTATAAACGGCGAAGGATCGTCAACAATTAAGCTAAGCCCTTGCCATACTGCCTGTTGTAAAGCCGCAAGCTCAGCTGCTTGTAACGCAGACAGGCTACCAGAAGATTTCGCTGTAGCTTCTATCCTGACGCTATGCCTTTCACTTACCTCATCCCAAATCCACTCTCCTCCATCTTGAGGAAATCCAGTGGATAAAGACAATGCCACAGCAACACAGGTTTCACTTCCCTGAAGAAAGCTATCCCCGATTTGTAGATGTTCAGGGTAAGCTTCGACTGACTTGAGCAGTTCTGATAGTTCAGGTAAATCGGCATACTCTTTAGCTTGTTGAGGCGACAGCCCTTCCTTTGCACGCTGGTATGAAACGGCCACACTGTTGGCAGCACCGTTTATTGCTTCCTCGATAGCGGCCGCTCCCCTGCCACGGGTACAGGAGTCAAACTCAAGCACCCCACCCAGTTCGGGCTGTGTGAGCTGCGCGGCTGGTAACATACCAGAGAAAAAGATGGCTCCTATCAGAGCCAGTCTTAAATGCATCATTACAGGCTACCACTAGCTGAAATGCGGTTTTCAAGGAAGCTCTTCGGCGTCCCTACACTTACCGCAAACAGTTTGGCATCAATCGCTGGGCGGTAGATCCCATCTTTCGCTTCACCTTGGATACGCTTGGCGTCGCGAGAGTTTTTCCAGCGCATGATCCGCCCCTGGGATTCAATATCACTCGGATTTACCGTTGCGACCCCGATAGGTTCAGCAAAACCGTGGCTGTATTCAAAAATCACCATAGTTTCATCTGGCAAAATTCCGGCATTCTGACCACGGTCAAGAGAGATTCGTTCACCACGAATACCCAGTACCTGCGCAGTTGCTGGCATTTCTGATAACATTCGGCTCAAAGCAATACCAAAACCACGAGATGACATATCGTTTAGCACCGCAGAAACAGCATTGGCATCATAGATATCAAAGCCGCCTTCGATTTTTCCGGACTGCATCCAGAACTGCATCTCACCCATCGGCTTCACATCACCGGTACGAACTTTGATCTTGCCGACATTTGGGTAGCTCAACTTTTCATTGGTGTAAGGATCAAGGAACCCCAAAGTAAAATCGAGACTAAAATCAACAAGGTTGGTCGAGCCTCCTGTTACCAATTCACCGGTTTTAACCGTGTCAACGGTCATTGCGTAGTCAGGATGCAGCACTCCGCCTTTCATACGGCGCGCTAATTCAGCATCAGACATACCTTGTGTAGCATCGCCCAAAATTGAAGCCGTTCGTTCATCCCCCGTCACAATGCGGAAGCGGTTAAGACCGACTAGTTGGTTTTCAAACTGGTTAAGCAAACTACGGTTGTCATAAGCACGGACTGAAGACAGCCAGTCGTTGGGGTTATCACTATTTGTAGTGATAGGGTCATTCATATACAAACGCAGTACCTTCTTGCTCAATGGGCAATGAGGGTGCTCGTTGTTGACCTCAAAAGTACATTTATCCAGACCTGCCGTACTGTAATATGCAGGCAGCTCAATATCATTATCAGTAAACTGCTCCGCTGGCTTGCCGTATTCAAACCCTGATGCGCCATTAGCTGCATTGGTTTGCATCCGTGACTGTGGCGTGCTTGTGCTTTGGCAACCTGCCAAGACCAGAAGGGATAGTCCAGATACAATGAGGTGATTACAGTTAGCCATCAATGCGCTCCTGAATAGCGGCATCTGCAGCTTTCATATCATCAATAAACTGTTTTTCAGCCAAGATCAGATTATTACTTTCCATAATCAAATCGACACGCTCTTTCATTTCTTTCGCGGCAATTGCAGTATTATTCTCTTCGGAATCTTCAACCGTGTTATTGAACAGCGTAGCTGCTTCAATTATTGCAATTTGCTGAGCATTTTCAGCATAAATCAGAGTGACTTCCGCAGCCTGTACAGCTAACTGTAATGCCAGCTCGACATTTTCATCGAAAATCTTATTTTGAGCAGCCGTGTACTGATTAAATTTCGCCTGCATTTCAGGATTGCTCGCCAAACGCTCAGCCACTTCCTCATTGCTTAACTCATTATGCATAGCAAAAAATTGTTCAACGTCCTTGTGATTCTCTCGAATATCACGGTACTGCGATTTAATCGCACACTGACGCTGTACAATAGTTAGAACAGCACGAGAACCGGTATCGATTGTTGGCGTTGCGGAAGTATAAGTTTCAGAGTGAGTGGCACATTTCTGTGCCAACTCATCCAAAATTTCATCGCGGTCATCCCACACACCAATCGTTGATGTACAAGCAGAGAGCAATAGACTGCCAAGTGCAATTGATAGAGCTTTAATTTTCATTAACTGTGTTCCCTAAAAGTGTATACAACATGTTTGGCCCAAATTGCTCAACAAGCTGGTTATCTAATGAATCAACCGTTGCTTGATAAGTCATTTCAGGCTCGCTTATTAATGTTATCTTCCGTGTCATAACCGATTGCAATTGGCCCTGTTGTCGCAATTCAACCTGGATATCGCGTTTTGTTCGAAACTGATTATTTCTCTGTGCACTTTGCTCTCGGGTAGAAAGTACAAACTGGTAATTCTGTTCACCCTCAGCCAACAACTTATTCTCAGTGATTGAACGAGAGATAAGATCTGCTAGCCGGTGACTTCTGCTATCACTGACTACCTGCCAGCCACCACGGTGCAATAAATTCAATGCTTGTTGACGAAGATTAATTTGTTGTTGATGATGCTCATGAGGAACAACACCGGAATTTAACCCAGCAACCACCTGTAAAATTGACTCGTTGACTTGCAACTTCTGCTTTATTTCTAACAGAGGAGGTAAACCATTAAGTGGCGTTTGCTTTTTCACTCCATCCAGCATGGCGTCGATTTGTTGATAATCGTGCGCCAAATGCTGGTCATAGAAGTCAAGTAGCTGCTGTCGCCCTAAAGAAATAACAACCTGTCTATTGCCATTTAGGGCATCATTGCGTGCTATTACACTGTATGTAGGAAATATTAACTTTCCAGAAGAGATATTTGCTATCTCTTCAAATGAAACTGAGCTTTGACCGTCTTTAGATGTTAGGTGTTCCTTCTGCTCAACTTTAATATTCGCAGAGA
Source organism: Photobacterium sp. AWH4_225 (assembly GCF_056158405.1). Lineage (NCBI taxonomy): Bacteria > Pseudomonadati > Pseudomonadota > Gammaproteobacteria > Vibrionales > Vibrionaceae > Photobacterium > Photobacterium sp. AWH4_225. The sequence continues at coordinate 567,521 of NZ_JBSWTF010000001.1, read as the reverse complement.
GTTTAAGTGCGATAGAAGACAAGGCAGCCCTTTCAGCTTCGGCTTCTGTATTAGCGACTCCAAAACCAAATATTTCGGTTTCAGTATCGACAGGCACCAACAAACCGGCAACAGCTAGCTGGCTAATTAATGCCAAACTCAAGAGAAAGTAACGCATCACGCAGCTCCCTTTTCTTCGCGATACATTTCTTTCCTGTCGGTCACCTTTTTCAAATAGTTGACAGTTTCGTCATACGGCAAGTTATTAATCAGAGTGTCATATACCTCTTCAGGCGATAGGCTATTTATCTTTTCGACTGCGGCTCTTAACCTGCGCTCACCAAAGGCCCGTGCAACATTTCCCGCTCCGGTGTTGTAAGCAGCAATAACGCAATACTCTCGGCTTTGCGGGTCCTCAATACTTTTCAAGTAGCGTGAGTTCAGGATATCCAAATAAGCCGTACCCGCTTCGATATTATAATCAGGTTGGTAAAGGTCATTTTCATTCATCGGTTTATCAACCTTATGAACGATGCGGTTAACGTCATGCCCTGCACTTGTTGTAACCACTTGCATCAAACCAAATGCCGGGACTGGTGAACGAGCACGGGGATTAAAACTAGATTCAGTATGCATAATGGCTAGAATCAGTGCCGGTTCAACATCGAAGGCTTCACTTTGCTCATAGATATCATCAATGTATGGTGCGATCCGTTTTTCCAGACTGTCACTTGGCATACGAACTTGATAAGTAACTATCTTTGTTGTTTTTTCTTCTTCTCCGGCTTGTTCACGCTGCTGCTCGTAAAAGGCATTCAATTCTTGCATCCGTGACCGGGCATCATCGACCAACTCTTGCTTTTGTTCGTCTACCAACTGTGGATCGACGTCTACCCCTGAGACTTCAGACAGTGCCTCAACCTCTTTTTCCATTTCTTGAAGTTGTAGGTTTGTTTGGGCCATAATTTCCATCAAAGCCGCTTTCTCTTGGTCACGCGAATAATCTAGGTCACGCTCTGTCAGTTCCTCATAACTCACACTTGAACCTAACGTCCCACCAAGTAGCGCCTCTAGTTCTGCCGTTCCCTCAACTTGCTGATTGACTAAGGCTTCAATGCCCGCATGGTCCAGCTCCTCACTCACCAGCACTTCGACAGTGACCACTTCATTTTCAAAATCGACTATCGTTCGGCTATTGTTAGCTTCATTGGCCTGTACGATTAAGTGTTCACTATCAATAACAGTGTCGCCCCAAGTTTGAATAGAGTCTTTTCTTTCACCATCCCATTTTTTAATATATTCCTTGCGCCAATCAGCATACTCAGTCAAGTAATTGGAGTACCAATCCAGAAACTCGGCGCGCTCAATATGAGCTGGTTTATTTAATTCAGCAACAGCATTATCAAGATCCTTGAAAGGGTCTGATACAGCTGACGTTGAACATAAAGACAGTGCAATTAATAATGAAAGCTTCTTCATTTAGGTATCCCTAATCAAGAGAAGTAAGACATAAATTCAAACTTGGTTAGCATCATTTCCAGAACAACCTTGTTTGGTAATTCAGAAACAGAGAACGTATTTACTTTACTCGTTCTAATCGCCTTTAAACTGGATGTGATTTTTTGCTCATCGTCAAACAAATATGCTTCGTCCAGTTGTGAGATTTCGCTAGACTTCAATTCGTTACTATTGGTGTAACTGTACATTCCAACCATCAACTGATGAAATAAAGCATCCCGCCCTAACTCTATAGTATCGAGATAAAAATTGACGCTACCACTTTCAAAATGTTGGTCATCAGGCTGTTCGATAATATGTTCAAGCGAAGACAAATATAGCTTGTGTTCGGTATAAGGTATCGGAACCTGGAAGTCATCTTGCAAAGCCTGAATAGCATAGGCTGCGACTCGGTTTTCCTTAACGGCAATACTCAATAAGAACTTACCGTAATTAAAGTAATTAAACTGCACATCAGCATCTATATTCGATGCTTTGACAGCTTGAGGTAAACCTGCTGTTTGGCTGACATAATCAAATGAGTGGCCTACGGTTAAATGAGAAATTAATCTATATTCATTTTCGTGGGTAAAATTTGCTTTTACTTTCTGGTATGTATTAACCAAAACAGTCTCTGTATCGTTCCAGCCACCAATAGATATAATGACAGCTGCGATAGAAATCACAGCTGACTTGGTTTTCACCATCCACTTTGTCATAGCAGTGTCAAAAATATTTAAGTTCTGAATTTGACTCAGAGAATATCATTTATTTTGAAAATATCTGCACCGATATCACACTTTTAAAGTGTGACGATTTACTGTTGCAATAAAATAGAAAACGACATTTTTTTGTCGCTCATTTTAAGCGCAAAAAAGAGAAAAAAATCTAAATAAAGACAAGAACAGAAACCACTACAAACATATAAATACAATCAGCAACATCCCTGATCAATATTAAACCAACCCAATCAAAGCTGACATATGTGTTCAATCCCTTACTCAAGTGTAAGCATTTATTTCAAGTAAAGTTAAAAATATAAATCATCAGCAAAAAACAGCTATATTTTGCTTGAATTTTAACAAAAGTAAAATATTACCCACTTATCTAAAGCCCATTTCATTGATAAATGATTGCGAATTTTTACTTCAGTTATTTCATGTCGTTCCTTCCTTTAAATAACATTGGCTTATATTTATTAAATTTATAACAAACAAAACAATACAAAGATGCCTAACTAATTAGACGAACATATTCTTTACTCTCTTGTCGCAAGCATGGAAGTTAAGATTGTGTCTCGTTACCTGCAAAAAAAACACCAGCACAAAACTGGTGTTTTTGTCTATTCACTAATGGAACTATTAACTCAAGCCAACAAGCTCGCCAAGCCACTCGCCCGCTCTGTCCGCATCGTCACGGAGCGGTTAAGTACATCTTTGGTTGCAAACATATACAGCTTGGACTTGGCCCTCGTTACCCCGGTATACACCAGTTCACGCGTCAATATCGGGCTGAAATCTGGCGGCAGCACCATTAGGGTATCGGCAAATTCCGAGCCTTGTGATTTGTGGATAGTCATGGCGTAAACCGTGTCGTGTTCAGGCAAGCGGCTTGGCAACACACCACGGATAGTGCCGTCCGGCATCTCGAAGTAGACCCGTAGTGGTCGGTTGCCCGTCACAGGGTCTACCTCACTGTCATACATGGCGATCCCGATATCACCGTTATACAGCCCCAAGCCGTGATCATTCTGGCTGATCATAATCGGCCTGCCGACATACCAGGTATCTTCACCCGGGGCGATTTTGCCCTTACGCGCTAGCGCCTTTTCAATGCGCTGGTTCAAGCCAGCGACACCAAAGTCACCTTCCCGTACCGCACAAAGCAATCGAACCTGGGCAAATGCCTTGAGCACGTCGCCTGGATCCTCGCCTTTTTCAATCGCTTCAAGGTATTTACTGTAAAAAGCCACGACATAGGTGATCATGGTTAGGTAGGACTCACTACTCAGCGGGTGATGCTGGAGATCTTTAAACCCCTTATCCCACACCTTTTCAACCTGATACGGCTTACCGCTATTGATAGCCTTGGCTAACTGGCCAATTCCCGATTGGGCATGGAAGCGGTAACTCTTTTGCAGCATACACAAACTATCAGCAACCGCAGCAGGAGCCGTTTGTGCCTGCTGGAACTGGAAACCGGTCAACTGGCCCAGCAACTGACTTTGTGCCGGGGTATAGCCCTGCTCGGCAAAACCACAGATATCACCCAGTACCGCACCTGCTTCGACCGATGCCAGCTGATCCCTATCGCCAAGCAAAATCAGTTTGGCATGCGGCGGCAAGGCATCGAGCAAGCGTGCCATCATAGGCAAGTCGACCATCGAGGCTTCATCAACCACCAGCACATCCAAGTGCAGCGGGTTGTCCCGGTTATGGCGGAAGGCAACCCGGTTAGGGATAGCACCCAGCAAGCGGTGAATAGTGCTCGACTGGGTCGGAATATTGCTTTTCACTACATCGTCAACAGCAAGAGAGTCTACCGCCGAGCCAATCGATTCGGTCAACCTGGCTGCCGCCTTACCGGTCGGCGCAACCAGCTTGATGTCAGGCAACTGAAGCGCGCCTTGCTCATCCCGCTCATCACGTTGAATGGCCTGGGTCACCAACGCCGCCAGCAATTTCGCCACTGTAGTTGTCTTGCCGGTACCCGGGCCGCCTGAAATCACCGCAAACTGGCGGGTAAGGGCAACAGCGGCTGCAACTTTCTGCCAGTTCAGGCAACAATTAGCAGGCACCAAACTATCCAGTACTGCTAAGTCATCCACGCTAGCGGCCGAAAGAAGTACGGTATCAATCGCCGGCCAATCGAGCATTTGCGGAGTGACAACATCCAATTTGTCGCAGACTTCACGCTGCCTGTCCTCTGGGGTGCCACTAGACTGTGCCAACTGCTGGAGGGCAGCAAATAGGTAACGGTAATCGCGGGCAAACAGCTCATTGAGCTTGGCCGCCATCAATTCAGGCTGCAAGCCATCTCCGCCGCTTTGTGCCCGCAGGCGAAGCTGGTTGGCGACCATTTGCTCGAACTGCCAGTAACGGTTGAGATAAACCCTGTCGCCATCCATCACCAGCGGTGTCGGCCGGCTGCCATCTGAAACCGCCTCCGATTGAGCCAGATGCGATTGCCACAACTGAGGCTCTGGCAGCCCATCAACCAACGGTAAGCTGAGCTTAGCCGGCAAACCAAATAGCCTTGCGGTATCAAGCTGTGACAACAACAGACAGACATGGCCTTGCCCCAGCTCATAACTCGCCAGTGCAGCAACCAATGCCACCAGCGGATCCGCCACTTGCTTGTCGCCCTGGGCGACAAATTTGGCAAATTGGTGATCCAGTGGACGCAAGTAACCTTGGCGAACAAGATTTTCAAGCTGAGCCAAGCTCGCAAGGGAAGCGTTGCTATCAAGGTGATTAGGCATCTGGGAATTCTCCGTCAATCAAGCTCTCCATTTCGGTCAGCAGGGCAAGCGACGGCTTGGCTTTGAATATGCCGCTATCGCTGCCGGACTTCACGCCCCGCAAGAAGATGTAATACACGCCACCGAAGTGGTCATCGTAGTTGTAGTTGGCCTTACGGGCCTTGAGAAAGCGGTGCAACGCCAGTGCGTAGAGCTGGTACTGCAGATCGTAGCGGTGTTCGACCATGGCCTGATCCAACTTGTCATCACGGTACACGCCCGGATCGTCACCGAGCCAGTTAGACTTCCAGTCCATTACGTAGTAACGGCCCTCGTACTCGAACACCAAATCGATAAAGCCCTTGAGCATCCCGCTCACGGTGGCAAAGCCCAGCTCACCGGCTTTGGCCGACAAGTTATCATGACGGGCAATCACCTTGTTGAGCAGTGGAGCCGAAAGCAGGTTAATCGGCAGCATGAACTCCATCTCGGTAAGGCGCTGAGAAGGAGCCAACTCGCCCAGGCGCATCGCATCGCCATCAAGCGGGCACGTCAGCACATCACTGATCATGGTCTGTAATACCGGAAGCCATTCCTCGTCGTAGTTCTCAAGTCGAAGCAGTTCGAGGATCTTTTCAGTGGTTTCCGGGCAGTCGACCGGAGCCGTAAACTCAATTTCCTCAAACAGGGTATGCAGGAAAGTACCCGGCCGCGCACCCTTGGGAAAGGTGTAGATCGATCTAGCCAGCTCGACTTCCTCATCCCCCAAGGCTTCATCGCCCGACGAATCAGTATCGAAACCCGGTAGCTCGAAAGAAGCATCATGGTGGCTATGGCCTTGCTTGATCAACCCCGAGTAGCTGGTGATCCACCAGCTGCGGTCGATGTTTTTATCAAATATTGACGCCGACAGCTGCGGTTTTTCTTCTTCGATCGGCAGCCAAAGCTCTTCAGGCAAAGGTGGAGGCGGCAATACGGTCACAGCCTCGGATTGTGAAGCCAATGAGTTCAAGGCATTGGCCAATTCAGTCAATCCCCCTTCCTGAGCATTTTGCACCAACCAACCAATTGCCGAGCGGTGCAAGCCGGTCGGCTCCTTGCGGCTTAGTCCATTACGAATTGGCGACATACCGATATAACAGCCATAAACCGCACGGGTCAGGGCTACATACAGCAGACGTAAGTCTTCAGCCAGCCGTTCTTTTTCGGCCAGTTCCATGCTCTCTTCATTGGCGGCAATATCCAGCACTGATTGCTGACTCAGCTCATCGTGGAACAGCGCAGTACTGGCTTCGCGGTAGCTACAGACAAAAGGCAGGAACACAATGTCATATTCAAGTCCCTTGGACTTGTGAATAGTAACAATCTGCACCAAATTCCGGTCTGATTCCAAACGCAGTTGCTGCTCATCGGCATTGCCATTGGGCTCTTCGATATGCTCCGCCAGCCAGCGTAGTAAACCGTGATCACTGTCCAGAGTCTGGCTCGCCTGCTGCAACAACTCACCAATATGCAGGATATCGGTCACCCGGCGCTCTCCCCCATTTTGACTCAGCAAAGTCTCGGGGATCTGACGCTGGGCCAGCATAAATCGTAGCATTGGCAATACCCCACGGGTTTGCCACAGCTTACGGTAAGCGCGGAACTCCGAGACATATTGCTCCCAGACGCTTTCGCTGGTGTTCATCGCATCCAACGCCTGTGCTGTCAGGCCAAACAGGCTTGAAGCCAATGCCGCCCGCATATTGCGGTCATCTTCAGGGGTCAGTACCGCCTGCAGGAAACGCAAGATATCCATCGCCTCGGTACAGGCAAATACACTATCACGATTAGACAGGTAAACACTGGCGATCCCCTGCTCAGCCAAGGTGCGGCGGACCAACGCCGCTTCACTGCCGGTTCTCACCAATACCGAAATATCGCTGGCATGGATAGGACGAATCTGCTCGCCATCCACCAGTGTTGCCATGCCCTGCTGCGATAGAGTAAGGATTTTTTGAATTTCTGCCGTGGTCGCCTCGGCCATTACCTGCTGGTAATCACCTTTTTTGATTGGCTCCTCGGCTTCTTGATGCCAAAAGCACATTGCCGGTTGCTTGACACCATCAAGCGCCCAGCCTCGCCCCTGTGCTTTGGGGCTGTGGTCAACCGGCAGGAAGGTAATATCTTCGTCGTAGATAAACGGACGCTCAGGATGCTGGAAGATCCGGTTTACCGCTCCGACCATTTCAGCGGTCGAACGCCAGTTGGTACCCAGTGTGTAGTGGGCAGTCACTTGGCGACGCGCTTGGATATAGGTAAAGATGTCGGCACCACGGAAGGCATAGATAGCCTGCTTGGGATCGCCGATCATGAACAAACCACAAGGGCTGCTTTCACCTTCCGGCGATGGTTCTTCAAGGCGCTGCTCGCCGTAAATCGTGCTGAAAATACTGTACTGCAGCGGATCGGTATCCTGGAATTCATCGATCATCGCCACTGGGAACAAATGGCGGATACGGCTTGCCAACAAGCCACTCTCATCCTGACTCAAGGCCGCTGACAGCTGGGTCAGCAAATCATCGAACGATAGCCAGCCCTTGCGCTGTTTGGCTTCGATCAGCAGCTGGCGACACTCCTTGATCGCATGGGCCAATAGAGGATCACGCACATTAGGCTTGTTAGCCAACAGCTCTCCAATCGCCACAAATACCGGATGCTCCGGTGGCTGTCCCTTACTGGTCTTGTCAAACAGCACCTGCTGATCAAACTTATCCAATGATTTTGGCAGTTGGTAGCCGGTGTTATCCCGCTCTGCCCACTCCCCAACTTCCGCCAGTGCTTTTGGCAAACTGGTCTTGGTATAGCTGCGTTTGTTCACGCCGGAGCTGGCAATGATGTCATGCAGATCGCCAGCGCTCTCACGCCAAAGCTGCTTCACATGGTTAATTCGCCGTAGGTTCTCTTCGTGGACCTGCTCGAGGCTGCCTGATAGCTCCGGCGCTCGTACTGTTATTTCTGCCCCGGACAAGAACCGATTGATCTCAGAGAGCAACGCACCGGGCGCCGCCCATAGCTTGCGTACTTCTGCCGCCAGGCTTCGAGGTAGCGGGTAAAAATTTCGGCGCCAGAAGTCGGCAACCACCTGCGCCCGCAAATGGCTCTCTTCGGTGACAAACTCATTGTTGAACAAACTGCCCGACTCAAAGGCATTCTGGGTCAGCATCCGCTGGCAAAAACCATGGATGGTAAAGATCGCCGCTTCATCCATCTGGCGCTCGGCCTGTAGCAAAATAGCCGCTGCCGCTTTGTGATCCCTGATATCTTCCAGCAAAGGCTTGATTACCGGATCACTGCTGCTGCCACGACTGAAGGCCAAACGGGCATCGTGGATCCGGCGCCGGATCCGGTCTCGAAGCTCTGCCGTCGCCGCTTCGGTAAAGGTCACCACCAAGATCTGGTCAACCGTCAGCTCGCGAGGGAAACGGGTCTGGTCATCACCATGGCCAAGCAGCAGGCGCAAATACAAACTGGCGATGGTGAAGGTTTTTCCGGTACCGGCCGATGCCTCGATCAAGCGGTTGCCGTGAAGAGGAAAACGCATCGGCTCCAGCGGCTCCGGAGTGATGAGAAGTGAATGTTGAGTCATAGAATACGCCGATTCCTATCAGTGAACTGGGCCACGGTTTCATTACAAAACCCAGCCCGCCCGAAATTATTTTTTGTGATCTAGCACGAATTCAAATAAATATATCGAATTTCAGCACTAACCCATCTATCAATATGAGAGACGTTTCACGGTTTCCGCCTATCTGGTCCGCTAGTATCTGAGCCACGAAATTTGGTCAACCTCTGGACCGGTGGCCGTACAGCGAACACCCTACAATCAATAATGATTTGCTGGCGGCCACGCTACACCTCCCCTGCTTTATTCTCAGTGCGATCAGCCCTGTTCAACCTCTCGCAACTGCTTCACGGCAGGCTTCAATATCTGGTCTTCCCATAGCTGTAACTGTTCAGCCAGTTCGTCGTCCCACAATGGCCACACCCGGTAGATGTAACTGTTGTTACCTTCACCGTCGAACATATAGCCACCGTTAAAGGCTTCCGCTCTTTTGCCTGCCGCCTTTGCCAAGGTGGCATCATCATCACACCACTGACCTTTCTTATCGATACATGCTTGGATCCCGGCATGGGCTGTGCGAGGGAAATAAGGCAAAGGCTGGGTCAAACCACTGTCATAACCTTCAATTAAAACTGCCAATTGCTCCACAGCATACTGGGCAGAGACAGGCTCGAGCTGCCAGGTACCATCAATGCCGATCAGGTAGGTTGGCTGGCTAGGTTTCATTACCGCCAAGCAAAGATGATCGAGCCAACAAGCCAAAATGTCCTGGGCCCGAATTTTTCCCGGACGATAGCGAACAAGCCCCTGCGAGGTCATATGCTTAAGCCAACCTTGCAGTCGGATCCCACGTCCGGAAACGGTTACCACACAATCGACCTCGACATCTGGCAATGGCTGGGACATATACTGAACCACGCTGTCGGCCAGTTGCTCTATCTGCCCACGCTCTTCCATCAGTTCCAACTCACCAAACTGGGCGACCGGTAGGCCTCCGGCAGCCTGCTGATAGCGGGCGAACTGCTCAAACGCCTGATCGCGGCTAACTGCTTGTTGGCCTTGTGATTGCCTCTGGCAATCGAGGAATGTCGTCAACAGGGCTTCACGCAACTGATAGCGGCCCAAGCCATCGAGCGCAAATGGCTCATCGTCTTCCGGCCCGCCCTGCTGGCCATCGAAGAAGACTTTCAGGCGGCGGTTGAAGAAATACTGCACTGGCAGACGCCAGAAACGCGATAGCTCTGCCAGTTCAAGAATCCCCTCGGCACGGTCATCACTCAGATCCGGCTCTAGCGGGGACGATTGGAACTCTTCAGGCTCGATAAAGGCCTGGTTGGCCACCGGCAGCCATTCTGCGGCATAGCTATGCTTGCCACCACTGAACGCCTGCGGACTAAACGGCACCAAGGGGTGGGTTTGGGTGAGACTGGCCACCAGCCTGTTTGCCGACTCATCAACCGGCAACGCCTCATCACCAGCAAGGCAATACCCCTGCTGGCAGTATTCAAGCAGTTCACTGACCAGTACCGACGGGACCTTCTCGCTGTTGTCCTGGATAGAGCGCCCCACGTAGCTGATATACAGCGCCTGCTGGGCTGACTGGATAGCCTCCAGGAACAGGTAACGGTCATCATCCCGGCGCGAGCGGTCACCATGGCGATTACGACCAGCCATCAAATCAAACCCTTCCGGTGGGATTGAGCGCGGGTAAACACCATCGTTCATCCCCAGCAGACACACGACCTTGAACGGGATCGAGCGCATTGGCATCAAGGTACAGAAGTTAACCTGCCCGGCCAAAAAGCGCTGGCTGACCCGCTCGCCGGATAGTTTGCCGTTGAGGTAATCGCGCATCACCGCAGGAGTAATGTCCGAATCATAGCCGGCATCGGCCAGTTGCTGTTCAAGTTGCTGTACCTTGTCGCGGATCATCCTCAGTACCAACTCACCGTCGATATCCACCGCAAAGCAGTCATCGAGCATCTGATTGAGTACTGCAATCCAGTGGGTGATCGGTTGAGGCTGCGCTAACTGCTGGCGGTAACGCATCAGGGTTTCGATGAAAAGGCCAAGCTGGCCGGCCAATTCGGCATCCAGCCCTTGTACCTCTTCATAAGCCAATACGCCTTGGTACAAACCGGCTTCCTGCGGCATCGCATAGCCCAACAGCATACGCTGCAACCCGAACAGCCAGGTATTCTGCTGCTGACGTGGCAGAGCAAACTCTTCGGCGGTGTCATCATCCAGCCCCCAGCGGATCCCTACTTCCTCGATCCACAATTTGACCCGCTCGAACTTATCGCTATCAAAGCCAAACCGAGCCATCACAGCCGGCACTTCAAGCAGCTCCAGCAATTCCGAGGCCTGACAGCGGCTTTCCGGTAGGGCCAGCAAACGTAGGAACGCAAGCAATGCCGGGTTTTCCTGATCGGCACTGCGATCGGAAATTGAGAACGGGATATAGCGATCACCCGGCGCATTGCCAAACACTGCCTGAATATACGGGCTGTAGCTATTGATATCCGCTACCATCACCACGATATCACGCGGTGAAAGATCAGGGCTGTCGGCCAGCATCGCAAGCAGGTTATCGTGCAGCACCTCCACCTCACGCATCGGCGAGTGGCAGGCATGAACACTCAGTGAGGAGTCGTCAGCAGATATCGCCAGCTTGTGATGGCTGGACTCGGTGATTTCGTCATTGATCCGGTCATCAAGGTTGAGGATGTCGGCCTGGACCGCATGGAGCAAGGAATCGGGCTCGATATCGACAAAGGCTTCGACTTCATAGGCTTCCATATCCGATAGCAGATACAGGTTATCGCGGCCCAGCTTACCCAGTGATGCCAGCAAAGTATTGCCAACCGCGCCCTCGTGGGTTTCGTCGACCACGTTGGCTTCGATATCACCCTTGAGCGGTGAGATCACCGCGCCGTGCTCGCTGTGATCGGCACACCACTGCAATTGCTGGCGCTGCTTGGCTGCCAACCGGGCAAGAAACTTCCTATCACGGACATCACCCCAGTAATGACGGCAAGGGTTGGTAAACATCAAATGCACGTCGATATGCTTACCCAATGCCGCCAATGCATCGAGATAGCGTGGCGGCAGCGCAGAGATACCAAATACGAACAACCGCTTTGGCAAGCCTTCCGGCAATGATGAGCCACTTTGAAGGTAACCTTCGAGGGTTTCGATGAAGTTATCGTACAGGTTGGCACGATGATACGGCGACTGCCCCAGCGCGAGGGTATGATCATAGAGCGCCTGCCACAACAATGGCTGCCAAGGGTGCTCTGCCACCAGCTCAGGGTCGATGATATTGGACTCCCAAGCCTGGATCCACTCCGGCCGGTACACCAAATACTGATCAAAGATATCAGCAATTTTCTCTGCTAGCTGATAGCTTTTGACCTGATTGGGATCATCACTCAAATAGTTGGCCAGCGGCGCAAATTCGGGTTGCGATAACTGCTCCGGCAACACCTGAAGCAATTTCCAGGTCATCGCCTCTTTGTTGAAAGCACTACGCTCTGGCACATCACTCAACACCTTGGTGAACATATTCCAGATAAAGGTTGCTGGCAGCGGAAACTCGATATTGGCAGCAATCCCCTGGGACTTTGCCAGTTCCAGTTTCAACCACTGTGACATACCGGGACTTTGGACCAAGATCTGTTCTTGCTCGAAAGGGTTATCGAGAGGTTCGAGGCGGACTAGCTCGACAAGCAGGGATTTAAGAAGATCCAGTTGGTTGGAGTGATAGACAGTAAACACGCAGGTGACTCACCGATAGAGGAAATTACCTTTGATTGTCTACCATCAATGGATTAGCTGCAAATTCAAATCATTAAAATGCCCAGCGTTGCTGGGCAATTAATCAGATGGCTTATGTAACACCTCAGTACAAGTTGAGATCTTACGCGCGGCTTGGTGTCAGGCAGTGCAGCAATTGAGAGACCGGGCGATAGAATGCCGCATAACGAAGCGCCACATAACTCACGACTGCAGTAGCTACATACAACTCCAAATGAGCCAGCGATGATACCTGATTAACATACTCCACGCCGTATCCTTGGGCCGTCATCCATGCCGCTGTTTTGAACATCGCAGTAGCACCGATCACCAATGGGAAGGTGAATGCTGCGTAGCCTGGGCTAAATGACAAGCGTAGCAAGCGAACAAGGGCCAGATAAATGACAAAGGTCATCAGTACCGCGATCCCGCCGAGCAAAGCAATTACAACTGGAGATGGCACCTGGGTTACCGTCAAGTAGCCTGCCAGGGACAGACTGGCTGGTGCTGCCATAATTGCAATGGTTGGTTTCGCCGCATCAGGGATCTCATGACTGAAAATCAAACGGTATACCATCAAAGGCAGCATGACCGCGTAGATCCCCATACCGAAAAGCTGCAGGCCTTCCGCCAATGGACGTAATGCCCCACCAGGAAAAGCAACGTCGGCGACGATAATACCAATCGGTGGTACGAACCAGCTTGGTACCATGTGGTGCAGTTCAAAATCCTTTACACGGTGGTAAGTGAACAGTGCCAAGAAGATAAGATGCACTACAACTGCAGCTAACCACAATGCCTGCCCTGCTATTGGGTAATAAATCCCCAACGCCTTGGACACCACCATGGTTCCCATAGCAAACGTCGGTACAACACTGCCCACTACCGGATGGCTGAGATCTTGCCACAAGGCACGCGGGTGGATAACAAACTTAAACAGCAACACGAACAATAAAACACTAGCTATCCCTGCACCGATGAGCTGTCCTCGTCCACCAAGATCGGCGGCGTTTTCCCAGCACCAACCTAGACTTGCGATACCTAGTGCTAACCCAGCCATTGGAGTTGGAGCGCCCAGCACTTTTTGCTTTGTTACTGTAATCATATCGTTACTCCCCCAAAGACTGTTACGTCACTACTATTGAACACCCGGGTAGTGTAACGACTGTTTATGGTTTAGGATAATTGAATATATTTAATGCGTAGTTAAGAAAAACAGAACAAGAGATAGCCCGATGAATATCGCCCTACGTCAATTGAAAGTATTTGTCACCGTCGCCCAAGAGCTGACGATCACCGCCGCCGCCGACAAGCTGTTCCTCTCCAAGCCAGCTGTCAGCATGGCGCTCTCCGAGTTGGAAAAGCAGCTTGGCCACAAGTTGTTTGACCGCAACAATAACCGCCTACTGATCAACGAGCAAGGCAAACGCTTATTGCCATTAGCCGATGAGTTACTGGCACGAAGCCAGGATATCGAGCAGCTGTTCAGTCAAGAAGGCCCGGTAACCGGGAAGCTGAAAATTGGCTCGAGTGACACCGTGGGTAACCAGGTCACCCCATTCCTGCTGCGGGATTTCCGCCAAGACTCAGGTCACTGCGATCAAAGCCTGTTCATTGCCAATACCGCCCAGATCTGCCACATGTTGGGAGAGTTCGAGCTGGATATCGGTTTAGTCGAAGGCAAGGTACAGGCAGACAACTTGGCAGTAACCCCTTGGCTAGGCGATGAAATGGTGGTTGCCTGTCATCCAGATCACCCACTGGCGCAAATAGACCAACTCAGCCTGAGCGATCTTGAGCATAGCGAGTGGATCCTGCGCGAGCCGGGCTCTGGTACCCGTGAATATTTCCTCGGCCGTCTCGCACCAAGGCTGGAAAACTGGCACCAGGCCTTTGAGCTCAATAACACCGAAGCCATCATCAACTGCACAGCAGCTGGCCTCGGCCTCACCTTGCTCTCTCGCCGCGCTGTTGAGCACGCAGTGAAAGACAACCGCCTGACGATTCTGTCGCTACCGCTTGATATGCACCGTCAGTACTGGTTGCTCTACCACAAAGAGAAATACCAAAGCCCACTGCTTAAACTGTTTATCGAGTTTTGCCAGCAATGGAACTCTCCGCTATGCCAAGCCAACCTTGAAACAGCGGATGATTAAACGCGGTTATCACCACAGCTAAAGGCAATGATCTGGCTGATCTGACATAGCGGTCGGCCAGATTCCTGCTGCCACTCACTAAAAGCGCTCTGCGCTGCCGTCAGGGACTTCTGGGTATCCCGCCCGCCATCGATGATGCCAGTTTGGCGCAAGTAAGCTTCGACATCCCCGCTTAAGATAAACGTGTCTTTGCCCATTATACGCAAGGTGTAAGGACCTGTGTTACCGCCCAGACGCTTGCCGTGCTTTTTCAGGTAGCGCCAGAGTCCGGTAATATCGTCCTGCGGCCAGTCGGCGATCATCGCCGAAAAAGAACCATGTTGAAGGGCTGCTTCGTGGATCATTTGGGCATTTTCGGGAATGGTCATCACTTTGGCCAAGTGACGGATAATGGCGGGGTCAGTGGCTTTACTCTCCCACATTTCAGTCGGCATCAACAGCATCTTCTCAATATCAAATCCAAAGAAAACCTCTTCGAAATTCGGCCATTTGTTACGTACAACCTGCCAGCTTATCCCTGACTGAAATACCTTCTGGGTAAACGCAGCCAACCAGCGTTCATCACCAATCAGCTTAAGCTGTTCAGCAGACAATGGGGTTGCCAACATGCTCTCTAGCACACCCTCTCCACCCTTGCGCTCCGCGGCTCGGGCATATATTTGCGAAAATTTTTCTCTTGCCATCACATTAACACGCTTATCACTGGACATTGCCCTTAATGCTACTGTATAAACAGCCAGTAAATCAATTTCGGGAGAGGGTGACTATGGCTGTTATCGTCAAATATGTAGTTGAGCGCAACGGAGAAGAAAAGATGACTTTCACCTCTAAGTCCGAAGCCGACGCATACGACAAGATGCTAGATATGGCGGACGAGATGTTTACTTTGCTAAGCGAAAGTGAACTTTTCGAGGATGAAGCCAAGCAAGAAGAGCTTTCGCTGTTCTTGGCACAGAAACGTGAAGAAGTGCTAGTAGCACTAGGAGCGAAAAAGAAAGCCGCTCCGAAGAAAAAAGCGGTAAAGCCTGAGCTTGTTGCCGAGCAGAAGGATGACGCTGCAGCTTAACCACTAAGTCTGCCAGTTTTCTTCATGATAAACCTCCTTTTCCAAGGAGGTTTTTTATTGCCTGCAGCTATAAATCCCGACGTTGAATTTATCAACAGCGCGAGCGTTTTCCCATTGTCATAATTCCATCATTTTTCACCGATTGCCCCCTCCCCCCTTCAATATCGGCGCAAGTGTCTTTATGATGGGTTCATCACACTTTGTCGGCCAACTGCGTCCGGCATGAATTACTTTGACATGGAGAACCAACAGTAATGGCCAGCTTTTCACTAGCCCTTGGTACTGCAACCAAAAACCGCGATAACAAAATCATCGAAGCGTTTTTCCCAACCCCGATCTTAAACCCAGCTGACGCGCTAGTTGATGCCATTGCCGCTATCGTTGAGTACAAGGAAGGTAATCAGGCTATCGAAGTTACGGCAGCCCAGTGCGCCGATCTTGCAGCAGCATTCAGCGCTGCAGGTGAAGAAGCCAGTGCAAACTTCGCAACCAAAGCAGCAGCATCAGAGCAACCACTTGTTGTTGTGATCCTGGCTACTGACGAAGCACCAGCTTCAGTTGCTGAAGGCTTCCTGAAACTACAACTTATCTCTCACCGCCTAGTTAAGCCTCACGGCGTGGTACTAGACGGTATCTTTGGTCTGCTACATAACATTGCTTGGACCAACCAGGGCCCTATCGATCTACCTGAACTGGCAGATCGCCAGATGGAAGCACGCCTAAATGGCGAAACTATCACAGTCGATTGTGTCGACAAGTTCCCTAAAATGGTGGACTACGTGGTACCAACAGGTGTTCGTATTGCTGATACTTCTCGCGTTCGTTTGGGTGCGCACGTGGGTGAAGGCACAACCGTTATGCACGAAGGTTTCATCAACTTCAATGCAGGCACAACTGGCGTGAGCATGGTTGAAGGCCGTATTTCTGCAGGTGTTGTTGTCGGCAACGGTTCTGACATCGGTGGTGGTGCTTCTATCATGGGTACACTATCTGGCGGCGGTAAAGTGGTTGTTTCCATCGGTGAAAACAGCCTACTAGGTGCCAATGCCGGTTTGGGCTTCCCAATGGGTGACCGCTGTACGATCGAATCTGGCCTGTACGTAACTGCTGGCTCTAAAGTACGCATGCTGGACAAGAGCGGCCAGGAAGTTGAAGTGGTGAAAGCACGCGATCTTGCGGGTGTATCTGATCTACTGTTCCGCCGCAACTCAATGACAGGTCAGATTGAGTGCTTGGCAAACAAATCAGCGGTTGAGCTGAACAGCGAGTTGCACAGCAACAACTAATCGCCGGTAAAAAACGCCTCTTCTGAGGCGTTTTTTATTTCAACACAACTTAGCCCCTCCAAATTATCCCCTGGATGCGTCGCCCTTGAGCGACCTCTCCCCCTCTATTCATAATCCGCCAGAGCTGACCGTTATTTCAGGTCTTAAAATGTAACAAAACGGCATACTCGATCAGTCACAAAGTCTCCTCGTCAGATTGCCAACTGACTGGCGTTTATGAGAGGGTATCGGCAAACAACAACAAGGAGAGAGAAATGTCATTTTTCTTTGAACGGGAAGAGACTGATAACCAAGTTAAAATTGTCCTTAAGCCCCATTCGCTGTATGTGATGCTGTTAATGCTGGCAGTGTGGCTGCTCAATGAAATGGTGCTGCATATCATGCCAGTGACACAAATTATCATGCCAGTGTTTATCGTATTCATGGTGATCCGCTTCTTTTCCCTGGTCAAGGTACAAAAAGAGGTACTGGTCGCCATGAAGCAAGGTAAGGTACAAACTAGCGGCAGCAAGTTTTCCTTCTCGAACCCATTTACCTACACTATTAACAAGTAATTATTCGCTCGTTCCATTTGGGAAATAATCCATTGAGCCCGAGCTGCTTATCCTTCA
This sequence comes from Photobacterium sp. AWH4_225, assembly GCF_056158405.1. Lineage (NCBI taxonomy): Bacteria > Pseudomonadati > Pseudomonadota > Gammaproteobacteria > Vibrionales > Vibrionaceae > Photobacterium > Photobacterium sp. AWH4_225. The sequence continues at coordinate 550,067 of NZ_JBSWTF010000001.1, read as the reverse complement.
TCGCCTAACCGTGCATAATATTGATATCCAAGTCACTTAAATATGCTTGGTTCAGCGAGAATGACAAGAGATTCAGGATAAGCAGCATTTACCCATTTCGTCGCTTTTTTACCCAAAGCAATTCCATTTCATCTCTCGCCCTTCGGGCGCTAATCAATGCCCCCATTTCAGCGTCAAATAACCTCGCAGTAGGCTAGCTATGCCATTCGGTTATTTTCCTTGAACTGAGCCCGTTGATTTCGCTCTGAACCCTGCAACCTCAAGTTACTGGGTATCAGCCACATTATAGGAGGGAAAGATGGCCAGATTTAACTGGAAACCACTATTACTTGCATGCTTGATTGTCAGCATTGGTCAATTGAGCCTTGGCTTGGTTTTTCCTGCTCTCCCTGCCGTCGCCGCCTCCCTTCAACTTTCAACCGAGCAGGTCCAACTACTGGTCTCAGGGTATTTATTCAGTTTCGGCGCGTCACAGCTTATCTATGGTCCATTATCCGATGTCTTTGGTCGCAGGCCTGTATTGCTGGCTGGTTTATTGATTGCAGCATCCGGACTAGCAATCGGAGTTCTGAGAGCCGACTCTTTCAATTGGCTATTGCTCGGGCGAATTATCCAGGGGATGGGGGCAGGAAGCGTTGCCGTCTTGGCCCGCGCCACTATTCGCGACAGCTACCAACGGCAAGATCTGGTCAAAGCAATGACTTGGGTTGCTATTGTCGCAGCGTTTACTCCTATAATGGCGCCTGTTGTCGGCGGTATCGTCAACCACCACTTTGGCTGGCTAACTGTCTTCGTCGTCCTGCTCGGTTACATCGCCGTTGTCTGGTTATTATTGCTGCTTAGCTTCAGTGAAACCCTCGCTGCAACCCAACGTCCCCCGTCGGTCAGCCAACTGGCAAAGTCCTACCTGTCGTTGATTCAAGAGCGACACTTCCTGTCCTTTGCCGGGATCGGGTGGATTAACTTCGCGTTAGTTGTCCTATCTATTTCAATGATGCCGTTTATCATGCAGGTACAGATCGGCATGAGCTCAGAGCGCTATGCCTTATGGGCGATGGGGCCTGCATTTGGTTTGCTCTGTGGTGGCGTGGTTTGCCAACGGCTACGACCGCGCTTGGGCACGCAAAAGATGCTGATGCTCTCTCCATTACTGCACTTTGTCGCTGGTTCGGTATTAATCGCCGCGCCGCTTTCACCTACCTGGATGGTCACCGGTCACTTCTTGATGGCGATGGCCAATGGCATTGCCTTCCCTTGTGCCCAATCTTTGCTGCTTGTTCCTTATGGCAATAAGGCCGGTACCGTTTCCGCCCTGTCCGGTGCCTGCCAGATGGTATTTGCCTCCCTGCTCAGTAATGGCTTGTTGAAGCTTGGGATCAGCCAAGCTTGGCACTTGGGCGGTATCATGGTCATCGGCGCAGGTTTAGGGTTATTACTCGCAATGCTCGGCACAATGAGCGAAAGCGGCCGTCGGGCAGTGGCAACTCTCAACGGATAAACCATAATTAACTCAGTTCTTTAAACTGAGGGGTCACCATGGTTAGGTTACTGAAAATATGCTTATTGGCGGTATCGTTTGTTTTCCTTGGTGCCTGTTCCAGCCAGTATGAAGCCAACTTGGCGAAAAACCAGCAATGGGAAGAGCTTGGAGCCTACCATGGAGAACAAGGATATCGTGAGCTGAGTGAAATAGATCTCGGAAAGCGCGGCGGTTATGCTGAAATTGACTACGAGAAATACCGTTCCGGTTATCTCAAAGGAAGATTTGATTATTGTGCCGGGAAACAAACGGTGGGAACGGTGATCAATCCGGGCTACCCGGATGACTGCCAAGATAGCCAATCAAGCTCGAGTTATGGCTTGATTGAGCGAGGGTATTAACCCATTAATCGATGTTAACCTCAATGAAAATGGCAGCCAAGGCTGCCATTGCTATATATTAAGGAGCAGGTTGGTTTAGATAAATATTATGGGCGTTATCTCGCACACTTGTATCCACTATATTTAAGTCTAAGTCACCATCTGAATCTAGATCTCCAACCAGTATACGGCTAGCTTTAGTTGATAATGAGATACTTCCTGATTTTTCGAAAATACCGTCACCTTTGTTCATTAGAATATGAACACTGTCTTCAATAGCACCAAAAAAGCGAGAGTAAATAATATCGACCAAACCATCAGAATTAAAATCATGGGCAACTAGTGAATTTGCATTAGTTCCAACATTCCAACCAGAATAGATAAACTCACCCTTTCCATTATTAAGGTAAACCTGACTAGGGGTATTTTTTTGATACCCGTCTAGATAAACCAAAACATCCATATCACCATCTTGATCTAGATCTGATATAGCAACCTGAAAAACATCATTAACATCAGGTTCGTATTCACTTAACCTAGCCCCTGTATCAATAAACTCCCCTAGCCCATCACCGAACTTAATAAGTGGTTTGACTCCACTTCCTTGAAGAATAATATCATTTATATTATCGTCATTAAGATCTGCCACTGAAACAAGATGATACTTATACACACCGATATCTTGTGGTTCAGAGTTAAAGCTTCCATTTCCCAGATTGTAGAAAATGTGGCTTGCACCAACGATCAAATCTAATCTACCGTTATTGTTAAGATCACCAACAGCCAAGGAACGTTTCGTTTCAGGATAGCTATGAACTAACGTGAATTGTCCGTTACCATCATTAAGCTCAATTCGTAAACGTTGACTTGCTAGTGTTGCAATATCGATATAACCATCATTATTAAAATCACCAATGGCTAAGCCATCAATTCCATTTGGAGTACCAAACGTGCGCGAGGAACGATTGAACACACCTTGGCCATTATTCAAGAATATAACACCATAGCCATCAGTCCCTGACGAAAGTAAATCAAGGTGACCATCATTATTAATATCAGCCAATTTATTATAGTGAGTATCCTTTACCGGCATTGATAATGACTGTGTATGCTCAAAGAAACCTTCACCGAGCTCTATGTTGCTTTCTAGGTACAATAATTCATTCATTACAGAAAGAGGCTGAACGTCAACGCTTTTACCTGCCGCCCACTGATCCTGTACCGCTTTTATCTCATGTTCACCCGCCACTAAGTGCAGCTTGATAGAGCCTGTTGAATACTGATCGCCTGTCAAACCAACCAGCTTGTCATCAACATAAACCTCGGCACCAATTGCAGGCTGCAGAGATTGATCCAGCACACTTAACATTAAAGTACCGAGTACACGGCCAGTAACAATACTTTCTCGCTTAAGCTCAAGCTTACAGCCTAGTGTTTGGTTCAGAGCAACATTAATTGATGTGTCACATTTGGCAAACGGGACACCATCAAACTGACGTGCCGCTTCACTCATCTCATGGAAAGCCAAGTAAGCGCTAACAGCATCCTGACCACCGGTCTCGAAAAGTGCACAGGCTTTATACGTACCGTTATCACCGTAGACATCCAGCACCTTTTCCTGCAACGGCGCTCCTTTACCACCTAATCGCACGATCAATGCCAGTTGCTCAGCTGAACCAACCTCTGTCACGACTTCTTTGGGCACTGTGAAAGTAAAGGTCCCCTGATCTTTCAACTCACCTAAATCGAGTTCAACATCAGCCTGGAGAGGGATCACATCCATCTTGGCATCTTCACCTTCGACAAAATTGATGGTGTTATTTTCGTCTTGATTTTTGCCCACCATCAAGTCGCCATCATACAAATGCATCGCCAAGGTATATTCACCAGGCTCAACAAAAATCAAAACTTCTGCAATGCCCGCCTCCTTGTTGATGGTATAGACAGTTTCATCCGAGCCATTAAGCGATAAGCCAAACTGAGGGTTGGATAAAGAAACCAAATCCTCTGCAGGCCAAGAGAAGTTCAGTGTAGAGGCATACTGCACCTGGTCAAAGTCACTGATGGTATCCCCCAAGTTAGGCTTCAGGACAAAATTAATCTCTGGTGTTTCACCATCAACAATTTCTTCGCCCAGAGCTTCTGCAACATACTGGCTTTTCTTGGCATCCTTGGCTGTTGCAATCAAGACAAAGTTATAGCTACCCGGCTTTAGAGTAAGTGCACGGTGTGAAATCGTCTCAACATTGCCTTCGCTATCGACCTTCTGGGTCATCGGCCAATCGAAACTCTGCTGCTCATCAGTGTTGATATTCGTTACTTGCAGCTTGCCGTCATAGCTTTTTGACTGGCTTGCATGAGCCGATTTATGGTTCTGAAGAGATGCCTTAAATGCAACGGGCGCAGGCTGTTCTTTCGCAATCGTCTGCAGATAAGTCGCGGCAAACTGGGTATTCACAACCAGCTTATCATCAACTACCTCTGCATCTTTATCGGTCTTGTTACTGCCTTCACCACATGCCATTAACGCTGCACTGATCATCGGAATTGCCAGCCAACGTTTAGTCTTTATGTCCATAATATTCCATGAGCTAAAATCAAAAAAGCGCGCAACCACACGCATAAACAAAGCCAAGGAAATTAACACAAAAACCATAAAATACAATAACTTATAATTTATTTTTCCATGTATTTTATTGTCTGTACATTAAGCCATCAAGGTGAATTCCTTTTAGAAATAAATTTATAGAGTGACCATGCTCCACAAGATCTTGAGGTTTATTTTATAAGTGCGGAGGGCTGGGGTCGCACACGACAGGGACTCAACGCGTCAGATACAAGAAAGCCTCGTCATTCGTCGGGGACGCCTAGTTGAGGCTTCTTAATAAGTGGCGGAACGGCCGGGCTGGCGCACCAGCGGGACTCATTCGCCTGCAAGGCGAACATATCTCACAGACGTAAAAAAGCCCAAGTCTTTCGACTCGGGCTTAGTATAAGTGGCGGAGGGCCGGGGTCGCGCACGACCGGGACTCAAGCCGAAGGCTCGTGAGAGTCCATTTTCCATGCTACAGATAACAAAAAACCCCAGCCTTTCGACTGAGGTTTCTTTAATAAGTGGCGGAGCGGACGGGACTCGAACCCGCGACCCCCGGCGTGACAGGCCGGTATTCTAACCAACTGAACTACCGCTCCACTCAAATCACCGCACGTTCACTGCGATAATCTAAATTGGAAGCCTGGCGATGTCCTACTCTCACATGGGGAGGCCCCACACTACCATCGGCGCTATTACGTTTCACTACTGAGTTCGGCATGGGATCAGGTGGGTCCATAATGCTATGGTCGCCAAGCAAAATTCTTACAATCTTGAAAGCTGATGTTCTCAACACTCATCCAAGTGTTTGCGGAGTCCGTAAAAACCCCTTGGGTGTTGTATGGTTAAGCCTCACGGGCAATTAGTACAGGTTAGCTCAACGCCTCACAACGCTTACACACCCTGCCTATCTACGTCGTAGTCTCCAACAACCCTTCAGGAACCTTATAGGTTCAGGGATGACTCATCTCGAGGCTCGCTTCCCGCTTAGATGCTTTCAGCGGTTATCGATTCCGAACTTAGCTACCGGGCAATGCGTCTGGCGACACAACCCGAACACCAGAGGTTCGTCCACTCCGGTCCTCTCGTACTAGGAGCAGCCCCTCTCAATCATCCAACGCCCACGGCAGATAGGGACCGAACTGTCTCACGACGTTCTAAACCCAGCTCGCGTACCACTTTAAATGGCGAACAGCCATACCCTTGGGACCGACTTCAGCCCCAGGATGTGATGAGCCGACATCGAGGTGCCAAACACCGCCGTCGATATGAACTCTTGGGCGGTATCAGCCTGTTATCCCCGGAGTACCTTTTATCCGTTGAGCGATGGCCCTTCCATACAGAACCACCGGATCACTATGACCTGCTTTCGCACCTGCTCGACTTGTCAGTCTCGCAGTCAAGCGGGCTTATGCCATTGCACTAACCTCACGATGTCCGACCGTGATTAGCCCACCTTCGTGCTCCTCCGTTACGCTTTGGGAGGAGACCGCCCCAGTCAAACTACCCACCAGGCACTGTCCGCACCCCGGATAACGGGGCGACGTTAGAACATCAACACTACAAGGGTGGTATTTCAAGGACGGCTCCACCGAATCTAGCGACTCGGTTTCAAAGCCTCCCACCTATCCTACACATGTAGGGTCAATGTTCAGTGCCAAGCTGTAGTAAAGGTTCACGGGGTCTTTCCGTCTAGCCGCGGGTACGCAGCATCTTCACTGCGATTTCAATTTCACTGAGTCTCGGGTGGAGACAGCGTGGCCATCATTACGCCATTCGTGCAGGTCGGAACTTACCCGACAAGGAATTTCGCTACCTTAGGACCGTTATAGTTACGGCCGCCGTTTACCGGGGCTTCGATCAAGAGCTTCGACCGAAGTCTAACCCCATCAATTAACCTTCCGGCACCGGGCAGGCGTCACACCGTATACGTCATCTTTCGATTTTGCACAGTGCTGTGTTTTTAATAAACAGTTGCAGCCACCTGGTATCTGCGACTGCCAGCAGCTCCAAGAGCAAGTCTCTTCACCGCCGGCAGCGTACCTTCTCCCGAAGTTACGGTACCATTTTGCCTAGTTCCTTCACCCGAGTTCTCTCAAGCGCCTTGGTATTCTCTACCCGACCACCTGTGTCGGTTTGGGGTACGATTCCTTACTATCTGAAGCTTAGAGGCTTTTCCCGGAAGCATGGCATCAATGACTTCAGCACCGTAGTGCCTCGACATCGGGTCTCAGCCTAGTGTAATCCCGGATTTGCCTAAGATTACAGCCTACACCCTTGAACCTGGACAACCGTCGCCAGGCCCACCTAGCCTTCTCCGTCCCCCCATCGCAATAGTAAGAAGTACGGGAATATTAACCCGTTTCCCATCGACTACGCCTTTCGGCCTCGCCTTAGGGGTCGACTCACCCTGCCCCGATTAACGTTGGACAGGAACCCTTGGTCTTCCGGCGAGGGAGTTTTTCACTCCCTTTATCGTTACTCATGTCAGCATTCGCACTTCTGATACGTCCAGCACACCTTACGATGCACCTTCAACCGCTTACAGAACGCTCCCCTACCCAATACCTAAAAGGCATTGCCGCAGCTTCGGTGTATAGCTTAGCCCCGTTAAATCTTCCGCGCAGGCCGACTCGACCAGTGAGCTATTACGCTTTCTTTAAATGATGGCTGCTTCTAAGCCAACATCCTGGCTGTCTGAGCCTTCCCACATCGTTTCCCACTTAGCTATAACTTTGGGACCTTAGCTGGCGGTCTGGGTTGTTTCCCTCTCCACGACGGACGTTAGCACCCGCCGTGTGTCTCCCGGATAGTACTTACTGGTATTCGGAGTTTGCAAAGGGTTGGTAAGTCGGGATGACCCCCTAGCCTTAACAGTGCTCTACCCCCAGTAGTATTCGTCCGAGGCGCTACCTAAATAGCTTTCGGGGAGAACCAGCTATCTCCAGGTTTGATTGGCCTTTCACCCCTAGCCACAAGTCATCCGCTAATTTTTCAACATTAGTCGGTTCGGTCCTCCAGTAAGTGTTACCTCACCTTCAACCTGCCCATGGCTAGATCACCTGGTTTCGGGTCTAATCCTAGCAACTGAACGCCCAGTTAAGACTCGGTTTCCCTACGGCTCCCCTAATCGGTTAACCTTGCTACTAAAATTAAGTCGCTGACCCATTATACAAAAGGTACGCAGTCACCCCGAAGGGCTCCTACTGCTTGTACGTACACGGTTTCAGGTTCTATTTCACTCCCCTCACAGGGGTTCTTTTCGCCTTTCCCTCACGGTACTGGTTCACTATCGGTCAGTCAGGAGTATTTAGCCTTGGAGGATGGTCCCCCCATGTTCAGACAGGATATCACGTGTCCCGTCCTACTCGATTTCACTCGCAATGCGCTACCGGTTACGGGGCTATCACCCTGTATCGCTGAGCTTTCCAGCTCATTCACCTGTCGCAAAACTAGCTTAAGGGCTAATCCGGGTTCGCTCGCCGCTACTGCCGGAATCTCGGTTGATTTCTCTTCCTCGGGGTACTTAGATGTTTCAGTTCCCCCGGTTCGCTTCAATGCGCTATGTATTCACGCATTGATAACTGCTTATGCAGCTGGGTTTCCCCATTCGGAAATCCAAGAGTATCGTGATTCTTACCATCTTCTCTTGGCTTATCGCAGGTTAGCACGTCCTTCATCGCCTCTGACTGCCCAGGCATCCACCGTGTACGCTTAGTCACTTAACCATACAACCCCAAGAGGTTTCGTATGGCTCAACAACCAAGGTTGTCCATCTGAGTATTGATGGACTGTGTTTCGCCGGACTCTTACACAAGACACTTGAATGTGTGTTGCTTGAGAACTCGTTTCATCTTTCGATGAAACTATTAGTTATTGAATTCAAAGAATTCAATTTACTAGTCAGCTTTCCAGATTGTTAAAGAGCATGTGTATTTCTTTACCTAAACAAATAGGTTTCGATATCCACTTTCTAAACACACTCAAAACTCTTTATTTCAAGAGAAGTGTTTTTAGAGAGTGGTGGAGCTAAGCAGGATCGAACTGCTGACCTCCTGCGTGCAAGGCAGGCGCTCTCCCAGCTGAGCTATAGCCCCATCGAAATGGTGTCTTTCTAAAAGAAAGAGTGGTGGGCGATACCGGGCTCGAACCAGTGACCCCCTCCTTGTAAGGGAGGTGCTCTCCCAACTGAGCTAATCGCCCACGATAGTTGCTTATTTGTCTCCGCTTTAAAAAGCAGAATCAAACTTGCTTTCCTTCGTGGAAAGGAAATGGTGGGTCGTGCAGGATTCGAACCTGCGACCAATTGATTAAAAGTCAACTGCTCTACCAACTGAGCTAACGACCCGTGGCGTCCCATAGGGGAGTCGAACCCCTGTTACCGCCGTGAAAGGGCGGTGTCCTAGGCCTCTAGACGAATGGGACTAAGTATTTTCTAGGTTTGGGAACCTAGACATGTTCTTTACATTTCAACCAAGCAATCTGTGTGGACACTGCATAAAACGCAGTCATATCGTTAAGGAGGTGATCCAGCCCCAGGTTCCCCTAGGGCTACCTTGTTACGACTTCACCCCAGTCATGAACCACACCGTGGTAAACGCCCTCCCGAAGGTTAAGCTATCTACTTCTGGTGCAGCCCACTCCCATGGTGTGACGGGCGGTGTGTACAAGGCCCGGGAACGTATTCACCGTGGCATTCTGATCCACGATTACTAGCGATTCCGACTTCATGGAGTCGAGTTGCAGACTCCAATCCGGACTACGACGTACTTTCTGGGATTCGCTCACTCTCGCAAGTTGGCCGCCCTCTGTATACGCCATTGTAGCACGTGTGTAGCCCTACTCGTAAGGGCCATGATGACTTGACGTCGTCCCCACCTTCCTCCGGTTTATCACCGGCAGTCTCCCTGGAGTTCCCACCATGACGTGCTGGCAAACAAGGATAGGGGTTGCGCTCGTTGCGGGACTTAACCCAACATTTCACAACACGAGCTGACGACAGCCATGCAGCACCTGTCTCAGAGTTCCCGAAGGCACCAATCCATCTCTGGAAAGTTCTCTGGATGTCAAGAGTAGGTAAGGTTCTTCGCGTTGCATCGAATTAAACCACATGCTCCACCGCTTGTGCGGGCCCCCGTCAATTCATTTGAGTTTTAATCTTGCGACCGTACTCCCCAGGCGGTCTACTTAACGCGTTAGCTCCGAAAGCCAGTGTTCAAGACACCAACCTCCAAGTAGACATCGTTTACGGCGTGGACTACCAGGGTATCTAATCCTGTTTGCTCCCCACGCTTTCGCATCTGAGCGTCAGTCTTTGTCCAGGGGGCCGCCTTCGCCACCGGTATTCCTTCAGATCTCTACGCATTTCACCGCTACACCTGAAATTCTACCCCCCTCTACAAGACTCTAGCCTGCCAGTTCCAAATGCTATTCCGAGGTTGAGCCCCGGGCTTTCACATCTGGCTTAACAAGCCGCCTGCATGCGCTTTACGCCCAGTAATTCCGATTAACGCTCGCACCCTCCGTATTACCGCGGCTGCTGGCACGGAGTTAGCCGGTGCTTCTTCTGTCGCTAACGTCAAACACATACGCTATTAACGCATACGCCTTCCTCACGACTGAAAGTGCTTTACAACCCGAAGGCCTTCTTCACACACGCGGCATGGCTGCATCAGGGTTTCCCCCATTGTGCAATATTCCCCACTGCTGCCTCCCGTAGGAGTCTGGACCGTGTCTCAGTTCCAGTGTGGCTGATCATCCTCTCAGACCAGCTAGAGATCGTCGCCTTGGTGAGCTCTTACCTCACCAACTAGCTAATCTCACCTGGGCTAATCCTGACGCGAGAGGCCCGAAGGTCCCCCTCTTTGCTCCGAAGAGATTATGCGGTATTAGCCATCGTTTCCAATGGTTATCCCCCACATCAGGGCATATTCCCAGGCATTACTCACCCGTCCGCCGCTCGCCGCCCATAAGCGCACCCGAAGGATTGTTTATGTCGCTGCCGCTCGACTTGCATGTGTTAGGCCTGCCGCCAGCGTTCAATCTGAGCCATGATCAAACTCTTCAATTAAAGTTTTGGCTCAATGAATACTGTTAATCCATTACCGAAGTAATGAATGAATTGACTGTGCTCTCCTCATATTCAGCTCAAGGCTGCTTCCGATTCGATTTGGTCACTCAGTTTCATTGATAATTCTTTTGTTGACTATCATTTCACGAGTGCCCACACAGATTGCATGGTCAAATTGTTAAAGAACAATGTTTGCCACAACCGCTCTGATTCAGTGCTTTGCCGTGACAACGGAGGCGCATTATAGAGACTTGATTGGGTTTGGCAACACTTTAAATTCAATTATTTTGTCAAAACGAACCAATTGATTACTTATTAGTCAATACGTGCAATTCTGAAGAAATATCACTCTACATTTCAGCTTGTTCTTCTATTCGCATCACCAATTCATCAGGTAACTGCAATGCTTTAGCCAGCTCATCAAGGTAAGCTCGCTCCAGAAAATGGTCCACATCTATTGCTAGGAGTGAAACTAAATAGACTTCCGATGCCAATGCCATATTGTCCACCTGCTGGCTAAGCACGTTCGGATCCAGTGGTGCATCTACCCATTGCAAAATAGCCGTCTCGCTATCAAGTCCTAAGTTCTGCTCGGCAGCCCAATTAGCAATAGCGGCACGTTCTTGCTCATCGATATGCCCGTCGGATTTAGCGGCAAACACCATTGCCTGTATAAGCAAACTCGCTTTAATATCGAGTTGTTGCTGAAATACCGGCTCTGAAACCGACGCCGCATTGGGTACTGCCTCATCCTGCTGCCATTTTTTATATGCCTGGTAGGCCAAAGTACCAACAAGTGCCGTGCCCCCGACAGCAGCCGCTTTTGTCCCGTATTTTTTCGCCAATTTTCGGGTTTTCTTATTACCTAGCAGCGCCCCGACGACCCCACCACCTAATGCGCCTTTTAACAGGTCGCTTGACGAACTGGCTTTTGTGCCTGAATCCGACTTCCCTTTATCTGAGTACTTGCTTGTATCTAGATACTTGCTCGCTTCGCCCAGCAGCTTATCCATCATTGATTTCATACATCCTCCGCTTTCTTATGTTTTCAGGCATTTTTATTTAGGCTCTAAAAAGAGATTGAAAAGGGAGTGAGTCTCATTGCCTGAATCATCTTGTTTGTAATGACATTACGTAGGCTAGTTAAACGAGGATGAATATGAAATGAATTCAATGGTAAATGAATGTAAAAAAGCCCTCCTACAAGGGGAGGGCTTCATTGGCGACATAATTACCTGGTAGCTATTGTTTCGCTTCGATATGGCCTTCATTAGCAACGATGTTAATTGGTTTCCCCGTAACAAACTTGCCTGACAATATATCTTGAGCCAGTGGGTTCTCCACATATTGCTGAATGGCACGCTTCAAAGGACGGGCACCAAATACAGGATCGAATCCAGCCTCGGCAATAAGATCCAACGCACTGTCATCCAGCTTCAGCTGGTAATCACGCTCTTCTAGACGTTTAACCAATCGAGCAATCTGGATACTGGCAATATTCTTGATATGCTCAGCGCCCAATGGGTGGAAGACCACAGTTTCATCAACTCGGTTGATAAACTCAGGTCGGAAATGCTGTCCCACCACTTCCATTACCGTTTGTTTAATACCTTCGTAGTCCAATTCGCCAAAATGCTCCTGGATACGATCCGAGCCTAAGTTAGACGTCATTATCACTACGCTATTACGGAAATCGACTGTCCGTCCCTGACCATCGGTCAATCGACCGTCATCCAGCACTTGCAGCAAGATATTGAAGACATCTGGGTGAGCCTTCTCAACCTCATCAAGCAAAATCACCGAATAAGGACGGCGGCGAACCGCTTCTGTAAGGTAGCCCCCTTCTTCGTAACCGACATAGCCTGGAGGCGCGCCGACCAAACGGGCAACCGAGTGTTTCTCCATAAACTCGGACATATCAATCCGCACCATGGCATCATCACTGTCAAACATGAAGTGAGCCAGTGACTTACACAACTCAGTTTTACCTACCCCGGTAGGGCCGAGGAACAGGAACGAACCGATAGGACGGTTTGGATCTGACAATCCTGCCCGGCTACGGCGAATGGCATTGGCGACTGCATCGACCGCTTCATCTTGGCCGATAACCCGTTTGTGCAACGCCTCTTCCATGCGAAGTAGCTTATCGCGCTCCCCTTCGAGCATTTTGGCTACCGGGATCCCGGTTTGACGGGAAAGCACTTCCGCAATTTCAGCATCAGTCACCTTGTTCTTGAGCAGGCTCATTTCCTGCATCTCAGCTTGGGCGGCCAAGTCGAGCTGTTTTTCAAGCTCAGGAATTTTGCCGTACTGCAGCTCAGACATCCGATTGAGATCACCCGCACGGCGGGCAATTTCCATATCGGTACGGGCTTGCTCTAATGCTGTTTTAATATGCTGAGTACCAGACAGAGCGGCTTTTTCAGCATTCCACACCTCTTCTAGCTCGGCATATTCGCGCTCTTTTTTATCCAGTTCATCACGCAGATCGCTCAAACGCTTCTGACTGGCATCATCACTCTCTTTTTCCAGTGCCTGCTGTTCAATCTTGAGCTGGATGATCCGTCGTTCGAGACGATCAAGAGATTCCGGTTTCGAGTCTATCTGCATGCGGATGCTTGATGCCGCTTCATCAATCAGATCGATGGCCTTATCCGGCAGTTGGCGATCGGAGATGTAGCGATGCGAGAGGCCGGCAGCAGCCACAATCGCCGGATCGGTGATCTCGACATGGTGGTGTAGCTCATAACGCTCTTTCAGGCCACGCAAAATGGCCACGGTATCTTCTACCGTCGGCTCATCCACCAGCACCTTCTGGAAACGACGCTCAAGCGCAGCATCTTTTTCAATATACTGACGGTATTCATCTAGCGTCGTCGCGCCTACACAGTGAAGTTCACCACGTGCCAACGCAGGCTTAAGCATATTCCCGGCATCCATGGAACCTTCACCTTTACCGGCACCGACCATGGTATGTAGCTCATCGATAAACAAGATGACGCTACCTTCTTCCTGTGACAGCTCGTTCAGCACTGATTTCAGACGTTCTTCAAATTCACCTCGGTATTTGGCACCAGCAATCAACGCGCCCATGTCCAAGGAAAGCACTCGCTTATGACGCAGGCCTTCGGGCACTTCGCCGTTTACGATACGCTGTGCCAAGCCTTCGACGATCGCAGTTTTACCGACACCCGGCTCACCAATAATGACTGGGTTATTCTTGGTACGGCGCTGCAATACCTGGATGGTACGACGAATTTCATCATCACGTCCGATCACAGGATCGAGCTTGCCCTGCTCAGCCCGCTCGGTCAGGTCAATGGTGAATTTCTCCAATGCCTGGCGGTTTTCTTCTGCATTGGGATCATCAACATTCTGCCCACCACGGACTTTTTCAATCGCCTGCTCTATCTTGTCTGCAGTCAGGCCTTTTTCTTTCAAAAGCTGGCCTAGCGGGCCCTTGTCGTCTACCGCCGCCAAGATAAAGAGCTCAGACGAAATGTATTTGTCTTTACGTTTCTGGGCGAGTTTGTCACACATGTTGAACAGCATTCCCATGCCATGTGACAACTGGACATCACCGCCGATACCACTCACTTTAGGCAGTCGCTCCAGTAATTCTGATAAACCAGAACGCAATTGGGCGATATCGACATTCAATAGGGTAAGAAGTGGACGGATGGTACTGCCATCCTGATTCAGCAGCGCCACCATCAAGTGGGCTGGCTCTATATACTGATGGTCCCGCCCCAATGCTAGCGATTGAGCATCAGAGATTGCCATCTGGAATTTGCTAGTAAAACGGTCAAGACGCATAAGTCCTCCTATCTTCTCTCACGGTAAGATATGGTGGTCTTGCTCCCATTTTTCAAGCCAAATATTCTTCTGCTAATTATTACACTGTCAATTTTCCAAATAATTTCAATGCAATCCACATTCACTGCGCAGGTGGTAGAGCAGTCACCAGCAGCACCTACCCAAATTACCCTGCTGCAGTAAGCTCAAGATATAAAAAAGCCCTGTATAAACAGGGCTATAAAGATATCTGATTAAGTTGGCTATTCCAGCCAAATCAAGGTTGCCTGGCGACCGGTAACCCCATCACGACGATAGGAATAAAATTGCTCGGCATCAGAAAAAGTGCAGCGATCCCCGCCAAATACATCGGTCACCGATGCACTAGCCAACCGCTGGCGAGCCAGCAGATACAGATCAGCCAGCCACTTTTCACCATGTGGCTGAAAACCTTCAGCAGCAGCTGGATCATGGGCCAGAAACTGTTCCCGCACCTCGCCACCCACCTCAAATACCTGCGGTCCAATAGCAGGGCCAAGCCAGGCCATGATCTCCGATCCCGGCACAGAAAACTTAGCGATAGCCTGTTCGATAATACCATCGACCAAACCACGCCATCCGGCATGGACAGCAGCAACTTGTTCGCCTTGGCGATCGCATAGGATCACTGGCAGGCAATCGGCCGTCATCACTACGCAAGGAAGGTTTTTCTGTGCAGTATAACTACCGTCAGCATCCAACACTTCGGCGCTCGGTTGCTTAAGGTTGACCACATCAATGCTGTGGGTCTGATTCAGCCAAACGGGAGCAGTGTCCAAACCAAGTTGTTGCTGTAACCACTGGCGGTTTTGCAACACAACCTCGGGGTCATCCCCAACATGGTTACCAAGATTCAAACCTTGATACGGCCCTGCACTATTACCACCGCAGCGAGTCGTCGCAATGGCTTTTACGTTGGCAGGAGCTGGCCAGTCAGGGACAATCCACATATCAGTATTCTTCCTCTTGGTGCGCTTCTTTGTCCTTGCGCAGGATGCTGATCATCGCGACCATATCAATTGGTAGCGGTGCACGCCATTCCATCAGCTCACCGGTGATTGGGTGTTCAAGGCGAAGCATACGCGCATGCAGGGCCTGACGGTCGAAAGCACGCAGAGCTTGTACCAACTCGTCTGAGGCATTTTTCGGCGGACGAGGGCGACCACCGTATATCGCATCACCAATCAGTGGGTGGCTCAGGTAAGACATGTGTACACGGATCTGGTGTGTACGGCCCGTTTCAAGACGAAGAATGATACGGGTATGCGCACGGAAGTGCTCCGCCACACGGAAGCGGGTGATTGCCGGCTTGCCAAACTCACTGACCGCCATACAAACACGCTTGGTAGGGTGACGACCGATAGGCTTGTCAACTGTACCACCGCCTGTCATCTTACCCATAGCAATCGCTTCGTACTCACGGGTGATACGGCGCTTTTGCAGCGCACGAACAAGACGAGTTTGCGCCTGGATCGTTTTTGCTACCACCATAAGACCGGTGGTGTCTTTATCCAAACGGTGGACAATACCGGCACGCGGCACTTCAGCCAAATCAGGGCAGTGATGAAGCAGCGCATTGAGCACAGTGCCATCCGGCGTCCCCGCACCAGGGTGTACGACAAAGTCGCGCGGCTTGTTGATAACGATAATATGCTCGTCTTCGTGTACAATATCCAACGGGATATCCTGAGCTTCCCAGCGGACTTCGTCCTCGATCTCCGCTTTGATAAACAGCTCTTCACCGCCCATCATTTTCAAACGTGGCTTTGTCGTGACTTCCCCATCGACAGAAACCATGCCATTTAGGATCCACTCTTTGATCCGTGAGCGGGAATAATCGGGGTATAATTCAGCGATAACCTGATCAAGGCGCAAGCCAAGTTGACTATCATTTACTGTATTTGTTAACTCTATCTGCTGTGCCATAGCGAACTTTTTTAAAAAGCGTGGGACTAAACGTCAAACGCTGCGTAAAATAACATAATAGTGTCATTGTATCTGTTAACGGCTCAGACCGTAATGGATCCGCCGAAATAAAATTATTTATCAAGGAAACAGTCGCCGCAATGAAACGCCTGACTCTATCGTCTCTTCTTGCCGTCGCCATACTTTCAGGCTGTTCAAGCACGGAAGAAGTGGTACCGGACGTACCGCCATCTGAACTTTATGCCACTGCCCAGCAGGCCCTGCAAAGCGGTAGCTGGACAACCGCCATCGAACGCCTGGAAACATTGGATTCCCGTTACCCGTTCGGCGCTTACTCTGAACAGGTTCAGCTTGATCTGATCTATGCCTACTACAAAAACGATGATCTTGCTTTGGGTGAAGCAACGATTGATCGTTTCAACCGCTTGAACCCTGCCCATGAGAAAGCTGACTGGGTATTGTATATGCGCGGTCTGACTAGCATGGCTCAAGACCGAAGCTTTATGCATGACTTGTTCAATATTGATCGCCACGACCGTGATCCAGAACCTGCCCGCAAAGCATTCCGTGACTTCAAACGCTTGCTAGAGCGCTACCCGAACAGCCGTTATGCTGCTGATGCCCAAGCGCGCATGGTCTTTTTGAAAAATCGTCTGGCTGAGTACGAGCTAGCCGCTGCCGACTTCTATCTTCGTCGTGAAGCTTGGGTTGCAGCCGTCAATCGCTCTCAGCTTATTCAGCGCGAGTACCCAAATACAGAGGCTGCCCGTAAGTCTCTGCTGATTATGGAAAGCGCCTACGAAAAACTCGGCTTGAGCGAGCCGCTGGAAAACACCCGCAAGCTTATCGCACTCAACCCAGTTTAATAGACAGATCTCCGACCATAAAAAAACAGCAGCCTAATGGCTGCTGTTTTTTATTAATCTCGGTAGTGATTATCAAAGCGCTAATAACAAGCTGGTCAATTTTAACTCAAGTTATTGTTATAAATCGAAAAAAGCCCCTGAATAGCACCAGCCACCAGCGTTCGTTCTTCCTCCATACTGCCCCAACTTTCTATCTGACGACAAGCACTTTCTTCAAACTTTTTTGCAACAAACAAAGCCTGATCACAGAATTTTTCTGGACAATATTTTAACAATGCAATCGTGATCTTGATCACATTATTGATTCCTGAATTTAGTAATCTGAAGTCAACCCAACGAAGGGTAGCAAAAGAGGAAAGATAATTATGACAGTAGACATTACCGGCAAAAACCTAGATATCACCCCTGCTATCCGTGAGCGTATTGAGTTTAAATTCAAGAAGTTAGAAAAGTATCAAGTTCCACTCATCAGCAAACATGCTGTGATCAGCACTGAGCCAAACCGCCAATTTAAAATTGAAGCATCTGCTGCTATTCCGGGAGGTCAACTAGTCGCCTCAGCAGAGCATGACGATATGTACGGTGCGATTACCGAGGTATACCAGAAGCTGGAACGCCAACTGAACAAACAAGCTCACAAACCAACGGCACGCCGTGCAAGCCACAGCAATAAGCCGCAGATCGAAGAAACAGAAGCCGAAGAAGAAGCATAATTATTCAAGAGGATTTTATAAACAGCCCTGCCCTGCAGGGCTGTTTAGTTTCTGCTTGACAACCCTTCCTAGGCTTAATAATGTTGAGCCATACCTAACCCAAATTCATAATATTTAGTATTTATGCAAATGACCCAACTGTTTTTCTTTAGCTTCTTTTTTATGTCACCTTAGTGGGGGGCTATTCGTTACGCAAGAAACAAGCTAAAGACGAACAGACAGCCTCCTTAACCAAGGGGGCTTTTTTGTATGAATAAGACAGGGAGCGACAATGACAGAACCGCAGTATTCGCTGGACGAGATCCGAACTAACGTCAGCCGTATCGATAACGAAATTCTTAAGCTGCTTGCCGAGCGCCGTCAGCTCAGCCTTGAAGTCGCCAAGAGCAAAATCCAAACCGCCAAGCCCGTGCGCGATCAGACCCGGGAGCAAGAATTACTGCTTCGCCTGATCGAAACAGGCCAGTCATTGCAGCTTGACGCCCAGTACGTTACCCAGATCTTCCATACCATTATTGAAGACTCCGTCTTATTCCAGCAGGCTTTCCTGCAAAAGATCGCCAACCCAGAAAGCCTGCAACCTGTCGCGCGCGTCTCTTTCCTCGGCGCCAAAGGGTCATACTCCAACCTGGCCAGCCGCAGCTATTTTAGCAAGAAACAAACCAAGCTGGTGGAGATCAGCTGTTCGACCTTCCGCGATGTGCTGCATACGGTAGAAATTGGCAATGCCGACTACGGCGTGCTGCCAATCGAAAATACCAGCTCGGGCTCAATCAACGAAGTCTACGACTTGCTGCAGCACACTAGCCTGTCGATTGTCGGTGAGATCAACCAGCCTATCGAGCACTGCCTGCTGGCAGCGGTTGATACCAAGCTAGAAGACATTGATACCCTATACTCCCACCCACAACCGCACCAGCAGTGTAGCGAGTATCTGCACTCAATGGGCAATATCACCCAGGAGTACTGCTCAAGCACTGCAGAAGCAATGAAGCAAGTGGCTGAACTCAAGCTGCCGAACGTAGCCGCTATCGGTAATGCCTCAAGTGGCGAGCTGTATGGACTGACTCCAATCAAGACCAATATTGCCAACCAGCAGGAAAACTACACCCGCTTCATTGTGGTTGCCCGTAAACCGGTGGAAGTCACCTCGCTGATCCCAGCCAAGACCACCCTGACAATGTCGACCGCGCAGAAAGCCGGTTCACTTGTTGAGTGTCTACTGGTACTGCGTAACCTCAACATCAATATGACTAAGCTTGAATCACGTCCAGTCATTGGTAACCCGTGGGAAGAGATGTTCTACGTCGATGTTGAAGAGAACCTGAAATCAGAAGTGATGCAGGAAGCATTGGAAGAGCTGACCCGCCTGACCCGCTTTATCAAAGTACTCGGTTGCTACCCGAGCGAGAACGTCAAGCCAGTTGATCCTGAGACGGGTGATTTGATCTAAGGCTGTAGGTGGCATATTACTGAATAGGATGTCAAAACCTACCCAATAGGGACATTGGGTTGGAGCTACATGGATGTATTTACTGCGATTTTGACATTCCTGTTCAGTGATGTGCCGGTGCTCCCACTAAAGACTACACCCAGTATCAAAATGACGTCTATCTAGATGCAAAGCCAGCTAAAAACAAAAAGCCCACGCACTGCGAAGTACGTGGGCTTTGTTGTTCATGTCGAAGGCGCTTTGCTTAGCGACCTGACGAGGTACGGTGAGTCGAGTCGTTCGCCTGTCTAAGTAATCCCTGGCTCTCGGTTAAAAAATGCTGGGCATAATCCCCAAACCAATTTTCAACCCGGCCAAAGGCCTGCTTGAACGTCTCTTTGTCTTGGTTATCCAGCATCGCAATGGCTTCACCGAAGCGTTGGTGGAAACGCTTGATCATCGCAATATTCTGCGGCGATGACATGATGATATCAGCATACAGCTGGGCATCCTGCGCAAACAGGCGGCCAACCATTGCCAGCTCCAAGCGGTAGATTGGCGAGCTGAGTGACATCAACTGCTCTAGCTTAGGATCTTCCTCTGCTAAGTGAACCCCATACGCAAAAGACGTAAAGTGGCGCAGCGCCTGGATCAAGGTCATGCCTTCATCGTGTTCAATCGCACTGATCCGGTTCAGGGTCGCCCCCCAAATCTGGATCTGCTCCAGCAGCCACTGGTAGCTTTCCGGGTTGCGGCCATCGCAGTACGCAACAACCTGCTTGGCCAAACTGGCAATGTCAGGACCAAACATCGGGTGCAAGCCGACAACCGGCCCACGGTGCACTTCCAACATAGCTTGCAACGGACCACTCTTCACCGACGTTAGATCGGCA
Source organism: Photobacterium sp. AWH4_225 (assembly GCF_056158405.1). Lineage (NCBI taxonomy): Bacteria > Pseudomonadati > Pseudomonadota > Gammaproteobacteria > Vibrionales > Vibrionaceae > Photobacterium > Photobacterium sp. AWH4_225. Next base: position 529,880 of record NZ_JBSWTF010000001.1, on the reverse strand, counting down.
AGGATACAGTCTTCCGGCAGGTTGCCCAGCTTGGAAATAATGGTTTCGGTGATATTGATCGGCACCGACACCACCACCATACCGGCATCAGCCAGCAGCTCGTCCGCCCTATCCCAGTCCTGGCTACCCAGTTTGCGTACCTGGTAACCCGACAATTCGAACAGACGGCAGAACAAGCCACCCAATTGACCATGACCACCAACAACCACAATCGGGCGTAGGTCAGGCTTGAGACATTTGAAGCCAGAATCATTTTCACTGGCGTAAGACTCACGCATGGTACGGCGCAGGATATCTTCGATAAGATCCGGCGGAACACCTTTGCTTTCTGCTTCCTGTCGGCGTGAAGCCAACATGGCTGCTTCACGATCTGGGGCATAAATCGGCAAGCCATGCTGACTTTTCACATGGCCGACCTCTTCGACCAATGACAGACGGCGAGCAAGTAGCTCAACCATCTGGCGGTCGACATCATCAATTTGATCTCTTAGTTTACTCAGTTCAGCAACCATCTATGGCTCTCTGCTTTAGGTAGCGAAATTAGTCTTCAACACGCTCTTGAAGGAATGGCGTTAGCTCCTGGTGTGTATGGCGAAGCAGGGTATCTGTCGATTCCCAGTTGATACACGCATCAGTGATAGACACACCGTAAGCCATTTCTCCACGCGGAAGATCCGCACTTTGGTTTCCTTCATTAATGTGGCTCTCCAGCATCAAACCGATAATGGACTTATTGCCCTCACGGATTTGGTGGATCACATCTTCAGCAACCAATGGCTGACGACGGTAATCCTTACGGGAGTTAGCATGGCTACAGTCTACCATCAGCGAAGGAGAAAGACCTGCCGCATTCATCTCGTTTTCACACTCGGTCACAGAGACTGAATCGTAGTTTGTTTGTTTACCACCACGCAGGATAACGTGGCCATCCGGGTTACCTTGGGTATTCAACAGCGCAACCTGACCATCACGGTTGATCCCCATGAAACGGTGGCCCGATGCCGCTGCCTGCATGGCATTGATTGCCGTGCCCAAGCTACCGTCAGTACCATTTTTGAAACCCACAGGCATCGACAGGCCGCTGGCCATTTCGCGGTGAGTCTGGGATTCCGTGGTACGGGCACCGATAGCCGCCCAGCTGAACAAGTCGCCGAGGTACTGCGGACTGATTGGGTCAAGAGCCTCAGTGGCTAGCGGGATGCCCATCTCGACCAAGTCAATCAGTAGCTGGCGACCAATATGCAGGCCTTCTTCCACCTCGAACGAACCATCAAGGTGCGGGTCATTGATAAGGCCTTTCCAACCCACCGTGGTACGCGGCTTTTCAAAGTAAACACGCATAACAATGTACAGCTGATCACTCAGCTCTTCCGATAGTGCTTTTAGCTTCACCGCATATTCTTTGGCGGCTTCAATATCATGGATAGAGCATGGGCCACATACCACCAGCAAACGGTGATCGCGTTTGTGGATGATATCGGCAATCGTCTGGCGAGATTCTCGAATGAAATTTAGGGCGTTGTCACTGACCGGCAGTTTGCTACGAAGCTCCTGTGGGGTGATCAGTACCGACTCGTTTTCAATGTGGACGTTGTTCAACTGGTCTTTTTGCATGCGGGCTTCCCTGTAAACTAATTAATACAAAACTAAAAGAAAAAACAGGACTACCCTGCTGTAAGGCAGACAATAACAGGCTTAAGGTAATAATTGCAACACCATGTAAAGAAAAAAATCCACCGTAAATTAAAATTTACACCCATAGCTTTTTTGGCGGTATCCAACAAAGCCAGTTACCATAATGGCAATGCCCACTCGCACTCCCTATGGCAATGGAACTGATTTTTTCTCTCTTACAGCAGCTCAGCGTGTACCTGGTACTGGCCTACCTGCTTAGCAAAACCCCGCTGTTTATGCCCCTGACCTCAATCTCAGGCCGGCTATCACAGCGTTTTACCTGCTACATCCTATTTTCCCTCTTTTGTATTTTAGGCACTTACTTCGGATTACACATAGAAGATGCCATTGCTAATACCCGAGCAATAGGTGCAGTCATGGGTGGATTGCTCGGCGGACCTGTTGTTGGCTTTGCTGTGGGATTAACCGGAGGCCTTCATCGCTATACCCTTGGCGGCTTTACCGATCTAGCCTGTGCGATTTCCACGACTGCCGAGGGTCTGATTGGCGGGATCATGCACAGTTACTATGTCCGCCGGGGCCAAGCCGACCAGATTTTCCGCCCACAAGTGGTGTTTGTGATCACTTTGGTAGCCGAAATCGTCCAGATGCTGCTCATCCTGGCGGTTGCTCAGCCGTTTGAAAAAGCCCTTGGGTTGGTCAGCGCTATAGCCCTACCAATGGTGATAGCCAACTCTGTAGGCGCGGCGTTTTTCATGAGTATCATCCAAGACCGAAAAACCATTTACGAAAAATACTCTGCGGCATTTTCCAGCCGAGCACTGAAAATTGCCCAGCGATCGGTTGGGATCTTCAGCCAGGGCTTCAATGAAGAGAGCACAAAAAAAATCGCCAAGATCATCTATGAAGAAACCGGTGTAGGTGCCGTTGCTATCACCGACCGAGAGAAGATCCTTGCCTTCATCGGTATCGGTGATGATCACCACTTGCCGGGTACGCCGATATCCTCCGGCTACACCCGCCGCGCCATTGATGGCTGTGAGTTGGTCTACGCCGATGGCTATGATATCCCCTACCAATGCTCACTCCATGAGAAGTGCAAACTTGGCTCCGCCCTAGTGATCCCACTGGTTGGCGGTAACCATGAGGTATTGGGGACTATCAAACTCTACGAGCCAAAACGTAAACTGTTTTCTACCGTCAACCTTACGCTCGGGGAAGGCATCGCCAAACTGCTGTCCAACCAGATCCTAACTGGCCGTTATATCCAGCAACAGAACCTGCTGACCCAAGCAGAGCTGCGTCTGTTGCAAGCTCAGGTAAACCCGCACTTCCTGTTCAATGCGCTCAATACTATCAATTCGGTGGTTAGGCGCGATCCGGACAAGGCCCGCCAGTTAATCCAACATCTATCGCAATTCTTCCGTCGTAACCTCAAGCAAAATATCGAGACGGTAACCCTGCAGGAAGAATTGCAGCACATTCATGCCTACTTAGAAATTGAGCTGGCCCGCTTCTCCGATCGACTCAGTGTTGAAGTGAATGTGGCTAACGAGTTGATGACCATGAAAGTACCCACCTTTACCCTCCAACCGCTGGTTGAAAATGCGATAAAACACGGCACCTCATCGCTGTTGGAAAATGGTAAAATCACCATTAACGGCCTTGTCGAGCAGGATCACGTCATCCTCGAAGTCGAGGACAATGCAGGCAACTATGCCCCTGTCGGGGAAGAAAGCGGCCTTGGCATGAAAATCGTCGACAAACGCCTGAAGAACATGTTTGGTAAACAATACGGCCTAACCATGACCTACCAAGCCCACGAATGGACCCGGGCAACCATTAAACTGCCCGTTGATACCCTCACACACCGTAACGGAGAACATGCGGCATGATTAAGGCCCTTGTCATTGATGATGAAAAATATGCCAGGGAAGAGCTGATCGACCTGCTGGAAGAAAATGGTTCGGTCGAGGTGATCGGCGAGTGCAGTAATGCCATTGAAGCACTGAAGAAAATCAATGCTCTCAAGCCCGATGTTATCTTCCTCGATATCCAGATGCCGCAGATCACAGGTATCGAGATGCTGAGCATGCTCGATCCCGATACCATGCCCAAGGTGGTTTTCGTGACCGCCTATGACGAATATGCTCTCAAAGCGTTCGAAGATAATGCCTTTGACTACCTGCTCAAGCCGGTGGAAACCTGCCGCCTGACAAAGACCATCAAGCGCTTGGTGCGGGAATGCCAACCCGCCGACTACTCACCGCTGATCAGTGACATGTTAGAGTTGATCCCCTGCAGTGGCCACAACCGGATCTTGCTGCTTCGCCCCGATGAAATCGAAACCGCTTTTTCGGATTTGAGTGGTGTTCATGTCGTCAGCAGCGATACCAAAGCAACCACCCAGCTGACGTTGAAAACGCTGGAGGAAAAGACCCCGCTGATCCGTTGCCACCGCCAGTACCTGATCCACCCCACCGCGATCAGGGAGATCAGGCTGCTGGAAAACGGCTTGGCTGAGATTACCACACTCAGCAATCACCAAGTCCCGGTCAGCCGTCGTTACCTCAAGGAGCTCAAAGACCGGTTTGGGTTAAGCTGAGTCCAGAATCACTTGGGACCTTCAAAGTTCATCCAGCGATCGAAGCCTTGCTGCCAGAAGGAGGTGTATAACCCGCCTTCTTCTCGGCGAAACTCACAAGCCCCCCAATCCATTTTGCCTTCCAGCCCAAACTGTTCAAGCTGTTCATAGGAGCAGTATTGATTGATCCCAACTTGATAGCCTTCCTGATAACGGGAGTAATCAGGAGTGTCTGCATCCGCAACCTGTTCGGCACGCTGTGTCAGGCTAGCTTCACTCAATGCCATTTGGCCCCACTTTCCGTCATTGAAACCGATTTGGTACCAATCACCGGCCTCAATCAGGGCATTCCGGGTTGTGCAGCCACTTAACGCGACCAGTACAGTAGCCGCAATCACATTCTGTCTTAAAAGCTTTACCATACTATCAGCCATCCCATACAAAACCTTGCTCTACAATAGCTTAACTTGAATTAATAGAATCTGAATTTTGCTAGCAAAAGCCCCGATGGAGATCACGGATTTAAACTTTACCTGTCACCACTAAACCCTCGGTAAAACCGTTCACCCATTTCGATAAAACCGCTTAATAGTATTATCGACCACTCGCCCTGCCATACAACCACTCAGCCCTTTTGCGGGTGAATCTTGCAGCCAAACGTTTAGGATGGCAGCTATCAAAATAAGTTTTGCGCAGTTGCCGAGGGTGTTGAGGCACGGAACGCAAAGCTATACCAAACCCACTCCAATAGGATTAGAGAGACAAGATATGGCCTGGTTTCTGATGTGTGTCGCAGCGCTAGTAGGTGGCTACTTCATCTACGGTGCGTTCATTGAAAAAGTTTTCGGTATCAACGAAAAACGCCAAACTCCTGCATTTACCAAGCAGGACGGCGTTGACTACGTTCCGATGTCAAACAAGAAAGTTTACCTTGTTCAGCTACTTAACATTGCCGGTGTTGGCCCGATTTTCGGCCCAATCATGGGTGCGCTTTACGGCCCAGCAGCGATGTTGTGGATTGTACTAGGCTGTATCTTCGCCGGTGCGGTACACGACTACTTCTCAGGCATGCTATCAGTTCGTAACGGCGGTGCTTCTGTACCAACCATTACCGGCCGCTACCTGGGCAATGGCGCAAAACACTTTATGAATATCTTTGCCATTGTTCTTCTGCTGCTTGTTGGTGTGGTTTTCGTTTCAGCACCAGCTGGCATGATCACAAACCTTGTGAACGAGCAAACCGGCATGGGCATGTCGATGACAACCATGGTGGTTATCATCTTCGCTTACTACATCATCGCCACTATCGTTCCTGTTGATAAAATTATCGGCCGCTTCTATCCACTATTCGGCGCGCTGCTAATCTTCATGTCTGTGGGCCTTATCACAGCTATCGCCTTCTCTAGCGAGCACACACTGCTTGGCGATTACGAGATGAGCCAGATGTTCACTAACATGAACCCGAATGACCTACCACTATGGCCAGCTCTATTCATCACTATCGCTTGTGGTGCTATCTCTGGCTTCCACGCAACCCAGTCTCCGCTGATGGCACGTTGTATGGAAAACGAGAAGAACGGCCGTTTCGTATTCTACGGAGCAATGATTGGTGAAGGTGTTATCGCCCTTATCTGGTGTGCCCTAGCCCTGTCTTTCTTCGGCTCAGTTGAAGCACTGTCTGACGCTGTTGCCAACGGTGGTCCAGGTAACGTGGTTTACAGCTCGTCTATCGGTCTTCTAGGTGTATTCGGCGGTATCATCGCTTTCCTAGGCGTGGTTATCCTACCAATCACTTCTGGTGACACAGCATTCCGCTCAAGCCGCCTGATCCTGGCTGAGTACTTCAACATGGAGCAGAAGTCACTACGTAATCGTCTACTGATGGCGCTACCTCTGTTCGTTATCGGTGGCATCCTGACTCAAGTTGATTTTGGTATCATCTGGCGCTACTTCGGCTTTGCTAACCAGAGCACTGCAGTAATGATGCTATGGACGGCTTCGGCTTACCTACTACGCCACAACAAACTGCACTGGGTAACGACTGTTCCAGCCATCTTCATGACCACGGTATGTATTACCTTCATCCTGAACAACAGCCAGCTAGGTTTCGGCCTACCGATGATGGTATCGACTATCGCAGGTATCGTAGGTTCACTATCTATCGCCGGCTATGTTATCAAGCGCTCTAAAGGCAAAGGCGAAACAGACCTTGCTGACGAAGAGAATGTCGAAGGCAGCACAGAAACCGCTTAAGTTTTAGTTCCCCCTAAAACACAAAAACCAGCCGCAAGGCTGGTTTTTTTATATCTGGCGATGGGCGATGGGCGATGGGCGATGGGCGATGGGCGATGGGCGATGGGCGATGGGCGATGGGCGATGGGCGATGGGCGATGGGCGATGGGCGATGGGCGATGGGCGATGGGCGATGGGCGATGCAGATCGTTTGCAAAAGCCTGATCCTGTCAAGATCTTGCTTTGGTTCTTTTCTTTTTCACTAGCCTCCGGCCATTATTTCTCTTGCCTTGGTCTATTGCTATTCCGCTAGCCTCTGGCCGGATTTCCCATAGCCTTACTCTAATGTCCTATTGCAAGCCTCTACCCACATTTCCATAGCCGTGTTCTATGCACTTCCACTGGCCTATGGCCCATTGCCTCTAGCCAAACCTACGCCCATAAAAAAAGCCCACCTTGCGGTGGGCTTTTTCAATAAACGTCTTACGCGTCGCGAATTACTTAGAAGTAAGCTTCTCGCGGATACGTGCAGATTTACCTGAACGCTCACGTAGGTAGTACAACTTGGCACGACGTACTGCACCACGACGTTTAACAGTAATGCTGTCAACGATTGGAGAGTGAGTTTGGAACGCACGCTCAACGCCTTCACCGTTCGAGATCTTACGAACAGTAAACGCAGAATGTAGACCACGGTTACGCTTAGCGATTACAACGCCTTCGAAAGCCTGTAGACGCTCGCGGTTACCTTCTTTTACCTTAACCTGAACAACAACAGTGTCACCTGGTGCGAATTCTGGTAGGTCATTTTTCATTTGCTCTTGCTCAAGAGCTTTGATGATATTACTCATTTGGTATATACCCTAGAATAAACTGATACTAAATTAATTAAATGCTTGCTTTATGTTCGCGGATAAACTCCGCCAGCAAGAATTCCTGATCGTCAGTCAGAGCTAGGTTTTCCAGGAGCTCTGGTCTTCTCAACCATGTACGGCCCAGCGATTGTTTCAACCGCCAGCGGCTAATGTCCTTGTGGTTGCCAGACAACAAGACCTTAGGGACTTCCTGCCCGTCCAACACTTCAGGACGCGTATAATGGGGGCAATCTAGCAAGCCATTGGCGAAAGAGTCTTCTTCCGCTGACGCAAAGTCACCCAGTACACCCGGAACAAACCGGACGACTGCATCAACCAAGGTCATGGCTGGTAGTTCACCACCCGTCAGCACAAAATCGCCGATAGACCATTCTTCGTCTACCTCTTGTTGGATAATGCGCTCATCTACCCCTTCGTAGCGGCCACAGATAAGAATCAAGTTCTCGTTCTGTGCCAGCTCCTCAACACCAGCTTGATCAAGCTTACGGCCTTGAGGTGATAGGTAAATCACTTTAGCCTGGCCTTCAACGGATTGTTTGGCAGTGTGAATGGCATCGCGCAAAGGCTGTACCATCATCAACATACCCGGTCCGCCACCATATGGTCGGTCATCAACCGTCCGGTGTTTGTCGTGGGTAAAATCACGAGGATTCCACGTTTCCACTGACAAGAGGCCTTTTTTTACCGCCTGGCCTGTTACCCCAAAATTGGTAATGGCATTAAACATGTCAGGAAACAGGCTGATTATGCCTACCTTCATTTGTTCACCTATTACCGGGGATTAAAATCCAGGATCCCAGTCAACTTCGATCCGCTGAGCAGTGCGATCAATCGACTTGATGACCTGCTCATCGAGGAACGGGATTAAACGTTCCTTCTGGCCAAAAGCATCCTTCAGGTTGGCTTTGACTACCAAAACGTCGTTGGAACCTGTTTCCAGGATGTCAGTGACTTTACCTAGGTCGTAACCTTCGGTAGTGACCACTGTCATTCCATACAACTCACGCCAGTAGAACTCGTCATCTGACAGTGCTGGTAGTTGTTCCGCCAATACGTAGACTTCAGCGTTAGTGAACATCTGTGCATCCTCACGGATATCCAGACCTTCTAGCTTAGCGACTAACCCCTGACCATGGCGTTTCCACGATTCAACGCGGAACTCCTTCCACTCACCCTTAACTTTGATAAACCAAGGCTGGTAGGAAAAAATGCTTTCAGCTTCTTCGGTGTAAGAAAAAACTTTGAGCCAACCCTTGATGCCATAAGTGGAACCAAGTTTCCCAACAACAATGCGGTCTTGTGTACTCATCGCTTCTCTATTACCTGACATGCTAATTAAGCCGCTTTAGCAGCGTCTTTGATTAGCTTAGCTGCGCGGTCAGACACAGTTGCGCCTAGACCAACCCAGTGGTTAACACGGTCAAGGTCAAGACGTAGACGTTCTTCCTGACCCTTAGCTAGCGGGTTGAAGAAACCAATTTTTTCAATGTTACGACCGTCGCGAGCAGCGCGAGAGTCAGCAACAACGATTTGATAGAATGGACGCTTCTTAGCGCCGTGACGTGCCAAACGAATGGTAACCATATCGTCCTCTTTGCATTACTGTAAATGAAATCGGCCCCGCCAGGGATACTAACGGGGCCCGTGCCAAATTAAGCTCGGGAATTTTACTCTTTAAACTGACGAATGCAACCGCTTTAGCTAAATTTTCACCAGTAAAAGTAGGTTGACTTTCCCAAGTTCAATGATTTAGTGGAAGATTGTCGCTTAGCGACCGAACATTCCGCCCATACCACCACCCGGTGGCATCATGCCTTTCATGTTGCGCATCATGTTCTTCATGCCGCCCTTCTGCATCTTCTTCATCATCTTCTGCATCTGGGTAAATTGCTTGAGCAGACGGTTGACGTCCTGCACCTGGGTACCTGAACCCATGGCGATACGCTTCTTGCGCGAGCCTTTGATCAGCTCAGGACGCTCACGCTCTTTTGGCGTCATCGAGTTAATGATAGCTTCCATCTGGTTGAACATCTTGTCGTCAACCTGATCTTTGACATTGTCTGGCAGCTGCGACATACCCGGCAGCTTGTCCATCATGCCCATCATGCCGCCCATGCTCTTCATCTGCTGCAGCTGGCCGCGGAAGTCTTCCAGATCAAAGCCTTTCTTCTCTTTGAATTTCTTCGCCAGCTTCTCTGCTTTTTCCTTGTCGACGTTGCGCTCTAGATCTTCGATCAGAGACAGTACGTCACCCATACCAAGGATACGAGATGCGACACGGTCTGGGTGGAATGGTTCTAGCGCATCGGTCTTCTCACCGATACCCAAGAATTTGATTGGCTTGCCAGTGATATGACGAACAGACAACGCCGCACCGCCTCGCGCATCACCGTCGACCTTGGTCAGGATCACACCGGTAAGTGGCAGGGCTTCGTCAAACGCTTTCGCCGTGTTTGCCGCATCCTGACCCGTCATGGCATCAACCACGAACAGGGTTTCTACTGGATTGATCGCCTTATGGACATCCTTGATTTCGTCCATCATTTCGCTGTCAACATGCAGGCGACCCGCGGTATCGACAATCAGGACATCATAGAATTTCAGCTTGGCTTCAGCGTGCGCGGCATTAACAATGTCAACCGGCTTCTGATCGGGCGTCGACGGGAAGAAGTCTACACCCAAGTCATTCGCTAGGGTTTCTAGCTGCTTGATCGCCGCAGGACGGTAGACGTCGGCAGACACTACCATCACTTTCTTCTTCTGGCGCTCTTTGAGCAGCTTACTCAACTTACCGACACTGGTGGTTTTACCGGCACCCTGTAGACCAGCCATCAAGATAACCGCTGGCGGTTGGCTTGCGAGGTTCAGGTCTTCATTGCCTTCACCCATGACCGCTTCAAGCTCAGCCTGAACGATCTTGATAAATTCCTGGCCCGGAGTCAGGCTCTTCGATACTTCAGTACCTACCGCGCGCTCTTTGACGCGCTTGACGAAGTCACGGACAACAGGAAGCGCAACATCAGCCTCGAGTAACGCCATACGTACTTCACGCAGCGTATCCTTGATGTTGTCGTCCGTCAGGCGACCACGGCCGCTGACATTCTTAAGCGTTCGCGATAAACGCTCCGTTAAATTTTCGAACATGTGCTACTCGCTCGTTACGCAACTAATCGATATGATCTGGCTAGTATAACGCAATCCTTACCCTGCTTTCATGTCCTGACGGACACTTTCACTGTGATATACCCTGATAAAACAGCTTCAGTATGCTATTGATCTCGCTTTATCATGGCGAGAGGGCGGCTAGCAAGGTATAATTGCGAACTCTTACCATCTTAAATAGTTAAGTTTACTATGGATATGTTGATTGCCGTAATGGCGGCATGCCTTTACTTTCTTGCCCTAGGGCTGGTTGTACCGGGCCTTACCAACAACAATGGCATCAAGACCAAACCGGTCTTTGTTTGTGCCGTGGCCGCTATTGCCCTTCATATCCTGCTGCTCAAAGATCTCATTCTGGGTGGGCAGGGACAAAACCTCAGCATTTTAAATGTCGCTTCGTTGATCAGTTTGCTGATTGCCGCCATCACTTCCGGTGCCATGCTAAAAATGCGGGTCTGGTTCCTATTGCCGGTGGTTTACAGCTTTGCCGCAATAAACCTTACGGCCGCCACATTCTTGCCGGGTGCTTTCATTACCCACCTGGAAACCCATCCAGAAGTACTCTTGCACATTTCGCTGGCTCTTTTCTCCTACTCAACCCTGATGATAGCAACCTTGTACGCGATTCAACTGGCTTGGTTGGATCACAAGCTTAAAAACAAGAAGAGCCTGCTGATAAATCCAAACATCCCTCCTTTAATGATGGTCGAGCGCCAGCTTTTCAAGATCATTTTAGTTGGCAATTCACTATTGACTGTTACCTTGGTAACCGGGTTTATTTTCATCCAAGATATGCTGGCACAGGGCAAAACCCACAAGGCTGTATTTTCCCTGATGGCATGGTGTGTCTACTCCGTTTTGCTATGGGGACATTACCAGAAAGGCTGGCGTGGACGCCGTGTGGTCTGGTTCAGCATGGTAGGCGCATTCCTCTTGACGCTTGCCTATTTCGGCAGTCGCTTCGTCAAAGAAATCATTATTGGGGCATAAATCCGTGCCCCATTCATTGACACCCAGAGCGTCTGGGTACAAAGTTCAAGTAACAGAAACGTTAAGGAAATAGGTTTTTGGACGATATATCCACGGGGATTTTATTCTCTCTCCTGATATTACTTCTTGTTATTTCCGGATATTTTTCCGGCTCTGAAACCGGAATGATGTCTCTCAACCGCTATAAGCTGAGACATCTGGCCAACCAGGGACACCGTGGGGCCAAACGGGTAGAGAAGCTCCTTTCACGCCCGGACAGGCTAATTGGCCTGATCCTGATTGGTAATAACCTCGTCAACATTCTCGCTTCAGCCATCGCGACCATACTCGGTATGCGCCTCTATGGTGATATGGGGGTGGCCATTGCCACCGGTGCATTGACCTTAGTGGTGCTGGTATTTGCCGAGGTGACCCCGAAAACCCTCGCCACCCTCTACCCGGAACGCATCTCCTTTGCCAGCAGTATCGTATTGCAGCTACTGATGAAACTGCTCTACCCACTGGTATGGTTTGTCAACGGTATCACCAATGGCTTCCTGCTTTTGTTAGGATTACGGGTAGACAAGTCCAATGACGGTAAGCTCAGCTCGGATGAACTGCGCACGGTGGTGAATGAAGCCGGCGGGCTGATCCCCCGACGTCACCAAGACATGCTGCTTTCAATCCTCGATTTGGAAAATGTCACGGTGGAAGATTTGATGGTGCCGCGTAACGAAATCGCCGCAATCAATGTCAATGACGACTGGAAGTCAATTGTGCGCCAGCTCAGCCACTCTGCCCACGGACGTATTGTGCTCTACCGTGATACCATCGATGAAGTGGTCGGCATGCTACGGGTACGCGAAGCTTACCGCCTAATGATGGACAAGAACGATTTCAGCAAGGAAAACCTGCTTCGAGCGGCGGATGAGGTGTATTTCATCCCGGAGGGCACCCCCCTCAATATCCAATTGCTGAAGTTCCAGCGCAATAAAGAGCGCATTGGCCTGATTGTTGATGAATACGGTGATATTCAGGGCCTGATCACCCTTGAAGATATCCTGGAAGAGATCGTGGGTGAGTTTACCACGTCGATCAGCCCGACCCTGGCCGAAGAAATTACCCCGCAACCTGATGGCAGCCTAATGATTGAAGGCAGTGCCAATATCCGTGATCTAAACAAAAGCCTCAACTGGGGACTTCCTACGGATGGCCCACGTACCCTCAATGGTCTGATCCTAGAGCATCTTGAAGATATCCCAGACAGTCAACTCAGTATTGAAGTGGCCGGTTACCAAATGGAGATCATCGAGGTATCTGACAATATGATCAAACAGGTACGGGTGCTGCCCAACCAGCTGAAGAAGACCGGGTGATCTTACGACCTAACACCCTATTCAACAGAAAAAAGCCGGCAATCGCCGGCTTTTTCATGTCTAAATCAACATTCGCTGAGTGTCTTAACGCTCATTACTTTACGCTAAGCTCTTGCAGCATAGACTCAGGTAACGCCAGCTCATCATTCTTGTTGACCGCAATACCCTGGTCAAGGATATGGCGGGCAATATCCTTGGCATCATCGAGCGAGTGCATGCTGTAAGTTCCGCACTGGTACTCGTTAAGTTCTGGGATCTTGTCCTGCGACTCAACCTTAAGCACATCCTCCATTGCGGCAGTCCAGCTGTCAGCAACCTGCTGCTCGCTAGGCGTACCAATCAAGCTCATATAGAAACCAGTACGACAACCCATTGGTGAGATATCGATGATTTCAACCTGATCGGAATTAAGGTGGTTACGCATGAAACCCGCGTATAAATGCTCAAGGGTGTGGATCCCACGCTCACTCAGGATATCGGCATTCGGGCGGCAGAAACGCAGGTCAAACACCGTAATGGTGTCACCTTTCGGGGTCTGCATCGTTTTGGCTACCCTTACGGCAGGGGCATGCATTCGGGTGTGGTCAACGGTGAAACTATCTAATAGAGGCATTGCTTCCTTACTCCTTGGCCTAGTAACGGGCATCACCAACAGCCCGCAACTTAGAATCGTATTAAAAGTTATATCACAGTGCAGCAACCCAGCAAGTGAGTTTTGCAATCGCCTAGTCGCTAGGAATTAAAACGGCCACCAGCTGCGGTTATCCTCCAACTCCTGACGGCACTGCTTGAGCTGCCAACCATAGTCTTTGGCCTGCTGCTCGACTCGGCGAGATACCCGCAGCAGAGTAGGTTTGGACTTGTAGGTACCACGACGGTAACCACCACGGCCATCGTGATAGGCCAGGTACTGATTGTAGGCATCCCACTTGGAAATCCCGAGCTGGCGCTGGGTTTCATGGGTATACCAACCGATAAACATCAGAGAATCGGCAAAATTAGTACGGGAACCACCATTGCCTGTGGCCTTCTGGTAATCCGACCAAGCGGGATCCTGCGCTTGGGCATAACCATAGGCACTACTCACCCGTCCCCATGGGATGAAGCCCAATACATAGTTCTTGGGAGGCCTGGCATCATGACGATAACTACTTTCCTGTTTCACAAACGCCATGGCAACCTGCATGGGGGTTCCCCACTCATCTTCCATATCCAATGCAGCCTCGTACCATTTCGGGTACTCACGGAAGATATTGCAGAGGTTGGAGTGATCTTTGGGAGGAGGCGTCGCACAGCCAGATAGAATAACAGCACTAAAGAAAATCAGTGCCATTCGAAACATAGGAGGTTTTGCAGCCTTCAATTGGGCAAACATGGAACTTCACGCCATCCTTGTGGTCAGAATATATGATGGCAGCCAAGCGCTGCTATCATCCCTGCGAAATGAATTATCGGGCAGCAAGGTCGCTGCCCTCTTTTTTTATTTTATATCAGCGAAATACTCATCAAGAAACGCATCAAAAGACAGCTCATCGCTATTTTCGATTTGCAGCTGCCGCTCAACAGATGCTACCGCTTCCTGTTCAAACACATCCTCTGAGTAGAACTGGTACTGGCGATCATTTAGGCCATTAGCATGTTCGGTTGCCAAGTTTTCACCTACAGAACCAATGCCATTTTGCGCTCTAATCGCCTCAAGCAATTGGGCCGACAACGTCAGCTCCGGTTGTTCAATCCATGTCTGCAGTCGTGCCAATGTATCTTGGTATACATTATTCCCTGCAGCGACATCCATCGCCTTGGCCACATCAGCCAGTTCAGCAAACACACGGGTACCCCAGTCCTGAACTGACAGGCGCTCGCCGTTACAGCCAATCTTCAGCATTAGATCAGGGTTACGGCCATCAAGTACCACACGGTTCCAGTTGTCACGCCAGCATTCTAGCTCGGCGTCATCCATCGAAGCCGATGGTGACAGAACTGCCCAGGTCAGGAACATATCAAGGAAACGCACCTGATCGGCAGTGATACCAATTGGGCTGAATGGGTTCACATCCAATGAACGGACTTCGATATATTCCACCCCGCCACGGCTCAAGGCTTCAGATGGTTTTTCACCACTCTGTGCCACTCGCTTTGGACGAATCGGTGCATACAGCTCGTTCTCGATCTGCAATACGTTGTCGTTCAGCTGGCGGTATTCACCGTCAACTTTAACGCCAATCTTGGCAAATTCAGCCGATGGAGTACGGATCGCCTTTCTTAGGCCGTCAAGGTATTGCTCCAACCCGTTGAAGCCAATCTTGAGTGAGCTCTGCTCATGGTTGGTGTAACCCAAATCGCTCAGACGCAACGCGGTCGCGTTTGGCAGGAAGTAAGTGCCGCAACCGATCTTTTCGAAATCAAGCTTCGATTCGGTGTTCTCTAGGAAAGATCCACACAACGCAGGCGATGCCCCAAACAGATAAGGGATCAACCAACCGAAGCGGTAATAGTTGCGGATCAAGCCAAAGTAGGCATCGGAAACAGCGTCTTGGCGCTCTTGCTCAGACTGCTCACCAAACAACTCGTCCCAGAAACTGTCCGGGAAGGAAAAGTTAAAGTGCACCCCGGAAATCACCTGCATAATGCTGCCATAACGGCGCTTGAGGCCCTCGCGGTACAGGGTTTTCATTCGGCCACTGTTCGAACTGCCGTACTGGGCCAAAGTGATCTCATCTTGATCCCCCACCACACATGGCATCGACATCGGCCAAAGTTTTTCGTTACCCAGCTTGCTGTAGGTAAACTGATGAATATCGCTCAGCTGCGACAGCAAGTGATCAACATCCTGAGAAACAGGCGTAATAAACTCCAGCAATGGCTCGGCAAAATCTGTCGTCACCCATTTATTGGTCAATGCCGACCCCAGCTCAGCCGGATGCGGCTCACCGGAAAGCTTTCCGTTCGGGGTAATACGCAGGGCTTCACGCTCAAGACCTCGCCCTAGTTGGGTCAGGGCATCAGGATTAGCCGCAACTTTTTGCAGCCTTTGTGAAAAATCCATCACTGTGCTTCTCAATCTTCAACAACTCAGTCCGGTAGATTAATCATAATTGATACTGATTACCATGATTATCGCATCGAAACTCTTTTACCTATGAGTAACAATCTCGCTTACCGGGACGATATCTAAAAATAAAGCCGGCACAGGGCCGGCTTCGATAAGGTTACATTGTGGGCGAGAGCGCCTTGACCGGTAGGCCCAAGGTCTCTAGCTGCGGTTTGAGGCTTGCAGCGTCACCGACAACAATGATTTGGTAATCAGCCGGGTTGAACCACTTGGTCGCCAGCTCATCGATTCGTGCCTTGGTGATTGACGCCACAATGTCATTGCGGGTATCAACAAAGTTCTCTGGCAATGAGTACGTCAGGATCTGCCCTAGCAGTTGCGCCTTCTTGCTTGGCGTTTCGTAGTTCAGGGCATCTTTCTGTCCTACCGCCAAGCGCATGAAGTTCAGCTCTTCATCCGTTACCCCTTCGCTCGACATTTTCTCGAGCTCGGCCAAAAACTCCTTAACCGAAGGCAGAGTGGCGTCTGCCCTGACCTGAGCGTAATAGACTGATAGACCGACTTCTTTACCCCCGCTTTGGTAACCGCCAGCCCCATAGGTATAACCTTTGTCTTCACGCAAGTTAAGGTTAATACGGCTATTGAAGTTACCTGCCAGGTTGAAGTTTGCCAGCTGGGTTTCATACAACTCACCGGTGGCATCGAACGGTAGCCCTTGGCGCGCTAGACGGATCACAGTCTGCGGCGCCCCAGGTTTATCCACCAGCCAGACGGTTTGCTTTGGCATTGCCGGAAGCTCCGGCGTCACATAAGTCGGTTTCGGCATACCCTGCCAATCGGCCAGGAAACCCAGCGATGTGTTCAGTTGAGCCTTGTCGATGTCACCGACCACCACGATATCGGCTCCGTTAGGCGTATAGTAGCGACGGTAGAAGGCTTTGACATCTTCCAGGGTGATCGACTCGAGCGACGCCTTGGTGCCTTCCGGTGGTAGGCTGAATGTGGTACCACCAAACAAGACTTCTCGGGTTGCTTGCCCTGCCAACCATGCAGGACGCTGGTGTTCATAGATAATACCTTCAAGGGCCTGCTGCTTAACACGATCAAAATCGGCTTGGTTAAACGCTGGCTGGAACAAGCGCTCCTGCAAAATATCCAGCGTTTCTGGCAGGAACTTGGTCAGAGACGTCACAGAGACCACAGTGCCATATTTGCCAGCCGAGAAACTGACCGTACTGCCTAGGCGATCCAAGCGTGACGAAAGCTCTTCCACCGTCGACTTCTGCGAAGCTTCGGCCATCATGCTGGCCGTCATCTTGGCCAAACCCGCCTTGCCTTCCGGCTCGAAGCGACGACCTGCCGGTACAACCATCTGCAGCTCTACCGTCGGGGTCTCGCGATACTCAGTGCCCAACACCTTGATGCCATTGGCCAGCTCGAACTGGTACAACTCCGGCATCACTGCCTCTACCGGCGAAGACGGTTGCGGCATCACCGAGCGGTCAAAATCATCAACAGGCTCGCGCATCTGCTGCTGCAATTTTTCCTCGGAGACTTTGGTGTACTCAGGAATAATGCGTGGTGGTGGTGTAAAGTTCGGTTTCGCCGCCTCAATGCTGGTGCGCCCTCTCGGTACCACACTCAAGGTCACGTTAGGATGACCATTCAGGTAGCGCATATACGCCTGCTCCATGCTCGAGGTGGTTACCGCGCGCAAGTTATCAAGTTCGGTGCCTAGGTAGCCAGGATCATCAAAGAAGGTCTCATAGGCTGCCAGCTGCGAGACCTTGCCGCTGACACTCTGCAAACCGAATATCGCATTGGCTTCCACCATCCCCTTGAGCTCTTCAAGCTCTTTGGTAGACACCCCTCGCTCTTCAAGGCCATCAAGGATATCTGTCACTTCCGAGCGCAGCTTCTTCAAATCGCCCTGCTTGCCGCTTTGGCCAATGGCATACACATACATGGTACAGGCCAGCTCGGCACAATCATGGAAGGCACCTGCATCGACCACCTTGCCGGTTTTCACCAGGTTCTGGTACATCAGGCTGTTCTTACCACCACCGATCACTCTTGCCAGCATATCCAGCGAGGCTTCATCATCAGCGCCGTTGTAGGATGTCGGCCACGCCATCAGCAGCATCGGCTGCTGGATCTTGTCTTCCAGTGTCAGGTAAAGATCATTTTCCAGGGTCACTGGTTGTTTAGCCGGTTTCTCGACTTCAGGGCCGCGAGGAATACTGCCGTAGTATTTATTTACCCACTCAAGGGTTTGTTCGACATCGATATCACCACCGATAGTCAAAGTCGCATTGTTCGGGCCATACCAACGCAGGAAGAACGCTTTGAGATCATTCACATCGACGCGATCGAGATCTTCAACATAACCGATAGTCTGCCAGGAATACGGGTGGGTGCGTGGGAACAGGGCTTCCCCCATACGCTCGTAAACCAAGCCGTAAGGGCGGTTCTCGTAACGCTGGGCGCGCTCGTTTTTCACTGTCGAACGCTGGATTTCAAACTTGCGCTGGGAAACCGCCCCTAGCAGGAAGCCCATACGATCCGCTTCCAGCCACAAGATCTTCTCAAGCTGGTTGGCCGGTACGGTTTGGAAATAATTGGTCCGGTCGCGGTTGGTAGTACCGTTCAATGTACCACCCGCTTCGGTGATCAGCTTGAAATGCTCCTGATCGCCGACATGCTCCGAGCCCTGGAACATCATATGTTCGAAGAAATGGGCAAAACCCGACTTACCCAACTCCTCGCGGGCAGAACCGACATGGTAAGTCATATCAACATGCACCAGGGGATCTGATTTATCCTCATGGAGCACTACGGTCAGCCCGTTGGCCAACTGGTATTTTGAATACGGGATCACCGGTGTATCAGAAGACGAACTGGCCTTGACCTGTTCAACGAATGTCACCCCTTGCGGTAACTCGGGCGCCCCGGCCTGTTGAGACTGTAGTTGGCTACAGCCTGCCAGTGAGATCAGCGCAATCCCCACTATCCACTTTTGCACTCAATGCCTTCCTTATAATAAACCTTGGACCAACAAGGCTAGTACGGTATAACGCGCCGCTTTTCCCACCATGATGATGAAAAAGCTGAGCCAGTGGCGCATCCGCAGCCAGCCTGCGGCCAGACACAGCGGATCACCGATAACCGGTAACCAGCTGAAGAACAACGACCAGTAGCCGTATTTTTTTAGCCACAGTAATGCTTTATGACCATGTTTTTCTTTAGAAGTTTTATCTGGCAGCAATCTACCCAGCCAATAGTTGGTCATTCCACCCAATGTATTACCGATTGTTGCCACGGTAACCACCAGCCAAACAGCATTATCACCCAGCTTCACCGTGGCAATAAGATTGGCTTCCGATCCTCCCGGTAGCAGGGTTGCACTCAAAAAACCGGTGGTGAATAACACCCATAAGGCTGATTCGCCATTAAATAACTCTAGCATTGATCGTTCTAGTTGATTGATATGGTTGCTGTACCTTACCCGATCTGAGGGTAAAAAAAACGGGCTACCCCGAAGGATGCCCGTTTTAAATTGTTGCGATATTTTGCTGTCAGCGACTTAGCCCACCAAAGCTAACAGGATACCGGCAGCCACCGCTGAACCCAGTACCCCGGCAACGTTCGG
Organism: Photobacterium sp. AWH4_225; assembly: GCF_056158405.1. NCBI lineage: Bacteria > Pseudomonadati > Pseudomonadota > Gammaproteobacteria > Vibrionales > Vibrionaceae > Photobacterium > Photobacterium sp. AWH4_225. The sequence continues at coordinate 510,346 of NZ_JBSWTF010000001.1, read as the reverse complement.
CCCCATCGCATGCATCAGCAGGAAGTTTTGCGGGTTGGCTTCAAGGCCGACCTTGTTGACCACCCTAGCTGCCATTGGTACTGCCGACACGCCTGCAGCACCGATCAATGGGTTGATATCTTCCTTACTGAAGCGGTTGAGCATCTTCGCCATCAACACACCGCCACCGGTACCGACACTGAATGCCACCGCACCCAGCACCAAGATACCCAGCGTCTCGAAACGTAGGAACTGCTCGGCAGCCAATTTAGAGCCGACACCCAGGCCCAGCATGATCGTCACGATGTTGATCAGCTCGTTCTGTACCGTATTGGACAGGCGATCCACCACACCGGATTCACGCATCAGGTTACCCAGACAGAACATCCCGACCAGAGGTGTTGCTGCAGGCAGGAACAAGATTGTCATCAGCAGTACGGCGAGCGGGAAGAGGATCTTCTCCGTCTTGCTCACTTCACGCAGCTGCTGCATCTTGATCTGACGCTCTTCCGGAGTGGTCAGCGCTTTCATGATCGGCGGCTGAATGATCGGCACCAAAGCCATATAGCTATAGGCCGCGACCGCAATCGCGCCGAGCAAATCAGGCGATAACTGGCTGGCAAGGAAAATGGCCGTCGGGCCATCTGCGCCACCGATGATCGCGATCGATGATGCATCAGCTAGGGTGAACTCCATACCCGGAACGGCATTAAGCAAAATCGCGCCAAACAGGGTGAAAAAGATCCCGAACTGCGCCGCCGCACCGAGCAACAGGGTTTTCGGGTTGGCAATCAATGCCCCGAAATCCGTCATCGCCCCTACGCCCATGAAGATCAGCAACGGGAAGACACCGGTTTCGATCCCGATGTAGTAGATGTAGTACAGCAAGCCACCCGGCTCGGTAAAACCGGCATTGGGGATGTTGGCCAAAATCGCACCAAAGCCCATCGGCAGCAACAGCAAAGGCTCAAAACCCTTGCGGATCGCCAAGAACAACAGGCCGGCACCGACCAGCATCATGATCAGCTGGCCGAGTTCAAAGTTAGCAATCCCCGTCTCGTTCCAGAGAGTTAATAATCCTTCCATGGTACCCTCTTATGCCAGGCTCAGGATCGGCGAGCCGACTGCCACTGAATCGCCTTCCTTGACATGGAGATCCTGTACCGTACCGCTGCGTGCTGCACGGACTTCAGTTTCCATCTTCATCGCTTCGAGGATCACCAAGACATCACCTTCAGACACTTGCTGGCCTGGCTGGACATTGATCTTGAAGATATTGCCCGCCAGTGGCGCTGGTAAATCTTCGGCAGTACTCGCCTGTGGCGCAGGCACCGGCGCACTGGCCGCCGCAGGTTCTACCGAGGTCAGCTCTCCGCTTGGGCCAACTTCAACGTTGTACACCTGGCCGTTGACCTTGACGCTGTATGCTTCTATCGAGGCTGCACTTGCCGCAGGGGCTGGCTGGGCTGCAGGCGCTACTACTTCAGGTTCAGTGCCAGGTACTGGCTCAAATGCCTCTGGATTGTTGCGGTTTTTCAGGAAGTTCAGGCCAACCTGCGGGAACAGGGCATAAGTCAGCACGTCATCAACCTGCTCATCGGCTAAGGCGATACCCTCAGATTTAGCCTTGGCAACCAATTCAGTGGTTAGCGTATCCAACTCAGCATCCAACAAGTCCGCCGGGCGACAGGTGATTGGCTCAGCCCCATCAAGCACGCGGGTTTGCAACTCGGCATTAACCGGAGCCGGTGTCGCACCGTATTCGCCTTTAAGTACCCCTGCTGTTTCCTTGCTGATGCTCTTGTAGCGCTCACCAGTCAACACATTGATCACCGACTGTGTGCCGACAATTTGCGATGTTGGGGTGACCAAAGGAATAAAGCCGAGATCTTCACGAACACGAGGGATCTCTTCCAGTACCTCATCGAACCGATCCGCTGCACCCTGCTCCTTGAGCTGACTCTCCATGTTGGTCAGCATGCCACCCGGTACCTGAGCAAGCAGGATTCGGGCATCAACCCCTTTCAGGCTGCCTTCAAATTTGGCGTATTTCTTACGTACCGTGCGGAAGTAGCTAGCGATCGGCTCAAGCTGCTGCAAATCAAGCTTGGTATCACGTTCTGTGCCTTCCAGCATCGCAATAACCGTTTCCGTTGGCGTATGGCCGTAAGTCTGGCTCATTGAAGAGATGGCGGTATCAAGGATATCCAGTCCAGCTTCAACCGCCTTAACCGCAGTCGCCGTCGACAGGCCTGTGGTCGCATGGCAGTGCAGCGCCAGCGGAACATCACAGGAGGCTTTGATGCGCTTGACCAGCTCTTCGGCCTCATACGGCTTGAGCAGGCCAGACATATCCTTGATACAAATAGAGTGGCAGCCTAAGTCTTCTAGGCGTTTAGCCAAGTCAGTCCAGGTATCGAGGTTATGCACCGGACTGGTAGTATAGGAGATTGTCCCCTGGGCATGGGCACCGACATCAACAGCAGCCTTGACCGCTTTTTCGAAGTTGCGAACATCATTCATCGCATCGAAAATACGGAAGACATCCATTCCGTTGGCATGGGCACGCTCAACAAACTTCTCTACCACATCATCGGCGTAGTGACGGTAGCCTAGCAGGTTCTGGCCGCGTAGCAGCATCTGCATTGGGGTTTTCGGCATTGCTTGCTTTAGCAAGCGCAGGCGCTCCCATGGATCTTCACCCAAGTAACGAATACAGGCATCAAACGTCGCGCCTCCCCAGGTCTCCAATGACCAGTAACCGACATCATCGAGCTTCTCGGCAATCGGCAACATATCTTCGATGCGAAGACGGGTAGCAAATAACGACTGGTGGGCATCACGTAACACAACGTCAGTGATCGCTAATGGCTTGGACATGCTCACAAACTCCTTGTAAAAAATACTTCCTAAAAATCACAATGTTCCCGCGACAGCAACGCTATCGCCTAGGCTTTCTGCTCACGGTAGCGATGTACCGCTGCGGAAATAGCCGCTACAACCTCAGGCTGCACGCCATTGTGATTAACAGCAACTGGTGATGGCTGGCGAGTCGCCTGCGCATCCGGTGTCTCTTTAGGCGCAATTTTGGCCAACAGCTGCACTAAATAGATCAAAATACTGAGAAACATAAAAACCACGACCATACCGGTAACCATGATCGTCGCAGCTTCCCACAGCAAAGGACCTAGATCTGCCATAATGCTTCCTTTCATTCATTTTGTAATAGGCGGGTTAACAAATACCACGTTAGGTAAATTTATGTCAAACTGATTAACAACACACCAACCAACGGTGGATATTTAGCCTGTTTCTGAGGGTTTGATCGTAAAATTACAAAAATCCAGTTTAAATCAGACGTCATTCCCCGTTTAGACTCAACCCAACTTACGGCGGTACAACGCTAACGTCTTTCCAACCACCGTATAGACCTTCCTTGTCACACGGAAATTACGTTTACGTAAACGTAACCTTTAAGTATCTAAAAATACAAAGTCCTTGTTTTGTAACTTATATCAAGTTGCAAGCTAGGTTCTGTTATTGAGTTCAAATTCAAAGCGAAAAGTTCACCCTACCGATCTGAGGGGATGAATATGCGAGGAAACAAGACTAAGAAGTGGATAACCAGAGAAGAGTGGAAATAGGGTAAAGACGCGACAAAGCGCAGATAGAAAAAAAGCCCAGCCGAAGCTGAGCTTTTCAATAATGGCGCGTCCGGGAGGATTCGAACCTCCGACCGCCTGGTTCGTAGCCAGGTACTCTATCCAGCTGAGCTACGGACGCGCAGGCAATGTGCTGCAATGCAGTACATTTTGAATAATGGCGCGCTCGGGAGGATTCGAACCTCCGACCGCCTGGTTCGTAGCCAGGTACTCTATCCAGCTGAGCTACGAGCGCACACTTAATTCGGTTTTATAGCACCGCCTTATGGCAGTACGTTGTAATAATGGCGCGTCCGGGAGGATTCGAACCTCCGACCGCCTGGTTCGTAGCCAGGTACTCTATCCAGCTGAGCTACGGACGCGCAGGCAATGTGCTGCAATGCAGTACATTTTGAATAATGGCGCGCTCGGGAGGATTCGAACCTCCGACCGCCTGGTTCGTAGCCAGGTACTCTATCCAGCTGAGCTACGAGCGCACACTTAATTCGGTTTTGTAGTACTGCCTGATGGCAATACGTTGTCAATAATGGCGCGCTCGGGAGGATTCGAACCTCCGACCGCCTGGTTCGTAGCCAGGTACTCTATCCAGCTGAGCTACGAGCGCGCAAAATCGGTTTTGTTAGGAAATACCTAACGGCCAATGCGTTTCCGTCATTGGCATAAGCAACATTCCATTGGTACTTAGGAATAATGGCGCGTCCGGGAGGATTCGAACCTCCGACCGCCTGGTTCGTAGCCAGGTACTCTATCCAGCTGAGCTACGGACGCGCAGGCTATATATTCTGGCGATGCAGAACATATTAGAAGAATGGCGCGCTCGGGAGGATTCGAACCTCCGACCGCCTGGTTCGTAGCCAGGTACTCTATCCAGCTGAGCTACGAGCGCGCAGAATCTGTTATAGTTAGGAAACACCTAACGACCAATGCGTTTCCGACATTGGCGTAAGTAACAATCCATTGATACTTAAGAATAATGGCGCGTCCGGGAGGATTCGAACCTCCGACCGCCTGGTTCGTAGCCAGGTACTCTATCCAGCTGAGCTACGGACGCGCAGGCTTTCTTTCTCAAGCAGAACTTGAAGATAAGAATGGCGGTGAAGGAGGGATTCGAACCCTCGATACGGCTACAAACCGTATACTCCCTTAGCAGGGGAGCGCCTTCAGCCTCTCGGCCACCTCACCACACAAATTATGGCGCGCTCGGGAGGATTCGAACCTCCGACCGCCTGGTTCGTAGCCAGGTACTCTATCCAGCTGAGCTACGAGCGCACACTTAATTCGGTTTTATAGCACCGCCTTACGGCAGTACGTTGTAATAATGGCGCGTCCGGGAGGATTCGAACCTCCGACCGCCTGGTTCGTAGCCAGGTACTCTATCCAGCTGAGCTACGGACGCGCAGGCTTTCTTTATTCAAGCAAACTTGAAGAAAGAATGGCGGTGAAGGAGGGATTCGAACCCTCGATACGGCTACAAACCGTATACTCCCTTAGCAGGGGAGCGCCTTCAGCCTCTCGGCCACCTCACCACACAAATTAATGGCGCGCTCGGGAGGATTCGAACCTCCGACCGCCTGGTTCGTAGCCAGGTACTCTATCCAGCTGAGCTACGAGCGCACACTTAATTCGGTTTTACTGATACCGCCTTTCGGCCATATCTTTTAAATAATGGCGCGTCCGGGAGGATTCGAACCTCCGACCGCCTGGTTCGTAGCCAGGTACTCTATCCAGCTGAGCTACGGACGCGCAATGCAAGAACATTCATTCTAAAGAAAGAATGGCGGTGAAGGAGGGATTCGAACCCTCGATACGGCTACAAACCGTATACTCCCTTAGCAGGGGAGCGCCTTCAGCCTCTCGGCCACCTCACCGTCTTGCGGGGGCCCATATTACTGCCAGCCAAAAATAAGTCAAACACTTTATTGTGAAAAAACGACATCCACTGCGCGGATGCGCACTTAATAGCCAACACGGCACATTATCGCACTTAATAGCCCAGTATATCGTCTAGATTCAACGGTATGGCGTGGCAGGCAGTAACAAAAAAGGCCAGCATAAATGCCGACCTTCTTCGAATTAGTAGTTACCAGACCCCTGGGAACCCGTTTCTTTTTCCGCTTGAATGCGCATGTAAATTTCTTCGCGGTGAACAGAAACTTCTTTCGGTGCATTTACACCGATACGAACTTGGTTACCTTTAACGCCAAGAACAGTAACGGTTACTTCATCACCGATCATTAGCGTTTCACCTACGCGACGTGTCAAAATTAGCATTCGTGTGCTCCTTGAGTAATCTCAGTATTATAAGAGTTAACGTTTATTATCCAACAATATTTACATTTTCGTAAATGTTCACTGCTCAAGAAACAGCGAGAAGTGGTCGATTATCCAGACTTTCTGGCTCTACCACAAATTTTTTGTGGATGTGTTCTACGGCTAACTGTAAATCTTGCCCATTGATCAATAGTGAGACACAACGAGCAGTGCATTTTCGTTGATAGACACCCACCCCTTGTTCAGTCAGCGCGGCAGCCACTTCCGTACTGCGCACATCTACTCCTTCCCCAACCAGGGTCAGTGTAGCGACTGAGGACTGAGCCAGTTCTGTTTTTTCTAAGATAACATTCAGTCGAGCCAACTCATCATCGGCCGCAACTATATACGTTGCAGGATAGGTTGCTTGCTGACTATCACCATAGCACCAAGCATCTAAGCCCAGTAAGCCGAGCTGCTGATCCACTTTTTCAAGCGGTTGCATCACACGGTAAAGTGCCTGCTGGCCTTTAACCGCCACCCCGGCAGCACCATTATCTGATACCGTCGAGAAATCAACCAAGGTCCCTTCCCCTTCATCAAACGACGAAAGAACCCTCAACGGGACCTTATGTTGCTCAGCATATTCAACCGACTGTAATTGTAGCACTTTTGCGCCGTGGCGTGCCATTGCTGTCATATCATCGAAGTGAATTGACGGCAAACGGGCCGCTTCGCTGACCAAACGAGGATCAGTTGTATACACCCCGTCGACATCAGTGAAGATCTGACACTCATCGGCAGCCAGCGCACCAGCAATAGCCACCGCGGTTGTATCGGAGCCGCCTCGGCCCAAGGTCGTGATGTTATTTCGACTATCACGCCCCTGGAAACCAGCGACCACAACAATGTGGTCACGGTCGAGCAACTCGGTCACCACCCCAGTTTCTACCTCGGTGATGGTGGCATTATTAAATACAGTATCAGTGCGGATACCTAACTGATCACCGGTCAATGATGTTGCCAAATAGCCCCTTTTATTCAGGGCCATCGCCAGCAGGGCTATCGTGACCTGCTCGCCGGTTGACAACAATACATCCAGCTCTCGCTGGGTGGGGACAGCATCAATTTGTTTAGCCAGTCCCAACAAACGGTTGGTCTCGCCAGCCATCGCCGAGACAACCACCACTACCTGATGACCAAGCTGGCGCGCTTTGATCACGCGCTCAGCCACCGCTTCAATACGCTCGATACTCCCGACCGACGTACCACCGAATTTCTGCACTAATAGTGCCACTGCACCTCTCCAACTATTACAGTTTTTCAACCAACCATGGGGTTACTGACTCCAGTGCTGCAGGCAATGCTGCGGCATCAGTACCACCGGCCTGAGCCATATCCGGACGACCGCCGCCCTTACCGCCAACCTGCTGAGCAACAAGGTTAACCAGCTCACCAGCTTTCACCTTGCCCGTCAGATCTTTGGTTACACCAGCAATCAGACCAACTTTGTCACCGCTGACGTTACCCAGTACGACAATACCGCTGCCTAGCTGATTCTTCAGCTCGTCAACCATACCGCGTAGGGCTTTGTTGTCTGCACCTTCAAGCTTGGTTACCAACACCTTAACGCCGTTGATTTCCTGCGCCTTGTTGATAAGGCCCGCACTTTCCTGCGCAGCCAACTTGTCTTTAAGCTGCTGGATTTCTTTTTCCAGCTGCTTGCTGTGAGACACAAGTGCGCTCACCTTAGTTGCAACTGACGCCGCGTCAGACTTCACTAGGCTTGCGGTTTCTGCCAGTAGCGCTTCCTGATCGTGTAGCGCTGCAATCGCCGCTTCGCCGGTTACGGCTTCGATACGGCGGATACCCGCTGCAATACCACCTTCAGAAACGATCTTGAACAGACCAATATCACCCGTGTTAGAGGCATGGATACCACCACACAGCTCAACTGAGAAGTCACCCATGCTCAGGACGCGAACTTCATCATCATATTTCTCGCCAAACAGCGCCATCGCGCCTTTTTCTTTGGCTGATTCGATGTCCATCACATCAGTGTTGATCGCGTGGTTGAAACGGATTTGTTCGTTCACGACACGCTCGATTTCACGCAGTTCTTCCGTCTTCACCGCTTCTAGGTGAGAGAAGTCAAAACGCAGGCCTTCAGGCTTAACCAGTGAACCCTTCTGAGTCACGTGCTCGCCAAGCAGGTTACGCAGTGCTGCGTGTAGCAGGTGTGTGGCTGAATGGTTCAAGCTAGTCGCTGCACGGCGCGCTGCATCAACCGTTGCGGTTAGCTTATCGCCCACTTTCAACGCACCTTCAGCCAGCTTACCGGTATGACCGATAGCGTTGCCGAACTTCTGGGTATCTGCAACCACAAACTGAACACCGTCAGCCGTCATTGCACCCGTGTCACCACACTGACCGCCTGACTCAGCGTAGAACGGCGTGTTGTCCAATACGATCAGACCGTCTTCACCAGCGTTGATCGCATCAACGGCTTCGCCTTCACGGTAAAGCGCAACTACAGTGGCTTGACCTTCGGTCGCCGCGTAACCGCAGAACTCAGTTTCCGCATCGACTTTGATCGCATCGTTGTAATCAACACCGAACTGACCTGCATCACGTGCACGCTGACGCTGGGCTTCCATTGCATCGTTGAAGCCTTCTTCATCGATAGAGAAGCCACGCTCGCGAGCTACGTCGTTGGTCAGATCAGCAGGGAAGCCGTAGGTGTCGTACAGCTTGAATACGGTTTCACCGTCCAGTACTTTACCGTCAAGGTTGTCCAGCGCTTCAGCTAGGATCGCCATACCGCGGTCTAGTGTACGGCCGAAGTTGTCTTCTTCGATCTTCAGTACTTTCTCGACCATTTCCTGCTGTTTCTTCAGCTCTTCGCCAGCAGTGCCCATGATCTCAGCCAGAGGACCCACCAACTTGTAGAAGAAGGCACCTTTCGCGCCCAGCTTGTTACCGTGGCGAACAGCACGGCGGATAATACGGCGCAGTACATAGCCGCGACCTTCGTTTGATGGCATCACGCCATCAGCGATCAGGAACGCACAAGAGCGGATGTGGTCAGCCACAACGCGCAGTGACTGGTTGCCCAGATCGTCATGGCCAATAACAGCTGCAGCTTCTTTGATCAGGGTCTGGAAGATATCGATCTCGTAGTTTGAGTGCACGCCCTGCATGATCGCAGAGATACGTTCGATACCCATACCGGTATCTACCGACGGCTTAGGTAGCGGCTCCATGGTACCGTCAGCCTGACGGTTGAACTGCATAAATACGTTGTTCCAGATCTCGATGAAACGGTCGCCATCTTCTTCAGGTGTGCCAGGACGGCCACCCCAGATGTGATCACCGTGATCGTAGAAAATTTCGGTACAAGGACCACAAGGACCTGTGTCACCCATCTGCCAGAAGTTGTCAGATTCGAATGGCTTGCCACCTTTCTTGTCGCCGATACGCACGATGCGATCAGCCGGAACACCCACTTCTTTGTTCCAGATGTCGAACGCTTCGTCATCTGTCTCGTACACAGTAACCAGCAGGCGGTCTTCCGGCAGCTTCAGTGTCACTGTCAGGAATTCCCAAGCAAACTTAATCGCGTCTTGCTTGAAGTAATCGCCGAAGCTGAAGTTACCCAGCATTTCGAAGAAAGTGTGGTGACGAGCGGTAAAGCCAACATTTTCCAGGTCGTTGTGCTTACCACCAGCACGAACACAGCGCTGAGCTGTCGTTGCTCGAGTGTAGTTGCGCTTTTCCAGACCTAGGAATGTATCTTTAAACTGGTTCATACCCGCGTTGGTGAACAGCAACGTTGGGTCATTGGCAGGCACAAGAGAAGAACTCTCGACTACCTGGTGGCCTTTACTCTCAAAAAACGCAAGAAACGCACGGCGAATCTCATCAGTGCTCATGTACATTGGCAAATCCTGAATAATGCTTTTATGTAAACTGAATGGTCGAATTTAACTGTCTTAATCGCCTGCCCTGAGTTCCACCATGCCCTCGGCAGGACAATTCGGGCAGGCAGTGATGGGACTAAAATAAATTCTTTGGCGGTTATTGTAAAACAACGGCAGCCAATACGGGAAATGTTATGTTCAGAAATACGGCAATTTGTCCCCTACAGGCAGTGCTCAGGGGGAGATTTAGGGAATTGAAGGTGGGATTCTAGCTATTGGCGGCTGTTTGCCGCCATCTCAGTACTCATCGTCAACACCGAGGGCATATTTCACCTGCTCGAAATCAAAGCCCCGGGATTGCATAAAGCGCAGGCGACGGGCTTTTTCCTTATCCGTTTCCATCGGGGTGTCGCCATACTTCTTCTTGGCAACATCACGGGCATGCTCGAACCAGTCGAACTCATCGTCTTCGAACAGCTGGCGGATAACTTCCTCATGAATGCCCTTGAATTCCATTTCCTGGCGGATCCGCAGCAGCCCCCAGCCCTTGGCAATACCGTTATTTAGCAACCGCTCGGCAAAGCGGGCGTCATCAAGCCAGTTATAGTCTTGGCACAGCGCAACGGCCTCATCGACTTCAGCCTGCTCATAGCCGCGCGCCAGCAACTTTTGCTGCAACTCCTGCTCGGCATGGTCACGACGCGACAAAAACCTCACGGCTGCCTGCTTGGCACTCTGTGCTGGTTTCTTTGTTCTCATTCTCTTCTCACTGCAAATAAAAAACGGGCGTGGTAGCAATACCCCGCCCGTTTCTATTAATTATCATCCAGCCTAATAGCCAGAAATGAATTAGAACGCCTGATCTTCGGCATCTTCTTCAGTCTGAGCGTCTGCTGCCGCTTCTTCCAGCACTGCTGGAGTTAGCAATAGCTCACGCAGTTTAGCTTCAAGCTCTTCGGCAATGTGGCTGTTTTCCTCAATGTACTTACAGGCATTTGCCTTACCCTGGCCGATCTTGTCGCCCTGGTAGCTGTACCAAGCACCGGCTTTCTCAACCATCTTGTTCTTCACGCCAAGGTCGATAAGCTCGCCGTAGCGGTTGAAGCCTTTGCCGTAAAGGATCTGGGTTTCAGCTTGCTTGAATGGCGCAGCAATCTTGTTCTTAACAACCTTGATACGGGTTTCGTTACCAACAACCTCGTCGCCTTCTTTGATTGCACCGGTACGACGGATATCAAGACGAACAGAGGCGTAGAACTTCAGTGCGTTACCACCCGTAGTCGTTTCAGGGTTACCGAACATAACACCGATCTTCATACGGATCTGGTTGATGAAAATACACATACAGTTAGACTGCTTCAGGTTACCGGTGATCTTACGCATTGCCTGAGACAGCATACGTGCCTGCAGACCCATGTGCGAATCACCCATCTCACCTTCGATTTCAGCCTTAGGCGTTAGGGCTGCAACGGAGTCGACAACCAGAATATCTACCGCGCCAGAGCGTGCTAGGGCATCGGCAATTTCCAGTGCCTGCTCACCGGTATCCGGCTGGGAAACCAATAGCTGGTCGATATCAACACCCAGCTTGCGAGCATAGATAGGGTCAAGCGCATGCTCAGCATCGATGAAGGCACATGTCTTGCCCTGGCGCTGGGCAGCAGCAATCACTTCTAGCGTCAGCGTGGTTTTACCTGAAGATTCCGGACCGTAGATTTCAACGATACGGCCCATTGGCAGACCACCAGCACCCAAGGCGATATCGAGAGACAGAGAACCGGTAGACACGGTTTCGACATCCATAGTGCGGTTGTCGCCCAACTTCATGATCGAGCCTTTACCGAATTGCTTTTCAATTTGACCTAACGCGGCGGCGAGTGCCTTCTGCTTGTTGTCGTCCATTCGACTCTCCAAGGGATGCTTAATTAATGCTTAAACTAAGTACTGATAATGATGATTAGTATACTGTCTATTCATACAGTGTCTAGCACTGTATGAAAATTTTTTCGCCAATTTGATGTGGCTCCCGCATAGACTCAGGATTGAGCCATTAGGGCAATCAATCCAGACAACGCTTTTTCAACAGCTTGCTGGCGAACCTCTTGGCGATCGCCAGCAAAAAGGCAGGTTTCCACTTTCAGCTTACCGGTGTGATCCGCCCAGCCGAAGCACACGGTACCGACGGGCTTCTCTTCACTGCCACCACCGGGGCCGGCAATACCGCTAATCGCCACCGAAATATCTCCGCGCGACTGGGCCAACGCACCCAACGCCATTTCAGCGACTACCGCTTCACTCACGGCGCCAAATTCAGTCAGAGTTTCTGCTCTGACGCCGAGCATTTCCTGCTTGGCCTCGTTGCTGTATGTCACGAATGCCCGGTCAAACCATGCTGAACTGCCTGCGATATCTGTGATTGCCGAGGATACGCCACCGCCAGTGCAGGATTCAGCGGTAACGGCTACCCAGTTACGTTGGGCCAGGGCCAAACCGACTTGTTGTGCTAATGCCATCATCACTCCCAAATGAATACGACTTGTTGAATACGGCTTTTTGACTTGTTTCATGTCCCTTTTGGCCTACACATTACTCGGCTCTTGCCATGCGGGCAAGCCTGTTGCCCTTGGCCGCTTTTGGGCAAGGAAAGTACTGTATCGACAGGTCGGGATCACGTATCCTAAGCGACCAGAAACTTCCTCCGGGTAAACAGGGTAAACCAGCCCTCCGGCACAATGTAGCAGGCAACAACGTGACAATAAAAGGCATAGAAAAACACACCCCTATGATGCAACAGTATTTGCGGATCAAAGCAGAGAATCCGGAAGTCTTGCTGTTCTATCGGATGGGTGATTTCTACGAACTATTTTTTGATGACGCCAAGCAGGCTTCACAGCTGCTGGATATTTCGCTGACCAAGCGCGGTTCATCCAATGGCAATCCGATCCCGATGGCTGGTGTGCCTTACCATGCAGTAGAAGGCTACCTTGCTCGCCTTGTCCAACAAGGTGTTTCTGTCGCTATCTGTGAGCAAGTGGGTGATCCGGCAACCAGCAAAGGGCCGGTTGAACGCAAGGTGGTACGTATCATCACCCCGGGAACAGTCAGCGATGAAGCGCTACTGAGCGAGCGTCAAGACAACCTGATTGCCGCTATCTACCACGAAGGAAACAAATTCGGTTACGCCACGCTGGATATTACCTCGGGTCGCTTTATGTTGACCGAACCCGAAACCGAAGAAGCGATGCAGGCCGAACTGCAACGCACCAGCCCTGCTGAGTTGCTCTACCCAGAAGATTTCGACCTGCCGGGTTTGTTCCATGGCATGAAAGGGGCACGCCGTCGCCCGGTGTGGGAGTTCGATCTCGACACTGCACGCCAGCAGCTGACCATGCAATTCGGTACCCGTGATCTGGTTGGTTTCGGTGTCGAACAAGCAGAACATGGCCTTTGCGCCGCCGGTTGCCTGATGCAATATGTCAAAGACACCCAGCGCACCGCCCTGCCACATATCCGTGCTATTACCCTAGATACCAAAGATCACTCCGTGATCCTGGATGCCGCGACCCGCCGCAACCTTGAACTAACCCAGAACCTCGCCGGTGGCTTTGATAACACCTTGGCCTCGGTACTGGATCAGACGGCAACACCAATGGGCAGCCGCTTGCTCAAACGCTGGCTTCACCAGCCTATCCGAGATCGCCAACAACTTAACGGCCGCCTTGATGCTATCACTACATTCAAGGACACCGGCCTATTTTTGGATATCGCTGGCGTATTGCGGCACATGGGCGACCTAGAGCGTATCCTTGCCCGCTTGGCCCTGCGCTCTGCCCGTCCGCGCGACCTTGCCCGCATGCGCACCGCTCTTCAGCACCTGCCAGAGCTAGCTGAAATGCTGAGTGATATCGATCAACGCCGTATCGGTGAACTGGCGGGTCTTGCCGCGCCAATGGACGAGCTGTGCGAGCTGCTAGAGTGTGCGATTATCGAGAACCCACCGGTAGTGATCCGTGACGGCGGCGTACTGGCACCGGGCTACAATGCCGAGCTGGACGAGTGGCGTGATTTGGCCGATGGTGCCACCAAGTTCCTTGAGGAGCTGGAAGCCAACGAACGCGAGCGCCATGACATCGACAGCCTGAAAGTCGGCTTCAACAATGTTCACGGCTTTTACATTCAGGTGAGCCGAGGCCAAAGCCACTTGGTACCAAGCCACTATGTGCGCCGCCAGACACTGAAAAACGCCGAGCGTTACATTATTCCGGAGCTCAAAGAGCACGAGGACAAAGTCCTCAACTCGAAATCAAAAGCCTTGGCGCTGGAGAAAAAGTTATGGGAAGAGCTGTTTGATCTGCTGTTGCCGCACCTGGAACAGCTGCAAAATGCTGCTGCGGCAATTTCCGAACTGGATGTGCTGGCCAACCTGGCCGAGCGTGCCGATACCCTCAACTATTGCCGTCCGGAGCTGACAGAAACCACCGGTATCGAGATCACTGCTGGTCGCCACCCGGTGGTCGAGCAGGTATTGAGCGAGCCGTTTATCGCCAACCCGATCTCACTCCACCATGATCGCCGTATGCTAATCATTACCGGTCCGAACATGGGTGGTAAGTCGACCTATATGCGCCAGACAGCCCTAATTGCGCTGCTGGCCCATGTCGGCTCTTTTGTACCAGCGGAAGCAGTCAAGATCGGCCCACTGGATCGGATCTTTACCCGTATCGGTGCCTCCGATGACTTGGCGTCAGGCCGCTCCACCTTCATGGTTGAAATGACTGAAACTGCAAACATTCTGCACAATGCGACGCAGAATAGTTTGGTTTTGATGGATGAAATTGGCCGTGGTACCAGTACCTATGACGGTTTGTCACTGGCATGGGCCAGTGCCGAGTGGCTGGCCGACAAGATCTCTGCCATGACCCTATTTGCCACCCACTACTTCGAGCTGACCGAGCTGCCATCGCTGATGGATGGCCTAGCCAATGTCCACCTCGATGCGGTTGAGCACGGTGACGAGATCGCCTTCATGCACGCAGTACAGGAAGGCGCAGCCAGCAAGTCCTACGGCTTGGCAGTCGCAAGTCTGGCCGGTGTACCGAAGTCGGTGATCAAACGCGCCAAGTTCAAGCTGCAGCAACTGGAAGCCAGCGGCCACCAGCAAGCGGTTGCACCTGCGAGCAAAACCCCGGTTGCCGAACAGCAGCTCAGCCTGCTGCCGGAGCCAAGCGAAGTCGAGGAAGCACTGGCGCGTATCAACCCAGATGAAATGACCCCACGCCAAGCACTTGACGAGCTGTATCGCCTAAAAGCCTTGATGTAATTGGCTATTGGCTATTGGCTATTGGCTAAGCAGGAAATAAAAAGGGATGCCACGTGGCATCCCTTTTTGATCGTAACCGGAAAAAGTCTTAAAAAAAGTGTGCCGGTTTACAGTTGTTCCTGATTGAACAGCGATTCAATACTCAAGCCCTGATGGGTCAGCATATCACGCAAACGACGTAGGCCTTCCACCTGGATCTGGCGAACTCTTTCACGAGTCAGACCGATTTCACGACCGACATCTTCCAATGTCGATGCTTCATAGCCAAGTAGACCAAAACGGCGAGCCAGCACTTCGCGTTGTTTCGGATTCAGCTCCTGAAGCCAATGAACGATAGATGTTTTGATATCATCATCTTGGGTCGACGTTTCGGGACCACCGCTCTTTTCATCAGGGATGATATCCAGCAGGGCTTTTTCCGAATCGCCACCGATAGGGTTATCTACCGAACCAACACGCTCATTAAGTCGGAGCATACGGTTGACGTCATCGACGGATTTATCCAGCTTAAGCGCAATATCTTCCGCCGTCGGCTCATGATCTAGCTTTTGTGCCAGCTCACGGGCAGTACGCAGGTAGACATTCAGCTCTTTAACGACATGGATCGGTAGGCGGATAGTACGGGTTTGGTTCATGATAGCCCGTTCGATTGTTTGACGGATCCACCATGTTGCGTAAGTTGAAAAACGGAAGCCGCGCTCCGGATCGAACTTCTCAACCGCACGGATCAAACCTAGGTTGCCCTCTTCGACCAAATCGAGCAAAGCCAGACCACGGTTACTGTAACGACGGGAGATTTTAACCACCAAACGGAGGTTACTTTCGATCATTCGCTTACGGGCGACTTCGTCACCTCGCAATGCACGGCGGGCGTAGAGGACTTCTTCCTCTGCGGTTAGCAAGGGTGAAAAACCAATTTCACCAAGGTAGAGCTGAGTCGCATCAAGAGCTTTCTGCGTAGCCCCATATTGCGACATATCGACATCATCATCACTAGCACTGACATCTTCGGCTTTGGTTTCAACAGTCGTAGATTCTGCTTCCATTTCTGCATCAAAATCAAAGTCTTCAATATCTGCAGCAGTATTGCTTCCACTCATAGCGCCTCCCAGATGGCGAGTTAGCAAGACATTACAACTTTACTATGCCATGTTGTCTATCGTGGTAAATAACGCATAGGATCTACGGATTTACCTTTGTAACGGATCTCAAAATGCAGCTTTACTGTATTTGTGCCCGAGCTTCCCATAGAAGCAATTTTCTGGCCAACCGATACCTTTTGCTGCTCCTTCACATAAACCTGGTCGTTATGGGCGTAGGCACTGAGGTAATCATCGTTGTGTTTGATAATGACCAAATTACCGTATCCGCGAAGCGCATTCCCGGCATAGACCACCACCCCGTTTGCTGATGCATTGACAGCTTGTCCACGCTGCCCGGCGATGTCGATACCTTTGTTGCCATTCTCCGAATTGGAAAACTTTGCAATCACACGCCCCTTTGACGGCCAAGTCCACTTAGCCACTTTGGTGTTGCTAGGTTGCGGCCTGGATGTAACAACTTTGTTACTTTTGGTTTTTTGAGAGTACTCTTTTGTGGGAGCCGGATCAACATTTTTATTGGCGGCTTTTTGTGCGTTTTGTTTTTGAGACACTGCGGCTTGGGCCGGTTTCTGGGAGGCAGGCTGAGCTGCTGGTTGCGCCTTTGCCGCAGGCTTTGGTTGAGCCGGTTTTGAGCTTGTTGTTTTTGTTGGTGTTTTAGCAGCAGGTGTTGCTGCTACGGCCACAGGAGCTGCCCGACCATATTGCGGGGCAACATATTTCGGCCGCCATAACTGCAACTTTTGACCAGGGAAAATGGTATAAGGCTTCGACAATTTATTACTTGCAATAATATCGTCGACATCACGGCCGGTAATATAGGAAATAAAGTACAAGGTATCGCCCTTTTGCACTTCATAGTAGCTACCACGGTAGCTACCGCGCTCGAGGCTATGGTAGTCCTTACCAAGACTCGTCACCGGCGCAGGGTTATGGTTACTGCAGCCAGATAGCATCAAGCCGGCAACTATCGCTGCCAGCTTCCACGTCCTTGCTGAAGACAACACCCCTAACATATGACCTAAGCCAACTCCCCGGCTACAAGCGGAACAAAACGTACTGCTTCAATATCGCGGTAAGCAAAGCGCTCACCTTCGCGGATAATCACTTTCAACACTTGCGAATGCTCACCGACCGGGATCACCAGGCGGCCACCATCAGCCAATTGCGTTAACAGCTCAACTGGGATTTCAGCTGCAGCAGCTGTCACGATAATGGCATCAAACGGGCCTTTACCTGCCCAGCCACGCCAACCGTCACTGTGCTTGGTCGAGACATTATGCAATTCAAGCTGCTTCAGGCGGCGCTTGGCCTGCCACTGCAACGCCTTGATCCGCTCAACGGAATAGACGTGATTAACCAGATGCGCCAGCACTGCCGTCTGATACCCTGACCCGGTCCCAATTTCGAGGATCCTTGAATCAGGCGATAACGCCATCAGCTCAGTCATCTTAGCGACAATATACGGCTGCGAGATCGTCTGCCCACAGCCAATCGGCAGAGCATTATTCTCATAAGCTTTGTGTGACAGGGCTTCATCGATAAATAGCTCCCGCGGGACAGATGCCATGGCCTGAAGCACCTTGTCATCTTTGACTCCCTGCTGGCGTAAATAGTTCAGCAAAAGCGTCCGCTCGTCCACATAGCGCATTGCGACTATTTCTCCTGTTGCTCAATCCACGTGCTCAGTCCTGCCAGCGCATCATGCGCAGTAAGGTCGACCTGCAGTGGCGTTATCGATACACATTGCTGTTCAATGGCATAAAAGTCAGTACCCGGCCCGGCATCCTGACAAGGCCCCGGAGGCCCCAGCCAGTATAGCTCCTTACCACGGGGGTCGGTTCCCTTAACCATGTTCTCGGCTCGGTGGCGGGCGCCAAGGCGAGTGACCTGCCAACTCCCCAACTCAGAATAAGCGACATCCGGCACATTGATATTTAAAATTTTATTGCTTGGCAGCGGCGCAGACTGCATTTTTTGCAAGACTTGCTTAACCACCTGCGCAGCCGTATCAAAATGCTGATCCCCAACCAAGGATACGGCAATTGCTGGCACGCCTAGAAAATGGCCTTCTGTCGCCGCAGCTACCGTACCGGAGTACAGCACATCATCACCTAGGTTGGCACCATGGTTGATGCCGGCGACAACCACATCAGGACGGTCATCGAGCCATTCATTAAGCGCAAAGTGGACACAATCTGTCGGGGTGCCTTCCACCGAGATCTGCTGTTCGCCTTCGTGGCGGATCCGGAGCGGGTTATCCAGCGTCAATGAGTTTGACGCCCCCGAGCGATTACGATCCGGGGCAACGACCGTCACCTCGCCAATCTCACTCAAGACCTTTGCCAGGGTCTTGATCCCTTCGGCAAAGATACCATCGTCATTACTGATCAGAATTCGCATAGTGTCCTTCCTGTTGTTCCAGCTCAACCATGAGCTCACGAACGACCGCCGTGGCAAAACAGCCCGCCGGAAGTGCAAAAGAAACGGTTACCGTATCGCCTTCTCGTTGCCAAGCCATGTCTTGTGGTTTCAGCAGCAACGGGCGGCGCTCATGGCGCATGCGGTTATCGCGGATCAACTTCAGCAGCAGCGGCTCTTGCTCGGCGATAGCCATTTCAAATGCTTCAGCCTGGCCACTAGTCGGTAGGGCATTATCACCCATCATCGGCGCTGTGATGAAGGCCGTGCCGTTATCTACGGCCTGTTGCCACTGTGCAACATCCGTTTCGACCAGACGATCGCGATCATCACCGTCGACGTCCAGCAGATCACCATCGATCACGGTATGGACATTCTGCTGCTCGATACGGGCTGACAGGATCATGTTGAACAGCCATGAGCGAGCTGCCGACAAGTAGAAGCTGCGCTTGCTCTTATCGCGCACGCGGAATTCATCATTGCCCCAGGCGCGGGCCTTAGTGACATTATTACCGCCGTGGCCAAAACGCTGCTCACCGAAATAGTTCGGAACACCAAGCTGCTGAACCTGCTCCAATCGGGCAATTACATCCTCAGGCTGATCAAGCTCTCGCAATGTCAGTTGGAACCAGTTTCCGGTTAAATCGCCCGGACGGAGCTTTTTATCATGGCGGGCTGTTTCCAGCACTTCAACACCCGGATGTTCAGCTACAAACTGGGTCAGGTCAGGGTCGGGTTTACCCGGTAAGTGGACACTGAGCCATTGTTCGGTCACCGCGTGGCGATCTTTCAAGCCGGCCCAGCTGACATCACGCGATTTCACATCGCAGGCTTTGGCCAGTTCATTAACCACATACTTGGTGTTTTCACCGGTTTTGCGGATCTTCACCATGAAATGCTCGCCCACACCGGCAAACTCAAAGCCAAGGTTTTCCTTTACTACAAAATCTTCAGGCTCAACCTTAATGCGGCCCTGACAGCTAGGTTTTCCATATAACCAGCTGAAGTTGTCCATTACCGTAGACATAATTACACCATTCTTTAGCAGCACCGAGATGCCAGAAGGCAGGGCCACAGGCCCTACCCGATTTATTCTTTGTTGATCAGCACTACCGCTTCACAGGCAATGCCTTCTTTGCGTCCGGTAAAACCAAGACGCTCCGAGGTGGTCGCTTTGATATTGATATTCTCAACATCGGTTTCCAAGTCCTCGGCAATCGCTTGGCACATCGCATCAATGTGCGGTGCCATTTTTGGTGCCTGGGCAATAATGGTGACATCCAGATTGCCCAAGCGGTAGCCTTTTGCTTTTACTTTGCGGTATACGTCGCGCAGCAGCATACGGCTGTCAGCGCCTTCCCACTCCGCATCGGTATCAGGGAAATGGCGGCCAATATCACCGGCGCCAATCGCACCCAGCAAGGCGTCACATACGGCATGCAGTGCAACGTCACCGTCGGAGTGGGCAATCAAACCCTGCTCATAAGGAATCGCAACACCGCCGATAATCACCGGGCCTTCGCCACCAAATTTATGCACGTCAAAGCCGTGTCCTATACGCATCATTGCTCTTCCTTCAATAAGTGTTGCAGATAAAATTCCGCGATAGCGAGATCTTCAGGTTGGGTGACTTTGAGGTTATCAGCCCGTCCCGCTACCAGCTTCGGTGACATACCGCAGTGCTCCAGGGCCGATGCTTCATCGGTCACTACCGCCCCCTCCGCCAGCGCTTTTTCCAGTGCCTGTTTCAACTGGCCTGCCCGAAACATCTGCGGGGTTAATGCATGCCAGAGATCACTGCGCTCAACGGTCACCGCGATAGCTTGCTGGCCATTGCCGCGCTTCATGGTATCGCGCACCGGAGCCGCCAGAATAGCACCACACTCACTTGCCAGTGCCCCATCAATCAGCTTTTGCAGATCCTGCTGGCGCAAACAAGGGCGGGCTGCATCATGAACCAGTACCCAGGCATCAGGGTCATCAATCGCCGCCAAGCCCGAAAAAACAGAGTCCGCGCGTTCTGCCCCGCCATCGACACGGGTGACCCTTGGGTTTTCCGCCAACGGTAAGGTTGGGAAATACGGGTCCTGCTCGCCAATAGCAACGACAACGCGCTCGATCATTGGGTGATGCAACAAACGGTCAATGGTATGTTCGAGAATAGTCTTGCCAGCAATATGCAAGTACTGTTTAGGTCGGTCTGCAGCCATCCGGCTACCGACGCCTGCAGCCGGAACGACTGCGATCATTTTATCTTTCATGGGATTCAATCACTGACAATACGGAAAAAGGTCTCACCGGTTCCGATCATGCCCAGCTCGTTACGGGCCCGCTCTTCGATTGCTTCCTGACCACGGTGCAAGTCATGGATTTCGAAATACATCTGCTGGTTGCGCTGAACCAGTTCGGCATTGGCCTGCTGTTGCACCGCGACGTTATCGCGCACCGCAAGATAGTCGACCATACCGTTTTTGCCGAGCCAGAAGTCATACTGTAACCAGCCGAGAATTGCCAGCAGCAGGAGGTTTAACAATCGCATTGCGCCCTCTTGGCAATGGTATAAGAAATTAAGCTAATCATAACAGATTGAAACACAAAGACGTGTCAAGCTGCTGGTAATAATCCCATAACTTGCACTCTGACACTAGGGGCAGTAAGCCTCCAAGCCGCTATTCGCCCATAAAAAAACCGCCCATGATGGGCGGTTTTTAGTATCAGCTCGAGTTACCCCGACGCGCAGCTTTTAATTAAGCTTGGCCTTTAACTTCTTTAAGACCGTTGTAAGGTGCTTTCTCACCTAGCGCTTCTTCGATACGGATTAGCTGGTTGTACTTAGCAACACGGTCAGAACGGCTCATAGAACCAGTCTTGATCTGGCCAGCAGCAGTACCTACCGCTAGGTCAGCGATAGTTGCATCTTCAGTTTCACCAGAACGGTGAGAGATAACTGCAGTGTAACCAGCGTCTTTAGCCATCTTGATAGCAGCTAGAGTTTCAGTTAGAGAACCGATCTGGTTGAACTTGATAAGGATAGAGTTAGCAACGCCTTTCTCGATACCTTGAGCAAGAATCTTAGTGTTAGTAACGAATAGATCGTCACCTACTAGCTGGATCTTGTCGCCTAGTAGTTCAGTCTGGTGCTTGAAGCCGTCCCAGTCAGACTCGTCTAGACCGTCTTCGATAGAAACGATTGGGTATTCTGCAACTAGGCCAGCTAGGTAGTGGTTGAACTCTTCAGAAGTGAAGATCTTACCTTCGCCTTTCATGTTGTAGTTGCCAGCTTCTTTGTCGAAGAATTCAGATGCTGCACAGTCCATAGCAAGAGTAACGTCTTTGCCTAGCTCGTAGCCAGCTAGCTCAACAGCTTCTTTGATTGCAGCTAGAGCAGCAGCGTTAGACTCTAGGTTAGGAGCGAAACCACCTTCGTCACCTACAGCAGTGCTCATGCCTTTAGACTTAAGAACTTTAGCTAGGTTGTGGAATACTTCAGCACCGATACGTAGACCTTCTTTAAGAGTCTTAGCGCCAACTGGCTGAATCATGAACTCTTGGATGTCAACGTTGTTATCAGCGTGCTCACCACCGTTGATGATGTTCATCATTGGTAGAGGCATAGAGAACTGACCAGCAGTACCGTTTAGCTCAGCGATGTGCTCGTATAGAGGCATGCCTTTAGCTGCTGCAGCAGCTTTAGCGTTCGCTAGAGATACAGCTAGGATTGCGTTTGCACCGAAGTTAGATTTGTTTTCAGTGCCGTCTAGGTCAAGCATGATCTGGTCGATTTCAGCTTGTGCTTTAGCGTCTTTACCTACTAGAGCTTCCGCGATTGGGCCGTTCACAGCTTCAACAGCTTTAAGAACACCTTTACCTAGGAAACGAGACTTGTCACCGTCGCGTAGCTCAAGAGCTTCACGAGAACCAGTTGATGCACCAGATGGTGCAGCAGCCATACCTACGAAACCGCCTTCTAGGTGAACTTCAGCTTCAACAGTTGGGTTACCACGTGAGTCAATGATTTCACGACCTAGAACTTTAACGATCTTAGACATTGTGTTTCCTCTTGCTTTATCTTCAAATTAAAAGCTAAAAAAATAGCTGCAGCCATCACTGCTACAGCTATCCGTAATCCTTACTTGTTAAGCTCACCGCGCTGGTTTGCGCCAGCCGCTTTCACGAAACCTTCAAATAGAGGGTGGCCATCGCGAGGCGTAGAGGTGAACTCAGGGTGGAACTGAGCAGCCACAAACCATGGGTGGTTCGGGATCTCGATGATTTCCACCAATTTCTTGTCTGCTGACAGACCAGAAATCTTCAGACCTGCTTTCTCAAGTTGAGGAAGTAGGTTGTTGTTTACTTCGTAGCGGTGACGGTGACGCTCATGAATCGTTGGGTTACCGTATAGTTCACGCGCTTTAGAACCTTCAGCCAAGTGACATAGCTGAGAACCAAGACGCATAGTACCGCCAAGGTCAGATTTTTCGGTACGCTCTTCAACGTTGCCTTCGCCATCAACCCACTCAGTGATCAGGCCAACAACCGGGTTCTTGGTATCAGCGTTAAACTCAGTTGAGTGAGCGCCTTCAAGACCTGCAACGTTACGTGCGAATTCAATCAATGCCACCTGCATACCCAGACAGATGCCAAGGTAAGGGATGTTGTTTTCACGGGCGTACTGTGCAGTCAGGATCTTGCCTTCTACACCACGGCCGCCGAAGCCACCAGGTACCAAGATAGCGTCAAGGCCTTGTAGCGCTTCTTCGCCTTTGCTCTCAACGTCTTGTGAGTCAACGTACTTGATCTTAACAGACAGGCGGTTCTTCAGGCCTGCGTGCTTCAGTGCTTCGTTCACTGACTTGTACGCATCTGGTAGTTCGATGTACTTACCCACCATACCGATAACAACTTCGGCAGTTGGGTTAGCTTCTTCGTAGATCACCTGTTCCCACTCAGAAAGATCAGCTTCCGGTGCAGTAATGCCGAAACGCTGACATACCAAGTCGTCAAGACCCTGAGCCTTGATAAGCTGTGGGATCTTGTAGATGGAATCTACGTCTTTCATGGAGATAACTGCTTTTTCCTGAACATTACAGAACAATGCAATCTTGGCACGTTCGTTAGCAGGGATCATACGGTCAGAACGACATACAAGGATGTCTGGCTGAATACCGATAGAAAGCAGCTCTTTTACAGAATGCTGGGTTGGCTTGGTTTTCACTTCGCCAGCCGCTGCCAGGTATGGTACTAGTGTCAGGTGCATGAACATAGCGCGCTCGCGGCCCAGTTCAACTGCTAGCTGACGGATAGCTTCCATAAATGGTAGAGATTCGATATCACCTACTGTGCCGCCAACTTCGACGATAGCAACGTCGTGGCCTTCTGCACCAGCAATAACACGCTCTTTGATGGCGTTGGTGATGTGTGGGATAACCTGAATCGTTGCACCTAGGTAGTCACCACGACGCTCTTTACGCAGTACATCAGCGTAAACACGTCCCGCAGTGAAGTTGTTGCGCTTAGTCATCTTGGTACGGATGAAACGCTCATAGTGACCTAGGTCAAGGTCAGTCTCTGCACCGTCTTCCGTTACGAATACTTCACCATGCTGAATCGGGCTCATTGTGCCTGGGTCAACGTTGATGTAAGGGTCTAGTTTCATCATGGTCACTTTCAGACCACGTGCTTCTAGAATAGCCGCCAGCGATGCAGCAGCAATACCTTTACCTAGTGAGGATACGACCCCGCCCGTAACAAAAATGTAATTCGTTGTCATGTTTTACCTGGAAGATTGGTATAGAGGATATAAAAAGTATCTGGACGGGAAATTAGTATACCAGACACACTTTATTGCCACAACGTGAAAACTATCACAGCACGTTTGGTTTTTTTTTGTTTCAAATCAAATCTACTAAACTAGGTGACTATCCTTTGACCATTCCTTCGTGCGAGCGCTACTATCCTCTCCACCTAGCCTACTTTGTCTTCAGCTCGTTTTGCTTGACCTCATCCCAGATCGCATCCAGATAATCCAGCGAGCAATCGTCAAGGCGCTTTCCTCTTTCTAGCACAGTTTTCTCCACTTCGCGAAAACGGCGCTCGAATTTTTGGTTAGCTCGCTGCAGGGCGACTTCCGGTTTGACCTGGACATGACGGCTGAAGTTGGCGACAGCAAACAGCAAATCCCCCATTTCTTCTTCGATCTTAGCCTGATCAGGTGACACTTGGATGACTTCCTCCATCACCTCTTCAATCTCTTCCTGGACCTTGTCGACCACTGGCCCCAAGGTGTCCCAGTCAAAGCCATGTTTAGCACACCGCTTCTGGATTTTATCGGCTCGAGTCAATGCCGGCAGCGCCCGCGGAATGTTGGCAAGGACACTGCTATCCTCCCCTTTAGCTGAACGCTCCTTGGCCTTTTCTGCTTCCCAATTGGCGTTGATGTCCGCCTCGCTGGCAAACTCGGTATCAGAAAAGACATGGGGATGGCGACGGGTGAGCTTTTCGTTGATCCCCAGCACCACATCATCAAAATCAAACAGCCCCTGCTCCTTGCCGAGCTGGCTGTAAAAGATCACCTGAAACAACAAGTCACCCAACTCTTCTCGGACATCATCCCAATTCTGCTGCTCAATCGCGTCAGCCACTTCGTAGGCTTCTTCCAAGGTATGCGGAACGATGGTGGCAAAGGTCTGTTTCAAATCCCACGGGCAGCCATTGTCCGGATCACGTAGCTTGGCCATGATCTCCACCAGTTGTTCGATAGGACGCTGTGATTTACTCATTGGTTTCTTCTCTATGTGCAAAAGAAAAAGCGGCAGCCTCGGCTCCCGCTTTTGTCGTCAATTTTAATAGTGCTTAATGTAGCCTTTTCGCCTCGGCGACGTCTCTCACCTGCTCGATGCGCTTGAGTACCCGGCCCAGCACTTCCAGATCAGTCAGCTCGATATCGAAGTCCATGATCGACATCTGTTTCTTGTAGTCGACCCGGCTCTTCATCCCCGCGACTTTGACCTTCTCGTTAGCCAAGGTATTGGTCAGCTCTTTAAGCAGACCATTACGCTCTGCCGCCGTCACCCTTACCGTGATATGGTAGTTGCCAACAAAGCCGCCGCCCCACACCGTATCGATAATACGCTCAGGCGCAACATGGCGGAGCTCTTCAAGCTGCTCACAGTCACTGCGGTGAACCGAAATCCCGCGCCCCTGGGTGACAAATCCCTGAATATCATCACCCGGAATTGGCTGGCAACAGCGGGCAAGGTGGGTCATCAGATTATCAACCCCTTCCACCACCACGGCATCACGCTGAGGCTTCTTGGTAGTAGCCGGTTTGCTGCTCGCTTCGGTCAGTTTCTCAAGCAGTTGCTGATCTTCTTCCTCGGCGGTTGGTTTGTTGACCAAGGCATTGATGTGGTTGATAACCTGGTTGATACGCAGGTCACCACTGCCGATACCGGCAAACAGTTCATCGGCCGAATTAACATTGAAGCGCTTGAGGGCATAGGCCTCGGCATCCTTCATGGTGGCGCCGATTTTGACCAACTCGATTTCCAAGATCTCGCGACCGGCCAAGATATTCTTGTCGCGATCTTGCTTACGGAACCAAGCATGGACCTTGGAGCGTGCGCGGCTAGAATTCACAAACCCCAGATTCGGGTTCAACCAGTCGCGTGACGGGTTCGGCTCTTTCTGAGTGATGATCTCTACCTGATCACCCATCTGCAGGTTATAGGTAAACGGAACAATACGTCCCTCAACCTTGGCACCAATACAGCGGTGGCCGACTTCCGAGTGGATGTGGTAGGCGAAATCCAACGGCGTTGCATCAAGCGGCAAATCGACAACATCACCTTTTGGAGTAAAGGCATAGACACGGTCATCAAATACCTGGCTACGCAACTCTTCGAGCATCTCGCCCGAGTCGGACATCTCTTCCTGCCAGGCAAGCAGCTTACGCAGCCAGTTGATTTTCTCGTCGTAGGATGACTTGGCGCCGCCTGAAGATGAACCGCTTTCCTTGTACTTCCAGTGGGCCGCAACCCCCAGCTCCGACTCTTCGTGCATCTGCTTGGTACGGATCTGGATCTCAATGGTTTTGCCTTCCGGCCCCAGCACCACAGTGTGGATTGACTGGTAGCCATTAGGTTTCGGGTTGGCGACATAGTCGTCGAATTCTTTCGGCAAGTGGCGGTATTTGGTGTGGACGATACCCAGTGCGGCGTAGCAGTCCTGGATTTCATCAGCGATGATCCGCACCGCACGGACATCGAACAGCTCGTCGAACGCCAAGCTCTTCTTCTGCATCTTGCGCCAGATACTGTAGATATGCTTCGGACGCCCCTGCACATCGGCTTTGATAGCCGAGGCTTTCATGTCATCGGCCAAGTCCGTCACGAAGTGCTCGATGTATTGCTCGCGGTCAATACGACGCTCAGAAAGCTGTTTAGCAATCTGCTTGTAGGTCTCCGGGTGACGGTAGCGGAACGCGTAGTCTTCAATTTCCCACTTGAGCTGACCGATACCCAGGCGGTTGGCCAGCGGCGCATAGATGTTGGCACACTCTTTGGCTGCCGCCCTACGCACCTCATCCGGCTCGTCTTTCACTTCGCGAAGATTACAGATCCGCTCGGCCAGCTTGATCACCACGCAGCGGAAGTCATCGACCATCGACAGCAGCATACGGCGAATGTTATCCACCTGTGCTGACTGCTCAGCGCCCTCCTTGGTAGCGTTGAGCTGACCGATGGCCGCCATCTGACCAACGCCAGTGACCATCTGCAAAATTGTATTGCTGTAGTCTTCCTTGAGCTGCTCTGGGCTGTATACGCCGGCTTCCACCAATGGGAACAGCAAGGCTGCCACCAGCGTATCTTTGTCCATGCTGAGCGTTACCAGGATCTCGACCATCTCGCGGCCGCGCCATAGCAATAATGACGCGCGCTCGTCCTCTGTCGTTAAATCGATACATCGCTGATAGGTCTTGGCCAGATGCTTGGTGACCTTGGCATCTTGCTTCAGGCTATCAACCCACGAAGAAAGCTCGAATGTATCATTTTCCTTTAAATGCGCACCGCGAACTGCGACCATTTTTCTATCCTGTTTACTCTAGTAATGTGAGCCTATCGCTTGATAAATAACGCCATCGACTCCAAATGTCCGGTGTGAGGGAACATGTCCATTATACCCAACCGTTCCAACTGATAACCTTGCTTCAGTAATACCTGGCTGTCTCGTGCCAGCGTTGCCGGATTACAGGAGACATACACCACCCGCTCTGGACCCAAATTTACCACGTGCTGCATAACACCAGCTGCACCGGCCCGGGCTGGGTCGAGCAAAACCTTACTGAATTTTTCTTTTGCCCACGATTTTGTCGTGACATCTTCTTCTAGGTTCGCTTGATAAAACTCAGCATTAACCTGTTGATTCTTTTTTGCATTCTCTGATGCACGATGCACCATCTCGTCGACGCCTTCAACACCAACCAGTGCTTTTGCTCGCTTTGCGAGCGGTAAACTGAAATTACCAAGCCCACAGAATAGATCAAGCACTCGATCATCAGGTCCGACAGCCAACCAGTCCATGGCCTGCGCCACCATCTTCTGGTTCACCTCGCGGTTAACCTGGATAAAGTCTTTCGGCGAGAAAACCAGCTCTAGGCCATCCAACTCATAATAAGGTGCTGGCCCGGAAATGCTATCAAGAGCATCAGAAGTGGGCGCCAGGTACAACATTAACTGGTGTTGGTCAGCAAACTGACGGATGGCGGTCATGTCTTTGTCAGAAAACGGCTGCAGATGGCGGATCAGTACCACCCGGCCGTTATCGGCCTCTACCAGCTCGACATGGCCAAGATGCTTACGGCCTTTCAACTGAGATAACAGAGTTCGCAATGCCGGTAAAAGTTCATTCAATGATTGCGCCAGCACCGGACAATGTTCGACATCGACGATTTCCTTGCTCTGCTTCTTGCGAAAGCCAACCTTCAGCTCACCGCCTTTTGGCATAATGCTCAGGCGGGCACAGCGGCGGTATTGCCATTCATCACTGGTGATAGGTGTCACCTGCTCGACCTGCTCACCGGTACGGGCAAATTTGCCCATCAGCTCGCCCAGCGATTGCTGTTTGGCTGCCACCTGACCCTGATGGGATAAATGCTGCAAGTTACAACCGCCACACTGGTCATAGATAGGACAGGCAGGCGCAACACGCTCTTCGCTGTCACTGAGGCGACGGATCACCTTGGCACGGGCAAACTGCTTTTTGTCTTCCGTCAGCTGGATGATTGCCTTCTCCCCTGGCAATACCCCCTCGACAAACACCGGCTTGCGGTCGAGGTGGCCGATACCGGCACCAAGGTGGTCGAGCCGGCTGATGGTGATTTCTTTATGCTTGGTATCGGTTAATTTTCGTTTCTGAGGCTTAAAAAAGCGTGCCATAGTAATTGGACCCACGGAGCAATTTGCCCAAACTGGTGATTTCAACAACAGTTTGGGATGAGTTGATTGTCGAATAGCCTGACTTTCATTAAGCTAGCGGCCATAGATGGGATAATTGTCCCATAGAATCGCATTCTTGTAATTAAGAGAACCATGACCAAATATGGACTTCGTGCCAGGGTATTCACCCTGACATTAGCACCGACGCTGATTATTGGCCTGCTTTTAAGCGCATTTTTTACCATGAGCCGATATCGCGATCTTGAACACCAGCTTATCTCGACCGGTGCCAGCATTATCGAGCCTTTGGCGATCTCCACCGAATATGGCATGGCCGATCAAAATCGCGAGGCCGTGCGCCGGTTGATCAGCTATGCCCATCGCAAGCATTCGCAAATTGTACGCAGTATTGCGGTCTTCAATACCAAGAACGAACTGTTCGTGACCTCGAACTTCCACCGTAATTTCGAGGCGCTGATGTACCCAGACGATCAGCCAATCCCGCTGTTGCTGGAAACCCGGCTCAATGAAAACTCGCTGATCCTGCGTGCGCCAATCCTCAAGGAAGGCCAGTTCAGCAACTCGTCTGTCCCAGGCTACCAGGCCGAAACACTTGGCTACATCGCGCTAGAACTCGACCTGAGTGCCCTGCGTCTGCAGCAATACCAAGAAGTATTCACCGCCCTGATGGTGCTGCTATTGGGCCTAACGCTATCATCACTGTTTGCCTACCGACTGATGAAAGACGTCACCCGCCCTATTTCGCACATGGTGAGCGTGGTTGACCGGATACGCCGTGGTCACCTTGATGTCCGTATCGAAGGCCAGCTGCTGGGCGAGCTCGATACCCTGAAAAACGGCATCAATGCGATGGCGATTTCGCTGTCGGAATACCATATCGAGATGCAGCAGAGCATCGATCAAGCAACATCCGATCTGCGTGAAACACTCGAACAGTTGGAAATCCAGAACGTCGAGCTGGATATCGCCAAGAAACGGGCGCAGGAAGCGGCAAGGGTGAAATCCGAGTTCCTGGCCAACATGTCGCACGAGCTGCGTACCCCGCTCAACGGTGTTATCGGCTTTACCCGCCAGATGCTCAAGACCCGTCTCAGCACCAGCCAGCAAGACTATTTGCAGACGATCGAAAAGTCGGCCAACAACCTGCTGACTATCATCAACGACATTCTCGACTTCTCCAAGCTGGAAGCCGGTAAGCTGTTGCTTGAAAACATCCCATTCGACTTTACCGAGTCCCTTGATGAAGTGATGAAACTGCTGGCCCCAAGTGCCCATGAGAAAGGCCTGGAGCTGACCCTCAAAGTCGATCACCGTATTCCGAGCGGCATGATTGGCGATCCGCTCCGTATCCAGCAGGTACTGACCAACCTGATCGGCAACGCGGTGAAATTTACCGAGCGCGGCAACATCGATGTCTCGGTTGAGCTCAAGACCGAACGCGATGAGAGCCTCGAGCTGCAGTTTATGGTGCGTGATACCGGTATCGGTATTTCTGAGCGCCAACAAGCCCAGCTGTTCCAGGCCTTCAGCCAGGCCGATGCCAGTATTTCCCGCCGCTATGGCGGTACTGGCCTAGGCCTCGTCATCACCCAGAAACTGGTGAGCCAAATGGGTGGTGAAGTCAGCCTGACCTCGCGCCTGCATCAAGGCTCAACCTTCTGGTTCAGCCTGCGCTTGAACAAGACCGATCTACCGGTATCGCAGCCAATCGACACCCACTCGCTGATGAACAAGAAATTGCTGCTTATCGAGCCGAACATGCAGGCAGCATCGGTGATCCAGCAACGTTTGATCCGCGCCGGTATCCATGTCACGTACCGCTCAAGTATGCCGGATGATGCAGAGCAGCATGACTTTGCCCTGCTCAACCTGTCTCCGGGCGAACAGCCACCTATCGCCACCTTGCTTGATCAGGTCTTCAAGGCCGAGCAGCTGAGTGAGAAAGTCATCGTCAGCCTGCCGACCACCGAGCTGGCACTGTCCGAGCGTCTGATCAATGCCGGGGTAACCTCCTGCTTGCCGAAACCACTCGGTCACCGCAAGCTGTTCGAAGCGCTGGTCAGCGAACCGGATCCGTTCAGCGAGCCAGAGCCACAGCCTATCACCACCGAAGCACCGAACATCCAGCCACTGACCGTCATGGCGGTCGATGACAACCCGGCCAACCTCAAGTTGATCTCCGCCTTGCTGTGCGAGCGGGTAGAAACAGTGATCACCGCCAGTGGCGGCCGCAAAGCGGTGGAATACGCCCACCAGAAAGAGTTTGATCTGATCTTCATGGATATCCAGATGCCGGAAATGGACGGCGTGACAGCCTGTCAGGAAATCCACAAAACCGATCTCAACCACTCGACACCAGTGATTGCCGTTACCGCCCATGCCATGGCCGGTGAACGCGAGCGCCTGATTGAAGCGGGGATGGATGATTACCTGACCAAACCAATCGAAGAGCGGATCCTGCAGCAGATTCTCGCCAAATGGACCACGCCACACGACAAGCCAATACTTGAACTCGATGCGCCAGCACCTGAGCCTGCGGAAGCAGAAGAAGGCAAGAGTGAGGCACCAGCCCCAGTAAACAGCAATGTCAGCTGGGACTGGGAACTGGCCTTAAAACAGGCCGCAGGCAAGGAAGAGTTGGCCAAGGATATGTTGCAGATGCTGCTCGATTTCATGCCGGAAGTAGAAATGCTGGTCAACGAAGCCCTCGACGGGAAGGATATCGAGCTGTGGCCGCCAATCCACAAGCTTCACGGTAGCTGCGCCTATAGTGGCGTACCGCGCCTCAAGAGCCTGTGTCACACCATCGAAACCGAACTCAAGGCCGGTGCCAGCACCGACGATATCGAGCCTGAGCTGTTCGAGCTCATCGACGAGATGAACAACGTGGTTAAGGCGTCGAAGGCTTATAGGCATTAGGGCTATGGGCTATGGGCTATGGGCTATGGGCTATGGGCTATGGGCTATGGGCTATGGGCTATGGGCTATGGGCTATGGTGATATGACTCCCGTAAAATAGATACACTTTGAAAAAAATCCCCGATAAATCGGGGATTTTTTATTGAAGCTTATATCTTGTGGGCTGGAGGTTCACTTTAACAACCTATTGCCAATAGCCTCTTGCCACGGACCGGAGAGCTAGCTCTCCAATACCACCGTCGCCACCGCGTACTTCTTCTCGTCGGCAATGGTCAGGTGGACATGGTTAACGCCCATCGCGGCGGCGAGTTCAGCCGCCTTGCCCGATAAGGCTAGCAAGGGTTTGCCGCGCTCGTCGTTAGTCACGGTAAAATCGTGGAAAGTGACCCCACAAGCAATGCCAGTGCCCAACGCTTTCGAGGCGGCTTCTTTGACCGCAAAACGCTTGGCCAAATAGCGCCCCTGATGCTTGAGCGACTGGTAGATCTCGTATTCACTCGGAGCCAGTAGGCGCTGGGCAAAGGCATCACCGGTACGAGCGAAGGCTTTCTCCACCCGCTCGATATCAGCAATGTCGGTTCCCAAGCCAACAATGGCCATTAGCGGCGGGCACTCAGCATTTCTGCACGCATATCGGCAACCGCTTTCTCCAAGCCGTCAAATACCGCGCGGCCGATAATAGAGTGGCCGATGTTCAACTCGTACAGCTCTGGCAGTGCCGCAATCGGCTTCACATTGTGGTAAGTCAGGCCGTGGCCCGCGTTAACTTTAATACCCTGATCGTCAGCGTAGCTCGCAGCCGCAGCGATTTTCTTAAGCTCGGCCTGCTGCTCTTCTTCCGTCTCGGCATCGGCGTAGTGACCAGTATGCAGCTCAATGTAAGGTGCACCACAGGCAACCGCGGCATCAATCTGGGCACGGTCGGCATCAATGAACAAAGAAACCTTGATACCAGCTTCAGTCAGGGTGGCGGTTGCCGCTTTGATTTTCTCCAGCTGGCCTGCCACATCCAAGCCGCCCTCGGTAGTCAGCTCTTCACGCTTCTCAGGAACCAGGCAAACAAACTCAGGCTTGGTATCCAGCGCGATCTGAACCATCTCATCGGTTACCGCCATTTCCAGGTTCATGCGGGTCTGGATGGTCTCACGCAGAATGCGCACATCGCGATCGGTGATGTGGCGACGGTCTTCACGAAGGTGGATGGTAATACCGTCTGCTCCGGCACGCTCAGCTACCTCGGCTGCGTGCACCGGATCAGGATAACGGGTGCCACGTGCATTACGCAGAGTCGCAATATGGTCGATATTCACGCCGAGTAAGATGTTGTTCATTTTCCGGTACTCCTTCCTCTAGGGATAAACAATTCCCTGCTTTTTAATGGCTTGCCGCCCAGATAGGGCTTTAGGGCGATACGGGTGAAACGCTTGGCAGCCCGGAGCTGATCTGGGCTCTCAAACCGCCTAGCGGCTATCGCCTTTAGTTGTTCACCGGTGAAGGTCAGCTGGCCGACCGTCAACGAGGCAATAAATCCCCGTTGTTCCCGATAGTTATAAGTCATGGTGTCATCCACCGGCAGGCCACTGCCCGCACAATGGAGGAAGTCCACACCATAGCCGAGATGATCCAGCAAAGCCAGTTCAAAACGGCGCAGTGCTGGCTCTGGATTCTCCGCCTGTGCCAGCTCGCGCAGCACATTCAGGTAATCCAGAAACAACACGGGGTAAGGGGTATCGGTTTCCAGCACTCGCGCCAGCAACTCGTTGACATACATAGCCGAATACAAGATATAGCTGCGCATCGGCAGGCCGATACTAATCGGTTCGGCATGGGTTAATACGGGCATGGTGCCCTTGCCGGACCATTTCATGAAGAGCGGGGTAAAAGGCTGAAGCGCCCCTTTGAGGTTGGAGCGCTTGCGTCGCGCCCCCTTCGAGAGAAGGGTAAGACGGCCCGAGTCCTCGCTGAAGACGTCGAGGATCAGGCTCGTCTCGCTATAAGGACGAGTATGAAGGACAAAACAACGCTGAAGCCCTTCCATTCGCTACCTTATAGATCGTCAATATAGCCCAAGCTACGCAGGGCACGTTCGTCATCCGCCCAACCGGATTTCACTTTTACCCACAGCTCAAGGTAAACCTTACGCTCGAACAGATCTTCCATGTCGATACGGGCTTCGCGGCCGATGGTCTTGATCTTGTCACCACCCTTGCCGATCACCATTTTCTTCTGGCCTTTACGCTCAACCAGGATCAGGCCATTGATATCAAAGCCATCGGTGTCCGGGTTGTAGTCAAAACGCTCGATTTCCACCGTGATTGAGTAAGGAAGCTCATCACCGGTAAAGCGCATCAGCTTTTCACGGATGATTTCAGACGCCATGAAGCGCTGGGAGCGGTCGGTTACATACTCTTCAGGAAAGTAGTATTCGCCTTCAGGCAGGTGTTCACGAACAATCTTTTCAACCGCATCAATGTTGGTGCCGTGCTTAGCCGAAACCGGTACGACATCAACAAATTCCATCTTGCTGGATAGCTCCTGCAAGTGTGGGAATAGCTCGTGCTTGTCTTTGACGTTATCGACCTTGTTGACCAACAACACGGTACGCAAACCTGACTTGGCCAGCTTGTTAAGGACCATCTCATCGTCTTTGGTCCACATGGTACCGTCGACCAAGAACAATACCAGCTCAACATCGGTCAGCGAGCTGCTGGCAGCACGGTTCATCAAACGGTTGATAGTGCGCTTTTCTTCGATGTGAAGACCCGGAGTATCCACGTAAACGGCCTGGTAACCGTCACGGGTATCGACACCCATGATGCGGTGACGCGTAGTCTGGGGTTTACGCGAAGTGATAGAGAGCTTCTGGCCTACCAAACGGTTCAGGAGCGTCGATTTGCCAACGTTCGGGCGACCGACGATGGCAATAAAACCACAATGTTGCTTATCTGTCATGATTCCAACTGCTTAAGTGCAATTTCTGCCGCTGCCTGCTCTGCCTTGCGCCGACTGCCGCCTTTACCGATAACAGGTTTCTCCAAACCTGCCACTTCACACTGCACCGTAAACTCTTGGTTGTGTGCCTCACCATGTACCTTAGTCACAGTATAAACTGGCAATGGCTGGCGACGCCCCTGCAGGCATTCCTGCAGACGGGTTTTTGGATCTTTCTGGTTGATGCCCGGCTTGATCGTTTCAAGGCGAGACTGATACCAACGCAGCACAATGCCGCGGACATTTTCGATATCGCTATCAAGGTAGATAGCACCGATGATTGCCTCGACACAGTCAGCCAGGATCGAATCACGGCGGAAGCCACCGCTTTTCAGTTCACCCGGGCCTAGCAGCAAGTGATCACCCAGGTCGAACTCACGGCCCAACTCTGCCAATGTCTTACCACGAACCAAGGTAGCTCGCATGCGGCTCATATCGCCCTCGTCCACCGCCGGGAAGCGGTGGTAAAGGTCGTCAGCGATCACGAAGCTGAGGATCGAGTCACCCAAGAACTCAAGGCGTTCGTTGTGTGTCCCGTTGGCACTGCGGTGTGTCAGTGCCAAAGTCAGCAAGTCTAGATTGTTAAATTGGTAACCCAGCTTACGCTGAAGTCTATTTGCAGGAGTGGTCATTTTTTCCCGATCAGTTTATGCCACCGATGCGACTGAATCGCACACCGGTAGGAATCCAAGATGGAAGTGCACTGTCAGCACCTCGTTCAAACTCAAAGCTGATCCAGATCCCGACCGCTTTGCCTACTAGGTTAGCTTCAGGTACGAAGCCCCAGTAACGGCTATCTGCACTGTTGTCGCGGTTATCACCCATTACGAAGTACTGGCCTTCCGGTACTACCCACTCGCTGACACCCGGACGTGGCTGATACGCCAATGTGCGGTCACGCTTAAGTGGATGAACCAGAATTTGGTGCTCATGCTCGCCCAATTGCTCGTTGAACTGCACCAAACGGGTCATGCCCTGACTAAATTCGCTATCGGTCATCTCTGTCAACGGTACTGGCTTACACTCGTTCGACCCTTTCGCTGCCACACATATCTGCTTATGGGCACTGTAACGAACGGTATCGCCCGGCAAGCCAACAACACGCTTGATGTAATCGATGTTTGGTTGAGGCGGGTACTTGAATACCACGATATCGCCGCGTTCTGGCTCGCCAGTTTCTACCATTTGATGGCGGAAAACCGGGTCTTTCAGACCATAGGCAAACTTCTCAACCAGAATAAAATCGCCAACCAACAAGGTCGGCATCATCGAACCGGATGGGATCTGGAACGGCTCATAAATAAATGAGCGAAATACCATAATGAGCGCGATCACCGGAAACATCGAACTGGCAGATTCTACCCAGCTCGGTTGCGGTGCCACGGCCTGTAGGGTTTTGGCATCCACCTGATCGCCGGCATTGGCTGCCGCCGCTTCAATTTTCAATTGACGTTTTGGCGCCCAGATAAATTTATCCAAAGCCCAAATGATCCCGGTGATCAATGTTGCCAGCACCAGGATAAGCGAAAAAGTATTTGCCATTATCTTCCCTACTTATATCAACTACCGAGCAAACCGTTACGGCCTATGCCATTACAGCCCACTCGATATAACAATGCAGCAAGACGAGCTTGCTGCATTGCTTTTGTTATCAATGTCTTTGCTAATGGTAGCAAGGTGAACACAAAAGCGTCCAGTGATAACAATGAGTTATAGTTACTTATCTTTGCCTACATGCAAGATAGCAAGGAAAGCTTCCTGTGGCAGTTCAACGTTACCGATCTGCTTCATTCGCTTCTTACCTTCCTTCTGCTTCTGCAGGAGTTTCTTCTTACGGCTCACGTCACCGCCGTAACACTTGGCGATAACGTTCTTACGCAACTGCTTCACCGTCGAACGGGCGATGATGTGGTTACCGATAGCCGCCTGAATCGCGATATCAAACATCTGGCGAGGGATGAATTCCTTCATCTTCTCAACCAAGTCACGACCACGGTACTGGGCGTTATCCTTGTGGGTAATAATCGCCAGTGCATCAACGCGATCGCCGTTTAGCAGGATATCAACACGAACCATGTCAGATTCTTCGTAGCGCTGGAAGTTGTAATCCAGTGACGCGTAGCCACGAGACGTTGACTTCAAACGGTCGAAGAAATCCAGTACAACTTCAGACATCGGGATATCGTATGTCAGAGCAACCTGGTTGCCGTGGTAAACCATGTCTACCTGCATACCACGCTTCTCAACACACAAGGTGATCACGTTACCCAGATAATCACTTGGCACCAGGATGTTACAGCGGGCGATAGGTTCACCAACAACTTCAATGTCGTTTACCGCTGGTAGCTTAGACGGGCTATCAACGTAGATCATTGTGCCGTCGGTCTTCTTCACCTCGTACACTACAGTCGGTGCAGTTGTGATCAAGTCCAGGTTGTATTCACGCTCCAGACGCTCCTGGATGATTTCCATGTGCAACATACCAAGGAAACCACAACGGAAACCAAAGCCCAATGCTGCAGAGCTTTCTGGCTCGTAGAACAACGAGGCATCGTTCAAGCTCAGCTTGCCAAGTGCATCACGGAAGTTCTCATAATCATCTGAAGAAACTGGGAACAGACCCGCATAAACCTGTGGCTTCACCTTTTGGAAACCCGGTAGTGGCTCTTCACTGCCGTGTTTTGCATGGGTCAGGGTATCACCTACCGGTGCACCAAGGATGTCCTTGATACCACACACAACCCAACCTACTTCACCGGTGCGCAGGATATCAGTATCGACCTGCTTCGGCGTGAAGATACCGATACGGTCTACACCCCAAACCTGGCCAGTACTCATTACCTTGATCTTGTCATTCTTCTTCAGCTCGCCGTTTTTGATACGAACCAAAGAAACAACACCTAGGTAGTTATCGAACCAGGAGTCAATGATCAGTGCTTGAAGCGGCGCTTCAGGATCGCCTTCCGGCGCTGGGATCGCCGATACGATGTTCTCAAGAACATCATCTACACCCAAGCCGGTTTTCGCTGAACAGCGAGTCGCTTCAAGGGCATCAATACCAACGATTTCTTCAATCTCTTCTGCTACACGCTCAGGATCGGCGGCAGGCAGGTCAATCTTGTTCAAGATTGGCACGACTTCCAGATCCATTTCGATGGCGGTGTAACAGTTTGCCAATGTCTGGGCTTCTACCCCTTGGCCAGCATCAACCACCAGCAGCGCACCTTCACAGGCCGCCAGAGAACGAGATACTTCGTAAGAGAAGTCTACGTGTCCCGGGGTGTCGATAAAGTTTAGCTGATAGGTTTCACCATCTTTGGCTTTGTAGTCGAGCGTCACGCTCTGAGCCTTGATGGTAATACCGCGTTCGCGTTCAAGATCCATGGAATCAAGAACCTGAGCAGCCATTTCACGATCGGAAAGGCCGCCACAGACTTGAATCAGACGGTCGGATAGGGTCGACTTACCATGGTCGATATGTGCAATAATCGAAAAGTTACGAATGTGCTTCATGAATTGGCGTGACTAACTCGTGATTAATAAATGAATGGGATCTACAGATCAAGTTGACGGATTCTACCGAATTTCGCCGCTAGTCGCTATCTTTCGATGCGCCATTTATCGCCAACTCTGCAGAAACCGCACTTCCCAGTACCCGAATAAGGTGAGGTTTGTAGGCTAAATCCCCTTCAACCCGCACCGCCAGGCGCCTTGCCAGCCATAAACCAAAGGCTGCACAGCCAAGTGCGGTCAGGATCACTCCCAACTCACCGCCACCTGCCAGCACCACAAACCACCACTGGCCCAGCGCTGCACCTAGCACTAAGCATAGCAAAGGCAGCACATAAACCAGTGCGGCTGAATGAAGCATACTGCGTTCGGACAAACCGATTTCAACCACATCACCGACCTTGGCCGGTTTATCGGTGGCTATTTTGAGTTGGTGCTGGCGTCCCGGCAATGCCTTGCTGACAATGCCGGTACCGCAGCTATCGCGGGAAGCACAGCTGCCACAGCTGGTTTGCTGCTGGCAGCTGACAGTGATCTCGCCGGGTTTGGCGGCAATCACTTCAGCGAGGGAGCGCATCATGGAGTTTGGCTCCCCGCCGCATCAAATACTACAGACTCTGCCACCCGGCGTGCTGTTGCCGGTGGGATATCACCAACCACCGTCACTTCTTTATCATTCATCAGGTAACTGTGCAGGGTACGGCGGCCTTGGCGCACCAGCTGCTCCCTGACGGTAAAGTTATCTGCCGAAGAAATATAAATCGAGAAGCTGAACAAGCCATCGCTGTACATTTTGCTCTCGACAGGACGCTCGGTCATCATCAAGCGGTGGCGATTACGAGAAATTGACTCAAACCCTTGCGGCAACCAGTTAACTTGCCAGTCAAGTTCGGCCTGAGGTTGAGGCGGCAATTGCACCACAGCTGGCAGCTCGACAGTTTTCAGGCTTTTCAGCACATCTGCCACTTTCGGATTGATGACATAAGATACCGCCCGGTACTGCTCCAGCGGCTCGCCGTCACGGTCAAGCAAGTCGGCACGCATCACCAACTTGCTGCGGGTATCAATCCACAGCAGATAGGAGTAGCGGGCACCGTCTTTGGGGGCAATCCGAACCACATCACAAGCTACGCCAGCTTCACGGGCACGTCCCATCGAAATGAAGTCGTAGTAGCCAGCCAGCTCATTGATATCGGTTTTCATGATCGGCGGCAAAGGGGCCACCATCTTGTTGCTGTCAATGGTGAACGGATCCAGTCCCGGTTCGAAGTAACTGACTTCATCGCCACGCTGGATCACCTCTCGTGGCGGGCCACTGAGGTAAACAAGGTGTGCATAGGTCTCGCCATCTTCCAGAGCATGACGATAACGCAGGGGTTCGATACTGTTTTTCTTGATTAAGATATACGACAGCTCATAGCTGAGCTTACGGCTAGCCTCGTCCATTTGATGCAACAAAGCCTCGGCAGAAGAAACCGGTTCTTCCGCAGAGGCTTGGCACGGCATCGCGAGGCTGACCAGTGTCAATACACCGACCAGGAGTCTCTTCATTTATCCGCCATCGATTAATTCACTTCGAGCATAGTACGGTCAATAGAACCGTCTTCCGCATTGAGACGAAGCTGTAATTCATAATCCTGTAGCATGGCATTGATGCGGCGACGTTGTTCCATCACCTGCTCTTCACTCGGCCCTGCATGGCGATTCGAGCGAACAGAATCACGTGTCAAACTTACAGGTTCAGCAGTTCCCGCAAACGGAATAGTTTCTAAAACGGGTAGTTGTGCTTCCCCTGTCGACGTAGTCAATGACTCTTCACCGCCGTTGTATTGCTGGACACCAACAATCACTGCCAGAGAAACACTCGCGGCAACCGCGACCTGTCCGAATTGGGTTAACCAAGCCGGCATCTTACGTTTGGCTTGCTGAGGTGTCGGCTGAGATTCCTCAACCCGCGCCTCGCGCGCCGTAGCAATCGAAACCACAGAGGCAGGCTCTGCCTGTATCTGACCTGTATGAGCAGGTTCATCTTCCAGCGCCAGTGCTACCTTAGCCGCAATGTCCCATTCCTTGTTTTGCGGTGCTTCCCCGCGCATCACATCACCTATAAGGTTGAAGTTCTGCCAGGTCTGCTTACTGTCATCATCGACAGCCAATGCATTAATAATGCTCTGATCCAGCTCTTCGCCATCAAGCAATGACGAGATTTTTTCTTTATCAGCCATCTTTTTCACCGTTTGGCCCAACACTATCGCTGTGTAAGAGGTCGAATACGTTTTTCAACCGCCTCTCGCGCACGAAATATTCGGGAGCGAACTGTACCGACGGGACAACCCATGACCTCTGCAATTTCCTCATAGCTTAAGCCTTCCAGCTCGCGTAAGGTGATCGCAGTTTTGAGATCATCCGGTAATCCTTCAATGGTACTGAAAACTACCCGCCTTAATTCATCAGACAACATTTGGTTCTCAGGGTTCGAAATTTCTTTCAGGGCATTGCCACTTTCATAATATTCCGCATCCTCTGCATCCACGTCAGATGCAGGCGGACGACGCCCCTGAGCCACTAAGTAATTCTTTGCTGTATTGACAGCAATACGATACAGCCATGTATAAAACGCACTCTCCCCCCGAAAGGTCGGCAAAGCCCGGTACGCCTTTATAAATGCTTCCTGAGCGACATCCGGTACATCACCAGAGTTGCTGACATATCTGGCAACTAAGTTGCACACTTTATTCTGGTATTTCACTACCAGTAAGTTAAATGCCTGCTTGTCACCACGCTGTACCCGCTCAATTAATACCTGATCAGTTTGCTGCTCGCTCATTCGAGCGTGTACTCCTATATCAATTTCACCCGCACTTTTATCAGTTGTCCCGGCTGGAAACCAAAAAACAAACTCTTCTTGCTGGTACACCTTGTGCCAAACTCGCCTAGCTATGACGAGCATGCTCAATCAAAACAATATGATAAAAATGTATGAGCGTGAGCACTATTTAAGACCTAGGGATACTGGCAAAGTTCCCGACGAAAACTTAATTTCTCAATAATAGTGCGCGATTTTTCCATTGTATTAAAGCAGTATGACTGCTTGATGCACGCTTTGATAACGCTGATTTGTGCATTATATCGCTTATGAAGAGTGATTTGTGAACCATCCGTCAAAAATGAACAAAATGAGTGGAATTTGGTAAGATAGTGGGATTACCACAGGGATATGAAATCATTATGAACGAAAACCGTGAACATCAATGCGATGTGCTTGTTGTTGGTAGTGGTGCAGCAGGACTGTCATTGGCCCTTCGACTGGCACCTATGGGTAAAGTGATTGTCCTGAGCAAAGGACCGCGTAGCGAAGGAGCAACCTTCTATGCCCAGGGCGGCATCGCCGCCGTCTTCGATGAGTCTGACAGTGTCGACTCCCACGTCGAAGACACCCAAATTGCCGGCGCCCATCTGTGTGACGAAGACGTGGTGCGCTTCATTGCCGAAAATGCCAAGCACTGTGTCCAATGGCTGATCGACGGCGGGGTCCCGTTTGACCGCGAAGAAAGCGACAGCGACGAAGCGCCGCGCTACCACCTGACCCGCGAAGGTGGGCACAGCCACCGCCGTATTCTTCACGCAGCGGATGCCACCGGGATGGCAGTACAAAATTCACTGCAGGACAATGTTCACAACCACCCGAATATCGAGGTGCTGGAACGTCATAATGCCCTTGATCTGATCACCGCCCACAAACTGGGCCATACCGATCAGCCGAACCGAATACTGGGTGCCTATGTCTGGAACCGTAACCTCGAAGCGGTAGAGACTGTTCGTGCTAAGTTCGTGGTACTGGCAACCGGTGGAGCCTCTAAAGTCTATCAATATACTTCCAACCCGGATGTTTCTTCCGGTGATGGTATCGCCATGGCCTGGCGTGCAGGTTGCCGTGTCGCCAACCTGGAATTCAACCAATTCCACCCAACTTGCCTGTTCCACCCCGATGCTCGCAACTTCCTGCTGACCGAAGCCCTGCGCGGTGAAGGTGCCTACCTGCGCCGTCCAGACGGTTCACGGTTTATGAAAGACTTCGATGAGCGAGGCGAGCTGGCCCCGCGCGATGTGGTTGCCCGCGCCATCGACTTCGAGATGAAGCGCCTAGGTGCCGATTGCATGTACCTCGATATCAGCCACAAAGAGGACGAGTTCGTCACCAAGCAC
Organism: Photobacterium sp. AWH4_225; assembly: GCF_056158405.1. Lineage (NCBI taxonomy): Bacteria > Pseudomonadati > Pseudomonadota > Gammaproteobacteria > Vibrionales > Vibrionaceae > Photobacterium > Photobacterium sp. AWH4_225. The sequence goes on along the minus strand of NZ_JBSWTF010000001.1, from coordinate 467,611 downwards.
TTCCCGACCATCTACGAGAAACTGCTGACCTTCGGCATTGATATCACCAAAGAGCCTATCCCTATTGTCCCGGCTGCCCACTACACCTGTGGCGGTGTTGTTGTCGACAAGCAGGGCCAGACCGATCTCGATGGCCTTTATGCTATCGGCGAAGTGAGCTACACCGGCCTGCACGGCGCCAACCGTATGGCCTCCAACTCACTGCTGGAATGTGTGGTCTATGCATGGTCTGCCGCCGAGAGCATTGCCGAGAAAATGGAAACCGTCGAGCTGCCGCCTTCCCTACCTTGCTGGGATGAAAGCCAAGTCAGCTGCTCGGATGAAGAAGTGGTGATCCAGCACAACTGGCACGAGTTGCGCCTGTTTATGTGGGACTACATGGGCATTGTCCGGACCACCAAGCGCCTTGAGCGCGCAATGCGCCGGATCCAACTGCTCAAAGACGAAACCGACGAGTATTACAGCAACTTCAAAGTTTCGAACAACCTGCTGGAGCTGCGTAACCTGCTCCAGGTTGCCGAGCTGATGGTCCGTTGTGCCCTGGAGCGCAAAGAAAGCCTCGGCCTTCACTATACCCTCGACCACCCGGAAGCATCAGGCAAAGCTAAGCCGACGGTATTGATCCCAGAGCAGCAATAACACCAGAGTTGCAATATAAAAAGTGACAACGAATAAAAAAAGCGAGCGCACCAGCGCTCGCTTTTTGTTTAGTCTACATTGGTATTGGCCTATACCCGGAAACCGGCAATGGCTTTTTCCAGCCCGCCCGCTTGCTGGGCCACGGCCTGGGCAGCTAGCACATTGTCATGCGCTACCTCGGAATTCACCGATGTCAGATCACTAATTGACGAAACATTCTGCCCCACCTCTTCCGACACCAAGCTCTGTTGCTCGACCGCTGCAGCTATCTGGTGGCTGGTATCCATGATCTGCTGCATATCCGTCATGATATGGTTGATTTTCTGCTCGGCGCTCTCGGCCTGCAGGGCACTCTGCCCGCCAAGTTCACGGCAGTGACCGATATGCTCAACCACCTGCCCGGTTTGCGCCTGCAAGGAGCCGATAATGGTAGTGATCTCCTCTGTCGACTGACGGGTCCGCAGCGCCAGAGTCCGAACTTCGTCAGCCACGACCGCAAAACCACGTCCCTGCTCACCGGCACGGGCCGCCTCGATAGCGGCGTTCAGCGCCAGCAAGTTAGTCTGCTCAGCAATATCTTTGATCACATCCAGCACCGAACCGATATTTTCTGACAGGCTCGATAGATTAGAGACCTGCTCGCTGGTCCCAGCCAGATCTTCAGACAACTCGCCAATTTTATGCTTGGTATCCGCAACCTCTTGCAACCCTTCCGTGGCACCTTGATAGCCACGTTCGGCATTGCCCGCTGCCGTTTCGGTATTGTTAGCTATTTCGCGGATAGTCGCCCCCATCTCGGTCACCGCCGCCGCAACTGATTCTGTTTCTCCCTGTTGCTGGCGCAGGGCTTGTTCCGATTCGTTACTACGCTGTTGTAGCTGAAGCGAAGCACTACCCAGCTCAGATATCGCCAGTTGTACATCCCCCACAAGCTGGCGAAGGCTACCTAACAGATAATTAAAGTTAACGGCCATCTCGGCTAATTCGTCATCGCCTTCCTGATCCGCTGTACGGGTCAGATCATGGCTAGCGGCTATCTCTGCCATTAGCTGGCTCATTCCAGCCAAGCGACGATTGATCGACTGACTGATCCACCAAGACAAACCCAGCAAGGCAATAATCACCAGCACAACCGCCACCACCAGCATTGATATCAGTTGTTGCTGATCGTCAGCGACGGTCTTACCAAGCTTCTGTTTGACAAGATCAAACATTTCTTCAACTTGATGGGCATGGCTTCTGATATCGCCCCGCAACCCTTGGCTAGGGCTCAAACCAATCAGGCCCAACTGCTGGCGGACTTGCTCGCTAACCTGCTGGTAGCGTTGATAATCTTCCCCTAGCAACATCGACAGCTGGGTACCATGAGTCTGTTTCATTGCAAGATAATCAGAAACACTGTCCTGGGTGCCTTCAAGCACCATTATCTTACTGGCCATCACCAAAGAAAAAAGCGAGCTGACATCTTCCAGTTGCTCATCGGCAACATTAACCACATTATCAGCCGCAGCAAAATATTGGCGCAACATGCCTTCATCCGGTGTCAGGCCAAGCTGCTGGTAGCCCGCCATCAAAGCCAGCATCCCCTGACGGTAATTAACCATAACATCGCCAAGCTGAACCAGCTCAGGGATAGACAACGACAGGGTATTCGCCTGTTCGGATAACTGGGTTTCTAACGCTGTAAAGTGAGTGAAATTACCTTCAAAGGTTGCCCGGTACTTCATATCCATCCGCATCAGAAAGTCTTTTTCATTACGGCGCAAGTTCAGCAGCGCAACTTCCATTTCACTGACCGTAGTCATCGCTTGGTTGATACTGACAACCCGCTGGCCAGCCTTTAGTCCAATGGCTAGCACTGCGCCTAATGCCACGACTGAGATCAAGGTCAGTCCCAGCAATTTAAATTTGATTTTCATTACCCTTCCTGTTGTCGCTCTACACTGCCTGACTGCAGCAACCCATATTAATCGGCAAAGCAGAAAATCACTTGAAACAATAATTGGCGATTTCATAATCAAGCGATCTACTTCACACAAAAAACTATTTATTGTTCATAAAGATGGCCAATTTTGACCCGCCAAAAAAATTTCATTTTTTCTTCGACCTAATCGGATATTGCCCGATATTGATGGGAATAAAGTGCCAGAGAGCGATAGTCTGCATGGTTACAGGCATCGGGAATGATAGGTAACCAACGTCGGCCACCCTCTCCTTCAAGCTGCCATAGTAGGATTTGAGCTGTACGGATACGTACGGTACGCAAGGTCCACATTTGGCCCTGCCAGCGAATGCGCCCTTGTGTTGAGATCTGCAGTCGTCCAGCCAAGCGGCAAATACCGATTAGACGCTTTTCCCATTCATCGAACAACCACCAGGCCATGGCGAAAAAGACAGGCAAAGGGAGTGTCTGGCGGAAAACACAGAGCAGTAATAGAAGAAGCGCACTGGCATACAACAATGCCAATGCGCCGATTAACCGATAGGAAGGTGTTAGGGTAAGATCAGCGAAGCTTGCTGTTGTTGTGGGCGACAATCTTATCGACCATAGCAGCATGCGCCGGGTTTTCACTGCGACCGTGCTGCATCATCCAAGTAAACAGATCAGGATCATCACACTTCAGGAGAGAGACAAAATCCAGTTGCTCTTGCTCAGACAGTGAATCGAAACACTCTTCGAAAAACGGCATGATGATGACATCCAACTCCAGCATGCCGCGGCGGCACGCCCATTTTACTCGTGCTTTATCGTCTGCACTCAACATTTTACAACCTCATTACTGATCCCGGAGCAGCCTTAAGTAGGCATGAATCGACAACAATGGCTCCGGACGTTAACAATGCCCACCATACTAGCAGCCTGTCTGGCCAGCGACCATGAGGTAGCACAAACATTGCCCCAAGTTGAGAGCTAGGATCAATTTTGCAATAGGATCCATTTTGCAGTAGCTACTGCCTCTAGTCAGCATCATACCCAAGGCAGCAATATCTGACCCGTTTCCTTGGGTATTATGCTGACAAACTCCAGCAACCGCTTTAACATAGACCCTATACCCAAGCTATTAAGCGCACACCATCTTTCAACGTCTCTCAACTGGAAGTCCTATGAGCAACTGGTCTGAAAACCTCAATTTTGATCGTATCTCCCTCTCTTCGGGCGATGCCTTGCCTTCTCTCGCTCTGATTGATCTCTCTAACTGGGCATTGGTCACCCTGATTGGTGATGACAAGAAATCATACCTGCATGGCCAGGTAACCTGTGATGTGGTAGGCCTTGCTGCTGACCAAAGCACCCTTGCTGGCCACTGCGATGCCAAAGGCAAGCTACGTACGGTATTTCGTCTGTTCCACCACAATGATGGCTACGGTTTCCTCCAGCGTCGCAGCATCATGGATACCCAGCTACCCGAGCTGAAAAAATACGCCATTTTCTCCAAGGTAGATATCGAAGCCAGTAATGATATTCTGCTGGGCCTTGCCGGCCACGAAGCCGATGCGCAGATCGCACAACTGTTCGATGGTGAGGGTGATGTCCGTGCCGTTGAAGGCGGAACGGCTGTTAAAATCGATAATCAGCGTTGGTTGCTAGCGCTAACTGCCGATGCTGCGGGTGACATTGCCAACAAACTGGCAGACTCTGCCGTACTGAGCGATGACACTTTGTGGGATCTGTTCGATATCCTTGCAGCGATCCCGCGCGTTGACGCTGCAACCGAGCTCGAGTTTATTCCGCAAGCAATGAACCTGCAGGCACTGGGCGGTATCAGCTTCACCAAAGGTTGCTATACCGGCCAGGAGACTGTGGCCCGTGCCAAGTACCGTGGCATCAACAAGCGTGCAATGTACATTGTCAACGGCCCAGCCGAGCAATGCCCGCAGGCAGGTGACAGCCTTGAGCGCAGCGTCGGCGAGAACTGGCGCAAAGGCGGCACCATTGTGGCCGGTTATCAGTTTGCCGATAACCAAGCCACTGCGCTGGTTGTGCTACCAAACGATCTGGACGAAGGCACCACTTTCCGCCTCGCCGGGACCGAGAACGTATGGCACCAGCAAGCCTTGCCGTACTCGCTGGACGACAGCCAATAAGCTATGAATACCCCGGTTACCCATTACCTGGACAAAGAAGGCGTGGAATACCGCCTTCTTCCCCATAGCCAACCGGCTAAAACCATTGAGGAAGCAGCCCGCGAGCGTGGCGTGGACCCACAGCAGATGGTCAAGTCCATTTTGCTGCGGGACATGGGCGGGTTCCATGTGCTGGCCTGTGTTCCCGGCCCGGCCCAGGTTGATCCGAAAAAAGTCCGTGCGATGTTCGGCTGCCGCCGGATGACCTGCGCCGATGCCAGTGACGTCGAGAAAGTTACGGGATTGGTGATAGGCACGGTTGCCCCTATCGGGCTCAAGCGCCCTCTCCCGGTAATTTTTGATCACCAGATCACCGCCCATACCCTGGTCAATATCAGCAGTGGCGATCGCATGGCGGGCGTCGAGCTGGCGACCGATGATCTGCTGGTATTGTGTGATCCGATGTTTGCCGATATCTGCCGTTAAACTGGAGTTGCATGAACAATATCAATTGGCGAGGCATTGACCTCAACCTGCTGGTGGCTTTTTCGGCACTGATGGAAACCCGCAGTGTCACCAAAGCCGCCGCTAAATTGTCTATTGGCCAGTCGGCGATGAGCCACAACCTATCACGGTTGCGTGCCTTGCTTGACGATCCTTTGTTCGAACGCCGAGGCCACCAGATGATCGCCACGGAAAAAGCCATTGAGCTTACACCGGTGGTTGAGCATATTCTCCAGCTGATCACCAGCGAGATCCTGCAACCAGACAAATTCTCCGCAGATGATTATCAGGGCACCTTCCGAATTGGCCTGACTGATTATGCCGAGTTATTGTTTGCCCCGGCGCTGTTCGATGCTATTCGCCAAGCAGCACCGCAAAGCCAGCTTAGCTTCTGCAATGTCGACCGCAATAACTACCAGCAGGCTACCGAGAGCCAGAAGATCGATCTGATCATTGGCTCGATGACCAATCTGCCCCATGAGTTCGACAGCCAATACCTGTATACCGAAGATCACGTTTGCCTATTCGATGCCAAGGCGACAGGCCTGTCCTCGCCGATAGATCTGGCACGCTATATCCAAACGCCACAGGCATTGGTATCCCCAGATGGCAAACTGCAGACCAACGTCGATAACCAGCTACAGCAACAAGGATTTCAGCGCCAAATTGCTGTGGGATCAAGCAGCTTCCTGACCATCCGCCACCTGCTGAGCGGACGAAACCTGCTATGTGTGGTTTCGACCCTGATGGCCAAGCTTGATGTCTTCCACGACAACCTGAGCCAGTGCCGCCCGCCGGTTGATATTCCTGACTTTGATATCAACATGCTATGGCTGCGCCGCAACACCAACCATCCACGTCTTGAGTGGCTACGCCAGTGTGTGGGCAATGCGGTTACCCAGCGGGTCGAAGTGCTTCGCAAAGCCAATTAGCAACCACAAAAAAGCGCAGAATCAACTGCGCTTTTTTCATTCCACAACCGATCACTTTTTCGATTCTGGCTCACTGATTTGGTAGAGCTTGTGTTCGTCACACGGCTCCTTGCAGCCGCATTCCTTGTCGACACCGACATTGGCCAGCCCGCCACAGCTTCCCTGGATCGCTTTCTTGCGAAATACCCAGCCGATGGCCATCGCACCAATCACCAGCAGAAAAATCAGTACTGTGAACAAATAGGTCATAGTTTCAAACCTCCAATCTTGGCCAGTCCCTGCAAGTTGGCATTACCGCTGACCGTCATACCAATTTTAGCGGGTTTCACGGTTTTCTTGCTGCCGCAGCCACAACCGCATGCGCCTTTCTCTCGCTTGCAAGGTCGGCCCTGTTCGGCAGACAGCAATGGCTCGCGGGTAACCTGGCCCATAAGGACGTCTTGAAGAGGTGCTCTATTTGGCACCCGAAACACCTCAAAGCCAGCGCCCAACAAACGGGCCAGCGAACGTTGGCCGACATTGCCTAGCAATAATGTCTTTACATTGTGGGCAGCTAACTGGGACTGGAGCTGCTTTTTATGTTTACAGCCAACGGCTTTGCGCCCTTGGTTAACCAATTCGGCGATCAGCTGCCCCTGCTCATCGTAAACAACAAAGCCGGCGGCTTTTCCGAAATGCCCAGCAACTTCATGGTTAGGGGTGACAGCAATAGCTATTGACATGATGGCTCCTTTTCTTGGTTTGGCCGGATCTGAGTATCCAGCTCTAATGCCATCCCCTTAACTAGGGCTGTTGCCACTTTGTGCCTTGCCGCTGACACGATATTGCCCAGTGTTTGGCGCGAGACGCCAAGCTCTTGAGCTGCGTCTTGCTGACTGAGTCCATTGAGATCAACCAGCCGCAATGCTTCTAGCTCATCGGCTGCCAACGGCAAGGCATCAAGCTCTGACATTGGCACCCCATTGGGTTTGAAACAACTGTAAGCTGGTCGGCATCTGATCCGACGCTGGATTTTCGGTCTAGGCATGGCTTGCTAATTAGTTGATGGCTAAAAAACGTTATTATTGGCATATGCCAATAATAATCTTTGATCCAAAGCAGCTTTCTTGCTGATCAGTCCAGTTATCACAATCAGCATTTTCCTCTATGTAGCACGACACCATACATTTTAACGCTTTCTTTTTTAGGCTGTTTTTTAACCGCTCAAACCGTTTTTTTTTACTAAATTTACCCAGTGATAATTCTAAGTATCTAAAAGTATTTAATTTAATGAATAAGATGCAGAAAAGGCTGAATAATATTCGCTCTCAACAACTTAATTCGCAAAATAAAACAAAAGAATAAATATCCAATTATCTCACCACAGAAAAAAGAATTAACAAATCTTTGGTTATTTAACATCCTTATTATGCTGAAGACATCACAAAAGCAACATGCGCATTGTTTTATAATTCATGCCGTCAAAAACAAAAGGAAAGGTTGGCTAACTATGCGGATGTTCAAACGCTACGTGCCCAAGATGATCGCAAAGCACGTAAGTCGTTTATTCAGTGGAAGGATCTACATTGACGGTCGAGGTGGCTATGAGTTCAATAACGGCCAGTTGCTAGTACCAGTGAAGGCGCAGCAACGCCATTACCAAACGGTAAGTGAAATCAATCAGGAAATTCGCCGCCTCAAAGACTGCTAATCTCGCAAGCAAAAGAAAAGCCCATTACGGGCTTTTCTTTTATCCGGCATCCGTAAAACGCTATTGGTTAATCATCATCTTCATCAACCAGATCTGAGTAGCCATCAGCATCGAGCAAATCCGCAAACTCACCCTCGTCTTCGACCTTGAGCTGGAACAACCAGCCATCACCGTAAGGATCGCTGTTGACCAACTCTGGCGAACCCTCCAAGTCTTCATTGATAGCAATCACAAAGCCTGATAGTGGTGCGTAGATATCCGAAGCCGCCTTGACCGATTCAGCCACAGCGCAGTCTTCACCCGCTTCTGTCGCGGCATCAATCTCCGGCAAATCAACAAACACCATATCACCCAGTAACGACTGGGCATGATCGGTAAGCCCAACGGTAAAGACCCCATCACCTTCGGGACGGACCCACTCATGGGTATTGGTATACTTCAACTCAGAGGGAATATCGCTCATAGTAAACTTCCTTATGAAAGCCTGCCTATCGCCACTCTCAATATGGGCCAGCAGTGTCAGTGATCGCACGGGTGAGCAAAAGCGAGTATCTCTGGTGGCTAACAAGCTGAAAACTAATGCCTGGACCGGTTACTGCCAGCTCTGTTTTTTCCTGATATTTAATGTAGGAGAAAATAGCAAAATTGGATAACAATTTTTTGTCATTTCCGTGAACCAAGCTAAGCCATCAATCTTAAATTATTGTTTTAAAGCAACTTAACAACCCTTTACCATAGTGATAAATGACACAAAAAAACCGCCTCGAAAGACGGTTTTCATTCATTGCCCAGCACTAAGGTTTGTCGGCCATTCGTATCAGTAACGAGCCAGCTCGGGCAGCTCTCCGCTTAATCCCAACGCACGGCGCATAAACTCATCCTTCAGGCCCGGCGCCTTGTCGGCAAACAGCATGCCCAAGTCCCGTACCAGCTTCTTGGCCGGATGACTACCGTCAAACAAGTCCCTGAAACCTTGCATCGCCGCAATCATTTTCGCCGCTTCCGCTTTACGCCAGCGCTCGTAGTGACGCAGGTGGTTCTGGCGACCGATATCTTTCTCTGCCAGCCATAACTGCTTGAGCTCCTGGGCCAAACTCGCAGCATCCAATAAGCCTAGGTTGACTCCCTGTCCCGCCAAGGGGTGAATGGTGTGGGCCGCATCACCGACCAGTGCCACACGCTCGCGGACAAAATCGCGGGCATAACGCATTTTCAGCGGGAAAGCCTGGCGTTCGCCTTCGACCTTACAAAGGCCCAAGCGGTTGTCGAATGCCGCAGTCAAACGCTTGTTGAACTCCTGCTCGGGCAACTCACACATCCGACTGGCTTCTTCTGGTGGCAGTGACCAAACGATAGAGCACAGATCCGGCTCAGCCAAAGGCAAAAAGGCCAATGGACCTTCCGGGCGGAAGATTTGACGGGCGGTATCTTGGTGCGCCTCACTACAGCGAATATTGGCGACTAAGGCACTATGACCGTAATCCCAGTGGGTCAGGGGGATGTCCAACTGCTGACGAACCCAAGAATTAGCACCATCAGCCCCCACCACCAGCTTGGCGGTAAGATTTTTGCCCGACTCCAAGCTCAGCCAGGCCTCGCTCTCGCCAAAGGCAATACTCTGACAACGCTCCGGCGCCAGCAGAGTGACATTAGGCAGCTGTTTAACACAGTCCATCAATGATAGCTGGATCACCCGGTTTTCAACGATATGCCCCAGATCCGGTTGCGCCAACCGCGCCGCATCAAAGGCAATATTTGCAAAGCTATCCTGCTCCCAGACCTGCATCTTGCTATACGGGGCCATCCGCCGGGCAGCTATCCCTTCCCAGGCGCCAACACGACGCAGGATACGCTCACTGGCGCGGCTCAGCGCCGATACGCGGACATCGGGAAGCGGTGCCAACTCAGGTTCTGGTAATTTACCTTCAATTACCGCTACCCGCAGTTCGGTATCCGCCAAGGCGGCCGCTAGAGTCAGACCGACCATTCCGCCGCCGATAATAGCGACATCAACACTTTGCATCATGATTATCTATCTACCTGTCCCATCGCCCGCCGAACCAGCGGGGCTTTCAATACATCTACACAGTCCATCGCCATCAGGCCAAGGTTACGGCCAGCAACGAAAGGCATGCTGTCATTGGCAAACACACCGACCAATCCCGCAGTCATCCCTACGGTAGCCTCGCGATCGGGCTCTCTGCGCTGGCGATAACAGCTCAAGGCTCGGGTATGTCCGGCATCCTTTGAGACAGCCCATTCCCGGCAAACCTCTTCGGCCAGGCTCATCACATCACGTAAGCCGAGGTTGAAACCTTGGCCTGCGATCGGATGTAGGGTCTGTGCCGCGTTACCAACCACTGCGATCCGGTGCGAAGTCAAACGTTGGGACTGGCGTAATAACAGCGGATATGCATGACGCACACCGGTTTGGCTCAAGCGCCCCAAACGCCAGCCGAATGCCTGCTGTAACTGAGCAAGGAATTCATCATCACTCCAGCCCATCACTTCAGCCTGAGCATCCGGTCGGATACACCAAACCAGAGAGCTGCGCCCTTCCGACATGGGCAGCAAAGCCACTGGGCCATGCGGGGTAAAGCGCTCGAACGCCCTGCCCTGATGTGCCTCGTCAGTGCTGACATTGGCAATCACCGCCACCTGTTCGAAATCGTGCTCACTACGGCCCAGCCCCAGCATCTCACAGACTGATGACAGGGCGCCGTCAGCCGCTACGACCAATCGGCTCTGCAGCGGCTCACCATTGTCCAGTACCAAATCAACACAGTGTTGGTGGCGATCGATCTCGGCGATCTTCGCAGGACAAAGTAGATCAACCTGATCCAACTCAGCCAATTTCTGGTGAAAGATCCGACCGGCATCGGCCAGCTCAACCACATACCCCAGGGCATCTACCGCCTGTTCACGGGCATCGAGGTGAACCATACCGGCATGACCACGATCGGAAACATGGATCTGTGAGATAGCTGTCGCTACAGCCGACAGTGTCTGCCAACAGCCAATACTGTCTAGCAGTTGCGCCGAGCCCAGTGACAGGGCAATGCTGCGCGCATCATAGCCGGGGTGGAGATCCAGTTTCGGTTCCACCGCTTCCACAACGGCAATCTTGAGCTTGCCGCCACCGAGTTTATCTAATGCAATTGCCAAGGTTGCGCCGGCCATTGCACCGCCGGCTATCACGACATCGTACTGCTTCACATCCGTCCCTTAACTGTCAATCCTGTGCTTAGTGGAGGGTAGGTTTGTCTGCGGCTTCGTCTTCAACATCACCGCGCTGGCTCAGGCCAACCAGACACGTCAGCACGCACTCCGGTACATAAGCCACCACGTTGTCGAACAGCATTGCCTGCTCCTGCATGTCTTCATCTTCGTCGATACCCAGCTGGGCAATCTCTTCCAGCGCTGCGACCGCTTCGGTCACATCGTCAGACAACTGCTTCTTGTCCATCCCCATCAGGCCAAGACCCGAAATAAAATTGGTCACCCACTCGCTTAGAGCTTCGCCACGCAGCATCAGCTCACTGCTTTCAGCTGGCAGCAGAAGCTCTACGGTGAACTCCATATCAGCCAGCTCTGCCGCCGTTGATGTGAACAGGGTTTGGGTCAAACCGCCCAACTCAGCCGAGGCTGCATCGAATACCGAGCGAACCACCATTTTCGCGCCATCGGTCAGCGTATCGCCCTGGTTGGCATAATCGCTAACCGGTGCCAGCCACTGCTCTCCGTCAACAGCCATACCACCGCAGATCATCCCGCAGAGAAGGCCATGCAGCTCCGACGGAGTCACGGCCAAACCTTGCTCTTTCAGCATTGGCTCCAGGGTTTCGTAGGCTGGAAGTTTTACGTCGCTCATGGGCTGTTCACCTTCATTGTCGTGGGTGTAAATCGTCTTTGTGGTATGCTACCACTTATACAAAAGATCAGTCACTCGCCATTTATATAGTCTGAGGCTGATGTTTGCCTCAATCTGGTTAATATCTGATTAATTAGACAGATTTAGGTCTAAAGCATGACGGGCCCGCTTGCATGTTGACAGGGCTTTTTCTATATTGGCCTCCTAGCGCATATCGCAGCAGAATGCCAAACTGGACGATCTGGCACGGAGCAGATTAAACATTTATGAGTAACCAGGCAGTAGAAATTCAGGTATATGGCCGCACCTTCAAGGTAAATTGCCCAGCAGGCCAGGAAGATGCCCTGCGCGCAGCAGCCGCCGATTTTGACCAACGCTTGAAAGATCTTTCAGAGCGCACCAAAATCACCAACGCCGAACAGCTGCTGATGTTTACCGGTTTGAACATTTGTAACGAGTTGCATAGCGAGCGCAATGAACAACAACGCAATGCTGAAAAACTATCCAATAGAATCAATGAGATGGAAGATTTATTGGAGAAAGCATTGCAATATCAGCCAAAGCGTTGATAATGAATTGACCCTGGGGTGTGCGTCAGCGGATTAACGTCCCCGAGCCGATAAGCAAAAACCCAGGATCAGCTTTGATTAGCTATTGAGCATGCTCGGCATGTACCGAGAAGCCTGCGGTTAATGTTGCTGATCCACCTTGAACATCTGGTTCAAGGGCCACAATTCGCAACGGCACCTTGGGGCATACCTTTTCAGATAAGGCCAGAAGCACAACCCGTGCTATGAGCCATCGACCTCTTTTCCACAGAACCTTTTGTCACTGGACGACCTATGAGATCTGCGGTACCTGCATCAGCCACCCGGCAACACCTTCGCAAGCAAACCAGAGAGCGCAGACGCCAGCTAACGTCTATCCAGCAAGCCGCTGCCGCACGGGATTTACTCGAACACTGCAAGCAGGCCACCAGCATTCTCAATGCCCAGCACATTGCCCTTTATCTTGCCAATGACGGCGAGCTCGATACGATGCCGATGATCGAATGGTTGTGGCAGCAAGGTAAAGATGTCTACTTGCCAGTCCTCCACCCTTTCAGCAAAGGACACCTGCTTTTTCTCCATTACACACCCACAACGCGCATGACCACCAACCGCTATGGGATCCAGGAGCCCGCGTTGGATATCCGGCTGGTCAAGCCAATCCCAGAACTGGATGTTATCTGCACCCCCTTGGTGGCGTTTGACAATACCGGCCAGCGCCTTGGTATGGGCGGCGGCTATTACGATCGTACCCTGAGCCTGTGGCACAGTGAGCAGCGTGGTCCGCGTCCGGTAGGTTTGGCCCATGATTGCCAGCAGGTCGACAGCCTGCCCTTCGAAGCCTGGGATGTACCGCTGCCGGAAATCATCACCCCGTCATACCATTTCCGCTGGTAAGTACCTGCTAACGGCACAGCCTTGCCAATATGTTGGTTGAATATCCCGCGCGCGACGCAAACGTTTGGTTTTTCTGTGCCACATTGCAGCACTTAACTCTATGTTATTAATAGAATTGTCTTTTTCTTCTCACTAAGGTTGCAGTTATCAAGCCAGATAGGGACTGACGCCAGACAGTGATTTGGCTATAATCAGCGCTCCGCGCAACGTTTGTCATCACTAGGAGATAAGCATGACACAAGATGAAATGAAAAAAGCTGCTGGCTGGGCTGCTCTAGAATACGTTAAGAAAGGCAGCATTGTCGGTGTCGGTACTGGCTCGACGGTTAATCACTTCATCGATGCTTTGGCTACCCGCAAAGAAGAAATCAAAGGTGCAGTATCAAGCTCAGTAGCTTCTACCGAGCGCCTTGAGCAAATCGGCATTCCTGTTTTTGATGCCAACGAAGTCTCTAGCCTTGATGTTTACGTTGATGGCGCTGACGAAATCAACGGCGAATACGACATGATCAAAGGTGGCGGCGCAGCCCTTACCCGCGAGAAAATCGTTGCTGCAATTGCCAAGCAATTCATCTGTATCGTCGATGACACCAAGCAAGTCGATGTGCTGGGTAAATTCCCGCTGCCTGTTGAAGTGATCCCAATGGCTCGCTCTTACATCGGTCGTGAGCTGGTTAAACTAGGTGGCGATCCGGAATACCGCGAAGGTTGCGTGACCGACAACGGCAACGTGATCCTGGATGTCCACAACATGGCTATCACCGATGCAAAAGCAATGGAAGACAAGATCAACGCCCTACCAGGTGTTGTGACCGTTGGTCTATTTGCCCACCGTGGTGCTGACGTATTGCTTGTTGGCAGCCCTGACGGCGTGAAAAAATTCGAAAAGTAATCGCCTAGCGCCTTTTTTGCCTTGGATCACCAGGGAAAAGGCGCTTTATGCGTTACCCACTTTCAAAACGGCATAATATATGCCGTTTTTTATTATCAATCCTGTAATATTCTTACCCATTCTGGTCATTTTTTGGTAACTTAACTGGCAGAGCATGTAAGCAAACGAATGTGGTGCTCATGGACAGCCCGTACACAGGAAATCTATTCCTTCCTTTTCCTGCCTCTGCCTGGCTCCCATGAGCCCCTCAGCCCCCAGCGTTAAGGATGAGTATCAATGGCTAAAGTTTCACTGGAAAAAGACAAAATAAAGATCCTGCTGTTAGAAGGCGTTCACCCTTCTGCAATTGAGGTACTACAGCAGGCAGGCTACAGCAACATCGAATACCACAAAGGCTCCCTATCCGGTGACGAGCTGCTTTCCGCCATTGAGGACGCCCATTTTGTCGGCATCCGCTCCCGAACCCAGCTGACCGAAGAAGTCTTCAGCGCCGCCCAAAAACTGATTGCGGTCGGTTGTTTTTGTATCGGTACCAACCAGGTTGATTTGGATGCCGCTGCCAAGCGCGGTATTCCGGTGTTCAACGCACCGTTCTCCAACACCCGAAGTGTGGCTGAGCTGGTGCTGGGGGAAATCCTGTTGCTACTCCGTGGGATCCCAGAGAAAAATGCCAAGGCCCACCGCGGCGAATGGTTCAAGTCAGCCGATCACTCCTTCGAAGCCCGTGGCAAGCGCCTGGGTATTATCGGTTATGGTCACATCGGTACCCAACTGGGTATCCTGGCTGAAAACCTCGGGATGAAGGTGTACTTCTACGACATCGAAAACAAGCTGTCACTGGGTAATGCCACCCAGGTACCATCGCTGACTGAGCTGCTCAACAAATGTGACGTGATCAGCCTGCACGTACCGGAAACGCCAGAAACCCAGGACATGATGGGCGCTGAAGAGTTTGCTCGCATGAAGCCTGGTTCAATCTTCATCAATGCAGCCCGCGGTACCGTGGTGGATATCGACTCTCTGTGCAGCGCACTGGAAAGCAATCATATTGCCGGTGCGGCTATCGACGTGTTCCCGGTTGAGCCGAAAACCAACAACGACCCGTTCGAAAGCCCATTAACAAAATACGATAACGTACTGCTGACTCCGCACATCGGTGGTTCCACCCAGGAAGCCCAGGCCAATATCGGTGTGGAAGTCGCAGGCAAGATGGCGAAATACTCTGACAACGGCTCGACTCTGTCTGCGGTTGGTTTCCCTGAAGTATCGCTGCCTGAGCATAAAGACTGCTCACGCTTGCTGCACATTCACGAAAACCGCCCGGGGATCCTAAACCAGATCACCACCATCTTTGCCGAGGAAGGGATCAACATCGCCGCCCAGTACCTACAAACCGGTCCTGAAATCGGCTATGTGGTTATCGATGTCGAAACCGAGCGCTCTGAGCATGCCCTTACCAAGCTAAAAGCGATCGACGGTACAATCCGCGCCCGTATCCTGCACTAAGCAAAAAAGACGGCCTAAACGACAAAGGAGAGCAGATGCTCTCCTTTTTGTTAGATCCTAGATACGAGTTCCTAGAACCTAGGCTCCAGGATCTAGGTTCTAGGTTCTATTACTCCTCAAGCTTAAACACTACCTCTACCCTATCGCGGATAGTGATTTCAGTATCCTGGTAGCTCACTGCACTCTCCGGCGCAGCGTCCATCGCCATACGCATCATCATCGGGCGTGGCTGGCTGGCTTGATAAGAGATCTGCCATACACCATCCAATGACTCGCCAAACCCTTTGGCCAGCGATTCTGCTTTGGCGATAGCATCTTTGATCGCAGCCTGGCGTGCTTGCTCTAAGTACTCGTCTTCGTTGCTGACTTTAAGCTCGATGTTGTTGATTCGGTTGATACCATCGCCCAACGCACTATCTAGGTAGGTGTTGAGGTTATCCAGTTCATTGACCGTCACCGTCACATGGCGGCTGGCACGGTAGCCCTTGAGCTCAGGCTCTTTGTCTTTCGGGTAATGGTACTGAGGCTGGAGGCTGATATTCGCGCTCTGGATCTGGTTACGCTCGATGCCTTCATCAAGCAAACGTGCAACGAAAGCTTCCACCGCTTTATCCACCGCTTGCTTGGCTTCTTTGGCTGTCGGACGGATTTCTTCTACAGCCACGGCAAATACTGCCATATCCGGCTGGGCAGTCACTTCACCGTTACCGGTTGTCTGCAAATGCGGAACACTGACCGAGGCCGCAGCGATACCACTGGTGCCCATTAAACCCAACCCTAACATCACTACGATAAGTTGTTTTTTCATCTGTCTTATTCCTGTTATCCGAGTCTGTTTTTTCATGCTTTGTCCATATGACAACAGGCCAAGACAAATAATTCCCTTAAATGAGATTTTTTTGTACATTGTTTTATTGGGGCAGTACCTTCCCTGCATATTGGGTCAGTTGCTCAGACAGATCTGACAATACCCCGCTCTCCAGTGCCCAGTGATGCCAGTACATTCGGCGGGTCAGAAAAATATCGGGGGTCAGATTGACCAGCGTGCCCGAATCGAGTTCCTGCTGAATTTGGATCCGTGGGATCAAACAATAGGCAATCCCTTCTACGGCCATCCTGACGAATGCCTCTGATGAACGTACGGTGTGTTTCATCACGCTGCCGAACGGCAAATTGAAATGCTGATGGATAAAACGCTCATGCATATCATCATGATGATCAAACGCCACCCCGGGTGCAGCCAGCAAGGTGTCGCGGTTTACCCCCTCAGCAAAATACTTGTCGGCAAAAGATGGGCTGGCAACACAGAGAAAGTCGACTCTACCGAGGTAATCGGCAACACAGCCCGGCATCGGGGTGGACTCCATGCTGATCGCCCCGACCACTTCACCACTACGTAGCTTATCCAGGGTACGGGCTTCGTCTTCAATCATTAAGTTGAGTTCAATTCGCCGTGAGCGCAGCAATGGACTGAGTGCCGGCAGCAACCAGGTTGCCAAGCTGTCGGCATTGGTGGCGATAGACACAGATAAGGGCTGGCTGCTGTCATCCGGTGTCAGTTCAGGTAACAACTCCTGTTCGAGTAACCTTACCCTGCGATACAGCCCCAGCATTTTTTGCCCTGCCGCAGTAGGCCGCGGCGGTTGTTCCCTTACCAGCATCGGCTGGGCCATTAATTTTTCCAGCTGTTTTATCCGCTGTGATACCGCCGACTGAGTGATACAGAGATACTCTGCCGCCCGCTCAAATCCCCGCTGCGATATCACCGCATCGAGCGCTTCAATCCACCGATAATCCAGTCCGCGCATCCTTTTTTTCCCCGTTTTATGGCTACAAAACCACCTCATTAGAAACTCTAATATTACATAAATTTTATTAGTTGTACTTAACAATAGAGGCAGGAGTATGCTTGCGCCATCACATTCACTACAGCCTCCCAGTGACGGGAGTTGCGGTAAAACACAAACGATAAGGTAAGCAGTAAAATGAGCATTTGGGCGTTATTACAAGGATTTGGACTCGGGGCATCGATGATTATTCCTATCGGGGCACAGAACGCCTTTGTACTCAATCAGGGGATCAAGCGTAACCACCATCTCACGACCGCAACGGTCTGCAGTATCCTCGATACCCTGTTCATCAGCCTGGGTATCTTCGGCGGTGGTGCGTTGCTATCAAGCAATGAAACCCTGCTGACCAGTGTGACAATCGGCGGTATCTTGTTCCTGACCTTTTACGGCTGCCTGTCACTGAGCAGTGCCCTGCGCAAGCCATCCGAGCAAGAGAAAAACAAAGAGGTGCTGGCCCGAGGCCGTCGAGCCGTAATTCTAGGAGCATTAGCGGTAACCGTATTGAACCCACATATGTACCTCGATACGGTAGTGATCCTCGGCTCAATCGGCGGCCAATTCGAGGGCAACGACCGTGTTGCTTTTGCCATCGGGACTATCATGGCCTCGTTTGTCTGGTTCTATACCCTATCGATGGGCGCCGCGAAATTAGGTCCGACATTATCAAAACCTAAGGTAAAGCGCGGAATTGATCTGGCCGTTGCCACTATGATGTTCTTCATCGCGATTCACCTGGCACAAGGATTATGGAGCCAATATGCAGCCTGAGAAAATAGAACACATCTACCAATCTAACCTGGAGTTATTCAGCCAAACCAATGTCAGCTACCAGCAATGGCAGCACGAGCCGATCCTAGACTTCGAAACCGACGAGAGGATCGGCAAGGAGCTCGGCTGGACAGCGGCCCCGACCAAAAGTCTGTTCATGAAGGTCAAAGGGGGCGGCCATTGCCTGCTGCTGACCCACCGTGACAGTCGACTCAACAGCAAATTGGTCAAGCAGGTACTGGGCAAGCGGGTATCAGTCTGTAGCCATGAAGAGATGATTGATGCCATTGGCTGCGCGCCGGGGGCAGTGTGTCCTTTCGGTCTACCTGCCGAGATCACCCTGCTGGTTGACCCTATCGTATACAGCTACCAGGACTTAATGTTCACACCGGGCAAGCCCGATATGACCTTTGCATTTGCCGCCTCAGATCTTGATAAGTTGCTGGAAGAACTGCCCAATACAGTGATCCCGTTACCGGGAGAATAGAGGCGAGAGGCGAGAGGCGAGAGGCGAGAGGCGAGAGGCGAGAGGCGAGAAAGTATATATACCAAGTGCCAAGTGCCAAGTGCCAAGTGCCAAGTGCCAAGTGCCAAGTGCCAAGCATGATCTGCACGAATAACCACACAAAAAAATGGAGCCTTGCGGCTCCATTTTTTATTGATACGTCTCTTACTGCTGTTCGAGAACCTTGTTGAGGTGGACATCCATCTGCGGATACGGGATCCCGATGTTTTCTTTGTCCAACTCTTCCTTGATAGCCTGCATCAAGTCGAAGTATACCGCCCAGTAGTCTACGGTATTCACCCACGGACGAACGGCGAAGTTCACCGATGAATCAGCCAATGCCAGTACACCCACGGTTGGCGCTGGATCTTTCAAAATACGATCATCAGCTTCAATCACCCGGTTCAATACCGCCTTGGTGTGCTTCAGATCGGCATCGTAAGACACACCAATCACCAAATCGATACGGCGGGTTTTATGACGTGAGTAGTTGGTGATCGGGCCACCAATGACGCCCGCATTCGGTACCACCACCATCTTGTTATCCGGGGTATTCAGAATAGTCGAGAACACCTGAATAGATTCGACCGAGCCAGACACACCGCCAATCTCGACAAAGTCACCGGACTTGAACGGGCGGAAGGCAACAATTAGCACACCGGCAGCAAAGTTTGACAGCGAGCCCTGCAATGCCAGACCAACAGCCAAACCGGCGGCACCGATCACAGCAACCACAGAGGCTGTCTGTACCCCAACACGGCCAAGAGCGGCGATTAGAACGATAACAAACAGCAGGTAGCGAACAAGCGAGTGCAAGAACTCAACGACCGCTTCATCCATGTCTTTTCTGCGCAGCACTTTGGCCACACCGTTTGCGATGCTCTTGGTAATAATATTACCGATAAACAGGATGACTAGCGCAGAGAGAATATTCACCCCGTACTGGATCAACAACTCCTGGTTGTCAGCGACCCAGGTACCTGCATTCAGCACACCTGTAGTTAGTTCATTATCCTTGATGGTATCCACCACCGTATCTGCAACACCGGTGACGGTATCCGTTACGGTATCTGTAACACTACTCTCACTCATACCTTTCTCATCCTGCAAATGTTATTTCCTTTCCCACAAAAAAATAGACCGCGGGAGCACAAATAATCATAGGCTCAATCATGTTAATTACTTATGCAATCACCACTATAACAGTGATTTATTAATTTTGTTGAGCCCTGAAAGCTCTTTTTCGCGCCGGATAATACTCCTAGGCTCAAAAAACGCCAACAAAAATTTGAGCGAGTTCACAAACAAATGACAGGCATAAAAAAACCCGCCGAAGCGGGTTTTTTACAAAGCTTTAAGCTAAACGTAACTTATAGTACGTCGATAGCATTAAGGTCTTTGAAAGCTTGCTCAAGACGGTTAACCATACCAACCTGACCAGCACGTAGCCATACGCGTGGATCGTAGTATTTCTTGTTAGGCGCGTCTTCACCAGTTGGGTTACCGATCTGACCCTGTAGGAAGTCACGGTTTTCAGCTTCGTACGCACGAACGCCATCCCATGTAGCCCACTGAGTATCAGTATCGATGTTCATTTTGATAACACCGTAGCCGATTGACTCTTCGATTTCTTCCTGAGAAGAACCAGAACCACCGTGGAATACGAAGTTCAGAGCGTTACCAGCGATACCGAATTTCTCAGCACAGTATGCCTGAGAGTCACGTAGGATAGTTGGAGTTAGAACAACGTTACCTGGCTTGTATACACCGTGTACGTTACCGAAAGAAGCAGCGATAGTGAAACGTGGGCTGATAGCGTTTAGTTTCTCGTAAGCGTAAGCTACGTCTTCTGGAGAAGTGTATAGCTCAGACTGATCCATATCAGTGTTGTCTACGCCGTCTTCTTCACCACCAGTACAACCTAGTTCGATCTCAAGAGTCATGCCCATCTTAGCCATGCGCTCTAGGTACTTACCAGAGATTTCGATGTTCTCTTCTAGAGACTCTTCAGAAAGGTCAATCATGTGAGAAGAGAATAGAGGCTTACCAGTTTGTGCGAAGAACTCTTCACCCGCGTCTAGTAGACCGTCGATCCATGGAAGAAGCTTCTTAGCAGCGTGGTCAGTGTGAAGAATAACTGGCACACCGTAAGACTCAGCAACAGCGTGTACGTATTTCGCACCAGCTACAGCACCCATGATCTGTGCTTCCTGACCTTCTAGTTTCAGACCTTTACCAGCGAAGAATGCAGCACCGCCGTTAGAGAACTGAACAACAACTGGTGCTTTAACTTTAGCAGCAGCTTCTAGTACAGAGTTTACAGAGTCAGTGTTAACAACGTTAACCGCTGGAAGAGCGAATTTGTTTTCTTTCGCTACTTCAAATACTTTCTGTACGTCGTCGCCAGAAATAACACCAGGTTTTACAAAATCGAAGATCTTAGACATAACAATAGTCCTATTTGCCTTGTTGTCTTATATAAATATAAATCTGTGCAATCGATTGCGATCGGCCATATTCTACAAAAACATGACCTTATTCACAATCAGATAAAAGGCGGAAGCTCTTTATTGGACGGAACTCCCGCACTCAAATTACTTAAGCTTTAGCACGCTCTTCTAGCATTGCAACCGCTGGAAGTACTTTACCTTCAACGAACTCAAGGAACGCACCGCCACCTGTAGAGATGTAAGAAACGTCAGCCTTGATACCGAACTTGTCGATAGCTGCTAGGGTGTCACCGCCGCCTGCTACAGAGAAGCCTGCAGATTCAGCGATTGCTTTAGAAATACCAGCAGTACCCGCTTCGAAGTTCTTGAACTCGAATACGCCTACAGGGCCGTTCCAAAGGATAGTTTTCGCGTTGCCGATGATTTCAGCAAGAGCAGCTGTTGACTCAGGACCTAGGTCGAAAATCATGTCGTCGTCAGCAACTTCAGTCACGCTCTTGATTTCAGCTTCAGCGTTCTCGTCGAATGCTTTTGCACAAGCAACATCAGTAGCAACTGGAATAGCACACTCTTTCATTAGCTTCTGAGCAGTTTCAACTAGGTCTGCTTCGTATAGAGACTTACCTACGTTGTGGCCTTCAGCTGCGATGAATGTATTCGCGATACCACCGCCAACTACTAGCTGGTCAGCAACTTTAGAAAGCGACTCAAGTACAGTTAGCTTAGTAGAAACTTTTGAACCACCAACGATAGCAACTAGTGGACGCTCTGGGTTGTCCATTGCTTTGCCTAGTGCTTCTAGCTCAGCAGCAAGAAGAGGACCAGCACATGCTACTGGTGCGTAAGTACCAACACCGTGAGTAGACGCCTGTGCACGGTGAGCCGTACCGAATGCGTCCATTACGAATACGTCACATAGTGCAGCGTACTGCTTAGAAAGTGCTTCTTCGTTCTTCTTCTCGCCTTTGTTGAAGCGAACGTTTTCAAGAACAACTAGCTCACCAGCGTTCAGCTCAAGACCGTCTAGGTAGTCTTTTGCTAGCTTAACTTCGCAATCTAGCGCGTCGTTTAGGTAGTTAACAACAGGCTGTAGAGAGAACTCTTCCGCGTACTCGCCTTCAGTTGGACGACCTAGGTGAGAAGTAACCATTACTTTAGCGCCAGCTTCTAGGCACTGCTTGATAGTAGGTAGAGACGCAAGGATACGCGCATCAGAAGTTACTTTACCGTCTTTCACAGGAACGTTTAGGTCAGCACGGATGAATACGCGTTTACCCGCAAGTTCCAGATCAGTCATCTTGATTACAGACATGGTTTGTCCTCTCAACATTAATTAATTTAAAATCAAAGTTTTTGTCGACCCAGCGTCACTGCCAAGCCCTAATAATTCTTTACTGCTTATCACTAACCGACGAGCTATTCTCACCAGCCGTATCGGCTAGTCCGGTTGCGTGCATTGCCAAAGCGGTATCTAGCATCCGGTTGGCAAATCCCCATTCGTTATCACACCAGACCAACAGCTTGATAAGGTGCTGGTTACTCACTCGGGTCTGGGTACCGTCAACAATCGCGCTATGGGGATCGTGATTGAAGTCTATTGAGACAAGCGGCGCTTCGGTATAGTCCACTATGCCATCTAATGTACAACGAGATGCCTCTGCCAGTGATTGATTTACGTCATTAACTTTCACATTTGTTTTTACAGTGACACTTAAATCCATCGCGGTGACATTAATTGTCGGCACGCGCACAGAGATGGCTTCAAATTTGTCAGAAAATTTCGGAAAGATACGACCAATACCCAGATGAAGTTTAGTATCAACCGGAATAATTGACTGACTGGCAGCTCGGGTTCGGCGTAAATCGCTATGGTAAGCATCAATGACCTGTTGGTCGTTCATTGCCGAGTGGATAGTGGTAATGGTGCCGGACTCTATGCCAAAGGCGTCATCCAGCAATTTGATCACTGGAACAATACAGTTGGTTGTACAGGAGCCATTGGAGACAATATGGTGGTCAGGCTTGAGCGAGTCGTGGTTAACACCATAGATAATGGTGTTGTCGATATCATTTGCAGCAGGGTGGGAAAACAACACTTTCTTGGCGCCCGCTTTGATATGGGCTTCGCCGTCAGCACGGCTACCGAAGATGCCGGTACAGTCCAGGACAATGTCTATGTCGAGGTCTTTCCAGGGCAATAGGTGAATGTCGCTTTGGTGGAGAATACGGATACTGTCCTTGTCGCCGTTTTCATGAGCAATAAACATGTGCTCCTGATCATGGCTGACAGGCTTGAAAAAGCGTCCATGGCTGGTGTCATACTGCAGCAGATGAGCCATTGCTTCCGGCTCAGCCAGTTCGTTGACCGCCACGACGTCGATGTGATGATCTTTACCGCTCTCGTACAGTGCGCGAAGCACACTGCGACCAATACGGCCAAATCCATTAATTGCGACTTTTAGTGTCATATCCGTGCTACAAAATTAATAAGCCGCGATAGTGTATAACAAGCCTTGCTGATAATCACCATAAATGTGAGCAGAATCACCCAACAGAACAAAAAGCTAATATTTCATAACCTTAGAGTTAAAACCTTGTATTTATGCTGGTCTTTGACAGCAAATTATGGCGTGACAGAGATCTCACTTCATATAAAAAAAGACCCCATCAAGGGGTCTTTTTTTCATCCTTCGAAATAAATCGCCTTGCGCAACGCGCTAAGCGGTTTAGTTCAGGCTAGGCTTATGCCAGCAACTCTTTGGCTGTGTTTACCACGTTTTCAGTGGTGAAACCGAACATCTTGAATAGCTCGCCAGCAGGTGCTGATTCGCCGAAGGTCGTCATACCGATGATACGGCCGTTGAAACCTACGTACTTGTACCAGAAGTCAGCAATACCCGCTTCGATAGCAACTCGAGCCGTCACATCTGATGGTAGAACCGCTTCACGGTAAGCCGCATCTTGCTTGTCGAATGCATCGGTAGATGGCATTGAAACAACGCGTACTTTCTTACCTTCTGCAGTTAGCTGTGCAGCCGCTTCTACCGCTAGCTCAACTTCAGAGCCAGTTGCGATAAGGATAAGCTCAGGCTTGCCTTCGCAATCTTTCAGGATGTAAGCACCCTTAGCGATGTCAGCAACCTGTGCTTCGCTGCGCTCCTGCTGAGCTAGGTTCTGGCGCGAGAAGATCAGAGACGTTGGGCCGTCTTTGCGCTCGATAGCCAGTTTCCATGCTACTGCAGACTCAACCTGGTCACATGGGCGCCATGTGCTCATGTTCGGTGTCAGACGTAGAGATGCCATCTGCTCAACCGGTTGGTGAGTCGGGCCATCTTCACCCAGACCGATAGAGTCGTGGGTGTAAACCTGGATGTTCTGCACTTTCATCAGTGCCGCCATACGCATTGCGTTACGCGCGTATTCCATGAACATTAGGAATGTTGCACCGTATGGTACGAAACCACCGTGTAGTGCGATACCGTTCATGATTGCAGTCATGCCGAACTCACGCACACCGTAGTGGATGTAGTTACCAGAGAAGTCGTTCGCTTCTAGCGACTTAGAACCAGACCACATAGTCAGGTTAGAAGGTGCTAGGTCAGCAGAGCCGCCCATAAACTCAGGTAGCATCTGGCCAAATGCTTCTAGTGCGTTCTGAGAGGCTTTACGAGAGGCGATGTTCGCTGGGTTAGCTTGCAGATCAGCGATGATTGCGTTTGCTTTTTCTTCCCACTGCGCTGGTAGCTCACCGTTTACACGACGCTTGTACTCAGCCGCTAGCTCAGGGTAAGCAGCTGCGTATGCTTCGAACTTCTCGTTCCAAGCCGCTTCTTTGGCTGCGCCTGCTTCTTTCGCATCCCACTCAGCAGCGATGTCTGCTGGGATTTCGAATGGGCCGTGATTCCAGCCTAGGAACTCGCGTGCAGCCGCGATTTCATCGTGGCCTAGTGGCGCACCGTGACAGTCGTGCGAGCCCGCTTTGTTTGGCGAACCAAAACCGATGATAGTCTTGGTACAGATAAGCGTAGGACGCGGATCAGCTTTAGCCGCTTCGATAGCCGCATTGATAGCGTCTGCATCGTGGCCGTCTACTGCTGGAATTACGTGCCAGCCGTATGATTCGAAACGCTTAGGCGTATCGTCAGAGAACCAACCTTCAACTTCACCGTCGATAGAGATACCGTTGTCATCCCAGAATGCGATCAGTTTGCCTAGACCTAGAGTACCGGCTAGAGAACACGCTTCGTGAGAAATACCTTCCATCAGACAGCCGTCACCCATGAACACGTAAGTGTGGTGGTCAACGATGTCGTGGCCTTCGCGGTTGAACTGGGCAGCAAGTGCTTTTTCAGCCATCGCCATACCCACACCGTTAGTGATGCCCTGGCCTAGTGGGCCAGTGGTTGTTTCAACACCCGGTGCGTAACCGTATTCTGGGTGACCAGGTGTTTTTGAATGTAGCTGGCGGAAGTTTTTCAGATCGTCGATAGACAGATCGTAGCCAGTTAGGTGAAGCAGAGAATAAATCAGCATTGAACCATGGCCGTTCGACAGGATGAAACGGTCGCGGTCAGCCCACTCAGGGTTTTGTGGGTTGTGGTTCATGTGGCCACGCCACAGTACTTCAGCGATATCAGCCATACCCATAGGTGCACCAGGGTGGCCTGAGTTAGCTTGTTGAACACCGTCCATGCTCAGGGCACGGATTGCATTAGCAAGATCTTTACGAGAAGACATGTCTGCTCCAGAAATTCGTAGACGTTGAATATTCGGCTCCCCTCACCGTCATTGGTTCAGGCAAGCCGCAGTTCGGCGGGCGGGTATTGTCGCAAAGACTAGGCTATGACTGCAAACGATTTCCTGAGAAAAATAAGTTCTATATCAAGGTAATGATGATATTAACCCCTCTATAAACAAGGCAACTAACTGTAATAAAAGCGTTACAGGGAAAACGTTTGCCTTGTGTTTTTGCGAGCAGCCCTACTTCTTGTAAGTTGATTTTCGAGCAACAAAGAGTATTATAGCCGTCTAGACGGAGGTAGCTCTATACATACAAACGTATATCCGTATGCAAGTATGTGACCATGGAACATGGTTTAGAGCCCGAGAACATCAACTAACACATAAATTTATGGGAGCGCTCATGTCGAAGCACCTGTTTACTTCTGAGTCAGTATCAGAAGGTCATCCAGATAAAATTGCAGACCAGATTTCAGATGCAGTATTGGATGCGATCTTAGAGCAAGATCCGAAAGCACGTGTTGCGTGTGAGACTTACGTAAAAACCGGTATGGTAATGGTTGGTGGTGAAATCACTACCTCTGCTTGGGTTGATATCGAAGAGCTAACTCGCGAAACCGTTCGCGAAATCGGCTACACCCACTCAGACATGGGCTTCGACGCTAACTCTTGTGCAGTACTAAGCGCAATCGGTAAGCAGTCTCCAGACATCAACCAGGGTGTTGACCGTGAAGACCCACGCGAGCTAGGTGCTGGTGACCAGGGTATCATGTTCGGTTACGCGACCAACGAAACTGACGTACTGATGCCAGCTCCTGTGACTTACGCCCACCGCCTAGTAGAGCGCCAGGCTAAAGTACGTAAGAACGGTGCCCTACCTTGGCTTCGTCCAGATGCGAAAAGCCAGGTGACGTTTGCCTACGACCAAGGCAAAATCGTTGGTATCGATGCAGTAGTACTATCTACCCAGCACTGCGACAGCATTGAACTACCAGTACTGCAAGAAGCAGTAATGGAAGAAATCATCAAGCCAGTTCTACCTTCAGAGTGGCTGAACAAAGACACCAAATACTTCATCAACCCAACCGGCCGTTTCGTTATCGGTGGCCCAATGGGTGACTGTGGTCTGACTGGTCGTAAGATCATCGTTGATACCTACGGCGGTGCTGCTCGTCACGGTGGCGGTGCATTCTCTGGTAAAGATCCATCGAAAGTTGACCGTTCAGCAGCTTACGCAGCACGCTACGTAGCGAAGAACATCATCGCGGCTGGCATGGCTGACCGTTGTGAAATCCAGCTTTCTTACGCAATCGGTGTTGCTGATCCAACATCTATCATGATCGAAACATTCGGTACTGAAAAAGTTTCTCACGACATCATCGTAGAAGCAGTACGCCAGCACTTCGACCTACGCCCATACGGCCTGATCGAAATGCTTGACCTTCTGAAGCCAATGTACAAGAAAACAGCGGCATACGGTCACTTCGGTCGTGAAGAATTCCCATGGGAAAAAACTGACAAAGCCGACATCCTACGCGACTTCGCTAACATCAAGTAAGCGTTTAGGCTCGGTAATAAAAAAGGAAGCTTCGGCTTCCTTTTTTGTTTTAAGTTCCAAGATCCTAGAAGCGAGTTCCTAGAATCGGAGGCAATATTCTCTCAAGGAACCTGAACCGAGGATCCAGGAACTAGGATCCCGAACCTAAACCACCTATACTCCACTGCTCCACCAGCCAGCCTTGGAATGAACATGACCACCCTGCAACACCAAGTAATCGACCGCGTTAAGCAATGTATTTCCCAGGCCAACCAACGCCTCAACAAGCGTTTGGTGATGCCTGACGTGCGCTTTACCCAACGCGGGAAGATTGCCGGCAGTGCTCGGTTGCAAGGTTGGGAGGTACGCTTCAATCCGGTACTACTGAAAGAGAATCCGGATGCTTTCCTTAATGAGGTAGTACCGCATGAAGTGGCCCACTTAGTGGTATTCAAGTTGTTTGGAAAAGTTCGGCCACATGGTCGGGAGTGGCAGGTCATCATGCAGGAAGTATTCGGGGTGGCACCACGTACCACCCACAGCTTCGATGTCAGCTCAGTTCAAGGCCAGACATTTCTCTACCGCTGCCAGTGCAGCGAACACCAAATGACGGTCCGCCGCCACAACAAAGTCCAGCGCGGCCAAGCCCACTACCGCTGCCGCCAGTGCGGTCACACACTGGCCTTCCAGCAGCAAGGAACACTTTAAGCTTGGTTACTCGCGACTGAAATCATCGCGGAAGAAAACCCGACTCTGAGCCTGTTGCACGCTTTTTACTATTGGCTTACCCGAAACAAAATACGATTGCGCCTCACACCAACCGGCACCAAAAGGTAATGAATCCGTTGTGTCATCGACACGGTTAAAGTCGGCGCTCAGATCACGTAATAAAATACGCTCAGCGACCTGCTTTGCCCTCGCCTTCACAAAACTATCAGCCAAACGGTCACGCTGCCCCCAACCTATCTTGTAATCATCACAATTAGGATCGGAAACTGTTGGCTCCACAAGGAATGCAACATCAGAAGTCGCTTGATATTCCTTATGCATCATAAAAGCCTCGAACAGCATGGCGACATCTTCAGCCTGACTGGAATAAGCGTAAAAATCAGCCGCACCATCAAACTCGAACTCGTTCCCCATAGTCGCAGCATCAAACTGAAGTTGTTCTTGGGTTGGCTTATCTCCACGGAAAGAGACTTGCGCCATTTGGTGAAGCATGGTCGAGCTTAGTGGTTGATCACGGTTGAGCTCACTGTTGACTGGGATCCGTCTCTGTATATTCCACCAAATCGTCTGGTTAGTATCCAAATCCACCAGTGTATCCTGTGGCAGATAGTCATTGGCATGTGCCAGTTCATGGGCCAGCAAGCGGTATAGCCCTCGGGTGATCTGGTCTAGATCCCGGCGGGCATTGTGATCCGCGTTGTAGCTATTGCTGGTCAGTACATAATCCCCATAGCGGTCGAGATATCGGTTGGCGGCGACAAAATTAAGCAGGGACTGATAAGCATCACGATAGTCATCTTGCTGATAAATATCCTGCCAATGGGAATGTGTTTGCCAGAGATAGCGCGGGTCAATATAGATACTGGCGGTACCTGAATGGTAAAACGAAGGACGAACCTCATAGCTCAGGACGATGGCATTGACCGAGCGAAACAGATTCAGCAGATCCTGAGGCATCTCACGCAAAGCCGCAATGAAGTTATCACCCATCCATTGGTGCGAAACTAACACTCGAGCTGCAATGTCATCAACAGTGATGTTCTCGCTATTTCCGTACCCTAGTGGGGCGATATCACTAACCAGACAAGATTGCTTCTGTTTATACAAAGTCACGCAATCAAGGCCCGCTGTCGCAATTAGGCTATCCGGCTGGTATGCATGCAAACTGTCGAGAGCGGGATCACCATTAACGTTAGAACGCTCCTGTGCTTTGTCACCTCCGCCACCACACCCTCCGAGCAACAGAAAACTGGTGAGCGTAGCAGCTATCCACGTCTTATCCATCTAAACATTCCTTGTTTTACAGATGCAATTACTCGCATATGCTACAAAAAAAGGACAGCTCCGCAACTAGCAAAGCGCAAAACTGCGATACCGCTAGATGCATCAAGTACGGTTTATTTCTCGTTTCCCCTTGTTTTTCTTCTTTCTGGCGTCCATTTCTTTATCCATGTACCTGCATGGTATGACCAACAACCTGCAATCAGCGGGAGAGTTGATATAATGCAGCCAGATTACAACCAACGGGTTACGAGATAGCCATGAGAATCCCACGAATTTACCACCCGGAGTTATTACCTAGCTCTGGAACCGTTATGCTCAGCGATGATGCTGCCAACCATGTCGGCCGCGTCATGCGTATGCAGGCTGGCCAGGAAGTCCTGCTCTTTGACGGCAGCAATGCCGAGTTCCCGGCCGTGATCACCAATGCCAGCAAGAAAAGTGTGGAAGTGGAGATCCAGGCCCGTAATGAAAACAGTGTCGAGTCGCCGCTGGATATTCATCTCGGTCAAGTGGTATCACGTGGTGAGAAGATGGAATTTACCATCCAGAAGTCAGTCGAGCTGGGCGTCAATACCATTACCCCGCTGATTTCAGAGCGCTGTGGCGTGAAACTCAATGCCGATCGTTTCGAAAAGAAACTCCAGCAATGGCAAAAAATCGCCATCAGTGCCTGTGAGCAATGTGGCCGCAATACCGTGCCGGAAATCCGCCCGATCATGAAACTGGAAGACTGGTGTGCCGAGCAATATGACGGCCTCAAGCTCAACCTGCACCCTCGTGCCCACTACTCAATCAACACCCTGCCAGCGCCTGTCAGTAAAGTACGTCTACTGATTGGCCCGGAAGGCGGTCTGTCTGCTGAAGAGATCAGCATGACCGAAGAATACAAATTTGACGAAATCCTGCTTGGCCCGCGCGTACTGCGAACCGAGACAGCCGCGATGACAGCAATCACAGCCCTGCAAGTCCGCTTCGGCGATCTAGGCTAACGCCCCCAAGGGAAGAAATTAGGAGAAAGCAATGATCAAACTGGGTATCGTGATGGACCCTATCGAGTCTATCAACATCAAGAAAGATTCCAGCTTTGCCATGATGTTGGAAGCCCAGCGCCGTGGTTGGGAAATTCACTACATGGAAATGAACGACCTGTCACTGGAGCAAGGCAAGGCCATGGCCCGCACCCGTGTCGTCAGCCTAAAGGAAGATCCAAATGGCTGGTTCGAATTCCATAGCGAGCAGGAAATCGCCCTGTCAGATCTAGATGCAGTATTGATGCGTAAGGATCCGCCATTCGACACCGAATACATCTACGCTACTTATATCCTTGAGCGTGCCGAAGATGAAGGCGCCCTTATCGTCAACAAACCACAGAGCCTGCGTGACTGCAACGAAAAGCTATTCACCGCTTGGTTCCCGGAACTGACACCGACGACAGTGGTTACCCGTCGTGCCGATAAGATCAAAGCTTTCCACCAGGAACACGGTGATGTGATCCTCAAGCCGCTTGATGGCATGGGTGGCTCGTCTATCTTCCGCGTGATGAAAGGCGATCCGAATGTCTCGGTGATCATCGAAACCCTGACCAACCATGGCGAAAACTACTGCATGGCCCAGACTTTCGTACCGGATATCAGCAACGGCGACAAGCGTATTCTGGTGGTCGATGGCGAACCGATGCCATACTGCCTGGCACGCATCCCGGCCAAAGGAGAAACCCGTGGCAACCTGGCAGCTGGCGGCCGCGGCGAAGCTCGCCCTATCAGCGAGACCGACCGCAAGATTGCCGAGACGGTTGCACCGGTTCTTAAAGAGAAAGGGCTGATCTTCGTCGGTCTTGATGTGATTGGTGACAAGCTGACTGAAATCAACGTTACTAGCCCAACCTGTATCCGCGAAATCGAAGCCGCTTTTGATATTTCTATCACCGGCAAGCTGATGGATGCTATCGAGCGCCGCATCAACGCATAATACGCTGATTCAATGCAGCCTGATCATTTCACCCTCTAGGTAAAATTGGTTAGGCTGCGTGAATAGTTAAAATCCTCTCCCTTTAATACCAATTCTGTTAATTAGTCGGCATACTGTAAGTAAGTCGATCGGTTGTAGGTATCTTCCCATGAACTTGACGAACCACTTTCTGGTAGCCATGCCGAGCATGCAAGATCCTAATTTCAAAGGAAGTGTTGTCTACATTTGTGAGCATAACGATGAAGGTGCAATGGGCATCGTCATCAACCTACCGATTGAAATTTCGG
Organism: Photobacterium sp. AWH4_225; assembly: GCF_056158405.1. Lineage (NCBI taxonomy): Bacteria > Pseudomonadati > Pseudomonadota > Gammaproteobacteria > Vibrionales > Vibrionaceae > Photobacterium > Photobacterium sp. AWH4_225. The sequence continues at coordinate 435,949 of NZ_JBSWTF010000001.1, read as the reverse complement.
TAGGCAATATGCTCGACCAAATTGAAATTGAGCGTGAGTTACCCGTCAGGGATCACTCCTGCCTTGAGCAACCGGTATTCAATGGTGGCCCGGTATCTGCTGATCGCGGTTTTGTCCTGCACAACCGAGTCGGCCGTTTAAGCTCAAGCATCGATGTCACCGAAGAGGTTTCGATCACCACCTCTAAAGATATTCTCTCGTTGCTCGGTACCAGTGAATCACCTGATAACTTCCTGGTTGCTCTTGGCTATGCCGGTTGGGATGCGGGACAACTGGAACAGGAGCTCATTGAGAATGTCTGGCTGACAACAGAAGCCAACACCGATGTAGTGTTCAATACCCCGATAAATGAACGCTGGAACAAGGCCATTGCCCAGCTAGGTATCAGTGCCACTCACCTTTCCACAGAACAAGGACACGCATGAGTCAATCTCGCAGCGTACTAGCTTTTGATTACGGTACGAAAAGTATTGGTGTCGCTATCGGCCAAGAGCTGACCGGCACCGCTAGCCCGCTTGCCGCTCTGAAGGCACGGGATGGGATCCCTAACTGGGATGACATTGAAAAAATCCTCAAAGAATGGCAACCGGACTTGGTGGTTGTCGGCCTTCCGCTAGATATGCAGGGCGGCGAGCTGGAAGCGATCACGCCTCGGGCCAAGAAATTCGCCAACCGCCTGCATGGCCGCTTTGGCTGCCCGGTAGAATTGCATGACGAACGCCTGAGCACCGCCGAAGCCCGCTCAGATCTGTTTGATCGTGGCGGATACCGCAATCTCAGCAAAGGCAATATCGACTCGCAGTCTGCTGTCGTGATCCTAGAAAGCTGGTTCGAGCAGCAATACGGATAAATAGTAGAGCCTAGGTTCTAGATCCTGGAACCTAGGTATTTTTTCCCTCATTCCATACTCCTCACTACCTTCCAGCTCCAGCGTACAGCTTTTCCCTTTCTTATCACCAAAAAGCAATCGCCCGCCAAGATCTAGAATCATTGGCGCTATCTAGCCCACAAGGATCAAGGGATGATCAGCTTGTACAGCTTTTGGGCTATTTGAACCCAAAAGCTCATTTACCTGTACAACAAGATCAAAGCCATTTTAATAGCCTTTAATTTCAACGCCTTATTAAAAGTGATCAACAAAAAAAGCATTAGGATCATAGTAACCCCAATGCTTTTGGTTTATCGCTGGCTAATTAGTTGATTTAGCCCATATCGACAGTCACTCCGGACAGCGAGTTGTTGCTCAATTGGCTTTTACTACCAACTTTGATCATCAGGCGCAGATCATTAGCGGAATCGGCATGGTGCAAAGCATCCTGCTCGGTGATCTTACCCGTACTGTAAAGCTCATAGAGCGACTGATCGAAAGTCATCATGCCGGACTCGTTCGACTTGGCCATGGTCTCTTTGATCTCATGCAGTTCGCCCCGGCGGATCAAATCGGCCACCCGAGGCGTGTTGATCAAAAGCTCAAAGGCACCGTGACGACCAACACCATGGGCATCGGGGATCAACTGCTGGGCCAAGATACACTTGAGGTTCAGCGACAGATCAAACAAGAACTGCTCGCGCCGCTCCTTGGGTACCAAGTGCAGGATCCGCTCGAGGGCCTGGTTGGCATTGTTGGCGTGCAGGGTAGCCATGCACAGGTGGCCAGTTTCGGCAAAGTTCATCGCATACTCCATGGTCTCGGGCGTTCGGATCTCACCGATAAGGATCATATCCGGTGCCTGGCGCAGGGAGTTTTTCAGCGCGACTTCATAGCTTTCGGTATCCAACCCAACCTCACGCTGGGTGACGATACATTTGTTGTGCTTATGGACAAACTCAATCGGATCTTCCACCGTCAGGATATGCCCGCTACGGTTGGCGTTGCGGTAGCCGGTCATTGCTGCCATCGACGTCGATTTACCGGATCCGGTCGCGCCAACGACCAACACCAAACCGCGCTTGGCCAGCGCCATCTTCTGCATATCCATTGGCAGATTGAGCGAGAAAAAGTCAGGGATTTCGGTTTCGATACGGCGGATCACCATTCCTGGCAGTTCGCGCTGCCAAAAAGCACTGACCCGGAAACGAAACTCCCCTCTTACCAAGGCAAAGTTGGCTTCCTTGGAGGCACGGTACTCCGCTTCCTGTTCGCTATCCATTGCCTCGGTAAACATTTGCTCGACGGCTTTAAGATCAAGCGTTTCGCCAAGCGGGTGAAGATTGCCATCAATACGCAGCAAGCAAGGTGAATCTACCGTGATATAGAGATCCGACGCCTTGCGGCTGACCATCTCGTTGAGTGCATGTTGCAAAGTCATTGCTATCTATTCCCCGTTAAAACTGCGAAAAGCCAGAGTCGACCACGCGACGGCCTTCCTCGGCATCGACCAAGCCTTGGGCCACCAGCATCTTGACGCTCTGATCCATCGTCTGCATCCCCATCGCCGAACCGGTTTGGATCATCGAGAACATCTGGGCCACTTTGTCTTCGCGGATCAGGTTGCGGATCGCAGGCGTTGCCATCATCACCTCATGGGCGGCAATACGGCCACCACTGGTACATTTGAGCAGGTTCTGCGAGACCACGGCGCGCAGCGACTCGGATAGCATCGAGCGTACCATCGCCTTGTCGTTACCCGGGAACACATCGATGATCCTATCGACTGTCTTGGCCGCCGAGCTGGTATGCAGCGTGCCCAACACCAAATGACCAGTTTCGGCTGCGGTCAAGGCCAAGCTGATCGTTTCGCGGTCACGCAACTCACCCACCACAATGACATCCGGGTCTTCACGCAGCGAAGAGCGCAGGGCATTATGGAAACTATGGGTATCGCGGTGTACTTCACGCTGGTTGATCAGACAGCGTTTGCCGGTATGGACAAATTCCACCGGATCCTCGATGGTGAGGATATGGCGGTTGAAGTTCTCGTTAATGTAATCCACCAGCGCAGCAATGGTGGTGGACTTACCTGAACCGGTTGCCCCGGTGACCAGTACCAAGCCTCGCTGGCATTGTGCAATCTGATAGAACACATCGGGCACACCCAACGACTCTAGCGTCGGGATATTCACCGGAATAGTCCTAAACACTGCTGCACTACCACGGGCCTGCTTGAAAGCGTTGACACGAAAGCGACCGACATCGGGCAACTCGAACGAGAAGTCGACCTCCAACCTCTCTTCGAACTCCCGTCGCTGGGCGTCATTCATTATATCGAAGACCAAACGGTGTACTTCACCATGCTCGAGAGCCGGCAAGCTCAGCTTGCGCACATCACCATCAACACGGATCATTGGTGGAACACCCGCTGAAAGGTGCAGATCAGAGGCGTTATGCTTTACACTAAAGTCCAGTAGTTCGGTGATATCCATAAATTTTCCCCACAGAATCAATTATGAATAGTATCAAGCAAAATATTGAACAGGTCATCACCCAGATTGGCCTGGCAGCAGAAAAATGCGGTAGAGATGCCGAAACAGTGCAACTACTTGCGGTAAGCAAGACCAAGCCTATCGCCGCCATCGAGGAAGCGATTGCCGCTGGCCACACGGCTTTCGGTGAAAACTATGTCCAGGAAGGCGTCGAGAAGATCCAGTACTTTGCCACTCAGGACACACCATCCCCGCTGAGCTGGCACTTTATCGGCCCGATTCAGTCCAACAAGACCCGCCCGATTGCCGAGCATTTCGACTGGGTTCACTCGGTGGACCGCGCCAAAATTGCCCGTCGACTGAGCGAACAGCGACCAACAGAGATGGCACCGCTCAATGTCCTGCTCCAGATCAACACCAGCGGCGAAGACTCCAAGTCGGGACTGGCGTTCGATGAAGTCGCAGCACTGGCGGACGAAGTCGCAGCAATGCCGAACTTGGTACTGCGTGGCCTGATGTCTATCCCGCAGAAAGCCGATGATTACACCAGTCAGCTCGCGGCTTTCTCCAGCCTTGCCGAGGCGATGGAAAAGCTTAAGGCCAAGCACCCTCAGCTTGATACCCTATCAATGGGAATGAGTGGTGATCTCGATGCCGCTGTTGCTGCTGGCAGCACAATAGTCAGGATCGGTACCGCAATTTTTGGTGCCCGCGATTATTCAGCTAAACAGTAAGCTAAGCGCTGGCTATAATAGCCACACAATTATAACGTCTAGGAAGGACGTCAGCGTCCCTCCCGGCCTTGAATACACAGAGGATGTAACATGGAACAACGCTCGATTGCCTTCATTGGTGCCGGTAACATGGCCCGCTCTATCATCGCCGGCCTCGTTGCCAGCGGCTATGCGCCAGACAAAATCACCGCCACAGCACCAAGCTCAGCCCGTCGTGAACCGCTGGCCCGTGATTACGGAATCCACACCACAGACAACAACCTGAGCGCGGCATCAGACGCTGATGTTATTGTCCTGGCGGTGAAGCCCCAGCTAATGGAAGAAGTCTGCCGCCCACTACAGATCCTCGACTTTTCCGGCAAACTGGTGATCTCCATTGCCGCGGGCATCGGTGCCGAGCGCCTCAATGAGATGCTGGCCACCAACTTGAACCTGGTCCGCGTAATGCCAAATACCCCGTCGCTGATCGGCAAGGGCATGAGTGGCCTGTATGCGTCTAGCACCCTTAATCCTAACGACCGCCAATTTGCCGAAAACTTAATGCAGGCTGTCGGTGAAGTGTGTTGGGTTGAGCAAGAGTCTGGCATTAACAGTATTATTGCCGCTGCAGGTAGTGCCCCGGCCTATTTCTTCCTGTTTATGGAAGCGATGCAGGAAGAAGCTATCAAGCAAGGCTTCAGTGCCGAACAAGCCCGTACGCTGGTACAGCAATCTGCACTAGGTGCCGCAGAAATGGTGGTCGCCAACCCGGAAACCGACTTGGCAACACTCCGTGAACAGGTCACATCAAAGGGCGGCACAACCGCCGAGGCAATCCGTACTTTCAACGAATGCCAACTTAGTGATACCGTAGCAAAAGCAATGCGTGCTGCCGTTTCCCGCGCTGAAGAAATGGAAAAATTATTTTAAGGTTAGTATATGAACTCAATTGGTTTTCTAGTCAGTACCCTATTTGATCTCTACATTATGGTCGTGCTGCTGCGCATCTGGCTTCAGTGGGCGCGTGCCGATTTCTACAATCCGTTTTCCCAGTTTATCGTCAAGGCTACCCAGCCGGTGGTTGGTCCGCTGCGCCGCTTGATCCCATCTATTGGTTCCCTGGATGTCGCAACGCTTCTGTTTGCTTATGTCCTGAGCATGGGTAAATTCGTCCTCCTGCAGACGGTATTGGGTGGTGGCTTCATGTTCACCCCAGAATATTTCTGGATTGGTGCCCTATCGCTGCTTAAAGCTGCCGGTGGCCTGCTGTTCTGGGTATTGCTGCTTCGCGCAATCCTAAGCTGGGTCAGCCAAGGCCGCAGCCCGGTTGAATACGTCATGCATCAGCTAACTGAGCCAATGACAGCTCCGATCCGCCGCATTATTCCGGCAATGGGCGGCTTGGATCTAAGCGTACTGGTACTGTTCATTGGCCTACAGTTTGCCAACTTCCTGATCGGTGACTTTGTCGGCCCTATCTGGTTCCAACTATGAGCCAACAGGCCGCCTACCTTGATGGTGACGATCTGATCCTGCGGCTTTATATCCAGCCGAAAGCCAGCCGCGACCAAGTGGTTGGCCTGCATGGTGATGAGGTTAAAGTCGCGATCACCGCACCACCGGTAGATGGCAAGGCCAATGCCCATTTGGCGAAGTACCTGTCCAAACAGTTCAAGGTCGCCAAGGGGCAAATCGATATCGAAAAAGGGGAGCTGGGACGCCATAAACAAGTGCGTATCACCGCTCCGAAAGCAATACCCGAGCCCATTCAGGCTCTGCTGTAAGCGAAAGCAACTTCCAGCCCGGCGTCCTTCTAGACGCCGGGCTGTTTTTCATCAGAGCCTTTCATCATGACTCATTGGTCACAACTATTTTGGCCACAACTATAATGGAACTAAGCAATACCCACTTACAGTGCAGGGTAATACTCTGCCAGGTGCGTATAGAAGGATAATAAAATGACTCGTCTGTTCAGCCTATTTGCCTTACTCATTTCCTGCCTCGGCATCAGCCTTTCTGCCAATGCCGGACAATTCAAAGATATAGGAAATCTCGAAGTTCACTACTCCAGCTTTCCATCGACCTTCCTGACCCCGGAAGTGGCCAGTACCTACAAAATTCAGCGCAGCCGCTATTCTGCGGTTATCAATGTCACAGTGCTGAATAAAGACCAACAGGGTAAACCTGCAGTAACCGCGGTACTCAACGGTCAGGCCAAGAACCTACTCGGCACGGTGAAAAACCTCTCTTTCCGTGAAGTCAGGGAAGGTAATGCCATCTATTACATTGCTGAAATCAAACACGCCAACGAAGAGCGCTTCAGCTTTTCCATTGATGTCTCCCACAACGGCACCCGTGGAAATATCGAGTTTAACCAGACTTTTTATGTCGACTGATCAAAACATTTCACCGCATCCAGCGACAGCAATGACAGGGGAGCCTCGCGCTCCCCTTTTATTTTCCCGGCAGTGAGATAAGATAGCGCCCTCTTTATTGCGAGGAACTGTGATGAGCAAATTAGTACTGGCCACTGGTAACCAGGGCAAAGTAAAAGAAATGGCTAGCCTTCTGGCCGATTTTGGTTTCGATGTTGTCGCCCAGAGCGATTACAACGTCTCTTCGGTAGCCGAGACCGGTACCACCTTTATCGAAAATGCCATTATCAAAGCCCGTCACGCCGCCAAGGAAACCGGCCTACCAGCGATTGCTGATGACTCTGGCCTTGAAGTGGATTACCTCAAGGGTGCACCGGGGATCTACTCTGCCCGTTTTGCAGGCATTGATGCCTCTGATGAAGAAAACCTGCAGAAGCTACTCAAAGAAATGGAAGGCGTTGCGGATGAGCAGCGTACTGCCCGCTTCCACTGCGTACTGGTCATGATGCGCCACGAGAACGATCCAACCCCGCTTGTCTGCCACGGCAGTTGGGAAGGCAAGATCCTAACTGAAGCCCACGGTGAAAATGGCTTTGGTTACGACCCGGTTTTCTGGGTACCGGAAGATCAGTGCTCTTCTGCCGAGCTAGAGCCTGCACGCAAGAAACAACTGTCACACCGCGGCAAGGCCCTTGCCAAGCTGTTTGCTGCCCTGAAGGAAGCATAAACCATGCTAGTACCACCGCCACTGAGCCTGTATATCCATATCCCATGGTGTGTCCAGAAGTGCCCATACTGCGACTTCAACTCCCATGCACTGAAAGCGGATATTCCCGAGCTCGACTACATAGATGCGCTTATCGAAGATCTCGATACTGACTTGGCAAAATACGACTTGGCAAGCCAGAGCCGGGAGCTGCATTCCATCTTCATCGGTGGTGGTACCCCAAGCCTGATCTCCGCACCGGAGATCGGCCGCTTGCTCGACGCCGTCAAACAGCGGATCCCGTTCAGCGACGATATCGAAATCACCATGGAAGCCAACCCGGGGACTGTCGAGGCCGGCCGTTTCAACGCCTACCGCGAAGTTGGCGTCAACCGTATATCAATCGGCATCCAGAGCTTCCAGGACGAAAAACTCAAGCGCCTTGGCCGCATCCACGGTAGCCGCGAAGCTATCACCGCTGCCGGACTGGCCAAAGAAGCAGGGCTTGATAGCTTCAACATCGACCTGATGCACGGCCTGCCGGACCAGAGCATCGACGATGCCCTGTCGGATCTCAAACAGGCAATCGCCCTAGATCCGCCGCACCTGTCTTGGTACCAGCTCACTATCGAGCCAAACACCCTATTTTACTCCAAACCGCCAGTGCTGCCTGATGACGACGATCTGTGGGAGATCTTCGAACAAGGCCATAAAATACTGGCCGAAGCGGGCTACGTCCAATACGAGATCTCCGGCTACAGCAAACCGGGCCGCCAGTGCCGCCATAACCTGAATTACTGGCGTTTCGGGGATTACCTCGGCATCGGTTGCGGTGCCCACGGCAAGCTTAGCTTTGCCGACGGAACTATCACCCGTACCGTCAAGGTCAAGCACCCTCGAGGCTACCTCAATCCGAGCAAGCCATATCTGGATCAGGAAATCCAAGTTGATGCCAGCGAGCGCCCGTTTGAGTTCTTCATGAACCGCTTCCGCCTACTTGAGGCTTGCCCGAAACAAGATTATGTCGAACGTACCGGCTTGCCACTAACAAGCATTGAAGGGCCGATCAATTGGGCGCTTGAGCAGAACTACCTCGAAGACAGAGGTGATGAGTGGCAAATCACCGAGCACGGCAAACTATTCCTCAACGACCTGCTAGCGGCCTTTGTCGACGAAGAGGATGAATAGGGCTACCTCGAATTACTTTTGCCAATAAAGCTTTGGCAATTTAATAGGATAAGATTTCAAAGCTTACCCGCCATGGATGGCGGGTTAGAGCGACAAGGATGTCTTCACTGCGTCTTTGAAATCTTGTCCTGTTGAATTGTATACAGCGCAACTCAATCGAGCGTCACGCTCTGCCAACGCTTGAGGGCGGGGATTTGTGATTGGATTTCGCTTTCTTTAGCCTGGCGCATCGCCACCCGATCACACAGCTCCTGATCGATTAGCTGTGAATGGGATAAGGTGTAAGGTAAGTCATCGAGCATAAGGCGGTGGTAGTCAGCCAGCAATGCTGATTGATCATCACTGAGTTTCACTTTGTGGACACCGAAATAGAGCTGGCCACTAGGCTTAATCTTGAAGCTCTCACCTTCAAATTCCAAGTTCAGCGACCCGTCCTGCATACTCAGGCTATTGTGCCACTCCATCTGGCACACTGGCGCTTCATTGGCCTGCACGCCCAGTGACAAGGCAAACCCAACAGCAGCTAACTTGAACCCACAAACTCGCAACAGCATAAGCCTCTCCCCATAATCGGGGTAGGCCAAGGTTAAAGCGCCTTAGTTACCCCGTTAAAAGATTGAACGGCCGATCCGCTCGGCCAGCAATTCAAGGGCGGCCGTGCCAGCCAGAGAGTTACCCGAAGGATCCAGCTCTGGTGACCATACGGCGATGGTCATCTCACCCGGTACGATAGCGATGATCCCGCCACCGACCCCGGATTTGCCCGGCATACCAACCCGATATGCAAATTCTCCAGCACCGTCATACAACCCGCAGGTCGCCAGCAGTGCATTCATTTGCTTACACTGAGTTTGGGTGATAATTGTTTTTTTTGCGCCCAAAGGAAGCCCTTTATTTGCCAAGTAGCTGAAAGTCTTGGCCAAATCAACACAACTCATTTTCAGCGCGCAATAGCTGAAGTAGTTGGTCAAGACCGGCATTACTTCGTTGTCGAAGTTACCGAATGAGCGCATCAGGTACGCAATCGAGGCATTGCGGTCGCTGTGCTGCATCTCAGAAGAGGCAACAACCTTGTCATAGCAGATATGTGAGTTCTGGGCGAGCTTGCGCACCAGCTCCAGCATCCGGTATTGCGGAGCCGACAGACGGCTGTGCAGCAGATCCGACACTACCAGAGCTCCGGCATTGATAAACGGGTTACGCGGAATACCGTTTTCCAGCTCGAGCTGGATCATCGAGTTAAACGCATGGCCAGACGGCTCCTTCCCAACCCGCTGCCAGATCTCCTCCGGCTGGTACAGGGTCATTGCCAACGTCAAACTCAGCGCCTTGGAGATCGACTGGATCGAGAAACCTTCCTCGCTATCGCCAGCCTGGATAATTTCACCATCGTTGTAACACACAGCAATCCCCAACTTGTTCGACGGAACCTCCGCCAATGCCGGGATATAATCAGCCACCTTTCCTTTGCCGATTAGCGGTCTGACTTCATCTAAAATATCGTTTAGCAATTGCTCTGTTGGTTTCATTACTTATCTCCAAGGATAAAAAAGCCAACACGAGGTTGGCTTTTTTCGAACATCTGGTGCACCCATTGGTGCTTGGCAATACCTTGCCTCAATACGCCTGAAAACTTACTCAGTGCGCTCGTATTTCATGTCCCATACGCCGTGGCCCAAACGGTGGCCGCGAGCTTCGAATTTAGTCAATGGACGATCTTCTGGACGAGGGATGTAAGGACCTTCAGTCGCCGTGTTGCGGTAACCCGGTGCTGCGTCCATTACTTCAACCATATGCTCTGCATAATTTTCCCAGTCTGTCGCCATGTGGAAGATACCACCGATTTTCAGCTTCTTGCGTAGCATCTCTGCAAATGCTGGCTGAACGATACGACGTTTGTGGTGGCGTGCTTTGTGCCATGGGTCTGGGAAGAACAGCTGCACACAGTCAAGGCTGCCGTCCGGGATCATGTGCTCGAACACTTCCACACCGTCATGGCACATAACGCGTAGGTTAGTCAGACCCGCTTCTTCTGCACCCATCAAACAAGCACCCACACCCGGGCTGTGCACTTCAATACCGATGAAGTTCTTCTCTGGTGCGTTCTTTGCCATCTCAACCAGAGAGGCACCCATACCAAAGCCGATTTCCAGCGTTACAGGGCCTTCGTTGTTGAACACTTCTTTCCAGTCCAGCATCTGCTGAGCGAAGTCGATACCCATTGCCGGCCAGTTATTTTCCATGGCCGCTTCTTGGCCCTTGGTCAAACGACCTTCACGACGAACAAAGCTACGTACCTTACGTACCAGTTTGCCGTCTTCGGTAAATTCGTTCAGGGTAACCTCACCTGACTTCTTTGAAACTTCGCTCATGCTTACTATCCAAACAAAAAAGAAACGGAACGGCATTATCCAAAGTTACAGCGCAAGTGCAAGTCTATCGATTGCGACGTCCCTAACTTTGTGGTGCAATCAAGGCCAAAAATAAGACAGGCGAAGACGGCTGTCAGTAAAGTGAGCTTGAAACTGTGACCAATACCTTCTCTGATGCCATTTTAGCGTGGTATGACAAATTTGGCCGGAAAACCCTGCCATGGCAGCAACAAAAGACCCCCTACAAGGTTTGGCTGTCAGAAATCATGCTGCAGCAAACCCAAGTCGCCACGGTGATCCCTTACTTCGAGCGCTTTATCGAGCGCTTCCCAACCGTTGCCGATCTTGCTGCTGCCGACCAGGACGAGGTGCTTCATCTCTGGACAGGCCTTGGCTACTACGCTCGTGCCCGTAACCTGCACAAGGCCGCCAAGTTTATTGTCGACCATCATGGCGGCGAATTCCCGACAGATATCGAACAGGTGATTGCCCTACCGGGTATCGGCCGCTCGACTGCTGGTGCCGTCCTGTCACTGTCGCTCAAGCAGCACCACCCAATTCTTGATGGCAACGTAAAGCGGACCTTGGCCCGCTGTTATGCGGTCGAAGGCTGGCCGGGGAAAAAGCCAGTAGAAAACCAACTCTGGGACATTGCCGAAGCCAATACCCCTGCACAGGGAGTAGAGCGCTACAATCAAGCGATGATGGATATGGGAGCGATGATCTGCACCCGCAGCAAACCCAAGTGCGAGCTTTGTCCGATCGCCGAGCAGTGCGAAGCCAAAGCCCAGGGTCGCCAAAGCGACTTCCCAGGTAAGAAGCCCAAGAAAACCCTGCCAGAGAAACAGGCTTGGTTTGCGATCTTCCAGTACGGTGAATATGTCTGGCTGGAAAAGCGTCCGCCAGCTGGGATCTGGGGCGGCTTGTGGTGCTTCCCGCAGCAGGATCAGGCTGATCTTACTCCAGTGATTGAACAGCGGCTGGGCCAGCAGGAAATTATCCGCGAGCAGGAGCAACTGATCGGCTTCCGTCATACATTCAGCCACTACCATCTGGATATTGTCCCGGTAAAGCTGAGCCTGTCGCAGCAACCAGATTGCATCAGCGAAGCTGGCAACGGCCAATGGTACAATCTCAACCAGCCTGCAGAGATCGGTCTGGCTGCGCCTGTACAGCAGATCCTCGAGAGCCTGCGCTACGAGCTGAACAAATAGCAACATTCCCCTAGGTAAACTGGGTGTATCCCCCTGTGACTTCAAGTTAACCGTAACTGGAAGTTACTTGGGTTTTTAAGCATGGTATAACTATACCCAAGCTACCGAATCAACGTTATAACGAAGGAGCTCCCCGATGAGCCGTACAGTATTTTGTGCCCGTCTTAAGAAAGACGCTGAAGGTCTTGATTTCCAACTATACCCGGGTGAACTGGGCAAGCGTATTTTCGACAACATCTCGAAAGAAGCGTGGGCAGAGTGGCAAGGCAAGCAGACTATGCTGATCAACGAGAAAAAACTGAACATGATGGATCCGGAGCACCGCAAGCTACTGGAGACTGAGATGGTGAAATTCTTGTTCGAAGGCCAGGACGTAATCATCGACGGTTACACGCCGCCGAGCGAATAATTCCGCTAATGCTTCCCCTTTGCTTGGTCGTTTATTTCAAGGGAAGCACCTTAGTCATTCATTCAGGCATCTTTTGTAACTGGTTAGAAAACTAGGCAAACGGTGCCTTTTTCATATTTTGGGAACTATGAAATTACACGCGCTGTTTTTGTCCCTGCTCCTGTTGAGCGGCTGTAGCCGGGAGTTTATCGAACAACTCTACGATGTCGACTACACCACCACTAACCGTTTTGCCAACAACCTCGCCCCGCTGCCCGGCCAGTTCACCCAGGATACTGCTGCGCTCGACAGGTTGATGAATTCTTTTAACGGCCAGGTAAAACGCTATTGGGGCGATAACGACTCGCTGGTCGCCAGCAAACGCCAGTATGTAAAATACACCGATGGCTACCAGAGCCGCGCCCATGTTGATTTCGAACGTGGTGTCGTCATTGTCGAAACCGTGGCCAAAACCGAGCCGACCAAGCACCTCAAAGAAGCGATCACCACTACCCTGCTGACGCCGGATAATCCAGGTGGCGTTGACCTCTATTCAGACTCCGCTATTGAGCTGAGCGGCAAACCGTTCCTGTATGGCCAGGTTCTCGATAACGAGGGCAAGCCTATCGAATGGTCGTGGCGTGCCAACCGCTTCGCCGACTACCTGATCGACGGCAAGTTGAAGAAGCGCTCCGAGCGTTTCCACCAGGTTTACTATGTTGAAATCCCTATGGTGGCCGACCACGCCAACAAACGTAGTTACAAGTACGCCAGTATTGTCCGCGACGCCTCACGCCGCTACGGGATTGCCGAGGATCTGATCTATGCCATTATCAAAACCGAGAGCAGCTTCAATCCTTATGCCGTCAGCCATGCCAATGCCTATGGTCTGATGCAGGTGGTGCCAAAGACCGCCGGGGCAGATGTGTTCAAGTTAGTGAAAAACAAACCCGGCATTCCGACTCCTGAGTATCTATTTGATCCAGCTAGGAATATTGATACCGGTACAGCTTACTTCTACATCTTGCGCACCCGCTACCTGAAGGATGTCCGTGATCCATTGTCACTGCACTACAGTATGATCTCTGCATACAACGGCGGAACAGGAGGAGTGCTCAATACCTTCCACAGAACCGACCGCAAACGGGCAATGAACGATCTGAACAGTTTACAGCCAAATCAGGTCTACTGGGCGCTAACCAACAAGCACCGTAATGCCGAGGCACGACGTTATCTAGAGAAGGTGACCGCGTTCCAGAAAGAGTTTAACCAAGGAAAAAATCTCACGCAGTGACAAGGAAATAGTCACAACTGGCATTTCTGGGCAAAAAGCAGGCAACCGAGTGCGACATTGAAATTTTTCTCAAAAAAATGGTTGACGAAAAGAACGAAAAACCGTTTAATAGCGCTCCGTTGCCTCGATAGCTCAGTCGGTAGAGCAGAGGATTGAAAATCCTCGTGTCGGTGGTTCGATTCCGCCTCGAGGCACCATATTCATATTGTGGTGCTTGATAGCAACATGATTTAAAAGATAATTCCCCCTTAGTTCAGTTGGTAGAACGGCGGACTGTTAATCCGTATGTCGCAGGTTCGAGTCCCGCAGGGGGAGCCACTTTTAGTGTGCCGACTTAGCTCAGTAGGTAGAGCAACTGACTTGTAATCAGTAGGTCACCAGTTCGATTCCGGTAGTCGGCACCATTTATTATTCTTACTTCGGTAAGAGAAAGTAGAGACTTACCATCGCTACTTTTGCCTCGATAGCTCAGTCGGTAGAGCAGAGGATTGAAAATCCTCGTGTCGGTGGTTCGATTCCGCCTCGAGGCACCATATTCAATTGTGGTGCTTTAGATAAGCAACATGATGTAAAAAGATAATTCCCCCTTAGTTCAGTTGGTAGAACGGCGGACTGTTAATCCGTATGTCGCAGGTTCGAGTCCCGCAGGGGGAGCCAATTTAGTGTGCCGACTTAGCTCAGTAGGTAGAGCAACTGACTTGTAATCAGTAGGTCACCAGTTCGACTCCGGTAGTCGGCACCATTTATTTTCTTGCATTAGCAAGAATGCAAAGCAGAGTCTTAACCGCTCTTGCTTTTGCCTCGATAGCTCAGTCGGTAGAGCAGAGGATTGAAAATCCTCGTGTCGGTGGTTCGATTCCGCCTCGAGGCACCATATTTTTCCCCCTTAGTTCAGTTGGTAGAACGGCGGACTGTTAATCCGTATGTCGCAGGTTCGAGTCCCGCAGGGGGAGCCACATTAAGAAGCCAAGTCGAAAGACTTGGCTTTTTTCTTATGTAACTGCGACTTACTCGTGCCGAGTAATTGTCTCAGACCTAGTCGGCCACAGCTGGGCGCCCCCGTTGTGTCCCAACAGGGGAGCCACATTAAGAAGCCAAAACTAGGCGTTCCCGTCATTTCACACAGCTTTTCGTATCTACCCTGCTCTCCTTCGCCCCAATCCCAAATCCTTTTTTGGGCTCCCCACCCAACATTGCTGCACCCGATGCAACTTTCCTCCCACCAAGCTTAAACGCTCCCCAACACTGACATTTCAGATTTGTCGCTATCGCTTACCTGGGCAAACCATTGCCATGAGTGTAGGAGGAGCCAGCTACGGTCCTAGCAACGGCTATGGCCCGTAAATAGCCATCTAACCCATACTTCCACGGCCTGTGACATGCAGGCCGTCTGTTTTTTGCTAACTTTAATTACAACAAAATAAAAAAACCAAGGAAGATAAGATGATCACCCTTTACGGCTACCCGCGCACCCGCTCCCTCCGAGTCTCCTGGCTGCTTGAAGAACTTAGCCTCGATTGGCAGTACCGCTTGGTGAATTTTGCCAAGAATGATCATCGCTCCCCCCAATTTCTCGCCCTCAACCCGCAGGGCAAAGTGCCCTGCCTGATTGATGATGACATCACCATCTGTGAGTCCTCGGCGATTTGTCTATATCTTGCCGAAAAATATGGTCACCATTGGCTGCCTGCCCCGGGAACAGCTGAATCCGCCACTCACCATGAATGGATCAGCTATATCATTACCGAGCTGGAGCAACCTTTATGGAGTATGGGCAAGCACCGTTTCGCTCTTCCCGAATCAATCCGCTTACCTGAAATGCTTGCCGTTGCAGCCTGGGAATTCAAAAAAGCACTAAAAGTGGCAGAGAGCCGCCTCAAAGGTGATGAGTATTTGCTCGGCCATTTCCCTACCGTTGCCGATATCTTGCTTGCCCACACCCTGAACTGGGCGGTGAAGTTTGATCAGAAGTTACCGCTAAAACTAGAGAAATACCGCCAATTTGTCAGCCGTCGGCCGGCGCTGTCACGTGCACTAGACCGGGAAAATCGTACCCTTTTAGATGGCGATTAACTTGGCTAAAAGCCGTTTAGCGTTGGCAATAAGTTCAAAAACCGAGCGATCAGAGCAAAAAAGGCAAAGTCAGCGTATTTTTCTAAAAAAACCGTTGACGCAAAGGCCGAAAACCTTTTTAATGCGCCCCGTTGCCTCGATAGCTCAGTCGGTAGAGCAGAGGATTGAAAATCCTCGTGTCGGTGGTTCGATTCCGCCTCGAGGCACCATATTCATATTGTGGTGCTTGATAGCAACATGATTTAAAAGATAATTCCCCCTTAGTTCAGTTGGTAGAACGGCGGACTGTTAATCCGTATGTCGCAGGTTCGAGTCCCGCAGGGGGAGCCACTTTTAGTGTGCCGACTTAGCTCAGTAGGTAGAGCAACTGACTTGTAATCAGTAGGTCACCAGTTCGATTCCGGTAGTCGGCACCATTTATTCCTTACTTCGGTAAGAAGAAGCATTGAGCTTAACTGCTCTGGCTTGTGCCTCGATAGCTCAGTCGGTAGAGCAGAGGATTGAAAATCCTCGTGTCGGTGGTTCGATTCCGCCTCGAGGCACCATATTCAGTTATGGTGCTTGAAATTAGCAACATAGCGTAAAAAGATAATTCCCCCTTAGTTCAGTTGGTAGAACGGCGGACTGTTAATCCGTATGTCGCAGGTTCGAGTCCCGCAGGGGGAGCCACTTTTAGTGTGCCGACTTAGCTCAGTAGGTAGAGCAACTGACTTGTAATCAGTAGGTCACCAGTTCGATTCCGGTAGTCGGCACCATTTATTAACTTACCTCGGTAAGTGCAAGCAGAGTCTTAACCGCTCTTGCTTTGCCTCGATAGCTCAGTCGGTAGAGCAGAGGATTGAAAATCCTCGTGTCGGTGGTTCGATTCCGCCTCGAGGCACCATATTTTTCCCCCTTAGTTCAGTTGGTAGAACGGCGGACTGTTAATCCGTATGTCGCAGGTTCGAGTCCCGCAGGGGGAGCCACTTTTAAATTTAAGCTTTGCAATAAGCTTGAATAATAAGAATAAATTGCCGACTTAGCTCAGTAGGTAGAGCAACTGACTTGTAATCAGTAGGTCACCAGTTCGATTCCGGTAGTCGGCACCATCCTTTGAAACCTCATCTTTGATGAGGTTTTTTTTCGCCTGTCGTTTAGCTCTAGCCTCAAGCACAATAAGCAACCTTGGTCATATTGGGGAAATATTCTCGGTTAGGTAGAATTGCACTCCATTATCAACACGTTGCACGGACGTCATGGCCAGTATCAAACTTTCAGTAGAGCGCTTAACCGAAGGCCTGTATATCAAGCTGCCAGTGCAATGGACTGATCACCCTTTTCTGCTGAACCATTTCAAAATCAAAGATAGCCAACAAATCAGGCTGATAAAAAACCTAGGGATAAAGCACGTTTTTCTGATCCCGGAAAAGAGTGATACCCAGCCCCTTGAGCCTGACAATGCCTTAGAGGCCATCAGCGAGCATGAGAGCCGTTTTCTCGACCAGCAAGCGGAAAAGCTATGGCAAGAAAAACAAGGCCGTATAGAGAAGCTGAAGAACTACAAACGCAAACTGCAACGTTGTGAAAAGAACTTCTCTCGCTCAATGGCACAGCTGCGCTCGATTGTTGGAAAAATAAAGAGCCGCCCGGTAACCGCCGTAAAAGAGGCTGAACTGCTGGTCGAGGAGATGGTCGACGCCCTGTTAGAAACGGACAATGTCGCCCTTCACCTGATGAATGAGGGCAGCGACAATGAAGATATCTACAGCCATTCGCTCAATGTCGCTATCATGTCGATGATGCTGGCCCGCTCCAATGGTATGGATGGGCAGGACATCAAGACTATTGCTATCGGCGCCCTGTTCCATGACATGGGCAAACTCAAGGTACCGACAGCCATTATTCGCAAGACCACGCCGCTCACCGAACCAGAAGAGAACTATTTAAAACTCCACCCAAAATACAGTGTCGATTTGGCAGACTTATCAGACAGCTTTCCCAAGCAAGCTAAACCTATCCTTAGCCAGCACCATGAGCTGCTTGACGGTAGCGGCTACCCCAAACAACTCACAGCAGAGCAAATCGATCCCAAGGCTCAGCTGGTAGCTGTAGTCAATGCCTACGATAATCTCTGCCACCCCCAAGATCCGGCCAAAGCGCGGATCCCCTACAGCGCCCTCTCCTACTTGTTCAAGCACAAGAAAGAGCAATACAACAATGATTATCTGGCGCTACTCATCCGTCTACTTGGTGTCTACCCTCCGGGCAGCGTGGTCCAACTTTCAAACCAACAGCTGGGGCTGGTGATATCGGTCAATTCGGAGAGCCTGCTGACACCCAATATCTTGCTCTACGATCCAACCGTACCTTCAAACGAAGCACCTATCATTGACTTGGAAGAGAGCCACCTGCGCATCGAGCAGGTTATCCATCCAAGCAAGCTGCCGGACAAAGTCCATGCTTACCTCAATCCCCGCAGCCGGATCTCTTTCTACTTCGATCCTGATGACTAGTTTTTCTTGCGAAAATACAAAACGCCCCTGTCACGGAAATCCGTAACAGGGGCGTTTGGGTTTAACAATATCTGCCGTTAGGCTTACCAGCTGAACATCTCTTTGATCCAGCCTGCTGGTTTGCTGCCGTCGCAGTAGCCTTTGACCGAACCGTCCTGATCCCACATTGGTAACGAGTGCTGGCCCGCACAGTCCCTCACCAGGGTACCATTGGGCATCTGGCTGAACTTGGCCGTCGTAAGCTTCTGCGGCCATGGCAGCGCCAATCGCTCGGGCTGACGACGTTTGAGGTAATCACCATACAAACGCAGCGCGCCGGCAGAGCCCGTCAGGTTAACCGGTTTATTGTCATCCCGGCCAACCCAGACGGTCACGACTTCACGGCCATCAGCACCGACATACCAACTATCGCGGTTTTTATCTGTAGTACCTGTTTTACCGGCCAAGGCCGCCCAGCCAAACTGCGGCTGAAGAAAACGTGCTGTACCCTGCGAGACGACATTCTTCATACCGTATGTGGTTAGCCATGCAGCCTGCTCCGGCACCGCCTGGCTGGCCCTTGGCATCCATCGGTAAAGCTGGTTGCCCTGTTGGTCGACAACAGCACTTAAAGCCGTCAGATCGGCCTTGAGCCCACCGCTGGCAACCGACTGGTACATCTGGGTCACTTCAAATGGTGTCAGGGTGAAAGCGCCCAACAGGATAGAAGGCAGTTTAGGTACTTCGCCACGATCCCCCCCTAGATCGACCATGGTATCAATCACCTCGTTAAGCCCTACCTGCATACCCAAGTTAACCGTTGGGACGTTGAGCGACTTGGCCAGCGCGTAATAGAGTGGCACTTCCCCCCGGAACTTGCGATCGTAGTTACGTGGCTGCCAGTTTTTCCCTTTGCTGCCACTGAGCATGATTGGCTTATCTTCAACCGTAGTGGCCAGAGAAAAGGTCTCTGGGTGGCGCAATGCTGCCAGATACACCGCCGGTTTGACCAACGAGCCGATCTGTCGGCTGGCATCCAGTGCCCGGTTGAAACCGGCATAGCCCGGATTGCTGCCACCAATCATCGCCCGGATCTCACCCGTTCTGCGATCGGCAGCCACCAAAGCAGTTTCAAGCCCTACACCAGCTTTTTGCTTGAGCTTGGGCACCATGCTGACAACCGCTTCTTCGGCCTCTTTTTGCGACAGAGGATCTAAGGTACTGAAAACCCTCAAACCAACCCCTGGAGTATAGTTATTGCCTACCCGTTGCTGTAATTCACGACGCAACTGTTGGAAATAGGCTGGCTGGCGGCGCGCAATCATTGGCCGGGACTGGATGTCCAACGGCCTCGAGGCGGCCAGCTCGTAATCCGCTCCAGATAGGATCCCGCTATCCATCATCAGTCTCAGTACTAAGTCGCGGCGCTGCTTGGCACGCTCAGGGTTACGCCATGGATTGTAGTAGGATGGACCTTTGGCCATTGCCACCAGCAAGGCCTGTTGATCGATTCTAAGCTCCTGCAGCGGACGGCCGAAATACAACCTGGCACCCAGGCCAAAACCATGAACTTCCTTGCCGCCGTTTTGCCCCAGATAAATCTCATTGAGATAGGCTTCGAGGATCTGATCTTTGCTGTAACGGTAGTCAAGAATAATGGCAATGTAAGCCTCCCTGATCTTTCGCCACAGCGAACGCTCACGGGAGAGGAACATATTCTTGGCAAGCTGTTGGGTCAGGGTACTTCCCCCCTGCACAGTCCTGCCTGCCTTGAGGTTCACCACCATAGCGCGGGCTATCGCCAGAGGCGAGACGCCATCATGATGATAGAAATCCCGGTCTTCGGTAACCAGCAAGGCATCAACCAGCACTTCAGGGAATTGCTCTCGCGGTAGGAACAAACGCTGCTCGCTCTCTCCGGTTTCCAGCATACCCAACATCTTCGGCTCAATTCGCAAATAGCCTAGCTGGCGCTTGGACTCAGCTTCCTGAATACTTTTCAGCTCGCTGCCGTCAAAAGTCAGCATGATATGCCGGGCGCCCTCGAAGCCATCGACAAAATCAAACGGACGGCGGATCAGCTCGATACGGGTCGATGACGAAGAATACTCACCGTTACGCTGCGGAGTTCGTACTTTGTGGTACTGCAAGATATCCAGCTCACGGCGAACTTCCTCCAGGGTGATCGCCTGTCCCGGTTGCAAATCTAGTACCCGGCCATAAACAACCGCAGGCAAATTCCATAGCTGGCCGTCAAAACGGTCACGAACAATATTATCGAGGTATATGCCGACTACCAGCAGGACCGCAAGTACGGCAACTGATAACTTCAGGCCAAAGCCAAGCAGCCACTTGAACCAGCCCGGCAGTCCCTGGCGTTTCCCTTTCGGACTCTTCTTGCGCCCTCGGGTCGATTTGGCCGTGCGCTTCTTGGCTGGTGCCTTGGCCTTACTGGCTGCCGCTGGTTTGCGCTTGCGTACCGGTTTCTTGGTACCGTCCTTGTCCGCAGCGGGCTTTTTGGGTGCCGGCTTTTTCGGAGCCTGCTGTTTAGATGGCTGATTATTAGCGGCCTGTTTTTGAGCTGCCTGCACCACCGAGCGCCTTACTTGCTCTGTCATCATGATCTTCTATTTCTACATGTATTTTTTAGTTTTTTTGGTCGGCTCATGGTTCGCTGGATCATCCGGCCACGGGTGTTTAGGGTAACGCCCTTTCATCTCTTTTTGCACCTCGCGGTAAGATCCCTGCCAAAAAGCCGCCAAGTCGCGAGTGATCTGCAATGGTCTCTGAGCCGGCGACAACAACTCCAGCACCACCGCCACCTTGCCATTGGCAATCATCGGCGAGGCTTTCTCACCAAACATTTCCTGTAATTTCACCGCCAGCACAGGGTACTGCCCGGGCTGGTAGCGAATGGCATAGCGCGAGCCTGTCGGTACACTGTAATGGGTTGGCAGCGCCTGATCGATCTGCTGTTTTTTATCCCAGCCCAAGCGAGTTTCCAGTGCTGCCACCAGATCAATACGTTCAAGAGCCTTAAGGGTTTTCATCCCGTTCATGTAAGGCAACAGCCATTCATCCGCAGCAGCCAGCAAGGCCTCATCATCCATCGCTGGCAAATCCAGCTCAGGTAGCCATTCGGCAGCACAGCGGGCACGATTGAGCAGCCCCTCTGCGGCCTTGCTCCATGGCAAAACACCCAGCCCCTTGCGCTGGACGGCATTGAGCAGGGCTTCGCTGGCCTTGGCCGGATCCGGCTCGCCCATCAACTGACGCTCGATGATCAATTTACCACAGCACAAATGCTTCTCTGCGGTCAGGCGACCTTTCTTGTCATCCCAATCGAGCCATTCACGCCAGACGAAAAGATGCGGCAGTTTGTCTTGCAGTTCCGCGAGTTGGGCTGGCACCGCAGAGAAGATCCGGCTATCCCCCTGGCGGGTCTTGACGATATCGGCCACCACCAGTAACTCTTCATCTGCCAGCGGCTCATCAGGCATCATCATTGCCCCCTGACCATTCGCGAGCTGATAGCGGCTATCTTTACCGCGAGACAAGGCGATACGGTCCGGGAAACCTGCCGCCAGCAAAGGGGCGACCCACTCACCCGCCACTTTGATAGCGGCCTTGTTTGTAACAGGCTTGTTATTGCCCAATTTAGCCAAATGCTGCGACGCCCGCTGCAGGTAAGCCCTGCTCCGTGACTGCTTGCCACTTTCAACCAAGTTGAGCTGGAACTGCAAATCAGGGTTGTTATTGCCTCGAGGCGGCTCTTCAAGCAAGGCAACCAACAGTGCAGCGGTGCTCATCGCCTTCTCACCGTGCTGTTTGGCCAACAATAACATTGCGGCATGACGGGGCTCGACACCGAGTTTTTGTATTTTGCTGCCCATTTCGGTCATCCTGCCGCCCTCATCCATTGCTCCCAGAGCGACCAATAGCGCATGAGCTTGTTTCAAGGCTGGGGCTGGAGGCAGATCCAGCCAATGCAGCTCAGCGGCAGACTGGCAGCCCCATTGGGCCAGTTCCACCGCCAGCGAGGTCAGATCGGCCCGCAGAATCTCTGGCTGAGGCGTGGCAGGCTGACGCGCCAACATCTCTTCGCTGTACAATCGCAGGCAGATCCCCGGCTCCAAGCGGCCGGCACGACCTGCCCGCTGTTCGGCAGATGCGCGGGCAATACGCACCGACTCAAGCCGGCTGATCCCTGTTTTCGGATCCCACTGGGCGATGCGCTCCAAACCACAGTCCACCACCATCCGGATCCCCTCGATGGTCAAACTCGTTTCGGCAATGTTGGTGGCCAACACTACCTTGCGCTTGCCTTTGGGCGCCGGCGTAATGGCTTGCTGTTGCTGGCTGCCGGTAAGCTGGCCATAGAGCGGGCACACCAGCACATCATCACCGAGATGGCCTTCAAGCTGCTCTGCCAGACGACGGATCTCACCGGCTCCCGGCAAAAAGACCAGCATCGAGCCAGACTCCGAAGACAGCAGGGTTGAAATCTCCCTTGCTGTCGCGTCAATAAGGTGGGTATTTTCAGCTAGCTTTTTGTAGCGTAACTCAACCGGGAAGCTACGGCCTTCCGACTCGATATAGCCAGCCTCTGGCAATAGCCCCGTCAGGGCATCTTCATCCAGTGTCGCCGACATCACCAGCAGCTTGAGATCGTCACGCAGCGCTTCTTGCACCTCCAGTGCCAGAGCCAGCGAGGTATCGGCATGAATACTGCGCTCATGGAATTCATCGAAAATTAGCAGATCAATACCGGTCAACTCCGGATCTTGCTGCAGCATCCGGGTCATCACGCCCTCGGTGACAATTTCCAGCTTGGTCTTGCTGCTAACACGAGTCTCCCCTCTCACCCGAAGGCCCACGGTATCCCCCACTTGCTCACCGAGCTGAGATGCCAGGTAGCGGGCAATATTCCTTGCCGCCAGACGGCGGGGCTCCAGCATCACTATCTTGCCGGCTACTGCCCCCTGCTGAAGCAGCACCAAAGGCAAACGGGTTGATTTACCGGCTCCGGGAGGAGCTTTGAGGATCAGTTGTGCGCGGGCATCAAGTTGGGTCAGCAGTGCTGGAAGCACATCATCAATAGGCAGCTGTGACAATGGGAACACCTTGTGTCATATTCAATTTAGGCTTGGCCATTGTAGCTTACTTAATATGTTCAAAGAGAAAAAACAGCGTTTGTTCTTTGCCTTATCGCCCGACCGTAGCAGCGAAGACTTCCAGCGACTCGCCCGGCTTTCTTCACAATGCGGCCACTTCGGCCGTTCGGTTGCCACCGACAATCTCCATATCACCCTCGCATTCCTCGGCATGGTGACTGACGAGCAGGCCGCGAGCGTCGTGGCAGCAACCGAGCAACTAGCGGCACCACGGGCTTTCTCCCTGAAACTGGATACATTGGGATACTGGAAGCGCAGCAAGGTCATCTGGTTGGCTCCAGAGCATCCTCCGCAGGCTTTGCTGACACTGGCACAGCAAATCAAGTCCCTCGCTATAGAATGCGGCCTGGAGCAGGAATCACGCCCCTACAAGCCCCATATCACTCTTGCCAAGTCAGTCGCAAGGCGTCCCGAGCAACTGCCGCCGCTTGGCAAAATAGATTTTCACTTCAACCACTTTGGCCTGTATATTTCAAACCCAGTCAGCCATAACGGCCGCCAAGGCGTGCAATACATCCAGCTTGGGAAGTGGCCCCTCGGCAATACATAGCAAGAACAATCAAAGGACAAGGCATGAAGTTCAACCCGCCACTGCAATCAGCCACCCTCATCAAACGCTACAAGCGGTTTCTCGCCGATATCACCTTGCCCGACGGCTCAACCACTACCATCCACTGTGCCAATACCGGTGCCATGACAGGGTGCGCCGAACCGGGAAATACGGTGTGGTATTCAACCTCTGATAACCCAAAACGAAAGTATCCGCATAGCTGGGAGCTTTCGCAAACCCAGGAAGGACACGCCATCTGCGTCAACACCGCACAAGCAAACCGGCTGGTGGTTGAGGCCATTAACAAGAATGCCATCACAGAATTGACAGGCTATTCATCACTTCGTACCGAAGTTAAGTATGGTAGTGAAAACAGCAGGATAGATGTTTTATTACAAGACGAATCAAAACCTGATTGCTATATTGAAGTAAAGAGTGTCACTCTGCTGGATCAAGGAAAGGAAGGACAAGGTTATTTCCCAGACGCGGTGACCACCCGGGGGCAAAAGCACCTGCGAGAATTAATCGAGGTGGCACAAAACGGTGAACGTGCCATACTTTTTTTCGCAATTTTGCATTCGGGGATTGAAAAAGTATCTGCGGCACACCATATAGACCCGGACTACTTTTCATTAATACAACAAGCAGAGCGGGCTGGCGTAGAGATCCTGTGTTACAAGGCGGTATTGAACCCAACGGAACTCTACCTCGCGCATCGCATAAAATTCAACCAGTAAGTACCACAAAGTGATGCTTTCTTCACATTGGTATAAAATTGAATATATGCAGCAATTGCCACACCACTCCCTTTCTGCTATAGATACCGCCCAATTTTAACCAGTGACGGTTATTAGGTATATTAGGAGATGCTATATGCCAGAGAGCAACGTTAAAAAATCGCTAGGCATCCTGGCTATTGCTGGGGTTGAACCTTACCAGGAAAAGGCTGGCGAAGAATACATGGGTGAAGCTCAGCTAGAGCACTTCCGTAAGATTCTTGGTGCTTGGCGCAACCAGCTACGCGAAGAAGTTGATCGTACTGTAAACCACATGCAGGACGAAGCAGCCAACTTCCCAGATCCCGTTGACCGCGCCGCTCAGGAAGAAGAGTTCAGCCTAGAGCTTCGCAACCGCGACCGCGAACGTAAACTGATCAAGAAAATCGAGAAGACCCTTCAGCGCATTGAAGATGATGACTTCGGTTTCTGTGAATCTTGCGGTATCGAGATTGGTATCCGCCGTCTGGAAGCCCGTCCAACAGCCGACCTATGTATCGACTGTAAGACGCTGGCTGAAATCAAAGAAAAACAGATGGCAGGCTAGTACGATTCGTACAGCACCATGATAGTCAAGAGGGAGCGCTAGCTCCCTTTTTCGTTTTAATTGATTTTCTTATGAGTACAAACAAACACTATATCGGCCGTTTCGCCCCATCCCCGTCAGGCCCGTTGCACTTCGGCTCGCTGGTTGCTGCCTTGGGTAGTTATTTGCAGGCCAGAGCCAAACAAGGCACTTGGCTAGTACGGATGGAAGATCTGGATCCGCCACGGGAAATGCCCGGTGCTGCGGATGATATCCTACACACCCTCGAAGCCTATGGCCTCGAATGGGATGGTGGGATCATGTACCAAAGCCAGCGTCACGACGCTTACCAGACCCAGATTAATGCGTGGCTTGAGAGCCATCAAGCCTATTACTGCCAATGTACCCGTAAGCAAATCAAGCAAGCCGGGGGCTTCTATCCGGGCCACTGCCGCGACAAGCAACTCGAGGCAGCAGGCAATGCCATCCGCCTCAAGGTGGATAGTCCCGTACTGGCCTTCGACGACCTACTGCATGGCCGTATCAGTATCCCGGCACCGCTGGCCGAGGAGGATTTCATTATCCGCCGCCGCGATGGCCTGTTCGCCTATAATCTGGCAGTAGTACTGGATGATATCGAACAGGGGATCACCGAGGTTGTCCGCGGCGCCGACTTGATTGAGCCAACCGGTCGCCAGATAGGGCTATACCGACTGCTCGGCCACCCTGAAGTCAGTTACCTGCATTTGCCACTGGCAGTGACCGAAAACGGCAACAAGCTCTCGAAGCAGAACCATGCCCCGGCCATCGACAAGGCCAACCCAAGACCGGCGCTGGTCGAAGCGATGCGATTCTTGGGCTTGCAGCCACCGGCAGATCTGGCAAGCTCGACAACCCACGAGATTTTGCGCTGGGGGATTGCCCACTGGCAGATAGCTAACCTGCCGGCAACCACAGCCATTACTTTCGACCCTTCACACGGTTGAAACCAAGTCTCTGCAGTATTGTTGCCCAGCTAAACGTTAACCGCCTTGCAGCCCCCGATATGCCCGCAAATTGCCGCCAAAATGCGGGGGAAACAAGCGCTAGGATTCTAAAATGGCCTGCCGTGATATATGATATGCGGCTGTTTGTTGAATCCGAACCACATAAATGAGGTGTATTATCTTTAATCGAGTCGCCAGCTTTTGCCGTAAGGTACTGAATCGAGACGCAAGTGATCTCGACCATGAGGAACTCGCCTTGCAAGTTTATCAGCGCCAAGAGCACGGTATTTCACGTAAAGATATCAGCGAGAATGCGCTGAAAGTCCTTTACCGCCTAAATAAAGCCGGATATGACGCATATCTGGTCGGTGGTGGTGTTCGCGATCTCCTGTTGGACAAACAGCCAAAAGACTTCGACATTGCCACTAACGCTACGCCGGAAGAAATCAAGCAGCTGTTCCGCAACTGCCGCCTGATCGGCCGTCGCTTCCGCCTGGCCCATATCCTGTTCGGCAGAGACGTCATCGAAGTTGCCACTTTCCGTGGCCATCACGCAGATGCCAAACCGAGCCTCAAAGACAAGAAAAATGTCTCGGCCCAGAGTCAGGAAGGCATGCTGTTGCGTGACAATGTCTATGGCAGCATCGAAGAAGATGCCGAACGTCGTGACTTCACCATTAATGCGCTGTACTACAGCATCAAGGATTTCACCGTTGCCGATTACGTTAACGGGGTGGAAGATCTCGACAACCGTATTGTCCGCCTGATCGGTGATCCGGAAACCCGCTACCGCGAAGATCCAGTACGCATGCTGCGTGCAGTGCGCTTTGCCGCCAAGCTGGATATGGATATCGAACCGGCGACAGCGGATCCTATCAAGCCGCTGTCGACTCTGCTGCAGGACATTCCTGCTGCCCGTCTGTTCGAAGAGAGCCTCAAGCTGCTGCAGTCAGGTGACGGTGTACAGACCTACAAGCTGCTGCGTGAATACAACTTGTTCCAACAGCTGTTCCCGCTGCTGGCCGAACACTTCACCGAAGATCACAGCAGCCAGACCGAGCAGATGATCGAGCATATCCTGGCAGCCACCGACAAGCGTATTGCCGACGGCAAGCGTGTTAACCCGGCCTTCATGTTCGCAGCCATGCTGTGGTACCCGCTGGTTACCCGCGCCGAGGAAGTTGCCTTTGCCAGTGGCCTTGCCTATTACGACGCCTTCATGGTTGCCGCCAATGATATCCTTGATGAGCAGGTCAAGACGATTGCTGTCCCACGTCGTTTTACCACCACTATCCGTGACATCTGGCAGCAGCAGACCCGTTTCAATCGCCGCAGCGGTAAACGCGCCTTCAAGATGATGGAGCACCCGAAATTCCGCGCCGCCTTTGATTTCTTGGAGATGCGTGGCAATTTCGAAAGCGAAGATATTGCCGAATTGGCCCAGTGGTGGGATAAGTTCCAGCACGGTGACCGCAACCAGCGCAGCAAGATGGTGCAGCAGATCAACGAAGGTGGCTCTGGCGCACCTCGCCGTCGCCGCCGTCGCCCGCAGCAGCGCCGCAAGAAGCCACAGGCTAAATCGTCATGACGCTAGCCTATATCGCTGTCGGCAGTAACCTTGCCGATCCTGTCGCCCAGGCAAAAAGCGCGATCGAGGTGCTCAAGCAGCACCCCGATCTCAATGTGGTTGCCGTGTCCTCGCTCTACAGCAGCACCCCGATGGGGCCGCAGGACCAGCCTGACTACATCAATGCCGTTATCGCTGTCGAGACCGAGCTTAGCCCGCTGGCTTTGCTAGATTGCACCCAGTCCATCGAACAAGAGCATGGCCGGGTCCGCAAAGCCGAGCGCTGGGGGCCTCGTACCCTGGATCTCGATATCGTCCTGTACGGCGACCTTGAACACCACTGCGAGCGCCTGACCGTGCCGCATTACGGAATGAAAGTCCGCGAGTTTGTACTTTACCCGCTCGCGGAGATTGCCCCTGAACTGGTTCTGCCCGATCACACTCCACTGAAGATACTGCTGGAGCAGGTAGACCGCAACGGGCTGAGCATCTGGTCTCAGTAACCGTTTCTCAGGATTAAAGGGAGAACACATGAAAAAGATCACTATCAACGACCTGATGAAATGGAAGCAGGAAGGTCGTAAATTTGCCTCGGTTACCGCTTACGATGCCAGCTTTTCCCAGCTGTTCGAACAGCAAGGCGTACCAGTCATGCTGGTTGGCGACTCGCTGGGTATGGTACTGCAAGGCAAGCCTGATACACTGCCGGTTTCGGTAGAAGATATCGCCTATCACACCCGTGCGGTACGTGCCGGTAGCCCGAACTCGCTACTGATGGCCGATATGCCATTTATGAGCTATGCCACCCCTGAGCAGGCTTGTGAGAATGCCGCGACGCTAATGCGCGCCGGTGCCAACATGGTGAAGCTCGAGGGCGGTGCCTGGTTGGCAGAAACCGTAACCAAATTGACCGAACGTGCTGTACCTGTATGTGCGCATTTGGGGTTAACCCCTCAATCTGTCAATATTTTTGGCGGCTATAAAGTGCAAGGACGTGACTCCGACCACGCTGAGCAGATGGTAAAAGATGCTATCCTGCTGAAAAACGCGGGTGCACAAATCATCTTGCTGGAGTGCGTACCAGCCAGCCTGGCAGAGCGTATCACCAAAGCCGTTGAAGTACCGGTGATCGGTATCGGTGCAGGTAATGTCACCGATGGCCAGATCCTGGTCATGCACGATATGTTCGGGATCTCAGCAAACTATATGCCCCGTTTCTCCAAGAACTACCTGGCAGAAACCGGCGAGATGCGCGCAGCCGTCACCAAATACCTAGAAGATGTCGAGGCCGGAACCTTCCCGGGCCCAGAACATACCTTTGAATAAGGAATAAAAATGCAAACATTCGCCGAGATTGCCCAGATCCGCGAGCAGATCCGAAGCTGGCGCCGTGAAGGCCGTCGGATTGCTTTCGTTCCGACCATGGGAAACCTGCATGAAGGCCACCTGACACTGGTCCGCAAGGCCCGTGAAATGGCAGACGTGGTCGTGGTTAGCATTTTTGTCAATCCGATGCAGTTCGACAAAGCAGACGATCTCGACAACTACCCGCGTACTCTGGAAGAAGATCTGGCCAAGCTGAACAACGAAGGCGTGGAGCTGGTCTTCACCCCAACTCCGGACATCATGTATCCGGAAGGTCTGGATCGCCAGACTTTCGTTGAAGTCCCTGGCCTATCGACCATGCTTGAAGGTGCCCTGCGTCCAAGTCATTTCCGAGGCGTTTCGACGATTGTGACCAAGCTGTTCAACATTGTTCAGCCGGATATCGCCTGCTTTGGCGAAAAAGACTACCAGCAGCTAGCCCTGATCCGCCAGATGGTGATCGACCTTGCGATGGATATCGAAGTAGTCGGCGTTGCCACTGTCCGCGAAATGGACGGCCTGGCCATGAGCTCACGCAACGGTTACCTGACTGTCGATGAGCGCCAGCGTGCACCAGTATTGGCCCGCACCATGCGCTGGATCAGCAGCCAGATGCGCGGTGGCCGCACCGACTACGCCGAGATCGTGGTCGATGCCAACGACCAGCTACGAGCCGCAGGCCTACAACCGGATGAAATCTACATCCGCGATGCTGTCAGCCTGCAGCCAGTCAGCGAAGAGACACAACAGGCAGTGATCCTGATGTCCGCCTTCCTCGGCAAAGCCCGCTTAATCGACAACCAGGTAGTTGAGCTGAGCACGGCAACAGCCTCGGCGACAGAAGAATAAGCAGCTGTTTAGAGATAAAAAAATCCCGGCTTTGGCCGGGATTTTTTTATATCTAAAGCTTAGATTCTTCTATAGGCTAAACGTTAAGAGCGCAAGCCAATACCGCGGGAAATCAAGTAGTAGCAGATGCTATACAAGATGATAGTGAACACACCCAATACCGCAAACGACGTACCAATGCCGACATCCGACACACCGAGGAAGCCGTAGCGGAACGCATTGACCATGTAAACAATCGGGTTCAGTTTCGACACGCCCTGCCAGAACTCCGGCAGCAAGCTCAGTGAGTAGAACACCCCGCCAAGGTAGGTCAGCGGCGTCAACACGAAGGTCGGGATAATGCTGATATCATCAAACGTCTTGGCAAAGACAGCATTGATCAAACCGCCTAGCGAGAACACCACCGAGGTCATCAATACGGTTGCGACAATAACGCCGAAGTGGGCGATCTGCAGGTCGACAAACAGCAGTGAAACCACCGAGACAATCACGCCAACACCGAGGCCACGCAGTACCCCGCCACCGACAAAGCCAGCAATGATGATGTAGTTCGGCACTGGTGCCACCAGCAACTCTTCGATATTGTGCTGGAACTTAGCACTGAAGAACGACGACGCCACATTGGAGTATGAGTTGGTGATCACCGACATCATAATCAAACCGGGTACGATGTATTCCATGTAGCTGAAGCCGCCCATCTCGCCAATCCGGCTTCCGATCAGGCTACCGAAGATCACGAAGTACAAGGTCATGGTTATCGCCGGCGGCACCATGGTCTGCACCCAGATCCGGGCAAAGCGGTTCACTTCTTTGGTGATCAGGCTCTTGAAGGCAATCCAGTACTGCCGGTTCATGATTGGGCTCCTTGCTTGCTCTTGCTGTTAGCCACCAAGGTGACAAACAATTCTTCAAGGCGGTTAGCCTTATTACGCATTGAGATAACATCAATCCCCTGCTCAGTCAGCAGGCTGAACACATGATTGAGGCTATCGCCTTTGTTGATATCAACCTCAAGGGTGTGGTTATCCGGCAGCTTCCAGTTGATACCTTCCAGCACCGGTTTGTTGCCGTTCAATTTGACATCCAAGATGAAGGTTTCAACCTCCAGCTTGCCCAGAAGCGCTTTCATCGAGGTGTTCTCGATCAGCTCACCGTGGTTGATGATGCCGATATTGCGGCACAGCATCTCGGCTTCTTCCAGGTAGTGGGTGGTCAGGATAATCGTCACCCCTTGGCGGTTGATTTCACGCAGGAAGTCCCACATTGAGCGGCGCAGCTCGATATCCACCCCAGCCGTTGGCTCATCGAGGATCAGCAGGCGCGGCTCGTGCATCAGCGCACGGGCAATCATCAGGCGGCGTTTCATCCCCCCCGAAAGGTTACGGGCGCGCTCTTTGCGCTTGCCCCACAAGTCCAGCTGGGACAGGTACTTTTTCGCCCTCTCCTTGGCCAGCTCCTTCTCAACCCCGTAATAACCGGCTTGGTTGATCACGATCTGCTCGACGGTCTCGAACTGATTGAAGTTGAACTCCTGCGGCACTAGCCCTAGCTGTTTTTTGGCCTCGACCAACTGGGTGTCCAGGTCGTAGCCGAACACCTTCACCCCGCCCGAGCTTTTGTTAACCAGCGAGCTAATAATGCCAATTGTGGTTGATTTACCAGCACCGTTTGGGCCTAGAAGCGCAAAAAAGTCACCTTCTTTAACACATAGACTCATGTTTTTCAGTGCATTAACGCCACCTTTATAGGTTTTGTTTAAATTTTGTATTTCCAAAGCGTTCATAAAATGCGATCTTAATGTTAGAAACTTTCTTCGGACAACTACTCCGATTTGATATCGAGACAGCTTGTGTATAGTTACATCCGGTTTACATAGGTCTCAGGACTGAAAGCAGGACTGATACCTATGTAAATTTGTTTATCCCCAGCCTCCGGGAGCTTCCCTGAACTGTGGGTATAAAATATCAGAGAAAGGCATCATCATGGCAGATATTAAACAGCTATTCGCAAATAACGTAGCTTGGTCAGAGAACATCAAGGAAGAAAAACCGGAGTTCTTCAGCCATCTTGCGAAAGCCCAGCACCCTGAGTACCTCTGGATCGGTTGTGCCGACAGCCGAGTTCCCGCCGAGCGACTAACCGGATTGGATTCCGGTGAGCTCTTTGTTCACCGTAACGTGGCCAACCAGGTCATCCATACCGATCTTAATTGCCTGTCAGTGGTCCAGTACGCCGTCGACGTACTGAAAGTTCGCCACATTATTGTCTGCGGCCACTACGGCTGTGGCGGTGTCACTGCCGCTATCGAAAACCCACAGCTTGGCCTTATCAACAACTGGCTGCTGCATATCCGCGATCTGTTCATGAAGCACCGAGATGATCTTGCCCAGCTGCCACGTGAAGAGTGGGACGATAAGCTTTGTGAACTCAATGTCGCCTACCAGGTCTACAACCTTGGCAACTCGACTATCATGCAGCAAGCCTGGGAACGTGGTCAGCAAGTGAAAATCCACGGTTGGATTTACGGTATCGGCAATGGCCAGCTACGCAACCTCGGCGTAACCGCCACCAGCCGCGAGTCGTTGGAAGCCTCATACAACGCCGCGATGGCTGAGATCCTGCCGCACAAAGGCTAACAGCCCCGGTATCCAATACAAAAAAAGCGACTGTAGCCAGTCGCTTTTTTCATGCAGTAAGATCAGTATTAATCTTCCTGCGGAACCACTTTACCGATGAACGGCAGGTGACGGTACTTCTGAGCGTAATCGATACCTACACCAACCACAAACTCATCAGGAATTTCAAAGCCGACCCACTTCACGTCAACATGGACTTCACGGCGCTCCGGCTTATCTAGCAGGGTACAGATCTCAATCGAGTTTGGCTCACGCAGAGAAAGGATTTCACGTACCTTGTTCAAGGTATTACCGGTGTCGATAATATCTTCAACCAACAGTACATCCTTACCCTTGATGTCATCATCCAAGTCTTTAAGGATGCGAACATCACGGCTACTTTCCATGGTGTTGCCGTAGCTTGATGCGGTCATGAAGTCGACTTCATGAGGCAGTTCAATTGCACGAGCCAGATCAGCCATAAATACGAACGAGCCACGTAGCAGACCCACCATGACGAGATCTTTGGAATCTTTATAATGTTCAGTGATTTGCTTTCCCAGCTCTGTTACACGTGCCTGAACGTCCTGCTCAGAAATCATTACTTCAATGGTATGTTTCATCTTTATCTCCATCAGTACGGCTGATCTGCCGCCTGTCGGCTTGCGGTAAAACGGAGCCTTATTCTATCACCACTACAAAGTAATAGTTATTTTATCGACACTGTCAATTATATGATACAGAATGAATAAAACATGATTGAATATAGACAGTTGCTGCTGTAAAGTGAACACGCGTACAAATCATAACCAAAATAATGACAATTGAGCTAGGAATCAGAGACATGGATACGATCGCGAAAAGAACAAGGACTCGTCTATCCCCAGAAAAACGTAAAGAACAGCTACTCAACTTCGCTTTGGATGTATTTGCCAGGCGTGGCATCGGCCGTGCAGGACACGCAGATATCGCCGATATGGCAAACGTTTCCGTGGCAACCGTCTTTAACTATTTCCCGACTCGTGAAGCCTTAGTCGAAGAAGTCTTGACCCAGGTTGAGCAGAATTTCAAAGCCATGATGGACGAGAACTTAGCCAGTGACCAGCCTTTCGAGCAGCAGCTTACAGCTATTTGCTATCACCTGATCGAGGAAGTCGTCGAGCAAAAAGACTGGCTAAAGGTATGGTTTGAGTGGAGTACATCGGTCCGAGAAGAAATCTGGCCGCATTTTGTCAGCAGCAACCAAGACAACTTCTCGAAAATTGCCGACAAGTTCGAACAAGCTAATTTATCGGAAGACTTTTCCGCCTGCGATCGTGCATGGCAGTTCCAGGGCCTATGCTACATTCTTTACCTGCAAACCAACATTAGTCCTGAGCGAGAAGACATGCAGGCATTGGCAGACAACCATATCAAAGCCCTTTTCAGAAAATAATCTGCCTCAACAGGTAACAAATAAAACAAGGCCGGTCATGATGACCGGCCTTGTTGTTTCTATTCAAAGCATTGTGATCGACGTCTAGCTTGCTGCAGCAAATACAACTGGCTCATGCGGCTCAAGGGTCACTGCCACACGCTCACCGATCTGCAAAATCAAATGCGAGTTAACAATCAGGCTATGGCCCTGGAACTCGACAGTATAGCGGCAGATATCACCCATAAACAGCTGCTCGGTGATCACCCCTGCACCATCTTCCGCCGGCTGTACATTAAGGTTCTGCGGGCGAAGCAACCATTCTGCATCACCGTTGCTAGCCAGCGCGCTATTAACATTAATCGCCCCGAACGGCGTAGACAGGGTCTGGTTATCAGCCAATGTCACCGGCAAGTATGAGCCAGTCCCAAGGAACTCGGCAACAAAGCGGCTACTCGGACGGTAGTAAAGCTCGGTCGCGCTGCCGAATTGCTCGATAACTCCGTTGTTCATTACCGCCATGCGGTCAGCAAAGGCAAAGGCTTCCTCGCGGCTGTGGGTAACGAAAATTGCCGTCACACCCTGAGCCTTGAAAATACGGCGGATCTCTTTGATCAGGCCATGACGCACCTGGGTATCGATATTGGAAAACGGCTCATCGAGCAAGATCAAATCCGGCTCGCAAGCCAAAGCCCGGGCAATCGCCACACGCTGCTGCTGGCCGCCAGATAACTGGTGCGGGTATCGGTCGTCAAGGCCGGTCAAACGCACCAATTCGAGCATTTGCTGGATCTTGGCAGCCACTTTTTCCTTGCTCCAGTCACGTAGGCCAAAGGCAATATTCTCGGCAACCGTCAAGTGTGGGAACAGCGCATAGTCCTGGAAGATCATCCCGATGTTACGTTTTTCAGGCGGCAACCAAGTATTCTCATCGGCAATCGTACGGCCATTGATATGGATAATCCCGCTTTCCAGCGGCAGCAGGCCAGCAATGGCCTTGAGCAGGGTTGTCTTGCCACACCCACTGGCACCGAGCAGACAGACAATTTCATTGTCTTTAACTGGCAGGGACAAGTTTTCCAATACGGCCTGACCGTTATATTTACAGGTCAGGTTACTAACAGATAATGCGTGAGTCATCAGTGTTTCTGCTCCAAAGAACGGTTAACCATCACCAGAGGGATCAGGCCAACAATGACCAGTAGGATCGCCGGTAAGGCAGCCAGCTCAAGCTGCTCGTCAGAAGCGAAATTATAGACATAGGTTGCCAATGTCTCGAAGTTGAACGGGCGAAGTAGCAAAGCGGCATTAAGCTCTTTCATCGACTCAATAAACACCAGCAGACCGGCAATCAGGCAACCACGACGGATCAAAGGAAGATGGACGCGGCGCAGCATCGCCATCGACGCATAGCCCATAGTTTTGGATGCCATATCAAGTGATGGCGGGATCTTGGCAAGGCTACTTTCGATACTCCCCACCGCCACCGCAGCAAAGCGAACCACGAAGGCAAAAACAATCGCGAACATAGTACCGGAGAAAATCAGCCCCGGCCTACCCAGCCCATTGGCAATAGTGAAATCATTAAGCAGGTGGTCGGCACTGGTCAACGGGATCATCACACCGATTGCCAGCACGGTACCCGGCACCGCATAGCCCAGAGACGAAATCCGGGTCGGCACCACAGTAATACTGCGGCCATCCAGGCGACGGTAGAAATTCACAATCAACGCTAGGGCAACAGCCAGCACAGCAGCAATCAGCGAGACCTTCAGGCTGTTGATACTGTACTGTTGGAATTGGCTGGTCCAGCTATCGCCGAAGTAATGCCAGGCATAGTAACAAAGCTGCATCAGCGGCATCAGGAAGGCAAAGCCAATCAATCCCCAACACCAACCTAGGGCCAGCCACTTTTTCCAACCACTGAGCGCATAGCGAACATCATCACCATGCTCGAACTCCTGCTGGAACATTTTTTGTTTACGGCGACTGAAACGCTCGGCGCTGATCAGCACAAAAATCACCAACAGCATGATGGCCGAAATCTTGGCGGCAGCATTAAGGTTGGAATACCCGAGCCAGGTATCGTAAACCGCAGTGGTCAGGGTGTTCACCGCAAAATAGCTAACGGTACCGAAATCTCCCAGCGTTTCCATCGCTACCAGCGACATCCCCACCGCGATAGACGGACGGGCAAGCGGCAGGGAAATACGGCGGAAACTGTCCAGCGGGCTGCATTTGAGCAAACGAGCCGATTGCAACAGGCTGGTACTTTGCTCCATAAACGCCGCACGGGCCAGTAGATAAATATAAGGGTAAAGCACCAATGCAAGGACTAGGCAGGCACCACCCAGCGAGCGGATATTCGGGAACCAGTAGTCATGGATAGTTTGCCAGCCAAAAATATCACGCAGCAGAATTTGCACCGGGCCGGCATAATCGAACCAGTCGGTATAGATATAACCGATGAT
This sequence comes from Photobacterium sp. AWH4_225, assembly GCF_056158405.1. NCBI lineage: Bacteria > Pseudomonadati > Pseudomonadota > Gammaproteobacteria > Vibrionales > Vibrionaceae > Photobacterium > Photobacterium sp. AWH4_225. Next base: position 399,499 of record NZ_JBSWTF010000001.1, on the reverse strand, counting down.
ATAGCCAGGCATGGCCAAAGGCAGCACCAGCGCCCACTGCAGTACCCGCTCACCGGGAATACGGCACATTGCCATGATCCAGGCGGCAGGCAAACCAAACAGCAGAGCCAAAATCAGGGTACCTGCCACCAACCAAAACGTATTGGCGGCATAGGTCGACATCACGGTTCCCATCAAGTGGGAGAAGACGTCATCGGTTTCACCGAGAGCGGTGTAAAAAATGGCCAGAATAGGCAAAACCAGCAGCAGGGAAAAGCCCCAACCGCTGGTTCGCCAAAAGAGATATTTTTCTTTCATTGCTAACTACTTAGTACCTTTTGCAATCAAGATGTGGCACTGCTGCACGTCTTCTGCAGCTGATTTTCGCCTAAGGGGAAAAACCTTGCTACAGGAGGGGAGAAACTACCACAACTTATTGGAAAAAGTACTTAGCCTTGAGCAATAAATGGGGCATTACGCCCCATTTTTTGTAACCAATTACAGATCAAACTTCACTTCATCTAGAAGCTTGATAGCTGTGCTGTGGTACTCGGCTACTTTATCCAGAGAAACTTCGTCTGCTTTGAAGTCACCCCAAGAAGCCACTAGCTCAGAACGCTTAACACCTTCTTTCACTGGGTATTCGTAGTTCACTTCCGCGTACATCTGCTGTGCTTTGTCGCCAGTCAGGAATTCCATCAGTTTCAGGGCGTTTTCCTGGTTAGGCGCGTATTTCGCCATTGCCATGCCACTTACGTTTACGTGGGTGCCGTTGTTTTCCTGGCCTGGGAAGTTGATGTATACCGCTTCAGCCCAAGACTTCTGCTTGTCATCGTTAACCATTTTGCCTAGGTAATAGCTGTTACCGATAGCCAGATCACACAGACCTTCTTTCACTGCTTTCACCTGCGCACGGTCGTTACCCTGCGGCTTGCGAGCTAGGTTTGCTTTGTAACCTTCTAGCCACTCTTTAGTTTCAGCTTCACCGTAGTGGGCAATCATCGAAGAGACTAGAGAAATGTTGTATGGGTGCTTGCCAGAACGAGTACAGATTTTGCCTTTCCACTCAGGCTTAGCAAGATCAGCGTAATCGAAATCAGCTGGTAGACGGCCTACACGGTCACGTGAAGAGTAAACGTTACGCGTACGTAGCGTTAGCGCGAACCACTCGTCTTCGTTATCGCGGAACTGTGCCGGTACGTTGGCGTCAATCACTTTGCTGTCAACTGCCTGTACCAGTTCTTTGTCTGAAAGCTCAACCAAGCGGCTGATATCCGTTGTCAATACGACGTCTGCAGGGCTGTACTGACCTTCCTGCTGTAGCTTTTCTGCCAAACCTTCTTTAGCAAACTTAACGTTTACTTTAATGCCCGTTTCAGCAGTAAATTCCTTGAACATTGGCTCAACCAAGAATGGCTGACGGTAAGAGTAAACATTCACTTCTTCAGCCGCGATTGCCGCCTGAGGAGCCGCCAAGCCTACTAGAATTGCCGATGCCAACAGCTTTTTCATTATAATCCTTCCCTTAAACGCAAAATGTAATGATAACGGTTATCAATATCGCTCAATTATACTGTAGACGAAAAGCAAAACAATGCGCAAAAGCAAGAAAAAACAAAAAACGCCGCCTTTCGGCAGCGTTTTTTTAAAGATGTGAACTAAATATATGTTACTTATTTCACACTGACAAACTCAGGGTAAGCATCAATACCACAGTCGTGAAGGTCCATACCCGCCAGCTCTTCTTCTTCGGTTACTCGGATACCTACTGTGTACTTAAGCACTGCCCATACCGCCAAGCTTGCCGCGAATACCCAGCCGAAGATAACGGCTGCACCCAGCAGCTGAGCACCGAAGGTCGCATCGCCGTTGCTGAATGGAACAACCATCAGGCCGAAGAAACCACACACACCGTGTACCGAGATAGCACCTACAGGATCATCAATCTTGATCTTATCGAAGCCGATGATGCTGAATACCACTAGCGCACCTGCAATCACACCGATAATCACAGAAGCAATTGGTGATGGAGACAGTGGGTCTGCCGTGATGGCAACCAGACCAGCCAGCGCACCGTTAAGGATCATGGTCAAGTCAGCCTTACCCCAAGTCGTCTTACACACTGCCAGTGCAGCAATAGCACCTGCCGCCGCTGCCGCATTGGTGTTCAGGAAGATTTGGCCAACCGCTGTTGCGTTCTCGAAGTCAGAAACCATCAGCTGCGAGCCGCCGTTGAAGCCGAACCAGCCCAGCCACAGGATGAAAGTACCCAGCGTTGCCAGCGGCATGTTAGAACCCGGGATTGGGTGAACCGCGCCGTTCTTGCCGTATTTACCCTTACGAGCACCCAGTAGCATCACACCTGCCAGCGCTGCCGCAGCACCTGCCATGTGAACAATACCTGAGCCAGCGAAGTCACTGAAGCCTGCTTCAGACAGGAAGCCGCCGCCCCATGTCCAGTAACCTTCCAATGGGTAGATGAAGCCAGTCAAAATGACAGAGAAAATGAGAAATGACCACAGCTTCATACGCTCGGCAACCGCACCCGAGACAACAGACATGGCCGTTGCAACGAATACCACCTGGAAGAAGAAGTCAGACTCCAACGAGTGATCTGCACCTTCCGCCTGGGTACCAATCAGGGCACCAATCGATGGCAGCCAGCCGCCTTCACCGTTGTCGACATACATAATGTTGTAGCCAACAATCAGGTACATGGTACAAGCGATGGCATACAAGCAGAAGTTCTTGGTAAGAATCTCTGTGGTGTTCTTGGAGCGCACCAGACCGGCTTCCAGCATGGCAAAGCCCGCTGCCATCCACATCACCAGTGCACCAGAAATCAAAAAGTAAAAAGTATCGAGTGCGTAACGCAGCTCACTTACAGTTGTTGCTAGTTCCATAATCTTCGTCCCCTACGCTTAATTCTTATAAAGCTTCTAAATCCGTTTCACCGGTACGAATACGTACTGCATGGTCTAGGTCGTAAACAAAAATCTTGCCGTCACCGATTTTGCCGGTCTGTGCAGCCTTTGAAATGGCCTCGATAATGGCTTCTAGGTTTTCTGCCTGAGTCGCAATTTCCAGCTTCACTTTTGGAAGGAAATCCACCTGATACTCCGCCCCGCGGTATAGCTCGGTATGGCCTTTCTGGCGACCGAAACCCTTAACCTCTGAGACTGTCATCCCCTCAACACCAACATCTGCTAGCGCTTCACGTACATCGTCCAACTTGAATGGTTTGATTATTGCGTTGATCAATTTCATTGCCTGCTCCTCGAAAACAGAATTCCTTCTCAATACAGTTCAATAACAAACAAGCAACGTGCCAACTTTTTTAACTCTTTAATTTCAGCAACTTATAAAATAATGTGATTTTGATACAAAAAAGGCCGCACCTAAATAGTGCAGCCTTTTCACTAAAATGTAGCATTTTTAGCCACTAGGGGACATCTGAGATCAAAAACGGGTAACGAACGCACGCCATGCCGTCAAAACCTGTGCAAAGTCCTCGAACCCACACACAGCCACGGCTTCTTCATCATAGAAATCAAGATTGTCTTCCAGCTCGGTTTCATCCTCTGAAAACAGATAGTTAGCCTGTACCACGGCTTCATTGTCCTGCAAGCTCAAGGTCAGCTCGTCACCAATAATGCGCCACTCCTGGGTGCTGTTTTTCAATGCACCAAGCTGGGACATCACGGTATCTATCTTATCGAAGTCCTTGCCGATCTCTTCCACCAGCCAGCGCCCCAAGGCTTCATGCCCCATAGAGAAAACCGCATGATAGCTACCGTCTAGGGTATTTTTCTTAAAGTCGTAGTCCATAGCTATCCTCTGTGTGATGTCAGTGATCTAAAGTGCAATGATGGTAAACTTGGTTGTGCGGGACGTTGATCCCGCCCTTCGCGCAAGAGCGCACATTTTCAGGATCTGACACAGAAATGCAACTCAATGCGACCATTGCCCGTCAAATTGTCGAGCGGGCAATGAAAATCATCCAGCACTCGGTCAACGTCATGGACGAATACGGCCGGATCATCGGCTCCGGCGATCCCAGCCGCCTCAACCAGCGCCATGAAGGAGCCGTCTTGGCGATCACCGACAACCGGGTGGTCGAAATTGATCCCGGTACCGCGCTGCAGCTCAAGGGGGTCAAACCCGGGATCAACCTGCCGATCGTGTTCCGCGACCAAATTATAGGTGTGGTGGGGATCTCCGGCACGCCGGATCAAGTGCGTAATTACGGCGAGCTGGTCAAGATGACCGCCGAGCTGATCGTCGAGCAGGAAGCCCTGATGTCGCAGGTGCAGTGGAACAAACGCCACCGCGAAGAGCTGGTACTGCAGCTGATCAAAGACACCGAGCTCAATGATGCCCAACTCAACTCGATCGCCCTGAAGCTGGATCTTGACCTGACCCAGCCACGTATTGCCGCCTTGGTCAAAGTGATCCCCGCCGCCGGTGAATCGCTCTCACTGGAGCACCTACAGAAAATGGTACACCTGCTCGAATACCCCGAGCGCGACAATCTAGTCGGGATCCATTCAGTCTCGCTCAATGAGATCGTGGTGCTCAAACCGATCACTCTGGAAGATTCAGGCTGGTCACGGTCTATCGAACAGAAGCGGATCAACAAACTGATGCGACGAGTCGCCAAGGAGAGCCACTTCTCAATCCAAATGGCACTGGGCGACTACTTCCCCGGGCTTCAAGGGCTGTCTCGCTCTTTCCAAACCGCCCAGGCCACCCTTAATGCCGGCAACAGTGAAGAGAGTGTGTTGTTCTACCAAGATCATCTGCTCCCCGTACTGCTCAGCGGCCTAAAAGATGATCCTTGGCGCTATGAGCAGCTTATGCAACCACTGGAAACCCTTAAGGCCAATGACCCCAAGGGCACCCTACTAAAGACCCTGAAGGTATTTTTTGCTCAGAATTGTGATTTAGCTCAAACGTGCGAAACACTCCACATTCACCGCAATACCCTGCGTTATAGGCTCGACCGCATCGAACAAGAAACAAATTTAGACATCAATAACTTATCCGATAAAACTCGGTTATACCTCGCCCTCTCCTGCTAGTTCACAAAAACCTTAAATTGTGCAATTGCACAAAAATTTCATTTTGAGGTGATGATTTTTCGTCACCTCGCCTAAAGCCAAACGCTGCTTGCCCGAGTACATTCCACCGCAGTTAGGAATTTTGATTTTTTCTTTTTTAATTTTGACGTGGAATAGAACATGGTAGAAGTATCAACACTGGGCGCGTTAGCCGCGCTGGTAGTGGCCATTAGCCTGATCCTGAAAAAAGTCCCGCCAGCCTACGGCATGATCATCGGTGCCCTTGTCGGTGGTATCGTCGGTGGCGTCTCGCTGACCGATACCGTAAACCTAATGATTGGCGGTGCGCAGGGCATTGTCACTGCAGTATTGCGTATCCTGGCAGCCGGTGTCCTGGCTGGTGTCTTGATTGAGTCTGGTGCCGCGACGTCTATTGCTGAAACCATCGTCAAAAAAGTCGGCGAAACCCGTGCCCTACTGGCACTGGCTGTAGCCACCATGATTTTGACTGCTGTCGGCGTCTTCGTTGACGTGGCAGTAATCACCGTTGCCCCAATTGCCCTGGCGATTGCCCGCCGCGCTGATCTATCAAAAATGGCTATCCTGCTGGCCATGGTCGGTGGCGGTAAAGCCGGTAACATCATGTCTCCGAACCCGAATGCCATCGCCGCTGCAGATGCCTTCAATGTCCCACTGACTTCTGTCATGGCTGCCGGTGTGATCCCTGGCCTTTGCGGTATGGCTTTCGCTTACTTCATTGCCAAGAAACTGGTTAACCGCGGTAGCAAGGTTGCTGAGCATGAAGTCGTCGAAATCGACCACAGCCGCCTACCAAAATTCGGCGCGGCGATTGTTGCTCCGCTTATCGCCATTGCCCTGTTGGCGCTACGCCCTATTGCAGGTATCAATGTTGACCCACTGATCGCCCTGCCTCTTGGTGGCTTGGTCGGTGCCGTTGTCATGGGTCGCTTCCGCGATACCAACCACTTTGCTGTATCTGGCTTGACCCGAATGGCCCCTGTTGCGGTCATGCTTTTGGGTACCGGTACACTGGCTGGCATCATTGCCAACTCAGGCCTTAAAGATGGTCTGATTGATCTGCTAACGGCTTCTGGCCTGCCATCTTACCTACTTGCACCTATTTCTGGTTCTATGATGGCACTGGCTACTGCTTCAACCACTGCCGGTACTGCCGTTGCTTCTAGCGTATTCAGCCACACCATCCTTGAACTCGGCGTCCCTGCGCTAGCCGGTGCGGCGATGATCCACGCCGGTGCAACTGTACTGGACCACATGCCTCACGGTAGCTTCTTCCATGCCACAGGTGGCGCAGTTCATATGGATATCAAAGAGCGCCTCAAGCTGATCCCTTACGAATCAGCTGTCGGCCTGATGATTGCCGTCGTCTCAACTCTTATTTTCGGTGTATTCGGTTTCTTCGTTTAAGGATTTAAAGTCATGAAAATTGTTATTGCCCCAGATTCATACAAAGAAAGTTTGACGGCCATGGAAGTGGCAACGGCTATCGAAGCGGGTTTCCGCCAAGTCCTGCCAGAAGCGGAGTACCACAAGCTACCTATGGCTGATGGCGGTGAAGGCACCGTGCAGTCTCTGGTTGATGCCACCAACGGCTCTATCATCGAGCAGTCTGTTACCGGCCCACTGGGCAAGCAAGTAGACGGCTTCTACGGTGTCATGGGTGACGGCCGTACTGCGATTATCGAAATGGCAGCGGCATCTGGCCTGCACCTTGTTGAACCTGAATTACGCAACCCACTGAAAACGACAACTTTCGGTACCGGCGAGCTTATCAAAGCCGCTCTAGACAAAGGGGTTGAACACATCATCGTCGGTATCGGCGGCAGTGCCACCAACGACGGTGGTATCGGTATGGCCCAGGCGTTGGGTATCCGCCTGCTTGACGAAAACGACGAAGAGATTGGTTTCGGCGGTGCTGAGCTAGCCCGTATCGTAACCATCGACAAGACCAACCTAGACCCTCGCCTTGCGACTGTGAAACTAGAAGTAGCCTGTGACGTCGACAATCCGCTATGCGGCCCGAAAGGCGCGTCTCATATCTTCGGCCCGCAGAAAGGTGCAACACCAGAAATGGTTGAGCAACTGGACGCCAACCTAGCCCACTACGCAGGTATCATCAAAGCCCAACTAGGTCGTGATGTGAAAGACATGGCGGGTGCCGGTGCCGCGGGTGGCCTCGGAGCTGCTCTGCTTGGCCTACTGGATGCCAGCCTGCGCCCGGGGATCGACATCGTAATGGATGCGGTGAACCTGCTGGACGTCTGCGCGGATGCTGACTTGGTGATCACCGGTGAAGGTCGTATCGACAGCCAAACTATCCATGGCAAAACCCCGATCGGTGTTGCCCGTACTGCCAAGCGTTTCCATATCCCAGTCGTAGGTATTGCAGGCTGTCTGGCAGCAGACTGTGACGCGGTTTACGACCACGGTATCGACGCGGTATTCAGTGTCACCCCACGCGCCATGGAACTTCAGACGGCAATGGAAGAAGCTGCGTTTAACGTCGAGATGACCGCACGCAACGTTGCCGCCATGCTGACTGTCGGCAAGCGCTAATCCGTCATAGTACTCACCTACTACGAATAGTCTTAGGGAAATAACTTCAAAACTTACCCGCCAAGGAGGGCGGGTCAGAGCTACATGGACGTATTCATGCGTTTTTGAAGTTATCACCCTGCGGCTAATCAGATACCTGTTACCCACCCCACAAAACCACTATCCCGAAACTGTGTTAGCTCGCTCACAGAACCACATTTTGATCGGCGTCATTCAGATTAAAGTCATCTCCCTCGTAGTCTAATAGAGCAAGCTACTCTTTCTCTTTAAAGGATCCTGTCATGGACAAACTACTTGCTCTCTTATCCGGCCGCAACGGATCTCACCGCATTGAAGATCTGCTTCTGCTATTGCTCCGTTTGGCTATCGGTGGTGCGATGCTGACCCACGGTATCGGCAAGATCATGAACTTCAGTGAGCTAGCACCGACTTTTATCGACCCGTTTGGCATTGGCTCTACCCCAAGTCTGGTGTTGGCTATGCTGGCCGAAGTACTGGGCTCTATCGCCCTGATGTTGGGTGTGCTGACTCGTATCAGTGCGTTGGTATTGCTATTTACTATGGGCACAGCAACCTACGCGGTAGGGATGCTGAAAGGCTGGGCTGGCGCCGAGCTGGCCTTTATCTACTCGCTGGTCTACCTGACCCTTATGGTACAAGGCGGCGGCCGTATCGGCCTAGAGCACTTCTGGCTCAGCAAACGCCGTAAAGCCAAGGCATTAGCGAAAGAAAAGAGCGCTTAATTCCCTTTGTCACAAACAAAGCTCCATAAACAAAAACGCCTCCAACTGGAGGCGTTTTTATTAGTAACAACTAACCCTTAGGCTGGCTGCTGGATAATCACATCATCCGCTTTCTTGGTGTACTGATCCATGCGGTGGAAGTTGAGGTAACGGTAGGTGTCCGCTGCCGTCGCATCGATTTGCTTGGCGTACTCCAAGTACTCTTCCTTGGTCGGGATACGGCCAAGAATTGCACCCACTGCCGCCAACTCTGCTGAAGACAGGTACACATTGGCTCCAGTACCCAGACGGTTCGGGAAGTTACGGGTCGAGGTCGACATCACCGTTGCCTTGTCGGCTACGCGGGCCTGGTTACCCATACACAGCGAACATCCCGGCGTTTCGATACGTACACCAGCACGGCCGAAGATACCGTAATAGCCTTCTTCGGTAAGCTGGTCTTTATCCATCTTGGTCGGTGGGGCAACCCACAGGCGGGTATCAAGCGTACCGCCAAACTTCTCAAGCAGTTTACCTGCCGCACGGAAGTGGCCAATGTTGGTCATACACGAACCGATGAACACCTCATCGATAGATGTACCCTGTACGTCTGATAGCAGACGCGCATCATCCGGATCATTCGGTGCACACAAGATAGGCTCATTAATTTCAGCCAAATCGATTTCGATAACATGCGCGTACTCGGCATCGCCATCGGCTTCCATCAACTCAGGATTTGCCAACCACTCTTCCATCGCCGTGATACGGCGCTCGATGGTACGGCGGTCGCCATAACCTTCGGAGATCATCCATTTAAGCATCACGATGTTCGAGTTCAGGTACTCGGCAATCGACTCTTGCGATAGCTTAACAGTACAGCCTGCCGCACTACGCTCGGCAGATGCGTCAGATAGCTCGAAAGCCTGCTCAACCGTTAGGTGCTCAACACCTTCGATTTCCAGTACACGGCCTGAGAACTCATTGATCTTACCGGCTTTCTCAACGGTCAGTAGTCCCTGCTTAATACCGTAATAAGGGATGGCATGAACAAGGTCACGCAGGGTAATACCTTCTTTCATCTCGCCCTTGAAGCGAACCAGAATTGATTCAGGCATATCAAGTGGCATCACACCAGTTGCCGCGGCAAAAGCGACCAGACCAGAACCTGCCGGGAACGAAATGCCCAGCGGGAAACGGGTGTGCGAGTCACCGCCGGTACCTACGGTATCAGGCAGTAGCATACGGTTCAGCCACGAGTGGATAACACCATCACCCGGACGAAGTGACACACCGCCACGGTTCATAATGAAATCAGGTAGAGTGTGGTGAGTGTTTACATCCACCGGCTTAGGATATGCCGAGGTGTGACAGAACGACTGCATCGTCAGTTCAGCCGAGAAGCCCAGACACGCCAAATCTTTCAGCTCATCACGGGTCATAGGGCCAGTGGTATCCTGCGAGCCAACCGTAGTCATCTTCGGCTCACAGTATGTGCCTGGGCGAACGCCTTCAACACCGCACGCTTTACCGACCATCTTCTGGGCCAAGGTATAGCCTTTGCCTGAATCTTCAACCGCAACCGGGCGACGGAATACATCAGAAGATGCTAGACCCAGAGACTGGCGGGCACGGTCAGTCAGACCACGACCGATGATCAGAGGGATACGGCCACCGGCACGTACTTCGTCAATCAATACATCGGTTTTCAGCTCAAAGGTAGAAACGACATCGTCGCTGCCGTGAAGGCGGACTTCACCTTTGTAAGGGTAGACATCAATCACATCACCCATGTTAAGTGCGGTAACGTCTACTTCAATTGGCAGAGCACCGGCATCTTCCATGGTATTGAAGAAGATAGGCGCGATTTTACCGCCAAGTACGTAACCACCAGCACGCTTGTTAGGCACATTAGGGATATCATCACCCATGAACCACAGTACCGAGTTGGTCGCCGACTTACGGGAAGAGCCCGTACCGACCACATCACCCACATAAACAAGCTGGTGACCTTTCTCTTTCAGTGCCTCAATCTGCTTGATAGGACCGATTGAACCCGGCTGCTCAGGCTCGATACCTTCACGTTCATTCTTCAGCATCGCAAGGGCGTGCAGCGGGATATCAGGGCGCGACCATGCATCCGGTGCCGGAGACAGGTCATCGGTATTCGTTTCACCAGTCACCTTAAACACAGTCAGAGTGATCTTTTCAGCCAGCTCTGGCTTGGACAGGAACCACTCGGCATCGGCCCAAGATTGAATCACCTGCTTGGCAAACTCGTTGCCCGCTTTGGCTTTTTCTTCGACGTCATAAAAGGCATCGAACATCAGAAGAGTATGAGACAGCGCTTTAACCGCAATTGGCGCCAGAGCGTCATCGTCCAGCAATGAAATCAGCGGCTCGATGTTGTAACCACCTTGCATGGTACCCAACAGTTCGGCAGCTTTTTCCTTGCTGACGATTGGGGACTGCGCTTCGCCTGTTGTCAGTGCAGCAAGAAAGCCTGCCTTCACATAAGCAGCTTCATCCACACCAGGGGGAATACGATTTTCCAGGAGATCTAGCAGAAAGGCTTCTTCACCGGCTGGCGGGGTCTTCAGTAATTCAACCAGAGCGGCAACCTGCTCAGCATCGAGCGGCTTTGGAACAATTCCTTCTGCAGCACGTTCTTCGACGTGTTTACGGTAGGCTTCAAGCACGACATATTCCTCATTTTAGGTTTGGCCGCGATGGCCAAACATCCTTGGAAGTGATTGATCTGCCGTTAGCATGCTGGAAGGGCTTGTTATTCCTTCTGTCACATAAGAAATGTTAGTATTTCAGCCAACGGAGACCAAAACCGTTCATCGAGCATACCAGATTTAACGTAATATTAAAATCCAGTCGTTTTTTACAACATTCACAATTTTTGAATAAATGTAAGCAAGCGTAATAGCCACCGCTGACTTTCTTCCACTTATATCAGCCTGTTAAATTAGAGCGCACCACCAAAGAAGACATAAAATGCATGGTTCGACTGCTCGGTACGGCCATACGCCAAGATCAGCGGCCCCACTGGCGTAGTGATCCCCGAGTACAAGCTGCCTGCGGTATAGAGCGGCACATCCTTGAAGCTCAGATCAGAGTTGTTATATACCCCGCCATACTCCACCGATCCGCCAAAGAAGACCGAGGATTTGAACAATCCAAAGTCTTGCTCCATCAGGTTGTAGCGATAAATGGCCGCAGTGAATATTTTGTTGTTACCGGATAAGCTGTTTTTAGGAATACCGGACAGGTTGAGGAAACCGCCCAATTCCTTAGGATCCAGCCGCAGATCAAAGTCTGAACGCACCCGGCCATATTCCGCCTTGCCCATGAAGGTGTGGTCACCATAGGTCACCGCGCCCTTCCAGTTCATGTCAAGGTGCACCGAGAAGTCATCGATATCATCACCCAGAAAACGGCTATTATCATCCGATGCCGCGAACTCTAGCTCTAACAAATTACCTTGCTTTGGCAGCATAAAGTCATCCAAGGTATCGAGGCTGTAACGTATATAGCCAATTTGGCTCCTTCGTTTATCAACCCCAAGATCCGGTAAACCGAGTATTTCAGTCTCACCGCTGAGGTAGCGCATCCCGATCCGAAACTCCTGCCAAAGTGTTGGCTGCCAACCAAACGAAGCATCAAAAACAGTATCGGTGTAAGTGGCAGGCAGGAAGGTATCAATATCTTCCAAAGCAGGCTCTTCGCCGAATGTCGGGATATTGTAATCAGTATTTTTATACTCAGCGGTTATCAAAGAAAACCAGTCGTTGTCTTTGACAAACGGTAGGTACAGCCCGGTTGCAATACGCTTATCCGAGCCGTATTCCAACTCGGTACGCCACTCCGCCCCAGCTCGGCTAAGACCGGTAACATTGAATGCAATACCGAAGGAATAATCGGTACTGTTTTCAAAGTCATCTTCGAGGGCAAAGCGAAAATCGATAAAATTCGGCCCCCAGCTTTTTTCCCGGACATTAAGCAAGACGACATTTTCATCATCGATTTGCTCAATTCGGTAGTCGACTCGCTCAAAACGATCCAAGGCATAGAGGCTGCGCACACTCTCGTCCAGCTCTTCAGAGCTGATCACCTTACCGGCCTCCAGCTGCATGCGCTCAAGCAATACTTCATCAGAGTAGCTACTGTTGTTTTTCAACCGTATCTCATCAACTACCATCTCATCGAGCGGGACAAGATGGCGGCGGCGCAGCTGCTTGTGGTCGACATAGTCCTGGAACCAAGTACTGCGACCAAGATGAGCAAGCTCATCGGCCATTGCCATCACTTCGACATAGCCACTTTCAAACGCCAGTGGCATACGGGCAAAATCGGCGGTTTTGATCCCGCGAATATTGGGACGGATCAAAAAGTCTTCATCTGACAGCAGGGCAATCTGGCGGTCAGCATTATCACGCACCATAAAGTCCGTCAGCTGATCCATCACCGCAAAATAGTTGCTTAGCTCATCACGCTTCTTGAACTCATTACTAATATCAACCGCGATAATGATATCGGCCCCCATATTGCGGACCACTTCAATCGGCAGGTTATCGGTGATCCCACCATCGACCAATAGCTTGCCATTAAGCTCTTTGGGCGGCAGCAGGCCGGGGATAGACATACTGGCCTGCATCACTTCAGCCAAATCACCCTTATCAAGCACCACAGGCTCTAAGTTTTCGATATCTGTTGCCACTGCACGGTATGGGATCACCATGTTGTCAAAGCTATCAAACACCGGCAGGTTGCCCGAGGTCGTCCGTAGGATCTCCCCCATGGTCTGGCCCTGAACAATACCTCTCGGCGCTTTTAGCTCCCAGAAGCCAAAGCCCAACTCACTGGTCACTTGGTATCTGTCTTCCTGCTGCTTTTCCCGTACCCGGCGGTCGCCACGCATCACCCTATCTTGATAACCCTGCTCCCAGTCGACACTGGTCAGCAAGGCTTCAATTTCATCGGCACTCATCCCGGTTGCGTACAAACCGCCGACATACGCTCCCATACTGGTACCGGCAATATAGTCCACGGGGATCTGCAAATCTTCCAACGCCTTGAGCACACCAATATGGGCCGCGCCTTTGGCACCACCGCCACCGAGCACCACCCCGACCTTAGGCCGCTCTTCGGCAAACACGGAAGAAGAAAAAGATACGCTGAACAAGCACAAAAATGTGATACTAAGCACTAAAGTTCTGCAACAGGACTGCAGATAACACAATACGCTGTGAGTTGCCGCAAATGGCTGTTCTTGGGTCATGGGCTACTTATTCCGTGAACGCACGCTACGTTCACATCTTCAGACAAAACTATAAAGACTATGAAGTTCAACCAATTCACAATCAAACAAAAGCTGATCCTAGCTATGGTCCTCGCGGTTCTCGCTTCAACCTTGCTAGTTGGCATCATAAGCCAAAAGCAAGCAAGGCAAGTGGTCGAAAACCGCTTAATGCAGTCGGAGCTTCCGGCTACCCTGCTGCAAGTTCGCAATACCATTGATAAAGAAGTGTCGCTGATGCTGGCTGCTGCCGAGCAGTTGGCCACCAGCCATTTTATTACCGACCTTTATCATGATGGCAGATCGCAAGCCGATGAAAACAAAATCATCCAGCGGCTGAATGATATCAAAAACCAGTACCAATTGTTCGATGCCTCAATTGCTGATCGTACCAGTGGCGATTACTGGAACCAGAACGGTTTCCTGCGCCGTTTGACGCCACAGCAAGATGCTTGGTTCTATAACTTCACCCAATCCGGCCAAGCCCGCTCGCTGAGCGTTTTCCGTGAGAATAACGGTGATGTAAAACTGTTCGTCAACTACCAGCAGCTGCACGGCAAAGGCATGGCCGGCCTATCGAAGTCGCTGGGCGAAATGGTGCGCTTTATCAACCAGTTCCAACTGGAACAAACGGGTTTTGTGTTCCTTACCGATAGCCAAGGCCTGGTCCAGATCCACCGTGACAAGGGGGTTATGGGCAAAATGAAGCTATCAAACCTCTATGGTGCCCAGGCAGCGGCAACTTTGATGGCAAAAGATGATTTCAATGTCGTCCAACATACTATCAATGGCAAAGATGTATTGGTGGCCACCAGTTACATCCCATCAATGGATTGGTATGTGGTTGCACAACTGCCGCTTGAGGAAGCGTTTGCCGAACTCAACCAAGCCCGCCAGCAAATCATGCTGTGGACCGCCGGTATTGCTGCCGTCTTCGTTCTACTGGCGATCTGGCTAGGTACCAATATCACCCAGCCGATTGCACGCCTGGCAGCAATGTTCAAAGATCTCGGTGAAGGCGAAGGCGATCTGCGCCACCGTATCGATGTCTCCGGCAACGATGAAATCGCCCAGCTATCGGCGGGCTTCAATAGCTTCATCGGCAAGATCCATTATTCGGTCAAAGAAGTCGCCGAAACCGGCAACAGCCTGCGCGAAGCCGCAGAATCTGTCGCCCACCAGGCTGAAGTTACGCTAGATACCAGCCACAGCCAGCGTGATCGTACTATCCAGGTGGTGACGGCGATTAACGAGATGGGTGCTACGGTTAACGAAATCGCCAACAATGCCGCACAAGCAGCCGATGCCGCGCAAAATGCCGAAAACGAAACCCAGAGCGGTCAGCAGGTAGTGACTCAGGCCCGCGATACTATCAATCAGCTGTCCAATGATGTTACTCAGGTCAGTGAAGTCATTGAATCACTGGCCAGCAACACCCAAGCAATCGGCAGCATCCTTGATGTGATACGCGGTATTTCCGAGCAAACCAATCTGCTGGCGCTTAACGCTGCAATAGAAGCTGCCCGTGCCGGTGAGCAAGGCCGAGGTTTTGCCGTTGTGGCCGATGAGGTTCGAAGCCTGGCCAGTCGTACCGCTGATTCGACTGATGAAATCCAGGCGATGATCAACCGCCTGCAGGAAGAAGCCAGCAATGCGGTTAACGCCATGGTGCAGAGCCGCCAGCTGACGTCCGACGGTGTCTCGGCTGCAGATGAAGCATCAGGTGCCCTATTGTCGATTTCTGATCGTATCACCCTGATTTCGGACATGAACACTCAGGTGGCAACCGCAACCGAAGAGCAGTCCACTGTGGTCAGCGATATCAATTGCAACATTGAAGATATCAACGAGACGACCCAACGAACCGCAGATACTGCTTCTCAATTGGCACAATCGAGCCAGGAGCTACGAGACCTATCCAAGCGCCTGGATGGTATGGTGGGCACCTTCAAGCTTTAATCTCGCAGCTTTCAAGTACGATTAAAGTCTGTACTTTTTTATCCAAAGGAGAGCAATTTGCTCTCCTTTTTTGTCCATTCATTTCAGCATTAACCTCCCCGGCTCCCGACAGAATGCGTCGCAAGATACAAAACTATTTCCTACGGCATACCAAGAAATTGCAAAAGTAACCCTCTACGCCATTAACAAAAATAACAAAAATCAATAAAAACAACAATTTAAAATCATGGCACCAAAGTTGATTTGAACACTCCAGACATAGGGGGATTTTTGTAATGGATAGAAAAATTTTACTTTCTGTAGTGCCTTTTTTGATGTGGAGCCACAACGCCAACAGCGCGGCCTTTGACACCTGCCCGTATACCGCCTTCCTGATGCAGGATTCACAGACCAATGTTTACGGTGTCAATCTGCTCACAGGTGCCTACCAGACCCTGCAAACGGATATTGGTCAGGCAGGGAACCTCAACGCTGCCGGATACAACGAAACCGATAACTTCATTTATGCCTTCAACACCACCCAGAAAAAAGTGGTTCAAGTTGGCAATGACTTCAAGGCAACCACCCTGCCTGTCACCGGCCTGCCGGATTCACCGTTCTATGTCGGTGATGTCGCCAACAATACCTATTACCTCTACCGTTCCGGGCTATACAAAATCCCACTCGACGAAAACGACCCAAATTTCCTCAAAGGCAGCAAAGTAGAGGGCAGTGATGGCAGTATGAAGCTGACCGATTTTGCCTTCCACCCCGAAGACGGCAACATCTATGCGGTCGATAATAAGCAGGGTCACCTCTATCGCATCAATCCTACCGATGGTAGCAAAGTGATTTTGGGCAATACCGGAGTGACCGGCACCTTTGGTGCCGCTTACTTCGAGGCCAGTGGCAATTTCTATTTCAGCCGCAACCAAGACGGTATCATTTTTACTGTCGATATCTCGGATCCCAACAATATAGACACCACCGCAACCCAGTTTGCCGCCGGTCCGAAGTCAGGGCTTAACGACGGGGTGCGATGTGCCTCAGCCCCGGTGGCCATCGAGTCTATCGACTTAGGAGACGCACCGGACAGCTACCAAACCTCGGTCGATAACAACGGTGCCAGACATGACCTCAGCAACAATACCCTATTCCTCGGTGGTGTCGCGCCAGACAGTGAATCCACTCCCGGTAGCAGTGATGATGTGACAGGGGTGGATGATGAGGACGGTGTGATCCTAACCACCTTGCAAGGGGGAGAGTCTGCCCTTGCCAACATCACAGCCAGTGGTGCGGGCTTCCTCAATGCCTGGATCGACTGGAATAAAGACGGTGACTTTGCCGATAGCAACGAGCAGATCTTTAGCGGTCAAGCACTAAGTGCTGGCATGAACACCCTGGTCATTAATATTCCCGGCTCAGTCACAGCTGGCGAAACTTGGGCTCGCTTCCGCTTCAGTAGCGCCGAGGAGCTTCCTGCCTTCGGTGGTGCACCAGACGGTGAAGTCGAAGACTATCAGGTAACACTTGAAGATGCCTTATTCAGTACTGCAAATTATGGTCCATTCACTGCCGCCTTTGAAGACAGCTGGCCGCGTGAAGGTGACTACGATCTCAATGATGTGGTAATGCGCTACCAGGTCGAGGTGAAATCCGACCAAGCCGATAACGTCAAGCAACTAAAAATATCAGGTACCCTGCAAGCGCTGGGGGCGGATTACCAGAACGGTTTCGGGATCCATATTCCATCTCTCGCCCGCAATGTCGCGGATGAAGGCAATATCGTTTTCCTCGTCAACGGACAGCCTGTTAGCCGTTCGCCGCTAGAGGCTGGGCAAGGCAACGTAGTATTGATCATCTCGGAGAACCTCACCGCAGATACCCAATCAAGCTGCCGCTTCCACCGCACCAAAGAGACCTGTCAGGAAGCCGAGCGCTTTAGCTTCTCTGTCACCGTACCACTGGAAGACGGTGTTAGCACCAGCTCTCTGCCCAATGCACCTTTCGATCCCTTTATTTTTGCTGTCGACGGGTTGCACCATGGTGAAGGAACGTCAATAGGCCGCGGTCTGGAAATCCACCTCGACGACTATGAGCCAACCCAACTCGGTAACCCTAGCCTAGAACTTATGGGCGACTACGACGACCGCAGCGACAGTGGCGCTGGCAGCCTGTATCGAACCGAGAACGGCCTGCCATGGGGTTTTATCCTCACGGAAAGCTGGGCCCACCCAGAGGAGCAGGTCGACATGCTACTCGCCTACCCCCGTTTCTTTGATTACTGCACGACAGGGGAGCATCCAGACTGGTTCGTTTCTGAAAAACGAGTCAGCCAACATCTATATGGTCTTGAGTAACCGCATAGCTTCGATTCACTAAGTTCAGAATAGAAAGAGGGTTTAACAATGAAACAATACAAGCGATTACTATGCGGATGGCTGTTGGCAATGGGGCTCAGCGCATGTGGGGGCGGCGGAGGCGGCGACAGTGCCTCTTCTGGCTCTTCCCCTGGAGATGATGCCGGAAGTAGCGAGGAAGAAACTGTGACCATGGCGAGTATTAAAGTGGCTCCCGGTTACGACTTCACCACCAGCCAGCAACTGGAAGTGGATGTTGATCTGCGCTCGATTACCGATCAGCGCGCCTTTGTTGGCTTCTACCAGCAGTGGAGCGGTGATAGCAGCGCCCCCACCCCCAACCCAGACGCCCAACTGCTATTGTTTGTCACCGACAGCGGTAAGCTAAGCCAAACCCTGACAATTGGCAAGCAGCAGGAATCGCTGCTGATGATGGTGATGTTTACCGATACCTCGATACCGCCAATCCTACAAGTCTTCGATATTGATACCGAGGGAGGGTTTAGGTTTTAGGGCTCCTGGCGATGGGCGATGGGCGATGGGCGATGGGCGATGGGCGATGGTGAATTGTCCATCCAAACAACCAAATACCACCACTAACGGCTCCTATCTTTTTGCCTATAGCCGTTTGCCAATAGCCTCTGGCCCAGGTAAAAACAAAAAAGCGCCCTAGGGCGCTTTTTCATATCTTTTACAGCTGCAAGAATTACTTCTTGCGCTTAACCGCTTTCGGGTTAGGAAGGTCAGTGATTGAGCCTTCGAATACCTCTGCAGCCAGACCAACAGATTCGTGTAGCGTTGGGTGAGCGTGGATAGTCAGAGCGATATCCTCTGCATCACAGCCCATCTCGATCGCCAGACCGATTTCACCCAGAAGCTCACCACCGTTAGTACCTACGATAGCACCACCGATAACACGGTGAGTGTCTTTGTCGAAGATCATCTTCGTCATACCGTCTGCACAGTCAGAAGCGATTGCACGGCCAGAAGCAGCCCATGGGAAAGTCGCCACTTCATAGTTGATGCCTTCTGCTTTCGCTTCTTTCTCGGTCTTACCAACCCATGCCACTTCTGGCTCGGTGTAAGCAATTGAAGGAATAACTTTAGGGTCGAAGTAGTGCTTCTTACCAGAGATAACTTCAGCGGCAACGTGGCCTTCATGCACACCTTTGTGAGCAAGCATTGGCTGGCCAACGATGTCACCGATAGCGTGGATGTGGGCAACGTTAGTACGCATCTGCTTGTCAACGTTGATGAAGCCGCGCTCATCAACTTCGATACCTGCTTTCTCTGCGTCGATCAGCTTACCGTTTGGTACACGGCCGATTGCCACAAGAACTGCGTCGTAACGTACAGGCTCAGCAGGTGCTTTCTTGCCTTCCATTGATACGTAGATACCGTCTTCACGCGCTTCAACAGCGGTTACTTTGGTTTCTAGCATCAGGTTGAATTTCTTCTTGATGCGCTTGGTGAAGACTTTAACGATGTCTTTGTCAGCGGCAGGGATAACCTGGTCGAACATCTCAACCACGTCGATCTCTGAACCCAGCGCGTGGTATACCGTACCCATTTCAAGGCCGATGATACCGCCACCCATGACAAGTAGCTTCTCAGGAACCTCTTTCAGCTCAAGCGCGTCAGTTGAGTCCCAGATACGTGGGTCTTCGTGCGGGATGAAAGGTAGCTCGATAGGACGAGAACCTGCCGCAACGATAGCGTTGTCGAAGTTGATAGTCGTTTGACCTTCTTCGCCTTCCACAACGATAGTGTTAGGACCAGTAAACTTACCGTAGCCGTTAACTACGTTAACTTTACGCATCTTAGCCATGCCGCCAAGACCGCCAGTTAGCTGGTTGATTACTTTTTCTTTCCATAGACGGATCTTAGAGATATCAGTCTGTGGCTCACCAAATACGATACCGTGATCGGCCATCGCTTTAGCTTCTTCGATTACTTTAGCAACGTGAAGCAGGGCTTTAGATGGGATACAGCCCACGTTTAGACATACACCACCAAGCGTGCTGTATTTTTCGATTAGAACCGTGTCTAGGCCTAGGTCGGCGCAACGGAATGCCGCAGAGTATCCTGCAGGGCCTGAACCCAACACCACTACCTGGGCTTTAATTTCTTTACTCATCATGACCTCGTTGTAAGTCTTTTATCCCTAACAGGCTAAGTATTCGTGTTCTACTTTTTTTGTTTCAGCTGGCTAACGATTTTACAGAGGTGTTAACAAACTGAAAAGTAAATTGCTATAGCCTGTGAGCTACACAACACTTCCATGCCCGCTTTTGCAGGCATGGAGGTTGGGTTAGGAAACCTTAAAGTACCAGACGGCGAATGTCAGACAGACACGCGTTCAGGTATGTGATGAAGCGAGCACCTTCCGCGCCATCGATCACACGGTGGTCGTATGATAGAGACAGAGGAAGTTGTAGGCGTGGTTCGAACTCTTTGCCGTTCCACACAGGCTTCATTTCAGACTTAGATACACCCAGGATACCAACTTCTGGTGCATTCACGATTGGTGTGAACGCAGTACCGCCGATACCGCCTAGGCTTGAGATGGTGAAACAGCCACCCTGCATGTCAGCAGCAGTTAGCTTGCCTGCACGTGCCTTCTTAGACACTGCCATTAGCTCTTCAGATAGCTCGTAAATACCTTTCTTGTTCACGTCTTTGAAGACAGGAACAACCAGGCCGTTTGGTGTATCAACTGCGATACCCACGTTTACGTACTTCTTCAGGATCAAGCTTTCGTTGTCTTCAGACAGCGAAGAGTTGAACGCTGGGAAGGCTTCAAGAGCTTTCGCTACCGCTTTCATGATGAATACAAGCGGAGTGATCTTCATGCCCGTATCTTTCTTCGCTTCGATAGCATTCTGCTCTTTACGGAATGCTTCTAGCTCAGTGATATCTGCGTTGTCCCACTGCGTAACGTGAGGGATCATTACCCAGTTACGGTGCAGGTTAGCGCCAGAGATCTTCTTGATGCGAGAAAGAGGCTTAGTTTCAGTCTCACCGAACTTGCTGAAGTCAACTTTCGGCCATGGTAGTAGGCCAAGTGCAGAGCCGTCGCCCTTGCCAGATGCCGCAGCACCAGACTCAAGACGCTTAAGCGCATCTTTAACGAAGTTTTGAACGTCTTCTTTCAGGATACGGTTCTTACGGCCAGTACCTTTAACCTTAGACAGGTTAACACCGAACTCGCGAGCTAGACGGCGAACAACTGGAGACGCGTGAGCGTACTCGTTGTTTTCCTGGAAGTCGCCAGCTGAAGCTGGTGCTGCCGCCGCAGGAGCTGCTGCTGGAGCAGGTGCCGCTGCTGGCGCTGGAGCTGCTGCCGCAGGAGCCGGAGCCGCTGCAGGTGCTGCGCCCGCCACTTCGAATACCATGATTAGCGAGCCAGTTGACACTTTGTCGCCAGCTGCAATCTTGATTTCTTTAACCTTACCAGCGAACGGTGCAGGTACTTCCATAGAAGCCTTGTCACCTTCTACAGTGATAAGAGACTGCTCTTCTTCAATCATGTCGCCAACAGCTACCATGATTTCAGTCACTTCTACTTCGTCGCCACCGATGTCCGGTACGTTAACTTCTTGGTCAGCTGCCGCTGCAGGAGCTGCCGCTGGCGCTTCTACTGCTGCTGGAGCTGCTGCAGGTGCAGAACCTGCAGTTTCGAAGATCATGATAAGAGAGCCAGTCGATACTTTATCGCCTGCCGCTACTTTGATCTCTTTCAGAGTACCGGCGAATGGTGCAGGTACTTCCATTGATGCCTTGTCGCCTTCAACAGTAAGAAGAGACTGCTCTTCTTCGATGCTGTCGCCAACTGCAACCATGATTTCAGTTACTTCTACTTCGTCGCCACCGATATCCGGTACGTGAACTTCTTTAAGCTCTGAAGTAGCAGGAGCCGCTGCTGCTGGAGCTGGAGCAGCAGGCGCTGCTTCAGCCGCAGGAGCAGGTGCTGCAGCTGCAGCACCCTCGGCTTCGAAAATCATGATTAGAGAACCGGTAGAAACCTTGTCGCCTTCAGCCACTTTGATTTCTTTAACGATACCCGCCTGAGAAGCTGGTACTTCCATAGAAGCCTTGTCGCCTTCTACAGTGATCAGAGACTGCTCTTCTTCAACCTTGTCGCCAACGCTAACAAGAATCTCAGTTACTTCAACCTCATCCGCACCGATGTCAGGTACATTAATTTCGATTGCCATGTTTAATTTGCCTCTTACGCGTATAGCGGGTTGATCTTGTCAGCGTCGATGTCGAACTTCGCGATTGCTTCAGCAATTACAGATTTCTCAACATCACCACGCTTAGCCAGTTCAGTCAGTGCAGCAACAACTACGTAGCCAGCGTTAACTTCGAAGTGGCGGCGTAGGTTCGCACGGCTGTCAGAGCGGCCGAAACCGTCAGTACCAAGTACTTTGAAAGACTCAGAAGGCATGAACGCGCGAACTTGTTCTGCGTAGTTCTTCATGTAGTCAGTTGCAGCGATTGCAGGCTCAGTGCCCATAACCTGTGCGATGTACGGTACTTTCGCTTCAGCTTCTGGGTGAAGCATGTTGAAGCGCTCTACGTCTTGACCTTCACGGGTTAGTTCGTTGAAAGACGTCACAGAGTAGATGTCAGAAGCGATACCGTAGTCGTCGCTTAGGATCTGTGCTGCTTTACGAACTTCGTTCATGATTGTGCCCGAGCTCATTAGCTGAACTTTAGACTTATCACCCGCGTAAGATTCTAGCTTGTAGATACCCTTACGGATGCCTTCTTCAGCGCCTTCTGGCATTGCTGGCATCGCGTAGTTTTCGTTCATTACCGTTAGGTAGTAGAACA
The DNA here is from genome assembly GCF_056158405.1 of Photobacterium sp. AWH4_225. NCBI lineage: Bacteria > Pseudomonadati > Pseudomonadota > Gammaproteobacteria > Vibrionales > Vibrionaceae > Photobacterium > Photobacterium sp. AWH4_225. The sequence continues at coordinate 376,704 of NZ_JBSWTF010000001.1, read as the reverse complement.
CGTTCTCTTGCTCGCCGTACATGCGACGGATACCGTCTTGCATGATCACAGCAACTTCGTAAGCGAACGTTGGGTCGTAAGAGATACAGTTAGGAACAGTGTTAGCCATGATGTGGCTGTGACCGTCTTCGTGCTGTAGACCTTCGCCGTTCAGGGTAGTACGACCTGCTGTCGCACCTAGTAGGAAACCACGTGCCTGCTGGTCACCTGCCATCCACGCCATGTCGCCCACACGCTGGAAGCCGAACATTGAGTAGTAGATGTAGAACGGGATCATTGGAAGATCGTTGGTGCTGTATGACGTTGCCGCAGCAACCCATGAAGACATTGCACCTAGCTCGTTGATACCTTCCTGTAGTACCTGGCCCGAAGTTGCTTCTTTGTAGTAAGAAACGATGTCACGGTCCTGCGGGGTGTACTGCTGGCCGTGCGGGTTGTAGATACCGATTTGACGGAACAGACCTTCCATACCGAAAGTACGTGCTTCGTCAGCAATGATAGGAACGATGTTCTTACCAATGTTCTTGTTCTTAAGTAGAACGTTTAGCGCACGAACGAATGCCATTGTTGTAGAGATGTCACGCTTCTGCTCTTCTAGCAGCGGCTTGAACTCTTCAACTTCAGGGATCACTAGTTCTTCAGTGAAGTTTGGCAGACGCTGTGGCGTGTAGCCGTGAAGTGCGTTACGACGAGCGTGTAGGTACTCGTGCTCTTTCGAACCTTCTTCCAGTTTCAGGTAAGGCAGGTTCTTCACTTCTTCGTCAGATACTAGGTCTTGTAGGCCTAGGCGGTCACGCAGGTGCATAACAGAAGACATATCCATCTTCTTAACCTGGTGCGCAATGTTCTTACCTTCAGCTGCTTCACCCATGCCGTAACCTTTAACAGTCTTAGCCAGGATAACAGTTGGACGGTCTTTGGTTTCTGCCGCGTTCTTGTATGCCGCGAACAGCTTAGATGACTCATGACCACCACGCTTAAGCGCGAAGATTTCGTCGTCAGTCATGTCTGCAACTAGTGCAGCTGTTTCTGGGTATTTACCGAAGAAGTGCTCACGTACGTAAGCGCCGTCTTTCGACTTGAATGTCTGGTAGTCACCGTCGATAGTCTCGTTCATAAGCTGAAGCAGCTTACCAGAGGTGTCTTTCGCCAGTAGAGAATCCCAGTTGTTACCCCAGATAACTTTAACCACATTCCAGCCAGCACCTTTAAATAGGCCTTCTAGCTCTTGGATGATCTTGCCGTTACCCATTACCGGGCCGTCAAGACGCTGTAGGTTACAGTTGATTAGGAAGCATAGGTTGTCCAGTTTCTCACGCGCAGCGAAAGAAATAGCACCACGTGATTCTGGCTCATCCATCTCACCGTCACCCAGGAACGCGTATACGCGCTGCTCTTTGGTATCTTTCAGGCCACGGCCGTCTAGGTACTTAAGGAAACGTGCTTGGTAGATAGCAGAGATTGGACCCAGACCCATAGATACGGTCGGGAACTGCCAGAACTCAGGCATTAGTTTAGGGTGCGGGTATGAAGGGATACCTTTACCATCTACTTCCTGACGGAAGTTGTCTAGCTGCTCTTCAGTCAGACGACCTTCAACGAATGCACGAGAGTAGATACCAGGGGCAATGTGGCCTTGGTAATAAACTAGGTCACCACCGTCCTTCTCGTTCGGAGCACGGAAGAAGTGGTTGAAACACGTCTCGTAAAACGCAGCAGCAGACTGGAATGAAGCCATGTGACCGCCAAGCTCTAGGTCTTTCTTAGAGCCGCGCAGTACGATCATAGCTGCGTTCCAACGGATGATCGCGCGGATACGGCGCTCAAGCGTTGTGTCACCAGGGTAAGCTGGTTCTTGATCTGATGGGATGGTGTTGATGTAGTTGGTAGTGATACCGGTTGGCATATCTACGCCATCAAGACGAGCCTTGTCCAGTACTTGCTCAAGTAGGTACTGGGCGCGTTCTACACCTTCTTCACGAACGACTGACTCAAGGGCTGCTAGCCACTCTTGAGTTTCCAGTGCGTCCACGTCATTTTTCATGACTTCAGACATGCGATCTATCCTTTCGTTGATAATCTACAAAACTAACAATGTCGCGACTGTTTACTAGTGCCCTCGGCTTATATGAGGGGTACTAATCCAGCCCGTCCTTGCGTTGTTGAATGCGTCGAAGAGAGCGTTCTCGTCTACTGTCTTCACGCGATAAATCCAACAAGGTTTCCTCGATATAAGCCAAATGTGCATGCGATGCTTCGCGGGCCTGTACGGGCTCACCCGAAACAATCGCCTGGACAATGTTGGCTCGATGATTGCGCACCTTTTCCACCACTTCTGGGCGACGGTTCAGGAGCTCAAAGTTTTGTAATACGTTTTGCTCCAGCAGAGGGGCAAGGCTGCGGATGATATGGAGCAATACCACGTTGTGAGCGGACTCGGTCACCGCTATTAGGTATTGCATCACGGCGGCGGCTTCGGCCGGCAAATCACCTTGCTGCTGGGCGTCCTGTATACGTGAATGGCAGTCACGGATACGGGTAAAATCTTCTTCGTTGCCGCGAAGGGCGGCGTAGTAGGCAGCCAGGCCCTCAAGGGCGTGGCGTGACTCCAGTAAATCTAGCTGGGTCTCTGGGTGGGCGGATAGGAGTTCCAACAATGGCTCGGAAAAGCTCTGCCATAGCTTTTCGGTCACAAAGGTACCGCCACCCTGGCGGCGCGTGAGCAGTTTTTTTGCTTCTAGGCGCTGGATAGCTTCACGGACAGACGGGCGAGAAACATCGAATTGCTTGGCAAGCTCACGCTCAGGCGGCAGCTGCTGACCCGGGGATAGGATTCCCTCGAGGATCAGATGCTCCAGTTCCTGCTCGATAGCATCGGAGAGCTTGGGTTGGCGGATTCGTTTATAAGTCATTCGTTATTCGTTCTTGGTTGTACTTATACGTTTCAAGGTAGTCCGGAATGCGGATAATTGGTATTACCAATTTAACTATGGAAGGAAAGTTTACAGAAATAATTGAGGATGTCTACCGACAACTTGATTGAAATCATAGAATGAGGGGTGATTTAACAAAAATTTCAAATTATGAAAACTTGTTAAAACATGACAAACACTAGTAGTCAACAGGGGTTAGGGCAATGTTTGACGAGAAAACAACCAATGGTCAGACCAATTATTTGTTACATTTTCTCGCCAGTTTTCCCATCAGCAGTCGCCCTGATTGGCGATTACTTGAGCAATATTGAAGACTTATAGGCAAGCCAATCAAATGCTAAGCCCGGGTCGGTTTTGCGACCGGGGGCGATGAACTCATGGCCGGTGATCCGGCTGGCTTCCATGCGGGGGTAGTTTTCAAGCAGCACCCGGGTGAGTACGGCAAGGGTATCGTACTGGGCTTGGGTATATGGCAGGGTGTCCGTTCCTTCCAGTTCAATTCCGATCGAATAGTCATTGCACTTGTCACGGCCTGCAAATGTCGACACACCCGCATGCCAAGCCCGACAGTCAAACGGAACAAACTGGATAATATCGCCATTTCGCCTGATTAGACAGTGAGCCGAGACTCGAAAACCGGAAATTAACTCGAAATAGGGATGTTCGTCAGGTTTTAGGGTGCCGGTAAATAGCTGTTCGATATACGGCCCACCGAACTGGCCCGGCGGCAAGCTGATATTATGTACAACTAGCAGCGATATATCGTCACTATCCGGCCTGGCATCATGAAATGGCGAAGGCACATGCTTGATCCCTTCCAGCCAGTGGTCTTGGTTAATTGTTAACATTTTATTGAGATCCTAGAGGCGAGATCCTGGTTCCTAGAGAGGTCCTTGGTCCTTGGTCCTTGGTCCTTGGTCCTTGGTCCGTAAAGCATTTACTGATCGTGATTATACGTCAAGCTCCTCGCTCTTATTTATTGCCCTTCCTACTTTTCCTAGGAACTGCACCTCCTAGGTCCTAGCACCATCTTTCCCCGCTTTTCCCAGGAACTAGGAACTCGCACCTAGGATCTCGCCCCACATCGCGGTATCATCTGCGCCAGAAAACACAAGGGCACTCCCCGCCCCTCTTCAGCAGCTAACCTTGCTACGGATTTGTCATGACTCAAATGGAAAAGAAGCACGACAGCGAATCGCGCTTGAATTACCTTAAACAGCAGCTTCCCCTCGAAATTACCCGCGCCGTTGCCGACACCCTGCGTGAAGACCTCGGTGGCGAGATAGATGCCAGCCGCGATGTGACGGCCGGCTTGATCCCGGCGGATGCCCAAGGGGTCGCCACTATCATCACTCGCGAGCACGGTATTTTCTGCGGCCAGATGTGGGCCGAGGAAGTGTTCCGCCAGCTTGGCGGTGAAGTCAGCATTGAGTGGCATGTTCAAGACGGCGACAAGGTCGAGCCGAACCAGACCCTATGCACCCTGCGTGGCCCATCTCGCATTCTGCTGACCGGCGAGCGTAACGCAATGAACTTCATCCAGACCCTGTCAGGCTGTGCCACCACAGTAGCCGAGTACGCCAAGCAGTTGGAAGGGACGGATTGCCGCCTGCTGGATACCCGCAAGACGATTCCGGGCCTTCGCAGCGCACTAAAATATGCCGTAACCTGCGGCGGCGGCTACAACCACCGTATCGGTGTGTTCGATGCCTACCTGATCAAGGAAAACCACATCATCGCCTGCGGCGGTATCGAGCAAGCGATCAGCACCGCCAAGCAACTCAACCCGGGCAAACCAGTGGAAGTGGAAACCGAGTCACTGGAAGAGCTACAACAAGCCATCGATGCCGGTGCCGACATCATCATGCTCGATAACTTCACCACCGACATGATGCGCGAAGCCGTCAAAATCAACGCAGGCCGCGCAGCGCTGGAGAACTCCGGCAACGTAACGCTAGAAACCATCCGCGAGTTTGCCCAAACCGGTGTCGATTACATCTCCGTTGGTGCGCTGACCAAGCATCTCAAGGCAATGGATTTGTCCATGCGTTTCAAATAAGCGGTTTAAGTAACTCAGGCTAGAGGCAAGTGGCTATTGGCGCTCGGCGTCGTACTACCGGACTTAGTATGAAGTCCTTGCCTCTGGCTTAACGTTTATTTAATAGGCTCTAATCTCACCTTCAGCTTCCATTGCCCCTTCTCCCTTCCTTGATATTTTGCTCACTTTCTCGGCGGCTGTAAGCTCTTCTCCACTCGCCTAGCGCCAATAGCCCCTAGCTACATTCCTTCTCGCAAAACTCTCTGCAACAACTGTAAGTCTTTGATCATTTTTTCAAAGTATTTCCAGCAACTCCTCGCCACCATTAAAACCCGTTGCATATCAGGCGTATGCTGAACCCACAGAAAAATCATGGCAACAAAAACAAGGACAACAACAATGAAAGGACAAAAAGGCTTTACGCTGATTGAGTTGATGATAGTGGTGGCGATTATTGGCGTACTGGCAGCATTTGCAATGCCCGCTTACCAAAACTATACCAAGCGAGCCCATGCCACAGAAATGTTGAATGCTACTACAGCAATGAAAACAGCTGTAGGTGTCTGCCTATTAAATGGAAACATTTCTGTTTCATCAGGGGGAAACACCATTGACTGTACAAGCGGAAATAATGGAGTTCCAACAACACAAACTTTCGATAAAGGGGATGGGGATAAGTTCCAAATAGCCTCAACAGTTACGGCAACAATTAATAACACAGGTGTTGTGTCAGTTGTTGATGGTACCTTTGTTTTAGCGGATATTCCTGCCAATAGTACTAAAGGACCATTACCAATAGATGCTGAAATTAGAGTAACTCCTAAGTCAGATTCCAGTGGTGTTGTATGGAAGATTACTTGTGACGGCACAGGAAAAGAAGACTTCTGTCCTAAGAGCTAATCAATGCACACCAACCTCGCTTCAATTCTGCACCAGGCTGAGCTGATCAGCCCGGTGCAGCTGCAACAGGTGATTGATCAGGTACAGGCAGAGAAACTGTCTGTACCTGCGGCGTTAATTGGCCTCGGGATCATGACCAGTCAGGATTTAGCCCGCCAGCTGGAAATCATTTTTGCCGTCGCGCTAGTTGACGCCCACCAATATGACTATGCTGAATGCTGCAAGAGCCTTAACCTGCGTGATTTGATCTTGCGTCACCGGGTGCTGCCATTAAGTGCTACCGACAACACCCTGTTTATCGGCTTGGCTGATCCCACCTACCTTGATGCCCTCGACGAGTTTCGATTTGCCACTGGCAAGCATGTCGAACCGATGTTGCTCGAATACAAGCAGCTCGAAGCGGCAATCCGCAGAGTCTACGGTAGCGAGCTCAAAGGGACTGAGCAACATGCACCGCAGCGCGGGATCAGCGAAACCGAGCTGACTGAACTGGTTGAGCTCAGTGATGGCGAGCTGGTTGATGAAACTACAGATCTCAGCAACGACAATGCGCCGGTAACTCGTTATATCAACCAAACCCTACTTGATGCCCTGCGCAAACAAGCTTCAGATATCCATTTCGAGCCTTACGAGAAACACTACCGGATCCGCTTTCGCTGCGACGGCATTTTGCACCAGTATGCGACGCCTCCGGCTAATCTATCCCGTCGCTTGTCTACCCGTCTCAAGGTGATGTCGCGGCTCAATATTGCCGAGCGGCGAGTTCCGCAGGATGGCCGGATCAAACTCAAGCTCTCCGATACCGTATCGATTGATCTTCGGGTATCGACCCTGCCAACCATGTGGGGCGAGAAAATCGTATTACGGATCCTCGATGGTAGTAGCAGCAAGTTAGATATCGACCACCTCGGTTATAACGAGGGTCAAAAACAAGCCTACCTTGATGCATTAAACCAGCCGCAAGGGATGATCCTGATGACCGGACCAACCGGAAGCGGCAAAACTGTTTCGCTCTATTCGGGGCTGAAAATTCTCAATACCGAAGCACGCAACATTTCGACCGCCGAAGATCCAATTGAGATCAACTTACCGGGGATCAACCAGGTCCAGATCAACCCAACCACAAGGCTTGGTTTTGCCGAGGCGCTCAGGGCTTTTCTGCGTCAGGATCCGGATGTGGTGATGGTGGGGGAGATCCGCGATCTCGAAACCGGCGGTATTGCGGTTAAAGCAGCACAAACCGGTCACTTGGTGCTATCAACCCTGCATACTAACTCAGCGGCAGAAACTATTACTCGCCTGACCAATATGGGGATCGAGGATTTCAATTTGGCGTCATCGCTTAGCCTGATCATCGCCCAGCGCCTTGCCAGACGGCTATGTCACCTTTGCAAAGAACCGGACGATCTCGACCCGTTACTGCGCGCAAAACTAGATATCCCAACCGATGCCGAGCTGTTCAAAGCCAGTTCGAATGGTTGCGATGACTGCAACAAAGGCTATCTGGGGCGGGTCGGCATTTATGAAGTTATGCCCTTCTCAAGGCCGCTGTCACAAGCACTGATGCAAGGTGCCAGTACCTTGGAGCTGGAAGATATTGCCTGCCAGCATGGCATGATCACCCTTAAACAAGCCGGAGTCGAAAAACTCTGCCAAGGCACAACCAGCCTCGCTGAACTACAACGTGTCCTGCATTTCGCTTGAACACGCTCTCGAAAAATAAGAATCACGTCTAGCAACATAAGGAACTCCCCATGGCCAAGGACAGAAAAATACGTTACTACCGCTGGCGTGGGATCAACCCGACCGGAAGACGCTTGTCAGGTGTAATGCTAGGCTTTCAAGAGCAAGAAATTCGCGCCAAGCTTAGCGAGCAGCAGATCATCGTCAAGAAAATCAAGCGCCACCAGCCTTCAACGTTGAGCAAACGCAGAAACCAACTCAAGGCCGCCGATATCACCGCCATTACCCGCCAGCTTGCCACTATGGTCAACTCCGGCGTCCCGGTGGTACAGGCACTCAAGCTGATTTCCACCAGCCACCATAAGGCCGAAGGACGGGCGACCCTTGCGATGATCACCACTCAGGTCGAAGCTGGTTCAACCCTATCCCGCGCGATGCATACCAGCTCACCGCTGTTCGATGATTTCTATTGCGATCTTGTTGCGACCGGTGAGCAGACCGGCCACTTGGCCGAGGCATTCAACCGCCTTGCCACTTACCGTGAAAAAAGCGAAGCCATGCGCAAGAAAATGGTCAAGGCGATGATTTACCCGACCATGGTGACTCTGACAGCCATTATCGTCACTGTGATGATGCTTATTTTCGTGATCCCGCAGTTTGCCAATATCTTCAAAAGCTTTGGTGCTGATCTACCATGGTTTACCCAGCGGATCATCGACACTTCGAACCTCATGTTCAGCCACGGCCCCTACCTCGCACTAGGCTTGTTGCTGGCGATCATCTTTGCCATTACCGCCTATCGTAAATCAGACAAACACAAGCTGCGGGTGCACCGCTTCCTGCTGGTGATCCCCATAATGGGGCCCATCATGCGCAAAGCTGCCATCGCCCGTTTTGCCCGTACCCTTGCTACCACTTTCTCGTCGGGGATCCCGCTGCTGACCGGATTGGAAGCGGCCGGAAGAACGGCGGGCAACCGCTTTATCGAGCAAGCCATACAAGGCGCCCACGGCAATACCGCTGCCGGCATGCCATTGAACTTGGCCCTGCGCCATAGTGAGGTATTTCCCGAGCTGATGCTGCAAATGGTGATGATCGGCGAAGAGTCCGGGTCTATCGATGACATGCTCAACAAAATTGCCATCACCTACGAGGATGATGTCGACAACACCGTCGATAACCTCGGCAAAATTCTCGAACCGCTGATCATCCTGTTCCTCGGCGGCCTGATCGGCGGTTTGCTGATCGCCATGTATATGCCGGTGTTTAAGTTGATGAGTGTGGTTGGGTAGAAGTAAGGTGCGAGATCCTGGATCCTAGCTCCTGGGAATTGGGAATTGGGAATTGGGAATTGGGAATTGGGAATTGGGAATTGGGAATTGGGAATTGGGAATTGGGAATTGCAGAACATTCCAATAGGTTTGGATTTAATTTCAATCTCTTAAGTCTTTTTCGCTTTTCTTTTTCCTAGGATCCAGAGCCATTTCCTCCCAGAACCCGCTTCTGCCAGCATCAAAGAACTAGGTTCTAGGATCTAGGCTCTCTTTCCCCTACAATATCCCCATTGAGTTATATGAGAGTTTTTTCATGACGCTGCTGTCTGTGTACCCTTGGTTATTTCCTGTTTTTGCTGCAATTTTCGGATTGCTAGTAGGTAGCTTCCTCAACGTGGTGATCTACCGACTGCCTATTATGATGGAACGCCAATGGAGAGCCGACTGCATCGAGTATTTCCCTGAACTGGACCAACAGACAGACACCGGTACCTTCAACCTCAGCATTCCGCGTTCGCGCTGCCCGCATTGCCAGCATCAAATCAGCATGTGGGATAACATTCCGGTGATCAGCTGGCTGCTACTCAAAGGTCAATGCCGCAACTGCAAGGCAAAAATCAGTGCGCGCTATCCGGCAATCGAAGCCTTTACCGCCGTGATCAGTGCCACTATCGCTTTCACCCTTCCGGCTTCAACCTGGTCTTTTGCGGTGATCCTATTCAGTTTTGCCCTGATCGCCCTGACCTTTATCGATATCGACAAAATGCTGCTGCCGGATCAAATCACCCTGCCACTGATGTGGGCGGGTTTGATGCTATCGCTGCTGGGGATCTCCCCTGTCAGCCTTCAAGATGCCGTTATCGGTGCCATGGCCGGTTACCTTTCTTTATGGAGTTTATACTGGGCTTTCAAACTGCTGACCGGCAAGGAAGGCATGGGCTATGGCGACTTCAAACTCCTAGCTGCGCTGGGTGCATGGCTGGGCTGGCAGCTACTGCCGTTTGTAGTACTGCTTTCCTCTCTGGTCGGGGCTATCTGCGGTATTATCATGATGCGCCGCCAGCAAACAGACGGCCAGCAGCCGTTTTCTTTCGGCCCTTACCTAGCCATTGCCGGCTGGGTGGCCATGTTATGGGGTGAGCTTTTGCTCAACTGGTACCTAACTGCTTATCTGGGGCTGTAAACTATGTCTTTAGTAATTGGATTAACTGGCGGGATCGGCAGTGGTAAAACCACGGTTGCCAACTTGTTTGCCGCCCAGCAGATCGAGATCATCGATGCCGATATCGTGGCCCGTGAAGTGGTCGAGCCCGGTAGTGCAGGTTTGCAAGCCATTGTTGAGAAACTGGGTTCTGACATCTTGCTGACAGATGGCACGCTTAATCGCAGTAAGCTGCGTGAAGCCATCTTCAGTGATAATCAATTAAAAGAATGGCTTAACCAATTATTGCACCCGATGATCAGGGAGAAAATGCAGCAAGATATTGCCGCCGCCCAATCACCGTATTGCTTGCTGGTTGTGCCGCTTATGGTGGAAAATAACCTACAGGCAATGACTGATCGCCTGTTGGTGGTCGATGTCGATGAAGAGATCCAAATCGCCCGAACCCAGCAGCGAGACAATGTTCCAGCCGAACAGGTTCGTAGCATCCTGGCGTCTCAGGCCAGCCGTGAACAACGCCTTGCTGCTGCCGATGATGTGATTTGCAATAATGGCAATGGTGACAACCTTGAGCAGCAAGTTACCAAACTGCACCAAGAATACCTGGCGCTGAGCCGCCAGCAGAACAACACACCGCAGTGCTAACTAATTTGGGTAGGTTGATATGCAAACAAATCGCTTTGAACACCCGCTAAACGAGAAGGTACGGATTTACCTTCGCCTCGAATATTTGATCCGTCAGATGCAGCATGCCAGCGAGCTGACGGATCCGTGGCAGCATCAGCTATTCTTCCGCGCTCTGTTTGATTTGCTGGAAATTCTTGATCAGATCCAGCTCAAGTCTGAGCTCGCCAAGGATCTGGAAAAGCAACGTGGCCGCCTCAAGCAATGGCTTAATATCGAAGGGGTTGATCAAACTGCCCTACTAGGCCTTCTCGATCAATTAGAGTTAGCCCAGCACCAGCTGCTAACTTCCAATCGCCTTGGTCAGGCCCTGCGTGAAGACCGCTTCCTCGGCGGGATCAAACAACGCCTGTCGATCCCTGGCGGCAGCTGCTGCTTTGACCTACCAGCCCTGCACCACTGGCTGCACCTGCCACTGGCCCACAAGCAAAATGATCTGACCAACTGGCTCTCGCAAATCAAAGAGCTGAGTGTTGCGCTCAACCTATGGCTCAAGCTGGTAAGGGAAACCGGCCAGTTCCAAGATCAGGTGGCTCGCGGGGGGTTCTTCCAGCATGAAGCGGAAGAAGCCAGTTTGATTAGGCTCGAGATTTGCCCCAGCCATGGTGTCTACCCTATGATATCAGGGCACCGCAGCCGGTTTGCCATCCGCTTCATGCCATTTGAAGAAGGCGCCGGTATTGCCGAGACGATAGAATTTAAACTAGCGATTTGCTGAGGTAACTAGTGACGCAATCCAACACGCCAACCACACCGATCACTGTGGTGAAATGCCCGACCTGCCAGACCGACGTTGTTTGGGGTGAGCAGAGTCCATTCCGTCCGTTCTGCTGCAAGCGCTGCCAGCTGATTGATCTGGGTGAGTGGGCCGAAGAAGAGAAGGCGATCCCGGGCGCACCGGATATGTCGGACTCCGACGGCTGGTCGGAAGATATGGGATACTAAGAATCGATCCTATGGCGCTGTGGCCCTATGGTATTCAAACGCTATAGGTCCACAGAACCACAGAACCACAGAACCACAGAACCACAGAGCCACAGAACCACAGAACCACAGAACCACAGAACCACAGAACCACAGAACCAGTTTATAGGCTCATCAGCTTTTCTAGCACTACCTCATTCGCCTCTGGGAATGCGTAGTTGGTTAGTTCTTCCAGACGCACCCACTCGCTTGGCTGGCCTTCTTTACCATAAGCCTTGCCCTCGAAAGCGCGTACCAAAAAGAAATCAAACTTCAGCGACTTCTCTGGGTAGTCGTGCTCCAGTGCCATAAAGTGTTCCAGCTCTGTTGCCTGAATACCTACTTCCTCGTGAAGCTCCCTGATCACTGCCTGTTCGGCCGTTTCGCCAACTTCGACCTTGCCCCCGGCAAACTCCCAAAAGCCGCCCTTGTGCGCCTTGGCAGCGCGCTGGGTAATAAAAACCTTGTCCTGCTCGGCATTGAGGATGATCCCCGCCGAAATCCACACTTGTTTCTTTTCCAAAGCTGTTCCTTTCTCTTTCGTTGTCTGCTGAGCAGATCTCTTCTTTAAGCAAATACCCGGTGCTTGATAACCAATATCATACACCCAGAGATAAAGGCTCTATTACCTTATCTCGGTATAGAAAAAAGGCCGCAGTAGCGGCCTTTTGTATGGGTTAAGCAGCCCGGTTAGTTGATTTTACCGTGGCATTGCTTGTACTTCTTGCCAGAGCCACATGGGCAAGGCTCGTTACGGCCTACCTTGCGCTCTTCACGCTGGTAAGGTGCCGCTTCGTCGCTCTCCTGGCTTTCGTCAGCAATTTGATTTTCCGCATTCTGGTGCTGGAACTGCTGGCGGCGAGCAAGCTCTTCTGCCTGACGGCGGCGCTCTTCTTCAACACGCTCAACTTCTTCCTGCTGCTGAACACGTACCTTGCTCAGAATCGCAATCACGTCAGACTTCAGGCTTTCCAGCATACCTTCAAACAGTTCAAACGACTCGCGCTTGTATTCCTGTTTCGGGTTCTTCTGGGCGTAACCACGTAGGTGGATCCCCTGACGCAGGTGGTCCATTGCCGCTAGGTGTTCTTTCCATAGCGTATCCAGGTTCTGCAGCATTACCGTCTTCTCGAAGTTACGCAGTACTGGCGCACCAACCACTTCTTCTTTGTGACGGTAGATCTCAACCGCTTTCTCGACGATACGCTCACGCAATGCTTCTTCGTAAAGCTTATCTTCGCTGTCTAACCACTCCTGGATAGGTAGCTCCATGTCGTAGTCGGCCTTCAGGCGCTCTTCCAGACCCTGGATGTCCCACATCTCTTCCAGCGACTGCGGTGGGATGTAGCCATCGATAACGGCTTGGATCACGTCTTCGCGGTTCTGCTCGATCATCTCGCTGATGTCTTCAGCGTTCATCAGCTCGTCACGTAGCTCGTAAACCACCTTACGCTGGTCGTTTGCCACGTCATCGAATTCAAGCAGCTGCTTACGGATATCGAAGTTACGGCCTTCAACTTTACGCTGGGCGTTCTCGATAGCCTTGGTCACCCATGGGTGCTCAATGGCTTCACCTTCTTCCATACCCAGCTTTTTCATCATGTTAGATACACGATCCGAAGCGAAGATACGCATCAGGCCATCTTCCATCGATAGGTAGAAACGTGAAGAACCGGCATCACCCTGACGGCCAGAACGACCACGTAGCTGGTTATCGATACGGCGAGATTCGTGACGCTCGGTACCGATGATGTGCAGACCACCTGATGCTAGAACCGCATCGTGTTTAACCTGCCAGTCAGCTTTGATCTTAGCAATCTGATCGTCTGTCGGGTTGTCCAGCTTGGCAACTTCGCTCTGCCATGAACCACCCAGTACGATATCCGTACCACGGCCTGCCATGTTAGTCGCGATAGTCACTGCTTTTGGTGCACCCGCCTGAGCAACGATGTCTGCTTCACGCTCGTGGAACTTGGCGTTCAAGACTTCGTGCTTGATACCTTGCTTCTTCAGCGACTTAGACAACAGCTCAGATTTTTCAATCGATACCGTACCGACAAGAACAGGCTGGCCGTTCTCGACACGGTTCTTGATGTCTTCGCTGATCGCGGCAAATTTTTCCAGCTCGGTCATGTAAACCAAGTCACCCATGTCATCACGGATCATCGGCTTGTTGGTTGGTAGTACTACGGTTTCAAGGCCGTAGATAGACTGGAATTCGAATGCTTCGGTATCGGCTGTACCTGTCATACCTGACAGCTTGGTGTACAGACGGAAGTAGTTCTGGAACGTGATCGACGCCAGCGTCTGGTTTTCGTTCTGGATCTTCACACCTTCTTTGGCTTCAACAGCCTGGTGCAGACCTTCAGACCAGCGGCGGCCCGGCATGGTACGGCCGGTGTGTTCATCAACGATGATCACTTCGTCGTCTTTAACGATGTAGTCAACGTCACGCTCGAACAGTACATGGGCACGCAGCGCAGCGTTAACATGGTGCAGCAGGCTGATGTTGGCAGGAGAGTAAAGGGTATCGTCCTCTTCCATCATGCCATTTGTCTTGAGCAGCTCTTCAACAAATTCCTGACCGTTTTCGGTTAGGTGGGCCTGCTTCGACTTTTCATCAACCGTGTAGTGGCCTTCGCCACGGTATTCTTCACTGTCTTCCTGATCCTGTCTCACCAGCTGAGGGATCAGGGTGTTGATCTTGGTGTATAGCTCAGAGCTATCTTCCGCAGGACCCGAGATAATAAGCGGGGTACGGGCTTCATCGATAAGGATGGAGTCAACTTCATCGACTACCGCAAAGAAGCGCTCGCGCTGTACGCGGTCTTCCGGGCGGAATGCCATGTTGTCACGCAGGTAGTCAAAACCAAATTCGTTGTTTGTACCGTAAAGGATATCGGCAGCGTAGGCTTCTTTCTTCGCCTGAGGAGGCATGTTTGGCACGTTAACGCCAACGCTCATGCCAAGGAATTCAAATAGTGCACGGTTGGTTTCGGCATCACGCGCAGCCAGGTAGTCATTCACCGTAACGATGTGAACGCCTTTACCGGTTAGGGCATTAAGATAAGCAGGCAGGGTTGCCGTCAGGGTTTTACCCTCACCGGTACGCATCTCTGCGATTTGGCAAGCGTTCAGTACCATACCACCGATAAGCTGAACGTCGAAGTGGCGCATACCGAATACACGCTTGGACGCTTCACGTACTGTTGCAAAGGCTTCTGGCAGTAATTGGTCAAGGTTCTCACCCTGCTCCAGACGCTCACGGAACTCAACCGTTTTGGCCTTTAGTTCTTCGTCCTGCAAACTTTCGAATTGAGGTTCAAGCTTGTTGATTTGGTCAACAATTTTGCGCATACGACGCAGTGTGCGGTCGTTACGGCTACCGATAACTTTGGTCAGTAGTTTTGATAACATGGCGTTGCCGTTTTCTCTTAGTTATTTCAGCCTATCGAGGCTGAATTCTTAATCTGAATTTTTCAACCGGGATTATATCAGCAAGGCACTAGGCCAAGACTTGCGATTAATCATCCCTGTCCCGTCTAAATTCGCCACTGGTGTGACTACGGAAGCCGATACGAAAAACAATGGTTATTGATGATATTGTGGTACGAGTCGACCATTTCAAGGGATAAATGAAAACAATACCAGAAATTGAACACCATCGGCTATCCGTGGAGGGTGCAAACCCAAGCTGATCCAATAAGCCAAGCGACCTTGGTCAGTGCTCTCCCAAGCTTGATATAATAAGCCATATTGACAGTGTCGCCTATGGCAAATGACCCGACGAGGTTTTTCATATTCGAAAAATTAGAACTTAGCCACCACTTTTGGCCAAGAAAGCAGAGTTATGCTCTGCCATTGCCCACCAAGGCAGCCCAATGCAGAAATGAAAGCATAAAAAAACGCCGGACAATGTCCGGCGTTTCTGAAATCGTTTGATGCGCAATGACCGATTAGGCCAGTACCATTCCAGGCTGAGCAAAGGTTACAGGAACCTGCTGTTCATCCGTGAAGGTCGACCACTCATACGCTTCCTGATCAGCAAGCACTGCACGCAGTAGCTTGTTGTTAAGCGCATGGCCTGACTTGTAAGCCACCATTTCGCCAATGATATTGTGGCCACACATGTAAAGATCGCCAATGGCGTCCAGTACCTTGTGGGTAACAAGCTCGTTGTCGAAGCGTAGGCCTTCGTCATTGAGGATGCGGTAATCGTCAAGCACGATAGCATTGTCAAAGCTACCACCCAGACACAAGTTCTGTGACTGAAGGTATTCGATATCACGCATGAAGCCGAAGGTACGGGCACGGCTGATATCTTTAACAAATGACTGGCTGGAAAAATCCAATACCAAACGCTGCTGCTCTGATTCAATCGCCGGGTGGTTAAACTCGATAGCGAAATCCAGACGGAACCCGTTGTAAGGACGGAGTTCTGCCCACTTGTCACCATCTTCGACGCGAACAGTTTTCTTGATACGCAAGAAACGCTTAGGCACATTCAGGGTATCGATGCCGGCAGACTGCAGCAGGTAGATGAACGGGCTCGCACTGCCATCCATAATAGGGATTTCAGGTGCATCAACTTCGATAATAACGTTATCGATACCCATTCCTGCCAACGCAGCGTTAAGGTGCTCAACCGTTGAGATACGTACGCCTTGCTCATTGACCAGGGCAGTACACAACATGGTGTCGCGGACCGAATCTGCATCTGCTGGAAAATCAACAGGCGGATTCAAATCGGTACGGCGATAAATCACACCAGTGTTTGCAGCAGCAGGACGAAGAATAAGCGTCACTTTACGGCCAGAGTGAAGTCCCACCCCAGTCGTTTGCACAATGCTTTTCAGTGTACGTTGTCTTATCATCTGCTTTTCTCAACTATAAAATTGCCATGATATCGGCCCCTATCCTTCGTCAAATTAAAGACAGGGACGTACATCATATCACTTTTTAACCAGTTTCCCAAAATTAATTGCGCGCTTAGTCAGCTTGCTTGCGCAAAAATGCTGGGATATCCAAGTAGTCGTGATCCGCCTGAGGCTTAGGATTTGCTGCCGTTGCCGTCTGCTGGTTAGCCGGTTCCGCCGCCGGAGCTGGCTGGTTTAGTGGCGCAGCTTTAGCTTCTTCAGCAGGTGCTGCTGCAGGGGCTGGTTTCTCAGCAGCCACGGCCTGTACTGGCTTCGCAGTACCAGTTACCAAGGTGATATCTGGCTTGCATTCTTTGCCAATACCCGTAGCAACAACCGTTACACGTAGCTCGTCAGACATTTCAGGGTCAAGCGATGTACCGATAACAACCGTTGCGTTATCAGAGGCAAAAGCTTTCACCGTGTTACCTACAGTTTCGAACTCATCCAGGCGCATGTCCAGGCCAGCGGTGATGTTAACAAGCACACCGCGAGCACCAGCTAGATCGATATCTTCTAGTAGCGGGCTCGAAATCGCCATTTCAGCCGCTTCTTCAGCACGGTCGTCACCAGTGGCAACACCGCTACCCATCATGGCATGGCCCATTTCAGACATCACTGTACGAACGTCAGCAAAGTCGACGTTGATCATACCCGGACGGGTGATCAGCTCGGCAATACCCTGAACGGCGTTTTTCAGTACGTCGTTAGCCTTAGCAAACGCATCAAGCAATGTGATGCCACGGCCTAGTACTTTCAGAAGCTTTTCGTTAGGGATAGTGATCAACGAGTCAACGTGCTTAGACAGTTCCTCGATGCCCTGCTCGGCAAAAGCCATACGCTTTTTGCCTTCGAAGCTAAATGGCTTAGTCACCACCGCAACAGTCAGGATCCCCAGCTCTTTCGCTACCTCAGCAATAATTGGCGCCGCACCAGTACCGGTACCGCCGCCCATGCCGGCTGCGATGAAAATCATGTCAGAGCCTTCAAGCTCAGCTTTGATTGCTTCGCGATCTTCCAGTGCCGAGTCACGACCAACCTGAGGGTTGGCACCCGCACCCAGACCTTTGGTGATAGCCCCACCGATCTGGATCACTGTACTTACATTGGTTTTACGTAGTGCCTGAGCATCAGTGTTAACACTGATAAACTCAACGCCTTCGATTGATTCACGTACCATGTGATCGACAGCATTACCACCGCCGCCGCCAACGCCTATGACTTTAATTACCGCTTCGTCAGACATTTCCATCATCGGTTCAAACATGTGTTCTCTCCGTCCATCCTGTTCGCATCAGGTTTTAAAATTCTTTTCTTAACCAGCCACTTAGCTTAGAGAAAAAGCCAGAAACAGAACGTTTCTGCTCAATTTCGCTGTCATCAAATGTCTGACTATCCTTTCCGTAATGCAGTAGACCTACTGCAGTCGCATAATGTGGGAATTGCACATGTTCGGTCAGCCCTGTCACGTTAAGTGGCAGACCAACTCTAACCTGGTTGCTGAAGACACGCTCGGCGCACTCCACCAGGCCTTCCATCTGGGCCGCACCGCCAGTTAGGACAATGCCTGCTGCCAGCTGGTGCTTCACTCCCGCATTACGCAGTTGTTCTTGTACTTCTATCAGCTTCTGATTAACCAGTCCCAACAGCTCGCTGTAACGGGGCTCTATCACTTCCGCCAATGTTTGGCTCTGCAGGCTACGCGAAGGTCGACCGCCAACACTCGGCACATCTACCTTGGCATCCTTGCTAACAAGTTCGCTTAGCGCACAGCCATATTTCACTTTAATTTCCTCGGCATCGCCCAATGGGGTGCCGAACGCATAGGCAATGTCACTGGTTACCACATTGCCCGCATAAGGAATCACGGCCGCATGGCGCAATGCACCACCGGTCCAGACAGCGATATCCATAGTACCGCCGCCGATGTCGACCACACAGACACCCAGTTCACGCTCATCAGGCGTCAACACTGCGTGGCTGGCAGCCAAGCCGGAGAAAATAAGCTGATCGACTTTGAGGTCACAGCGCTCTACCGCCTTGACGATATTACGCGCCATGTCGTTATGGCAGGTGATCAAATGAACACTGGCTTCCATGCGTACCCCAGATAGACCAACAGGGTTTTTAATTCCCTCTTGATAATCAATAGCAAATTCCTGAGGAATTACATGCAAAACTTTATGTTCGTCACTAATTTTTACCGATTTAGCGGTATGGATGACATTGTCTACGTCATCCTGAGTGACTTCTTTATCAGAAATCGGCACCATGCCTTCTTCTGTCTGGCAGCGAATATGCTTGCCCGACAGAGACAAAAATACCGATGAAATCTGACAGTCAGCCATCAACTCAGCTTTGTAGATCGCGCCCTGTACCGATTTGACTACAGACTCGAGATCATTCACACCGCCTTTGTCCATCCCACCGGACGGACTGCTACCTTCACCGATGACGTTAACCTCGCCATCCGGTAGCACTTCACCGACCAAAGCACTGACTTTGGACGTGCCAATATCCAGGCCTACTATCAGTTTTTTATCTGCCGCCTTCGTCATAGCGCCTACTCTTATAGTTCTCTTAAGCCAAACAGGCTGCGGCCGAGCCGATCTATTTGGTCTCGCTTTGCTCTGGGTCAGTGACCCAGCCTACAGCAGCTCCGGTATCATAGCGTAAGTCTATGTACTCGATAGCCTTTCCTTGCTGTTCTAATTGCGGGGATAAGGTAATGAAACGTTCAATTCGCTCCATCCGCTCCTTACGCCCTAATTCAAGCCTGACGCCGTTGGTTAACCAAACCCGCCAAGCCCGACGTTCATTCAATGCCAGCGTAGCAATTTCAAAGCCCGCATGCTGTAACCTCGGTTGCATTTCGCGCAATGCGCTCAACACTTCGAGGCTAGTGCCATCCGGCCCTGCCAGCCCCACCAGCATTTGGCCGGACTGCTCAGGAGGAGCCTCAAAGACTTCCCCTTCCTGGTTGACCATCGCGCGGCCATTCCAAGAAGCCGCAGGCTCTTGCTCGACCAAAAATACCTTAAGGGTATCTGGCCATTGCTTGCGCACTGCTGCCCTGGCCACCCAAGGCATGGCCTCTAGAACATGTTGAATTTCATCAACGTCCTGGGTCATGAAACTGCCAAGCTGCTCAAGGTGCATAATCCCTTCCCGGACATCACCAGGCGTGAGGTAATGTAACTCACCTTGAATCACCAGCTGTGACAACGGCAGCCGGTTGGCATCTGTCATCCAGTTGATTGCCGCACTGAACAGCCAGGCAACAAACCCGATCACAAAGAGAAAAAAAGCCAGTTCCCCACGGTGGTGTAACGGCGCCGCAGAGGAAAACGATATTCTTTTTAGGACACTATCAGCCATAAATAGTTTAATCCCGATGTCATAGCCGATATTTACCTAGCAAAAGCGGCAAGGCCATTCCCTCAACCCTTTCCGCTTTCTCGCGTAAAGTTGACAGATTATAGCGAGCAAGCTCCGGCTCTCCAACATCTGAAAGCCGATTCCTCGCAGATCTCTGGCTATAAGCTTAAATCAAAGCAAAAAACAAGCCAAATATATATTTTTTATACAGTATTATTACTGGCTCATTTGCTCAATATTCAGTTGCATATCCGCAAGCTGTCGAGCAATCTTGCCAACATCGCCGGCACCTTGTGTCAGAACCAAATCATCATTTTGTAGAATATTTGCCAACGCTGACGGTAGAGCATCGATAGTCGGCACGAAAATCGGGTCCAATTTGCCACGGCCACGGATAGTTCGGCACAGGGCACGGCCATCAGCACCAGCAATCGGTACTTCACCAGCAGCATACACATCCAGCATGACAAGTACATCAACCTGCTCGAGTACATTGGCAAAATCGTCATACAGATCACGGGTGCGGCTGTAGCGGTGCGGCTGGAATACCATCACCAAACGCTTGTCTTCCCAACCTGCGCGCGCAGCCTGAATCGTCACGTCCACTTCGCTCGGGTGGTGGCCGTAATCGTCAACCAGCATCACTTTACCATTACCGGTCTCGAACTCGCCAAGGTGGTCAAAGCGTCGGCCTGTGCCTTCGAATTCTGCCAGTGCACGGGTGATCGCCTCATCAGCCACGCCTTCTTCAGTAGCCACGGCAACAGCGGCTGTCGCGTTTAGGGCATTATGCTTACCCGGGATGTTCAATTTCACCTCAAGGGCTGGCTTGCCTTTACGTAGTATCGAGAAATGTCCCTGCTGGCCGCGCTGATCATAATCAACCAAACGCACATCTGCATCCTCAGAAAAGCCGTAAGTGATCACCTGGCGGCCAATTCTTGGAAGAAGCTCACGCACGACAGGATCATCAATACACATAACCGCCAAGCCGTAGAACGGCAAGTTGTGCAGAAAATCGACAAACGTCTGCTTTAGGACCTCGAAGTCGCCGCCATAGGTATCCATATGGTCCGCTTCGATATTGGTCACCACACACACCATCGGCTGCAGATGCAGGAATGATGCATCACTTTCGTCGGCTTCGGCAATCAGATAACGGCTTGAGCCAAGACGGGCATTGGTCCCCGCACTTTTCACCAGACCGCCGTTGACGAATGTTGGATCCAAACCTGCTTCAGAGTAGATCTGGGTAACCAAAGCTGTCGTAGTGGTTTTGCCATGGGTACCGGCAATGGCAATACCATGGCGGTAGCGCATCAGCTCAGCCAGCATCTCTGCTCGGCGTACTACCGGAATACGCAGCTCTCGGGCAGCAGCCAATTCAGGGTTGCTCTGATCAATCGCCGTCGAGGCAACCACTACACTAGAGCCTTCGATGTTGCTCGCTTGGTGGCCAAAGAAAATCTCTGCCCCCTTGCTCGCCAAACGGTTAGTCACGGCATTCGGCGCCAGATCAGATCCGCTGACGTGGTAGCCTTCGTTTACCAAGACTTCTGCGATACCGCTCATGCCGGCACCGCCAATCCCAACAAAGTGGATACGCTCTACGCGGCGCATCTCTGGCACCATGGTTCTAATTTTTGCTAATTGCTGGTTATCCAGTTTACTCATCACTTTGTCTCGTCTTATTGCTTTGCCAACGACTTGATCACCTCCGCCACCCGGCGGTCAGCATCAATAATCGCTGCGTCCCGTGCCGCCTGCGCCATCTTGGCCAGCAGTGCACGGTCTAATTGTTGTAAAGTGTCGGCCAGCCCTTCAACCGTCAGATCAGGCTGTTCAATCATTTTCGCCGCGCCGCACTGCACCAGGTGATCGGCATTGAGCGCCTGCTGGCGATCCTTGTGCATGAATGGCACAAATACCGCACCAAGACCGGCAGCCGATAGCTCAGAGACGGTCAGGGCCCCCGAGCGGCAAACAACGATATCAGCCCAGGCATAAGCCGCGGCTACGTCGTCGATAAACTCTGTGACTTGGTAGTTGTCACCCTGCACATCGGCATACTGGGCGTAATCTTGTTCGGTTTGCGCCTGCGCACCTTTACCCGCCTGATGCCATACTGTGACTTTATCGCCCAGCATGCCCGCAACTTGAGGCAGAGTTTGGTTAAGGATGCGTGCCCCCTGGCTGCCTCCCATCACCAACACTCGAATAGCCCCGTCCCGATCGGCAAAGCGTTGCTCCGGCGCAGCCAAATCGACAACGTCCTGACGGACTGGGTTACCCACCACTTCGCGGTTCGGGAAAGCGCCCGGGAATGCCTGAAGTACACTCGCCGCAATGCGTGAAAGCCACTGATTAGTCAAACCGGCGACCGCGTTTTGTTCATGCAAAATCACCGGTACGCCCGACAGCCAAGCCGCGACGCCACCCGGCCCGCTGACATAACCGCCCATGCCGAGAACCGCATCTGGCTGCCACGCTTTGATATATTTTCTGGCCTGCAAAATTGCACCAACAATCTTGAAAGGCGCTGCCAACAAGCGGGTAATACCCTGGCCGCGCAAGCCCTTGACCTTGATAAAGTCGATGTCGATGCCGTGCTTTGGCACCAACTCGGCTTCCATACGGTCGGCAGTGCCGAGCCAGCGAATTTCCCAGCCTTCTTGCTGCAAACGCTTGGCAACGGCCAAGCCCGGGAAGACATGGCCTCCGGTGCCGCCCGCCATCACCAGCAAGCGTTTATTCTTGTTCATTGTCATTTTCTTCTACTTCCGGATCCGGCATCGCTTTAGCAGCGATGCGCTGCTCGTAGTCAATCCGGATCAAAATGGCAACCGCAGTAGCCATAATAAATAAACTGGAGCCACCGTAACTGATCAGTGGCAAGGTCAAGCCCTTGGTCGGTACCATGCCGGCGGCCGCGCCCACATTGACCAAGGTCTGGAAAGCAAACCAGAAAGCAAAGCCAAAAGCGAGGAAACCGCCGTATAACTGCTCGGTCTGCAAGCAGCGACGGCCAATCATCAAGGCTTTAAACACCAAAGCAAAGATAAGCAGCAGTACCACAGTGACCCCGATAAGGCCAACTTCCTCGGCCAGTACCGCAAAGACAAAGTCGGTGTGAGCCTCGGGCAAATATTCCAGCTTCTGGATTGAGTTACCCAAACCTTGACCCAGCCATTCACCACGGCCAAAGGCCATCAGGGATTGGGTAAGCTGGTAGCCGCTACCGAACGGATCATCCCACGGGTCGAGGAAAGAGGTAACACGACGCCAACGGTACGGCTCGAAATAAATCAGGGAGGCAATACCGACACCCGCCGTGGCTATCATCACGATGAATTGCCACAGTTTGGCACCGGCGATAAACAGCATGCCGACCGTGGTAACGAACATCACGACAAACGAGCCGAGATCGGGCTGTTCAAGAAGCAAGGCACCAAGCAGGACAAGCACCAGCAACGGCTTGGCAAAACCGACGAAGGTTTCACGTACTTGCTGGTACTGACGAACCAGGTAGCCGGATAAAAACAGAAACAGGGAAAGTTTGGCGACTTCGGCAGGCTGCAGGTTGAAAATCCCGAGAGGGATCCAGCGCGATGCACCGTTAACCGAGCGACCGACACCCAGTACCACAATCAATAGCACTATCGATACGATCAGCATCGGCACGCTGTACTGGCGCCACTTCTCTAGCGGGATCATCAGCACAAAACTGGCCAGCACCAGTGAGCAGAATAGAAAGAAGCCATGGCGCAGGGCAAAATAGAACGGCATATCCGTCAGGCGGGTCGCGATCGGCACCGAGGCAGACGTAACCATCACCAAGCCTGTTGCCATCAAGGCTAATGCAATCCAGACCAGTTGCCTGTCATACGGGCTCTGTGCTGCCGGTTTTGTCATCCAATCAAAAAACTGCCCCATCCCTTCCTTAACCGCTCCTGCCATCAGCTGTCCTTGCCTACCTGGTGCTGTAGCGTCTGTGCCAGTTCGACAAACGTATCACCACGCACCATAAAGTTAGCAAATTGATCGAAGCTCGCACAGGCCGGAGATAACAAGATCATATCTCCCGCACAGGCTGTTTGTGCAGCCTGTGACATGGCTTGCGCCATGGTCTCGACCATCACAGGGTTATCGACCAGCGGCGCAAAATGAGCGCCGTCGCGGCCAAAGCAGTACAACTGAGCATCTAATGTTGCCAGAACGGGTGCCAGTTCTGCAAAGTCGGCCCCCTTTCCATCACCGCCTACCAGCAAATGAAGCTTGCCATTAAGCTGCAAACCATTGAGTGCTGCCAAAGTACTGGCAAGATTGGTGGCCTTGGAGTCATTGACCCATTTCACGCCATGTTGCTCAGCTACCAGCTGGCAACGATGGGCCAAGCCGTTGTAGCGACGCAGCGCACGGCACGAGGCCTCGCGGTCAATACCTACTGCATCCGCCAGCGCCAAGGCCGCCAGGCTGTTGGCGACATTGTGGCGGCCGACCAAGGCTATCTCGTTGCTTGGCATTACCGGCTCGCCAGCGATAGCCAGCCACTCTTCGCCTTGGTGCTCGGCCAAGCCGTAGCGCTCGGTGCTCTCACTGTTACCGGTGTTGTTACCGGTATTGAGGCCAAAGCTGACCAGCTCAATCTCACGACCATCAGTATCTGGCTTGGTCGCCAGATCTTCGCGGTTGAAAACCGCCAGCTCGGCATTGTTGAAAATACGCATCTTGGCCGCGCTGTACTGAGCCAGGCCGCCGGGGTACCTGTCCATATGATCTTCAGACAGGTTGAGGTAAGCCGCCGCTTTGAGCGACAGGCTCGAAGTGGTTTCCAGCTGGAAGCTGGACAGCTCGAGGACATACAGGTCGTGATCGTCTGCCAGCATATCCAGCGCAGCAAAGCCGATGTTGCCACCAACACCAACGTTGATGCCGGCCTCTTTGGCCATTTCGCCAACTAGGCTGGTCACAGTGCTCTTGCCGTTGGAGCCTGTGATCGCGACCACGGGCTTCTCTACCGCACGGGCAAACAGTTCGATATCACCGACAATTTCAATCCCCGAAGTAGCTGCTTGCTGCAGCTGCGGAGTAGCCAGGGCGATGCCCGGGCTTGAAACAATCAAGTCGGCAGTCATCAGCCAGTCCATCTGCCACTGACCACTGCAAAGTTGAACCGAGTCAGGGAGCTGTTCGCGGCCCGGAGGGTGCTCACGGGTATCAATGACCTTGATGTCCAACGGCTGAGTTGCCCTCAGCAGATGGTTCACCACCGACAGGCCGGTCATACCCAGCCCGATCACTACCACCTGTTTTACGCCTTCCAAGCCTTTCATCTTATCGTACCTTCAGGGTTGCCAGCGCGATCAGTACCAGCATCAGGGTAATGATCCAGAAGCGCACGATAACGCGTGGCTCCGGCCAACCTTTCAATTCATAGTGGTGGTGAATTGGCGCCATACGGAAGATACGCTGGCCACGCAGTTTGTATGAGCCAACCTGCAGGATCACCGATACCGTTTCCATCACGAACACACCGCCCATGACAACCAGCAATAGTTCCTGGCGAACCAAAACGGCGATAGTGCCCAATGCGCCACCTAGTGCCAACGAGCCTACATCGCCCATAAAGACCTGAGCCGGATAAGTGTTGAACCACAAGAAGCCCAGACCTGCACCGACAATCGCGGTACAGACAACCACTAGCTCACTGGCATCTTTGAGGTAAGGAATGTGCAGGTAGTTGGCAAAGTTAACGTTACCGGTCGCCCAAGCGATGAACGCCATGCCACCAGCTACCATTACGGTCGGCATAATCGCCAAGCCATCAAGGCCATCAGTCAGGTTAACAGCATTACTGGTACCGACAATCACGAAATAGGTGAAGACGATGTAGAACAAGCCAAGTTGTGGCATCACATCTTTGAAGAACGGTACCACCAGTTGAGTGGCAACGGTGTCCTGGCCATGAACATACAGTGCAAAGGCCACACCCAGTGCAATCACTGACTGCCAGAAGTATTTCCAACGGGCGATCAGGCCATCGGTATTCTTGCGTACCACCTTGCGGTAGTCATCAACAAAACCAACTGCACCGTAGCCCAGCATCACGGTCAGTACCGCCCAAACATACGGGTTAGTCAGATCAGCCCAAAGCAATACCGTGATCGCAATGGAGGCCAGGATCATGATCCCGCCCATTGTCGGGGTACCACGCTTGCTAAAGTGTGACTCAGGGCCATCGTGGCGAACCACCTGGCCGATCTGCAGCATCTGCAGGCGGGCAATCAAACGCGGGCCCATCCACAACGACAGCATCAACGCCGTCAAGATGCTGATGATGGCGCGGAAAGTCAGGTATTCAAACAGTCGAAAAAATGGAAATGTCGATTCCAGTAAATCAGCTAACCAGTAAATCATTCTTTATGTTCCTGCAGTGCAACAATCACATCTTCCATGCGGGAGCTACGCGCTCCTTTTGCTAGCACTGTCACTTGGATGTTGTCTTCATTGAGCAAAGGATCAAGCTGCTGATGCAACGTATCAATCAATGCTGTTTTATCGTTAAAATGTTGGCCGTTGTTGAGCGTACTGACGATTTGGCTCGCTTCGCCAAATGTCAGCACCTTGTCGAGACGACGCTCGCGCGCATACTCTGCAACTTCTTGGTGCAGTGCTGCACTGTCATCACCCAACTCAGCCATATCCCCCAGTACAAACCAGCGCTGGCCATCAAAACCGGCCAGCAAGTCAATCGCGGCCTTTACAGACGCAACACTGGCATTGTAGGTATCATCGACCAACCTTAGGTTAAGGCGCGGCTCGGTCACATCAGCACGACCTTTCACATTTGCCACGCCACCCAGGCCAGCCTTTACCTGCTCTGGTGTTGCCCCCATCGCCATAGCCAACGCTGCGGCAGCAAGAGCATTGGCGACATTATGACCACCTGCCAGCGTCAAACTGACCGGAAATGTTGCCAAGGGGGTGCGCATTGTAAAGCAAGCGCGTCCCATACTGTTAATGTTTATGTCAAGTGCGTGAAAATCTGCGTCAGCTTGAGTCGCAGAAAACGTCTGCAGCTGATGCTTGTCCAGCATTGACTGCCATTTTTCCTGGGCATTAGAGTCTAGATTGATAATCGCGACGGCGTCTTTACCGCGCGTTTCCAAGCCTTCGAAGATCTCCCCTTTAGCTTTCGCCACCCCGTCCAGCGAACCAAACCCTTCCAGATGGGCGGCAGCCAGGTTGTTAATCAAGGCCACTTGAGGCTTGACCAGATTGGTGGTGTAGGAAATCTCTTTCTGGTGGTTGGCACCGAGCTCAATCACCGCAAACTCATGCTTGGGCTCCAAGCGAAGCAGGGTCAGCGGAACGCCAATGTCGTTATTGAAGTTGCCGCCCGTTGCCAGCACCTTGCCTTTTTGCGCCAAAATAGCCGCCGTCATCTCTTTGACCGTGGTTTTTCCACAGCTACCGGTCAAAGCGACCGTCTTCAGGCCGTGATGCTGCTCCATCTCGGCTTTTAGCCAAGCGCCAAGCTGGCCTAACGCCTGGTGGGTATCATCAACCACCAGCTGTGGGAGCTCAACCGGTAAGTGCTTGCTTACTAGCAATGCTGCTGCACCTTGCTCTTTGGCGTTCTGGCAGAAATCATGGGCATCAAAGCGTTCGCCGATCAAAGCAATAAACAGGGTATCATCCGCGATCTGGCGGGTATCGGTCGAGACAGCCGAGATAGTCGTGTCAGCGCCAATCAGTTGGCCATCCAATACGTCAGCCAATAGAGAAAGTTGAACCGGGATCATCCCTTTACCTCCAGCAATTCGGCGACCGTCTCACGGTCGGAGTAATGAATAGTGCGGTCAGCCAAGATTTGGTAATCCTCATGGCCTTTACCCGCAACCAGAACGATGTCATCGGCGCCGGCTTGGGTAAGTGCCCACTGACATGCTTCGCGGCGGTCATGAATGGTATGGGCGAGTTCCGGCTTCGCCAAACCTGCCAGCATATCTGCCATAATCGCTTCCGGCGCTTCGCTACGCGGGTTGTCATCGGTCAGGATCACCTGATCTGCCAGATTTTCCGCCGCCACGGCCATCAAAGGGCGCTTGCCGCGATCACGGTCGCCGCCACAACCGAAAATGCACCAGAGTTTGCCATGGCAGTGTACGCGCAGCGCCTGCAGGGCTTTTTCCAGTGCATCTGGGGTGTGAGCATAATCAACAACCATCATAGGTTTGTCAGGCGTTTGAAAAACTTCCATGCGCCCGGTTACCGCCTGAAGCTGCGGTGCCGCAGCCAATAAAGCCGCCATTTCATGGCCTGTCGCCAGCAAGGTGGCCAGTGATAACAGCAAATTAGTGACATTAAACGCGCCAACCAAAGGTGCGGTAAACTGCCCTGCCCCCCAGCTGGAATCAAAAGCAACAGTCACGCCCTTTGCGCTGTATTCAACCGATTCCAGCCAAAGTGTCTGACCTTGATGGCCTGCAACATTTTCCTGCGCCATGGCAACTGCGACTGCCTGCGGCAGATCAGCAAGCCATTCACGACCAACGTCATCATCGGCATTGATCACCGCTACACCACTCTGGTGCTCGGTAAACAGGGTTTTCTTCGCTGCGGCATAACTTGCCATGTCACCGTGGTAATCAAGGTGGTCACGGCTCAAATTAGTAAAAATACTGGCCTTGAACGCAAGGGCTTTCACTCGCCCCTGCACCAAACCATGGGAGGAGACTTCCATCGCAGCAAAACTGGCACCTTGGCCTGCCATCTTGTTCAGCTCGCAAGGGATTTCCAATGCGCTGCCCGTGGTATTGGTCGCAGGCTGGATTTGTCCCAACAGACCATTACCTGTGGTCCCCATCACTCCCGCAGGCTTGCCCAACAGCATTGCCCACTGCGCCAGTATCTGGCTGATGGTGGTTTTACCATTGGTTCCCGTTACGGCAACCACTTCGATCTGTTCATCCGGAGCGCCATAAAAGCGCTTGGCAATAGCCGACAGCGAGTCACCAAGAGCAGGGAGATAAATCACGGCACCGCCGTCGGTATGCTCAAGAGAAGGCTGCTCGGTATCGGCCTCTGCCAATACAACAGCCGCACCGGCTTGCTGCGCTTTGGTGATGAACTTGCGGCCATCTACAGTGTGGCCCTTCACGGCTACGAACATCTCACCGGCACTGATCTGCCGGCTATCAAGGGTCATCCCAGAAATGGTCTCTGCCGCCAAGAATTCTGGCAGGCAAAGGCCTTCCAGCCATGGTGACAACAGCTCACCAACAGCATGTATTTGTTTAGGTTCCGGCATGGGTATTGCCTCTGTGGTTCACAACGGTTAAATCTTCAAGCGTTCCCGCATCCGGCGGGATATTCAAAATCTGTAAAGCGCTCTCCATTACTTCGGAGAAAATCGGGGCAGCAATCGCACCACCGTAATAAGCATCACCCTGAGGCTCGTTGACCACCACAACCATCGCCAGTCGTGGGTTGCTGATCGGGGCCAAGCCAGCAGTCATCGCCACATATTCATCGCTATAGCCACCGGCGGCAGCTTTTTTCGCCGTACCCGTTTTGGCACCGACACGATAGCCAGGAACAGCCGCTCGGCGGGCACTGCCCCCTTTATGGGTAACCAGCTCAAGCATATTGAGCAGTTTGCGGGTATTTTCAGCCGATACCACCTGGCGCCCTGGCACCACAGCCTCGGTCTTGAGAATAGATAGCGGTCGGTTTACACCCATTGCGCCAAGCGTGGCGTAGGCACGAACCAACTGAATTGGGGTAACAGATATACCGTAGCCGAAAGACAACGTCGCACGCTCAAAGTCGGACCAACGACGGCGATCAGGGAAGAAGCCTTGTGCCTCACCGATCAGGTTGATACCCGACGCATCGCCCATACCGACGCTGCTGTACATCCCCAGCACAGCATCAACCGGCATCGCCAGCGATAGCTTACTGACACCTATATTACTGGATTTCTGCAAGATTTTGGCAAGGTTCGCTTTGCCGACACGGGATACATCGCGCACCCGGCTACCACCGATCTGCATCAGTCCGTTGCCGGTATCGATCACAGTCTCTTCATCGGCAACGCCGTTTTCCATCGCCGCCAATACCACAAACGGTTTGATGGTCGAGCCCGGCTCCATCGCATCAGTGATAGCACGGTTACGCATCCTGAAGCTCTGCAGCTGGTCACGGTTGTTCGGGTTGTAGGACGGCGCATTGACCATCGCCAGCACTTCACCAGTACGTACATCGACCATCACCACCGATGCGGAGGTCGCCTGATAATCAGCAACGGCCTGTTTTACTGCACGGTATGCAACAGCCTGTAAGCGCTGGTCGATACTCAAGCTAAGTGACTGGCCCGGCTCACGCTTCTTGAGGGAGATATTCTCAACCACCCGGCCATAGCGGTCTTTACGCACGGTACGGCGGCCCGGCTCCCCGGTCAGCCAGCCATCGTAGGTTCGCTCTACACCTTCAAGGCCGTGGCTGTCGATACCCGTCACACCGATCAGGTGAGCGCTGACTTCACCTGCAGGGTAGAAACGGCGGGATTCGTCTTTAAGGCCAATGCCGGGTAGTTTGAGTTTGCTGACGTAGGCAGCCATTGCGGGGCTGACCTGACGTTGCAGGTAGATAAAACGGCGTTTGCTGTTCTTCTCGAGGCGCGTCATCAGACCTTGGCGATCCAGCCCCAGTACATCAGCCAGCGCATACCAACGCTCGGCCTGAGCCAAGCCACCATTTTTGAAAATCTGGACCGGATCAGCCCATACCGCCTGGACAGGGACGCTGACAGCCAGCTGTTCGCCGTTACGATCGGAAATAATACCGCGGGCAGAAGGGAGCGCCTTGACCCGCAGCGAGCGCAGGTCACCTTCCTGGATAAGCTTGCCAGGCTCTAGGACCTGGATATAGGCCGAGCGCGCTATCAGCGCGACCATTGCCAGTAAAATACATGTACAAATAACACCAAAGCGCCACGGGATGAATGCCGGTGGCGCTTTTTGGCGACGTTGATTCTGTTTGTCAGAACGCTTGAAGGATTTTGTTATTTTCATTATTTAACAATAATTTCGCTATCACGGGATGGACGCTGCATTTCCATCTCCTGTTCGGCTAGACGTTCAATTCGACTGTGCTCGGCCAATGAACTTTCTTCAAGGATCTGATTTCGCCACTCGATATCGAGCTGATCCCGCTCAATAAGCAATTGCTCCTGCTGGGCAATCAGTTGGCGTGAATGGTGGGTGATCAAAACCACCCCCATGGCAGAAATCAGTACCAGAACCAACATTATCAGCGGAATACGGCCGACAGAGATCAAATCCCGGCCAATGATCTGGGCCAGGTTGTTTGTTGGTTCCGGCTGCTGGTTCATAGGCGTTCAGCCAGTCGCAGTACAGAACTACGGGAGCGAGCATTGTCGCTCACTTCATTTTTCGATGGCTTGATCGCTTTACCGACCGGCTTGAGATCAGCACTACCCAGTGCTTTGATCTGCTCTTCCGTCAATGGCAAGCCTGCTGGGACTTCCGGCCCCTTGCTCTGCTTGCGGATAAAGCGCTTAACCATACGATCTTCCAGCGAGTGGAAGCTGATCACCGACAGGCGACCACCGGTTGCCAAGATATTCACTGCACCTTTCAGGGCTGTTTCAATCTCTTCAAGCTCGCTATTGATGTAAATACGGATTGCCTGGAAGCTTCGGGTAGCCGGGTGCTTATGCTTATCCTTGAACGGTGACACATCCGCGATCAGCTTGGCCAGCTGAGTGGTACGAGTCAACGGCTCGTTTTCAGGATCTTCACGGTAAGCCACAATGCCACGGGCAATACGCTTGGCAAAACGCTCTTCACCAAACTCTTTTAATACCCAAGCAATATCATCGGCTTCGGCTTCTGCCAGCCAATCAGCGGCAGAAATGCCCGATGTTGGGTCCATACGCATATCAAGCGGCCCATCGCGCATAAAACTAAAGCCACGTTCGGCATCGTCCAACTGCGGCGAGGAAACGCCCAGATCCAATAGCACACCATCAACACGACCGATCAGATCGCGCTCTTCCATGTATTTTTCCATGCCAGAAAACGGGCCATGAATAATATTGAAGCGTGGATCATCAATCTTCTGGGCTTCGGCAATCGCCTGGGGATCGCGGTCAATACTGTAAAGGCGTCCGTTTTCACCTAGCTGGGATAGGATCAGGCGGCTGTGTCCACCGCGACCAAATGTACCATCGATGTAGATACCATCTGGCTTGATGGCCAAGCCATCAACAGATTCATGAAGTAAAACCGAGACGTGCTCAAACTGTTCAGACATAAGTAATTATTCAGCTCTTGTAAAAGCGAGCCAACCCGTTAGTCAACAAGTAGGCATAAAATCCAGTAACAGTGGAAATTCATTAACTTAGGCTATTAAAACACTGTTTTAAAAGCATTTTCCGCAAATTCCCACCGCAAAGTGTACGTATTTGATAAAAAAGATGTCAAGCCGAGGGCCGCAATTCTAACAATCACTTGAAATTTATCGCGGAGGCTAAAGCAGAGGCCAACGGTAAAATCACCGGGCCCAAAACGACAAAAGGTGATGTAAAGCCTCATTTGAGACCTCACATCACCTTTCGTACTTAAAGGGGTGAGTTGGCCGATGAGCCGGGTTCTGTCCCGCTTGCGCGGTGGTAACCATTCCTCTAGGCCTGCAATCACTCACAGGCTCAAGCAACCTACCCGTCCCCAACGCGGGCCACGCCATTAGGGACCTATTTGGTCTTGCTCCGGGTGGAGTTTACCGTGCCACGAACTATTACTAGCCGCGCGGTGCGCTCTTACCGCACCCTTTCACCCTTACCTGTGCACCACTCCGAAGAATGGGCCATCGGCGGTCTGCTCTCTGCTGCACTGGTCGTAGGCTCACGCCTCCCAGACGTTATCTGGCACCCTGCCCTGTGGAGCCCGGACTTTCCTCCCCCCCGTCAGTCTCCCAAAGGACATCAACGAGGCAGCGGTTACCTGGCCAACTCAGGCGGGCGATTGTATAGGACTTAGTTCACAGTTACCAGTGAAAAAGCCGACAAAAGCGCGAAGCGGTGGAAATAGCAACAGCGGTCCTGGGTCCTGGGTCCTGGCGGCAGCGCTCGCTATACAAATATCAACTAGCAAGCTCTTGCTCCTGCTTTTTCGCTTTTCCTAGGACCGAGGACCATTTTTTCCTAGGGCCCACTACTCCTAGGAACAAGGATCTAGGAACTAGCATCTCCCCCCAATAATTAATCTAGATTTTCCAGTCCCCACTTATACAGCGCGTTCTTCTTCACGCCGTGGATTTCTGCCGTCAGGGCCGCGGCCTTCTTGAGCGGTAGTTCCTTGACCAGCAGGCCTAGGGTACGCAGGGCATCAGCCGGTAGATCTTCTTTCTCGGCACGATGGCCTGCCACCAGCAGTACCATTTCCCCACGGGTACGGTTGCTGTCTTCACCCAGCCAGTCAATCAGCTCACCCAGCGGCGCGCCGTGGATAGTCTCGTAGGTCTTGGTCAGCTCGCGGGCCAGCACGACCTGACGCTCTGGGCCGAGGACAACCAGCATGTCTGCCAGCGAGTCCATGATACGGTGCGGTGACTCGTAGAAAATCATGGTGCGCTCGTCATTGGCCAGCTCCTGGAAGCGATCACGACGGCCCTTGCTTTTTGGCGGCAGGAAGCCTTCGAAGCTGAAGCGATCCGACGGCAGACCGGCACCACTCAATGCGGTAACCACCGCGCAAGGTCCTGGAAGTGGGACAACTTTAACACCCGCCTGACGACAACGATTGACAAGATGGTATCCTGGATCACTGATCAGCGGCGTACCGGCATCGGATACAAGAGCGATACTGGTACCACCCTGAAGTTTCTCGATCAGATAGTCAGCTTTTTGCTGCTCGTTGTGATCGTGAAGCGCAAAGGTGCGGGTCGAGATCGAAAAATGGGTCAGCAGGCGCGATGTGTGTCGCGTATCCTCGGCGGCAATCAGATCGACATTTGCCAATACGTCCAATGCACGCTGAGTGATATCCGCCAAATTACCGATTGGAGTAGGTACGATGTACAAAGTTGCGACATCTACCGTGCATGAATTGGTCTCACTCATTTGTCTAAGATCTCATCTGCAATTAATATAGAGAGTAATTTGTCACAGTTGAATGAATTCAATGCTCAATTTTACCCATAAGCGTAAAAGTGTATCACGACTGTTAGCCCCTGTAGCCCTTGCCGTGCTTCTGGCAAGCTGTAGTACCTCTAACCAACCTGTCGTGGTCACCGATATTACAGCTGCCGCTACTGATAGCGCAGCCAATTATCTGATCAAAGCCGAGTCAAGTGAAGGTGCCGAGAGCATCAACTGGAATATCCTGGCACTCAAAGCATTGATCAAGGAAGGCCAATGGAACCAGGCCGAGCAATTGGCCGACCGCCTGAGCCGGATGAACATGGATCCGCTGCAGATGGCCGAATGGCAGTTGGCACGTACGACCCTGCGCTACCAGCAAGGTCAGCCTAAAGCCGCCCTTGATTCACTCAACTTCCAGCCATGGTGGACGCTGGCAGACAGCCAGTACCTGCGCTACCACATGCTGCGTGCCGAGCTGTTCCGCCAGACCAACCAGTCACTCAATGCGGCCCGCTCCCGCACTGCTTTGGATCAATACCTGAGCAATGACAAGAAAGCGGCCAACTGGCAGAACCTCTGGCAGGACTTGTCCAACTACAACAATAACCAGCTGCAATCTGTCACCCTCGCCGGTGATGAAGAAGTGCTGCGCGGCTGGATCCAGTTAGCCGTCCTGAAAAACACCTACTCACAGCGCCCAGCCAAGCTTAAGGCAATGGTCGAAGAGTGGCTGGGTAGCAACCCATATCACCCGGCGAACCAGTACCTACCGACTGATCTCGACAGCATCATGTCGCTGGAAATTGCCCAGCTAGACAACGTGGCGCTATTGCTGCCACTGACCGGCCGTTTCGAGCAGTCAGGCAAGGCCGTTCGCGATGGCTTTATCAATGCCATGCTCGACGATTCCGGCCGCGAAGCCGAAACTGAGCTGACCGTCTACGATACCGAGGCAGAAAGCATGGCTTCAATTATGGCCAAGCTTGAGCAAAGCGGTGTAGAAATGGTGATTGGCCCACTGCGCAAGAACAAAATCACTGAGTTCCAGCGCGCCAACAATAGCAACATTGCCTTGCTGGCACTGAACGAGCCGGATCCAAGCCAGCTTACTCAAGACAACGCGTGTTACTTCTCGCTATCTCCGGAGCAAGAAGCCGAGCAAGCTGCCCGCCACCTGTTTGCCAAAGGACATCAATATCCGATGGTCTTGGCGCCGGGCAACAGCTACGGTGAGCGTGTCAGCAATGCCTTCATCGAGCAGTGGCAGCAGCTGACCGGCAAGACGCCGGCGACCCGACAGTTCAGCTCACGCAAGCAGATCCAGCAAGAAATTGCCTCGGTATTTGGCTTGACCGACAGCCAGAGCCGTATCCAGCAAATGCAGCAAGTATTGGGCATGGAGCTGGAAGCAGAGCCGCGTAGCCGCCGTGATACCGATGCGGTTTACCTGATTGCCAACGTCAATGAGCTAACACTGCTCAAGCCGTTTATCGAAGTGGCGATCAACCCGGATGCCTCGCAACCGAAGCTATATGCCAGCTCGCGCAGCTACCCTGATCGCAACGCAGATACCTCGGAAATCCGTGGCATCGAGTTCAGCGACATCCCATTGCTGGTTGATGCCAACCACAACTTCATGAACCGCTATGAAGAGCTGTGGCCGGATAGCAAGAATACCGATGTTCGCCTCCACGCCTTCGGGATGGATGCCTACAAAATGGTGTCCGAGCTACCGCAGATGCGTGTGGTCGATAACTACAGCACCCAGGGCAACACCGGTCAGCTCAGCCTTGATGACCAGTGCGTGATCCAGCGCCAGCTGAGCTGGGCAATCTATACCGGGAACGGTATTGAGCCAGCTCAATAAGCGCCAGCTAGGGCAAACCTACGAGGCCATGGCCGAGCAGTATCTCTGCCGCCATGGCCTGCAACCCCACACCCGCAACTTCCAGTGCCGCAGTGGCGAAATCGACCTGATCATGCGCCATCAGCAGTGCTGGGTCTTTGTCGAAGTCAAATTCCGCAAAAACAATCATTACGGTTCGGCCGTAGAAGCGGTAAACTGGCGCAAGCAGCAACGCGTTAAGCGTGCTGCCTTGTTTTGGCTAAAGAAAAATGGCTTTGCCATTGAACATACTGAGTTTCGATTTGATGTGGTCTCACTCGAGGGCACGCCACCGCAAATCGAATGGTTTACCAACACCCTAGTAGAAGGTTAATCCATGCTAGAGAGCATCAAAGAAAGTTTCACCGAAAGCATCCAAACCCAGATTGCCGCCGCCGAGGCTCTGCCAGACGCAATTTCCCAGGCAGCCCAGGTCATGGTGCAAAGCCTGCTCAATGGCAACAAGATCCTCTGCTGCGGTAATGGTGGCTCGGCGGCAAACTCACAGCACTTTGCCTCCTGCCTGATCAACCGTTTCGAGACCGAGCGCCCAAGCCTTCCGGCTTTGGCTCTGACGGCAGATACCACAACACTGACAGCTGTTGCCAACGACTACCACCACGATGAAATCTTCTCCAAGCAAGTCAGAGCCCTGGGGCAAGGTGGCGATATCCTGTTTGTGCTATCAACCAGCGGTAACAGCAAGAACATTATCAAGGCAATGGAAGCGGCACTGACCCGTGATATGACCATCATTGCCCTGACCGGCAAAGACGGTGGCGAAATGGCAGGACTGCTGGGGATCCAGGATGTCGAGATCCGTATTCCGTCCCAGCGCACGGCTCGTATCCAGGAAGGCCAACTACTGGTGGTTCACTGCCTGTGCGATCTTATCGACAAGGTTCTGTTCCCCCACCACGAAGGATAAGTACGACTAAGGAAGGTAACCATGAACTGGCGTCCGCTAATTGTCCTCCTGCTGGCGTTCGGCCTGCAGGCCTGTGCCGCGCTTGACCCGGCAGATACTCGCTCGACCAAACAGCAATGGTATGACCAAGAGATCGAAATGGAAGTCGGAGGGCTCGCCAACAAGCCGCCCTATCGCCAGCATGCCCGGGTCAATGCTATCGCTGTTGAAGGCAAGGTGCTGCTCGTTGGCCAGGCTACCGAGCAAACCTACAGTCACCAGCT
The DNA here is from genome assembly GCF_056158405.1 of Photobacterium sp. AWH4_225. Classification (NCBI taxonomy): domain Bacteria; kingdom Pseudomonadati; phylum Pseudomonadota; class Gammaproteobacteria; order Vibrionales; family Vibrionaceae; genus Photobacterium; species Photobacterium sp. AWH4_225. The sequence goes on along the minus strand of NZ_JBSWTF010000001.1, from coordinate 339,527 downwards.
GGAGCAGCAGATCCGTGAGCTGAAAAACGTCAACACTGTTTACAATCAGATCCAGATCCGACCGCTGCCACAATTTGGTGAATTCAGCAAAGACAGCTGGCTGACGACTAAGGTCAAGGCACAGCTCATCGGCAGCAAGCAATTACGTGATGCGACCATCAAGGTGATCACCGAAAACGAAGAAGTGTTCCTGCTCGGCTATGTCAGCCGCGAACAAGGTAATATTGCAGCAGAGCTCGCTCGCAATGTTTCCGGCGTCAAGAAAGTCGTCAAAGTTTTCGAATATCCAGATAACTAAGACGACTCCAAGCAAGCGAAGTCCAAAAAAGAAAAACGCAGCTAATGCTGCGTTTTTTTATGCTAATAGTTAACCTATAAATGGCAAACTACACGATTATTTCACCACACGAAGGCTTGGACGGCCACGAGGACGTGGTGGCTCATCATCAGGTTCGATATCCGAAACAGCTTCGGCCACAGGCTCAACAGGTGCTAACGCGTCCTGATGATCTTCTGCAATCTCTTCCACTTCTTCGATATCCGCCATATCTGTCGCATAAGCAGGCTCAGGCTCGAACATGGTGCCAGCACCATTTTCACGCGCATAGATAGCCATTGCAGCATAAAGCGGAACGATAACCGAGTGAGGACGACCGCTGAAGCGGGCACTGAAGCTGATCGCCTCGTTACCCAACTCCAGATTACCCACAGCACGCGGGGCTACGTTCAGGACAATCTGTCCGTCACTAACGAATTCCATCGGAACCTTGACACCCGGTAGCGTAGCATCGACCACCAAGTGAGGGGTCAAATCGTTGTCTACCAACCAATCATAGAAAGCGCGTAGCAAATATGGTCGACGCGGTGTCATGTTGTCGATGTCCATCATTAGCTGCCAGCCAAACGCATTTCGCGCTCAGCTTCAGTCAATGAAGCCAAGAATGAATCACGTTCGAAAACGCGGGTCATGTAGTTTTTAACTTCTTTAGCGCCAGCACCAGTCAGTTCGATGCCCATTTCAGGCAGACGCCATAACAGCGGAGCCAGGTAGCAATCAACCAAGCTGAACTCGTCGCTCATGAAGTAAGGGAACTCAGCAAATACAGGAGCAAGAGCCAGCAGCTCTTCACGCAATTGCTTACGTGCTTTATCAGCTTCGTCGGCAGAGCCTTTGTTGATCTTCTCAGCCAATGTGTACCAGTTACGTTCGATACGGTACATCATCAAACGGCTGTTACCACGAGCAACAGGGTAAACAGGCATCAATGGTGGATGAGGGAAACGCTCATCCAGATACTCCATAATGATACTTGCTTGGTAAAGTGCAAGCTCACGGTCAACCAAAGTCGGCACTGAGTTGTACGGGTTTAGGTCTAGCAAGTCTTCAGGCAGGTTTTTTGGGTCAACCAGCTCGATTTCAACGCTTACACCTTTTTCTGCTAGTACGATACGCACCTGATGGCTGTAGATGTCAGAAGCATCAGAATACAGAGTCATCACAGAGCGTTTATTGGCAGCAACAGCCATTAACCCCTCCAGTATACTTAAATACACAAAAAGCAACGGGGGCACCGGCCCCCATTGCGAGATTCTAACCCACTAGATTACCTGATCAGTGGACATCACGCCAATATTCTTTCTTCAACAGTAATGTTAGTACAAAGAATATGACAATAAAGCCCATGACCCAGTAACCCAGACGCTGGCGTTCCAGCTTCATTGGCTCTGCTGAATATTCGAGGAAATTGACCAGATCGCGAACAGCCTCGTCATATTCTTCGTCATTCAACTCACCCGTGCCGTCAGATTTGATACCGACATATTCCTGTACTTCCTCACCGTCAATCAGGCGGGTTTCGTACACTTTAGTCGGGACACCTTGCAGCTCTTCCAAAACATGTGGCATCCCCACACTCGGGAAGACAACGTTGTTGACTCCAAACGGACGACTAGGATCCGCATAGAAGGAGCGCAGGTAAGTGTAAAGCCAGTCGCTACCACGAACACGGGCAACCATAGTCAGATCCGGGGCCGGAGCACCGAACGAAGCTGCAGCGTATTCGGTCGGGATAGCATTGACCATCAGATCACCAATTTTGGCTTCCGGATCAAACACCATATTATCCATCATCAAGTTGGCAGGGATACCAAGATCCGTCGCCACTCGCTCGTAGCGCTGGTACTGGGTCGCATGACAGCCGAAGCAGTAGTTCATGAAGGTCTGGGCACCACGCTGAAGCGAGGCTTTGTCCGTCAGATCATTGCCGGCTTTGTCCAGTGGCACCGATGGTCCCGCCGCCATAGCCAGAGACGGCAGCAGGGCAAATAGCATGACAATCAACTTCTTCATTTGAATGTTACCCTCTCTGGTAATGGTTTGGTTGCTTCATTCTTGCTGTAGAAGAACAGCAGGACGAAGAACATGAAATACGCAAAGCTGAAGATCTGCGCCAGGATGGTGTATGTCGGCGTTGCCGGCAGTGCACCCAGAATACCCAAAGCAATGAAGCTGATAGTGAACTGGACAATGTTCGCCAGGTGCAGCTTGCTGCGGTAGCGGTATGAACGCACCTTACAGCGATCCAGCCATGGCAGCAGGAACAGCACCACAATCGAGGCTCCCATCGCAATAACACCCAGCAGCTTGTCCGGCACCGCACGCAAGATGGCGTAGAACGGTGTGAAGTACCATACCGGTGCAATGTGCTCAGGGGTCTTCAACGGGTTGGCCGCTTCAAAGTTAGGTGGCTCAAGGAAGTAGCCGCCCATCTCTGGGTTGAAGAAGATCACGTAGCTGAACAGGAAGGCGAATACCGCAATACCGACCATGTCTTTCACTGTCCCGTATGGGTGGAAAGGAATCGAGTCGATAATGTCGTATTTCTTGCTGTAGTAGCTATGGAACGGGAACTGGGTCTTGTAGTCATCGCCCTTAGTGCCTTTCGGCAGCTTGGTTTCGATACCGTCAGGGTTGTTAGAGCCCACTTCGTGCAACGCGAGAATGTGCAGAACAACCAGCAGCAGCAACACGATAGGCAATGCGATAACGTGAAGGGCAAAGAAGCGGTTCAGGGTCGCACCGGAGATCACGTAGTCACCACGGATCCAAAGTGTCAGATCATCACCGATCACCGGAATCGCACCGAATAGAGAGATGATTACCTGGGCACCCCAGTAAGACATCTGGCCCCATGGCAACAGGTAGCCCATAAAGGCCTCTGCCATCAGTACCAGGAAGATCAGCATACCAAACAACCACAGTAGCTCACGTGGCTTCTGGTAAGAGCCGTAGATCAAGCCACGGAACATGTGCAGGTAGACCACGACAAAGAAAGCCGAGGCACCTGTCGAGTGCATATAACGCAGCAGCCAGCCGTACTCAACATCACGCATGATGTATTCGATCGAGGCAAACGCCCCGTCGCCGGAAGGCACGTAGTTCATGGTCAGCCAGATACCGGTAATGATCTGGTTTACCAGTACCAGCATGGCCAATGATCCGAACAGATACCAGAAGTTAAAGTTCTTCGGCATCGGGTATTCCGACAAATGCTTTTTATAGGCATTCATCATCGGCAGGCGTTTTTCAACCCATCCAAGTAAAGCGTCCATTAGGCAGCCTCCTCATCTACACCGACCAGAATGGTATTGTCATCCAGGAACGTATGAGGCGGCACGACCAGGTTCAATGGTGCTGGCACCCCCGCAAAAACCCGGCCAGCCATGTCAAACTTCGACCCGTGGCATGGGCAGAAGAAACCGGCCGAAATACCGCTAACCTGCTCACTGAAGGTATTTGGTAAATAGGTAGGTGAACAGCCTAGGTGAGTACAGATACCTACGGCTAGAAAGATTTCAGGTTTAACTGAACGAAATTTATTTTGGGCATATTCGGGCTGCTGCGGTTCCGCCGAAGACGGATCACGAAGCTGGCCATCATGGCCACCCAATTCATTTAAAACAGCATCGCTACGGCGGACTACCCAGACAGGTTTACCACGCCACTCGACGCGAACCATCTGGCCTTCTTCCAACTTGCTGATATCAACTTCAACTGGCGCACCCGCGGCTTTTGCTTTCGCGCTCGGGTTCCAAGATTTGATAAAAGGCACGGCTACAGCGGCTGCACCTAAGCCTCCAACAACCGAAGTCGTCGCAGTCAGGAAGCGGCGTCGGCCGTTACTTACTGGCGCATTGCTCATCCAACATTCTCCCATGTGCTCCCGCTCTGGATTATTATTATGTCCTTGTGCGTCCCTGGAGCTTACGGCTAACTTTCAAACGGAAAGAAACAACAGCAGCAACCCCTTCCAACCCGGAAGGTTAAAGTGGCGGTATAAAGCTGTTGCTTATCACGCCAAATGATAAAGAAAACCCCACTTTTTGACAAGATAAAGCTACTTTTTCGCAACAAATGTGAGAGGTATGTTCTTTTTGTTACTTTGTGTAATGCAAACGGCTGTTGTACAGCAAATTTAAACTGGAGAAAGGATCAAACAAAGGTGTGGATATAGGCCTCAGCAAGGCCAGTTTGTTGCTCAGATGTGACAGGGATAACAGGATTTTCAGGCAATAAAAAAGCCCAACCCGAAGGTTGAGCTTTTGCACACAGTTTCCAGAATAAATTCTGAAGCGTAAAATTAACGCTTAGAGAACTGTGGACGACGACGTGCTTTACGTAGACCAACTTTCTTACGCTCAACTTTACGTGCGTCACGAGTTACGTAACCCGCTGCGCGTAGTGCTGGACGTAGAGTCTCATCGTATTCCATAAGTGCACGAGTGATACCGTGACGGATAGCGCCTGATTGACCAGTGATACCACCACCTTTAACAGTGATGTATAGATCTAGTTTCTCAATCATTTCAACTAGCTCAAGTGGCTGACGAACAACCATGCGAGCAGTTTCGCGACCGAAGTATTCTTCGATGCTACGCTTGTTGATTACGATGTTACCAGTACCCGGTTTAATGAAAACGCGAGCAGCTGAGCTTTTGCGGCGACCAGTGCCGTAGTATTGATTCTCTGCCATTGTCATCTTCCCCAATTAGATGTCTAGAACTTTAGGCTGTTGTGCAGCGTGGTTGTGCTCAGTACCCGCGTAAACTTTCAGCTTACGGTACATAGCACGGCCTAGAGGACCTTTAGGAAGCATGCCTTTAACAGCAGTCTCGATAATCATTTCTGGTTTCTTATCAAGAAGCTTGTCGAAGCTGATAGACTTCAGACCACCGATGTAGCCAGTGTGGTGGTGGTACATCTTGTCAGTGCGCTTAGCACCAGTTACTGCAACTTTTTCAGCGTTGATAACTACGATGTAGTCACCAGTGTCAACGTGCGGAGTGTACTCCGGCTTGTGCTTACCACGTAGACGAGATGCGATTTCAGTTGCTAGACGACCAAGAGTTTTACCTTCAGCGTCAACAACATACCAGTCACGTTTTACAGTTTCTGGTTTAGCAACGAAAGTTTTCATGCTAATTCTTACCCAAAATTAAATAGTTTCACTTTACAGGAGCAGCATTGCTCCCTCTGTACAGAGCCCTCTCATCACCCCTTCGAGTGGTTGGCACTCCCGGCTTTTGCCGTTACAGGTACGGTGGGTCGCAAGATTATAGGGAAGGGTGGAGAAAAAATCACCTTTTTTTGAAAAAAAATTGCGATTTTTTCTCTGGCAGGCTTTAAGGCCCAAAACAACAGGTTATCAACCACCTTTTCGGGCTATTTCCCTATCGTTGAACCTTGTCAGTACAAACCATTCTTATGGGAGATGCGGGCTGGCCAAGTAATCGTGGCTCTGCATCTCGATAAGCCTTGAACAACAGCGCTTGAACTCGAAAGCCAGCCTTTCGCCCTGATAAAGCTGGGCCAGTTCGACCTCGGCCGAGATGATCAGTTTGACATTGCGCTCATAGAATTCATCAACCAAGGCAATAAAGCGTCTTGCTGAGTCACTGTCGTCCTCTTGCATCTGGGTCACTTCTGATAACAAGACGGTATGGTAGATCTGCGACAACTCCATGTAATCACTCTGACTGCGGGCAGTCTGGCACAGGGTGGCAAAATCAAAGTGGATCACCCCTTCTCCCTCATGCCGGATAGGCAAGGTCCTGTTATTGACCTCTACAGTCCCCCCCGTCCGGTGCTCACCGGCAGCCAACTGCTGGAAATAATGCAGCATGTTCTGTTCGGCCTGCTCATCAAGCGGGAAATGGTAGATTTCGGCCTGCTCAAGTGTGCGCAGGCGATAATCTACCCCCGAGTCGACATTGACCACTTCGCAATGGGTATGGATAAGGTCGATAGCCGGGAGGAAACGTGCCCGCTGCAGGCCATTACGGTAAAGCTCGTCAGGCGGGATATTCGATGTAGCCACCAAAGTAATTCCCCGGCGGAACAGGGCTTCGAACAAGGTGCCGAGGATCATCGCATCGGTAATATCCGAAACAAAAAACTCATCAAAACAAATGATATCGGTCTCGGCAGCAAACCGTTCGGCCACCACTTCCAGCGGATCGCTTTGCTGCTCCAGCTGCTTCATTTCCTGATGCACCCGGTGCATGAAACGGTGGAAGTGAACCCGCATCTTGCGCTCTGTCGGTAAGCAATCGAAGAACGTATCGACCAGGTAGGTCTTGCCTCGCCCAACACCGCCCCAGAAGTAGAGCCCTTTCACCGGTACCGGCGGTTCGGCCGGGCGGCGCATCAGGCGATCAACCCAACTTTGCGTGACTTCCGGCTTCGGCACCTGAAGTCGATGGTACAAATCATCCAGGTGGCTAACGGCCATTGCCTGAGCCGGATCGGCAACGAAATCGCTACGCTTAAGATCTTGTTGGTATTTTTGTTGTGGGGTCATCCTTGTAAAGCCCAAACCGTCATTCTCCGTATGCGAGATAGTACCATGCTGCTTCATGTACATGTATAGTATCTAGACAAGTTGATGAGCAGATGAAGTTGACGTGCTATTCAGCACCAATTAAATCTCGATGTTATACAACAGGCGTGATGATGTACGTACACCACTCCCCCAGCAGGCTAGCCTGCCTGTGGTACGTTATCCCCCTGTCCCTATATAAGAGAAGAGCAAAAGGAGTTTTTCATGGCTTGGATTTATGCGCTGCTGATTTTCATTGCCGGTGCCATTGTCGGTGCCTTTGCCACGAGGCTGAGCAACAAAGGTTTGAAACAGCAAAAAGAACTGAAAAAAGAGCTGGATAAGTCAAAATACGAACTCGAGCAATTCCGCCAGGAACTGGTCGATCATTTCGCCCAGAGCTCAGAGCTACTTGATAACATCGCCAAAGACTACAGCAAGCTTTACGAGCACATGGCGAAAACCTCAACCGAGCTAATGCCAAACCTACCAGAGCAAGACAACCCGTTTGCACACCGCATCAGCACACTGGAAGCGGTAAAAGAAGTAAAAGACAGCCAAGACGAGCAACCTCGCGATTACGCCAACGGCGCAACGGGCCTACTAAAGGACCAAAAACCTGAAGTAGTTACCGAAGAGCCAAAGCCTGCGGCTGAAGAATCAAAGGCAAGCTAAGAAAATTCTTAGGAACTAAACACCAGTTTTCAAGTCTGAGATTAAGCAGCCATATCAACACACTAGGATGTGTGGCTGCGATTGGACTTGAAAACCGGAGTTTAGTAATAATGAAAAAAACATTACTTGTTTTAAGTGCCCTGACTATCGGCATCAGCTCAGTTATTACCCCAGTGACGGCGACCGCCGCCCTTCCCCAGTCAGTCAGCAACCAGCAGGTCCCCAGCCTAGCTCCGATGCTAGAGCAAGTGACCCCAGCTGTCGTCAGCATTGCCGTTGAAGGTAAACAAGTATCCAGACAACGCTTACCAGAAACCTTCCGCTTCTTTTTCGGCCCCGACTTCCCTGAAGAACAAATGCGCGAACGCCCGTTTCGTGGTTTGGGCTCGGGGGTGATTGTCGATGCCGACAAGGGCTATATCGTCACCAACCACCACGTCATCGGTGGTGCGGATAAGATCATGGTACAGCTGCACGATGGCCGTGAAGTCACTGCCGAGCTGATCGGCAGCGACGAGATGTCAGATATCGCTCTGCTCAAACTCAAAGACGTCAGCGATCTGACCGAAATTAAACTGGCCGACTCAGACAAACTGCGGGTCGGTGATTTCGCGGTTGCCATCGGTAACCCGTTTGGCCTCGGCCAGACAGTTACCTCAGGGATCATCTCAGCCCTGGGCCGCAGCGGTCTGAATATCGAGAATTTCGAAAACTTTATCCAGACCGATGCCGCGATCAACAGCGGTAACTCAGGCGGCGCTTTGGTCAACCTCAATGGCGAACTGGTCGGTATCAATACCGCTATTCTTGGTCCGAACGGCGGTAACGTCGGGATTGGCTTTGCGATTCCGGTCAATATGGTGAAAAACCTGACCGAACAGATCATTGAATTCGGTGAGGTCAAACGCGGTATCCTCGGCGTTCAGGGCGGTGAGCTCACTTCAGAGCTAGCCGAAGCCTTCGGTTACGAAACCAACCATGGTGCCTTTATCAACCAGGTCATGCCTGACTCGGCAGCCGAGAAAGCAGGCTTGAAGGCCGGTGATATTATCGTGTCGGTTAATGGCAAGCAGATCCGCACCTTCGGTGAGCTCAGAGCGAAGATTGCCACCCTAGGGGCAGGCAAAGACGTGTCACTGGGTATTGTCCGTGACGGCAAAGAGCTCGATGTCACAGCCAAGCTGCAGGAAGCCTCAGTCAATAAGGTCAAAGCCGACAGTTTGCATGAAGGCCTAGCCGGCGCCGAATTTGCCAACACCACCTCAAAAGATGATGCCAAAGGGGTTAAGGTCACCAGCCTGCAGGAAAACTCCGAAGCAGCCCGCTACGGTTTGCGTGAAGGCGACATCATCCTTGGTGTCAACCGCCAGCCAATCCGTAACCTGGGTGAGCTAAGAAAAGCACTGGACAAGAAACCTAGCGTACTGGCTCTCGAAGTGAAACGAGACAACAGTATCCTCTACCTCATCATCCGCTAAACGTTACCCCCGGCAGCCGGTCGACACCGGCTGCCATACCCCCTCCCCATATCTATTGCCGCATAAATATCCCGGCTAAGCTTTCGCTACATTATTCAATAAAATACACAGCCAACATTTGGTATCTTGTCTAAGGTAATGGTACCCTCTTCGACTATTATCAGTAGTTTATTCATTCAAGGGAGCGAACATGCTGGCTTTTTTGGCTAGATCAACGTTGCTTGGTGTCGTTACAGCCATCGCTCTACTGCTGATCTTCCCTGATCTCCGAACCCAAATGCTCGATACGCCTCAGGTATTGGCCCCGGTTGAAGTCAACCAAACTCAAGTTTCTTTCAACTATGCCGTCCGCCGTGCTTCACCGGCTGTCGTGAATATCTATAACCGTCGCTACAATGCCGAAGACCGTTTGCAGCTCAGCACTCAGGGCCTTGGCTCCGGCGTGATCATGAGCGACAAAGGCTACATCGTTACCAATTACCATGTTGTCGCAGAGGCCGATCAGGTCATCGTCGCCCTACAAGATGGCCGCATCCTTACCGCCCAGCTGATTGGTAAAGATCAGCGTACTGATTTGGCCGTGTTGAAGATCCAGGCCGAAAACCTACCTGTTATCCCGACCAGTCCTGACTACCGCCCGGCAGTTGGCGATGTCGTTTTGGCAATCGGTAACCCTTATAATCTCGGCCAGACGACAACTTACGGCATCATCTCGGCCACTGGCCGTTCAGGCATGAGCTTCTACGGCAGGCAGGACTTCCTCCAGACCGACGCCGCCATCAACGAAGGCAACTCCGGTGGTGCCTTGGTCAACACCCGCGGCGAGTTGGTCGGCATCAATACCGCCTCCTTCCAGCAGGCGACCGACATTGAAACCTACGGTATTTCTTTTGCTATCCCTTATGAACTGACCCGTAAGATCATGGACAAGTTGATTGCCGATGGACGGGTGATCCGTGGTTATATCGGCTTGGAAGCACGAGATATCAACCCGGTAATGGCAAGGCTCTATGATGCCGATCAGATCAGCGGGATCATCGTCATGGGCATGGATCCTAATGGTCCTGCGGCCAAAGCTGGTTTCAAGGTACAAGACATCCTGATCGAAATTGACGGCAAGCGGGTTACTGACCGCCGTAATGTATTGGATATTGTTACCGAGCTTCGCCCGGGAACAGAAGTGCCAATGAAGGTTCTGCGCAATGGCGAGCCAACCGATCTGATGGTTCGGATTGGTGACGAGCCGAATGGGTATTGATTCGGGGCGGAAGGCCCCAGGCTCGAGGCAATGGGGAAAAGCTAAAGGCTAACAAAGCCTGGAGCAAAATCATTGTCATGTTCTTCGGCTCTTCCCAGAGTCTAGGGCCCGCTTTTCCAAGGGCCACTACTTTGATTGCCGCATAAAAAAATCCTCGGCCAAGGCCGAGGATTTCTCACATATTCAATTCAAACAGAGCAGCTCTTACTCGCTAAAGCGCTCGATGTTCATGCCTAGGGCGCTGAACTTGTCTTCGATGTGCTCGTAACCACGGTCGATGTGGTAGATACGGTCAACGATGGTCTCGCCTTTGGCAATGCTGCCGGCAATCACTAGGCTGGCAGACGCACGTAGGTCGGTTGCCATTACCTGCGCACCGCTCAGGCCGTCGGTATCACCACAAATCACTGTGTTGCCTTCGATTTCCGCACGAGCGCCCATACGGATCAGCTCAGGAATGTGCATGAAGCGGTTTTCGAAGATGGTCTCGGTAATGATGCCTGTGCCTTTGGCAATCAGGTTCAACAGAGAGAACTGGGCCTGCATATCCGTTGGGAAGCCAGGGTGCGGAGCCGTACGGATGTTTACTGCCTTCAGCTCGCGATCCGTCATGTCCAAGCTGATCCAGTCGTCACCGGTTTCAATCTTGGCACCGGCTTCTTCCAGCTTGGCCAACGCCGCCTCAAGCAGTGATGGACGCGTATGGCGACACATAATCTTACCGCCAGATACCGCTGCAGCCACTAGGAAAGTACCGGTTTCGATACGGTCAGCAACCACTTCGTGGTAACCACCGCCCAAACGTTCAACACCTTCAATCGTAATGGTATCGGTACCCGCACCGGTGATTTTGGCACCCAGGGTATTAAGGAAGTCCGCCGTATCAACGATTTCTGGCTCACGTGCCGCATTCTCGATAACGGTTGTGCCTTCAGCCAACGTGGCCGCAGACATGATAGTCACGGTCGCACCAACGCTGACCTTGTCCATCACGATGTGAGCACCTTTTAGGCGGCCATCAACCGTGGCTTTGACGTAACCTTCTTCCAAGGTGATTGTTGCACCCAGCTGCTCAAGGCCGTGGATATGCAAATCAACGGGACGTGCACCAATCGCACAACCACCCGGCAGCGATACTTGGCCCTGGCCAAAACGCGCTACCAACGGGCCAAGAGCCCAGATAGACGCACGCATGGTTTTCACCAAATCATACGGCGCACAAAATTCGTTAACCGGACCAGCATCTACATACACTGAGCCGTTGCGTGATACCTTGGCACCCAGGCGGCTCAAGAGCTCCATCGTGGTGTCGATATCACGTAGCTTTGGTACATTCGCAACTTCTACCGGTTCTTCGGCCAACAGGGCTGCGAACAAAATAGGCAATGCTGCATTCTTAGCACCAGAAATGGAGACTTCGCCGCTTAATGGGCCACCGCCCTGGATTCGAAACTTCTGCATCATTAACCTCTTAAGACAGCGACATCAATTTTTTGTCACGTGCCCACTCTTCAGGTGTGTACGTCTTGATGCTCAACGCATGAATTTCATTCGCTGCGATCTGTCCCATCAGCGGGCCGTAAATAGCCTGCTGCTTCTTCACACGGTTCATACCTTCGAACATTGCGCCAACCGCAATCACTTCGTAGTGACTGCCGTCGCTCTTGACGATCACTTCGTCAAGTTCCAGAGCATTTTCTAGAATTTCTTTAATTTCAGAGATTTCCACAAGCTATCCTCTTTCGCAGCTCACTCGATGCAAGCCGCTAACATTGACTCAACGTGACTCAGACGAAGCAGCGTGACAAGCTGCTCTGGCACATTCAATATTTTCAGCTCAGAGCCATTTTGGCTCAGCTGTTGGTATATGTGTAGCAACATCACCATACCGGCTGAATCGATACGCCCGACCGCTGCCAGATCCAACTGTACCTGGCAATCCTTCGGCATCCATTCATGGCGTTGCTGCCAAAAAGCTGGAACTGTGTCACGTTCCAATGCCCCTGACAAGCAGTAAAGACCATTTTCCTGAGCTTGCCACTCAATCTTTTGCTTAGTCATTGTTTTCTGGCTCACGACGAATTGGCTTGGCCGCCAATCGCTTCAGATCCTGGGTGACGGCATCCACACCCTGGCTACGAAGCTGGCCACTCCACTCGCTCTGTTTGGTCGAGATCATGCTGACCCCTTCGGCCACCATATCGAAGCCCTGCCACTCGCCGGTTTTCTTGTTCTTACGCAACTTGAAATCAAGGCGGATTGGCGGGCGCTTGGTATCGACGATATCCACCCGGACAGACACCACACTGCGATCAGCCGGGATCGATTTAGGTGATTCGATTTCAATGTCCTGATCGGTGTACTGGGTCAGGACTTGGGCATAGGAAGCGACCAAATAATCAGTGAACGCTGCCACAAAATCATTACGCTGCTGCGGCGTGGTTTTCTTCAGCTGCGGGCCTAATACCTTGTATGCTGCATAGCGGGTATTGATATAAGGCAGCAGCTCTTGTCGCACTACGGTACGCAGACGCTCAGGGTTCTGCTGAATCAGGCTCTGCTCCGACTTCAGGCGGGCAAAGGTCTTCTGCGAAACCTGATCCATCATGGTATAAGGGTTAGTTTTATCAATCAGCGCGGCCTGTGAAACCAGCGGCAGGCAGACAAACATCATAAGTACATAGCGAAACCATTTCATAATTGTGCTCTCTTAATTACTGTCACCGCCGATGCTATACAGCACCTGGCCAATCATATCTTCCAATACTAGTGCAGACTTGGTGTCCTCAAGTAGATCGCCGTCACCAAGCATTTCAATGTCTTCATCAACAAAGCCCGGAGAAATGCCCAGATACTGCTCACCCAGCAGACCAGAAGTCAGAATGGCTGCCGAACTGGTCTCAGGGAAATAACCATATTTTTTCTCAATCGACAGTGTAACCACTGGCACATACGTATCAGTATCTAGGCTAATGTCTGTAATCTTTCCAACGGTAACCCCTCCGACCTTGATGGGTGATCGGACTTTCAAACCACCGATATTGTCGAAGTGGGCCTTGAGGGTATAAGTCTCCGCGCCACCTAAATTCTGGACATCGGCAACCTTGAAGATCAATACCAGCAGGGCAGCAAAGCCAGCCAATACAAAGCTGCCTACCCATAATTCTAGTTTTTTCGTTTGCTGCATCAGTTTTTTCCTGTTGTATTACCGCATTGCGGCTTTATCAGTTGCCAAACATCAGGGCAGTGAGGACAAAATCCAGTCCCAAGACTGCCAGTGACGAATTCACCACGGTACGTGTGGTTGCGCGGCTGATCCCCTCGGATGTCGGGACCGCATCATAACCATTGAAGACCGCAATCCATGTGACGGTGATTGCGAAAACCACGGATTTGATAATACTGTTGCCAATGTCGTAGCCCAAATCGACCGAAGACTGCATCACCGACCAGAAGCTACCGTGATCGATCCCTTTCCATTCGACACCGACCAGCTCACCACCCCAGATCCCCACGGCACAGAACAGCATCGCCAGCAATGGCATCGAAATCACACCGGCCCAGAACCGCGGGGCGATGACCTGACGCAACGGATCGACCGCCATCATCTCCATGCTCGACAACTGCTCGGTGGTTTTCATCAAACCGATTTCGGCGGTCAGCGCCGAGCCGGCCCGGCCAGCAAACAGCAAGGCGGTGACAACCGGCCCGAGCTCGCGCAACAGGGACAAGGCGACCATCTGACCCAAGCTGGTTTCAGCCCCGAAGTCCACCAGCACGATGTAGCCCTGCAGACTCAGTACCATACCTATAAACAAGCCCGAGACCAGAATGATAGCAACCGACAACACACCAACGTTGTAGAGCTGGCGCACTAATAACGGGAACATTTTGCCGGGCTGCGGCCGGCTGACCAATGCGCCATACAACACCAAGGTTGCGCGCCCCATGGTCTGGAAGATATCCAACGCCCGACGCCCCTGACGGGAAATAAACTCTGTCATCATGCTCGGCGCTCCTTGCCGTCAAGGGCAAATAACGCCTGCTCCATCGGCTCGGCAGGAAAACGAAACGGCACAGGCCCATCAGCATCGCCATCGAGAAACTGACGGACGCGCGGATCAGGGTTATCCCATAATTGCTGTGGTGTGCCCTGGCCAATGATCTGGCTGCCGGAGAGAATGTAGACATAGTCCGCAATGCTCATCACCTCAGGCACATCGTGGGAAACAATCACCGAAGTGGTACCCAGCGCCTTGTTCAGATCACGGATCAACTTCACCAGTACTCCCATGGTGATCGGATCCTGGCCGACAAACGGCTCGTCATACATGATCATATCCGGATCCAGCGCAATCGCGCGGGCCAATGCGGCCCGTCGGGCCATACCGCCAGACAATTCGCTCGGCATCAATTGCGCAGCCCCGCGTAGCCCAACCGCTTCAAGCTTGAGCAGTACCAAGGTGCGCAGGAGATCTTCGGGAAGTTGGGTATGCTCACGGAGCGGAAACGCTACGTTGTCGAATACCGTCATGTCAGTGAACAAGGCTCCGGATTGGAATAACATGCTCATTTTCTTGCGGGCCAGATACAGTTCACTGCGACTCAGCGCCGGAATATTCCAGCCCTCAAACCAGATTTCACCGCTATCAGGCAAGATCTGGCCGCCAATTAACCGTAGCAAGGTGGTTTTACCTATCCCTGACGGGCCCATTATGGCCGTCACTTTACCCTTGGGCACGTCCAACGAAACATCATCAAAGATTTTTCGTTCACCACGGGAGAAGGTCATTTGCCGGATAGAAACCAGCGCCTCTGTCTGCTCCATAGTTACCTTTATGGCTGTCCTGCCAGTCCAAAAGTCGGCCTACTAACATAGCAAGCGACATTATATGAATAGAATTAATTAGTTATCTTTATGTCTTTGATGATAGGTAGATTATGCAACCAACTCAAGAGATGAACTGTAAGAAGTCTGTGATTTCTCGGTCAGCACAGTGCTAATAATGACTGCTATTCCCTTGGAAACATTAGGCACAATGACCTATACCCTGCAAGACATAAGGCTGTTTGGGTCGAATCCATCCCGCCTTGTTTCGACATTGTCCCAACCTGTTAAAAATCCACAGACAATAATCATTTTCTCGCCCCTTTTGCTTTCCTTTTCATGGCCGAACCGTCAAAATTAGTCTCTTATTATTAATCACCCCAATTGGATCACAGCCGCTTTCCGGCATGTTGTCGTGATTCAATCCAGCACACTTTTACAAAAGGGATAACAATGCTCGAAGCCATCGTGTTTCTCTGTATCGGCCTGACCTTACTGGTATGGAGCGCAGATCGACTTGTTTATGGCGCTGCGGCGCTTGCAAAAAATCTTGGTGTCACCCCACTTGTCATCGGTATGACCATTCTTGCCATGGGCTCTTCAGCCCCTGAGATGATGGTATCGGCCACCGCCGCCCTGGATGGCAAAACAGACACTGCAGTCGGAAATGTGCTGGGTTCGAATATTGCCAACATTGCCCTTATTCTGGGTATTACTGCACTTATCAAGCCTTTATCTATTAGCTCGGAAATTATCCGCCGCGAGCTGCCACTGATGATGGGCGTGACCCTGATTGCCGGTGTTCTGTTATGGGATAGCCACCTGGGCTTCTTTGAAGGTGTACTGCTGGTTGTTCTATTTGTAGCCTTTCTGCTGGCGATGCTCAGGATCAGCCGCAATGCCAAAGCAACCGGCGGCGATCCGCTGGTTGAAGAGCAAGAGTCCGATATCCCAGATGGTGTCAGCAACCCGAAAGCTGTTATGTGGACACTTATCGGCTTGGTGCTGTTGCCTTATGCGGCCAGCATGCTGGTTGACTCTGCGGTGACCATTGCCAAATATTTCGGCATGAGTGATCTGGTGATCGGCCTGACCATTATTGCGATCGGTACCAGCCTGCCGGAACTGGCTGCTTCGGTTGCCAGTCTGTTCAAAGGCGAAGATGACATGGCAGTCGGTAATATCATCGGCTCCAACGTCTTCAATATCCTTGCGGTGATGGGGATCCCCGGCCTGCTGAACCCATCCACCCTGAGCCCGCTGGCCATGGGCCGCGACTACTATGTGATGCTGGGTGTATCGATCTTGCTGGTTCTGATGGCTCTTGGAAAGCGCCGCCGAATCAATCGTGTAGAAGGTTTCATCCTATTGGCGACCTTTATCGCCTATCAAGGCTATCTGTTTTATAATCTGGCAGCCTAACGGAGAGGAATATTATGTCTACAGCGTTTGATTATTGCGAAATTGGCCGTAAAGTTATTGAAATTGAAGCAGAAGCTCTTCATGGACTGACCCATTACATCAATGGCAGCTTCACCGAAGCTTGCCAGTTGATCAGCCAATGCAATGGCAAGGTCATCGTTATGGGGATGGGAAAATCAGGCCATATCGGTAACAAAATGGCAGCGACCCTCGCCAGTACCGGTACGCCAGCCTTTTTTGTTCACCCGGGCGAAGCCAGCCATGGCGACTTGGGCATGATCGAAAAAGGTGATGTGGTTCTTGCGATTTCAAATTCGGGCGAAGCATCGGAAATTTTGACTTTGCTGCCAGTGATCAAACGCTTGGGCATTCCATTAATAAGCATGACGGGCAAGCCAGAATCAAGTATGGCGAAGCTGTCTCAGATCCACTTGCAGATCACCGTCAACAAAGAGGCCTGCCCGCTGAATCTTGCTCCTACTTCAAGTACCACAGCAACACTGGCGATGGGTGATGCGCTGGCGATTGCCCTGATGGAAGCGCGTGGCTTTACTGCCGATGACTTCGCCTTATCCCATCCGGGTGGTGCTCTGGGCCGCAAACTGCTGCTCCGCATCAGTGATATCATGCACACTGGCGATCGCCTACCGGTTGTTAGCGATCAGGCACTGATCAAAGACGCCCTGCTGGAAGTCTCTCGCAAAGGCTTGGGAATGACGGCTATCATTGATAAAGACCAACAACTGCTTGGTATCTTTACCGATGGCGATCTTCGCCGCCTGCTGGATAACCTGGTAGACATTCACACCACAACCATTGGTGAGGTGATGACCCGTAACCCAGCGACCATCAGTGCTGATGTACTGGCTGCCGAAGGCCTGAAAATGCTGGAAGACCGTAAGATCAGCGGACTGCTGGTTACCGACAACGGCAAGCTGGTTGGCGCCCTCAACATGCATGACCTATTGAAAGCGGGAGTGATGTAATGCAAATCGAAACGCTTTATGGCCCAGTCAGCCAAGCAATATTCTCCCGTGCCCGCACCATCCAGCTGCTGATCTGCGATGTCGATGGTGTCTTTTCCGATGGCCGTATTTACATGGGCAATGATGGCGAAGAGCTGAAAACCTTCCACACCCGTGACGGCTACGGCATCAAATCCCTGATGGGCGCCGGTATTGAAGTGGCTATTATCACCGGCCGCAAGTCTGCGATTGTCGAGAACCGCATGTCCGCTCTGGGCATCAAGCATGTCTACCAGGGGCAGGACAACAAGCTGGCCGCCTATGAAGATATCATGGCCAATCTTGGTATCTCACCAGAGCACACCGCCTACATCGGCGACGATCTCATTGATTGGCCGGTGATGGAAAAAATTGGCCTGTCTGTCTGCGTTGCCGACGGCCACCCGCTATTGGCCCAACGTGCCGACTTTGTTACCCGTATCCAAGGCGGGTTCGGTGCCGTACGCGAAGTGTGTGATCTGATCCTTGAAGCTCGAGGAGAATTAGATAAACATAAAGGCTTAAGTATATGACCTTACAACGGCTAATCTATGCACTGCTTATTGTGTTCTGTGCATGGACAGGCTATTACCTGCTGGAGAAACACTGGGCCGAAGATATCCAGGTAGCTCCGGATGCAGAGAAACCGATTTTTACCGGTAAGTCCGTTGTCAATACGTCCTACAATGAATCAGGACTGCGCAGCTATCAGATAGATGCCGATCATCTCGAGCATTTTAGCCAAAGCGGCAATACGGACTTCGTTGAACCGGTCTTGTGGGTATACAAGGACGGCAGCGAGACCGAATGGCGGATCAGCTCCAATGAAGCTCGTTTGGACAAAAACCATATCCTGCAGATGACAGGCAATGTGCGTATCTTCAACTTGCTACCAGAATCAGCTGTTCGCGTTATCCAGACCGACACCCTGCGTTTGGACTTGGTCAGCAAAGATTTTGACACTCCGGATCATGTCATTATCACCGGTGATGCCTTCCAGAACGAAGGGACAGGCATGAAAGGCAACATGGACCGTAACATCGCCACCTTATTGAATAATGTAAAAGGTAGATATGAAGCGCTATAAATTGACCACCCTGCTCTGCCTGTGCTTGAGCACAGCCAGCTGGGCACTGAGTAATGACACTGAGCAGCCTATCTATATCGACTCAGACAACCAGGAGCTCGACATTCAAAACAATGTCGTCACCTTCACCGGTAATGTCATTCTGCGCCAAGGCAGTATCGATATCCGTGCCGACAAAGTGGTTGTCACTCGCCCTGGCGGTCAGGAAGGCAAAGAGACCATCGATGCCTATGGTAACCCAGCGACCTTCCACCAGATCATGGATGACGGAAAGCCGATTGACGGCGCAGCCAAGAAGATGCGCTACGAAACCTCCACTGAGTTCCTCAAAATGACCGAGGAAGCTGTTCTGATCCAGGAAGGCAGTGAAATCAAAGGTAATGTGATCAGCTACCGTATCGACCAACAAAAACTGGTGGCCGAAAGCGGCAAGAAGCAGCGTGTTACCACGATCCTGCAGCCTAACCAGCTAAACAACGACAAGAAGTAACCACGCATGGCAACCTTAAAAGCACAGCATCTGGCCAAAAGCTATAATGGCCGCAAAGTGGTTTCTGATGTCAGCCTAGCGGTTGAGTCGGGCAAGATTGTCGGTTTGCTTGGCCCTAACGGTGCCGGCAAAACCACCTCTTTCTACATGATCGTTGGCCTTGTTGCCCGCGATGAAGGCACCATCACCATTGATGATACCGACATCAGCTTACAGCCAATGCATAACCGCTCGCGTATGGGGATCGGCTACCTGCCGCAGGAGGCTTCTATTTTCCGTAAGCTCTCTGTGCACGATAACCTGATGGCCGTTTTGCAAACCCGCAAAGAGCTATCCAAGCGTGAACGTCAGGAAAAACTGGAAGAATTGTTGGATGAATTCAACATACAGCACATTCGTAACAGCTTAGGTATGGCACTATCAGGGGGTGAACGACGCCGGGTAGAAATCGCCCGAGCGCTAGCCGCAAACCCAAAATTCATCCTGCTGGATGAACCTTTTGCCGGCGTTGACCCTATATCCGTGATCGACATCAAGAAAATCATTGAACATTTGCGCGATCGTGGGCTTGGCGTACTGATCACCGATCATAATGTTAGGGAAACGCTGGATGTCTGTGAGCAAGCCTACATCGTCAGCCAGGGGCAACTGATCGCCCATGGTACGCCATCAGAAGTACTTAATGATGAACATGTAAAACGAGTCTATCTGGGTGACCAGTTCCGTCTATAGTTAATTTATAGATGCTTCATGGAAGTCAATGTGGAAGCAGAGGATTTGATCACCATTTTGGGTACTAGGCAGCAAGAACCAGCGATAAAAATAAGGTACGTACAATAATATGAAAACCTCGCTCCAGCTTAAACTTGGTCAACAATTGGCAATGACGCCGCAGCTTCAACAGGCTATCCGCTTGTTGCAGCTATCTACCTTGGATTTGCAACAGGAAATCCAGGAAGCATTGGATGCAAACCCATTACTCGAGCTGGAAGAAGGAACCCCTGAAACCACCAATGGCGAAGACGAAAGCAACGCTACTGCAGCCGAAGCGAGCGACAGCAGTAATGATGACGGCCTGTCCGAGGTAGCCGATACCGAAACCTTCGATACCTCCGATGCCATTGAGCAACAGGAAATGCCAGAAGATCTTCCTGTCGATACCACCTGGGATGACGTCTACAGCGCCAGTACCGGCAATACCGGTATCGCTCTTGACGACGATATGCCGGTTTACCAGGGCGAAACAACAGAAAGCCTACAAGACTACCTGATGTGGCAGGTCGAGCTGACGCCGTTCAGCGAAACGGACCGCACTATTGCCACAGCTATCATTGATGCCATCGACGAGAAAGGCTACCTGACCTGCTCTGCCGAAGATATCCTTGAAAGCATGGGTGACGACGATGTCGAGCTCGACGAAGTGGAAGCTGTTCTCAAGCGAGTACAACAGTTCGACCCTCTGGGTGTTGCCTCGCGCAACCTGCAGGAATGTCTAATGCTGCAGCTTGCCACCTTCCAACCTGATACCCCTTGGCTGGCTGAAGCCCGGATGTTGCTGACCGATTACATCGATCTGCTAGCCAACCGCGACTACCGCCAGTTAATGCGTGATACCAAGCTCAAAGAGCCTGAACTCAAGCAGGTAATGCAACTGATCCACGGCCTTGACCCGCGTCCGGGCAATCGCGTGGTGGCTTCCGACACCGAATACGTGGTTCCAGATGTGTCGGTATTCAAAGATCATGGTAAGTGGGTGGTGACTATCAACCCTGATAGCGTGCCGCGAATCAAGGTTAACCAACAATACGCCGCCCTTAGCAAGAATACCCGTAACTCGGCAGACAGCCAGTTCATCCGCACCCACTTGCAAGATGCAAAATGGCTGATCAAAAGCCTTGAAAGCCGCAACGAAACCTTATTGAAAGTCGCCCGCTGTATTGTCGAGCACCAACAGGACTTCTTCGAGTATGGCGAGGAAGCCATGAAGCCGATGGTACTCAACGATATCGCGCTGGCGGTCGATATGCATGAATCCACCATATCCCGCGTGACGACGCAAAAATACATGCACACGCCGCGTGGGATTTTTGAATTGAAATACTTCTTCTCCAGTCACGTCAGCACCGACAACGGTGGCGAGTGTTCATCCACCGCTATCCGGGCCTTGGTGAAAAAGCTGGTTGCAGCCGAGAACCAGGCCAAACCGCTGAGTGACAGCAAGATAGCGACATTACTGGCGGACCAAGGGATCATGGTAGCAAGACGGACCATTGCCAAATACCGTGAATCGCTGGGTATTCCGCCGTCCAATCAGCGAAAACGTCTGCTCTAACAGACGCCACAAGAAGGAAGATGTCTATGCAAATCAATCTTACTGGCCACCATGTTGAAATTACCCCATCCATGCGTGAGTACGTGGAGACGAAGTTCGATAAGCTAGAGCGGTTTTTCGATAAAATAAATAATGTTCAGGTCATCCTGAACGTGGAAAAATTACAGCAAGTGGCTGAAGCGACGTTGCATATTAACGCTGGAGAAATCCACGCAAAAGCGGATTCGGAAAATATGTATGCCGCTATTGATGCATTAACTGATAAACTGGTGCGTCAACTTAACAAACACAAAGATAAGCTCAAAAGCCACTGAATCATGCAACTGAGTAATGTATTGAGCCTGGACTGCACGAAAAGTGCAGTCCCTTGCTCCAGTAAAAAACGTGCCTTGGAAATCATCAGCGAAGTTGCTGCCAAGCACCTAGACCAAAACCCCCAACCGTTGTTCGAGTGTATGCTCAGCCGCGAAAAGATGGGCAGCACCGGGATCGGTAACGGTATCGCTATCCCTCACGGTCGAATCAGCAGCAGTGATCAAGCCATTGCCGTTCTGATCCAGTGTCAGGACCCGATTCAGTTTGATGCCATCGACAACCAACCTGTCGATCTTCTTTTTGCTTTGCTGGTACCCGATGAGCAGTGTCAACAGCACCTCAAAACCCTCTCCAGCATGGCGGAAAAGCTCAGCAACAAACAGGTTCTTAAGCAGCTACGCACCGCAAAAAGTGACGAAGAGCTTTATCAAATACTCACCTGTGATTCATAATGACCTTCACACCATCCATGAATGTTAAGGACTGCCAGCCATGATGTTAATGGTCGTAAGCGGACGCTCGGGCTCAGGTAAATCTATTGCCCTGCGGGTATTGGAAGATCTGGGCTACTACTGTGTTGATAACCTTCCGGTCAACCTGCTGCCTCAATTCATCGAGACCCAGCAAGGCAATCAGCAAAACATCGCCGTCAGTATTGATGTGCGCAACATGCCTGAAGATCCCGAGGAAATCAGCCATACCCTGGATACCCTCGGTGACGATGTCGACGTCAATGTGATTTACCTCGATGCCGATGACAAGACCCTGGTCAAACGCTACAGCGAGACCCGCCGTCTGCACCCGCTTTCCCGTCATGGCATGACCCTAGAGCAGGCCATCCAGTCCGAGAGCGCTCAGCTTTCCAGCCTCAAGGCGCGTTCCGATCTAGTGATCGATACCACCACCAAGTCCATTCATGATCTGAGTGAAACCGTTCGGTCACGAGTGCTTGGCCGCGAATCGCGCGAGCTAATCATGGTGTTCGAGTCATTTGGCTTCAAACACGGTTTGCCAAATGATGCCGACTATGTATTTGA
This sequence comes from Photobacterium sp. AWH4_225, assembly GCF_056158405.1. Lineage (NCBI taxonomy): Bacteria > Pseudomonadati > Pseudomonadota > Gammaproteobacteria > Vibrionales > Vibrionaceae > Photobacterium > Photobacterium sp. AWH4_225. The sequence continues at coordinate 316,723 of NZ_JBSWTF010000001.1, read as the reverse complement.
TGTCCGCTTCCTACCGAACCCCCATTGGATCCCTGAGCTCAAACCGTTGACCGGACTAGACCAGGAAGTCAAAGACTACCTGTCTGGCCATGCGGAAGTGAGCCAGCTTATATACCAGGTGCGTAACTTCATCGAAACCTGGCTGCCAATGCTGGAAAAGAACAACCGTAGCTACCTCACCGTCGCGATCGGTTGCACCGGCGGCCAACACCGCTCGGTCTATATTACCCAGCAGTTGGCAGAATACTTCCGCTATGAAGGGCATCAGGTCCAGGTCAGGCACCGTACGCTGGAAGCCAAGTCATGACCGTTTTCTCGCGTGAGTTATTTATCAAGAACCGCCTGGGCCTCCATGCCCGGGCCGCTATCAAATTGGTTGAACTGGCGCAAAGCTTCGAGTCCTGCATCACTATCAGCAACGGTGAGAAAAGTGCCACCGCCGACAGTGTGATGGGGCTCTTGATGCTTGAATCTGCCCAAGGCCAACAAGTGTTAGTCTGTGCCGAGGGCGGCGATGCCGAACAGGCAATCAATGCTGTCAGCTCCCTGATCGAAGCTGGTTTCGACGAAGACAGCTAGCCAGCGGCAGAACATCCCCTGCCCGCTTTCCTCCGGGCAGGCAAATCTTCAATAATTCATCAATTCCTCTCACATCTGGTGAGACAACACCCTAACGATTGCGTTAAAATTCAATTTATTGCGCTGATATACCGTCCAGTCATCCATCCATTGCATTCAGGACACACTGGGGTATTTCACATCTGAGTCATTTGGGGTACTGCAAACAATGGCCGATGTCATCGATCAAGATCAAACTCATCAAACGCTGCAAGAAGTTAACCAGGCGCTTGAAAACGGCATGTTTGTCCATGTCCGCCGTATGCTCCAGGATATGGAGCCGGAAGATATTGCCCACCTACTAGAGGCCTCTCCCCCCAAAGAACGTCAAGTTCTGTGGCAGCTGACCGATCCCGAAGAGCAGGGTGAAATCCTCGACGAGCTGTCGGAAGACGTCAAAGACGGCATCGTTGCCCAGATGGCACCGGATAAACTGGCAGCGGTTACCGAAGGCATGGAAACCGATGATGTTGCCTACGTCCTGCGTAGCCTGCCTGATAGTAAGTACCAGGAAGTACTGGCCCAGATGGATGCCACAGATCGGCACCGGGTCGAAAAAGCGCTGGCCTACCCGGAGGAAACCGCCGGCGGGATCATGAGTACCGACTTCATCACTATCCGTGGTGATGTCACCGCTGATGTGGTTCTGCGTTACCTGCGTATGAAAGGCGAACTGCCGGAAGCAACCGATGCCCTGTATGTGGTAGATCAGAACGAAAAGCTGATCGGCCACCTGTCGCTGGCGACCCTGATCACCACCCAGCCCGATACCGAAATCCATGATGTAATGGACGATGCCGACGAGGCGATCCCGGTTGATATGGACGATGGTGAAGTCGCTAATCTGTTCGAGCGCCGTAACTGGCTCTCGGCCCCAGTCGTCGATGCCGACGACCAGCTTGTCGGCCGTATCACTATCGATGACGTAGTTGATATCATCCGTGAAGATGCCGAACACTCGATGATGAGTATGGCTGGTATGGATGATGACGAAGATACCTTTGCACCTGTGGTCAAATCTGCCAAGCGACGCAGTATCTGGCTCGGGGTCAATGTACTGGCTGCGCTGGCCGCTGCTTCGGTTTCAAACCTATTCGAAGATACCTTGGAGCAAATGGCAGCCATTGCCATCCTGATGACCATCGTCCCTTCTATGGGAGGCGTTGCCGGTAACCAGACCGTGGCATTGGTGATCCGTGGTTTGGCCGTTGGCCATATCGGTGAGACCAATACCCGTTGGCTATTGAGCAAAGAAGCCCGCGTCGGCCTGCTCAACGGTATCCTGTGGGCTGCCATCATCGGCGGCGTAGTCGTTCTGTGGAAAGGCAACTTGCTGTTGGGTGCGATTATCGCCGGTGCGATGCTGACTAACCTGCTGGTCGCAGGCGTGGCCGGGGTCTGTATTCCTATTATGCTCAAGAAGATGAATATCGACCCTGCGCTGGCGGGTGGTATGGCCTTGACCACCATTACCGACATTGTCGGCCTGTCGGTCTTCCTCGGCTTAGCGACCCTCTTTCTTGTCTAAACAGTTTTTGTAAACCGCCAAGCCCGAACGATACATATAAAAAAGCGAGAGGTGGAAGCCTCTCGCTTTTCTGTTTCTGGGTCCTGGGTCCTGGGTCCTGGGTCCTGGGTCCTGGGTCCTGGGTCCTTCAAAAAGTAGACACCGCATTCAATTCTGTTCAAAGCTTTTGAACTAGATTTTGCTTTGCCCAGCGCCTAGGGCCGGCTCTTCCTAGGACCCGACGAATAGGGCTTCGCCCCCTATTCTCCAGCAATCTTCATACTATCAAGCAGCATTGAGCCAGTTTGGATCTGGCTACGGGTTTCAGTATCGCTACCGATCGCCACGATGTTCTGCATCATGTCTTTGAGGTTACCGGCAATGGTGATTTCACTCACCGGGTATTGGATTTCACCGTTTTCCACCCAGAAACCGGCTGCACCTCGGGAGTAGTCACCAGTCACGATGTTTACGCCTTGTCCCATCAGCTCGGTAACTAGCAGGCCACGATCCATCTTTTTAAGCATCTGTTCGAAGCTCTCACCGGTCGAGTTCACCAACCAGTTGTGGATACCACCAGCATGACCGGTAGGCTGACGGCCCAGTTTACGGGCAGCGTAGCTGGTCATCAGGTAGGTTTGCAGACGGCCGTCCTGGATGATTTCCAAGTCTTTGGTTGCCAGCCCTTCGCTGTCAAAAGGCGTACTGGCCATACCGCGCAGGATATGCGGGCGCTCGCTAATATTCAGCCACTCTGGGAAGATTTGCTCGCCCAGCTTATCAAGCAGGAATGATGACTTACGGTACAGGTTCGAGCCGCTGATACCCATCACCAAATGACCGAACATACCGGTGGCAATATCGGCGGCAAACATCACCGGTGCTTCGCGAGTGGACAGTTTCTGCGGGTCGACTCGGCTTGCGGTACGTTCAGCTGCTTCCTGACCAACTCGCTCAGGTGTCCATAGCTCATTAGCACGGCGTGCCGTGGTGTAGCTGTAGTCACGCTCCATCTCACCGTTCTTGCCTTCGGCAATCACACAACAGCTGGTGCTGTGACGGCTGGATGCATAGCTCGCCAGCATACCGTGGCTGTTACCGTACACACGAATACCGTAGTGGCTGTCGTAGCTGGCACCATCACTCTGCTTGATGCGAGGGTCGAACTCTAGTGCGGCCTGCTCAGCTCGGGCAGCAATTTCGGCAGCATGATCAGGCTCTGGCTCATCCGGGTGGAACAGGTCCAGATCAGGAATATCCTTGGCCATCAACTCAGCCGGTCCAGGCCCTGCAAACGGGTCCTCCGATGTATAACGAGCAATATCCAGCGCAGCTGCCACAGTTTGGGCAATGGCTTTCTCACTCAAGTCAGACGTTGATGCGCTGCCTTTACGCTGGCCACGATAAACCGTGATGCCAAGGGCACCGTCACTGTTAAACTCAACATTCTCGACCTCGCACATCCGGGTCGATACGCTGATCCCTGTGGTTTTGTTGATGGCAACTTCTGCTGCATCGGCTTGCTGACCGGCAACTTCCAGCGCTTTTGCCACCGCTGCCTCTAGTTCCACACGCTGCTGAGCAACCTGTTCTCTCACGTCCATAATTATTATCTCAATAATGGCCCCAACCTATATCGCTGCATAGCAACGCACGAGGTAAGCCAATGAAATTGGTATTACTCTTAGGATAACACTGCACAGGTGGATTTTGCGCCCCAAATCACGATTAAACTGGTAAAATAAAAACCAAATGCAAAATTCATGAGCCAGTTATGAGCCGTAAAAACCAAAAAGCCCCATGGGAACCGGAAGAAGAAATCATCTGGGTAAGTAAATCCGAGATGAAGCGCGACATGGAAGCCCTGCAAAAGCTAGGTGAGGAACTTGTTAACCTCAAGCCTAATGCCTTGGCGAAAGTGCCTCTTGATGAAGAGATGCTTGAAGCGGTCAAAGACGCGCAGCGCTTCAACAAAGAAGCCCGACGTCGCCAGCTACAGCGTATCGGTAAGCTGATGCGCCAAGTTGAAGTTGAGCCTATCCAAGCGGCACTGGACAAGATCAACAACAAACACAACCAAGCGACAGCTGAGCTGAAGAAGCTAGAGCAAAAGCGTGAAAAGTTGATTGAAAACGGCGACAGCATGATCAATGCCATCTTGGTTGATCACCCTGATGCAGACCGCCAGCGCCTACGCCAGCTAGTTCGCCAGGCCAATAAAGAAAAGGCCCAGAACAAGCCAGCGAAAGCCTACCGCGAAATCTTCCAGTACCTAAAAGAGCTGTATCTGGAAGACTAAAATCAGACACCCCATTTTAAAGCTTGGGGCAAGGCTTGATTTCAAAGCTTACCCGCCATGGACGGCGGGTTAGAGCTACAAGGAAGTATTTATGCGTCTTTGATATCAAGTCTTGGCTCAAAGCGATAACAAAGTGTCGGATAAAAAAAGCCAGCTGACGCTGGCTTTTTTTTACTGGGTACCGCCGACTGTCATCGACTCGACTTTCAGGGTTGGCTGACCAACGCCGACAGGAACACTCTGCCCCGCCTTACCACAGACACCGACCCCGCGGTCGATATCCAAGTCATTACCGACCATCGACACCTGCTGCATCGCCTCGATGCCGCTGCCAATTAGGGTTGCACCTTTAATTGGACGGGTGATCTTACCGTTTTCGATCAAGTAAGCTTCCGATGCCGAGAACACAAACTTACCGGAGGTAATATCAACCTGGCCACCACCGAAGTTCGGCGCGTAAACGCCCTGCTTGACGCTGGCAATGATTTCTTCCGGCGAGTGCTCGCCTGGTAGCATGTAGGTATTGGTCATACGCGGCATCGGCAAGTGTGCGTAAGACTCACGGCGGCCGTTACCGGTCGGCGCGACGCCCATCAGGCGGGCATTGAGCTTGTCCTGCATGTAACCTTTGAGCTTGCCGCCCTCCACCAACACGTTGTACTGGCCCGGCGTGCCTTCGTCATCAATGTTGAGCGAGCCACGACGATCCTTCAGGGTGCCATCATCGACAATGGTGCATAGGCTTGATGTTACCTGCTGGCCCATCTGACCAGAAAACATCGACGATCCCTTGCGGTTGAAATCGCCTTCGAGGCCATGACCGACCGCCTCGTGCAGCAATACGCCCGGCCAACCTGCACCGAGTACCACTGGCATGGTACCTGCCGGTGCTTCATCGGCATCGATATTGATCAGCGCCTGACGGATAGCCTCATCGGCATAGTTCAGAGCCACCGATTTGCCGTTGGCTTCTTCGGTCTGGAAGTATTCGTAACCATAACGACCACCACCGCCAGCACTACCGTGTTCACGCTTGTCACCCTTCTCAATCAATACGCTGATAGACAGGCGAACCAACGGACGAATATCCGCCGCATAGGTGCCGTCCAGCGCCGCCACCAGCACCTGCTCGTAAACGCCATTGATACTGACAGACACTTCCTTAACCAAAGGCTCTTTGGTGCGGATGTAACGGTCGATTTCTTCCAGCAGAGCAATCTTCTGATGCTTGTCGAAGCTGTCCAACGGATTGACTGGCGCATAGATGCCATTGGCCATTATCGGAGCAAATGCCTTGACCTGACCATTACCGCCGCTACGGGTAATACCACGGGCCGCTTTGGCAGATTGCTGCAAGGCAAGCTGGTTGATTTGATCAGAGTAAGCGAAGCCTGTCTTCTCGCCAGACACCGCCCTCACACCGACACCTCGGTCAATGTTAAACGAGCCATCTTTAATGATGCTGTCTTCAAGCACCAGAGACTCATGCCAGCATGACTGGAAATAGATGTCGGCATAATCAACATTGCGTGCCGCCACCAGTCCCAGTACCTGATTAAGCTCTTCACGTCCTAACCCAGACTGGGCCAGCATTGTGTTTTCTACAGTTTCCAGCGTCATTTAATTTGCTCTTATATTCATTGCCACCCGGCCCCTCTGCCGGTCAGCCTTCACGATGCTGAACACTAAATCGCGCGTGCTCAACAAGTGGCATATTTGTTCGGATCGCCTTGCTCAAATCAAGGTCGATATCGGCCACCATGACCCCCGTCCCCTGTTGCTGGCAAGCAACGACCTGACCCCACGGGTCAACAATCATTGAATGGCCCCAGGTTTCACGCTGTTCATTGTGCTCACCCCACTGAGCGGCAGCGACCATCCAACACTGGGTTTCAACAGCACGGGCCCTCAGCAGTAGCTCCCAATGCGCCTTACCGGTTACCTTGGTAAAGGCAGCAGGTACGACAATAATGTCAGCTCCCTGCTCACGCAATGCCGCATAAAGTTGTGGGAACCTGACATCATAACAGATCGATAAACCAATATTGCCATACGGCGTAGGGATTACCTTGGTTTCGCGGCCAGCCCGGAAGGTGTCAGATTCACGATAGCTGTGATGGGCATCGTCGATCTCCACATCGAACATATGCAGCTTATCGTAATGCCCCTGAAGCAAACCCTGATCATCGAACAGCAAAGCCGTCGTGGTGATCGCCCCATCATGCTGGCGGATAGGCATAGAGCCTATCAGCACCCAGATCCCCAGTTGCTTGGCCAAAGCGGCCACTTGCGCCTGAAGCGGGCCTTCGCCCAGCGGCTCGGCGTGAGCTAGATAATCCTCGCGGGAGCCAAATACCAAGCAGTTTTCCGGCGTGACAACCAGCTTGGCACCCTGCAGTTGCAAGCCTTTGAGTTTCATTTTCAGGTGCTTGAGATTTATCTCAGGATCTGCGCCCGAAGTCATTTGTACAATACCGAATTTAGCCATCTGCATTCTCCCTTTGCTGCCGCTATCAAGCTACTTATACGCTAGCTTGGCGGGTATTGTTGTTATTTTGCTTCCTTGTCTTTGCCTTTTAGCATCTCTGAGACATTGTACTCGCCAGTGAAGCGCGACTGCTCGGTCACCACCGGCGAATCAATCGGCCCTTTCACCACATAGTTTACTTGGGTAAATACATCCAGAACGGGCGACAGTGCCGTTGAGATAGCAAAGACATATATTGCAGTTTGAGGTGCCACCGCAAACGCGGTTAGAACTGGAATGCCTGATGTAAAATCAGGAATGAATCTCACCCTTGCATCAACTGTCTCATTGACAAGATTAGCACTTCCGCGGATAAACATGTCACCGGCAAGTGCTTGCATTTTAATATTGTCAGTCTCAAACCGGCCATTTTCTATCCTGCCGCTACCACGGATGTAGTTGAAGGCTAGCCCGTCATCAAAAATTCCTGAGAAATCAAGCTGCATTCGGCGGATCAACGAGTCAATACTGAACAAGCCAAGCAAGCGGCCCGCACCACCAATATCGCTGATGACCCCTTGCCCGGTTTCTGACTTCAGCTCACCGGTCAATGTTTCGCGGTGCATCGACCACGGCGCGCCCTGCCACTGGATAGAGGCATAGGTGCTGAATTTAGCCCCCTGGATCCCGCCAGTAATACCAAAGCGCCCCATCAAGTCGGAGCTGTTTTGGCCATCAATATCAAAGGCTATCTGGGTTTCACTGCGATCGCCATCGAGACTCCAGTGACCATCAAGATTCAGTGAGGTCGCCCCTGAGTCGACGGTAAAGTTTCGCAACTCCAGCATATTGCCTTCGCGGCGCAGCTTGCCGGACACCTCACCAAGACGGTAGCCCTGCAACCACGCATCACGCAGCATCAAGTCAATCTCAGGCATATTAGCCATCATGCTGCGGTCAAAATCAGTCGCGGCGGGAATATCTCGCTGTGGCTTGTACTTCTGTTTCGGCTTTTCTACATCCACCTGAGGTAAATTGAGGTGGAATGTCTCTATCGCCAAATCCAAAGGCTGCCCTTTCGGCCAGCGCCCCTGGCCTTTCACCTCACGGCTATCAAGATGGAACTGCCACGTATCGGCAAGGTTTTTAGCTGAAAAAACAGCACGGTTCCAATCCAGTGAGGCCAGCTTTATCTGGCGTACATTAGCTTCGATACGGCTTGGCACTGGGATATCTGGTTTCACCGATGTACCGCCAGAGGCAGCATCCGCTTCCACTTTATCGTGTACCGCCGAAATCAGATCAACCCAGCGATCACCATCGACTTTGTCAGCCACAATATCCAGCCCGTGTTCACCGTGTTTAAGCGGGTGCAGAGCCGTTTTGCCTATCGCCATCTGGCTGGCATCGATATTGAGCTTGTCGCCAGTTAAGTTAATCTTGGCCTGATAAGCCACGCCAGGCAGGTTGGCCTTACCGACCAACGACTGGCCATCGCCCGTCACATCAAGCTTGAAGATATCAGGACTGCCAGCATTGAGTGCCAATGGATACGGCAAGGTGCTCACTGCCTCTTTCAACGCGGCCTGAATGCCAACCTGATATTCAAAACCGGTATCATTGAGATCGACACCCACCGTGCCTTGCCAGCGACTTCGGCCTGTCACTTTGGCCAATAATGGGTCTTGAACCTGTTGCTGAAGGGTCTCGATTTGCCAATCACCATCCAGCGCAACGTCGACCCGGTAGCCCTCAGCCACACTGTTGCCAGTAAAGCCGACATTGACCGGTTGCGCCAATAGGTTAGCCGTAATTTTCTCGGCCGATACCTTGTCGTCATCAAATTTAATGGTGCCACTTGCCCCTTCAAGCAAAAGCGGCGGCGCATCCAGTTGTACCTGATTGTCAGTCAGCTCCGCGCTACCCCACGCCCGTACATCTTCACCATCGAAGGGAATATCGAGCTTAAACTGAGAGGTCACCGGGCCACTCACCTGCACCGTTGTCAGTGCCGCACCGACAGAGTCCACCAGCGGGGTCGCCAGCATGTAATCACGAACCTGATCACCCTCGGCGGCGACATCGACCGTCAGTTTCAAGTGGCCGTCACTGCTAAGCTCTGCATCACCGGTCACTCTGGAAGCAGTTGCTCCCATGGTCTTGGCATGCGTGGCATCAAGGTACATGAAGTCGTTTTCAAACAGCAGATCAAGTTTGAGATCGGTCAGTTCGGGCCAAGCAGTATCGAAACTGAATTTGCCTTGGCGCAGCGGAACATACGCCTGGAACACCCCGTCATGGTTACCGTAAGGGAAGTCCGATAGCTCACCGTACCACAGCAGCTGTGCCGACTCTGCCTGTCCGCCGCGGATCGCTGCCGACAGATAATCGGTCAGGCTGCGACCCAGCGCCAAGGTAGGTAGATAGCGCCAGGTTTCCCCGGCATTATTCAGACTGGCTTCGCCGTAGAATGACAGCCACGATGGGGCATCAGCAGGGAAATCCAAGCGGAATTGGCCATCAACCTTGAGGTGTGGTGTCGCCACATCAATCTTGTCGCTCCACAAGCGCCAGCCGTCTTCACCGACTTGCCAATAAGCAGTCACATCTGCAGCTTTAATGTTGAGAGGGGCCTGAAAGACCTCGCCATAAGGCAGCTCATCATCTTGCAAGTTAACGATAGCGCGGCCACCCTGGGTGTTGCCCGCGACCACGGCATCCAACTTATGGATCCCCGGCAACAGCTCCCACTGCTTCAAACCCAATTGGCTAACATGGAAAGAAAACTCAGGCGCATTGTTGCCGTTAGCAGCCACGCGGATATCGCTGATCTGGCCAGAAGGCTGTAACGTCGATAACACGTCAACCAACTCGCTGTCATCCGGTAAGAAAGTAACAAACGGCTGCAGATTCTGAAGAGATAGGTTACTCGCAGCCAATTTCCAGTCATCAGGTAACCAGCTTGCCGCGATATCAAATGCCGGCCAAAGCACGCCATCGGTCTCCAAGACCATCTGATCGCTATCGATACGCCAGCCCGGCTCACCATGTTTATTTTCCAGCGGCTCAAGTTGCACCAAACCTTGGCGAACCCGGAATTGGTGCTTGTCTTCGCCAAGCTGCCAGCGCAGGAAACTGTCATCAAGCTTGACCAAGCTCTGTTGCAACTTACCGCCCGACAGGGTCAGCCACACTTCGGCATTGAGGTTACTGCCGGTAATATTGGCGTCGGTCAAATGCTGCTTGTTGAGCCATGGTGTCACAGACAGGTTACGCGCCTGCAAATAGATATCACCGGACATCTTGGCCCAGGAACGGTTATCTGAGAGGTTAGCAATCACTTGCATCTGGCTGAAATGGGTATCAGCAATGCTGACAATCCCTTCTGCACGGCGCTGGCGGTTATGGGTATCCCACTTGAGCTCCTTGATATCGACCGTCAGCTTTTCATCGGCGGGTGACATCAGGGTAATATCGGAATTTCGGACCGAGAACTGGCCCAATTGGACAAACAGCAGCTCCTCTAGCCGTTCGATTGTCGCCATCTGGCTACGCTCAGAGGTGTCGGTATTGCTACTTTCCGTGCCTGACAGGCGGGTCAAGTCCAGACTCAGCTCGTCAATACGGATATCCTGGAAGACCGGGCTGAGACTCAATGCCGAGCCCAGCAAATCCAGCTGCATCGACACATCGCCGACCTTGACCAGCGATTCCGGCGCTCCGGGCAAGTTGACCTTGACGCCCTGCAGAACCAGAGACGGGCCAAAGTTGCGCCAATGGCCCTCAACCAACTCAAGGTCGAGATCCATATCGATTTGCTCGGCAGCCCATTGGCGTATCGGCTCACGGTATTCATTGAGCTGGGGAAGATAAAATCGCAGACCGCTAATCGCAACAGCGGCCAGTACCAACACTGTCAGTACCAGCCACATCAATCCACGCGCCAGTCGAACTGGAACTGTTGTCACTCTATTGCTCCGCTTTACATCATCACGACATCAAACTGTTCTTGTACGTACAGCGGCTCTGCCTTGATTTTCACTTGCTTGCCGATGAAGACTTCCAACTCGGCAAGGGCATGGTATTCATCACCGGCCAACGCTTCGGCCACAGCCGGAGACACGTATACGACAAACCTGTCAGCATCGTAGGCACGGTTAACTCGGGTGATCTCACGAAGAATTTCGTAGCAGACACTTTCCACCGTTTTCACGGTACCTCGACCTTCACAGGTCGGACAGGTATCACACAAGACATGCTCGATGCTCTCGCGGGTACGCTTACGTGTCATTTCAACCAGGCCTAGCTGGGTAAAGCCATTGATGTTGGTCTTAACCCTATCGTAGGACAAGGCCTGCTCCAGCGCCATCAATACCCGGCGACGGTGATCGTCATGGGCCATATCGATAAAGTCGATAATGATGATCCCGCCCAAGTTACGCAGGCGTAACTGACGAGCAATGGCCTTGGTGGCTTCAATATTGGTATTGAAGATGGTCTCTTCAAGATTGCGGCGGCCAACAAAGGCACCGGTATTGATATCCACCGTCGTCATCGCTTCAGTCTGGTCGATGATCAGGTAACCACCTGATTTCAGTTCAACCTTGCGATCCAGCGAGCGCTGAATTTCATTTTCAGTATCAAACAAGTCAAAGATTGGCTGCTCACCGGCATAGTATTCCAGCTTGTCGCTCAACTCCGGCACGAACTCATCGGTAAATTCCTTAAGCTTCTCGTAGCCCAAACGGGAATCAACCTGAATGCAATCAAGCTCGGTGCCAACAAAATCACGCAAAATACGCTGCGCCAGACCCAGCTCACCGTAAAGCATAGATTTCGGCTTGTACTTGGCACGTCGCTCAAGCACTTTACGCCATAGATGTTTGAGGAACGCCGCGTCCTGCGCCATTTCTTCATCAGTTGCCCCTTCAGCGGCAGTACGGATGATGAAACCGCCCAGATCATCGCAGTATTCATTGACCACGGCTTTAAGACGCTCTCGCTCATCTTCACTTTCGATACGCTGCGAAACGCCAACATGGCTAGCCCCCGGCATGAACACCAAGTAGCGAGATGGCAAAGTGACATCCGTCGTCAGGCGAGCGCCCTTGGTACCCAGCGGATCTTTGACCACCTGTACCACCAAATCCTGCCCCTGGCGAACCAGCTCAGAAATATCGCGAACCTGGAACTGCTGCTTCTCGTTCTCCGCCACACATTCGGTGTGCGGAACAATGTCCGAAGCGTGCAAGAACGCTGCTTTTTCCAAGCCGATATCAACAAAGGCTGCCTGCATTCCCGGTAGAACGCGGCTGACACGCCCTTTATAAATATTGCCAACAATCCCGCGCTTGGATTCGCGTTCAATGTGGACTTCCTGCAGGGTCCCCGACTCGACCATTGCGACACGAGTTTCACTCGGGGTCACGTTAATTAGCAGCTCTGTGCTCATGGTTGCCTCTAAATTGATAAATCTAAAAAGTCTTGAACCATGATGTCGGTTTCCACCAAAGGTAACCCCACCACAGCGTAATAACTGCCATCGATACGTTCGACGAACTTGCCGCCGATCCCCTGAATGCCGTAGCTTCCTGCTTTATCCTGCGGTTCACCACTTTGCCAGTAGTCTTCTATTTCTTTATCTGACAGTGTCTTGAACCACACGTCGGTCACCACCAAGCGCGTTTCACAGCGCTCTTCGCTGGCCACGGTTACCGCGGTCATCACTTGATGGCGCTTGCCTGACAGCAGGCTAAGCATTTGCCGGGCATCGTCAAAATCCTTGGGTTTTTCCAAGATACGATCCCCCGACACCACAATAGTATCTGCGCCCAATACCGGCACCTTGCCATCGACGACTGCAACGCCCGCCATTGCCTTGTCAACAGACAAACGCTGGACATAATCAGCAGGTGATTCACCCACCTGGTGCTGTTCTTCAACATCCACGACGACCCGTTCAAACTGGTAGCCAAGTTGGGTCAAGAGTTCTTTGCGGCGTGGCGAGCCCGAGGCCAAATAGAGTTGCGGTGTCGACATGATATCATTCATTTGGTTTTGTGTGATAAATCAATGTGATCCATTCAAGCACGTTCGATGTGTCTGGTTACACCCTAGCATTGAACGGATCCCATTGGGAGACTATTTTAACGAATTGAGAGCTTACGACGCATCCGTCGCAACAGCAGGAATAACCACGGCCATAACAAGAAGTTAAGCAGTACAGCCCATAGCCTTTCCGGATCAAAAGTGATCACGGAAACTAGGTATTCTGCCCAGAACTCAACCAGCTTGCCACCCAGCGTCAGCAAGGCCACCAGCATCGCCTGCTGCCACAATGAAAGGTTACGCAATACCTGAAAGTTTAGCGCGACGATATAGCAAAGGACTGACATCATCAGCCCCCGCACACCCAGCGTCGAGCCGAGCATCAAATCCCACAGCAGACCCAATATCAATGCGGTACCGACATTGACCCGGTGCGGCAGAGCCAGCACCCAGTAAAATGCGACCAGCACCACCCATGACGGGCGGAATGGCTCCAACTCCCCCGGCCAAGGGGCAGCTTGCAGGATCAGCGCAATCAAAAACGATAGCCAAATCCAAATTCGGCCGTTAGCGCGACTATTCGCCACTGTTGAACTCTCCCTCAATCAAGGTTTCACGCGGAGTCGGCCATACCAGCAACAGGTAACGCAGACGATCGAACTGCACCGTTGGCTTTGCCTTGATTTGGGCAAACGGGCGCTTGTTATCGAACGAAAATTCGGTGACATTGGCGACCGGATACCCTTCCGGATACCTTCCTCCCAAACCCGAACTGACCAGCAAGTCACCCACTTCGATGTCGGTACTGCTCGGTACGTGCTCAAGCTGGATCTGATCAATTTGGCCACTGCCCGAGGCTATTACCCGAATATCATTGCGCACCACCTGAACCGGGATAGCATGCGTTGGGTCAATCAGCAGCAGCACCCGGCTGTTATGGGCGCCCACATAGGCAACCTGGCCGACAATCCCCTTCTCATTGATCACCGGCTGGCCCTCGTAGACACCGTCTACCCGGCCCTTGTCGATCATTACCTGATGGCTATAGGGATCAGAGTCCACCGCCATCACCTCGGCGATCAGCTTTTTCTCATCGCGGACAAACGGCGAGCCCAATAGCTCACGCAGGCGCTGGTTTTCTTGTTTTAGCTGCTCGAGCAGCAAGACATCGCTCTGCTGAACCAGCAGATCACGTTGCAAGGCTTTGTTTTCTGCCAGCAGACGCCGGTGCGAGCTGAACTGTCCGGATACGCCACCGAGTAAATCACGAGGCAGGTTAGCTGCGTATTGCAACGGGGAAATGGCCGAGTTGAGCAGGTAACGGACGTTGGCAAAGGCGTCAAGACGACTGTCGGCCAGCATAAGGCCAACCGACAGTAAAATGGCTAGAAACAGGCGCAGTTGCAGGGAGGGGCCCCTGCCAAAGATAGGTTTCATGTAACACTATAACCTGTTTGTCGATATGCCCGGACGGGCATTATTCTTCGCTGAATAGATCGCCACCGTGCATGTCGATCATTTCCAGTGCCTTACCGCCACCACGGGCAACACAAGTTAGCGGCTCTTCTGCCACAACCACTGGAATACCGGTTTCTTCGGTCAGTAGACGGTCTAGGTCACGCAGCAGCGCACCACCACCAGTCAGTACCATACCGCGCTCTGAGATATCCGATGCCAGCTCTGGCGGACACTGCTCGAGTGCAACCATTACTGCCGATACGATACCTGTCAGCGGCTCTTGCAGCGCTTCTAGGATTTCGTTTGAGTTCAGGGTAAAGCTGCGTGGCACACCTTCAGCCAAGTTACGGCCTCGAACTTCGATTTCACGCACTTCGTCACCCGGGTAAGCCGAGCCGATTTCGTGCTTGATGCGTTCTGCTGTCGCTTCACCGATCAGGCTGCCGTAGTTACGGCGCACGTAGTTGATGATTGCTTCGTCGAAACGGTCACCACCGATACGCACTGATGATGAATAAACCACACCGTTTAGCGAGATAACCGCAACTTCAGTGGTACCACCACCGATATCGATCACCATCGAGCCGGTTGCTTCAGATACAGGCATGCCCGCACCGATCGCAGCCGCCATTGGCTCGTCAATCAAGTACACCTCGCGTGCACCAGCACCCTGTGCCGATTCACGGATAGCACGGCGCTCAACCTGAGTAGAGCCGCAAGGTACCGCAACTAGAACTCGTGGGCTTGGACGCAGCAGGCTGTTGTCATGCACCTGCTTGATAAAATGCTGCAGCATTTTCTCAGTAACGTAAAAGTCCGCGATAACACCGTCTTTCATCGGACGGATTGCCGCGATATTACCCGGAGTACGGCCCAGCATCTGCTTGGCGTCGTGACCGACTGCGGCCACACTCTTAGTTGCTCCGGCACGATCCTGGCGGATCGCTACTACTGATGGTTCATCCAGTACGATGCCCTGTCCTTTGACATAAATAAGGGTATTGGCTGTACCCAAGTCAATAGACAGGTCATTAGAAAACATGCCACGAAGTTTTTTAAACATAGTCTTCGGCTAATCCTGCAAGCTCACAAATTCGTTAAATTGCGCTAAATGTATCAAGGGGTGCGGATCGAGACAAGGCAAGGATTGTCAAACCTGCCACAGATCGGCATTTTATTTAATCGAGCATTGTATTAATGCCCGTTAAGTCATGATTAGCGCAATTTTCCTACCAATCACGACTATTGTCACTAAAACAACTCAATCAAGCTTCTCGCGCCACCAAATGATCCGGTCACTGCCACGATAAAGCCCGAACTGAATCTTTGCTTGTTCCTCATCATCAAACTGCCCGTCACCAGTCCTATCTACCCTCAACCAAGGGAGTCCGGCATCGGTTAAGTTCAGTGTTGGCGTAACAACACCACGATTACCCTCACCCGGAGCACTAAAGTGAAGCGCCCCTTCACCCTGTACCAACCTTTCAAATGACGCCGACGTTGTGCCATCCCCTACGGGTAAGGCTGCAGGGTTACTGCCTTCAGGAAAATCAAAGTCATCCAACGCCAAGGCGGTACACCTGTCGGTGGCACTGGTAACAAATGCCCCCACTAGGCTGTAGTACTCGATGTAGACAGGCGATACCAGCGGAGAGATTTCAGGACCACTTGCATCCGTCAAACGCACCCGGCCCCAGCGAAATTTCAAGCCACTCGCCAGCTGAGAAGCTGTCGCTGACGCCCCTGGTTTTCCAGCCGGTGCTTCATTCAAAGGAGACAAAGGTACACCATCAGGCCCTTCGCCCTGTAAGCTCAGGGTTAAATCTTCATAGGGATACTGCGGATCAGGCAGTTTCTTCACCTCGTATTGCCAAGATGTCGTCGTCGCACCTTGCTGCCATGAATAAGCTGACTTATTCGGGATAATTTGATCCTTCAGTGCGATCCCACTGTCAGCGTCCTCGCCGTTGAGTTCGAAATCCTTGGTCTGGGCTAATGCTGCATATTTGCCTGCTGCATAGTTTCGGGTTGTTTTCCCCTGGGCATTTTTCGCAGTCAGCCGGTATTCCACCTCTGAATCAGGCTTACCCAGATAGTTAAAGACACTGCAGTTGTTGGTATGCGCTATTGGCGAAACCTCGAGGTACTTAGGGTAGAAGCGACCAATATCGGCATAGGTATAAAATGGTATGCTGTTATCCGAGACCAAAAAGTTAGATGCTGCGCTACCGCCCGGTTTCAGGCTACCCACTTCACTGTAGGTCGCTTCTACCGACTGCGGCGAAACCCCTGCAGCATATGGCAACAGTGCTGGGAATGCCAGATCCCCTTTGGTTCCATTGCTTGGCGTAAAGGTGCTGACTCCGATACTTGCTGGGTAGCTACCCGAAAAGTTCTCGGTTACTGACAATGAACCGGGATCGGACACCGGCCAACCATTGGCATCGGACACCGAGCTGTCCCACACCACACTTTTGTAGGAAACCAGGAAGGTTTCACCAGCCGGCTTGAAGCCTTTACCGCTATCACTGGCCGTCCCTTTCTGGTTTCCGGCGGTATTGGATACAACCAACCAAGGGCTGACATTGATGATCTCTTGCGCCAGCCAGTCCTTGCTTGGATCGTCCGGCGGCAACACCACATCATCGGCCTGTTTGACCGTCAGTTTGATAGCCCCCGCTTCGGCATAGTTGAAGTCCATGTCCGCCACACCACCTTTGAAAGTCATAGTGATGTCTTTGTCGGCCCTCATATTGAGTTTGGTGCCGTTGACCGTCGGCAGCACCTTGTGGGAAGCCGCTGTTTCATAATCAAAACGGAAAGTGACCTTCTTTTCATCAACAAAAGATTCTATCGGCTTGCACTGGCCTTTTGCTGAAGGGTCTTCGGTAACCGCCGACAGGGTATAGGCCAAAGGTTTGTTGGCGATTGCGGTTTTCCGGCCATACGGGAACCCATACTTACGCTCCAGCACCAAGCCTTCAGCTTGATAATTGATGTCGCCGGTTTGCTTCAACTCTTCACCCGACGGACTCGTCAAGATGACCTGGATTGTCCCTACATGGAGGTAATCGAGTGAAAACGTCGCGCTTCCTTTATCCGATTCCGAATAGTGGTAACTGGCATTCCCCGAATCCGGATTACCGGCCACAAACGAACCTGCACCAGTTTTAAGCCGCCAGTCGCCCTTGCCCGAGCTGGTTTTTAGGCCAATTTGCCCAACGAAATCGGTGATCGGGGTGCCGTCATCTTTATCAACAACATTGACGGTAAAATCGACTGGGGTACAGGTTAGCGCTGAATCTGGATGCGGACCAAACTCAAAGTCCGGCTCGGCCTCATCCCGCTCAATAGAAAACGCCATATAGGAAACATCCTCTGGCACGTGCGAGCGTTCTTCGTCTGAGTCTTGGTCCTCATCCATTACGATACTCATTACTTTGCTGTCACGATGACAGCGGCGGATCCATCCACCGTTATTCCCAGACCGTGACAGTTTACCAACAACCATTACAGGCGGAGAGTTGAAGTCTTGATACTTGAATGGCGTCGTTTCATTACAGCGAGTTTCGAAGTCTTGTACTCCATCTTTCCTGCCTGAGCGTGCATGCTGGAAGTCATAGCCTACAGTTTTTCCAAACAGTTCAAACGTGCCGTGACCGGGCAAGGCTGCCAGATAAGCCACAGTTTCAGGGTTATCAGCATTTCCCCCTCTAACCTCTGACTGCTCCAATGCCGCTTTAAAACGTGTCTTCGTAACCTGATTACCAGCTGCAGTTAGCCAACGGCTGTTATTATTTGATTGAATTTCCAACATTAATGTCGGCTTTTGGCCGAACATCTCAGGGGGAAATAACACAGACTTCCAACCACGGTGGGGATCTGTCGGATTACCATTTTTGGAGCCTTGCAGCTCTTTATCAGTATTCTCAGCACGCAATTTAAACGTCCCAGCATACATCTCCTGGCCATTAGACAAGGTAATTTTACCCGGCAGCGCGGCAACATAGTCGATATCAGCCATCAGTTGGCTGGGTGTATAGTATGAAGGATTGGCACTAGGCTCGAGTTGACGAACCTTAAATCCGGTATTGCTAACTTCAAGCAATCTCAACGAGGACGGTCCGTCTTGGTCTGGTGTTGCGGCATTAATGGATGGAGAAAGAAAGACCAATGGTTTAGTGCCCGCCGGAAAAGCTTGGTCGAAAACTACTTCTGTCTCATACGATATGGTAGGAACCCGTCCATAGCGGATATTTGAATCAATAGTGATATCATCACAAGGGTGCCTTTCTCGGGCGAGGTCCGCGATTTCACTGTCCGACAACGCACTATTAAACACCCTTACCTCATCAATACTTCCCTTGAAGAAGCGCGTGCTGATCCCTTGATCTTGGCCGACCTGAAATGGCAGTTGGTTGGTTTCTACTTTATGGTGAATATCCAGGGAGCTATCTTCGACCCCATTAATGAAGATCCACTGACTCGTCTTATCACTGCCCGTCGCTTTTTGATAACGGATAGTAATATGCGTCCATTGGTTTAATTCAATATCACTTTGGCTTTCAAGCGTATGCTCAAACTTATTACCCTGCTGCTGCCACCACCAATATATTTTCTTATCGGCGTTCAAATGGAATTCATAGTTACCGTCTTTGGAAACGATCGTTTTTAATTGCTCTGCTTGTGTTGGATAGGCGGTGGGCCTTATCCATGCTGAAACCGTAAAGTTATCGCTGAAGCTCAATTTCTCATCATGCTGAAGCTCTACATACTGGTCTTGCCCGTTAAACTCGCCATAGTTACATGTACCGTAGCCAAAGTTGTCTGTCGGTAAGGCAGGAGAAAGTCCAGCCGGTTCAACACCGTTATAGGCGGTACCGTGTAAGTCATTTCCTGACGCATCGATAACAACATTCGTCTCATCCTGCCAGGTATGTTCATCCATCTGCCATGACAGAATTGGCCCCGATACTGATGGCGTGCAGGCATCAATCGGATCACTCTTCGGCAAGCAAACACCAAAAATGCTGCTATCGCCATTAACCTCAACCACAGAGTAATCAGGAGCATAAAGATCGCCGTGAATAGTCACACCATCAACAACCACTTTCTCCCACCCGTCTGCTGAATCGATTTTCACTCGGCTACTCTGGGTACCAATCTGACTCTCTGTAATTTTGATATCATTTGCAGTGATATTACCTGATGGCATCGCGACTTCGTCAAACACAAGAGAGTTATTCCCCGTAACTTCCCCTGTAATAGTTGAATCAACTACCGTAATTGAACCATGGGCAAAAATACCATCCATGAGATGACTACTTTCAATAGTAACGGTGCAACAGTCTGATCTGACATTCCCTGAAATATAGCTGTCTTCAATATCCACTTTACCATGTGGTGCCGTGATAATTCCTTCAACCCCGGCTTCCGCCAACTCCACCCCATTTGAACCATGGATGTTGCCGTTTATATCACTTTCAGAAACCTTAACCTCACCATTGTCGGCAAAGATATTGCCAGAAACCGTTGAGTCATCAACCTCCATCCCATTATTTCCGGTGACGTTTCCACCCACTTGCGTATTAGATATCTTTACTGTTCCACTGGTTTCAACACCATTGGTCACAGTGGCATCGGTTATGGTTATATTACCCGTATTAGAGGTCACCCCGGCATGAAGTTTGTTATTGCCCTCAAGGGATATTTCACCGCTTGTCGATGAGAGGTCAAAATAGAAGTTATTGTTTTTGCCGTCTGCAGAAATTTTACCGGATTGGGTAGAGACTAAACCGTAAATGTTGGAGCCATTGTCAACAAACTCAATATCTCCGTAAGTCGTTTCGATATTGATTGAAACACCAGCGCTACCAACACGATTCTGGTGAAGCTTAAAACCTGCCGTGGCCATTATGGTATATGGCGAGTTAGCAAAGATTTTGTCATTTTTATTGAGTTCAACAGAGCCATTACAAGTTAATAAGTTGCCACTAGTATGCCAATTTCCAGAGCTACATGTTGGATATTTCCCATTGCTCAAGTTATAGTTTTTTGCCGTCGCCAGTGAAGGGAACATTACAGTAAAAGCACACAACGTCAGTGCAAATAGTTTTTTCATCACCTCAATTCGAGCCATTTTCTTTTTCATCACCAATCAAACCTACTTCAATGACGCGCTTAACCGTCTGTTCACCGACACGGCAATAGCCCTCGCTTTCCAAGCGATATATTATTTGTTCTGTTTTGTTTTGACCGAGTACGGTGCAACTCACCGCTGCCCAACAGGCATTGAGCCCCTCGCCGGTAAAGCGATATTCCTGGGGCTCGGATTGCTGACATGAACCACTATCCTCGGTTTGATACAGTGCACTGATATCTAATTGGGCTCCGGAGCGGGCGGCCATATCCGCCCTTGTCCCGACCACTTCATGCATCAAGGCGTCGCTGCTACGCTCAATATTCTTCAAGCCAAGTACGGCCAGGCTGCCTAACACCACAACAATAAATAGCGCCATAACAAGCGCTGAGCCTTTTTGCCCTCGCATTGCGGGGCTACGGCGCATTGGCAATGAGGACATCATGGTCAAAACGTACCTTCTCTCCGCGCGCGTTGAATTCAAGGTGAAACTTAACCAGGCCATTGCGCACCAAAGAAGCCTGGTCGACGTCAAACTGTAATTGACTGATATTTTGAGCCATTAATACCTTCTCGCCACCCGTGAAATTAGGAGAGCTCGGCTCGCTTCGCTCCAGGGCATAGTTGCTGTATCGCCACACATCGCTACCTTCAAGGCAATAGGCAACAGGACTGTCGAAGATGAAGAAGCGTTTGGCTGGCGATGCACTTGGAAACAGGGTGGCAGCCTTGAGCTTCAGGGAGGCCATATTTTCTTGTGGGGAAGGCGTAAACACGACATCCTCTGCGATCACCGCAGTCTTATTAGTACCGCCATTTGGCACTGTTGCAGAATAAATGTCTGATGCCGAAACAGGGTATATCACTACCCTCTGCTCTTTGCTGATATTGCCATCCGGAATAATTTCTAGCTCCTTTTCCGGCTTGATCGGCAAATCCGAATAAATCCCAGCGGCCCTGATAGGCAACCACTCGATACAATGCCCTTCATTCGAACTGACAACACTGTTGGGTACAGCCTGGCGAAGCTCACGAACAATCCGTTCAGAGACGAAACGCCCCTCTTGCAGGGTCAGCTCTCGTGCTGTGCCCTCAACATAAATTTGGGCGCTCTGGGTGAGAATGCCCGATAGCGACAGACCAACAATGCCCAACAGCACCATTGCCATCACCATTTCTATCAAGGTAAATCCCTTCATTCTCATCAGAAATTCCCTCGGTAAACCGCAAAGTCATAGTGATTGCCTTGTGGGTCGGTGATTTGTACCGCAATCCTTTTGCTATCTCCTTTTTCCTCATCGGCAACACCATCAAGATCAGCATCATAAAAAACACGGATGGCGATAAAGTAGTTGGGGTACTTGGCACCGATCTCTTCCCCTAGCAGATCAGCGACACTCCCACGACTACCGTCAAAGTCATCGACATCATTAAACTCGCTCCATGTACTCTCATTGCCATCTGGCCCCAAGCCATCAAGAGGCGTACAAGGCCGTTCATCATCAACAAGTGCCCGATCTTCGCTGATACAAACTGGCAAGCCACCAAGCTCGCCGCTGTTGTGATCAAACTTACGGCTAATCACTTCATCCATAACCGCATGGCCAAGCTCTGCCGCCCGCGAAGCAAGTACTAACTCAGCACTTTGCCTCGATTGCGGAAATAGGCTCACTGAAATCCCCACAACAGCAATACCAATCAGCACAATGGCAATGATTAATTCGATTAAACTAAACCCCTTACTGGCACGCATGGATATACCCCTCTTTTTCAATACAGATTGAGAGGGTGTCAGAGCCCTGAATAGTGATTCTGCAGCCTTCGCGGCACTGGTTTATCCGGCCCAGGGAGTCAAAGTCAAGGGAGTGAGGAAGTAAGATAGGACTGCCATTGATAGAAAGGGAAAAACTGACAGCTAGGTTATCTTCGGCAACCACCGCCGTTTGGTCTGTATTACCACCAACGGGGAAACTATTGCTGGTACAAGTAGGCATACCGATATCAACTTGCCCGGCTTGATTACCGGCCAGCAGCCAGCGATGACAAACATCCCTCGATTGCATAGCGCGCATTTGGCTGAGACGCAAAGAGCTGATCAGTTGGTCACGATATACAGGTGCACTGATGCTCTTGGCGCCAAAAAAGCGCGAGGAAGCGGTCACGCCAAGGATACCTACCAGCACGATAACAATGATGAGTTCGAGAAGTGTAAAGCCACTGCTTTTGGCGTAACTTTTTCGGTAATACTGTCGGGGCATGAATCACCCGGGAGGTTATTGGTGGTTTCTATTTATTCAGAGCAATAGTCATGATTATTACCCTGAATAAATAGCGCTCCGAGGAGCGCTAAGTATAATTACAAGTCAGCAGACTTAATTTGAGGTTTTTTCACAACCGTCACCATCTACAACTTCAATCTTTGCGCCTTCTTTAGCATTTTCAGCTTGGGTATAAAGAACATAGCAACCTTCCGTTTTACGTTCTTTGAAGGTATATGCAATCTGCTTCGTTGGGTCAAATTCACCAGCGCCGATGATTTTACCGTTATCGCCTGTTTTATCAGTAATAGCTTTCCAATCATCATTAGTGAAAGCTTTACCAATACCATCTTCAGTAGCAATCGGATAGCCAAATGATACTTTGATTTCATCAACTTCTGGAGCAACTGCCGGGGTACCGCCGTTCTCTGCAGTGGCTTCAATACTTTCAACACCTGTCACAGCTGATTTACCGTATACAATACCAGCCGCACCATCCATCGCACCTTTCAGACCTTGTAACGCAGAGTTACGAGCATCATCTTGCAAGTTCAAAAAACGAGGCGCCGCTGTTACAGCTAGAATGCCCAGAATAACGATCACAACGACCATTTCAATTAGCGTAAAACCGCCTTGACGTTTCATACTACTTTCTCCAAATACAACTTATTATTTAACGATGTTTACTTCAACTTGGCCGTTGGCAAGTTTATAAACGAAAGAATGGCCCGATGTTAGGTTTGAAACTTCGCCAGACGTAGAAGCCGATGCAGAAGCCAACTGATAGTAATGACACTGCGATTTATTATCTGCTTTGGTAAAATATGCAAAACCATCTTTTAATGCGTCTTCCTGCTTACTCGTCACCTTAGGTGGGTTTTGCAGTAAGTTTTCCATTAACCATTCACAATCCGTTTCATCAACATCAGAAATATTTCGAGTTCTTTTAGATAGCGGATAACCTTCAGCTACAACCTTATCGTCTTTACTAATTGTTGATAGATAAAAATCTTGACCGTCATAATTAACGGCATTGTAACCACTTTTTTCAGGGCGACCGTAAGCCTCCCACTGAGCACGCGCAGACAGTACTGCTGTTGCGAAACCACCCGCAACACCTTCAATTTGTGCTTTTTTAGCTTCATCCGTGACGTTCAGGAATCGAGGCAAAGCGGCTACTGCAAGCAGGCCAACCACGATAATGACAATCACCAATTCCACCAACGAAAAACCGGCTTGTTTTTTCATCTTTACTCACCCTTTTTTTGTTTTTGTCAAATCGACGTCACCGCTATTCGGAAAGCGTCAAAAAACTGTTGGTGTGTATTGTCTCATTTTCATAAAATAATGCTAGCCATTTTCCGTCAGTAATTTGGAAATAACACGAATTATAACGCTCTGATCTCACATTTTTTTTATCAACTAGGCTTATATAATCGACAGGCCTTTGTCGTGAAGACAATAATTCCCACATTTCAGCGCAATCAACATGGTCATTTCGTATGATTATCGGCCAACCTTTATGGGTAAATGAGTAATTGATGCCATTGGTTTGGGAGTGGCTCGGTTTATTTTCCAGCTCCCATTTTTGACGTAATGAGGAGGCACTGCGGCTCATTGTTTGCGCCAATAATTTGACTTGCGTACGTTCAGCTTCTTCATTTACCCGGTGCCACTCGACGAGCAGTACCCAGATCATCAAGAAAATGACACCTCCCCACAAGAACCATCGTACATGACCGAAGTACTTTAGATTAGACGCCACGCGCAACATCGAGCAGGCTCCACATTGGCAGGAAGATACCCAGTGCCAATACCAGCACCATAATCGCAACAATAAACAGCAAGATAGGCTCGATGCGGGCAGTCAGTGTCTTGAGGTCATAGTCCACCTCTCGATCATAGAAGTCGGAGACTTCCAGTAGCAGATCATCGACCTGACCGGTCTCTTCGCCGACGGCAATCATCTGTAGCACCAAAGGCGTAAATACCCCTGACTGGCGGGCCATTGCCGCAATACTACTACCGCTTTCAATACCGTTTTTCATCTCGATCAAGCGGTTTTCCAGGTAATTGTTACCCAGTGATTCCGCCGACATCTGGATCGCCTGATTGAGGGGAACACCTGCGCGTATCATTAGTGAGAAAGTTCGGGAAAAGCGAGATAGCTGGGCACGATTAACAATATCGCCCACAATAGGCACTTTTAACCGAAATTTATCCCACTTCTCACCACCGGCAGGAGTTTGACGCCATGCCTTTAGAGCAATCCAGCTCACAATCACAGCCCCGAGCATCAACGGCCAGTAATGAACGAAGAAATTTGAGGTGGCAATCAGGATTCTTGTCGGCAAGGGCAGTTCAACACCGAAGCGACTGAACATAGAGGCAAACTGCGGGATCACCTTGATGTTCAGAACCGACATCGCCAAGGTGATGGCAACAAGTACAAAAGTTGGGTATCGCATCGCCGATTTGATCCGGCGACGGGTCTCCATTTCCTGCTCGAAATACTGTGCCAGCTGAAGCAAGGTTTCGTCTAAACGACCGGTATTTTCACCTACGCTGATCATCGATACGAACAGCTCGGAAAAGACCCTAGGATGTTCTTTCATCGAGGCTGACAACGATTTACCGTTGGTCAACTCAACCACCACGGCGTCTAGGGTTTCCCGCATCAAGGGATGACTGGCACTCTGGCCCAACCCCCGCACCGCGCGCAACAGCGGCACACCGGCTTTGGTCAGGCTGTAGAGCTGGCGACAGAAAATCACCAGTACTTCGAGTGGAATGCGGCTTTTGAACAAGCGATCAATATCGAGTCCGCCCGACTTGGCTTTGCCTTCGCGAATTTCCAGCGGAATAATACCTTGGCGCATCAAGATATCAGCCGCCGCGTCTTGCGAAGCCGCTTCGAGCTGACCACGTTTGATATCGCCCTGGCTACTGCGGCCTCGGTAATTAAATACTGCCATGCTAAGTCCCCTATGCCCTAACCGCCGTTACAACACGTAGCTGTTATGTTCGTCGCCCTCGCCGAGCAGTAACACTTCGTCAAGGCTGGTTACCCCTTTTAGGGCCAACTCCATCGCCGACTCGATAAGCGGTTTATAACCCGGTGACTGGCGGGCGATCTGGCTAAAATGCACCGCATCGCCAGCACGCAGGGCATCCATCATATCCGGGCGCATTTCCAATAGCTCAAACACACCAATACGACCACGGTAACCGGTGAAGTTACAGGTCTGGCAGCCTCGTCCTTTGCGGAAAGCGGTTTCGCTCAAATACGGGAAGCGAGCCATCAGCCATTGCTGCTTGTCTGGCTCAACATCATGCTCAGTCGCACAATCTTTACAGACTCGGCGCACCAAACGCTGGGCCAATACCGCACGTACCGCACTGGCAACCAAGTAACCCGGCGCTTCCATATCAATCATCCGCAGGGCACTGTCGACCGCATCATTGGTGTGCAACGTCGACAAAACCAAGTGACCGGTAAGGGCAGAGCGCAAACCAATTTCGACCGTTTCCTGATCGCGCATCTCACCGACGAGGATGATATCGGGATCCTGACGCAAGAAAGTACGCAGAATCGACGAGAAGTTCAGGCCGATCTTGCTGTTAACCTGTACCTGATTAACCCGCGGCAAACGGTATTCCACAGGATCTTCGGCAGTGATCAGTTTCTTGCCCGGCTGGTTCAGCTCACTGAGCGCGCCGTACAAGGTGGTGGTCTTACCCGAGCCTGTCGGACCGGTTACCAAGATCATGCCGTGCGGTCTGCGCAGCTGGCGGCGGAAGCGCAGCAAGATGTCTTCCGGCATACCTATCTGCTCAAGACTGAGGATCCCCGCCGACTGGTTGAGCAAACGCATGACCACCGACTCGCCGTGCTGAACCGGCATGGTCGAAAGACGGACATCAACCGACTGGCCGCGCACAGTCATATTGAATCGGCCATCTTGTGGCAAACGCTTCTCAGAAATATCCAGGCTACCCATGAGTTTCAAGCGAAGCACCAGCGCCGATGCCACGCCGGACTCTTTAAGCAGGGTTTCATGCAGAACGCCATCAATACGCTGACGGATACGCAGCACATCGCTGTCCGGCTCGATATGGATATCCGATGCACCAACTTGGATAGCATCTTCAAACAGCGAGTTGATCAGCTTAACAACGGTAACTTCATCGTTGTCGTTATCATCCAGGCCAAAGGCATATTCAGAATGGTGCTGGTGCTCAGCCTGAAGCTGCTCAGCAAAAGAGACAATTTCCTGAGTACGACGGTAGTAACGATCAAAGGCGGTGATCAACTGGCGCTCTGAGGCAATGACCAGCTCGATACGGTATTGGCCAAGCTGATCGTAGACCGCTTCCTGTGCGGCTAGGTCCGCCGGATCGCTCATGGCAACCCGTACCATACCCTCCTGTTCGCTAATCACCAGCGCCCGCAAACGACGGGCATGCACTTCGGCTAGCAAGGCGACAGCATTGGTATCCACCGTCAGGCGGTTAAGATCCACCAAAGGGATGTCCAGCTGGCGGGAGAGGAACTGCAGCATCTGCTGCTCGCTCAAGAATCCCATGCTGATCAGGGTATCACCGAGCTTGCGGCCGGTTGATTGCTGGTTGTCCAACGCCTGCTCGAGCATGTCTTGAGAAACAATGCCCTCTTCAATCAACAGATCGCCGAGGCGTTTACGAAGTCGAAGTGCCATGGTTACCCCTTACTCTTTGCCAGTACGGCCAGACGTTGACGAATAAACTGTTGCGTCTCACCAGAGATCTGTCCCATACGCAGTGCTTGCTGGTAGGCTTCTTCGGCCTGCTCCCACTCTTGACCTCTCTCTAGTGCAACTCCAAGCCCTAACCACCAGCGGCCATCGTAAGGCTCGGCTTTTACCAGATTTTGGTAACTGCTCAGAGCCAAATCATTCTGGTTAAGCTGCTGGGCCAAGGCACCACGCATTGCCAGATAACCGCTATGGGCATAAGAAGGCATCTGGCTCAACACATTCAGTGCCGCCTGCTGCTGTGACTCATTGACTAGTAATTTCGCCATGGTCAAGCGCAGATCGGGCTGATTGGTATCCAACACCAGACCTTGCTGTAACGTGGTGATCGCACGGCGGGTCTCTCCCCTGCCGTAATACAGTGCCGCCAGCTTCTGACGAGCGGTGATCCATTCAGGGTTATATTTGACAGCCGTTTCCAGGTAACCAATAGCCTTGCGGCTATCACCTTCTTTGAGAGCCTTCTCTGCTCGCTTGTATTCAATTTGGGCCAACTGACCGGCATCAAGCTCGACGGTTTCAATCATCAGGCTTTCTTCACCGTCAGCGATATCCATGTCGATACTGTGCTGGAAGTCATCATCAGTAGTCGATGGTTGTGCTTTTGCCGCCATTGGCTTGGCCGCTGCAGGCATTGTTTTTGGCTCTTTGGATTCAGCTTCTTTAACTTCAGCCGCTTTAGGTACCGATTTTGTCGGTGCTACTTTTTTTGGTAATGGATCTTTTGTTGCTGAAGCTTTTGGTAATGGCTCTTTTGGTACTGGAGCCTTTGATACTGAAGCTTTCGGTACTGATACTTTCGTTGCAGCAGCTTCAGAGGCAGGTGCTTCGGAATTAAGTTGTTCATCAAGGTTAACTTCTGACTCAACAGCAGTAACCTTGGCGATGGATTGCGGTTCTGCCATTGTGTTTTCGGCTTCATGAGCTGAAGCGGCTTCTGCCGTCGCTACCGGACTGACAGCCTTAACGACTTCACTCACCGGCTCATCGCTATGCCACACCTGCCAGCCGCCAATACCTAGCACAACACCTAGGCTCAGCACACCCAGTGCAGCCCAAGGTTTCAGGTTCGCCTGCTTCACCGGTTTAATCGTTGCCGGTTTGATATCACTGTAAGCCATACTATTTTGCTGGCCCTGCTTGCGGCTTAGCGCACTCAGTTTTTTATTCAGTTCACTCATGGTCTATTGCCATCCCCACAGTACCGGGTATGTCCATCTTGGCTGGCGTGCACCCAAGGTATCGCGGATCGCCACGAGCACCTCATCACGCCCAACCAGTAATTTGTTTTCACTGTATGCGGCGATCAACGCCTTGTGACACAGCTGGTTAATAAGTCTTGGAATGCCATCACTGGCCTGCCATATCGCCTTACCCTGTGGCAGGGCAAACACTTCTTTATCGACACCTGCGGTCTGCAGGCGGTGCTCGATATAGGCGATGGTCTCAGCCAAATTCAATGGTCTTAATTCGCTTCGAAAGGTGATCCGCTGGCGGAACTGGCGCAGCTCTTGTCTTGCAAGCTGCTTATCGAGCTCAGGTTGGCCCAGCAATACAATGTGCAGCAGCTTTTCCTGCTCGGTTTCCAAATTACCCAGCAGGCGGATTGCCTCGAGGGCATCATCAGGTAAGGCCTGGGCTTCATCGATAAGCACGACAACGGTTTTACCTGCAGCCTTACGTGACAGCAGTGCCTGTTGCAGCCTGTCTGCCAGCAGACTGTTATCTCCCTCGCCTTCCAAGCCCAGCTCTCGGGACAAAGCAATCCGCAACGCCGAGCCACTCTCAGCTGGCGTCGGCAGATAAGCGAGCTCGAAGTGCTCTGGGAGTTGATTGATCAGCATCCGGCACACCAGGGTTTTTCCCGTGCCGACTTCTCCGGCGATCTGGATGATCCCCTCGCCCATATCCAGCGCCGCCAAGGTGGTATCGATCGCCTCTAGATGCGGCGGCAAAGCATGGAAAAAATGAGTATTAGGTGTCAGGCCGAAAGGCGCTGACACCATGCCGAAATGCTCGAGGTACATGGTTTAACCCTCTTCAGGGAACCACTCGTTGATCAAAGCGCGAGAGCGTTCCACTTCCTGTTGCCAGGTCTGCTCACCAACGACGGTCGGCTTAAGCAAGATCACCAATTCGGTTTTGGTCTGCAGCTTGTTCACGTTACGGAACAGGTGACCCAGCATCGGGATATCACCCAGTAGCGGCACCTTCGATACTTGATCCGAAGTTGCTGATTTCATCAAACCGCCGATCACTACCACATCGCCGGAACGGGCGTGGATCACCGAATCTGACTCACGGATAGAGCTCTTTGCCAGTGGCAGCTGATAGGTACCAAAGGTCTCACCCAACGCAATGTCACGGATCTCGGTTTCAACATCGATGACCGCAGGGTGAACATGCAGTAGAACACTACCCTCATCGCCAATCTGTGGCGTTACATCCAAAGAAATCCCCGAGAAGAAAGGCGTCAGCTCGATATCTGGCGAGGCCGTGCCGCCGTCGCTGTTTACTTCACCGCCGGACACATCGGTCACGAAATACTGATCACTACCGACCTTGATCACCGCCTTCTGGTTGTTGGCCGCAGTAACACGCGGGCTGGATAGTACGTTCAAGTCGCCCTGAGTATCTAGGAAGCTTAACACCGCATCGAAGTTACCATCAGAGATGGTAATGTTGGTCTGGCCGCCAAGCAGGGCGGCAATCGGATCGGCCCCCGGCAAGGTCGGGATATTGCCGTTACTCAGGTCACCGCGGCCAAAAATAATTTCAGTCCCACCGATAGTTTTGGTGATATTGCTCCAGTTGATGCCTTGCTGGTAGCCATCACTCAAGGTCACTTCCATGATCTTGGCTTCCAGTACCACCTGGCGCTTTAGGCGCGTTTGAGAAACACCGAGGAACTCTTTAACTTCGCGCAATTCGTTCGGGTAAGCACGGACTGAAATCAAGCTCGCCTGCGGTGAAACCACAATACTGCGGCCTTGGCCGCTGCCAATCATCGCCTGTACGGCTTTTTCCAGCTGGGCCCAGAAGTCACTTTCCGATGTCGTCTGGATCGTAGTGCCGCCCGTGGTTGTGCTGGAGCTATTGTTGTTACTGCTGCTGTTATTGTTGTTTCCGCTGTTGTTGGAATTGCTACTTGAGCTGCCGGAATTACCGGAATCACTGTTGGTAATCGAGCCGGTTGTCAGCGTGGTCAGAGAGACACCACGGCGCTGCAGCTGCAGGTAATCCACCGGGATCACTTCAGTACGTAACGTCGCAGGGAAAACCTGGATAATATTGCCCTTGCGGGTGGTGTTGTAGCCGTAGATATCAGAGACCACAGACAACACTTCGTCGAGCGTCACATCGCGCAAAGTCAGGGAAATACGGCCCTGAACCTCAGGGTGGATCACCATATTGAAAGGTGTACCTTTCACCAGGCTGCCGAAGAACGCCTTGGCTTCAACATTGCGGGCGTTAACCCTAAAGCGCTTTTCAAGCACTGTCTGGCTGGCATAGTCCATACCATCAAGGCCCGGCATCAAATCGTTGCTGACTGCTGTCGGCAAGTCCATCAAAGGTCGGCTGTTCGCTTCATTGGCGGCCTGATTCAGGGCACCTTTTACTTCCACCGGATCACGGTGTCCCATATTGGTCGAGCATCCTGCCAGGGAAGCCATGACAACGGCTACAATTAATCCACGCATGTTTACCACTTCTTGTTCTACTCTGACTTTACGTTATCGGCGAACATATCCAGTCGCCACTGCCGACCACCCCGTTGCAAGATGACGTAATCATCCGTCACCTGGCTCAAGGTATAACCGCTGATCCGCCCGCCGGTTCCGACAGACACACTGTTAAGAATCGCCCGGCATGCCTGGCCATCCTGATCGCAAAATATGCCCTGCAGCTGCGGCAGGCGTGCCCGTGATGGGCTGGACTTGACCGCCGGAGCCTGCCACCCTAATGGCGCTGTCGGATCCTGCGCGGCCTGTGCCGGTACCAGTGACATAATCAGCCATGCCACGGCTATCACTGCTAATCTAACCACCAATAAAGTCCTCGCTTACTCCGAGTGTGTAGACTTCCAATTGGATATCGGCCCAAGGATAGTTATCTACTTTGTAATCCAAACTGCGCCAGTAGTACTGGACCGGCAACGCTTCCAATTGCTCGAGGTAGCTGATCAAATCAAAATAACGGCCTCGCAGGCTCAATCTAACTGGGTGGATGAAATACCCTTCATCTTCACCGCCAACCAATTGCACCGGCGGTAGTGATTCCAGAGAAAGCAACTTGAGCTTACGCGAGTGCTGAAGTACTTTTTCCATCAGCGCCGACATCTGAACCGGAGTCACCAAGCTTGATACGCGGCCATCTAACTGGGCATCGAGTTCGGCATTTTGCTGCTCAAGCAGGATGATCTGCTCGTCGATTTCCGCATCAGGATCACCTTTGAGCTTGCGCTGCATAACCAACAACTGATTACTGTTGGTGATCAATGCATTCTTGACCG
This sequence comes from Photobacterium sp. AWH4_225, assembly GCF_056158405.1. Classification (NCBI taxonomy): domain Bacteria; kingdom Pseudomonadati; phylum Pseudomonadota; class Gammaproteobacteria; order Vibrionales; family Vibrionaceae; genus Photobacterium; species Photobacterium sp. AWH4_225. Next base: position 284,623 of record NZ_JBSWTF010000001.1, on the reverse strand, counting down.
ATTGCAATTGCCCTTTTGCTGCATCAACGGCTTTCATCTGGGGCTCGATAATGGCAACAAAGCCGACAAACAACAGGCCAATCCATCCCGACAGCGCAATCAGCCATTTCTCACGCTTGGTCAACAATTCAAATTTGTCACATAGCGTCTGCCACTGGTTCATTGGGCGACTCCTTGCGTACCCGCTTGCGACGCTGGCTGATTACGCTCTGCCAGCAGCTTGAAGGTCACTATATTCTGTTTATTTCTGCCCAAAGACATCAGTTTAAAGCGGCGGTCCGACAGTGATGGGTACTGTTTGAATTCCTGCAGCCATGCCGGCACCGCATCAGGCGTACGCGCCAAGCCTTCCAAGTTGAGCTGCGGCCCTTTGACCTTCAGGTGCTGGACCGAGATATCACCACTTGCTGCCGCCGACAGCTGCTGCATCATGCCGGCATAACCGACCTGCAAACTGCTGTCATGCAAGGCTATCGCCTCAAGCGCGGCGCGTTTGTCAGCCAAATGCTGCTCCAAGCCGTGGGCCACATCCACTTTGATTTGGCTCGGCAAGTGCTTTGCCAAGGCAGCCTTGGCCTGTTCGACTTCAGCGGTCTTTTGCTGCAGGCGTTGCTTATCTGCAGCCAGCTCCTGCTGCTGTTGGTAACCCTGCCAGCTGAACCAGCCAGCCAGTGCCCCCAGCATCACAGTGATAGCCACCCAGCTCATCACAATATTGGGCAGGGTCAGCAGCTCAAGCTTTGGCTTTAGGGCGTCACTGTAAAAGTTAATACCGACCTGCTCGGGCTCAATCACCGCACAATAGGCCACACGTACAGCATTGCTTGCCAAGGAAGGGGGCGAAGGCGTAACCGGTTCAACCTTAACGTTGAGGCGCTGACTCAAAGCCTGTGCCAATTCGCTATCATCATCGTCATCGCAAGAGATCAGTAGCTGGGTGATCGGCGCATCACGCAACTGGGCGCTAAGGAAGTCCAGCGAGCGCTGCAGCTCCAACGCCAAGCCATCCAGCTGCAAGCCTTTCTCCAGCGACTGGGAATCATCCCTTGCCAGTAATGGCACACTAAAACCACGTAGCTGACGTTGGAAACACAGAACTTGTTGTTTGAAAGCCGATAATTGCAGGTTGGTTTTACCACGACGGTGAAGTACCAACTGGCTGCGCTCAAAGGCAGTCAGCTGTCCCCATACCACCTCTTCGGCAGATACCGACAACAGCTCACAGCCGGCTTCACGACAGGCTTTTTCCAATTGTTCTATTTGTTTTTTCTGGGTCGAAAACGCCTGCAGGCGATCTTTGAGGGGAGCGACAAAACCGTCGGCTACCAACTCCATTGGCGATTCATTGACCAGCTCCTTGACCAAAAATGGCAAGGCGGTCGGATACTCTTCCCTCGGCAACTCTGGCTTGTCTATCAGCATGCTCTGGTATAAGCCGTGACCCAATACCATGCGTACTTCAGCCCCTTTGAGCTGGTGCTTTTCGATCAGTGAACGAATAGCATCGGGCCACCCCATAACACCGTTAACCGGTTGCTCATCAGTAGCCCACGCTTTATTTTCCTGATAAACCAAGGCCACGGTATCGGCGAACAATGCCATTCCCACTACAGGAGAATGTGTCTTCTTCCTAAATAACTTCTTTATTATCATTTCAGGCTACTTGGGGTTAACAGGCTTATATCAGGAAATATTGTGGGAAATCACTATTCTTGACATCCAGTGTCAATATTTTGACCATTATAACGATAATTCCCATAATGAATAGTGATTTTTTGCTCTACTCGCTGCTTTTTCCAAACAATTTCCGTGAGTTATTATTACTGGCAGCATCATGCTCTGATGAAATTTCAGGCGAAAAGTAGCGTCCTTGACCGCCATTTATGCCTAATTGCTTGAGTACCTGCCATTCATTGGCATTTTCAACTCCAACGGCAATAACCTTTACATCAGAGTCGGCGCAAGCGCCCAACATACTTCTGACGAATAACTGATTTTCCTGACGCAGGTTTATCTCACGTACCAAGCTGCGATGCAGTTTTATGTAATCGGCACGGATATCTTTGATGTAGTGGGTACTGACAATGGTTCGTCCTGCCTGATCGACCACGAGCTTACAACCAAGCCCCACCAGCATCCGGGTCACTGGCCGCATGGCATCAAGGTGTTTGACCAAGCCCCCTTCAGGGATTTCAAACGACAAGCGGTTAAGTACAGTTCGCGGCGTTTGCAGCAGTTCATCGCGCAGCCATTTGACGAAGCTCTTTTCTAGCAGTGCTTCAACGCTGAGGTTGACGGAAATCGACTCGGTGATCGGCTCGCTCTTGAGCATATGAAGTGCCTTGGTCACCACCAGTTTATCCATCCGAGCACTGAAACCGACCTGCTCAACGGCCGTCAGGAAGCGAGATGCTTTGATCAACATACCGTTCTCATCCCTGATGCGAGATAACAACTCACGGTGAAGCGGGCTACCATCGACCAGTTGAACCGACTGTTGATACATCACCGGGCCGCCGCTGGTGAAAATGGCGTCCAGCAAAGTACGCCAGCGCACGCTACCGCGGGCATCTTCGAACTGCTGATCTTTCTTGAACGCATACCAGCTATTGGAACCTTGTAATTGCGCACTGCGCAGGGCCATATCCGCCTCGTCCATGATACGACCGCGGCGTTCGCCACTGGCACAATACGTTACACCGATATGGCACCAGTTATCCGGCTCCAATGGCGCCGGAGGCGAGAGCCTGTCCAGTGCATTCATCAGCGCATTACAGAACTGCTTAACCTCTTTGGCCGGTTGTTGCGGCAGCAGTATGGCAAACTCAGCATCGAAGTAGCGCGAAAGTACGGTATCAGGATAGCGCTGGATCAGGTTCGACAAGATCCCACCAACATCCTGGATCAGCTCATCTGCCTCAGCTTTACCCTTGTCGGCCAGCAATTCTTCCCAATCGGTGATCCGAATAAGGATCACTGCACCATGGGTTTCCTGATCCTGCAGCATCGACTGCAGCCGGCTGTCGAACAACACCCGGTTTGCGGCACCAGTCAGCTGATCAAGAAAAGTATGAGTACGAATAAAGGTATCGAACCGGCTCCGCTCTTGGCGGGCATCTTTGAGCTCGGCAATCATTTTGTCGAGCGCCAAACTGGCCGTCGCCGGCCATTCCTGCTCGTCACCGACTTCGTTCTCTTCTACCCTACCAGCCAGAATCAAGCGCCCACGGTGTTCGAGCAATTCAGAACCGTGCAGCTGACGGCGCAGCCAATCCATCCCCCAGATCAGCCCTAGGATAATGATGGCAACAGCCAAGCTTATCGACGACATCGCCCCAATCGAGTAGGTAAACTCGGTGTAAGGCGGAATGGACTTCATGGTTACGGTAAAGCCCGGATTATGTTCGAGATCATAACGGCTTCTATGGAGAATACTCGGATCCGTCAGCGGTTGTAGTCCCTTGAAGGCATACACGACGCCGGCTTCACTGCCCACTTCCAGCTCTACTACATTACTGGCCTTAAGCAGTTTGGGTAGCCAGCGAGAAATGGCTTGCGAGCCTTGGGGATCGGCCAACTCCTGATCGATCACTTCCACAACACCATCCAGATAATGGGTAAGGTAATCTTGTCCCAACTTGCGAAAACTCACCGCCCCGCCAATAAAAATGACGAAAATGGCACAAATAACAATTAATGTGACAAAGGCAACTAGGCGGTTTGTTAACCGCATCCCTGAAGCTTTTCTCATAAGCAGCCAAAAAAACTCTTTTAGTCAAACAGATACCTAGCCAGAGATAATCCAAACAAGGCAAAGGCACGGGCGTATATTGCAAGCAAAATACCATTCAATCGATCATGCTGTCAGTGCCAAAGTCGACAAATTAACAATTTTGTAAACCCTAGTTGGGGCAGAAACAGTCTGAATAGCGCAGAAACTCATGGTACTGTAGGGAAAACGGCATCTTCGGCTCTCCCACCAGCGCTATAGGGTAATTAACAAACATGGATTGGATCACCTGCACCAAAAGCTTTGTCACTGTTGTCGATCAGGGCTCTCTCGCCCAGGCAGCCACCAAGCTCAACACCTCCAGCTCGGCACTCTCCAAGCGCTTGGCGTGGCTTGAAAAACAGCTGGGTGTGCAGTTGCTCAAACGTACCACCCGCAGCCTGACCATGACCGATGCTGGCAGACTGTTCTACCAGCGCAGCGCTCGCTTGCTGGATGACTGGCACCAGATGCTGGCAGAGACAACGTCCACTTATGGCGAAGTCAGTGGCGTATTGCGGATAGGTGCACCTCTGGCCGTTGGCAGCCGCCTGCTGGTCAATTATCTGGCTGAGTTTATCGAGGAATACCCTAATATCCAGGTCGAGCTGCATACCATCACCCCGGGACAACTACCGGATCTCAACCTGGATGTATTTATCAGCAAGGAGTTGACGGACTTCAATTCATCGAGCTATATCGCCACCAAGCTGTTCAACTTTCGCCATGGTTTCTACGCCGCGCCATCGTACCTGGAAGGAAAGCCGTTGATTGAAAACCCCGAACAACTTGCCCAGCATAACTGCCTGATGTTCGGTACCCATGGTCATGAGCAAGAGCACTTGTTTGAAAATGATGTCAGGTTACGGCTCAAGGGCAACTTCACCACCCAGAACCCGGAAGCGCTGGTTGCTGCTGCGGTAGCTGGGATGGGGATCATTCTGGCAGGGGAAAATACCGTCAAGCGCGAGCTCAGCAAAGGCTTACTGGTACCGGTTTTGCCGCAGCTCAGACAGCCAGTAAGCTCGGCTTATGCCTACTACCCCAAGCTGGACTACAACCATGTCAAAACCAAGTTGTTCATTGATTTTATCAAGGCAAAATCCAACCCGGCCCACAGCTAACAATTATTACTTTGAATATTTAGAGCAATAAAAAGCCCCGCATCGGCGAGGCTTAATATCTTGGTCAATGACCTAACAACACAGCAAGTGTTTAGAACGGAATATCGTCGTCGAAATCCATTGGCGGCTCATTGTACTGAGGCTGAGGTGCAGCCTGCTGCTGAGGAGCCTGTTGCTGTTGCTGCGGAGCAAAGTTCTGCTGAGGTGCCGCTGCTGGCTGCTGAGGCTGACCCCAACCACCTTGCTGCTGTTGACCACCCATTGGTGCGCCCATACCCTGGCCACCGCCTTGACGGCCGCCCAGCATTTGCATAACACCATTGAAGCCTTGAACCACAACTTCAGTTGTGTAGCGGTCCTGGCCGCTTTGGTCCTGCCACTTACGCGTCTGCAGTTGACCTTCGATGTATACCTGAGAACCTTTACGTAGGTACTCACCAGCTACTTCAGCTAGCTTGCCGAACAGCGCCACACGGTGCCATTCAGTTTTCTCGCGCTGCTCGCCAGTGTTCTTGTCACGCCAGCTTTCAGAAGTGGCAATGGTAATATTTGCTACTGCACCACCACTTGGCATGTAACGGATTTCCGGATCATTACCCAAGTTACCGACAAGGATAACTTTGTTTACGCCACGACTGGCCATAGTTCACTCCGATCTCATTATCGGTGCTGGGAAAAGGCCAGCGACCGTTATTGAAAGTTTATACTTAATCGCGCAGTCTATCATGCTTCACCCCTGATCGAACAGGGTTGAATCCGAGTAAAATACAGCAAACAGCCACGCGAAGAAGTGACACACAATGGTGCTATTATAACCAGCTCACTGTGTTTTTATACAGCTTTTTCTTTCAAGGCCCTGAGCCCTGTGCAATAATGCCGCAGTCATAAATTAGTCAATAAAGCTCATCGATATGGATAACATTGAAGTCAGGGGTGCCCGTACCCATAACCTCAAGAACATTTCCCTCACGCTGCCTCGGGATCAGCTGATTGTTATCACCGGCCTGTCGGGATCGGGAAAGTCGTCTCTGGCTTTCGACACCCTGTATGCCGAAGGACAGCGACGCTACGTCGAATCACTGTCGGCCTACGCCCGTCAGTTTCTATCACTGATGGAGAAACCGGATGTCGACCATATCGAGGGGCTATCCCCTGCGATTTCCATCGAGCAGAAGTCGACCTCGCACAACCCGCGCTCTACGGTCGGTACCATTACCGAGGTTTACGATTACCTACGTCTGCTCTACGCCCGTGTCGGTGAGCCACGCTGTCCGACTCACCATGTTGAGCTAGCCGCCCAAACCGTCAGCCAAATGGTCGACAAGGTGCTCGAACTGCCGGAAGGCAGCAAGATGATGCTGCTGGCACCGATCGTCAAAGAGCGTAAGGGTGAACACGTTAAAACCTTGGCCAACCTCGCCGCACAGGGTTATATCCGCGCTCGTATCGATGGCGAGGTGTGCGATCTGTCCGATCCACCAACGCTGGAACTGCATAAGAAGCACACCATCGAAGTGGTGGTCGACCGCTTCAAGGTCCGCGATGATCTGCAACAGCGCCTGGCAGAATCTTTCGAAACCGCACTGGAGCTATCCGGCGGTACCGTGGTTGTCAGCCCGATGACCGACGGTGAACATGAAGAGATCGTGTTCTCGGCCAACTTTGCCTGCCCGCACTGTGGCTACAGCATGCAGGAACTGGAACCTCGCCTGTTCTCCTTCAACAATCCAGCCGGTGCTTGTGGTACTTGTGATGGCTTGGGGGTACAGCAGTTCTTTGACCCTGAACGTGTGGTGCAAAATGGCGAACTGAGCCTGTCCGGCGGGGCTATCCGCGGCTGGGACAAGCGCAACTTCTATTACTTCCAGATGCTCAAGTCACTGGCCGAGCATTATGGCTTTGATGTCGAAGCACCATTCGATAGCCTGCCGAAAAAGATCCAGAACGTGATCCTCAGCGGCTCGGGCAAGACCGATATCGAGTTCAAGTATATCAATGACCGGGGTGATATCACGGTCCGCCGCCATCCATTCGAGGGGATCCTCAACAATATGGAGCGCCGCTACCGCGAGACCGAATCCAACTCGGTACGAGAAGATCTGATCAAGTTTGTTTCGACTAAACCGTGTAGCAGCTGTGGTGGCTCGCGCCTGCGCCTGGAAGCCCGCAACGTGTTTATTGCCGATACCACCTTGCCGACCGTAAGCGAGATGAGTATCAGCGAAGCGATGGACTTCTTTAGCCAGCTGGCGCTGACCGGGCAGAAAGCCAAAATCGCCGAGAAAGTCCTTAAAGAAATAAATGACAGATTGAGCTTCCTGGTCAATGTCGGCCTCAACTACCTCAATCTATCCCGCAGTGCAGAAACCTTATCGGGTGGTGAAGCCCAGCGGATCCGCTTGGCTAGCCAAATTGGTGCTGGCCTTGTAGGCGTGATGTATGTACTGGACGAGCCGTCAATCGGCCTCCACCAGCGCGACAACGAGCGCCTGCTTAAGACCCTGACCCACCTGCGCGATCTCGGAAATACCGTGATTGTGGTCGAGCACGATGAAGATGCTATCCGGATGGCCGACCATGTGATCGATATCGGCCCGGGAGCCGGTGTCCATGGTGGTAACGTGATTGCCGAAGGTAAGCTGGCTGATATCGTCGATAACGACAATTCGCTGACGGGCCAATATCTCAGCGGCAAGAAATGTATTGCAATACCGGAGCAGCGAGTCGCCATGGATCCCGAGAGGACCGTCAAGCTACTCGGCGCTACCGGCAATAACCTAAAAGATGTTGATGTTGAAATCCCTGTTGGCCTGCTGACCTGTATCACAGGGGTGTCCGGCTCGGGCAAGTCGACCCTGATCAATGACACCTTCTTCCAGATCGCCCACCACCAACTCAACGGGGCGACATCTGGCCAGGCTGCGCCTTATCGTGAAATCCAAGATCTTGAGCACTTCGACAAGGTCATTGATATCGACCAGAGCCCGATTGGCCGTACGCCACGCTCTAACCCGGCAACCTACACCGGGATCTTCACGCCTATCCGTGAATTGTTTGCCGGCACCCAGGAATCGCGTTCGCGTGGTTACAAGCCGGGTCGCTTCAGCTTCAACGTCAAAGGCGGACGCTGTGAGGCGTGTCAGGGCGACGGTGTGATTAAAGTTGAAATGCACTTCCTGCCGGATGTCTACGTGCCTTGTGATGCCTGTAAGGGAAAGCGCTACAATCGCGAAACACTAGAGGTTCGCTACAAGGGCAAGACCATTGACGAGGTGCTGGAGCTGACAGTCGAAGATGCTCGCGAGTTCTTCGATGCGGTACCAGCCATTGCAAGAAAACTGCAGACCCTGATAGATGTTGGCCTGTCGTACATCCGTTTGGGTCAGGCGGCGACTACACTATCGGGTGGTGAGGCACAGCGCGTGAAACTAGCACGCGAACTGTCCAAGCGTGATACCGGCAAGACCCTGTATATCTTAGATGAGCCAACCACAGGCCTGCACTTCCATGATATACAGCAGTTGCTCAATGTCCTGCATCGCTTACGTGATCACGGTAATACCATCGTGGTGATCGAACATAACCTCGATGTTATCAAGACTGCAGACTGGATCATCGATCTTGGCCCCGAGGGCGGTAGCGGTGGCGGTGAAATCATTGCAACCGGTACACCTGAACAAGTGGCGCAGATCGCAGGTTCGCACACTGCACGCTTCCTCAAGCCTTTGCTGCCAGAGTGAACGCCAGTACAATAGTTCAGGCAACCTAACCGACGACGATAAACCGGGCTTGCATTCAAGCCCGGTTTTGTTTGATTCTGACAGTGAGATCCGCGCAACCACCATGACAGTGTTATATGTAAAAGGCACCAACCTTGCCGAGAAAGGGATCAGCAAACCGATGATTAAGCCATTTTTGGTGTCACTCGGGATCTTGTTCCTACTCGCGATGCACTACTTCCAGCATAACCCTGGTGGATCCGGGCTTGAGTTGTCATTCAATGCCATGAGCTGGATCCCATTCAGTTTTGCCATTGCCTTCGGCCTGCTGGAAATTTGCCGCCAGCGGGTATGGCGCTACTCGCGCTTGACCATTGTCCTGGCTGTTTGCTGTATCTTACTCACCCTCCCGGTGTTCTACCCCAATGCCGATGTCAGCCAGAGCTTGCCAAGACTACTTGGCTTATGGGCCGGCCTACTATTCTTCGTCGGCTTGCAGCAATTCTCGTTTAACCACAAACGTCGCCAGCGCATGCTGTGGTTTGTCCTTGCTGCAGTCTGGATCCAATCAGGCTTCGGCTGGGTACAATTCATGCTTCTTGAGCCGGGCAACCCTATTGGCTATGACACCGTGGCCAACCGCCCATACGGTATTTTCCAGCAACCCAACGTGATGGCCAGTTTCCTCGCCACCGGCTTGGTGCTATCTGGTTATTTACTGGCGCGCATCCCAATGTACCGGGGAAAATGGAGCTGGCAGCAATGCTTCTTGCTACTGACACCTGTTGTCACCCTGCCGCTGCTTGTTGTTCTGAGCTCACGGACCGGCTGGCTCGGTGCTGTGGTCGGTACCCTACTGCTGATCCCATATCTGCGCCGCTTTGCTGCCAAGGCACAGTGGCGAATGTGGCTGCTGATGATAGTACTGGGGCTCAGTGTTTCCTGGCACATCAACAGCTCAGCAGGTTGGTCACCGCAGGAAAACCGCTTGAGTTTGGTCAGTGCCCGTGCGATGCATATTCCACAAGCAGTCAATATGTTCCTCACCCAGCCACTAACTGGCTACGGCTTCGGCACGTTCGAGGTCAGTTATATTACCCAAACCGCAAGGTGGCACCACGATAGCCCGGACAACCCAGCCGGTATGGCAGCCCTTACCCATCCGCATAACGAGCTGGTATTCTGGGCCGCAGAAGGGGGGATCATTCCTCTACTTGCGCTGTTCGCAGCCGCGGCAGCAGTATTTCTCAAAATAAAGAAAGCCCGGGAAGGGACCCAGCTGGCTCTGATCGGCCTATTTTTCCCGATCGTCTTGCATTCCCAACTGGAGTACCCGTTCTACCATTCTCTGGTTCACTGGGTGATTTTCATCTTGCTGATTTATTGGGTCGATAACCTAACGGCCAAATACTACAAAAAACGAATGGACTACATCCTGTCAATACGAGCCTTGGTATTGAGCGTCCCGCTCATCACTACCGGATTTATGGTGACGACTCTATATTCGGGTGCGCAGCTGACCAAATACGAAACCAGCCATCCGGCCAATGTCGATTACCTAATGCGGGTCAACAACCCATGGGCGTGGCAAAATCGTTTTGAATGGGATTTACATCTGACCCAATTGCAGCTGGGGATCGCCAGTAACAACCCAACCTTGATCCAGGAATACATCAACTGGGCGCAGCAAAAAGCCAAACACTGGCCCCGTCCTGATCTGTACCAAAACCTGATCAGTGCCCACGGCCAGCTTGGACAGCTGGAACAGGCCGTACAAATTCTTGATGAGGCTCGTTACCTCTACCCAGAACACAAATTCGCTTCGCCAAGTACGACTGAGGTACAGACAATAGAAAGTGAAGCTGATAAATCAGCTCCTTAAAGACAAAAATGGCTACCTTGAGGTAGCCATTTTTTTACTATCGATAATGTTGGTATCGAAGCGCAGATTTATTTCAGCGTCGTTTGCAGTGCACGCAAACACAATGCGACGTTTTCACTGCGGGCAGCATAACCCATCAAGCCGATACGCCAGGCTTTACCTGCCAGAGCACCAAGGCCAGCACCAATTTCCAAGTTATAACGCTCAAGTAGGGTTTTTCTGACTTCGGCATCATCAATACCGTCAGGAATGTAAACTGCGTTCAGCTGAGGCAAGCGATGAGCCTCATCCACCACAAACTCAATGCCTAACTGCTCCAGACCTTCACGAAGTTCCAGGTGGGCGTCTTTGTGGCGCTGCCAGGCATTTTCCAACCCTTCGTTATGCAGCAAAACCAAGGCTTCATGCAGAGCATAAAGACTGTTGACCGGCGCAGTATGATGATAGCTGCGCTTGCCTTCACCGCTCCAGTATCCCAACACGAGGCTCTGATCGAGGAACCAACTCTGCACCGGTGCTTGGCGGCTTTGGATTTTAGCCACTGCTTTTTCAGAGAACGTCAGTGGCGATAGACCCGGTACACACGACAGGCATTTCTGGCTGCCGGAATAGACCGCGTCCAGCTGCCACTCATCCACCAACAAAGGAACGCCACCTAGCGAGGTCACAGCATCCACAATCGTCAGGCAGTCATGCTCACGGGCCAGTTTGGCAATCGCCTCGGCATCACTGAGCGCACCAGTTGAAGTTTCGGCATGGACAAAGGCCACGATTTTTGCGTCCGGATTGCTGTCCAGAGCCTGGGCGACCAAATCGGGATCAACTGGCTCCCCCCAGTTGTTATCGACCATCACGGCAACGCCGCCGCAACGCTCGACATTTTCACGCATCCGGTCGCCAAATACGCCATTGCGGCAGACAATCACCTTATCGCCGGGTTCAACCAAGTTGACGAAACAGGCTTCCATACCTGCACTGCCCGGGGCAGAGACCGCAATGGTAAAGGTATTTTGAGTCTGGAAGGCGTATTGCAGCAGCTGTTTAAGCTCATCCATCATACCGATGAATAGCGGATCCAAGTGCCCAATGGTCGGGCGGCTCAGGGCCTGAAGCACCTGTGGGTAGATATCTGAAGGGCCCGGGCCCATAAGGGTGCGCTGTGGTGGGTAGAAGCTACCAATCGTCATTATTGTTTTCCTCCCTGGCGGTAAGCGTGACAGTCAATCGTTATTGTAAGGTACTGATTGACTATATCAGCAATGAGCTAATTATGCTTATACCAAATCATGACCACCTTCTGGCACATAGATTCCATCAACATTTGTGACAATTTTTTGCAAAATTTATGCATATTTTATTTCTATGTAATTGACAACACACCTGCAAATCCGGTTCAATGTAGATCGTTTTTTGTTCATCCTGAGGAAAGGTTTTTCTCAGGGGCAGACAGAAGAGGAGCGTTACCCAGGTATCTAGGATTGCGGGGCCCCACCCCGAGGCAGTCTGGAGAGGGGGAGTAACGCCGAGATACGACATGACAGGGGGCATGGCGTATCGGCTACGAAGGTTGAATCCTTCTGGCTGTCATCTATTCACTATGGTAATGAATAGGTGGGGAGCTTCTGGTTGTTGTACCGGTTTACAATCTTACCTTTTTGCTCTCCTGACTTTTGTCGGGACTACCATCCCGAGCCCCCTGTTAATTGCGTTTATACTCTTTATTACTGGGAGACTCGTTGTGAGCTTTGTCGAAAATAACTTTACTGTTCCTCCACCGATAACCGTAGCGAAATTTGGCGGTACTAGCGTAGCCGATCATGCCGCCATGAGCCGAAGTGCCACGATCATCAAGGACAACCCTGCTGCTAAAGTAGTTTTGATCAGTGCCTGTTCCGGCGTTACCAACCTGTTAGTTGAACTTGCAAACGGAATTGCCGATAACGAGCAGCGCTCCCAACGGCTACATAAATTGACCTCTATTCACCAGAACATTATCGACAACCTGGCTCAGCCAGACGCTGTCGCTGGCCACATAGAACAACTTATCAATAACGTGGCAAGCCTAGCCGAGCAGGCCGCCGAAGCACCATCGACTAAGCTGACTGATCAGCTGGTTGCCCATGGTGAACTGTTGTCGACGCACTTATTTACCCAAATTCTCAACGAAATGGGGGCTACTGCCCAACGTTTCGATATTCGCTCTGTCATGCGTACCGACAGTCAATTCGGCAAAGCCATTCCGGAAATCGACGCCATCCGCCAACTCGCCGATGACCAGCTCCAGCCTTTGCTGGAAAGCGGTACAATTGTCGTATCCCAAGGCTTTATTGGCTCAGATAACAACGGTGAAACCACGACCCTAGGCCGTGGTGGCAGTGATTACAGCGCCGCTCTCGTTGCTGAGGCCATCAGTGCCGGAACCCTTGAGATCTGGACTGACGTACCAGGCATGTACACTACCGACCCGCGTATCACCGCCAATGCCAAGCCAATCAGTGAGATCAGCTTCAGTGAAGCTTCTGAAATGGCCAACTTCGGCGCCAAGATCCTGCACCCATCGACCTTACTGCCAGCGGTTCGTCAGCAGATCCCTGTCTTCATTGGCTCATCCAAAGCGCCTGAACAAGGCGGTACTTGGATCCGTCAGAAAGTCAGTGAACCACCGAAGTTCCGTGCTTTAGCGCTACGCTGCAACCAGACTATGGTTACCTTGACCAGTCTGAACATGTTCCACGCCTACGGTTTCCTATCAGAAGTATTCCGTATTCTGGCCGAGCATAAGATTTCGGTTGATTTGATCACTACCTCAGAGGTCAGTGTGTCATTGACCCTAGATCAAACCGATACCGGTGGTGGTGCCCCAAGCCTGCCTGCTGCGGCAATGGAGCAACTTAGCAAGTTGTGTAGCGTGGAGGTCGAGCAAGACCTTTGCTTAGTCGCACTAATCGGTAACGAACTCGGTGATGCCCCTGGCGCAGCAACCCAGGTATTTAGTCGTTTGGATGACTACAGTCCACGCATGATCTGCTTCGGTGCCAGCACTCACAACCTGTGCTTCCTGGTGAAAACAGAAGAGTCACGCGAAGTGATCAAGGTTCTGCACCAAGGCCTGTTTGAGTAAGGCTAAACGGATAAGATTCTGAATAGTAGAAAAGAAAAAGGCGCTCAATGAGCGCCTTTTTTATTGTTGTTCTGTTGCTTGATATCTTAAGCCAGGCAACAGAATGAAAGTTTCAAAAACGCAAAAGCTGACATCCATGTCGCTCTAACCCGTCTTCCCTGACGGGTAGGTTTTGAAATTTATTCTGCTGCATAGGCTAGACTATTCGAACAAAAGTTCTTAGCAAACCTACTAGCCATTAAGGTTCGGCCCCAGCCATTTCTCGGCTTCGACCAAATCCCACCCCTTGCGATCAGCATAGCTGTCACGTTGATCATCTTGGATCTGGGCGATCGCAAAGTAGCGCGAGTCTGGATGGGAGAAGTACCAGCCAGAGACCGATGCCCCCGGCCACATCGCATAACTGGTGGTCAGTGACATACCGATGGTTTCTTCGACCTGCAACAGCTCCCACAGCGAGCCTTTTTCGGTATGCTCAGGACACGCTGGGTAACCCGGTGCCGGGCGGATCCCCTGGTATTTCTCGCGGATCAGATCATCGTTGGACAAATCCTCATCCGGTGAGTAACCCCAGATATCCTTACGTACCTGCTCATGGAGATACTCAGCAAATGCCTCGGCCAAACGGTCGGCCACAGCCTGGATCATAATCGCGTTATAATCATCACCCGCCGCTTTGTAGGCATCTGCCAACTCGCGCTCACCAATACCACCGGTTACTGCAAAGGCACCAATCCAATCGGCCTTGCCGCTTTCTTTCGGCGCAATGTAGTCCGACAGGCAGTAATTGAAGCCTTTCGGTTTCTCAGTTTGCTGGCGCAGGTTGTGTAATACCTTGGCGACTTCGGTTCGCGACTCATCGGTGTACACCTCGATATCATCACCAACGCTGTTGGCCGGGAACATGGCACACATACCACGGGCTTTGAGCAAGCCTTCCTGTTCAACCCTATCAAGCAACTCGTTAGCATCATTGAACAAGCGGCGCGCTTCCTCGCCAACTTCTTCATGATCTAAGATGGCCGGATATTTGCCCATCAATGACCAGGTCATAAAGAAAGGCGTCCAGTCGATATACTGACGCAGGGTGGCAACATCAAAGTCATCAAACACCTGTACACCAGGTTTCAGCGGTGCCGGCGGAGTGTAGTTATCCCAATCAATCGCCACCTTGTTTGCCCTTGCGACATCCAAGGTAACCGGCTTAGTCTTAGGGCGCTTGCGACTATGCTGGTCACGAACCCTGACATAGTCAGCATCCAGTTTTTCGACAAAAGCAGGACGCAACTCATTAGACAGCAACGACGTACATACACCAACCGCTCGAGAAGCATTGTTCACATACACCACCGGGTGACTGTAGTTCTGCTCAATTTTCACCGCCGTGTGAGCCTTTGACGTCGTGGCCCCACCAATCAACAGCGGCAGGTCAAAGCCCTGGCGCTCCATCTCTTTCGCCACGTGGACCATCTCATCCAAAGAAGGTGTGATCAGGCCTGACAGGCCGATGATATCGACATTCTCTTCCTTGGCGACCTTGAGGATCTTCTCGCAAGGTACCATTACACCGAGATCGATGATTTCGTAGTTATTACACTGCAGTACCACACCAACAATGTTCTTGCCGATATCGTGGACATCGCCTTTTACTGTTGCCAGTAAGATCTTACCGTTTGTCGCACCCGCTTGTTTCGCAGCGTTAATATAAGGCTCTAGGTGGGCAACCGCCTGTTTCATTACCCGGGCTGATTTCACCACCTGCGGCAGGAACATCTTACCTTCACCGAACAAGTCACCGACCACGTTCATGCCATCCATCAACGGCCCTTCGATCACTTCGAGCGGCTTGGACGCATTGAGGCGCGCTTCTTCGGTATCTTCGACGATAAACTCGGTGATCCCCTTGACCAAAGCATGCTCAAGGCGTTTTTCTACCGACCAAGTGCGCCACTCAAGCGCCGACGCATCGTCTTCTTTACCCACGCCTTTATTGGCATATTCAGCAGCGATATCCAGCAGGCGCTCGGTCGAATCATCACGGCGGTTCAGAACCACGTCCTCTACCGCTTCGCGCAGCTTTTCCGGGACATTGTCATAAATTTCAAGCTGGCCGGCGTTCACGATGCCCATATCCATGCCGTTCTTAAAACAGTGGTACAGGAATACAGCATGAATGGCTTCACGGACGTAATTATTGCCGCGGAACGAGAACGAGACGTTGGACACCCCACCGGAAATCATTGCATGCGGCAGATCGCGCTTGATATCCGCAACGGCTTCGATGAAATCAACCGCATAGTTGTTGTGCTCTTCGATACCGGTCGCTACCGCAAAGATATTCGGATCAAAGATGATGTCTTCTGGCGGAAAGCCAACTTCATCAACCAAGATGCGGTAGGCATTGGTACAGATCTCCAGCTTACGCTCGCGGGTTTCCGCCTGGCCAACTTCGTCAAACGCCATCACAATTACAGCGGCACCGTAGCGGCGGATAAGCTTGGCCTGCTCAACGAATTTCTCTTTGCCCTCTTTGAGCGAGATGGAATTAACAATCCCCTTGCCCTGAATACATTTCAGGCCAGCTTCAATCACTTCCCACTTCGAGGAGTCGACCATGATTGGGACTTTGGAGATTTCTGGCTCAGAGGCACACAGGTTGAGGAAGCGCACCATGCACGCTTCGGCGTCCAGCATCCCTTCATCCATGTTGATATCAATGATCTGGGCGCCGTTTTCTACCTGTTGGCGGGCTACTTCCAGCGCCTCGTCATACAATTCTTCTTTGATCAAGCGCTTGAAACGGGCCGAGCCGGTCACGTTGGTTCGCTCGCCCACGTTGACGAATAAGGTATCTTTTTCAATAGTCAGCGGCTCAAGACCAGACAAACGGCAGGCTACCGGTAGCTCCGGCAATGCGCGAGGCGCGACCTCTGCCACAACCTCAGCAATCTGACGGATATGCTCTGGCGTAGTACCACAACAACCACCCACCAAGTTTAAGAAACCGCTTTCGGCCCACTCTTTGATATGGGCCGCCATCTCCTCCGGTGACAAATCATATTCACCAAAGGCATTCGGCAGGCCGGCATTGGGGTGCGCAGAGACCGCACACTCGGAAATTCGCGACAGCTCTTCAACATACTGGCGCAGCTCATCTGGCCCCAGAGCACAGTTCAGACCAAAAGAAATAGGGTTTACATGACGCAAGGCATTATAGAAAGCCTCAGTGGTCTGGCCCGATAGCGTACGGCCGGAAGCGTCGGTAATGGTACCGGAAATCATCACCGGCAAAGCATAGCCCAGCTCTTCAAACACGGTGTCCACCGCGAAGGCACAGGCTTTGGCGTTAAGAGTATCGAAAATCGTCTCGATAAGGATGATGTCCGAACCACCCTCAATCAAAGCACGGGTTGATTCGGCATACGCCTCAACCAGCTGATCAAAAGTAACATTTCGGAAGCCAGGATCGTTTACATCCGGCGATATAGAACAGGTGCGGTTGGTCGGGCCCAATACACCAGCCACAAATCGTGGTTTATCCGGTGTCTTTGCCGTCCACTCATCGGCCACTTGACGGGCAAGCTTGGCCGCTTCGAGATTGATCTCGGCACTCAACGCTTCCATCTCATAATCGGCCATCGCGATCGTGGTTGCGTTGAAAGTGTTGGTTTCCAGGATATCAGCACCGGCCTCAAGGTATGAGGCATGAATATCCTTGATCAATTGCGGTTGTGTCAGTACCAGTAAGTCGTTATTGCCCTTGAGATCCATGTGCCAGTCGGCAAAACGCTCACCACGGTAATCTTGCTCTTCCAGCTTATAATCCTGGATCATGGTGCCCATGCCACCATCAATGATCAGGATCTGCTCTGCCAAGCGCTTATTTAGTAAATCCTTGCCCATCAACACCGCTTTACTTCCTTATCTATTGTTACAGCTAATTCACATCCTACCATAGCAAAAATGGAAATCTAGACGTCTAAAGGGCTTTTCGTTGATTAATTTTTAACTCATTGTAAGAAATTAAAGATAGCTATCGGGCAACGATAGATTTATATTTTGACACAATTTTCAGCTTTACTTTCAAATACCATCGAGGTCACTGGATGTCAGTTTACAGCACCCTCTGTTTCCTGGCGGCAGCAGCAATGCTTATCGCCTTTGTAAACAGCAAAATAGGAAAAATGCAGACCACTATCGCCATCACTGCTGGGGCGTTGGTGCTATCTCTGGGCATCATTGTTGCCGGGCATAATGGCTGGTTCCATCTAGAAGACATTGCTGCAAGCCAACTTGGCGAGATCAACTTCGAGAGCTTCTTGCTCAAGGGTATTCTAGGTTTCTTGTTGTTCGCGGGTGGCTTGGGGATCAAACTGCCTCACCTAGAAGATCAAAAGTGGGAAATCACCACCCTGGCCCTTGCCGCCACGTTATTTTCGACCTTCTTCATCGGGTTTTCCCTATGGGGGATTTGCCAGGTGCTCGGTATCCAGCTTGATTTGATCTATTGTTTGATTTTCGGCTCGCTGATTTCACCGACTGACCCGATCGCCGTACTAGCCATTGTAAAAAAACTCGATGCGCCAAAGCGTATCTCTACCCAGATTGAGGGCGAATCTTTATTCAATGACGGCTTCGGCCTTGTCATTTTCGTTACCCTATTTACCATCGCTTTCGGTAACGAAGCCCCTACCGTTCTTGGTGTCGGCCAGCTGTTCCTGCAGGAGGCCATCGGCGGTATCGCCTACGGTTTCGCACTGGGCCTGATCTTCCATTACCTGATCAGCTCTACCAATGACCATTCGATGGAGCTGCTACTGACTTTAGGTATCCCGACCGCTGGCTACGTGTTTGCCGATGTCATCCATGTTTCAGGGCCATTGGCGATGGTGGTGTCAGGTATCATGATTGGCAACTGGACCCGCTACATTGGTTTTTCCAAGGAGAGTGAAGATCATCTCGATCACTTCTGGGAATTGGTCGATGAATTCCTCAACGGTGTGCTGTTCCTATTGATTGGTATGAGTATGCTGCAGTTCAGCTTCCATCAGGAAGACTGGGTATTGATGGTCATTGCCGTACCGTTAGTACTGCTCAGCCGTTACCTCAGCATCAAGCTGTCCTATGTTGGCTTCAACCGCTACCGCGACTACAACCCGATGTCAGTCAAGATCCTGACCTGGGGTGGCTTGCGCGGCGGTCTTGCCCTTGCGATGGCCATGGCTGTACCGGCTGGGGTGATGGTGATCCCTGACAAGAACATTGATGTGCGGGAGATTATGCTGGTGATGACCTACTCTGTGGTGGTGTTCTCAATATTGATTCAGGGTTCGACGATTACCCCGCTGATCCACAAAGCCAAACTGTGGGAAGCCGAAAATAGCCCAAGTAAATAGCTACGATAAAAAAAGACCTGCTTCGGCAGGTCTTTTTTTTGCTGGAAACTTTTTCTATTACAGTTGAAAGAACGTCCCAAGCACCAGAATGTAAATTTCAAAAACGCAAAAGTGACATCCATGTCGCTCCAACCCTGGAACGCCAGCCCGGACCGTCCCTGGCGGGTAGGTTTTGAAATTTTATCCTAGTGCATGGGCCGCATGCGTAAAGCAGGATAACTGCCTACTCTGCAAGTATTGTGTTATTCGGCAACAGGCTATTCATCTGTGGTGAAGTTGGCTTCCGAGAAATGCTCCAAGTCATAAGGAGTCTGCTGGTAGACACAGTAGTTTAGCCAGTTAGAAAACAGCAGGTGACCATGGCTACGCCAGCTAGCAATGGGTGGGTTGTCTGGATTATTGTCCGGATAGTAGTTCACCGGTACATTTGGCTCCATTCCTTCCCCGACATCCCTGACATACTCATTATGCAGGGTATCAACGTCATACTCCGGGTGACCGGTTACAAACACATTTCGCTTGTCTTTGGTCGCTGCCAAGTACACGCCGGCCTGCTCAGACGTCGCCAGAATATCTAGATCAGTATGCTCTTCCAAATACTCTGGTGAGAAGTCGGCAAAGCGGGAGTGTGGCGCCAAGAATGAATCATCAAACCCTCGCAAGATAGGGTTGTGGCAGTCATGCGTTCGGTGCCAATATACCCCAGACAACTTCTCCTTACGGGTGCGCTTAGGCAGGTCGTACAGTAGCTTCAATCCCGCCTGGGCTGCCCAGCACACAAACAGCGTTGAAGTCACATGCTCCTTAGCCCAGTTCATGATGGTTTGAATTTCTTCCCAATACAGCACATCTTCAAACTGCACCAAACCCAGCGGGGCACCCGTGACAATCAAACCATCGAAGTTACGGTCTTTCACCATTTCGAACTGACGGTAGAAGGTATCGAGATGCTCGGTCGGCGTATTCTTGGTCGGCCGGTTATCAATGCGTAGCAGTTCGACATCGACTTGTAGCGGACTATTAGAAAGCAGACGCAAGAACTGGGTTTCCGTTTCGATCTTCTTCGGCATCAAGTTTAGCAGCAGCACCTTCAAAGGACGGATTTCCTGACTCGATGCACGGGCTTCCGACATCACGAAGATATTCTCTCCCCGTAGGATATCGGTTGCTGGTAATTTGTCAGGGATCTTAATCGGCATGGGTGCTTCTCCTTAAACGTTTTTCCGTCTGCTCTGCCCCACCAGAGATGTTTAGACGTCCAGATTTCTAAATAAAACTATAAGAGATCACGCCAAGGTGCAAGCAAAACAAGATTAAAAGAATAGATGATGTGGCACGTAAAGGTGAGAAATACTCATGAAACAAGGAAGGTATGAAAGAGGCGCGATTTATTTATCGCCTGAAATGAAAAAACCCAGCCGTTAGGCTGGGTTTTGAAGAAGTGTTCAGCAATGACCTACTCTCACATGGGGAGGCCCCACACTACCATCGGCGCTACAACGTTTCACTTCTGAGTTCGGCATGGGATCAGGTGGTACCGCTGTGCTATTGTCGCTGAACAAAATCGTGGTGCTAGTACCCAGATTTGAACTGGGGACCTCACCCTTACCAAGGGTGCGCTCTACCAACTGAGCTATACCAGCACGCAATTCTGCGTCGAAACCCGCGTTTGCGAATTTCCGAAATTGGAAGCCTGGCGATGTCCTACTCTCACATGGGGAGGCCCCACACTACCATCGGCGCTATTACGTTTCACTACTGAGTTCGGCATGGGATCAGGTGGGTCCATAATGCTATGGTCGCCAAGCAAAATTCTTACAATCTTGAAAGCTGATGTTCTCAACACTCATCCAAGTGTTTGCGGAGTCCGTAAAAACCCCTTGGGTGTTGTATGGTTAAGCCTCACGGGCAATTAGTACAGGTTAGCTCAACGCCTCACAACGCTTACACACCCTGCCTATCTACGTCGTAGTCTCCAACAACCCTTCAGGAACCTTATAGGTTCAGGGATGACTCATCTTGAGGCTCGCTTCCCGCTTAGATGCTTTCAGCGGTTATCGATTCCGAACTTAGCTACCGGGCAATGCGTCTGGCGACACAACCCGAACACCAGAGGTTCGTCCACTCCGGTCCTCTCGTACTAGGAGCAGCCCCTCTCAATCATCCAACGCCCACGGCAGATAGGGACCGAACTGTCTCACGACGTTCTAAACCCAGCTCGCGTACCACTTTAAATGGCGAACAGCCATACCCTTGGGACCGACTTCAGCCCCAGGATGTGATGAGCCGACATCGAGGTGCCAAACACCGCCGTCGATATGAACTCTTGGGCGGTATCAGCCTGTTATCCCCGGAGTACCTTTTATCCGTTGAGCGATGGCCCTTCCATACAGAACCACCGGATCACTATGACCTGCTTTCGCACCTGCTCGACTTGTCAGTCTCGCAGTCAAGCGGGCTTATGCCATTGCACTAACCTCACGATGTCCGACCGTGATTAGCCCACCTTCGTGCTCCTCCGTTACGCTTTGGGAGGAGACCGCCCCAGTCAAACTACCCACCAGGCACTGTCCGCACCCCGGATAACGGGGCGACGTTAGAACATCAACACTACAAGGGTGGTATTTCAAGGACGGCTCCACCGAATCTAGCGACTCGGTTTCAAAGCCTCCCACCTATCCTACACATGTAGGGTCAATGTTCAGTGCCAAGCTGTAGTAAAGGTTCACGGGGTCTTTCCGTCTAGCCGCGGGTACGCAGCATCTTCACTGCGATTTCAATTTCACTGAGTCTCGGGTGGAGACAGCGTGGCCATCATTACGCCATTCGTGCAGGTCGGAACTTACCCGACAAGGAATTTCGCTACCTTAGGACCGTTATAGTTACGGCCGCCGTTTACCGGGGCTTCGATCAAGAGCTTCGACCGAAGTCTAACCCCATCAATTAACCTTCCGGCACCGGGCAGGCGTCACACCGTATACGTCATCTTTCGATTTTGCACAGTGCTGTGTTTTTAATAAACAGTTGCAGCCACCTGGTATCTGCGACTGCCAGCAGCTCCAAGAGCGAGTCTCTTCACCGCCGGCAGCGTACCTTCTCCCGAAGTTACGGTACCATTTTGCCTAGTTCCTTCACCCGAGTTCTCTCAAGCGCCTTGGTATTCTCTACCCGACCACCTGTGTCGGTTTGGGGTACGATTCCTTACTATCTGAAGCTTAGAGGCTTTTCCCGGAAGCATGGCATCAATGACTTCAGTGCCGTAGCACCTCGACATCGGGTCTCAGCCTAGTGTAATCCCGGATTTGCCTAAGATTACAGCCTACACCCTTGAACCTGGACAACCGTCGCCAGGCCCACCTAGCCTTCTCCGTCCCCCCATCGCAATAGTAAGAAGTACGGGAATATTAACCCGTTTCCCATCGACTACGCCTTTCGGCCTCGCCTTAGGGGTCGACTCACCCTGCCCCGATTAACGTTGGACAGGAACCCTTGGTCTTCCGGCGAGGGAGTTTTTCACTCCCTTTATCGTTACTCATGTCAGCATTCGCACTTCTGATACGTCCAGCACACCTTACGATGCACCTTCAACCGCTTACAGAACGCTCCCCTACCCAATACCTATAAAGGCATTGCCGCAGCTTCGGTGTATAGCTTAGCCCCGTTAAATCTTCCGCGCAGGCCGACTCGACCAGTGAGCTATTACGCTTTCTTTAAATGATGGCTGCTTCTAAGCCAACATCCTGGCTGTCTGAGCCTTCCCACATCGTTTCCCACTTAGCTATAACTTTGGGACCTTAGCTGGCGGTCTGGGTTGTTTCCCTCTCCACGACGGACGTTAGCACCCGCCGTGTGTCTCCCGGATAGTACTTACTGGTATTCGGAGTTTGCAAAGGGTTGGTAAGTCGGGATGACCCCCTAGCCTTAACAGTGCTCTACCCCCAGTAGTATTCGTCCGAGGCGCTACCTAAATAGCTTTCGGGGAGAACCAGCTATCTCCAGGTTTGATTGGCCTTTCACCCCTAGCCACAAGTCATCCGCTAATTTTTCAACATTAGTCGGTTCGGTCCTCCAGTAAGTGTTACCTCACCTTCAACCTGCCCATGGCTAGATCACCTGGTTTCGGGTCTAATCCTAGCAACTGAACGCCCAGTTAAGACTCGGTTTCCCTACGGCTCCCCTAAACGGTTAACCTTGCTACTAAAATTAAGTCGCTGACCCATTATACAAAAGGTACGCAGTCACCCCGAAGGGCTCCTACTGCTTGTACGTACACGGTTTCAGGTTCTATTTCACTCCCCTCACAGGGGTTCTTTTCGCCTTTCCCTCACGGTACTGGTTCACTATCGGTCAGTCAGGAGTATTTAGCCTTGGAGGATGGTCCCCCCATGTTCAGACAGGATATCACGTGTCCCGTCCTACTCGATTTCACTCGCAATGCGCTACCGGTTACGGGGCTATCACCCTGTATCGCTGAGCTTTCCAGCTCATTCACCTGTCGCAAAACTAGCTTAAGGGCTAATCCGGGTTCGCTCGCCGCTACTGCCGGAATCTCGGTTGATTTCTCTTCCTCGGGGTACTTAGATGTTTCAGTTCCCCCGGTTCGCCTCAATGCGCTATGTATTCACGCATTGATAACTGCTTATGCAGCTGGGTTTCCCCATTCGGAAATCCAAGAGTATAGTGAT
Source organism: Photobacterium sp. AWH4_225 (assembly GCF_056158405.1). Classification (NCBI taxonomy): domain Bacteria; kingdom Pseudomonadati; phylum Pseudomonadota; class Gammaproteobacteria; order Vibrionales; family Vibrionaceae; genus Photobacterium; species Photobacterium sp. AWH4_225. Next base: position 260,927 of record NZ_JBSWTF010000001.1, on the reverse strand, counting down.
TCTTACCATCTTCTCTTGGCTTATCGCAGGTTAGCACGTCCTTCATCGCCTCTGACTGCCCAGGCATCCACCGTGTACGCTTAGTCACTTAACCATACAACCCCAAGGGGTCTGTTCGTATGGCTCAACAACCAAGGTTGTTCATCTGAGTATTGATGAACTGTGTTTCGCCGGACTCTTACACAAGACACTTGAATGTGTGTTGCTTGAGAACTCGTTTCATCTTTCGATGAAACTATTAGTTATTGAATTCGAAAATTCAATTTACTAGTCAGCTTTCCAGATTGTTAAAGAGCATGTGTTTATCGTCAGATAACCACTTTCTAAAGATTCTTAAGGAAGAAACCTTAGAGAGTGGTGGAGCTAAGCAGGATCGAACTGCTGACCTCCTGCGTGCAAGGCAGGCGCTCTCCCAGCTGAGCTATAGCCCCAACGATTCGAAAGACTTCACACTCACTTCCTCTGGGAGAGAAAGTGGTGGGTCTGAGTGGACTTGAACCACCGACCTCACCCTTATCAGGGGTGCGCTCTAACCACCTGAGCTACAGACCCAAGTCTTTCACGTTCTTTTACTATTAACCAAGCAATCTGTGTGGACACTGCATAAAACGCAGTCATATCGTTAAGGAGGTGATCCAGCCCCAGGTTCCCCTAGGGCTACCTTGTTACGACTTCACCCCAGTCATGAACCACACCGTGGTAAACGCCCTCCCGAAGGTTAAGCTATCTACTTCTGGTGCAGCCCACTCCCATGGTGTGACGGGCGGTGTGTACAAGGCCCGGGAACGTATTCACCGTGGCATTCTGATCCACGATTACTAGCGATTCCGACTTCATGGAGTCGAGTTGCAGACTCCAATCCGGACTACGACGTACTTTCTGGGATTCGCTCACTCTCGCAAGTTGGCCGCCCTCTGTATACGCCATTGTAGCACGTGTGTAGCCCTACTCGTAAGGGCCATGATGACTTGACGTCGTCCCCACCTTCCTCCGGTTTATCACCGGCAGTCCCCCTGGAGTTCCCGCCATTACGCGCTGGCAAACAAGGATAGGGGTTGCGCTCGTTGCGGGACTTAACCCAACATTTCACAACACGAGCTGACGACAGCCATGCAGCACCTGTCTCAGAGTTCCCGAAGGCACCAATCCATCTCTGGAAAGTTCTCTGGATGTCAAGAGTAGGTAAGGTTCTTCGCGTTGCATCGAATTAAACCACATGCTCCACCGCTTGTGCGGGCCCCCGTCAATTCATTTGAGTTTTAATCTTGCGACCGTACTCCCCAGGCGGTCTACTTAACGCGTTAGCTCCGAAAGCCAGTGTTCAAGACACCAACCTCCAAGTAGACATCGTTTACGGCGTGGACTACCAGGGTATCTAATCCTGTTTGCTCCCCACGCTTTCGCATCTGAGCGTCAGTCTTTGTCCAGGGGGCCGCCTTCGCCACCGGTATTCCTTCAGATCTCTACGCATTTCACCGCTACACCTGAAATTCTACCCCCCTCTACAAGACTCTAGCCTGCCAGTTCCAAATGCTATTCCGAGGTTGAGCCCCGGGCTTTCACATCTGGCTTAACAAGCCGCCTGCATGCGCTTTACGCCCAGTAATTCCGATTAACGCTCGCACCCTCCGTATTACCGCGGCTGCTGGCACGGAGTTAGCCGGTGCTTCTTCTGTCGCTAACGTCAAACACATACGCTATTAACGCATACGCCTTCCTCACGACTGAAAGTGCTTTACAACCCGAAGGCCTTCTTCACACACGCGGCATGGCTGCATCAGGGTTTCCCCCATTGTGCAATATTCCCCACTGCTGCCTCCCGTAGGAGTCTGGACCGTGTCTCAGTTCCAGTGTGGCTGATCATCCTCTCAGACCAGCTAGAGATCGTCGCCTTGGTGAGCTCTTACCTCACCAACTAGCTAATCTCACCTGGGCTAATCCTGACGCGAGAGGCCCGAAGGTCCCCCTCTTTGCTCCGAAGAGATTATGCGGTATTAGCCATCGTTTCCAATGGTTATCCCCCACATCAGGGCATATTCCCAGGCATTACTCACCCGTCCGCCGCTCGCCGCCCATAAACGCACCCGAAGGATTGTTTATGTCGCTGCCGCTCGACTTGCATGTGTTAGGCCTGCCGCCAGCGTTCAATCTGAGCCATGATCAAACTCTTCAATTAAAGTTTTGGCTCAATGAATACTGTTATTACTTATTTCTAAGTAAGAATTGACTGTGCCGATATAGCCGAAGCTATTTCGTATTGGTCACTCAGTTTCATTGATAATGCTTTTGTTGACTATCATTTCACGAGTGCCCACACAGATTGCATGGTCAAATTGTTAAAGAACAATATATTCAACGTGTTATCAGTGATTATCGAAACAATCTCTCGTTGAACAGGGCAGCCATTCTATCCAATCAATTCTCAGTGTCAAACACTTTTTGAAAATTTATTTTTTAGAGTGAATCCCCTTCCGATACGTAGTGGGCTTTTCAGCGCCGCTCTCCGTGTCGGTGATGCGGCATTATAGGGAGAGAATTATTATTGGCAAGCATAAAAATAAAAAAAAATGCCAAGCGAACAAAAAACAAACCAACACGGAAGAACTGGTTTATTTCAACGACAAAACATTCAATATATCCCGGCCAGCCGCTTTTACTCTTCGCTTGCTAGGCTGCAGGCACAGCACCATAAGCTCCTGGCAGGCTGAAACATGATACGCTTTCATCAACCGATTATATTCGGCTTTCCCTGTTACCCAGCGTAAATATCCCGCTATTAAGTCAGCAGGGCGATTGCTAACTTTGGGGCGATGCCGGTCAAGAATGTGCTTCATTGCCACAAGTCGCTTGTTGTGATCACGACTGATAGCATCCGCTCTGTCGGAGACATAATGACAAAGGTTACTGTGAAGCACCCCAACCACCCCCTCTTCTGCCACCTTTAGCCATAGATCCCAGTCTGAAGCAGATTTGAGGTTTGGGTCAAAGCCACCGACTTTGACCAGGGCGCCCTTATTGACCATGACAGTACTGGTACCCACTACATTTTCGGCAAATAGAATCGAAGTGAAAGAAGGAAAGACTGTTACTGGATCAGTACTCAGCAACTTGTTAAAGCGTGGCCAAAAAGCAAAACAACCAATTATAGGGTCACCCGCCTCGGTGATATGCATGTAGTCGGTAAAGCTCAATACCATCTCAGGATAATGGCGGTGAAGGTCGAGTTGCTGCGATAGCTTGTTTTCCAACCAAAAGTCGTCTGCATCAAGAAACGCGATTAATTCGTTGCTGCAATGTTCTATCCCGAGGTTCCTTGCCTGCGAAGCACCTAGCCGTTGGGTACATAGCACCTTGATATCATCCTGCTGCGCCAACCATTCACGTGAACCGTCGGTTGAGCCGTCATCAACCACAATGATTTCGACCGCTACACCCTGCATCCGGATACTGTTGATGGCCCGCGGTAGCGTAGATAGACAATTGTAATTAGGGATCACCACACTCACTTCTGTTTCAACGCTCATCATCATCGCCTCTCTACATAGATTGTCGATAACGCAATGCAAACCACACGCCAAAGCGTATTGGCATCAATATTGGATAACAACAATAAGGCACACCACCAGCAACATACTGCCAAAGGGCAATGAGGATAAAGTCATGAAGAAGATCGGATACGTGATCCCTGTTTTCCCAACATTATCTGAAACCTTTGTTGGTGTTGAGATCAGGGCAATGCAAAAGCTAGGACACGCTGTTCAACCTTATGCATTCAGCCCAGGCCAGCACTTTCAGCCAGCTGATAGTGAATTGAAAAAGCAGTGCCGCTACCTCACTTCAGCCCCTGCGTATCCTTTTGCCAATATCTGGAACTTCCATCGCTGCCACCATTTTCTCAGGCAGCAGCAAGGGTTTAGTTACTTATCCCTTCTGCGACAAGGGTTACAACTGGCGCGCCTCGCCCAGCAGGATAAATGCGAGCATCTCCACGCCCACTTTGCATGGCACAGCACGGCCACGGCAATTGTTGCGGCAAAGCTGCTCAACATCCCCGTCTCTTTTGTCGGCCATGGCGCCGATATCTATGCCACCCCACAGGACATTGAAAGCAAGCTGAAAGCCGCTAACTTTATCTGCGCTGTCACCAAAGACATGCAAAATGAACTGCAAACTGCAACTAAAAGTCCAGTTTTGCATATACCCTGTGGTATTGACGCCTCCCAATATCCGCCGCTCAATAGCAACTGGCAACCAAAGAAAGACTTTTTGTTTATTGGCCGACTGGTTGAGAAGAAAGGACTTGATACTTTGCTCCATGCACTGAGCCAACTCCCTCCGGACACCCATCTAGATATTGTCGGAGACGGCCCACTACGATCTAGCCTCAACCAACTTGCCCATCAGCTCGGGCTTAATTCTCATACCCGCTCGCAAGTTCATTTTCTCGGCCATAAGGAGTCAGCTTGGTACCGCCAGCATGCCAACGACTACAAAGCCCTTGTCGCCCCATTCACCATCGCCCCGAATGGTGATAAAGATACCGGCCCACTAGTCATCAAAGAAGCAATGGCATTGGGCCTTCCGGTCATTACTACTGACTTGTCAGGATGCAATGAAATCCTCGAACAGCAGTATGGTCTTCAAGTACCTATGGATGATCACCTTGCTCTTGCTAACGCTATGGCAACGCACCGCTTGCAACCCATTTCCACTCTCAAGCAAATCCGGCAAAGAGCCTTTGATCGGGTCATGGATCAATTCACTGCTCTTTCACAAGCCAAAAGGCTTTCTACACAGGTAGAAGCATTATGACTCCGGCAATGACTATGGCGGTATACGCTGTTGGTTTGGTCAGCAGCAAGCTAATTGCCCTTGGCCTCCAGCCTTTCGTCACGCAGTGGCTGGGCGCAGATCAATTTGGCCAACTTGATGTACTGGTGACCTTCGGCAGTTTACTCACCCTGATCATGGCATTTGGTATCAGTGACGCCATGTACCGTTTTGCCCATGACCAAGCCGATCAGGCCGCTTTTTTTCGTTGCACATTCGGACTCATTTTGCTGATTGCCTCTGTGATAATGCTACTGGGGCAGGCCTTCCTCTCCGAACTGCAACAAATCCTGCCGGGAGACCCCTCATCTTTTGCCGTGCGCTGTTTGTTAATCACCCTATTGCTCAACACCCTGTGTTGCGTACCGCTAGCAATCCTTAGGATACGTAACCTTGCAAACCAGTTTGTATTGGCACAGGTTGCTTTCGCTTTGGTCCAAGGGCTGGGAATCATCTTTCTAGCACCTCAGTACGGCGTTGATGGAATAATGGCTGCAGGTCTAGTCGCACAAATTGTCCAGATCATCACTCTCTCCAAGCATTTTCCGCCCCCAAGATTGGGCCTTAGTGCCTTACTGCTGAAATACGGCCGTGCCATTACCCTTTCGGGCATACTCAGCTTTTTAGTTATGGGGGTTGAGCGCTGGGCCATCGCCGATACTCTCGGCCTAGCGGCTCTGGCCCCCTATGCGATTGCTGCACAGTGGGCCATCGCTGCCAGTCTGTTACTCGAACCTTTTGGTATGTGGTGGTTTCCCAAGCGCTTCGGCTTGCTCGGTACTCAGACACAACGCCAGCAAGCTGCAACCCTGAGTGTGTTGGGTTGCCAGTTAGGTTGCTTGGTTGCAGCAGGGATCATCATTGTTGGCTCCCGCTTTTTATTGCTCTGGCTACCTGCCGAATTTCACCAGAGCGCACAGATCCTCCCTCTATTGGGTATCACCGTCATGTTCAAGCATGCCAGCACCCTGCTCAACATAGGCTGTTACCACCAGAAGGACGGCAACAGCATCATGGCAATCGGGATTATTAGTGCAGCATGTGCAGTCGCCCTATTGGTATTTGTCCTTCCCCGTTACGGTCTCTACCCGTTTATTTTGGCGGGTATCGGTTTACAACTACTGCGGGTTTGCTTGTTTTATCTCTGGAGTCAGCATTACCTCCGCCTGCCCTACCCGCTGCCGCGCCTAGCTGTAAGCTATGGTCTCGTGGCCTTAATACTGGTTAGCCATATCCACTTCAATTTGGCCCATGAGATCGCCTTTAGCCTACTGTTATTGATACAAGTTGGCTGGCCATGGCTTCGCCCTAAGCTGACGGGATGGAAAAAAGCAGCGGAGGCTAACGGATGAAACGGCAAAACCAAGGACTTCTAGCATTGACATGTTGCGGGCTGATTTTTACCGCCTGGATGTCGCAGGGCAATTTGATTCTGGTTGTCTGTTTGCTATTTGTCCTGCCTTTTGTCATCAGCCAGGCTTTTCTGGTGTGTGTTGGCTTCATTATTTTCTCTTATTTCCGGATCCACGAAGCCTTCCCGCTACTCATGCCATTGAAGATCCCCCAGCTATTAGCACTCGCCAGCCTAGCAGGGCTTGGCTGGCAGCTATGGCTGCAGCGGGACACCGTCAACTGGCACCGCTTGCAAACCCTTTTCTTGCTCTTCAGTGCCTGGGTTCTGGTGTCCTGCCTATTCGCCACCAACCGTGGTGAGGCTTTTGCAAGTTTCAATGGCAACTTCATCAAGATTGTCATTATGGTCTTTGCTATCAGTTGGCTGCCACAACGCTTACCCCAATTGAAAGTGATCCCTTATTTACTGCTACTCAGCGGTTTGCTAATTGGTGGACTGGCCTTGTTCAATAAGGCCAATGGCATTGGCTTGGTGGAAGGCACCCGAGTCACCATTGGCCGAGATATTGGCTCAATGTTAGGTGACCCCAACGATCTAGCGCTGGTACTGCAGTTTCCCGTTTCTTTTGCCATGGCCTACAGTTTCCATGGCCCGAAATGGCAACGGGCACTGGCGTTCGTTGTGCTCATCATCATGATCATGAGCGTGTTGGCGACCCAGAGCCGCGGAGGATTGCTCGGTATTGCCTGTGTTGTATTTGCCATGGCGCTACTGAAAAGCCGCTCAATCGTTCTCCCCAGTATTATCAGTGGCGTCGGGCTGATGGCGCTGGTGCTATTGGCAGGGATCAGCGACCGAAGCTCCGGCGGGGCAGCTGAAGCCGGAATCGATGAGTCGGCCATGGGACGAATTTATGCCTGGCAAGCCGCCTTCAACATGGCTGTCAGCAACCCCTTTGCCGGGGTCGGCCTCAATAACTTCTACTACAACTATTATTTCTACTCGCCGCATTGGGATGGCAAAAACCATGCGGTACATAGCACCTGGCTCCAGATCCTATCAGAGACAGGGTTCGTCGGGTTGGTACTATTCCTGCTTATGGTAATAGGTGCCCTGCGTGTCAGTTACCAACTCCTCAAACGTCTCGAGCACCATGAGATGAAGCCACTGGCTCAGGGACTATGGCTGGGAACCCTATCTTTCTGTGTCAGCGGGACATTCCTGACTCAGGGAACAACCTGGCCACTGTACATCTTAATCGGATTATTGCTGGCACTAGACCGGCTTACCCTAAACCAGGAGGCAAACCATGCGCGCACTTGTTAAAGCCCATTTGGCGCCAAACCACTTTGCCATGCTCAAAAGTATGGTCCGACAGCTAAGAGGCAGTTCACTCCCTTCGATCCCCTTTCTGCACAAAGGACTCTATCACTTGCATTTGGCAGTAAAGCAAAGCCTTCATTGCATTTTGCAAAAAGGGTATTTCACGCCTGTCTTTGTCTCCCGTCTGACCAACCGCCCCCGACTACTGCAATTAAGTTGCGGTATGCCGCAAATCATTGGGCCGCTGGATATCACACTCGGTGAAAACTGCCGACTTTCCGGTATCGCAACGTATTGTGGTAGGGCTTGGGGCAATCAGACCCCACAACTAATTGTCGGTGACAACGTTGATATTGGCTGGCAAAACACCCTGGCCGTTGGCCACACAATCCGCATTGACGATAATGTTCGCCTTGCGGGTAAGGTATTTCTTGCCGGCTTTCCCGGCCACCCGATGGATCCCACCGCCAGGGCCGAAGGTAAACCTGACACAGACCAGCAAATTGGTGACATTCACCTGTGCCGCAATGCCTGGTTAGGGACTGGGGTTATGGTTATGGCCGGTGTAACTGTCGGTGAAGGAAGCGTGATCGCCGCCGGCAGCGTAGTGACGAAAGATATCCCTGCAGGGGTGCTGGCAGGCGGTAATCCAGCCAAGGTTATCAAGCAACTGGAGTATTGAGATGGAATTTTTGGTTTTCGGTGAAGACTGGGGGCGCCACCCCTCAAGCAGCCAACATTTACTCCAAGCAATTGGTGAGCACTACGAAGTGCATTGGATAAACTCAATCGGCCTGCGTCAACCCACCCTCACCCATAAGGATATCCAGCGGATTGGAGAAAAGCTCATAGCGGCCTTTAAGACAAGACTGCCATTTACTCCAGCATCGACGATTTCAGTGACAACCAGTACCGAACAACCAACGTCGGTCATCAAGCCGCTTGTCTGGCCGATGGCGCAAACCTCCCTCATCCAACAGCTCAATAACCGATTACTGAAACGGCAAGTCAGCGCCAAACGTTGCCAGCGGGTAGTATGGGCGGCCTTACCCAGTGCAGTAGACTATTTGGATATCTGCGACAGTGATCTTGTGATCTACTACTGTGGTGACGACTTTTCCGCACTCGCCGGGGTCGACCACCAGCTCGCCGCTGACGCCGAACGGCGCTTAGTTGCCCAAGCCGATATCATTTTTGCCTGCAGTCCCGCTTTGCAAGATAAGTTCCCCGCAAACAAAACCGTTCTGTTGCCGCATGGTGTGCACCTGTCGCAATTTGCAAACGCAACAACCTGTCCAGAAGATATCGATCCGAGCAAACCCAGTATTGGCTTCTATGGCAGCCTCAATAACTGGCTCGATCAATCGCTTATTGTCAGACTTGCTCAAGCTCGCCCCAACATTAACTTCTATTTTATTGGCCGTGAAGACTGTGATACAGAAGCGATGCGACAGCAGACCAACATCATCCTGTTGCCTGCCAAGCCTCACCACCAGCTACCTCAATACCTTCAGCACTGGGATATGGCGATCCTACCCTTTGTCGATAATGACCAGATCCGCGCCTGTAACCCATTGAAGCTGAGGGAGTACCTTGCAGCAGGTAGCCCGGTCATCAGCACGAACTTTCCAGCGACGGCCCCTTACCGAGATCTGATCACAACAGCCAGCAAAGAATCCGAATGGTTAACAGCTATCGATCACTACTGCCAATGGACAACTCAGCAAAGAAGTAACCATGCCAAGCAGGCCTATCAAGCGGTTAGTCATGAAAGCTGGTCGTTCCGTGCTACACAAGCAATTGAAGTTATTAAACAAAAATTACCGCACTAGCCTAGTGTCAATATTTTTAGGCGGTAGATAACAATTCTCCCAACTTCAGGCACTTTTTTTGCTACCAATAATGGAGGAGCAAACGGAGCCACCCAGGGGGAAAGATGAAAAGGATATTGATAGCGTTAGGTTGCCTGTTAATAGTAGGTTGTGCCACACAACCAGGGCCAAGCAGCCTGACCCTATTCTTCAGCCCAGAGCAGATTTCACTCACTGCCGAGCAACAGCGCAAGATAAGTGACTTCCTGGCACAAAACCCCTACCAGCAATTAAGCGCCAAAGTGGCCCCGGCCGATCTGGATAATCCCTTTGATGCCCTGCTTCAGGGACAAAAGCGAATCCAGGCCGTCAGTACCCTTTCCAACAGCCAGAACATCCCGCTGCACCTGGAATATGTACCGACCCAAACCGCTGATACTTTGATATTAGAAAGGCAAGCACCATGAGGCACCAACTCTTTGCCAAGCTGTATCCGCTTCTGCAGGCGTTGTGGAACCATCGCTACCTGCTGATCATCCCTGTACTGGTTATGCCACTACTGATGACTGCAGGCGGGGCACTCAAAGCAAAGCGCTACTACGCCCAGACCACAATCCTGGTACAGGAAGCCGCAATGCTAAACCCATTTCTGGAGGATTTGTCTATCTCGATGAACCTGCAGAAAAGGATTAAAGCCCTACGGGTATTGCTCCATAGCCAGTTCGTTTTGCAACAAGTTGCCATAGACCTTGAATTGGCCTCAGCGGACAATCCTAGCCAACTCAATACCGTCACCAGCCAACTCAATAGCAACCTGAGCGTCAACCTAATTGGTAACGATTTGGTTCAGCTTGGTCTTAACTGGCATACCCCGGAAGAGATGCCCCTGATCCTCAATAAACTTGCATCCTTATTCCTGGACAAACTACGTGCCCCCGGCCGGGCATCTATTGACGGCTCCGAGCTATTCCTCCAGCAGCAGCTTGAATCAACCTTGGCCGATCTCGAGAGCGCCGAAAGCGCTTTGGCCACATTCAAATCGGATAATGCCAGCAACCTACCCCAGCTCCAGGGAAGCCGGATCCAGAATGATGCCCAGATCAACACCCTGATCCAGGAAACCAAGCTTGAATTACTCAACGCCCAGGCCAAGCGGGATAACTTCTATGACCGCCTCGCCAGTACCAACCCCGTCGTCGGCATGCTGGAAGCCGAAATCGTCAAAGCCGAGGCAGAGCTTGCGATACTTCGGGCCAGCTATACCGATCGCCATTCTTCGGTCAAAGCAGTACTGCGCCAACTCGATCGCCTGAAACAGGAACGCTCCCGCTTGGTTGACCAGCAACAGTCGCTCAACCCACAGCAAGTCAGCCAGTTGTGGCAACGTATTGCCAGCAACACCCAGCAATTGGATAACCCCAACCAACCGATCCTGATCAGCCAGTTTGAACAACTGCAGCAGGCCGAGAACCAAATCCAGTCGTTGCAGGGCGAATTGCAGTTGCTTGAGGCACAAGCCTTGCAACTAGAAGAAAAGCGGGCCGAATTTGCCCAACTGGAAAAAGAACTGACTGTGCTGCAGCGCAACTATGACGTCAAAGCCAAAATCTACAACCAGCTTCTCGAACGTTACGAGATGGCCAAAGTGACCGGCCAATTGGGCCGCTTCGAAGAGCCGGACAAACTCCAGATCATTGCCCGCCCAAGCGTCCCAGGCCAACCACTCAATTGGCCATGGTGGCTCAACTTCAGCCTCGGTATTTTTGTTGGTCTCGGGCTAGGGCTATCACTGGTTTGTGCCGTGCAGCTACTCGATACGCGGTTATACCAAAGCCGCCAAATCACCCGACTAGCCAAGGCACCGGTGTTGATCCGAATTCCACACTTTAGCGAGGAGGCATCATGACGACCCATACCCTGCAAGTTGTCCAGCACCTAAATCCTGGAGGCATCGAAAGGCTGGTGCTCAACCTTGTACGCTTTGCCTCTAACGATAACCAAGTCCATGTCGTTGCATTGGAAGGGACTAAAGATCAGGCAATTGCGCAATGGCCCGAGCTTGCCCCGCTCGCAGAACGGTTATATTTCCTCGACAAGCCTGCGGGACGCGATATAAAAACCATTTTCAAATTGCGCCGTCTTATCCGCTCCTTGCAAGCTCAGGTGATCCACTCTCACCACCTCGGGCCGTTGCTATACAGCCGTGCGGCCTGCCTCGGTCTCAAAGGAATCACCCATATCCAAACCGAGCACGACAGCTGGCATCTCGACGACCCTAAACAACGCTTGCTAACCCGCAGCTTGCTGGCAGGCAGCCGGGTCAAACTGGTGGCCGATGCACCTCGGGTAGCCGATCACTTGAGTGAGCTGGGGATCAAAACGGATCAGATCATTATCAACGGGATCGATACCCTGCACTATGCCCCGGGCCAAAGTCCCCAAGCCCGCCACCAGCTGCAGCTCCCAACCGACGCATTGATCATTGGCTGCGCCGGTCGGTTGGTAAAGGAGAAAGGTATCGATGTTATGCTCGAAGCACTGGCAACCCTGCCTGAATGCTACCAGCTTGCCGTCGCCGGCGACGGACCTGAGCGCCAGCCGCTAGAACAACTCGCACAACAGTTGGGATTGAAAGGGCGGGTCCACTGGCTTGGCCGCTGCGATAACATGCTGAATTTCTACCATGCTATCGACCTGTTCTGTATGCCCTCGCGTCAAGAAGGACTTCCGCTAGCACTGCTGGAAGCACAGGCCTGCGGCAAACCCGTGGTGGCGACCGATGTCGGTGGTATCCCCGATTTGATTTGTCCCCACAGCGGACACCTTATCCCACCTGATCAACCCGCCGTGCTGGGACAGAGCCTACTGGAGAAACTCCGTGGGCCGATAAATAGCTGCGCCCAGACAACACAATATATTCGCCAGCTCGCCGATGTCAGGACGATGGCGAGCGCTTATGAATCCCTGGCCAACGGATAGGAGAGGCTGACCATGACTATCAGCTGGATGGTATTAATTGCCCTGACCCTGATCATTTTCTATCACCATGTTATCTATACAGGTTTGATGGTGGTATGGGGACGTAAGTCGCCTCGTGCTGTAGAAGATCACGACAACGACAATGGCATTGCTACTCCCAATGCCGGTCATGAGATAGGGGAGCAGCCCTCCGTTGCCATTCTCATCCCTGCCCACAACGAAGCTGAGTTTATCGAGGCAAAACTTGCCAACCTGATGATGCTGGAATATCCGCCCGAGAAGCTATCGGTTTGGGTATGCTGTGATGGCTGCAGCGACAATACCGCAGATATCGTCGCAGATTGGCAAACTCTGTATACCAAAGCCGGTATTCGCCTAGAGCTCATGGATGAACCTGACAATAAAGGCAAGGTTGTACGTATCAACCAGTTGCTGTCCGCGGTCAAAGGTCAGGTTGATTTGATTGCGATGTCGGATGTGTCTGCCCTGCTCTCTATTGACGCCCTCACCCAGGCTGCCGGCAGTTTTCGCGACCAGCAAATTGGCGCCCTAACCTGCAACTATCTGTTGGCCGAAGCCCCAGAGGGTGAACAGCAATATTGGCAATGGCAAAATGCAATACGCCAAACTGAATCGCAAATCGGTAATGTAATGGGAGGCAACGGCGCTTTTTACATTGTGCGGGCAAAACTGTTTTCACCATTGCCAGAAGATACCATCAATGATGATTTCATCCAGACCATGCTGGTTATCAAGCAGGGCTACCAGGTTCAGTTCAACCACTATATCAACAGTGTCGAACTCTCGCCGTCAACGGATCAGGATACCTACCAACGCCGCCAGCGCATAGGGGCGGGCAACCTGCAGCAGTTGATACGTTGCCGGTTTGTCTTCCTCAGCAGCCATCAAGGTGCTCGCTGGCTATTTACCTCGGGCAAGGCTATGCGCACCGTGATGCCCTTTATTTTGGTTGGCTACTTACTGCTTTCTGCAATCTTGGCTTTTCAAGGCTCAGCCATTGCCCAGGCCTTGCTGGCCCTGCAGTTGGTCGGCTATGGCGCAGCAGCCTTGCCCTTGTTCGGTATCAATAACAAGGTGGCAAACAAGCTGCATTATTTCATCTGTGGTTATGCCGCCTCTTTACTGGGGATGACCCGTTACCTGATGGGACATTTCCGCTCAGGTTGGCGCCACCAGCCACCTGTCTCCGACTATCAAGCGCAAACCACACTGTTCATGAAAAGGGCCAGTGATGTCGTGCTTGCCAGCATCGGACTGATCATCACCCTACCTGTGTGGCCTGTCATTGCCCTGCTGATCAAGTTGGATTCGCCCGGCCCCGTTTTCTACCGTCAGATGCGGGTCGGTAAAATCAGCGACCAACAGGTCGAACTGTTCGAAGTCATCAAGTTCCGCTCGATGTCCAACAACGCCGAGTCGGCTTCGGGGGCAACCTGGGCCCAGCAAAACGATCCACGCGTAACCAAAGTAGGACACTTCCTACGGGTCACCCGCCTTGATGAACTGCCCCAGTTCCTCAATGTCCTAAAAGGCGATATGGCGCTGATTGGCCCGCGCCCGGAGCGTCCGCAATTTTGCGGCAAATTGCAAAATGCATTGCCATTTTACCTTGAGCGAACCGCTGGCCTGAAACCGGGGATCACCGGCCTAGCCCAAGTCAGCCAGGGCTATGACAGCAGCTTGGAAGATGTAAAAAGCAAAATCGGCTTTGATCACGCCTACGCACTGGCTCTAAGCTCGCCGCTGCAATGGCTCAAGATGGATTTGTTCATCATTTTCAAAACCATCTACATCATGGTTAGTAAACGCGGGCAATAGTTGGCACAGCACTTGTATTAATAGAGGAGGACTTCACAAATAACACTAGAGGCCAGTTATGAATCAAGCAGTAAATAACGCCAATATCGGTTTGACGCTCCAGGACGAATTTGATGCCCACCTTGCCAGACAGATGGAGCCGGAGTTCGAATCACTCAGTCTGACCGATAACGATGAGATGATCATCGACATGACCCAGGTACAATTTATTGACTCTTGTGGAATTGGTGCCATTGTTTTCTTATACAAGCGCTTAAAAAGCCGAGGAAAACAGCTACGCCTGCTCAATGTAAACGGCCAACCGCGCCAGCTGATGAAAATGTTAAGGATTGACAAGGTGATCCCCCTGATCACCTCAGCGGAGTTATGTTGATATGGTAAAACTTTCAAGCCTGCTACTGATAATGCTCGCCAGTGGATGTACGACTTGGCCGACATCTGGTGATAACCCGTATTCGGAGCCAGACGTCGATCAGTGGCATGAGCTTGAACACCACGATTTCGAGCTACAGCTACTGGCTACCCGGGGGGCCAAGCTTTGCCTGCCGGGCCAATATATGAAGCTTGCCAATCTCCACGATAAGGCTGGCCAAGAGCACAAAGCGGGTTTTACCGATGATGCCGATATTACCCTGCTCGAATACCAGACCCAGTTTGCCAAAATTCAACGCCAGATGGATTGGCTCGAGCACCACACCGAATGCCTCGATACCCGCTATTCTGAAATCCAGCTCAGGGATCAGTTCCTGTTGTTAATGCGGGTTGATAACCAATTTGCTTTCAACCGCGCCAAACTGTTACCTGATTACCAAAATGCATTGCGACGGGCAGCTTCAATCCTAAAACGCCAAGATCACTGGCAGCTAGAGCTGACCGGACACACCGACACTATCGGCACCGAACAAAGCAATTACCAATTAGGTATGCGCCGGGCCGATACGGTCAGGCGCTTCCTGATCGAACAAGGTGTCGACTCACACCAGATTGCCATTTTCAGTGCCGGTGAACGTGAATCGTATGAAGATCCCAATTCAAGAACCGAACGCCTGAGTAATCGTAAGGTTGAAGCTCGGGTGCTGGTCGACCACCATACACGGGCTCCGCACCGGGTGTACTCACTCAGTGACTGGCATGCTGTCAAAGAGCAGCTAAGTCCAGGTTCGCTATGATAAGGCTTTTCTTGGTCATCTGCATGTTGGTCATCGCCCCTGCTTGGGGAGCAAACCTGACGCCGGGTGACCGCGTCTTCCTCCAGTTGCCCGGGGAAGCCGATTTCAACGAACCCCTCACTATTGATGATCAGGGCCAGATAAGATTGCCAGAGATAGGCTTGGTCCCAGTGGCCGGGCTCACCCTCGAGCAGGCCGAGCAACGCATCCGCGAGGAGCTGAGGACCGTCTACCGCAACCTCGACGAATTCAAGCTCAGTATTCTCGAGCAGGTTTTACGGGTCCGGGTATTGGGTTATGTCGAAGAGCCGGGGATGATATCGCTCAAGCCCGGTAGCAACATCCAAATGGCGGTAACTGCTGCAGGTGGTGCCCGTCCCGGGGCCCAGCTCGATCAATTCAAGCTGATCCGCGACGGCAAAAGCCAGCAATTCGACTACAAAGCGTATCTGGACGGCGGTGATCCGGCTAGCCTGCCTGCCTTGCAAGGTGGAGATACTATTTTCATACCGGCCTCACCGCTACTCGGAAACGTCGAGGTCGACTTTGACGCCGCCTCGTTAACCAAAGGCGGGGATGCCAACGAAGAGCAAGGGATCACCATCTTCGGTGAACTGCGTAATCCCGGCACCTTCAGCTTCAAACCCGGTATGACCGTTGTCGATGCTGTTATGCGTGCCGAAGGGGTTACCCGCTATGCCGACGTCACCAAGATAAGGGTCATCACCGATAACATCCCCTACCAGTTCGACCTCAAGGCTTATTTAGATAGCGGAGATACCAGTAACCTGCCGCCCATCAAGCCCGGTACCACTATCTTCGCCCCGATTGAGGTCGAAGACATCAACACCACCTCTCGCACTGTGTATGTGATGGGGGAAGTCAAAGCGCCCGGCGCCTATGAAAGCTCACCCGGTACCGGCTTCATCGATGTGCTAGCCAATGCCGGCGGGCCAACCCGCTTTGCCGATACTACCCAGATTAAACTGCTGAGCAGTACCAAAGCAGCTATGACGATCAACCTAGTCAAATATACCCAGGCCCCAGCTCTTTACCCCCTACCAGACATGATGCCTGGCGATGTTATCTTTATTCCGGAAAAAATCGATTTCAACGAAAAGTCATGGCTCAAGGTCACCAATGACCGGGCAATCAAAATCATCGGCGCGGTCAACAACCCGGGCCGCTTCGAATGGAACGACACCATGAGCTTTATGGATCTACTGGCACATGCCGGTGGTCCTAAGCAACAAACCAACCTGTCGAACATTCGAATTGTACGTGAAAGTGCCAGCATCGATGAGGAGCGAGTGACGACGTTCAATTTCGAAGCATTCACCAAGCTCGGCAAGCCACAGAACCAGCTGCCGCAACTACAAGCTGGCGATACCGTTATTTTCGACGAACTGCCCCACGACCCGACAGACAACAAAGCCAGCTGGTTACGCCAATCAGCACAAGATTCAATATATATCTTCGGTCAGGTCGGTGCTCCCGGACGATATGCCTTTAATAACGAGCAAGGCTTTTTGGATATCCTCTCTGCTGCCGACGGGCCTACCGGCGAGGCCGATATCCAGGATGTGCTGATCACCCACCGTAACGGTACCACCACCAAAGTGACCCGCTTTAACCTAGCCCGTTACTTCAAGACAGGTAACGAAGCCTTGTTACCTAAAGTCGTTGCCGGGGATGTGATATTTGTGCCGCAGGTCGATACCGTCGCAGACACCGAAGCCATCAAGGTGATGGGGGCAGTGAAGTCACCCGGCCGCTTCAACTGGAATGTCAGCATGACTTTTCTTGATGTGTTGGCTCTCGCTGGAGGCCCGCTGCAGCAGGCCAACATCACCAATATCCGCATCATAAAAGAAAACCGTCAGTCACAAGATAACGTGCTGTATTTCGATCTGGATAACTTCATCAACGAAGGGGGAAGCTTTGCCGCCCTGCCCCGCCTGACGGCCGGTGATACGATTGTAATCGATGAGCTTCCCCATGACCCGACAGACAACAAATCGAGCTGGATACGCCAGTCTGCCGATGATTCCATCTATGTGTTTGGCCAAGTCGGTGCACCGGGCCGTTATGCTTTCAACCGCGAGTTGGGCTTTCTGGATATTCTCTCAGCGGCCGATGGACCGAACGGCGATGCCGATCTGCGCCAAATCCGGATCAGCCACCGCAACGACAATACCTCACGGGTAACCCGGCTAAACCTGTCGATGTACTTCGAAACCGGTGATGAAAGCCTGCTGCCGAAAATCGTCCCCGGTGATGTCATTTATGTGCCCAAACTCGAAGGGAACTGGCTCGATAAGCCTTCCGAGCAGGTGGTAAGGCTTATGGGGTCGGTCAATAAGCCTGGCCGATACCCTTTCAACAGCCAGATGAACATCCTCGACCTGCTCGCTGAAGCCGGCGGCCCAACCGACAGCGCATACATCGAGCGGATCATGATTGTGAATACGTCGTGTTGCGGTGACAAGGCACAAACCTTCAACTTGCGCGACTATGTCATCGAACCGGCACGTTATCCCCTCCCCCTGCTTAGGGCTGGCGATACTGTCTATGTTCCCAACCTCAACGACTCGGTCGGTGAACAGTGGCGCCAGGGCTTGAGGGATGTACTGGGGATCTTTACCTTGATAGCCTTAGGAGCAGCATTATGAAACCTTGGCTCAGCGGCGAATATGACCAACTTTTCCATCAAATCCACCAACGCAGTGCGCGGGTGATTACCTTGGCCGGGGCTTCGAATCAATGTGGCACCTCGACCCACTGTAATTGGCTGGCAAGACGCTGTGCTGAAGATCACAAGGTCTTATTGGTCGATCTTGATCTCTCTGGTAACGGCCAGGGTTATACTGCCAAGCCCTGGCACTGCAATGGCGAGGGCGAAGCCGAGGCCATGGTAACGCTCACCGAGCAGCTCACCTTACTCCCTCAGCCAAGCGAAGAGCGGACTATTCTTGACTTACGCCAGCCACACAGCTTTCATCAGGCGCTTGAGCGTTGGAAACAGGACTACCACTACATTCTGTGTGATGTCGGTACCATGACCCAGACCAACTGGCGAAACCTGCCCATCAACGCACTTAGCCATGCAAGTGATGCGACCATCCTTTGTTTGGCGGCAGCCCAAACCACGGAAAGTGAGTTATTAACCTGTATCGGTAAATTGGAACAGAACGGCATCCCTCTACTAGGAACACTCATCAATGATCAGGTGAACCCTTCGCTGGCTGATGAGATCATTCGGGTCCTGACAACCAAAGCCCGCTGGTTACCGAGCAGTATCAAACAGAAAGTCGTCGATTATCTGCAAGCAAGCGCGCTTTTGCAGGGAAAATACCAATAAAGTACCTGCTAGGGAGCTTGTCCATGAACCAAGTGTTGTTCCAGCGCCAGTTTGTCCTAAACTACGAAAACATTTCGGCAATGCGCCGGATGCTCGACGACAAAGCCCAAGCGTTACAACTTGCTCCCGACACCATTCAGAACATCAAGCTAGTCTGCAGTGAATACTGTGCCAACCTGCTAGACCATCAACAGCAGCCGGCAACCCACTGCACCATCAGTTATGGCAAGTACGACGGCCAATATTGTTTTTCTATCAGCGACAACGGCTCACCATGGCCCGCCCAGACTATCCAAATCAACGAGGCTGAACTGCCTGACTTCCCTACCGAGTCGGGCATGGGGCTTGCGCTTATTAAAACCACTTTCCCTGACTTTAGCTACACTATTGATGCTGATAGCAACAAAATTACGTTTTTGTTACCCCAGCAATCAAGCCGTAAACACCTTGTTATTGTCGATGACAGCCGAAGCCAACTCACCATGCTGACCAGTTACCTCGAGGCAGATTACCAGCTCTCGATATTCAGCCGGGCCGAAGATGCATTCAAGTGGCTGCAGGGGAACCACTGTGATCTAGTGCTGACCGACTTATGGATGCCCGATACCAATGGCCTAGATTTTCGTCGCCTTGTCGGTGACTTACGCCGCCATCGGTTATTGCCGTTTGTGTTCCTTTCGGGCGATACGGTGTCGGAAACCATGGCAGCGGTTACCCAATCCGGAATTGATGATTTCCTTGCCAAGCCCATCAATAAGCATCACCTTCTCCAAGTACTGGAACGCGTACTCAACCGCCATCACCACCTGCTCAATGCCTTTGAAGACAACCTGCTTCAGCAACTGGAAACCACTACACCGCTTTATCAAGGTGATCGTAGCTACCAGGCTTACCCGCTGGCTAAATTCAATATACAAATCAGCCGTGAGCCTGAAATCAGCGGTGATTTTGTTATTCAGCATCGCCTTGAAAATGGATCACAGTTATTGATCCTCGGGGATCTGATGGGGCATGGCATTGTGGCCAAAGCCAACGGTGGGATCTGTTACGGTTTGATCCAAGGTTTATTACTCGATCCGACAATTAGTCCAGAGGTGATATTCAACCGGCTCAATGAGCATCTTTATCATACCGAAGCTAACAGCCTGATTTGCTTGTTAGGCATTCATCTTGATCGGGACCAAAAACTATCCGTCTATAATGCCGGAATGCCTGCGCCAATTAGCTTTACTCCGTCATGCCGTAGGCTCAGGGAAGGAATGGGTCTTATAGGATTGTTCGACTGCATATCCCCAACCTCCCAACAGCTTACTTTTGGCCAAGGAGATAGCCTTCATTGTTTCAGCGATGGTTTACTGGAGTCGGAACTACCCGAGACAGTACAGCAACACATTGCAACCTTGCCCGCTGAGCAGCGCCATCATTACTTGTGGCAGCGACAGCCTGATAATCATGAAGATGATAGGACGCTTATTAGCCTAACTATTCAATAACGGATATCTTGGGCTCAGAATGGAACTCAGCACAAGTGAAGCATTCTTTTTATGACAGCTGATAGATTTGGCTCAACTGATTCCAACATGCGGTGTCACTGTAGTTAGCCCTAACCATCTGCTGTTGTTTCTGTGATAATGCATACCAATAAGCCTTACCGTGCTGGTCTACTTGTTTCAACTTGCCCGCTAGCTGTGGCCATTGCGCTTCTTCGACTAACCATTGTGAGTCAAGCAGTGATGGCATCTCACCTACATCGGTAGAAATCACCACCACGCCGCTGGCCATTGCTTCAAGTGCCGCCATCGGCAAGCCCTCCGCACGGGAGGTAATAAGCAGCACATCCAACTGTTGCCAGTACGGAGTCATACTCGGCACAAAACCATGCCAATTGAGTGGAGCGTCATCTAGTAATGACGCCTGCTCCCCATCACCAAAAACATGAAAGTCCATACTCGGCAACTGCTGGCTCAAATTAACAAAACGATCGATGGCTTTTTCATGGCTCAGTCTACCGACAAAACCAACTTGTAACCGATGATGGCGTTTGCGCTCAATCGCATTCTCTCCACAACGTACGAAATTGCGCTGCAGTTCGCAACGGAACGGCTGGCGTTGTTGGATCTTGCGGCTGACGGCAAGATTATGGGATAAGCAGGCACTATAACGATTAACCCATTCGTAACAGGCTAACTTACCCGATACCGCCTCACCGGCATGGAATGTCGTCACTAAATGGAAAGCTGTTAAGACACGACAGCCACGAGCGATAATTGATGCTTTATAGCCATGGGCATGAACAACATCACAGCTTGATAATCGACGGAAAAAGCGGATGGTTGAAGTATCTGAAAGGAAGCGAAAAGGAACATTTTCTTGCCCAAGTTGGGCATACAACGGATGGTCTGGGTAGCGATTTAGGAATACAACCTCAACATCGGCTTGTTGGGATTGCAGCATCAGGGCCAGCTGGTGGATATGGCTTTCGATACCACCGAAGCCAGAGCTGTCAACAAAGAGGTAAACCATCTATTACTATCCTTGATCACAAACGATAAGGAATTAGATGCAAAAAAAAAGCCGAGTCTAAGACTCGGCCTCTTTTTTATTTAACGCGCTAGTGCTTATTCAGCAGCAGCTTCTTCCTGAGCTTCAGGACGATCTACTAGCTCGATGTAAGCCATAGGGGCTTTATCGCCAGCACGGAAACCGCATTTCATGATGCGAGTGTATCCGCCTGGACGCTGAGCAAAACGTGGACCCAGTTCGTTAAATAGTTTCGCAACAACTTCGTTATCACGAGTACGTGCGAATGCAAGACGACGGTTAGCAACACTGTCAGTCTTAGCTAGGGTAATCAATGGCTCAATTACGCGACGCAGCTCTTTTGCCTTAGGCAGGGTAGTCTTGATAAGTTCGTGACGTACCAGAGAGCCAGCCATGTTGCTGAACATCGCTTTGCGATGGCTGCTGTTGCGGTTGAGTTGACGACCACTCTTACGATGGCGCATGACCTAATCCTTCTAACTAGATATCAGTAACTATTAATCTTCAGCAATAGATGCTGGCGGCCAGTTTTCTAGGCGCATGCCTAGAGACAGACCACGTGATGCCAGCACGTCTTTGATTTCAGTCAAAGACTTCTTACCAAGGTTTGGAGTCTTAAGAAGCTCAACCTCAGTACGCTGAACAAGATCACCGATGTAGTGGATCGCTTCTGCTTTTAGACAGTTAGCAGAGCGAACAGTTAGTTCAAGATCGTCTACAGGACGCAGTAGGATCGGATCGAACTCCGGCTTCTCTTCTTTCTCTTCAGGAACACGTACATCACGAAGATCTACGAATGCATCCAATTGCTCAGCTAGGATAGTAGCTGCGCGACGGATAGCTTCCTCAGGATCAAGTGTACCGTTTGTCTCCATATCGATAACAAGCTTGTCAAGGTCAGTACGTTGTTCTACACGTGCTGCCTCAACCGCGTATGCGATACGGTCAACTGGGCTGAAAGTTGCATCAACTAGCAGACGACCAATTGGACGCTCATCTTCTTCAGTGTGAATACGAGCAGACGCTGGTACATAGCCACGACCACGTTCTACCTTGATGCGCATGCTGATATCAGCATTGTCATCAGTTAGGTGGCAGATTACGTGCTCTGGGTTCGCAATCTCAACATCACCGTCGTGGGTGATGTCACCTGCAACAACAGGGCCTGCACCAGATTTATTCAGAGTAAGGATAACTTCGTCTTTACCCTCAACCTTAACGGCTAGGCCTTTAAGGTTTAGAAGGATCTCAAGAATGTCTTCCTGTACTCCTTCTTTGGTGCTGTACTCGTGTAACACACCGTCGATTTCTACTTCAGTGACGGCACAACCCGGCATTGAAGATAGAAGAATACGACGTAGAGCGTTACCAAGAGTGTGGCCGAAACCACGCTCAAGCGGCTCAAGAGTTACTTTTGCATGCGTCGTGTTAACTTGTTCAATATCAACAAGACGTGGCTTAAGAAATTCTGTTACAGAACCCTGCATTGTGTCCTCTCTTAACTATAGCCTTACTTAGAGTAAAGCTCGACGATCAGGTGTTCGTTGATGTCGGCAGACAAATCAGAACGTTCTGGAAGGCGCTTGAAAGTACCTTCTAGCTTGCTGCTGTCTACTTCGACCCAAGTCGGTAGTTCACGCTGAGTAGCAACTTCTAGAGCTGCTTTGATGCGTGCTTGGTTCTTAGCTTTCTCACGAATGCTAACAACGTCGTTTGCCGCTACCTTGAAAGAAGGAACGTTTACGACTTGACCGTTAACTAGGATCGCTTTGTGGCTTACCAGCTGACGTGCTTCAGCGCGAGTAGCACCAAAACCCATGCGGTAAACTACGTTATCTAGACGACCTTCAAGAAGCTGAAGCAGGTTTTCACCTGTGTTGCCTTTAAGGCGAGCAGCTTCTTTGTAGTAGTTACGGAATTGCTTCTCTAGTACGCCGTAAGTACGACGAACTTTTTGCTTCTCGCGAAGCTGTACGCCGTAGTCAGATAGACGACCGCGACGAGCACCATGCACACCAGGTGCATTGTCAATTTTACACTTGGTATCAATCGCGCGTACACCAGACTTAAGGAACAAGTCTGTGCCTTCACGACGGCTAAGCTTCAGCTTAGGACCCAAATATCTTGCCATGTTCTTTCTCCAGTTTTCCTAGAAACGAAACGTTATACGCGACGTTTCTTAGGTGGACGACAACCGTTATGAGGGATCGGAGTCGCATCAACAATGTTAGTGATACGGAAACCCGCAGCGTTTAGAGCGCGGATAGTAGACTCACGACCAGGACCAGGGCCCTTAACCATAACTTCCAGGTTCTTAACGCCATACTCTTTGGCCATTTCGCCAGCGCGCTCAGCAGCAACCTGTGCAGCGAACGGAGTAGACTTACGAGAACCACGGAAACCAGAACCACCTGCAGTAGCCCAAGATAGAGCGTTACCCTGACGGTCAGTAATGGTTACGATTGTGTTGTTGAAAGAAGCATGAATGTGCGCAACGCCATCAGCAACTTGCTTACGTACGCGCTTACGAGCGCGAGTTGGTTGTTTAGCCATTGTACTCTACCTTCCGATTATTTTTTGATCGGCTTGCGCGGACCCTTACGGGTACGAGCGTTGGTTTTAGTACGCTGTCCACGTAGTGGTAGACTGCGACGATGACGAAGACCACGGTAACAACCAAGGTCCATTAGACGCTTGATGTTCATGGAAACTTCACGACGTAGATCACCTTCTACAGTGTACTTAGCTACACCATCACGCAGTAGATCGATCTGCTCTTCAGTTAGTTCACTGATCTTAACATCTTCAGCGATACCCGCTTCAGCTAGGATAGCTTTTGAGCGAGTCTTACCGATGCCGTAGATCGCAGTAAGAGCGATTACAGAATGTTTTTGATCAGGAATGTTAATGCCTGCAATACGGGCCACTATTCACTCCTAGTACTTTTCAAGAATAACCGCTGCAAAGCCCGTTTAGGATACGCAGCGGTGGAACAATTCTTTTGCACACACAAAAGATTGGTTGGCTAATTTAGCCAACCCACCTTCAATTTGCAAGAAATATTTCTGCTAATTAGCCTTGGCGCTGTTTGTGCTTTGGCTCACTGCAAATTACACGCACAACACCGTTGCGCTTGATAACTTTACAGTTACGGCAGATTTTCTTAACGGAAGCACGAACTTTCATTGCTAAACTCCGTAAATGGGATCTTAACGGCCTGAGCCCTTAAGATTAGCCTTTTTCAAAACAGACTCATATTGTTGAGACATCAGATGTGTCTGAACTTGAGCCATGAAGTCCATAATGACCACAACTACGATTAGTAGTGAAGTACCGCCGAAGTAGAAGCGGACATTCCATGCAATCATCATAAACTCGGGGATCAGACAGATAAAGGTGATATACAACGCACCAGCCAATGTCAGGCGAGTCATCACTTTATCTATGTATTTCGCGGTCTGCTCACCCGGGCGAATACCAGGTACGAACGCACCAGACTTCTTCAAGTTGTCAGCTGTCTCGCGAGGGTTAAACACCAACGCGGTATAGAAGAAACAGAAGAAAATAATCGCAGCAGCATACAGCATCACGTAAAGTGGCTGACCTGGGCTTAGCGCCAGTGAAATATCACTTAGCCAACCTAGGTTCTCATTCTGACCGAACCACTGAGCCAGTGTACCCGGGAACAGAATAATGCTTGATGCAAAAATCGCTGGAATTACCCCTGCCATGTTGATTTTCAACGGCAGGTGAGTGCTCTGGGCAGCGAAGACACGACGGCCCTGCTGACGCTTGGCGTAGTTAACGACGATACGACGCTGACCACGTTCCATGAACACTACAAAGTAAATGACAGCGAAAGAGATCACTGCAATTAATAGTAGAAGAAGTACGTGCAATTCACCTTGACGCGCTTGCTCCACTGTCTGTCCAATAGCTGGCGGCAAACCTGCAACGATACCAGTGAAAATAATCACAGATATACCGTTACCTATGCCACGCTCCGTAATCTGTTCACCCAACCACATCAAGAACATGGTACCGGTAACCAAACTGACGACCGCAACAAAGTAGAATCCTAGGCCTGGGTTAATCACCAAACCAGGGATCATACTTGGTAACCCCGTTGCAATACCAATCGCTTGGAAGGTTGCCAAAACAAGCGTGCCGTAACGGGTGTACTGACTGATCTTACGACGGCCAGACTCCCCTTCCTTCTTCAACTCGGCCAAAGCCGGGTGGACAACCGTCAGCAACTGGACAATGATCGATGCCGAAATGTACGGCATGATACCCAGTGCTAAGATGGAAGCACGCTCAAGTGCACCGCCAGAGAACATGTTAAACAGTTCAATGACGGTACCCTTTTGCTGTTCGAACAGATCGGCAAGTACAGCAGCGTCAATACCAGGAATAGGCACAAAAGAGCCTGCTCGGAAAATTAAGATAGCACCTAAAACGAATAATAGGCGTGTCTTAAGCTCTGCTAGGCCACCTTGGGCGCTACTAAAATCTTGTCCTGGTTGTTTAGCCATCTGTACCTCATCCTCGAGTTAATTATTCCTCGATTTTACCGCCTGCAGCTTCGATAGCAGCTTTAGCGCCTTTAGTAACGCGTAGACCTTTAACTGTTACAGTGCGAGCGATCTCACCAGAAAGTACAACTTTCACGAACTCGATGTTCTTAGTGATTACGTTCGCAGCCTTAAGAGTTTCAAGGCTTACTACGTCACCTTCAACTTTCGCTAGTTCACCTAGACGAACTTCAGCTGTTACAAGGCTCTTGCGAGAAGTAAAACCGAATTTTGGTAGACGCTGTTTCAAAGGCATTTGACCGCCTTCGAAGCCTGGACGTACAGAACCACCTGAACGTGATTTCTGACCTTTGTGACCACGGCCACAAGTTTTACCCAGACCTGAACCGATACCACGGCCTACGCGCTTCGCAGAAGGCTTAGAACCAGCAGCCGGAGATAGAGTATTCAAACGCATTCTGATTACTCCTCAACTTTAACCATGTAGATAACTTTGTTGATCATGCCGCGTACGCAAGCAGTATCTTCAAGTTCTACAGTGTGGTTGATGCGACGAAGGCCTAGGCCACGCAAAGTAGCTTTGTGCTTCGGCAGACGACCGATTGAGCTCTTAGTCTGCGTCACTTTAATAGTCTTAGCCATGTCAATTACTCCAGAATTTCTTTAACAGAAAGACCACGCTTAGCAGCGATCATTTCTGGAGAGTTCATGCCACTCAAACCGTCAATAGTCGCGCGAACGATGTTGATTGGGTTTGTAGAGCCGTATGCTTTAGCTAGAACGTTGCGAACACCCGCAACCTCTAGTACTGCACGCATTGCACCACCGGCGATGATACCTGTACCTTCTGAAGCAGGCTGCATGTACACTTTAGAACCAGTGTGGCGACCTTTAACAGCGTGGTGTAGAGTACCGTCGTTTAGTGCAACTGTAACCATGTTACGACGTGCTTTTTCCATCGCTTTCTGGATTGCAGCAGGTACTTCACGTGCCTTGCCGTAACCAAAACCGATGCGACCGTTACCGTCACCAACTACAGTTAGTGCAGTAAAGCTGAAAATACGACCACCTTTAACCGTCTTAGATACACGGTTAACAGCGATCAGCTTTTCATGCAAATCTGATTGTGTTTTTTCGTTAGCCATCTTCCGCCTACCTTAGAATTTCAGACCAGCTTCACGAGCAGCTTCTGCTAGTGCAGCTACACGGCCGTGGTATTGGAAACCAGAACGATCGAATGCAACTGTTGAGATGCCTTTTTCAATCGCGCGCTCAGCAATAGCTTTACCTACAGCTGCAGCAGCGTCTTTGTTACCAGTACTCTTAACCGACTCACGGATCGCTTTTTCTACTGTAGAAGCGGCTGCGATTACCTCAGAACCATTTGGTGCGATAACCTGAGCGTACACGTGACGTGGAGTACGGTGTACAACTAGGCGAGTTGCACCCAGTTCAGCAATCTTACGACGTGCACGGGTCGCACGACGGATACGAGATGCTTTCTTATCCATAGTGTTACCTTACTTCTTCTTAGCTTCTTTAGTACGCACGATTTCATCGGCGTAACGAACACCTTTACCTTTGTAAGGCTCAGGGCTACGGTAAGCGCGAATATCAGCAGCTACCTGACCAACAACCTGCTTATCAGTACCAGTTAGTACGATTTCAGTTTGTGAAGGACATTCAGCTTTGATACCTGCTGGAAGTTCGTGCTCAACTGGGTGAGAGAAGCCAAGAGTTAGAGCTACTGCGTTGCCTTTGATAGCAGCACGGTAACCTACACCTTTAAGAGTAAGCTTCTTGGTGTAACCTTCAGTAACACCAACAACCATGTTGTTAACTAGTGCACGTGCAGTACCTGCCTGTGCCCAAGCTTTCTCGAAACCTTCGCGAGGACCGAAAGTGATAGCGTTCTCTTCCTGGGATAGAACTACTGCTTCGTTGATAACGCGAGTAAGTTCGCCTTTACCACCTTTAACAGTGATTTCCTGACCGTTAAGTTTAACTTCTACGCCGGCAGGAATAACTACTGGTGCTTTTGCAACACGAGACATTTCCTACTCCTATTATGCTACGTAGCAGATAATCTCACCGCCAAGACCCGCTTTGCGTGCAGCGCGGTCGGTCATAAGACCCTTGGAAGTGGAAACAACAGCAATACCAAGGCCGCCCATCACTGATGGAAGTGCATCTTTTTTCTTGTAGATGCGTAGGCCAGGACGTGAAACACGCTGGATTTGCTCGATAACTGGGTTAGCTTCGAAGTACTTAAGAGTAACTTCTAGCTCAGGCTTAACTTCACCAGTTACAGTGTAGTCAGCCACAAAACCTTCTTCTTTAAGAAGAGCTGCGATAGCAACTTTCATTTTTGAAGATGGCATTTTAACAGCAACTTTTTTCGCTGCCTGACCGTTACGAAGACGGGTCAGCATATCCGAAATCGGATCTTGCATGCTCATAAGTCAATACTCCGTGATTCTAAATTGGATAACTGGGATTACCAGCTAGCCTTGCGCAGACCCGGAATCTCGCCTTTCATGCAAGCTTCACGAACCTTGATACGGCTTAGACCAAACTTACGTAGGTAGCCGTGTGGACGTCCAGTCTGGTTACAGCGGTTACGCTGACGAGACTTCGCAGAATCACGTGGTAGTGACTGAAGTTTAAGCACTGCATTCCAGCGGTCTTCTTCAGACGCATTCACGTCGCTAATTAGAGCTTTAAGTGCAGCACGCTTCTCAGCGAACTTAACTTCTAGCTTGGCACGTTTAGCTTCGCGTGCCTTCATTGATTCTTTAGCCATTAGTAACCCTTACTTTTACTTACGGAATGGGAAGTTAAAAGCAGACAGTAGAGCATGAGCTTCTTCATCAGACTTAGCAGAAGTAGTGATAGTGATATCAAGACCACGTACACGATCTACTTTATCGTAATCGATTTCTGGGAAGATGATCTGCTCACGAACGCCCATGCTGTAGTTACCACGACCATCGAAAGATTTCGGGTTTAGACCACGGAAATCGCGAATACGAGGTACAGCAATTGAAATTAGACGCTCAAAGAAATCCCACATGCGTTCGCCACGTAGAGTTACTTTACAGCCAATAGGGTAGCCCTCACGGATCTTAAAGCCAGCAACAGACTTACGAGCTACAGTGATTAGCGGCTTCTGACCTGCAATAGCAGTCATGTCAGCAGCAGCATTCTCTAGAAGCTTCTTGTCGTTGATCGCATCGCCCACACCCATGTTAAGTGTGATCTTTTCGATCCTTGGGACTTGCATGATACTCTTGTATTCGAACTTTTCAGCAAGTTCTTTAACTAGAGTCTCTTTGTAGTAATCATGCAGTTTCGCCATTGTACTACTCCAAAAATTACTTGATAGTTTCGCCAGTCGATTTGAAGAAACGAACTTTTTTGCCGTCTTCGAATCGGAAGCCTACACGGTCCGCTTTACCTTCACCGTTAACGATTGCAACGTTAGAAGCGTCAATTGCAGCTTCTTTTTCAACGATGCCACCTTGGATGCCCATAGCCGGTACTGGCTTCTGGTGCTTCTTAACAAGGTTGATACCTTCAACGATTACTTTACCGGTTGCTAGAACCTTAGATACTTTACCTTTCTTACCTTTATCTTTACCAGTAAGAACGATAACTTCGTCGTTACGACGGATTTTAGCTGCCATTTGCGTTACTCCTTACAGTACTTCAGGCGCAAGTGAAACGATCTTCATGAACTTATCGCCACGAAGCTCACGAGTCACAGGGCCGAAAATACGAGTACCGATTGGTTGCTCAGTGTTGTCGTTCAACAATACGCAAGCATTACGGTCAAAGCGAATGACAGAGCCGTCTGGACGACGTACGCCTTTACGAGTGCGCACAACCACCGCTTTCAGAACGTCACCTTTCTTAACTTTACCGCGAGGAATTGCTTCCTTAACAGTAACCTTGATGACATCACCGATATGTGCATAGCGACGGTGTGAACCACCCAGAACCTTAATACACATTACGCTACGAGCGCCGGAGTTATCGGCTGCATCAAGCATACTTTGCATTTGGATCATGTTAGTGCTCCGCTAATTTTAAACATCTTGACCCATTTCGAGCCGATTTGCCTTTTCTTCAAAGGCGGCGAATATTAACACGCTTTTCGGTCGATGGGTAGACAAAAAATGAACGGCCCCAAAATTTTTTCGGGGCCGCTCTCTTATATCGTAGTTAAGTTCGCTTAGATGCGAGCTTTTTCTACTACGCGTACCAGAGTCCAAGACTTAGTCTTAGACAGTGGACGACACTCACGAATCTCAACTGTGTCGCCTAGGCCACACTCGTTGTTTTCGTCATGTGCGTGAAGCTTAGTCGTGCGAGTGATGTACTTACCGTAGATTGGGTGTTTCACCTTACGCTCGATAGCAACAACGATAGACTTGTCCATCTTGTCGCTGATTACGCGACCAAGCTGAGTACGAATTTTATCGCTCATTATGCGCCAGCCTTCTCTGTCAGAACGGTTTTAACACGTGCGATATCGCGACGTACTGCTTTAAGAGTGTGAGTCTGCTGCAGCTGACCAGTTGCAGCCTGCATGCGCAGGTTGAACTGCTCGCGCAGTAGGTTCACAAGCTCAGCATTCAGTTCTTCAACGCTTTTAGCGCGCAGATCTTGTGCGTTCATCACATCACCGCCTTAGTTACGAATGTTGTCTTGATTGGTAGCTTACGAGAAGCAAGTTCGAATGCTTCACGAGCTAGCGCTTCAGGAACACCATCCATCTCGTACAGAACTTTACCAGGTTGGATTTGAGCTACCCAGTACTCAACGTTACCTTTACCTTTACCTTGACGAACTTCAAGAGGCTTAGATGTAATTGGTTTGTCTGGGAAGATACGAATCCAGATTTGACCCTGACGTTTGATGTGACGAGTCATCGCACGACGAGCTGCTTCGATCTGGCGAGCAGTAATACGGCCACGGCCAACTGCTTTAAGACCAAATGTACCGAAGCTTACGTCAGTGCCGTTCGCTAGACCGCGGTTACGACCTTTAAAGGTCTTGCGGAATTTAGTGCGTTTAGGTTGCAGCATCTATAAACTCCTTATTTACGGCCTTTGCGCTGCTTCTTAGGCTTGTCAGCCTTTGGCTCTTCTACTGGCATGCCGCCTAGAACTTCACCTTTGAAGATCCAAACTTTAACGCCAATTACACCGTACTGGGTGTGAGCCGAAGAAGTTGCGTAATCAATGTCAGCACGTAGAGTGTGTAGAGGTACACGACCTTCACGGTACCACTCTGAACGTGCGATTTCAGCGCCGCCTAGACGACCGCTTACTTCTACCTTGATACCTTTAGCGCCAAGGCGCATAGCGTTCTGAACTGCACGCTTCATAGCGCGACGGAACATAACGCGACGCTCTAGCTGAGACGAGATGCTGTCTGCAACTAGTTTGCCGTCTAGCTCAGGCTTACGTACTTCAGCGATGTTGATCTGAGCTGGAACACCAGCGATCTTCGAAACGCGAGCGCGTAGTTTTTCTACGTCTTCACCTTTCTTACCGATAACAACGCCTGGACGAGCAGTGTGAATAGTCACACGGATGCTCTTAGCAGGACGCTCGATAACGATACGTGAAAGAGACGCTTTTGCTAGTTCCTTAGTAAGGAACTGACGTACCTTGAAGTCGCCGTCTAGGTTGTCAGCGAACTCTTGGCTGTTAGCAAACCAAGTGGTATTCCATGGCTTAACGATGCCAAGACGAATACCATTAGGATGTACTTTTTGACCCATTGCTTTCTCTCCTAGTCTCTTAGCGGTCTGCTACAACAACAGTGATGTGGCTAGAACGCTTCAAGATGCGATCGGCACGGCCTTTAGCACGAGGCATAATACGCTTCATGGTAGGACCTTCGTCAACGAAGATTTTAGCTACTGATAGATCATCAATATCTGCGCCTTCGTTGTGTTCTGCGTTAGCGATAGCTGACTCTAGAACTTTCTTGATTAGATCAGCAGCTTTTTTGTTGCTGAACTGAAGAATTTCTAGAGCTTGAGCAACTGGCTTACCGCGCAGTTGATCTGCAACCAAACGAGCTTTTTGCGGCGAAATGCGAGCAAAGCGATGTTTAGCGATAGCTTCCATTACCTACTCCTTAGCGCTTCTTAGCTTTCTTATCCGCAGCGTGACCGCGGTAAGTACGTGTTGGTGCAAATTCGCCTAGCTTGTGACCGATCATTTCTTCAGAAACGAAAACAGGAACGTGCTGACGACCATTATGGACAGCGATGGTCAAACCGATCATCTGAGGGATGATCATTGAGCGACGGGACCAAGTCTTTACAGGCTTCTTGTCACCGCTTTCCAACGCTTTCTCTACCTTCTTCAGCAAGTGTAGGTCAATAAATGGACCTTTCTTGAGAGAACGTGGCATGGCGTATCCTCTTTAAAATTACTTGTTACGACGACGTACGATGTACTTGTCGGTACGCTTGTTCTTACGAGTCTTGTAACCCTTAGTTGGTACACCCCAAGGTGTAACTGGGTGACGACCACCAGAAGTACGGCCTTCACCACCACCGTGTGGGTGGTCAACTGGGTTCATTACAACACCACGTACAGTTGGACGAACACCGCGCCAGCGTGAAGCACCAGCTTTACCTAGCTCACGTAGCATGTGTTCTGCATTACCAACTTCACCTAGAGTCGCACGACCTTCAGCAAGAACTTTACGCATTTCACCAGAACGAAGACGTAGAGTCACGTAAGTGCCTGCACGTGCAATGATCTGAGCGTATGCACCAGCTGAACGAGCCAGCTGAGCACCTTTACCAGGCTTAAGCTCAACACAGTGTACTGTTGAACCTACTGGGATGTTGCGCATTGGTAGAGTGTTACCAACTTTGATAGCAGCATCTGCGCCAGACTGGATAGTGTCACCAGCCTGAATACCTTTAGGTGCGATGATGTAGCGGCGCTCACCGTCTGCGTACAGAACTAGAGCAATGTTTGCGCTACGGTTTGGATCGTATTCTAGACGCTCAACTTTCGCTGGGATACCGTCTTTAGTACGTTTGAAATCGATGATACGGTAAGCATTCTTGTTACCACCACCGATGTGACGTACTGTAATACGACCGTTGTTGTTACGACCACCAGACTTAGATTTTTTCTCTAGTAGTGGTGCGTACGGCTTACCCTTATGCAGGTCAGAGTTAACCACTTTAACTACGTGGCGACGACCTGGGGAAGTCGGCTTACATTTTACAATAGCCATTCTTCTTTGCTCCTAGCCTTACTCTGCACTACCAGCGAAGTCGATGTCTTGACCTTCTTTCAGGATAACGTAGGCTTTCTTAACGTCTGAACGACGGCCTTGACGCATACCTTGACGCTTGGTCTTACCCTTAGTGATAAGAGTATTTACAGACTTAACTTCAACCTCGAACAGTTTTTCAACTGCTGCTTTGATCTCTTTCTTAGTCGCATCTTTAGCTACTTTGAATACGATAGTGTTACCGTTTTCAGCAGCCATAGTTGCTTTTTCAGAGATGTGCGGAGCACGTAGAACTTTTAGAATACGCTCTTCAGTGATCATGCTAGCATCTCCTCAACTGCTTTAACTGCTGCTGCAGTCATCACAACTTTATCGAAAGCGATCAAGCTAACTGGGTCGATTGCCTTAGCATCACGTACGTCTACTTTGTATAGGTTACGTGCAGCTAGGAATAGATTCTCATCTAGTTCGCCAGTTACGATCAGCGCATCAGTAAGCTCAAGCTCTTTAAGCTTAGCTACTAGCGCTTTAGTTTTAGGTGCTTCTACAGAGAAGTCATCAACAACGATTAGACGCTCTTGACGAACAAGCTCAGAAAGAATGCTCTTCATAGCACCACGGTACATTTTCTTGTTAACTTTCTGGCTGTGGTCCTGTGGACGAGCAGCGAAAGTTACACCACCGGTACGCCATAGTGGGCTACGGATTGTACCTGCACGAGCGCGGCCTGTACCTTTCTGGCGCCATGGTTTAGCACCACCACCAGAAACGTCAGAACGAGTCTTCTGAGCACGTGTACCCTGACGAGCACCTGCTGCGAAAGCAACAACTACCTGGTGTACAAGCGCTTCATTGAAGTCACGCCCAAAAGTAGTTTCGGAGACAGTTAGCGCATCAGCGCCTTTGACTACCAATTCCATTACTAACTCCTCGACGTTACGCTTTAACAGCTGGTTTAACGATCACGTTGCCACCTGTAGCACCTGGTACTGCACCTTTAATAAGAAGCAGATTGCGCTCAGCGTCAACACGTACGATCTCTAGGTTTTGAGTCGTTACACGCTCAGCACCCATGTGACCAGCCATTTTCTTGCCTTTAAATACGCGACCTGGAGTCTGACACTGACCGATAGAACCAGGAGCACGGTGAGACAAGGAGTTACCGTGAGTCATATCTTGAGTACGGAAGTTCCAGCGCTTAACAGCACCTTGGAAACCTTTACCCTTAGATGTACCAGTAACGTCTACTTTTTTAATTTCGTTGAACAGCTCAACAGTTAGCTCAGCGCCAACAGCGAACTCTTCGTTGTTCTCTAGACGGAATTCCCAAAGACCGCGACCCGCTTCAACACCTGCTTTCGCAAAGTGGCCAGCTTCTGGCTTAGAAACACGGTTAGCTTTCTTTGCACCAGTAGTTACCTGGATTGCGTTGTAGCCGTCAGTTTCAACAGATTTAACCTGAGAAACGCGGTTTGCTTCAACTTCAACCACAGTTACTGGGATAGAAACGCCATCTTCGGTAAATACGCGGGTCATGCCCACTTTACGACCGATTAGACCAATCATTCTCTTATCTCCCCTTAACCTAGGCTGATCTGAACATCAACGCCAGCAGCTAGGTCTAGACGCATAAGAGCGTCAACAGTTTTGTCTGTTGGCTCAACGATGTCGATAAGGCGCTTGTGAGTACGGATTTCGTACTGGTCACGTGCGTCCTTATTAACGTGAGGAGATACAAGAACAGTGAAGCGCTCTTTGCGAGTAGGTAGAGGGATTGGACCCTTAACCTGCGCGCCAGTACGCTTAGCTGTTTCAACGATTTCCGCAGTAGACTGATCGATCAAACGGTGATCGAACGCCTTAAGGCGGATACGAATACGTTGGTTCTGCATGAGACAGAGCTCCAATTATAAAAATTACACAAACAATATCGCCACTCAACCTCGTAAAGACGAGAGAATGCCGATTGATTTATGTGAACGTAGTATCCCTATCGGATACATTGTCAGTCAATTTAATGACTGCGAACATAAGTCAGAGTATACATTTACAAACTGCTTAGCAGTTTCTTCCTCAACGCTTATTGGTTCACAACTGCAGTTACGAGGCTATATCCTCAGGCAGTGGAGGGCATTATACAGATCACAGTTTTGAACGCAAGCCTTGTTTGAAAATCAGACAGAATTAGCGGTAAGTGACTGTTGGGGCGATGGGCGATGGGCGATGGGCGATGGGCGATGGGCGATGGGCGATGGGCGATGGGCGATGGGCGATGGGCGATGCATTATCATAAGCACCCCCACCAAAATACAATAATTGAAACCGTTATTCGTGTTATGCCACTTGCCTATGGCCGATAGCCAAGCGCCACCACTCCCCTACTCTAATCGTCTTCATCGACAATCTGGGCTTGGTTATAGTTGGCAATGCCCATTTTTTCAATTAGGCCAAGTTGGGTTTCGAGCCAGTCGACATGTTCTTCTTCATCCTCGAGGATATCCTGGAACAGATCACGCGACACGTAATCCCTCACTTCTTCGGCATACGCAATAGCATCTCGCAGATCCGGGATAGCTGCCATCTCCAACGCCAAATCACACTCGAGCATTTCCTGGGTATCTTCACCGATATTAAGCTTGCCGAGATCTTGCAGATTAGGCAAACCTTCCAAGAACAGGATACGTTCAATCAAATGATCCGCATGGTTCATCTCGTCGATTGACTCGTGGTATTCCTTGTCGGCAAGGTGTTTCAGGCCCCAGTCTTTGTACATGCGGGCGTGGAGGAAATACTGGTTAATAGCAACCAACTCGTTGCCGAGGACTTTGTTGAGGTGTTGGATGATTTTCGGATCAGCTTTCATTACAAAACACTCCTCTGTCAGTTCACATAAGCATAGAACCGATTAGAAGAGTGTCAAAAGACACGTTGTAAGAAAGCGTCTGATTAACTGGCTTTCTTGTAGCGAGTGATCGTTGCCTGCTCGATGACTTCTTTGGCCTGGCGAATACATTTTCCGCACTGCGAGCCCAAAGGCGTAAACTGGCGAATGCCGCGGACATCGCTGATCCCATGCTGGTCAGCCAGTTTCATGATTTTCTTGTCGGAAATTCCGTGGCAAAGGCAAACGTACATTTTCATTCCATCCTAATGTTGACGGAGAAAATATAAACGAGAATTGTTTGCATTACTAGTTGCAAACTAAAGAATCTATAGATCGTTTGGAGATAGAAAAAGCGGGGTTATACGATTTAAAAATATAGAGGCAGAGATGACCAGATATGATGACACGGATAACAAAAAGCAAAAAGGGAAGCCGAAGCTTCCCTTTTCTTAGTGTCGTTAGACTATTGCAAATTAAGCAACGATCTTAGCAACAACACCAGCACCTACTGTACGACCGCCTTCACGGATTGCAAAGCGTAGACCTTCGTCCATCGCGATAGGAGCGATTAGAGTAACAACCATCTGGATGTTGTCACCAGGCATAACCATTTCTACGCCTTCTGGTAGCTCGATAGTACCAGTTACGTCAGTTGTACGGAAGTAGAACTGTGGACGGTAGCCTTTGAAGAATGGCGTGTGACGGCCACCTTCGTCTTTAGACAGAACGTATACTTCTGACTCGAAAGTAGTGTGCGGAGTGATAGAACCTGGCTTAGCAAGAACCTGACCACGCTCA
Organism: Photobacterium sp. AWH4_225; assembly: GCF_056158405.1. Lineage (NCBI taxonomy): Bacteria > Pseudomonadati > Pseudomonadota > Gammaproteobacteria > Vibrionales > Vibrionaceae > Photobacterium > Photobacterium sp. AWH4_225. The sequence goes on along the minus strand of NZ_JBSWTF010000001.1, from coordinate 224,228 downwards.
ACTTCGTCACGCTTAGTACCACGTAGAAGAACACCAACGTTCTCACCAGCACGGCCTTCGTCAAGAAGCTTACGGAACATCTCAACACCAGTACAAGTAGTTGTAGTAGTGTCTTTGATACCGATGATTTCTACTTCGTCACCTACAGTGATGATACCCTGCTCAACACGACCAGTTACAACAGTACCACGGCCCTGGATTGAGAATACATCTTCGATAGGTAGGATGAACGGACGGTCGATCGCACGCTCTGGCTCTGGGATGTAGTTGTCTAGTGCTTCAGCTAGCTCAACAATCTTGTCTTCCCACTCTTTCTCGCCGTTTAGAGCGCCAAGAGCAGAACCCATGATTACTGGGCAGTCGTCACCTGGGAAGTCGTACTCAGAAAGAAGTTCACGAACTTCCATCTCAACTAGCTCTAGAAGCTCTTCGTCATCAACCATGTCACACTTGTTCATGAACACGATGATGTAAGGGATACCAACCTGACGGCCTAGTAGGATGTGCTCACGAGTCTGAGGCATTGGGCCGTCAGTTGCAGCAACAACTAGGATACCACCGTCCATCTGCGCAGCACCAGTGATCATGTTTTTAACGTAATCGGCGTGTCCTGGGCAGTCTACGTGTGCGTAGTGACGAGTTGGAGTATCGTACTCTACGTGAGAAGTAGAGATTGTGATACCACGCTCGCGCTCTTCTGGAGCGTTATCGATAGATGCGAAGTCTTTAGCTTCACCACCGTATACTTTTGACAAAGTAGTACAGATAGCAGCAGTTAGAGTAGTTTTACCGTGGTCAACGTGGCCGATAGTACCAACGTTAACGTGCGGTTTCGTACGTTCAAATTTTTCTTTAGACACGATCGTGTTCCTTCCTAGTTATGATACGCCCCACCGAAATTAATATGGGACGCGTCAGAAGTTGCTATTTTATGCGCCAACAGCAATTGGCGCAATATAGATCTTGCGATTAACCGCGCTCGGCGATAATAGAGTCAGAGACATTCTTAGGAACGTCAGCGTATTCGCTAAATTCCATTGAGTATGACGCACGACCCTGGGTCGCAGAACGCAAGTCAGTTGCGTAACCGAACATTTCCGAAAGCGGTACTTTGGCACGGACAATCTTCAGGCCAGCAGGGCCTTCGTCCATACCTTCGATCATGCCGCGGCGACGGTTAAGGTCACCAACAACATCACCCATCCAGTCTTCCGGAGTGGTTACTTCAACCTTCATCAATGGCTCAAGAATAACAGGCTCTGCTTGTAGCGCACCTTTCTTGAATGCCATAGAACCGGCAATCTTAAATGCCATTTCGTTGGAGTCAACGTCATGGTAAGAACCGTCGAACAGGGTAGCCTTGACATCCAATACAGGATAGCCAGCCAGCACACCGTTGTTCATCTGCTCTTCGATACCTTTAGAAACAGCACCAATGTACTCTTTCGGTACCACACCACCAACGATCTCGTCCACGAACACGAAACCTTCATCAGGCTCCGATGGTTCGATTTTCAGCCATACGTGACCATATTGACCGCGACCACCAGATTGGCGTACAAACTTACCTTCCACTTCCGTTTTACCACGGATAGTTTCACGGTATGCCACCTGAGGTTTACCAACGTTACATTCAACGCTGAATTCGCGCTTCATACGGTCAACGATGATATCCAGGTGAAGTTCACCCATGCCTGAAATCAAAGTCTGACCAGATTCATCGTCTGTTTCGACGCGGAATGATGGATCTTCTGCAGCCAGTTTACCTAGCGCAATACCCATTTTCTCTTGGTCAGCCTGAGAGCGAGGCTCTACAGCGATTTGAATAACCGGCTCTGGGAATTCCATGCGCTCCAGAATCACTTTGTGGTTCTGATCACACAGGGTGTCACCAGTGGTGACGTTCTTCAGGCCGATCGCTGCAGCGATATCACCCGCACGGACTTCCTTAACTTCTTCACGCTTGTTCGAGTGCATCTGAACGATACGGCCGAAACGCTCGCGTTTTTCTTTTACTGAGTTGTAGACGGTGTCGCCTGAATTTACAACTCCAGAGTAAACGCGCATGAAGGTCAAGGTACCAACGAATGGGTCGGTCGCGATTTTGAACGCTAGCGCTGAGAATGGTTCTTCATCGCTTGAGTGACGCTCAACTTCGTTACCTTCTTCGTCTTCACCGCGGATAGCTTTCACTTCCGTTGGCGAAGGCAGGAATTCAATCACTGCATCAAGTACAGCCTGAACGCCTTTGTTTTTGAATGCTGAACCACAGGTTGCCAGCACGATCTCGTTCGCTAGCGTACGCTGGCGAAGACCGGCCTTGATTTCAGCTTCAGACAGCTCACCTTCTTCAAGGTACTTGTCCATCAGCTCTTCAGATGCTTCCGCAGCTGATTCAACCAGGTTCTGACGCCATTCCTCAGCAAGCTCAACCATGTCAGCTGGAATGTTTTCATAGGTAAATGACATACCCTGATCATCTTCATTCCAGTTGATGGCCTTCATCTTGATAAGGTCAACAACGCCTTTGAATTCGTCTTCAGCACCGATATTCAATTGAATTGGCACTGGGTTCGCACCAAGACGGTTTTTGATCTGGTCAACAACACGCAGGAAGTCGGCACCAGCTCGGTCCATCTTGTTTACGAAAACCATACGCGGTACTTCGTACTTGTCAGCCTGGCGCCAAACGGTTTCAGACTGAGGCTCAACACCTGATGAACCACAGAAAACAACAACCGCACCATCAAGCACACGCAATGAACGCTCTACCTCGATGGTAAAGTCAACGTGTCCAGGGGTATCGATGATGTTTACGCGGTGCTCAGGGAACTGAGCTTCCATACCACGCCAGAAGGTAGTCGTTGCAGCAGATGTGATAGTGATACCACGCTCCTGCTCCTGCTCCATCCAGTCCATGGTAGCTGCGCCGTCGTGAACCTCACCAATTTTGTGAGATAAGCCTGTATAGAACAGGATACGCTCGGTAGTTGTTGTTTTACCGGCGTCAACGTGAGCACAAATACCGATGTTACGGTAGCGCTCGATAGGCGTTTTACGAGCCACGGCAGTATCCTCTTACTAAGGGAGTCCTTAGAGTATGGTTTAGGCGCGACAAGCCAAGCTTGCCGCGCCCTATTTGTATTACCGGGGTGATTACCAGCGGTAATGTGCGAACGCTTTGTTCGCGTCTGCCATACGGTGAACGTCTTCACGTTTCTTAACAGCAGAACCTTTGTTGTCAGCCGCATCAAGCATTTCGCCTGCTAGACGCTGAGCCATAGATTTTTCACCACGCTTACGCGCAGCTTCAACCAACCAACGCATAGCTAGTGCGTTACGACGTACTGGACGTACTTCTACAGGCACCTGGTAAGTTGAACCACCCACACGGCGAGATTTAACTTCTACCGCTGGACGTACATTTTCAAGAGCTTTTTCAAAGATAGCTAGGTGTTCTTCACCAGAACGCTCAGCCATTGTTTCTAGTGCAGAGTAAACAATTTTCTCAGCAGTAGATTTCTTACCGTCAACCATTAGGATGTTAACGAATTTTGCCAGCAATTCAGATTTGAACTTTGGATCTGGAAGGATCTTACGCTGACCGATTACGCGACGACGTGGCATGGATATTCTCCGTTGTCTTCTTCAGGTTATCCAAAACTTTACAGTTTCTTCAAAAATTAAATAATTTTAGTGTTTGGCCTTACTTAACGGAATCCATTAAGACTTAGGACGCTTCACACCGTACTTAGAACGACCTTGTTTACGGTCGTTAACGCCTGCACAGTCAAGTGCACCACGAACGGTGTGGTAACGCACACCTGGAAGGTCTTTAACACGACCACCACGGATTAGAACAACTGAGTGCTCCTGAAGGTTGTGACCTTCACCGCCGATGTACGAAGTTACTTCGAAACCGTTTGTCAGACGTACACGACAAACTTTACGAAGTGCTGAGTTAGGTTTTTTAGGAGTAGTAGTGTATACACGAGTACATACACCACGCTTCTGTGGGCACGCTTCTAGTGCAGGCACGTTGCTTTTTACAACTTGCTTAGCACGTGGCTTACGTACCAACTGGTTAATAGTTGCCATTAAATAGCTCCTGAAATATTACTTTCGTAAATGTGAAAAATCTGCCTCCCAACAACAGGAGGACGCGAAATTTTAGGCATCGCACCCAAGGGTGTCAAGATGTAACCAGCGATCAATCAAATGATTATTTCTTGTTCAACCTGATATCCACGGGTTTTCCAAGGTTTAAGAATGCCTATCAGGCCCACTTCATCTGTGTTTCACAGTCGACAGTCAAGCCAACAAATCCTTTATAATCAATAACATTGAAATCAAGCTTGAGCTTATCCTGCAGCCCGCGAGCAGCCAAATCCTCTGCCAGTAAATAAATTTTTACGCCGGAATCGCGGAACGAAAAAATTGGGCTATTTTCAACCGTAGCAGCGATAACTGCGTCTTGGATCAACAAAATCGAGTCATTTTGGCTGATCACGGCAGCGGCTTCGTCAAAAGATCGGGACTGGAATGGGGAGCGGGTAAAAATATGGAGCATACGGTGCCTCAACGAATATGGGCTTAGAATGCCAGCACGCGCTGACAGGCATGCAGGCGCTCGGAAAATTCTGCCGGCTCGCATGCAATGACATCAATCAGCAGATCGTCCGTGGTTAGCCCGCGAACCTGCAAAGACTGCTGGCAAACATAAACCTGCTCGATATCGTAGAGTTCGAGCATCTTGAACGTAGCGATATAGTCACGCGACAAAATGTCTTTCGGTTGCTGGCCATCCAGCAATTGGTAGACACCATCACCGTGGAAAAACAGCAAAATATCTTCGCTGTAGGCGGATGTTGCCAGCACAGCATCCAGGCCTTCACGGCCCGAGGCGACGCCATGTGGCGCTTGGCGGAATACAAAACCTAAAGTTGTCATGGTTATCCCGTTAGAACTGAATGACGCGATCGGCGGTCAGCATGGCTTCGGCCAAACCACCCAAGCCTGCCTGCTCAAAACCCGCGGCCAGGTTACTGCCTGACAGCTGGTTCTGCTCGGCTTCCTGGGGGCTGATGATACCGCGGCGTAGCGCCGCCGCGACACAGGTTTGCAGCTCGGTGCCATGGTTTTGTGCCAGCTGTTGCCAAGCCGCGACCAAATCGAACTCATCCGACGCCGGTGCCGTCAGGGCGGAGCCGTTATGAACCCCGTCCTGATAGAAAAATACTCGTGACAAGTGATGCCCTTCAGCCAGGAGTGCAACGGCAAACTGGTACGCCGAACGTGCCGACTGGGTCCCGTAAGCAGGGCCTTCCACCACCAGCACATAGTTCAGGCTCATTTTTCGCCATCCTCGGTCTTACGCTGGCGGATATAGAGGTAGACCGTATGCTTGGAAATGTTAAGGCGATCCGCGACCCGGTTGATCGCATCCTTGATATCGAAGATACCTTTGTCGAACAGCTCCATCACGATCTGACGGTTTTTGGCATTGTTCGATACATTCTTGTCGGCATTGATTTCTTCGATGGTGCGCTCAACGGTCTGGTCCACCAGCTCATCGACATCGCTGGCAAAGTTGACGCTCGATGCCGCCTGCTTGGCTTCATCAGTCGGCATGAAGGATTGCAGGATCTGCGAGAAAGGTGCATCGAGGTTAACGTTGATACACAGCAGGCCGATAATATCGTTATCGCCGTTGCGGATCGCAATGGTGATTGACTTCATCAAGTCCCCGCCCTTGGCACGGGTAAAGTAGGCACGGGAGAAGTTACGCTCCGAGCCTTCAATATCACGTAGCATGCGCAGGGCAAGATCGGTGATTGGCGAGCCCACTTTACGCCCGGTATTTTCACCATTGGCGATCTTGATTGCAGAGGTGTTGAGATCGGCCAATGAGTGCAGCACGATTTCACAGAATGGACCAATCAAGGCAGCCAAGCCGTCTACAACGGCCTCGTAAGAACGAAGAATAATGTAATCGTGCTCGCTAAAAGCACGCGGCTCAATCAAGTCACTCTCAACCATCACTTCTGAGCCAAAGTTTTCAGTAGATACCACGCGTCTATCTTCCTTGCTGTTGCCCATTCTATTTAACTTCTGTGCCACAGAAATGGGAAAAAATAAATAGAATGGGCTATGCCTCACCGGGAAAGAAAATTTCACGGCGATTGATAAATTTTCAAATCTTGCTTGCAAGTTTATCAGATTTCGGACAGTTGCCTGAACATTTTCACACCATATACAACTAGAATGATAAAAAAACCCAGCCGAGGCTGGGTTTTTAAACTTATCCTAAATCGCAATTCTGCTAAATCACAATATGCGATGTGCTAGATTACTGAGCCGCTTCTTCTGCTGGCTGATCTGCTTTAACGATATCCAGAAGTTCTACTTCGAATACCAGCGTTGAGTTAGCAGGGATGCTTGGGTTTGCCTGAGAGCCGTATGCTAGCTCTGGCGGGATAACGAAAGTGAACTTAGAGCCAACCGGCATTAGCTGAACACCTTCAGTCCAACCAGAAATCACCTGGTTCAGTGGGAAAGTGGCAGGCTGGTTACGCGCGTAAGAGCTGTCGAACTCAGTGCCATCAGTCAGCATACCTTTGTAGTGTACTTTAACCGTATCAGTTGCAGCCGGCTTGTCACCTTCGCCTTGGGTCTCAACCTGGTAAAGCAGGCCTGAGTCAGTCTTCACTACGCCATCTTTCTTCTCGAACTCAGCACGGTAGTCTTCACCGGCCTTGATGTTCTTCTCGGCTTCTTCCTGTGCTTTCTGCTGGGCAATTTCAGACACACGCTGATCTAGCGACTGAAGTGCCTGCTGGGTTTCTTCCGGCGTTAGGCGGCTCTTGTCGGCAAACACATCTGTCACACCCGCCAGCACTTGCTCCTTGCTCAGCTCCAAGCCCAACTCTTTCTGCTGGTCCAGGTTTGCAGCCAGGTATTGCGCCAGTGAAGCACCGATAGCGTAAGCCGCTTTGTCATCTTCAGTCGCGAATGTCGCCGGTGCGGCTTCAGCTGCCACCTGCTCTACTTTTGCAGGCTCTGCCGGTTTTGTTTCCGCTGCTTTTTCATCTTGGCAGCCTACAGCTAGCAGGATCGTTGCAGCCAAAACAGACATCTTCAGAACAGGTTTCATGTATTTCTCCATTTTAAACTGAGGCAATGCCTCAAAAATCAGTCGCCAGTCTTTTCATCAAGCGGTATGAAAAGCACTGTAGATCAATATACTAATATGCACCTTATGAATTCACTGCCCAGCAGTGCATTCATAAGGAAATGACACTATGTGTTAACCAAGTGGAACCAGACCTTAATGCAAACAAAAAGATACGTGCCATGTTTCATTTTGGCACTTTTCATCCTCACTGGCTGTTTTTTTTCCGGTACAGAACTCAATCGCTGGGAACTGGCCCCGGAAGGTACCACCAGTTTCAGCCTCAGCCGAGACGGACGGTTTGCCCTCTACCACTCAGCCCAACAAGGTATCGTGCTGTGGGATTTACAGCAAAACAAAAAGTTAGCGGAGTTTGGTTCTCAAGATCCATATCACAATACGGTGCTCAGCAGCCAGATTTCCGATAACAGCCGCTATGCCATTACCGCGACCGCACAAAACTTTGCCGTCTGGGATCTGGCCTGGGGTCAATCCGAGGGGCTCTGGTCGATATCCGACGGCTTGATCCGCGATGCCGCTATCGCCAACAACGGCCAGCATGTGTTGCTGGCACTATCGAACGGCAAAGCCCTGTACGTCGACTTGGGCAGCGGAAGACGGCTAGAGTTCCTTGCCCACCGAGAAAAAGTCAATTCCGTCGCCATTTCTGCCAATGGCCGCTATGCCCTGTCCGGGGGAAATGACCATTCCGCCTATCTGTGGGATACCCAAAGCGGCCAGATCCTGCAGCACTTTGAGCATCAAAGCCGGATCAGCCGAGTAGCCTTGCAGCGTGATGGTAAACTTGCGATGACAGCAGATGGCAGTAACGACATTTATATCTGGGATCTACAAAGTGGCGAGCAAGTCTCTTCACTGGCCGTCCGGCTTCGTCAGCAGATCCTGTCCAGCGCCCGCTTCTCCGATGACGGCAAACTACTGGCTACCGGTACCCCTGCCCGCCGGGTCGAACTGTGGGACACCCAAAGCGGTGATAATCTGGGTCGCTGGGAAGCGGCAGCCAAACAAGATACTCGACCACCCGCCGCGGTGGTGTATGATGTGGCCATTACGCCCGATAGTCATGTGATCTCGGGAACGTCAGCAGGTATCGCCCAGCAATGGACGACGGAATAACGCAATGAAAGAAATCGAACAGCTACAGGCCCGGATCGACGAGCTTGAAATGAAGCAGGCTTTCCAGGAGCAAACCATCGAGGATCTCAACCAGGCCCTGACCGAGCAGCAGTTCCTGATTGACAAGATGCAGACCCAGTTGAAGTTCATGGTCGGCAAGGTCAAGGGGATGGAGCCATCCAACCTGGCAAGCGAGTCGGAAGAGACACCGCCACCGCATTATTAATAACAAAAAAGGAAGCCCATGGGCTTCCTTTTTTCATGCTAATCGTGAGCGATTAGTGTGAGCAGCCGCAGCCGCCTTTTTCTTCGCCGCCGCAGCAGCCTTCTTCTTTCTCACCGTGGTCGTGGTCGCCGCAGCTACCGCCACCACAGCAGCCGCCACCCTGGTGGATGTGACCGTGAGCGATTTCTTCTTCAGTCGCCGCGCGAACAGCAACAACTTCTACGCCGAAAGTCAGAGTCTGACCTGCTAGCATGTGGTTGCCGTCAACAACAACGTGGTCACCGTCAACTTCAGTCACTTCTACAGGGATTGGGCCCTGATCAGTGTCTGCTAGGAAACGCATACCAACAGTGATTTCGTCTACACCCTGGAAAACGTCAGCAGGTACACGCTGAACCATCGCATCGATGTGCTCGCCGTACGCTTCTTCTGGAGCAACTGTCACTTCAAACTTGTCGCCAGCTTCGCGGCCTTCAAGCGCCTTCTCCAAACCTACGATCAGGTTGTTGTGGCCGTGTAGGTAATCAAGAGGTGCTTCAGTTGTCGACTGGTCAACAACAACGCCTTCTTCGGTCTTAACTTGGTAAGCCAGGCTTACTACGATGTCTTTAGCGACTTTCATGTTTACTCCAATTTTGAACTGGGTATCAAAGGATTTCGCCCGCATGATACCGGATAATGGCAGCAAGATGCCAATATTCTGTTTAAAGGCTGCTCAGCCTATTTAGTCCTCGGGCTTAAAAATCCCGATAACCTGTTGTTTGGTTTGCGAGGAGAGTTGCTCGCTCTGCTCGACGGACTGAGGGGCCCTGGTATCGGTATGACCGCAAGATACACACTCAACCCGCTCGACCTCATTTTCCTGCCACCAGCGCAACGTATCCTGCTGACTACAGCTTGGACAGACTGCACCGGCGATAAACCGTTTCTTGGCCATGCTTTCGCTCCTTGCCACTGTGTTCGTTGTTGTCACTATCGTTTAGTGGCTGGTCAGTCCCAGCCATTATGACGCTCCCGCTCTCCCCGCATTTCCCTATCAAAGATCTCTTCCAGCTCTTTACGCGCTTCTCTGGCTCGAGTAGCCAAATGGACATCTTCCGAGTGCTGCGGTAATAGATCTCTTAGCGCGGTGGTATCCAAGCGGCGGAAATGGGCTTCAGCCCGCTTGGCCTGATAGGGATGCATACCCAGAGATATGAGGGCCTGACGCCCCAAATCAAGGGCGCCGGCAAAAGTTTCGCGGGAAAAATTCTCTACGCCATGGCTAAGTAGCTGGTGAGCTTCAACCCGGCTGCGGGCCCGGGCAAGAACTTTGAGGTTGGGGAAATACTGCTGGCACAAATCAACCACCTCCATCACCTCATCGGGCTCGTCAGTACAGATGATGATGGCTTCGGCTTTATCGGCCCCGGCGGCACGCAGCAGATCAAGCTGGGTCGCATCACCGTAATACACCTTGTAACCAAATTTGCGCAGGAACTGGATCTGGCTCGGGTCGCGTTCCAGTACCGTTACCCGAATTTTATTGGCAAACAGCAAGCGCCCGACTACCTGACCGAAACGGCCGAAACCGGTAATGATCACCCGCGGTTCGCGGTCTATCACGTCCGACTCCAACTCCGCTTCAGCCTCGGCTTTGAAAGTTCGAATAAACCATTTGTCCTGCAGCAGCAAAATCAGTGGCGTCGTCATCATCGACAAACTCACTACCACCAACAAGAACGCCGACAGCTCGCCACCCAGCAACCCCTCGCCCATCGCAGCGGTAAACAGGACAAAAGCAAACTCCCCCCCCTGACTGAGGATCGCTGCCATCTGGCTGCGCGATTTAGCGCGAATACCAAAGATACGGGCCAGCCCATACAGGATCAGCCCCTTGATGCCAATAAGCGCGACTACTGCCAGCAAGATCTGTAATGGGTATTGCAGCAGCAGGCCAAGGTTGACCGCCATACCGACCGAGATAAAGAACAGTCCCAGCAACAAGCCCTTAAATGGCTCAATCGCAATTTCCAGCTCATGACGATACTCACTCTCGGCCAACAGCACCCCGGCCAAGAAAGTGCCGAGCGCCATCGAAAGCCCTAGCGATTGCATGCCCAAGGCAATGCCGATCACCAGCAGCAACGCCGCAACATTGAACAGCTCGCGTACGCCGCTCATCACCACCCAACGGAACAGCGGCCGCAACAAGAAGTGACCACCGACCAACAAGGCAAGAATACCACCAATCATCCAGGCAAAATCAATCCAGCTGCCACCGCCGCCACCGGCCAAAACCGGCAGTATCGCCAGCATCGGGATCACAGCAATGTCTTGGAACAGCAACACGGCAAAGCCAGACTGGCCTGTTTCGCTGCCGCCAAGGTTTTGCTCTTCAATCACCCGCAGGGCAATCGCAGTGGATGACAAGGCCAATCCCATCCCGACCACAAGCGCATCACGCCAAGACACCGCTGGCAATAGTGATTGCCCCGCCAGCAACAGCACCAAGGCCGCAATCACTAAGCTAGTAACCACCACCTGACTACCGCCGAGCCCCAAAATCGGTTTTCGCATCTGCCATAGCTTCTTGGGGTTTAGCTCAAGACCAATCAGGAACAGCAGCAGCACCACACCAAACTCTGAGAAATGGAGAATCGCATCAACATCGGAAATCAGCCTCAGTCCCCATGGACCAATGGCGATCCCCGCCAGCAAGTAACCCAATACAGAGCCCAGCCCCAAACGCTGGGCAATCGGCACCGCTACCACCGCAGCGGCAAGAAAGACGACACTGACCGACAATACATCACTCGCCATACTTCGCCTCCTCCATCAGGGCCATTGGCGCTTCCAGCCATTGGCGGTAGTCCTCGGCGTGTTGTGCTCGCTCATCGGCAGGTATCCGACGGGCCCAGTGCAACACCAGTGGCGGCATCCATTTCATCCGGCATAGCATGGCGCTGAGCTCGAACGGACGGAGGATTTCATCAACACTGCAGCGGTTGTAGCCATCCGGCGTATAGGCCTCAGCCGCCCCACCGGTGGTGATCACCGAACGCCAGTACTTACCCTGGGTCTGGGTGCCTTCACCGTGGGCAAACCCTTTGCTCAGAACAACGTCGATCCACTCCTTAAGCAACGACGGGCAGGAATACATATATAGCGGATGCTGGAAAACAATGATGTCATGATCCCTGATCAGCTCTCGCTCGAAAGTGATATCGATGAAAAAATCAGGATAGGCCGCATAGAGATCATGGACCGTGACATGGGAGAGCCGGCTGATCGCCGCCAGCATGGCGCGGTTAGCAACCGATGCCTCTGGATCAGGATGGGCATAGAGTACGAGTATGCGTGGAAGTCCTTTTGCTGACATAGCATTCCTTGTTACAACAGCAAAATATGCCTATTTCGCCATGAGTTACAACTTTTTATTAACCTATATCCACATAATACATAATTGCAGGCAAAGAGGATCGATTAATCGCCGTCTGCTGCCCGCTTGGTTGCTTTTATTTCCACCAAGGCAGGTATTAGCGGTCACCGCCGCTTTGCGGTAGACTCCGCACTTATTCTTGCATTTAGTTTTTGCGGAGCGGGGCACCCCGGCACAGTCAATGATCACTTTTTCCGATATCCAACTTCTACGCGGTGGCAAGATCCTGCTTGACCAAGCCACGGCGACTATCCACCCGGGCGACAAAGTCGGTCTGGTCGGCAAAAATGGCTGTGGCAAGTCCACCCTGTTTGCCCTGCTCAAGCACGAACTGAGCGTCGATGCCGGTAACTGCCAATACCCGGCCAACTGGGAGCTGGCCTGGGTAGCGCAGGAAACCCCGGCCCTTGAGCGCGAGGCACTGGAGTATGTGATTGACGGTGACCGTGAGTACCGCCAGCTGGAAGCCGACCTGCTCGCTGCCGAACAAGCGGACAATGGTAACAAGGTTGCCGAGCTGCACGGCAAGCTGGAAGCCATCGGCGGCTACAGCATCCGCGCCCGTGCTGCCGAGCTGCTTGACGGCCTTGGCTTTTCGCAAGAGCAAATGCAATGGCACCTAACCCAATTCTCGGGTGGTTGGCGTATGCGTCTCAACCTTGCCCAGGCCCTGCTTTGCCGCTCCGATCTACTGCTACTCGATGAACCAACTAACCACTTGGATCTCGACGCTGTGATGTGGCTGGAAAAATGGTTGCAGAGCTACCGCGGTACATTGGTGCTGATCTCGCACGACCGTGATTTCCTCGACCCTGTCGTCAACCGGATCATCCACATCGAAAACCAAACCATGAACAGCTACACCGGTAACTATTCATCGTTTGAAACCCAGCGAGCAGAAAAGCTGATTTTGCAGCAGGCTATGTACCAGAAGCAGCAAAAACAGATGGCTCACATGCAGTCTTATATCGATCGCTTCCGCTACAAGGCCAGCAAAGCCCGCCAGGCACAAAGTCGGATCAAGGCCCTTGAGCGGATGGAAAAAGTACTGCCGGCCCAGTTCGATAACCCGTTCAGCTTCGAGTTCCGCGAGCCTAGTGCCCTGCCGAACCCTATTTTGATGATGGACCAAGTCGCTGCCGGCTATGGCGATAACCTGATCCTCGAAAAAATCCGGCTGAACTTGGTACCGGGCAGCCGCATCGGCCTGCTTGGCCGAAATGGTGCCGGTAAATCAACTCTGATCAAAATGCTGGCCGGTGAACTGCCTGCCAAAGCCGGGGATTTGACCTACTCGCAAGGGGTGAAAATCGGCTACTTCGCCCAGCACCAGCTCGAAACCCTGTACATGGACGACACCCCGGTCCAGCATATGGCACGCATTGCCCCGCAGGCCACCGAACAGCAACTGCGCGATTACCTTGGCAGCTTCGGCTTCCTGGGTGACAAGGCATTGGAGAAAGTCGGCCCGTTCTCCGGTGGTGAGAAAGCCCGTTTGGTACTGGCACTGATTGTCTGGCAGCGCCCTAATCTGTTGCTACTCGATGAACCGACCAACCACTTGGATCTCGATATGCGCCAGGCACTGACGCTTGCCCTGCAGTCTTACGATGGCGCCATGGTAATTGTCAGCCACGACCGTTTCCTACTGCGTGCGACCACCGATGATCTCTACCTAGTCCATGACCGCCAAGTCGTACCGTTCAACGGCGATCTCAATGACTACCACAAGTGGCTGACTGAGCAGCAACGCAACGAGCGCCGCGAGCAGCAGTCCAGCAAACCGGAAGTGGCCAAGGACAACAGTGCATCTTCGCGCAAGGAGCAGAAGCGCTTGGAAGCCGAGCTGCGCAAGCTAACCGCCCCACTGCGCAAAAAGATCACCCAGCTTGAAACCAAGATGGACAAGTTCAATGCCACTATCACTGACGCCGAAACCCAGCTCAGTGACAGCAGTATCTATGAAGCTGAAAACAAAGCACGCTTGAACGAGCAACTACAGCTTCAAGCCGATGCCAAGTCATCGCTGGAAGAAGTGGAAATGGAGTGGATGGAGCTACAGGAAGAACTCGAGGCGATGGAGCAGCAGCATGCCCCAGAGTAATGACCTGAGCCATTCGAGCCAACAGCCGCTGAGCCATGATGCCTTCTGGCAGTTTAGCTACACTCACTACTTTAAGGCGGACGTCGAAGCCGCCTGTCTGGCCCTGCAGACGTTCCACAATGGCAGCGTCAACCTCGCCCTGCTGATGATCTGGCTCGATGCGCAGTCCATCGACCTCTCGTCGCCACAGCGCAAACAGTTGGAGCAAAGCCTCAAGCCGACTGAGGGCCTGCTCGAGCGCTATCGCCATATGCGTCGCTCGCTGAAACCCCAGCTTGATAGCAACGGTTACGAGCAGCTCAAAGACTTCGAGCTGCAAATGGAGCGCCAGCAGCAACACGACTTGATTGCGGCGTTAAACCAAATGTCGCTTCACCACGTAGCAGAGCATATACCAGGTGCCAATCTGGCACGCTATTGCCATCGCCTGGGGGCTGTGGCATTGATAGACAAACTGATGGCGCAATAAACCACTTCAAGGAGCAATCATGACAATGGCTTTCCAACCAGCCAAAGGGCTCGCAAATCCCCATCTGCAAACCCTACTGCCGCGCTTTTTGCGCCGTAAGCCATTGTTCACTCCCCTCTCCCAGCGTATCGAGACGCCTGATGGCGATTTCCTCGACTTAGCCTGGACCGCCCCTGTTGCCGATTGTCAGCCCGGCCAACCGGTGATGATCCTGTTCCATGGCTTGGAAGGCAGCTTTAACAGCCCCTACGCCAATGGCCTGCTCCATGCCGCCAAACAGCAAGGCTGGCTCGCGGTGATGATGCATTTTCGCGGTTGCAGCGGTGAGATGAACCTCAGGCCGCGTAGCTACCATTCCGGTGAAACCAGCGATGCTCGTTTCTTTATCCAGTGGCTTCGCCAGCAACTGCCAAGCCAGCCCTTTGTCGCCGTGGGTGTATCGCTCGGTGGCAATATGCTGGTGAACTACCTGGCGGAAAGCGGGGAGCACTCTGAGCTCTCTGCCGCCCAGGTGATCTCCCCACCGCTGGACTTAGCTGCCTGCTCGGAACGGATCCAGCAGGGTTTCTCCAAAATCTACCAGCAATACCTACTCGGCTCGATGAAGCGCAACCTGAGCCGGAAAATCGCGGCCCTGCCTAATGATATGCCGGTATCAAGTGAAACTGCATCGCAGCTACAAACCCTGTGGCAGTTTGACGAGCACGTCACTGCCCCCTTGCACGGCTTCAAAGATGCCGCCGATTACTACCAGCGCTGCAGCGGGCTGACCCGCCTTGCTGAAGTCACGGTTCCGCTTAGGGTGATCCATGCCAAGGACGACCCGTTCATGACCGAGGCGGTGATCCCGACAGAGCCGCTGCCGCCGCATATCCAATATGATCTGTGCCAGTACGGCGGACATGTCGGTTTCGTCACCGGCTCGTGGCGCCAGCCGGATTTCTGGCTCGAGAAGACGGTGCCGGAGTGGTTTGGCAAGATCCTAGGTTCGAGATCCTAGTTCCTAGAGAAGAGGCTCTTCTGTTCTGAACCTTATTGTCTTGGACTAAAACCTCTCGCTCTTACCCTGCCTAGGATCTAGGAACCAGGCACTAGGCTCTCTACAACTGACACATTTGCCAATATAATCCCGGTATCTCCTGCAACTGAAAAAGCGCCGTTATGAACATCCCTTGGCAAGACCTTGACCCTGAAACCCTGACTAACCTTATCGAGCATTTCGTCCTGCGCGAAGGAACCGACTACGGCGAGCGCGAGCTGTCACTGGCCGCCAAAGTCGACCGGGTGCGCAAACAATTGGAAAGCGGAGAAGCGGTAATTGTGTACTCCGAGCTGCACGAGACCATCGACATCAAATCCAAGCGCCAATTGGGACACGGTTAACCCTTCCCCAACTTTCGCACACCCTGCATTTTTGGCATCCCGGCTTGACCTGACCGCCCAGCCCTGTTAATAACTCTTTCCGTTAATGTTAACGACAGGGTATGTCATGTCTGCAAAACACCCCATTATTGCAGTAACAGGGTCCTCGGGGGCGGGAACGTCCACCACCTCCGAAGCATTCCGTAAGATGTTCAATATGATGAGCATCAATGCTGCTTGGCTTGAAGGTGACAGTTTTCACCGCTTCACCCGTCCGGAGATGGACGTCGAGATCCGCAAGGCCAAAGAGCAAGGCCGCCATATCAGCTATTTCGGTCCGCAGGCCAACGACTTCCCATTGCTGGAAACCTTCTTCCGCCAATACGGAGAAGACGGTAGCGGCCAGTTCCGCCGCTATCTGCACACGTTTGACGAAGCCGTACCGTATAATCAAATGCCGGGAACATTCACCCCTTGGCAGACGCTACCGGAAAATACCGACTTGCTGTTCTATGAAGGGTTGCACGGTGGCGTGGTTGATGGCGAGGTCAATGCCGCCCAGCATGTTGATCTGCTGATTGGCATGGTGCCAATCGTCAACCTCGAGTGGATCCAGAAGATCGTCAGGGATACCCGGGATCGTGGTCATTCGCGCGAGGCCGTGATGGAGTCGATCGTGCGCTCGATGGACGACTACCTCAATTACATCACCCCGCAGTTCTCCCGCACCCATATCAACTTCCAGCGGGTACCGACAGTCGATACCTCCAACCCGTTTAGTGCCAAGGCGATCCCGAGCCTGGACGAGAGCTTTGTGGTGATCCGCTTCCGCGGGATCAAGAACGTCGACTTCCCTTACCTGCTATCGATGATCCAAGGCTCGTTTATGTCGCGCCACAACACCCTGGTAGTGCCCGGCGGCAAGATGAGTTTTGCAATGGAGCTGATCATGCGACCGCTGATCCAGCAACTGATTGATACGGGGAAAATAGGATAAGAATATTGAGGCTAGAGCCCCCTTCACTAAGTGAAGTTGCCTTTGGTCCCATAGGGCCTATTGGTTCTATGGTTCTATGGTTCTATGGTTCTATGGTTCTATGGTTCTATGGTTCTGCAGGATATCTCTTCCCACAGAACCGCAGTACCATAGGGCCTTAGTGCCGCTATTACTCTTCCACCACCTCATACGAATGGGTCATTTCGACCCCTTCGCCCAGCATCAGGCAAACTGAACAGTATTTTTCCAGTGAATCGGCAACAGTTTTTGCCACAACGGCTTCGTCCAGGTTTTCACCCGTGACCACAAAGTGAAGGTTGGCGGTAGTGAAAATGCGAGGTGCCTGCTCACGACGAACCGAATTGATCTGCGCCTCACAGCCGGTAATTTTCTGTCCCGCAGACTTGAGTCCATCAACCACATCCACCGAGCTACACCCACCAGCAGCCATCAAAACCAGCTCCATCGGGCTTGGCGCTTTTTCGCCACCATTGCCGTCCATTACCACACTGTGGCCGGAATTTGACTGTCCTAGGAAGGTCATATTTTCGACCCATTTGACTCGTGATTGCATTGCTTTCTCCTTACAACTTTTACGGGCTTTCGGCACTATCTAGCAACTGTGTGATCATGTGCACACTTATGACTACAAAATGGCCTTTTCACATAGATCAATATCAAGAAAAGCGCGCCGAAAAAAGATAAAATCTGAACTAATTATTCACGTGAGCTTGCAGCCCAGCGGTTGACTGAATATCCTAAACGACGAACTAATTATGGTTAGGCCCAGCCGCATTATGAAGGACGTCGTTGTTGGGCAACAAACGCAGAGGAAGTTAGTAATATGGTTCCAGGTAAACCTCAAACAGATCCAACTCTAGAGTGGTTTCTTTCCCATTGCCACATTCATAAATACCCTTCAAAGAGTACTTTGATCCACGCGGGTGAAAAAGCAGAGACGCTCTACTACATCGTCAAAGGTTCTGTTGCGGTCCTGATCAAGGATGAAGAAGGTAAGGAAATGATCCTGTCTTACCTAAACCAAGGTGACTTCATCGGTGAATTAGGCCTATTCGAAGAAGGCCAGGAGCGTACCGCTTGGGTTCGTGCTAAGACCCCTTGCGAAGTCGCAGAAATTTCTTTCAAGAAATTCCGCCAGCTTATCCAGGTAAACCCAGACATTCTAATGCGCCTATCTGCGCAAATGGCTAGCCGCCTGCAGGTGACAAGCCAGAAAGTCGGTGACTTGGCATTCCTGGACGTAACAGGCCGCATCGCACAGACGCTATTGAATCTGGCTAAACAGCCGGATGCAATGACCCACCCAGACGGTATGCAAATCAAGATCACTCGTCAGGAAATCGGCCAAATCGTTGGCTGTTCTCGTGAGACCGTAGGTCGTATCTTGAAGATGCTAGAAGAGCAGAACCTGATTTCTGCCCACGGCAAAACTATCGTTGTTTACGGTACGCGCTAAGCTGTTAGCTGTCCGTAAAACGCACCAATATCCAAAAGCCGCCTTGTGCGGCTTTTTTATTACCCTTACCTTTCCCATTTCATGCTTTCAGGGCATTACTGTCTACCACGTCACTGTTTTTGTACTTGTATCTGCTTTACTTGATGCTACATTGTGCATATCAACCTCATCACCTGTAATGGAATACCGGTATGGACATCGAACGCTTTTCACCACATAGCACACATCACTTACATCGCGGTGTGATTTCGCCACTGCCTGATACCATCGAAATGACCGGGTTCAGTGACAGCCGCCACTATCTTGAACAGCACGAGAAGGTGAAGCGCCACACACCGGAAGCCCATTTGGGCTATCCGCTCGACAGCCTCAAACATTAATGCCTAAGCGTTAGACCCAAGAAGCCAAGCATTAAAAAGGCCTATGGCAATGATCGCCACAGGCCCTTGATGCCTTTCACTTATTCATCTCGGCACTGGTCCAATGAAGAAGCGACTAAATGAAAGAACGGCTAATTGGCATCGGTACTTTCGAAGATCTTATCCGCCGACGCTTCGACAAAGCCGGTATACAGCTCACCGTCTTCTTTCGGATATCGCTTGGCAAACTCATAGAAACCACCAGGAACAGTGTAGACCCCATCGGTAAAGCCTACTTCTACCCTGTCGGCCATGGTTGACGACTGCTCGAGCATCACTTCAGGGCTGCCCTTGACCTCACCACCAGAACTGTTGATGTCAAACCCGTTGTGACGCAGCAGGTGATTGACCTCAGCGACCTCGGTGAACTGCTCTAGCTGGTTAATGCTCACTGTAAAGTGGTTGGCACCGAAACCATGGGCAGCGAGCCAACCTGCATACTCGCTTTCTGCCGCCAGTAGCTCGTAGGTCGCATAATCCAACTCCCATAACCGCCCGCCATAGAGGAAGGCCGGATCATGCATCGCCTGCTCGGGTACCTGTTTAACCAAATCCCTGACGGTTTGTTGTAGCAGGGAGCTAAACTGTCCTACCATCAGTTCGCTGATAAACACTTTGGGAGCCAGCGGATTGGGGTGCTCGAAGTGCTCGGCATACAACTTCTTGGCCTCGAAACGGTAGCGGCCGCAAGGCTTGTAGCCAATCGCGATGAACGGAGCTGCCAGTCGGTCGAGACCAACCTGCGGCAGATTGAATGTCCGCAGCGCAATGTGATCATTGAGCAGCGGCTCTTCTTCGGTCAGCAGATCATGAACCTGAGCGGCTGACGGGCACAGGCGTTGGATATAATCCTGCCATAACCCGGAAAATAGTTGCTCTACCCTTTCCATGTGCTCGCTATCCTCTTTGGCTGGTGAATGATTGACGGCCATCAAAGCGTGATGCCCGGTGATAGCTGGGCGGGTAGCTCAGTCTGCTCACCTTCCATCGATGCCATCGGGTACGCACAGTAGTCTGCCGCGTAATAGGCACTTGGTCGCAAGTTGCCAGACGCTCCCGGCCCACCAAATGGCGCATCACCGCTGGCTCCGGTTAACTGGCGGTTGCGGTTAACAATCCCGGCCCGAATATGCTCGATAAAGTATTGCCACTCGCTATCATCGGTCGATACCAAGCCGGCAGACAAGCCATAGCGGGTGTCATTGGCTTTTTCCACCGCCTCATCTAGCTCGTGGTAGCGAGCAACCTGCAGCAGCGGGCCAAAGTATTCCTCATCAGGCAATTCAGCAATCTGGCTGACCTCAATGATCCCCGGGGTGACAATTGCCCCCTGGCCACGGGTGGCCGCTAGCAGTGCTTCGCCGCCAAGCTCAACCAACTGCGACTGGGCCTGCATAATATTATCAGCAGCCTGGACCGAGACTTGTGCTCCCATAAACGGTGCCGGCTCGTCAAACTGACCACCGACACGGATCTGTCTTGTCAGTTCAAGCAAGCGTGCCAGAATTTGGTCTCCCTCCGCGCCATGCGGCAGGTAGAGACGACGTGCGCAGGTACAACGCTGACCGGCACTGATAAAGGCAGACTGAATAATAGTGTAGACAGTAGCATCCAACTCGCCATAGTGACGGGAGATCACCATTGGGTTATTACCGCCCATCTCGAGTGCCAGCATCTTGCCTGGCTGGCCGGCAAACTGGCGGTGCAGCAAATGGCCGGTATTGGCACTGCCGGTAAACAGCAGGCCGTCGATGCCCTTGGCGCCTGCCAAAGCTTCCCCAGTCGCCCGTGCGCCCTGGACCAAATTGATCACGCCGTTAGGCAAGCCTGCCTGTTGCCATAGCTTCATGGTCTCTTCGGCAACTTTCGGGGTCAGATCCGACGGCTTGAATACCACAGTGTTGCCTGCCAACAATGCCGGAACAATGTGGCCGTTGGGCAAGTGGCCCGGGAAGTTGTAAGGACCAAATACTGCCATGACCCCCAATGGACGGTGGCGAAGCACAGCCTGGGTGCCGGCGATGTCTTTTTGCTTTTCGCCGGTCCGCTCCTGGTAGGCACGCAGTGATATCGCAATCTTGCCGACCATGGCACCGGCTTCAGTACGGGTCTCCCACAGCGGTTTACCGGTTTCCTCAGCAATGACCACAGCGATAGCTTCGCTGTGCGCTTTGACTAGCTCGGCAAAACGCTCAACAATTGCCTGGCGCTCGGCGAACGGTGTGTTGCGCCAGCTAACTAATGCCGTTCTCGCTGCTGACACAGCCTGCTCTACCTGTTCGGCAGTGGCAGAAAGCCCTTGCCATACCACTTCACTGCTATAGGGGTTGAGCGACTGCATCGCTTGTCCTTCGCCAGCTTGCCAGCGTCCTGCAATCCATTGGGTCATGCTGCTCTCCTTTATTGGGCGATCAGGCGGACCTGATCCCCTTGTTTAACATCCAACGCCTTGGCCGCTTCCGCACTGATCAAAGCCGTGCCATTTAACACATCAACCTTATCGACGACTGCGCGGAAATGGGTAAACGAGGTATTGCTGACAATACTGTCGGCTTGGCCTGTCGGCTGGCCAATTTCCACCCGGCATAGCTGTGAATGACGTACCGACTCGATATTTCTGACATCACATTCGACCGTCGGGCCGGCATCGAAAATATCGACATAGCCACGGCAGGTGAATCCTTCCTTCTCCAACAAGCGAAGCGCCGGACGGGTTTTATCATGCACCTGACCGATCACCGCCTGCGCTTCTGGGCTGAGCAGGTTGACGTAAATCGGTAGCTTCGGCATCAGGTCGGCAATGAAACCCTTCTTGCCAATACCCGTCAGGTAATCCGCCAAGGTAAAATCAATCGAGAAGAAGTGCTCTTTTAGCCACTCCCAGAACGGAGAGTTACCGTCTTCGTCGGACACGCCGCGCATTTCGGCAATCACGGTATTGTCAAAACGCTCCGGGTGCTCGGCCATCATCAGGAAACGACATTTGGACAACAGGCGGCCATTGAGCCCCTGACGCCATTCGGGACGCAAGAACAAGGTGCAAAGCTCACTGACGCCGGTGTAGTCATTACCGAAGGTCAGCACTTTCACCACGTTATGGACATTGAGGCGACGGGATGAGTGCACCACGGTACTCAAATGGTAGGTATAGAATGGATTATCCAACCCAATCGCGGCCTCGATAGCCGTCGTCCCTGCAATTTCCCCGGTCTCGGTATCTTCCGCCACCATCAGGTAACCTTCCGAGCCCGGTTGGGTAACCGCTTTGGCAAAGCTCTCTTCGGAATGCTGAATGCGGTTGGCGAGGATTTCCTCGTTAACCGGTAGCGAGGTGAAACCATGGCCCGACTCTTCCGCACACTGTAGTAGTGCCGGCAGATCCGCGGCAGTAATAGGACGTATAACCAGCATCGAACTCCCTCCTGATGCAAGCTGCAGCTTGGCTGCCAACTATTGATAAGACCGGCACAGGGCCGGAGGCTGCGGCCAAGCTCCTGCCAGCCGCATCCAGTTAAACAAAATTATGAATAGATTTTGGCGATAGCGCGCTCGAGACGGGCCATGCCCTCGTCGATGTCGGCTTTATCGATCACCAAAGACGGGGTGAAGCGCACCACGTTGGTACCGGCAACCAGTACCATCAAGCCTTCCTCACCCGCCGCCAGCAAGATATCTCTTGCCCGGCCCTGCCACTCCTCATTGAGTGCCGCGCCAAGCAACAGCCCCTTGCCACGAACTTCAGCAAATACCGGATACTTGGCATTGATTGCCTCCAGCGCCTCGCGGAACCATTGCTCACGCTGCTTGACGCCAGCCAACACTTCCGGCTTGGTCACTTCACTGACGACCGCTTCAGCGACCGCACAAGCCAGCGGGTTACCGCCGTAGGTTGAACCGTGAGTACCGATTTTTAGGTGAGTAGCCAGCTCTGTCGTCGTCAGCATGGCACCGATAGGGAAACCACCACCGAGCGACTTCGCTGTGCTAAGGATATCCGGCGTCACACCCAGCCCCTGATAGGCATAGAAGTCGCCGGTACGGCCGTTACCGGTTTGTACCTCATCGAAAATAAGCAAAGCATTGTGCTTGTCACACAGCTCGCGAACGCCCTGAACAAACTCTGGGGTTGGCGATACAATACCGCCCTCGCCCTGCAACGGCTCCATCATGATTGCACAGGTACGCTCCGACATATGCTCTGCCAGGCTGGACAGATCATTGTAAGCAAGATGGGTTACCGCGCCTGGCTTTGGCCCAAAACCATCGGAATAGGCCTCTTGGCCACCGACCGTCACGGTAAAGAAAGTCCGGCCGTGGAAACCTTGTTTGAAAGAAATGATCTCGGATTTCTCCGGACCAAACTTGTCCGCCGCGTAACGACGAGCCAGTTTCAGTGCAGCCTCGTTGGCCTCGGCACCGGAGTTGGCAAAGAAAACTTTATCGGCAAAGCTGTGCTCGGTGAGCAGTTTGGCCAATCGCAGTGCCGGCTCGTTGGTCATCACGTTACTCAGGTGCCAGATCTGCTCGGCCTGCGCCTTAAGCGCATCAACCATCACTGGATGGCAGTGGCCCAGACAGCTCACCGCGATACCGCCAGCAAAGTCGATATACTCGCGACCTTCCTGATCCCACACCCGTGCACCCTGCCCCTTCACCGGGATCATTTGCATCGGTGCGTAACACGGCACCATCACTTCATCGAACACCTGACGATCGACTTTATACTCCTTTGCCATTATCGTTTCCTTCTAATGTTTTTGCCCTAAGCATAGTATTTACATTTTATTAACCAATTCCAATAGCAGAATATTTTTTTATTCCCTATCAGTTAACGGTTAATCTCCTACAAAATACATATTTATGCGGGGTTCGGGAAAACTTATTAAGCCCTGATCATTAAAAGGTGTTTTTCCTGCAAGGAAATAAAGCGATTTCCAGCCATCGGGCTGCATAATCTTTCCGTGCCAAAAAAACCAAAAAAGATACACGAATGTTAAAAAAGGTGACAAGGATCGCGTGATTGAGACAACAAACACGCTGGGAGAAGCGCTTTTTTACTGACTCAAGAAGAAATGGAGTGGTGTAAAGTGGCGGGTTGATTGAGTCAGGCAGCATTTCCTGCTGCCCTTATGCCTTCAGGCTCAGCGACGCAGGAAGTTCGACAGCAGCTGATGGCCCTGTTCAGTCAGAATACTTTCCGGGTGGAACTGGACCCCTTCGATAGGCAAGGTCTTATGGCGGATCCCCATAATTTCATCACGTTCACCGTCTTTTTCCGTCCATGCCGTGACTTCGAAGCAATCTGGCAAAGTATCAGCCTTAACCACCAGCGAGTGATAGCGGGTGACGGTAAGCGGGTTGTTCAAGCCAGAAAAAACGCTGCTATCGGTGTGGGTAACAGGGGACGTCTTGCCATGCATCACCTGGCGGGCACGGACCACATCGCCGCCATAGACCTGAGCGATGGACTGGTGGCCGAGGCACACCCCGAGAATGGGCAGCTTGCCAGCAAAATGGCGGATAGCCTCCAGCGAAATCCCCGCTTCATTCGGCGTACACGGGCCCGGTGAGATCACCAGGTGGGACGGTGCCAACGCCTCAATACCAGCAATGTCGATTTCGTCATTACGTACGACCTTCACCTCGGCGCCCAGCTCACAGAAATACTGGTAGAGGTTGTAGGTAAACGAGTCGTAGTTATCGATCATCAATAGCATGGGTACTTCTGCTCCCTGGAAATTACAGCGGCCTATTGTGCAGCAGGACAGCAGAAAGGCAAGCGTAGACGAAAAAAAACCGGCCAGAGGCCGGTTTTCGGTGTTTACAGCTGTACCCAGCTTATGGGCGGGCAACAAAGCCTACTGCAGCGTACGCTTTCTTCAGCGTTTCCGCTGCACGGGCAGACGCCTTTTCAGCACCAGCTTTCATCACTTCGTCAAGGAAGGCACGGTCAGCACGGATACGGTGGTATTCAGACTGGATAGGCTCCAGCATTGCCACAATCGCTTCACCCACATCTTTCTTAAACGGGCCGTACATCTCTACGCCCTGGTACTGCGCTTCGATTTCAGCAAAGGTCTTGCCGGTTGCCGCCGAGTAAAGCCCCATCAGGTTGGAGATACCCGCTTTGTTCTCGATATCGTGGGCGATACGCGGTGGTGTCTCAGTGTCGGTTTGGGCCTTGTTGATCTTCTTGATGATCGACTTCGGCTCTTCCAACAGGGTGATCACGTTCTTGCGATTGTCATCCGACTTCGACATCTTCTTGGTCGCGTCCTGAAGGCTCATTACGCGTGCGTTGACTGTCGGGATGTATGGCTCTGGTACCTGGAAGATCGCTTCACCATCACCATAGATGTTGTTGAAACGGGTCGCGATATCACGCGCCAGCTCCAAGTGCTGCTTCTGATCACTACCTACTGGCACCTGGTGGGCACCGTACAGCAGGATATCGGCCGCCATCAGTACCGGGTAGCCGAACAGGCCAACGTTGACATCGTTGGCATGGCGCTGTGACTTGTCCTTGAACTGGGTCATGCGGCTTAGCTCACCCATCTGGGTGTAGCAGTTCAGCAACCAGCCAAGCTGGGCATGCTCTGGTACATGAGACTGCACAAACAAAGTGCTCTTCTTCGGATCAACGCCGACAGCCAAGCAAATCGCCAGTGCATCCAGCGTCGCTTCGTGCAGCGCTTTTGGATCCTGGCGTACAGTGATGGCATGCAGATCTACGACACAGTACTGACAATCATAATCATCCTGCATCTGTTCCCACTGACGCAGCGCACCCAGATAATTACCGATACTTAATTCACCTGAAGGCTGTACGCCACTCAATACAATGGGTTTGGTCATGATGAGATTTTCCTATGTCACAAAAAAGCTGCGGCTATCTGCCGCAGACACTATATCAATCCATGCCCGGCAAAAAGCCGAACGTACTAGCTACCTAGTTTAACCACTTCTGCCAGATGACTGAAGTGATCCAGTACAATATCTGGGTTACTTTCGCTGATCGGCTGACCATAGTTGTAGCCGTAAGTCAGCCCCACAACATAACATGACGCCGCTTTCGCCGCCAAGATATCGTTACGGGAGTCACCGACCATCAGCATCTGCTCTGCTGTGATCTGGTGTTTATCCAGCAGCCAGTTCAGAGCATACGGATCCGGCTTTTTCAGCGGGAAGGTATCACCACCGATAACATCGACAAAAAAATCGGCGATGCCGTGCTCTTCAAGCAAATGCGGTACGAACTGTGCCGGTTTATTGGTCACGATAGCCATCGGGACTCCAGCCTCATGGAATGACGCCAGCGTCTCTTTTACCCCAGGGTAAAGCGCACTCTTTCCATGACCGCCTTCTTCGTAGAAGCGATCAAACAGCGCCCTTGCTTCACGATGCAAGGCAGGGTCGAGATCCGGATCAACTTCAACGCTCTGGCTCAGGGCGCGGCCGATCAGAATATCAGCCCCGTTGCCAATCCAAGTCGTAACCTGCTCAACCGTCACCCCCGCACGGCCGAGCGCGCGCATGGTCTTGTCAGCTGCATCGGCCAAGTCCGGTACGCTGTCGAGCAGGGTACCGTCGAGGTCAAAAGCAATAAAATCAATACCGCTCAACTGGCTCATTAGCGCTCAACCTTGGCCAGCTCTGCACGCATTTCGTCAATCACGGCTTTGTAGTCCGGCTGGCTGAAAATTGCCGAGCCCGCTACGAACATATCTGCACCGGCTTCTGCGATTTCACGGATATTGTCGACCTTCACACCACCGTCGATTTCAAGGCGGATCTGACGGCCTGATGCATCGATGCGCTTGCGCACTTCACGTAGCTTGTCCAGTGTCGCAGGGATGAACGACTGACCACCGAAGCCAGGGTTCACCGACATCAGCAGGATCATATCGACCTTGTCCATGATGTAGTCAAGGTAGTGCAATGGGGTCGCCGGGTTGAATACCACGCCGGCTTGGCAGCCGTGCTCTTTGATCAGCTGCAGCGAGCGATCAAGGTGTTCAGTTGCTTCGGCATGGATGGTGATCATGGTTGCGCCAGCCTTGGCAAAGTCTGGGATAATGCGGTCCACCGGCTTCACCATTAGGTGTACGTCAATTGGCGCAGTAATACCGTAGTCACGTAGAGCCTTACACACCGGGGCACCGAAAGTCAGATTCGGTACATAGTGGTTGTCCATCACGTCAAAATGCACAACATCGGCACCTGCTGCCAATACTTTTTCTACATCCTCGCCAAGACGAGCAAAATCTGCAGACAGGATAGATGGAGCGATCAAAAAGTCCTTCATGTTCAGCCTCTATACGGTACAAACGAAAACGTTATCGGAAGTCGGCGCAATTCTACCCGATCATCAAGGTGATGTCTTACCGGATTTCACCATGGGTGTGCCACAGGGCAGCTACACTTATCCTCAGGCTGCCGTATATGACAGATGATAAATATGGCAAACAACGGTAACGGTGTTACTTGGGTATATACGGAGATAAACCATGGCTGAGCGCAAACCGCCCCGCCCCAACTTGGTAAAAAGCATTGCCGGGGCACTGTTTGGGGTGCAGTCGGAGAAAAACAGGGAGATAGATTTCAGCCAGCAGCGCCCGCTGCCATTCATTGTGGCTGGTATCGCTGCTATCGCGCTGTTTGTCGGGGTATTGGTTGTTATCAGCCAACTAGTTACGAGTGGTTAGCGGGCCGACAAGCTGTGCTTAGTCTTGTGACGGCTTGAACAAGGCCAGTAGCTCATCAACCTTGTTGCGGCCACCGCCATTGCGGCTGATAGTCCGCTTGACCTTGACCACAGACAGGTCAGCCCCATGGTATAGGCGACGGGTCAACGTCGTATCGTGGTTTGAGATCAGCACCGGAATATCGCGCTCGGTCGCCGCTCTCTCCGCCGCATCGGCCAACGCCGCCTGATCATCTAAGCTAAAGCCATTGCCTGCGTATGAGGTGAAGTTCGCCGTGGTTGATAACGGCGCATACGGCGGATCGCAGTAAATAACACTGCCCTTGCGAGCACGAGAGAATGTCTGGTGGTAGCCCTCACAGACAAAGGTCGCGCGCTTGGCCTTTTCGGCAAAGAAATACAGCTCATCTTCCGGGAAGTAAGGCTTTTTGTACGAGCCGAACGGCACGTTGAAGCCGCCCTTCTTGTTATAGCGGCACAGGCCATTAAAACCATGGCGGTTCATATACAAGAAGTACAGGGAGCGCAGGTAAGGATCCTGGGTATTATTGAACGCTTCACGGATCTCAAGGTACGCGCCTTTCTGATTGTATTCCGGAGTAAACATTACCTTGGAGTCTCGAACGTACTGCTCGGGGTTGTCCTTGAGGATGTTGTAGAGGTTGATCAGATCTGGATTGATGTCAGCCAGCAGGTATTGCTCGAAGTTGGTATTGAGAAATACCGAACCCGCACCGACAAAAGGTTCAACCAGCTTTCGTGCTGGCGGTAAGTGGCGCTCGATCTCCTCGACCAGAGAATATTTACCTCCAGCCCATTTCAGGAATGCACGATGCTTTTTCATTCAGCTGACCACCAATACCGACTTTGTAACGAAAGGTGGCGGATTGTACACCATTTCAATCTGTGTCTGTACCGCTATAGGGAAATATCTAGCAAAGAAACGGGTTATTTAGCCCGATCCATTTCGGTATGGATCTGGCGGTAGGATTTTACCCATGGATCGACCGACTGCAGCTGCGATGGCAAGCGAGTTTCTGCGATACGTGCCGATTGCACATCCGGGTAATCGCCGGTGACGATAATATACCAGGCAACACCGTTACGGCGGGTTTCATAAACTTCGGCCAAGGCTTCGATGTTATAGTCGAGAATAAACTGTTTGGCTGTCGGCAACGAACGCATCGCCGCCAACTGCAACGCGTAGTGCTCCGGTGCCACCCCGCGCAACTGACTACCTAGCTCCGCGGCAATAGATTCAGTACTGGCCGTCTCGGTGACAGGCGCCACGTCCCCACCTTCTGTCACAGCCACCGAGCTAGCCTCTTCTTCCGGCTCTGTAATCGCAGCAGAGTCCGGCAACGCATTGGTCGCCTCTATGTTGGTCTTCTCTATATTGCTCGCCTCTGATTGAAGACTCTCCTTGTCCTGCTCGGTCTCTGGCAGCTGTACGGGTTGCCCTTCCGGCAAATCCGGCTGCAAGCTTTCCTGACGCTCAGCGACTGCTTGCTCGCCAGTACCGCCCAGCTGCTGCTCATCGAGCATGGCATCGACCACATCAGAAGGGACGACCACCCGAGGGTTGGTATTGGGATCACGACGGCCAACAGTCAAACCTTCAACAGATACATCTGGCGGCAAGGCATCACCATCGTCTTCGAAGGCAACAGGCACATTCGGCTTATTACTCTCAGCCGTATCAGTGCCAGCAGTATCCGCATTGGCAGGCTCATCGGGCAAGCTATCCAGCTGCGCCTGCGGGATCCCGCCTGCTGCTGGTTGCTCCTCTACTGTTGGCACAAACCACCAGGCAATCGCCGCAATTGCGACTACAACCAACCCGCCCAGCAGCACCATTGGCGACACACCGCGGGATTTACTCTCAGCCATATCCTTATCCTCTGTTAAATCGAGCTTGAGCAACTGACCCGGTACGGGGGTACAGTTTGAAGCATGCTCGCGTATCCGACGCCTTCCCTGTGCATCAAGGTGCTCGCCATCGAACATCATTTCGACCATCAACTGGGCTTCTTGTTCCGACAGCAGGCCAATTTCCACCTCCAACGGTGAATTCCCTTGGCCCTGCACCAATTGGCCAAGGTATTTATCGAGCCGCCCCGTGTGACTGAACAACAGGACATTGACCTGCCAGCCCGGATATAGACGCGCCTGCTGCACCACACCCCACAGTTCTGCCACCAGCTCCTGGCTCAGCAAATGCGCATCATCCACCACGATCAATGCGTTGACGGGCTGCTGCTCGAATAAGCGTTCGAGACTTTGCCCAAGCGGATCCTGTTCATTGAAAACGGCTTTGGGTGCAAGTTGCTGCAGGATGATTGAACGGTGTTGGCCGTCCTGCTGGTTGGGATGGCAAAGCAGCAAAGACTGGTGGGAGTCCCCGGCCCAGTGTTCGAGATAACGTTGGGAGAGCCAGGTCTTGCCTGTCCCCTCGGCGCCCGTTACCTGTATAAGGTTAGAGCTGAAGCGGGTCAGGAATTGTAATCGGGAAAGAAGCTGGATTTGGGAGTCCAAATCCAGCGGGTTCAAATGCAGGCCGCGGCTCATAGGCAACCTACAGGATCAGGCTTGTACCGCTTGGCGCAGCACGTCTTCCGGTACCCCAGCAACGACTTCTGCACTGCCAATACCAGTCGGCAGGATCAAGCGAAGCTGACCTGAAAGCACCTTCTTGTCACGCATCATATGCTTCATATAAGCGTCAAAACCCATGCCTTCCGGACCTTGGACCGGCAGTTTGGCTTTTTCCAACAAGCGAATGATACGTTCAACCTCTTCAGAGCCGATAAGCCCCTGAAGTTGTGCCGTACGGGCAGCCTGGACGGTACCCGCGGCAACCGCTTCGCCGTGCAGCCAATTGCCGTAACCCATTTCAGCTTCGATAGCATGGCCAAAGGTATGGCCAAGGTTAAGCAACGCCCTTACCCCAGATTCTTTTTCGTCAGCGGCAACCACATCGGCCTTGATCTGGCAGCAGCGGCCAATGGCATAGCTCAGGGCATCATTATCGAGGGCTTGAAGCTTATCGATGTTTTGCTCGAGCCAAACAAAGAACTCAGCATCGGCAATAATGCCGTATTTGATCACTTCTGCCATACCGGCTGCAAACTCACGGGCCGGCAAGGTCTGTAGACAGTGGTTATCGATAACTACCGCTTTCGGCTGGTAGAAGGCCCCTACCATATTCTTGCCCAGCGGGTGGTTGACCGCCGTCTTGCCGCCGACCGAGGAGTCGACTTGCGCCAACAGTGTGGTCGGGACTTGCACGAAGTCCACGCCGCGCTGGAAGCAGGCTGCCGCAAAACCAACCACATCACCAATCACGCCACCGCCCAAGGCAACCAGCACCACATCGCGGCCATAATTGCCTTCCAGCAGGAAGGACATGATTTGATTGAAGGTATCAAGGGTTTTGTATTGCTCGCCGTCAGGTAATGACAGCAAGGAAACTTCGCATTGTAGCGAACGGATAGTCCCGATGATTTGCTCGGCATACAGCGGGGCTACCGTTTCATTACTGACCACAACAACGCGTCGACCTGCCTGGATGGCAGAGGAAAATAGCGCCGGGTTATCGAATAACTCGGCGCCGATTGAGATTGGGTAACTTCTGTCACCAAGATTGACGTTGATCCGTTCCATGGCCAGCTCTCTTTGTTGATTAGCGCTCTTCTAGCATTTTGATGATTTGGTTAGCAACGACCTTGGCACTCTGATCATCAGTACGAACCACATAGTCTGCTACTTCTTCATACAATGGATTGCGCTCGCCTGCAAGTGATTCCAACACTTCGCGAGGCGTATCAGTTTGCAGTAGAGGACGCTTTTTATCGCGCTGTGTACGTGCCAGCTGCTTCTCGATAGTCGTCTCAAGGTAGACTACGATGCCACGTGCAGACAAACGGTTACGGCTTTCTTTGCTCTTCACCGAGCCACCACCCGTTGCCAGTACAATTCCCTGCTTCTGGGTCAGATCGTCAATCACGTTCTCTTCACGAACACGAAAACCCTCTTCACCTTCAACATCGAATACCCAACTAATATCAGCACCGGTACGCTCTTCAATCACAGTATCTGAATCAAAGAACTCCATATGCAGCTGCTGTGCAAGGTGTCTACCGATAGTACTTTTGCCGGCACCCATTGGGCCGACCAGGAAAATATTTCGTTTTTCAGCCATTTTTAGCAATATTTACGCGCGGTTAATAAAACGACACCGCCCGCAGGCTTCGATAAATCAAGCCCGAGGCGCCAACTTCCTCACATTTAATTCGTGATAAGATCGAAAATTATCTCAGGACTGGGCCGCTGTTGGCAATAGCTAGGTGGGGATTTATTCAGTTCTGGCGCAATGCTGGGACGATTATTGCCCCAGCCGGCCGCCAAACTGATCACTGGTAGACGATTTTGGGTGTGACAAAAATCAGCAGCTCTTTCTTGCCTAGCTCCTCCAATTTATGCCGAAACAAAGCGCCCAGCACAGGAAGATCGCCCAATAGCGGCACTTTGCGCACCGCGTTATTAATAGAGTGCTGATAGATCCCACCCAGCACTACCGTCTCACCGTTGGCAACCAATACCTGGGTGCCAATACGCTGAGTATCAATAGCCACGGCCTCCCCGGTTCCCGTTTGGACAACCTCGCCTTTTTTATCCTGAGTCACAATCAAGTCCAGCACCAGATTACCATCCGACGTGATTTGCGGAGTTACCATCAGACTCAACACGGCTTTTTTGAAACTCACGGAAACAGCACCGCTGGAAGCCGCTTCGAGATAGGGGATTTCAGTGCCCTGCTCAATATACGCCATCTTCTTGTTGGTGGTCATCAGCCTCGGGCTGGAGATAATTTCAGCTTTCTGCTCCGATTGCAGTGCCGATAACTCCAAGTCCAGCAGGATATCGCCCACTTTTGCCACCTGGAAGGCAATACTCGACGCCCCGGGCTTGGTGGCAGCCAAATTCACATTGAGGAAGTCATCTACCGATGCGCCATCATCCAATAGCCCTGATGAGTTGAGATTGCTTTCAATCGACCCGCCAATCGTGGTGCTGCCGTTAGTATTAAGCAGCCCCCAACGTACCCCGAGCTCATCTACATCCCCCTCGTTGACCGTGACAATCCGCGCTTCTATTTCAACCTGCTCGACAGGAATATCCAAAGCGGCAACAATATCGCGAATATTCGCCAAACTTTCAGGAATATCATTGACGATCAGGGAATTGGTCCGCTCATCAATATGCAGCGAGCCTCTGGCTGATAACATGCTGATACCATCCTCCGCCCCCTGCAGCAAACCGCCAAGCTCAAGGGCATTGGCATAGTTTATCTTGAATATTTCCGAGCGCAGCGAAGCAAGCTCTTCGGCTTTGCGCTTTGACTCCAGGGCCTGTTGTTCACTGCGGGCAAGCTCTTCCTTCGGCGCGACCATTAATACCGCCCCCTGCTCACGCTTATCCAGCCCTTTGGCTCGCAGGATAATATCCAGCACCTGCTGCCAAGGCACTTTATCCAAACGCAGCGTCAAATTCCCCTGTACCGAGTCCGACACCACCAAGTTGAAATCATTGTATTCGGCGATCAACTGCAAGACATTTCGGACCGGAACATCTTGGAAGTTAATGGAAATGGGTTTGCTGTCATAGGTTATCGCCTCGTCATGAGGCTGACCACCTGTTGCGACTAAAGCCGGCTGCACCGTCACCAACAGCCGAGACTCACCCGCCTTTTCCAGGGTCACGTAGTCGTAGCTGTAATCCCCCTGTACCGACAGCACCAAGCGGCTCCCGATCTCGCTCTGGAACGTTTCAACCGCCAACACCGGTGTGCCAAAGTCCTTGACGTCAAGCACATAAACCAGCTCTTGGGGTAACTCGGCCTGCGCCAGTTCAATCACCAGTTGCTTGTCCAAACGCCTGGCACCGATCTCTACCTTGCTGCTGGGCAACACCACCTCCAGCACACCGCCCCCTTGGGCCTTGCGGGTAAAGTCAATGCTGCTGATCTGATTAACCTCACTGGCAGCAACCGTATAGCTAACCAGCAGCGCAAGCACAGCCGACACTAACCAACGAACCCGAACCGCTTTCTTTGCCCGTATCAACCGCAGGGCATCCAACCTAATCCTTGTCATCTATCCCATCTCTATTCTGGTACTTCTAGCGATGCCAGTTTCAATGTGGCCGGGATCTTCAACCAGCAGCCTTCCCCATCCGGCATTATTTGTTCTATCGCCACCTTACTGGCCGTCACTTCCATCACCCTGCCATG
Organism: Photobacterium sp. AWH4_225; assembly: GCF_056158405.1. Lineage (NCBI taxonomy): Bacteria > Pseudomonadati > Pseudomonadota > Gammaproteobacteria > Vibrionales > Vibrionaceae > Photobacterium > Photobacterium sp. AWH4_225. Next base: position 190,449 of record NZ_JBSWTF010000001.1, on the reverse strand, counting down.
ATTCCTGCCGATATAACTTCCTACTCGCACCTTGGCCAGGATACCCTCAGGGGTATATATCAGCGCCCATTCCTTGCCAGCACCGCCAATCACCCCGCGCATGCTGAGCTGATCCAGCGAAAAGCTTTCGAGCGGCGAACTGCGCGGCCTGAGCTCCGGCTGCCAACACACTTTGCCTGCTTCATGTTCGGGCAAGGCCACTTCGGGCTTGGGCTGCTGGAAAGGAACCCGATCGCTGCTCATGACGAACACTTCCGCCTTGAAGACAGGTTGCTCGTCGAGCGGTTCGACGCGAGCCACCGCACGTTGGTAAGTTTGGTTGATAAACAGCTCGACCGAGTCTTCATTGGCTTGGCACCCCATCAATCCCAGCCAGAGTCCTAGAGCCAAAATGGATTTGTCTGTGCTTTTCATCGTCCCTCCACCGGCGGGGCCTTGAAGCGATAGGTTGTCGCCGATACCTTGAGCAGCAACAGATCCTGCTGTGGCTTACTCCAGCGCAAATCGATATCTTTCAGTGAGACAATGCGAGGTAACTGGGCAATATCAGCTGCAAACCGGCCGATATCTTCATAGTGGCCCACCACATTGATATTGAGCGGCAGTTCGAAATACAGAGGATGTTCTGCCCTGGACGCCCATTCGATACGCTGAAACTCCAGTCCGTTTCGCACCCCGATATCATTGACGCTGGCCAGCAAGCTCGATAGTTCGTCTTCTTCGGGCAGTTGCTCCACCACCTGCTGGTAACGCGCCTGAAGGATATCGACCTGCTCCCGAACCCGGGGCAATGCCGCAACTTGGTTGGCCCGCCTCACAAGATGCTGGCGCAACTCCAGCTCCTGCGACTTGAGGCCATCGAGCGCATCCAGCTTGGGGGAAACCCAGTACCAATAGCCTGCCAGCATAACCACACAAGCCACAGCTAGGGTTACCAGTGCTTGGGCGGGCAACGGCCAATCCGGCATTTCATCTAGCTCAAGATCCTGCCAATCTATCATCGTCGCTCCCTGACGTTGCCATCTGCAGGTTCTGAAACCAGTTCAAACGAAGCCTTGAACCGGATCAGAGCCTGCTTCTCATTGGCCCGAACTATCGAGTGCATAGTGACATCGTTTACCCATTTAGATTGCTCGGCATTGGCCAACAAGGTGGCCAGATGCCCATTGGACTCACCCCGGCCACTGAATTTCACCCGGTTTCCCGTCAACGAGATATCTTCGAGATAGACACCTTGAGGGACCAAACCGGGTAGTATGCTCAACAGATGGGTAATATGATTACGGCCTTTTTGGATATCGGTGATCACCGACAGCCGTTTGAGCAAGGCCTCGCGCTGGACATCCATTTCAGGTAGCAGGGACAATTTGTTTTCAAGCAAGGTGATTTCTTGATCGATCCGAGTATTTCGTCCCTTCTGCAGCGCAATCTGGCCATCAAGCAGCCAGCCCCCCATACCGACCAGCAGCACAATGGCAAACACCGCGCCCCCCAGCATCCAGCCGAAGCGCTGCCTGTAGCGTTTCCGCCCCTCTTCCCGCCATGGCAGTAGATTGACCTTTGCTATCATTTGTAACATCCCCGAATTGCCAATCCCGCTGCAACGGCAAACTGACCGAACGACTTTCCGTCCAGGGCCGAGTCCAACTTGGCCGAACGGCGAAATCCTGACAGCGGCTGCATCTTACGCACCGAGACCGACAACATCCTTGCCAGCATCTCCTCGATAACCAATTCCTGACCGCCGCCAGACAACCAGATCCCCTGCAAAGCCGAGCGAGGATAGGTCGTACTGTAAAGCTGTAATTGCCGTTTCAGCTGATCGGCCAGCTGCTTAGTAAACTGCTCGGCTTTATCGGCGCTGCTCCCCCCCAGACATGTTCAGCCTCGGAAAGGGTTTCACAGCCAAATGACACCTCGCGCCGATAAACGGTTCCAGCCGGCCCCCGGATCCCAATCGCAGTCGCCGTCTGGCCAATATCGACAATGCCCCACTCCCCTTCATTACCATCGCTGCTGCCTTGGCGCTCAGCCTGATACTGTTCCAACCAAACCAGGGCATGGGTTTGCAGCTCCATGACTTCCGGCTCTAGCCGGGCTTGGCGCAGCACTTCTACCCGGCTATCGATAGTTTCCTTGCGCGCGGCATATACCTGAACCGGATGGGTTTGGCTGGGCTCAGCAAATGTATCGCCGAACATTTCCCCCACCATGGGAAAGAAGTCCAGCCTGAGCTCCTCAACAGGAAAAGGTGACGAGGCACTGATAGCCTGCTCTACCGCAAAGACGGATTCTTCTTCAGTAAGGTGGCTATCTAGCTGGATCACCTTGCTGATAATCGCGCTATCGGGCAAAGCCAGTACGGCCTGCCGGGCACCGAACGGTAGGCTTTTTTTTAATTTACGCACGGCTGACAACAAGGCAGGACTGTTTACGCTATTCTGCTTGTTTAATACTGGGGCGGGCAGTTCCACTTCGGAAAAGGCAACAAGCTCGAGCTCAGGCTTTTTCTGTCTCAAGACCACCGCTTTAATGCTGTGATGGCCGATATCAATCCCAATAGTTAGTGGGTTCCGAAACATACCGTGCTATGCTCCCTTTTTAGACAGAACAGCGAATTACTTATTTAAAACAAACACCAGCAATTTAGCGTTAAATTTCCTCGAGTTACCTTTATACTACTAGTGGGAAGCGATGAAACGCATGAATGCTGGTGTAACGGGAAATCTCAAGTGAAGTTCATAAAGCGATTACTCATATTTGCAATTGTTTGCATAATTCTTGGAGTCACTACAATTTTTGGCTTTTACCTTTACGTAAAACCAGAACTGCCAGATGTTGCCACTCTGAAAAATGTTGAATTACAGACACCTATGCAGGTTTTCAGCGCTGACGGCAAACTGATCTCCCAATTCGGCGAGCAACGCCGGATCCCGCTGACACTTGATGAGATCCCACCGCAGATGATCAATGCGGTACTGGCTACGGAAGACAGCCGCTATTACGACCACCCAGGTATTGACCCGATCGGTATCGCCCGTGCCGCTTTTGTCGTTGCCACCTCCGGCTCGGCCAAGCAGGGGGCAAGTACTATCACCCAGCAGCTAGCTCGTAACTTCTTCCTTTCCAACGAGAAGAAGATAATGCGAAAGATCAAAGAGATCTTCATCGCCATCCATATCGAGCAACTGCTGACCAAAGATGAAATCCTTGAGCTATACCTCAATAAGATTTATCTGGGCTACCGCGCCTACGGTGTCGGTGCCGCTGCACAGGTTTACTACGGCAAGGAAGTCAGCCAGCTGACACTGAGCGAGATTGCAGTAATTGCCGGTCTACCTAAAGCACCGTCAACCATGAACCCGCTTTATTCGGTTAGCCGCGCAACAGCCCGCCGCAATGTGGTACTGGGCCGTATGCTGGCTGAAAACCACATCACCCAGGCCGAGTTTGACCAAGCACGCGCCGAGCCTGTGGTTGCCCGCTACCACACTGCCGAAATTGAGCTGAGCGCGCCGTATTTTGCCGAGCAGGCCCGTGCGTGGATGATTAACCGCTACGGCGAAGATGCCTACACTTCAGGCATGCGCGTCTTCACCACGGTCGATCCAAAACTGCAAAATGCAGCCCAGCAGGCTGCCATCGACAACCTGCTAGGCTACGATCAACGCCACGGTTTCCGCGGTGCGGTAGAAACACTATGGAAGCCAGAGCAAGCGGCGTGGTCAAACGAGCAAATCAACGACCACCTAGCCAAGCAGCCAACCTATGGCCAGCTGATCCCTGCAGTCGTCACCCAGGTAGAAGGCAAATCGGCCACGGTTCAGGCAAAAGGCGGCGACCAACACACCCTTGAATGGGATGGCATGAAGTGGGCACGCAAGTTCATCACCGATAACCGCCAGGGCCCTGCACCAAAAACCGCCACTGACATTCTGGCTGCCGGTCAGCAGATCTGGGTTCAGCAGCGCGGCGAAAATTGGGTGTTGAGCCAGGTACCTGATGCCAATACCGCGTTTGTGGCAGTCTCACCGCAAGATGGTGCGGTAAAAGCCATGGTCGGTGGTTTCAACTTCGTCCACAGCAAGTTCAACCGTGCAACCCAATCGATTCGCCAGGTAGGCTCGGCCATCAAGCCATTTATCTACTCGGCGGCGCTGGACAACGGCATGACACTGGCTAGCTTGGTCAACGATGCTCCGATCAACCGCTGGGATCAGAGTATGGGCACCGCGTGGCGTCCGAAGAACTCACCACCGACATACAACGGCCCGACTCGCCTGCGTATCGGTCTGGCCCAGTCGAAAAACGTTATGGCGGTTCGCGTACTGCAGAACGTCGGCCTGGATGAGACCATCGACTTCCTGACCCGCTTCGGCTTCAAGAAAAAAGATCTACCACGCGCAGAGCCGCTGGCACTGGGTGCCGGTAGCCTGACGCCGCTGGAAGTAGCGCAAGGCTTTGCCGTCTTTGCCAACGGTGGCTACTACGTAGAGCCGTACTTCATCGAACGTGTTGAAGACCCATACGGTAACGTGGTCTTCCAGGCCAACCCGACGGTAGTATGCAACGACGAATGCCAGCAGCAACAAGGTCTTACTGCCCAGCAGCAACCTTCGAATCCGATTCTGAGTGATATTGCCATCAGCGAAGAGGAGCTGACTGACGAGCAACAACCACAAGGCCCTCACTACGCCCAGCAGGTGATCACCGAGCAGAACGCCTTCCTGGTTCGTGAAATGCTGGAAAGCAACATCTGGGGTGGCGGTGACTGGCGCCACGGCACCGGCTGGAACGGTACCGGCTGGCGTGGCCAGGTACTCAAGCGCCGTGATGTTGGCGGCAAGACCGGGACCACCAATGACTCGAAAGATGCTTGGTACTCTGGTTTCGCTCCGGGTATCGTGGCAACCGCCTGGGTCGGTTTCGATGATCACAGCCGCAACCTTGGCCGTACTGCATGGAACAACAACCAGGACAAGGACCAGATTTCCGGCGCTGAAGCAGGTGCAAAAACAGCCCAGCCAGCATGGATTGAGTTCATGAAAGAAGCCCTGGAAGATGTCCCGGTTCAGCGCAAGCAGCTACCTGAGCACATTATCCAGGTCCGTATCGACCGTGATAGCGGCAAGCTCAGCAGCCAGAACGACTACACGTCGATGTTCGAGTACTTCGAGGAAGGCACCGAGCCAACGGAGTCGGTCAGTGATTCTGCTTCAGAGGGGATTTTCGAATCCGATAGCTCTGACGAGCTATTCTAAAAGGCCGGAATCCAAAACAAAAACAGAGCGCACCGCGCTCTGTTTTTTTATCTCTCTTTTTTCTGTTTGTTTACAGGTACCAATAACTTAAGCTGGCTGTGGCGCAGGAAGCTGCTCCTCCAGGTGTGCCTGGATCAACTCAGCCAACTTTTCATAGCGCCCTTTAAGCGGCGAACCCGGGCGGTAAGCCAAGGTGATCAAACGGCTCGGTACCGGATCCTCGGCAGAGATATAACATACCCCATCCCGGCGATGCTCTTTCGGTGTCGCCAACTTCGGCATCAGGGTGATCCCACTTCCCGCCGCGACCATGTTTCGCAGGGTTTCCAAGCTCGTTGCTTTGAAGCTGCCGTCTTCCTGGGCCCCTGCGGCAAAGCAGAACCCCATCGCCTGATCCCGCAGGCAATGCCCGTCACCCAGCATCAGCAATGTATGGCCATGCAACTCTTCCATCGGCAACGACTGAAGTGCAGACCACGGATGATCTTCTGGCACAGCAAGTACCATCGGCTCATGGTAAAGCGGTAACTCGATAAACGGCTCACTTTCTTTCACCGCTGCCAGAATAATGCAATCTAGCTTGCCATCTTCCAACTGCTGTACCAACTGGTGGGTTTGCGCTTCGTGAAGAAACAACTCCAGCTCAGGAAAATTGGCTTTTATCTTGGGGATGATATGCGGCAACAGGTAAGGCCCGACAGTCGGAATAAAGCCGATATGCAGCGGCCCTGACATACTGCCACCTTGCTGACTGGCAAGCTCAGTCAGTACCTTGACCTCCAGCAACACCTTCTGCGCCTGTGCCACCAACGCCAAACCCGCGTCAGTAAATAGCACTTTGCGGCTGGTTCTCTCCAGCAGTGCCACACCCAGCTCTTCTTCCAGCTTGCGGATCTGGCCGCTCAGCGTCGGCTGGCTAACAAAACAGGCTTCAGCCGCCTTGCGAAAATGCTTGTGCTCCGACAGTGCCACCAGATATTCGAGATCGCGAATATTCATCACTTACCACTTTGATAGAAATTAACTATCAAAACCATAACACCAAACGATTAGAGCTATCAATATCAAAATTGCATAATCATCACATCAACAGGGAGCAAGACAGATCAGGCTCCAGTTGCAACAAACAACTTATTTAATTCAAAGGAAAATTTCATGTTCGCATCTAAAGAAGGCCAAGCCGTTCCTCAGGTTACTTTCCACACTCGCCAGGGTGATCAGTGGGTCGATGTGACAAGCCAAGAGCTTTTTGCCGACAAGACAGTGATTGTGTTCAGCCTGCCGGGCGCCTTCACCCCAACGTGCTCTTCGAGCCACCTACCACGCTACAACGAGTTGGCATCGGTATTTTCAGAGCACGGTGTGGACGACATCCTATGTGTATCTGTCAACGACACTTTCGTGATGAACGCATGGAAAAATGACCAGGAAGCCGAAAACATCACTTTCATCCCAGACGGCAACGGCGAGTTCTCAAAAGGCATGGGAATGCTGGTTGCGAAGAACGACCTTGGCTTCGGTGACCGCTCGTGGCGCTACAGCATGCTGGTGAAAAACGGCATTGTAGAAAAAATGTTCATCGAAAACGACGAGCCGGGCGACCCGTTCAAGGTTTCTGATGCGGACACTATGCTGGGCTACATTGCGCCAGAACACAAACTGCAAGAATCCATCACGGTATTTACCAAGCCGGGCTGTCCTTTCTGTGCCAAAGCAAAGCAGAACCTGATCGACAAAGGGCTGAACTACGAAGAAGTGGTACTGGGCAAAGATGCCACCACTGTTAGCCTGCGCGCTATCTCAGGCCGCAGCACAGTACCTCAGGTATTCATCGGCGGAAAGCACATCGGTGGCAGCGAAGAGCTAGAAGCACTGCTTGGCTAGCTCCTAATTAATAACGATATAGGGCCCGCCTGACGGGCCCAGACCTGCAAAAAAATGCAAAGCTTGGCTGGCAATGGCGTTTCTGGCAAAGCTTGATTGGAGAGAAGATATGAAAACCCTGAATGTTGATGTTGCAGTGATCGGCGGTGGTACCGCTGGACTTGGCGCTTACCGAGCAGCCAAAGCCCATACCGACAGTGTTGTGATGATTGAAGGCGGCCCTTACGGCACCACCTGTGCCCGCGTAGGCTGCATGCCATCAAAACTGCTGATTGCGGCGGCAGAAAGCGTTCACCAGATCGAAAAAGCCCCGGGTTTCGGTATCCACCCACAAGGTGAAATCGTCATCAACGGCCGGGAAGTGATGGACCGCGTCAAGCGCGAACGTGACCGTTTCGTTGGCTTTGTTCTGGAGGGTGTTGATGAGATCCCTGCCGAAGACAAGATTGCCGGTTATGCCAAATTCATCGACAACAACACCTTAGTTGTTGACGGTCATACCGCCATACATGCCAAGCGTATTGTGATCGCCACCGGCTCACGCCCGGCCTACCCTGCCGTATGGAACGAATTGGGTGACCGCTTGATTATCAACGATGACGTATTCAACTGGGATGATCTACCAAAAGCGGTCGCCGTCTTCGGCCCGGGTGTTATCGGCCTAGAGCTTGGCCAGTCACTCAAGCGCCTTGGTGTGAACGTAGTGATGTTTGGCTTGGGTGGCCAAGTCGGCCCACTAACCGATCCAGAAGTCATGGCGTATGCCAACAATACCTTCAATGAAGAATTCTACCTCGATGCTGACGTGCGTATAGAAAGCATGAAACGTATCGATGATGAAGTCGAAATCCAATACATAGACAAACAAGGTGCCCTACAAGTTATCAATGTCGAGTATGTACTGGCCGCAACCGGCCGCCGCCCGAACGTCGACAAACTGGATATCGAAAACACCTCGATGGAACTGGATGCCCGCGGGGTACCGGTCGCCGATTACTACACCATGCAAACATCAGTCGAATCGATTTTCGTTGCCGGTGATGCCAGCAACCAAATCCCGCTGCTACACGAAGCCGCCGATCAAGGCCGTATTGCAGGTGACAATGCAGGTCGCTTCCCGGATATCCGAGCTGGCCATCGTCGCTCGAAGATCTCGGCAGTATTTTCGGACCCGCAGATCGCCATGGTCGGTGAAACCTACAAAGAAATTACCGAGCGGTTGGGTCAATGCGGTTGCTTCGAAACCGGTGAAGTCTCGTTTGAAAACCAAGGCCGCTCCCGCGTGATGCTACGCAACAAAGGCATGCTGCATGTCTACGGCGAACAAGGTACCGGCCGATTCCTGGGTGCCGAAATGATGGGTCCGAATGCCGAGCACCTTGCGCACCTGCTAGCCTGGGCGCATCAGAACAAGATGACCGTTGCCGAAATGCTGGATATGCCTTTCTACCATCCGGTTATCGAGGAAGGTGTCCGTACTGCACTGCGCGATCTGAACGCCAAATTGCACTTAGGCCCTGAAATGATCAAGCACTGCCTTGACTGTGGCCCGGGCTGTTAAGATCAGACTGAAAAAACTCTCCCTTGCACTAACGACCAGCCCTCCTTGTGAGGGCTTTTTTTTGTTTCCGGCTGCTGATATCAAAGATAAACTGGCTTGAGTAAATAAAGGAGAATAGCCACATGGGATGCCAAGCCTGCACCGGCTCTGAATTCTGGCAGAAACTCGGCCGCTGCCGGCGCTGTATTCGCCAGTTATCGGTATTAAGCCCGCTGGGCTGGATAAGCTGGTTCATTTTCTACCGCCACTCCCCCACTACCATCGAGGCTATTACGCTTTTTGTTGCCGCCAGCAGTATGACTTTACTGTTGTTAGCCCATGGCATCCGCGCCTGGCAGCTAGGTATAAAGGCCAACCGTATAAAGCCGGCAGATAAAAAAAGCCCGGCATCATTGCCGGGCAAATAGACTAAGAGAATTAATTTGTTATTTGGGAGTGCTCCCGCAGCGGCTTATGCCACATTCACTGTTGGGATCACCTGCTCCTGATCCATCCTCACTTCCAGTGCCACTTCATCACAGGCATGCTGGCGCGGACAACGATCACAATCTTTCATCACCTTCTCAGGCAGCAGCGACTTCGACGTCGGCACAAAGCCTTGTTTCATGAAGAACTCCGGCACCCGGGTCAGTACAAACACCTTCTTGATGGCCATCTGCCCGGCTTTCTCGATCAGATGCTCGACAATCGCCTTGCCCTGTCCTTGATGCTGCCAGCCTGCTTCCACGCCAAGCGAGCGTATCTCGGCTAGGCCGGAATCGTAGACATACAGCGACGCGCAACCGGTGACCGTACCGTGATGCTCGGCTACTGCAAACGAGCCGATATCGCGAACCAGTTCATTGCGCATCCGCGGCAAGTTCTCGCCCAGACCGGACCAGTAAGCCACCATCCCTTCGATGGCATCGAGATCGGTGAGGCGTGCCCCGCGGACCTTGACCACCGGTGAGTAGCGTTTCTCGAGACGCTTCTCGGCCTGATCAATAGCAAAATCAACCTGGTTCGGTGCAACTCCACCGAGCGCACAACGTTTTTCAAGGCACGACTCGATAGTCAGGATCGGATACACATCTTCATCAATCACTTCGGAGAAGGCTTTCATCTCAGCCAGTGACAACTCTTCGAGCGCACAGCCCTTCTCGATAGCGGCGACGACGGCCACACCGACAATATGGTGGGCCTCACGGAATGGGATCCCTTTAGCAACGAGGTAATCCGCCAGCTCGGTGGCATTGGAGTAACCCTGCATCGCTGCTTCCAGCGTTCTGTCCTTGTTGACCTTGATGCCTTCAAAGCACAGCGCAGCCATTTCCATACACTCGTACCAGCTGTCCAGCGCATCGAACAAGCCTTCCTTGTCTTCCTGCATGTCCTTGTTATAGGCCAGCGGCAGCGCCTTAACCGTCATCATCATGCCGGTCATCGCGCCGTAGACCCGGCCGCACTTACCACGGATCAGCTCTAACGCATCCGGGTTTTTCTTCTGTGGCATTAACGAGGAGCCAGAAGTCACCGTGTCAGCGAGTTCGATAAAATTGGACTCACCGGAGTTGTAGAAGATCAGATCTTCTGCCATCCGCGACAGGTGTAGCATCGAAATAGACGCCGTCGACAGCAACTCCATCACATGGTCACGATCGGACACCGAATCCAGACTATTACGCGTCGCACGTTGGAAACCCAGACTGTGGGCCAACACCTCACGGTCAATCGGGTAAGCGGTACCGGCCAGCGCACCTGAGCCCAGCGGACAGGTATCCAGCCTGTCCAACGCATCGGACAAGCGAGAGTAATCACGTTCGAACATTTCAACATAAGCGAGGCACCAATGGGCAAACGTCACCGGCTGTGCCCGCTGTAAGTGGGTATAACCCGGCAGGACTGTTGCCTGATGCTGACGAGCAACTGTCACTAGCTGGTTTTGTAGCTGATCCAGCATTAGTAGTAACTGCTGCCCCTGCTGGCGGCACCATAGTTTGAGATCCGTCGCGACTTGATCATTACGCGAACGCCCCGTATGAAGCTTCTTGCCCAAGTCGCCGACCTTGCTAATAAGCTGCTGCTCGACCCAGCTATGGATATCTTCAGCATCAGAACGCAGGATCTGTTTCGGATCCTCCATCACTGCCAACTTGAGCTCATTAAGTGCCAACTCGAGGCGCTGTTGCTCCTCATCCGTCAGCACATTGACCTGGCGCAGCGCCTTCGACCAAGCGATCGAGCCGACGATGTCCTGCTCCGCCAAACGGTAATCAAAACGCAATGAGTCGTTGAACTGCTTAAACCGAGTGTCAGCCGCCTGACTGAACCGTCCGCCCCATAGTGCCATGGCCTTTCTCCTATGTATCTTGCTCGACTTGCTCGTTATTTATAATGTCGTGGTCTGGGTTATTTCTTTTGTTCGTTCAGCGCACGAATACGGCTTGCCAACGAGTAAAGGCGGATAAAGCCACCTGCATGGCTGTGATCGTATACTTCGTCCTCACCGAAGGTCGCGAACTCTTCGGAGTACAAACTATTGGCCGAACGCTTCTGTACCACCGTAGCTTGGCCTTTATACAGTTTAACGACAACCTCACCGCTCACATCTTGTGACAGCTCTTCCGCAGCAGCCAGCAAAGACTTGCAAAGCGGGGTGAACCAACGGCCATCGTAGATAAGGTGCGATGCTTTCAGGCCAATGCTCTCACGGAACTCAAACGAATCTTTGTCCAGCACCAGCTGCTCTACCGCACGCAGGGCTTCATTCATGATGGTGCCACCCGGGGTTTCGTAACAACCACGGGACTTGATTCCGACCAGACGGTTCTCGACGATATCGATACGGCCAACACCGTGCTCGGCACCTTTTTCATTGAGGTAAACCAGCGCGTTGTAAGGAGACATAGCTTCACCGTCAACAGCCACAATCTCGCCTTTCTCAACAAGGATAGAAACCTGCTCAGGTTTTTCCGGTGCGTCTTCAGGATCCTTGGTCCATACCCAGCACAACTCATTCGGCTGGTTCCAGGTCTCTTCCAGTACGCCACCTTCGGTAGAGATATGCCAGGCATTGGCATCACGAGAATAGATTTTTTCCAGCGAAGCCGTACAAGGGATATCACGTTCTGCCAAGTAATCCAGCAGGGCTTCACGGCTACGCAAGTCCCACTCACGCCATGGGGCAATCACTTCTAGCTGAGGGGCTAGCGCCGCATAGGCACTTTCGAAACGTACTTGATCATTACCTTTACCGGTACAGCCATGGCAAAGGGCATCGGCACCGACTTCAAGTGCACACTCAACCTGCGCCTTGGCAATAATCGGACGGGCCATCGAGGTACCCAGCAGGTACTTACCCTCATACACCGCACCTGTTTTCAGGCTTGGGTAGATGTAATCCTTGACCATCTCTTCTTTCAGATCGGCGATGTAGCAAGCAGAGGCGCCAGAAGCCAACGCTTTCTCTTCGATACCTTCCAGCTCTTCTTCACCCTGACCAACATCGGCCACGAATGCCACGACTTCACAGTCATAGTTTTCCTTTAGCCAAGGAATGATTGCCGAGGTGTCCAGACCGCCGGAATAAGCCAATACTACTTTATTTACTTTGCTCATAACTCTCTCCTGATTGCCTGTTCGACGGTCTTCCCGCTCAGGCGCTATCTCAATCCGTGTGTACTAACGTGTGTCTAAATTTGTGTTCTTTTACCGCAGGGTTACGCCTGCGGGGAAAATTTGGTTCCGATACTCTGGCCATCAAACAACGCTGCCAGCTTGTCCGGGTAACGCCAGGTCGCGACTTCAATCGAGCGCCCTAGAGCATTGGCGGCTTCAAAAGCGGCGCGAACTTTAACCACCATGCCATCGGTGATCACTGCCTGGGCAATCAAGGCTTCAGCCTGTGACTCGGTGAGCTCGCTAATAAGCTTGCCCTTGCCGTCCAATACCCCACTGACATCTGAAAGCAGTACCAACTCACCATCCAGCGCAGCTGCAACAGCGACGGCCGCCTGGTCAGCATTGACATTCATCAGCTGGCCATTGCCATCAAGGCCTATCGAGCTAACAATCGGCAAGAAACCCGATGCCATAATTTGGCTGACCAAGCTACTGTCGCCTGGCTCTGCCTTGCCCACCGCACCCAGTTCAGGATCCAGCTCGGTGACCTTGCATAGGCCGCCGTCAGCCAGGCTCAGACCGACTGCAGGAACACCTGCTTTTTGCGCCTGCCCCTGCAGCAGCTTGTTGGCAGTCCCTGCCAATGCACCGGCGATGTAAGGAATTTGATCGGCCGGTGTTACCCGCAGCCCTTCTTTCTTTACCGTTTCCAGCTGCAGCTTGGCCATCAGATCATCAACCAGGTAGCCACCGCCATGGACCAGCACCAAAGGACGCTGCGCCTGTTTCTGATAGGCGCTGATCGCACCGAACAGTTTTTCCAGGGTCTCACCGCAAGACAGTACGGCACCACCGAGCTTTATTACCAAAGGAACCTGACTCATCGCTATTCTCCTAACCTTTATACCAACGCTGTAAGCTGAGGGAAACCATTTCGAATATTTATGCACTGCATCGCTTGCGATGATGCGCCCTTGAGCAGGTTATCAATCGCAGACGTTAAAATAATGTGTCCACCTTGTACCTGCCAGCCGATATCGCAGAAGCAGGTTCCGACCACACTCTGTAGCTTCGCCGCCTGCTGGCCCAGCAGACGAACCGCATGCTGGTCGCCGTCAGCACCGTAAGCTGCTTGCATCGCTGCCTCTACCTGCTCGGCAGTAACACCGTCGGCCAGCTTGGCAGTGATGGTTGCCAAGATCCCCCGCTTGAAGTTACCGAGATGGGGAGTAAAGATGATGTCCTGGCCTAGGTGGGTAGCGATTTCAGGCTGGTGACGGTGGTTGAAAATACCGTATGCCTGAAGGCTGACTTCACAGAAGCTGTTGGTCATAGATGCTTTGCGCCCAGCCCCCGATACACCACTTACCGCATTGATCACCGGCCACTGTTGGGTATCCAGAAGCCCACTCTCAAGCAGCGGTTTCAAGGCCAGCTGCGAAGCGGTTGGGTAACAGCCCGGAACAGCGACTAACTGAGCATTGGTAATCGCGTTATGGTTCCATTCTGCAAGGCCATAAACCGCTTTCTCCAACCACGCCGGGTACTGATGCTCGAAGCCATAGAACTGGGTATAAAACGCGTCGCCCTGCACCCGAAATGCCCCAGACAAATCAAACACCTGACAACCACATCCCAAAAACACCGGTGCCAAATCATGGCTGACTTCATGGGCTGTTGCCAACAATACGATATCACCGGCCTGTGCCACATCTTGCGGCGAACAAAGCGGCTGCAGCGGCAAATCGACAATGCCTTTTAACTGGCCGTGCAACTCACTGATCGGCTTATTGGCATCAAGGCTGTTGGCCGAAACAAACAACCCGGCTAGGTTGAGTTTTGGATGTAGGTGTACCATTTTGGCCAGCTCTGCGCCGGTGTAGCCGCTGGCACCGATAATATAGGTGTTCAACATAATCAATCCGTGTCTTTTGGTCTGTAGGTGCTTTGGTTTAGGGGTGTAGCTAGCAGCAAGGCTGCCTCGGGATGGGGTGCGCAGAGGCACCAAGCGAAACTCAGCGTCGTCGGAGGGCGTGTTGTGATTGGCTAGTCGCTTGGTTCATGTGGCTTAGTACCTATTTCAGTTCCGTTACATTTCTCGATACAGCTTGGTTAACATTCCTTGGTTGTTAACCATAACGCGACATGAATATTTTTATTCACATCTTTTGAATTAATATGTTTACCGATATTTGCTACCTGTGTCAACTCCTGAGCGGTAAAAAATAATAAAAGGAGTCTTGTCCCGCCGATTTACCCTATTCCCTCCTTTATATACACAGCACAAAGCACTAAATCACACCGAAAATGAAAACTTTCTCGACATATTGCACAGCAAGCACGCAGTTTTTGTGCCTTATCAGACCATTCTTGAGAAACTTTGTTACACCCTCCGTTTCATAACATGATAAAAATCAATGCACTGTCGTTTTCTTACTAGTTATGACGATCAATGTTGACCTCAAAGGCTGAACACGGCTAGATTGTTGTCTAATGAGTTAATTGGATGTAATAAATTTACGAGATGGATGCGATATGAACGAAAAGTACAGCGCGCTTAGAAGCAACGTCAGTATGCTCGGTCACATGCTGGGTACGACAATCAAGGATGCGCATGGTGAAGAACTGCTAGGTAAAGTAGAAACCATCCGCAAACTGTCCAAGTCCGCCCGTGCAGGGAACCAAGACGATCGTGCCAAGCTGATCGACGAACTGCAGAACCTGCCGGACGAACAGCTATTGCCTGTTGCCCGGGCCTTCAGCCAATTCCTGAACCTGACGAATATTGCCGAGCAGTACCATACCGTCTCGCGCCACAGTGAAGAGCATATCTGCAGCCCAGACTCTATCGATGCTCTGTTCGCCAAACTGGACGATCAGGACATCAGCAAATTTGATTCAATCCAGGCGGTCCGCGACCTCAACATTGACTTGGTCTTGACCGCCCACCCGACGGAAATAGCCCGTCGTACCATGATCCACAAGCTGGTACAGATCAACAAATGCCTCTCCAAGCTGGAGCTGAGCGAACTGTCCAACAGCGAACGCCAGCGCGTTGAACGCCGTCTTGAGCAGCTGATCGCACAGGCATGGCATTCCGATGTTATCCGTAAGCAACGCCCGACTCCGCTCGATGAAGCCAAGTGGGGCTTTGCCGTGGTTGAGAACTCACTATGGCAAGCCGTTCCTGAGTTCCTGCGCCAGTTCGACGAGAAGCTTACCGCCCACCTGGGCGAAGGCCTACCTATCGATGCCGCGCCTGTCACCTTCTCATCCTGGATGGGCGGTGACCGCGACGGTAACCCGTTCGTAACTTCTGAAGTGACACGCGAAGTGCTGTTGTTATCACGCTGGAAGGCCGCCGACCTCTATCTGCAGGACGTCAAGGAGCTGGTCAGCGAGCTGTCGATGGTCAAGTGTAACGATGAAGTCCGCGATCTCGCCGGTGATGAGCACGAACCTTACCGTGCAATCCTCAAAGATCTGCGCACCAAGCTGACCAACACCCGTGATGTGCTCGATGCCAAGATCAAGGGCCTCGACGCACCAAGTTACGGTATCATCGATGATATCAACCAGCTATGGGACCCACTTTACGCCTGCTACCGCTCACTTCACGACTGTGACATGGGCATCATTGCCGACGGCCTGCTGCTAGACGTGCTGCGCCGCATCAAGTGTTTCGGTGTCCACTTAGTTCGCTTGGATATCCGCCAGGAAAGTACCCGTCACTCGAATGTTATCTCCGAGCTAACCCGCTACCTAGGACTAGGCGATTACGATCAGTGGAGCGAGCAGGACAAAGTGGCCTTCCTGGTCCGCGAACTCTCTTCCAAGCGTCCGCTGCTACCACGCGACTGGGCACCTTCTGACGAAGTCAAAGAGGTAATCGACACCTGTAAGGCCATTGCCGACCAGCCTCGTGAAGCCTTGGGTGCCTATGTAATTTCAATGGCTCGTACCGCTTCGGATGTGCTGGCCGTTCACTTGCTGCTACAAGAAGCCGGCTGCAAATTCCGTATGGATGTGTGCCCGCTATTCGAAACCCTGGAAGACCTCAACAATGCTGAGAGCGTGATCAAGCAGTTGATGAACATCGACTGGTACCGTGGTTATATCCAGAATCACCAGATGGTAATGATCGGCTACTCTGACTCCGCCAAAGATGCCGGTGTTATGGCAGCTGGCTGGGCCCAGTACCATGCCATGGAATCACTGGTTGAAGTGTGTGAAGAAGCAGGCGTCGAGCTGACCCTGTTCCACGGCCGTGGCGGCTCGATTGGCCGAGGCGGTGCCCCTGCACACGCAGCCCTATTGTCTCAGCCACCTCGTAGCCTGAAAGGCGGCCTGCGTGTAACAGAGCAAGGCGAGATGATCCGCTTTAAGCTGGGCCTACCAGAGGTGGCGGTAAACAGCCTGAGCCTGTACGCCAGCGCCATTTTGGAAGCTAACCTGATGCCACCACCGCAGCCAAAGCAAGAGTGGCGCGAGCTGATGGATGTGCTGTCAGAAGTGTCCTGCGATGCTTACCGTGATGTAGTACGCGGCAATGAGGAATTTGTTCCTTATTTCCGTGCGGCAACCCCAGAGCTTGAACTGGGCAAACTGCCGCTGGGCTCTCGTCCGGCCAAGCGTAACCCGAAAGGTGGCGTAGAGAGTTTGCGCGCGATCCCTTGGATTTTCGCCTGGAGCCAGAACCGCTTGATCCTGCCTGCTTGGTTGGGTGCCGGTGAAGCCATCCAGTTCTCGATTGACAAGGGCCATGCCGCCCAGCTTGAAGAAATGTGCCGCGAGTGGCCGTTCTTCTCAACCCGCCTGGGTATGCTGGAGATGGTCTTCACCAAGACCAATATTGGCATTGCGGAATACTACGACCAGCGTCTGACTGATAAATCGCTGTGGCCAATGGGCCAGAAACTGCGTGATCAGCTGCAAAAAGATATCAAAGCAGTACTTAACGTGGAAAACAGCGCTCACCTAATGGAGCAGAACCCATGGGGTGCCGAGTCAATCCGCCTGCGTAACATCTATGTCGAGCCGTTGAACATGCTTCAGGCCGAATTGCTTTACCGTACCCGCCGTCAGGAAACCCCATCTCCGATGATGGAAGAAGCCTTGATGGTCACCATTGCCGGTATTGCCACCGGTATGCGTAACACCGGCTAATAAATACGTAAAATAACCACAAAGGGCTAGCGTCTATCTGCTAGCCCTTTCTTTTTTCCGCAAATTTTCCGCTTGCCTCATTTTTGAGACAGCCTCGCCAGTACTCGGTTAGCTAAACTAAACCGCATGCAGTGAAATCATTTGATGAAAAACATTTTGCATCAAAGAATGAATAGGAAATAACAGGCAATATATAGACCAGCATCACAAGACGGGCAATTGGTTGCACCAGTTTTCGTCGATATCGCGCTCTGATGTCGAAAATTAGCCCATTGATGTGTATGCTACGTGATCTCGATCAGGCACTGCAACAGCACGATTATAAAAACGCCAATGAGCGATGGGTACGTTGCGGCCGTCTCTGGCCATGCCGATTGAGTTATTTTTTTGTAGTATTTTAACGGATAGAAGAGATGTCACTACCACACGTTATTTTAACTGTGTTGAGTAACCGCGATGCCACCGGTTACGATATCACCAAAGAGTTCTCCCACAGCATCGGTTATTTCTGGAAAGCCAGCCACCAGCAAGTGTATCGCGAGCTGAACAAGATGGCCGGCAACAACCAGGTAACCTGTAAACTTGAACCGCAAGAGGGTAAACCAGATCGTAAAGTATACTCTATTACCGATCTTGGCCGTCAGGCGCTGTTTGAGTGGTTCCAAGAGCCTGCACGCAACCCAACCATCCGCGATGAGTTTTCTGCCAAGCTGGTAGTTTGCGGTGTGCACAACTCCGAGCCAATGCAGCAGCAACTAGAAGGCCTGATTGAAGAGTCACATACGCTGATCAACCACTATAACGAAATGGAAAAAATCCATTTTGCTGATCATAAAAACCTAGATCGCCAATCCCGTCTTGACCGTCTAACCCTTCGCCGCGCGATCCATAACCGCCAGGCATGGATTGACTGGGCAGAGGAAGTTTTGGCCGAGCTGAAGGACATGGACTCAGCAGGCAGCCCGGTTGCCCTGTAAGCCATATCCAAAGAACATAAAAAAAGCCGCTTAATGCGGCTTTTCTTTTATCTGTGGCCCGTACTTGTAACCGTGCTTACCCTTTAGCACGAACCCCTAGCGTGTGGCAGATAGCATAGGTCAGCTCG
Source organism: Photobacterium sp. AWH4_225 (assembly GCF_056158405.1). Classification (NCBI taxonomy): domain Bacteria; kingdom Pseudomonadati; phylum Pseudomonadota; class Gammaproteobacteria; order Vibrionales; family Vibrionaceae; genus Photobacterium; species Photobacterium sp. AWH4_225. The sequence continues at coordinate 171,872 of NZ_JBSWTF010000001.1, read as the reverse complement.
GCACGGTTAAGGGTATAGAAATGGAAGTCTTTCACCCCTTCACGGCTCAGTACACGTACCATGTCGATGGCGTTGCTCGCCCCCACCATCTGGCGACTCAGCAGATCATCATCCAACCCTTCATACTGCTTTTCCAGCCAGCCTGGAATTTTAACATTGTTGGCATCAGCAAATCGCTTGGCCTGCTTCATATTGGAGACCGGCAGGATTCCCGGTACGATTTCCACATCAATACCCGCCGCAACACAGCGGTCACGGAAACGCAGGTAGCTTTCCACATCGAAGAAGAACTGGGTTATGGCACGGCTGGCACCGGCATCGACCTTGCGCTTGAGGTTGATCAGATCCGCCTGGGCACTCTTGGCTTCCGGGTGAACTTCAGGGTAAGCCGCTACCGAGATATCGAAGTCGGCTTCAGAGCGCAGCAACTCAACCAAATCGGCTGCGTACATATCCGGCTTCACGCCTTGTTCAGGGAGATCGCCACGCAGGGCAACGATATCGCGGATCCCGTTGTTCCAGTAGTCGCGGGCAATGGTACGCAGCTCATCACGGGTCGCATCGATACAGGTCAGGTGCGGCGCGGCAACGAGACCTGTTTGATCTTTGATGTCCTTGATGATCGAGTGGGTACGGTCACGCTCACCCGAGTTGGCACCATAAGTCACCGAGACAAATTTTGGCTGCAGCGTCTTCAGGCGGTGAATGGAGTTCCACAGCGTCTGCTCCATCTGCTCGCTGCTTGGCGGAAAGAACTCAAAAGACACATTGATGTTGCCGTCAATGTCTGCAATATTCTGGTTCAGTGAATCCAAGTGGCTTGCGTATGAATACCCCATAATCCATTCCTTACTCTTGTTGGCTCTCGGCCGCTCCCTAAAACTGACGTCATCCAAATAACCGTTTAGACGTCTATATGTCTACAGAATGTCTTGTAACCAATTTAATGTCAACATGATGATCATGAATATTTTTCAACTTCAAATTGCAAGAACTTCAACATTGGCAGATAACAAAAAAGCCCGCTAATAGCGAGCTTTTAGGGTATAGAGCATTCTCACAGAGACTAAAACTGGCGATTTAATTACCACCCAGTTTAAGTCACCACTCATCACAAGAAAGGCAATAATTTACACTACATAAAGTCCGTAAGATCTCACTCCGAACATGCGACTTATAGCATTGCCGCCAAGCGGTTGATATCAGATAACAGCGCCCCTGCCGTCACATCGCGGCCAGCACCCGGCCCACGGATCACCAACGGGTTATCACGGTACCAACGACTCTCGATAGCAAAGATGTTGTCGCACGGCAGCAAATTGGCCAAAGCATGCTCACGAGATAGCGCTTCAATGCCAACCACTGCCTTGCCGTGGCGATCAAGCCTTGCGACATAGCGCAATACCTTCTCTTCTTTCTGCGCTTTGCGCAGGCGCTCGTGGAGCAGCTCATCCAGCTCGACAGATTGCTCGAAGAAGTCATCCACCCCTAGCGATGCCAATGAGTCAGGCACCAAGGTTTCCACCTTGACCTGCTCTGGCTCAAGCGACAAGCCTGACTCTCGGGCGAGGATCACCAGTTTGCGCATCACATCACTGCCATCCAGATCATGGCGCGGATCCGGCTCGGTCAGCCCCTGCTGCCAGGCCAGCTCAACCAGCTGGGAGAATGGTACCGAACCATCATATTGCTGGAACAGCCATGATAGCGTGCCGGAGAAAATACCCGACAAGGCAATGATCTCATCACCGCTTTCGCGCAAGTCACGCACCGTATGGTTAACCGGCAAGCCCGCTCCCACCGTTGCATTGTAGAGCCAGAAACGGCTGCTCTTGGCAAACGCATCAAGCACCTGATGATAGCTTTCACCCGAAGCCGAGCCTGCTACCTTGTTGGCCGAGATCAGGTGCAAACCCGACTCTGCAACCTGCGGGTAACGCGCAGCCAGCTCACTGCTGGCGGTAACATCCAGCACAATAACATCGTCGTAGGTATTGTGGGCCAGCACCGACAACCACTCATCTCCGCTGTATTCAATCGACTCATCATCAAAACTATGCTGGGCACGGCTGGCATCAATTCCGTCAAAATCAATCCAGTGACGGCGGCTATCAACCACACCAATCAGGGTAAAGCTCATACCATGACGCTTTTCCAAAGTGGCTTTTTCGGTCTCGAACAATTCCAGCCAACGGCTGCCGATATTCCCCTTGCCACAAAGCACCAAACCAATTCGCTTCTGGGCCTGGAACAAGCTTTGGTGAATACCTTGGATCAAACTATCGGTATCGGCCTTACGCAGTACCGCCACCAAACTCAACCCTGATTCAGACTCAGCAATAAACTCCAACGCCTGCCCTTTAAGCTGCTGATAGAACCCATAGCAATGCACCGCGTTGTTCACCACGCCGGCCCCTACCGCTGCAACCAGCGAGAAACCTTCGCGCAAGCGCAACTCGGCGGCAATACCACTATCCTGAAGTTGGGCTAGAACACTGTTAACGACCTCGGCGGTATAAGCCAGCTGTACCCGGCCCTTATCCGGCTCGAAACTGCTGGCAAGCGGCTGCAATTGAGTTCGCTGCAAAAAGCGTTCGATATCGGTAGCAATCGGCGCAAAATCATGGGCGCGGGTCACCGACAGCTCGATCAGGCATACCTCATCAAGCGAAGTGATGATCTTGGCACCGCGTCCCGACGCCAGAACCCGCTCCACCCGTGTCGAACCCTGCTCTGGCTGATGGCTGCAACGCAACGTCAGATCAATCGCACTTTGCGCGACCGGCTGCAAGGTACGGCTATGCAAAACTGGCGCCGCCAAACGGGCCAGCTCGCTGGCTTCATCTAGGCGAAGTAATGGCAGCAAACAGGCATCGGCGACCTTACGCGGGTCGGCACTGTAAACACCGGCCACATCACTCCAAATCGTTACCCTGTCGACATCAGCCAAAGCCCCGATAACAGTTGCAGAATAGTCTGAGCCGTTGCGGCCAAGCAGCACCGTCTCACCCACGCTGTTTTGCGCCATGAAACCGGTGATCACAACACGTTGCTGGCTGTACTGAGCCAACTGCTCCTTGAGCAACGGCCAGGACTGGGCACGGTCAACTTCCGGCTGGGCTGAGCGCTCAGCCCGCAGGAAGCAGCGCGAGTCAAGATTGACAGCTGGTAGCTGCAGCTTGGTCAGCAAAGCTGCCAACAAACGGGCCGACCATTGTTCACCATGGCCCAAGACCTTGGCCTGCTCTGCCTCTGACAGTGGCTTTTCCGCCATACCTGAAAGCACACCCAGTTCAAGATGCAGCTGGGTCAGTAGCTCATCCGCCGCTTCGCCGTCGAGCAATGATTCAATCAATGACTGTTGAAAGCTACGCAGAGACTGTAGGGCCTCATGAGCCTGGCGGCCGTCTTTGTCGAGCAATTCAAGCCATTCAATCAGGCGGTTGGTGGTTTTGCCTGCTGCCGATACAACAACCAGATCGTTTTCACTGGAATACTCGCGCAAGATCTCGGCCACTCTTAGGTAGCACTCAGGATCCGCTAGGCTACTACCGCCAAACTTATGCAATTGACGCGTAACAGGATGACTCATTTATGCTACCTCCGCCGCTTTGTTGAAAGCTTGCTCCAGATCGGCAATCAAATCCTCAGGATCTTCAAGGCCAACCGACAATCTCAGCAGGGAAGGCTTAAGCCCTGCCTCGGCCTGGGCCTCATCAGACATCGCACGGTGGGTCATGCTCGCAGGGTGACAGATCAAGCTTTCCGTACCGCCTAGCGATTCCGCCAATGAGAAACATTTTAGTGTTTTAACAAACACTTCAAGCTGTGCCATGCCGCCGGCAATCTCGAAGCTGAGCATGGCTCCGAAGCCCTTCTGCTGCTTGAGTGCTATCGCATGGCCCGGATGCTCTGGTTGGCTCGGGTGGTAGATGGTACCTACCAGCGGCTGCTGTTGCAGGTAAGTCAGGATCTGGCGGCTGTTTTCTTCATGCATACGCATTCTCGGCGCCAGTGTACGCAGGCCGCGTAACGTCATGTAGGCATCAAACGGCGCGCCGGTGGCACCGATACAGTTTGCCCACCAGGCAATCTCCTCGGCATGCTCTGCCTGCTTGGAGATCAATACCCCACCGACAACATCTGAGTGACCATTGATGTATTTAGTGGTGGAGTGGACAACAAAATCGGCACCAAGGGCAATCGGCTGCTGGAGGATCGGAGACAGGAAAGTATTATCTACCGCCACCAGCGCGCCAACTTGCTTAGCTGAAGCACAAATTTCTTCAATATCAACAATGCGCAACAATGGATTCGACGGAGTTTCGACCCAAATCAGCTTGGGCTTGAGGGCCAGAGCTTCGGCAATTGCAGCCGGATCGGTCTGATCAATAAAGCGAACTTTGAAATCACCCTTGGCTGCGCGGGTATTAAACAAACGATAAGTACCGCCATAGCAGTCATGCGGGGCAATAATCAAATCATCCGGGCCAATCAGCGCAGAAGCCAACAGGTTGATTGCCGCAGTCCCACAGCTGGTCACCACTGCGCCAGCGCCTCCTTCTAGCTCTGCCAGGGCATCGGCCAATGTGTTACGGGTCGGGTTGCCCGAGCGAGAATAATCAAATTCTGGCACCTCGCCCAATTGCGAAAAGCTGTAGGTCGAGGTTAAATAGAGAGGAGGTACCACAGCATTGTACTGGGTATCAGATTCGATGCCGGTGCGAACAGCGACGGTAGCTAGCTTCTTGTCACTCATTTTTACTTTCCTTGTCAGGGTGGCCCTGCCGAATAACTTTTATGCAACAACATAGCGACAAACACCGAAGACGTCAACACTTCTAGACGTCTATATGTCTTTGCTTATGGCGGTAAATCCCGCTAAAATTCAGGCATACTATATTTCATCACTTTTATATCGCTGAGAAGGTAAAAAATGGCAGAGTGGAATGGCGAATACATCAGCCCTTACGCGGAACACGGTAAGAAAAACGAACAAGTAAAAAAAATTACAGTTTCGATTCCATTGAAGGTTCTAAAAATCCTGACCGATGAGCGTACCCGCCGTCAGGTCAATAACTTGCGCCATGCAACCAACAGTGAGTTGCTGTGCGAAGCCTTCCTGCACGCTTACACCGGACAGCCGCTTCCTACCGATGACGACATCCGTAAAGATCGCCCGGACGATCTGCCAGCCGAAGCCAAAGCGCTGATGGAAGAAATGGGGATCACCTACGAAGACATCAACGAGTAAGTGAAACCATCACTTTCTCCTCATAATGCCAGCGTATTATGACCATAAAAAAACCAGCCCTTCGGCTGGTTTTTTATTTGCTTGGCTCAATACGGAAATTATTTCGCTTCCATGTAGCCAACCGGCATGTCAATTTGGGCAACACCCGAATCGACTGCAGCCTGGGCAACCGCTTTGGCCACACGTGGTAGCAAACGAGGGTCCATTGGCTTAGGAATGATGTATTCAGGGCCAAACTCAAGCTTGTCAGCACCAGCGGCGACGACCACTTCTGCCGGTACTGGCTCTTTGGCCAATGCGCGGATGGCATCAACGGCTGCCAGTTTCATCTCATCATTGATTTCGCTGGCACGGACATCAAGTGCGCCACGGAAGATGAATGGGAAACAGATAACATTGTTCACCTGGTTCGGGTAATCCGAACGGCCCGTACCCATGATCAAATCATCGCGTACCGCATGGGCCAGCTCAGGCTTGATTTCAGGATCTGGGTTAGAACACGCAAACACCACAGGCTTGTCAGCCATCAGCTTCAGCGCTTCAGGGGCAAGCAGATCCGGACCTGATACACCAACAAAGATATCCGCGCCTTCAATCACATCTTCCAGCGTACGCTTATCCGTGTTGTTGGCAAACAGCTGCTTATACTCGTTGATATCGTCACGACGGGTGTGGATAACACCCTTGCGATCCAGCATGTAGATTTTCTCGCGCTGGGCACCACATTTGATCAGCAGTTCCATACACGCTACGGCCGCAGCACCGGCACCCAGACAAACAATCACCGCTTCGTTGATGTTCTTACCCTGAAGTTCCAGAGCATTGAGCATACCCGCAGCAGTCACAATCGCCGTACCGTGCTGATCATCATGGAATACAGGAACATGGCAACGCTCAATCAGGCGTTTTTCGATTTCGAAGCAGTCAGGGGCCTTGATATCTTCCAGGTTGATACCACCGAACGTATCAGCAATGTTCGCCACCGTATCAACAAACTCGTCGATGGTGCGGTGCTTCACTTCGATATCAATCGAGTCCAGGCCAGCAAAGCGTTTGAACAGCAGCGCCTTACCTTCCATCACAGGTTTCGAAGCCAGCGGGCCAAGGTTACCCAGGCCAAGGATAGCAGTACCGTTGGTGATAACGGCAACCATGTTGCCTTTACCTGTGTACTTGTAGACATTTTCTGAGTTTTGCGCGATTTCACGTACCGGCTCAGCCACGCCCGGGCTATAAGCAAGAGCGAGATCTTCTACGGTATTGGCTGGCTTGGTGAGCTCGACAGCAATTTTTCCTGGTACTGGGTATGCGTGGTAGTGAAGGGCCTGTTGGCGAAAATCTTCAGACATAGTGTTCGAAATCCTGACTGGAGGTGACTTTATTTTGGAATTTGGACATAGATCATATTCTATGGCAGCACAAAATCCTAGCACCGAACATCTGGTCGATCCAATGATTCCCGGACCGAATGTTCAACATCGATGGGGAATAGCACGGCTGAAGCGGAAGCAGCAAGACGGATTCGCCACTCTGGCAGGTTCTGGTATACAGATCGGGAATAAAACAAGCGGAATACTGGAATAAAAGAGGGGTTATCGCGGGCATAAAAAAGGGGATGCTTGCGCATCCCCTTTTTCGAAATTCATCTGGCAAATTACTTGCTAGAAAGCGCACCGAAACGCTTGTTGAATTTGTCGATACGACCACCAGAGCTAACCTGACGCTGCTTACCAGTGTAGAAAGGGTGACACTTGTCGCATACATCAAGGTTGATGTCTTTACCCATAGTAGAGTTAAATACGAAAGTGTTGCCGCAAGAACAACGAGCGTTTACTGCAGTGTACTCTGGGTGAATACCTTGTTTCATGGGATAACCTCAAAAGTAAGGCCGTGTCGCTCTCCCGATCCTAAGCCGGGCACCACACGTCGTTAATAACAGAGCGTAACGGTTACATTACCAATACGCCAAATTCAGGCGGCGTATAGTAATCAATCGTGCTGCCCAGATCAACCAATATGCGCCTTTTTTCGCCGCTTTGCCGCCTGACTCTGGGCAAGGTACACTTCTCTATCTTAGTACATGCGGATTTAGCGGTTAGATATGACGCCCAACATAGCCCGAGTGGCCCTTCCTGTTCCCCTGGACAAGCAATTTGATTACTTGGTCAAACATGACCAGCAGCCAGTGATCGGCGGCAGGGTCAAAGTGCCTTTTGGACGCCAGCAACTGGTTGGGATCGTCATGGCACTGACCGATAGCTCCGATTTTCCCCTCAACCAGCTCAAGCCTATCCAAAGCGTATTAGATCAAGAGCCTCTATGGGGTCCTGGCCTGTTCAAACTCTTGACCTGGGCCAGCCAGTATTACCAGTATCCGCTGGGTGACAGCCTTGCCAATGCCATGCCTGCCCTATTGAGAAAAGGACGGGAGGCGGCACCGTCGGCGCTGAAGATGTGGCAGCTGACCGAAAGTGGCCACAATCAGCCTTTAACCGCCCTCAAGCGCGCTCCGCGCCAGGTACAGGTGTTGACCATGCTGCGCCAAGATACGCTGAGCCATGAAGCCCTACTGGCAGAAGAAGTTAGCAGCGCGACGTTGAAAACGCTGGCTGACAAAGGCTGGATTGAAACCATCGAAAAGACTCCGGCTAGCCGCAGCTGGCAGGCAGAGTTTGCCATTAATGAAGAAAAGCCCCGGCTCAATGAGGAGCAGGCGCTGGCGATTGCCAGTGTCAACGCCAACCCAGAATTTGGCAGCTACTTGCTCGAAGGCGTGACCGGCTCGGGCAAAACCGAGGTTTACCTCAACTTACTGGAACCGGTATTGGCAGCCGGTAAGCAAGCGTTGATCCTGGTCCCGGAAATCGGCCTGACGCCACAGACCATCAACCGCTTCCGCCGCCGCTTCAATGTTCCATTGGAGACTATCCATTCCGGGCTCAATGACACCGAACGGCTGTCTGCCTGGCTGGCCGGACGCGATAACCAAGCCGGGATCATCATCGGCACCCGCTCGGCGCTGTTCACCCCGTTTGCCAACCTCGGCATCATTATTGTCGACGAAGAGCATGACGCCTCTTACAAGCAGCAAGACAGTCTGCGTTATCATGCCCGGGACCTGGCGGTGATGCGTGCCAGCCAGGAGAATATTCCGATCATTCTCGGCTCGGCCACACCGGCCCTGGAGACCTTGCACAATGCCAAAAGCGGCAAATACCATCACCTTACCCTGTCTCGCCGTGCAGGTAATGCCCAGGCCGCCAGCCATGGTGTGCTTGATCTCAAAGGACAATACCTCGAAGCTGGGCTATCTGCACCGCTTATTGCCAACATGCGCCAGCATTTGGACGCGGGTAACCAAGTCATGTTGTTTCTCAACCGACGCGGCTTTTCGCCTGCGGTGATTTGCCATGACTGTGGCTGGCTGGCCGAGTGCAAGCGCTGTGATGCCTACTATACCTTCCACCAGCAAAGCGGCGAGCTGCGCTGCCACCACTGCGGGACGCAGCGCCCGATGATGCACCAGTGCGGCCAATGCGGTTCGACCCAGCTCAACGCAGTGGGGGTCGGCACCGAGCAGCTCGAGCAGCAGCTCGAAGCCTTGTTCCCAACCTACAAAACGGTTCGCATCGATCGCGATAGTACCCGACGCAAGGGGAGCCTTGAGAATTACCTCGAGGCGATCCGCAATAACGAATACCAAATACTGATCGGCACCCAGATGCTGGCCAAGGGGCACCATTTCCCCGATGTCACCCTGGTCGCCTTGCTCGACGTCGACAGCGCATTGTTTAGCAATGATTTCCGGGCCAGCGAACGCCTCGCCCAGTTATTTATCCAAGTTGCCGGCCGGGCTGGCCGCGCCAGTAAACCCGGTGAAGTGGTCCTGCAAACCCACCACCCCGAACATCCCCTGCTGCAAGCGCTGCTATATAAAGGGTATGACAACTTCGCCAGCGGGGCGCTGAACGAACGCAGACAGGCATGGCTACCGCCATTTACCTACCTCGCCCTGCTACGTGCAGAAGCCAACCAGAGCGAGCTGGTCGAGCAGTTTTTTCAACAGGTACGCGGAATTTTCGAATCCAGTCCTATCGCCAACCAGGACACCATGGTAATGGGTCCTAACCCTGCCCCGCTGTCGCGCCGGGCAGGACGATACCGTTGGCAATTGCTGCTGCAAGCACCAAGCCGCAAGGCATTGCAGCAATGGCTATCTGTTGCCAAGCCGGCGATTGCTTTGCTCCCCCTGGCCAAGAAGATCCGCTGGTCAATTGATGTCGAGCCGCAGGATTTAACTTAAAATGAACAATGCGACGTACGTCACATATCGGATGTAATTTATGCTGTTTAAAGCATGTTTAATCCCCGGCAGACAGCCTACAATAACAAGCTCGCTGGCTCAGGTATCGACCGTTTTGGCCATGATCCCCCAGCGGCAAAAGAGAGAAAAATAATAGAGAGGAACCTTAACTATGGCGACAATGAAGGATGTTGCCCAGCTCGCCGGTGTCTCGACGGCCACGGTTTCCCGTGCCCTGATGAACCCGGAAAAAGTGTCAGCCTCAACCCGTAAAAAGGTCGAACAGGCTGTCATGGATGCTGGCTATTCACCCAATTCACTGGCTAGGAATCTACGTCGCAACGAATCTAAAACCATCGTCACTATCGTACCCGATATCTGTGATCCCTATTTCACCGAGATCATCCGCGGTATCGAAGAAGCGGCAATGGAACATGGCTACCTTGTCCTGCTTGGCGACAGCGGACAGCAAAAAACCCGCGAAAATTCGTTTGTAAACCTAGTATTCACCAAGCAAGCCGACGGTATGCTGTTACTCGGCACCGACCTGCCCTTTGATGTCAGCAAACCCGAGCAGAAAAACCTCCCACCGATGGTCATGGCCTGTGAGTTCGCCCCAGAACTCGAACTGCCTACCGTCCATATCGATAACCTGACTGCCGCTTTCGAAGCTGTCAATTACCTCACCCAGATGGGCCATAAGCGTATTGCCCAAATAGCAGGACCTGACAGTGCTGCGTTATGTCAATTCCGCTCGCAAGGCTACCAACAAGCACTTCGCCGTGCCGGTGCAGAGCTGAATCCGGCTTATACCGTCAAGAGTGACTTCAGCTTTGCCGGAGGCGCCCGTGCCGTTACAGCCTTGCTGTCACTGCCAGAGCCACCAACGGCCCTGCTGTGCCACAACGACGTGATGGCCATTGGTGCCATGCAGCAGGCCAAGCGCCTGGGCTTCCGCGTACCACAGGATCTGTCGATTGTCGGCTTCGATGATATCCAGTTTGCCGAATACTGCGATCCACCACTGACCACGGTCTCCCAGCCTCGCTATGAGATCGGCCGCCAGTCAATGCTGATGCTGCTCGATATTCTCAAGGGTAAAGACATTGCTTCCGGCTCACGCCTGCTTGATGCCAAGCTGGTGATCCGTGAGAGTGCTGCGCCGCCGGCAAGTTAACTCAAAGTCAGAAAACCACCTGATTTTGAGGGCAAGCTCACAAAACCCATGCCTTACGGTGCAACCTGAAAGTCAGGATGCATCGCAAGGTCTGGTCAGCGCTGACGCAAATTTGTACCATAGGTTAATCCTACTCACCTGATACTGATCGACACCGTGGCTACCAAAGATTACGTCAAACGCGGCCGAGCCGCCGCCAAGAAACCCCGTGGCAACCGCAAGCAAGCCCCAAGCAATGGGTTCCCGTTCAAGTGGGCTGCTATTGCCGTGTGTTTGGTTGGAGCGCTCGGCTATGGGCTTTATTTCCTGTCCTCGAATCCGGCCCCGCAATCACAGCCGCAAACAAGTGCCCCGGCCACCAAACCGGAACCTGTGAAACCAGCTAAACCGACACCGGTGACGCCACCGAAGGCCACCAAGCCACTCCCGCCAAAGCCGGAAGAGAAATGGCGCTACATCGAAGAGCTGGAAAACAAAGAAGTACAGGTTGAGGCGAAAAAAGAACAAGCCCCTACCCGGCCATACCTGATGCAGTGTGGTGCCTACCGTAGCCAGAACCAGGCCGAAGAGCGCAAGGCTATGATTGCCTTCCAGGGACTGACAAGCCAAATCAAGGTCAGCCAAGGCGAAAAAGGCAACTGGTACCGGGTGGTCCTTGGCCCTTATCCGCAAAAGCGTAAGGCCGAGAGCGATCGCAACCAGCTTCGCCGTGCCGGTATTGAACCGTGTGCGATCTGGTTCTGGGAATAAAAGCGTCACCCAATCCCGCTAGTAGCTGGATTAAAATTTTAATCACTCATTAATACATCCGTGTAGCTTCAACCTGCCATCCCTGGCAGGTAGAGCTTAAAATTTTATCCCGCTACAAGCCGCCGCAAAATTCCACCACAGCATCCTTTTCTTTTCCCCCTTGAAACTTCTTCACCCCGTCCCCAGATCTGCATTATATCGAGACCGGCATATTGGCCGGAGCAGACCAAAAGAGGTAAGACCGTGACAACTATCGTATCTGTTCGTCGAAACGGTAAAGTCGTTATCGCTGGTGATGGCCAGGTTTCCCTTGGCAACACCGTTATGAAAGGTAACGCCCGCAAAGTGCGCCGTTTATACAACAACAAAGTTCTGGCTGGCTTTGCCGGCGGCACAGCGGACGCCTTCACCCTATTCGAACGTTTTGAGCGTAAGCTGGAAATGCACCAAGGCCACCTGCTAAAAGCAGCAGTGGAACTGGCTAAAGACTGGCGTACCGACCGTATGCTGCGCAAACTGGAAGCCCTGTTGGCCGTTGCCGATGAAACGGGCTCGCTGATCATCACAGGTAACGGTGATGTGGTTCAGCCTGAGAACGATCTGATCGCTATCGGCTCTGGTGGCAACTTTGCCCAGGCAGCAGCAACCGCCCTACTTGAGAATACCGACCTGAGCGCCCGTGAAATCGCCGAGAAATCACTGACCATTGCCGGTGACATCTGCGTATTCACCAACCAGTTCCACACCATTGAAGAGCTTGAAGAATAATAAGGAATGGCTATGTCTGAAATGACTCCTCGCGAAATCGTCCACGAGCTTGACCGCCATATCATCGGTCAGGACAAAGCCAAGCGTGCGGTGTCCATTGCCCTGCGTAACCGTTGGCGCCGCATGCAGCTACCAGAAGAGCTGCGTGTAGAAGTAACCCCGAAAAACATTCTGATGATCGGTCCAACCGGTGTCGGTAAAACCGAAATCGCTCGCCGTCTGGCAAAACTGGCAAACGCGCCTTTCATCAAGGTTGAAGCGACCAAGTTCACCGAAGTTGGCTATGTGGGTAAAGAAGTGGAAACCATCATCCGCGACCTAACCGATGTGGCGATGAAAATGACCCACCAGCAGGCAACCGAGAAGGTACGCTTCCGTGCCGAAGAGCTTGCTGAAGACCGCATCCTAGACATCCTTCTGCCACCGGCACGTGATGCTTGGGGACAAAATGAAGAAGCCGACAACAACTCGTCAGCTCGCCAGTCATTCCGCAAAAAGCTGCGTGAAGGTAAACTGGACGACAAAGAGATCGAGATTGATGTGGCTGCGCCGCAGATGGGCGTAGAGATCATGGCGCCTCCTGGCATGGAAGAGATGACCAACCAGCTTCAAGGTATGTTCCAGAACCTTTCAGGCAATACAACCAAGAAGCGCAAGATGAAAATCAAGGACGCGATGAAAGCCGCGACCGAAGAAGAAGCAGCGAAACTGGTTAACCAGGAAGAGCTCAAAGAGCAAGCTATCTTCGCGGTTGAGAACAACGGTATCGTATTCCTAGACGAAATCGACAAGATCTGTAAGCGTGGCGATACGTCAGGCCCTGATGTGTCTCGCGAAGGTGTCCAGCGCGACCTACTGCCACTGGTTGAGGGCAGCACTGTCTCGACTAAACACGGCATGGTTCGTACTGACCACATCCTATTTGTTGCATCTGGTGCTTTCCAGGTTGCCAAACCATCGGATCTGATCCCTGAGCTACAAGGCCGCCTGCCAATCCGTGTTGAGCTAGAAGCCCTGACCAGTCATGACTTCAAGCGTATCCTTACCGAGCCAAATGCGTCTCTAACCGAGCAGTACAAGGCCCTGATGGCAACCGAATCTGTCGATATCGAGTTCGACGAAAGCGGTATCAACAAGCTGGCTGACGCTGCTTGGCAGGTCAACGAGCGTACCGAAAACATCGGTGCCCGCCGTCTGCACACTGTGATGGAGCGCTTGATGGAAGAGCTGTCTTACGACGCTTCCGAAAAGTCTGGCGACAAGATTGTGATTGATGATGCCTACGTGACTTCCCGCCTGGGCGAGTTGGTCGAAGACGAAGATCTAAGCCGCTTTATCCTGTAATACGGCCTCAAATCTTTTCGCAAACGGCACCCAAATGGGTGCCGTTTTTTTGTTCTCAAACAAACAAAGTGGCGATAAAGTTGCCCCCTGCTACAGTTACGCCATAATAGGCACCTACTCGTTTATCGGTTTAAGATCACATTATGAAATCATCTTCTCTCGCAATTTGGCTCGATGCAGCAAGACCGAAAACCCTGCCTCTAGCCATCGCCTCAATTGTTTGTGGCAGTGCAGTAGCAGGATGGCAAGGAAGTTTCTCCGCAGTTATTGCAGGCTTGGCCCTGCTGACCGCACTGTTATTGCAAATTCTCTCCAACCTCGCCAATGACTACGGTGATGCGGTGAAAGGAACGGACAACGATCAACGTCTGGGGCCCCAGCGTGCGATCCAGTCAGGCCTCGTCACCCCGACCGCGATGCGCAAGGCGATGATCCTCAATATCATCATGACCGCTATCAGTGGCCTGAGCCTGATTTTCATCGCCACCAACAACCTGCAGGATATGGTGGGTTTCATGCTGCTTGGCCTGATGGCGATTGCAGCATCCATTGCCTACACCGTGGGTAACAAGCCATATGGCTACCGTGGTTTGGGTGATCTGTCAGTCTTGATGTTCTTTGGCTGGTTGGGCGTAGCAGGGACCTACTACCTACAAGCCGGCCAGATTGATTCGATCATTATGCTGCCGGCGACCGCCTGTGGCCTGTTGGCGGTAGGCGTACTGAACATCAACAATCTGCGCGATATCGACAATGACCGAGAATGCGGCAAGCTGACCCTCGCGGTACGCATGGGGCCGGAATGGGGCCGCAAATATCACCTGTTCCTATTGGTTGGCAGCGTACTTTGCCTGGCACTGTTTGCCATGCTAGAGCTGCACTCGCCGTTTGGCTGGTTGTTTATTCTCAGCGCACCATTGCTGTTCAAGCACGGTAAGCAGGTACTGCAATCGACAGACGGCGCAGCCCTACGCCCGATGATGGCAACCATGGTCAAATGCGCACTGCTGACCAACGTGTTGTTCGCTGCCGGTGTGGTGCTGGCAGCAGCCTAATTAACCCTAGCTCTTACAGGGATATATCCTTGTACGAAGGCTAAATAACTGGTTATACTTTCAACAAGTTAAGTTTGGCCGCCCTTGGTGGCGGCCAAGACAACCCTTTTCAATTGCCACAGAAGAAGCGCGCTTATGGAATACAATACGTCCGAGTTATGCGATATCTATCTCGACAAAGTTGACGTCGTCGAACCCATGTTCAGCTCCTATGGCGGTCGTAGCTCCTTCGGCGGCCAAATTACTACCGTTAAATGCTTCGAAGACAGCAGCCTGATCCGCACCGCACTGCAAGAAGGCGGGGCTGGCCGGGTATTGCTGGTTGATGGCGGCGGTTCGCTGCGCCGGGCTCTGGTTGACGCAGAGCTGGCACAGCTGGCGGCTGACAACGAGTGGGAAGGGTTGATCATTTATGGCTGTGTCCGCCACGTCGATGATCTCGACGAGCTGGATATCGGCATCCAGGCAATGGCCTCAATTCCGGTCGGTGCCGATGAAAACGGTATTGGCGAGATGGATGTCGCGGTTAATTTTGGCGGAGTGACTTTCCTGCCTGAAGACCATATCTATGCCGATAACACCGGGGTGATCCTCTCACCAGAGCCGCTGGATATCGACTAGTCATTGCCGCAATAGCAGCTATTTTGCAGACATAAAAAAACAGAGCCAATCGGCTCTGTTTTTGTTTCTGAGAACTGGCACCACATTGGCTGCCAGCGGAAACATGATTATTCCACGTGTTCCATTTTGCCCAGTAGCGCGCGAACACGCTCCTGCCACGCCTGGTGGTCATGACGCAGTTTGTTGTTCTCTTGCTCCAGCTCTTCACGACCTGAACGCAGTGCCTGTGCTTCACCAGCCAGGCTATCATTTTTTTCTTTTAGTTCTTCAATTTCCATCTGTAGCAGAGAAATTGTATCAACAGCCATTTGTACTTTGGCTTCCAGCTTTTCCAACATTTCTAATGACATATTGTCCACCTGTATTCAGCCTATCAGTTTGCCCTAACCGTTTAAGGCAACGTCCCACAGGCACGTTTACGATTAATTACCACCTATTCTAACGAGGCTACCGCCTTCTGACATCTACAAATACCATGCTTTGTCGTAAATGGGGAAATTTTGCACGAATTTAATCAAATCCTTGCTTTCCCTGCCATTGCAAGCGCTTATCTGGGCAAAAAGGAAATGTGTGGCAAAAGAAATGTGCAAGCCGTGCAAAATTCATCCGGCCTCTCCGTCAAATGCGTAGAATTGCGATCAAACTCTATTTTAATGCACCAACAGCGTGCTAATTTTTATCTTGATCGTATCTCTCTTGGAATTTTCCAAGAATTTGCCCCTCTGGCACATCCGACCTTTTTAGGTCGGATTTTTTATTCTAGAAACAAACACATACCATCAAAGCACATTTTTGCCCCACCCCACCAATTACGCAACAAGTAGCAATGGGAAAATTTCCCGCAAAATGGCAACCGTTTGCGCGAACGCGCAAAAATTAAAATCATTTTATGCTCGAACGCACACTTTTCGCGCAGTCCAATTTTATTCTTTGTAGATTCGAGTACATTAGCCCCACATAAATACAAAAAAAGCTATACCCCTACGACATTGACAAAAGGACTGAACATGACTACCCAAAAACAACATACCCTGCTCGGCGAATGCCTGGCCGAGTTCATTGGTACTGGGCTCCTGATCTTCTTCGGCGTCGGCTGTGTCGCCGCCTTGGTACTGACCGGCGCCGAGTTCGGCCAGTGGGAGATCAGCATAATGTGGGGCCTTGGCGTTGCCATCGCTATCTACTGCACCGCTGGCGTGTCCGGCGCCCATATCAACCCTGCCGTTACCATTGCTCTTGCCCTTTTCCACGGCTTCGACAAACGCAAAGTACTACCGTACATTGTTGCCCAGCTGCTGGGGGCATTCTGTACCGCGGCGCTGATCTACAGCCTATACAGCAACCTGTTTGTTGAGTTCGAGGCTGCCAACGGTATCGTTCGAGGTAGCGAAGCCAGCCTGGCGACTGCCGGTATTTTCTCTACCTACCCACATGCGGCATTGTCATTTGCCGGTGCTTTCGCGGTGGAGTTTGTGATCACCGCAGTACTGATGTTTGCCATTCTGGCGATTGGCGACGAGAAAAACGGTGCGCCACGCGGCGCGATGGGACCTTTGCTGATCGGTATCTTGATTGCGGTTATCGGTGGTTCGCTAGGCCCACTAACCGGCTTTGCGATGAACCCGGCCCGTGACTTTGGCCCTAAGTTCTTCGCCTTCCTAGCTGGCTGGGGTGATATGGCCCTGACTGGCGGTAAAGATATCCCGTACATGATTGTACCTATCCTTGCTCCAATCATGGGTGCCGCCTTCGGTGGTTGGCTATACCCGAAAGCAATCGGCGCCTACTTGCCAGGCAACCGCTGCACCCTACCTAACCAGTGCGAAGACACGGCAGAAGAAGCAGCAAACGCCTAGTAACAAATTCATAAAAAGAGAACATTATCGGCCTGCCCCCGCACAGGCCGATCCGAACACCACACTCTACTACCCTTATATAATGACAATGAGAGGAAACCGTTATGACTACTGAGCAAAAGTACATTGTTGCACTCGATCAGGGTACGACCAGCTCCCGTGCCGTGGTGCTTGATCACAACGCCAACATTGTGTGCTCGTCACAGCGTGAATTCACCCAAATTTATCCAAAGGCTGGATGGGTCGAGCATGATCCTCTAGAAATCTATGCAACCCAGAGCTCAACACTGGTTGAAGCACTGGCCAAAGCAGGGATCCGCTCGGACCAAGTCGCTGGTATCGGTATTACCAACCAGCGTGAAACCACCATTGTCTGGAACAAGAACACCGGTAAACCCGTTTACAACGCCATTGTATGGCAGTGCCGTCGTACCGCCGATACTTGTGAAGAGCTGAAAAAAGCCGGCCTTGAAGAGTATATCCGCGACAACACCGGTCTGGTTGTCGACCCTTATTTCTCAGGCACTAAAATCAAGTGGATCCTCGACAATGTCGAAGGTGCTCGTGAAGAAGCCGAAGCTGGAAACTTGCTGTTCGGTACCGTTGATACCTGGTTGATCTGGAAGATGACCCAGGGACGTGTACACGTTACTGACTTCACTAACGCCTCGCGCACTATGGTATTCAACATCAATACCCTTGAGTGGGACGAAAAACTTCTGAAAGCGCTGGATATTCCGCTCTCTATGATGCCGGAAGTGAAATCGTCATCTGAAGTCTACGGCGAAACCAACATCGGTGGTAAAGGCGGTACCCGTATCCCAATCGCCGGTATTGCCGGTGATCAGCAAGCAGCCCTATTCGGCCAGATGTGTGTGGAACCAGGCCAGGCTAAAAACACCTACGGGACAGGCTGTTTCTTGCTGATGAACACCGGTAAGGAAAAAGTGACCTCGCACAACGGCCTGCTGACCACCTTGGCTTGTGGCCCGACCGGTGAAGTTGCCTATGCCCTGGAAGGTGCGGTCTTTATGGGTGGCGCCTCTATCCAGTGGCTACGCGACGAAGTGAAATTGCTTGATGATGCCAAAGACTCCGAGTACTTCGCCGAAAAAGTCGGTAGTGCCAATGGTGTCTATGTCGTTCCTGCATTTACCGGCCTTGGCGCGCCATACTGGGACCCGTATGCCCGTGGTGCTATCGTCGGCCTGACTCGCGGCGTCAACAGTAACCACATCATCCGTGCAACCCTGGAAAGTGTCGCCTATCAAACCCGTGATGTACTGGATGCGATGCAGGCTGACTCCGGCATCAAGCTGGGTACCCTGCGTGTCGATGGTGGTGCCGTTGCCAACAACTTCCTGATGCAGTTCCAATCAGACATTCTTGATACCGAAGTACACCGCCCGGTGGTGACCGAAGTGACCGCACTGGGTTCTGCCTACCTTGCCGGTCTGGCGGTTGGCTTCTGGGGCAGCATTGATGAGCTGAAAGACAAAGCAGTATTGGATCGCAAGTTCATCGCCTGCAACGACGATGGTAAGCGTAATCGCCGTTACAACGGCTGGAAGCGCGCGGTCGAGTGTGCCAAGGGTTGGGCGGTCGAAGACGACATCTAACTCACGCGCCTAAAGCACGTTTCAAGCGTTACCCAAGTTCCCCCTACCAAAGCCTGCGCAAGCAGGCTTTTTTCGTCGACTGGCGGCGAACCGTCAAGAAATAAACATTTTTGCGCTAACGCAAACGTTTCCTTGCAACCTGTGTTAGAATCGCCGCCAGATTTATTCGGGCCTGTAGCCTACAGGCCCTAGCCCACTGATTTCTATTTCTGGAGTAATCATGAAACGCGATTTGGCGATGGCATTTTCTCGTGTCACTGAAGGCGCTGCACTGGCTGGCTACAAATGGCTAGGCCGTGGCGACAAAAATGCAGCAGACGGTGCTGCGGTTGAGGTTATGCGCTCTCTGCTTAACCAAACCGAGATTGAAGGTGAAATCGTAATCGGTGAAGGCGAAATTGATGAAGCGCCTATGCTTTACATCGGTGAGAAAGTCGGTACCGGCGGCGACGCGGTAGATATCGCGGTAGACCCAATCGAAGGCACCCGCATGACGGCTATGGGCCAAAACAACGCCCTAGCAGTACTGGCCGCTGGCGAGAAAGGCTCGTTCCTCAAAGCACCTGACATGTACATGGAAAAGCTAGTTGTCGGCCCGGGTGCCAAAGGCGCGATTGACCTGAGTAAACCGCTTGCTGAAAACCTGGAAGCAACAGCAGCAGCCTTGGGCAAGACGCTAGACAGCCTGGTTGTGATCACCCTGGCAAAACCACGCCATGACGCTGTTATTGCCGAGATGCAGGCGATGGGTATCCGTGTCTACGCCGTGCCAGACGGCGACGTAGCAGCGTCTATCCTGACCTGTATGCCTGACAGCGAAGTTGACATCATGTACTGCATCGGTGGTGCCCCAGAAGGCGTTGTTTCAGCTGCTGCTATCCGTGCTCTGGGCGGTGACATGCACGGCCGCCTGCTGCCTCGCCACGAAGTCAAAGGCGACACGCCGGAAAACCGCGAGCACGGCCAGATGGAAATCGACCGCTGCCGCGAGATGGGCATCGAGCCAAACAAAGTACTGCGCATGGAAGATATGGCGCAGAGCGACAACGTGATCTTCGCCGGCACCGGTATCACCAAGGGTGATCTGCTAGAAGGCATCAGCCGCCAGGGCAACATCGCGACCACAGAAACCCTGTTGATCCGCGGTAAGTGCCGTACTATCCGTCGCATCAAGTCGACCCACTATCTGGATCGCAAAGACGACGCTATCAAGGGCCATATCCTTTAAGGCTGCGAAAAGACTCTCTAGCGCGCCACTTGGCGCGCTTTTTTTCATCTCTACATTTTGCGCTTTCCTATCACCCTATGCCTTTCTCAACTCGATTGATTTTGCTTAAGCACATTTTGACTTTGTAAAGTTGTTGCTTTATTTAGCAAGCTGGCTACATAATTAACTAAGCCAATTTGTGACCATAGGTAACTATGAAAACCATCGACAAAATACTCTACCGGATGAAGCGCGAAGGCCCGGTCACCGCCAAGATACTGGCCGAGGAATTCCAGCTCACTACCATGGGGGTACGCCAACACCTGCAGGGGCTGGAAGAAGATGGTCTGGTCGACTTCGAAGATATCAAGGCCAAAGTCGGCCGGCCAACCCGCCATTGGCACCTGACCCAGAAAGGCCACCGTCGCTTCGCCGACCGCCACGGCGATCTTATTATTCAAATGCTTGATTCTGTCGAGGAGCTGTTTGGCCAGGAAGGGCTGGGCAAGGTTGTCGATCGACGGGAGGATCAAACCTTTGAACAATACCAAGCCCAGCTGGCCGGGGTAGAAAATATCGCAGAAAAACTGCAGATCCTGACTACACTCAGGGAGCGGGAAGGTTATATGGCCGAGCTTCACCAGGATGGCGAAGATTTCGTGCTGATCGAAAACCACTGCCCTATTTGCCACGCGGCCCAACGCTGCCCATCCCTTTGCCAGTCTGAGCTGGCGGTTTTCCAACGTTTACTGGGCAACGAATACCAAGTTAATAGGCAAGAGCACATCATTGCCGGAGAGAGGCGCTGCGCGTATCGAATAATAAAATCATAACGAGGAGACTATTATGGCTGACTGGATCCCTGCGAAAGTTATCAATAACCGACATTGGAACAATGACTTGTTCAGTCTCGTGCTGCAAGCCAACATTGAGCCGTTCAAAGCTGGCCAGTTCACCAAGCTGGGGCTGGAGATTGACGGCAAGATGATCCAGCGCGCCTACTCCTTCGTTAACCCTCCCTCGAGCGACCAAATCGAAGTCTATGCCACCCGTGTTGCCGATGGCCTGCTGTCACCCCGGCTGCATGCCCTTGAGCCGGGCCAGGAAGTGTATATCTCTGCCCGTGCCAATGGGTACTTTACCCTTGAAGAGGTCCCCGATGCCGAACAGCTCTGGCTGCTGGCAACAGGCACCGCTATCGGGCCCTATCTCTCTATTTTACGCGAGGCCGATGCCTGGAAGCGCTTTCGCAAGATAGTGCTGGTCCATGCGGTGCGCTATTCGGCCGATTTAAGTTACCAGGGCGAAATCAACGCGCTCAAAGAGCAATATCCTGAGCAGCTGATTGTCCAGCCCTTTGTCAGCCGTGAACCAGCGCCGCCTGCACTGCCGGGCCGGATCCCGCACGCTATCGAGGATGGCATGCTGGAGCGCCATGTCGGCTTAACCCTGACGCCTGAGCAAAGCCAAATCATGCTGTGTGGTAACCCAGAGATGGTGAGGGAAACCAAAGCGGTTTTAGAAGGGAAAGGCTTCACCAAAAACCTACGCCGCAAACCGGGGCAAATCACCATGGAGCATTACTGGTAATCAGGTTCTCGGATCACTTTTTGCAGGCCCACTCCCGGGCTTGCACCCGTTCTACTTTTATCGCAAGCAATCCCCTACGACTTAACTTCTTTTTGTCTCACTCCTGAGTCAGCTTTCCGAGCTTATTGACAACTAACTTTATTGCATGGCGTTTGTACCAAATGCCGTCATTACGAGAGATGTTGGAACAAGGGGAAGCACGATGCAGACACTGCCACCGTTCGATGAATTGAAAGCCATGGCCGAGAATGAGCCGGAGAAGCTCGAAGCATTGCGGCTGGCAATGAGCGAGGAAATCATCGGCAATGCCAGCGCCGACATGCAGCCGCGGTTACGGGCGCAGATGAGCCACATCAATCAGGTGATCGCCAAAGGCAAGAACCCGAATCATACCAACATCATGCTGATGGCCGAGCTGCAGCAGCAACTAAAGCGCTTTGCCCAGGCCCTCAACGCGCCGGAGACCCTGACCGAGCACCAGGCCGAGATAAAGCCCTTTGCCCGGCCGGACTCACATGACAAATCAGCCTAGCAGCTGACCTTGAGGAAACAATCGCTGTCCATATCTCGGATATCAATGGTCAGGCTATTGATCGTGCTGGCATGCTGTTCCAGTACCGTCATCAAGGCACGGGAAAGCACACGCTTGGTCTCGGCACTGCGGCCCGACAGCATACTCAGCTCAATGTGGATAAAGGTCTCGAGATCGCGGTTTTCACCCACCTGCCAGTTATGGCAGCGGTAGCTGCGTGATTTCACCGAATCCGGCTCGAAAATCCCACACTCGAGCAACACCGTATGTAAATCATCCAACAAACCCGGGATATTGACCCGCTCAACAACGGGTTCGGCGTATTCCATCACTAAGTTAGGCATCCGCTCCTCCTTGCGCCTTACACTTCACTTATTTTTGTTGGGAAAAGTCATGCTTGGCATGGCTTTATCCTGAAATGGGCCTCAACATTAGCGGATCTTGTCCCACAGAGCCAAAGATACAGGCTATATTTCAATCACGGATCACTGTCTTTTTTCCAACCTGCCTGATGCGAATAGCATCAAGATGAAAAAAATTCCCGCGTAGCGGTTCACTTTTGCCGGGGAAAAGGGTACAACCGAGCACAGATATGATTTCGGACAGGAAATTGATTTCCTAAGCTGTGGTAATGTTGGCGCTGCTGAGGTGTGAACAGATAAGGCCGCAAGCCAAACGGTCCAGTGATACTTTATAGCCTAGTGTTCAGCACTGAATAACGGGTTACGCCCAAGAGCTGTATACTAAGCTATTGAGTATTTTTTAAGTCAATTTGATATGGAGAAAAGCTATGCGCCATCCTGTGGTTATGGGTAACTGGAAGCTTAACGGTAGCAAAGAAATGGTATCTAACCTTCTTAAAGGCCTTGATGCTGAACTTAAAGGCGTTGAAGGTGTAGACGTTGCCGTTGCGCCACCAGCTATGTACCTTGACCTGGCTGAGCAACTGATCGGCAAAGGTGAGAGCAAAATCATCCTAGGTGCACAGAACGTTGACGTTAACGCGAGCGGTGCATTCACTGGTGACATCTCTCCAGAAATGCTGAAAGACTTTGGTGCAAGCCACATCATCATCGGTCACTCTGAGCGTCGTGAATACCACAACGAGTCAGACGAGTTCGTTGCTAAGAAGTTCGCGTTCCTAAAAGAGCACGGCCTAACACCTGTACTATGTATCGGTGAGTCTGAAGCACAGAACGAAGCTGGCGAAACTGTGGCTGTTTGTGCTCGTCAAATCGACGCTGTGATCAACACCCAGGGTGTTGAAGCGCTTGAAGGTGCGATCATCGCTTACGAACCAATCTGGGCTATCGGTACTGGTAAAGCAGCAACAGCTGATGACGCACAGCGCATCCACGCCGCTATCCGTACTCACATCGCTGAGAAGAGCGAAGAAGTGGCTAAGAAAGTTGTGATCCAGTACGGCGGTTCTGTTAAGCCAGAAAACGCTGCAGCTTACTTCGCACAGCCAGATATCGACGGCGCGCTAGTAGGCGGTGCTGCTCTGAACGCTGAAAGCTTTGCGGCTATCGCAAAAGCAGCTGCTGAAGCGAAGAAGTAATTCACTTCTTTGACTGATACAGTTTGATGAAAAAAAGCTACCTCCGGGTAGCTTTTTTATTGCCTTTGCCCGTTAGTTTACGGAAAACAAATAGGCACAAAAAAACCGGCCGCGGCCGGTTTTTTTACTTCAAGGGAAATCCCTTAGAACAGCTTGTCAGCCAGGTCGTAAAGATCTTTACGTACTGGGCGCTTCATGTTCTCGATAGCGTCGATGATATCGTGGTGAACCATCTTCTCGTTCTGGATACCGACACAACGACCGCCCTGGCCTTCCATAAGAAGATCAACCGCGTATGCACCCATGCGAGATGCCAAGATACGGTCGAAGGCTGTTGGCTGGCCGCCACGCTGGATGTGACCAAGAACCGTTGCACGGGTTTCACGGCCTGTTTCGTCTTCGATGTACTTCGCCAGTTCGTTGGCATCGGTCATCAATTCAGTCAGTGCAATGATAGCGTGCTTCTTGCCTTTGTAGATCCCTTCTTTGATCTTCGCCAGCAGCTCTTCTTTGTTCAGACCAGTTTCCGGTGTGATGATGTACTCACAGCCACCAGCAATCGCCGACATCAGCGTCAAGTCGCCACAGTGGCGGCCCATCACCTCAACAATTGAGATACGCTGGTGTGAAGAAGACGTGTCACGTAGACGGTCAATCGCGTCGATAACCGTGTTCAATGCCGTTAGGTAACCGATTGTGTAGTCAGTACCTGCAACGTCGTTATCGATCGTACCCGGCAGACCGATACATGGGTAGCCCATTTCAGTCAGCTTCTTCGCACCCATGTACGAGCCGTCACCACCGATCACAACCAGCGCGTCGATGCCGTGGATCTTCAGGTTTTCGATAGCCTGCTGGCGCACTTTCTCTTCTTTGAACTCAGGAAAACGCGCAGAGCCTAGGAATGTACCACCTTTGTTGATGACGTCTGATACGCTTGAGCGAGTCAGCTTTTCAATACGGTTCTGGTGCAGGCCCTGATAGCCGTCGTAAACACCATATACTTCTAGGCCTTCAGACAATGCTGCACGAACAACACCGCGAACTGCCGCGTTCATACCAGGTGCGTCACCACCACTGGTCAATACACCAATCTTCTTAATCATGGTTACCCTCTGACTTTGGGAAATGAAAATTCAAATCCGACATGAGCGGCCGGGGTTCCCCTCCCGACACACGGGCCATCACGGCCCTGACTCACGAAACTGTAACTTTCCTACTAATGTAGGAGTATTACAATTTTGATAAAAAATTTTGTTGATTCATATCACGATAGCCTGCAACTTCATCATGACGCGGGAATGATCGCCGCCTCATAGCGCTACCGGGATCTGCAAAACAGTTAGCCTATGGGCTGGTGCCGCAAGCAGTGTTGCGCTTAGCCGAATACCATACCTATTCAGTATAACGGCTGGCACCGGAGCCTCCAGTTGTGCCAAATGAGGAGGAAGACCGCGGGTGATTGTGAACTCATCCATGATAATCACACCTGACATAATGCACAGGGCTGGGCAATACCCCGCAGTATAGCTGTTTTATGACGAAAATTAATAACAAAATCATTCAAATCGATGTTTTACAAACCCACTTAGCCCAACAGCAGGCAACAAAAAAGCCGCCAAGTGCTTTGGCGGCTTTCGTAAATCATCTAGCAGCAATTAGTTAGATTGCTTGCGCTCCATGCGCTGTTCCATTTTGGCTTGGCATTTCTCAGCACGCTCGGCTTGTAGCTCCTGCAGTTTGGTTTTCTGATCGGCAGTCAAGACCTGCATCATTTCATGACGTTGCTTGAGCATGGTGACGCGACGCTCTACCTGCTGCTGGGACATCTCTTCGGCCAGGGCGCGAACCTCAGCTTCGTTGAAGTCTTCGCTCAAGACCAGCTGCTGCATTTTCTGGTGCTGGGCCTGCATTTCAGCATGGCGCTCGCCCATCTTGCCGCGCATGTTTTCTTTGTTGGCTTGGCGTAGCTCTTTCAGCTCGGTTTTCTGCGCATCAGTCAGGTCAAGTTGACGGAACATACGGCTGTCATCCATACCGCAACCTTTACCACCATGGCCATTGTGGTGTTTACCGCCACCGTAGGCTAGTGCAGAAGCAGAGCCCAGAGCTAGAGGAAGGGCAATTGCTAGCGCCATTGTTTTCTTGAAAGTCATCATTATGTTCTTCTCCAATAGAGGCTGCTGATGCAGCGCCGTAATCTCAGGTACGGATATAGCTTACCCCCTGCAAGGTAAAGGGCTGTCTGGCAAACGTAAAACTGCGTAAAGCTAAACCTGTTTTACTTGGCGACCCTGCAACGATTAGGGATACTTACCTTATCGCTGTTGCTTATTAAAGGTAGACACTATGGCCAAAATCCTTCTTGTTGATGATGATACCGAACTGACTTCCCTGCTTTCCGATATTCTCGATATGGAAGGTTTCGAGGTAGTCGAAGCCAACAATGGCGAGCAAGGGTTGGCCAAGGTCGACGACAGTATCGATCTGATCTTACTGGATGTAATGATGCCGGTAATGAACGGTACCGAGATGCTGCGCCGCCTACGTGAAAAGCATGAGACCCCGGTATTGATGCTGACCGCCAAGGGCGAGGAAATTGACCGCGTGCTCGGGCTGGAGCTTGGCGCCGATGACTATATGCCCAAACCCTTTAGCGACCGTGAACTGCTGGCCCGTATCCGTGCAATCCTGCGCCGAACCCAAAGCAAGAGCAGCACTACCAAAGCCGGCCCTGAGTGCCTGACCTATCAAGACATCGAAATTTATCCGGGCCGCCAGGAAGTTATTTGCCACGGCAACCCGATTGAGATGACAGGGACTGAATTGGCTCTGCTAAGCTACTTTGTCCAGCACCCGGGAAAAATCATCGCCAAGAACGAACTCAGCCTGGAAGTACTTGGTAAACGGCTGGCACCGTTCGACCGCGCCATCGATATGCACGTCTCTAACCTGCGCAAGAAACTGCCCGAGCGTGACGACGGCAAGCCATGGATCAAGACCCTGCGCGGCAAGGGTTACCTGCTGGTCGAGGACGTATAATGAAGCTGCCACGCTTTTCCAGCCTGTATGGCCGCATCTTCGCGGTTTTCTGGCTCACCTTGCTACTGGTGGTACTGGTACTGCTGTTGCTGCCCAATCTAGACCCGCGTACCCAGCACACGATCCCCCAACCGCAACAGGATCGGTTCCAGGAGTCCGCTGCCAGCATTTCCAGCCAGATCTCCCGCGATGGCGGCTCGTTGGAAAAGAAGCTCAGCCGCTTCACCGACCACAACCGCCACAAGGGTTTCCAGCTCTACTTCACTACTCCCGATGGCGATGTGATCTCGCCGCGGCGCAAGAGTAAGGCATTGCGCAACTTCATCACCATGGCCGACAGCCCAAGTGAGCCCAAACAGAAACTCTACGGTCGCTGGATGATGGCTGGACCATTCGAGGTCAAGCACAAGGGCGATACCCTACTGATGTATATCGGCCGGATTGTCAGGGAGCCACCGCCGTTCTTCATTCAAATTCTAGACAAGCCCTTCCAGCTCCTGTTGCTGACCATGCTGATCAGTACCCCATTACTGCTGTGGCTGGCGTGGGCGATATCGCTACCTGCCCGCCGGTTGCAGAATGCAGCCGAGCGCGTTGCCAAGGGGGAATTCGAGGCCGATCCCAAACTCGAATCCGGCTCCAAGGAGTTCAAACAGGCTGGTGCCAGCTTTAACCAAATGGTCCAGGCTATCAACCACATGATTGGCGGCCAGCAACGCCTGCTATCTGATATCAGCCACGAACTGCGCTCGCCATTGACCCGCCTGCGCATGGCGACCGCTCTGGCCAAGCGCAAACAGGGCGAGAGCAATGAGCTGACCCGTATCGATACCGAGGCCGAACGGTTGGAAACCATGATCGGCGAACTGCTGGAGTTGTCGCGGATGCAGGTCAACAGTCATGAGCAACGGGAGCAAACCGATGCGGCCTCGCTATGGTATGACATGCTGGAAGATGCCCGCTTCGAGGCCGAGCAATGCGGCAAGCAGCTCAGCTATACCTCGCTGGAAGAGTGGCCATTGCATGGTAATCCCAACTTGCTGATCAGCGCGCTGGAAAATGTGGTGCGCAATGCCATCAAATATGGCGATGACAAGATCACTATCCGCTTTACTACCCAGGCAATGCGCCTGTGTATCACAGTTGAGGATAACGGCGAAGGCGTTCCTGACAATGAACTGGGGGATATCTTCCGCCCGTTCTATCGCGTCTCGACCGCCCGGGATCGCAGCAGCGGCGGTACCGGCCTCGGCCTTGCCATCACCGAAAGCGCCATCCGCCAGCACAGTGGTACCATCAAGGCATCGCGCAGCAAACTGGGCGGCCTAAAAGTAACCATCACCCTACCGCTTTCGAAATAGAACCAATGTACGGTCCTTCACCAATCTCGATAGGGCCATATTTTCATTCCGAACTGACCATTGTGCTCTTGCGCTTGCTTTCCGTTACAATAGCGCGATTGTCACCACGGATTGTCTACTATGTTTGATATCGCCCTTTACGAACCGGAGATCGCCCCGAACACCGGTAACATCATCCGCCTCTGCGCTAACTGTGGGGCCAACCTGCACTTGATTGAACCGCTGGGCTTCGATCTGGAAGAGAAGAAACTGCGTCGTGCCGGCCTCGACTACCACGACCTGGCCCATGTTCACCGCCACGCCAATTTCGAAGCTTTCCTTGCCTACATCGGCGAGCGCCGGATCTTTGCCTGCACCACCAAAACCACCAACTTCCACACCAACGCCAAGTTCGAAGAAGGCGATGTGCTGCTATTCGGCCCGGAAACCCGCGGCCTGCCTGCCGAGCTTATCGAAAGCCTGCCGCTCGAGCAGCGCCTGCGCATCCCAATGCACCCGGACAGCCGCAGCCTGAACCTGTCCAATGCCGCAGCAATTATCGGCTACGAGGCATGGCGCCAATTTGGTTTCAAAGGGGCGATATAGATGTGGCTAGTGGCTAGTGGCTAGTGGCTAGTGGCTAGTGGCTAGTCAAGATTGTTGCCATAAAAAAGCGAGAGGGACTCCTCTCGCTTTTTTAGTTTAAAGAACGTGTTTAAATTGGCTCAGGGGCACCATCACACCATTGAGCATTGCTCTTCCTCGTACCTCAAGCCTATGGCCTCTGGCCTGATCTTAAATCCCATCCCCGGCGGTAAACGTCTGGCTGGTGCCGTTGAACTGCTGATCCATGTCCATCGATGGCTTGTCGCTGCTCGGGCGGCCGACGATCTTGGCGGGTACGCCAGCAACAGTGGTATGCGGCGGTACCGGATTGAGTACCACCGAGCAAGAGCCAATCTTGGCGCCCTCACCCACTTCGATATTACCCAGGATCTTGGCACCGGCACCGATCATCACGCCCTCGCGGATTTTCGGGTGACGATCGCCCCCTTCCTTACCGGTACCACCCAGGGTGACGTCCTGGAGAATGGAAACGTCATTGTCGATAACCGCCGTTTCGCCTATTACAATCCCGGTCGCGTGGTCGAACATGATCCCCTGACCAATACGTGCCGCCGGGTGGACATCCACCTGACACGCTACCGATATTTGATTCTGCAAATACACCGCCAGTGCCACGCGGTTCTGCTTCCACAGCCAATTGGCTACCCGGTAGCCCTGCAAGGCATGGAAACCTTTAAGATAGAGCAAAGGGATAGAAAACATCTCTACCGCCGGATCGCGCTCGACAACAGCGCGAATATCACACGCTGCTGCTTCGGTGATCAGACAGTCGGCGGCAAAAGCCTCTTCTATCACTTCTCGTACTGCCATAGCCGGCATCGATGGCGTCGCCAGTTTGTTGGCCAAAATATAGCTCAGCGCCGCGGCCAGGTTATCGTGCTTGATAATGGTGGCATGATAAAAGCTCGC
Organism: Photobacterium sp. AWH4_225; assembly: GCF_056158405.1. NCBI lineage: Bacteria > Pseudomonadati > Pseudomonadota > Gammaproteobacteria > Vibrionales > Vibrionaceae > Photobacterium > Photobacterium sp. AWH4_225. The sequence goes on along the minus strand of NZ_JBSWTF010000001.1, from coordinate 142,317 downwards.
AAGCATTGGCTCCTGCTCTGACTGCTCCCTTGCTTCCTGCTTGATTGCCTGCCAAACGGCATATTGTTGACATTCCCTCACATTACCCTCGGTATCGTTACTGTTAGTATCGGCTTGCTTTAACTTTAACGCGCCCTGAAAAAAAAACAACGCAGGCCAAGCAGCCTACGTTGCATCGTTAAGTCACAATTTGGATACCCGTGGCGTCCAAGCTGCTATTCGTCTTTTTTCTCGCGAGCCAACAGATCTTTGGCTGCCTCACGGGCATCTTTACCCTGGTACAGCACCTGGTAGATCTGCTCGGTGATCGGCATTTCGACCCCCATCCGCTGAGAAAGAACCCAGACTTCCTTGGTATTGCGGTATCCCTCGACCACCTGGCCGATCTCTTCCTGGGCTTGGTCAACGTCTTTACCCTGACCCAGCGCCAAACCGAAACGGCGGTTGCGAGATTGGTTATCGGTACAGGTCAGTACCAAATCACCAAGGCCGGCCATCCCCATGAAGGTTTCCGGCTGTGCGCCCAATGCGGCACCCAAGCGTGACATTTCAGCCAAGCCACGGGTGATCAATGCAGTACGGGCGTTGGCGCCAAAACCAATACCGTCCGACATCCCCGCACCAATAGCAATCACGTTCTTGACCGCGCCGCCCAGCTGCATACCGGTAAAATCACTGTTGCTGTAAACCCGGAAGGTTTTGCTACAGTGAATTTTATCCTGCAGATCGCGAACAAACTCATCGTCAGGCGACGCAACGGAAATGGCTGTCGGCATACCCGCAGCAAGCTCTTTGGCAAACGTCGGCCCTGACAATACTGCCAGCGGCACATGCTCGCCAAGCGCTTCAACGGCAACATCCTTAAGTAGGCGGCCCGTTTCCGGCTCCAGCCCTTTGGTTGCCCAGCAAATACGTGAATCTTCACGCAAATGCGGTTTGACATTGCCCAAGACCTCGCCAAACACATGGCTTGGTACCACGACCAACAAGTCGCGGCTGGCTTTAACCGCCTGCTCCAAATCAGTCGTCACGATCAGAGAGTCGGGAAAAGCGACCCCCGGCAGGAATGCCTCGTTGGCACGGTCCATTTCCAACTGTGCCATATGCTCCGGCTCGTGGCCCCATAGGATCACATTGGCACCATTACGGGCCAAGGAAATAGCCAATGAGGTACCGTATGAGCCGGCACCCAGCACCGCCATGGAAATTGCTTGTTCTGAGCCTGGATTCATTGTGTCCACCCTAAAGCTTAAGCTTCAGTGTTTTCTGGGTTAGCTTGCGCCTGGTTCTGAAGGTAGTTCATGAACAGTGCATCGAAGTTAACCGGTGCTAGGTTCAGCTGAGGGAAAGTACCCTTAACCACTAGGCTTGAAATTGTTTCGCGAGCGTACGGGAACAGGATGTTCGGGCAGAATGCGCCTAGGCAATGTGCAAGCTGAGGAGCTTCCATACCAGCAACAGAGAAGATACCGCCCTGCTGAACTTCACATAGGAACGCAGTTTCCTCTTCGTTCTTCACTGTTACAGTCAGACGAAGAATAACTTCGAATACACCTTCACCTAGCTCGCGGCTCTGGGTATCTAGATCCAGTTTCACATCTGGGTTCCACTCTTTCTGGAACATCTGAGGTGAATTAGGTGCTTCGAAAGATACGTCTTTCAGGAAAATACGCTGGATTTGGAAGTTCTGCTGCGCTTCGTTGTTTGCTGCTTCAGCCATGTTAGAGTCCTTTTTCTCTCGAGCCCACGGGTGGGCCAATCAATATCGCAACCATGATAACTATCACAACTGCACAAAATTCAGGGGTTCCCGCTGCACGGTATCGACATCAGCGGGATAGCGAGATTATTTCTTCGCCTTGCCTGACTTGCTGCGGATCAACGGCAGATTTGCCTCGTTCCATGAAATCAGGCCATCCTTAAGCAGGTTTACATTCTCGAAACCCGCTTTGCTCAGCAGGTTGGCACTCTCTTGCGCCGTTTGACCTGTCTTGCATACTACGATGATTGGGGCTTGCTTGTATTTTTCAAGATCTGCCAGGTTCTGTTCTTTAATTTGGCTAGGCAAAATGTGAAGTGCGCCAGCAATATGACCACCACGGTATTCATCGCGGCTGCGGATATCGACAAACACACCGTCTTCACGGTTGACCATCACGGTCGCTTCATTCGGGGTGACAATCTTATAGCCTGCCGTCTTTTGCTTGACGTAAGACGAAATGATAGCCACAACCAAGCCAACCCATACCAATGACATAATTGGGTTACTTGTTACAAAATCAATGTATTGCTGCATGACCTTCGCTCTATATTCCTAATACCAGCCTGCGGTAACCCAGGCCCGTGTCGACAAAATTCAAAGACCCCGAGTATACCCGCGACAGTCTAGTTGTACAGCAAGATGCAATAAATCCGCGCGGCGGCTCACTGGCCCTTGGCGCTCTCAGTATAAGTCTTAACTGGGTTGAACATTATTGCAGCACAAGAAAAAGTAAAAAAACTGTGCTTCAGGGCTTACACTGAAAGGCAGAAATGCATATATTTCCGTAGAAAGATAACAATCTATTTACAGCATAGTTTGATCTTGACCTACAGTTTTCACCATAAACTGTAGTAAAATTACGGCCGCTGCGATCAATTACCTCAGCCCCCCCCCGCTTGTGGAGGTTGAGGTAATTGATCGAAATTACATTTCAGGTTTTAACATACGAGGGACAGCATATGTCTGCTAAGAAGCCATTGGCTTTGGTTATCCTAGATGGCTGGGGTTACCGCCAAGACAACGCCAACAACGCTATTGCTAACGCCAACACGCCAGTTATCGACGGCCTGATGGCAAACGAAGCAAATACCCTGATCTCAGCATCAGGTATGGATGTTGGCCTGCCTGACGGCCAGATGGGTAACTCTGAAGTAGGTCACACCAATATTGGTGCCGGCCGCATCGTTTACCAGGATCTAACCCGCATCACCAAGTCAATTGCCGACGGCGATTTCTTCGAAAACCCAGCGCTAACTGGTGCTGTAGACAAAGCGGTTAACGCAGGCAAAGCTGTTCACATCATGGGCCTGATGTCTCCGGGCGGCGTTCACAGCCACGAAGACCACATCGCCGCAGCAGTTGAAATGGCAGCCAAGCGTGGCGCTGATAAAATCTACCTACACTGCTTCCTTGACGGCCGTGACACACCACCTCGTAGCGCACAGGCATCTCTGGAGCGTTTCGACGCTCTGTTTGCTGAGCTAGGCAAAGGCCGCGTTGCTTCTCTAGTGGGTCGTTACTACGCAATGGACCGTGACAACAACTGGGATCGCGTTGAAGTTGCCTACAACCTACTGACAGCTGCTAAAGCAGAGTTCAGCGCAGCGTCTGCCGTAGAAGGTCTTGAAGCGGCTTACGCCCGTGACGAGAACGACGAGTTCGTTAAAGCGACTGAAATCCGTGCCGAAGGCCAGGACGTTGCAGCAATGGAAGATGGCGATGCTGTTATCTTCATGAACTACCGTGCTGACCGTGCGCGCCAGATCACCCGTGCCTTCGAGGTTGACTTCGCTGGCTTCGAACGTGCCCAGTTCCCAGCCCTTGCTGATGTTGTGATGCTGACCCAGTACGCAGCTGACATCAACCTGCCTATCGCTTTCCCGCCAGCAGACCTAGTTAACACCTTGGGTGAGTGGCTATCGAAGAAAGGCAAGAAGCAGCTACGTATCTCTGAAACAGAGAAGTACGCACACGTTACCTTCTTCTTCAACGGCGGCGTTGAGAACGAGTTCGACGGCGAAGAGCGCCAGCTAGTGGCTTCACCAAAAGTAGCTACTTACGATCTTCAGCCTGAAATGAGCGCACCAGAGCTAACTGACAAGCTAGTTGCAGCCATCAAGAGCGGTGAGTTCGACACTATCATCTGTAACTACCCTAACCTTGATATGGTTGGCCACACTGGCGTTTACGATGCAGCAGTGCAAGCGACCGAAGCGGTTGACGGCTGTCTTGGCCGCGTAGTGGAAGCTATCCGTGAAATGGACGGCCAGCTACTGATCACTGCCGACCACGGTAACGCAGAGATGATGGTTAACCCTGAAACCGGTGGTATCCACACCGCGCACACCAACCTACCCGTACCGCTAGTGTACTTGGGCGACAAAGCGCTAACTCTGAAAGAAGGCGGTAAACTGTCTGATCTGGCGCCAACTATGCTGGCCCTAACAGATATGGAAATCCCTGCAGAGATGACTGGTCAGGTGCTGTTTGATCTGAAATAATCTCCCCTATGCGGGAAGTTATCAAACACCTACACCATAGTCTTCGCGCCAGTGCATTTTGCACTGGCGCTTTTCTATGCCTGCTATTTGGCACTAGCGCCTTGGCCGATGAAGGCCAGCTCAAAGGGGTCAAGCAGGAAATATCACGCCAGCAAAGTCAGGTCGCCAGCAACCGCAAGAAGGTCGACCAATTGCAGAAAAGCCTGCGCCAGCAGGAAGTCGGTATTGCCGAAACCGCCAAAGCTATCCACCAAGCCGAGCAGCGCTCCGGCGAACTAGAAACGTCTATCCGCTCGCTGAGACAACAACTCGAACAACTGCGCCAGCAACAGCTCGGCCAGCAGGAGCTGCTCAAAGAGCTGCTTAATGCCCACTACAAGCAAGGCAAGCAGAGCCAGTTGGCCCTTATGCTCAGCGGTGAAGACAGCAGCCAGCTCGACCGCTTTACCGTTTATGCCGAGCGCCTTAGCCAAGCCCGCAGCCATGCGCTTGACGAGCTGGCGGCCACCACCACCGAATTACAGCTCAAACAACACCAGTTGGGTGAGCAACAAAAAGAGCAGCAGGCTTTGCTGACCAAGCTCAATGAGCAAAAGCGCAAGCTGGAATCAGAGCGTAGCCAACGGCAGAAAACCGTAAAGGGTTTGCGTAACCAGCTGACCACCGACAACCAATACCTAGCCGAACTGAAAGAAAACGAACAGCGCCTAGTCAAAGAAATAGAAAAAGCCCGTGCTGCAGCAGAAGCGGCCCGCCGGGTACCGATGGATGGCCTGGCAAAACAAAAAGGCAAGCTGCCATGGCCGGTCAAAGGCAAGATCCTGCATAGCTATGGCACCAGCCAGCAAGGCGAGCTGCACTGGAAGGGTATGGTTATTGCCCAGTCTGCCGGTAGCCCGGTCAAAGCGATTTATCCGGGGAAAGTGGTATTTGCCGACTGGTTACGTGGCTATGGCTTGGTACTTGCTGTCGATCACGGCAAGGGCGACATGAGCTTCTACGGCTATAACCAAACCTTGCTGAAGAAGGTTGGCGATACGGTACAAGCCAATGAAAGTATCGCTCTGATCGGTGACAGTGGCGGTCAGGAGCAATCGTCCCTGTATTTTGAGATCCGACGCAAAGGCTCGCCGACCAATCCGCGCGCTTGGCTAACTAGATAACAAATCAATATATTTTTACCATACACTTAAGCAATACGCTTTCATTGCAACGGATTAGCAAGGGATCGCTTTGGCAAAAAGTCGTAGATTAAAGAAATGGGTTTATAACCTCACCTTCATTGCAAGCCTTGCGGCCCCAAGCCTGGCCCTTGCGGCCAAATTGGCGATTGTCATCGACGATCTGGGCTACCAACGTATGCCTGCAGCCCTCTCGGCCCTTCCGCCACAGATAAGCATCTCTATCCTGCCTGACACTCCCTATGACCGAGCCACCAGTAAGCTGGCCCATCAGCAACACCGAGATGTCCTGCTCCATATGCCGATGGAGCCCCTGCACCGCGCACCGCTGGAAATGGCGACCCTGACCCGGGATATGGACCAACAGACGATGCAACATGTGCTACGCTGGGGATTACAACGGGTACCTGACGCTATTGCCGTCAACAATCACATGGGCAGTGCCCTGACTCAAAACTCACAGGCGATGGACTGGGTGATGGAAGTCCTCTCCGAACAAGGACTGTTTTTCCTCGATAGCCGCACTACCGCCAAATCCGTTGCCCTTGAGCGGGCTAAACATCAAAACGTTGCAGCCCTGCGTCGCCATGTCTTTCTCGATCACCTCAGCACCGAGAAATTCGTCAACCAGCAGCTCTCAAGGGCAATTTACCAAGCCAAGAAAAACGGCTATGCCATAGCTATCGGCCACCCTTACCCGATCACCCTAGATGCAATCAGCCGAGCAATTCCGACTCTAGAAGAGCAAGGTATTCAGTTGGTAAGGCTCTCCGAGCTTGCTCCGCCCTCTTAACCAGGGCTATTTAGTCAGTTAGATATCTTTTTCGATCTGCTCGCGGTAGTGCGCCTTGAGCTGTAGCACTTGTGCTTTGCCTTCGGCCGTTGTTAGCGGTCTGACAATACCCAGAATATGCAGCACGCCCTGGTAGAGCACCGCTTTGGTGATCTTGGCCCCCGGCGCCTGGGTGGTCTGGTAGAAAATCCAGCTCGAGGCAACCAGCTTGAGGGTCGTGGCCAGATTCTCCAGCTCGTCTTCCTCGATATCCAGCAGGCCTCCGGTGCGGAAGCTGGCCATCATCGCCATAATGTCCTTGTGCAAGCCTTCCTGAGCCGCAAGGTACTTCTGCTGCAGTTCAGGATCGCGCTGCAGGATATCCGGCAAGTTGGCGTAGAAGAATCGGTAGCGCCACATCAGCATGAACACAGAATCAAGATATACCAGCAAGTTGTCGGCAGTTATTTGAGCATGTTCAAGGGGTTGGAAGTGAATACTGAGATCATGCGCGTATTGATCAAAAATACTGTGTATAATCTCTTCCTTATTGCGGAAATGGTAGTACAGATTACCGGGGCTAATCCCTAAATGGGCAGCAATATGGTTAGTGGTAATGTTCGGCTCACCGCTTTCGTTGAAAAGCTCCAGTGCAGCTAGGATAATTTTGTCACGGGTTTTCATTTGCTTCTCACTTCTCTGCCCAGATAATTTGGCAATCTGCTAATACTATCATAAACCTATTCTATAACAGCGGGTCTAACCCTTGTTATCCACCCAACAGACTGGAAGAGCCATGATTATAGTAACTGGTGGTGCCGGGATGATCGGCAGCAACCTCGTAAAAGCACTCAACGAGCAGGGCCGCAACGATATTTTAGTGGTCGACAACCTCAAAGACGGCACCAAGTTTGCCAACCTCGTCGACTTGGATATTGCCGATTACATGGACAAGGAAGACTTCATTACCCAGATCATGGCAGGGGATGAGTTCGGGCCGATTGACGCCGTCTTCCATCAGGGGGCCTGCTCATCCACCACCGAGTGGGACGGCAAGTACATGATGCTCAATAACTACGAGTACTCTAAAGAGCTGCTGCATTACTGCCTCGAACGCCACATCCCATTCCTGTATGCCTCTTCTGCCGCAACCTACGGTGGCCGTGACCACGACTTTATCGAAGCCCGTGAGTACGAAGGTGCCCTCAATGTCTACGGCTATTCCAAGCAGCTGTTCGACAACTATGTTCGCCGCCTATGGCAGGATGCCGAAGAGCACGGCGAGACCCTATCGCAAATCACCGGCTTCCGTTACTTCAATGTCTACGGCCCGCGTGAGCAGCACAAAGGCAGCATGGCCTCGGTGGCCTTCCATCTCAACAACCAGATCAATCAGGGCGACAACCCGAAGCTATTCGAAGGCTCGGATAACCTTAAGCGTGACTTCGTGTTTGTCGGGGATGTGTGCAAGGTCAACCTATGGTTCTGGCAGAATAGCGTCTCCGGGATCTTTAATTGCGGTACCGGCAAAGCCGAGCCGTTCAGTGAAGTCGCCAAGGCGGTGATCAAACACCACGGCAAAGGCGAAATCGAAGAGATCCCATTCCCAGAACATCTTAAAGGCCGCTACCAAGCCTTTACCGAAGCCGATCTAACCCAATTACGAGCCGCAGGTTATACAGACTCATTCAAGTCTGTCGCCGATGGTGTGGCCGAATACATGGCAAGTATCAACCAGACAAAATAATAGATGAAAGACCATTACGATAAACAAGCTTACAACCCGGAATTCAGCAAGGCCTTTCTGCACCCGAAATATTGGGGAACCTGGCTGGCTGTCGCCTTTGCTGCTCTGCTGTGTTTGCTGCCGCACCGCCCCCGCCGTGCTATGGCAAGCCTGTTTGCTAAACGGGCGGTAAAGTTCAACAGCAAGGCCAACCGTCGTGCCAGGGTTAACCTCCAGATGTGCTTCCCCGACAAAACAGAGGAAGAGCGCGAGGCGATGTTGCTTGAGAGCTACATTACGGCAGGCAGTTTTCTGATGGGCTTTGCTGCCCTAAGCGTACGCAATCGACAATGGTTGGAAGACAATACCATTGTCCGGGGTGAAGAACACCTGACAGCACTGAAAGAAAATGGCGACAGTGCCATCTTACTGGTACCGCACACCTGGGCTATTGATATTCCTGCAGTTTTGCTTGCATCTCGCGGATTGCCGGTTTCGGCGATGGCGAAAAAACAGAAAAATATCGTGTCAGACTGGTTAATGCATAAACAGCGTGTACAATACGGCGGCCGCGTTTATGAGCGCAGTGGTGGGATCAAGCCCTTTATCAAGTCTATCCGCGAGGGCTATCTGGGCTACTATTTGCCGGATGAAGATTTGGGGGCCGAACACAGTGTGTTCGTCGATTTCTTTGCCACTACCAAGGCGACTATTGCTGGGTTGGGCCGCCTGGCAAAACTGAGCCGCGCCAAAATTGTGCCGTTGTACTCGATTTACAACAGCGAAACCGGCAAATACGAGATAGATATCTATCCACCGCTCTCTCCGTTCCCGCTGGAAACCGAGGAGCAAGATGCCCGTTTGATGAACCAGTGTATCGAGCAGTACGTCACCGAACGCCCTGAGCAGTACATGTGGATTTTACGTTTATTGAAGACCCGGCCGAATGGCGGGGCCAATCCATACCGTAGTTAGTGTTGGAACAATGCAAAAAACGATGAAATTTGATAAAGGCCTGATTATACATTCAATTATACTGTTTCCGCTGATTTGGGTTTTCAGTGGCGTCTTTGCTTTTGCAAATGGCGACAAAATTTTGAATGTTCTCGTGCCGTTAGTTGTCATTGCCCGTGTTTACTTTCTTGGGTACAAAGACATCATAACCAACTTCAAGCAAAACAAGCTCCTGTGGCTACTATTGCTTAACTTACTTTTTGCGATAGTCGCTTTTTGTACCTATGGCGTATCTTCCAGCCGCTTTAGGATTCTTGGTATCAGTTTTCTATACCTCTCTATTCTTCCTCCAAGTTACCTGAAGCATATTAGCTTCCGAAACTTAGTCTGGATCTTATCAGGCAGTCTCTTTGTATTTGTGCTTATCCATTACTTTGATGGGCATTTATTCAACAGAAATGATTGGTCAATCAACCCTATACGCATTGGTATTATCAGTGCCTTCTTGGTCAATGCAAATTTATACTTCGCAATGACTGAGCGAACAAGAAAGCATCAGTCTATTGCTCTATTCTTTGCAATTATCGTACTCTTTCCGCTAATTCTATCTGCCTCTCGGGGCCCATGGTTAGCATTTGGGGCAGGATCTCTTGTACTCCTTGCCCGTACTGTTAAATTAAAAGTACTAAATTATAAAGTCGTCTTGGGCTCCATTCTTGTCCTGTTGTCTGTCACTGTAATGTTAAAGCAACCAATAGCGAAAAGGATTGATGCCACTTTATATGAAGTGCAACAAATTCAGTCTGATAACATGGAAACCTCTATTGGTTTAAGACTGCAAATGTGGAAAGCCGGTGTCGAGATCATCAAATCTCACTGGTTACTAGGTGTTGGCAATACTGGTCAGCAAGAAGTGAAAGAACAAATGGCTAATGAAAACTTTATCTCACATGAAGCCGCTAGATATTCGCATTTACATAACCAGTGGATGGATGATCTGGCTAGTTATGGTGTCTTCGGCCTTTTTGCTATATTACTTTTTGTCATATACCCTCTTTACTCATCGAAGGGGGCAAACAACAAAACATTAATCTGGGTATTGATCAGTGTTTATCTAACGGTCAGCTTGACCGATGTGCCGCTTGAAAGATCTCATCCTTTCGTTTTTTATCTATTCTGCATGTACATGCTACTTAGAAAACATGACACCATGGACGTGACAACAACTAGGAAAGAGTGTAAGTAACTATGAAGTTTATAGTAATTAGTGCTGTCTATAATATGTCAGAGCACCTTAAAAAGAATATAGACATATTAAAAGCGCAGACTTACGCAAACTTCGAGGTGTATTTTGGTGATGATCAATCTACCGACAACAGCTGTGATGTCATAGAAGAAAACATTCAAGGTGATGACCGTTTTCACTTAATACGCCATCAACAAAAGCTGTATTCAATGGGCAATATTGCTGAGACAATCAAACTCGCTCAGCCAGCAGACGATGATGTGATTGTGCTAATTGATGGCGATGATGCGCTTGCTGACTCGACTTCGCTTGAATACTTAAAAAATACTTACTCTAATGAACAATGTTTGATGACATTTGGTTCCTACTCAGTAAATGGCAAACAAGGGGCGAAATGCTCTGCATACCCAAGTATCGTTCAAAAGTTAAACATTTTTCGATATGTAAAGTGGCGAGCAAACCATCTGAAAACTTTCAAGTATTCGTTGTGGAAACAGGTAAATCCCGCCTCCCTAACACTATCAAGGGAAGAAGTAAAAAGTACGCTTAACTTCTATTTGTATACAGGAAGAATCAGAACTTGGCTTAAGTGCAAAAAAATCAAATATGAAGATTTAGTCACGGATGATAGCAAATACGTGAGACGATGTAGCGATAAATATATCACTTCGCCACTGTTAGAGATGGCTGGTGAGAGAGCGCACTATATCGATAAAGTCCTCTACCATTATTTAGGTCCTCAAGGGCCGCATAATTTTGGCAATAGCAGCAAAAAGTGGTCTCAACGGCTTCTGCGACAGGCTATAAGCCTAAAACCCAGATACAAGAAAAATGCCAATTAAAAAAGTGGTGTCTGAGTGACAGGGACAAGAAAACAGCTAGATTCAGGAAGAGTGATTCTTAACCAGTCATTGGTAGAATACGCTTTCTTTGACTTCGGCAAACCTGTAGTGGTGTGCTTTAACCCTGCAGGAATGCTGCTCAGCAGAGAGCAGGTCAATGCTGGCGAACATGCCTGGTGCTATAACTTTTTGGTCAAACAGGGCATTAATGTTTTAGCAGTCAACACTATCGATGATAACCACTGGTTTTTATGCTCGGAGTTAGAGGAATACCTTAACGGTGTTGCTCCTCAACTACAAAAATTTCCAGAAAGATTAGGATATGGTGCAAGTATGGGCGCATATGGCGTCTCTTGCTTCTCATCTACCCTCAATCTAGACCGGGCTTTAATCTTTTCACCATTGCTCCCACCAGATTCTGATTTTACGCAGCATTTCCGTGATATTGACTGTGGCCAGTTCACCATTGTTTATGATTCTTTTGATGCCCAAGATAAAGAGATTGCTTCACGGTACCCTTTAGGAACTCAATACCTTCACTTTCATGGCGTTGGTCACCAAGTTATTGAGTCAATTGCAAAAATAGGTTACTTGAAAACTTTTTTCCTAGCTTTTTACAACAATACAATAAATCGGAAAGAGTTTTATCAACAACAAAAAAGCAAACGGACTCTTGTGCGCTACTATAGCTATCTGGATAGAAATCCAACAAGAAAAAATACCAAGAGGCGTAAATTGATCATCAAAAAGCATAAGTTTTTATATATGATGAAAAATACAGATCAGGTTTTAAATAAAGTGACCAATAAGCTTTCTAAAAGCCTCAAAAAACGCATTAGAATGCTCAAGAATTAACAATAAGAAGGGAGCGAATGCTCCCTTCTTATTGAATTATCATCTACTCTAGCTAAGTAACTCTCTATAGCATTTCAGCGTCGCCTCAACACCCTGCTCGACATTAAATTTGTCAATAACACGCTGCTTAGCAGCTACGCCATACTGTTTGCACAACTGACGGTCGTTATAGAGCTTAAGTATCGCGTCGGCCAAGGCTTTTTCATCGCTTGGTGGTACCACAATGCCAGTTTCGCCATCAGCCACCAGCTCCGCATTACCGCCGGTATCAGACACGATAGAAGGTACACCGTAAGAGTTAGCTTCCAACACAGCGCGGCAAAGCCCTTCTCGTTTGGTGGTTGGAAGAATCGTTAAGTCGGATGCTGCTGCGACTTCAGGTGCATCTTCACGATAGCCCAGAGCATGAACCCTTGTAGGCTTCCCGCTGCGAGCTATCATCTGCTGAATTTTCTCAGACTGAGGATCTGCCCCAACAAGCAATACGTCAATATTGATGTCATCTGGTAGTAACTTCATGGCATCCATCAATACATGCAGACCTTTTCTCGGCCTTAAATTCGCCACTAAAGATAACTTGAAACTGTCTTCTGGCAGGTTGAGCGATCCCAAATTGGCCGGCGGATTTTGGTACCAAGATTGATCATGGCCTTTATAGACAGTGACAGCCTTTGTCTTATCTCCCCAGATATAGTTTTGCAGATCAACCTCAATAGCCTTGGCAACACAAATGATTTTATCCAAGCGAGGGTTTAGCATGGTTAGATAACTCGTCGGATCAATTCGGCTAATATTGCCAGTCTGTCCACGGTAGGCAATGACCTTTGCTTTTGTGCCAATCGCAGCAAAGCATCCATTTGAGCAAGCGATATTATTATAAAGGTGCAAAATTTGAATATCGTTTTCAGTGATAAACTTGCGAATCGCCTTAATGGTATCAATGCTTACTTTCTTGTCTAAAGGATCTGTCACCACCTTGACGCCTTCGGCTTCAAGAAATGGGATCAATGTCGACCCAGGATTACACATCACAGTGACATCAACCTGTCCTGATTTGTGCATACCTATTATCTGAGACGCTTCAGGGCGAATAGGGTTGATGTTTTTTCTTCCATGGTGTGTCACCGCGAGGACTTTAATTTTCTGACTCATCTCAAATTACCATATCTATACAATACTGAATGCACTCACACAAAAACGTTACCAAACGATTAATCAACTATGAGCCCTATAACTTCCAGTAGCCCAATTTTTTCCGCATTTTAAATTGACGCAGAAAGTTAAGTGGCTTGGGTTTAAGCCCCGCCCTATCATCAGCTAACATCTGATTTGCGGCTTCTAATACACGCAAACTTGATTGACCATCCTGATAAGGGTGTAATTCCTGACAGTATTGTTCAATTTCTGCCATCAGGGCATTTGGTCGTTGCAAGGCCTGCTCCAAAGCAGATTCCACCTGCTCAACTTCCGTCACGTTCAATAAATGACCGCTCGGGATCTGATTACGAAACGTTACCACGGGTTTGCGCTGCAATAAGAACATCAGCAATATCGAAGAAGTGTCACAGAGCATGACATCAGCCGCTTGCAGCAAAGGCAGCACATTATCGGTCTCTACAAACTGCAAATGCTCACTCTGCAGTTGCTTGTACAGCTCAACAATAGCGGGATCCATTTTCGGGTGGAATTGGATCAACCAACGCCATTTTCCTGTTGCCGCCAACGCCTTTATCTTATCGTAAAGGATAGGCGCACAAGTCAAGTTACGGGAAAACGTCGAGCACATGAGTACTGTCGGCCTGTTATCTTGAGGAGCTAGATAAGGGTTATCCTCAGCGGCAGAAAATAGCGGATCCAAAGCAGGCCATCCCGTTTGGGCTATACGGAAGTAACCATGCTCGGCAGCCAACTGCTCGAACCGCTCGGTGGTGTTAGGCCCTTGTGTACAGTAGAGGTCAAAGCAGCCGCGGATCTGAAAATGGCCATTACGGGCCCTTTTTCCGGAATTGAAGCCATGGAAGACGCCAACTTTGATCCCGGGAATGAAACTTGGCACCACATTGCCTGGCACAAAAACGATATCTGGTCGCCAGGCTTTTACCTCATCGACTGATGTCAGTAGCGTTTCGTTATCTTTTATATAGCTAGGATCGGCCTCGTGCCCTTCGATGAACCAGCATACTTCGTCCCCCTGCTTTAAAATGGCTTCTTGCAGCGGGCGCAACATTGCATAGGCATAATTTTGGGCAATATACATTAAATAGCGCTTGCTCTGTTGGCTCACGACGTCACCCTCGGCATCAAATTACAAAATAACGTGTATTCTATCGCAATCATGCCCAAGATTGGGAAATATCCCAACCTGTAATCAAGCATATATCCCGTTATAATAGGCTGATAACCCAAGACCCTAATCTATCGTATGTTTATCCGAGCACTCTACACCTTGCTGCTGGCGACGGCTTCTCCTTTGCTGTTGTTTGGTCTCTACCGCCGCCGGCCCAATAAGCCTGCATTCGGCCCGCGCTGGAAAGAACATTTTGGTTTAACACCTCCATTGACAGTGACAAGCAAGCAGCAACCTATTTGGATCCATGCCGTTTCTGTCGGAGAGTCAATTGCCGCCATTCCGGTGATCAAAGCTATCAAGAATAACAACCCCGAGCAGACAATTATTATCACTACCACCACCAGCACTGGAGCAGAGCAAATCAGCAAGCTGGGCGAGTTGGTCGAACACCGCTACATGCCGATAGACTTTGCCTGGTGCGTACGGGGCTTCCTTAGAGCTATCAAGCCTTCGGCCATGCTGATCATGGAAACCGAGCTCTGGCCCAACACCCTGGCTACTGTCCACCGAGCCGGCGTACCGGTCATTGTGATGAATGCGCGCCTGTCGGAGCGATCTGCCCAGCGATATGCCAAGTTCCAGCCCGTATTCAATACCATCGCCGCCAATCTCAACCACCTCTTGTGCCTGCACCAAGACGATGCCGATCGCTTTGCCCGACTGGGGATACCAGCGGACCGCCTCAGCGTCACCGGCTCGGTCAAATTCGATATTCAGATAGCGCCAACACTCTTAGCGCAGTCCCAGCAACTGCGACAGCAACTTGGCGAGACTCGCCCGGTATGGATTGCCGCCAGTACCCACAAGGGTGAGGACGAGCAGATCCTCGAGGCTTTCAAGACCGTCAAAAAGCAGCATCCTGAGTGCTTGCTAATACTGGTACCGCGCCATCCGGAGCGCTTCGACAGTGTGGCTGAGTTGTGCCAGTCGCAGCAACTGAGCTGCGTACGCCGCACAACAAAGCAAACAGTCGATAGCAACACTGATGTCTACTTAGCCGATACCATGGGGGAGATGTTGCTGCTGATGGGGGCGGCAGATATTACCGTCATGTGTGGCAGCCTGATTGGCGATAAAGTCGGGGGGCACAACATGCTTGAGCCTGCCGCCCTTGCCAAACCTATTTTGACCGGACCAAGCTATTACAATTTTGCCAACATTACCCAACAGCTAAAAGCTGCCGGGGCGCTGGATGTCTGTCGCGATGCTGGTGAGATAGGCGAGCGACTCAGTACTCTGCTTTCCGACCCAGCGCAATGTAAGCGCATGGGTGAAGCGGGCTGCGAGGTGGTAAAGAATAACCAAGGGGCTGTTGCCAAAACGCTGGCCGTCATCGACCAGCAACTTGCCAAAAGCTAGCAAGCGGAGCGCCTGACAACGTTAAAAAGAAGCGTTAAATCAACTAGCTTGATAGCCATTCAACAGCCACTGCCAGCATTGCGGTTCAAACTGTATTCCCCGCTTGCCCTGCTCTTTGACAAATGAGCGGTGCAGGCGGGACAAATTGTCCTGCTTCCAGCCTTCGCCTTCTTTCTCGTAGCACTTGTCAAAATCAATCAGCCAGACCTGCTGCTGGCTATCCAGCAAGATGTTGTGACTGTTGAGATCGGTATGGCAGACTTGAAGGTCGTGCATCTTTCTGACCATCGCCCCGATTGAGCGCCAGTTTCGCTCCGGCAAGGCGTTATGTTCAAGTAGGGCCACTAAATCTTTTGCCCCAGAGATTTTTTCCACCAAGATATCAGCCCGGTAAGTCAAACCCATTTTAACTGCACGTGCGGCAACCGGACGCGGCACCCTCACCCCGCCACGGGCCAGTTTATCCAGCAGTCTAAATTCCTCAGCCGAGCGGGTCTTGTCCCATCCCGTAAACCAATAGGCATCTTCAACCAGCTTGCCGAACAGTCCACCCCGGCGGTAGTGGCGCAGTGCCATCTCGATATGGGCTCCTTTGACAAACCAAGTCGTCCCCCGCCCTTGGGCCGAACCAATCACCAAATCCTGCTGTTGCCAGAAGACGGGGTCGAAGCACTGCTGCGGATCTTCCGCCAGCAAATCCGGGGCAAACCAGATCCGCTGGTTACGGCTTGCTATTTCTTGCACGCTTTATCTCCAAACTTAAGGGACAGAGTATTTTACAATCACTTACCTGAACTGCATAATTTCATCTCTGATTGATTAACAGGACTTTGTCATGGCGTTATTTACCGCCCCGCCACGCTCAATTTGTATTCTCAGGCTATCTGCCATCGGCGATGTCTGCCACGCCATTTCAGTCGTGCAGGCTATCCAGGCCCACTGGCCGTCTACCGAAATCACGTGGGTAAGCGGGAAAATCGAAGCCCAGCTGATCGGCGATCTACCCGGGATCAAAGTTGTGGTATTTGACAAGAAAGCGGGATGGGCCGGGATGAAGTCCGTGTGGCAAGCACTTAAAGGCCAGAAATTCGATGCCCTACTCCATATGCAGGCAGCCCTCCGTGCCAGTGCCCTGTCTGTTGGGATCAAAGCAAGATACCGTATCGGTTTTAGCAAAAACCGAACCAAAGAAGGACAGTGGCTGTTCACTAACCGCCACCTGCCTAATACTGAAAGTTTCCACGTATTGGATAACTTTGCCGACTTCGCCCGCTATCTTGGCGTTCCTTTCGATGCCCCGCGCTGGAAGATTCCACTGAGCGGCGATGACAAAACCTTTGCCCAGCAGCAGATCAATGGCAAACCCACTCTGATCATTTCGCCAGCGGCAAGTAAGGACGAGCGCAACTGGCTAACCGAGCGCTACAGCCAACTTGCCGACTATGCTACAGAAAAAGGGATGCAGATCATCCTGTGTGGCTCGCCGGCACCACGCGAGGTCGCTTTGGGCGAGGCTATCAGCCAACATTGCCAGCATGCCCCGGTGAACCTGATCGGCAAGACCAGCCTCAAACAGCTGACCGCCCTGCTTGGCGCAGCCGACGTCGTTGTTGCCCCCGATACCGGCCCGGCCCATCTGGCCACCACCCAAGGCACACCGGTTATTGGCCTGTATGCCCATAGTAATCCAAAGCGTACCGGCCCTTACAACAGCCTAGCCTATGTCGCCAGTGTCTATGAAAAGCATGCCGAGCAGCAACACGGCAAGCCGGTGGCAGAGCTGCCATGGGGCACCCGGGTCAAGGGTGACACGTTAATGCAAGACATCCAGCTAGATGATGTCACGGCCATTCTGGACCAACTGATTTCCTAATTTGATATTTACTGACTGGTATTTAATATGACAACCCGCGTTATTTACCCTGGCACGTTTGATCCGATCACCAATGGCCATCTCGACTTGATCGAGCGAGCGGCAGCCATGTTTGACCATGTGGTGGTCGGCATTGCCTATAGCCCGAGCAAGAAACCATTATTTGATCTCAAGGAGCGTGTTGATTTGGCGCAGCAAATCACCCAGCACTTACCCAACGTCGATATTGTCGGCTTCTCAGGACTGTTGGTCGATTTTGCCAAAGAGTACCAGGCCAATGTGCTGGTACGCGGCCTGCGTGCGGTCTCGGATTTCGAATATGAATTCCAGCTGGCCAACATGAACCGCCGTCTGATGCCTGAGCTTGAGACTGTCTTCCTGACCCCAGCCGAGGAGAATTCCTTTATCTCTTCCACCATCGTCAAGGAAGTCGCCCTGCACAAAGGCGATGTCAGCCAGTTTGTCGATCCGGTTATTTGCGATGCGCTGCTAGAAAAACTCAGCAAAAAATAAGACCCGCAAAGACAAAGAAGGAGGCATTCGCCTCCTTCTTTCATTCTGACTTCCCAAAGAGCAATTAGCTTCAGCGCTGGTAATACTCACGGTACCAGTCAACAAAGGCTTTCACGCCTTCTTTCACCTTCACTTCCGGCTGATAACCCGTCGCTTCAAACAGATCTTTGGTATCCGCGTAAGTGGCATAGACATCGCCCGGCTGCATCGGCATGAAGTTCTTCTTCGCTTCGATACCCAGCGCTTCTTCCAGCGCCTCGATGAACTCCATCAACTTCACCGGACTACCATGGCCAATGTTGTATACATTGTAAGGGGCCGAGCTGGTGGCTGGAGTACCGGCTTCGACGGTCCAATCCGGCGTCTTGGCAGGAATCACATCCTGGATACGGATGATCCCTTCAACAATGTCATCGATGTACGTAAAGTCACGGCGCATATCACCGTTGTTGTAGACATCGATTTCACGCCCTTCAATGATCGCATTGGTAAACTTGAACAGCGCCATATCAGGGCGCCCCCATGGGCCGTACACGGTAAAGAAACGCAGGCCGGTAGTGGGTACACCGTACAAATGCGAGTAGGTGTGCGCCATCAGCTCATTCGACTTCTTGGTCGCAGCATATAGAGAGATCGGGTGATCAACGCTATCAGCAGTATCGAACGGCATCTTCTGATTTAGGCCATAAACCGAGCTGGAAGAGGCATATACCAAGTGCTCGATGTTATGGTGGCGGCAGCCCTCAAGGATAGTCAGGTGACCGACCAGGTTGCTATCAGCATAGGCCAGCGGATTATCAATCGAGTAACGCACACCGGCCTGTGCGGCAAGATGAATTACACGATCAAACTTTTGCTCAGCAAACAAGTTGGCGATACCGTCACGGTCAGCCAGATCCAACGCAGTAAAAGTGAAATTTGGATGAGCAATTCGCGCCAAGCGAGCTTCTTTCAGAGACACCTCGTAATAGTCATTGAGGTTATCAATCCCGACCACCTCATGTCCCATGGCACATAACCGCTCTACCACGGCACTTCCGATAAAGCCGGCAGCGCCGGTAACCAAATATTTCTTCATCTGCTTAGACCTTAAAAAGTGTACTCGTTATCCATACTTAGTATAACGTTTCGTAGCGGGATCATAGCACCCGTTAGCTAGTGACGGTAGCGCCACAAAGCAAAAGCCTGGTCAATATATCTGACACCAAGGTTCAGTAAGCTTGAAACAATCAACTTTGAACAAGCTTATTTCTGGCAATCACTGCAATACACAGTGGCCCGTTGGCCAATTTTCACTTCGCTGAGCGGCTTATCGCAGCGCGGGCAAGGCTCTCCGCCTTTGCCGTAAACCTGGAGTTCCTGGGCAAAATAACCCGGCTTGCCGTCAGCATTTTTGAAGTCTTTCAGGGTCGTGCCGCCCTGCTTGATGGCAAAAGCCAAAACCGACTTGATTTCGTCAACCAGTAACGCCAAACGCTGGGCAGAGATTTTTCCAGCCTCCCGCTTGGGGTGGATCCCCGCGGCAAACAAGGACTCATTGGCGTAGATATTCCCGACCCCGACCACCACATGGTTATCCATAATAAACTGCTTTACCGCAGTGCGCTTACCTTTGGCTTTTTCTTGCAGATATTCAGCCGTGAACGCCTCGCTAAGCGGCTCAGGGCCAAGCTTGGCCAATACCGGATGCTCCCCCTCATCAGCCTGCCATAACCAGGCACCGAAGCGACGGGGATCGTTGTAACGCAATACTTCACCACTCGACAGGCATAAATCGACATGGTCGTGTTTTTCCGGAGGGATCCCCGCTGTTAGCACCCGCAGGCTACCTGACATCCCTAGGTGCACAATGGCATATCCAGCGTCTGTCTCGAGCATCAGGTACTTCGCCCGTCGGGTGACCCGGCGGATCACCTGCCCTTCGATCTGGCTGATCTCCTCCGGTACAGGCCAACGCAGCTTGGAGTTGCGGACAATAATCTGGGTAACTGTCTGATTGGTGACATGGGGAGCGATCCCCATCCGACTGACTTCAACTTCAGGTAATTCAGGCATGACTTTCTCAATAATTGTTCGAATTATTGGTTCACTATAACACTGGCGGGAATAAATAGGCTTCTTCTACCGATACTGCCAACCACTCCCCCTGCCAGTTGTTCATCAGCCAAAACTGCGGTTGCTGATAGACGGTTACCCTGATTGGCTCTTCTTCATTCGCCAACCATATTTCGACGCTGCTCGGTGGCGGCAAGGTCGGCTTGAGCTTACCGACCATCTCATCACTGACAGCAGTCCCAGCCAGGAACTGCCAGTGGTCGACAAGCTGATCAGCCGGCAATGTCACCCTTGGCTGGGCCCGCCAACTGTTATCTTCGAGATTGAGGCTGGTGAGTGGAAGATGCAGTTGCTTGATAGCCGATTGAGCTGGCAACAATGCGGTCATCCCTGCTTGTGCTTGGACTTGGACCTCTTCCTCACCGCTAAAGCGCTGTTTGACCAACTCCGGTAACTGGACCACGGCAATAAAGCAGATCACAGCAATGATAATTACATTGTTCCAGCCACGGCGAGACAGCCTCATCGCAACACTCCTTGAAAGTCCGGCAAAGTATGGATTAACAAACTATACCGCCAAGGTCGAAATAATGCAGGGTTATTGAAGCAGGAAAAGAACGGAAAAGTGGCAATAGGGGTCGGGAGGTGAATTTCAGATATAAAAAAACCCAGTTAGAAAACTGGGTTTTTATCAAAAAAGCGAATAACCAATTACTTGATTTTAGCTTCTTTGTACATAACGTGCTTGCGAACTACAGGATCAAATTTTTTGATCTCGAATTTGCCTGGCATGTTACGCTTGTTTTTGTCGGTAGTGTAGAAGTGGCCTGTACCAGCAGATGATACTAGACGGATCTTCTCACGAATGCCTTTAGCCATTGTTCAAATCCTCTTAAACGTTCTCGCCGCGAGCACGCATATCAGTAAGAACGGCGTCGATACCTTTCTTATCAATGATACGCATACCTTTCGCAGAAAGGCGTAGTTTAACGAAGCGTTTTTCGCTTTCTACCCAGAAACGATGAGTTTGCAGGTTCGGCAGAAAACGACGCTTGGTGGCATTACGTGCGTGTGAACGGTTGTTACCCGTTACAGGACGCTTACCAGTTACTTGGCATACTCGGGACATTACTGTCTTCTCCAAATCGTTTCAGCTCGATATCTACCGTGGCTATTTCAATGCGGAAAATTAATTCTCACATACAACCACAGCTATCAAAGGTCGCGCATTATACTAAGTCAAAACCAGTTGCTCAAGTCCCGAGCAGTCCTTTCTCAACTTTTTAAGCAAAAAATGACTATTTTATAGCCATCCTCGCTCTGCAAAAGAAGTGATGTCTCCGTCACCGACAACAAAGTGATCCAGAACCCGAATATCCACCAACGCCAGTGCATCACTAATTCGGCGGGTAATTCGGCGATCTGCCTGACTCGGCTCTGCCACGCCTGACGGGTGATTATGCGCTAAAATGAGCGCGGCTGCATTAAGTTCTAGTGATCTTTTTACAACTTCCCGTGGATAAACGCTCGCAGCATCGATGGTTCCCTCGAAAAGTACCTCGCCGCTGAGCACCCTGTGCTGGTTATCGAGAAACAAAATATAAAACGCTTCACGATGACGATCGCGCAGTACATGAGTGAGATAACGCCTTGTATGATCAGGGCTTGTCAGAGCGTCCTCCTTCTTAAGCGTTTCCTCAAGGTGGCGCTGATTCATCTCCAGCACCGCCTGCAATTGGGCATACTTGGCCGGACCCAGCCCTTTATACTGGCAAAACGTGGTCCTGTCCGCCGCCAGCAACGCCCGCAACGAACCGAACTGTTGCAAAAGCTCTGTCGCCAGCTCTATCGCATTCATCCCGGCTATGCCGGTACGCAGAAAAATAGCCAATAGCTCGGCATCCGAGAGCGCGCCGGGGCCACGATCCAACAACTTTTCTCTCGGCCGAGACTGTGCCGGTAATAACTTGAGTGTCATATCTCCCTCCTGCAGCCAAACTAGACGGGACAAAATCAACTTGGCAAGATGGGCTTTTCGTTCTCCTACTACTTGCACAAAAAAGCCCCTACCTAGCCGTTACATCCAACACCAAAATGCCAACTGTCTCGCACCCAAGTCCTTGTCTGCTTCCGGTAAAACCCCAAACCAAATTTGATCCCGAGCAAGGAAGCCGGCTTTTTTTGGTGGCTAGCAATTTTTGGTGGTAAGGTGTGGCGCATTGACATTCCGGATATCAAGAGCAGGCAATAAGATGCAAACTTTGGCAGGAAAAAAAATTCTTCTTGGGATCAGCGGCGGTATCGCAGCATACAAATGTGCAGAGCTAACGCGCCGTCTGATTGAGCGTGGCGCACAAGTACAAGTCGTTATGACCAAGGCCGCCAAGGAATTCATTACTCCGCTTACGATGCAGGCGGTATCCGGTAGGCCTGTATCCGACAGCTTGCTCGACCCAGCAGCAGAAGCCTCAATGGGCCACATCGAGCTTGCCAAATGGGCTGACTTGGTGCTTTTGGCACCGGCAACCGCCGACTTGATTGCCCGTATGGCCTCAGGCATGGGCAATGATCTTCTGACCACCCTTTGCCTGGCGACAGACGCACCGGTTGCTGTTGCGCCAGCAATGAACCAGCAGATGTACCGCCATGTGGCGACCCAAGAAAATATTGCCACCCTTGCCCGCCGTGGTTGCCATATCTGGGGCCCGGCCAGCGGCGAGCAGGCTTGTGGCGACGTTGGCCCAGGCCGGATGCTCGAGCCAATGCAGCTAGTGCACATGGCAGAAGATTTCTTCAAGCCCACTGATCTCGACGGCCTCAAGCTGACCATTACTGCCGGACCAACCCGCGAGGCGATTGATCCGGTGCGCTACCTAACTAACCACAGCTCCGGCAAGATGGGCTACGCCATTGCCGAGGCGGCAGCCAAACGCGGCGCAACAGTCACATTGATCAGCGGCCCGACTAACCTAGCCACCCCGGCAGGTGTTGAACGCATCGACATCAGCAGCGCCGAGCAGATGCACCAGGCTGCGATGGACCATGCCACGGCCAGTGATATTTTCATCGGCTGTGCCGCTGTCGCCGACTTCCGTCCGGCAGATATTAGCGATCAGAAGATGAAGAAGAAAGACGGCGAAGATGACATGGTGATCCGCTTGGTGAAAAACCCAGACATTATCGCCAGTGTCGCTGCGCTTGATGCCCAGCGCCCATTCACCGTTGGTTTTGCCGCTGAGACCCAGGATGTCGAGCAATACGCCCGCGGCAAACTAGCTCGCAAGCATCTCGACCTAATTTGTGCTAATGATGTCTCAAACGAAGGACAAGGCTTCAACAGCGACCAAAACGCCCTGCACCTGTTCTGGCCGCAAGGCGACAAAGCCCTGCCTTTGACCAGCAAGGCCGAGCTGGGCGCACAGCTGGTCAGCGAAATCGTCTCGCTATACAAAGCCGGGAAATAGGTTTTCTCCCCCGCAGCTGCTGATGAATTAACCGAATAAGATCAAATATAAAGCCCAATACTTCAGGTTGGGCTTTTTTTGTCGATAAAGAGATCAGTATCGGCGGGCAGTGCTTTTCACGGCAGGTTTACGCCGCTAAGATAGGCGGGTTTCATCCTGTCCATTGACAGTCTTATTTTGAAAAGGAACGGTTATTCATGGCTGGCAACAAGAAAAACAACCGCCGCGAAGAAATTTTGCAAGCGCTGGCGCAAATGCTGGAATCTGCCCAAGGCAGCCAACGTATTACTACCGCAAAGCTGGCCGCCCAGGTTGGTGTCTCGGAAGCCGCCCTCTACCGCCACTTCCCAAGCAAGGCGAGAATGTTCGAGGGGCTGATAGAGTTTATCGAAGACGCCATCACCACCCGGATCAACCGCATCCTCGATGACGAGAAGGACACCCTGCAACGCCTGCGCATGGTGCTGCAGCTGATCCTCGGCTTTGCCGAGCGCAATCCTGGCCTGACCCGCATCATGACCGGCCACGCGCTGATGTTTGAACAAGACCGCCTTCAGGCCCGTATCAACCAGCTGTTCGAGCGTATCGAAACCCAACTGCGCCAGATCCTGCGCGAGCGCAAGCTACGCGAAGGTAAGGGCTTCCCGGTTGACGAGTCTATCCTTGCCGCCCAATTGCTGGGCCAGGTAGAAGGCAGCCTGAACCGCTTTGTCCGCTCGAACTTCAAGTACAAGCCAACCGCCAACTTCGACGATTACTGGCACCTGCTAAGTGCAGAGCTAGGGTAAATAACAGGTTCGAGGAACGAGTTCCTGGATCCTAGAAATAGCGAACATAAAAAAGCGAGAGGCTTACGCCTCTCGCTTTTTTGTGATTCTGGGTTCTGGGTGCTGTAAAAGCGCTTTCTAATAGCTATACAACGTAAAACACTTCGCTCTTGTTTTTTGCTCTTCCAAGGGCCCCGTTCCCGTTTTTCCTAGGCCCTGCTCCTCCGAGGAACTAGGATCTAGGTTCTCGAACCTTATACCCCGTATTCTGCACGGTAAGCTTTCACCGCTTCCAGGTGCTGCTCCATACCGTCCTGCTCTGCTAGATAATTAACCACATCACCCAGTGACACGATAGAAATCACCGCACAGCCGAAGTCACGCTCGACTTCCTGGATAGCAGACAGCTCACCCTTGCCTTTCTCCTGGCGGTCGATGGCAACCAACACGCCAGCCAAGTCAGCACCGTTAGCCTTGATGATTTCCATCGACTCACGAATCGCCGTACCGGCAGTGATCACGTCATCAACCAGCATAATACGGCCTTCCAGCGCACTACCAACCAAGTTGCCGCCCTCACCGTGAGCTTTAGCTTCCTTACGGTTAAAACAGTATGGGGTATCTACATCATGGTGATCTGCCAATGCCACCGCTGTTGTCGTCGCAATTGGGATCCCCTTGTACGCAGGGCCGAACAACACATCGTACTCGATACCGGCATCTACTAAAGCCTCAGCGTAAAAACGGCCTAGGCGTGCAAGATCACGACCTGTGTTGAACAAACCCGCGTTGAAGAAGTACGGGCTCTTGCGGCCAGATTTCAGTGTGAACTCACCAAACTTCAGTACCCCTTTCTCCAAGGCAAATTCGATGAACTGACGCTGATATGCTTTCATGGTTTCTCCTTAATAGATGCAACTTGTGATTACACGATTTAAATCTAAAGTCTGGACGACATTGCTAGGCAGCACACAATCCAGACAAAAAAAAGCGGCTCCAATAGGAACCGCTTCAAAAAAACTAACTTTCCAGCGCTTGCTTCTGAACGCTAACAATGTCGGCAATGCCGTCTTTCGCCAGAGCCAACATCGCCAGCAACTCTTCATGGCTAAAGGCTTCGCCTTCTGCCGTACCCTGGATCTCGATCATCTTGCCTTCTTCGGTCATGACCACATTCATGTCCGTTTCCGCTGCCGAGTCTTCAACATACTCCAGGTCGCAAATGGCTTCACCATTGTAAATACCGACCGACACAGCCGCGACCATGCCTTTCAGTGGGCTGGCTTTAAGCATGCCTTTCTCCAGCATGTAGTTGATAGCATCGACCAGAGCGACCATCGCACCAGTAATAGACGCAGTGCGGGTACCGCCATCGGCTTGGATAACATCACAGTCAACAGTGATCATCTGCTCACCTAGCGCTTCCAGGTCAACCGCGGCACGCAGGCTACGGGCGATCAGACGCTGGATTTCCATCGTGCGGCCACCCTGCTTGCCACCGGCTGCTTCACGGCGGTTGCGCGAGTGAGTTGCACGCGGCAGCATGCCGTATTCTGCCGTCACCCAACCTTGTCCTTTGCCTTTCAGCCAGCGTGGTACATTCTCTTCCACACTTGCAGTACAGATTACCTTGGTATCACCAAACTCTACCAATACCGAACCTTCGGCATGGGCAGTAAAATTGCGGGTAATAGTAATAGGACGAACTTGGTTGTTGCTTCTTCCGCTTGGACGCATCAGTGGCTCCCTCTGGCTGGATGACATTAACCGGCGATTATAGCCACAACCAACCGGTTGTGCACGTGAAACCCAATCGGCATGGTGTTATTGGTACTGATTGCTGCCTGAATCACCACCAAGTAGCTGCATTTCCTTTATTATTAAGGCTAAGTATAATCGTGACATCCGGATAACTGCGCACCACTTGCACATCGATGACGGTGGCTTGCCCAAGGCACCCCACCCAAAGCAGTTATCAACCACCACTATTAGAGGCCACTAGCCAATGATTCATAGCATGACCGCCTACGCCCGTCGCGAAGTCAAAGCCGACTGGGGCACAGCCGTTTGGGAAATCCGCTCGGTAAACCAACGCTACCTTGAAACCTACCTGCGTATGCCTGAGCAATTCCGCAGCCTGGAGCCTGTATTGCGTGAGCGTTTCCGCAAGCGTCTGGCCCGCGGCAAGGTAGAATGCAACCTGCGTTTTGAAGTGAACCCAGCAGCCAATACCGAGCTGAAAATCAATGAAGAACTGGCCAAGCAGGTGATCAATGCCGCCAAGTGGGTAAAAGAAACCTCAGGTGAAGGCAGTGTCGGTCCATTCCAGGTCCTGAACTGGCCGGGTGTGATGGAAGCGCCGGAGCAAGACCTCGATGCTATCAACAAAGATCTGCTCGCTGCATTCGATAGCACGGTTGATGACTTCATTGCCGCCCGCGCCAGCGAAGGCGAAAACATGAAAGCGC
The DNA here is from genome assembly GCF_056158405.1 of Photobacterium sp. AWH4_225. Taxonomy (NCBI): domain Bacteria; kingdom Pseudomonadati; phylum Pseudomonadota; class Gammaproteobacteria; order Vibrionales; family Vibrionaceae; genus Photobacterium; species Photobacterium sp. AWH4_225. Next base: position 115,629 of record NZ_JBSWTF010000001.1, on the reverse strand, counting down.
TAATCGACCAGCGCCTTGAAGCGATCTCTGTTGAAGCAACCAAGGTTCGCAGCATGATGCCGGAAGTACTGAACTGGCAGCGCGAACGCATCATGACCCGCTTGGAAGAAGCCAAGGTCGAACTTGATGCCAACCGCGTCGAGCAGGAGCTGATCATGCTGGCGCAGAAGAGCGATGTCGCCGAAGAATTGGACCGTCTGGACTCACACGTCAAAGAAACCCAGAAAATCATGAAAAAAGGTGGCGCCTGTGGCCGCCGCCTAGACTTCATGATGCAGGAGTTCAACCGCGAATCGAACACCCTGGCCTCGAAATCGATCAACACCGAGATCACTGCCGCGGCTGTTGAGCTAAAAGTGCTCATCGAGCAGATGCGCGAGCAGATCCAGAATATCGAGTAACCTCCCATTGCGCCCCGGGCAGCGCTAAAGCTCGGGGTGATCATTGCGCTGGCATGAAATGATCATAAATTCCAACTAGGCTTAACTTTAACTCGAGCAAAAAGTTGAATTTTCAAGCAACCAGCTAATTTCTTTTGCGCGCAGATCATGATAATCTGCGCGCCCTTCTATCACTGAGTGAAAATAGGCAATGAGCAAAGGTACTCTATACATTGTGTCGGCCCCGAGCGGCGCAGGCAAATCCAGTCTGATTAACGCCCTGTTGGAAACCAACCCGGTCTATGACATGAAAGTATCCGTCTCTCATACAACCCGCGGCATGCGTCCGGGCGAAGAGCACGGTGTTCATTACAATTTCGTTAGCGTAGAAGAGTTCCAAGAACTAGTAGAACAAGGTGCATTCCTTGAGCACGCTGAAGTTTTCGGCAACTACTACGGCACATCTCGCCCTTGGATCGAGCAGCAGCTGAACAAAGGTATCGACGTATTCCTCGATATCGATTGGCAGGGTGCCCGCCAGATCCGCAAGCAGATGCCACAAGCAAAAAGCCTGTTTATCCTGCCGCCTTCGAAAGAAGAGCTGGAGCGCCGCCTCAATGCCCGTGGTCAGGACAGCGATGCTGTTATCGCCCGCCGCATGGAGGAAGCCCGTTCGGAAATCTCTCATTACAACGAATACGATTATGTGATCGTTAATGATGATTTCGATGTTGCGCTGATGGATTTCAAAGCCATTATCCGTGCAGAACGATTGAAGCAAGACAAGCAAGCTGCTAAATATAACAGCATGCTCAATGCTCTACTGGCAGAACAGTAAGTATTTTTGTACAATTTTCCATCTTTATTTATATAACCACTGGAGTCCTCCATGGCACGCGTAACCGTTCAAGACGCTGTTGATAAAATTGGCAACCGTTTCGATCTAATCCAAATTGCTTCACGCCGCGCTCGTCAGATGCAAACTGGCGGTAAGGATCCACTGGTTCCAGAAGAAAACGACAAGTACACAGTGATCGCGCTTCGTGAAATCGAAGAAGGCCTAATCACCAAAGATATCCTTGATGCTCGCGAGCGTCAGGAACTTCAAGAGCAAGAAGCAGCAGAGCTAGCAGCTGTTAGCGCTATTGCCGGCGACAACCGTTAATTCAGGGAACCGGGCGAATTGTATCTTTTTGATAGCCTGAAAGAAGTCGCGATCGAATACCTGCCTGAGTCCCAAATAGAGGCGCTCAGGCAGGCCTATCTCGTTGCGCGCGATGCCCACGAAGGGCAGACCCGCTCCAGTGGCGAACCTTACATCATCCACCCTATTGCCGTTGCCCGTATCCTGGCCGAAATGCGCCTCGACTACGAAACCTTGATGGCAGCCCTACTCCACGATGTCATCGAAGATACCGAGGTCACCAAAGACGATCTCGACAGTCGCTTTGGCTCTACCGTGGCCGAGCTGGTAGATGGGGTCTCCAAGCTGGACAAGCTGAAGTTCCGCGACCGCAAAGAAGCGCAAGCCGAGAACTTCCGCAAGATGATCATGGCAATGGCCCATGACATCCGCGTTATCCTCATCAAGTTGGCCGACCGCACGCACAACATGCGCACCTTGGGTGCCCTGCGTCCGGACAAACGCCGCCGAATTGCCCGCGAAACGCTGGAGATTTTCTCTCCGCTGGCGCACCGCCTGGGTATCCACAACATCAAGACCGAACTGGAGGAGCTGGGTTTCGAAGCCCTGTATCCGAACCGTTACCGTGTGTTGAAGGAAGTGGTGGCTGCCGCGAGGGGTAACCGCAAAGAAATGATTAACAAGATCCACGCCGAAATTGAGGGTCGCCTCAAAGACGCGGGGATCGAAGGCACCGTGCAAGGCCGCGAGAAGAACCTGTACTCCATCTACAACAAGATGAAGAACAAGGAGCAGCGCTTCCATTCGATCATGGACATCTACGCATTCCGCGTGCTGGTCAAGGATCTGGATACCTGCTATCGCGTATTGGGACAGGTCCACAACCTGTACAAGCCGCGTCCGAGCCGGATGAAAGACTATATCGCCATTCCGAAAGCCAACGGCTACCAGTCTCTGCACACCTCGCTGGTCGGCCCGCACGGGGTACCCGTCGAAGTCCAGATCCGTACCGAAGATATGGATCAGATGGCCGACAAAGGGGTTGCCGCCCACTGGGCCTACAAGGATGGTGAAAGCTCCGGTACCACCGCGCAGGTCAAAGCCCAGCGCTGGATGCAGAGCCTGCTGGAACTGCAGCAGAGTGCCGGTAGCTCGTTCGAGTTTATCGAGAACGTTAAATCCGATCTGTTCCCGGATGAGCTTTACGTCTTTACGCCGAAAGGCCGAATTGTTGAGCTCCCGGTCGGTGCGACAGCGGTCGACTTTGCTTATGCCGTACATACCGATGTCGGCAACGCTTGTGTCGGTGCCCGAGTCGAACGCCAGCCTTATCCGCTCAGCAAACCGCTGAAAAACGGCCAAACTATTGAGATCATCAGTGCGCCGGGTGCCCGCCCGAACGCGGCATGGCTCAACTACGTGGTGACCTCCCGCGCCCGCACCAAGATCCGTCAGGTGCTCAAGACCATGCGTCGCGAAGAGTCAATTACCCTTGGCCGCCGCCTGCTCAACCATGCGTTGGGAGCAATCAACATCGACCAGATCGATGACAATAACCTGCATCAGGTACTGACCGACCTACGTCTGACCAGCCTCGAAGATCTGCTGGCCGAGATTGGCCTTGGTGAATTGATGAGTGTGGTGATTGCCCGCCGCTTGCTTGGCAGTGCCGATGAGCTAACGCCGAAGGAGTCCGATCAGCGCCTTCCTATCCGCGGTGCCGACGGCATCCTGCTGACCTTTGCCAACTGCTGTCACCCTATCCATGGTGATCCGATCATGGCCCATGTCAGCCCGGGTAAAGGCCTGGTTATTCACCGCGAAGAATGTGCCAACATCCGCGGCTACCAGAGAGAGCCGGACAAATACATGGCGGTCGAGTGGAGCGAGGACTTCGAGCAGGAGTTTGTCACCTCACTCAAGGTCGATATGCAGAACCACCAAGGTGCACTGGCTGACTTGACCAACACCATTGCTGCCACCGGATCGAATATCCAGGGCCTGGCAACGGAAGAAAAAGACGGTCGCCTATATACCATTACCGTGCGCCTGACCACCAAAGGACGTATCCATCTGGCCAATATCATGCGCCGGATCCGAGTAATGCCTAACGTGGTGCGTGTTTCACGCCAGAAAAACTAAACCGCGCCAGTATCCAACTGGCCCGTCACAGAATAAAAAACGCCCGCTCGCGGGCGTTTTCTTTAGGTAACAGAACATGAGCCCAGAACGCTTCCAACGTATCCATGAGGTCCTTGCCACCCGTCAGCCAGACTTGACGGTGTGCATGGAAGAAGTCCACAAGCCCAACAATGTCTCGGCCATTGTCCGTACTGCCGATGCAGTCGGGATCCACAAGGTCCATGCCGTATGGCCAAGCAGCGGCATGCGGATGCTGGGCAACACCTCGGCAGGCGCCCGCAACTGGGTCGAACTGGAAACCCACGACTCAATGGTCAATGCAGTCAGCACACTCAAGGCTCAGGGTATGCAGGTACTGGCCACCAACCTTTCAGACACTGCGATTGATTTCCGTGAGGTAGATTACACCAAGCCGACTGCTGTAATCCTAGGCGGTGAGAAAAACGGGATCACCGCTGAAGCGCTATCGATGGCCGATCAGGATATCATCATCCCGATGGTAGGTATGGTACAGTCATTGAATGTCTCGGTGGCCAGTGCCCTGATCCTTTACGAAGCACAACGACAGCGCCAAAATGCCGGTATGTATAACCGAGAGAAAACCCTGCTGCCTGATGAAGTGGTTCACCGTATCCTGTTCGAGCGCGGCCATCCGGTGCTGGCAAAAGTTGCCCGCCGCAAAGGGCTGCCTTACCCGCCGCTGGACGAGCATGGTCAGATCGCTGCCGACGAACAGTGGTGGAGCATCATGCAGGCAACCGAGCCGAAAAAGAAAAAGACCTTACCTTAAACGGATGTAGCCATAACGGATGTGGCCATAATGGAGTAGTAATGAGCGGACAACTTCTCGATACTATAGCCCTGACCGAACTGTCGGGTGTTGGTGCCAAAATGGCAGAAAAACTGGAAAAAATCGGTTTGCATACGGTGCAGGACCTCCTATTCCACCTGCCGCTCCGCTACGAAGACCGCACTCGGATCTGGCCGATTGCCAGTGCTATGGCTGGCCAGCACCTCACTGTTCAAGGCGAAGTGCTGAGCAGCAACATCACTTTCGGCAAACGCCGGATGCTGACCGTCAAGATCAGCGATCAGAGTGGTAGTGCTACCTTGCGTTTTTTCAACTTCAATGCTGCGATGAAGAACAGCCTCAGTGAAGGCAAACAGGTCAAAGCTTATGGCGAAATCAAGCGCGGCAAGTACGGGCTGGAGATCATCCACCCCGACTACAAAGTCTTCTCAGAGCCGACCGAGCTTAGCACCGAGGAAACCCTGACACCGGTCTATCCGACTACCGACGGCCTGCGCCAGCTAACTCTTCGCAACCTCACAGACCAAGCCATGCGCCTGCTCGACAAGTCGGCGGTGCGTGAGCTGCTGCCCGAAGGTTTATACGACCGCCAGATGACCCTATCTCAAGCCCTACATATCATGCACCGACCTACACCGGATGTTTCACTCGACCAGCTCGAGGAAGGCAAGCACCCGGCCCAGCAGCGCCTGATCCTCGAAGAACTGCTGGCACAGAACCTGTCGATGCTGGCAGTACGCCACAAGAGCCAGCGCCATGCCGCCTGGCCGCTTGCAGAGAGTAATACGCTCAAGGACAAACTGTTGGCCAGCCTGCCGTTTAGTCCGACCGGTGCCCAGCAGAGGGTGGTAGCAGATATCGAGCGCGATCTTGCCGTGCCCCACCCTATGATGCGCCTGGTTCAGGGCGATGTGGGCTCTGGAAAGACATTGGTTGCCGCGCTGGCCGCTCTACGAGCTATCGAACATGGCTATCAGGTTGCGCTGATGGCACCAACCGAACTGCTGGCCGAGCAGCATGCGATCAACTTTGCCGCCTGGCTCAACCCTCTGGGGATTGAAGTCGGCTGGCTGGCCGGCAAACTCAAGGGCAAAGCCCGCGACAAGGAGCTCGCCCGCATCGAAAGCGGCGAAGCCAAAATGGTGGTCGGTACTCATGCTCTGTTCCAGGAGCAAGTCGTGTTCAATAACCTCGCTCTGGTGATTATTGACGAGCAGCACCGCTTCGGTGTCCACCAACGCCTTGAGCTGCGCGAGAAAGGGGCCAACGGCGGCTGCTATCCTCACCAGCTGATCATGACTGCTACCCCGATCCCGCGTACCCTGGCAATGACCGCCTACGCCGATTTGGAAACCTCGGTTATCGATGAGCTGCCACCGGGCCGAACCCCGATCCAAACCGTTGCCCTGCCCGACTCGCGTCGTCAGGAGATCATCGAGCGCATCCGCTCGGCCTGCCTCAATGAAGGCCGCCAAGCCTATTGGGTCTGCACCCTGATTGATGAGTCCGAAGTATTGGAAGCCCAGGCTGCCTCCGATACCGCCGACGAGCTGACCGCCCAGTTACCCGAACTCAATATCGGGCTGGTTCATGGCCGGATGAAACCGGCGGAAAAGCAGGAAGTGATGAAGCGCTTCAAAGATGGTGAGCTGCATCTGCTAGTTGCTACCACGGTTATCGAAGTCGGTGTTGACGTTCCCAACTCAAGTTTGATGGTGATTGAGAACCCGGAGCGTCTCGGCCTGGCCCAGCTTCACCAGTTACGCGGCCGGGTTGGCCGGGGCAGCGTCGCCAGCCACTGTGTACTGCTCTACCATGCGCCGCTGTCGAAAACCGCGCAGAAACGCCTCGGGGTACTGCGCGAGAGCAGCGACGGCTTTGTCATCGCCCAGCGTGATTTGGAAATCCGCGGCCCCGGCGAACTGCTGGGCACCAAGCAGACCGGTATTGCCGAATTCAAGGTTGCCGACCTGGTCCGTGACCAGCACCTGATCCCGCAAGTCCAAAAGCTTGCCCGCTACCTGCACGACAACTACCCAGACAACGCCAAGGCCATCATCGACCGCTGGCTCGGCCAACGGGAGAACTACTCTAATGCATAAAAGCAGGTCTAATGCTTAGAAACAGGGCCAATCCCTGAAAGCAGGCAATAAAAAAGCGAGGCATTAGCCTCGCTTTTTTATTATTGAACAAGCTTGCTCAGCCGCTATTTCTTGGCATGCAGCGGCAAGCTGATCTGTACCCGCAGGCCACCTTCACGGCGGTTGGACACCTGAATCACCCCTTCATGCTGGTCGATGATACGTTTGACGATTGCCAGCCCCAAGCCGGTACCTTCTGTATCAGTACCGCGGGCAGTATCTCCGCGAGTAAGCGGCTGGAACATCCTCGCCACCTGATCAGGCTCGATACCCGGGCCATCATCCTCGACACAGAACCAGGCACTCTTGCGATCGGCAGCGGTACCGCTGGAAATCTTGACCAATCCATTGCCGTAACGCTGGGCATTGACCACCAGATTGGCGATGGAGCGCTTGATGGAGACACCATTGCCGATAATCACGCCAGGGATATCCGCCAGCTCAAGCTCGACCTGGCGCTCGTATCCGCCTTCGGCTTCAGCTACCTCTTCCAGCAGGTAGTTGAGCTCAAGCTCTTCTTCCGCCTGCTTCTTGGTCGACTTCAGGTAATCCATAAACTGGCTGATGATCTCATTACACTCTTCGGTATCGTTGATCATACTCTCAGCCAAATAGCTATCTTCCGGCGACATCATTTCGGTTGCCAGGCGAATACGGGTCAAAGGTGTACGCAAGTCATGACTGACACCGGCCATCAACAGGGCGCGGTCATCTTCGAGCTGCTTGATCCCCGCCGACATCCGGTTGAATGCCTTGGTCACCGCTCGTATTTCCGACGCGCCACGTTCAGGCAATACCGGTGGTGTTTCTCCCTTCGCCACCTGCAAGGCAGCTTGCTCCAGCGCCACCAACGGGCGGTTCTGGATCCGGATAAACAACCAGCCACCAGCAATCACCATAAAGGCAATGATCAGACTGTAGTGGAACAGCGGCGAGAAATCGTCTTCCTGCAATTCAGACAACGGGATCCGCATCAGGAAGCCGGGTATCGATTCACTCCTGAGCCATAGCACATAGCTGTCGGCCCCCAGCACCAGACGCACCTCGGTTGGCGACTCCAGCTCCTGGGTCATCTCCTCGCTGAGGTATTCAATCACCGTGGCTTTGGCAAACTCCTGCAGTTCATCATCGTGGTCAGGATCGCTCCCGTCCTCAGCATGCAGGGTTACCCCGAGCTGCTCGAGCAACTGACGCCTCAGCGGAGTATCAAGGTGGAAGGTATTACCGTCGGCGAGCTCAACATCTTCCTTGAGCATCAACCGTACCTCGTAGGCAAGGATCCGGTTGAACTGCTGCAAGCTTGGCAGCAAGGCGTAGTTGAGTACCGCTAGGTAGGAGAAAATCTGGCTGGCTATCAGCAAGCCAGCCAGAAGGATCAGTGTCCGGGTAAAGGTACTGCGTGGCGACAGTCGCATGGCTTACGCCTCGCTGCCGTCCGGTACGAATACGTAGCCCAGTCCCCATACGGTCTGAATGTAGCGTGGGCGGCTAGGGTCTTCTTCGATCATCCGGCGCAGGCGGGAGATCTGAACGTCAATCGAACGCTCCATCGCCGAGTATTCACGGCCACGGGCCATGTTCATCAGCTTGTCGCGGGACATTGGTTCGCGGGCATTAGTTACCAGTGCTTTCAATACCGCAAATTCACCCGATGTCAGCGGCATCGACTCTTCGCCGCGGAACATTTCGCGGGTACCTAGGTTCAGGCGGAACTCGCCGAATTCGATGATCTTGCTGTCGACACTCGGTGCACCCGGCGCTTCAACCGTCTGGCGACGCAATACGGCACGGATACGAGCCAGCAATTCACGCGGGTTGAATGGCTTAGGCAGGTAGTCGTCAGCGCCGACTTCCAAGCCGACAATACGGTCTACTTCGTCACCCTTGGCGGTCAGCATCAGGATTGGCAGCATGTTGTTGGCATTACGCAAACGGCGGCAAATCGACAAGCCATCTTCGCCCGGCAGCATCAAATCCAATACCATCAGGTGGAAGGTTTCACGGGACAATAAGCGGTCCATTTGCTCACCGTTGGCCACGCTACGCACCTGGAAGCCCTGCTCAGACAGGTAACGCTCCAGCAGCGCACGCAGGCGCATGTCATCATCAACAACTAGAATCTTATAATTTTCCTGCATATCTCACCTTACTTGCATCGACTGAGGTTATCGTGCTTTGGGCGTATTTTACTCGACGTTCCCAGCGGTTAGCTGAAATTTGCCGCTAAAATAACCACTAAATTGTTACCGTTTATGTCAGCATAGCCCGTTTTCGCCTGGCTTCCCTCTGCGAGTGTGACAACATTCTTTGTTTACCTACCCTTTAAACTAACCTAAATTCAAGGAACTATCCAAAACAATACGCATTCTGAGTGGTTGAGACTTGATCTGTGCCTCGTGCCGAACGACTATTGGCAGCAACAGAGACATTCAGCTTCCAGCAACCCGATAGAAACCGGATCCTGCGATGAAAACCAACCTCATTACCCGCGAGGGCTATGACAAACTGAAAAACGAGCTCGATTTCCTATGGAGGGAAGAGCGCCCCGAAGTCACCAAGAAGGTGACTTGGGCAGCCAGCCTCGGCGATCGCTCAGAAAACGCCGACTACCAGTACAACAAAAAACGCCTGCGCGAAATCGACCGCCGGGTCCGCTACCTGCGCAAACGGCTCGAGCAGGTACAGGTCGTCGATTATTCTCCCCAGCAAGATGGCAAGGTGTTCTTCGGTGCCTGGGTCGAAATCGAGAACGACGACGGCGAAACCAAATCCTTCCGCATTGTCGGCCCGGACGAAATCTACGGCCGCAACGACTACATCTCGATTGACTCGCCGATGGCCCGGGCGCTGCTGAAAAAAGAAGTCGATGACGACATCGAGGTTAATACACCTGCCGGCAAGAAAGAGTGGTTCGTCAACAGCATTCGCTATCAATAGAGCGAGGCCTTAGCCCCATGATGCGGGGCGCAGTCAGTTACTGACAGTTCGCTAACACGCGATACCTTGCCTGCATTCCTATCGCCCGTAAAATGGGCCTATACCAGACAACAAGAGAAATGAACGGATGAGCAATACGATCAACCAGATGATTGCCACTGAGCTGAATGTTCGCCAGGAACAAGTTACAGCGGCCATCACTTTGCTCGATGATGGTAACACCGTGCCTTTCGTGGCCCGTTACCGTAAGGAAGTCACTGGTGGGCTGGATGACACCCAGCTCCGCAACCTGGAATCTCGCCTCGGCTACCTGCGCGAGCTCGAAGACCGCCGCCAGGTGATCATCAAATCCATTACCGAGCAGGGCAAATTAACGGCCGAGCTCGAAGCGGCCATCGCGGGTGCCGACAGCAAGACCCGCCTTGAAGATCTCTACCTGCCTTACAAGCCCAAGCGCCGCACCAAAGGCCAGATCGCCATTGAAGCAGGCATTGAGCCACTGGCCGACTCGCTGTGGAACGATCCAAGCCAAACGCCGGAAGACAGCGCCGCAGCTTACGTCGATACCAACAAGGGCTTTGCCGACACCAAAGCCGTGCTCGATGGTGCCCGCGCTATATTGATGGAGCGCTTTGCCGAAGATGCTGCGCTGCTGGAGAAAATCCGCCGCCACCTACTCTCCCAGGCCGAACTGACCTCGCGTGTGGTTGAAGGCAAAGAGCAGGAAGGCGCCAAATTCAAGGACTACTTCGAGTACAACGAAGTCTTCAAGAATATTCCTTCGCACCGTGCTTTGGCCCTGTTCCGTGGTCGCAACGAAGGCTTTTTGCAGATCAGCCTTAACGCCGACCCTAACCAGGAAGAAGGCGTTCGCGGCTCCTACTGCGAAGTAATGATTGCCGATCACCTCGGTGTGAAACTGGGCACCCAGGCCGCTGATACCTGGCGCAAGCAGGTGATCAGCTGGGCATGGCGCATCAAAATTGCCATGCACCTAGAAACCGAGCTAATGGCTGCTCTGAAAGAAAAAGCCGAAGACGGCGCCATGCAGGTGTTTGCCGATAACCTGAAAGACTTGCTGATGGCAGCCCCGGCTGGCCCACGCGTCACGCTGGCTCTTGACCCGGGCCTACGAACTGGCTGTAAGGTAGCGGTTGTCGATGCGACCGGCAAACTGCTCGATACTGCTACTATCTACCCGCATACCGCCCGTGCCCGCGTGGCGGAAGCCGAAGCTACCTTGCTGGCACTGCTGAACAAGCACAACGTTGATCTGATTGCGATCGGTAACGGTACTGCTTCACGTGAAACAGACAGCTTTGTTGCCGCCCTGCTCAAGGACAATAACCTCAAAATCCAAAGCGTGATGGTCAGCGAAGCTGGCGCATCAGTTTACTCGGCGTCAGAATTGGCTGCCAACGAATTCCCGCAACTGGATGTGTCGCTGCGTGGCGCCGTGTCTATCGGCCGCCGCCTGCAAGACCCACTGGCCGAGCTGGTGAAGATCGATCCGAAATCGATCGGTGTGGGCCAGTACCAGCACGACGTCAGCCAGAGCATGCTGGCCAAGCGCCTGGATGCCGTAGTCGAGGACTGTGTAAACGCCGTCGGCGTTGATGTAAATACCGCTTCTCCTGCGCTACTAACCCGTGTGGCAGGCCTGAATGGCACCATCGCCCAGAACATCGTGAACTACCGTGATGAGAACGGCCGGTTCGACAACCGTACCGCTCTGAAGAAAGTCGCCCGCCTCGGGCCAAAGGCATTCGAGCAGTGTGCCGGTTTCCTGCGTATCATGGGCGGCAAGAACCCGCTTGATAGCTCAGCGGTTCACCCGGAGTCCTATGCTGTGGTCAAGAACATCGCCGCAGCCAACGACAAGGCGCTTGATGCCATCATTGGCAACACTGAGTTCCTGCGTAGCATCAAGGCCGCTGACTATACCGATGAAAAATTCGGCCTACCGACGGTAACCGATATCATCAGCGAGCTCGACAAGCCGGGCCGCGACCCACGTCCAGAGTTCAAGACAGCGACCTTCGCCGAAGGGGTTAACGAGGTCAAAGATTTGATCCCTGGCATGGTGCTTGAAGGGGTGATCACCAACGTCACCAACTTCGGTGCCTTCGTCGATGTCGGTGTCCACCAGGACGGCCTGGTGCATATCTCGGCCCTGTCGGACAAGTTTGTCTCCGACCCACGTGAAGTGGTCAAGGCCGGTGATATCGTCAAGGTCAAAGTGATGGAGGTAGATCTGCAGCGTAACCGTATCGGGATGTCGATGCGCCTTAGCGACGAGCCGGGCCAGGACAACAAGCCTGCCCGTAAGCCGCAGCAAAACCGCCCTCAGGGTAACCAGCGTAATCAGCAACCGCGTCAGCGCCAAGACCGCCAGTCGGGCAACGGCAACAGCGCGATGGGTGGTGCCTTTGCCGCCGCGTTTGCTAACGCGAAGAAGAAGTAAAGCGCCGTTGGGCCAATAAACAAAAAGAGCCGGCATTCGTGTCGGCTCTTTTTTTAGTCCTGTGGTCCTGTGGTCCTGCAAGCCGAATCTTAAAGTCGATAGCCTGTGTCAAACCTTTAAACTGCTGGTCACTTTTACAAGTCTCAGGCTTTCACCCATAGGGCCATAGAACCGCTTCTGTGCCATAGCACAAGCTTTTTAAAGCACCACCAAATACTCCGTTGGCGGGTTGGGCACAGTGGCCTGGGCATACTTGTGGGCGACGACACCCTTGGTGCGCTCCGACTGGCTGATTTGCTCCAGCTCCTCGAGTAGTTCGCGAGGTAGTTTTATGTGCATGGAATATCCCAGATCGCCGACATCTGCCATATAGCTTTCGGCCGACAGCGCCTTGACCAGCATTTCCATCGACTCCTGATAGCCGTACTGCTTCTCTTCCACGGCTTGTTGGTAATCGGGGTGTTCGGACGGATCCCAGGAAGGTTTCTTGAGTTGCTTCTCTTCACTGCTCAGTGCTCGCTCCTGAGCAGAGGACTGCATTTCAGTGGTGGGGACGATTTTCTCACGTACACGATTATCCCGCGCGGTTTGCTCGGTTGGCGGGTTAATTGTCGGGGCCACGGCTGGCGCGCCCACCTGTACGGGAGTGACTAGCATGTTGGAGCCTCTCTCCTGAGATTTTTCTTATCTAGGCAATAGCTAGCAATACGGTTGCAACAGTTCCTGCGGCGGCAAGCCACTGTCCGGCATTATAGTAACCATCGCTGTTGGCCTTAACATCTTCCGGATGATCCATACCCAGCGCTCCATAGGCAAAGGCTTCTGCCTTATCACCCATATCTTTTTCCGCCTCCTGAGACTTAGTTTCCTTAAGGCTGGCTTCTTGGGCTTTGGCACTCTGCGCTACGCGATCATCAGCCTGAAGCTTACGCGCATCGTCGGAGATGGATACCTTGGTATCAGTTGCTGGGGCTTGAGCTGCTGGGGCCTGGCTTGCTGAGATCTCACCCCGTTGTTGAGCCCCTTTTGTCGCTACTTTGTCTTCTGCAGCGCTGGGTTGGGCAGCAACCTGCAAGCTTGCTGGGGTGTACGTCGCCGAATGATTGATAGTGCCAATTGTCATCTTGGTTGTCCCTCTCCAATTAGCACCGAAACAAGATAGTGCTAACACAAAAATAGCGTCAAAATTCACGTCTTAATTTTGCTATCGGCCAAAATGAGAAAAAGTTTAGGCCGCTTGCTTTAACACCAGTTTCTCACCAGCGGGGACTTATATTAACCCGTAAATGCTTTTAGCGTATCGATAAATTCATCAGGATGGGAGATAAACGGGGCATGTGAAGCACCCGCAAACACATGTTGCTGTGACTGTGGGGCAAGCTTATCAAGCTCGCGCGCGACCTTGGCCGGCACCAAACCATCCAATCGGCCATACAAGCGTAGCCAAGGCTGGGAGATAGTTGCTAGCAATGGGCGTAAATCAACCTGCCCCAGCATATCAAGCCCGAGGGCCAACGCATCAGGATTTGGCTCAGGACGGGACAATACCGCTTCCTTAAGCTGGCGAATATCCTGGCGGGCAGTCTTACTTCCCATTGCCTGCAGAGCCATAAACCGCTCGATAGTCGCTCTGAAGTCCGAATCAAGCTGGCTGCGAAAGTCATCCAGCACTTGCGGTTTGATCCCGCGCCAGTCTTTTTCCGCAGCAAAGCACGGAGAGCTTGCCACCGTGACGAGTTGCTGCACCCTGTCCGGTGCCTGCAACGCGGCTGACTTGACAACCAAGCCGCCCAAAGACCAGCCGAGCCAAATTGCCTGCTCCGGTGCCTGCGCCAATAATTGGCGAGCCATTTCATCAACATCGGCAGCCGGCAGGTGCTGGCTGTGGCCGTAGCCCGGCAGATCCACCACATGTACCCGGTAGTGCTGCGCCAGCACTGGCACTACTTGCTGCCATACGGCACCGTTCATTCCCCAGCCATGAATGAGAAGTAGATCGGAACCTTGTCCTTGCGTTTGCCAATGAAGCTCAGCTGTCATCTATATTTCCTATATTTGCCACCAGGGATAACACGGATGGTATCGCTATTTGACCAATTCACCAACTTTCTGCGCCGTTACCACCGCTGCCCGTTATGTCACTTGCCCGCCGACGGCCTTCATTCGGTATGGTGCAGCCACTGTCTTGCCCGCTTTCCCAGCCTGCCTTATTGCCATCACTGCGGCAATACACTAACCGCAGATGCCGAGCATTGCGGCCAATGCCTGATCAGCCCCAGACCTTGGCTGCGCTTCTACCGCCTAGGTGAATATCAATTCCCTCTGCGCCACCTGATCCACCAGCTGAAATTCCAGCGTAAATTCTGGTTGGCCCAACCGCTTGGCGAACTCATGGCACAACAGATCGATGAACCCGCCCCCTTACTGCTGCCAATCCCTTTGCATCCCCTGCGCTTGCTCCAACGCGGCTTTAACCAAAGCAGCCTCATTGCCCAAGCCATTGCCAGACAGACCGGAAGTCAACTGGATACCCGACGACTCAAACGCCAGCGCTATACCCCGCCCCAGCACACGCTGAGCAAGGCACAGCGCCAGCATAACCTCGAGCAAGCATTTATACTTAAAGGGGGAAAATTGCCGAGCCATGTTGCCCTTGTCGATGATGTCGTCACCACAGGTACGACCGTTGCGGAAGCCGCAACACTGTTGCGCCAAGCAGATGTAAAACGGATAGATGTCTACTGCCTCAGCTTTACCCCACCAGAAAAAACTGCATAAAAATCGCCAAGATCCGTGCCGAAATCATAGTTGCAGCGATTAATGGGTGATAGAAAGGGCAGCAAAGAGTAGAATAGAATTAATCTTACTAAATAAGTCAGGTATTACGTCGTGTCTATGATTACTATTTCTGAGAATGCTCAACAGCACTTCGGCAAGCTTCTGGCCCAGCAGCCAGAAGGGACTAACATCCGTGTATTCGTGGTAAACCCAGGTACGCAAAATGCAGAGTGCGGCGTGTCCTACTGTCCACCGGAAGCAGTGGAAGCCAGTGACACCGAAATCAAACTCGAACTGTTTTCGGCTTTCATTGATGAGCTAAGCCTACCTTTCCTTGAAGATGCTGAGATTGACTTTGTCACCGACAAGATGGGTTCACAGCTGACACTGAAAGCACCGAATGCCAAGGTACGCAAAGTGTCTGATGATGCACCACTGATGGAGCGTGTTGACTACGTGATCCAAACTCAGGTCAACCCACAGCTAGCTGGCCACGGTGGCCATGTATCACTGTCTGAAATCACTGAAGATGGTGTGGCTATCCTGCAGTTCGGCGGCGGTTGTAACGGCTGTTCAATGGTTGATGTGACCTTGAAAGAAGGTATCGAAAAAGAGCTGCTAGCCCAGTTCGCCGGTGAGCTAACTGGCGTTCGCGATGTGACTGAACACGCCCGTGGTGAGCACTCTTACTACTAAGCCACTGCTGCAAAGCTCATAAAAAAAGCGAGAGCCAAGGCTCTCGCTTTTTTGTATACCAAACAAATAGTGCTGTTGATAAAACTGTTAACCCGCTTGGTATGCTCTCGAATCTGAAAAGATAGCGGTTCTATCAAAGTGCTAGAACAGTTATGTTTTCAGGTTTTTGATACCGTTATTATGAACTCACAACGGTAATGGTCACGTTACGGCGCCCCCAGTTCCTTGCGGCTTGAACATCTTGGCCCATATAGATATCAATCTTATTGCGCCATCGCTTGTTCATCTTGTCCAGTACCACATACTCACCCGGTAGCCCGGAGATTTTCACCACCGTACCGCGCTTGAAGCCTCGGTTCAGTAGGTCGCGGGAAACCGCAATGGCTTTCATGCCCGGTTTCAGCCTATCTCCCCAAGCCGCAATCGTTGGGTTGGAGTTGGTCTGGGCCCTAACCGAATTATATGCCGTTGCACTTACCTTATATGACTTTCCCTGGATAGCGGCCATTGCTGGTGCTACCCAGCTCATCGTGATTACCGCTAAAAAAAGTGCCAGTACTGCTTTTTTCATTTATTCCTCCAGGTGACAGAATTGTTCGCATTTTAAACAGATCATGCTGCACCTGGATAGCTTTTTTTGCCGCAAAACTGAACAAATTAAGTCAATTAATCCTAACTATTTGTTTGTACTAGCTGGTTGCAGGAAAATATTTTTTTGCCACTGAATGGCAAAAATAACCGCCAAACCAACCCCGCGCATCGCCATGAACCCGAGCATCGCTCCCCACAGCGCATGGTTGCCAAAACCGGACAGCAACCACCAAATGATGAAATAACAGCAGGTTGCGACAAACATACTGTTTCGCATCTCGCGCCCGCGTGTCGCCCCGATAAAGATGCCATCAAGCAAAAAACACCACATCGCTACCAGTGGCACCGCTGCCAGCCAAGGCAAATACTGGCCAGCCTCTTGCTGCACCGCCGGGATATCGGAAATCAAAGCGATGATCTCACGGCCGAATAGGGCAAATGCTAGGGTCAATACCAAGGAGATCACCAGGCTCCAGAATGTGGTCCCCACCAGACTGCGCCCAAGTTCATCGCGGTTGCGGGCACCAATCGCCTTGCCGACCATAGCTTCCATAGCATAGGCAAAGCCATCCATCGCATAGGAGACCAGCATCAGAAAGCTCATTAGCACCGCATTGGCAGCCACCACATTATCGCCGAGAGTCGCTCCCTGGAATGTCATGAACGTGAAAGTTAATTGCAGGCATAAACTACGCAGAAAGATATCCCGGTTCAGCTTGAGCAGACGGCCTATCCCCTGGCGGGCACTCCCTAACTTGGCGCGCAAGGCTGGCAGCGCATGACTGCGCCACTGGCGTGAAACAAACCACACCCCCAAAATCAGTCCGCTGTATTCTGCCAATACAGACGCGGCCGCAGCCCCCTGTACTTTCCAGCCAAAGCCAAGTACAAACAGTACATCCAAGCCAATGTTGACGATATTGGTCACAATCAATAGCCACATCGGCAACTTGGCATTCTGGGTGCCGAGCAACCACCCCATGATGACAAAGTTCGCCAGTGCTGCCGGTGCGCCCCAGATCCGGATCGAAAAATACTGCTCTGCGTAGGTTTTCACTTCACTGCTGGCAGCACTAAAATGGAAAATCAGATCGGCCACCGGTTTATGGAAGATAATCAGCACCAGTGCCATCAACCATGCCAGTGCCATGCCTTGGATAAAAACCGCCGCCTGGGCGTCACGGTCCGAAGCCCCATAAGCCTGGGCACTAAGGCCGGTTGTTGCCATGCGCAAAAAGCCCAGCAACCAGAACGTCACATTGATCATGGTGCCGCCAACCGCAACGCCGCCGAGATACCAAGCATGCTCAAGGTGGCCGATCACCGCGGCATCAACCAAACCCAGCAGGGGAACGGTAATATTCGACAGCACCATCGGCAGGGCTAGGGCAAACACCTGACGGTGTAAGTTTCTATCTTGCAACGCTTGCAGCACAACAACCTCAATTCTCGACATCCGGCCCGCGATTATCAGGTGTCTGGCCACAAATAAAAAGCCCCCATGGACATAATCCACAGGGGCCATCCCCAGTCTGCAGAATGGGAATATTCGGGTAAGCGGCCTGATATCTCTATCAAGCCGCCATTTTCAGACCAGCATTATCAAACTGGCATTAATACTAAACCAGTAACGCAGCCAGCCAATGATCTGCCAACAACACCACAAACAGCGCCAGCAAATGCCAGATCGAGTACTTGAAAGTCGCCCAGGCATGGCCGGGTTCATCGGCAAACTTGAGCTTCACGGCATAACCGATAAAGCCAAGGTTAAGCGCGCTGCTTCCTATCAGGTACAGCCAACCGCTCATCCCTGTCAGCCAAGGTAACAGACCCACCAATGCCAACATCAAGGTATAGAGCAGCACCATGGTTTTGGTATAGCCTATGCCGTGGGTCACCGGCAACATCGGGATCCCTGCCTTGGCGTAATCATCTCGGCGATGGATAGCCAATGCCCAGAAATGTGGCGGGGTCCAGGTAAAGACCAGCATCACTAAAAGCAAGGCATGGGAGTGCAACTCACCCGTTACTGCTGTCCAGCCTAGCAGAGGTGGCGCGGCCCCTGCTAGGCCACCGATCACAATATTCTGCGGTGTGGCGTGCTTGAGCCAAACGGTGTACACCAAGGCATAACCAATCAAGCTGGCAAACGTCAACCATGCAGTCAGTGCATTGAGCTGCCACAGCACCACAAACCCAGCCACCATCAATACACAGGCAAAAATCACCGCTTTATGGGTTTCTACCCGTCCTTTGGCCAAGGGGCGATGGTAGGTCCTCGCCATCTTGGCATCGAAACGGCGGTCAAGTACATGGTTGAATGCGGCGGCGGCGGCCGACTGCAAGCCAATCCCGACCAAACCAAAAACGACCGCTTTGAGTGGCGGGATCCCGGGAACTGCCAAGCACATCCCGACTAGTGCAGTCAGCAACAACATGGCAACCACTTTGGGCTTGGTCATGGTCAAATAGTCCTGCCACACCCTTCCTGATGACAGGGGCTTATAGCCCCCTTTTGCTACAACCTGACTCTTTGCCATACCCAGGCCCTCCTTTGGCTATTCCACACGCCTTTTTATCCGTTTGCCTATCAGCTACCCATTCGGGATGCGATTCGATTGGGATAACTACCCGACTGCCGCATCCGGTATACCTGCATATTTACCGCCACCAACGACAGCAACAATAAAACCCCTGTGACGTTATGAGCCACCGCCACCGACAACGGCAGGCTTGCGACCACATTGGTAATGCCAAGGCCTATTTGACCAGCTAGTACCAACAACATCATCGCAGCCACACCCCTCAACGCCCTTTGCCGCCACAGCAAACAGGCAAGGACAACTAGCACCAATGCCGTGACCATTGCCCCGATACGGTGGGTGACATGAATAGTGACCCGCTGCTGGTAGTCCAGCACCCCATACTGATAGGTCTCATGCTCTGGCTGGATCAGAGCAAAAGCTGAGGTATCAAAGCCCTGCCGCCAATCTACTTCACACAGCGGTAACTGGGTACAGACCACCGCCGCATAATTGGCTGCCGTCCAGCCCCCCAAGGCGATCTGCCCCACCACAACCAGTAAACCGAATAAGGCAAAAGCCTGCAGGCCATTGCTGGTACTCACTTCGGATGGGTGGACCGATACCCGATCAAGCCTCAGCCATAACAAGAACAACAGCGATGCTGTCGTAAATCCGCCAAGCAAATGCCCCATCACCACCACCGGCATCAGCACCATGGTGACGGTCCACATCCCGAGTAATGCCTGGAAAATAACGGTCGCCAGCAGCAAAGCTGGCAGCCCCTTAGGGCGGGAAGGTTTGCGCCACGCCATGATATTAAGCGCCAAAATCATCAGGCCCAAGGTACCGGCAACGTAGCGGTGAAGCATCTCGTTCCAAGCTTTGTCTACTTCCAGTGGCGCATCAGGAAAGCGGGTGGCAGCCAATGCCTGCTGGGTTTCACTTTTTGGCACGCCAGCAAAACCATAACATCCGGGCCAATCCGGACACCCCAAGCCGGCTTCGGTCAAACGGGTATAGGCCCCGAGGGCTATCACGCACAATGACAAGGCAAATGTCACGGCTACCCAGATGCGGTAGTTATCTTGTTTCATCACATGCTCTCCCTAGCCGATTTTCGAAATCTTCAACAACCGCTTGAGATCCCTCAGCACATCCTTACCCTGTGCCAATATCGCCACCTGCCCTTTAACCAAAGGGTAGGCCATCATCACATTTCCCAATGGGTCAGCAATGTAGATTGCCTTGGCACCGTACTCCAGGGTCTTGAGCTGACTGACTACATAATCGGGCACCTGACGTTGCTCGATACCGGACATCTGCTTTTTCACCTCTCCGGATTGCTCATCAAGCGTATCACCATCAATCAACAGGACACTGCTGAGCCTGTCTTGCTCGGCACCAACAGCCTGCGGGACCTGGCGCAGATTGAACAGGGCTCCCTGGCACAGCTCATCACATTGCTCAGGCAGCAAATAAATCAATTGCCACTGGCGGCTTTCACCCAGCCACTCCGACGCAAGCGGTGACTCCAACAGTTCACCACGGTTAGTCACTCCGCCTTGGTACCAGTTGAGATCAAGCATCAGCTTGGCCAGAATTACCGGCAAGGCGAAAGCACCGAAAAGTAGTAGTAACGTTCCCTGTTTCTTCATGGTTTACTCCGTCTCAACCACCAAAAGGCAAGTCCTGATACTGCCAGCGCCATCAAGAACCACTGCAGCGCATAGGCGTAATGTTTTTGCGGCCCCATCACCACCGGGATCCAGGTTTGATTGAGTGCCAGCGGGCTATCGGGATCAATCTGCAAAACCCAGGAAGGCAGGGTTAATTCCATGTGGTCAGCCAAATCAGTCATGCTGATATTCTGCACCCTGAGCGGGTAGCCCTGCCCCATCACCTCTGGAGCCAACTCCAGCAATGCCGAAGGGGGCGCAATAATCCCATTCACCAGCACCTCGCCATGGTGTTCCGGCAACACAGGAATTTGCTCCCGGTAGGCCGGTGCCGCAATCCACCCTAAATTCACCAACACCCAACCTTCATCAACCTCAAAGGGGTACAGCACGTGGTAGCCCGGACGTCCTTGGTAAAGCTGGTTATCCAGCAGCACCGCCTTGCTGTGGTCAAACTCCCCCCGCAGAGTCAAGCTGTACCAACGAGGATCTGAGGGCAGACTTGCCAGACTGTAGTACATCTGCTCGCTGCGAAATTTCAGCGCATGACCAAGGCTTTCTTTTTCTTGGGCGCGGGTCATTTGCCAAAAACCCAACTTGACCAATGTCGCCAGTACCGCCACAGTAAAAAGAATAAAACCTATCCGACGCATGATTCACCCAGTCCTGACCGGAGACCTCTATGTTGCTGAAAGCCCTGATTGTTTGCCTGTTGATCTTTATCGTGTTGAATCTGTTCCGTGCCTTGCCCGTGATGCTCAAAGGCAAGCAAGACCAGCCAATGTCTCGTCACCTCGGGCGCCGGGTGTTGTTCTCTGTCTTTCTGTTCGCCCTGCTGTTAATTGCGCTGGCCAGCGGTTACATCACCCCCAATCCAAGGCCATACTAAGGGCCTTGTCTAGCCTCACAGGATATAAACGAACACAAACAGCCCGAGCCAGACCACATCAACAAAGTGCCAGTACCAAGCCCCGGCCTGGAAAGCGAAATGTTTCTCGGGGGTAAAGTGACCGCGCAATACCCGCAGCCAGACAACAAATAAAATGATTGTCCCTAGGGTGACGTGAAGGCCGTGGAACCCAGTCAGCAAAAAGAAGGTATTACCGTAAATCCCCGCATCCAAAGTCAGCCCCATATCCTGGTAGGCATGGACATACTCCACCCCTTGCAAGTAAATGAACAGCGAACCAAGCAGTACTGTTAATAGCAAGAAGAGCTTGAGCTTAGGCCTGTTATCCTGCTCCAAAGCGGTGTGGGCAATATGGACCGTAACCGATGACGCCAGTAAGATCAGCGTGTTGTAAAGCGGCAGGCCAATCGGCCCCATCGCAGTGGTTTCCGTCCCGCCAGGGGTCATCACCAAAGGCCACTGAGCGACAAAATCCGGCCACAGCACTGCATGGGTCATGGCGTTGTTTCCTGCCCCACCGAGCCATGGCACAGCTATCATCCGGGCATAGAACAGTGCCCCGAAGAAGGCAGCGAAGAACATCACCTCGGAGAAGATGAACCAGCTCATTCCCTGGCGGAACGAGCGATCCATCTGGCGACTATACAGCCCGGCCATCGACTCGCTGATCACATCCCTAAACCAGCCCACCAGCATGATCAGCAACAAACCGACTCCGGACAGCAAAATCCAAGGCCCCTGACCACCGAAGAGATCCCCGACCGTAGCCCCCGCCCCCATGGCAATAAGAAACAAGGCTATCGCACCCACTATCGGCCAGCCACTGGCCTCAGGCACATAGTAATTCTCGTGCGGAGGAGTCACAGATTGATCATGTTCAGAATAAGGATTCGCCATCATTCAACCTCATTGCGTTTGAGCCGGCGCATCCGGCTGGGCGTTATAAAGGGTGTAGGCCAGGGTCAAGGTGTTGATATCCTCTGGCAGTTCCGGGTCGACATAGAAAATCAGAGGCAAACTGGCTGTTTCGCCCGCAGCCAACGGCTGGCGGTTGAAACAGAAACATTCGATTTTATTCAGGTAACGTGCTCCCTGGCCCGGGCTGACCGAAGGTACGGCCTGGCCAACTGTTTCTTGCCCGGTCAAGTTCTTGGCCTTGTAAGTAATGGTGTGGGTCTGTCCAGGGTTAACCACCAGCGTCTTAACCTCTGGCTCGAACGTCCATTGCACACCGGGGTTGATGTACGAGACAAACTCCACCGTGACCTCGCGACTGGTATCGACCCGTTCGCTGGCCGCCGCCTGGGTATCCGACGTTTTGCCGTTGATACCGGTGATATCGCAGAACACGTCATAAAGGGGCACCAAGGCAAACGCGAAGCCGAACATCGCCACCGCCATCAGGGTCAGTGACCAGATAGAGCGCTGCTTTTTCTTTGCCGGCTCCATGCTCTTCTCAGGGCCTTGATCAAACTGGGGCTTATCCATCGCTATCCCTCCCGTTAATCCACTTTAGGTGGGGTCGAGAACGTATGGTGTGGAGCAGGTGAGGCTACCGTCCACTCCAACCCTTCAGCACCATCCCACGGTTTGGCAGCCGCTTTCTCGCCGCCGCGAACACACTTCACCACCACCGCAAGGAAGATCAGCTGGGACAACCCGAACAGGAACCCCCCGATACTCACCACCGCATTGATATCAGCAAACTGCAACGCATAATCGGGGATCCGGCGCGGCATCCCCGCTAGGCCAAGGAAGTGCATCGGGAAGAACAAGATGTTGACCGAAATAATCGAACACCAAAAGTGCCACTTGGCCAGCTTCTCGTCGAACATATGTCCTGTCCATTTCGGCAGCCAGTAATAAGCCGCCGCCATAATCGAGAATATCGCCCCGGACACCAGAACATAGTGGAAGTGGGCCACCACAAAATAGGTGTCATGGTACTGGAAATCCGCTGGTGTTATTGCCAGCATCAGGCCGGAAAAACCACCGATAGTAAACAGCACAATAAAAGCTATGGCGAACAGCATCGGCACTTCGAAGGTCAGTGAGCCACGCCACATCGTCGCCACCCAGTTGAACACCTTGACCCCGGTCGGGACCGATATCAGCATGGTGCAATACATAAAGAACAGCTCGGCTGCCACCGGCATCCCGGTCGTAAACATATGGTGAGCCCAAACCAGGAAGCTCAAGCCGGCAATTGACGCGGTGGCATACACCATTGAGCTATAACCGAACAGCTTCTTGCGCGAAAAGGCAGGAACAATCGCCGAAATGATACCAAAACTCGGCAAAATCATGATGTACACTTCCGGGTGTCCGAAGAACCAGAAGATGTGCTGGAACATGACCGGATCGCCCCCGCCAGCAGCATCGAAGAAGCTGGTACCAAAGTACTTATCGGTCAACACCATGGTCACCGCCCCGGCCAATACCGGCATCACCGCAATCAACAGGAATGCCGTGATCAGCCAAGTCCAAACGAACAGCGGCATCTTCATGTAGGTCATGCCCGGTGCACGCATGTTGACAATGGTGACGATGACGTTGATCGCCCCCATAATCGAACTGATCCCCATAATATGGATTGCGAAGACGAACAGGCCGGTACTTTCCGGGCTATAGGTTGTTGATAGGGGTGCATAGAAGGTCCAGCCAAAGTTGGGACCACCACCTTCCATGAACAATGAGGCCAACAGCATGGCAAACGCAAAAGGCAGGATCCAGAAGCTCCAGTTGTTCATCCGCGGCAGTGCCATATCCGGTGCACCAATCATCAATGGCACCATCCAGTTGGCAAGGCCTGTGAATGCAGGCATGACAGCACCGAATACCATGATAAGACCATGGACCGTGGTCATCTGGTTGAAGAAGTTCGGGTCAACCAACTGCAGACCGGGCTGGAATAGCTCGGCCCGGATCACCATCGCCATTGCACCGCCAATCAGGAACATGGCAAAACTGAACATCAAATACAGCGAACCGATGTCCTTATGGTTGGTGGTAAACAGCCAGCGCTTGAGACCGGTCTGGTGGTGTTCGTGATGTTCATGCTGCTCGGTCTGGGTTTCCTCGACCTCGGTCTGCTCACGCAACATATCCGTCATCGTCACTCTCTCCCCTATAGATCCTGACCGTCCATCACAGCCTGCACTTCGGCAGCCTGCACGGTGTCTCCGGTATTGTTATCCCAGGCGTTGCGCTCATAAGTGATCACTGCCGCCAGCTCCTTGAGGCTCAACTGCGGGCCAAAGGCCTGCATTGCCGTTCCCTGCTTACCGTGAACAACGATACTGATGTGTTCCAGCTTGGCATTAGGGTCAACCGATAAGCCTTGACCAGCCAATCCCGGGAAGGCCCCAGGGATCCCCTGGCCATTGGCCTGGTGACACATGGCACAACGGGTGTTGTAAACCTGCTCGCCCAAGGTCATCAGCTCATCCATATCCATCTGCATCGCCAGCAAGCGCTGCTCTTCTTCGCGCGCCTGCTGCTGGGCAACCTTGGTGGCCTGCAACCACTCTTCGTACTCTGCCTGCGGCTTGGCAATCACCACCACCGGCATAAAACCATGATCCTTGCCGCACAACTCGGCACACTGACCACGGTAGATCCCCGGCTCATCGATACGGGTCCAAGCTTCATTGATAAACCCGGGATTGGCATCTTTCTTCACCGCAAAATCCGGTACCCACCAAGAGTGGATCACGTCTTGAGAGGTGATCAAAAAGCGCACTTTCTTGCCAATCGGCAGCACTAGCGGGCGGTCAACTTCCAGCAGGTAATTGCTGCGTTTTTCACGCTCGTTGGCAATTTGGGCAGGGCTGGTAGCTAACAGCGAAAAGAACTCGACATCCTCACCAAAATAGCTGTAGTGCCATTTCCATTGCGAACCTGTGACCTGGATGGTCATATCGGCCTGGGTCGTATCTTCCATAGCCAACAAGGTCTTGGTAGCAGGCACTGCCATGATGATAAGGATTACGAACGGGATCACCGTCCAGAGGATTTCCACTTTGGTACTTTCATGGAAGGAGGCTGCAACAGCCCCTTTTGACTTGCGGTGGTGGATGATAGACCAGAACATCACCCCGAAAACCACCAGACCGATCGCCACACAGATGTAGAAAATCGTCATGTGAAGATCGAACACCCGCTGGCTGACCTCGGTTACTCCCTGAGTCATGTTCAGTGGCATGGGTTGGACGTCTGCCTTTGCTGGCACGGCCAGCAGAACAAACAGACAGCACATCAGATGGCGAATCATCACCCGGCTCCCTCCTATCCTTTTCCTATCAAATACCCCCGTGAACACAAAATAGTTCATGGGGAAGCGCAAAATGATCAGAGTCTTCCCTGCAGACGCTGCAGATGTATTGTCATCCACAGTTACACGGTTAACAGTTTGTTTACATTTTAACTTAGGACAGGATCGTGAGATTACGCAAAAAAATAGAAAGGAAAAGTAGAGAAAAAATCCAAACTGGCATATTGCATGCTAGATACAAATAGGAGATGTGTAGCAGCAACTCTGTGCCAGTTGTAAGATTTACAGATGAATATGCAGCAATACCGGCAGCATACGGAATTTCAAGCCAGGCACACGGGCTAACCAACGTTGCCAGTTTTTCCATCGTAAGCAAGCGCTGTCCATCGGACTATAACGCCCCACAGCCGTTGCCCATGGCAACCACTGCAGCATCTTGCGTTGCGGGTCACGCAATGCATGGCCAAAAGGTTTTCCGACGCCCATTTTGCTGGCCAGTGGCGACTGACACAAATCACCGGCCACCACCAAACACAGCTCAAAACGACCAAAATGACAGGCCAATGACTGGACAACCTGAGCCAGCTCAGACTCGCTGGAGGCCAGCAACGCCCCATCGCACAGAACCAAAACCGGCGCACCTGACATCGAAGGCAGCGCTTGCAGCCAGGATAAATCCGAGGTTGAACCAGGCAACATCCGGTAGCGTTCACTGCGGTGGAATAGTCGTTGGCGCCAAAGCAGGTTTTCTCCCACATCGATATCAAACCAGCGACAGCGGCCATTATCCACCCGGTAAAAACGGGTATCCAGCCCACTGCCGAGATTGACGATCCGTCCATCGGGATGACGGCGCAAAAACTGTTGGATTTGACGGTCACAAATCTGTGCTAGGCTGGCATGCAGCAGTTGCTGCTGGGAGACATTGCCCTTGAGGCATTCGGGCTTGAGGCTGCACTGGGAGCAAGCCGCCGCTGCGACGGGATCATAAATCAGGCGATCATCGGCCAGACTTTCACGGCTAAGGAGCCACAGCGGCTGGAGCAGATCGGCGGGAATATCATGGCGGACGGACTCTGTCATTATCATCTCCTTCTAACACAGAGATGATAATGACTATCATTACCACATGTAAAGTGGTTATGGATATTTTTTATACCGCGCGGTTACATCCAGTCGGTATTGCGGATCACCCCGACGGCGATACCTTCAATAGACAGATGCTGGGTGTTGAGATCGACCACGATAGGAGCAAACTCCTCGTTCTCGGCATGCAGCAGAACCTGCGCGCCCTTGCGCTCGAGGCGTTTAACCGTCACATCGTCTTCAACTCGGGCCACAACCACCTGGCCGTTACGGACATCCTGGGTTTTGTGCACAGCGAGTAAATCACCGTCCATGATCCCGATATCCTTCATACTCATGCCGTTTACCCGCAGCAGGAAATCAGCGCGTGGCTTGAACAGCGACGGATCTACCTCGTAATGGGTTTCGACATGCTCCTGAGCCAATATCGGCTCACCGGCAGCCACTTGGCCAATCAGCGGCAGACCGCTTTCTTCATCATCATTGCTGCCAAGCAGTCGGATCCCGCGTGAGGCACCGGGAATAATTTCAATCACTTCTTTACGAGCCAGTGCCTTGAGGTGCTCTTCGGCAGCATTGGCAGAACGGAAGCCGAGTTCACGGGCTATTTCAGCACGTGTTGGCGGCATTCCAGAATCTTCAATTTTTGCTTTGATCAAATCAAAGACTTCTTGTTGGCGCGGCGTTAACGGCTTCATAACTCACCCTGTCTTTTTATACAGTTCACTGTGAGTATATCCAGTGTTCTGCCGCTTGAAAAGGCTATTGTTTAGGAAAACAACAATTTTGGCGTAAATTCACCAGCAGGGCTTCTTTGCTGTAAGCCACCATTTCCAATACCTAAAAGGGATACCAAAGACGGTATGTAAATCAATAAAAATGTCATATAACGGCAAGTCTGTGCTATTTCGCTGCTTATAACTGGTTTTTTTCTGCTATCCTTGCCACGCATTAAGAATTCGAGGCTAGTAAAAGATATGTCAAGTTGGCAGAAAATCTATCAAAAAATACTGGATTTGCCGCTTTCCTTGCTGGTTAAAACCCACTCAATCCCCTCCGATCCAGTTGCGGATCTGGAATTGGATTTGGAACGCCCGATTGTTTACATCCTGCCGTTCCGCTCAAACACAGATTTGATGACGCTGCGCAGCAGCACCCAGAAACTAGGACTGCCTGATCCGCTGGCGCCGCTAGAGCTCAACGGACAACAGTTTGTTCGCTATGTCTATATTTCCGATGGCCCAAGCGTCTTCGGTGACAAGACCGAGCTGCCGCAGGAATCGATTGATCTGTTCACCGCCCTGCTCGAGCACCACAAGCAAGACAGTGAGCTGGATATCCAGGTTGTCCCTGCGTCCATTCTGTGGGGCCGCAAGCCTGGCAAAGAAGAAAATCACAAGCCGATATTGCGCCCACTCAATGGCCCGGAGAAGTTCTTCACCATTCTCGGCCATGGCCGTGACTGTATGGTGCGCCTGAGCCCGGCAGTATCCCTGCGCTACATGGCTGATCACCACGGTACCGACGACTCGATTGCCAATAAACTGGCAAGGGTGGCGCGTATCCACTTCTCGCGTCAGCAGTTGGCCGCATCCGGCCCGAAACTGCCGGACCGCCAGGTGCTGTTCAACCGCCTACTGAACTCCAAAGCCATTGAGAAAGTGGTGGCAGAAGAAGCCGCAAGCCGAGATGTGCCAATCGAGAAGGTACGCAAAGAAGCCGTCGATATGATGGAAGAAATTGCGGCCGATTTCTCCTATTCACTGATCAAGCGCGGTGAGCGTTTCCTCGGCTGGCTGTGGAACAAGCTCTACCAAGGGCTGAATATCAACAATGCCAAGCAGGTGCGCAAGCTGGCCCAAGACGGCCACGAGATTGTCTACGTGCCGTGTCACCGCAGCCACATGGATTACCTGCTACTATCTTACGTACTTTATCGTGAAGGCTTGGTGCCGCCGCATATTGCAGCGGGTATTAACCTCAACTTCTTCCCTGCTGGCCCGATTTTCCGCCGTGGTGGCGCATTCTTTATCCGCCGCAGCTTCAAGGGCAACCGCCTGTACTCGACCGTATTCCGTGAATACTTGGCCGAGCTGTTTGCCAAAGGCTACTCGGTGGAATACTTCAGTGAAGGCGGCCGCTCCCGTACCGGTCGTTTGCTACCGGCGAAAACCGGTATGCTGTCGATGACCATCCAGGCGATGCTGCGCGGCCTCAACCGTCCGGTGACCCTGGTCCCGGTTTACATCGGTTACGAGCATGTGATGGAAGTGGCGACTTACGCCAAAGAGCTGCGCGGAAAACGCAAGGAGAAGGAAAACCTCGGCCAGGTGATCCGTACCCTACGCAAACTGCGCAACCTTGGTCAAGGCTACGTCAACTTCGGTGAACCTATCCCACTTAACCACTACCTTAACGAACATGTTCCTGAGTGGCACAAGGATATCGACCCTATCGAACCGCAACGCCCACAATGGCTGAACCCGGTTGTAAACGATCTTGCAGTGAAGATGATGACACATATCAACGATGCTGCGGCAACCAACGCCCTGACCCTGTGCGGTGTCGCCCTGCTTGCTGCCCGTCAGCGTGCACTGAGCCGTGAGGATCTGGAACAGCAAATCGACTGCTACCTACAGTTGCTGCGCAATGTCCCTTACTCAGGTCAGTTCACCGTGCCGGACGAAGATGCCAAGACGATGGTCAAACACTCCATCGAGATGGACAAGTTCGTGGTCGAACGTGACAGCCTAGGTGAAATGGTGTCATTGAACCGCCAGCAGGCAATCCTGATGACCTACTACCGTAACAACATCATCCACCTGTTTGCGATGCCATCGCTGATCGCCAATATCGTTATCCACCACCAGAAACTGAGCGTGGCCGAGATTGTCGAGCAGGTCAGTCGCCTGTACCCATTCCTGCAGGCCGAGTTGTTCTTGCGCTTTAGCAAAGAAGAGCTGGAATCGGTGATTGAAGGCCAAGTAGAAGAGCTGGTTCGCCAGCGTCTAGTACTGCGTGATGGCGATAAGATTACCCTCAACAGCGCCCGTATCGGCCCGCTTCACCTACTGGCCCGCACTATTACGGAAACTTTGCAGCGTTATGCCATTGCCCTGACCCTGCTCAACTCCGAGCCGCAGCTGATGAAGAGCGATCTCGAGCAGCAGAGCCAGATGATGGCCCAGCGCCTGAGCCGTCTGCACGGTATCAATGCACCGGAATTCTTCGACAAGGGTGTGTTTGCCACCTTGGTGAAGACCCTGCGCAGCGAAGGCTACCTCAACGAGGAGTGCCACGCGGTATCGCAACCTGTCGAGCAACTGGCCGAGCAGCTGGCTGCCTTGGTATCACCGGAAGTGAAGCTGACCATCCAAGCGGTGATGAACCGTGAAGACCGAGGCGACGAATCCGAAGCCGACGCGTAATCACAGGCTTATTAGCACTAAGGGCTGCCAATGGCAGCCTTTTTTTCACCTGTCGGTTTTGTCATCCCGTTGTTGTGCTAGTCTTCGAGGCGGAAACTGAACAGCTTTTTGAGTTATTGGCCTACGGTAACCCCAAAGCTTATGCCTAGACTTGTTATCGCTATACTCTTTACCGCTATAGAGACACAAAAAAAGCGCCGCTAGCGGCGCTTTTCAAAATCAGGTGGGTTCGGATTTGGCCGAAGACCTAGGCTAAGTAGGTACTGGCTGCGATACCGACGCAGATCAGCATACCGACATAGTTGTTGTTCAAAAATGCTTTGAAACAAGGCTCACGCTCACGGCCGCGGATCAGCATCTGCTGGTAAACAAACAGCGCAGAGGCTAACAACAAGCACCAGTAGTAAACCTGGGACATGCCTTCGAGTGCCCCAACCGCAATCAGCAGCACCAGAGTGCCTAACTGCAGCAAGCCAATGATCATCTTGTCGAAACGGCCAAACAGGATAGCGGTCGACTTGATACCAACCTTGACGTCATCGTCACGGTCAACCATGGCATACTGGGTATCATAGGCGATGGTCCACAGAATATTGGCGACAAACAGCAGCCAGGCCACCGCAGGTAATTCACCGGCCTGGGCCGCATAGGCCATCGGGATAGACCAGCCAAACGCCATTCCCAACACCAATTGCGGCAGGTGAGTATAACGTTTCATGAAAGGGTAAGCCGCAGCCAAAATCACCGCCACCACCGACAACATGATGGTCAGGGTATTCATGGTTAGCACCAGCAAAAACGATACCAGTACCAGCAAACCGAATAAGGCCAGCGCCTCACGTTCCGACACCTTACCCGACGGCATTGGCCGCTGGGCGGTACGTTTGACATGGCCATCAAAATTACGGTCGGCAAAATCGTTGATCACACAACCCGCCGCCCGCATGAAAATCACCCCGAGGACAAACACCCCCATCACATGGGGGTTGGGCATACCTTCGGCGGCCAAAAACAACGCCCACAGCGTCGGCCACAACAGCAACAGGCTACCAATAGGGCGATCGAAGCGCGCCAGTTGCCAGAACGCTTTCATCTTGGTCATTTCCAACTTAGGGTCTCCTTATAAATCGGTGCTTCCTGCAAAAACAACTCTGCCACCAGTAGTGGCTTGTCATTGAGCCACAACCGCGAGCGCCTTGCCCACATCGGTTGGTTTTCGGTTCCGACATTGGCGACCACCAGCGCATCTCGGCGTGCAGTGCGGTCAGTAAATACCCGGAATCCCAGTGGCATTTCCCCCAGTTGTGCCAAATCCTGCTCCTGGCCTGTCAGGGTGGTCATCGGGATCAGGGTTCTGGCAAACACCCACGGCACACCATCTCCTTTTAATACTACCTTGCGGAGAAGGCAGTCAACATCACCAATCAAGGCACGTTCATCGTCGGTTAAACGCTCACGGCTGATCTGCCCCTGCTCTTCCAGAGACACGGTAAATGCCCGGCAGTGACGCTCGAACCGACGCGACAAGGAGTCCAACTCCAACAACCAATGCCCAAACTCAGTCCCTTCAATGACTGTTTGTTCCGGTGCCTGCCATTGGGCACTGTCCAGCATGGGCTTGTACAACTGTTTGAATTTCGACATCTTTCCAACAAAATCTCTACCCAATAGCCGGCTAGGGCTTGGTAGATCAAGGTTAATTTATTACCATGAAGAAACACTATTGTAGCAAGCTGTAACCAGTACGAATATCGTTACGATCGAAAGAAACTCATTTGCAGCCATAAAAACCAATAACTCTATGAGCATCATAATGAAATTGACTTTACCTGGATTACTTTTCCTATTGGCGAGTTTACTGGTGCCGGTATCAGCCTCAGCCAATGACGGCGCTCCGGCCAACCCACAATACACCTATTACACCCTGGCCCCAGACATTACGACCAACTATGTCACCCAAGGCAAGAAAATCGGCTATCTCCGCCTACAGGTTGATCTCATGGTGGCTGACCCCTCCCTCATCCCGGAAGTTGAGCACCATGCCCCGCTGATCCGCGATGCCATCATCAGCATCATCGGCCAGCAGTCCGAAGCCCGGGTTAAATCTCTGGCGGGCCGCGAGGAAATCCGCCAGGCATGCCTGAACAAGGTCAACGAGTTGCTGTTGATCGAGACCAACAAACGACTACTGACCGAGCTATTGTTTACCAAATATCTCTACCAGTAAGACGATAACCCCCAGATACAACAAAGGCGCCCTCGGCGCCTTTGTACTTTACTATTTCTACTTTTTGCAGCTAATTCAGTTCTGGGGATTCTCTATTCATCCCTATTACGCTGCGCTTTCATGGCCCGCCTGCCAGTTGGCAATAAACTCGGCCACTTGCTGCTGCTGTTCCTGATTGAGGTACAAGCCCAGCTTGCTGCGACGCCAAAGTACATCTTCAACCTGCTGGACAAACTCGAAACGCAGCAGGTATTCCAACTCCTTGGCATAGAAGCCGGCACCAAACTGCTGTCCCATGTCTGCCTCGCTAGTCACTCCGGCAAAGATATCTTCGCTGCGGTTACCGTAATTTGTCGCCATGCGCTCAGCCGCGACCGTTTCCAGCCATGGAAAACGTTGCTGCAAATTCGCGGCATGTCCCTTGGCATCAAAACCTGCCTCGCCACCCGGCAGGTAAGCGTCCGCCGTCCACGGCTGAGCCATCTGCGGGAAGAAGGGTGCCAGCTTGGCCATCGCCGTCTCGGCCAGCTTGCGGTAGGTCGTCAGCTTGCCACCGAAGATAGACAGTAACGGTGCCTGGCTGCCTTCCTGCTCCAGCTCAAGCGTATAGTCTCGGGTGATGGCCTGCGGTGAATCAGATTCGTCATCACACAACGGACGCACCCCGCTGTAGGTCCACACCACATCGTCGCGATCTAGCTTGTTGACGAAGTGGTTGTTGTAGACATCCAGCAGATAGCCGATTTCATTGTCATCAATAGCCACCTCGCGCGGATCGCCATTGTATTCAACATCCGTCGTCCCAATGATCGAGAAACGGTCGAGGTAAGGGATCACGAAGACAATACGGTTGTCTTCATTTTGCAGGATATACGCCTGCTCCTCACCATGTACCCGAGGAACCACGATATGGGAGCCTTTGATCAGGCGGATATTACGTGGTGACGGCAGCGCCAGGCTTTTATCGTAAAACGCTTTGACCCACGGCCCCGCCGCATTGACCAATGCATGGCAGCGGCGCTCAAACACCTCGCCGGTCAAGCTGTTGCGAACCGTCACGCGCCACAGCTCACCGTCTCGCTCGGCAGCTTCGACACTGCAGCGGTTACGCACTTCGCCACCGCGCTGGGCCACTTCCATGGCATTGAGGATCACCAAACGGGCGTCATCGACCCAGCAATCAGAGTATTCGAAGCCCTTGGTAATTTCCGGTACCAGCACCGACTCATCGCCAAACTTCAGGCCGCAGCTTGCCGGCAGTGTGGTGCGCTTGCCAAGGTGGTCGTATAAGAACAAGCCGGCGCGGATCATCCATGCCGGGCGTAAATGCGGGCGGTGTGGCAGGCGGAAACGCATTGGGCGAGCGATATGGGGGATTTTTTTCAGTAGCACTTCCCGCTCAGCCAGTGCTTCACCAACCAAACGAAACTCATAGTGTTCTAGGTAGCGCAGACCGCCGTGGATCAGCTTCGAGCTGGCCGACGACGTGGCCGATGCGAAATCCTGAGCTTCGTACAGGCCAACCTTCAGGCCACGGCCTGCCGCATCCGCAGCAATACCTGCGCCGTTGATACCGCCCCCGACGACAATCAGATCCAATACTTCGTTATTTGCTGCCATTTCACCACCTCGACTACCGACTTTCGTTAATGTTCTTTTTCGCGCGCAAATGCTCGATAACGAGCACTATAGACAATAAATTGATTAAGATCATCATTATTATGCTCGAATGTTTAAATAATTATGATCGAACTGGCATTTTTGCGAAAAAAAAGCGGGCTGCTAATGTAGCAGCCCGCTCGTTAGAACAGATCATTTGGCCTATAAGCCGATGATATAGAAGTGTTACTTAATGATTTCGATATGCGTTTCATGTTCAGCCAGGCGCTTGCCCAGCTCTTCCGGTGGCGTCTGATCAGTAAACAGCATGTCGATCTGACTGATATCGCCCAGGTTGACCATGGCATTTCGGCCGAACTTGGTATGATCGACACCGAGCATCACACAGCGGCTGTTCTCAATAATCGCCTGCTTGACCCGGACTTCATGGTAGTCAAAATCAAGCAGCGAACCGTCGAGATCAATGCCGCTGATCCCCAAGATACCGAAATCGAGACGGAACTGGGAGATAAAGTCCAAGGTCGCCTCACCGACAATCCCCCCATCGCGGTTACGTACTTCACCGCCAGCCAAGATAACCCGAAAGTCATCTTTTCCGGTCAAGATACTGGCGACATTGAGGTTGTTGGTCACGATCCGCAAATCGTTATGATCTAGCAGCGCACGGGCCACCGCTTCCGGAGTGGTACCGATATCAATGAACAGCGTCGCACCATCAGGGATATGGGCAACCATGGCCTGGGCAATGTTGTCTTTCTCGGCCAGTTGCATCACCTTGCGGGTGCTGTAGGAGGTGTTGACCGAGCTCGATGGGATGGTCGCCCCACCGTGATGACGGCGGATTTTGTTGTCTTCCGCCAGCTCGTTGAGATCCCGTCGGATTGTCTGCGGGCTGACATTGAACCGCTCAACCAAGTCATCAGTGCTGACATAGCCTTGGGTTTTGACAAGATCAATAATTTCCTGGTGACGTTTACTCTGCTTCACGATTGACGCGGCTCCCTTTCGCTGTGGCCTGGTACCCTAACAAGCACTCTTATGAAATCGATATCATTAAGGCAAGAATAGCTTGCAAAACAACAAGGCTCCGCCCAATGCGAAGCCTTGTCATATTACCTAGGGTCTAATCAAGATGCCAATGATGGCGCTCCCAATCATGCATTTTGTGCTTGCTGACCCGCTTCTTTCTCACGGTGCAGACGGCTTTCACCAATCAGTGCCAATGTCAGGAAGAAGATTGATAGGCCACAAGATGCAGTCAGCACCATAAAGCCACCGTCCCAGCCAAAGTGATCAACGGTATAGCCCAAGATAGCATTGGCCGCAACTGCACCACCCAAGTAACCAAACAGACCCGTCAGGCCAGCAGCCGTACCTGCTGCTTTCTTCGGTGCCAGTTCAAGTGCATATAGACCGATCAGCATTACCGGACCGTAGATCAGGAAGCCGATCGCCACCAGCGCAGCCATATCAACCGCCGGGTTACCGGCCGGGTTGAACCAGTAAACCAATACCGCAACTGTTACCAAGGCCATGAACAGGATCCCCGCAGGCGCACGA
Organism: Photobacterium sp. AWH4_225; assembly: GCF_056158405.1. Classification (NCBI taxonomy): domain Bacteria; kingdom Pseudomonadati; phylum Pseudomonadota; class Gammaproteobacteria; order Vibrionales; family Vibrionaceae; genus Photobacterium; species Photobacterium sp. AWH4_225. Next base: position 80,240 of record NZ_JBSWTF010000001.1, on the reverse strand, counting down.
CGGCCCTTGAAGAATTTATCCGACATCCAGCCACACAGCAACGTACCCGGAATACCCGCCCACTCATACAGGAAGTAAGCCCAAGACGATTTATCTACGGTGAAATCCTTCACTTCGCTCAGGTAAACCGGCGCCCAGTCCAATACCCCGTAGCGGATCAGGTAGACAAAGGCATTTGCCACCGCGATGAACCACAACAGCTTGTTGTTGAACACGTACTTGAAGAAGATCTCTTTCGCCGTCATCTCTTTTTCATGAGAGGCATCATAGCTATCAGGGTAATCATCCTTGTGTTCTTCGATTGAAGGCAGACCGCACGACTGTGGCGTATCACGCATTACCAGCAAGGTGAATGCCGCTACCAGCAAAGCAAAGAATGCAGGTACGTAGAACGCCGCCTTCCAGTCATCGTTGAATGCCCACAGGCCAAGCAGGAACATCGGGCCGATCAGGCCGCCACCGACGTTATGGGCAACGTTCCAGACCGATACAACCTCACCCCTTTCCTTGCGCGACCACCAGTGCACCATGGTCCGGCCACAGGCCGGCCACCCCATCCCCTGGAACCAGCCGTTCAGGAACAGCAGGATAAACATCGCTGCAATACTGCTCGTTGCCCACGGCATAAAGCCAAAGCACAACATGACAATGGCCGACATACTCAAACCAGCCGCCAGGAAGTAGCGCGGATTGGAGCGGTCGGACACACTGCCCATCAGGAATTTCGACAGACCATAGGCGATAGATACCGCTGCCAGGGCGACACCCAGGTCACCGCGGCTGTAGCCGTATTCCTCGATAAGATAAGGCATTGCAAGGCTGAAATTTTTTCGCACAAGGTAGTAGCCAGCGTAGCCAATGAAAATACCGGCGAACAGCTGCCAACGCAGGCGTTGGTAGGTGGAGTCAACCTTGCCATCGGGCAGACGCTCCCGATGCATAGCCGGTTTGAAAATACCAAACATAGAATGTTCCTTTTTATAGTGTTTTTGCGATGGTATGGGTACAAACGAGTACAAGACGAGCGAAAGTAATCAATAACGCTCAAGGTATGCAAATTATTGCTCTAATGAAGGTAAGAAAATGTGAATAATGTCAAATAGGTAGATTTAATCACTGGGTTAGCAGTAAGAAAGCAGGGGATTTTAGCAGAACTACGAGCCAACATGGCATATCAACAAAAAAGGTGAACATCCGAAGCCGGATATTCACCTCTTTTTTGAACCAAAATCGGCCTAACGACGTAATTTGGCATCCACCCAGCCAAGGGCACAACCACTGAGCAGGCCAAACAGATGGGCCATATTGGCCACCGACATACCCAGCACATCGGCAAAGCCCAGCACCAACCACACCAGCATGAAGACGACATAGGGTTTGGGGATCGACAAACCACGGTTGGGTGCCAGCCAGCCCATCCACCAGATGTAACCCAGCAAGGCATACACCACACCGGACAGGCCGCCGAAATTCGGGCCGTGGAACCAGAACTGGGCAAAGCCGGAAATCAGTGCCGAGATAAGAAACACCTGCAGCAGCTTGGTACTGCCACTGTGTCTTTCGAGCTGCCCGCCGAGGATCCACCACCACAGGCAGTTGAATACCACATGCAAAGTTGAGAAATGGATCAGCGCATGGGAGAAGAAACGCCACAGCTGCCACTCATCGCCATCCATCACTGGAAAGTGCATCAGGCGAAAGACGGGCTGCTGCATTCCCAGCAACCATAGTAAGTAAACCACCACCGAGACGACCATGACCAGCAGGGTAAATGGCCCTGCCTGGGCGCGAACCAAGCCCAGCAGGCTCGGGCTACGGTAATGGAACTTGGCCGTTCTCGTCTCTGCCACATCCCATGATGCCGCCTGGTATTTGCGATCGTACGGATTGGACAGAAACTGGTTGAGCTCAGCCTCAGCTTCCACCAAATACTGGCCATCTTCAAGCCATAGGGCAAACAGGCCCTCCGGCTCAGGGGCCATCACCAGAGCAATGCCTCGCGAGGCCATATAATCAATAAACGCCTGCGCCTGGCGGGGGTTGTTCAGTCCGGCTAAGCGGTGCATATCGGTCTCCACGTGAAGGGCTATGTGGCAAAATCAGAACGTTATATCAAGCATCTCCTACCCTGCCCCTTGTGTGACCTTTGATCAGGCCATCTGGACGCAAGGGTATGCGCTGCGCTTCCAGGCTTCAAACCCACCATCAAGGCTGTAAACACAGTCAAAGCCCTGATGGATAAGATATTGGGCAGCCCCCTGGCTGCTGATACCGTGATAGCACATCACAATCACAGGTTGCTCGAAATCAACCTCATCCATAAACGCCACCATTGTATCATTAGTTAGGTGAAACGCGCCTTCGGGATGGCTAAGGGCATAGGACTGGGGATCACGGATATCAACCAACACCGCTTCACTGCCGTCCTCGGTGAGCATGGTATAAGCCTGCTCGGCAGAAATATGTTCAAACTGATCCATAAATTACGCTGACTCTTGTTGGAATTGATCAACAGGCAGGATCGTCCTACCCGATAAAAATGTGACGATCGTCCGTTTTGGCCCAAACCACCACATTTTTTCTTATACCGCCATTGTAACCGATCAAGTTACTCACAACCCCATCGAAAAAATAAGGTTAAACACCAAGGCCGAGACTCGAGCAAAGCCGCACTGCACAAGGGCTCGCAACTTGTGGATCAACCAACACCACCCTTTGCTGATCAAAACACCACCAGCTGTGGAAAAAGCTGTGAATTGCGTTGATAATGTGTTTTGCCAAATTTGGATCCACTATATGTAGATCGGATCATGTAAAAAGCTGTGGATAAACTTGTTTCAACTTCACATTTCAACCTGGTTTTGTGATGTATCTCCCAGATTTTTGGCACAAAAAAACCAGCCCTAGGCTGGTTTTCTCATTTTGCGATTTGTGGATAGTTTGCCGAGGATCCTCAGGCGAAATCACCCACTGCTTCCTTGAGCTTTTTCATCGCATTTTTCTCTAGCTGGCGGATCCGCTCAGCGGACACCTGATAGTGTTCAGCTAGCTCTTGCAAGGTCGCCTTGTTGTCTTCCAACCAGCGCGAGCGCACAATGTGTTGGCTTCGCTCATCAAGGCCAGACAGGGCATTAGACAGACGATTGTTGGCGTGGGTTTCCCAGTTGTTTTCCTCTACGCTCAAAGCAACATCTGACGACTTGTCCTCAAGGTAATACGCCGGCGCGCTGTAGCTGGCCTCGCGATCATCGTCTTCGGTTGGCATTTCGAATGCCGGATCCTGAGCGGCCAGACGGGATTCCATCTCGCGCACTTCATTGGCTTCAACACCGAGCTGATCAGCGACCATCTGTACTTCGTCATTGTTGAACCAGCCAAGACGCTTTTTCGCCTTGCGCAGGTTGAAGAACAGTTTACGCTGGGCTTTGGTGGTCGCCACTTTGACGATACGCCAGTTACGCAGTACGTATTCATGGATCTCAGCTTTGATCCAGTGGACAGCGAAAGATACCAGGCGGACGCCGACTTCAGGGTTGAAGCGCTTTACCGCCTTCATAAGGCCAATATTGCCTTCCTGAACCAGATCAGCCATTGGTAAGCCGTAGCCTGAATAGCCACGAGCAATGTGAACAACAAAGCGCAGATGGGACATCACCAATGCCTTTGCCGCATTGAGATCACCATCATAATGAAGACGCTCAGCTAGCTCGCGTTCCTGCTCCGCCGACAGCATAGGATAGCTGTTGACGCTCTGGACATAGCTATCCAGACTATCTGCAGTGACCAGAGCCATTGAAGTCATCTCTTGTGCCATTCAACAAACCTCGTTTATTTTTTGTACCAATGCGAAATTGCATGAACCGACAATGATGCCTGTAAAATAGGCCTCATTGCAAGCGAGCCGCGTAATTTACCCTATTTGTAGAGTTAAAAATGTCAGATAGGTTCAATTTCTTTCAAATGACGTCCCGCCGACAAACGCGCGGCCAGCAGCCCGAGAAACGCCGAGATCATCAACAAGATCAATGACTCATCCCAACCTAAACCGATCATCCTGAACGGACTGTCGTACAAATCCGCCAAGTGGGCCACAGCGCCATCGAGCAGCATAGACACCAAAAATGTCAGCATCCAGGCCGCCAAACCACCAATCAAGCCATACCAAACCCCGGTATAGAGATAGGGACGCAAGATAAAACTGTCGGTCGCCCCAACCAGTTTCATCACCTGGATCTCATCGCGCTGGTTGAGTACCTGAAGGCGCAGGGTATTACCCACGACCAAAAAGACCGCAAACAGCATCAGCCCGGAAATAATCATAGCCAGAATAATGACAAGTTGCTTAATCGCAGCCAAACGCTGGAGCCAATCACTGTCGAGTCGGACCTCATCGACGCCGTTTTGCATCCGCAAACGCGAAGCAAGCTCGGTAGCCTTAGCATCAAGCTGCCACGCCTCGGTTGGCTTGACGATAAGTACAGACGGCAACGGGTTGTCATCCAGCAGGCTGAGGGCTTGTTCAAAACCGGCCTGCTGACGAAACTCGACCAGACCCTGCTCAGGCGAGATTGCCTCAAGGCTATCGATTTCCGGCCACTGGGCCAACTCGTCATGCAGTTGCTTTGCCTGTCCTGTCGAAACACCCGGCTCCAGATAAATGGTCATCTGGGTCGGGTTCTGCCACATCTGCGCCACCACGGTGACGTTCTTGGCAAACAGGTAGAAACTCGCCGGTAGCGTCAGGGCAAACGCCAGCACCGCCAAGGTCAAGATATTGCCAAGCGGGCGGCGCATCATGTCTGCGAGTGACTGCTTACATTGCTGCTTGTGCAAGGCAAAAAAGCCGGTTTTATTTTGCGCCACTGGCTAACTCCCTTAACTGTCCCTGATACAAATCCAAACGGCGGTAATTGTGGGTGGTCAATAGCGAGGTATCGTGGGTCGCCATCAGCACGGTAACGCCGACCCGGTTGAACTCTTCGAACAAGGCCATGATCTGGCCAGATAATGCTGCATCTAGGTTACCGGTTGGCTCATCGGCCAACAGCAGCATCGGCTTGTTGACGATCGCACGAGCGATCCCCACCCGCTGCTGTTCACCACCTGATAGCTGGATCGGCAAATAGCGGGCCTTGTCGAGCAGACCGACTTTATCGAGAGCTGCCGATACCCGGCGCTTGATCTCGTTCTCGGTGGCCTGCTCTACCCGCAGCGGCAGGGCCACATTGTCGTAGATGGTTCTGCCCATCAACAACTTGTGGTCCTGGAAAATAATACCGATATTGCGGCGCAGGAACGGGATCTGCTTGCTGTCAATACGGGTAATATCATGCCCGTTGAAGATGATCTTGCCGTCACTCGGCCGTTCGATGGCACAGATCAGTTTCAGCAGGGTACTCTTACCCGCACCCGAGTGCCCAGTCAGAAACGCCATATCTGCAGGCTGCAGATGGAAATCGACCTTTTGCAGGGCCTGGCGTCCGCCCCGATAAGCCTTACTTACCTGCTGAAACCGAATCACACCTTAATCCTCGTCACTAAACAGCGCTTCGATAAACTCATCCGCCGCGAACGGGCGCAAGTCTTCAATCCCTTCACCAATACCAATGTAGCGGATTGGAATATTGAACTGATCAGCAATGGCAAAGATCACACCACCCTTGGCAGTACCATCCAACTTTGTCAGGGTAATACCGGTCACCGGAGCAACCTCGCTGAACAACTTGGCCTGGCTGATCGCATTCTGGCCAGTGCCCGCATCGACCGTCAGCATGATTTCATGCGGCGCATGCGGGTCGACCTTCTTCATCACACGGACGATCTTGCGCAGCTCTTCCATCAGGTTGCCTTTGTTCTGCAAACGGCCTGCAGTATCGGCAATCACCACATCCACATTCTTCGCTTTAGCCGATTCAATCGCATCGAAGATCACCGAAGCACTGTCGGCACCGGTGTGCTGGGCGACAACCGGTACGTTGTTGCGCTCGCCCCAGACCTGCAGCTGCTCAACGGCTGCCGCACGGAAGGTATCACCGGCTGCCAGCATCACTGATTTACCCTGGCTCTGGAACTGCTTGGCCAGCTTACCGATAGTCGTGGTCTTACCGACGCCGTTTACGCCTACCATCAAAATGACATAAGGCTTCTTGGCTTGGTCAATCACCAGTGGTTGCTCGACCTTGGCCAGCATGTCAGACAGTTCTTCTTTCAGCAGGCCGTACAGGGCATCACCGTCTTTCAGCGACTTACGATCCGCCTTGTCCGTCAGGTTCTCAATGATCTTGAGGGTAGTATCCATACCGACATCGGCTACCAGCAGCTGCTCTTCCAGCTCCTCGAACAGATCGTCATCGATTTTCTTGCCACGGAACAGGCTGGCAAAGCCCGAGCCGAAGTTGGTCTTGGTCTTCTTCAGGCCGCGCATCAGGCGGGCAAAGAAGCCTTCACTCTTTGGCTTTTCCTGCAGTGCCTCGGCTTGCTGCAACTGCTCTTCTTGTAGCTGTACCGCTTGGGCCTTGGCTTCTTCTTCCGCAATCACCTGGGCAGCAGCTTCTGCTTCTGCCGCTGCTTTGGCGGCTGCCTCGGCTTCTGCTTCCGCCGCTGCTTTGGCGGCTGCCTCAGCTTCTGCTTCTGCCGCTGCCTTGGCGGCTGCCTCAGCTTCTGCTTCCGCCGCAGCCTTGGCGGCTACCTCGGCTTCTGCTTCCGCCGCTACTTTCGCAGCAGCCTCGGCTTCTTGTTGTTCTGTCGCTTGTTCTTTTACTGCTTCAGCCTCAGCTGAACCCATTGATTGTTCTTGATTTTGTTCGGTTTGCTCGGTCTGCTCCTCAGAGCCAAAACCCAACCACGAAAATAATCCGCGTTTCTTTTTTTCTGCCATTGGCAAATCCTAGAGCTTGATTGGTACAATTTGCGGCCTAAACACAGGTGTATACCCCCAGCGGCATGATTTCGGCATACATGTTTTCGCCTACAGCCAAGGGGTTTAGGTATACTATCATTTTCTAAACGGTCGAAGAAATCTATGACAAGACGCAGACAACAATCAGGGCGAAATATGCCAAACAGCCGCCGTGACGGGTTCGTTAGGATCATCAGCGGGCGCTGGCGTGGGCGTAAACTTCCCGTCCACGACGTCGAAGGCCTCCGCCCAACCACAGATCGCGTCAAAGAGACCGTTTTCAACTGGTTGGCACAAGATATTATCGATTCGCGCTGCCTTGACCTGTTTACCGGCAGCGGCAGCCTGAGCTTCGAGGCTCTGTCGCGCGGTGCCAGCCATGTCACCATGCTTGAGCTCGATAAAAAAGCCGCCGATCAACTGGAAAAAAACCGCGCAACCATCGGCGCCGACAATGCCAAGGTCCTCAACACCGACAGCCTGGCATTTCTAAAACAAGCCGGAACCCCGCATGATGTGGTGTTTATCGACCCGCCGTTCCGCAAAGATTTGCTCGATGAGGTGATCAGCCTACTCGAGCAGAATAACTGGCTATCACCCCACGCCGTCATTTACATTGAGGCCGAAAAAGAACTCGGAGAGCTAGTGACACCAGCACACTGGCATCTCCACAGGGAAAAAACAGCGGGACAGGTTTGTTACCGCTTATTCGAAAGAGAGGAAGCATGAAAGCACTGATTTTACTTGCCAAAGCGGCGATCGGCTTTGTCTGGCTGGTTTTGCTGATCAACATTTTCCACCCGTTCCCGGGCGTCGCGGCGATGGCGCTCTATATCATGACCGGGTTCCTGTTCATGATGCATGGCCTGCAAATGCTCATTTTCATCGGCGCTTTCGGCGACAAGATCACTATGACCCGGTGGGAAAAATGGTCCATCCTGATCTTCGGCATCTTTGCCCTGCTTGATATCCGTCGCAAGCACATGATGTAAAAAAACGAGGCCAAATGGCCTCGTTTTTTCAAATCGCACTGACTATTAGCCCATCATGAAGAACTTGCGGATGCCGTCCAGGAACATCTGGGTCGAAATCATGATCAGCAACAAACCCATCAAGCGCTCGACAGCCTTGAGTCCCTTCTCGCCCAGCAGACGGTTGAACACCTCGTAGAACATCAGGATCACAAACGACGCACCCCACGCCAGCAATACGGCAATCACCCAGTCTGTGGTGCGACCCGGCTCCTGGTTGGACAACAGCAGTAAAGATGCCAATACCGAAGGCCCGGCAATCATCGGGATCGCCATCGGCACGATAAACGGCTCCTCGCCGGCAGCAAGGCCTGTCACGCCACCCGGTTGCGGGAAAATCATCCTGATCGCGATAAGGAACAGAATAATACCGCCGGAAATACTGACGGTCTCGGTCGAGACATGCAGGAAGTTCAGCATTTTCTGACCGCCGAACAAGAACAGCAACAGGATCACCAAGGCAATCAGCAGTTCACGGATCATGATAAAGCGACGGCGCTTGGGTTCAATGTGCCGCAGAATTGACAACATAACCGGCAAGTTGCCGAGCGGATCCATGATCAGAAATAGCATGACCGCCGCAGAAATAATTTCCACAGAGCAGACCTCAGATAGAGAATAAATTAAAGAAGTATCAAGAAATAAGAACGATCAGCCAGAATGCCGACCGGAGGCGAGAGAGTATAACAAACCATCAGCGGGGTGGCGATATTTTTACCACCCGCATTTATCAGTTGTTGGCAGGCACCAACCGCTTCAAACCGGCACTAGTGATTGCACATGCGCTCACGATTCGCCGCCACATAGTCGCCGTCTTGTACGACCTTGCGGCGGTCCAACAAAAAGCTCATCAGAGCATCAAAAGTCAGATCTTGCTGGCTACAGGTATAGAAGCGCACATCTTCGCCGTATTCCGCCACGATAGCCTGCTTCAGGCTGGCAAAGGTATATGGCGTTTCCGCTGCCAAAAGCATGTTCAACAGGTTATGGGCGTGGACTTGGTTATCACTCATGGTAGGCATTCTCTTCACGGAACAATAGCGGCATTGTAGCGCTATGCCGGTGGGGAAAGTTTGACCAGAAACAAATTAATGCATTTTGTATGTATGTTTTAGGTTCCCGTCACCCTGTCTCTGCCGCATTGCCAGCACAGTTCAAACTGGCTGCCATTTTGCTCGCCACAGCCCGCGCACACCCAGCCTGACTGATCGGCTTGTTCATACTCGGCAAGCAGCCGCTGGGCACTCACCTGCTGGAAATCTCTCACCCACAGACCCACTTCAACCACATTGGTCGGCAGCTCCCCTGCAGCCGCCCCCAGCCCTTCTCCACTGAGATGCACAGCAATATGCTGGGCTTCCAGCATGCCCTTGAGGCTATGCGCCTCCAGGGCATTCGCCGCATCGTATATTTTGCACCAGTTTTCCGACATGACCTTCCCCCATCGAAATTACCTACCTCCAGTATGATCTAAAGACAGGGTTCAAGGCGGAAAAGTTTCAGTAATCAGTAACTAAACAGCCAGCAACGTGGCAATGATCAGCGATTGGGCGAGGAAGTAGCTGGTCATCACCATGGTCGTCGCCGATTTGAAAGGCCCACGAAAACGGTCAATGGCCAAACAGAGATCGGAAAACATAAATACCGCTGCACCGGCAAAGGCCAGCAGCGCCATCGTTGTTGAGGTCGTCAACCAAAACTCACCGGCCGCCCAGGCCATCTGGGCAATTACCGCGATATAGACAGCAACGGGTATCACCATATTGCCCAATGAAGGCAACAGCAGCAGGAACACTATCACACCTACCGCCGCCAGCATTGCAGGCAGCCACCAGACTATCTGGCTGCCGAGCTGCGACCAGAAAGCTACCGAGTAGGCAACATGCGCCAAGGCAAACGCGCTTAACCCCGCAATAAACCGGTCTTTTGGCCACATCAAGAAAACATCACCAACCACTGACAGCAACAGGCCGAGCAAGATAGCCATATGATAGAAGCCGCCATCGCCAGCCTGCCAAGCCACACTGATCAACAGCAGCATGGTAAAAGGCTTGAAAATATAGAATTGCCAACGGGGGCCGTGATAAGCCGCCGTTATATGTAAAAGAGCAGAAAGAGCAATGGCTAACCAAACCCACATAGTTTCACCGTTATTATTATGGATATGTCACTGACAGCAACTCGGCTATTCAGTGGCAAGCACAGTTTAGGATCTGGTAGGCGATTGTCTAGCGAGGAAAGTCAATAACTAGCGGAGAATCATATTAATCAGGCTCTCGATGGCCGTTCTGTGAGCCAACCTTTATCACCATAGAGAAAAACAAAATAGCAAACGTTTGGCATCGCTGTTAACCAAAACCTTTGCATCAATCCAATCTGCAGCAGCTTTAAACCGCATTATCAGACCATAAAAACTGACCAAAAATTATGAAAAGCTCTTTTAAAAACATTAAGTTAAAATCAAAAAATGAATTTTAAAAGGGATTATACCAACAGCTAACTATCAACCTCTTACGAAAAGCACCATAGCGATAGCTAATACATAAAAGCATGCCTAATATTCACTCCAGATACGATGCGAATGGAAAACAAGTAACCCACCACAGAAAAAAATGTCATTTGCCCCCTTTTTTAATCCACAAACAACGCTAAACGAAGTTTTGCCAACAAATCTAAAAATCATCAATACCGATCACATCGCAACCAATAATAATCAATTAAAAACAATAACTTAAGTCTGGGTTGGTATATGAAACAGCAGAGGGGACACTTTTCACCCAATTCAAAAAACACAATTCACTTAACCATTAGAGACCCTATAAAGCGTCCATAAACTATTTTTATGACAACAATATGACAATTTAACTTGAGAAATGCATAAAATCAGTGCTATTCTTATTTACAACATCAATCAAGCAGCTAAAAGGAGCCTTTTCATGTTCACTTCTTCACAAAAACAAGGCCTTATGATGATCGCAGTGGTTGTCGGACTCATGACGCTGCCAGTGATTTATTAAGCATAAAAAATTCAATAAAAAAAGGTGCCTATCAGGCACCTTTTTTTGTTTTTCAGCTTTTCTCACGAGCACCGATTAGGGCGTCAAATCGATACGGTGCCAGTGAATGGAGTAAAACCATATCGCCAATGCCGTGACACCAACCACCAGCAAAGCAGCAGCGGTCCAGACAAAACGGCCACTGCGTGGGGTCAGCTCTTTTTCGCAGGCATTGCAGGCCGCAATAAACCCTTTCTTATCGTCGAGTTTGTACCCTTCTTCATGAACGGTTTTATTTCGGACCGAGGCGATAAAACGTAATTTGGGAATAATTTCGTGAGGCAGGCGCTCCTCACAGCTAGTGATCAGCTGGTGCAAGCCTTTGCCCTCAGCATGGTAATGATCTCGCAGCAGGCTTTCTATCCGCCTTGAACGTGTTACCACTAACTCAATGTTTGCCATTTACTCTCTTCCTTGCTCACTCCTGCTATTAACTTACCTCGACTTTGCATGAAAGCAAAGTACCGTGTGTCTGCATCCTTATTGATACCCACCAGACATAAGTAGACTGCAAAACGGAATAGGTGGTTATAGCAACCTTGCGGGGATCACGCTTTTTGTCGCAAGCCATGTTCAGCCAGCACGGGTTGCACAATAATGAGAGCCAAGTTGCATTCAACAAGGAATTCTCATGCCAGCCTCACTTCCTATAATCATTATTGCCCTATTCGCCATTGCCCTCTATTGCTTGATCCGGGTATATCGCCAGCACACCCAAGGAGAAAATGCCCCGGAGCGGCAAATCGAAGTCCAAATCCTCGACAAACAAAGCGTTCCGGTAATGGGGGCCCGCCCGGGGGAAGACGATCAGGAATACTGGATTTACGTCCAACCAACCAAAGGGGGGCCGAAACGCGAGTTTATGGTTGGCATCCACTATTACCATGCACTCAACCCGGGAGATAAAGGCATCATGACCTATCAGGGGGTGACATTCCGTCATTTCGCCCTAAACCGACACTGATATCCCGTGTAGAAACTGGAACTAAGTAGCCACAGCTAAGGAACCAACCACGCCGTCTTAGGGCTCTTGGCCAGCAGCCAACTGGCGGCCAAGGCAAGGCCGGTGATGATCACCGTCCAGAACGGGATCATCAATATCGGTGGCAGGAAGTACCAATCATAGGCCCTTACCGGCCATAAAAAGATTGGGTGTAACAGATAAATCCCGAGACTGTAGCGACTCATGAAGGCCAGTTTATCGAGCATCCCTTCGCTGATCTTGTCCGCAACATACCGGCCAAGCGCAAAAATCATAGCGGCAATCAAGGCGGTGTTGAGCGTCTTGTAAGACATCCAGCGGCCAACCTTGTATTCCCCGGCGGCAAAACTATTACTCAGCACCATGGCATCGGTCAGCAATAACGCCACACCCCCCAATGGCAGGAGCCACTTGAGGCTCGGCCAGCGCAACTGAAAAACACAATAGCCTAATAGTAAGTACCCACTATATAACACCAACTCATGGCTCCATGGCCCGTCGATTTTAAACAAGAACAAGGTTGTCAGTGTCAACCACACCAGCGTCAGGGCCAGCGTCGCCTGCCTGTCATAGTGCTGGACAAAATAACGCAGAAAAGGCACCACAAAATAGAGCGGGATAAAGTAATAGAAGAATCCGAGGTGATAGTAGGTTTCATGTACCGGTAAGGCTTTCAGCGTCTCGAAGGCCAAACCGCTATCGAAGCCTGCCGGCGAAACACCGGATAACCAGGCATAGAACACCGACCATACCAGAAAAGGCACCAACACCTTGCCGAGCCGACGGCGGACATAGTAGCCAAGTTCGAAGGAGCGGGTGTCGGTCAGCATCAGGGCGCCGGTGATCATGATAAAGACCGGTACCGCCCAGCGGCTGAAGCTATTGAAGGTCGTCGCGGTGATCCAGCCGCTATCGGGCATGATACCGAACTGATCGCGGTAAGGACCAAGCACGTGGATCACCACCACGGCTACGGCTGCAACACAGCGCAGCACATCAAAAAAGCGAACCTTCTCCCTCACGTCAGCCCCCTCGCAATACCAACAAAAAAGGGTATCCCCGTGGGATACCCTTTTGAATATAGCAGGCTGCATTTATTAAGTAACTGAAACAGCGCAGATTTACCGATAAAATCACCTGCCGCTGACATTCAATCCCTTTAACAGCCAGCCGTTTTTATGGCTGCTGACGGGTAGCTGCTAGCACAATCTCGCGAATGCACAGGTGCTGCGGCTGCTGGTAAGCATAATTGATGGCATTGGCGATATCCTGCGGTGCAATCACCCCACCCATGCCGTCTTTCCATTCTTCGTAGCCCGCTTTGATATCATCACTGGTGGTATGGCTCAGCAGCTCGGTCTCCACTGCTCCTGGGGCAATGGTAATGAATCGGACATTGTCGTCAGCCACTTCCTCGCGGATATTTTCAGTGATTGCATGCACCGCAAACTTGGTGCCGCAGTAAGCCGCATGGTTCGGAAAGGTCTTGCGGCCAGCAATCGAGCTGATATTAATCACTGTGCCACCTTGGCGAGCCTTCATCTTGGCCAGTACTGCGTGGATACCGTTAAGCAGGCCCATCACGTTGACATCGAACATGGTTTTCCACTCCGCCGGATCCTGCTCATGAGCCAGACCAAGCAGCATAACACCGGCATTATTGACCAGGCAGTCAACCGGACCGTACTGGGCTTCCGCTTCTTCAATAGCTGCAGCAAACGCCGGGCCATCGGTCACATCCACTTGGCGGCACATTGTGTTCGGCAGGCCCAGAGCCGTCAATCGGTCGATACGGCGAGCCAGCAACAGCAGGGGGTGGCCTTGCGCAGATAGCGTTTTGGCCGTCGCTTCACCAATACCCGAGCTTGCACCTGTGATCACAACGAGAGACTTAGACATAGTTTCACCTTATATATAGAAAGAGAACATCACCCCGGGCACTTGCCCGCCAGGTCCATACCAGTGGCCACCAGCAGATGGACGCTACTATATCGGCCTAATCCCTTAGTGAAAAATATCGATTACCTCTGTTTATCATAAATTTTAGCTATGGATACGAGATATCCCAGCCATCTTCACCAACCAACTGATAAGAAATCGTTAATAAAATGCTATCAGCCCGCATTTCATGGGCGATAAATTGCCCTTTTTGTGAGTTTAAGCACGCTATTTTCGGGCTGCGATTTCTAATTAATTGATATCCGGTTATTGAACAAAGGTTAACAAACCGAAAATGGACAACTGATTTCATAAAAATCAACAATGTTAAGCGGAATAACCATCACGAAAACAGCATATAACCACGAAAAATTAACAATAACCAGACAAAAAATGAGCAACTGACACATTTTGACACAATTATATCTTGTTTGTGACGTTAACAATGACGTAACCTTCCCCGCGACAAGAGATGTACCCATTGATGGGATTAAAACGATAAATGGAGGTCGTGATGCATTCATCTGCTTCACCGCAAACACAACAACAACCGAAGAAAACGTTATTTACCCGTTTTCTAGATACCGTCGAGTGGCTGGGTAACCTGCTACCACACCCAATTACTCTTTTTGCCCTTTTCTGTGTGGCTATCCTGGTCGCCTCTGGTATTGCTGGTTACTTCGGCGTGTCTGTCGTTGACCCACGTCCTGAAGGCGCCGCAGGCCGAGCTGCTGATGGTATGATCCATGTAGTCAGTCTGTTCAATGCAGAAGGCCTACAAAAAATTGTTGCCAACCTGGTAACTAACTTCACTGGCTTTGCACCACTTGGTACCGTACTGGTTGCAATGCTAGGTGTGGCAATTGCCGAACACTCAGGCATGCTATCTTCAGCAATGCGTGGCTTGGTCATGGGCGCTTCTCGTCGTATGGTGACCTTGGTCGTTGTATTCGCAGGTATCATTTCTAACACCGCCTCTGAGCTAGGCTACGTGGTACTTGTTCCACTGGCAGCGATGCTATTCCACTCACTGGGTCGCCACCCGCTAGCCGGTCTGGCTGCGGCGTTTGCCGGTGTATCCGGTGGCTACAGTGCCAACCTACTGTTGGGTACCGTTGATCCGCTACTGTCAGGTATTACCCAGACAGCGGCGCAAATGATCGACCCGAACTACGCAGTTGGCCCTGAGGTTAACTGGTACTTCATGTTCGCTTCGACGTTTGCCATCACCATCATGGGTGCGTTCGTTACCGAGAAGATTGTTGAGCCGAAGCTGGGTAAATACAACCCAGAGGAAGCCAGCGAAGATCTGGGCGGCGACAAACTTGGCAAGATCACCGATCTTGAAAAGAAAGGCCTGAAAATGGCTGGCCTTGCAGCACTTGTTGTTGCTGGTCTGCTTGCTCTGACTATCGTCCCTGAGAACGGTATCCTACGCCACCCTGAAACGGGCTTGGTTGCAGGCTCTCCGTTCCTGAAAGGTATCGTTGCCTTCATCTTCGTATTCTTCGCTATCCCTGGCTTTGTCTACGGTAAAGTTGTGGGCACCATGAAGAACGACCGCGATGTTATCGATGCGATGTCAAAATCCATGTCTTCTATGGGTATGTACATCGTGCTGGTCTTCTTCGCAGCACAGTTCGTGGCCTTCTTCAGCTGGACAAACTTCGGTCAGGTCTTCGCGGTTGCAGGTGCAGACTTCCTGCAGTCAATCGGCCTAACTGGTCCGGCACTGTTCTTCGCCTTTATCCTGATGTGTGGTTTTATCAACCTGATGCTAGGCTCGGCGTCGGCGCAGTGGGCGGTAACGGCACCAATCTTCGTTCCAATGCTGATGCTGGTTGGCTATGCACCGGAAACTATTCAGGCGGCTTACCGTATTGGTGACTCAGTGACCAACATCATCACGCCGATGATGAGCTACTTCGGTATGATTCTAGCGGTTGCAACTCGCTATAAGAAGAACCTGGGTCTGGGTACGCTGATTTCTACCATGCTGCCATACTCGCTGGTATTCATCGTGGGTTGGAGCCTGATGTTCTACCTATGGGTATTCGTATTCGGTATCCCTGTAGGTCCTGGCGCTGCTACCTACTACAGCGTAGGCTAATCCTACTCTCTGTCACCAAAGCCGGGCTCCTGCCCGGCTTTGTGTTTTCTGCCTGCGTGATTTCCTGAGCGCTTGGCTGACATCGCTTCTTTGCTATCATAGGCACATCACTTGCCTGCCAGAGCAAATCCATGGATCTACGCCTGCTGCGCTTTTTTGTCGCGGTCTACGAAGAAAAGAACATTACCCTAGCTGCCGAACGCTGCTTTGTTTCCCAGCCATCGATTTCCAATGCCATCAAGCAGCTGGAGGATGAGCTCAATACCACCTTGTTCGAACGCCACAAGAAAGGGGTCAACCTAACGGACGAGGCCCACTACCTCTACCCGCTGGCTGTCCGCCTGCTGGGTGATGTCAACCGCCTGCCCTCGCTGTTCCAGCAACGCACCGAATGCCTGCCGCTCAAGCTGGGCAACTTCCCCGATCTGAGCCAGACAGCCCTGGCCAGCGTCTTTGCCTGCCTGCAACAGCATATTCCCAACCTGTTACTGGAATTGGTCGATCATGATGCGCCTGCCGATGCGCGCCTGACGCTTGATATGTTCAAGCAAGATGATGAGATTTTTCTGCCGCTGTGGGAGGAGGATTATGTACTGTGTATGCTGCCATCCCATCCGCTGGCCGAATTGGACAAGGTCAGGCCGGAGCAGCTCCACCAGCATGACTTTATCGAATGCCCGCCGTGCGAAGCCCACCAGCAGACCATCGGCTTGTTAGCCTGTGACGGCCTAGCCGTAAACCTGGTGGCCAAGGCCGAGCACAAAACCCAAGTGATGCATTTGGTCCAGGCAGGGTTGGGGATCTCTTTCCTGCCGACCGGGGTACTGGAAACGGCAAAAGAGCTGGTTACCGTACCGCTTGACGGACCAAGGATGTTCCGCCGTCTCGGGCTATGCTACCCGGCCAACAAAACGCTCAATCCGGCTTTAGCCGAAACGGTGAAGGCACTCAGCCAGTTTGTGCGACAGTAAGGGGACGAGGCGGGGCCTGAAGATCGTATTTTGATGCCCACTGCATGGCGAGCTGGTAACTCTGGCCGATTCGTGGCGCATCAATTGCCAAAGCGTGTCCCAGCTGGCTGACCTGACGCCACTGCGCCTGTTCATAGGCCACAGCAAGATCCAACAATTGACCCAACGCTCCCTGCTGGTGCAGCAGGGCCTGGCGGATCTCCGCCTGCAACGGCAATTGGTTCAACAGCTCGTCCAGTGGCTGATCGAGCAAGGCATCAATCAAGGACAGCAACCCGGTCATGAACGCGGGTTTGGCTTCTATCCCCTTGCTGCTGGCTGCCGCGAGAATCTCGCACATCCTGCCACGCTGCAGCGACAAAGCATACAGCTCATGGGGCTTATCAAACGAAGCCTGTGCCGTGGCCACGGCACTGACAAACACTTTGAGCTTTTCCTCTCCGAGGTAAACCAGCGCCTGCTTGAATTCACTGATCGGCACCTTGAGCCGGTCAACCGCGGTATTGACATAGCGCAGCAGCAGGTAGGACAGCGACAGATCCGAGGCGATGATCTGCTCGACCCGCTCAAAATCAACCGGCTCCTGGCAAACTTCCTGCAACAGACGTAAAGTCGACAACCGCTCCGGTTTGAGGTTGCGGTTTTTGAGCAGCTCAGGGCGGCTGAAGTAATAACCTTGGAAGAAGTGGAATCCGGCCTCGTGTGCCCGGGTGTAATCGGAATGGGTTTCGACTTTCTCGGCCAGAAACATCAGCTTCTTGTCGCGGTTGCTGGCAATAAATTCACACGCCGCTTCAATCCCTATATTAAGCAGATCGAGCTTGATGATATGGACGAATGGCAGAAAGCGCTGCCAGCGGGGATCCATATTGAAATCATCGAGCGCAATCATGTACCCCAACCGGTTTAGATGACGGATTGCCAGCAGCAGCTCATCATTCGGCTCGCAGGTTTCCAGCACTTCGATCACAACCTGCTTTTTCGGCAGCAGGGTCGGCAACAGGCGGATCAAGCTTCGATGGGGAAAGTTGATAAAGCAGCGTTTGCCCGGTTGTGCCATGCCATCGCTATCGGCCATAAAGCTATTGACCATCAAGCGGCAGGTCGCCTTGTTCTCGTCTATATCCGCGGGGAAGGCATTGCTCTCACCGTCACGGAACAGCAACTCATAGCCGGCCGTTTTCTGGTGACGATTGAAGATAGGCTGGCGTGCAACGTAGGAATACATAAAACAGAAAGACTCTCCACAGCAGAGGACAAATACCGTATTGCCTCAGTGGCTGCCACATACAGGCAGCCTTAGTAACCTCAGGCCTTGGCCGTCGCCAACAGCGCCCCGCAGCCGATAAACATCGAGCCAAACACGCGGTTTAGGGCTGCCATTATTCTGGCCGAGCGGATATAACCCGCCAGCTGGGAAGCCAGTACGACATACCCCAGCATGACCAATGTATCGACCGCTACCGTGGTGATCCCCAGTACCATCAACTGAGCCATTTGCTGCTGGGAAGGATCGATAAACTGAGGGAACAGGGCCACCAGAAAGACCACCGTCTTGGGATTGGTCAGGTTGACCAGCACGGCTTGACGGCACAATTGGCGGGCGGGTACCTGCGGGCTATCGCCGGCGATCTGGCATTGTCCCCTATCACGCCACTTTTGTACTCCAAGCCAGATAAGGTAGCCGACGCCGACCCATTTGATCACCGTAAACGCCGTCGCCGACTGGGCGATCAGAGCGCCAAGGCCAACGCCCACCAGCACGATGTAGACGCCGAGGCCGATTTGCAGCCCGGCAATCGATGCCAGCGACTTGCGCCAACCATAGGTCATTCCGTTACTGATGGAATTTACCGTTCCCGATCCCGGCGCGATGCTAAATACAATTGCTGTCGCCAGGTAAGCCAACCAGATTTCAAGCTCCACAGACCTGCTTCCTTTTCGCTATTCTACCAAAAGCATGGCGCTAGCCGCATAAAAACGCTACACGTTAACAGCTGTTCACACCTTCTGGCAACAGCTGCGATGACATTGGGTTATACTTGCCCCAGATACTGTTAACCGAGATGATGAATGACTGTCCAGCCCCCACCTTATTTTGATCTGTCCCAGGAAAACCGCTTTGACGAAACCATGGCCGGCCCCGCAGCCGCACTTTGGCAACAGCGCCAGGAAGGGATGTTCCAGGGCGTCAACAACACCAATATAGGCTGGGTCTCATTTACCGGCAATAATCCGAACAGGGCCATTATTGTAGTCAACGGCCGGGTTGAGAGCTATTGGAAATACCAGGAGCTTTTCTATGATCTGGTGCGTCAGGGCTATGATGTGTTCTCGCTCGACCACCGCGGCCAGGGGATCTCCGATCGTCTCGCTGAAGACACCGAACTCGGCCATGTCGGCCACTTCGACGACTACGTCAGCGATCTGGACACCTTCATCGAATCGGTGGTCAAACCTAAAGGCTACCAACAGCTGTTTATGCTCGGCCACTCGATGGGCGGCACCATTACCAGCCTTTACCTGGCCCGCCATCCGGACACCATTGATAGGGCCGTACTCAGTGCGCCGATGCACGGTATCAATATCAGCAAATGGATGCGGCCGATTGCCTCCCCCCTCGCCCGGGTAATGGAACAACTACAGCGTCAGCCGAGCTATGCCCCGGGGCAGGTTCCCTACTATCCCAAACCGTTCAACAACAATCCGCTGACCCAGAGCAAGGTGCGCTACCAGTGGTTCAGGGATCTTTACGAGCATAAACCGGAACTGAAGATCGGCGGCCCAAGTGCGCGCTGGGTCTGGCAGGGACTCGCCGCCGCCAAAAGCTGCCTCAGCGAAGCGGGCAATATCACGACGCCGCTGCTGCTGCTCCAGGCCAGCGAGGACACCATCATCGATAACGCGGCCCAGCAGCAGTTCCACCAAGCCATGCAGCAGGCCAACCGCAACTGCCAGTTCAAGGTCATTACGGGTGCCCGTCACGAACTGTTGTTCGAAGCCGATACCTTCCGCACCCCGGCGTTGGCCTCGACACTCGAGCACTTCCGGAAAGCGGAAATACCCAACGCATAAATTAGCCTCTTTTCTATTGGGGGAACTGGTTTAAAATTGCACTGTTTCCCCAATGCCATCGGCATTGGGCCTCTGTTCCTATCGCGAGAGGTTTCATGTACAAAATTATTGCATCGGATCTGGACGGCACCCTGCTGACGCCAGACCATAAAATTGCCCCATTTACCAAAGATACCCTCAACCAGCTCCACCACCAGGGCAAAGACTTTATCTTCGCCACCGGTCGCCACCACATTGATGTGGCAGGGCTGCGCGAGCAACTGGGGATCCCGGCTTACATGATCACCTCCAATGGCGCACGGGTGCACAACTGCAAGAACGAAGTGATCTATAAGCAGGACGTCCAACCCGAGGTTATCTCCGGCATTATTGCCATGACCAAACAGGATCCGGAGCTGAGAATCCATATCTACCGCAACGATGACTGGTTGTTGAACCAGGAAGATCCAAGCTTGCGTGAATTCCACGATACCTTCAGCTACCAACTGTTCGATGTTGAAAACCCACCGCTGGAAGGCGTTGCCAAGGTTTTCTTCACCCGCGACGACCACGACCATGACAAATTGGTTGATTGGGAAGACAAGATCAACGCCCAGTTCGGTGACAAGGCCAATGTGGCCTTCTCCACCCCATGGTGCCTTGAAGTGATGGATGCCAATGTGTCCAAGGGTCATGCCCTCGAAGCGGTGGCCAAAGAGAAAGGCTATACCCTGTCAGACTGCATAGCCTTCGGTGACGGGATGAATGATGTTGAAATGCTGACAATGGCTGGCAAGGGCCTGGTGATGGGCACCTCTCATGCCAAGGTCAAGGCCGCCCTGCCCGAAAACGAAGTGATCGGCAGCTGCAGCGATGAGGCGGTGGCGCACTACCTCAGCAACCAGTTGCTAAAATAAGATTCTGAAGTAAAAGGCTAAAGTAAGCGTTTTGCTGAGAATACCCAAAAAGGAAGCTACGGCTTCCTTTTTTAATATCTTTTGGCAATCAGAGATTAAAACTGCCCGGTCATCTGCAGGATTTCCTGCCACTGCGCCTCGGTCACCGGCATGATACTGAGCCGGTTTCCGCGCTTGACCAGCGGCATCTCTGCCAGTGCCGGGTTGGCTTTCATCCGCTTCAATGACACCAGGCGCAAATGATGGCGATATTCGATATCGACCATGATCCAGCGCGGGTTGTCCGGGTCCGATTTCGGGTCGAAATAAGGCCCTTCAGGGTCAAATTGGAAATGATCCGGATACGCTTCGCGTACCACCTCGGCAATGCCCACCACGCCGACATCCTTGCAGGAAGAGTGGTAAATCAGAACCTGATCCCCTAGCTTTATGTCATCACGCATCATATTTCGTGCCTGATAATTCCTGACACCTTCCCAGCAGGAAACTTTTTGCTGTTTGAGCGTGTCTATCGAAAAGGTGTCCGGCTCTGTCTTGAATAACCAATACGCCATTCTGATACTCTTTTATTTATCTGGTATAACTGACTTTATACCCCAGCCTATCACAACGAGGGATCCCGATGATACGCCGACAACTTCCCCTTGCTCCTATTGCAGCCTTACTGTTGCTGGCAGGGTGTGCCAGTGACCCATCTTCCGCCCCGACACAGGAGGAAGAAGCGCTTACCACGCCAGAGGTGACCACCAGCAGCGGCAAGGTACAAGCCTTCATGCTGCGCGGCCAGGTGATCCTCGGCCACGAAAGCCGCAGTATCCAACCGTGCGGCAGCAACCAGCAGTACTGGCTACATTTGCCGGCCGGTGATCTCCCTGCAGCCAATGCCGTCACACCGCCGGGGTATGAGCCGATGTACGGCGAATTTATTGGCTACCTCGAGCCCGCCCCGGAAGAAGGTTTTGCCGCCGACTACGATGCCCGCTTCAACGTCAAGCAGATCAATCTGCTGTCTGCCGAGATGCGCCAGGGGTGCCAACAACCACCGCGTAAAACCCGGGCCTTCGGCAATGAGCCCGGCTGGAGTATCGAAGTTGCAGGAGACACTGCCTCCCTCAACCGGATCAGCTACCCGACCCAGCAACAAACCATCACCAGCCGTGATATCCGCTCCGGACAGCAGATCTACAAAGGGCGTGATTTCACCCTTACCATGACCCAAGCCCAGTGCAACGACACCATGAGCGATGCCCTGTTCGGCTGGCAATCAACCCTCACTTGGCAAGGCATCGAATACACCGGCTGTGCCACCCTCGGGGCAACGGATGTCACCCAGCATTGGGTCGGCAGTTACCAGGGCCACAGCGAGCTGGGTACCACAGTGCTGACGACCACACTGAACCTGCTGCCGGATCACTCTGCGGTGACCGAATACAGTTACAGCGACGGCCAACCAGGCCTGCAAGAAAAAGGTTTCTGGCAGCAAGCTGGCGACGGCAAAGTGAAAGTCACCATGGCCCAGTACCAAGGCCGAAGGCTGATCAGCGAAAGACTATTTACCCGTGAGGATGGCCAGCTCACCACCCAGCAGGAAGTTATCAATGGCGAGACTTACGAGCTGGGCGAAAGCGGTCTGACACTGGATAAACAAAGCCCTATTCAGGACTAGGTATCAAAATGGAAAGCCTTCCATTTTTGCGCCGGGTTATGCCACACTGCGTGGCATAACCCACAGGCCTGACCCAGTACCATGACGACACCCTGCCCGCGCTGCGGCTTTAAGCACAACTGCATCTGCCATGCCGAGCCTGCTCTGAGCTGCCCGCACGCCTTTATCCTGCTTACCCACCCCAAGGAAATGGGCAAAGATACCAATACCGGCCAGCTAATGGAACGCAGCCTGCCTCATTGCCAGCGTCAGATGTGGGATCGGGTCAACCCTCCGCAAGCGCTGCTGGATATGCTGGCCGATCCGCAATACCAACCCTGGTTGCTGTTCCCCGGCGATGACACTATGCCTGCCAAGCCGTTCCGGAACGACCCGGACAAAATACCCTTGTTCATTCTGCTCGATGCCACCTGGCAGGAAGCCCGCAAGATGATCCGGCGCAGTCCCTGGCTGGCTACCTTGCCTCGGCTTGAACTAACCCCGAACGCCGATTCGTCTTACGCCCTGCGCCGCAACCAGCAACCGGGCAACCTGTGTACCTGCGAAGCCGGAATAGCCTTGCTGGTAACTGCAGGTTTCCATCAGGACGCCAGCCAACTTCAGCACTATTTCGACCGCTTTATCGATGTGTTCCACGCTGAGAAAAGCGGCCACAAGAAATAAAGCACAAAATACCAGCTCACAGACAGGTAAAGTCCTCTATACTAAAACCGACTGACTAGTCGGTTTTAAAAATAGGGAGACCAACCGATGACCGTGGCCGAAAATATCCAGATCCAGCCAGAGTACTGCACCGAGATGGATCGCATGCTTCACACCCAGCAAGTCGCGTTTTTAGAAGCGCCCATGCCTTCGCTTGACGAGCGCAAAAAGGTATTAACCGCTCTGAAGCAAGCTATCAAGCAGCATCGGGAGGCACTCTGCCAAGCCCTCGCGGATGACTATGGCCAGCGTCATCGCCAAGACTCCCTCGTAGCCGATATCGTTCCCTGTATCAACAACATTAACTACAGCCTAAAAAGGCTCAAGCGCTGGATGAAGCCTTCGCGGAGACATGCTGGACTAATGCTTTCCCCAGCCAAAGTAACGGTTCACTATCAACCTGTGGGCGTGGTAGGTATCGTGGTACCGTGGAACTTCCCGGTGATGCTCAGCCTAGGGCCGCTGATCTCCGCCCTAGCGGCAGGCAACCGGGCAATGATCAAGCTCAGTGAGTTCACCCCAGCGACCAACAAGGTGCTACGCAGCCTGATCGAAGATACATTCCAGCCCGAGCAGGTCGCCGTTTTCGAAGGCGAAGCCGATGCCGCCGCCCATTTCACCCAGTTGCCGTTTGACCACCTGCTGTTTACCGGCTCCACCGCCGTCGGCCACCACGTCATGCGGGCAGCCGCCAGCAACCTGACCCCGGTCACGTTGGAGCTGGGTGGCAAGTCGCCGGTGATCATTGCCGAAGATATACCCATCGACTTAGCCGTAGAGCGTATCTTGTTCGGCAAATGCATGAACGCCGGCCAGATCTGTGTCGCACCAGACTATATTCTGGTGCCCAAAGGCCAGACCAAGACCTTTATCGACAGCTTTATCGCGCAGTTCAACCGCCATTATCCCAATGGCGTCGACAATCCCGATTTCGCCTCGGTGATCAACCCTCGCCAGTACCAGCGCCTATGCCAGTGGCTGGATGAAGCCAAGCAGCTTGGTGCCGAAGTCTTCCCGTGCCACGAAAATGCCCGCAGCGATGACCGCCATCGTCTGATCCCCCACCTGCTCAGCAACGTCCCGGAACAAGCGACGCTGATGAATGAGGAAATTTTTGGCCCGCTGCTCCCAGTTATCGAGTATGACCAGATGGCGGATGCTATCCGCTTCATCCAGCAGCGCCCGCGCCCGTTGGCCCTGTACCTAATGAGCCAGGATCCGGCTGTCCAGCAGCAAGTCCGGGACTGCACCATTTCGGGCGGTATGGCTATCAATGAGACCCTGCTCCAGGTGGCAGCCGACGATGCGCCGTTTGGTGGCATAGGTCCATCGGGTATGGGGCACTACCATGGCAAGGAGGGCTTCCTGACGTTCTCCAAGGCAAAAACCGTCCTGACCCAGCACAAATACGCCACCACCGGGCTGATCAAGCCGCCGTATAACCGCTGGTGGCAGAAACTGATGCTCGGCTTCTTCATGCGCTGAGCCCAGTTCAAGGAAAACCATGAAAAGACAACAATTGCTCGATACCGCCCTGACCCTGTTTGTCACCAATGGGGTGCAGGCCACATCAACCGCCAGCATTGCCCGCGAGGCCGGTGTCGCGACCGGCACCCTGTTCCACCACTTTCCCAGCAAGCAGGATCTGGTCGATACCCTCTACCTCGAGGCCAAACAGGATCTGGCCCAGACTCTCGCTACCCCACCTGACAACGGCTCATTGCAAGAGCAACTACAGCTACTGTGGGGCAAGGCACTGGCCTGGGCCACCGCCCACCCCAACCAGCTCAAACTGATGCTGCAGCTCAATCACGATCCGGCCTATACCATTAGCCGCCATCAAGATCTGATGCTGACCACCATGGGGTTTATTGGCGACCGGGTCGAGCAAGCCCAGCAGCAGGGTCTGCTGGCCCCCTTGCCGATGCCATTGGTACTGAGCTTTTTCCGCCAGCACTTTCTCAGTACCGCCCAATTGTTTATCGAACAACCCGAGCTTGCTCAGCAGCCGCACTACCAACAAGGGGCTTTCCATATCCTCTGGCAGGGCCTGCAGCCAGCCAAACCTGAATGAGCAACAGGCAACGCGCATAAAAAACGGGAGCCAATTGGCTCCCGCTTTACTTTCGTGCAGTCCGAAGAGGCTACTAAGCCTGATTGCTGGCGTACTGGCTCAATTCATCAATACCCACGGCTGCAACAAACTCACCGTCTAGGTAGAAGTTCACATCGTCGCCAGCACGCTCACCGCGCAGTACCGCCTGCTCACCGCTCTGGTAAACCACGTTCATCTCCAGCGTGCGCTCGTCAATCTGACGGAAGCTCGCCGCAAAGATGTCGCTGTTCTGCACGCTTGCCAAAGGCACAGTCGTCAGAGATGAGTCAAGCTGACCATTTACTTTGAAAATCGCATCAACAGGGGTGTCTGCTACCGCCGGAGATTTACCGGTGATCGGGTTCTTGCCGGTCCAGAACTCAATGGTGTTGAAGATGAACAGATCCGCCGTCGCCGCAATACCGTACACAGGACCCAGCAGAACAAACAGGCCAGCACGGCCGTAACGGTTATCTACCGCACTCAGGTTGGCTTTTGTTACCAACTGAGAGGTGCCCATTTGACCAATACAACCAGAAAGTGACGTCGCAAGAAGGGTCATTACGATCGCTTTGGATGCGATTTTTTTCATTTAAGCTCTACTCCGCTAAGAGATGATGATAATCATAAAAAAGTGCGCGGATTATAGGCATTTTTAGGCGAGTTGCTAGCAAAAAAAGTAAAAACTTATTGCCATTTTACAGACGTGAAATCAGGGTAAGAACGGGGTAAATAAATGGTTAACCATCAATAGGCCACGTAATCATAAAAACCTAAAACAGTTGATGGGATAATCAATCCAAAAACAACACAGCGGTGCACTGCACCGCTGTATTTTAGCCGTCAAAAGTGCACTTGGGGATCAAGCATACTGACCGGCAACAAAGCCCGAGCTCCATGCCCATTGGAAGTTATAACCACCCAGCCAACCGCTGACATCCATCACCTCACCGACAAAGTACAGCCCCGGAACCTGTTTCGCTTCCATGGTTTTCGATGACAGACCATCGGTATCAACCCCACCCAGTGTCACCTCGGCGGTGCGGTAGCCTTCGGTGCCGTTAGGCGCAATGGTCCACTTATGGAAATAGTTGGCCATCGCCGTAATATCTTTCGGGTTGAACTGCTTGAGCGGCTTATCGACCAAATCGCCCCGCTCGATCAGCACTTCAATCAATCGCTTCGGCAGCAAACGGGACAGCGAGTTTTTTAGGCTCTGGTTCGGGTGCTTATCGCGCATCGCAGTTAGGGTCTCTTCCAGATCCAAGTCCGGCAACAAATCCACCGTGACTTTCTGGCCCGGCGTCCAGTAAGAGGAGATCTGCAACACCACAGGGCCCGACAGGCCGCGGTGGGTAAACAGCAGGTTCTCGCGGAACGTGGTACCGTCTTCGGCTTCCACCACCGCCGGGATCGCAATGCCCGACAGCTCTGCGAAGGCTTCCTTATCTTCTTTGTGCAAGGTGAAAGGCACCAAGCCAGCCGTGGTTGGCACCATCTTCAGGCCAAACTGCTCGGCAATCTGATAACCAAACGGGGTGGCACCGAGTTTAGGCATCGACAGGCCGCCAGTTGCGACCACCAGCGATTCACACTCGATTTGTTCGGTATTGAGCTTGAGGCTAAAACCGCTCTCGGTCTTGGCAATATCATGGACATCCACCTGGTAGCGTTGCTGTACCGTCGGCAGATCGCACTCGGCCAGCAGCATGGCTACGATCTCTTTGGCAGAATCTTCACAGAACAGCTGGCCATGATCACGCTCTTCGAAGGCAATGCCGTGCTTGGCGATCATCGAGATGAAGTCCCAGTTGGTGTATTGCGACAAGGCCGATTTGACAAAATGCGGGTTACGGCAAACATAATTATTAGCGGCAACATCGTAATTGGTAAAGTTGCAGCGGCCACCACCAGAGATCAGGATCTTGCGTCCCGGTTTCTTGCCATGGTCAACCACCAGTACAGAGCGCCCGCGTTTACCTGCCTCAGCCGCACACATCAAGCCTGCGGCCCCTGCGCCAATAATTACTACATCGAACTTATCTGCCATATATCTACCGTTAACGACCCGAGCAAAACGAACAAAAAAGGGATGCGGTAACCTTTGCTGGTCTGCATCCCTTATCAACGCGGCTATTCTACCCACCTACATCACGAATAGAAATAGGAAAAATATGCGAATATTGACCACCCGGTCCATATCCTAGCCACAAGATCTAAGCGGTCAACCTCGCTGAATCCCCTCTCCCACTAACACGCTCTAACTGGGTATTATCACCCTGGAGGCTCTCCGCCATGCGAATGGTCGTTGTCGGGAAAGCAAAATCAGCGCCGTGGCGATGGACAATCTTCACCACCTCCAGCATCACATCCTGCTGGATAGCCTTGTACTCCACCCATCCGGTGGTTTTGGTAAAGGTATAAATCAGGATGTCCAGCGAAGACGGACCATAGTTATCAAAGCTGACAATCAAGGTCTGGCGGGTATCGATATCCGGATGGGACGACAGCATAGCCTTGATGTCCTCAACCACATTATCGATCACCCCAGCATCCTGGTAGCGCAGGCCTATTTTCTGCTTGATACGACGATTGAGCATGCGGGAAGGGTTTTCCACCACGATAGAACTGAATACTGAGTTGGGGATATACAGCGGGCGCTTGTCGAAAGTACGGATCACCGTCATACGGAAGCCTATCTTCTCGACCACACCTTCGATTTCCCGATCCGGGCTGCGGATCCAGTCGCCGAGTTTAAACGGCTTGTCGAAGTAAATCATGATTGCGCCGAAGAAATTGGCCAGCAGATCTTTGGCTGCCATACCGACAATCAAGCCCCCCACACCACCGAAGGTCAGCACCCCGGACAAGCTCAGGCCAAGGTTCTGCATCATGGCCAAGCCACCGACGACCAGCACAACCAAACGCAGGATTTTCGACACGGCGTTGATACTGGTGACGTCCTTGGCGGTCAGGCATATCGCATTTTCGGCATTGGTGATAAGGCGCAACAATACCCAGGTAAACGTCCAAACCAGCATCAGATGCCTGACATTGGCGAGAAAATCACTGGAGTAGTCCGAGGTATTGTCGATAATCACCCCGAGGGAGAATGCTGCCGGCCAAAGCCAGATCAGCCAGCTGACCGGTCTTCTTATCGCACCGATTAGCGCATCATCCCACACTAGACGGGTTTTCTCCGCCGCTACCGACAGATGCCGGGTTACCAGCAGCCATGCCCCCCACAGACACGCGCTGAGCAGCAGAAGCAAGCCGACATTAGACATCCAGTCCTGGCTAACGCCTCTTTCCAACGCATTCCACCACTGATAAATATGATTCATAACAACCACCTAGAATAAACACGGTGGGTAAATTAGTTTCATATTTATACGTTGGCAATATTAATGCGTAATTTTATGCCTCTAACGCTGGTTTTATCGGCTGTTTGTTATATACCGAGGTACGCCACCACAAAGATGGAGACAAAGAACACCATCAAGTGAGTACTGGCAAGGATAAACAACCGCCGTACCTTAGAGCACTTTTCCATGAACACCGGATCATGGTGGTTATGGTACTGATGGCTGCGGATATAGTGGAATAACCGGATTTGCTTGGTGACATTGCCTTGAGATGAGAAAAAACCTCGGCCGTCGACCTGCTGGTAGAGAAGAGGATCGCATTCGCGCATGACCGCCAGTAAAGTACGCAAGGTACTGACATAGCGAGAAACATTCACCACAGCGACCAAAAAAAGTGCGAGTAAGATTGCGTCACCACTCATAATATAGCCCCCGAACAACGTGACTGATCAGCTGGCCATACTCTGGTGAGAAAGGGGCATGTCACATGCCCCTAGACGATTTAGCCAGCTTGTGTATCCATTACTGATGTCGATCCAGCTTTCGCCATTTCAGCGAGATCTTTGTCGATGAAGAACAAGGCCTTGCCGTCTTCGCCAACCAGCTCGATCTTATCAAGAATGCCTTTGAACAGTTTTTCTTCTTCGTGCTGCTCTGCCACATACCACTGCAAGAAGTTAAACGTTGAGTAGTCCTGGGTAGTAAATGCAACATGTGCCAACTTGTTGATCTTATCGGTGATCAGCTGCTCGTGTTCGTAAGTTTCACGGAACACGTCACCCAGTGATGCAAACTCGTGCTTTGGTGCTTCGATGGCGCCAAGAATTGGCAATGCACCGGTTTCACTGACGTAAGTGAAAAGTCGCTGCATGTGCTCCATCTCTTCAACGGCATGCTTGCGCAGGAACTCTGCCGCACCTTCAAAGCCCTTGTCTTCGCACCAAGCACTCATCTGCAGGTACAGGTTGGAAGAGAAGAACTCTAAGTTAATTTGCTCGTTGAGTTTATCGACCATTGCTTGAGCTAACATCGCACTACTCCTTTCTATTCTAGTGTATACCAATCTCATCGGGTGGTATGAAAACGCTGTTGTCACCATTGTCACAATGCAAAAGTGAGAATGCAACTCATCGTGCCCAGCGGCAAACAATCTACGACATGTTTTCGTCAGTCCAGCGAAATAAGTTAAAAAGTTTCAATAATTCAACTAATTCCACTGCTAAAATTATTTCGTAAAACAGCAGAACAAGTTGCGATCCCGGTAATATTTTTTCCTAAAATTAGGTGCTAGCATGAAGCAAAGCCCCTAAGTCAAGGAGTGAAAACTATGGCTTACAAACATATTCTGGTTGCTATCGACCTGTCCGATGACAGCCACGTTATCGTCGGCAAAGCCGCCGAGCTCGCCAAGGCACTGGACGCCAAATTGTCGCTCATCCACATCGACGTCAATTACGCCGAGCTGTATACCGGCCTGATTGATATCAACCTGTCCGACGCCCAAAACCGCATGGCCGACGAGGCCCAAAAACAGCTGCAGTCACTGGCCGACAAGGCCAATTACCCGGTGTCCCATACCTTGGTAGGCAGTGGTGATCTCAGCGAGGAGATCTGCCACGCTATCGATGACATGGACATCGAACTGGTGGTTTGCGGTCACCACCAAGACTTCTGGAGCAAAATCCTCAGCTCGGCCAAGCAGCTAATCAACCGCTCGCCGGTCGATATGCTGATGATCCCACTCAAGTAATTCAAGCGTAAACCTTCCTAGTTACGCCTGTCAGGCACAGTTCGATCACCGTGCCTGACGCTCTTCCAACCACAGATCCGATGTCGGTATCCACACCAATTGGCTGTATTTACCCTGCACTTTTTTCGCTACACTTGCCCCATCATTCAATTCACTACCCTGAACAAACACTATGGGATACTTATCCGCTGTTACCCTGCTCTGGGCTTTTTCCTTTAGCCTGATCGGGGTCTACCTAGCCGGCCAGGTCGATGCCTGGTTCTCGGTCCTGACCCGTGTCAGCCTGGCAGCACTGCTGTTTCTGCCATTCCTGCGCCGCCAGCACCTGCATCGCTCGCTGGCACTCAAGATAATGCTGGTTGGCGCTTTCCAGCTCGGCATCATGTACTGTTTTTACTACCAGTCATTCCTCTACTTGAGCGTACCGGAAGTCCTGCTGTTTACTATTTTCACCCCGATCTATGTCACCCTGATCTACGACATGCTGCACCGCCGCTTCTCGGCCTGGTACCTAGCAACAGCAGCCATCGCCGTTTTGGGCGCGGCAGTGATCAAATTCGAGGGGATCAATGAAGACTTTATTACTGGCTTTTTGATTGTCCAAGGCGCCAACCTGAGCTTTGCCATCGGCCAGGTTGGCTACAAGCGCATCATGGAGCAAGAGCTGCAGGAAATCCCCCAGCACACGGTTTTCGGCCTGTTCTACCTCGGAGCGGTGTGTGTCGCACTGCCGATGTTCCTGTTATTCGGTAACACCGAGCAGTTACCTGCAACCAGTACCCAGTGGGGCATCCTGATCTACCTCGGCACTATCGCTTCAGGTCTTGGCTACTTTCTCTGGAACAAGGGGGCGACATTGGTCAATGCCGGCGCGCTAGCAATTATGAACAATGCGCTGGTGCCAGCGGGTCTTATCGTCAATATCCTGATCTGGAACCGGGATGTCGATGTAGTCAGACTATCAATCGGTGGGGTGATCATTGTCGCGTCCCTGTGGTTCAACGAAACCTGGGTCAAGCGCAAGGTGGAGTTGGCAAGAGCAGCATAAGCGATACTGCAGTTTCAGATACAACTGTTTCGAATACAGCAAAGGCGAACCTTTTGGGTTCGCCTTTTGACTATTGGTTCTGTGGTTCTGTGGTTCTGTGGTTCTGTGGTTCTGTGGTTCTACAAAAAAATCGTAGAACCCAAAGGTACTGTCAAACCAGATAATTCACTAATTTATCGCTAGTGATCACTTTATACTGAAGTCTTAACCCATAGGGCCATAGGGCCGCTCTTAAACCATCGAGCCGCTTATATGAATGAAAACGCATCAGCAAACATACGCTCACGCTCGGCGCCTTTCTCGGCCGAGAACTGCTCACGGGCGGCCCCGGCCATTTCGAAACGGCCACAGATGTAGATATCGTACGCCGACAGGCTGACGAAATCGTCGCTCACCGCCTCCAGCACGTTTCCGGTTTTACCCTGCCAGTCTTCCGGTGCACTCTCGACCACAGGGACATAAGTCAGGTTGCCATGCTTATCGGCCAATGCCTTAAGCTCGTCGTTAGCATAAAGTTGACACTCATCACGGCCGCCCCAGTAAACGAAGATCGGCTGGCTGACACCGCGGCTCAGGCAGTTGTCCAAGATGCTACGCACGTACGAGAACCCGGTACCACCAGCAATCAGCAGCAGGGGCTTGTCGCTATCTTCACGCACCCAGGCTTCGCCGTGCGGCGCTTCGATTTCAATCGCAGTGCCATCTTCAAGCGCCGATTTCATGCGCTCAACCACCTCGATAGCATACGGGTTATGCTCGGCAGCACCGATATGCAGCTCCAGTTCGCCTTCGCGACATGGGCTGCTGGCGATAGAAAACGGACGCTTGTCCTTCTCGCCCATCACGGCCAACAGGTACTGGCCCGCTTTGAATTCAATGTTTTGCTCCGGGCGCAGCAGGATACGAAACGTATTACAGGCTAGCGGCTCGACGGATGTTACTTCGCACTTGATGGACATTCTCTTCCTCTAATCTAGCTGGAGTACCAAATCACTGTTTGCCATTGCCTGACACGCAAAAATCCAGCCTTCGGCCTGCTCCTTCTCGGTGAGCATAGGCTCGAGCTGGTAGCGGATCTCCCCTTGCTGCTTGCGGCACATGCACATAGCACAGGCGCCGACCTGGCAGCGGTTGGGAAAAGCAATGCCTGCGTTGAGCGCAGCCTCAAGCAATGTCTGTTCACCGTCGGTGGCAAACGTCACATCATGGGGCAGCAGGCGGACTTGGTACATACTTATTTTCTCACGCCCGGCTTTGGTGCCGGGCCTTGGTTAATGGTTCTGGTTATAGGGTTTGGCTTACTAACAAGGTTAACCCAGGATCCCCAGTTCATCCCAGATGGCATCCACTTTGGCAACCACCTCCGGAGACTTGACGATTGGAGTTCCCCACTCCCGGCTCGCTTCGCCCGGCAGTTTATTGGTGGCATCAAGGCCAATTCTGGCACCATGCTCTTCTGTTTGGTTAACCATCAGGGTATCACGGCTCGGATCCATCCGGGTGGTCACCGCCCAAATCACATCATTCCAATCGCGGGCATTAACATCACCATCGCAGACAATAATGAACTTGGTGTCTGTCTTGCCTGACAGCGTCGTCCAGATACTGTCCATTACCTGCAATGCCTGGCCCTCTTGGTCTTTATCGATTGTCACAATCGCCACGCCAGCGCACTCTGCCGTTGACGGCAGGTAGCAATCAATCACTGTCGGGAGCTGCTTGATTTCCTGCTCCAAGGCGTGATGATCTTGCTCAGCTTGCAGGCGGGGATAAGCCACAGCGTTGGCGGTTTCCGCATCCCACTTGCGGGTTGCATCCAGCCCCATTTTGGAGCCGAGCCCCACGACCGGAGAAGCAAAGTCCAACGAGTCAATCGGGGTTTGATCGATAAACAAGGTGTCACGCACCGGATCCATATCGCGGGACATCGCAGCCACCACACTGCCCCAATCTCGGGTATCGACATCTTCATCCACCACAATAACAAACTTGGTGTACATGAACTGGCGCAGGAAAGACCAGACGCCCATCATTACCCGCTTGGCATGGCCCGGGTACTGCTTCTTCATCGACACCACAGCCATGCGGTAGGAACACCCTTCCGGCGGCAGGTAAAAATCGACAATCTCCGGGAACTGCTTTTGCAAAATAGGCACGAACACTTCGTTCAATGCCACACCGAGCACAGCCGGCTCATCGGGTGGGCGGCCGGTATAGGTACTGTGGTAGATAGGCTCCTTGCGCATGGTCACATGGGTGATAGTGAACACATGGTGGCGCTCGACCTCGTTGTAGTAACCGGTATGGTCACCATACGGCCCCTCATCGGCAAACTCGTTTGGATCGATATAGCCTTCAAGCACGATTTCCGCACTGGCCGGCACTTCCAACTCATTGGTCAGACTCTTGACCACTTCGCTCTTGCGGCCACGGAGCAAACCGGCAAAGGCATACTCAGACAAGGTATCGGGGATCGGTGTAACCGCACCCAGGATAGTCGCAGGATCGGCGCCAAACGCCACGCTCACCGGAAATGGTTTGCCCGGGTTGGTTTCCATCCAGTCACGCAAATCAAGCGCACCGCCACGGTGAGCCAGCCAACGCATGATGATTTTGTTCTTGCCAATTTTCTGCTGGCGGTAAATCCCAAGGTTCTGGCGCTTTTTGTTCGGCCCCTTAGTAATGGTCAAGCCCCAGGTCAGCAGCGGTGCCACATCGTCGGGCCAGCAGCTCATTACCGGAATTTTATCCAGGTCTACCTCATCCCCCTGCCAGACAATATCCTGACACGGCGCACGGCGCAGCCGCTTGACCGGCATATTGAGCACCTGCTTGAACACCGGAAGCTTATCCAGCGCTTCACGGAAGCCTTTCGGCGGCTCGGGCTCCTTGAGGTAGGCTAGCAACTTGCCAACTTCCCGCAGTTCACGCACGTCGGTCCGCCCCATTCCCATTGCCACCCGGCCCGGGGTACCGAACAGATTCGCCAGTACCGGGACGTCATAGCCCACCGGGTTTTCGAACAACAGTGCCGGACCACCGGCCCGCAGGGTACGATCACAGATTTCGGTGATCTCCTGATCCGGGTCAACAGGCTGCTTGATGCGCTTGAGCTCGCCCTGTTGCTCCAGATAGTCAATAAACTCTCGCAGATCCTTGAACTTCATCGGTTTCGCGGCTACCTATCCTAAATACACCAGCACCCGGAGCTGGTTCCAGACACCGGGTACATATAATCATTATCAAAACATTATAACGACTTGTTAACGGTAGGACAGCGGAAAATCCGACCACTGCGATCCAACCCTTGCCGGACAGGAAGACTCGACACGCGGCCGGGCTAGATTATGGTAACTTGGCAACGGCCGAACGGAAATTCTTCTGCAATACCTGACTGCGACTAACCGACGCCAGTTGCTCGAGCCAGTCAAGGTAGCCGCTGCGGGCAAGTTCAGTTGCCACCAGCTCTCCGTCATCGACTTCGCTTAGCTTATCACTGAGAAAGTCCCTGGCCGCCACAGGTAATGGCTTGAGGGTGATCAGTGCGCGGTAGGCCTGGAGCTTCAACGTAGGGTTAATCGTCGCTGCCATCAACTGCTTGGTGGCATCCGGCTGCGGCGCAATACCAGCCAAACGATTAAGCTCAGCTAAGCTGTATTGATCACTGCGGCGGCGCCACAGCAGATGGTAGACACCGTCATCGCCCGAGGCGGCGGCGATGGCGGCAATCACCGCATTGTCCGGCAACCACAACAACTTGCTGTCCGAAGTAAATTGCTCGGCCAAGATATCGACGGCAGGCTGCGACAGCTCTGGCAACTGGGCAAGGAAGATATCGCGACGGGTCGCCTGGGCTTGGATATCCCCGGTCAACCACTGTGACAATTGCAGCTCACCGCGCTCGGCTTGCTCGACCATTTGTTGGGCCAGCAATTGCTGCTGCCAGCGGATCACCAAACTGCGGGCCTTGGCACCGTAATGAAAGGCCGATTTGGTCACCAGGTAGCCATCCCCTTGCTCGACCACATTGAACACCGGCATACGGGCTGCCTGCGCCTCAAGCCAATCGGCTTTGGCCTGATCCAGACCATTGGGTTTCTCCGCATAGTCGATGGCATAGTCAATCATCTCGCTGCGTACGGCTTCTTGCTGCAAGGGTGGCAGCGGGGACAAATGCGTTTCCAACAGCGCAAAGTCGCTGTTGTCGTAATAATGACGCAGGGCCGATACCCGGTTTTTAACCTGCAGGGAAGACTGGACTTGTTCAACGTCCTGTTGGGAAATTTCGGTTGGCTGAATGGCAATCTGAGCCTTGTTCTCGGCCGTTGCCTGGGCCGCTATCATCCCTACAGCCAGCAAACCTATCTGCATGCACTTTCCTAGTCGCATGTCACCTCCTTGGTGAAAAAAGATATGTCGGTTATCAGGATCATCCTGACCCAAAATCACAAGTTGATAACAAACACAGTATATCGATTTATCGGGGGCAATTACCAGCAAAGCTGCAATTGAACAACGATCAATTAAGGTTGCCAGTGTACCAAAAATAAAAAACGCCACAAGCGGTGGCGTTTTTCAAAACTGTGAGTCAAGCAGCAATTATGCTGACAGAAGTTATGACTTCTGGCGACGCATCGCGTCGAAGAACTCGTCGTTGGTCTTGGTCATCGATAGCTTGTCGATCAGGAACTCCATGCTATCGGTCTCACCCATAGGGTGAACAATCTTACGCAGGATCCACATCTTCTGCAGCTCGTCCGTTTTCGCCAGTAGCTCTTCACGACGGGTACCAGAGCGGTTGAAGTCAATCGCCGGGAAGACACGCTTTTCAGCAATCTTACGAGAAAGGTGCAGTTCCATGTTACCTGTACCCTTGAACTCTTCGTAGATAACCTCATCCATCTTAGAACCGGTATCAACCAGTGCCGTTGCGATGATAGTCAGGCTGCCGCCCTCTTCTACGTTACGAGCCGCACCGAAGAAACGCTTCGGACGGTGCAGGGCGTTGGCATCCACACCACCGGTCAGTACCTTGCCCGATGACGGGATCACTGTGTTGTAGGCACGTGCCAGACGAGTGATGGAGTCAAGCAGGATCACAACGTCTTTCTTGTGCTCTACCAGACGCTTGGCTTTCTCGATTACCATCTCAGCCACCTGTACGTGGCGTGATGCTGGCTCGTCGAAGGTAGAAGCAACCACTTCACCCTTAACCAGGCGCTGCATCTCGGTTACTTCTTCCGGACGTTCGTCGATCAGCAATACCATCAACTCACACTCAGGGTGGTTGTAGGCAATGCTCTGGGCAATGTTCTGCAGCAACATGGTTTTACCCGCTTTCGGCGGAGCAACAATTAAACCACGCTGGCCTTTACCGATTGGCGATGCCAAGTCCAGTACACGGGCCGTGATGTCTTCAGTCGAACCGTTACCACGCTCCATACGCATACGCTCGTTGGCGTGCAGTGGAGTCAGGTTTTCAAACAGGATCTTGTTACGCGCGTTATCTGGCTTATCGTAGTTAACCTCGTTAACCTTCAGCAGGGCAAAGTAGCGCTCACCGTCTTTCGGCGGGCGGATCTTTCCGGCAATTGTGTCACCAGTGCGAAGGTTGAAACGGCGGATTTGGCTAGGAGAAACGTAGATATCATCTGGACCGGCGAGGTAAGAACTGTCTGCAGAGCGGAGGAAGCCGAAGCCATCTTGAAGGATTTCTAGAACACCATCGCCAAAAATGTCCTCACCACTTTTCGCATGCTGTTTGAGAATTGCAAAGATGATGTCTTGTTTTCTCAAACGCGCCAGGTTTTCCAGTCCTAAGCTTTCGCCAAGCGCAACCAACTTAGAAATAGGTTGGTTCTTCAGTTCAGTAAGATTCATAGTGGTGGGTTTCTTGTCAGTCAAAATTGGGGTTCTATGTTAATTGAGATAAAGCTGACCAATGGGGCTGGTCAAGGAATGAACAAAATTACAATTTACGTGCAATAAGTTAGCACTAAAGATCTCATCCGTCTAGCATAGACGCAAGTCAAACCATGCACAACGAGAAATTGTGCACGGTTCGAGACAGAGTCGCTTACAGGTTCGCGTCTAGGAACTCTTTAAGCTGGCTCTTTGACAGGGCACCCACTTTGGTTGCCGCTACACCGCCGTCTTTAAACAACAGCAGAGTCGGGATACCACGGATACCGAATTTTGGTGGTGTCGCTGCATTCTGGTCGATATTCAATTTACCGATAGTCAGCTTGCCTTCGTACTCGTCCGCGATTTCATCAAGAATTGGGGCAATCATTTTACAAGGACCACACCATTCAGCCCAAAAATCGACTAGTACCGGGCCTGCAGCAGTAATGACATCGCTTTCGAAACTTGCGTCTGTCAGCTGCACAATCTTGTCGCTCATCTTCCACTCCAATGGTTGATTTTGTTAGCTGATTTGATTTTAACCAGCAAATCGATGCCCTATTTGAATGGAATCCGTTTCGTATTGCAACCCTAAGCTGATATTCTATACGAATGAAGACGACTCACATCACAGAGCAAAAATTTGCCGACCTGGGTTTAGAACCTCGGGTTTTACAAGGATTGGAAGCCAAAGGTTTCCATAATTGTACGCCGATCCAGGCGCTGGCATTGCCGGTAGTGCTCTCCGGCCGTGACATTGCTGGTCAGGCTCAAACAGGCACAGGGAAAACCCTGGCTTTCCTGACTGCGACTTTTAACTACCTGCTGCTAAACCCAGCAAAAGAGGATCGTAAGCAAAACCATCCTCGTGCCATTATTATGGCACCGACTCGTGAACTGGCGATCCAAATTTACAACGATGCCAAGCCTTTACTCGAAAGCACCGGCCTAACAGCAGGTCTTGCCTACGGTGGTGAAGCTTACGAGAAACAGCAGAAGAAACTCGAAGCGGGCGTGGATATCCTGATCGGTACCTGTGGCCGTATCATCGATTTCTACAAGCAGCGCGTGATTGACCTACGCTCTATCCAGGCAGTGGTTCTGGACGAAGCCGACCGTATGTTCGACCTTGGCTTTATCAAGGATATCCGTTTCTTGTTCCGCCGTATGCCTGCACCGCAGGAACGCCTGAACATGCTGTTCTCAGCAACGCTGTCTTACCGCGTTAAAGAGCTGGCGTTCGAGCACATGAACTCACCTGAAAGCGTGATTGTCGAGCCAGAGCAGAAAACCGGCCACCGCATCCAGGAAGAGCTGTTCTACCCATCGAACCAAGAAAAGATGCGTTTGCTTCAGAGCTTGATCGAAGAAGAATGGCCAGACCGCGCGATCATCTTTGCCAATACCAAGCACCGTTGTGAAGACATCTGGGCTCACCTGGCAGCAGACAAGCACCGTGTTGGCCTGCTAACCGGCGATGTTCCGCAGAAGAAGCGTGTTCGCATTCTGGAGCAGTTCACCCAAGGTGAAGTCGATATCCTTGTCGCAACCGATGTAGCAGCTCGTGGCTTGCACATCCCTCAGGTAACGCACGTATTCAACTACGACCTGCCTGACGATGCCGAAGACTATGTACACCGTATCGGTCGTACCGGTCGTGCTGGCGCCAGCGGCCATTCGATCAGCTTTGCCTGTGAACAATACGCCATTAATCTGCCGGCCATCGAAACCTACATCGAACATGCTATCCCACTGTCAAAATACGACTCGGAAGCCCTGTTAGATGATCTGCCGCCGCCAATCAGCGTACCGCGCTCACCACGCCAAGGTGGCAACCGCCGCAGCGGTGGTTCACAGCGCCAGGGACAGTCGCGCCAGCGCAACCGTCGCCGTCCGCAGCAGAACAAACAGCAGTAAAAAGATAGATATGCCTATGGAAAGAACAGTATCACCCTTGTACGCCGCCATTGACCTTGGCTCCAACAGTTTCCACATGTGGATCGTCCGGGAGGTCGCAGGCACCGTCCAGACCCTGGCCAAGATAAAGCGTAAAGTCCGCCTGGCTGCCGGCCTCAACAGCAAGAACGAGCTGAGTATTGAGGCAATGCAACGGGGGTGGGACTGCCTCAGCCTGTTTGCCGAACGCCTGCAGGATATTCCGGCAAGCAACATCCGTATTGTCGGTACTGCCGCATTGCGCACCGCCGTCAATGCCGAGGCCTTTCTTTCCAAAGCCGAGACGATTCTCGGCTACCCGGTCGATATCATTCCTGGCGAAGAAGAAGCCCGGATCATCTACCAAGGTGTAGCCCACACCTCTGGTGGTTGTGGCAAACGCCTAGTGGTCGATATCGGCGGGGCCAGCACCGAAGTCATTATTGGTGAGGGGTTTGATGCCAGTGCCCTGACCAGCCTCAAGATTGGCTGTGTGACCTGGCTTGAGCGCTATTTCAAAGACCGCTACCTCACCGAAGCCAACTTCGATGCTGCGATCGCGGCTGCCAAAGCGGCCATTGCCCCGATTGTCGAGCAATACCAGACACTGGGCTGGCAAACCTGTGTCGGGGCCAGCGGTACCGTCCAGGCCCTACAGGAAATCATGCTGGCTCAGGGAATGGATGAAATCATCACCCTGCAGAAGCTCAAGCGGATGCAGCGCCAGGCCATGCAGTACGAACGTCTGGAAGATCTCGATATCGAGGGACTGACCCTGGAGCGTGCGCTGGTATTCCCGAGCGGCCTGTCTATCCTGATCGCGATTTTCGAATCACTGGGTATCGAATCGATGACTCTGGCCGGCGGCGCTCTGCGCGAAGGCATGGTCTACGAGATGATGAGCCAGATGCGCCACAACGATGTCCGTGAGCGCACCTTGCAGAGCCTGCAGACCCGCTTCCAGCTCGACAGCATCCATGCCGGCAATGTCAGCGACACGGCCCGTGCTCTGTTGGCCAGCTGCCTGTCGGAGTGGAGCCTGGAGCCACAAGCGCACTATTTGCTTGATGCCAGTACCGCCCTGCATGAAATCGGCACCATGATCGAGTTCAAGAAGAGCGGTGAGCATGCAGCCTACCTGATCCACCATAGTGATCTACCCGGATTCACCCGTGCCCAGAAAC
Organism: Photobacterium sp. AWH4_225; assembly: GCF_056158405.1. Taxonomy (NCBI): domain Bacteria; kingdom Pseudomonadati; phylum Pseudomonadota; class Gammaproteobacteria; order Vibrionales; family Vibrionaceae; genus Photobacterium; species Photobacterium sp. AWH4_225. The sequence goes on along the minus strand of NZ_JBSWTF010000001.1, from coordinate 39,634 downwards.
ACCTGATCGGTGAACTGCTACGCCGCTACCGCGAAAATCTGACCAGCCTACCGGAGCAACACGCCCTGTCGGCACACAGTGCAACCCGTCTGCTGCGTTTGTTGCGCTTGGCAGTGATCCTGTGTCACCGCCGTGACAGCAGCCACCAGCCGCCGTTCACCCTGCTGGCTAATGACAACGCTCTTAGCCTGTCACTGCCTGCTAGCTGGCTGGCAGCCAACCCGCTGACCGATGCTGAACTGCAGCAAGAAGCCACCCGCCAAAGCGACATGGGCTGGCCGCTGACCATCATCGCCAGCGAGTAACACGCACCACCTATAAAAAAAGCACCCCGCGGGGTGCTTTTTACTTTCTTGCGGTCTGCCTTCGCAGCAATTAGCCAGTGATACCGCTATGGCGGAGTAATGCATCAATCTGCGGCTCGCGGCCACGGAAGCGCTTGAACAAGTCCATTGGCTCCTCGCTGCCGCCACGCTCAAGAATACAATCAAGGAAGTCAGCACCGGTTTCGGTGTTGAAGATCCCCTCCTCCTCGAAACGCGAGTAAGCATCCGACGACAGTACTTCGGCCCATAGGTAGCTGTAGTAACCTGCGCTGTAACCACCGGCAAAGATATGGCTGAAGCTGTGCGGGAAGCGGCCGAATTCAGGGCTTGGTACGACTGACACGCGAGACTTGATATCCGCCAGTGTCTCCAGCACCTTGGCACCCACTTCAGGGTCGTATTCGGTGTACAGGGTGAAGTCGAACAAACCGAACTCAAGCTGACGTAGGATCCCCATCGCCGACTGGAAGTTCTTGGCAGCCAGCATCTTGTCCAGCATCTCTTTTGGCAGCGGCTCGCCAGTTTCGTAATGACCAGAAATGAATGCCAGTGCCTCTTCTTCCCAGCACCAGTTTTCCAGGAACTGACTCGGCAATTCAACCGCATCCCAAGGGACACCGTTGATGCCCGATACCGCAGGGACTTCGATCTGGGTCAGCATGTGATGGATGCCATGACCGGTTTCGTGGAACAGGGTGACCACCTCGTCATGGGTAAACAGCGCAGGCTTGTCGCCCACCGGCTTGTTGAAGTTACAAGTCAGGTAAGCCACTGGCACCTGCATAGTGCCATCCTGACGGGTACGGCGGACCATACATTCGTCCATCCATGCCCCGCCACGCTTGTGCTCGCGGGCATACAAATCTAGGTAAAAACTACCACGCAGCTCGCCTTGCGCATCGAAGATGTCGTAGAACTTCACCGACTCGTGCCAGGTATCAACACCCTCACGTTCTTTAACATCCATGCCAAACACACGCTTGAGCACTTCGAACAGGCCAGCAACCACTTTCTGCTCCGGGAAATACGGGCGCAGCTGCTCATCAGAAATGCTGTAGCGGTGCTGCTTGAGCTTCTCGGCATAGAAGGCAAAATCCCAAGGCTCCAGGTCTTCGGCGCCAAACTCGGTGCTGGCATACTCACGCAGCTCAGCCACTTCACGCTCGCCCTGCGGCTTGGCACGGCTAGCCAGATCGTTCAAGAAACCCAGTACCTGCTCGGTAGATTCCGCCATCTTGGTCGCCAGTGATTTCTCGCTGTAGGTGTTGAAGCCCAGCAGGCGGGCAATCTCGTGGGTCAGCTTGAGCTTTTCGGCAATAATTTCACTGTTATCCCACTTGCCGGCATTCGGGCCACGGTCTGAAGCTCGGGTGACAAACGCTTCGTACATTTCCTGGCGCAGCTCGCGGTTTTCGCAGTAAGTCATTACCGGCAGATAAGATGGAATATCCAGGGTAAACAAATACCCCTCTTTCTCCTTCGCCTCTGCTGCTGCCTTTGCCGCCTGCAAGGCCGACTCAGGTAAACCGCCCAGCTCGGCTTCATCAGCCACCAGCTTGCTCCAGCCCATGGTGGCGTCGAGCACATTGTTGCTGAATGTGGAAGACAGCTCGGACAGGCGCTTGCTGATCTCACCATAGCGATGCTGCTCTTTCGCTGGCAGGCCAATGCCCGACAGTTCGAACTCTTTCAGCGCATCGGTGATCGATTTCTGCTGTGCCTGGCTCAACTCGGCAAAGCTATCATCGGCTTTGATCGCTTTGAACGCGTCGTACAAACCCTTGTGCTGACCAACCCAGGTACCGTAATCCGACAGCATCGGCAGGCAGCTCTCGTAAGCTTCACGAAGCTCATTGCTATTTTTCACTGCGTTAAGGTGGCCAACCGGCGACCAGATACGGCTCAGGCGATCGTCAGTCTCAGACAGCGGTACGCAGATGGTCTCCCAGCTTGGTGCGGTATTAGCCGCCAGCACCTGCTCGACAGCTGCGCGGCAGTCGGCAATGGCCTGCTCGACAGCAGGTTTGACATGTTCAGGCTGGATCAGCGAAAACGGAGGCAAGCCCGTCATCGAAAGTAGTGGGTTAGTCATGCGCAATTCCTTAAATTAGTTATCCATTATTAAATGCGTCTTGGGGAAGCTAAATTCAATCCTTTCATCACGCTAAATCATCATCTTCCTGTTTAATAGTAAACTAGATCGCAGCACCGAAGACGGAAAGTCATCACGTCTACTGGCTATTCCCAGCCAATTGGCGATAATACTGGCCCTAATTATCCCTAGCCTGTCGAGATCCCAGCCATGCTGAGCTACCGCCATAGTTTCCATGCCGGCAACCATGCCGATGTGGTCAAGCACATTGTCCAGAGCCTGATCCTGGATGCCCTGAAACAAAAGGACAAACCCTTTGTATACCACGATACCCACTCAGGTGTCGGCCGTTACGACCTTCAGGATGAGCGCAGTGAAAAAACCGGCGAGTTCAAGCAAGGTATTGCCCGGATCTGGCAGCGTGACGACATCCCGGCCGAGATCGCCAGCTATATCGACGCTATCAAGGTACTGAACGAGGGTGATGAGCTGCGCTACTACCCTGGCTCACCGAAAGTTGCCCGTGCCCAAATCCGCGAACAGGACCGTATGGTATTGACCGAGCTGCACCCGAGCGACTTCCCGCTGCTGCTCCAGGAATTTCGTGGCGATCGCCAGGTCCGCATCTACAAGGAAGATGCCTTCGCCCGCCTCAAGGGTAGCCTGCCACCGAAAGAGCGCCGCGGCGTGGTACTGATTGACCCACCGTATGAGCTCAAGCACGAGTACATGGATGTGGTCAAGGCGATCAAAGAGAGCCACAAACGCTGGGCGACCGGTACCTATGCCATCTGGTATCCGGTGGTTTACCGCGAGAATATCGACAAGATGCTCAAGGGGCTGGAAGATCTGGGGATCCGCAAAATTCTGCAAATCGAGCTGGGCGTCGAGCCCGATACCGAGGAGCGCGGCATGACAGCCTCGGGCATGATTGTGATCAACCCGCCGTGGAAACTGGAAAGCCAGATGCAGGCGATTTTGCCTTGGCTCAAAGAGGCCATCGCCCCTAACCACGGCCACTACAAAGTGGAGTGGATCGTTCCGGAATAAGCGGCGATTTTGCGCTAACGGCTTGTAAGGCGGGGTTTTCCCGCCTTTTTTGTATCTGTTATTTTTTGTTCCAACTTTCTCGAACTCCCCCTCTCGTAACTCTTCCCATTCTTGATTACACTAGGGCAAGCACAGCAGGAGCTGTTACCAAATCAAAACAATATTGGAGTAAAGTCATGGCAAAGCATTTTGATTACATCTGTATCGGCGGCGGCAGTGGCGGTATTGCTTCGGCAAACCGTGCGGCAATGTACGGTGCCAAGGTGGCGCTGGTTGAAGCCAAGGCACTGGGTGGTACCTGTGTCAACGTCGGTTGTGTGCCGAAGAAAGTTATGTGGCACGGCGCCCAAATTGCTGAAGCTATGCACCTTTACGCCAAAGACTACGGCTTTGACGTTGACGTTAAAGGCTTTGACTGGAGCAAGCTGGTCGAGAGCCGCGAAGCTTATATCAGCCGTATCCACACCGCTTACGACAACGTGCTGGGCAACAACAAGATTGAAGTGATCAACGGTTTTGCCAAGTTCGTTGATGCTAAGACTATCGAAGTAAACGGTGAGCACTACACTGCCGACCACATCCTGATCGCCGTGGGTGGTGAGCCAACTATCCCGAACGTACCGGGTGCCGAGCACGGTATCGATTCTAATGGTTTCTTCGAGCTAAACGAGCAGCCTAAGCGCACTGCAGTGGTTGGCGCAGGCTACATCGCAGTAGAAATTGCAGGCGTACTGAGCGCGCTGGGTACCGATACCCACCTGTTCGTTCGCAAGGAATCGCCACTTCGTAGCTTTGACCCAATGATCATCGAGACCTTGGTTGAAGTAATGGACAAAGAAGGTCCAACACTGCACACCCACAGCGTACCGAAAGAAGTGGTTAAAGAAGCTGACGGCTCAGTGACTCTGCATTTCGAAAACGGCGAGTCGCACAACACCGATGTCCTGATTTGGGCTATCGGCCGTAACCCAACGACTGACAAGATCAATCTGGCTGCCACTGGCGTTGAAACCAACGATCGCGGCTACATTAAAGTTGATGAGTACCAACGCACTAATGTCGATGGCATCTATTGTGTTGGTGATATCATGGAAGGCGGTATCGAGCTAACACCTGTGGCTGTTAAAGCTGGCCGCCAGCTGTCTGAGCGCCTGTTCAACAACAAGCCAGATGCCAAGATGGACTACAAATTGGTTCCAACAGTCGTATTCAGCCACCCGCCAATCGGTACTATCGGTCTGAGCGAGCCTGAAGCTATCGCCCAGTACGGCGAGGAAAACGTTAAGGTTTACAAGTCTGGCTTTACCGCGATGTACACCGCTGTTACCGCAAACCGCCAGCCATGTAAGATGAAACTGGTTTGTGCCGGTCCTGACGAGAAAGTGGTTGGCCTGCACGGCATCGGCTACACCGTCGATGAGATGATCCAGGGCTTCGGTGTCGCGATGAAGATGGGCGCAACCAAAGCAGACTTCGACTCTGTAGTTGCTATCCACCCAACGGGCTCTGAAGAATTTGTGACCATGCGTTAATAGCGCTAAATGGCGTTAAGAAGGAGCGGTTATCGCTCCTTTTTTTATTGCCTTTTTGCTGTGCCTGGAGTTGCAGAACATGCAACGGCCTTAAAAGCGATAACAGGATCCTAAACCATAAATATCGTACGATAGCGAATAATAATGAATAAAAGCGCAGATATTGGCGAAAATAATTCCATTTCAAGGTGAAAAACTGTAATCTTGCCCGACCTGATTATGGAAGATCAGTGAATATTTATTCCAAAGAGAATAAAGCATTTATTTACTCTTAGCTTATCAATCAGTTAAAGGCCAAATATGCAGGATCAGGTTATTTCCCAAAACGGTAAAAAGAGCCCATGGCTCATGTTCCTCCTACCGTCGCTCCTCGGTGTCTTTCTTTTCATGGCACCTATCAGTTACCAGGATTCACTGACAATCCCTATCGCTATTCTGGCCAAATCGGTTCAGGCATTGTTCGATGGCATGCTACCAGCCATGGTGACCTTCGTGATCGCCCTAACCGGTGTCGCCTCGATCGCTACCAAGCTATTAAAGCCAAAAGCGGTGTTAGAGAGCAGCTTTTTGAGCGGCCTGCTTAACCCGTCTTTGCCTTGGTTCGTGGTCCAGCAGTTGGGCGCAATTTTTGTCGTAATGACCTATTTCGGCATCGGCCCTGAAATGATCCACCATGGTGATACTGGCGGCCTGGTTCTTAATGATCTTTTACCGGTGCTCTTTTCTGTTTTCCTTTTTGCCGGTTTGCTGCTGCCATTGCTACTTAACTTCGGCCTACTGGAGTTTGTCGGCGCCCTGTTCACCCGCGTCATGCGTCCGCTTTTCAACCTACCGGGCCGTTCGGCGGTAAACTGTATTGCCTCATGGCTGGGTGACGGCAGTGTCGGCGTACTGATGACCAGCAAGCAGTACGAAAGCAAAATCTACACCGAGCGTGAAGCGGCGGTGATCGGTACCACTTTCACGGCGGTCTCTATTACTTTCAGCCTAGTGGTCATTGCCCAGGTGAATCTGGAGCACATGTTTGCCCCGTTCTACCTGACCGTGTGTCTAGCAGGCTTGGCAGCGGCGGTAATTGTCCCTCGCCTACCACCACTATCGTGGAAGAAAGACCGCTACATCGACGGCCAGCCGCTAGAAGGCGATATCGAAGCCCTACCTGAAGGCAAGACCGTGATTGGATTTGGCCTTGAGCAAGCGTTGGAGAAAGCTTCTCAGGTGAAAAGCCTGCGCAGCATGGTTGCAGAAGGCGTGAAGAACGCGATTGATATGATCTTCGGCGTACTGCCTGTGGTAATGGCAATTGGTACCATTGCCCTGGTGATTGCCGAGAATACGCCGGTATTTAGCCTGCTAGGCCAGCCGTTTATCCCGTTCCTCGAGTTGCTGCGCATCCCTGAGGCAGCAGCAGCGTCTGAGACCATCGTGGTCGGCTTTGCGGATATGTTCCTGCCGTCTATCTTGGCTTCAGGTATCGAGAGCGACTTGACCCGCTTTGTGATTGCAGCAATGTCGGTGACCCAGCTGATCTACATGTCGGAAATCGGTGCATTGCTGATCGGCAGTAAAATCCCGGTCAAACCGTGGGAGCTATTCATGATCTTCATCCTGCGTACTCTGGTGACCCTGCCAGTAATTGCGATGATGGCGCACATCTTCTTCTAACAGAAAGCCATTTCGAACTCATAAAGCCAGCGCACTTGCCGCTGGCTTTTTTGTTTCCACCTCCCACCACCAACCTTCATCACTTCGCATCAATAAATTTCACCTAAACATCTAATTTAATTAACAAAAGTAGTCACCGAGCAAATCTAACCCTTTTGTATAGGCAATTATGTGCTGCCAATCACATATCATGCGCTAAGAAATTGATGTTAAAAGAATTTCACTCTATATATCGCTGCACTCATAAATGTTTGAGTAACCAATAAAACTAAAACAACGAACCATCAATATTCATTTTTGCATTACAAGGAAAACCAATGCATTTCAAATACTCAGCTATTGCAGCTTCGATGATTGCCGCCCTATCGCTAACAGGCTGTGGCAGTGATTCTTCTGATTCAAAAAACAACGACACCACGAACCCAGTTGAGCCAACAGCCAAGCAGATCAAAGTGATTGACGGGTATCTATCTCAAGCACAGGTTTGCGTCGACCGAAATAACAATAGCGCATGTGACGCCGATGAAATCGTCGGACTAACAGATAGTAATGGTGCTATTACTATCAAAGCTGAAGATGCAAAATACGCTGTTATCGCCCAAGCTATTGCGGGTAAAACCAGTGATAGTGATAAGGCAGGTCTACTTGGCAACAGTTATGAGCTTATCGCTGATGCCGACAGCAAAGTTGTCACACCATTCACTACTATGGCTGAAATTCAGGATAAAACAGTAACCACACTTGCGGCTGAACTAAACCTAGATGCCAGCATTATCTCTGGCGACTATATTGCAGCTAAGCAAACTGCAGAAAATAAAGATGCAGCACAAAAAGCCCATCTTATGGCCCGTAGCATGACGAACGAACTGGCACCAACAGTAACGGATAATGATGTTGAAGAACTGACAAAGTCGGCTGAGACAATTACCGATGCGATAAATACCAGCATCAACAATGACGATAACTTAGACGAAATTGTCATTGAAATTGATGAAAACGGTACCGCAGGCAAGACTGAAATGATCGCATCATTAAGCGATTATCTTGAAGGTAATACGCTGAGCTTCGTCAGCATGAACAAATACTATGCGCAAGACGAAGGTGTGTTTGAAATCACCCTCAAAGACGGTACGCTAACGGTTGTTGACGGAAGTGGTCAATCAATGACAGAGACATACACCATCGAAGGCAACTCACTTGTCCATGTCGAGGATGGTAATAAGAGTACTGAAGAGTTCATCTATGTTTCCGAGCAAACAAGCCTAGCGGTTACCCCTCAGAATGACCTCAATTTCTGGACAAAAGTTGATATCGCTAGTGCTGATTTTGAGTACCCAGCTATCACAGAAGCGATGATTACCGATCAAGTGTGGCACTTCGTCTCCGATGACTCAACCAGTCACAAGCCTTATCCAATGCTAGCGACAATGACTTTTGGTAAGGACAAGCAAGTCGTTATTTCAGAAGAAAGGGAAGATAACTTCACTATTGACTGGAGCATCAAGAACAATGAGCTTTTCCTCGACTTCCCTGAAGGCGACAACGACATGTACATCAAGTTGGTTACTAAAGACAGTAACATCCTGACTATTGTCGATGGGGAAGCACAGAATAAAGATCACTTCAGTCTGTTGGTGAAAGACAAAGCACTTGCCGAGTCTATCCTCGCTAAGTGGGGTGAGCAGATTTAATTTGCTTTCTCCAATAAAAAAACCGGCCTCGGCCGGTTTTTTCTTGCCTGCGATACAGGCTATCGAATGACTTACTGCTCTTCAGCCGCATCGTCTTCTTCTTGCTCGCGGACGTAGAAGCGCGAGAAGAACAAGCCGACCTCAAACAGCAAACACATCGGGATGGCCAGCAGGGTTTGCGAGATCATATCTGGCGGTGTCAGCATCATACCGACCACGAAGGCACCAACAATGATGTAAGGCCTTTTGGTACGCAGGCTTTCCGGATCCGTCGCCCCTGTCCAGCACAGCAAGATAATGGCCACCGGGATTTCAAACGCAATACCGAATGCCAAGAACAATGCTAGGACAAAGTCCAGGTAGCTGGCGATATCCGTTGCGACCGTGATCCCTTCCGGTGCTGTTTTAGTGAAGAAGCTAAATACCAGTGGAAATACCACAAAGTAAGCAAAAGCTACACCCGCATAGAACAGCAGCGAGCTGGAAAACAGCAGCGGCATGATCAGCTTGCGCTCATGCTTGTACAGCCCCGGAGCCACAAAGGCCCAAACCTGATACAAGATCATCGGCACAGCAATAAACACCGAGGTCACCAAGGTGAGCTTAATTGGCGTAAAGAATGGCGATGCCACATCCGTTGCAATCATGCTCGCGCCTTCTGGCAGACGTTCTACCAAAGGCGCTGAGATGAAGGCATAGATGTCGTTAGCAAACCACACCAGGCCAAGAAAAACCACAATGACACTCAGGATGGAACGCAACAGCCGGTTACGCAGCTCAAGCAAGTGGCTGAATAACGGTTGCGTATCTTCAACAGTAGACATAGTGACTTATATTAATCCTGCTTTTGAGAGGTCGTCGCCGAGGACTGCTCGTCTTTTTTGTCGCCATAAGGACGCTGCACATCGGATGCTGCTTTCTTCAGCTCCTCAACAGTATCCCTCAGCTCTGGCGAGAGATCTTTCATCCCCATTTGCTCGGCTTTTTTCAAGTTTTCCTGAAGTTCCTGGATCTTGAGTTCCTGGTTCAGTTCATCCTTGACCGAGTTCGCCATATTACGTGCAGCCCCAATCCAGCGCGATACACTACGTATCGCGACGGGTAGGCGTTCCGGCCCCAGTACAACCAATCCCACCACGGAGATCAGTATTAGTTCCCAGAACCCGATATCAAACACGTGTTAAACCTGCTCTTTGTCTTTCTGGCTCTTTTGAGCCTGATCACCCTGCTGTTCAGCCAGTTTCTTCTGGTCGAAGTCTGCATCAGCTGCCGCGTCTTTCTTCTCAGTTGAAGAATCTTCGTCGCTGATCGCCTTCTTGAAACCTTTCACGGCAGAGCCCAAGTCACCGCCCAATGTACGCAACTTCTTGGTTCCGAACAGCAGAACAATGATTAGTGCAATGATTAGCAATTGCCAGATACTGATACCACCCATGCTTGTTTTACCTCAGCTAATTGTGGTTAATAACGAATCGTTTATGTGTTGGCTGCCTACTTTACCGTCTATTTACGGCAAGCACGCCACCCAAGTAACCAAAACGTGACCCCCATTGCAGCACTGATAGCCGAATAGTTTTCAATATGATTACTAAAAAGTATGGCAGAACATACAACCAGAGTTGCACCAATGCCAAAGTAGAACCTTGCCTGGCCCTGGTAACGTCGACTCTCCATGAAGTTGTCGTAGAGTTTATCGATACGTTGGTTCAGCGCATTGCCTTGGCGCAAACTATCGTAAAGTAATTCCGGTAGCTCCGGTAATTTCTCCGCCCAGAATGGCGCCCGGGTTTTCACCCCGTCAATCACGGCCTGCGGGCCGACCTGACGAGACATCCAGTCTTCCAGGAAAGGTTTGGCGGTATCCCACAAATCAAGCTGCGGGTACAGCTGACGTCCCAATCCTTCGACATATAATAAGGTTTTCTGCAGCAATACCAACTGCGGCTGCACTTCCATATTGAAGCGGCGTGCGGTATTGAACAGGTTAAGCAGCACATGGCCAAACGAGATCTCGGCTAGAGGCTTTTCGAAAATCGGCTCGCACACGGTGCGAATCGCGAATTCAAACTCGTCGATATTGGTATCTTCCGGCACCCAGCCAGAATCTACGTGCAGCTCGGCTACCTTGCGATAGTCACGATTGAAAAACGCCAGCAGGTTTTCGGCCAAGTAGCGCTTGTCTTCGCGGTTCAAGCTACCGACAATGCCACAGTCGAGTGCTATCCACTGCGGGTTTTCCGGGTTTTCCCGAGCGACAAAAATATTGCCCGGATGCATGTCGGCATGGAAGAAGCTGTCACGGAACACCTGGGTGAAGAAAATCGTCACCGCATTTTCCGACAGCAATTTCATGTCTGTACCGTTGGCCACCAGCGCATCGATATCCGACACCTGGATACCATAGATACGCTCCATCACCAGCAGGTTTTCCCGGCTAAGGTCGGTATACACCTCAGGCACATACAGCATATGGCTGTCTTCGAAATTACGTCTGAGCTGGATGCCGTTAGCGGCCTCGCGCATCAGGTTCAGCTCGTCGAGCAAGGTTTTCTCATACTCACGGACAACCTCGACCGGGCGCAGGCGACGTGCATCCGGCAGTACTTTGGCCAACAAACCTGCCATGCGGTACATCAAGGTAATATCTGCCTTGATCACCGGCAGGATGTCCGGGCGGATCACCTTGAGCACCACTTCCTTGCCAGTTTCCTTCAAGGTCGCGGTATGCACCTGGGCAATCGACGCCGATGCCAGTGGCACCTCGTCAAAATCATCAAACCACGTCTCGAGCGGGCCGCCCAAGGCTTTTTCCATCTGCTGCTTGGCTAAGCGGCCATCGAATGGCGCGACCTGATCCTGCAACAGCGCCAACTGGTCGGCGATGTGCGGCGGGAACAGATCACGGCGGGTCGACATCATCTGGCCGAACTTGATCCATACCGGACCCAGTTCCTGCAACGCCAAGCGCAGACGCTCACCCAATGTCTTTTCCGGATGTTCGTTACGCAGCCAGAACAATGACTTACGCATTGCCTTTGGCAATTTGAGCCGAGGGTCTTCCGGCAGCAGCTCATCCAGCCCATAACGCAGCTGAACAGCGGTAATTTGGTATAAACGCTTTACTTCTGACAACACCATCATCGAGGCGCTTGCTCCATTAGGCGGTTCAGGCGTGCTTCACAGCGCGCTACGTCCATCTTCAGATCATCGACCTGATCGGCAAAATAGGCAATCTCCAACGCCTGCGGTGCCAAGCGCCACTCTTCGGTGATCACTTCAGCCAAGTCGCGTTGGCGTTTGGCCACTCCTTGCTGGATAAAGCGTGCGCCTTGTTTGGCACCGCTCACCAGGGTGTGGGCAACTATATCACCGGTATATTGCGATAATTTTTCTTCGACATCCGGCTTCAACCCACTGAGCAGTGCTGAAAACTGCTGGGCCAACTGGATATCCCCGTCCAGCGACAGCTTGTCGGCCTTGATCAGCTGAGTCAGGTTGGCTTGCTTACGGAGCTCAGGCAACACAGACAAGTTCAGGGCAAGCTGGCAGTCAGCTTCGCCCTCATAGGCTCCCAGCACATCGATCTGCTGGCTGAAGACAAAATACAGCTGCTTGCCGAACTCATTGATGGTGACGCCAATCACCTTACCTTTCAAACGGGCAAGGCGACGCTGGCTGTCTTCATCATCTTTCAGCAGTGTATTGAGCGATGTCTCGATCGCCCCGGTTACAAACGCGTCAACAGGCATGGGTTCCTCAGAATTTGTAGCCACGGTGCAGGGCAACAATGCCACCGGTCAGGTTGTAGTAGTTGGTCTGCTCAAAGCCGGCGTTCTGCATCATCCCTTCAAGGGTGTCTTGATCCGGGTGCATGCGAATGGATTCCGCCAGGTAACGGTAGCTTTCGGCATCGTTAGCAATCACTTCACCCATTTTCGGTAACAGATGGAAAGAGTATGCATCATAGACTTTCGACAGCGGCTCGATAATCGGCTTGGAGAATTCCAATACCAACAGGCGGCCACCTGGCTTCAGCACGCGATACATCGAACGCAGCGCCTTGTCCTTGTCGGTCACGTTACGCAGACAGAAGCTGATGGTAATACAGTCAAAGTAATCATCAGGGAACGGTAGCTCTTCGGCGTTGGCCTGAACATAGCCGACGTTGCCGACAATGCCGTTATCACGCAGTTTGCTACGGCCAACCTTAAGCATCGAGTTGTTGATATCAGCCAAGATCACCTGGCCGTCATCACCGACAATGCGCGAGAACTTGGCCGTCAGGTCACCGGTACCACCACCGAGGTCAAGAACCTTGTGACCACGGCGAACACCACTGCAATCTATGGTGAAGCGCTTCCACACTCGATGAACTCCCATCGACATCAAGTCATTCATAATGTCGTACTTGGCTGCTACCGAGTGAAATACTTCAGCAACCATTTCTGCCTTGTCTTCCTTGGCTACAGTCCGGTAGCCAAAATGGGTCGTCTCTAGTGTGGTGTCCGTCATGCTACTTCCGTCATGGTTAACGTTTTATTTCGCCCTAGTGTACTTGATGGTTGAGGTTTGCTCAAAGCACAACCTGCATCTATGTCCACACCGCACAATTACGCTGTCGGGCTATCCTCGCCAATTGCAGCCAATGCGTCGTCGGGCAAAGCATTATCATCCGCTGCCCCCAGCATTGCCCGCTCGGTCAACAATGGGCTGATATCGCGCTTAACCTCAACGCCCAACTGGCGGAAGCCCTCAGCCTGGCGGATCACGTTGCCGCGACCTGTCACCAGCTTGTTCATGGCGCCCTGATAGCTCTGGTTGGCCTTCTCCAGCGACGCACCCATGGCTTCCATATCAGTAACAAACAGGCGCAGCTTGTCATACAGCTTGCTAGCCCGCTCGGCGATCTGCTTGGCATTTTGATTCTGGCACTCGTTGCGCCATAGGTTGTTGATTGTACGCAACGCCACCAGCAAGGTGGTCGGACTTACCAACATGATGTTCTGATCCATCGCATCTCGGATCAGGCTAGGGTCGGCTTCAATCGCGGCCTGGAACGCCGGCTCGACCGGAATAAACATCAGCACATAATCGAGGCTCTGTACCCCGTGCAGCTGGTGGTAGTCCTTGCGGCTCAAGCCGCGGATATGGCTTCGGACAGAAGCAACATGCTCACCCAGCGCCAACTCCTGCTCGGCAACATTATCGGCGTTGAAAAAGCGCTCATAGGCAATCAGCGACATCTTGGCATCGATCACCACATCCTTGTTCTGCGGCAAATGCACCACCACATCGGGCTGGTAACGCTTGCCCTCTTCGTTCTCGAGGCTGATCTGAGTCTGGTACTCATGACCTTCCCGCAAGCCGGACTCGCTCAGCACCCGCGCCAGCACCACTTCACCCCAGTTGCCCTGCGCTTTGTTGTCACCTTTGAGCGCCTGGGTCAGGTTAACGGCCTCGCGCGCCATTTGTTCGTTGAGCTGTTTGAGATTATTGATCTCATGCACCAGCGTATGGCGCTCGCGGGCTTCCTGGCTGAAGTTATCGTTAACCTGCTTGCGGAAACCTTCGAGCTGCTCGCGCAGCGGCCCGAGCAGCCCTTCCATACTGATCCGGTTTTGCTGGTCGACAGTCCTAGTTTTTTGCTCGAACATCTTATTGGCCAGGCTCTCGAACTGAATCCGCAGCCTTTCTTCAGCATTTTCCAACAGGGCGATTTTGTCATCCGCCGCTTTCTGCTCTTCAAAATGACGGGCTTCCTGCTCGCGCAAATCCGCTTCGAGACCAGCGTTGGCCATCCGGCTATTTTCCAACTGCTCGGTCAAGTACTGCTTTTCGTTTCTGAGCGCTTCGAAATGGCGCATCTTTTCCAGCGCGGCAGCCAACCGGCCATGCATCTGGCGCAACTCGGCAGTCAGCCTATCGCGTTCGATATCCATTTCGTCGAGCTCCTGGTTGCGCTCATCAATCTGGCTCTGGAAGTGCTGCATTTTACTCTGGGCTAATTTCAACTCGGCTTCTGCCTGCTGACGCAACAGCGCCATTTGCTGCTGCCAGCGGTTTTTCACCAGCCATGCCGCGATACCCCCTGCCGCCACAGCGCCGGATAACCCCGTCACCATCGCCAAGCCATATCCCGACATCCACTCATTCATCATGCTTTGTTCCTGACTCTTTGATTAACCAGCAATTGATCTGCTTTTGCCAATAAGGCTAAGAGGATACTGGATAAATGTCCAGTTCCTATAGCACAGAAAACCACACCACAACTCTCCTATATGCATCCCACTATTCATCCCAGAATGAAGCTCACATTCCTTACAGCAATTTTCTGGTCGGCTCCCGTGCAATCGCATACACTGACGCCCTAACCTTATACTCCCTGCTGCCTTGCCGGCGCAGCTATTGATTATGGATGAACAATGAACGAACGTTACGCGCTCGGGTATGGCCTGGCAGCCGTCCTGCTGTGGTCGACCGTGGCCACCGCTTTTAAGATCACCCTTGATTTTTTTACCCCGATCCAGATGCTGGTTGCCGCCAGTGTGGTATCAGCCCTCGCCCTTGCCGGTATTGCGCTCTACCAAGGCAAATTGCACCTGTTGGGCCGGACCTTTATGGCAAGGCCGCTCTATTACTTGCTACTGGGACTGATCAACCCGTTTGCCTACTACCTGGTGCTGTTCAAAGCCTACGAACTACTGCCCGCTTCCCAAGCCCAGCCGCTCAACTACAGCTGGGCGATCACCCTGACACTGATGGCGGCGGTATTCCTCGGCCAGAAAATCCGCAAACAAGACTGGGCAGCCTGTGCACTGGGCTACCTTGGCGTGGTGGTGATTGCGACCAAGGGCGATGTGATGGCATTGCAGTTCGATAACCCAACCGGCGTCGCGCTGGCGCTGCTATCAACCCTGTTGTGGGCGATGTACTGGATCCTCAACACCAAGAACCAAGCCGATGCGGTTTTGGGCGTTCTGCTTGGCTTTTTGGTATCGCTGCCATTCTCTATCGGTTTGAGCCTTTACACCGGAGGCTGGACGGCAATCCCTTGGCAAGGCTGGGCGGCGGTGAGCTATGTCGGCCTGTTCGAAATGGGGGTAACGTTCGTGCTGTGGATCAATGCGCTCAAGCTGACCCGAAACACCGCAAGGATCAGCAACCTGATCTTTATCTCCCCGTTCATCTCGCTGATGTTGCTGGCGACTATTATCGGTGAGGAGATCCACAGCTCAACGTTGGTCGGCTTGGTACTGATTGTCTGCGGGCTGGTGATCCAGCAATGGAAAGGTAAAAAGCCACAGACAGAGTCTGCCGCATAATCGTTTAACAACTGAATAAAAAAAGCCTGCCACTATGTGGCAGGCAAACTAGTGAGTAAGGGTTGTCGAGACCCTGCGCCTTAAAAGGGACGGCGTCTTTTTATTATCGAGAGTTTTCTTTGCTGCCCAAGTCTCAGGCGGTAACCGGGGCGTGCCAGCGACGGCCCATCTTTGTCCACAACAGGAACAAGCCAGGGATCAGCAGCCACATCTGCAGCACCATCAAATCCGGTGAGCTCAAACCCAAACGCTGGGTCAGGCTAACCATGGCACCGGCACCACTCATCTGGAACAGGCCCAACAGCGCCGCTGCGGTACCAGCACGGTCACCAAACGGAGCCAGCGCTTTACCCGCCGCCGAGCCAAGCACAAAGGCAAAGCCAAACGAAGACATGAAAATCGGCACCATAAAGGCCCACGCCTCGGCAATATGGCCTACCAGCAGCATCAACACACCTGCCAGCACCAAGATCACCAGGCCGGTATTCAGCGTCTTGCGCGAACCGAAGCGGTCGATATATTTAGGCGCAACCATGCACGCCAGGATATTCAATGCGGCATTGATACCAAACCACAGGGTGAACTGGTTCATGCTCTGGCCAAGCTCAACCATCAACCATGCAGGTGCAGAAGTTACGTAGGCTAGAATCACAGCCATTGCTAGCATGCAGAGGCTGGCATGGTACAAGAAAGTCGGCTCACGAAGGACAGACCAGTAGCGAGACAGGCTTATCGCCGAGCCCGAGACATCAGTATCTGCCGGGCGGGTCTCGCGGAACAGCAGCAAAATAAACAAGCCTGCAACCAAAGCAAAACCAGCCATGAAACTGAAGTTGGCGCGCCAGCCAAACTGGTGAGTCAGCCATGTGCCCAGGAGAGGTGCCAATGCCGGGATAAAGCAGATCGCACCATTGAGGTAACTGATCATCCGACCGCTTTTCTCCGGACCGAAGCTATCACGTACCGCAGCAAAAGCAGCAACCGAGGTCGCACAAGCACCGAAGCCCTGCAATAGGCGGGCAACTAGCAACATATCCAGGGTTTGAGCTACATAGGCCAGAGCGGCGCTCGCACCGTAAATTGCGATACCACCAAGGGCAATCGGGCGACGTCCGATACGGTCAGCCAAAGGGCCTGCCAGCAACTGGCCGAGGCCAAGGCTGAACATAAACCAAGTCACGGTATCCTGAACCCGGGTCAAATCGACTGCAAAGGTCTCCGCCATCGCCGGTAGCGCTGGCAGGTAAATATCAATGGCAAGCGGGCTGAACAGCACCAGGGTCACCATCAAGGCCACCAGCCGTTTATCCGCAGAGTGTTTCGGTTGCATAGTATTATCCTGTTGAGCAATGGCGGCAGTTTACGGCTTTCGAGATATGAATAGAAATGGTATATATTCAACACCGATTTTCCATTTAGGAATATCATGGCCTTTACCGGGAGAAAGGTGTCGTGTCATTTGAAAAACTTGCCAGGTTGGATCTCAACCTATTGGTCTGCCTCCATGTTCTACTCGAAGAAGGCAGCGTTACACTGGCTGCCAAACGGCTGTGCCTGAGCCAGTCAGCTGTCAGCAAAAGCCTCAACCGGCTGCGTGAACAATTCGATGATCCTTTGTTTGTCCGTACTGCTCATGGCATGAAACCTACCCCACGCGCCATGGCCTTGATGCCAATGCTCGAACAACTGCTAAGGGATATCGAGCACCTGACAGCGCCAGCCAGTTTCGTGCCCCACACCAGTGACCGCCACTTTCGCATGGCGCTGGTCGAAAGTGCTTACCCGCTGTTTCTGCCACAGTTTCTCGGGGATATTTTCGCAGAAGGCCCGAATATCATCCTAGATACCCAGGCATGGGAGCCGAATACCTTTGACAAGCTAATCAACGGCGAAATCGACTTCGGGATCACTGGCAAGGATCTCAACCCCAAGGACGCGATGATGACTCTAATGCCGCCAAAGGGGATCGTGTTTACCGAACTTTGCCGCGACACCCAGTGCTGCTTAGTGCGCAAAGGCCACCCTATCCTGACGCAGACTTGGGACGAGGCATGTTATCTCCAGCAGCGCCATATCCAGGTGCGATGCGGCAATGATGACCGCTGGCTGCTCGACTACAAGCTGGCCGAGCGGGGACTACAACGGGATATCGCGATGTATGTTCCAGATTTCAACAGCGCTGCTAGCCTGTGCACCCATACCGACTTGGTGTTTACTGCCCCGAGCCATTTTGCCTCATACATCAGTGCCCAGCTCGACTTGGCGGTGTTGCCGCTACCATCAGCACTTCCTCCTATGGCCTACACCCTTTTCTGGCATCAACATCAAGAAAAAGACCCTGGTCATAGCTGGTTACGACAAATTATCACCTCACGCTGCCGTGATTTGTCTGTTAGCTAATTGCAGCTATTACGCAAAAGCGCTAATTTAGGGAGATCAGCCTGAACAGCCAATATTTCCTGCCCACCGTAAGTAATAGGCAGGGTTATTTGTTATTCAGGCTGCCCTTATAGCCGTCACACGGACGGTGACTCAGTGAAAGGAAAAATAAACACATGCAAGCAGTTATCTCGCAACGCGTCGCGCAGATCCGCCAGTGGCTGGAAGCAAACCAGCTCGACGCCTTATTGATCCCGCACGAAGATGAATACCTGGGCGAATATATCCCTGCCCACAACGAGCGCCTGCACTGGGCGACCGGCTTCACCGGCTCTGCCGGTATGGCTGTGATCGCCCGCGACAAAGCAGCGATGTTTGTCGATGGCCGCTACGTGGTCCAGGTGCGCAAGCAAGTACCGGGCGATGTTTACGAATACCGCCACCTGATCGACGAGCCGCCGATGCAATGGGCGCTGGACAACCTAGCGAAAAGCAGCAAAGTGGCAATTGACCCGCGCCTTCACAGCGCAGCATGGCTAGCCCGCACCCAAGCGCAAGTAGCAGACGAGCTGGAGCTAGTCAGCATTAGCGACAACCCAATCGAGCAGTTCTGGGCAGATCGTCCAGAAGCGACCTTGTCTCAGGCCAAGCTAATGGGATTGGATTTCGTCGGCCAGAGCAGCAGCGACAAACGTGAGCTCATTGCAGCCGAGTTGACCAAGCAAAAAGCCGATGCAGTGCTGCTTACCCAGCTCGACAGCATTGCCTGGCTACTGAACATCCGTGGCAGCGATGTACCAAGCCTGCCAGTCCTACTTTCTACCGCTCTGCTTCATGCTGATCAGAGCGTCGATTTCTACATTGACCCAAGCCGCTTGCCGGCAGGCTTTACCGACCATGTTGGCGAAGGCGTCCGTGTCAACGCACCGGAGGCACTAGAAGCCGGCCTGAAGCAACTAGCAGGCAAAGCTGTATTAGTTGACCCAGCCACCAGCAACGCCTGGGCCAGCCAAACCCTACGCGATGCAGGTGCCTCGCTGCTAGAAGCGGCTGATCCATGCTTGCTACCTAAAGCGGCCAAGAACCCGACGGAAATTGCCGGTATGAAAGCCTGCCATATCCGCGATGGCGTGGCCGTCAGCAAATTCCTGGCGTGGGTCGATAGCCAAGTTGCCCAAGGTAACCTACTTGATGAAGGTACCCTGTCAGACAAACTGTGGCAGTTCCGCAGCGAAGACAGCAGCTGCACCGATGTCAGCTTCGATACTATTTCCGCAGCTGCCGGCAATGCGGCGATGTGCCACTACAACCACAACAACCAGCCTGAGCCTAGCGTGCTGGAAATGGACAACGTCTACTTAGTGGATTCAGGCGGCCAGTACCCAGACGGCACCACCGATATCACCCGTACTATCGCTATCGGCGAGCCGGACGATGAAGTAAAGAAAACCTTCACTTTGGTGCTTAAAGGCCACATTGGCTTGGCTTCTGCCCGTTTTCCTAAAGGTACCACTGGCTCACAGCTTGATGCCCTTGCCCGCCAGCACCTATGGGCACACGGCTTTGATTACGACCACGGTACCGGCCATGGCGTCGGCCACTTCCTAAGTGTTCACGAAGGCCCGCAGCGCATTGCCAAAGTACACAACCCAACGGCACTACTGCCGGGCATGGTGTTATCGAACGAGCCAGGTTACTACCGTGCCGATGCCTTCGGGATCCGTATCGAAAATCTGGAGCTGGTTGTCGAAGTAGAAACGGCAGGCGATATGACCGTCATGGGCTTCGAGTCTCTGACCCGCGCGCCTATCGACCGTCGCCTGGTTGACTTGTCTCTGATGACAGATGCCGAGCAAAACTGGCTCAACAACTACCATCAGACCGTGTTCGACGTACTTAGCCCATCGCTGCAGGGTGATGATCTGGCTTGGCTTGAGCAGGCAACTGCGCCACTAGCCCGCTAATAGCCAGCTGACATCTGTTATTGGCACATCACCAACAACATAAAGAAAACGCCCGCACAGGTATGCTGTGCGGGCGTTTTTTCTTTTCATCACTTTATCTTGGCCGTTAGCCCGAATAGGCGTGGTGCCAATCTTTCCAAACGACCTCAAAACCACGTTGCTTGACCGCAGCAGCTACATCGGTAGCCGGTCGCTCATCGCTGATAGCAAACTGCTCGAGCTCCGGCTCATCATCGGCATAACCACCCGGCTGAGTCTTGGACTCCGCCGACATAGTGGTGATCCCCAAAGGCAGCACATTGTCACGGAACTGCGCTGACTCACGGGTCGACAGCGACAGCTCTACTTCAGGGTTAAGCAAGCGGTAGGCACAGATCAGCTGCACCAACTGACGGTCATTCATCACTGATTTTGGCTGCAGGCCACCTTCACATGGACGCAGGCGCGGGAAGGAGATCGAATAACGGGTCTGCCAGTAGGTACGCTCAAGGTAATCCAGATGTGCGGCGACAAAGAAACAATCGGTTCGCCACTCTTCAAGTCCAATCAATGCACCGATACCGATCTTGTCGATACCTGCCTTAGCCAGACGGTCCGGTGTTTCCAGCCGGTATTCAAAGTCCATCTTGTTGCCACGCAAGTGGTGCTGGGCATAAGTCGGGGCACTGTAGGTTTCCTGGTACACCATGACCGCATCCAGGCCAAGGGTTTTGAGCTCGGCATACTCGTCCTGATCCAGCGGTTGGACTTCCATTGCCAGATAACTGAAGTGGGACTTGATCGCTGGCAGTGCTTCGCGGAAATATTCCATTCCGACCTTGCGCTCATGCTCACCGGTCACCAGCAGGATACTGTCGAACTGCTTGGCCTTGATGGCCTCACACTCACGTTCAATCTCAGCCATGTCCAAGGTGCGACGTTTAATGCGGTTTTCCATTGAAAAACCACAATAGGTACATGCATTGGCACACAGATTAGACAAATATAGCGGAATATAAAACGACACCGTATGGCCGAAGCGCTTGCGGGTCAATGCGGCCGACTGCTGCGCCATCTGCTCGAGATAAGGCTCTGCCGCCGGCGAGATCAGGGCTTTGAAATCTTCCAGATCACGCTTGGGTTTACGCAGCGCCCGCTCGACATCTGCCGCGGTCTTGCCATAGATAGATAGCCGGATATCATCCCAGTCCAGCTGCTTCCACTCATCAACGAAACTCATCGCAAGCTCCTTAGGCCGGCTGATCCAAGAACGCCGTCAGCGGGCTGGAGGCGATGGCATGGTTAACCGTACCCGCCAAACCAGCTTCGTACGCCATACGGCCACTTTCAACTGCCAACTTGAAGGCACGGCCCATGGCTATAGGATCGGCCGCCGCCGCAATAGCCGTATTCACCAGTACTGCGTCCGCTCCCATCTCCATCGCTTCAGCAGCATGGGATGGAGCACCAATACCCGCATCAACAATCACCGGCACCTTGGCTTGGTCGATGATGATTTCGAGGAAATCGCGCGAAGCTAAGCCTTTGTTGGAGCCAATCGGCGCACCCAGCGGCATCACCGCCGCACAGCCTACCTCTTCCAAGCGCTTACACAGCACAGGATCGGCATGGCAGTATGGCAGCACGATGAAACCTTCACGAACCAGTTCTTCTGCAGCCGCCAATGTCTCGATCGGATCAGGCATCAAATACTTCGGATCTGGGTGGATTTCCAGCTTAAGCCAATTCGTACCAAGAGCTTCTCGGGCAAGCTTGGCGGCAAATACCGCTTCCTTGGCATTCTTGGCACCAGACGTATTTGGCAGCAGGTTTACCCCGGCATCAATCAACGGCGCAAGGATATCGTCATCACGGTTTTCAATATCTACGCGCTTAAGTGCCATGGTCACCAGCTCGGAGCCTGACGCAATAATCGATTCAGCCATTGCATGGCGGTTGGCATACTTACCGGTACCGGTAAACAGGCGTGACGAGAACGTCTTATCAGCGATAGTTAGCATTTATCCTCCTGCAATCGCTTGGAACAGGGCGATGCGATCGCCGGCGCTCAGTACAGTTGTTTCCCACTCGCTGCGGGCAACAATATCTTCATTCAAGGCTACAGCTGTGGCCTGTAGCGGCATCTCGAGTTGCGTCAACAATGCGCTGAGAGACTGCCCTTCTGGCACCTCTACCGGTTTATCATTGACCCGCACCTGGATCAGAGTCGCAGTCGTCATAGTGGTTCTATTCTCCCGTCCCGCAAACCGGGCACGATCTATCTGTTGGAAGTTGAAAGGCTTGCCAGCCCATCGTCAGACCATCGAACTGGCGCAGCGTGCCAAAGCCCACTTCACCAGCACCGGTCAGTAGTTTTATCGTTTCTAATGCCTGCAAATTGCCGACAGTGCCGACCACCGGCCCGGCGATACCTGAATTACTGCAGTTCTGCGGCTCATCAACAGCTCCCGCCTGACGCGGGAACAAGCAGTGATAGCAAGGCCCTTTACCCTGACGGAAATCAAAGGCCATCAGCTGCCCTTGCCAACGAATTGCCGCGCCCGATATCAAAGGCTTATTGGCCTTGAAACAGGCATGATTGACGGCATATCGGGTTGCTAGGTTATCGGAGCAGTCAAGCACGATATCAGCCAGCGATACCTCCATTGCCAACCGCTGATCGGCCAGCCGAGCTTTTACTGCCCGGATACGGATATGCGGGTTTAACGCCTGCAACTGATCCGCTGCCATCTGTGCCTTGGCTTTACCCTGATCGCTATCGCGATAGATCACCTGGCGCTGCAGGTTTGAGCTATCGACCGTATCGTCATCGGCGATCACCAAATTGCCGATACCCGCCCCAGCAAGGTACAAAGCCGCAGCTGAGCCTAAACCGCCGGCCCCCACCAACAACACCTGAGCATTGGACAGTGACTGTTGGCCTGGCTCACCGATCTGCGGCAGCATGATCTGGCGGTTATAACGAAGAAATTCCTGATCACTGAGCATGGTTGCCATCCTATTCGGCCGGGTTGCGCACTAAGATATCTTCAAACGCCGCAATAGCCTTCGCCGGGTCATCGGCTTGGGTGACAGCACGGACAACCGCAACACTACTTACTCCTGTTCGCCAGACTCTCTCAGCACGGGACAAGTCGATGCCACCAATCGCGACTGTCGGGAACGCGTCACCAATCAGCTTTTGGTAAAGGGCCAAGCGGTTAAGTCCCTGCGGTTTAGATGGCATATCCTTAGTGGTTGTCGGGAAGATATGGCCCAAAGCGATATAGCTAGGAGCAAACTCCGCCGCACGTAGAATTTCGTAGTAGCCGTGAGTCGATAGCCCAAGACGCAGCCCAGCCTGCTGAATCGCTGCTAGATCAGCCGTTTCCAGATCTTCCTGCCCAAGATGAACACCGTAAGCCTGGTTATCGATCGCCAGTTGCCAGTAATCATTCACGAATACCTGGGCACCATGCTGCTTACCGGCCTCAACGATCGTAGTGATTTGGGCAGGCAACGTAGGCTCAGAGGGATCTTTGATCCGCAGCTGGGTCGTTTTCACACCCAAATCAAGCAAGCGGGTCACCCACTGGGCCGTATCGACAACCGGATACAGCGCCAACTTATCGCGCTCCACCGTGGCAAACGGCGAAACGGCCACTTCTTTACTGACCCAGCCAAGTTCATCGCACTCAGGGTGGTTAGCCGTCAACGGACGCGGGAACAATGCGCGTATCATCGGCCAGCCAGTTTCACCATAGCCATCAGCATGGCTCTCCAGGTAACCTCGGGCATGGGCGCGCGATAGCGTGACCGCATCTTCCAGAGGGTAATCCAAAGCCAATGCAGCCAATAACATGGCGCGCTGTGGCTCACTTGCCCCGGCATGGTGGCAATACACCGCGCGGGCTTCACCAAGGTGATGCCAGATATCGACGCAGCCTTGCTCTGTCGGCAGGCCACAGACCACCAACGCCGGATTAGCCGCAACCTGCTGCTGCATCTCGGCCAGAGTCGGATAAGGGGCAATCCACTGATCGCGCACCTCCAAGCCCTGAGCCTCACTCTCGGACGGATTAAACGCCACCTTGAAGGTTGTCCCCTCAAGATGAATGTCTACCACCTCCGATCCACTCCATTCCATACTGACCGCTTCACCGAGCTGGTATTTATCGGCCGCTGCCAACAACGGCTCGATATGCATCAGTAATGGCGCCAAGTGATCGGGTAAACACAACGCGTTCATTAACTTTCCTCTTTGATTGGGTGATATAACTCACTCCCCTTGGCCCGGAATTCATCGGCTTTTTGCTGCATGCCCTCAAGGGGGTCATCCAGCATCTGCACGGCCAGCTCGCCGTCTTTCTCCAGTCCGCTGGCATACTCACGGACTTCTTGCGAGATCTTCATCGAACAGAATTTTGGTCCACACATCGAGCAGAAATGGGCGATCTTTCCGGACTCCTGAGGAAGGGTTTCATCATGGTAGGCTCGAGCCGTTTCAGGGTCTAAAGCCAGGTTAAATTGATCTTCCCAGCGGAATTCAAAGCGCGCCTTTGACAAGGCATTGTCTCGCACTTGAGCACCGGGATGGCCTTTTGCTAAGTCTGCCGCATGGGCACACAGCTTGTACGTGATCAGTCCCACCTTTACATCTTCTTTGTTAGGTAGGCCCAAATGTTCTTTCGGCGTGACATAACACAGCATGGCACAGCCATACCAACCAATCATGGCAGCACCAATACCTGAGGTAATATGGTCATAGCCCGGGGCAATATCTGTGGTTAGTGGCCCAAGGGTATAAAACGGCGCTTCATGGCAGTGCTTGAGCTGCTCTTCCATGTTTTCCTTAATCATGTGCATCGGCACATGCCCCGGCCCTTCAATCATCACCTGGACATCATATTCCCAGGCAATCTTGGTCAGCTCACCCAAGGTACGCAATTCACTGAACTGCGCTTCATCGTTGGCATCAGCCACCGAGCCAGGACGCAGACCATCACCCAGTGACAAGGCAATATCGTACTGGGCACAGATTTCACAAATCTCCCGGAAGTGCTCGTACAGGAAACTTTCTTTGTGGTGCGCCAAGCACCACTTGGCCATGATCGAGCCGCCTCGCGAGACAATACCGGTGACCCTTTTCGCTGTCATCGGGACATAGCGCAATAGGACACCCGCATGGATAGTGAAATAATCCACGCCCTGCTCAGCCTGCTCGAGCAAGGTGTCACGGAACACTTCCCAGTTGAGGTTCTCAGCAATACCGTTGACCTTTTCCAACGCCTGATACATAGGCACTGTGCCGATAGGTACCGGGCTGTTGCGGATGATCCATTCGCGGGTTTCATGAATGTTACGGCCAGTTGATAGATCCATAACGGTATCGCCACCCCAGCGGGTCGACCACACCAGCTTTTCCACTTCCTCTTCAATTGACGAACTAACTGACGAGTTACCGATATTGGCGTTGACCTTGACCAGGAAGTTGCGGCCGATGATCATCGGCTCGGTTTCAGGGTGATTGATATTCGATGGGATAATAGCCCGGCCTTCAGCAACTTCGCGGCGGACAAACTCAGGTGTTATTTCTTGTGGCAGGTTGGCACCAAATGCCATACCAGGATGCTGCTGGTTTAGCACCTCATCACGGTATTTCGCCCGGCCCATGTTTTCGCGAATGGCAATAAACTCCATCTCTGGAGTGATGATCCCCTGACGGGCATAATGCAGCTGGGTAACATTTTTGCCCGGTTTGGCACGGCGGATACGAGCCTGTTGTTCAAACCTCAGTTCATCAAGGGTGTCATCAGCTAAGCGCTCTTTAGAATACTGAGAACTTAGCTCGTCCAGCAGCTCAGTATCCCCCCGCTCCTCAATCCAACTTTCACGGAGCTTAGGTAGGCCAGCATAAATATCAGCTGGCTGCTCAGGATCGGTATAGAAACCAGAGGTGTCATAGACCCGTACCGGTTCATTAGGCTCGAAAACAGGGGACTCTTTGGTACCACCAACAAGGCTATCAGCCAGGGCAATCTCGCGCATCGGTACGCGGATATCTTCACGACTCCCGGTAACATAAATTTTCCGGGAATTCGGGTAAGCCTGGGTGGTCAGTGAGTCGATAAATTGTTTCGCTTCCAGTCTCGCTTGTTTGCGACTCGACATAGCAATTTCCTTTTTTGTCCATAACAGGGAAGTTGCTTGGCGGATGGGTGCGTAAACAAGAGGCTATACGTAGGGTGTATAGTGTCGTCTGATACTGCCACTGTGAATACAGTGATACAGAAGAGTCTCTCTTGTTCCCTTCGCAGGTATTAGCCTGATCAGGTTCTACGGATCCCGCAATGCGGTCTCAGCCAAATGGCACTCCGACAAGTTGAACTAGCAGTATATGAAAGGGGTTCCGCCTCGGCAAGGCAGAACCCACAGTTTTAATACTTATTTAGCAAAAACATTGCTACTTTTGCATAACACCACTGAGTGCTACAAATTTATTTGAAACGCTTCACAAGTGTCTTGAGCAATGACGAGTGGGTCTCCCTCAGTTCACCAAGCTTATGGGTGATCTTCGGCGCCCCTTCCAAATCAAAAAGCTTAGGTACTGCAACTCGCTGCGACGAGTAAATGCCGGTATGGCCACTGAAGTAGTAAGCGGTATAACACGCAATGGCAAAGTACAGCATGTGCTCAGCACCAAACAGTTCTATGCCCATAATGGTACAAGCGAGCGGCGTATTGGTTGCTGCTGCAAACACAGCAAGAAAGCCTAGAGCAGCAAACAGATCGACCGGTGCGCCCAGCACCCAGGCCATGGTATTGCCCAATGTCGCCCCAACGAAGAACAACGGAGTCACTTCACCGCCTTTAAAACCGGCAGCAAGGGTGATGGCTGTTAGTAACAACTTGAGTAGCCAGCTGTACCATTCAGCGCCACCTTCCTGGAAGGCCGTCAAGATACTCACTCCCCCTTCACGGCTCGAATAGACGCCCAACCCAATGTAGTCGTAGTTACCAATCAGTTGTACTGCACCGATGACAATCAAACCACCCACGACCACAATTAAATACGGGTTTTTGAGTGTCGCTTTGAAGATGTCTTTAAAGGCATGGGTCAGTTCACCGAACAGGTATCCTGCCAAACCAAAAACCACGGCAGCAATCACAATCTTAGCGATCATCAGCAGGTCTACTTTAACAGCATGTTCGAACAGAGTAATGGTTTCAAGGAAGTCTATCCGATAGTGGGTATGGTGGACTCCCCAAGCAGAACAAACGACATCAGCCAAGATAGCAGCAAACAAAGCAGGGATAATTGCATCATAGCGCAGGCGGCCTATCGCCAGCACTTCCAAAGCAAAGATGGCACCAGTCAGCGGCGTGCCGAATACAGCACCAAAACCTGCCGCCACACCGGCAATTAGAATCAGTCGGGTATCCGCATCATTGAGTTTGAACTTGCGAGCCAACCAGTGGGTCGATGCCCCGCCGATTTGCACTGCGGTGCCTTCACGCCCTGCCGAGCCACCAAACAGGTGGGTGATCACAGTGGTAATCAACACCAAAGGTGCCATTCGGGCTGGAATACCGGCACCGGGCTCATGGATCTCATCCATAATGAGGTTGTTACCACCCTCGGAATTTTTTCCCAAGTTGCGGTAGCAGTAAACGATCACGATACCGGCCAGTGGTAATAGGTATATAAGCCACGGGTTATCAATCCGGGTCGCAGTTGCCACACTGAGGATCCAAAGGAAAAAGGCATTGAGCGAGCCGACAATAACGGCTACGGGAATGATGAGTAGCGTCCAACGGAGGATCTGGACGAATATTTTAGGATTTGAACTTAATGGATGCGCCATACCATTTCTATCTTTATCTCGAATTACTCTCAAGGATAGATGCTATGGCAAATAACAAGCCCCACCATAGACGGATCTATCCTACTACAGCAGGAGTCATTATCTCGGTTGAGCGGTTAAAGGTGGAACTCCATCACCCGCCATGGCGGTTTCGCCAAGGCAATAAACAAATGCTACCGCTTATCCCTATTAACAACAAGAGAAATAATAAATTAGCAAAATGAAATGGCCCAACATTGCTTCGCAGAAGCAACATATGCAAAAAAGCCCCAGCACTTCTGCTGAGGCTTCGAAGGTGGCAGGGGGGACTGGGCCGGCATCCCGGAGATTCGAACTACTCCTAACACGCGCTGTTTTGCTATTAGCGGAATCCGAATCAATAATACGAAAAAGG
Organism: Photobacterium sp. AWH4_225; assembly: GCF_056158405.1. Classification (NCBI taxonomy): domain Bacteria; kingdom Pseudomonadati; phylum Pseudomonadota; class Gammaproteobacteria; order Vibrionales; family Vibrionaceae; genus Photobacterium; species Photobacterium sp. AWH4_225. Next base: position 11,375 of record NZ_JBSWTF010000001.1, on the reverse strand, counting down.
CCTAGTCTTTCGACTAGGCCTTAGAATATGGCAGGGGTGGAGAGATTCGAACTCCCAACACGCGGATTTGGAATCCGCTGCTCTGCCAATTGGAGCTACACCCCTAATGTGTTAATCATTCTACTGACAATTCTCCGGAGATCAAACTGATTTTCACTAACCGAGTCACAGTATTGATTAATAAAGGAAAGTTAACAGAATAAGACTTGGCTTGCACTCCAACTCCCAACGTTTCTTCTCGAAAGCAACAGATGTAAAAAGCCCCAGTTTTACGACAGAGGCTTCAAAGATAGCAGGTGTGGACTGGGCCGGCATCCCGGAGGTTTGGGCTCTCAGCACGCGCTGTTTTGGTATTAGCGGAATCCGCTGCTCTGCCAATTGCACATACGAAAAAGGCTCCAGCATTTCTGCTAGAGCCTTGAAGATGGCAGGGGTGGAGAGATTCGAACTCCCAACACGCGGATTTGGAATCCGCTGCTCTGCCAATTGGAGCTACACCCCTGTAGTTATTTTAAAGACTTAACTTTGTCTGAATAAGTGGCGGAGCGGACGGGACTCGAACCCGCGACCCCCGGCGTGACAGGCCGGTATTCTAACCAACTGAACTACCGCTCCACTCAAATCACCGTGTGTTCAGCACGATAATCTAAATTGGAAGCCTGGCGATGTCCTACTCTCACATGGGGAGACCCCACACTACCATCGGCGCTATTACGTTTCACTACTGAGTTCGGCATGGGATCAGGTGGGTCCATAATGCTATGGTCGCCAAGCAAAATTCTTACAATCTTAGAAAGCTGATGTTCTCAACACTCATCCAAGTGTTTGCGGAGTCCGTAAAAACCCCTTGGGTGTTGTATGGTTAAGCCTCACGGGCAATTAGTACAGGTTAGCTCAACGCCTCACAACGCTTACACACCCTGCCTATCTACGTCGTAGTCTCCAACAACCCTTCAGGAACCTTATAGGTTCAGGGATGACTCATCTCGAGGCTCGCTTCCCGCTTAGATGCTTTCAGCGGTTATCGATTCCGAACTTAGCTACCGGGCAATGCGTCTGGCGACACAACCCGAACACCAGAGGTTCGTCCACTCCGGTCCTCTCGTACTAGGAGCAGCCCCTCTCAATCATCCAACGCCCACGGCAGATAGGGACCGAACTGTCTCACGACGTTCTAAACCCAGCTCGCGTACCACTTTAAATGGCGAACAGCCATACCCTTGGGACCGACTTCAGCCCCAGGATGTGATGAGCCGACATCGAGGTGCCAAACACCGCCGTCGATATGAACTCTTGGGCGGTATCAGCCTGTTATCCCCGGAGTACCTTTTATCCGTTGAGCGATGGCCCTTCCATACAGAACCACCGGATCACTATGACCTGCTTTCGCACCTGCTCGACTTGTCAGTCTCGCAGTCAAGCGGGCTTATGCCATTGCACTAACCTCACGATGTCCGACCGTGATTAGCCCACCTTCGTGCTCCTCCGTTACGCTTTGGGAGGAGACCGCCCCAGTCAAACTACCCACCAGGCACTGTCCGCACCCCGGATAACGGGGCGACGTTAGAACATCAACACTACAAGGGTGGTATTTCAAGGACGGCTCCACCGAATCTAGCGACTCGGTTTCAAAGCCTCCCACCTATCCTACACATGTAGGGTCAATGTTCAGTGCCAAGCTGTAGTAAAGGTTCACGGGGTCTTTCCGTCTAGCCGCGGGTACGCAGCATCTTCACTGCGATTTCAATTTCACTGAGTCTCGGGTGGAGACAGCGTGGCCATCATTACGCCATTCGTGCAGGTCGGAACTTACCCGACAAGGAATTTCGCTACCTTAGGACCGTTATAGTTACGGCCGCCGTTTACCGGGGCTTCGATCAAGAGCTTCGACCGAAGTCTAACCCCATCAATTAACCTTCCGGCACCGGGCAGGCGTCACACCGTATACGTCATCTTTCGATTTTGCACAGTGCTGTGTTTTTAATAAACAGTTGCAGCCACCTGGTATCTGCGACTGCCAGCAGCTCCAAGAGCAAGTCTCTTCACCGCCGGCAGCGTACCTTCTCCCGAAGTTACGGTACCATTTTGCCTAGTTCCTTCACCCGAGTTCTCTCAAGCGCCTTGGTATTCTCTACCCGACCACCTGTGTCGGTTTGGGGTACGATTCCTTACTATCTGAAGCTTAGAGGCTTTTCCCGGAAGCATGGCATCAATGACTTCACCGCCGTAGCGGCTCGACATCGGGTCTCAGCCTGGTGTAATCCCGGATTTGCCTAAGATTACAGCCTACACCCTTGAACCTGGACAACCGTCGCCAGGCCCACCTAGCCTTCTCCGTCCCCCCATCGCAATAGTAAGAAGTACGGGAATATTAACCCGTTTCCCATCGACTACGCCTTTCGGCCTCGCCTTAGGGGTCGACTCACCCTGCCCCGATTAACGTTGGACAGGAACCCTTGGTCTTCCGGCGAGGGAGTTTTTCACTCCCTTTATCGTTACTCATGTCAGCATTCGCACTTCTGATACGTCCAGCACACCTTACGATGCACCTTCAACCGCTTACAGAACGCTCCCCTACCCAATACATATAAATGCATTGCCGCAGCTTCGGTGTATAGCTTAGCCCCGTTAAATCTTCCGCGCAGGCCGACTCGACCAGTGAGCTATTACGCTTTCTTTAAATGATGGCTGCTTCTAAGCCAACATCCTGGCTGTCTGAGCCTTCCCACATCGTTTCCCACTTAGCTATAACTTTGGGACCTTAGCTGGCGGTCTGGGTTGTTTCCCTCTCCACGACGGACGTTAGCACCCGCCGTGTGTCTCCCGGATAGTACTTACTGGTATTCGGAGTTTGCAAAGGGTTGGTAAGTCGGGATGACCCCCTAGCCTTAACAGTGCTCTACCCCCAGTAGTATTCGTCCGAGGCGCTACCTAAATAGCTTTCGGGGAGAACCAGCTATCTCCAGGTTTGATTGGCCTTTCACCCCTAGCCACAAGTCATCCGCTAATTTTTCAACATTAGTCGGTTCGGTCCTCCAGTAAGTGTTACCTCACCTTCAACCTGCCCATGGCTAGATCACCTGGTTTCGGGTCTAATCCTAGCAACTGAACGCCCAGTTAAGACTCGGTTTCCCTACGGCTCCCCTAAACGGTTAACCTTGCTACTAAAATTAAGTCGCTGACCCATTATACAAAAGGTACGCAGTCACCCCGAAGGGCTCCTACTGCTTGTACGTACACGGTTTCAGGTTCTATTTCACTCCCCTCACAGGGGTTCTTTTCGCCTTTCCCTCACGGTACTGGTTCACTATCGGTCAGTCAGGAGTATTTAGCCTTGGAGGATGGTCCCCCCATGTTCAGACAGGATATCACGTGTCCCGTCCTACTCGATTTCACTCGCAATGCGCTACCGGTTACGGGGCTATCACCCTGTATCGCTGAGCTTTCCAGCTCATTCACCTGTCGCAAAACTAGCTTAAGGGCTAATCCGGGTTCGCTCGCCGCTACTGCCGGAATCTCGGTTGATTTCTCTTCCTCGGGGTACTTAGATGTTTCAGTTCCCCCGGTTCGCCTCGCAACGCTATGTATTCACGTTACGATAACTGCTTATGCAGCTGGGTTTCCCCATTCGGAAATCCAAGAGTATCGTGATTCTTACCATCTTCTCTTGGCTTATCGCAGGTTAGCACGTCCTTCATCGCCTCTGACTGCCCAGGCATCCACCGTGTACGCTTAGTCACTTAACCATACAACCCCAAGGGGTCTGTTCGTATGGCTCAACAACCAAGGTTGTCCATCTGAGTATTGATGAACTGTGTTTCGCCGGACTCTTACACAAGACACTTGAATGTGTGTTGCTTGAGAACTCGTTCCTACTTATTCAAGTAGAAACTATTAGTATTGAATTCGAAGAATTCAATTTACTAGTCAGCTTTCCAGATTGTTAAAGAGCATGTGTTTGTCTTTCGACATCCACTTTCTAAACACACTCACGAGAATGTTTTTAGAGAGTGGTGGAGCTATGCGGGATCGAACCGCAGACCTCTTCGCTGCCAGCGAAGCGCTCTCCCAGCTGAGCTATAGCCCCATCGAAATGGTATCTTTCAAGATGAAAGAGTGGTGGGCGATACCGGGCTCGAACCAGTGACCCCCTCCTTGTAAGGGAGGTGCTCTCCCAACTGAGCTAATCGCCCTCCGATGTTTTACATCTTCAAAGGAGAAGATGGTGGGTCGTGCAGGATTCGAACCTGCGACCAATTGATTAAAAGTCAACTGCTCTACCAACTGAGCTAACGACCCGTGGCGTCCCATAGGGGAGTCGAACCCCTGTTACCGCCGTGAAAGGGCGGTGTCCTAGGCCTCTAGACGAATGGGACTAAGTGTTTTCTAGGTTTGGGAACCTAGACATGTTCTTTACATTTCAACCAAGCAATCTGTGTGGACACTGCGTAAAACGCAGTCATATCGTTAAGGAGGTGATCCAGCCCCAGGTTCCCCTAGGGCTACCTTGTTACGACTTCACCCCAGTCATGAACCACACCGTGGTAAACGCCCTCCCGAAGGTTAAGCTATCTACTTCTGGTGCAGCCCACTCCCATGGTGTGACGGGCGGTGTGTACAAGGCCCGGGAACGTATTCACCGTGGCATTCTGATCCACGATTACTAGCGATTCCGACTTCATGGAGTCGAGTTGCAGACTCCAATCCGGACTACGACGTACTTTCTGGGATTCGCTCACTCTCGCGAGTTGGCCGCCCTCTGTATACGCCATTGTAGCACGTGTGTAGCCCTACTCGTAAGGGCCATGATGACTTGACGTCGTCCCCACCTTCCTCCGGTTTATCACCGGCAGTCTCCCTGGAGTTCCCACCATTACGTGCTGGCAAACAAGGATAGGGGTTGCGCTCGTTGCGGGACTTAACCCAACATTTCACAACACGAGCTGACGACAGCCATGCAGCACCTGTCTCAGAGTTCCCGAAGGCACCAATCCATCTCTGGAAAGTTCTCTGGATGTCAAGAGTAGGTAAGGTTCTTCGCGTTGCATCGAATTAAACCACATGCTCCACCGCTTGTGCGGGCCCCCGTCAATTCATTTGAGTTTTAATCTTGCGACCGTACTCCCCAGGCGGTCTACTTAACGCGTTAGCTCCGAAAGCCAGTGTTCAAGACACCAACCTCCAAGTAGACATCGTTTACGGCGTGGACTACCAGGGTATCTAATCCTGTTTGCTCCCCACGCTTTCGCATCTGAGCGTCAGTCTTTGTCCAGGGGGCCGCCTTCGCCACCGGTATTCCTTCAGATCTCTACGCATTTCACCGCTACACCTGAAATTCTACCCCCCTCTACAAGACTCTAGCCTGCCAGTTCCAAATGCTATTCCGAGGTTGAGCCCCGGGCTTTCACATCTGGCTTAACAAGCCGCCTGCATGCGCTTTACGCCCAGTAATTCCGATTAACGCTCGCACCCTCCGTATTACCGCGGCTGCTGGCACGGAGTTAGCCGGTGCTTCTTCTGTCGCTAACGTCAAACACATACGCTATTAACGCATATGCCTTCCTCACGACTGAAAGTGCTTTACAACCCGAAGGCCTTCTTCACACACGCGGCATGGCTGCATCAGGGTTTCCCCCATTGTGCAATATTCCCCACTGCTGCCTCCCGTAGGAGTCTGGACCGTGTCTCAGTTCCAGTGTGGCTGATCATCCTCTCAGACCAGCTAGAGATCGTCGCCTTGGTGAGCTCTTACCTCACCAACTAGCTAATCTCACCTGGGCTAATCCTGACGCGAGAGGCCCGAAGGTCCCCCTCTTTGCTCCGAAGAGATTATGCGGTATTAGCCATCGTTTCCAATGGTTATCCCCCACATCAGGGCATATTCCCAGGCATTACTCACCCGTCCGCCGCTCGCCGCCCATAAACGCACCCGAAGGATTGTTTATGTCGCTGCCGCTCGACTTGCATGTGTTAGGCCTGCCGCCAGCGTTCAATCTGAGCCATGATCAAACTCTTCAATTAAAGTTTTGGCTCAATGAATACTGTTATTACTTATTTCTAAGTAAGAATTGACTGTGCCGATATAGCCGAAGCTATTTCGATTTGGTCACTCAGTTTCATTGATAATGCTTTTGTTGACTATCATTTCACGAGTGCCCACACAGATTGCATGGTCAAATTGTTAAAGAACGTTGACTTTCAATGCCTTGGCGCTGTGCGCTTCAGCAAGTCAGGAGGCGTATAATACGCGTTTCTGATATCCAGTCAAGACAAAATTTTCATCTTTTTTCGCAGCTGGCGAAAAAGTAAAAACCTTCTGTTGACGTCGCTCACATTGCAATCAGTCGGAGCGAAAGAAAAGCCCGCTGTACCCAGCGGGCTTCCTATAAATCAAAGCCTGGCGATGTCCTACTCTCACATGGGGAGGCCCCACACTACCATCGGCGCTATTACGTTTCACTACTGAGTTCGGCATGGGATCAGGTGGGTCCATAATGCTATGGTCGCCAAGCAAAATTCTTACAATCTTGAAAGCTGATGTTCTCAACACTCATCCAAGTGTTTGTGGAGTCCGTTAAAACCCCTTGGGTGTTGTATGGTTAAGCCTCACGGGCAATTAGTACAGGTTAGCTCAACGCCTCACAACGCTTACACACCCTGCCTATCTACGTCGTAGTCTCCAACAACCCTTCAGGAACCTTATAGGTTCAGGGATGACTCATCTCGAGGCTCGCTTCCCGCTTAGATGCTTTCAGCGGTTATCGATTCCGAACTTAGCTACCGGGCAATGCGTCTGGCGACACAACCCGAACACCAGAGGTTCGTCCACTCCGGTCCTCTCGTACTAGGAGCAGCCCCTCTCAATCATCCAACGCCCACGGCAGATAGGGACCGAACTGTCTCACGACGTTCTAAACCCAGCTCGCGTACCACTTTAAATGGCGAACAGCCATACCCTTGGGACCGACTTCAGCCCCAGGATGTGATGAGCCGACATCGAGGTGCCAAACACCGCCGTCGATATGAACTCTTGGGCGGTATCAGCCTGTTATCCCCGGAGTACCTTTTATCCGTTGAGCGATGGCCCTTCCATACAGAACCACCGGATCACTATGACCTGCTTTCGCACCTGCTCGACTTGTCAGTCTCGCAGTCAAGCGGGCTTATGCCATTGCACTAACCTCACGATGTCCGACCGTGATTAGCCCACCTTCGTGCTCCTCCGTTACGCTTTGGGAGGAGACCGCCCCAGTCAAACTACCCACCAGGCACTGTCCGCACCCCGGATAACGGGGCGACGTTAGAACATCAACACTACAAGGGTGGTATTTCAAGGACGGCTCCACCGAATCTAGCGACTCGGTTTCAAAGCCTCCCACCTATCCTACACATGTAGGGTCAATGTTCAGTGCCAAGCTGTAGTAAAGGTTCACGGGGTCTTTCCGTCTAGCCGCGGGTACGCAGCATCTTCACTGCGATTTCAATTTCACTGAGTCTCGGGTGGAGACAGCGTGGCCATCATTACGCCATTCGTGCAGGTCGGAACTTACCCGACAAGGAATTTCGCTACCTTAGGACCGTTATAGTTACGGCCGCCGTTTACCGGGGCTTCGATCAAGAGCTTCGACCGAAGTCTAACCCCATCAATTAACCTTCCGGCACCGGGCAGGCGTCACACCGTATACGTCATCTTTCGATTTTGCACAGTGCTGTGTTTTTAATAAACAGTTGCAGCCACCTGGTATCTGCGACTGCCAGCAGCTCCAAGAGCGAGTCTCTTCACCGCCGGCAGCGTACCTTCTCCCGAAGTTACGGTACCATTTTGCCTAGTTCCTTCACCCGAGTTCTCTCAAGCGCCTTGGTATTCTCTACCCGACCACCTGTGTCGGTTTGGGGTACGATTCCTTACTATCTGAAGCTTAGAGGCTTTTCCCGGAAGCATGGCATCAATGACTTCAGTGCCGTAGCACCTCGACATCGGGTCTCAGCCTGGTGTAATCCCGGATTTGCCTAAGATTACAGCCTACACCCTTGAACCTGGACAACCGTCGCCAGGCCCACCTAGCCTTCTCCGTCCCCCCATCGCAATAGTAAGAAGTACGGGAATATTAACCCGTTTCCCATCGACTACGCCTTTCGGCCTCGCCTTAGGGGTCGACTCACCCTGCCCCGATTAACGTTGGACAGGAACCCTTGGTCTTCCGGCGAGGGAGTTTTTCACTCCCTTTATCGTTACTCATGTCAGCATTCGCACTTCTGATACGTCCAGCACACCTTACGATGCACCTTCAACCGCTTACAGAACGCTCCCCTACCCAATACATATAAATGCATTGCCGCAGCTTCGGTGTATAGCTTAGCCCCGTTAAATCTTCCGCGCAGGCCGACTCGACCAGTGAGCTATTACGCTTTCTTTAAATGATGGCTGCTTCTAAGCCAACATCCTGGCTGTCTGAGCCTTCCCACATCGTTTCCCACTTAGCTATAACTTTGGGACCTTAGCTGGCGGTCTGGGTTGTTTCCCTCTCCACGACGGACGTTAGCACCCGCCGTGTGTCTCCCGGATAGTACTTACTGGTATTCGGAGTTTGCAAAGGGTTGGTAAGTCGGGATGACCCCCTAGCCTTAACAGTGCTCTACCCCCAGTAGTATTCGTCCGAGGCGCTACCTAAATAGCTTTCGGGGAGAACCAGCTATCTCCAGGTTTGATTGGCCTTTCACCCCTAGCCACAAGTCATCCGCTAATTTTTCAACATTAGTCGGTTCGGTCCTCCAGTAAGTGTTACCTCACCTTCAACCTGCCCATGGCTAGATCACCTGGTTTCGGGTCTAATCCTAGCAACTGAACGCCCAGTTAAGACTCGGTTTCCCTACG